>NZ_JACCFS010000001.1:2400000-4800000 GCF_013410755.1 Nocardiopsis aegyptia
CCGGGCCGCGACCCAGGCAGGCGTCGGGCACCCACCGGGTGCTGAACGACGCGAGGGAGTTTCCGAGACGACGCCTGGGGCTCCTCCCGCGGGGGCCGTCGCCCGGAGGGGACGTGGACGCCGGGCTCGGCCGGCCCGCGACACGGAGCACTGTGATGCAGTGGTCACATGTGGGTCAAGTCACCATGGGAGACCTTGGCGGGAGGTGAGGTCACCGCCGTGCCTCCGCCCAGTAGGCGCGCCACTGCTCCTCGGACAGCTCCCGCGGCTCGTGCCCCTCCGCCCGCGCGGCGTCCTCGGCCGTGCGCACCCGGGCGTCGAACCGACGCGCCGCCGACCGCAGGTCGGTCTCGGCGTCCCGGCCCTGGTCGCGCTCCGCGGCCACCGCGGCGAACAGCTCGCCGCCCTCGCCGCCGTCATCGCCCACCAGGTCGGCGGGCACGCCGTTGCGCACCGCCCGCTTCTGCAGCTCGTAGGCGAGCAGCACCGCGGGCTGGGCGAAGGGCACACCGTCCAGGACCGAGGTCGCACCGTCCCCGCCCTCGCGCCGCGCCTTGGCCGAGCGCTCCGCGGCCTTGATCGCCTCCCAGTTCGACCACACCTCGTCGGTGCCCGACACCTCCACACCGCCGAACACGTGCGGGTGGCGGCGCGTCATCTTGTCGATGATGGCGTCCGCGACGTCGTCCACGGTGAAGTGCGCCGGGTCCTCCCGCGGCCGCTCGGCGGCGATCGCCGCGTGGAAGACGACCTGCAGCAGCACGTCGCCCAACTCCTCGCGCAGCAGCGCGACGTCGCCCTGCTCGATCGTCTCCAGCGTCTCGTAGGCCTCCTGGATGAGGTACTTGGCCAGGGACTCGTGGGTCTGCGAGCTGTCCCACGGGCACTCGCGCCGCAGTGTCTCCATCACCTCGACCAGGCGCAGCATCCTGTGGCCCTGCGGCCGCTCCTGGTCGCGCTCGTCGGACGGTGGGGTCGGGGTCATCGGGCCCTCGCTTCCTGCTCCGGTCGGTCGTGGGTGCGCACGCGCCGGGGCGGAGCGGGCCGCCGGCCCGCCTCCCGCACCCCGGGATCAGCGGTCCTGGTCGGGCAGCCAGCCGCCCTCACGCAGGGCCGCCAGCACGTGGGCCACCGAGTCGGCCGGATCCGAGTCCACGGTGTCGACCACCAGATCGGCGTCGGCCGGCTCCTCGTAGGGGTCGGAGATGCCCGTGAACTCCGGGATCTCCCCCGCGCGCGCCTTGGCGTACAGGCCCTTGCGGTCGCGAGCCTCGCACACCTCCAGCGGCGTCGCCACGTGCACGAGGAAGAAGTCGCCGAACTCCTCCACCATGGCCCGCACCTCCGCGCGGCCCAACGCGTACGGCGCGATCGGCGCGCACACCGCCACACCGCCGTGCCGCGTGATCTCCGAGGCCACGTAGCCGATCCGGCGGATGTTGAGCTCGCGGTCGGCACGGGAGAACGTCAGCCCGCTGGAGAGCATCCGCCGGACCACGTCGCCGTCGAGCAGCGTCACCGTCCGCCCCGACCTGCGCACGCCGTCGCACACCCCGCGCGCGATCGTGGACTTGCCTGACCCCGACAGGCCCGTGAACAGCACCGTCAGCCCGCGACGCGTACGGGCCGGGCGCAGCCGCGCCAGCTCGGCCCCCACCCGCGCCGGCGTGAACCAGGCGGGCAGCTCGCGTCCGTGCGCCAGCTCGGCGGCCAGATCGGCGTCGGTCGGCTCGCCGCGACTCAGCTCCTCGGGCACCTCGGCGGCGGGCCGCCACAGGCCCTCCTCGGTGTCGAAGGCCCACGGCTTGGGGTCCACGACCGGCAGCGGCGACGCGCTCCCGCCGCTTCCCGCCGCCGGAGCGCCACCGGGCCCCGCCTCGACCATGAGGTGGCTCGCCCCGTAGGCGGCGGCCACGTGCGCGGCCAGCGCGACGTCCGAGGGGCTCCAGCGCCCGCCCACCGCGCCGTGCGCGCGCGCCGCGGCCCGCGGCAGCGTGCACACCAGGAACCGGGTCCGCGCGGGCAGCAGCGGCTCGGCCGCCAGGACCGCGGTGGCCAGCCCCTCGTCCTCCAACCCGGTGTCGACCAGCACCAGAAGCTCGGCCCGGCCCAGCGACTCGGCCTCGGCCCGGATCTGGTTCAGGGCGCGGTGGTGCAGGGGCCGGTCGGTGACCACGGCCAGCAGCGGCCGGTCGGTGAAGGGGTCGAGCTCGCGCTGGCCGCGCACCTCGGCCGGGGACGGGCGCAGCTTGCGCAGCACACCGTAGGTCGGCGGGCGCAGCAGGGTCACGACACCGGCCAGGTGGTGGCGCGGAGCCGTACCGGTCCCCACGCCCTCCTCCGACCACCGCTCGCTGACCGCCAGTTCGGCCAGCGGCGCGCCCTCGGGGTCGGTCAGCACGACCCGCTCGGCGTCGGCCAGGTCCGCCGGAACGTCCAGGGTGACCGGAACCGGCCACGCCCGCCCGTCAGGGAGGCGTCCCTCGCGCCGCACCGACGCGGCCTCCTCGCGCGTCATGAACCCGGTCAGCGGATACGTGCCGTTGAGGATCAGCTCCAGGTGGGCCAGTCCGTCCGGACCCGGGGCGAAGACCGGGGCGTCCGGTCGGGGCCGCGCCCCCTCGGACCCGCCTCCACGCCTGTTGGCACTCACCGCGCACGTCCTTCCTCTACAGAGCCCGGAAACGCCCCTAGCGTATTCCCGCCCGTCTCCCACCGTCGCCCCAGGGCTGCTCCGCAGGGCAGAAGGGGCTACCACCCTCAACCGACGCCTCCGGCGCAGCCCCACCCGCCCGTCTCCCACCACCGCCTGCGGGGCCGCCCTCCGTGCCGTACGTGTGGATGCCCCGCGCACGCGCGGTCGCCCGCCCGCGATGGCCGGAATACCCCCGGACCGGAACCGGTTGTACTGACGTTGTACCAGGCCGGAACCGCTCGGCTCGGCCGCGCCCGTCGTCCGCCGGCACCGGAGGCCGCTCCGCGAAGCCCTTTTCTTGCCGACTCCTTGCCGACGCGGGCCCGGCGGAATCGATAGTCTGAAGGGTGCCGGGCGGCCACTCCCGCAGCCGCCGCTCCATCGTGCAGGCCGCGACAGGCCGCGATCATCCGCCTGAATCGGACCACTCCCACTTTCTGGTGCTCATGAGCCTCATTGGACTTCTCGCCGACGTCGCCAAGGACCCGGCACTGCACAGCGCGATCGAGACCGCCCGCGGCGGCCGCGATCCCCACCTCGACCTCGTCGCCCCCGCGGCGCTGCGCCCCTTCATGGTGGGGGCGCTGGCCGCCGACGCCCCGGTGGGGGCGCACCGCCCGGTCCTGGCGATCACCGCCACCGAGCGGGAGGCCGCCGACCTCACCGACGCCCTGGGATCACTGCTGCCCCAGGACTCGGTCGCACTCTTCCCCGCCTGGGAGACCCTGCCGCACGAGCGGCTGTCCCCCCGTTCGGACACCGTCGGCCAGCGGCTCGCGGTCCTGCGCCGCCTGGCCCACCCCGACCCCTCCGACCCCCTCACCACCCCGCTGCGGGTCGTTGTCGCCCCCGTGCGCAGCGTCCTGCAGCCGCTCGTGGGCGGGCTCGGTGACCTGGAGCCCGTACGTATCCGCCCCGGCGACGACATCGCCCTGGAGGACGTGGTCTCCGCCCTGACCAACACCGGCTACGCGCGGGTGGACCTGGTCGAGAAGCGCGGTGACATGGCCGTGCGCGGCGGCATCCTCGACGTCTTCCCGCCCACGGAGGAGCACCCGCTCCGCCTGGAGTTCTGGGGCGACACCGTCGAGGACATGCGCTACTTCCAGGTCGCCGACCAGCGCTCCATCTCCCCCGACGAGGGCGGGGAGGGCCCGAGCACCAGCGCCGCCTCCGGCCTGTTCGCGCCGCCCTGCCGCGAGCTCCTGCTCACCGACGCCGTCCGCGAGCGGGCCCGCGCGCTGGCCGAGGAGCACCCGTCCCTGGCCGAGGTGCTGCACAAGATCGCCGACGGCGTCTCGGTCGAGGGCATGGAGGCCTTCGCGCCGGTGCTCGCCGACCGCATGGAACCGTTCTTCACCTACCTGCCGGAGAACGCGCTCGTCGTCGGCTGCGACCCCGAGCGGATTCGCACCCGCGCCGTCGAACTGGAGGCGACCAGCGCCGAGTTCCTCGACGCCTCCTGGATCAACGCCGCCTCCGGTGGCGAGGCCCCCATCGACCTGGGCGAGTCCGCCTACATGTCGATCTCCGAACTGCGCTCCACGGCCACCGGCCTGGGACTGCCCTGGTGGGGCCTGACCCCCTTCAGCCCCGGCGACGAGGGCGCGCGCGCCGGCGAGGAGGAGGACGCGGTCATGGTGGGCGCCGTGCCCGCCGACTCCTACCGCGGGGATACCGAACGCGCCCTGGCCGACGTCAAGAGCTGGCTGCACGACAACTGGAGCGTCGTGCTGGTCACCCAGGGGCACGGCCCGGCCGAACGGCTCGTGGCCATGCTCCGCGACGCGGGGCTGGGCGCCTCCCTGGCCACCGACCTCGACGAGCCGCCCGCGCCCGCGGTCGCCACGGTCACCACCGGCCTGGTCGACCACGGCTTCCTGCTGCGCTCGGTCCACACGGTCGTGCTCACCGAGACGGACCTGGTGGGACAGAAGTCCTCCACCCGCGACATGCGCCGGATGCCCAGCCGGCGCCGGGGCACCGTCGACCCCCTCCAGCTCAAGCCCGGCGACTACGTCGTCCACGAGCAGCACGGCGTGGGCCGCTACCTGGAGATGGTCAGCCGCCAGATCCAGGGCGCCACACGCGAGTACCTGCTCATCGAGTACGCGCCCTCCAAACGCGGCCAGCCCGGCGACCGGCTGTTCGTGCCCACCGAGCAGCTCGGCGAGGTCACCCGGTACGTGGGCGGCGAGGCGCCGACCCTGTCCAAGATGGGCGGCGCCGAGTGGAGCAAGGCCAAGAGCCGCGCCCGCAAGGTCGTCCGCGAGATCGCCGGGGACCTCATCCGGCTCTACTCGGCGCGCCAGGCCTCGCCCGGCCACGCGTTCGGCCCCGACACCCCGTGGCAGCGCGAACTGGAGGACGCCTTCCCCTACGTGGAGACGCCCGACCAGCTCGCGGCGATCGACGAGGTCAAGAAGGACATGGCCCGGTCGGTCCCGATGGACCGGCTGATCTGCGGCGACGTCGGCTACGGCAAGACCGAGGTGGCCGTGCGCGCCGCCTTCAAGGCCGTGCAGGACGGCAAGCAGGTCGCGCTGCTGGTCCCCACCACGCTCCTGGTGCAGCAGCACCTGTCCACCTTCACCGAGCGGTACGCGTCCTTTCCGGTCACCGTCCGGCCGATGTCGCGGTTCCAGACCGACGCCGAGGTCGAGACCACCCGCGAGGGACTGCGCAACGGCGAGATCGACGTCGTCATCGGCACGCACCGGTTGCTGTCGGCCGAGACCCGCTTCAAGGACCTCGGCCTCATCATCATCGACGAGGAGCAGCGCTTCGGGGTGGAGCACAAGGAGGCGCTCAAGCGGCTGCGCACCCAGGTCGACGTGCTCGCCATGTCCGCCACGCCCATTCCCCGCACGCTGGAGATGGGCCTGACCGGCATCCGTGAGATGACCACGATCCTCACCCCGCCCGAGGAGCGCCACCCGGTGCTCACGTTCGTGGGGCCCTACGAGGACAAGCAGATCACCGCGGCGATCCGGCGCGAGCTGATGCGCGAGGGACAGGTGTTCTTCGTGCACAACAGGGTGGCGTCGATCGACAAGGTGGCCGCCACCATCAAGCGCCTGGTCCCCGAGGCCCGGGTCGCCTACGCGCACGGCCAGATGAACGAGCAGCAGCTCGAACGGGTCATGGTCGACTTCTGGGAGAAGAACTTCGACGTCCTGGTCTCCACGACCATCGTCGAGTCCGGCCTGGACGTGCCCAACGCCAACACCCTCATCATCGACCGCGCCGACACCTACGGCCTCTCCCAGCTGCACCAGCTGCGCGGCCGTGTGGGCCGCGGCCGCGACCGCGCCTACGCGTACTTCCTCTACCCGCCGGAGAAGCCGCTCACCGAGACCGCCTACGAGCGGCTGGCCACCGTCGCCCAGCACACCGAGATGGGCGCGGGCATGTACGTGGCGATGAAGGACCTGGAGATCCGCGGCGCGGGCAACATCCTGGGCGCCGAGCAGTCCGGCACGATCGCCGGCGTGGGCTTCGACCTGTACGTGCGCATGGTCGGCGAGGCCGTGGCCGAGCTCAAGGGCGACCCGGAGGCCGCCGAGGAGGTCGAGACCAAGGTCGAGCTGCCGATCAACGCGCACATCCCGCACGACTACGTCCCCGGGGAGCGGCTGCGCCTGCAGGCCTACAAGCGCATCGCGAGCGTCACCTGCGAGGAGGACGTGCTGGCCGCCTACGAGGAGCTCAACGACCGGTACGGGACGCCTCCGCAGCCGGTCGACAACCTCATGGCGGTGGCGCGCTTCCGGGTGCTGGCCAAGTCCGCCGGGCTCTCCGACGTGGTCATGCAGGGCAATCAGATCCGGTTCGCCCCGGTGGAGCTGCGCGAGTCGCAGGAGCTGCGGCTGCGCCGGATGTACCCCAAGTCGATCCGCAAGGAGGCGACGAAGACGCTGCTGGTCCCCGTCCCCAAGGCCGGGGGCATGGGCGCCAAGCCGCTGCGCGACCTCGAACTCCTCAAGTGGTGCACGGACCTGGTCAACTCGATCTTCGAACCCGCCAGGAAGGCGGCGGCGAAGGCCTGACCCCTCCGGTTCGGGCCTGCCCGGCCCGAACCGGAGCCGCCTGAGCGGTCAGCGGTGCCGCGCGGCGCGGGCCAGCACCTGCCCGAGCACGGCCCGTGCCCGTTCGTCGTCACGCACACCCGTGCCCCAGGAGGGACGGTGGACGACGGAGCGGTCGCCCTCGTACTGCTCCCGGGCACGGCCGAGGGCCTCCTCGGCCCTCCACTCCAACCGTTCCAGCGCCTGGAACACCCACAGGTCGGCCGGGCACCAGTGGAGGTGGATCGCGGTCGCGGAGCGCAGCGCCTCGGTCTCGCCGGTGATCCGGTACAGCGCCGTCGCCGGGTGAATCGAGAGTCGGCCCTCCCGGGCGAAGTCGCGCAGCCGGCCCGCCAGCTCCACGGCCGCGGGCCCGAGGTCTCCGGCTCGGCGCGCGGCGGCGGCCCGCACACGGTGTCCGTGGCGGAGCGCCCGCCCGATCCCCTCCACGAGGCCGGACACATCCTGCCCGTCCCCGTCCGCTCTCCAGAACGGGTCCCGGACGTCCACGTCACCGCCGTCGGCGCCACACGTGTGCTCGGGGAGCGTCCGCACGCCCCGTCCGTACAGCGCGGCGACCTCGGCGGCGACGAGCCCGGCCTGGCGCCCTCCCTCGGCCAGGTCCGCCAGCGCGGTGGCCGCGGTCGCGCGCACCTGCTCGTCCGGGTGGCCGGCGGCGGACACGAGCCACGGTTCGAGCCGCAAGCGGGCCGAGCGGAGCTCACAGCACGCCTCGTAGGCCAGGCGCGCCGCCGTCCGGGCCGCCGATCCGCCCCGGGCGAGCATCGCGTCCAGAACCCCGAGCTGCTCGTCACGGCCGTCGAGCCCTCGCACGGGTTGGTCGAAGGGATCGAACGGAAGGCGGTCGGGGTCCAGGAGCCCGGGGTCCGCGCACAGGTCCACCACGATCCGGGTGGCCTCCACGGGCCACGGAAGCCCCGCGTGGGCCAGCGTCCGCGCGGCTGCGGCGCGGACGGGCCACGGGCGGTCCCCGGCCAGCTCGGCGGCGATCCACGCCCCGTCACCGGGGGCGATCCGGCCCAGCGCCACCAGGGCGGCGGCACGCACCTCGGGCAGGGGGTGATCGCGCAGCCGGTCGGTGAGCGGCCCGACCACCGTCGCGGGGTCCTCCGGGTCCGCCACGTCGCTGAGCAGGGCGTGGGCATGGTCGCAGTAGAACATCCCGGGCTCGCTCATCGAGATCTCGTACAGGCGCTCACGGCAGAGGGCCATGGCCACCCGGACCCCGGCCAGGGCCTCGGGGGCGCCCTTCGACGCCTTCGCGATCCACTCCACCAGATCCAACAGTTCGCCCGCGAGGACCTTGTGCGGACCGGCCACCAGCTCCACGAGGAAGAACACCGCCTCGGCGGAGGCCGGGTACACCGCTCCCTCGTCCCGGTCGTACAGGGCGGCGGCGATCGTCTCGTAGGCCGGATCGGCCACGGCGTCGAAGGGCGAGGCCAGTCGGTCCAGGAGGGCGGGCACGTCCTCGGCCGCGCCGCGGGCGTGGTGCAGGGACGACCAGTCGATCCGTCGGGCGGCTTCCACCACGGGGTCGGGCATGAGGTGTTCCTCTCGCGCGCGGTACACGACTCCGATGCCCCGCCCGCTCCCACGGTTCCGCCCCGGCGGCCCTCCTCGGGCCGCCGGGGCGGTTCCGTGCGCGGCTCAGGCCGCGGTGGAGACCCCGCCGGGCACGTGCCGCGGCGACTCCAGCGCCAGCTCCAGCACCTGGCGGACGTCGCTCACCGGGTGCACCGTCAACTGCCCCAGGACCTCCTCGGGCACGTCGTCCAGGTCCGGCTCGTTGCGCTCCGGGATGAGCACCGTGGTGACCCCCGCCCGGTGCGCCGCCAGCAGCTTCTGCTTCACGCCGCCGATCGGCAGGACCCGGCCGGTCAGGGACACCTCCCCCGTCATCGCCACGTCCGCTCGGGCCGCCCGGCCCGACAGCAGCGACGCCAGCGCCGTCGTCATCGTGATGCCCGCGCTCGGACCGTCCTTGGGCACCGCGCCCGCCGGAACGTGCAGGTGGACGCCGCGCTCCTTCAGGTCGCCGACCGGCAGCTCCAGTTCGGCGCCCCGGGCCCGCAGGTAGGACAGGGCGATCTGCGCCGACTCGCGCATGACGTCGCCGAGCTGGCCGGTGATCGTCAGCCCGCTCGCCCCCGACTCCGGGTCGGCCAGCGACGCCTCGACGAACAGCACGTCGCCGCCGGCCCCGGTCACCGCCAGCCCGGTCGCCACACCCGGCACCGACGTCCGGCTCGCCGTCTCCGGCGTGTGCCGGGGCCGCCCCAGGTAGCCGCTCAGGTCACCGGTGTCCACCCGCACCGGCGGCGTCGCCTCGCCCAGGGCCGCGGCCGAGGCGATCTTGCGCAGGATGCGGGCGATCGTCCGTTCCAGGCCGCGCACCCCGGCCTCGCGCGTGTACTCCGCGGCGAGCGTGCGCAGGGCCTCGTCGGTGACCTCCACCTCCGGCTCGCCCTCGGACGTGACCAGCCCGGCCCGCTCGACCTGCCTGCGCAGGAGGTGGTCACGGGCGATCGCGACCTTCTCGTCCTCGGTGTAGCCGTCCAGCTCCACCAGTTCCATCCGGTCCAGCAGCGGCCCGGGGATCGTGTCCAGGGCGTTGGCCGTGGCCAGGAACACCACGTCGGACAGGTCGAGGTCGACCTCCAGGTAGTGGTCGCGGAACGTGTGGTTCTGGGCGGGGTCGAGCACCTCCAGCAGCGCCGCCGTCGGGTCGCCCCGGAAGTCGGAGCCCACCTTGTCGATCTCGTCGAGGAGGACGACCGGGTTCATCGAGCCCGACTCCTTGATCGCCCGGACGATACGGCCGGGCAGGGCGCCCACGTAGGTGCGCCGGTGGCCGCGGATCTCCGCCTCGTCGCGGACGCCGCCGAGCGCGACCCGGGTGAAGCCGCGGCCCATGGCGCGGGCCACCGACTCCCCCAGCGAGGTCTTGCCGACCCCGGGCGGTCCGACCAGGGCGAGCACCGCACCGCTGCGGCGCCCGCCGATCACGCCCAGCCCCTGGTCGGCGCGCCGCTTGCGGACCGCCAGGTACTCCGTGATCCGCTCCTTGACGTCGTCCAGCCCGGTGTGGTCGGCGTCCAGGACCTCCCGGGCACCGGCGATGTCGTAGGCGTCCTCGGTGCGCTCGTTCCAGGGCATGTCCAGAACGGTGTCCAGCCAGGTGCGGATCCACCCGGACTCGGGCGAGGAGTCCCCGGCCCGCTCCAGCTTGTCCACCTCGGCCAGCGCCGCCTTGCGGACGTGCTCGGGCAGGTCGGCGCCCTCCACCCGCACGCGGTAGTCCTCCTCCTCGCTGGAGGAGCGGCCGTCGAGTTCGTCGAGCTCCTTGCGGATGGCCTCCATCTGCCGCCGCAGCAGGAACTCGCGCTGCTGCTTCTCGACGCCCTCCTCGACGTCGCGGTCGATGGTCTCGGCGACGTCGAGTTCGGCCAGGTGCTCCCGGGTCCACTCGCCGAGCAGGCGCAGGCGCTCCAGGACGTCGTAGGTCTCCAGGAGTTCGAGCTTGCGCTCGGCGGTCAGGAAGGGCGAGTAGCCGCCCCGGTCGGCTAGCAGGCCCGGGTCACTGACCTGCTGGACGCCGTCCAGCACCTGCCAGGCGCCGCGCTTGTGCAGGTAGGTGGTGAGCAGTGCCTTGTACTCGCGGGCCGCCTCCTGGACGCGGCCCGGGTGGTCCTTGGGCTCGCTGTGGACGGTGGCAAGGACCCACAGGGCGGCGCCGGGTCCGGTGGTGCCGCTGCCGACGCGGGCGCGCGCGGTGCCGCGCAGCACGGCGGCGGGCTTGCCGTCGGGTGTGCGGCCCACCTGCTCGACCACGCCGACCGTGCCCACGGCGGCGTAGGAGCCGTCGAGGCGCGGCACGATCAGGACCTCGGGGCCCTTGGCGGAGTCGCCGGAGCTCGCGACCGCCTGGGCGGCCTCCACGGCTGCGCGAACGTCGGAGTTGGACATGTCGACCGGCACGACCATGCCCGGGAGGACGACGTCGTCGTCGAGGGGCAGCACCGGGAAGGTCACGCTGGCGGAAGTCTCACTCATGAATCCTCCTAGTTGAGTCAAACACACTCAATAAAAAGGAGCCGAGTTTTCTTCCCACCCGGTTGTTCGCCCACAGCGATCAGCCCGTGACCTGCGCGTCCGCCCTCAGTTCTTGGGCGCGTCCACCTCGTCGGGCGCCGCCTCGTAGGTGATGCCGTACATCTCCTCCTCCTCGGCGTCCTTCCTGCGCTGCCACCAGCGCGGGCGCCCGCGCCCGGCCGTACTCCCGGCCTCGCGTTTGACCTCGCGTCTGGCCTCCCTGCGCGCCGCCCGCAGCTCCCGACGCGCCTGCGCGCGGGCCGCGCGCTCGGCGGCCCGCTCCGCCCGGGCGCGCTCCCGCGCGCTGCTCGCCTCCGCGTGGCGCTGGGCGAGCGTGGACGGCTCGGGTTCGGCCGGCGCCTCGTCCTCCCGGGTCCGCAGCGGCGTGACCGTGGCCAGCCCCTCGCCGACCGGGACGTCCGGGGGCAGGTCCGCCGCCGGACGCTCGCGTTCCGCGGCGGCGGCCCGCTCGGGCTCGGGAGCCGACAGGCGCAGCCGGCGCGAGTACCACCAGTTGGCGATCCACGCGGCGATCGCCGCGGCCACTCCCACCTCCAGCGCCGCCACGAGGCCCACCTGCCACGCCGACGGGCCCACCTCGGTGAGGCGCTGCGCGCCGAGCGACCCGCCGGCCAGCTCGGCCAGCGCCGCGCACAGCAGCCCCGTCGTCACCCCGCACACGAACCCCCACAGCGGCGCGGCCTCCCGGACCACGTCCGGGGCACTGCGCTGGGTCAGCACACCACCGAACCCGCCCGCGACGAACGGCAGCGCCAGCGACACCAGGGACAACGCCGGAGCCGCCCCGTTGTCCGGAAGGGCAGCGAGCATCGGGAACAGCGGCAGCTGCCCCACCGACACCCCCGTGGGGGCGACCACGGTCAGCTCCCCCACCGCGAACCCCGGGCCGAGCGCGTAGCAGACCGCGAACACCACGGCGTTGGGCAGGTACGCCAGCTGGATGACGATCAGCAGCGCCCCGCCCACGATCCCCGGGGACAGCAAGCGCGTGGTCTCGACGACCTCGGGCAGGCTCACCGCGAGCGCGACCACGAACAGCAGCAGCCCGCCGAGCAGCAGCCCGGAGGTGGAGGCGAGCATGCCCACCAGGAGTGAGCGCGAACGGGCGGGCATCAGCGCCAGCAGGTCGCGGACGGGCACGCCCTTGTCGCGCATGAGCTGGCGCAGGGCTCCGAGCCCTCCCGCCAGGAAGGCGATCACGAAGCCCATGACGAGCGCGCGCGGCATGCTGGGCTCGATGGCGTCGGTGCGGGCCACCAGCGCCAGCGTGCCCGCGATGGCCGCGTAGGGGCCTGCGATGGCCAGGGCCGCCCGGTACACGTGCCGCAGGCGGGCGATCTCGCAGGCGCGGGCCAGCCAGCGGCCCGAGCGGTACAGCAGCAGTCCCGGGAGCAGGACCAGGCCGAGCGGGAGGAGCCCGATCTGGCCGTCCGGGATCGCGAAGGACACGTGGTGGCCCACCAGCCAGGCCAGGACGGCGCCCTGGAGGAGGTCGACGATCTCCTCGCCGAAGGCGTCGTGGGGCGCGGCCACCCAGCCGATGATCGTCAGCGTGACGATCACGGCCAGTCCGCTGCCCGCCGCGGTCGCCGCGGCGATCCCACCGGTCGCGTAGATCGGCCGCGACCCGCCGGGGGCGGTGTCACTGGTGGGGCGGGTCCGCTCCGGGGCGCGGCCGCGGTCGGGGGGAGATCCTGGCGTACTCACCCGACTTATGCTGCCAGGCACCGGAATGCTCCGTGGTATCCCGGCCGCGCGTGTCGTGGCCCGGCGTCCGGAACCGGCTCGCCGTGGCGCGCGTCCTATCATGAAGACTCCCGCTCGATTGGACGGCGCATGGCAGGTCCCGGACCCGACCACTCGTACCGCCTCTCCGACGACGAGCGCGACGAAGCGCTCGCCCGGCTGCGCACGGCCCTGTCGGAGGGCCGCCTGGACCTCGACGAGCACGAGTCCCGGTCGGACACGGTGCTGCACGCGGTCACCAACACCGAACTCGTCCCGCTCTTCGAGGACCTTCCGCCGCGCCTGCGACCGGACGCGATCACCGCGCCCGAGGGCTCCGCGGCCCCGGCGGTCCCCGGACCGCGCCAGGAGGCGGCCCCGGCCGAGCGCCGCGCCGGGGACCGGCGGCCCGACCGGTCCGGACACGGCGTGAACGTGGGCGGACTGGTCGCCTGGGGCGGGTTCCTGTTCTTCGTGTGGGGCCTGCCGACGCTGGTCTCGGGCAACGTCACGGGCTTCCTGGTCTTCCTCGGCTTCTTCTGCATGCTCGTGGTCGGCCCCGCCGTGGGCCAGCACGTCAAGCACCGCCGTCGGCCGGAGCAGGGCGGCCAGGGTCGCCGCGGAGAGATCGAGGACGGCTGAGGGCACACGACACGGCTCCGCCCCGCCGACCGGGAGGTCGGCGGGGCGGAGCCGTGTGGGTGGAGGGACCCAGCGGGTCGCGCGGGACCTAGAAGAGGTCGCGCACCAGCTTGGCCGTCTCACTCGGGGTCTTGCCGACCTTGACTCCGGCGGCCTCCAGGGCCTCCTTCTTCGCCGCGGCCGTACCCGAGGAACCCGACACGATCGCGCCCGCGTGACCCATCGTCTTGCCCTCAGGCGCCGTGAACCCCGCCACGTAACCCACCACCGGCTTGGTCACGTTCGCCTTCACGTACTCGGCCGCACGCTCCTCCGCGTCACCGCCGATCTCACCGATCATCACGATCACATCGGTGTCGGGGTCGGCCTCGAACGCCGCCAGCGCGTCGATGTGCGTGGTCCCGATGATCGGGTCACCACCGATACCCACCGCCGAGGAGAAGCCGATGTCGCGCAGCTCGTACATCATCTGGTACGTCAGCGTGCCCGACTTCGACACCAGACCGATCCGCCCCGGCTTGGTGATATCGGCCGGAATGATGCCCGCGTTCGACTGCCCCGGCGAGATCAGACCCGGGCAGTTCGGACCGATGATCCGCGTCTTGTTGCCCTTGGCCTTGGCGTGCGCCCAGAACGCCGCGGTGTCGTGCACCGGAATGCCCTCGGTGATCACCACCGCCAGGCCGATCCCGGCGTCGATCGCCTCGAACACCGCGTCCTTGCAGAACTTCGGCGGCACGAAGATGACCGTGACGTCCGCGCCCGTGGCCGCCATGCCCTCGGACACCGATCCGAAGACCGGCACCTCGGTACCGTCGAAGTCGACCTTCTGGCCGGCCTTGCGCGGGTTGACCCCGCCCACGATGCTGGTGCCCGAGGCGAGCATGCGGCGGGTGTGCTTGGTGCCCTCAGAGCCGGTCATGCCCTGGACCAGCACCTTGCTGTCCTTGTTCAGGAAGATAGCCATGGTGTGTCAGTCCCCTACTTCGCCGCGAGCTCGGCGGCCTGTGCGGCGGCGCCGTCCATCGTGTCGACCTGGCGCACCGCGGGGTGCGCGCGCTCGGTCAGGATCCGGCGGCCCAGCTCGGCGTTGTTGCCGTCCAGACGCACCACCAGCGGCTTGGAGACGTCGTCGCCGCGCGACTCCAGCAGCTCCAGCGCCTGCACGATCCCGTTCGCGACCGCGTCACAGGCCGTGATGCCGCCGAACACGTTCACGAACACGCTCTTGACCGCCGGGTCGCCCAGGATGATGTCCAGGCCATTGGCCATGACCTCGGCCGAGGCGCCACCGCCGATGTCCAGGAAGTTGGCGGGCTTGACCCCGCCGTGCTCCTCACCGGCGTAGGCGACCACGTCCAGCGTGGACATGACCAGACCCGCGCCGTTGCCGATGATCCCGACCTCACCGTCGAGCTTCACGTAGTTCAGACCCTTGGCCTTGGCCTGAACCTCCAGCGGGTCGCCCTCCTCCGCGAAGGTGAGGCTTTCCAGGTCCTGGCGGAACTCGGCGTTCTCGTCCAGCGTGACCTTGCCGTCGAGCGCGACGACGCGGCCGTCCTTGGTGAGGATGAGGGGGTTGACCTCGACGAGCGTGGCGTCCTTGCCGACGAAGGCGTCCCACAGCTTCGTGATGAGCTCGGCCGCGCCCTCGGCGGCGGCCTGCGGCAGCTTGCCGGCCTTGACGATCTCCGCGGCGACGTCCTTGGGGGCGCCGGTCAGCGGGTCGACGGCGACCTTGGCGACCGCGTCGGGGTTGGTGACCGCGACCTCCTCGATCTCGACACCGCCCTCGGCGGAGCAGATCGACAGGAAGGTGCGGTTGGCCCGGTCCAGCAGGAAGGAGAAGTAGTACTCCTCCGCGATGTCGGAGGCCTCCTCGACCAGGACACGGTGGACCGTGTGGCCCTTGATGTCCATACCGAGGATCTGCTCGGCCTTGGCCTGAGCGTCCTCGGGGCCGTCGGCCACCTTCACACCGCCGGCCTTACCGCGACCGCCCGTCTTGACCTGCGCCTTGACGACGACTCGGGGCTTTCCGGCGGCGGCGAACTCATCAGCGATGGCACGTGCCTCAGCGGCCGTGCTCGCCACCTTTCCCTGGGGTACGGGAACCCCGTACTCTGCGAAGAGTTGCTTCGCCTGGTATTCGAACAGGTCCACGAGGGTCCGTCCTTGTAACTCGCTGGCTCAGGATGTCTACCGGGGTGGCCTCGTCCGGATCGGCGGTGACGTTCTGAGTAGGTGTCACACAACGCGCGGCCCACCGGGCCGAGCCGTCTACAGAGATCGAGATCGCCGCGGCCTTGCCACCCGCGACATGCGCAAAGCTTAGTCGCCCGCGATCCGGCCGCCGGACACCGGGGGCGTGTTGCCCCGGCCGATGACGCCCCGAAAGCCGCTCACGCGGCATGCCGGGCACTCCCGGATGGGAATTCGTGTGACCAGAGACACGATCCATAACAGGGCAAACGCCCGATTCGCCCCACTGTGGGGCTCCGGGCGGGTGCGACGAACATCACCGGCGGACCGGGCCCCGGCCGACCTCTCCACGGTGACGGCGGCGCGGTGAACCGGACGACCGCCGGGGCGGCCTCAGGCGGCGTGGGCGGGACGGATGTTCTCGCGCACCCAGTCGGCGATCTCCGAGGTCGGCGCGCCCGGCGTGAAGACGCGCGCGACACCCATGCGCTCCAGCTCCTCGATGTCGGCGTCGGGGATGATCCCCCCGCCGAACACCCGGATGTCCGTGGCGTCGTTCTCCTTCAGCAGCTCCATGACCCGGCCGAACATGGTCATGTGCGCCCCGGACAGTACCGACAGCCCGATCGCGTCGGCGTCCTCCTGCAGGGCGGCGGCCACGATCATCTCCGGGGTCTGCCGCAGTCCGGTGTAGATGACCTCCACACCCGCGTCCCGCAGCACGCGGGCCACGATCTTGACCCCGCGGTCATGCCCGTCCAGGCCCGGTTTGGCGACGACGACCCGTGCGGCACCCTTTGACATGGCGAAACCCCTCAGTGCGTTTCCCCGGCCTCCCGTGCTCCTTGTGAGAGCGCCGCCGGTCGGACGGGGCGGAGATGATGAACTCGTCAGCAGCGTAACGCAGGTCACTGCGGGATGGCGGGCACGGGTGCGGGTATCTTCCGACCATGGGGGAAAACAGCACCGATTTCGACCAGACCAGTACAGAGGACCTGCGAGAACGCGCCACCGAACTGGCACGCAAGCGCTGGGACGTGCGGTTCTTCTGGCAGCTGCTGCGGATGATCCCGGCCGCCGAGGCGGCGGCGGGGAACGAGGAGGGCAGCAGGGCGAGCATCGCCCAGGCCTCCGGCTTCCTCTACGAGGCCCTGTCCGCGGAGTCCGACCCGAAGGTGCACGAGGCGCTGCGCCCCGTCTACATCGACTACCTGCGCGAGCACGGCGCCGACGCGGGCGGAGGCACCGGCGGGCGGAACGGCGATGGGAACGGGAACGGGAACGCGGACCCCGGGGACACGGACCGGTCGGACGGCTGACGCCCTCCCGGCCACCGCCCGACCGCCGCCGGACCGCCCCCGCGACCCCTCGGACACCGTGTCCGAAAACCGCCAGCACCGGTGGTCGGTGTCGGGAAGCATGGGTCCCGTGATGGACGACGACCAGCGCTACCGCGCCGTACACAGCCGTGACGCCCGCTTCGACGGAGTGTTCTACACCGCTGTTCGGACCACGGGCATCTACTGCCGCCCGAGTTGCCCCGCGGTCACCCCCAAGCGGGAGAACACGCGGTTCTACCCGTCCGCCGCCGCGGCGCAGGAGGCGGGCTTCCGCGCCTGCAAGCGCTGCCGCCCCGACCTCACCCCCGGCTCACCGCAGTGGAACATGCGGGCCGACGTCGTCGGCCGGGCGATGCGGCTCATCCAGGACGGCGCGGTCGACCGGGGCGGCGTCAGCGGCCTGGCCTCTGCCGTCGGCTACAGCGAGCGCCAGCTCAACCGGCTGCTCGCGGCCGAGGTCGGCGCCGGCCCGCTGGCCCTGGCCCGCACCGAGCGCGCCCAGACGGCCAGGATCCTGGTGGAGACCACGGACATGCCGATGACGGACGTGGCCTTCGCGGCCGGCTTCGCCAGTGTGCGCCAGTTCAACGAGACCATGCGCGCGGTGTTCGACCGCTCGCCCACGCAGATGCGCGAGGCCGGCCGGCGCGCCAGGTTCGTGGCGCCGACCGGCGCGATCACGCTGCGCCTGCCCTACCGGGCGCCCATCGAACTCGGCTCGATGCTGGCCTTCCTGGGCGCGCGGGCCGTCCCCGGTGTCGAGGAGTTCGTCGAGGTCGGAGCCAGGGACGGGAGCGGAGGCACCGGCGACGGTGCGGCCGCACCACGGGCGCGGGACGGCCGCCCCTCCCAGTGGGTGTACCGGCGGACACTGCCGCTCCCGCACGGCCCGGGGCTGGTGGAACTGTCGGAGGGCGAGGGACACGTCCTGTGCCGCCTCCGCCTCACCGAGCCCCGCGACCTGTCCAGCGCCGTTCGCCGCTGCCGCCAACTCCTCGACCTCGACGCCGATCCCCGGGCCGTGCGGGAGGTGCTGGGCGCGGACCCGCTCCTGGGTCCCATGGTCCGGGCCCGACCGGGCATGCGTTCCCCGGGGCACGTCGACCCGGCGGAGCTGGCCGTGCGCGCGGTGCTCGGCCAGCAGGTGTCCGTGCGCGCCGCCCGTACGCTCGCGGGCCGCCTCGTCCAGCGCTTCGGCCGGCCGCTGCCCCCGTGCCTGGAGGCGTCCGGCGGCGGGCTGACGCACCTGTTCCCCTCCGCGGAGACACTGGCTGAGGCGGACCCCGCCGACCTGTCGATCCCGGTCGCCCGCGGGCGGGCCCTGATCGGCCTCGCGGAGGCGGTCGCCGTCGGGAAGGTGGACCTGGGCCCGGGCTGCGACCGGGAGGAGACCGAACGGACGCTCCTCGGGCTCCGGGGCATCGGCCCCTGGACGGCGGGCTACATCCGGATGCGGGGCCTCGGCGACCCTGACGTGTTCCTGCACGGGGACCTGGGCGTCCGGCTCGCGTTGGAGGCCCGGGGCCGCCCGGCCACGCCGGGGGCCGCGGCCCGGGACGCCCTCGCCTGGAGCCCGTGGCGCTCGTACGCCAACCACCTGCTGTGGGCCTCCCTGGCCGACGCCCAGGAGGAGCGCGGTGGGGCGGTCCCGACCGACCGCACCGCGGCCGACCACGCGCGCAGCGGCACATGACACCGGGGTGGCGACCATGCCGCGAAACACGAAAGACTCGGAACGGACGAAGGGGACCGGCATGAGCATCGAGCAGGACGTACTCCCACTGGACATGGCGATCGAGCGCCCGGCTCCCAGGAGGGTCGGGGTGGAGGAGTTCCGCACCCCGCTCCCGGGCCCTACGCGCTACACCGTCATGGACTCCCCCGTCGGCGAGCTGACCCTCTTCGGCGACGGTGAGGCCCTCGGCGGCGTGAGCACTCCGGCCAAGGACGGCGCGCCCAGACCCGTCCCCGAGGACTGGGTGTCGGACCCCGCCCCCTTCCGGGAGGCGGTCCGTCAGCTGAACGCCTACTTCGCGGGTGAGCTGACCACGTTCGACCTGCCGCTGGCCCCGGCGGGCACCCCGTGGCAGCTGCGGGTGTGGGCCGGGCTGACGACGATCCCGTACGGGGAGACGTCCAGCTACGGGCAGCTCGCGGAGGAACTGGGCCGGCCGACGGCCTCGCGCGCGGTGGGCATGGCCAATGGCCGCAACCCGATCAGCATCATCGTGCCCTGCCACCGCGTGATCGGCGCGGACGGCACGCTGACGGGCTACGCGGGCGGGCTGGAGCGCAAGAAGTTCTTCCTCGCCCTGGAGGCCAGGACCGCCGCCGCGCACCGCTGAGCCCTCGCTCCCGGCCCGGGCCGCCCGGCCCGGGAGCGGGGAAGGCCATGCCCCCGAAGGTTCGGAAGCGGCGAGGCCAGCTTCGAGGCGAGACGCACCCGGGGCAAGCACGCTCTCGACCCCTGGGTCTGAGTCGCCTACGAGCCGTTTCGCTCATTCTCCCGCAGGGGAACGTTGACTCTCTGTAGCGTTCAACCATGCCCGGCTTCGATCATGAACTCAAGGTGCGGTTCAGCGAGTCGGCTCGGCTTATGTGGGAGGAACTCATGGCAACCGGCACCTACGAGTGGCAGAGCGACTTCGCCCGCAAGTACGTCGGCCAAGGCCGAGCAGAAGGCCGCGAGGAAGGCCGCGAGGAAGGCCAGCTCCTGGCCAAGCACGATGCGCTACTGCGCCTGCTGGAGTGGCGAGGCATCTCTGTGAGCGAAGACGAACGCTCACAGATCAATGCTTGCGACGACCTCGCCCAACTCGACAGGTGGTTCGACCGTGCCACCACGGCCGCCTCGACCGCAGAGCTGTTCGACTGATACCACGACGACTGGGAAGGCCCCGGGAGTGCGCCGGGGCCTCTTATCGTTCCCAGAATTTACAAACGCACAAACCCGGGCACAAAAAAAAGGGGGAGAAGACCAAAAAGCCCTCTCCCCCTTCAACGAAAAACCGTGGCAGCAACCTACTCTCCCACCCCACCACAGGGCAGTACCATCAGCGCAAGGAGACTTAACGACCGGGTTCGGAATGAGACCGGGTGTGACCCTCCCACCATAACCACCACGGAAACCAACACCCACCACACACCACACTCAACCCACCACAACAGCAGGGAGCACAGTCCACGACAGGAAAACCATGTGAACAGTGAAAAATGCGCGAGCAACCAATTATCTGCAGCGGACAAGCCCTCGGCCTATTAGTACCGGTCAGCTCCACCCCTCACAGGGCTTCCACACCCGGCCTATCAACCCCGTCGTCTACAGGGAGCCTTACCCTCTCAAAGGAGGCAGGAGACCTCATCTCGAAGCAAGCTTCCCGCTTAGATGCTTTCAGCGGTTATCCCTCCCGAACGTAGCAAACCAGCCATGCCCTTGGCAGGACAACTGGCACACCAGAGGTTCGTCCGTCCCGGTCCTCTCGTACTAGGGACAGCCCTTCTCAAGTCTCCAACGCGCACAGCGGATAGGGACCGAACTGTCTCACGACGTTCTAAACCCAGCTCGCGTGCCGCTTTAATGGGCGAACAGCCCAACCCTTGGGACCAACTCCAGCCCCAGGATGCGACGAGCCGACATCGAGGTGCCAAACCATCCCGTCGATATGGACTCTTGGGGAAGATCAGCCTGTTATCCCCGGGGTACCTTTTAGCCGTTGAGCGACACCGCTTCCACACGCCGGTGCCGGATCACTAGTCCCAGCTTTCGCTCCTGCTCGACACGTCCGTCTCACAGTCAAGCTCCCTTGTGCACTTACACTCAACACCTGATTACCAACCAGGCTGAGGGAACCTTTGGGCGCCTCCGTTACTCTTTGGGAGGCAACCGCCCCAGTTAAACTACCCACCAGACACTGTCCCCGAACCGGATCACGGTCCAAAGTTAGATGCCCGAAACAGTCAGAGTGGTATTTCACCAACGCCTCCACCGCCACTAGCGTGACAGTCTCACAGGCTCCCACCTATCCTACACAAACCATCCCAAACACCAATGTCAAGCTATAGTGAAGGTCCCGGGGTCTTTCCGTCCTGCTGCGCGAAACGAGCATCTTTACTCGTAGTGCAATTTCACCGGGCCCATGGTTGAGACAGTGGGGAAGTCGTTACGCCATTCGTGCAGGTCGGAACTTACCCGACAAGGAATTTCGCTACCTTAGGATGGTTATAGTTACCACCGCCGTTTACTGGCGCTTAGATTCCCAGCTTCGCAGGCCGAAACCCACTAACCAGTCCTCTTAACGTTCCAGCACCGGGCAGGCGTCAGTCCGTATACAGCGTCTTACGACTTCGCACGGACCTGTGTTTTTAATAAACAGTCGCTTCCCCCCGCTATCTGCGACCCCACCCAGCTCAAGACGCAAAGGTCCATCACCAGACAGGGCTCCCCTTCTCCCAAAGTTACGGGGACAATTTGCCGAGTTCCTTAACCATGGTTCACCCGAACGCCTCGGTATTCTCTACCTGACCACCTGCGTCGGTTTAGGGTACTGGCCACACACGAACTCGCTAGAGGCTTTTCTCGACAGCATGGGATCACTCACTTCACCAAAAACGGCTCGGCATCACGTCTCAACCACATGGTGTGCGGATTTGCCAACACACCGGCCTACACGCTTACCCCCGGACAACCACCGCCGGGTAGAGCTACCCTCCTGCGTCACCCCATCACTTACCTACTACAACATCGGTTCCCAGACCAGCTCAGAGGCCGTCCCCGAAGGGACCACCAAGAGCCGGCGTGGTTAGCATCCGTCGCCTCGATACTGGACGCTCGTGCACGGGTACGGGAATATCAACCCGTTATCCATCGACTACGCCTGTCGGCCTCGCCTTAGGTCCAGACTCACCCTGGGCGGATTAACCTGCCCCAGGAACCCTTAGTCAATCGGCGGCAACGTTTCTCACGTTGCTTTCGCTACTCATGCCTGCATTCTCACTCGCACACCCTCCACCACACGATCACTCGGCAGCTTCCCCGGATGCACGACGCTCCCCTACCAACCCAGAAACAAGTCCTGGGCTTCACAGCTTCGGCGGTGTACTTAAGCCCCGCTACATTATCGGCGCAGAACCACTTGACCAGTGAGCTATTACGCACTCTTTAAAGGATGGCTGCTTCTAAGCCAACCTCCTGGTTGTCTCAGCAACTCCACAACCTTTCCCACTTAGCACACGCTTAGGGGCCTTAGCTGATGATCTGGGCTGTTTCCCTCTCGACTACGAAGCTTATCCCCCGCAGTCTCACTGCCACGCTTCACTTAACCGGCATTCGGAGTTTGTCTGACGTCAGTAACCTTGTCGGGCCCATCAGCCAAACAGTAGCTCTACCTCCAGCAAGAAACACGTGACGCTGCACCTAAATGCATTTCGGGGAGAACCAGCTATCACGGAGTTTGATTGGCCTTTCACCCCTACCCACACCTCATCCCCCAGGTTTTCAACCCTGGTGGGTTCGGGCCTCCACGAGGTCTTACCCCCGCTTCACCCTGGACATGGGTAGATCACTCCGCTTCGGGTCCACAGCATGCGACTCAATCGCCCTATTCAGACTCGGTTTCCCTACGGCTACCCCACACGGGTTAACCTCGCCACACACCATGACTCGCAGGCTCATTCTTCAAAAGGCACGCCATCACCAAAGACAAGCTTCAGCTCTGACGGCTTGACAGCACACGGTTTCAGGTACTATTTCACGACCCCTCACCGGGGCACTTTTCACCTTTCCCTCACGGTACTAGTGCACTATCGGTCATCAGGACGTATTTTGGCTTAGCAGGTGGTCCTGCCAGATTCACACGGAATTTCACGGGCTCCGCGCTACTCGGGAACACACCAACACCTAGCCGGCAACTTCGTCTACGGGACTCTCACCCACTACGGTTCCGCTTCCCAACGGATTCAACTATCACCAGCATCAGCGCTCCGGGCCGACAGACCCGAACAGATGCGCCCCACAACCCCGCACACGCAACGACTGCCGTCTATCACACGCATACGGTTTAGCCTCTTCCCCGTTCGCTCACCACTACTAGGGGAATCACTGTTGTTTACTCTTCCTACGGGTACTGAGATGTTTCACTTCCCCGCGTCACCACCAACCACCCTATACATTCAGGTGGCGGCAACCCGACACAACTCGGGCTAGGTTTCCCCATTCGGACACCCACGGATCAAAGCTCGGTTGACAGCTCCCCGTGGCCTATCGCGGCCTCCCACGTCCTTCATCGGCGCCTGATGCCAAGGCATCCACCGTGTGCCACTATCACTTGGCCACTACAGATAATAAGATGCTCGCGCACACTATTCACAAATCAAAACACCAACCGCACACCCCGACACCACTCACACCACCAGGATCCTCGTCCTGGAGACATCTGAGAGTTCTCAGAGGCGGTCCGCGGGAAACAACACCGGCCACCAACCCCCTGCAAGAGAGAGCCAGCAGCCAGAGGTTGCTTCCTCAGACACCCAACAGCGCGCCCCCTGGTGCTTCTAGTCACCAGGAGTAAAGTTCGTTTTCTTCAAACCATTCCCGTTACCAGTACCCACTGGGTACCGGCCGGGTCCACTTTCGAGTCCGACCAACCATAGGAAAGAGTTGATCTTGTAAAGACTCCTTAGAAAGGAGGTGATCCAGCCGCACCTTCCGGTACGGCTACCTTGTTACGACTTCGTCCCAATCGCCAGCCCCACCTTCACTCATTCCCTCCCCGAAGGGTTAGGCCACAAGTTTCGGGTGTTGCCGACTTTCATGACGTGACGGGCGGTGTGTACAAGGCCCGGGAACGTATTCACCGCGGCGTTGCTGATCCGCGATTACTAGCGACTCCACCTTCATGGGGTCGAGTTGCAGACCCCAATCCGAACTGAGACCGGCTTTTAGGGATTCGCTCCACCTTACGGTATCGCACGCCCATTGTACCGGCCATTGTAGCATGTTTGCAGCCCAAGACATAAGGGGCATGATGACTTGACGTCGTCCCCACCTTCCTCCGAGTTGACCCCGGCAGTCTCCCATGAGTCCCCACCATTACGTGCTGGCAACATGGAATAAGGGTTGCGCTCGTTGCGGGACTTAACCCAACATCTCACGACACGAGCTGACGACAGCCATGCACCACCTGTCACCCACCAACTAAATGACCCCACATCTCTGCAGGTCCACGGGTGATGTCAAACCTTGGTAAGGTTCTTCGCGTTGCGTCGAATTAAGCAACATGCTCCGCCGCTTGTGCGGGCCCCCGTCAATTCCTTTGAGTTTTAGCCTTGCGGCCGTACTCCCCAGGCGGGGCGCTTAATGCGTTAGCTACGGCGCGGAAACCGTGGAAAGTCCCCACACCTAGCGCCCAACGTTTACGGCATGGACTACCAGGGTATCTAATCCTGTTCGCTCCCCATGCTTTCGCTCCTCAGCGTCAGGTAAGGCCCAGAGACCCGCCTTCGCCACCGGTGTTCCTCCTGATATCTGCGCATTTCACCGCTACACCAGGAATTCCAGTCTCCCCTACCTACCTCTAGCATGCCCGTATCCACTGCAGAACCGGAGTTAAGCCCCGGTCTTTCACAGCAGACGCGACACGCCGCCTACGAGCTCTTTACGCCCAATAATTCCGGACAACGCTCGGACCCTACGTATTACCGCGGCTGCTGGCACGTAGTTAGCCGGTCCTTATTCCCCACCTACCGTCAACCCCCAGAGAACTGGGAGCCTGCGTTGGTGGTAAAAGAGGTTTACAACCCGAAGGCCGTCATCCCCCACGCGGCGTCGCTGCGTCAGGCTTTCGCCCATTGCGCAATATTCCCCACTGCTGCCTCCCGCAGGAGTCTGGGCCGTGTCTCAGTCCCAGTGTGGCCGGTCGCCCTCTCAGGCCGGCTACCCGTAATCGCCTTGGTAGGCCTTTACCCCACCAACTAGCTGATAGGCCGCGAGCCCATCCCCGACCGAAAAACTTTCCACCCGCCACCATGAGGTGACAGGTCGTATCCGGTATTAGACGGCGTTTCCACCGCTTATCCCGGAGTCAGGGGCAGGTTGCTCACGTGTTACTCACCCGTTCGCCGCTCGTGTACCCCGAAGGGCCTTACCGCTCGACTTGCATGTGTTAAGCACGCCGCCAGCGTTCGTCCTGAGCCAGGATCAAACTCTCCATAAAGGTCATACAACCCTGACCCGGCCACCCTAGGGGGCCTGGGCGGGTAAACCTAGAAGTAATCCTGACCGACCATCTTCCGATGGCCAATCAAAGGAACCCTTCACACCGAAGTGTGACGGGGCCAAAACAAACATGGCTTAAAGAAAATCAAACACGCGCTGTTGAGTTCTCAAGAAACAACCGCTCATCCCGTACAAGCCCCGGATCTTTCCAATCCGGCCGCTCTTCCGTGGAAGGCTGGTCTGCGTTTCCACCGCGTGAGCGGCTTCTTCGCTGTGTTGTGTCTTTACTTTATCAGGTGTTCCGTGCCCCGCCAAATCGGCGGTTTCGGAGCAATTGATCGGGGTAAAGCCCGTTCCGCTTCTCCGACCTGGCGAATTCGCCCGGCGTTCGAAGCAACTCCCCGAGCTTACCGGAACCGAATCAGTGCTCGGAACGGAAGCTCGGATCCCGACCTCGTTCCACCGTCGGATCGTGCGGAGCACGTCGAACAGCGGAGTGTGGTCTGGAAGTTCAGAGAGTGACCGGCACGCCCGCCGTTCCTGTGGAGCCGCGTTCGCCTCGCTCGGTCTTGACCAACTCTACCCCCGCAGGGGAGTGCCTCGGACGTGTTTCGGGAAACTCCCGGGTGTCGTGGCCAACACTCCCGCCGCAACACCGGACGAACACCCGCGTAACGGGCCGGACGGCCACGGTGGCGCCCGGTCAGAGCTTCTCGATCGGCGCGTACTTCACCAGGAAGTCCTTCTCCCCGATGTCGGCGCCGAAGTCGATCCGGGCCTTGGTCTTGTCGCCGGCCCCCTCGACCAGCTGCACCCGGCCCATCCCGAAGGAGTCGTGGTTGACCAGGTCGCCCACGCTCAGCGTCGGGGCCTCCTTGGTCGGCCTGGCCGTGCCCGCGCGCGAACGCGATCCGCCGCCGAAGGTCCCACCGAAGCCGGCGGCCGATCCCCCGCCGCCCCATCCGCCGGACAGGCCCCGGCTGGGCGGCGGCGCCAGCGTCGACTCCGCCCGGCGCCAGTCCACCAGCGGGGACGGGATCTCGTCGAGGAAACGCGACGCCGGGTTGTAGGACGGCGTGCCCCATGCGCTGCGCACCGCGGCCCGGCTCAGGTAGAGCAGTTTCTGGGCGCGCGTGATGCCGACGTAGGCCAGCCGCCGCTCCTCCTCCAGCTCCGTCTTGTCCCCGAGCGTCCGGGTGTGCGGGAACACCCCGTCCTCCAGGCCGGTCAGGAACACCGCCGGGAACTCCAGCCCCTTGGCCGCGTGCAGGGTCATCAGCGTGACCACTCCGCCCTCGTCGTCCGCGTCGGGGATCTGGTCGGTGTCGGCGACCAGGGCGATGCGCTCCAGGAAGTCGACGAGCGTCGGAGCACCCGGATCGAGCGCCGATCCGGCCGCACCGGCCGCACCGGACTCGCCCGGAGTCCCGCCGTCCTCGCCGTCCTCGCCGTCCTCCTCATCGGAGGGCTCCTCCTCCAGCAGGGTCGCGAAGGTGTGCTCGAACTCCCGGGCCACGTCCACGAACTCCTCCAGGTTCTCCACCCGGCTCTCGTCCTGGAGGTCCTTGGACTCGGCGAGCTCGGAGAGGTAACCCGTCTTGCTCAGCACCGCCTCGACGATCTCGGCCGGCGTGCCGGTCGGCACCGCCTCCCCCAGTTCCTCCAGCAGGGCGACGAAGGACTGGATCGCCTTCGCCGAGCGGGTCGCGATGCCGGGCGCCTCGTCGACCCGGCGCAGCGCCTGGGAGAACGTGATCCGCTCCCGGGCCGCGAAGAGCTCCACGGCCTCCTCCGCCCGCGCGCCGATACCGCGCTTGGGCACGTTGAGGATCCGGCGCAGGCTGACCGTGTCCTCGGGGTTGGCGAGCACGCGCAGGTAGGCGAGGATGTCACGGATCTCCTTGCGCTCGTAGAAGCGCACGCCCCCGACGATCTTGTACGGAAGCCCCGTCCGGATGAACACGTCCTCGAACACACGGGACTGCGCGTTGGTCCGGTAGAACACCGCCACCTCGCCGGGGCGGACGGTCCCGTTGTCGGTGAGGCGGTCGATCTCCCCCACCACGAACGCGGCCTCGTCGTGCTCGTTGTCGGCGACGTACCCGGTGATCGCGGGGCCCTCGCCCTGCTCCGACCACAGGCTCTTGGCCGGCCGTCCCTCGTTGCGGTCGATCACGGCGTTGGCCGCGGACAGGATGTTCTGGGTGGAGCGGTAGTTCTGCTCCAGCAGGATCGTGCGCGCCTTGGGGAAGTCGCGCTCGAACTCCAGGATGTTGCGGATGGTGGCACCGCGGAACGCGTAGATGGACTGGTCGGCGTCGCCCACCACGCACAGCTCGGCCGGCGGCACGACGCTGGTGTCGGAGTCCTCGGCCGCGCCCACCAGCTCGCGGACGAACGCGTACTGGGCGTGGTTGGTGTCCTGGTACTCGTCGACCATGACGTGCCGGAACCGCCGCCGGTAGTGCTCGACGACGTCCGGGAACATCTGGAACAGGTTGACGGTGAGCATGATGAGGTCGTCGAAGTCCATCGCGCCCGCCTCGTGCAGGCGGCGCTGATAGAGCTGGTAGGCCTCGGCGAGCTTCTTCTCCTGCTCGGTCTGGGCCTGCCCGGCGAACGTGTCGTAGTCGACCAGCTCGTTCTTGAGGTTGGACACCTGCGCGGAGAACGCCTTGGGCGGGAACCGCTTCGGGTCCAGGTCCATCTCCTTGCACACCAGCTGCATCAGCCGCGCGGAGTCCGCGGAGTCGTAGATGGTGAAACTGCTCGGATAGCCGAGCCGGTGGCCCTCCCGGCGCAGCACGCGCACACACGCGGAGTGGAAGGTCATCGTCCACATGGTGTTCGCGGCGCGGGTCCCGAGCAGGGCCTCGATGCGTTCCTTCATCTCGGCCGCGGCCTTGTTGGTGAAGGTGATGGCGAGGATCTCGCCGGGGCGCACACCGCGTTCGGCCATGAGGTGGGCGATGCGGTGGGTGAGGACACGGGTCTTGCCCGACCCGGCACCCGCCACGATCAGGAGCGGTGCGCCGCTGTGGGTGACGGCGTCGCGCTGGGGACCGTTCAGACCTTCGAGAAGCTGCTCTTGGGAGGACACCGTTACAGGTTACGGCCGACCTCGGACGGGCGCCGACGCCGCAGCGGTACGGGGTCCGTGCGAGCGGTCACGAGAGGGCGGGACGGGCGCCTACCCTGGTGGTTGTCGAGGCCCCGGTCCGGGGCCGTTGCCGTCTCTCGGGGGAGCCTCCTTGTCCATGCGCGTGTTCGTTGACTGTGATCCGGGGATCGACGACGCCGTCGCCCTGGCCTACCTCGCCGCGCGCGACGAGGTGGAGATCGTCGGTGTCGGTGCGGTGTTCGGCAACAACAGCGTCGACGTCACCGCGGACAACGCCCTGCGGCTGCTCGACCTGTACGGGCGCCCGGGTGTCCCGGTCGCCGTCGGCGCCGGCCGGCCGCTGGTGCAGGAGCCCCGCCTGGCCGAGCACGTCCACGGCGGCAACGGGCTGGGCGACGTCGAGCTGCCCGCGCCCTCGGGCAAGCCCGTGCGGGAGTCGGCCGCCGAGCTGCTGGTGAACCTGGTGCGCGCCGCCCCCGGCGAGATCGACGTGCTCGCGGTGGGCCCGCTGACCAACCTGGCGATCGCGATCGGCCTGGAGCCGGAGCTGCCGCGCCTGGTGCGCCGCCTCGTCGTGATGGGCGGCGCCGTCAGGGCGCCGGGCAACGTGTCCTCGCACGCCGAGGCCAACATCAACAACGACCCCGAGGCCGCGGAGGCCGTGTTCGCGGCCGGGTTCGACCTGGACCTGGTGGCGCTGGACATCACCATGGAGACCGTGGCCACGCCGGAGTGGCTGGCGGCGCTCAAGGAGGTGCCGGGCGAGCGCGCCGAGCGCACCTCGGCCTTCCTCGACTTCTACTCGGACTTCTACGCGGGGCTCTTCGGCGTCCGCCAGTGCGCGATGCACGACCCGCTGGCCGCCGCCGTCCTCGTCGACCCGCACCTGGTGACCGGTGCCTACGAGACGCCGCTGCGCGTGGAGCTGTCCGGGGGCCTGACCCGCGGCATGACCGTCGCCGACCTGCGTCCGCGCCCTGCGCGCGACGAGCGCCGTCCCGCCCGGGTCATCACCGGTGTGGCGGAGGAGGAGTTCCTGGGCCGGATGCTCGACGCCCTGCGCTAGGGCGCGGGTCCGCGCCGCTGGGACGCGCGTCCGCGGCCGCCCTGCGACGTGGGTAGGCGCCCCGGACCCGTCCGGGGCGTCGGACCCCTCCGGGGCGTCAGACCAGGCGGCGGGCGGTCGCCCAGCGGCTGAGCTCGTGGCGGTTGGACAGCTGGAGCTTGCGCAGTACCGAGGACACGTGCGTCTCCACCGTCTTGACGGAGATGAACAGCTCCTTGGCCACTTCCTTGTACGCGTAGCCGCGGGCGATGTGCCGCAGCACCTCGCGCTCGCGCTGGGTGAGGCGGTCCAGTTCGGGGTCGACCGGCGGGGCGTCGGTGGCGGAGAAGGCGTCGAGCACGAACCCCGCCAGGCGGGGCGAGAACACCGCGTCGCCGTCGGCGACCCGGACGATCGCCCGCGCGAGCTCCGCACCGGAGATGGTCTTGGTGACGTAGCCGCGCGCGCCGCCGCGCACCACGCCGATGACGTCCTCGGCGGCGTCGGAGACCGAGAGCGCCAGGAACCGGATCTGCGGGTGCTGTGCCAGGACGCGGCGCAGCACCTCCACGCCTCCGCCGCCCGGCAGGTGGACGTCGAGCAGGACCAGGTCGGGCCGCTGCTCACCGATGACGTGCACCGCGCTGTCGACGTCGTCGGCCTCACCGACGACCTCGACCGCGTCGCCGAGTTCGCCGCGGACCCCGCTGCGGAACAGCCGGTGGTCGTCCACGATCACGACGCGGGGCACCGCGTCTCCGTCGCTGAAGGTCGTGCTCTCGTCTCCCACACCAGTGACTCTATCCAGGGCCCGGGCCGCCGCACACCCGTGCCCGGCGGGTGTCCGGATCCGGACGCCTCAGGATTCCGGGGTGCGCGGCATGCGCAGCTGGACCTCGGTGCCCTCGCCGGGGGCGGTACGGATGCGCGCCGAACCCCCGTGGCGGTCCATCCGGCCGAGGATGGAGCCGCGCACCCCCATCCGGTCCTCCGGGACGGACTCCAGGTCGAACCCGGCGCCGCGGTCGCGGACGAACACCAGCACCTCCTCCGGTTCGACCTCGCCGAACACCGAGATCGAGGACGTCTCGGCGTACTTGGCGGCGTTGACCATCGCCTCACGGGCCGCGCGCAGGACCGCGCCCAGCGAGTCGTCCATGGGGCAGTCGCCCACGCACACGACCTCGATGGGGACGCCGTGCTCCTCCTCGACCTCGGCCGCCACGCGTTCGAGCGCGGGCGAGACGGTGGTGTCGGCGTCGGCCGGCCGCCGGTAGAGCCAGGTGCGCAGGGCGCGCTCCTGGACGCGGGCGAGGCGCTGCACCTCGCGCGGGTCGTCGGCGCGGCGCTGGATCAGGGTCAGGGTGTGCAGGACGGAGTCGTGGATGTGCGCGGCGAGTTCTGCGCGTTCGGCGTTGCGGATGCGTTCGCGGCGCTCCAGGTCGCGGTCGCGAATCAGGCCGATGATCCACGGCGCGACGACCAGGGACACGCCCGCGATGAGGGTGAAGGCGAAGGTCAGTCCGGCGCGGGCGTCCTGGAGCTGCTGTTGGAAGGCCAGGAAGCCGATGACGCCCACGACGATGAGGAGGATGCCGGCGCCGGCGCGCATCAGGCCCTTGCCGCCGACGCGGTGGACCGTGCTGGACATCCACTCGTCGCGCTGGGCGGGGTTGGCCTGCTGCCAGAGGATCGCGGCGCCCAGGGCGCCGAAGACCACGAACCACAGCAGGGGGTCGAACACGCCGCCGAAGAGCAGGAACAGGGTTCCCAGTCCGGCGGCGAGCCCGGTGTAGGCGACGAGTTGCGACACGTCGCGGCCCTTGCGCGCGGTGGGGTCGTCCAGGGTCGCCGTGTCCTCCTTCGTCGGCTCGTTGGGCACGAAGAAGTACAGGGCGATGTAGACGGCGATGCCCATGCCGCCGATCGACAGGCACATGAAGGCGAGGCGTACGACCACGGGGTCGACGCCCAGGTGCCTGGCCAGGCCCGACGCGACGCCGAAGAGGAGTCTGCCGTCCACCGCGCGGGTCAGTCGCGGGGTGTCCGAGGCCGTTGCTGCCACCGGCTGATCACCGCTCTCTTCCGTTCCTTGGTGTCTCCAGCATGCCCCCTGGTCCCCCCGAGGGGCATCGGGGGCGCGGCCCTGGTCGTGCCCTGGTCCCGGTCAGGGTGCGGTCAGGGTCGTCCCGGATTCCCGTGACCGGCGCTTTCGGGTGACCATGGTGGTGTCGAGGAAAGTGCGGTGAATGACGATGACGGACACACCGTCGCCTGCCGGGGCGGGCGAGGGGCCCCCTCCGCCGGAGACGCCCGGCGCCACGGGCGCCGGAGCGGGGGGCGGGGAGCCGGGAGCGGCGCCCGCGCGGGAACTCCGCAAGTCCGACGACCGTGTGATCGCGGGCGTGTGCGGCGGTCTGGGCCGGTACACGAACATCGACCCGGTCGTGTGGCGGACCGGGTTCGTGCTGACGGCGTTCGCCGGCGGCGCGGGGCTGCTGCTCTACGTCGCGGCGTGGATGTTGATGCGCGACTCCCAGGGCGGTCCCGCGACCATCGAGCAGATGCTCGACCGCGGCATCCCGTCCCGGGCGGTCGTGAAGCTGCTCGCGGTGGGCCTGGCCGTGATGACGGCGTTCAGCCTGTTGGGCGGTTTCAGCTGGGGAACCCTGCTGCTGGCGGTCCCGCTGGTGCTGGGGGTGCTGGCCGCGCGCAACCGGGGCATCGACCTGCGCGGATCGTTCACGGGTCTGCGCGACGACCTGCGCACGCACGCGCCGCCGCCGACGCCTCCCTCACCTGAGCCCGCCGCGGCCTACTACAACCCCGCGCAGCCGTGGGCGACCGCGCCGCCCGGTCCGGTGGACCTGGCCGTCGTGTCCGAGCGCACGTCGCGGCCCGGCGGCGCGGAGCCGAACGGCCATGAGGACGAGGGCGGCAACGGGGACGGGAACGGCCCGGACGGGTACGGGGACGGCCACGGGGGCACGTCCCGGAGCAGGCGGCAGCGCTGCGGTGCTCCGCTGGGCTCGCTCGCCCTGTGGACGCTCGTCGCCATGGCGGTCGTCGTCCCGATCGGCGTGTACGGCTGGGACTCGTCCCTGTGGAGCGCGGACACGGCCAGGCTGCTGCTGGGACCGGAGAGCGGGGTGTACTTCCTCGCCGCCGCCCTGGCCGTGGTCGGACTCTACGCCCTGGTCGGGACGTGGGTCGGCAACCCTTCCGGGCTGATGTTCCTGGGGCTGACGGTCGCCCTGGTGCTGGCCGCGGCGTCGGTGACCGATCTGACGCGGATCCGGGTCGGTGCCGCCACTTGGGAACCGACCACGGTCGCCGAGCTGGAGGGGGGCGACCACCGGCTGACCGTCGGGGGCGCCACCCTGGACCTGACCGGGCTGACCGACCTGGAGCGCGGGGAGTCCGCCGACGTCGACGTGCGGGTGGGCGTGGGCGTCACGGAGATCGTCGTGCCCGACGACGTCCGCGTCGAGTTGACGTCGCGGATCGGATTCGGGGCGGTGGACGTCGACCCGGAGTCCCAGGAGACCGACGTGATCGGCCCCCGCGTCGACGACGAGTCCGTGGTCGAGCCGGTGCCGAACGGTGGGGAGAGCGAGGACGGCGGGAACAGCGGGGACGGCGACGAGGCCGGTCCACCGACGATCAGGATCAACGCCGACACGAGCGTCGGAGTTGTGGAGGTACAGCATGGCGAGGCGTAGGACTGACTGGGGTTCGCTGGTCGCCGCGGTGTTGTTCCTCGGCCTGGCGGTGGCGTTCGCCGTGCGGGGGTCGGGCGACTGGGACTTCAACGTCGTATGGGTCCTGCCCGTGCTCGCCGTGGGCCTGGGGATCGCCGGTGTGGCGCGGGCGCTGACCCGCTCGCGCGGGCCGAAGGAGCACGACGGGGACGTGCCCGGCCACGGGTCCGCCCCGAGCTGAGGGCACGCCCTCCGGCGCGCCGGGTCAGGGGGCCTGGCGCGCCGGCCGGTGTTTCGCGATGGCGGCGAACTCGTCGATGCCCAGGGACTCCCCGCGTGCGGAGGGGTCGACCCCGGCGGCCCGCAGCGCGGTCTCCGCGGCGGGCGCCGAGCCCGCCCATCCGGCCAGGGCCGCGCGCAGCGTCTTGCGGCGCTGGGCGAAGGCGGCGTCGATCACCGCGAAGACCTCCTTGCGGGGGGCCTCGGTGTCGGGTGCGGGGCGGCGGACCAGTTCGACGAGCCCGGAGTCGACGTTGGGCGCCGGCCAGAACACGTTGCGGCCGACCGCGCCCGCCCGGCGGGCGTGCGCGTACCAGGCGACCTTGGCGGAGGGGACACCGTAGATCCGGCCCCCGGGGGTGGCGGTGATCCGGTCGGCCACCTCGGACTGGACCATGACGAGCACGCGCCGCAGCGACGGCAGGAGTTCGAGCAGGTGCAGCAGCACGGGCACGGACACGTTGTAGGGCAGGTTGGCGACCAGCGCGGTGGGCGCGGGGCCCGGGACCTCGGCGATGCGCATCGCGTCGCCGGGGACGACGGTGAGCCGGTCGGTGAGCCCGGGGGCGTGCTCGGCGACGGTGCCCGCCAGGGCCTCGGCCAGGGCCGGGTCGATCTCGATCGCGGTCACGTGGCGCACGTGCGGGAGCAGGGCCAGGGTGAGCGAGCCGAGTCCGGGACCGACCTCCACCACGACGTCGTCGTCGGTGACGCCCGCGACCCTGACGATCCGCCGGACCGTGCCGTGGTCGATCACGAAGTTCTGGCCCAGGGTCTTGGTGGGCCGGATTCCGAGGCGTCCGGCCAGCTCGCGCACGTCGGCGGGAGTGAGCAGGCGGGACTGGTCAGCGGGGTCGTCGGCGGGTGTCTGTGTCACCCACACATCTTGCCACCACCGCGGGACCGGTCCTGGCACGGCTCAGTCGAACAGGCGCGCGCCGCAGTGGGGCCACTGGCTCTGCCAGTTCCCGCCCACGGCGTTGTAGAGCTGCTGGGCCCGCTGGGTCTGCTCGCCCGCGCCGGCCTCGGAGGGCAGGCCGGTGCCGCCGACCGACTGCCAGCTGGCGGTGCTGAACTGGTAGAGGCCGTAGTAGCCGCCCGCGGAGTTGACCGCCGTGGGATCGCCGCCGGACTCGCACTGGGCGAGCGCTGACCAGTTGAGCCCCGCGGCCTCCCCGCCCCCGGCCGGCGGTGTGCCGGCCTCCTCCGCCTTGGTACCGACCAGGACGAGCCCGTCGACGGGTGCGGTGACGACCTCCTCCGACAGTCGGTGCTCGACCTCCTCGCCGCCGCGCAGGACCGTGGCGGTGGTGACCTCCCTGAGCCCGTCCTCGGGCTCGGTGACCACCTCGCGCTCGCCCTGGGGCAGGTCGGGGTCGTCGCGCTCCTCGGTCTCGGCCTCGATGACCACCTCCTCGGTGACCGGTTCGGTGAGCACGGGCAGGACCTCGACGACCATGTCGGGGACGGCGGGCTCGTCCGGTCCGGGCGTGACGACGTCGTGCTCGCCGACGGTGACCCCCGCGGCGTCGAGGACGTCGGCGACGGTCGCGCCGGTGGTGCGGGTCTCGGTGCGGACGGTGTCGTACATGACGGCCATGCGCGGGGCGCGTGCGGCGGACACCGAGAGCCCCTCCTCCGGAATGGCGGTGCCCTGGGACGCGGAGAGCTCCACCGACTCGGGGTCGAGGCCGATCTGGTGCAGGGCCTCGCCGAGGTCGGCGGCGATGACCTGGTGGGAGAGCTCGTGTCCGTCGAGGTCGACGGTGAGGTCGCGGGGCGATCGGACCAGGACGTGGTCGCCCTCGCCGACGGGTGTGTCCAGGGGCGGGGCGACGACGTCCTCCTCGGCGGGCTCGATGCCGGCGGAGTCCAGGACGTCGGCGACGGTGCCGCCGAAGGTGTGCACGGTCCGCTCGTCGCCGTTGGTGTCGAGGACGACGGCCTTGTCCATGGCGAAGGCGGTCCCGCCCGCGGTCGCGGCCAGGAGTCCGGCGGCGGCGGCCGCCAGAACGGGCATCGGAAGGGAAAATCGGCGGCGGGCGCGCCTGCGCCGGGAACGGTTCCTCTGGGTACGGGGCATGGCGGTCTCGCCCTTCTCGACGCGTGTTTCCGTGGATCGTTCTCGCTGGTGGCGGCGGTGCCTCGGCGGGGTGGCGCGGGCAGGGGGCGCGGCTCGGGCAGCGAGCACGGACACATTAACACTCATTCTCGAATGGCTTTTTGGCCTTGACCAAAAACAAGTCGAGGCATTTTTCCCTTTCGCATTCCTTGTGGTGTTTCGGGCAGGGACGGACGTGGCGACGCCGTTCCGCTGAACCGAACGGCGTTCTAGTATGAGCGTGGTCGTCCGCCGACCGCAGACCAGCCCGCCCGCACCACCGCCCCACCTGGAGGCCACCGATGGGACCCCTGCACGGCATCCGCGTCGTCGAGTTCACCGGGATCGGCCCGGCACCGATGGCCGGCATGCTCCTCGCCGACCTCGGTGCCGACGTCGTCCGCCTGGACCGGCCCGCGGCGGCCGAGGCGATGACCGCCGGCACCGCCGGGCCCCACATGAGCGAGGGCCGCGCCGTCCTGGGCGCCGACCTCAAGTCCGACGAGGGCCGCGCGCTGGCCCGCGACCTCGTCACCCGCGCCGACGTCCTGCTGGAGGGGTTCCGCCCCGGTGTGATGGAACGGCTCGGGCTCGGCCCCGCCACGTGCCTGGACCTCAACCCTCGCCTGGTCTACACGCGGGTGACCGGCTGGGGGCAGGACGGCCCGCTCGCCCGCACCGCCGGGCACGACATGAACTACGTCTCCGTCAACGGCGCGCTGCACTCGATCGGCCGCGCGGGCGGGCCGCCCGTGCCCCCGGTCAACCTGCTGGGCGACTTCGCCGGGGGCACCATGTTCGCCGTCACCGGGACCCTCGCCGCCCTGGTCGAGCGCCGGCGCTCCGGCCGCGGACAGGTCGTCGACGCCGCCATGGTCGACGGCAGCGCCCTGCTGATGTCGATGGTCTACGAGGACCGCGCCCGCGGGTCGTGGACCGACGAACGCGGCACCAACTACCTCGACACCGGGGCGCCCTGGTACGACGTCTACGAGTGCTCCGACGGCCGGCACGTGGCCGTCGGCTGCATCGAACCGCAGTTCTACGCCGCCTTCCTGGCGGGGACGGGCCTGTCCGGGGAGGACCTGCCCGACCAGTGGGACCGTGACGGCTGGCCCCGTCTGCGGGCGCGGTTCGCCGAGGTGCTGCGCACCCGCACCCGCGACGAGTGGGCCGCGGTGTTCGAGGGCGTGGACGCCTGTGTGACCGCCGTCCTGGCACCGGGCGAGGCCCCGGACCACCCCCACGTCCGCGCCCGCGGGACCCTCACCGACCAGGACGGCCGGATCGTCCCCGGGCCGGCCCCGCGCTTCGACCGCACCCCCGGCGGCGTCACCCGGGGCCGCCCCCTCCCCGACGCCCGGGAGACCCTGAAGGACTGGGGTATGGACCTCTGAGACGGGGACGCGCGCCCGGCGCGTGGCGCCCACCGCGCGCGGCGGGGGCTCACTAGGGTGACGAGTCCGAACCCGAGGAGGTCGCACCATGCCACTCAGCCCGGCGATCGCGGGCCGCGCGGTCCCGGCCCTCGTCGTCCTGGTGCTGGCGGCCGTCCTGCTGAGCGCCGCGCCCGCGGCGGCCGAGAGGTCCCGCGCGCCGGGCGCCCCTCCCGAGGACTCCGCGCCGACGGTCCTGGTGGGCGTACCGGGGTTGTTGTGGAAGGACGTCACGCCCGAGAACACGCCGACCCTGTGGTCCATGGCGAGCGGGGCCGCCATCGGCAACGTCTCGATCCGCACGGCCACGTCCCGCACCTGCCCCACCGACGGCTGGCTCACGGTGTCGGCCGGTGAGCGCGCCCTGTCCGAGCGGGAGCGCTTCACGGTGTGCGAGGCCGTGCCGGAGCCCGTGCGCGACGGTTCCGGCGCGGTCCTGCGGGAGTACGAGACCTACGCCGCCCCGAACCGGGAGTCGGTCTTCCAGGCCCCGGTGGGTCTGCTCGGCCAGAGCGTGCGCGACGCCGGCGGCACCACGCTGGCGGTCGGCCCCGGCGCCGCCCTGGGGATGGCCGACACCTCCGGCCGGGTCGACCACTACCTCGACTCGGTCCACGACCTCACCCGCGAGCGCCTCTCGGGCGTGACGCTGGCCGCCGTGGAGCTGCCCGGCCTCACCCGGCTCTACCCCGATCCCCCGCAGCCCTCCGACGAGGAGGCGGCCGAGGAGGCCGAGGAGAACGAGCCCGACCCCGAGGACGTCCCCACCTGGGCGCGCGAGGAGGCGCTGGCCGACCTCGACGCCCGGCTGCGGGCGCTGGTGGACCTGCTGCCGGCCGGCTCGTCGCTGATGGTCGTCGGCGTGTCCATGGACACCGGCCCCTCGGAACTCACCGTGGCCGCGTCCGGGCAGGTGGCCGACGGCGGGGTGACCGGCACGCCCGGGTTCCTCGCCTCGGACTCGACCCGGCGACCGGGCCTGGTGGCGCTCACCGACACCACGCCCACGCTCCTGGAGCGGGCGGGCGTCTCCCCGCTCGAGCCGGTCGGCGGGCGCCCGTGGCACCGGACCGAACGGCCGCCGACCACCGAGGCGGCCGTGAAGTGGCTGGTGGACTTCAACACCGCGGCGGTCGTGGTCGGCGGGGCGATTCCCGGTTTCTTCAGCGGACTGGTCGCCTTCCAGCTCCTCATCTACGCGGCCGCGGCCTACTCCCTGCACCGCTACGCCAAGGGCCGGTACGTCAAGCGCGCCATGGTCCTGACGGTGACACGGGTCGTGGCGCTGGCGGGCGCCTCCTTCCCCGTGGCCAGCTACCTGGCCAACCTGGTCCCGTGGTGGGCCTCGCCCCAGCCGTTCCTGGCGCTGCTCGCCTGCGTGCTGACCGCGGACGCGCTCGTGGTGGCCCTGGCGATGGCGGGGCCGTGGCGCCGCACGATCCTGGGTCCGATGACGGTGGTGGCGGCCACGACCACGGTGGTGCTGTTCGTCGACCTGTCCCTGGGCGCCAGCCTGCAGATGAACTCCCCGACGGGCTACTCCCCGATCGTGGCCGGGCGCTTCTACGGCATCGGCAACATCGCGTTCGCCACGTTCGCCACCGGCATGCTGATGACGGTCGCGGGCGTGTCCCACGAGCTGATCTCGCGCGGCCGGCGGGGGGCGGCGGTGGCGGCGACCCTGGTGATCGGGGCGGCGTCGGTGGTGATCGTCGGCTGGCCGGGCCTGGGCACCGACTTCGGGGGCGTCATCGCCCTCGTGCCCGGACTGGCGGTGACGACCATGATGATCGCGGGGGTGCGCATCACCCCGGTGCGCATGGGGGCCACCGGAGTGGCGGCCGTGACGGCGATCACGGTGGTGGCCTGGCTGGACTACCTGCGCCCGCCGCACGAGCGCAGCCACATCGGGGGGTTCACCGCCCAGGTGCTGAGCGGCGAGGCCGGCCCTGTGGTCACGCGCAAGCTGAGCGCGATGCTGGGGACGCTGGGCAACTGGCAGCTGACCCTGTTGGCCGCGGGTGCGCTGCTGTTCCTGTTCGCGGTCCTGAACCGGCCGACCAACTGGCGGATCGGGGCCCTGCAGCGCGCCTACGAGCACGCGCCGACGCTGCGGGCGGGCCTGACGGGTTCGCTGGTGACCGCGCTGGTGGGTTTCGCGGCCAACGACTCGGGGGTCGCCATCCCGGCGATCGCGCTGACGGTAGCGGTACCGCTCACACTTTCGGCGTGTACGTGGGCACTCCAACAGGGACCCGAGAACCCACCAAACAACCACAAAACACCAGAATCCGCCCAGAAAATGTGAGGCGAACCTCACGTGGTGGCGACCGGACAAGAGGCACGGCCACGACCTGGCGTCGCTCACGTCACGAAACGGCCACAGCCCTATGGTAAAGTCCGTGGCTGTGCCGCCGGGCCCCTGAGGACACGGCCGATCCGACCGCGAGGACGACCCCGCGGAACCGGTCGCCGCCCCTTCGGGGGAATGACCGCCCGCTCCCGCGGGTTGATCGGTCTGACAGGGTCTTCGCGACCCGGAATCGACGCACGGCGCGTGTCCGCGACGCGCCACCCACCACCGCAGTCGCGGCGGCGGACCCACGCCGCCCCACGGAACCTTCGGTCCAGCCCCGAGCGTTAGACGGGGCAGCAGCGCCCGATCCACGAGCACTCGGTGGACGGGGCGTCTCATCTCCGGCCCAGCCCGGGGAACCACACGAGGACATTGATGAACCATCAGTTTGGCCACCGCGGCAACGCGAAGAACGCACCGGTCCGCACGCGCGCATGGAGCGCCGTGCGGCCTGCCTCGCCGACCCCTCGGGCCCGGCCCGACTACGCCGGAGTCGCCATGCCCGACCTGACCATCCTCTCCACGCTGCACGACACCGGGCGGGTGCTGGCGCTCAACGGAGAGATCGACATGGCCACCGAGCAACGCTTCCAGGAGGCGGTCACCGAGGCGCTCACCACGCAGCCCCACGGCCGTGTGGTCCTGGACTGCGCCGACCTGCGCTTCATCGACTCCAGCGGCCTGCGCGTGCTGATCCGCGCGCACAAGACCGCCCGGGAGCAGCAGGCCGTCCTGGCGATCGCCGCCCCGGTCCACCGCATTCTGCAGACCCTGCGCGTGACCTCGCTCGACACGCGCATCCCCGTCTTCACGACGGTCGCCGAGGCCCTGTCCGCGCCCCAGATGCGCTGACGGCCGACGGCCGCCCGGACGCGGTGGCCGCCCGGCGGAGCGGTGGCTAGAAGAACAGCAGCCAGACGCCCAGACCGGTCACCGCGAGGTTGAACAGGCCGAACACCACGACCCACAGCGTGCCCGGCAGGCCGGTCAGCCGAGCCAGCTGGTCGGCGTCGGAGTGCGGGGAGGGCTGGCGCATCCGCTGGCTCTGGAGCTCGAACACGGGCCTGATCCCCGCGAACAGCAGGAACCAGATGAACAGGTAGGCGAAGGCCGCCTGGACCTCGGGCGGAGTGAACCAGCTCACGCCGAACACCACCGCTCCGGTCCCCACGACCGACACCACGCCGTAGATGTTGCGGATCATCAGCAGCATGGCGGCGAGCACCACGATGCTCAGCCACAGCAGCGCGGTGATGCGGTCGGACATCAGCATCACGATGCCCAGCAGCCCGATCACCGACGAGGCGACGTACCCGGCGAAGACGGTCAGGACCATGCCGACGCCCGTGGGCCTGCCCCGGGAGACGGTCACGCCCGAGGTGTCCGAGTGCAGCCGGATCGCGGTGAGCTGGCGCCCGCTGAGCAGCGCGACCAGCGCGTGCCCGCCCTCGTGGGCGATCGTGACGACGTTGCGGGCGATCCGCCACGGCGGTCCCAGCAGGACCGCCGCCAGGGCCAGGACCGCGGCCGTGACGATGATCCACCGCTCCGGTTCGGGCTGGACGGACAGCACTTCCTGCCAGACGTCACCCAAGGTTGTTCCCACCACTGCTCCCGAATCGTCGACGGAGGGCCGCGGGGCCCGCCCACACATCGCCGCGGTGGCCGGGAGGCGCTGACACACGCGGGCCCTTGCCGAACTTTAGGGCATTTGTGGGGACACCGCTCCTGACCGTCACGACAGGGTCCGCGGACCGGTCGGCACGCGCGCTCCGATGAACTGGCCAAAGGGCACGGGCGAACCTAAAGTCAGCACGTGCAGTACTTCACTGACTACTCACAGCTAGGAACGCACGTGAAACGCATCGCCGCTCTCGCACTGCTGACCCTGTCCACCGGTGCCGCCCTCGCCCTGGCCGCGGGCCCGGCCTCCGCCGCCGGACACCACGGCTACGACGGCTACTGCGGGGACCGGCAGGGCAGCGCGGTCCTGCAGCAGGGCTACCACGACGGCTGCGACCGCGGCTACGGCCCCTACATGCCCGAGCGGGGCCACACCCTGCCCCTGGTCGGTGCCACCGGCCAGGGCTACTACGGGTACCACTAGACCGTACGGCCCGGGCCGTGGGACGGCCCGGGCCGTGACCCGCGCGGTCAGTCCGTCGCGGCCTTCTCCGCCACGTCCTTCAGGCGCAGCAGCGACTGCTCGATGCCGATCGCGTTCCGCGCCGGCATTCCGGCCAGCACGTAGTAGGCGGGGAAGCGGAACGAGTAGTCGAACGTCTCCGTGACGCGCGTGCCGCCCGCGGGCGACTCCTCCAGCTCGTACCGCCACCGGTGGGGACCGATGTGCCGCCAGGCGATGAGCCGGTTCGGTTCGAACTCCACCACCCGGTTGGTCATCCGGTAGGAGACCCCGAACATGCGCATGTCCATGCCGAACTCCGAGCCGTGCTCCAGGCGGTCGGGGCCGGACACGGCGTGCCGGACCGTGCCCGACCCGTCGAACTCGCTGTGCCGGGACGGTGTGGCGATGATGTCGAAGATCCGCTCCGCGGGGGCGTCGATGACGATGCTCCGCGAGACCCTGTGTGTACCCATACCGCGATGATGCCAGCGCCCTGGGCCGTCCCCGCGTGCACCCCCGCGCGGCGCGCCCCCGGTCAGCCCCGGACCGCGTGCCGCTCCACGCCCGCCAGGGCGCCCTCGCGGGAGACGTGCAGGACCCAGAACGACCCCTTGCGCAGCCCGGACTGCTGGGTGTTCGGCGCGCCGAGCCAGCCCAGCGCCTCCGCCATCAGCTGCGGGACGAGTTCACCGTGCGTGCACAGCACCGTCGGGACGCCCTCGACGAGCAGGGAGCGGAACGCGGCCCGCGCCTCGTCGGCGTCGTAGGTGCCGTTCCACACCGTCACGGCCCGCTCGGTGCGCATGGGGACGTCGCACTCCAGCGAATAGGGCAGCATCGACTCGGTGCACCGCGCCGCCGCGGACGAGACCACACGGGGCCGCCCGTAGGCGCTCAGCACGCGAGGCAGGGCCAGCGCGTCGGCACGCCCGGTCTCGTCCAGCGGGCGCAGCACGTCGTTGTCGGTCCAGGTCCGCTTCTCCCCCGCCGACAGGTGCCGGAGCAGGATGAGAGGGAAGGTCTGGGGCGGCCCGGCGCGGAAGTTGTCCAGGACGTGGACGTCGTGGTCGTAGGTGAGCCGCTCACGCGCCTCCTCGACCGGGACCCACTCGACGGAGTCGACCTCGTCGTTGGGCTTGTAGTCGATGAAGCCGCCGGGCTCGGCCGGTGTGGCGGCCCACCACTCCACCTGCTTGGGCCACCCGTCCTTGAGGTAGTACTGCGGCGGGAGGCGGCGCCCGAGCACGGGCGTCAGCCCGGTCTCCTCCTGCACCTCGCGGACGGCGCCGATGATCGGGTGCTCGCCGTTCTTGAGCTTGCCCTTGGGCAGGGTCCAGTCGTCGCGCAGCGGCCGACGGATCAGGACGACCTCCGTGCCCCCGTTCACCCCGGGCCGCCACAGGACCGCTCCCCCGGCCCGGATGGGTTCGAGGTAGCCGCCCACCGCGGTGTCCCGGGGCGGGAAGGCGCTGGTCACCTGGATCTCGTCGCCGTCGCTCATCCGCTCTCCACCACTCTCAGGTGGCGGTCGCCTTTCAGCGCGTCCTGCAAGTCCATCAGTCGTCGCCCCTCCTGGTCGTGCGTGTGGCGGGTCCACGAGCCGTCCGGCTCCAGGTGCCACGACGAGGTGCCGTCGGCCATCGCCAGGTCCATGAGACCGACGAGTCGGCGGCACTGCTCGGAGTCGGACACCCGGACGAGTGCCTCCACCCGCCGGTCCAGGTTACGGGGCATGAGGTCGGCGCTGCCCAGCCAGACCTGGGGACGCCATCCGTTGGCGAAGACGAAGACGCGGGAGTGCTCCAGGAAGCGGCCGAGGATGCTGCGCACCCGGATGTGGTCGGAGAGCCCGGGGACGCCCGCGCGCAGGACGCAGCTGCCGCGCACCCACAGGTCGACGTGCACCCCGGCCTGGGAGGCGCGGTAGAGGGCGTCGATGATCTCCTCGTCGACCAGCGAGTTGACCTTGATCCGGATGCGGGCGGGCTCGCCCTTCAGGCTGTTCTCGATCTCGGCGGCGATCTGGGCGAGCAGTCCCTCGCGCAGGGCGGCGGGGGCCACGAGCAGGCGCCGGTAGTGCTTCTTACGGGAGAAGCCGGTGAGGCTGTTGAAGAGGTCGCTGACGTCCTCCCCGACCTCCGCGGCCGCGCTGAACAGGCCGAAGTCCTCGTACACGCGCGCGGTGCTGGGGTTGTAGTTGCCCGTGCCGACGTGGCAGTAGCGGCGCAGGTGGCCGTCGCCGTCCTGGCGGATCACCATGGACAGCTTGCAGTGCGTCTTGAGTCCGACGACCCCGTAGACCACGTGGCAGCCGGCGTCCTCCAGCTTGCGGGCCCACTGGATGTTGTTCTGCTCGTCGAAGCGCGCCTTGACCTCGACCAGGACCACGACCTCCTTGCCCGCCCGGGCGGCCTCGATGAGGGACTCCACGATGGGCGAGTCGCCGCTGGTGCGGTACAGGGTCTGCTTGATCGCCATGACCTTGGGGTCGGTCGCGGCGAGGGCGAGGAAGCGCTCGGTGGTGGTGGCGAAGGACTCGTAGGGGTGGTGGACGAGGATCTCGCGCTCGCGGATGGCGGCGAAGAGGCCGCCGGAGGTCAGGGCGCGGGGCTCGACGGGGACCATCGGCGGGAAGCACAGCTCGGGCCGGTCGGCGTCGGCGATCTGGCCCAGGCCCGCGAGGTTGAGGGGGCCGGGCACCCGGTAGATCTCCTCCTCCTCGGCGCCCAGCTCCTCGGTGAGGATGTTGAGGACCTCGTCGGTGATGGACTGCTCCACCTCCAGCCGCACGAGCGGTCCGAAGCGGCGCCGGAGGAGTTCGTTCTCCAGGGACTGCACGAGGTCGTCGGTCTCGTCCTCGTCCACCTCCAGGTCCGCGTTGCGGGTGACGCGGAAGGCGTGGTGCTCGACGACCTGCATGCCCTCGAAGAGCTGCGGGAGGTGGGCGGCGATGACGTCCTCGACCGGGACGTACCTGGCGTCGCCGCGGGTGCCGAGGTCGATGAAGCGCGGCAGGGAGCTGGGCACCTTGACACGGGCGAACATGCGTCGCTCGTCACGCGGGTCGCGGACGGTGACGGCGAGGTTGAGCGAGCGGCCGGAGATGTAGGGGAACGGATGGGCCGAGTCGACGGCGAAGGGGGTCACCAGCGGGTAGATGGACCGGCGGAAGTAGCCGTGCAGGTACTCGCGCTCGGACTCCTCCAGCTCGTTCCAGCGCAGGATGCGGATGCCGACCTCGCGCAGCGCGGGGGCGACGCTGTTCTCGAAGCAGGCGCTCTGCCGGATCATCAGCTCGTGTGTGAACGTGGAGATCCGCTCCAGCAGCACCCGGGGGTGGTGTCCGCTCGCGGAGGCCACGGCCAGCCCGGTCGCCAGGCGCCGCTTGAGGCCGGCGACCCGCACCATGAAGAACTCGTCGAGGTTGCTGGAGAAGATCGACAGGAACCGTGCGCGCTCCAGCAGCGGGATGTCCTCGTCCTCGGCGAGTTCGAGAACGCGCTGGTTGAAGCGAAGCCATCCCTCCTCGCGGTCCATGAAGCGGTCGGCGGGAAACTCGGCGGCGGCGGGTGCCGCGGGCGTAGGCGCTGATTCCGTGCTCACAGTGGGCAGACTCCCCCTCTTTCATGACCGCACGGTGACAACCCCATGAGGGGGAAATGACCGCAACACGACTGCTATGAACCATCTCTACCCATCTCACCCCCCATGCGCCTTCCGGACCGGCATTGTTTTCACAGGTTTCACACGTTCCGGGGCAGACCGAGCGGGGCGACGCGGCCGGGACACACACGTCGGAGCGCCATCGCGGCGGGCGCGGTCGGCGCGGGCGGAAGGGCGCGGGAACGGGACGGGCGGGCGGGGTGCGGGGGTCGCGGTTCGACGGTCGGTGGCGGGGCGGGGCGGGGCGGGGTCAGGCGAGGATGCCGAAGTCGAGGTCCGGGGGCATGAGCACGATGAACATGCCGATGCGGATGATGACGTTGATCCAGATGTTGCGGAAGCAGGACCAGAGGTAGCCGTACAGCAGGCCGACCGGACCGTAGCTCAGCAGCGAGAGGGCGAAGAGATGGCCGTAGCCGGTGTCGGGCAGTTGCGAGACCTCGTCGAAGGGCTGGGCGAAGGCGTAGGCGAGCGCGAAGACCAGCGTCGTGGCGACGATCCCGCCCCAGCGCCCCAGGAGGACCTCCAGACGAGTCTGGAGCATGGCCCGGTAGAAGATCTCCTCGCACACGGCGATCAGCGCGAACGCCAGCACGAATCCGATCAGGCCCAGGCTGAGCGGCGGCAGGCCGACATCGGGTATGACGGCGTAGCCGGCCAGGATCAGGACCACGGCGGCGGGGATCAGGCCCAGCCACCGCCACGGCGTGTTCACCTTCAGGGCGACGGCGGGCATGGCGGTGCCCTTGCCGTCCACCGTGATCCCCGACCGGTCCATCACCAGGATGGGCAGCGTGAACAGGAACAGCAGCCGGGAGACGAGGGACGCGGACATGTTCAGGTCCGCCCCGGTGTGGGCGCCGTAGAGCTGGAACAGCCGGGACAGCAGGACCATCAGCAGCACGAAGCAGCAGAGGAACACCCCGAGCCACGTGAGTTCCCGGGTGAGCGGGTGCCCGTCCAGCGCCTGTCGGACGCGCTGGTCCAGGCGGCCCCGGTCACCGAAGCCGCCGACCACCGCCCAGGCCATGACGCCGCCGATCAGCATCGGCGCCCAGATCACGAACAGCAGGAACGTGGTGCCCTCGGCGACGTCGGCACGCAGCACCGGCTGGAAGGCGATCGGCAGGGCGATGATGAGCGCGGCCACCGAGAGACCCACGACGAGCCCCCATCTTCGCACCATGGTCACAAGCGTCCCCCCTGTCTCAGAACACTCATTCTGCCCAAGGGGAAACTAAAAGCTACGCAATGACTACGGTATGTCGTCAGTGCAGTTCGGGAGGCTTCAAAACACGAAACCCCGCGTACCGGAAGAACCGGTACGCGGGGTCGGTGCGCGGCGCAGGGTCAGTCGCCGTTGTCCAGGACCGATCGGAGGAAGGACTTGGTCCGCTCCTCCTGGGGGTCGCCGAAGATCTGGTCCGGCGGGCCCGCCTCGGCGATCCGGCCGTGGTCGAACATCAGGACGCGGTGGGACACGTCCCGCGCGAAGCCCATCTCGTGGGTCACGCACAGCATCGTGATGTCGGTCGTCTCCGCGATCTCGCGCAGCACGTCGAGGACACCGGCCACCAGCTCCGGGTCCAGGGCCGAGGTGACCTCGTCCAGGAGCAGGATCTCCGGCTGCATCGCCAGCGCGCGGGCGATCGCCACGCGCTGCTGCTGGCCGCCGGAGAGCTGCGTCGGGTGGGCGTCGATCTTCTCGCCGAGGCCGACCAGGTCCAGCAGCTCGCCCGCGCGCTCGTTGGCCTCGTCCTTGGGCGTGCCCAGGACGTGGATGGGCGCCTCGGTGATGTTCTGCCGCACGGTCATGTTCGGGAACAGGTTGAACTGCTGGAACACCATGCCCACGCGTTTGCGCTTGGCGCGCAGGTAGCTCTCGCTGGCGGGCACCAGGGCGGAGCCGCGGGACATGTGGCTGAACGGCTCGCCGTCCACCCAGATGTGCCCCTCGGTGACCTTCTCCAGGGTCATCAGGAGCCGCAGGATGGTCGTCTTGCCCGAACCGCTCGGTCCGATGAGCGTGACGCGCTCTCCCGGGTCGACCTGGAAGTCCAGGTGGTCGAGCACGGTCAGGTCGCCGAAGCGCTTGACCACCTGGTCGAAGACGATCAGCGGCTGGCCCTCGACGCCCTGTGGTCCATCGTGCAGTGGGGTCTCAGACGGCGGCATAGCGTCGCTCCAGTCGTCGGATCAGGATCGCGGAAGGGATGCTCACGATGAGGAAGAGGAAGCCGACCAGGGTGTACATCTCCACCACCCTGAAGTTCGCCGCGCCGAGTCGCTGCGCCTGGGTGAGCAGCTCGGCCACACCGATCGCGAACAGCAGGGGTGTGTCCTTGAACATCGCGATCAGGTAGTTGCCCAGGGCCGGGATCACCTTGCGGATGGCCTGGGGCAGCACGATCGCCCCCCAGGTCCGCCGCGCGGGCAGGCTCAGCGCCCGTGCCGCCTCCCACTGGCCCTTGGCCACACCCTCGATGCCCGAGCGGTACACCTCGGCCGTGTAGGCGGAGTAGTGGACGCCCAGCACCACGACACCGATCGTCATCGCGGAGACGGTGCTCGGGGCGAGGAGGAAGACGAAGACCAGCTGGACGAGCAGGGGCGTGGTGCGGATGAACTCCATCACGCCGTGGACGACGCCGCCCGCGTAGGGCACGCGCCGGACCATGGCAATGGCCAGACCGAGCGTGAGCGCGATGAGGTAGCCCATGACGGTGGCCTGGACGGTGATCCACAGGCCCTCCAGGAGGTCGGGCATGACCTCCAGGGTGAACTCGAAATCCCACATCTAGCCCACCCCCGCGCTTCCGCCACCGATGGCCGGATGCTTGAGCAGGGCCTTCAGCCCGGTGTCGCCGGCTTGTGTCCGGCCGAGCTTGCGGTTGGCACGGCGTTCGAGCACTCGCATGCCGGTGATCAGCACCTGCGCCATCAGGTAGTAGAGGATGAGGGCGCCGGTGAACGCCACGATGGTCTCACCGGTGCCCTGGCGCATCTGCTGCGCCACAGCGGTCAGGTCGGCCACCCCGATGAGGTAGGCGACGGCGGTGGCCTTCATCAGCTCGATGACCAGGTTGCCGAAGGTGGGCAGCATCTGGGCCCAGGCCTGCGGCAGCACCACCAGGCGCGTGCGCTGGAACCAGGACATGTTCAGTGCGACCGTCGCCTCGACCTGCGCCTTGGGCACGGCGTTGATCGCCGCCCGGACGACCTCGGCGCCGTAGGCGCCGACGTTCAGGCCCAGGGCGACGATCGCGGCGAACCTGTTCTCCAGCTGGAAGCCCGTCATCAGCGGCAGCGCGAAGGCCATCCAGAACATCAGCACCAGGGCGGCGATCCCCCGGAAGACCTCCACGTAGACCGTGGCCACGGCCCTCGGCAGCCAGTGCTTCATGCTGCCGAGGGTGCCGAAGACCATGGCCAGGACGAAGGCCATGGCGCAGCCGCCGATGGTGAGCTGGATGGTGACCCACGCGCCGTCGAGATAGAGCGGAAGCCGCTCGATCAGGAACTCCACGGCTGGATCAGCCCTCGCAGAGCTGGGCGGTGGTGGTCTCGTCAGGCAGGTCGGCCTCCGTGAAGCCCCACTCCTCGCCCAGTTCGAGCAGGCGGCCGCTCTCCTTGAACTCGGCGATCACGCGGTTGACCTCCTCCACGAGCTCGGTGTCCTCCTGGCGGAAGGCCAGGCCGCCCCAGCCGCGCTCCTCCTTCCCGTCGATCTCGGGGAAGAAGGGCTCGGTGACCTCGAAGGGGCCGCCCCGGTCCCGGAGCAGGTAGGTGTGCGACACGCTCAGCATGGACATCGCGTCGGCACGGCCGGACTCCAGCAGCTCGTACCCGGCGGTCTGGTTGGAGATGAGCTCCATCTGGTCCTCGGAGACACCGAAGTGCTCGGCGTAGGTCTGCTCGACCGAGCCGTTGAGGACCGCCAGGACGAGGTCGGGGTTGTCCGCGAAGTCCGTGAAGTGCTGGATGTTCTCCGGGTTCCCCTCCTGCACCATGAACGCCTCGGGCGAGGTGGCGGTGGGCTCGGAGAAGGCGACCTGCTCGCAGCGCTCCGGTGTGATGAACATGCCGGCCGCGATGACGTCGAACCGGTTGGCCTGAAGACCGGGGATCAGACCGTCCCAGGCGACCGGCGAGGCCTGGATCTCGGGAACGCCCAGCTCCTCGAAGACGGCCTGGGCGACGGCCGGCGACTGCCCGGCCGGCTCACCCGATCCGTCGATGAAGCCGAACGGGATCTCATTGGCCAGTCCGACCGCGACGAAGCCCTGCTCGCGCAGGCTTTCCAGAAGGCTCGGCCCGCCTTCCTCCCCGCCTCCGTCGTCGACCCGGCTACAGGCGGCGAGGCCGGCCGTGGCGAGCCCCACTCCACCCAGTCGGAGTGCGTCTCGGCGGCCCCAGGTTCCTCGCTTGACCGCTGGTACCTGCTTCTTCACGACTGCTCCTCGAAAAAACTCGCGGGAGCGGCGTCATTGCCCGAGGTCGGGGCGACGACGCCGCGCATTCGGATGGTGGGACGCCGGATGCCGGCGAACCGCGGCGCGGTGCCGCGGGTGCCGTCCGTCGACCGGAACACGGGCCGGCGGCACTGGTACGGGGTGTCCCTCCCCTACCGCATCCTGCGCTAACAGGACATGTTTGGTCCGTTATGCACTGGTTATGCATGGCTGACCATCGAGTAACCCCCCGTTTGCCCAGCTCCACGCGCACCACCTGCACCTTGTGACCCTGGGTTCCGCCCTTCGTCACCCTGGGGTCCGTGACCCCGGACACACGGGTGACGGACAAGGCATGCCTACCCCGCCCACCGCCGACCAGTCGCCACGCCACGCACAAGGGCCGGGCCGACACCCTCGGTGTCGGCCCGGCCCCGGTCGAGCACCGGTCAGGCGACCGGCGACTCCTGGTCTGCGGGCTCCTCGACGATGAGCGGGTAGACACCGTTCTCGTCGTGGACCTCGCGCCCGGTCACGGGCGGGTTGAACACGCACAGCACGCGGAAGTCCGTCTTCGGGCGGACCGTGTGCTTTTCGTGACCGTTGAGCAGGTAGAGCGTGCCCGGGGTGATGATGTGCTTCTCCCCGGTCTCCTCGTTGGTCAGCTCGGCCTCACCCTCGATGCAGTGCACGAGCTCGATGTGGTTGGCGTACCACATCGTCGTCTCGGTGCCCGCGTAGAGGACGGTCTCGTGGAAGGAGAACCCCACGCCCTCCTTGGCGAGGACGACCCGACGGCTGCGCCAGTTTCCGTGCCTGATGTCGCGCTCGGTGTCATTGACCTCGTCCAGGCTGCGAACGATCACTGCTGTCTCCTTCTGCGCGGGTGTGCGCCGTCAGTCCGTAACTTTGCTGGTGTAACACGGGGAGGGGCCGATCGGCATCCCGTGGTCCACGGTGTGCCGACCGGCCCCGCCACCCGAGGGTGGAGCCGTCCCCGCTGGTACTAGGCGGGCTGTGACGCCTTGACGGCCGCACGCGCGGCGTCCGCCATGATGTCCAGTCCGGCCGTGAGCTCCTCCTCGGTCGCGGTCAGCGGCGGCAGGAGCTTGGCGACCTCGTCCTCGGGACCGGAGGTCTCGACGAGCAGCCCGCGGTCGAAGGACTCGGCGGCGAGCCGCTTGGCGATCCCAGTGTCCTCGAAAGCGAGACCGCGCGCGAGTCCGCGGCCGCGGACGTGCGCGCCGACCTCGGGGAACTCCGCCGCCATCTCGCCGAGGCGGGCGGCGACCAGGTCGCCCTTGGCCTTGGTCGCGGCGGCGAACTCGCCGTCGCTCCAGAACTGGCGCAGGGCCTCGGAGCCGGTGACCATGGCGGGGTTGAACCCGCGGAAGGTGCCGTTGTGCTCGCCGGGCTCCCACACGTCCAGCTCGCGCTTGAACAGGGTGAGCGCCATCGGCAGGCCGTAGCCGCTGATCGACTTGGACAGCGTGACGATGTCCGGGGTGATCCCGGCCTCCTCGAAGCTGAAGAAGTCGCCGGTGCGGCCGCAGCCCATCTGGATGTCGTCGACGATCATGAGCATGTCGTACTCGCGGCACACATCGGCCAGGCCGCGCAGCCAGCTCGCGCTCGCGACGTTGATGCCGCCCTCGCCCTGGATCGCCTCGACGATGACGGCGGCGGGCTTGTCCAGGCCGGACCCGCTGTCCTCCAGCAGGGCGCGCAGCCACAGGAAGTCCGGCGTCTGGCCGTCCAGGTACTGGTCGAACGGCATCGTGGCGACGTGGTCCAGCGGAACGCCGGCGCCGCCGCGCTTCATCGAGTTGCCGGTGACGGCCAGGGCGCCCAGGGTCATGCCGTGGAAGCCGTTGGTGAAGTTGATGATGGTCTCGCGACCGGTGTACTTGCGCGCCAGCTTCAATGCGGCCTCGACGGCGTTGTTGCCCGCCGGGCCGGGGAACTGGACCTTGTAGTCCAGGCCGCGCGGTTTGAGGACGATCTCCTCGAAGGTTTTCAGGAAGTCGCGTTTGCCGACGCTGTAGGCATCAAGGCTGTGGACGATGCGGTCGTCGGTCAGATACTCGATGAGCTTGGTCTTCAGCTTCGGGTTGTTGTGCCCGTAGTTGAGGGAGCCCGCCCCGGCGAAGAAGTCGAGATAGGGCTTGCCGGTCTCGTCGTAGACGTGGCTGCCGACGGCCTTGTCGAAGACGACAGGCCAGTTGCGGCAGTATCCGCGGACTTCGGATTCGAGGCGCTGGAAGGTCTCCATCGTGTGTTCCTTGGTTCCTTTCCCCAAGTTCGTGGGCTCGTGGCTTTGACGACGGGGTGGGTCAGGATCGATCGATCCGGTGCGGATGTTCAGTCACGCCCTTGGCTCGGTCGCGGCCCGAACGGGCCGATCCGAACGAGGTCCTCGGGTTCGTGTGGCGTGTCGCCTCCGGCGGGGAAGTGCTCCACGCCGAAGAGCGGACTCCACACGGCCTCGGTACCGCGGTCACGGGCGAACGACGCGAACAGCGCGCGGGATGCGGCGTTGTCCGGTGTAACGGTCGCTTCGAGGTGAGTCATACCCCGTTCGGTGATGCGGTCGCCGATGAAGTCGAGCATCCGGCGGGCCAGCCGCTGTCCGCGGTACGCGGAGTCGACGGCGACCTGCCAGAGGAAGTAGGTGTCCGGGTCGTCGGGACGGACGTAGCCGGTGACGTAGGCCGCGAGACGGCCGTCGGCGTCCCTGGCCACGACACTGCTGTTCGCGAAGTCCCTGCACCAGAGCGTGTAGGCGTACGGGGAGTTGACGTCCATTCCCGTCGCTCCCGCCAGCCGCCACATGTGCGGACCGTCCTCCACGGACGGGTGCGACAGGCGCACGCCTCCATGGCCCGCGGCCCCTGTGGTCTCGGAGCGCTCGGCTCCGGCGTCAGTGTGATCGCGTGCTTGGAGATTCGTTCGTTGATGTGGCACGTCGATCGAACATAGCGAACGAACGTCAATGGGATTTCAGGGAGATTCCGCGCAGATGTTTCGGCCCGCCCGCATCGGGTATGGCTTGTTCATTTAACAGCGGTCCGAGTCTGTGACCTGGGCATTCACGCGGGGCCACAACCCCGCCCGCACAGCGGCTGACGCCGCCCCGATCAGGCGGTTCGGTACCCCCGCCGGGGGCCGCCGGCACCCCCGTGCGCAGGGGTCCGCCGAAGGCGTACCACGGCCGTCAGGGTCAAACATAGAGCCTGAACGAGCAATATTAAGCGTGCGTTAAGTCACATCAACTCGGTGGAAACCTCGCGACATAACGCGCGAACCGGGTCGATCCGCACGTCACGCGGCACATCGCCCCCGCCGCCCGCACCGCCGTGCACTGCGGATCCCCCGCCCCGAGGGCCCTTCCCAGCGTTGCCGACTCGGGAACGGCACATGGCCCTCTGTTGACGCGCGGGTGGGCAGAACGGGTCCAACGACCGCCGACGTCCTTGATGATTCGGAGATTTTGGCGCAGACTCTGTGTAGTACGACCCCATGTAGTACTACACTTGGTCGCATCGCGTCGCCGCAGTCCAGCCGGGTCGATCACCTCTGGCCGGTGACGGGAGCGCGAGCTTCGCTGACCCCGCCGTGGGAGACACGGTGCGGGCCACTGGCCACGGACCACAAGCCACGGATCGGAGGCGCCCGTGAACCGCCTGTACCACGAGAGCGAGGACTGGGTCGAGCAGGGCAACTGCCGTTCGTACGACCCGGAGATCTTCTTTCCGGTGAGCAGCACCGGGATCGGGCGCGTCGACACCGAGCAGGCCGTCGCCGTCTGCCGCAGTTGTACTGTTCGCCAAGAGTGCCTGCGGTGGGCACTGAGGGCCGGAGAGGCGCACGGCGTCTGGGGTGGCACCACCCCCGAGCAGCGCCGCTACATGCGACGTGAACTCGTTCCGGCCTCCTGAGGCGTCGCCCCGGGGCCGTCGGGATCGCGGACGACCGCGCCCGGCGGCCCTTCCGCGTCCGTACCTTGCGACCGGCCATGGCACCGCTTAGGTTCGGTCCCGTGTACCCCTTCGCCCGTCGGGGGCGCTCCGCGCAGGGACGTGCCACCGCCCTCACGTCGCCCGCCACCACCCTCAGAGGACGGCCTTCGGCCGCAGCACCTCCCACTGACGGAGGCCGACGGCCCGGCCCTGCCTTCATCGCGCCGGCGCACGGCCTGCTCCGGCTGGTGCGCACGGCGTTCCTCGCCGGGGCGTGCACCGGTCTGAGCTGGGCGGGGCACCACCTGTGGGCGGACACGGCGTCGAGCGGCGGCGGGTTCCTCCTCGCCACGGCGATCCTCACACCCGTGCTGTGGCACTTCACCCGGATCATGCGGGGCTTCGGCGACGTCTTCGCCGTACTGGCCTCGGTCCAGCTCGTGCTGCACCTGGCCCTTCAGGGGTCGGGTGGCGCCGGTGCGGCGTTCGCCGGCACCGGCCACTCCGCGCACGGGCTGCTCACCCACACGCTCGGCTTCTCCCCCGGGATGCTCCTGGCCCACCTGTGGGCCGCGCTGCTGGCCTCGGCGCTGCTCGCCCACGGCGAGTCGGCCCTGTGGTTCCTGGCGGTGCTCCTGGGGCGGGCGCTGCCGCCGCTGCTGCGCGAGCCCCGTCCGCCCCTGGGCGCGTGGGCGCCGGCGCCCGGAGCGCCGGCCGCCTCCGGCCCGCGGTGGACGCCGGTGCGGGCACACGGCCCGCGAGGGCCGCCCGGTTCCCTCCTCACCGCCCCCTGAGGACCCGGACCGCGCGCACCGACGCCGCGGACCGGGCGCGAACCGCATCCCGACCCAGAGAGAGACCATGACCATCCTGCGCACCGCGGCCTCGGCCGCACTGATCCCCTTCACCGCGGCCGCCCTCGTCCTGGCGCCCGCGCCCGCCATCGCGCACGACGTGCTCACCGGGTCCTCGCCGGAGGACGGCGACACCCTGGACACGGTGCCCGAGGAGGTCGTGCTGTCCTTCAACAACCCGCCGATGGAGAGCGTCGACGCCAGCGCCATCGTGGTGACCGGTCCCGACGGGGAGGAGTACCAGGACGGCGCCCTGGCGTTCGACGGCTCCGACGTGTCCGTCCCGCTGCTGCCGGTCGTGGAGAGCGGCGACTACACCATCGCCTTCCAGGTCGTCTCCTCCGACGGCCACCCCATCCAGGACACGCTGGAGTTCACCGTCTCCGAGGAGGCGGCCGCCGCCGTGGCTCCGGAGGAGTCCGAGGAGCCGGCCGAGGAGGAGGCTCCGGCCGCCGAGGACGAGGGGCAGGACGCCGACCCGTCGCCGGCCGCGTCGACCGAGGCCGAGGAGGGCGGCCCGTCCGTGGCCGCGCTCGTGGTCGTGGGCCTCGTCGCGCTCGCCGGGATCGGCGCGGTCGTGGTCGTGGCGGTCCGCCTGCGCAACCGCCCCGGGCAGTCCTGACGGTCGACCCCGCTCCGTGATGGCGTCCGGAGACGGCACCGACGGAACGCGGGCCCGGACACGTCACCGTGTCCGGGCCCGCGTTCCGCTGTCCGGCCGCTAGACGCGCCGGGCCAGCAGGATGCTGATGTTGTCCTTGCCGCCCGCCTCCATGGCGGCCTGCCACAGGGCGTGGACGGCGGCCTCGTCACTGCCGGCCTCGGCGATCATCCGCTCCATCTCCTCGGGCAGGACCAGGTCCGAGAGGCCGTCGCTGCACATCAGCCAGGCGCTGGGGTCCGCGGCCTCGTCACGGCCCACGTGCGGGACCATCGAGCCGCCGGAGCTGCCGCCCAGGGACTGGGTGATGAAGTTCGTGGTGACGGGGCGCCCGTCCTCCGACGGCGGCAGGGCCGGGGAGTCGTCCTCGGAGAGCTGGCGCAGGCGGCGGCCCTCCAGGCGGTAGGTACGCGAGTCGCCGACGTTGAACCAGAAGTTGCCGTCGTTGTTGAGCAGGACTCCCGCGACCGTCGTCCCCATCCCGGAGAACTCGGTGTGCTGGGTGGCGTGGTCCTTGATCTCCTCGTCGATGTTGCTCAGCAGCTGGGCGATCTCCTCGGGACCGTTCAGCCTCGGCCCCATCTCGGCCATCCGGTGCACCGCGTGCTCCGAGGCGATCTCGCCCGCGGCCTGGCCGCCGATGCCGTCCGCGACGGCGAGGATGACGGGCTCGCCCACCGGCAGGACACAGCGCACCGGCGACGTCATGTTCGCACTGGCCACGGTCAGGGCACCCATGACGACGGCGTCCTCGTTGGCGGGGCGGATAGCGCCCCGGTGCGTGAGGGCCGTGACAATGACTTCCCCACCAGCGACACCCATACGCCCTTCCTCCCGTTTCGTCGGCCGTGGCCGGTCGCCCGGCACGTGCGGCCGGACCTTGGTCGAGTCCCGTTCAACGTCTGGATTCTGTAACCGTACCGAGCCACCGCAGGAGTCGGTCAAAATCCGCGTACATCATGGCGGAAAACACCCGGATACGCAGTTCCAGGCCTACTTCCGGCCACCGAAAGCGCTGTGTCGGGCACGTGCGGAGCGCCTGGGGCGTCCCGCGTCCGCGTCTGACACTAGCGGTGTTGGAACCGAGCCGACAGTGCCCGCCACAAGGTGGGACGAACGCGTGGGCTTCGGGGTTCTCGGGTCTTTTCGGACGGCACGGAAGGGACCTTCGTCCCGTGTCGGTCACCCGCACGGCGTTGTCGCGTTCCGAAGCGTCTGGCAGAATGGATCCCGTTGGGTGTCTAAGACGCAGACACACACGACCGCCCCGCGCGCGGCCCTCAGGCCCGGCGGTGGCCTCGGTGCTCTCCTCGACCGGTCGTTTGGTGTGGTCTCCTTGCGTCTTCCCCTTCCCTTCCGTTTCATTCCGCCTCCGGGCCACCGTGTGCGCAGCGTGCGCACGGTGCTCAGTGCTGCCCTGCGTTCGCCGCCCGGCACCGCGCCCGCCGCGCGGGACCCCGTTCCCCCCTGACCGCGAGCGGCCCTCTCCTCCCGCCGCGCCCCCGCCCCGCGGCGTCCCCGCCCCCGGCGGCGCCGCCTCCCATGTACCGCCCGCAAGGATTCCGTCCCCGCTCAGGAGTCCCTTCGGGCCCACCCACGACGGACACCGTGATGTGTCCAAGGAGTCCAGTCCAGTGAAGATCGCCATGGTCGCCGAACACGCCAACCCCCTCCCCGCGCACCGCGGTGAGCCGGCCTGCCCCGCGAGCCTGCACGTGTGCGCGCTGTCCCGACAGCTCGCCAAACGCGGCCACAAGGTCACCGTGTACGCGCGGCGCAGTTCCCCGGACCAGCCGGACGGCAGGACCCGGATGGCACGGGGCGTCTCCGTCACCTACCTCGACGCGGGACCCGGGCGGCCGCTCGCCAGCGACGAGCAGACCGAGCACACCGGCGCCTTCGGCACGGCCCTCGCCCGCGCCCTGGACGAGGACGCCCCGGACGTGCTGCACGCCGTCGGGTGGACGAGCGGCCTGGCCGCCCTGCACGCGCAGGCGCACACCGGCCGGGACCACGCGACGACGCCCATCGTCCAGACCTTCCACTCGCTCAACGCCAGCGAGCAGCGCTCCGGGCTGGCCCACCGGCCCGACCGCGCCCGGATGGAGTCGGTCCTGGCCTCGCGCGTGGACCACGTCCTGGTCAACTCGACCGACCAGCAGGGCGAGCTCGCCCGGCTGGGGGTTCCGCGCCAGCAGGTCAGCGTCGTCCCCTTCGGCGTGGACACCGACCACTTCAGCGTGGAGGGCAGCGCGTCCACCGAGCACTGGCAGTCGCGCCGCGAGGAGCGGCCCCGCCTGGTGTCGGTCACGTCCCTGACCGAGGCCGGCGGCGCCGACCGCCTGGTCGAGGCCATGACGCGGCTGCCCGAGGCCGAACTGCTGCTCGTCTCCACCGCCGACGACCTCGACGTCGCCCTGGACGAGAACGCCCGGCGCGTGGAGCTGCTGGCCAAGGAGGCCGGCGTGGACGACCGCGTCCACCTGACCGGCCCCGTGGACCGCAAGGAGCTGCCCCGCCTGCTCCGCTCCGCGGACGTCTACGTCTCCGCCGCCTCCTACGACCCCTACGGCGGCGCGGTGCTGGAAGCCATGGCCTGCGGGCTGCCCGTCGTGGCCACCGCCACCGGCGCGGTGCCCGGCGCGGTCCTGCACCGCACCAGCGGCGTCCTGATCCGCTTCGGGCGCCCCGAGGAGGTCGCGCGCGCCGTCCGGGCGGTCCTGCACACGCCCACCATGAGCTCCGCGTACGGCATCGCCGCGGTGGACCGCGCCCGCTCGCGGTTCACCTGGCAGCGGATCGCCATCGAGACCGAGATCGCCTACCAGCGGTCCCGCCCCCAGCAGGTCGAGCACGACGACGACGAGGAGGACGAGGTGGACGGCCTCCTGCTGTCCGGAGCCTCACACTGAACCGTGTCAGCGCACCATCCGCGTACGTCGTCCCGGTCCCGGGGCATCCTTTCCCCGGGACCGGGAACACTACGGGTACATCCCGGACGCCGGAGGGGCCGCCGAGTCACCCCGGCGTTCCCGTGCACGGCGCAGCTCATCACCAAGAGATGACCTTCGATCACCAGGGACTGCTCTTCCGCCGCGACCGGCAGTTCCACGAGGTGGCCCGAGAGCGGCTCCGCTCCGCGCTACGCGAAAACGCCCACACCGTCCTGGCGGTGGACGACCGGCGTGCCGCCGAGGTGACCGCCGGCCTGGAGCCCGCGGAACGCTCCAGGGTGCACGTCACGGACCCCGGCCGGCTCTACGACGCCCCGGGGCGGGCCCTGGCCGCGCTGCACCGCCTGGCCTTCGCGCACGACCCCGCGCCCGTGGTCGTGGTGGCCGAGCCCCCGCTGCCGTCCGGGACGTCCATGGAGTTCCGCGAGTGGATGCGCCTGGAGTCCGTCCTGTGCACCGCCCTGGCACCGATGCGGCTACGGCTGCTGTGCGCGCACGACGACCGCGGACTGGCGCCGCGCGTCCGGGCCGCGATCCGGGCCACCCATCCCGTGCTGGTCGGTCCGGGCGGCCCCGCCGCCAATCCGGGCTACCTGGGCACGGAGGCCTTCGGTTCGCGGCCGGCCGAGCCCGAGCCCCTGCCCGTCACCGGCCCGGTGCACCGCCTGGACATCGGGATGTCGCTGCCCAGGCTGCGACGGGAGCTGACCGCGCTCGGCGCGGCCGTCGGCCTGGCGGAGGGCCGCGTGGACAGCCTGGTCGTGGCCGTGAACGAACTGGCCGCCAACGTGCTGGAACACGGGGCGGGCAAGGGCACGGTGAGCGTCTGGCGGGCGCCGGGCCGGTGGGTGTGCGACGTGTTCGACGAGGGCGGCGGCCTCGCGGACCCGCTCACCGGCTACCGGCCGGCCGACACCATGCGCCCGCGCGGCTACGGCCTGTGGATCACCCGCCAGACCTGCGACTTCCTGGAGATCTGCGGAGACGCCGACGGTTCGCTGGTCCGCCTGCACTTCCTCGACCCCTGAGCCGTCGCGCCGACGGTGCCGGACCGCCGACCACCGATGCCAGGCCACACCGTGTCCCTCGGTATCCTCGGCAAACGTCCGCCGACCCGCTTCCAGGACCACCGGGACCCCCGTCGCGCGCCGGTGAGCGCGCGAAGAACACCAGGAGGAAACACGATGACCACCCAGATGAGCGATGACTCCCTGCCCGGGCTCCTCGATCTGGCGCGGCGCGACTACAAGGACCTCGCCGGCCAGGGCCTCAAGCTCGACCTGACCCGCGGCAAGCCCGCGCCCGAGCAGCTCGACCTGTCCGAGGGCCTGCTCGACCTGCCGAGCGGCCACACCGCCGCCGACGGCACGGACGTGCGCAACTACGGCGGCCTGCGCGGCCTGCCCGAGCTCCGCGCGATCTTCGCCGACGTGCTGCAGGTACCGGCCGACCAGCTCCTCGCCGGGGGCAACTCCAGCCTGGAGATGATGCACGACTGCCTCGTGCACGCTCTGCTGAGCGTCATGCCGGGCGCCGAGTCGCGCTGGGCCGACCAGGAGCGGATCGTGTTCCTGTGCCCGGTGCCCGGCTACGACCGGCACTTCGCGCTGTGCGAGCGCTTCGGCATCGAGATGGTCGCGGTCCCCATGGACGGGTCCGGCCCGGACATGGACGTCGTGGAGCGCCTGGTCGCCGAGGACGCGGCGGTCAAGGGCATCTGGTGCGTGCCCAAGTACAGCAACCCCAGCGGTGTCAGCTACAGCGACGAGACCGTGGCGCGGCTGGCCCGGATGGAGACCGCCGCCCCCGACTTCCGGATCTTCTGGGACAACGCCTACGCCGCGCACCACCTCACCGACGAGCCGGTCGAGATCGCCGACCTCCTGGCCTTGTGCGCCGAGAGCGGGCACCCGGACCGGGCGTTCGTGTTCGGTTCGACCTCCAAGATCACCTTCGCCGGTGCGGGCGTCGGCTTCTTCGGCTCCTCCGCGGCCAACGTGGACTGGCTGACCGCCAACAACTCCAAGCGCTCGATCGGCCCGGACAAGGTCAACCAGCTGCGCCACCTGGAGTTCCTGCGGGACGCGGAGGGCGTGCGCGCGCACATGGACCGCCAGCGCGCGCTGCTGGCGCCCAAGTTCGCGGCCGTCCAGCGGATCCTGTCCGAGGAGCTCGGCGGCACCGGTCTGGCCACGTGGACCGACCCCGACGGCGGGTACTTCGTCACCTTGGAGGTCGTCGAGGGCTGCGCCAAGGAGGTCGTGCGCCGCGCGGCCGAGGCGGGCATCGTGCTGACCCCGGCCGGGGCCACGCACCCCTACGGCGACGACCCGCGCGACGCCACGATCCGCATCGCTCCGAGCTTCCCCGGCCTGGCCGAGCTGGAGCGCGCGATGCACGGTCTGACGGTGTGCGTGCGCCTGGTCGGCTACGAGAAGGCCGCCGGCGCCTGATCCGCCGCTGAGCGAAGGGGGGCGCGTTCCGGGACCACCCGGGGCGCGCCCCCTGGCGTATCCGCGGAACGTGTTCCTAGGGCGTGTGTGACGGATGCCGTCCGCGAGTATCCGTCACACACGCCCTAGTCCTTCGGGCCGCCCTGGTCGCGCAGCGACTCCACGGCGGCGCCGGTGCTCGGCAGGATCGGGATGACCTGGTCGATGCCGGCGATGACGAACAGACGGTTCACCTGCTGCTGGGGCTCGGCGACGACCAGTCCCAGACCCTGGTCACGGGCGTGGCGGTAGGCGGCGACGAGCACGCCGATACAGCGGGAGTCGCAGAAGGCGACCTTGGCGAGGTCGACGACCACGCCCACGGGGAGTTCGTGGAGGACGCCCTCCAGGACGTCGGCCAGGGCGGGGGAGGTCACCGCGTCCATCTCCCCCACGGGGGTGACCACGACGACGCCATCCTCGCGGCGGGTCGAGATGTCTGTCGTCACGCTCGGTTCTCCTTGTCGACGGACGGCCCCTGACCACATCATGGCGGCAAAGGGTCACGCTCGGGACTCGTCTCGCAGGGTTGGCCGCCCGTTCACCGGCCATCCGTCCCGGGACGGCGCATCCTCTGCTGCGGTCCCGTGTTCTCGGCCACGAGGTCGCGGGCCACGTCCACGACCTTCTTGCGGTTGCGCTGGGCCACCTCCCGCAGCGCGGTGAAGGCGGCGTCGGCGTCGCAGCCGCGGGCGTGCATGATGATCCCCTTGGCCTGGTCGATCACAGTACGCGCGGACATGGCCCGGCGCATGTGCGCGGTCTCGCGCGCGGCGTCGGCCTGGCGTCCCACGTTGTGCAGGGCCGCCGCGGCGTGCTCGGCGAGCAGTGCGGTGAGCGGCACCACCACGTCCTCGTCGAAGGCGTCGGGCCGGGCCGAGTGGACGCCGAAGGTGACGACGCGTTCGTCGCCCGGCAGCTCGCTCGGCACCGTGACCGAGGAGCGGTCGCCGCACTGGACGGCCATGCTGGTGTACCGCGGCCAGCGGTGCTCGCGCAGGACGTCGCCGACCCTGACCTGGCGCATCTCGCGCACGGCCTCCACGGTCGGCCCCTCGTCGCTGGTGTACTGGTGCTCCAGGGCGGCGGACAGGTCCGCGTGCGAGGCCCCGTAGTCGGCCACCACGTGCCGCACGGAGCCGTCGGGCCCCTCGACCTCGCGCCAGACGACCACGAGCGCGGCCGAGCACCCGGGCACGCCCAGGGCGGCGGCGCGGCTCATCTGGTCCAGCGCGCGTTCGAGGGTGGTGCCCTCGCTCTGCCCCAACGCGCCGATGTCGCGGGCCAGGCGTTCGATCCACACCGTACGGCCTCCTTCCGCGTCGGGGCCCCCTCTACCGTAGCCTCGGACGTCAGCGTGTCCGGACATCCACTAGCGTCGGGGTCGGGGCACCGGGACAACGGTGTCGTAGCGCCCCGGAGCGGGTACTGCCGAAGACGCCGTCGACGAAGACCGGGAGATCCGAGCGTGTCCGAGAACCTCGCCGGACTGCAGCGCGAGACCACTGCGCTCAGTGAACGCGTCGCCGCCCTGCGCAGCACCCACGCCATGTACCCCGACGACGCGCAGGGCACGGCCGAGGCCGCGCTCACCGAGCTGGAGTACGCCGAACGCCTGCTCACCGACGCCGGCGCGGAACTGGCACGGTCCTACAGCGGGCAGCCGGAGCCCCGGCGCCAGGGCGACGACGGCGACCGGGTGCTTCTGCGCGCCATGTTCGCCGAGCTCAGCGTCCCGGTGGTACTGCTCGACCACGAGGGCTACATCCGCAGGATCAACAACGCCGGCGCCACCCATCTTGGGAGCGCACCCGGCTACCTCACGGGCAAACCGTTCACGCACTTCGTCGACCTGCGCAAACGCGCGGCACTCCAGTCGTGGCTGGCCTCGGTGCTGCGCGGCGGCGGGTCCACGACCGTGCAGGCCCGGCTGGCCCAGCGCGGCTGGGCCGAGGACGTCCACCTGACGCTGACCCGCCTGGAGCTGCCGACCGAGCCGCACCCGCTCGTCCTGGTCGCGATGTCCCCGCCGATGGGCGGAGCCGACGAGGAGGGCCCCTCCCCCCTGGAGCCGGAGGTGGAGGACCAGGTGGTCGTGCTGGCGGCCCGTCGACTGGACGTGCTCACCCGGATGACCCGCCTGCTCCTGCGCAGCGCCGGCCCCAGCGGCGCCGGAGAGCCGCTCGCCCTGGCCGACGCGGCCGACCTGCTGGCCGACTCCTACGCCGACTGGGTGGTCGTGGACGTGTGCGACCTGCCCGGCGACCCCCAGGCGGCGCGCCGAGCCGAGGTCGCGGGGCCGGCGGACGCACCCGTGGTGCTGCGCGAGGCGGTGGCGGCCGCGACGCCGGGGGACGGCGACGTGCTCGACGAGGTGCTGGGCCGCGGCCAGTCGCTGCTCTTCCCGCTCATCGAGGACGAGGGCGTGTTCGGCCACACCGCGTCCGGGGTGCCGCTGCTGGCCGCGCTGGGAGCGGGTTCGCTGCTGTCGGTGCCGCTGCGGGGCAGCCGGGGCGTGCGCGGCGCGCTCACCCTGATCCGGCGCAGCGCCCGGGGCAGCTTCCGGCTGGCCGACCTGGGCCTCATCGAGGAGATCGGCGAGCACATCGGCCTCGCCCTCCCGCCTCGGGCGCCTTGAAGACGGGCCCTTCGCGCCTTCCGGTGCATTCCCTCGTTCCTCAGGAACGCACCTCCAGGCCCTCCAGGACCCGTCGGCGCCCTCCCTGTGCTTTCTTTGGGCCGCCGCTCGTTCCTCGCTTTGGCCCGGACAGACCCCCTGTGGTCCCCACGAGCACATCGCGCACGCCCAACCCCCTGGGGTTCACGTAGACCGACGTGTGCACGCCTAACCCCCTTTGGTTGAAGCCGCACACAACGGCCCGCCTCAGCCCCGAAGGGGGAAGCAGGCCGCTCAGTCCACGGGGTTGAAGCCGCACGAGAACGGCCTAAGTCCACCCGAGGGGGTGAAAGGTAGGCCGTCGCGCTTTGGGGACCGCTGGGGGGTTCGCGAGGGGCGCGCCAGTGTTCTGCAGGAGGAGACGGGGCCGCAGCGAGGAACGAGCAAGGCAAGTCGACGACGAAGAACACTGGCTACTCGGCGCCCCGAGCACGGGCCAAAGCGAGGAACGAGCGGAGGCCCAAAGAAAACACAGGGGTGAGGGGCGCGCCAGTGTTCTGCAGGAGGAGACGGGGCCGCAGCGAGGAACGAGCAAGGCAAGTCGACGACGAAGAACACTGGCCTCCCAGCGCCCCGAGCACGGGGCCAAAGCTAGAAGGACTGCGCCGCAGGCGTCCGTTGAGGGTGGTGGCGGGCGACGGCGTGGGCACGAGCGGAGGCCCCAAGAAAACACAGGGGTGAGGGGCGCGCCGGTGCCTGCAGGAGGAGTCTCTGCCGCCAGCGAGCTTGCGAGCCAGGCAGTAGCGACGACGAAGGACCCGGCGTGAAGCGCCCCGAACCCTACGAAGGCCCGTGCACCGTGTCGACCAGGGTGGAGAGCCGTGACACCGAGCTGTCCATCCGGCGCACGCCCTCCACGAGCGGCTGGTCGGTGTCCTGGTAGTGCGTCATGACGTGGTCGCGCAGCTCGGCGAGGTCGGACTGCACCTGCCGGGAGCGCTGCGAGAGCTGTTCGGCCAGCACTCGGCCGGGCTCTCCGGTCTCCTGCCCCAGGTCGCGCTGCAGGGCTCTGGCCTGTTCGCGCATCTGCGACTTGAGCTGGTGGAGTTCCACGAACACCTCCACCTTCGAGCGCAGCACCCAGGGGTCGAACGGCTTGAGCAGGAAGTCCACGGCGCGGGACGCGTAGCCCCGGAAGACCTGGTGCCGGTCGATCTCCTGCGCGGTCAGGAAGATGATCGGCACGTCCTTGGTCTTGTCGCGCTGCTTGATGTGCGCGGCCGTCTCGAAGCCGTCCATGCCGGGCATGACCACGTCCAGCAGGATGACGGCGAAGTCCGTGCCCAGCAGGTGCTTGAGCGCCTCCTCACCGGAGTTGGCCCGGACCAGGTTCTGGTCGAGGGACGTGAGCGCCGCCTCCAGCGCGATCAGGTTCTCGTCGCGGTCGTCGACGAGAAGGATGTTGGCCTTCTGGGTCATGTTGATTAGTCCAGGTCTTCGGTCGGGGCGTCCGTTGCGCCATTGTGCCCGTTCGCGTCCGCCGATGACGCATCGGACCGGGCCTCGTCCGCCGCCGCGCCGGCGATGGTCTCCTCCCGGCCCGCGGTGAGCCAGCGCCGCATGACGTCCAACAGGTGGTCCAGGTCGACCGGCTTGGTGACGTAGTCGGTGGCGCCCGAGGCCAGGCTGCGCTCGCGGTCGCCCTGCATCGCCTTCGCGGTGAGCGAGATGATGGGCAGGTCGGCGAACTGGGGCATGTCCCGGATCTTGCGGGTGGTCTCGTTGCCGTCGAGTTCGGGCATCATCACGTCCATCAGGACGAGCGAGATGTCCTCGTTGGCCTCCAGGCGCTCGATGCCCGAGCGCCCGTTGTCGGCGTAGAGGACCTCCAGGCCCTGCGCCTCCAGGGCGCTGGTGAGCGCGAAGACGTTGCGCACGTCGTCGTCGACGATGAGGACGCGCCGGCCCGTCAGCACGGCTCTGCGCTCGGGGTCGGGCCTGGCCTCGACGGTGTCGTGCTCCTCGCCGGGGTCGGTCGACCCGGGCGTGGTGTCGGGTGCCTTGAGCACCGGCACCGTGGGCAGCGGCTCGTTGCCGAAGTCGGTGAGGGCGGCCACGGCGGCGTCGAAGTCCTCGTCCGGGATGTCGTAGCCGTCGCCGGCCGGTGCCCGCTCCACGGCGCGCGGCTGGGGCGCGTCGGCGACCTGTACGGGTTCGAGGCCGCTGGGCTCCTCGGCGCGCTCCGCCGCGTCGTCGGGCAGGCGGACCGGCAGCAGGAGCGTGAACGTCGAGCCCTGGTTGGCGACGCTCTGCACGCGGATCTCACCGCCGAGCAGGCGGGCGAAGTTGCGGCTGATGGACAGCCCCAGCCCGGTGCCGCCGAACCGGCGGGAGGTGCCGCCGTCGCCCTGGTGGAAGGCCTCGAAGATCACCTGGAGCTTGTCCTCGGCGATCCCGATGCCGGTGTCGGCGACGGTGAACGCGATGACCTCCTCGTTCTCCACGAACATGTCGAGGTCGGCGTCGTCCAGCGCCCAGGCGGGCTCGATGAGCAGCCGCACCTCGCCCTGCGGCGTGAACTTCACCGCGTTCGAGAGCAGGTTGCGCAGTATCTGTTGGAGGCGCTGCTCGTCGGTCCACAGGGTGCCGGGGATGTCCGGGGACACGTCCACGGCGAAGGCCAGGCCCTGTTCGCCGGTGACCGGCCGGAACGTGGCCTCCACGTAGTCGACGAGTTGGGCGATGGAGACCTCGCTGGGCTGCACCTCGGCGCGCCCGGCCTCCACCTTGGACAGGTCGAGGATCTCGTCGATGAGCAGCAGCAGGTCGCTGCCGGCCTTGTGGATGGTCTGGGCGAACTCGACCTGCTTCGGGGAGAGGTTCTGTTCGCCGTTGTCGGCCAGGAGCCGGGCCAGGATCAGCAGGCTGTTGAGCGGCGTGCGCAGCTCGTGCGACATGTTCGCCAGGAACTCCGACTTGTACTTGGAGGAGACCTGGAGCTGGTGGGCGCGCTCCTCCAGAGCGTTCCTGGAGCGCTGGATCTGCTGGTTCTGGAGCTCGATGGCCCGGTTCTGGTTGGCGAGCTGGGTGGCCTTCTGGCGGAGCTCGGCGTTCTTGCCGCGCAGCTCCTCCTGCTGGCGCTGGAGCTCGTTGGACCGCTCCCGGAGCTGGCTGGCCAGCTGCTGGGACTGTTCGAGCAGGTGCTCGGTGCGGTTGTTGGCGAGGATGGTGTTGATCGTGGTGCCCAGCAGGGCCACGAGCTGGCGGAGGAAGTTCTTGTGGATCTCCCGGAACTCGCTGTAGGAGGCGAACTCGATGACGCCCAGCGAGCGCTCCTCGGAGACGATCGGCAGGATGTACAGGTTGCGGGGCTCGGCCTCGCCCAGTCCGGAAGCGACGGTGACGTAGCCCGAGGGGATGTTGCGGATGTGCTGCTCGACCTGCTGTTCGAGCGCCTCGCCCGCGACGCCGACGCCCTTGCGGATCCGGCGCCGGCCCTCCTCGGGTTCGAAGCCGAACCCGGCGTAGAGCCGGAAGACGTCCTGGTCGTCCTGGTCCTCGGGCAGGTAGCAGGCCCCGTGCTGGGCCTCCATGAGCGGTGTCACCTCGGTCATGATGAGGCGGGCCAGCTCGTGGAGGTCGCGGTGCCCCTGGATGTGGCCGGAGATGCGGGCCAGGTTGGACTTGAGCCAGTCGGCGTCGCGCTGGTCGGCGGTGGTCTCGCGCAGGTTGGACACCATCAGGTTGATGTTGTCCTTGAGCTGTTCCATCTCGCCGCGGGTGTCGACCTGGATGTTGCGGGTCAGGTCGCCCTTGGCGACGGCGTTGGCGACCTCGGCGATGGCACGCACCTGCGTGGTGAGGTTGCCCGCCAGGCCGTTCACGCTGTCGGTCAGCTGCTTCCAGGTGCCGGAGACACCCTCGACCTTGGCCTGGCCGCCCAGCTGCCCCTGGCTGCCCACCTCGTGGGCCACCCGGGTGACCTCCGTGGCGAAGGCCGACAGCTGGTCGACCATCGTGTTGACCGTCGTCTTGACCTCCAGGATCTCGCCCTGGGCGTTGACGTCGATCTTCTTGGTCAGGTCGCCCGCGGCGACCGCGGTCGTGACCTCGGAGATGTTGCGCACCTGCGTGGTGAGGTTGTGCGACATCGAGTTGACGTTCTCGGTCAGGTCGTTCCAGATGCCGGAGACGCCCTTGACGTTGGCGCGCCCGCCGAGCTTGCCCTCCGTGCCCACCTCACGGGCCACGCGCGTCACCTCGTCGGCGAACGCGGACAGCTGGTCCACCATGACGTTGATGGTGTCCTTCAGCTCCAGGATCTCGCCCTTGGCGTTGATCGTGACCTTCTTGGTCAGGTCGCCGGCGGCCACCGCGCGCGTGACCATGGAGATCTGCCGCACCTGGTAGGTCAGGTTGTTGGCCATGGAGTTGACGTTGTCGGTGAGGTCCTTCCACACGCCCGACACGTCACGGACGTGGGCCTGTCCGGCCAGTTTGCCCTCGGTACCCACCTCACGGGCGACCCTGGTCACCTCGCTGGCGAAGGAGTCCAGCTGCTCGACCATCGTGTTGATGGTGTCCTTGAGGTCGAGCATCTCGCCCTGGGCGTCCACGGTGATCTTCTTGCTCAGGTCGCCCTTGGCGATCGCCGTGGTCACCTGCGAGATGTTGCGGACCTGGTAGGTGAGGCTGTTGGCCATCGAGTTGACGTTGTCGGTCAGGTCCTTCCAGATCCCCGACACGCCCTTGACATTGGCGCGCCCGCCGAGCTTGCCCTCGGTACCGACCTCGCGCGCGACCCGCGTCACCTCGTCGGCGAGGGAGTCCAACTGGTCCACCATCGTGTTGACGGTGTTCTTCAGGGCGAGCATCTCTCCCTGGACGTCGACCTCGACCTTGCGGGTGAGCTCGCCCCGGGCCACCGCGGTCGTCACCTGCGAGATGTCGCGCACCTGGTTGGTCAGGTTGTCGGCCATCGAGTTGACGTTCTCGGTGAGGTCCTTCCAGATGCCCCGGACCCCGCGCACGTTCGCGCGCCCGCCGAGCTTGCCCTCGGTGCCCACCTCGCGGGCCACCCGGGTCACCTCGTCACCGAAGGTGGAGAGCTGGTCCACCAGTGTGTTGACGGTGTCCTTGAGGTTGAGCATCTCGCCCTGGACGTCGATGGTGATCTTCTTGCTCAGGTCGCCCTGGGCGATCGCCGTCGTCACCGCGGAGATGTCGCGCACCTGGTTGGTGAGGTTGTCCGCCATCGAGTTGACGTTCTCGGTGACCTCGCGCCAGGCACCGGAGACGCCCTCGACCTTGGCGCTGCCGCCGAGCTTGCCCTCGGTGCCCACCTCGCGGGCGACCCGTGTGACCTCCTCGGTGAAGCCGCTCATCTGGTCGGCCATGCGGTTCACCGTCGTGGCCAGCCGCAGCAGGTCGCCGTTGAGCTCGCCCCGGCGCCCCTCGGTGGAGGCCCTGCGGTTCAGCTGTCCCTCGGCGACGGAGTCGAGGACCTGGGCGACGTCGGTCACGGGTTCGGCGACCTCGTCGAGGAGGTCGTTCAGGGCCCGCGCGCTCTTGCCCCAGGCGCCTCGCGCGGGGTTGACGCTGACGCGCTCGTTGAGCCGGCCCTCGTCGCGCACGACGTCGCCGACGCGCTGCAGACCGCTGCTCAACTGCTCGCTGTGGTCGACCACCTCGTTGAAGACCGAGGTGATCTCCCTGATGGTGCCGGTGCCCCGCTTGCGCAGGCGGACGCTGAAGTCGCCGTCCCGCATGCGGTACAGGGCGCGCAGAATCTCGTCGAGCTGTTCTTCGGCCACTTCCTGGACCGCCTCGGGCATCGAATCCCTCCACTGAAAGGTGTCGCTGACTTACACTAACCGCCCACGAGGTCGGGCACAGGTGGGTTGACCAAGCAGTCCCGGTCGCACACCACGCGTATCGTGGCAGTGACCGCGCCCCCGCCCAGTGACGAAGGACACATACGGCTTGCCAGCACACGATGCGTTGAAGGTCGCCCGGCACGAGTTCCCTCCGGCCCCGGAGACCGCCGCGGCTGCCCGCGAGTTCGTCCACGACACCTTGCTGTCCTGGGGCGTCGAGCCCACCGACGACGTCATCCTCCTGGTCAGTGAGCTGGTGACGAACGCGGTCATCCACGCCAAGTCGTCCCTGGAGGTGACCGTCCGCCGCGGCGAGGGCTCGACCGAGGTGATGGTGACGGACGCCGCACCGGAGAGGGCGGTCCCCCAGGCCGGCCCGCTCTCCGTCGACACCTCCGCCTCGCCCGACGCCCGCAGCGGAGGACTCGGCCTGGCACTCGCCTCGGCCATCGCCTCCAGCTGGGGCGTGAGCTACGGACGGGCGGACAAGGCCGTCTGGTTCCGGGTGGACGACGTCCCCGAGCAGGCGTCCCTGGAGTCGCCGCCGGTCCGCGGCGGAGTGCGCCGCGCCTCGCGACCCACGACCTGGTCCGCGCTGGACGCGGCCCTGAGGGCGCGGCTGAGCCTGCCGCAGCTGCTGGAGCGCACGGTGGAGCACGCGGCGACCGCGCTCGGCGGGGACGCCGCCTACATCGCCCTGGCCACCTCGGACGAGACCATGTGGGAGGTGCGCTCCGCGGTCGGCCTCAACGACCCCTGGCGCCCGCTGCGGGTCCGCACCGAGGAGGTCTTCCCGTCCGCGGCGCCCGAACCGGGCGCGGTGATCAACGACGACCTGATGATCGCCCGGGCCAACCGGGGCCGCCTGGCACGCGGCGGCATGCGGTCGCTGGTGACGGCCCCGCTCATCGTGGACGGCCGCGTCACCGGTCTCCTCGGGGTGGCCTCGGGCCGCCCGCGCCACTTCGGCCCCACCGCGGCCAAGCGCCTGCAGGAGGGCGCCGACCTCATCGCGCTGCCCGTGGAGCGGTCCCGTCTGGCGGAGGTGGAGCTCAACCGGCGCGCCTCCCTGAGCTTCCTGGCCGAGGCCAGCGACCTGCTCGCGGGCACGCTGGACGAGCGGATGACCGGCGCCCTGGCCGCGCAGCTGATCACCTCACGGCTGGGCCGGTGGTGCGCCATCCACACGATCAACGAGCTGGGCACCTCCGAGCTGACCCACGTGGTCCACACGGACGAGAACTACAACGACGTCCTGCGCGACGTGCTCACGAACCTGCCGCCGCGTGAGGAGCGGGACCCGCAGCCGCTGTGGACGCCCGCGGACCTGGCGGAGGTCGACGAGCACCTCGCCCGTGAACTGGCGCGCGGCCCGGCGATCAGCATCCCGCTGGTCGCGCACGGCCGTCCGCTCGGCCGGATGACGGTCGGCAAGAGCGAGAACGACGACTTCACCCGGGACGAGGTGGACGTCGCCGACGACCTCAGCCGGCGGGTGGCCTCGGCGATGGAGAACGCCCGCCTGCACGAGAAGCAGTCCGCGATGAGCGAGGCGCTCCAGCGCAGCCTGCTGCCGGCCAGGGAGAAGGAGCCCACCATCCCGGGCGTGGACCACGCGGTGTTCTACCGTCCGCAGGACGAGAAGAACGTGGTGGGCGGCGACTTCTACGACGTGTTCGCGGCCAGCGGCCGGTGGTGCTTCGCCATCGGCGACGTCTGCGGGACCGGCCCGGAGGCGGCCGCGGTCACCGGTCTGGCGCGGCACACCCTGAGGGCCCTGGCCAAGGAGGGGTTCACGCCGTCGCACATCATGCAGCGGCTGAACATGGCCATCCTGGACGAGAACACCTCGACCCGCTTCCTCACCATGCTCTACGGGGAGATGACCCCGTCCACCGACGAGTCCGGCGGTATGCGCCTGCGCATGGTCTCCGCCGGCCACCCGCTCCCGCTGCGGCTCAACCAGAAGGGCGAGGTGGAGTCGTTCGGCTCCTCCCAGCCGCTGCTGGGCGCCTTCGAGGACGTGGGCTTCACGACGGAGAACGTGGACATCCGCCCGGGGGAGGTCGTCCTGGCGGTCACGGACGGCGTGACCGAGCGGCGCAGCAACTCGGACATGCTCGGCGACGAGGGCCTGATGGAGATCTTCTCCGGCTGCGCGGGGCTGACCGCCCAGGCGGTGATCAGCCGGATCGACCGCGAGCTGGAGGAGTACGCCCCGGGCGGCCACACCGACGACACGGCCATGCTGGTCCTGCGGTTCCTCTGAGCCGCGCCCGCCCGGGCGGGCGGGCGCGGCGAGTCGGCGGATGGGGTCACCCGGCGGTCGGTGTCAGAGCCAGCCCATGTCCTGGGCCGTGCGGATCGCCGACATCCGGTTGTCCGCGCCGGTCTTTCCGATGGCGTTGGACATGTAGTTGCGCACGGTCCCCTCGGTCAGGTGCAGGGACGCGGCGATGCGCGCGACCGTGGCGCCGTCCGACGCCGCCCTGAGGACCTCGGCCTCGCGGTCGGTCAGCGGGCTCTCACCGCCCACCATGGCGGCCGCGGCCAGGTCGGTGTCGATGTAGCGCCCGCCCTCGTGGACGCGGCGGATCGCGCCCGCCAGCTGGTCCACCGGCGCGTCCTTGGCGAGGAACCCGCGGGCGCCGGAGGAGAGCGCGCGGCGCAGGTAGCCGGGACGGCCGAAGCTGGTGAGGATGACGACGCCGCAGGCGGGCGCCCGCTTCCTGAGGTCGCCGGCGACCTCCAGCCCGGTCGCGCCGGGCATCTCGATGTCCAGCACGGCGACGGCGGCCCCGTGTTCCAGGACGGCGTCGACGACCTGGTCGCCCCGCCCCACCTGGGCGACGACGTCGAGGTCCTCCTCCAGGCCCAGGAGGGCGGCGATCGCGCCCCGGACCAGGTGTTCGTCATCGGCCAGCACGATCTTGATCAAGGTCGTTCCTTCCCCGGCGTCCGTTTTGCGTTGGCACGGTATCGTTCCGGACATCGTGGTGTACTCGTCACCCGCGGTCGCCGTCGGGGGTGAGGGCACCGCGTACGTCCGGTCCCACCGGGCGGGAACGGACTCGAAACCCTGGTATATCGCGCTCTCACCCTGTTCTAACCCATGCGGCTCAAGATGATGAGTGTCAGCAGGCATCGTCCCGCCAGCCGGAGGATGAGTTGAACCCCAACGAACCGAACGAAGACGTCGCTCCCGAGACGGGCGAGCCGACCCCGCACGAGGGGCCCTCCTCCGAGAACCGGGTGGACGACCCCTCCGACGGCCGGACCCCGCGCTTCTCCCCGCCGTCCGGACCGCACTGGGCCACCGGGCCCGAGCAGTCCCAGGGCGCGGCCTACACCTACGCCGCCCCGGACGCCTCCGGTGAGGCGTCCGGCCGCGGACCGGGCGCGACGGAGGCCCCGGCCGCCGCGCAGCCCTCCGAGCCGTTCTCACAGCACCCGAGCACGTCCGTACCGCCGCACGGCGGCTACACGAACCCGTCCCAGACCGCCGCGTTCGCCTCGGGCGGGTACGGCGGGTACCCCGGCCACGGCGGTCACCCCGGCCACCCCGGTCAGCCCGGCCACCCGCACCAGGGGGGCCACCCGGGCCAGGGCGGCCCCGGGGGATTCGGCGGGTACGGCGGCCAGCAGCCGCCCGGTGGCACGCCCCCGGAGCACCCGCACCACGGCGGCGGCATGCCCCCCGGCTCCCAGCCCCCGCCGGCCAGGAAGCGCGGCTCGGGCCGCGTCGTCGCCATCGCCGCCGCGACCGCGCTGGTCACCAGCCTCATCGTGGGCCCCGCCACCGCTCTGGGCACGGCCTACCTGCTGCCCGGCGGCGGGCTCGGCGCCCCCAGCAGCTCGCTCGACGGCGAGCAGGGCGGCACGCCCACCGAGGGGGAGGTCGGCGAGGTCGCCGACGCGGTCCTGCCGAGCGTGGTCTCCATCCAGACCGCCGACGGCAGCGGCAGCGGCGTGATCCTCTCCTCGGACGGCCAGATCCTGACCAACGCCCACGTGGTGGCCTCGGCCCGCAACGGTGAACTGCAGGTCCTGTTCAACGACGGCTCGACCGCCCGGGCCGAGGTCCTGGGCTCGGACACCGTGTCCGACATCGCGGTCATCCAGGCCGAGGGCCGCACCGACCTGACCCCGGCGGTGCTGGGCGACTCCGACCAGATCGGAGTGGGCGGCGACGTGGTCGCGATCGGCTCCCCGCTGGGCCTCCAGGGGACCGTCACCACGGGTGTGGTGAGCGCGCTCAACCGGCCGGTCAACACCGGTGCGACCGAGAGCGGCAACGGCTTCACCTCCACCGTGATCAACGCGATCCAGACCGACGCGGCCATCAATCCCGGCAACTCGGGCGGCCCGCTGGTCAACATGAACGGCGAGGTGATCGGCATCAACACCGCGATCGCCGGGATCTCGCAGGAGAGCGGGTCGGTCGGCCTCGGCTTCGCCATCCCGATCAACCAGGCCCGGCCCATCGCCGAGCAGCTGATCGAGACCGGGAGCGCGAGCTACCCGGCGATCGAGGCGACCATCTCCGCCAACCCGCAGGGCGGGGCGACGATCGTGGACGTCACCGAGGGCGGTGCCGCCGAGGAGGCGGGGCTGGAGCCCGAGGACGTGGTCGTGTCGGTCGACGGCGAGCAGATCGGCAGCCCGGACCAGCTCATCGCGACGATCCGCGCCCACCAGGCGGGCGACCAGATCACGCTCGGCGTCCGCAAGGGCGGCAGCGGATCGCCGGAGGACGTCACGGTGACGCTCGGCGAGCAGAGCTCGACCTCCGTCGAGCAGGGGGAGGAGTCGGAGGGGAACTGACGCGCGCGTCCGCGTACGGACGCCTTCTCCCCGCTCACGCCAGGGGCGGCTCGGACCACCGGTCCGGGCCGCCCCTGGCGCGTGTGGGCGGGGGGTGGGGGCACCACCGCGCCGCGGGACCGCCGACCACCCGCACGTACCCCGCTCCCCCACCGCGCGGCCACGTGCGCGCACTCTCGTGGGGCGCGGGTCCGCGGGCCTAGCGTCGGAGCGACGGGAATCCCACCGCCGACCGGTCATCCGCGCCCAGCGAGAAGGACACCCCCCATGGCACCCCAGGCACCCCAGGCACCTCCCACTCCGCCGTCCGCACCGCGGCGGCCGTCCGCTGGTGGCGGCGCCCCTGGATCGCTCCGCTGGCACTGGTCACCCTGGTCTTCCTCGCCTTCGCCGTCCCGCCCTAGCTGGGGCTGGACCCGTCCGAGTCGCGCTTCCCGATCCGCGAGGACGTGCCCTGGCACTACGCGATGCTCGTCACGCACATCTTCGGCGGCACGGTCCTCATGCTCCTGGTCGTCCTCCAGGTCTGGCCGTGGCTGCGCGGGCGCCATCCGGCCGTGCACCGGTGGAGCGGCCGTGTGTACGTCTTCGGCGGAGTGGTGTTCGTCGGCGTCCCCGCCCTGCTGATCCCACCGCTCAGCCACACCGGCCCGTCGTCGCAGGTCGGCAGCACGCTGTGGGCGCTCGCCTGGCTGGCCTTCACGGTGACCGGCTACGTGATGGCTTGCCGGCGCCGGTTCGCCGACCACCGCCGGTGGATGCTGCGCAGCTTCGTCCTGCTCTACGGCATCGCCCTGAACCGGCTGGCCGTCGCGGCGCTGCTCCTGGTCATGCTGCCCCAGGCGGAGTCGGTGTACGGCGGGGACGTCGGCACGCCGGCCATCGACCTCGCGCCCGCGTCGCTGTTCCTGAGCTGGATGCTGCCGCTGGTCCTCCTGGAGTGGTGGTTCCAGCGCCGGCGGTCGCCGCGCGCCCGTCCCGGTGCGCGTCCGACACCGGTCGGCGTCTGACCAGGCACGATCCCGCTCCGAGTCACCGATCGACAACGCCCAGGTGTGTCGGAGTGCGCGCGCGGACCCGAGGAGTATCGTCTCCCGGGCCGCGTGCTCCCTGGCCGGTCGCTCCGCCGTCACCGAGAGGTCGGCGACGGTCAACTGTGGTCGGCCACACTCGTGCGTGCGCGGCGACCGACGCCGCACCGGCCCAGGAGATCCGACCCATGTCCACGTCGTTCGCCTCCCCCGCCGCCGCTCCCGTCGGCGCGCTCCCCGACGCCGTCACCGACCTGCGGCCCCCGCCGCCGGGGCTCGCGGATCCCGGCGGCTCCCGGGGCACCCGGGTGCTGATCGCCTCCGACACCTACCCTCCCGACGTCAACGGCGCCGCCTACTTCACCGCCCGGCTCGCCCGGGGCCTGGTCGAGCGCGGCGCGTGCGTGCACGTGGTGTGCCCCTCCGCCGAGGGGCCGCCGCGCGTGGTGGAGCGGGACGGGGTCGTCGAGCACCGGCTCCGGTCGGTGCCCTCGCTGGCGCACGAGAGCGTGCGTCTGGCGCTGCCCCCGGGCGTGCGCGGACACCTGGAGCGCCTCCTGGACCGCCTGCGGCCGGACGCCGTGCACATCCAGAACCACTTCGTGATCGGCCGGATCCTGGCTCCGGCGGCCCGCCGGAGGGGCGTTCCGGTGGTGGCGACCAACCACTTCATGCCGGAGAACCTCTTCGACTACCTGCGCGTGCCCGCCCCGCTGCGCCCGCACGTGGCGCGGCTGGCCTGGTGGGACCTGCGGGAGGTCCTCTCGGGTGTGGAACACGTGACCACCCCGACCCCGGCGGCGGCCCGCCTGCTGCGCGACCAGGGGTTCGGCCGTGCCGTCGAGGCCGTCTCCTGCGGAATCGACCTCGCCCGCTTCCGGCCCTTCGGGGGCGGCGCGGCGGAGCGGCGGCGGCTGCGCGCCCGGCTGGGGGTGCCCGACCGCAGGACGCTCGTGTTCGTGGGGCGGCTGGACGAGGAGAAACGCACCGACGAGCTGATCCGCGCCGTCGCGCTGACGCCGGACACGCAGCTCGTGCTCGCCGGGCACGGGTCCCACCGCGGGCGGTTGGAGGAGCTGGCCCGGGAGGAGGGTGTGGCGGACCGCGTCCTCTTCCTGGGCTTCGTCGCGCACGCCGACCTGCCGGACGTCTACCGGTGCGCGGACGTGTTCGCCATCGCGGGCGTCGCCGAGTTGCAGAGCATCGCCACGCTGGAGGCGATGGCGAGCGGGCTGCCGGTCGTGGCCGCGGACGCGATGGCGCTCCCCCACCTGGTGGAGGAGGGCCGCAACGGGTACCTGTTCCCGCCGGGGCGCCCGAAGGAGATCGCCGCGCGTGTGTCGGACGTGCTCGCCGACGAGGGCCGGCGCGCCCGGATGGGGGCGCACAGCCGCGCGATGGCCGAGCGGCACCGCCTGGAGGACTCGCTGGAGCGGTTCGAGCACATCTACCTGGAGGCGGCGCTCGGAGCGCTCTCGGCCGCCGGCCGCGGCCGTCCCTAGGCTGGGCCCCGTCCCTGGGCCGCGGCCGCCCCTGGGCCGCACCCGTCGCCGGGCCGCGCACTATCCTCTCCACCGAGCCCGGCGGAGCGGCGGGCCGCCCACCACCCGGGTCCTCCGGGTCCGCGTGCGGACCCGGAGGCGCGGGCCGAGACGCCCAGGAGTGCCCCGCGTGACCCCACACCCCGACTTCGACGTGATCGTCTTCGACATCCTCGGCACCATGGTCGACGAGCCCGGCGGGATCGCGCGCGGCGTCCGCGCGCTGCGCCCGGACCTCGACGACGCGGGCACGGACGCGCTCGTGCGCACCTGGTACCGGCACGTCGACGAGCAGCAGCGGGAGATCATCGGGGGCCGCCGCCCCTACGCCGACAGCACGGTGATCGACCAGGAGGCGGCGGCCCGCGTCGCGGCCGAGGCCGGGGTCGCCGACGAGGACGCGATCCGTTCGCTGGCGGGCGCCGGGCAGAGGCTGGACCCGTGGCCGGACTCGGTTCCGGCCCTGGCCCGGCTCGCCTCGCGCTTTCCCGTGGTCGGCCTGTCCAACGCCGGCCACAGGGCGCTGACGCGCATCAACGCGCACTCCGGGCTGCGCTGGCACCAGGTGCTCTCGGCCGAGGACGCCCGCGGCTACAAGCCGGACCCCGGCGTCTACCGGCTCGCGACCGCCAACACCGGCCTCGCGCCGGACCGCCTGCTCATGGTCGCCGCCCATGCCTGGGACCTGCGGGGCGCGCGGGCCGTGGGCCTGCGGACGGCCTACGTCGAGCGCCCCGTCGGGGACCCGCCCGGCGACGGGGACTCCTTCGACCTGACGGCGACGAGCCTGGACCACCTCGCCACGCTCCTGGGCACCGACTGACGCGGACCGGCGCCCCGGGCCGGGGCGGGTTCGGCGAGCGGTCCGGGGCGAGCGGGTCCGGGTCCGGCGCGAGCGGGGAGCGGGCCCCTGGCCCGGCGCGGCTACGCGGCGGCGGGACCGGGTGGCGGCGGGCCCTCGCCCGGCCGGACCGTCGGGAGCTCGAAACCGATGACGGCGCCGCCACCGACGCGGTTGTGGGCGAACACCCGGCCTCCGTGGGCCTGGGCGATGTCGCGGACCATCGACAGGCCGAGTCCCGATCCGGGCAGCCCTCGGGCGACGGTGGCGCGGTAGAAGCGGTCGAAGACGTGGGCGAGTTCCGCGGGGTCGATCCCGGGCCCGCGGTCGCTGACCTCCACGGTCCCGGAGCGGATCCGGATCTCGATGGGCGCGGTCCCCTCCGCGTCGAACTTCGCGGAGTTCTCCACCGGGTTGACCACGGCGCGCTCCAGGGCCTTGGGGCGGCCCCACACGGCGCTGTCGTCGGCGTCCACGATGATCTCGCGCCCGGTGCGGCGCCGGACCCGGGCGGCGACCGACTCGGCGACGTCGCGCAGGCGGACCGTGGTCGGCGTCTCGGTCTCGTGGTCGCCCGTGGCCAGGCCGACCAGCTCGTTCACCAGCGCGGTGAGTTCGCGCGCCTCGCCGCGCAGGTCGTCGATGAGGCGGTCGCGCGCCTCCGGGGTGAGGCGGTCGACCCGCCCCAGCACCTGCACGTTCGTGTACAGGCTGGTGAGCGGCGTGCGGAGTTCGTGCGCGGCGTCCTGGACCAGGCGGCGCTGCTCGTCCTGGGACTGGGTCAGCCGCGCCAGCATGGCCTTGAAGGCCGCGCCGAGCCGCCCGACCTCGTCCCGGCCGACCTCCTCCGCCCCGAGCGGGGCCCCGGAGCCGTCCTCCGCGTTGTGCTCGGCGGTGACCGGGTCCAGGCGGCCGGTGGAGCTGACGTACTCGGCGGCGTCGGTGAGCCGGGCCAGGCGGCCGGTGACCCGGTGGCCGACCAGCCATCCGGCCGACGCCGCGGCGATGGCGACGAACAGCCCCACCCACAGGATCTGGGCGGCCAGGCGGTCGATGGTGGCCTCCGTGGGCGAGAGGCGCTGCACGACCAGGAACGCGCCCACTCCGTCGCCCACCGACACCGTCGCCACCCGGTAGGTCTGCCCCTCGACCTCCTTCTCCCGTGACTCCACGACCCCGGGCTCGTCGTAGGCGGCGACCTCCAGGTCCACGGCGTCCGGTTCCAGGTCCACGCTCCCGCCGGGGCCGGGATCGGCGATCGGGTGCGTGCGCGCCCCGTCGGGCCGCATGAACTGGACCTGGACGTGTTTGCCCGCCAGGAACATCACGCTGCCCGCGGAGGCCTCGGAGTCGTCGTCGTGCAGGCTGACCAGTTCCTCGGAGAGCGAGGTGACGCTGCGCTCGAACTCGTCCCTGGCGTCGCCGCGGATGAGCGTGGCGGCGGTCGAGTAGGCGAGGGCGCCGACGAGGGCGACGGTGACGCCCACGACGACGGCGAAGAGCACGGCGAAGCGGGTGCCCAGGCGCCAGCCGCCCGGTGTGAACAGCGACCGGAACCGGTGCGTCGCGGTGTCTGCGGCGGAGTCGCGCACGGTGCTCACGTCATCCCCGGAGTGTGTATCCGACGCCGCGCACGGTCTGGATCAGCGGCGGGCCGCCGTCCTCCAGCTTGCGGCGCAGGTAGCTGATGTAGACGGCGAGGTTCTTGGACTCGGGGCCGAAGTCGTAGCCCCAGATCCGGTCGTAGATGGTGGCGTGGTCCAGCACGATGCCGTGGTTGCGGACCAGCAGCTCCAGCAGGTCGAACTCGGTCTTGGAGAGGTCGATCTCCCGCTCGCCGCGCCACACCCGGCGGGCGAGCGGGTCCAGGCGCAGTTCCCCGACCCGGAGCGGCCCCTCCTCGACACCCTCCTCGCTCACGTGCGCGGAGCGGCGCAGCAGCGCGCGCAGACGGGCCAGGAGCTCCTCCAGCTCGAAGGGCTTGGCGAGGTAGTCGTCGGCACCGGCGTCGAGCCCGGCCACACGGTCGGGCGTCTCGACACGTGCGGTGAGCATGAGGATGGGGGTGCGGTCCTTCTCCGCCCGCAGGACGCGGGCCACGCCCAGTCCGTCCACGCCGGGCATCATCACGTCGAGGATGAGCAGGTCGACGGGGTCGGAGTGCACGGCGGCCAGGGCCTGGACGCCGTCGGCGGCCGTGCGCACCGTGTAGCCCTCCAGTTGGAGGGCGCGTTCCAGTGACTCGCGGATCGCCCGGTCGTCGTCGGCGATCAGCACCGTGGAGGTGGAGGTGGCTTCCATGGCCTCATGCTGCATCACCGGGGTGAGAGCCCGGTAAGAGGCCGGCGGCCGTGTTGCCGCAGCCCCGGGCGGGCGGGGGCGGCCGGTACGGCGGCTCCGGGGGCCGGTCTGTGCCGGAGCCCCGGGCGGGTCAGGCTCCGCTGCCGTCCGGGGCGGAGCCGTCGGTGCGCTTCAGCCCGGCCGCGCGGCCCTTGCCCGCCACGACCAGCGCCATCTTGCGCGACGCCTCGTCCAGCATCTCCGAGCCGAGCATGACGGCGCCGCGGCGGTCGACGGCCGTGGCGTGCGCGTAGGCGTCGAGGATCAGTTCGGCCTTGTCGTAGTCCTCCTGGGAGGGCGCGTACACCTCGTTGGCGGCCTCGACCTGGAGCGGGTGCAGGACCCATTTGCCGTCGAAGCCCAGGGCGGCCGTGCGGGCGGCGGAGCGGCGGAAGGCGTCGACGTCGCGGATCCGCAGGTAGGGGCCGTCGATCGCCTGGAGGCCGTGGGCCCTGGCCGCGGTGAGGATGCGCATCAGGACGTAGTGGTAGGCGTCGCCGGTGTCGTAGCCGGGCGGCTGCTCGCCCACGACCAGGCTCTTCATGTTCAGCGAGGCCATGAAGTCGGCGGGCCCGTAGACCAGCGACTCCAGCCGGGGCGAGGCGGCGGCGATCGCGTCGACCTCGGTCAGGCCGCGGGCGTCCTCGATCTGCGCCTCGATGCCGATGCGGCCCACGTCCAGCCCCGTGGCCCGCTCGATCTGCGTGAGCAGGGTGTCGAGCCAGTGGATGTCGCGCGCGGAGGTCACCTTGGGGAGCACGAGGCAGTCCAGGTCGGCCCCGGCGCCCTCCACGACCGTGATGACGTCGCGGTAGGCCCACTCGGTGGTGACGTCGTTGACACGGACGGTGCGCACCCGGCCGCCCCAGCCGCCCTCGCGCAGGGCCCTCACGACGGTGTCGCGGGCGTCGGCCTTCTCCAGCGGTGCGCAGGCGTCCTCCAGGTCGAGGAAGAAGGCGTCGGTGTCCAGGCCGCGGGCCTTCTCGACGAACCGGGGGTTGGACGCCGGCACCGCCAGCACCGACCGCCGTGACCTGAGCTCGCCCATCGCCCTACCGCCCGTTCCGCTCGACTGCCGATCGCGTGCCCCATTTTGGCACCGTCTGGTGCGTAGAGTGTGGTCCGGGCCCGGAGGGGAGCGCCTGGGCGCTCCCGCGTGGGGAAACGGGGAGACGGGAGAGCGGCATGTCGCGCGCGGTGTATCCGACCAGCGCCCACTGGGGCGGCTACCAGGTGGTCGTGGAGGACGGGCGCGTGGTGGGCGTGCGCCCCGACCCCGACGACCCGGCGCCCTCCCCCATCATCGCCAACACCCCGGGTGCCCAGCACCACCCCTCGCGGGTGGCGCGTCCGGCGGTGCGCCGCCGCTGGCTGGAGCACGGCCCCGGACCGGATCCGCGCCGGGGCGACCCGGACGACGAGTACGTCGAGGTCGAGTGGGACACCGTCCTGGACCTGCTCGCCCGTGAGCTGGACCGGGTGCGCTCGCGGCACGGCAACGAGGCGATCTACGGCGGCTCCTACGGGTGGGGCAGCGCGGGCCGGATCCACCACGCGCAGAGCCAGCTGCACCGGTTCCTGAACACGATCGGCGGCTACACGCGGTCCCGGACGACCTACAGCCACGGCGCGGTGGAGGTGCTGATGCCGCGGATTCTGGGGACTCCGGCGGCCAACCGCCTGCTGCACCGCGCCCCGGCGTGGACGGTGATCCGCGAGCACACCGACCTGCTGGTGACCTTCGGCGGGCTGCGGGTGTCGAACACGTGGACCTCCTCCGGCGGGCGGGCGGTGCAGACCGCGGGTCCGGCCATGCGGGAGGCCGCGGAGTCCGGGGTGGAGTTCGTGTCCGTGTCCCCGCTGCGCGATGACACGCCCGAGGACGTCAAGGCGGACTGGGTGTCCATCGAACCGGGGACGGACACCGCGGTGATGCTGGCCCTGATGCACGTGCTGTTCACCGAGGGGCTGGCCGACACCGCGTTCCTGGACCGGTACACGGTGGGCGCGGAGGCCGTGCGCTCCTACGTGCTGGGCGAGGACGGGTCGGGCCCGGTGCGCGACCCGGAGTGGGCCGAGTCGGTGAGCGGTGTGCCCGCGGGCGAGCTCCGTGCGCTGGCCCGGCGGATGGCCGGCCGGCGCACGCTGGTCAACGTGGGGTGGTCGGTCCAGCGCGCCCGCCACGGCGAGCAGCCGCTGTGGGCCGGCCTGGCACTGGCGTGCTGCCTGGGACAGGTGGGCCTCCCAGGCGGCGGCTTCGCGTCGGGCTACGGGTCCATGGGCAACTACGGCGGCGGGGCGACCCCGCTGGGGCTGCCGCGGATGCCGCAGGGCAACAACCCGGTGGACTCGTTCATCCCGGTGGCGCGGATCGCGGACATGCTGCTGCACCCGGGTGAGCGCTACGACTTCGACGGGCAGGAGCGCCGCTACCCGCACGCGCGGCTCGTGTACTGGGCGGGCGGCAACCCCTTCCACCACCACCAGGACCTGGCGCGGCTGACCGAGGCGTTCGGGCGGCCGGACACGGTGGTCGTGCACGAGACGCACTGGACCGCGACGGCGCGGCACGCCGACATCGTCGTCCCGGCCACGACCGTGCTGGAGCGCGACGACCTCACGGCGAGCCAGGGCGACCTGACAGTGCGGGCGATGCCGCGCGCGGTGCCGCCGCACGGGCAGGCGCGGGACGAGTACGACACGTACGCCGACCTGGCCGAACGGCTGGGGCTGCGCGAGGAGTTCACCGAGGGCCGGACCAGCGGCCAGTGGATGCGCGTGGTCTACGAGCGCTGGCGTTCCCTGGTCGCCCGGCGGGGGCTGGACGTGCCCGGGTTCGACGAGTTCTGGTCGCTGGGCCGCGTGGAGATCCCGGGACGGGTCGAGGACGAGGCGCTCCTGGGCGAGTTCCGGGCCGACCCCGAGGGTGGCGCGCTGCGGACCCCGAGCGGGCGGATCGAGCTGTTCTCGGACACGATCGACTCCTTCGGGTACGAGGACTGCCCGGGCCACCCGGTGTGGCTGCCCGGCCCGACGGTGACCGGGGACCGCGACGCGTGGCCGTTCACGCTGGTCGCGAACCAGCCGAGCGGTCGGCTGCACAGCCAGCAGGACATGGGGGCGCACAGCATGTCGCAGAAGGTCGAGGGGCGCGCGCCGCTGCGGATGCACCCCGGCGACGCGCGGGCCCTGGGCCTGGCGGAGGGCTCGGTGGTGCGGGTGGTCGGCCCGCGCGGCTCGTGCCTGGCGGGCCTGGTGCCGAGCGAGTCGGTGCGGCCGGGCGTGGTGCAGCTGTCGACGGGTGCTTGGTACGACCCGACGGCGCCGGGAGTGACCTGCGCGCACGGCAACCCGAACGCGCTGACGGAGGACGTGGGGACGTCGTCCCTGAGCCAGGGGTGCACGGGCCAGCTGACGCGAGTCCGCGTGGAGGCGTTCACCGGCCCGCTCCCCCCGGTCCGGGCCTTCGACCCGCCGAGAGGCGTCATGCCCGCCTAGGGAACATGGCCAGAATTCGGACCGGTCGCTATAGTGGTCGTCATGGAGACCATTCCGATCACTGAGGCCAAGACCAGAATCGCCGAGCTCGCCGACCGTGCGCAGCGCGAGCACGCCGACTACACGTTCACCAAGAACGGCCGTCCCGCCGTCGTGATGATGTCAGTGGATCAGTACGAGTCCCTGATGGAGACATTGAACATCCTCGATGACCCGGAGACACGTGCGGACCTCACCGAATCCGCCGAATCCGAGGACTTCACGACCGAAGAGGAGATGGCCGAGCTGATGAACGCGCGACTCGGCAAGGACTCCACTGCATGAGGATCGTCTACAAGGGGCCCGCTCGCAGCGCTCTGACCGAGGACCTCCCCGAAGCGGTCGCCTCCGCCGCGTACGAGTTCGTCAACGGACCGCTGAAGGAGAACCCGTGGCGTGTGGGCAAGCCGCTCGCGGAACCCTTCGCCGGGCTGCACGCCGCCAGAAGGGGGACCTACCGGATCATCTACAAGGTCCGCCCGGACAAGGACGTGATCGAGGTCCACTCGATCCGCCACCGTCGCGACGCGTACCGCGCCTGAGGGTCAGCGGACCAGGAGGCGGTCCACACGGCGCGGCAGCGCCGGCCCGACCAGGCCCGGGAGCGCGTAGCCGACCTGTCCCGGGGCGAGCATCCCCAGGATCGCGCCCGTGTTGGCGGTGGGCGCGCGCAGGAACTCGCGCATCCGTGGGTGGGCGTGCGGCACCGCGTTGCCGGTCGTCAGCAGGCTGAACACGGCCACCAGCGCCACCGCCGCCCACACGGCACCGCCCTGACCGCCCAGCCAGGCCTGGAGGCGGGCGACCGCCACCAGGGCGTAGGCCGGGGTGTCCCCCACGGCGCCGACCGGGGGCAGGACGACGGCGGCCGGGAGGGCTGCCGTCATGAGCGCCGCCGCGGCGGCCGCCGTGATCCCCCCGGTCGCGGCCAGGCCCAGACGGATGGCCAGCTCGCGCGCTCTGCGGGTCAGGACGTCCTGGGCCGGGTAGGGGCGCCAGGGCCGTCCCTCGGAACGGGCCTCGCCCATGGCGCTGGCCCGCCGGTGCCGCACGAAGCGCCAGGTGTCGCACAGGACCCCCGGTCCCCGGCGGGCCGCGATCGTGGCGGCGGCCAGCTCGTGCGCGATCGAGGACAGCGTGGTCGCCAGGGTGACCGGCAGGTCGATCCACGACAGCGCAATCCGGCGGAACAGCGGCGCGATGTCGGCGGGCACCCGCACGCGCATCGCGATCGAACGCCCCCACGCCCAGCGGCGCAGGCGGGCCAGCGGCGGCTGCCCGGGCAGCGGTGGCGTGCTCTCGGCGGCGGTACCGATCATCCGGTAGTCCATCGCGACCGCGCACAGCAGGAGCAGGAGCAGCAGCCACGGGGTGAGGACGCCGCCGCCGAGGACCGCGTAGACCGCGTCGGTGGCCCAGTGCAGGCTCGCCCCGGCGAGCACCGCGTTGAGGTCGAGGTGTTCCAGGACGGCGGTGGTCAGCGCGAGCGGGGGCAGCAGCCAGAGCCAGGCGCCGTAGCGGCGGCCGACGATCGCGAGGCCGAGAGCCGCGCCGACCAGGCCGGTGGTCAGGGCGTGCCCGGAGAAGACGGCGAGGACGCTGCCGTCCGGGGCGTGCACGACCGAGCCGCCGGGCAGGAGGAGGCCGGTTCCGCCGGTGTGGCCGCCCTCCATCAGCGACACCTCGGTCAGCAGGCGCTCCGCGAGCTGAAACCCCGCTCCGGAGGCCGCCGCCACCAGCAGGAAGTCGGTGGCCGCGAGCCGGCGCGCCCGGCGACGGGCGAGGAGCGGCAGGAGCAGCAGCGGTACGAGCTTGCCGATCTCCTCCACGGGCACCGCGACGTAGGTGTAGGCGAGGACGCCGTAGGGGTCGGCGCCCAGGAAGCCCACGATCGCGGACTCGGCGAGGGCGACCGGCCACAGCAGGACGGCACCGAGGGCGACCACCCGCAGCAGGGTCGCGAACGAGACGGTGCGCGAGCGCGAGAGCCACGCCAGCTGGAAGAGGAGCAGGTAGGTGAGGGCGAGCGCGGGAAGGACGGGGTGCAGCTCCGGCGCGGCCAGGGGCGCGGCGAGCAGGGCGACCAGCATGAGCCACCCCCAGGAGCCGCGGAGCGCGCGCAGGCCGCGCACGGCCCGCGGGGAGCGCTCGCGGGCGCGTTCGGTGGCACGGGCGAGGCGTTCGGCCGTGTCCGGGCCGGGGCCCCGCGGTGTACGGGCGTGGCGGGCGCCGGGCTCCACGCAGTGGTAGAGCTGCGCGGCCCGTGTGAGGACCGCCCCGCCCTCCGCGCGTGCCCGGGCCGCGAAGTGCGCGCGGGCCTGGGGGATGTCGGCCCCGACGAGTTCGCGGACGAAGTCGGGCGGTCCGGCCGCCACGGTGAGCTCGTCGGCGTCGACCAGGACGGCCGCGGAGAAGTCCTCGACGCAGACGAGGAAGTCGGTGGGCGTGGGTCCCCATCCCCGGATGAGGTCGACCAGGGTGTCGGTGTCGAGCGGGACCTCGGTGACGGCTTCGTAGGAGAACTCCGGGCGCGTCCGGCAGACCAGGAGGCGGTCCACGCCCATCGACCGCCCGGCGGCGATGATCGCGCGGATGAGGTTGCGGTCGCGGGGCACGAGGAAGGGGGTGGTGACCTTGCCGCCGGCCCGGATCCACTGGGGATCGAGCTCGGTCGGACCGGCACAGACGCGCAGGACCAGGTCCCGCGCGAGCATGGCCTGTTCTTCCATGGGATTCCTCGTGCCGTCCGGGGGGTGAACACGTCGGGGGCCGGTGCCCGGCCCCGACCGAGCATAACGGCGCGGGGCGCGGCCGCGGCAGGCGGTGTGCGGGCCCGTCCGCCCGCCGGTGGCTCGTGCGCGCTCCTGCCTTCCGGACTCCGGTGCCTCAGGTGCGCTCCTACCTTCCGGACTCCGGTGCCTCAGGCGCGCTCTCGCGTTGAGCCCTGTGCAACGGGTGTGCGCGGGGCGCGGGAGGGCCGGGGCCCGGCACCGAAGACGTCCGCGCAGACCTGGGCGAAGTGCCGCACACCGGGCACGTCCAGCGCCCAACCGACGAGCGCCCAGCCCAGGTGGAGGTGCTCCAGTGCCCTGGCGACCGCGGACACACCGCTCCAGCGCGCGCCGTCGGGGGTCTCATAGGTGACGCGGTAGAGGACCTCGGGGTGCTCCGCCGCGGGCCGCAGGTCCAGGGCGACGGGCGAACGGGCCATGATCCAGGCGCCGAGGCCCCGGCACATCGCGCAGTCCGCGGCGACGTGGAGGACTCCGGGGGTGCGGCCCGGCCACGGCCGCCACCGGGGCAGCCAGGGGCGCACGGCCGACCGGTAGTCGGTCCACCGGCGACCGAACGCCGCGCGCAGCTGCCCGTCCTCGTGCCAGTCGGCGAACCCGGCGCCGTAGATGAGCGCGCTCAGGGCCAGCAGGAGGAGGGCGGGTTCGCCCAGCAGCGCGGCGAGCGCCAGGTAGACGGCGATCATCGAGGTCTGCATGGGGTTGCGCAGGTAGGCGTAGGGGCCGCTGGTGACCAGGTGGACGGGCGGGTCGTAGGGCAGCGGTGTCCCGGCGCCCACGCGCGCGAACTCCCGCGCGGCGGCCAGGCCGGGCAGCCCGGCCAGCACGACCACCTGTGCGCCGGCGAACACGGTCGGGCCGCTGGGGACGGCGCCGAGGACGAACAGGGGCAGCGCGACCATCAGCCCGAACGCCAGCCCGGCCTGGACCCACACCCGCGCGTGGACGAGCTGGCCCTCGCGCGTCCAGTACGCGAGCAGCAGCGCGGGGATCAGGCACACGACCGCTCCGGCGAACTCGCCCACCAGCCACAGCCGGCTGAGGTCCACCACGGGCGCGGCGAGCGGCATGAGGAGGATGTCGGCCCAGACCAACAGGGCGGTGAGCAGGGGGACGGGGAGCACGCGCAGCAGCAGGGCCGGCAGCGGACCCCACAGGAGGACCCACGCGACGACGAGGTCCACGGGCATCCCCAGCCACACGCCCCCGTCGGCGTGGAAGGTCCACCAGCCGACGCGCAGGGCGACCAGGTTGAGCGGCAGCAGGGTGAGCAGGACCCAGGCGCCGGAGACGATCATCGCCGCGGTCTCGCGGCGGGAGGGCGTACGCCAGACGCCCAGTGCCACGAGCGCGACGAGGGGGCCGAACAGGCCCAGGCCGCGGACCAGGGTGGCGTGGAGTTCGGGGTCGTGGATCACCGGGCCGCCTCCGTCACGGTCTCGGTCGCGGACGTCTCCGGCTCGGACGTCGCGGTCGTCTCGGTCACGGACGCCTCCGTCGCGGTGGTCCCGAAGGTGGCGGCGAGGTACTCCGCGGCCAGGTCGGTGGCGTAGGCCTGGAGGGGGCCGAAGTACCAGGAGGGCTCGTAGGTGCGCTCGTAGTCGATGGCCCAGCCGAGGCGGGTGCCGCCCTCGTCCGCCGACCACGACGCCTCCGCCCGGCGCATGTCCATCCACCCGGAGAACGCGGTGTCCTCGACGACGTCGAAGACGACCCGCCCACCATCCGGCCCCACGTTGCTCTCCACCACCACCAGCTCCATGCGGCGCGGGGTGGGCTCGTCGCCGATCGCGAGGGTGTTGCGCGGCGTGAAGTGGACGACCCGGGTGTCGCCGACCGCCAGCCCCTCCCCCACCGCCCGGACGGGCTCGGGGAAGGGGACCGCGCGCAGGAAGAGGGCCTCGAACGCGCCGTACTCCGGCGGCGCGGCCAGCGCGGCGGCGACCTGGTCCGGCGCGGCGTCGATCACGCGCGCACCCGTGCCCTGGTCGTCCCTGGGCAGGATCGTGGTGCCGCCCACGCCCTCCAGCGTCAGGACGAAGAGCACGGGCACGAAGAGCAGGGCGTGCCGGGATCCGGAGCCGCCCCGGGCGATGGCGGAGCAGAGCATGGCGACCAGGGCGACGATCCCGAAGATCAGCGGCGCCGCCAGGAGCAGGCACACCATGCCCTCGGCGAGCAGGGGGCCGGACATGGCGAGCACGAGCGCGGTGACGGCCATGGCCGCTCCGACACCGGTCTTCGGGCGCGCGGTGAACACGATCAGCAGCGCGATGGTCGCGGGCAGGCCGAGGTAGAACAGCGCGGTCTGGTCCAGGCCTCCCCAGCTGGTGATGCGCAGGACGACCAGTCCGACGAAGACGAGGCCGACGATCGCGGCGAGGATCCAGCGTTCCCGCAGGCCGACGGGCCGTACCGGTTCGGGGGATGTCTGCACGGGCGCGCTCCTTGATCACATGCTTGAACCGCTTGGTTTAATCAGTTGATTAAAGCGTATGATGAACCGCGACCGGAGAGCAAGGGGCGGGGATTCGATGGCCAAGGGCGGCGGCGGACGGCGCACGAGCGAGGAGACCAGGGAGCGGCTGCTGGCGGCGGCGACCGCGACGCTGCGCGAGGACGGCTACGCGGGAGCGTCGGCGCGCGCCATCGCCACGCGCGCGGAGGCCAACTCGGCGCTGGTCTTCTACCACTTCGGCGGCGTCGACCAGCTGCTCCTGGCGGCGCTGGACCGCTCCAGCGCCGAGCGCCTGGCGATGTACCGGGAGCTCACCGCGCGGGCGCGCACCTTCGAGCAGCTGGTGGAGGCGGCGACCGAGATCTACCGGACCGACCTGGAGCGCGGGTACATGGCCGAGTTCACCGAGCTGGTCGCGGCCGCGGTGTCCAAGCCGGAGCTGCGCCCCGAGATCCGCGACCGCGCCGAGCCGTGGATCGCGTTCATCGAGAGCGAGTGGAACCGCGTCCTGGGCGGCTCGGCGCTCGGGCGGATGCTGCCCGCGCGCGAGGTGGCCTACGGGGCGATCACGTTCTACCTGGGCGTCAACCTGTTCTCCGTCCTGGACGAGGACCACTCGCGGACCGAGGCCGTGTTCGAGCTCGCCCAGGTCCTGTCGCCGCGCGCGAAGCTGATCACGCTGCGGCTGCCCGCGTGGGGGCGGCGGGACGACGCCGTAGGGTGGCCGACGGACGACGAGGACGAGGCGGAGGACGTATGAACGGCATCATGGTGGCGCCGGGGATCGAGTTCCCGGACACCTCGGACGGGCGCACCCACGTGGCGGGCGCGATCATCGCCGATCCTGGTGGCCGGATCTTCGCCCAGCGCCGCTCACCCACCCGCAAGGTGTTCCCGCACTGCTGGGACATCGTCGGCGGGCACGTCGAACCCGGCGAGAGCATGCTGGAGGGCCTGGCCCGCGAGGTCGCCGAGGAGACCGGCTGGCGGCTGGCCGAGGTGGTCGCGGAGCTGTACCGCCTGGACTGGGATCCGGGCGACGGGCTGACGCGGCACGAGGTCGACTACCTGGTCCGCGTCGAGGGCGACCTGTCCGCGCCGCGGCTGGAGCCGGACAAGCACACCGAGTTCCTGTGGGTGGACGACTCGCTGGTCGACCGGCTGCACGACCACCGCGACCCGGGCGAGTACTTCATCACCGACATCGTGCGGCTGGGCCTGGCCGCCGCCCGGCCCCTGGACTGACCGGGGTCACAGCGGCCTGACCGGAGTCACAGCGGGCTCAGCAGGTACAACGACACCCCCAGCCACACCTGCCACAGGCCCGCGTCGGGACCGGAGTGCGTCACGGTGTCGCGGTACAGCGGGCCCTCGGGGAGAGTGGCGCGGACCTCGTCGGCGAACGCCCTGATCCGCTCGGCCGCCCGCCGTTCGTCCCCGGCCGGCACGCGCGGCAGCAGCACGGAGCTCTCCCGGTCGTCCACCATGCGCACGCGCACGCCCCGCTCCGCCGTGACCTCGGCGATGAGCTCGACGGGAATGGACAACCGCTGCCCGCCGCCCTGGACGGTGACGTGCGTTCCGTCCAGCCGGACCCAGGAGAAGAGGCTCGCCCCCAGCACCTGGCTGCCGATCCACGGCAGGACGAGGAGCACGGCGGCGATCCCGATGGCCCGGGCCCAGTCGGCGGCGGTCTCCACGTCGCGCGGCATCTGGGCGCCGAGCCAGAACGTGCACCACAGCAGCACCGCGACGATCAGGCACCCGGCGATCGTCGCGGGCCCGTTGCGCACGGTCCGCGCCCGGGGCCGGGGCGCGTCCGGGTGCCGGGGATCGAAGCGCCGGTCGGGATCGCGCCCCCTGCGGTACATGTCGAGCTGCCCGCTCGGCATCCCCGCCAGCCCCCACACCAGGACCGGAAGGCACATGGTGAGATGGGCCGACGTGAGCTCCTCCGACCGGACCAGCACCAGCAGGACGCCGCCGGTGGCCAGCCACCAGCGCGCGTAGGACCAGCCCATGGTGGACGCGACGAGGGTCCGGCGCAACCGTCGGGGGACGTCCTCCCGCCAGTCCTCGCCGCTGTCCCGCGCGATGCGGCGGAATTCACGCCAGAGGGCGTGGGGCAGGCCGGCGAGGGCGAGGAACGCGACGGAGTGGAGCAGCCAGGGGGAGAGCACGGGGGATGCCTGTCCAAGGGGGGAACGGAGTACCACCCTCCCATGCTCAGGTCACGAACCCTCGACCGGCCGCACGTCCACCGGGTCGTCCGCCTCCTAGCGGACCTCCAGGGTGTCCCCGGCCACCAGGTCGCGCAACCACTCGGTCCGAGCCCGGACGCCGGTCTCGTAGGCGATGCCGTCCGCCTCGTACCCCAACACGACGTACGGACGGCATGGCCCCCGGGACTCGGAACGGCACTCGGTCCCCACCACCTCGGCGGTCGCCGCCACGTCTTGCGGCGACGTCGCGACAGGCCGACGGGTCTCGGCGGGGGCCGAGGACGTCAGCGCGCGCCCGGTTCCTCCTCGTCGAGGAGCAGGAACCGGGTGGGATCGGCCGTGTCCACCTCGATCCCCACGGTGGCCACGTCCCGGAGGCGACGCCCCTCGTGACAGTCGATCCGGAGTCCCTGCTCGTACTGGAGGCCGTCGAACGAGTACGTGACCCGAAGCTGCGGATGGCAGCCGCGGGCCGAAGTCAGCACACCGACCACCTCGGCGTCGGTCGCGACCGCCGAGCCGTGGATGAACTGCTCACTGAACAGTACGATCCCTCGGCCGACCGTGGCCGACACGAATCCCACAACGGCCAGGGCCAGAGTGGCCCGGCCGAGCACCTTGTAGGTCAGGGCCCGGTTCCGTACGCCGGCCGGGCGCTTGCGGCCACCCCTGCGGCGAACCCGTCCACGGTCGGCGTGGCGCACGACCGCCCGCCAGGCCGTGCCCAGGGCGACCAGGAGGGCCGCCGTACCGACGCCCGCCCAGAAGGACACACCCGCCACGTCCACGGCTCCGAACCGGACGGCGGCGAACGGCCACAGGAAGCACCCCGCGGACACGCCGAGCATCAGCACGGCGGGGACCGCCCACCTGGCGACCGGAAGGACTGCGTTCCCCTCCCTGTTCCGCCACCCCTTCCGGACAGGGGTGTTCCTTCGCTCGTGCCACACCACGGTGAGGGCCCACCCGGCGGCCGCGGCGGCCACCGCCGCGAGGACCGCACCCCAGGGCATCAGCCGGTGACCGCTCACCATGGCCGTGTCGGGGTCCGAGGGCAGGTAGCGGACCTCCACCTCACGGGAGCCGTCGTGCTCGAAGTCTCCCGCCGCGACGGTCCGCACCGGCTGGTTCCGGTCCGTGACGAAGTCGACCAGCGGCTGGTCGTCCACCGCCCCGACCACTACGGCCTCTGCCACTGCGCCGTGCTCGGTGAGGGCCGCGTGGCGGACCCGTGGTTCGGCCAGCTCACCGAACAGCAGACCTCCCATGACCGAGAAGAGGGCCAGAGCCAGGAGGACCGCGCCCACGACTTGGACCACGGCACGCCACATCCCGCGATCCAGCTCCTGTTTCGAGAACAGGAGCTGTGCGGTCCGTGGCCGGGGCGCGGGCGGTGACGGTGGCGGGAAGGGGCGCTCCCGCATCTTCTTCAGCTTCCACTCCGGCGTGGGCCGGGGCTTGTTGGACCTGCGCTTGCGCGTCATCCGCCACCACCCACGCGGAGATCGGTCGGGTGGCAGGCGCCGACACGCGTCAGGGAGGCTGGGGGCATGGGGGATGCCTCTCCGATCAGGGGACGGGGTTCCACCCTTCCACAGGCGCGCGAAGGGGTCCCGGTCAGGCGGCTCGGAGGGTCTCCTTGACGGCCAGGGGAAGAGCGTCCAGCAGGTCGCTGGCGCTGATCGGCGCGCCGTCGCGGGCCAGGTGCGCCGCGCGTCCGTGCAGGTAGGCGCCGCACATCGCCGCCTCGTAGGCGGGCAGTCCGGCGGCCAGGAGGGCGCCGACCGCCCCCGAGAGCACGTCGCCCGTCCCCGCGGTGGCCAGCAGCGGCGTGCCCGTGGGGTTGACCGCGAAGGGGAGCCCTGGCTGGGCGATCACCGTGGTGGAGCCCTTGAGCAGCACCGTGCACCCGAAATCCTCGGCGGCGCGCGCGGCGTGTTCGGTGCGCCGCGCCTCGACGTCCGCTCGCTCGGCCCCGAGCAGCCGGGCCAGCTCGCCCGCGTGCGGCGTCAGCAGGGTGTGCGCGTCGCGCTCGCGCACGGCGTCGGCGAGCGGGCTGCCGCCGCTGCCGCTGAGGAGCGTGAGCCCGTCCGCGTCGATCAGCACCGGGCGGTCGCTCTCCAGCACGGCGCGGAGCTCGTCGGCGTTGGACGGGTGTGTGCCGCGACCCGGACCGATGACGACCGCCGCGACCCGTCCGGGGGCGAGGTCCGTGGTGCTCTGGGGATCGTGGACGCTCGCCACGGCCTCCGGCCAGCGCGCGAGGACCTGGTCGACCGCCTCCTGGGCACCCCCGTAGCGGACCATGCCCACACCCGTGCGCAGGGCGCCGCCGACACACAGCACGGCCGCGCCCCGGTACTGGTCCGACCCGGCGCGGACGTCGAGGACACCGCGACGGTACTTGTCGGACGCGGCCTCCAGTCTCGGCAGCAGCGCGGCGACGTCCACAGCCTGTGGACGGACCGCGGTCGCGCCCGACAGCTCCGGATCGAGCCCGATGTCCACGAACACGACCCGCCCGGCCAGCTCGGCGCCCGGGTCCACGAACAGGCCCGGCTTGCGCGTGCCGAAGGTGACCGTGACGTCGGCGCGGACGGCGGTCCCGCCGACCTCGCCGGTGTCGGCGTCCACCCCGCTGGGCAGGTCCACCGCGACCACGGGCGCCGGGGAGTTCTCCGCCAGCAGGGCGAGGGCGGAGTGGGGCTCGCGCAGCCCGCCGCGGCCGCCGATGCCCACGAGGCCGTCGACGATCAGGTCCGCGTCGAACAGGTCGGTGTCGTCGGCCGTGGCGTCGGTGAAGCGGTGGATCCGCCCGCCGGCCGCCCGCAGCGCCGCGGCGCCGCCCTCGTGGACACCGTTCCCGGCGAGCAGGGCGCGCACGGCCGCACCGCGCGCGGCCAGGGACGCGCCCGCGTACAGAGCGTCGCCGCCGTTGTCGCCGCCGCCCACGAGCAGGACGACGTTCGCCCCGTACACGCGCGGCAGCAGCCGCGCGCAGTGCCCGGCCAGGCCGGTCGCGGCCCGGCGCATCAGCGCCCCCTCGGGCAGTCGCGCCATGAGGGCGTGTTCGGCGGCACGGACGACACTGACGGAGTGCGCGGATTCCATGTGGGACCTCCCGGGTGGGTGCGACACCATCGTGCCGCACGCGGGGCACGCCGGGACGGGCGGACACGGACTCCGCGGGTGATTGCCTCAGCTCCCACGCGGGTCGATGCTGGCGCAAGGCCCGCCCACCGACCTTGAGGACACCGCCATGCCCCATCACCACGCCTGCGCCCTGGCCACTCGGCTCACACTCCTGCCCGGCCGCTGGCAGGACATCCGCTTCGACCGCCGAAGCGACGGCGCGACCGACGTGTCGGCGCTGTTCGGCCCGGCCATGGCCGACGATGTGCTGTACGACCTCTGCGTGGGCGTGGTCCTGGAGGGCATCACGCCCGGGACCGAGGTGCAGATCCGGGCGGTCGAAGGGGCCTCCCGTGGCGCGAACGGCGAGAGCGTGCGAAGGGAACGCCCGGCCAACAGCGCTGTGCACGCCACGGGGCACGGGCGGTTCACCCACGCTTGGAAGGGGGCGCTCGCACCCGGCGAGTGGATGGGCGTCAGCGTCGCCCAGTTCGGGCAGGCAGACGCCCACCTGACGGGCGCCGAGGCCGAACTGCTCGTCTGGCCACGGCGCCCGGAGGGATGACGGTGGGTCAGGAGACCTCGGCGACGGCGATCGGCTCTTCCTGGGCGAGCACGGACTGCAGCTCGACCTGGACGACGTCGACCTCGCCCACCAGCGCGATCTGGCCCGAAGCGCTGTCGCCGGGGGCGAGTGTGCCGGACTCGATCTGATCGATGTCCGCGAACAGGGCCTCGCCCCAGTCGTTCACCGACGAGCCGTCGGCCAGCGTCGCCGAGATGTAGAGCGGGTTGACCTCGACGTTCTCCTCGGAGCCGTTCTCGATCGTGACGTCGACCACCGTGTACACGGCCTCGGGGTCCAGGACGTCACCCGTGGTGCCGGCGTCCGAGGCGGTCATGGTGACGCCGGAGTCGGCGGCCTCGGGCTCCTCCTCCACGGGCTCCTCGGTCTCCTCCGCCGGCGCCGACGACTCCGCGGCGGGCGGTGGAGCGGAGGGCTCCGGCGAACTCGCGCCCCGGCCGATCAGGAAGCCGACGACCACGAGGACGACCAGGACCACCAGGCAGCCGCCGCCGACGCCGATGCCGACCTTGGCGCCGGTGGACATGCCCTGCTTGGGCGGCGCCCCGTACGGAGCCCCGTAGTTGGGGTCGCCACCGGGCGGGCCATAGTGGGGATCGCCACCGGGAGGACCGTACGGAGGCTGCCCACCGGGAGGACCGTAATTCGGGTCGCCACCAGGCGGACCGTACGGAGGCTGCCCACCGGGAGGACCGTAGTTCGGGTCGCCACCAGGAGGGCCATAGTGGGGATCGCCACCGGGAGGACCGTACGGAGGCTGCCCACCGGGCGGGCCGTAGTTCGGGTCGCCACCGGGCGGACCGAAGTCCGGTCGGCCACCGGGCGGCCCGTACGGAGGCTGCCCGCCGGACTGACCGAAGGGCGGTTCCTGTGGACCCGACGGGTTCTGCGGATAGGACACGGGCGTGCTCCGGATCTTGGGAACGGGGGGCGCGGGCGTGGGGGACGCGCCGGACCGAACCGACACTACCCCGCGAACCGGACACCCGACCGGTCCCGACCGGGTACTACGCTTTGTCGTAGACAGGTGTTCCGCCGCCACGGGCGGGACCACGACTTTCCGGTGGAGGCGGCGTGGTCGACTGGCTGACCATGACGATTCAGATGGCGGCGCTCGGCATGGCCGCGTGGTGCCTGGTCTCGACCTTCCGGAACCAGCCCATGGTCGTCCCCCACCTCGTCGGCATGGCCGTGCTCTGGCTCCTGGTGATCGGCCAGGCCGTCGTCTCCGTGGTCGCCGTCGTCGGCGGGGACCGCCCCGAGCAGACCGCGATGTTCGTCTCCTACCTCGCCACCGTCGTCCTCCTGCCCCCGGCCTGCGCCGTGTGGGGCTTCATGGAGCGCAGCAAGTGGGGCCCCGCCGTCATCGCCTTCGCCTGCCTGGTGCTGCCCGTCCTCATGGTCCGCCTCGAACAGCTCTGGAACCCCGTTGTCTGACGCCACCGCCCCCGCCGACCGGACCCTGCGCACCGGCCCCGGGCGGCTCCTCGTCGCCGTCTACGGTGTGTTCGCCCTCGCCGCCACCGCGCGCGGCGGGTACCAGCTCGCCACCCGGTTCGACGAGGCGCCGCTGGCCTACGGGCTGTCCCTGTTCGCCGGGATCGTCTACTTCGTCGCCGCCGTCGGCCTGGCCCGCGCCGGCCGGACCTCGCGCGGGGTCGCGTTCGTCTCGTGCGCCGTCGAACTCGTCGGCGTGCTCACCGTGGGCGTGACCAGCCTCCTGGCGCCCGGCGCCTTCCCCGACGACACCGTGTGGTCCACCTTCGGCAGCGGCTACCTGTTCGTCCCGCTCGTCCTGCCGGTGCTCGGCCTGTGGTGGATCCTCAGCGTTCACCGCTCGGACCACCGCTGACCAGGCCCCACCCCTCCCCGAACCCCCACGCGCGGTACTAGGGTGGCGCCCATGTCCGAAACCCTGACCCTCCCGGTCGCCGTCTCCGCCGACTGGCTCCGCGACCACCGCGACCAGGTGGTCCTCGTCGACTCCCGCTGGTACCTCGACGGCCGTTCCGGGCGCGACGCCTACCGTGCCGGCCACCTGCCCGGCGCCGTGTTCACCGACGTGGACACCGACCTCGCCGCACCCGCGAGCCCCGGGGGCGGCCGTCACCCGCTGCCCGACCCGGAGGACTTCGCCGCGGCCCTGGGCCGGCTCGGCATCGGTGACGACGCGGCGGTCGTGGTCTACGACGACGCCGGCGGCTCCGTGGCCGCGCGCCTGGTGTGGCTGCTGCGCGTGCTGGGCACGCCCGCGGCCATCCTCGACGGCGGCCTCCAGGCCTGGGACGGCCCGTGGGAGGAGGGCGAGTCCACGGCGGCACCGGCCGAGCGCACGCCCCTGCCGTGGCCGTCGGACCGGATCGCCGACACCGACACCGTGCGCGCCGCGACCGGCGACCGAGCGGCCCTGCTCCTGGACGCCCGCGTGTACGGCCGCTTCACCGGCGAGCAGCCCGCCCCCGTCGACGCCCGCCCCGGTCACGTGCCCGGCGCACGCAGCGCCGCCTGGCCCGACAACCTCGACGGTGAGGGGTTCCTGGCCGCCCCGGAGACCCTGCGCGCCCGCTTCGCGGCCCTGGGCGCGGACTCCGCCGCGTCCATCACCGCCTACTGCGGCTCGGGCGTCACCGCCTGCCACGACCTCCTGGCCCTGGAGCACGCGGGATACACCGGCGCGCGGCTGTACCCGGGCTCCTGGAGCCGCTGGGGCGCCGACACCTCCCTGCCCGTGGAGACCGGTGATCCCGCCGGGGCCTGACGCTCCCGCCCGCACCCCGATCTGGCCGGATCCGGCCCCGGTCGGAACCAGAACCCCGCACCGTACGTCTCACTGAGCAGCCGCACGCCCGGTCAGGGCCCCACGCCCCAGGGCCGCGACATGTCCAGGTGAGCCCCCGCGAATCGAGGAACATTGGTCACCGTACTCATCCTGCTCGGCGCCGGACTCCTCATCGGCGCCCTCGTCGTCCTGCTGATCCAGAAACAGAAGGAACAGAAGGCGCGCCAGGCCCCGCCCCCGCCTCCCAGCCCGAAGGACCCCTTCGCCGGGGAGGGGGACACCACCGGTGACCCCCGCACGATCAAGGCCGGCGACATGATCGACTGGGGCACCGAGCGCACCTGGATCCGCGGCACCCTGCGCCTCGCCGAAGGCGGCTACACCTGGTCGGAGCACTTCCTGGAGGTCGACGGCGGCAAGCGCTGGCTGACCGTCGAGGAGGACCCCGACGTCCAGCTGTCCCTGTGGACCGGCCGCCCCGACGTCGAGCTCACCCCGCACTCCAAGACCCTGGAGTTCGAGGGCGTCACCTACAAGCTCGACGAGAGGGGCACCGCCGCCTACCGCTCCGAGGGCACCACCGGCCTCAAGGCCGAGGGCGGCTGCGACTACGCCGACTACGAGTCCAACGACGGCCGGCTGCTGTCCTTCGAGCGCTTCGACCACGGCGGCTGGGAGGCCAGCACCGGCACGAAGATCCTGCCCGGCAGCTTCACGATCTACCCCGGGAGCTGATCGGTCCGTGCGCGCGAGCATCAGTACGCCCTTCGTCGACACCCGGGCCGCCGACCTGGTCTGGACCCTGGACCACCCGCTGGTCGACGCCCTCGCCGTCCGCACCGTCGAGGTGCCCGGCGCCCGGGTCGAACTGCGGGTCCTCGGGGCCTCGCACCAGGTGGTCGTGCGTCCGGAGTCGGACGGGGGCGCGCTGGTGGAGACGGTGGCGTGCCTGCCCGGCCTGCCCGGCGGGCTCCCGGACAGTGCCGACCGCCCGCTGCGCGGCGTCGGCGACTACCGCTTCGACTCCCTCGTGGAGTCGCTGTCGCGCGACGCGCTCGCCCGCCGGGTGGACCGGCTCCACCGCGAGGTGGCCGACTCCCCCGGCGGACTCCTCGTCGCCTTCCCCGGTGACCCCCTCGCGGTCACCGCGCTGCACCTGGCCCCCGACAGCGTGGGAAACCTCCACTGGCGTACCTGGCACGCCTATCCGCAGAGTGGAGAACTGGTGACGACCACGGCACGCGTGACTCCATGACCCCAAGGAGGCCGACCATGGCCAACACCGCCCGGCACGGCGCCCTCGTCGGCGGCGCGCTCATCCTCGCGCTGTCCCTCACCGCGTGCGGCAACAGCGACGCCGACTGTGAGCCCTCCAGCAACCCGACCGGTTCGACCGGGACCACGGGTTCCTCGTCGCGTCTGGCCTCGCCCTCGCCCACCGACGACGACTGCGACAACGGGCGCAACGGGGGCGGCGGCGGCTTCTTCTGGTTCTTCGGCGGCGGTGGCGGCTCCAACAGCAACGGCAGCGGAAGCGACAACCGTGGCGGCGGCACCGGGTTCGGAAAGTAGTCTTCCGTGTCGGAGCACCGTCCACGCATTCACACACACCATCCATTCCCCCACCTCTGAGAGAACAGATTGAAAGCGCACCACGACGCGAGCGAGAGCAGGAAGAAGTGGATCACGGTGGTGGCCGTCATCGGCGCCATCATCCTGGTCCTCGCCCTGCTCAGCGCCTGCGATGATGACAGCAACCGCTACTGCCCGGACGACGACTACGTCAGCGATCCCAACTATGACGACGATGACTGCGACGGCTCGTCGAGTTCCTCCGGCGGAGGATTCTTCTTCTTCGGCGGCAGCAGCAGCAACCGCAACTCCGGCAGCGGAAGCGACTACCGTGGCGGCGGCTCCGGCTTCGGCAAGTAGCCCCCGCCCCTTACTCCCCCGAACCCCGACACATCGAACTGGACCATGAACGAGATCCTCTTCAACGCACTCGCGGCCCTCGCCTACGGCGGTGTGGGCATCATCATCCTCGTGCTGGGCTACGTCGTCACCGACCTGCTGACCCCCGGTAAGATGCACGAGCTCATCTGGGAGCAGCGCAACCGCAACGCGGTGCTGCTCGTGTGCGCCAACACGCTCGGCACGGCCATCGTCGTCACCAGCGCGATCCTCTCCAGCGACTCCGAGATCGGCCTGGGCGCCGGGCTGCTCTCGACCGCGGTCTACGGCCTGATCGGCGTGGGCGTCATGGCCGTGTCATTCCTGCTGATCGACCTCATCGCGCCCGCGAAGATCGCCCACATGATCAGCAGCCCCGAACCGCACCCCGCGAGCTGGGTGAGCGCCGCCGCGCACGTGGCGACCGCCATGGTCGTCGCCGCGGCCCTCACCTGATCGACCGACCACCACCCGAAGGCATCCGAGTTGACTGACAGCACCACCCGGACCCGGCCCGGGACCCGGCTCCCGGTTCCGCCGAGAGCGGCCAGGTTCTTCGTCCTGCTGGCGGTCTTCGTCTGCGCGGCCTGTGGCCTGGTGTACGAGCTCGCGCTCGTGGCCATCGGCAGCTACCTCCTCGGCGACACCATCACCCAGGCCTCCGTGGTCCTGTCGGTGATGGTGTTCGCCATGGGGGTGGGCTCCCTGCTGTCCAAGCGGTTCCAGTCCAGCCCGGCGGTCTCGTTCGCGGTGATCGAGGGCCTGCTGTCCCTGGTCGGCGGCCTGTCCGTGCTGCTGCTCTACGGGGCGTTCGCCTGGTTCTCCGCCTATCAGCCCGCGCTCGTGCTGCTGTCGTTCGTCATCGGTCTGCTCATCGGCATGGAGATCCCCCTGCTGATGACGCTGATCCAGCGGATCCGCAAGCAGGAGGCCTCCGAGGCGGTCGCGGACCTGTTCGCCGCGGACTACGTGGGCGGTCTGATCGGCGGACTGGCGTTCCCGTTCCTGCTGCTGCCGCTGCTGGGCCTGCCCAAGGGCGCGCTGATGGTGGGCGCGCTCAACGCCGTGGTCGGCGTGGCGGTGGTGCTGTGGCTGTTCCGCACGGAGCTGACCAGGGTCGCCTACGCCGGCCTGAGCATCGGTCTGGCGGCCATCGTGGCCGTGCTGGGCCTGGCGTACGTGTACGCCGACCAGTTCGAGGTGGACGCCCGCCAGGCCCTGTACCGGGACCCGATCGTGCACGCCGAGCGCTCCGAGTACCAGGAGATCGTGGTCACCCGGTCGCTCGACGGCCAGGACGTGCGGATGTTCCTCAACGGGTCGTTGCAGTTCTCGACCCTGGACGAGTACCGGTACCACGAGTCGCTCGTCCACCCGGCGATGGTGGGCCCGCACGAGAACGTGCTGGTCCTGGGCGGCGGCGACGGGCTGGCGATCCGGGAGATCCTCGCCTATGACGACGTGGCGTCGGTGACGCTGGTGGACCTGGACCCCGCGGTCGTCGAGCTGGCGTCCACGGACCCGGTGATCAGCGAGCTGAACGAGGGCTCGTTCGAGGACCCGCGCGTGGAGGTCGTCAACACCGACGCCTTCCAGTGGCTGCGCACCAACGCCGAGGACTTCGACGTCGTCGTGGCGGACATGCCGGACGGCGAGGACGTGGGCACCTCGAAGCTGTACTCGGTGGAGTTCTACTCGCTCGTGGCCGACGCCATGGCCGAGCGGAGCCGCCTGGTCGTGCAGGCGGGGTCGCCGTTCTTCGCGCCGGACGCCTACTGGAGCGTGGGCCACTCCCTGGAGGGGGCCGGGTTCGCCACCACCCCGTACAACGTGGACGTGCCCTCGTTCGGCAACTGGGGCTTCTACCTGGCGACCACGGGCGCCGCCCCCGCACTGGACATCCCCGAGGACGCGCCCGACCTGCGCTTCCTCGACGAGGAACTGCTCGCCGCCGCCCAGGTCTTCCCCCGCGACCGCCGTGAGGACGTGGGCGAGGTCCAGGAGTCGACGCTGATGCACCCGCGCATCATCGACTACCACAAGGACGGCTGGCGCGGTTACTGAGCACCGCTCCGGGACGGTCGAGCACCGCACCGGGACCGGCAACCGCCGTTCCGGGACGGAAGCGCCCCGCCCCCGGAATCCGGGGACGGGGCCTGGTTGAACACCGCGCGGCCTCGGGAACTTGGGCCGGTGGGCGGCCACGCGGTGGCTCGGTACGAGGCGGGACGCCACGCGACGGCACCTTCGGACCGCCCGTGACCTGGTCCATCTTCACCCGGGTCGCTCCAACGGCGCGAACGCCACGCCGCTGCCCGTAGGGCGCGGACAACCCCTTACCGAGACTTTCCGCCCAGGGCGGGTGCGCGTGGAACGCCCGGGATCAGCTGTCGAAGCCCAGACCCACCGCGTCCAGGCCGCGCAGCCACAGGTTGCGCCGCCCGCCGTTGCGGTCGGCCGCGGCCGTGGCCCGCAGGGTCAGTTCGATGCCCAGGGACCGGACCGGCTCGGGCGGGAACGGCAGCGGCTTCTCCCGCACCATCCGCAGCCGGGTCCGCTCGGTGTCCAGGCCGTCGAGGCGGTCCAGCATCACCTGCGCGCCGAAGCGGGTCGCCCCCACGCCCAGGCCCGTGTAGCCCGCGGCGTAGGCCAGTCGGCCCTTGTACCCGGTGCCGAAGAAGCCGGAGAACCGGCTGCACGTGTCGATGACCCCGCCCCACGTGTGCGTGAAGCGCAGGCCCTCCAGCTGGGGGAAGGTCGCGAAGAAGTGCTCCGACAGCTTCAGGAAGGTCTCCGGCCGCTGGTCGAACTCCGGACGCACCTTGCCGCCGTAGTGGTGGACGACGTCGTAGCCGCCCCACAGGATCCGGTTGTCCGAGGTCAGCCGGTAGTAATGGAAGAAGTTGGCCGCGTCGCCCACGCCCTGGCGGCCCTTCCAGCCCAGGGACGCCATCTGCTCGTCGGTCAGGGGCTCGGTCATCAGCGCGTAGTCGTAGACCGGGGCGAGGTAGTGCTTGAGCCGGCGCAGCGGGCCGGGGAAGGCACCGGTCCCCCAGGCGACCTTCGGCGCGTGCAGCGCCCCCTGCCGGGTCTCCAGGCGCAGGCCGACGGGCACCGAGCGGATCGCGCGCACGGGCGAGTTCTCGAAGAACCGCACGCCCAGGCGCTCGCACGCGGCCCGCAGGCCCCACGCCAGCTTGGCCGGGTGCACCATCGCCACGCCCTCGGGCTCGTAGAGCGCGCCGACGTAGGTGGGCGAGTCGATCTCCCTGCGGACCCGCTCGGCGTCCCACACCTGGGCGGTCGCGCCGTGCTCGGCCATCGACCGGGCGGCCTCCTCGAAGCCCTCCGCCTGCCACGGCTCGGTGGCCACGAGCAGCTCGCCGGTGCGCTCGAACTCGCAGTCGATCCCGTGGCGCTCCACCGCCTCCTGGATGCCGTCGAGGTTGGCCAGGCCCTGGCGCTCCAGCTCGGCGATCTCCTCGGGCCAGCGGTCGAGCCCGTTCTCGTACCCGTGCGTGAGGCTGGCGGCGCAGAACCCGCCGTTGCGGCCCGAGGCCGCCCAGCCGGCCGTGCGCGCCTCCACGACCACCACGTCCCGGTCGGGGTCGCGCTCCTTGGCGATCAGCGCCGTCCACAGTCCGCTGAACCCGGCTCCGACCACCGCCAGGTCCGCGTGGACGTCACCGACCAGGGCGGGGGCGGGCTCGGGCACGTCGTGTCCGGGCACGTCGGGGTCCAGCCAGAAGACCTTCGGTCGGGCGCCCTCCAGCGCCTTCTCCGCTCGCGCGGCGGCTCCGTCGGCCATGGGTATCACTCCGTCTCGTCGTGGCCGTGCCCGCCGGGGATTCGGCGGGCACGGATGCAGCAGAGCGGGGCGCGGTCCGGCACGGACGGATGTGCCGGAACGCGCCCCAGGGGCCGGGCCCGGGGCCCGGGACAAGCCCCGAACTCACCTCCGGCGGCGTGCCATGACGATGTTGGCCACCGCCAGGATCACGCCCACCAGGAAGAGCAGGGTTCCCATCACGTTGACCTGGGGTGGGATGCCCACCCTGGTCGTACCCCAGATCCACAGCGGGAACGTCGTGACGTCGCCGCTGACGAACGTGGTGATGATGTAGTCGTCGATCGACAGGGCGAAGGCCAGCAGCCCGCCCGCCATCACCGCGGGGAACAGCATCGGCAGCGTCACCAGCCGGAACGTCGTCCACGGGCCGGCGCCGAGGTCCTGGGCGGCCTCCTCCAGCCGCGGGTCGAGGGTGATGACCCTGGCCCGCACGGTGATCGCGACGAAGGACACGCAGAACATCACGTGCGCGACGACGGTCGTCCAGTACCCGGTGGTGACGCCCATCATCAGGAAGGTGGACAGCAGCGCGGCGCCGAGCACCACCTCGGGGGCGCTGATCGCCGCGAACATCACCAGGTTGGTGAGCTGCTTGCCCCGGAAGCTGAACCGGCCCAGCGCCAGGCCGAGCAGTGTGCCCAGCACACCGGACATCAGCATGGTGAGCAGGGCGATGCTCACCGAGTTGAACATCGCCTCGTTGAGCTCGGGGTAGGCGAACGCGTTCTTGTACCAGTGCAGGGTGAAGCCCTGCCACGTGATGTTGTGCCGGCCGGCCGGGTCGTTGAAGCTGAACGCGACCATGAACAGGATCGGCAGGAACAGCCAGGCCAGGACGGCCCACGTGTAGTAGCGGCCCCAGTCGATCCGGCGGCGCGCGCGTGCGGTCCGCCGCGGCTCCGCCGGGGTGCCCGGCGCCGCCGGGGGTGTCCGGACGTCGGTGCTCACGCGTGCACCTCCATGACGCGCTCGGTTCCCAGGGCCCGCGCGTAGCTGAAGATGCCGATCAGCAGCAGGCCCATGAGGACGAAGGTGATCGACGACGCGATCGGGTAGTTGTTGTTGATCAGGTACTGCGTCTGGATGACGTTGCCGATCATCGTGTTGTGCGTGCCGCCCAGCACCGAGGCGTTGACGTAGTCGGAGCTGGTCGGGATGAAGGTCATCAGCACGCCGGCGAACACACCGGGCAGCGAGACCGGCAGGATGACCCGCACGAACGCCTGGAACCGGCCCGCGTACAGGTCGTGGGCGGCCTCCACCATCCGCGGGTCCATGCGCTCCAGCACCGCGTAGATCGGCAGGATCATGAACGGCAGGAAGTTGTAGGCCAGGCCCAGGATCACCGCGGTCGCGGAGTTGAGCAGCGCGAACCCCTCCGGCACCAGCCCGATCGACTTCAGCGGGCCCAGGACCACGCCGGTGTCGGAGAGCAGGAACCGCCACGAGATCGTGCGCAGCACGAACGAGACGAAGAACGGCAGCAGGATCAGGAGCAGGTAGGTGGACTTGTACGGTCCGCCCTTGAACGCGATCCAGTAGGCCATCGGGTAGCCGATGGCGATGCACAGCACCGTGGCGCAGGCGCCGTAGAACAGGGAGCGCAGGATCTGCTCCCAGTAGGTGCTGACGGCGTCGACGTAGTTGCCGACCGCGAAGGTCTGCTGGAACCCGGTGATGACGTTGCCCGTGGTGAGCGACAGGGACAGCATCCCGCCGATCGGCACCACGAAGAACAGTGCCAGCCAGGCCCACGCCGGCAGCACCAGCGCGTAGGGCGTGATCTTACGGTTCATGGGCTCAGCTCTGCGTGATCTCGTGGAAGAGGGAGGCGAACTCCTCCTGGGCGTCGGCCTCCAGGTTCACGTAGTTGTGCAGCTTCTGGTAGTCGCCCTCGGTCGGGAAGACCAGGGAGCTCTCCGACATCTCCCGGAGCGCCTCCCCGCGCTCGCTGCCGTCCTCGGCGTCGGCCCACTCGGCCATGACCTCCTGGGCGTAGGGCACCGGCGTGATGTAGGCGATGTACTCCGTGAGCCCGGTGGCGATCTCCGGGTCGTACAGGAAGTTCATCAGCTCGATGGCGTCCACCGGCGCCTGCGAGGTGTACGGGATCATCAGGTTGTCGGTCCACAGCGTGGCGCCCTCGTCGGGCACGACGAACTTCAGGTTCGTGCCCTCCTCGGCGTTCTGCTGGTAGATGTCGCCGGACCAGGCCATGGTCATCCACAGGTCGCCGTTGGTGAGCGGCTGGATGAAGTCCTGGTCGTAGTAGGCGCGCACGATGCCGGCGTCGCGCTGCTCGCGCAGCTTCTCCGCGGCGGCCTGCCAGTCCTCCAGAGTGGAGTCGGCCGGGTTGACGCCGTTGAGCAGGAGGCCGAAGTTGGCGATCTCCTGGGCGTCGCCCATCATCCCGACCTTGCCCTCGAACTCGGGGTCCCACAGGTCGGCGATGCTGGTGATCTCCCGGTCGACGTAGTCCGGGTTGTAGGCGATGCCGGTGATCCCCGAGGTGTAGGGCACCGTGAACTGGTTCCCGGGGTCGTAGGCGGTGTTCTTGTAGGACTCGCCCGCGTACTCCGCGTAGTTCGGCAGCCTGGTGTGGTCGAGCTGCACGAGGTAGCCGAGCTCGATGAGCTTGGCGAGCTCGAAGCCGTTGGGCAGCACCATGAGGTCGTAGCCGGTGTCGTCGCCGTTGGCCAGGCGGGGCTGGATCTGCCCGAAGAACGACGCCGCCTCCTGCACGTCCTCCTTGTAGTCGACCTCGATGCCGGTCGACTCGGTGAACTGCTGGAGCTGGGTGCGCTCGGAGTCCATGTACAGCGGCCAGTTCGCGAAGCGCAGGGAACCGGTCTGCTCCTTGTCGGCCCAGTAGTCCTCGCTCGCCGCGGGGTCCCGCTGCTGGCCGCCGACACCGCACGCGGACAGGGCCAGGGCGGCGGCCGCGGCGCCGCCCGCCTGCAGGGTGCGGCGGCGGGTCATGCCGGGCAGGACCAGCGGGGAGCGCCGGGCGCGGGTGAGGCCCCGCAGAAGAGGGGACAGCGCCGCAGGCGTCCGTTGAGGGCTGCCCGCCCCTGCGCGAAGCGCCCCTCGGGCGGTGGCGGGTGACGGGAGGGCGGGGTTGTTGTTGGGGCGAGGGCGGTTGCTCATGTCGTCGTTCCCTACTTGTTCTGGGGGATGCTCAGGAGGACAGCGCGAAGGAGTGCTCGGGCCGCCAGGACAGCCACACGGCCTCGCCGCGCTGGGCGACCAGGGTCGATCCGGACGCGTTCTGCTGATAGACGGTGACCTCCTCGCCGCCGCCGATGTCCACCTGGTAGTGCGTGGACGAGCCCATGTACACGGTCTCGGTGACCGTCCCGGGGACCCGGCTGACGTCCTCTCCCGGAGCGTCCGTGCCGATGCGCATCTTCTCCGGCCGGACGGTCAGGTGGATGTGCGCTCCCGTGGTGACGGTGTCGGGGAGCTCGGTGACCAGGGCGGTGGCGCCGTCGGCGACCTCCACCTTCCAGTGGTCGCCGGCCCGGCCCTTCACCACGCCCCTGACCAGGTTGCTGGTGCCGATGAAGTCCGCGACGAACCGCGTGGCCGGGCGCTCGTAGATCTCGGCCGGAGTGCCGAGCTGTTCCACCCGGCCCTCGTTCATGACCGCGATGCGGTCCGACATCGTCAGGGCCTCGCCCTGGTCGTGGGTCACGTAGACGAAGGTGATGCCGACCTCGCGCTGGATGCGCTTGAGCTCGACCTGCATGGACTGGCGGAGCTTGAGGTCGAGCGCGCCGAGCGGCTCGTCCAGCAGCAGGGCGCTGGGCTGGTTGACCAGGGCCCGGGCGAGGGCGACCCGCTGCTGCTGGCCGCCGGAGAGCTGCGTGGGCCGGTGCTTGGCGCGGTGGCCGAGCTCGACGAGGTCGAGCATCTCGGCGACCCGGGTGCGGATCTGGTCCTTGGGCACCCGGCGGCGCCGGAGCCCGAAGGCGACGTTGTCCGCGACGCTCATGTGCGGGAACAGCGCGTAGCTCTGGAAGACCATGTTGACGTCGCGGTGGTTGGCGGCCACCCCGGTGACGTCCTTGCCGTCGAGGTGGACGGTGCCCTCGGTGGGCTCCTCGAACCCGGCGATCATGCGCATCGTGGTGGTCTTGCCGCAGCCCGAGGGGCCGAGCAGGGAGAAGAACTCCCCGGGCTCGATGGCCAGGTCCACGCCGTCGACCGCGCGCACGGTCTCCGAACCGGAGCGGAAGGCCTTGACGACCCCGTGCAGGGTGATGGCGGGCCGGCTCACCGCCGGTTCGGTGGCGGGCGGCGCCTCGGGCGTGGGACTCGTGGTGCTGGTGGCCATGGCGTCGGAGTTCCTATCAGCTCTCGTTCCTGGTACGGGGGGATGCGGGTCCGGCGGCGGTTCCGGTGCCGACGGCTCAGTCACCGATGTAGCTCATGACGTGCTTGATCCGGGTGTACTCCTCGAAGGAGTACGTCGACAGGTCCTTGCCGTAGCCGGAGTGCTTGAAGCCGCCGTGCGGCATCTCCGCGGTGATCGGGATGTGGGTGTTGATCCACACGCAGCCGAAGTCCAGGCGGCGGGAGACCCGCAGCGCGCGGGCGTGGTCCCTGGTCCACACGCTGGAGGCCAGGCCGTACTCGACGGAGTTGGCCCAGGAGACGGCGGTGTCCTCGTCGGTGAAGCGCTGGACGGTGATGACCGGGCCGAAGATCTCGTCGGTCACCAGCTCGTCGCCCTGGCGCAGGCCGGACACGACGGTGGGCGCGTAGAAGTAGCCCTCGTCGCCGACCCGGTGCCCGCCCGCGAGCACCTCGGCGTGGTCGGGGGTGCGGTCGAGGAACCCGGAGACGCGCGCCAGCTGATTGGCGTTGTTGACGGGGCCGTAGGCGGCCTCGGGGTTGCTCGGCGGGGCGGTGACGGTGCCGCGCGCCTGCTCGGCGAGCGCGGCGGCCAGGTCGTCGTGGATGCCGGGGGCGGCGAGCACGCGCGTGGCGGCGGTGCAGTCCTGGCCGGCGTTGAAGTACCCGGCCTCGGCGATCCCGGCGGCGGCCTTCTCGACGTCGGCGTCGTCGAAGACGATGACGGGGGCCTTGCCGCCCAGCTCCAGGTGGAGGCGCTTGAGGTCCTTGGACCCGGCCTGGGCGACCTCGTACCCGGCGCGCGTGGAGCCGGTGAGGGAGATCAGCGCGGGCGTGGGGTGGTCGACCAGGGCGCGGCCGGTGTCGCGGTCGCCGGTGACCACGTTGAACACGCCGGCCGGGAAGAACTCCGAGGCGATCTCCGCGAGGAGCAGCGTGGACAGCGGCGTGGTGTCGGAGGGCTTGAGGACGATGGTGTCGCCCGCGGCCAGGGCGGGGCCGATCTTCCAGGCGGCCATGGCCATCGGGTAGTTCCACGGGGTGATCTGCCCGACCACGCCCAGCGGCTCGCGCCGGATCCACGAGGTGTGGTCGGCCATGTACTCGCCCGCGGCGCGCCCCTCCAGGTTGCGCGCGGCGCCCGCGAAGAAGCGCAGGGCGTCCAGGACCTGGCCGATCTCCTCGCTCTTGGTCAGTCCCACCGGCTTGCCGCAGTTGCGGACCTCGGCGTCGACGAGTTCGTCGGCGCGCTCCTCGACGGCGTCGGCGAACTTGTTCATGGCGATCTGCCGTTCGGCGGGCGTGGAGTCGCGCCAGCCGCCCTCGAAGGCGTTCTGGGCGGCCTTGAACGCACGGTCGACGTCCTCGGCCCCGGACACGGCTGCGGTGGCGAACACCTTGCCCGTCGAGGGGTCCACGAGGTCGGCACGTGCCCCGTCGGCGGTGTCGACGTACTCCCCGTTGACGAAGTTGCGGAGGTGTTCGGTGCCTGACTCCTGGGTCACAGTGTCTCCTGCGGGTCGGGCGCGCCTGGGACGCGCTGGTCGGGGCACGGCGGACGTGCTGGTGGTGTGAACTGTCACACTGCCAGGCACAACGCACGACTTCAAGGGATTCCGTTGTAAAGATTGGGTTTCCCGACGGATACTTGACACTGGCGCCAAAGATGCGACTATTTCTGTTGAGAGGACCCCGTTCGGGTCCCCCGGGTCGACCCGACCGAGGTCCCCGCCCCACTCAGCGATCTTGGGAGCACCAAGTGGCAGCGCACCTGAGCCCGGCAGAAATCCAGCGGGCCGCCAAGGACCATCTGTGGATGCACTTCACGGAGATGGCCGGCTACGACGACGCCGACGTCCCCGTCATCACCCGTGGTGAGGGCGTCCACGTCTACGACTCCGAGGGCAAGAAGTACCTGGACGGCCTCGCCGGCCTGTTCGTCTCGCAGGTCGGGCACGGCCGCGAGGAGATCGCGGACGCGATCGCGGAGCAGGCCAAGGAGCTGGCCTACTTCCCCATCTGGACCTACGCCCACCCCAAGGCGGCGGAGCTGGCCGCGCGGCTGGCGGACCTGGCGCCCGGCGACCTCAACCGCGTCTTCTTCACCACCAGCGGTTCCGAGGCCGTCGAGTCGGCCTGGAAGCTCGCGCGCCAGTACTTCAAGGCGATCGGCGAGCCCACCCGGCACAAGGTGATCAGCCGGAAGATCGCCTACCACGGCAGCAGCCTCGGCGCGCTCTCCATCACCGGCCTCCAGGCGATCAAGACGCCGTTCGAGCCACTGGTTCCGAGCACCATCCAGGTGCCGAACACCGACTTCTACCGCGCGCCCGTCCACAGCGACGACCACGAGGCGTTCGGCCGCTGGGCCGCGGACCAGATCGAGGACGCGATCCTGCAGAACGACCCGGACACCGTCGCCGCGGTGTTCGTGGAGCCGGTGCAGAACTCCGGCGGCTGCTTCCCGCCGCCGCCCGGGTACCTGCAGCGGGTGCGGGAGATCTGTGACCGCTACGGCGTGCTCATGGTCTCGGACGAGGTCATCTGCGCGTTCGGGCGGCTGGGTGAGTACTTCGGTGCCACCAAGTACGGCTACCTGCCGGACATGATCACCTTCGCCAAGGGCGCCACCAGCGGTTACGTGCCGCTGGGCGGCGTGATCGCCCGCGAGAAGGTCATGGAGCCGTTCAAGGAGCCGGGCAGCGCGTTCCTGCACGGGATCACCTTCGCCGGCCACCCGGTCGCGGCGGCCGCGGCCCTGGCCAACCTCGACCTGTTCGAGAGCGAGGGCATCCTCGACAACGTCCGCGAGAACGCCCCCGTCTTCCGGGCGACGCTGGAGAAGCTGCTGGACCTGCCGATCGTCGGCGACGTCCGCGGTGACGGGTTCTTCTACGGCATCGAGCTGGTGAAGGACAAGGAGACCAAGGAGGTCTTCACCGCGGAGGAGTCCACCAGCCTGCTCAAGGGCTTCCTGTCGCAGGCGCTGTTCGACGCCGGCCTGGTCTGCCGCGCGGACGACCGCGGTGAGCCGGTCGTGCAGCTCTCGCCGCCGCTGACCTGCGGTCCGGAGCAGTTCGACGAGATCGAGCGCATCCTGCGCAAGGTCCTCACGGAGGCCTGGGACCGGCTCTAGAGCCCCCTCCCCGCCCCCGTCCCCCGGTGCCCCCGTCCCCTCGGCGGGGGCACCGTCATGCGCGGGTCTCACACGGGGGCCCTGGCGGAATCCGGGGTCGCGGGCGTCCCGTCCAGCGACTCGGCGGCCTCGGCCAGGGCCGAGGACAGTTCGGCGTGCCCGCACCGCTCGGCGAGGGCGGAGAGGAGGCGGGCCATCGACGGTTCCAGCGAGGTTCGCGTGTAGCCGCCCCGACGGCCCCACACGGTCACCTCCACCAGGCCCAGGCCGCGCTTCCCGGCCCAGCTGTCCGACCTCGTGAGCCACACGCTCACGCCCTCCTCGCCCCGGTCGCGGACCAGGCGCAGGTGGCGCATGCGTTCGGTGTCGATGCCGTGGTCGGCCTCGCACCAGCGCGGGCAGGGGTCCTCCGGCGGCCAGTCCTCACCACTCATGGCCTGCACCCCTTGCGGTTCAGGTGGTTGCCCCACTCCCCCAGATCGCCGTGCGAGAGCCGCTCCAAAGGTGACTCCCACGCCCACACCACCCGGCTCGGGCCCTCCCGCTCACCGCGCGCCACCCTGGTCACGACCCCTCGGCGGGCACCGTAGACGGGTTCGTCGCGCAGGGAGCGCCCCAGGTACTCGACGCTCACGTGCTTCTGGCGCGCCCAGACCTTCAACGCGGCCAGCGAGGGCAGCTCGCGGATATCGCAGATCGTGCGCTTCATCAGGCCACCGCCCCCAGCCCCGGCCCGCGCCCGCCGTCCGGAGCCGCGGTCCCGACCACCGCCATCCACGAGCGCACCGCCAACGCCAACGGGGCGAGGTCCCCACCCGGGTGGGAGACGTAGGCCCGCACCCGGGAGGCACGCCGACGACGGCGCGGCCGCAAGGGTTCCGCTTCGCACCTGGCGTGCTTGGGCCGGTGCGGCCGGGGCCGCTCGACCCAGTCACAGGAGCAGGCCCGGAAGGCGGCCACCCGCAGGCCGGGACGCCCCTCCCCGTGCCGGTAGTGCTCGCACAGGTCGATCACGGGGGCCAACGGCCGCCGCTCCCATCCCCCTTCGTCGGCCGGGGGCCTGTCCACCGGTATCGGGAGGGACACCACGACCGACTCCGCGGGTGCGGCCGTCCTCTCCCGGATCGAGAGGGGATCGGAGGGTTCGGGGGCTCGAGTCAGATGGAAGGACCGCGCGGCCGTGGCGCGCACGGCCTCCAGGTCCACAGAACGCAGGTAGCGCACAGGGCGCCTCCTCAGCTCGGATGCCGCTGGATGAGAGCGACTCGAATACTTGACGCAAGATCATCATGCGATACGTACTCTGGAATTCGCAACATGTGATTCACAAGTGGGTGATATGTCTGGTTTCCCGTTGCTGGCCTATGATCAGGCGAGCCAGGAGGTGACACAGGGTGGCCGATAGCAGATACAGCCCCAGCGCCAGGCGGAGACGGCTCTCTGCCCTGCTTCGGCGCATGCGCGAAGAGCGCAACCTGAAGATCGAGAGCGTCAACAAGCAGCTCGGATGGGCTTCGGGCAAGCTCAGCCGCATGGAGCGCAACGAGTGGAAGCTGCCCTCGGTGCGCGACATGAAGGATCTCGCGGAGCTTTACGAGCTCTCTGACGAGATGCACGAAGCCCTGACGTCTCTGGCACGCGAGTCCCGCGTTCGAGGCTGGTGGGTGGACTTCAAGGACGTCCTCCGCGGCGGTCTGGCCGACTTCGAGAGCGGCGCCTCGATGATCCGGACCTTCGAAGCGCTCCTGGTTCCGGGCCTGTTCCAGACCGCCGACTACGCTGCTGCCGTACTTCGTGGCAGCCGCGTCATGAGTGACTCGGAGATCGAAAGGAAGATCGACGGCCGCATGCGCCGCCAGGAGATCCTGGCGTCAAGCGATGCGCCGCACGTCTGGGCCGTGGTCGACGAAGCCGCGCTGCGCAAGCGGGTCGGCGGCTCCGACGTCATGGCTGCTCAGGTTCAACACCTGATCCGCATGGCTGAGCTGCCCAATATCGACATCCAGGTCCTCCGCGACAATGTGGGCTCGCATGCTGCCATGGAGGGGGCCTTCATGATCCTGGACTTCCCAGATCCGGCTGACCTGCCGCTGGTGTACATAGAGACCGCGACGGAAGACCTCTACTTGGAGCAGCCGGAAACGATCCAGAACTACGTCAGTACCTTCGGCCACATCTGCAGTGAGGCGGAGTCCCCGGAAGCATCTGTTCGCTTCCTGGAATCACTCAGCTAGCAAGGAACCACCATGCATTCATCCACCCACCTGACCTTTCGTAAGTCGTCTTATAGCGGCCGAGGCGACAACTGCGTCGAGGTCGCCGACCTGCCCACCGGGGCTGCCGTCCGGGACACTCAGCACAGGGACCTCGGACACCTCACCTTCACCGACTCCGGCGAGTGGCAGGCCTTCCTCACCGCCGCCCGCCGCGACACCCTGTAACGCGGCCCGGTAGGGCTAACCTGACCCGCATGGCGGAACTCAACGGTGTGGAGGTCGTCCCGTTCCCGGACGCGGCGGCCTTCGATGCCTGGCTGGCCGAGCACCACACCCGCCGCGAGGGCGTGTGGGTCAGGGTCGCGAAGAAGTCGTCGGGGATCGCGTCGGTCACGAGTGACGAACTGGTCGACGTGGGCCTGTGCTGGGGCTGGATCTCCGGGCAGCGCCGGGGCTTGGACGACCTGTACTACCTGCAGAAGTACGGGCCGCGGCGGCCGAGGAGTCTGTGGTCGCGCGTGAACGTCGAGAAGGTCACGGCGCTGGCGGCGGCGGGCCGGATGCGAGAGCCCGGCCTCGCCGAGGTCCAACGGGCCCAGGAGGACGGCCGCTGGGACCGTGCGTACGCATCGCAGGCGACGGCTGTCGTGCCGGACGACCTCGCTGCGGCGCTCGCCGCGGACCCGGCAGCGCGGGCGGCGTTCGACGCGCTCGACCGGACCGCCCGCTACCTCGTCATGCTCCCGCTGCTCCAGGCCGCAACGTCGGAGAACCGGCAGACGCGGCTGGAGCGGGCGGTACGGGCCCTGTCGGCGAGGCGGCCGGCGGGCGACGGGCGATCCTCCCGGTGGAACCGGCTGTAGCAGCGCGAAGGCCCCGGAGACATCCGGGGCCTTCTGGCATCACTCACTGCGGATATGCGGCCGGTCAGGTCTCGATCTCGTCGAGGAGGTCGTCCAGGTCGTCTTCCCGCGACACCGGCCGGGCGGTGTCCGACTCGGCGGTGTCCGACTCGGCGGGGTCCGGCTCGGCGGGCACCGTCGAATCCGGGACCGCGGGCCGCGGGAGCAGGTGTCCGGCGACGAGGAAGAGTCCGCCGTTCGCCACGAGCAGGAGGCCGATGAGGAGGAACAGTCCCGCGCTGGACATGACGAAGTTCGCGCCGTCGAACGCCTCGACCGTCTGACCGCTCGCGGCGACTTCGGCGAGGTACGCCCGACTCTCCGCCCAGGCCCAGGCGCCGTAGCCGACCGCCAGCACGCCGAGCACGATCAGGGTCCCGCCGAGGACGAAAAGCACGATGCGCGGCAGCCGGGCCCCCTGGCCCTCGCGGATCATCTATGGCCCCCGACGACGCCGATCTTCCCGCTCTTGATACCGAGCACGACGTCGGCGATCTGGGTGACGCGCTTCGAGTGCGTCACGATGATCACGCAGCGGTTCTCCACGTGGGCCAGGTGCGTGAAGATCCCCAGGATCGCCTCCTCCGTCTTCTCGTCGAGGGCGCCGGTGGGTTCGTCGGCGATGATGACGGCCGGATCGTGGGAGAGCGCCCTCGCGATGCCGACCCGCTGCTGCTGGCCGCCGGACAGCTTCAGGACGGGCCGCGTCGCGTCCTCACGGCTGATGCCGAGCCGTTCGAGCAGCGCGTACGCGTGCTCCGCCTTGTCCTTCACGGGACTGCCCGAGATGTTCATCGACAGGACGATGTTCTGCACCGCCGACGCGTTGGTCACGAGGTTGAACCCCTGGAACACCACGCCGATGTCCCTCGCGCGGTAGCGATCCCGGTCGGCCGCGGCGAGCGAGGTCCCGTTGAACGCGACCTCTCCGGATCCGGCCGTGTCGAGTCCCGCGATGAGGCTCAGCAGCGTGGACTTGCCCGACCCGGACTTCCCGACGATCGTGTGCACGGCGCCTGAGGTGAACGACGCCGAGATACCGCGGAGAACGTCGCGATCGGTGCCCGGGTAGCGGTAGGTGACGTCGCGCAGTGCGAGCGTCGCGGTCTCGGCGGGTGCCGTCGTGGTCGTGGTCATGCTCAGTTCCTCTCCGCCAGGATCTTAATCGGTTCGTACTTGGTGATGCGCGAGATCGCGACGACGCCGGCGAGAGTCGCCAGCAGGAAGGCGACGAGCGCGATCTGGCCGACCCCGGCGGGCGACAGGCCGACCGCGAGCTCGGTGAGGGGCTCGGCGTCGGTGGCGCCGCCGGCGGGACCGAAGCCGCCCGCGCCGCCGCCCCCGCCCATACCCATACCGCCGCCCCTGCCCATGCCGTCGCCCATCGGCCCCTGGCCCTCCGTCGCGGTCTCCGCGGCCGCCACCTGTCCGGCGAGCAGCGTGTCCGTGACCGGCTGGGCGACGAGGGCGCCGAGCGCGAGACCGGCGACGAGGCAGGTCGCGGTCAGGATCAGCGACTCGACCCACAGGCCCAGCGCGACGACGGACTTCTTCATGCCCATGGCGCGCAGCACGCCGATCTCGTACTTGCGCTCCCGGATCGCCGTCGAGCTCAGGAGGGCGATGATGACGCCGCCCAGGGCCAGGACGACGATCATGAAGGTCGTCGAGATGGACTTCAGACCCTCGACGGGCGCCACGATCGTCTCGTAGGCCGACTCGTCCGTGGTGACCTCGAAGACCTCCGGGAGCCCTTCGGCGCGCACCTCCTCCTCGAACTCGTCGAGCACGTCGGGCGACGTCAGGTAGTAGGTCGCGCTGACCTGGATGCCGCCGTACGCGGAGTCGTAGTTCTCCAGGACGGTGTCGACGTTCGTGAGGACCTGGTTCCGCGTGTTGCTGTACGCGTTCTGCACGGGCGTCCGGCTGTACTCCTCGGTCAGGTCGTCGTAGACGCCCACGACCGTCAGGTCGTCGTAGCCGATCTCCTTCGCCTCGCCGCCGTCCGGATCCGTCAGCGCGCCCGTCGCGGTGAACGTGTCGCCGATCTCCAGCTCGTTGAGCTCCGCGATCTCGGAGCTGACGATGACCTCGTTCAGCTCTTCCGGCATCTCGCCGTCCGCGAGGACGCGGGACCCGTCGTCGAACTCCTCGAAGGACCCGGCCATGAGCTGGGCCATGTACGACACTGCGTCGTCCGACTCCTGCTCCTCCTCCTGGCCGGGTCCGCCGCCCATGCGCATCCCGCTGCTTCCGCCGCCGAGATCCTCGTCGACGACGGTCAGGTCCGTGGGGACGATGCCCGTCGACGCCGTGTAGTCGGCGGCCTTCAGGTACTCGGAATCACCGAAGGCGAGGTACTGGTCGGCGTCGATCGTCGGCATCTCGAGCCGCATGGGCCCGCCGTTCGCGTCGGCCGAGGCATCGGCCGAGGCTTCCTCACGGAGCGACTCGATGTCGGGTGTGAACGTGACCTCGGAGCCGAAGCGGCTCTTGTAGTCCTCGATGATCCCGGACGAGGTGGAGGTGATCATCATGGCGATCACCGTGGTGGCGATGACCACCAGCATCATCGCGCCGAGGAGCATGTTCCTGCCCCGGTTGCGCCACACGTTCCGTGCGGCGTTCTGGAGGACGTACATCCGTGGAGGGTTCCCTTCCGGTGTGGCGGCGCGTGCCGCGCTCAGGGGTCGACCCGTTCAGGATGATCGGCGCAGATAATCCGGTTGTAGTAGCCGGTTAAGCGGTGGGTGAGGCAGGTAAGAGGCGGGTAAGCGCCTCTAGGACGAGCATCCGTCCCACACGCCCTACGCGCCTCGGACGTTCGCCGCCGCTCCGACGGTGTGCGTGGCGCTCGGCCATGCGAGAACGAAGCACGCGCCGCCGTCCGGCCGGTTCATGGCACTCGCCTGCCCGCCGTGCAGGGCGGCCACCTGATCGACGATCGCGAGCCCCAGCCCGGAGCCGGGTCTCGTGCGTCCATGCGCCCCGCGGAAGAAGCGCTGGAAGAGCCGGGGGATCTCGTCGGGATCGATGCCCGGGCCGTCATCGAGCACCTCGATGCGGTGGGCGGACGCGGTCGTGCGCAGCGTGACGGTGACGGTCCCCCCGCCCGCGCACGCCTGCACGGCGTTGCGGGCGAGATTCGCCACGGCGCGCTCGAGCGCCACGGGATAGACGACAGCGGTCGCCGGCTGCGCGTCCACGGTCACCGCGACGGCGGGATCGAGGCGTCGGACGCGCGCTGCGGCCTGTTCGACGATCCCGGGGAGCGAGGTGAGCCGGCGCGGTTCCGCCACGGCGTCGCCGCGGGCGAGGGTGACGATCTGGTCGACCTCGTCGGCGAGCGCGGCGACCTGCGTGTCGAGGTCGTCGATCAGCTGTCGTCGCTCGTCCGCCATACCGGCGTCGGAGCGCTCCAGACGGGCCAGCAGACCGAAGTCGTTGCGCAGAACGGTCAGCGGCGTGCGCAGTTCGTGGCTGGCGTTCTCGAGCAGCTCGCGCTGCTGGGCGCGGCTGGTCTCAAGGGCCGAGAGCATGGAGTTGAACGACTCGCCCAGGCGATCCAGCTCGTCCTTCCCCTGCCGTACGCGCTTTCGGCGCCGCAGCAGCACACGCCGACTCAGATCGCCCGTGGCGGTGACGCCTTCGGCGGCGTCGACGAGGCGGTGGACAGGGCGGACGGCCGTTGCCGCCACCGCCCAGCCGACCCCCGCGGCGAGGGCGACGCCCGAGGCCGCTGTCGCGGCGAGCGTCCAGCCGATGGCGGTGAGGGTCTGCTCAAGCGAGGACAGCGGCTGGAAGAGGCGCATGATGGTTGCGGACTCCCCGACGCGTGTCGAGAGCACGCGATAGTTCTCGCCCGCTATCGTCACGGTGTCGAGGCGGGGATCGCCGGCGGGTGGCACCGGCAGGGATACTCCGTCCTCCGAGAGCGCGCTCAACCGATCGGAGAACGCGGGGGGCGCGAGTTGACGCTCCACGGCGCCGTCAGGTCTCAGGAACTGCACCGCCACCTGGTCCCGCTGGATCAGGCCGTTGACGTGGAACAGGCGGTTGTCGGCGGGTGCGCCCTCCGGCAGCTGTCCCGTGATCCGCTCGATGCGCCCCGCGTCCGGCACCCTCGCCAGGAGCGATTCGTCCATCTCACTCACCATCCAGCCGCGGATCATCGCCCAGGCGATGAGGGACGCGGCGATCACGGCGAGCGCCACGGCGGCGGAGACCAGGACCGTCAGCCGGGTCCGCATGCTCATCGGGTGACGCTCCTGTCGGTGCGAAGCGTGTATCCGACGCCGCGCACCGTGTGGATCAGTCCGTCGGCACCCGCCGCGGCGAGCTTGCGGCGCAGGTATCCGACGTAGACCTCGAGCGAATTCGACGACTCGTCGAGGTCGCCGTCCCACACGTGGTCGTAGAGCGCGCTTCGCGTGAGCACCTGGCCCGGGTGGCGCACCAGGACCTCCAGGAGAAGGAACTCCTGGCGGGTCAGCGTGAGGTCCGCCCCGCTCGCGGTGGCGCGCCAGCCGGTCGGATCCACGAGGAGCGGCCCGGCGGTCAGCGGCCCTTCGGACGATGTGGACCTCGTACGACGCAACAGGGCGCGCAGGCGCGCCAGCAACTCCTCGTAGGCGAAGGGCTTGGCCAGGTAGTCGTCCGCGCCCGCGTCGAGCCCCGCGACGCGGTCGGTGACGGCGTCGCGGGCCGTGAGCATGAGCACCGGCACCGTCTCGCCCGCGGCACGCATTCGACGGCAGACCTCGATCCCTCCGAGCGTGGGGAGCATCAGGTCCAGAACGACCGCGTCGGGTCGCGAGGCGGCGATCGCGTCGAGCGCCGCCGGCCCGTCGTCGGCGGTGGTCACCGTGTATCCCTCGAAACGCAGGGAGCGGGCCACAGAACGCAACAGCGCCGGTTCGTCGTCGACGAGCACGATCCGCATGAGCCGAACAATAGCAAGGCGACTTATGACGAATCTAAGAGCCGCGACTACGCACCCCGGCGCGTCTGTCGAGGTCATCGATGCCGGGAAGCGGAGTCCGACCGCTCGCGTGCTCCCCCCGGACGCGCGGATCCGGCGGCGAGGACGGCGTTCGACTCGCTCGACCGGATCGCCCGCTACCTCGTGATGCTCCCGCTGCTCCAGGCCGCCACGCCGGAGAACCGGCAGGCACGGCTGGAGCGGGCCATTCGGGACGTGGCACAGGGGCCACAGAACACGCCCTAGTTGTACTGACCACGGAGGTTGGTAACACCCACCCCGGCTGACACACGAGAAGAGGGCCTTCGGTATCGGTGTGGATTACCACGTCTACACCGACCCACCAGAAGGCCCTCGATGCCCCACACTACCCACGCCAACGCCCGCCTGGCCCCCGCAGGGCGCCTCGCCCTGGCCCGCTGCGTGGTCGACGACCAGTGGCCACTACGGCGTGCCGCCGAACGCTTCCAGGTCGCGGTCACCACCGCCCGCAAGTGGGCCGGCCGCTACCGGCAACACGGCGAAGCCGGTATGCACGACCGCTCCAGCCGCCCGGCCCGCTCACCCCGGCGCACCCCCACCCGGCGGGAGCGCCGCGTCATCAAACTCCGTGTCCTCAAACGGTGGGGGCCGGCCCGCATCGGCGGCCACCTGGGCATGCACGCCTCGACCGTGCACCGGATCCTGACCCGTTACCGCATGCCCCGCCTGGCCCACACCGACCGGGCCACCAGCCGGGTGGTGCGCCGCTATGAACGGGACCGGCCCGGCGAGCTCGTGCACGTGGACGTCAAGAAGAGCGGCAACATCCCCGCCGGCGGAGGCCACCGGGCGCTGGGACGGCCCCAGGGCCGCAAACACCGCTCCGGGGCCGGTTACGCCTACATCCACAACGCCGTGGACGACCACTCCCGCCTGGCCTACTCCGAGATCCTGGCCGATGAGAGGAAGGAGACCGCGGTCGCGTTCTGGGCACGCGCCCGGGCCTACTTCGCTTCGGTGGGCATCACCGTGGAGCGGGTCCTGACCGACAACGGCGCCTGCTACAAGTCCCACGCCTGGCGCGACGCGCTCGCCGCCCAGGGCATCAAGCACAAGCGCACCCGGCCCTACCGGCCCCAGACCAACGGCAAGGTCGAGCGCTTCAACCGGATCCTGGCCGAGGAATGGGCCTACGCCCGCCCTTACACCTCAGAGGCCGAGCGACGGGAGGCCTTCCCGCAGTGGTTGCATCACTACAATCACCACCGGTTCCACACCGCGCTCGGCGGCCCTCCCGCCTCACGTGTTACCAACCTCCGTGGTCAGTACACCTAGTGGTCGACCGGGTTCAGGACGACGATGCCGCCGGGAGCCTCGACGTCGGCGGAGACCACGTTGAGGTCCACCATCTCGTCCCGCCAGATCAGCCCGGCGTCGGACTCGGCGAACGCGGGCGCGGGGGCGGCCGAGACGACGGCCGCGGTGAGGGATATCAACAGGATCGGAAGGCGCATGACACCTTCCCTTTCGTTGCTGAGGGTGATACGCCGCAACCTTGGTGCGATCGACTGCGACCCACGACCGAAACCCGCGTTCACGTCCGTGGCCCCCGCGGCGATGCCGCCCGGGGCCACGGAGCGCACGGCCCGGCCTCAGACGGCCAGGGCCCGGCGTCGGACGGCGCCGAGGCCGAACCACACGGTCGGGGCCAGGGTCACGTGCATGAGGGCCAGGACGGCGATGGTCCCCGCGTCGGTCTGCGCGAACAGCGGCATCACCGTCGAGGCGGCGGCCAGCACGGTCCCGGTGACCTGACCGACCCGCACGAACCCCCTCCAGGCCAAGGACGGCAGGGTGGTCCTGGTGACCATGGGGGCTCCTTGGCTGCGGTGCTCTCGGTACGACACCGATCCTGCGACCTCAACAATCCTTGAGGTCAACCCCCCGTGACCGACGCCACTCAGGCGCCGGGGTCTCCCAGGCCGGCGTCGCGGGCCCGCACGATCGCCTCGCTCCTCGTCGCCACCCGGAGCTTGGCGAAGATCGCCGAGATGTAGTTGCCGACGGTCTTGGGCGCCAGGTGGAGCCGGTCCGCGATGGCGGTGTTGTTCAGACCCGCGGCGATGAGGTCGAGCACCTCGCGTTCGCGGTGGCTGAGGTCCGGGAAGGGCTCTGCCGCGGCGGGGGCCGGAGCGGTGAGGTGCCCGAGGACCCGACGGGCGATGCCCGGACCGAACACGGCGCCGCCGGCGGCCACGGTCGTGATGGCCCGGGTGATCTCCTCCTGGTCGGCGCCCTTCAACAGGTAGCCGCGGGCGCCGGCCCGCACGGCGGCGAACACCGAGTCGTCGTCCTCGAACATGGTCAGGACCAGCACTGCGACGTCCGGTGCGGTGCGGGCGATCTCGGCGGTCGCCGCGGCGCCGTCCACGTCGGGCATGTGCAGGTCCATCACGATGACGTCGGGCCGCTCGGTGACCGCCGCGCGGATCGCCTCACGGCCGGTCGCGGCCTCGGCGACCAGCTCGATGCCGGCCAGCGAGGCGAACAGCGCCCGGAGCCCGTCCCGGACCACCGGATGGTCGTCGGCTATCACGGTCCGGATCATGGCCGGGCCACCTCCAACGGTAGGACGGCCTCGACGCGGCCGCCATTCGGACCCGGACCGGCCCTGCACGAACCGCCCAGCTCGGCGGCCCGGTCGCGGATGGAGCGCAGTCCGACGCCCGGTTCCCACGGGTCACCGCTCCCTCCGTCGTCCTCGACGGTCACCTCGACCGCCGTTCCCACGCGGATGCCGACCCGGACCGAGTCCGCCCTCGCGTGGCGGGCGGCGTTGGTCAGCGCCTCGCTGATGATGCGGTAGGCCGCGACCTCCACCGCCGCCGGCAGCGCCGGGAGGGCCGGGGGCGCGTCCAGGTCCACGTCGATCAGCAGGGCCTCGCACTGGCGGCGGACCGCGCCCACCAGGCCGAGTTCGTCGAGCGCCGGCGGACGCAGGCCGTAGACGATGCGCCGGACGTCGTCCACGGCCGCCTTCAGATCGGTTCTGACCTCGGCGATCAGCGACCCGGCCCGTTCGGGGGCGTCGGCGACCAGGTTCCTCGCCGCGTCGGCCTTGTACCCGGCCCCGGTCAGCACCGGCCCCAGCCCGTCGTGCAGGTCGCGGTGCAGGCGGCGGCGCTCCTCCTCGCGGGCGGCGATGATCCGCTCACGCGAGGCCTGGAGCTCGTCGCTCAGCGCGGAGGCGTGCAGCGCGGCGGCCAGCGGCGAGGCCAGCAGCGCGAGCACGTTCCGGTCCGCGCCGCTCAGCGCGCGCTCGCCGTACCTGTGCCCCACCACCAGGTCCCCCACGCGGGCCCCTCGGAACGCGAGCGCCACCGTGTGCGTCGATTCCGGCCGGTCCCCCACAGCCGCGACCTCGCGGCCGTCGTGGCGCAGCGCCGCGAACGGCAGCCGCAGCGCCTCGGCGATCCCCGCGAGCACACCCGACAGGTCGTCGGCCGCCAACCGGGCGCTCATCTGCGAGACCGCCCCCACCGGGTCGCCACGGGAACCGTAGAACAGGCGGTCCACCCAGCGCTGCGCCCGTATCCGCACCGGGTTGAAGGCCAGGGCGATCAGCAGCGCCGCGACCACCGGCACACCCGAGGCGCCCCGGACGAGCGCGTCCGACGCGGCCACCAGCACGCTGTAGGCGGCCACGACCGCGAGCGTCAGTCCCAGGTAGAGGGCCGTCCGTGAGACCACCAGGCGGATGTCGAGCAGCTGATGGCGCAGGATCGCCACGGTGACCGCCACGGGCACCAGCACCACGGCCAGCAACAGCAGGATCGGTCCCTCCCCGACGATCCACCGCGGCAGGTTCAGGGCCACGGCCGCCAGACCCGCGAGCACCAGCCAGAGCAGCTGGCGCCGCAGCCGCTCGTCGCCGCGCCGCCAACGCACCACCAGACCCGCCAGCGCACCGGCGATGCCCAGCAGCGATCCCGCGTTGAAGACGGTCCACAGCGGTCCGACCGACGCGTAGAACGGCACACCGGTGTAGGTGGCGACCTCGGTGCCACCGATCGGGACCGGCGCCGGTTCCGCGGCCATCGTCATGGTGAACCCGATGCCGAGAACGACCGTGGCCACCAGCAGCCGGCGCCACCGCGGCGTCACCGGCCGCCCGGTGGGGAACAGCTGGAGCGCGAGCGCCAGGAACATGCCGATCCCCCACGGCCACGCGGCCATGAACACCGTGGTCAGGGCACGCACGCCCCACTCCGGCCAGCCCAGGTCGAGCCCGAGGACGGCGAGCAGGACGGCGGCCGCCGAGGTCAGGTGGGCCAGACCCGCGGCCAGGAACAGCCAGCCGATCGGGTTGCGCCCGCGCTGGCCGGCCAGGACCGCGCCGCACGCGGCGAAGCCGGTGCCCATGACCGCGTTCGTGAGCACGTAGCTGCTCACGACCTCGCCCATGGTCATGCCGAGCGCCAGGACCGCCACCAGCGCGGTCACGAGTTCGGCACCGGCGAGCGCGGCCAGGGCCCAGGCGAGCCGGACCAGCCGGACCGCGCGGCGGTCTCCGTTCACATACTCATCCTCCCCCCGTCCGGCCCGGAGCACCCGGGGGCCGGCCCCTGGTCGGGGCGGGGACTCTCCCGGAACGCACGGGGGCGGACCCCCGGGCGGCCCGGTCCCCCGCGGGGTGATCGTGGAGGTCTCGAAGGCTCGGAGGTGGTCCTCATGTCCGCACCCACCCGAACCGCGCCGACGGCACGCGCCGTCGACGTCCGGACCGTTCGGCGCGTCGGCGCCGCGGTCCTGCTGCCGCTCGGCCCGCTGTCCGTCGCCGTCATCCGCGGCATCCTCCCCTACCAGAACGCCGACGACACGGCCGCGATGCTCGCCGACACCGCCGCGAACCAGGCCCGGATGGACGCCGTGCTGTGGCTCTCGGTGCTCGCGATGCTGACGCTGATCCCGTCGGCGCTGGCCGCGGGCCGGGCGGCCCAGCGGCGGGCGCCGGTCCTGGCCCTGATCGGTCTGTGCCTGCTGGTGCCGGGCTACGCGACGTTGTTCTTCGCGATCGACGACTCGTACGCGCGGAGCCTGGCCGCCGAGGGGATCGGCACCGGGACCGCGGTCCGGGTGCTGGAGGCCCACGCCTCCCTGGCACCGGTGGGGGCCGCCGCGGCCGTCTTCGTCCTCGGCCATGTGCTGGGCCTGATCGTGCTCGGCGCGGCCCTGTGGCGCGCGCGGGCCGTCCCGGCCTGGGCCGGCGCCGCGATCATCGCCTCCCAGCCGCTGCACATCGTCTTCGCGGTCGTCGTGCCCCACCCGCTGTTCGACGCCCTGGCGTGGGGCCTGGCCGTGATCGGCATGGCCGCCGCGGCGGTCGGCGTCCTGCGTACCTCCAACGACGACTGGGACCTGGCCCCGGCCTCCCACTGACACGAAGAGGAGTTTCCGATGCCGAACTCAGCAATCCTGCGTACCGGTGTGGTGCTGGCGGCCCTGCTGGCCCTTGGCGACCTGGCTCTGCTGCCGGCCGCCGGTGGCGGGTTCCCGCCCATCGAGGTGGCGGTCCTCGCGGCGGCCCTCGCCACGGTGACACTGGTGGCCGCGGTCCTCGCCTGGCGCGGCGGCCGCGTGGCGGCCTGGACCGTCGCGGCGACCCGCGCTCTCTCGGCCCTGTCGGCGGTCCCCGCGTTCTTCGTCGCCGGAGTTCCGGCGGCGGCCATGGCGGCCGCCTCCGTGGTCCTGCTGGTCAGTGCCGTGTGCGTGGCACTGCTGCTCGTCGGGGCGGCGCGCGTCCGGGCCACCTGACGCGGTGGTGTCGGTCCGGTCGGTCCCCTTCTCAGGAGACCGACCGGACCGATGCCCGGGGTCGCTCCGAGACCGACGGCCGGGCTGGACCGCGGCCGGCGGGCGCCACCCGGTCACGAGCGGTCCTGTTCCCGTTCGAGGGCCGCCAGAGCGGTGACCGCTCCCAGCTCCCAGCAGGCCTCGCGTTCAGCGTTGCCCGGCCGCCCGGTCACCGCCACCGGCGGCCGGTGGCGGTGCCAGCCCATCCCCTTGGTGATCGACTCCACGGCGCGCACGGCACCGGAGGTGTCGTTGTCCCCGTGAACGTAGAGCGAATAGGGCATTCCGTTCGTGTCACCCATCGCGGGATAGTAGACGGCGTCGAAGAAGTGCTTGAGGGCGCCGGACATGTACCCGATGTTGGCCGGCGTCCCCAGGATGACGGCGTCGGCCGCGAGCAGATCGCCCACGGTCGCGGCCAGGGCCGCCTTGGCCTGGACGCCCACACCTTCGATATCGTCGGTTCCGGCACCGTCCATCACCGCCGCCAGCATCTCCTGGGTGGCGGGGGAAACAGTGTGGTGAACGATGAGCAGTCGTGCCATGCCCCCACACTAGGCAGTACGCTTCCGGAACCCACACGGCCCCGTCGGCGTCAGAACCACCAGAGACCAACCGCCGCTGTTCGCGGGCGACTCGGCCGGACCAGTCCCCGAGCGCCTCCCCCGACCCGTGGGGCAGGTACCCGCCCAGCTCGCAGCAGAAAGCCAAGGACCACCATGAGCCAGCCTCCCCACGGCCCCTACGGGGGCCCTCCGTCCGGAATGCCCCCGCAGGGGCCGCCCACCGGTGGACAGCCCCCGATGGGTCCTCCCGGCGGCATGCCGCCCGGAGGCGACCCCTACGGCCCCGGCCCGGGCGGACCCGGTGACCCGTACGGCCAGGGTCCCGGCGGTCCCGGCGGTCCGCACGACCCCTACGGCCAGGGCCCCGGCGGACCCGGCGGTCCGCACGACCCCTACGGCCAGGGCCCCGGCGGGATGCCGCCCGGCGGTGGCATGCCTCCCGGCGGGGACCCCTACGGCGCCCCGTACCCGGGCGGCCCCCAGCCCGCCCAGCCCAAGAAGACGTCGCCGTGGCTGTTCGTGGGCCTCGGCTGCGGTGGCCTGTTCATCATCGGCATCGTCCTGGTCGTCATCATCGTCTTCGTCGCCAACGGCAACGACGAGCCGAGCACCCCCACCGGCGGCACCGGGGGCACCTCCGGCGCTCCCGAGGACCCGGAGACCGACCCGGGCACCGAGACCGAGGGCACCACGCCCAGCGGCCCCACCGGCGGCACGATCGGCGAGTCCGTCGAGCACGAGGGCATCATCTTCACCCCTCTGGAGCTGGAGGGCCCCTACTCCGAGCTCGACATCGAAGGGCAGACCTTCACCCCCGTCGGCGAGTACGTCGTCCTGTGGCTCGACGTCGAGGCCGCGGACTCCTCGGCGTCGTTCTGGCGCGACGAGCAGCACCTGTACACCAGCAGCGGTGAGGGGATCGAGGAGGACTACGCGGCCACGGAGGCGATGGACAGCATGTTGCTGACGCTGACTCCGGGCAGCCCGGTGGAGACCGCCATCGTCTTCGACGTCCCCGACGCCGACGACCTGGTCTCCATCGGCCTGAGCGCCGAGACCTACGGCGGCAACGAGGTCGAGGTCGACCTGAACTGACCCGTCACCCGACGGGAACAGCAGTGGTGGAGGGCCGCCGGGGACACCCGGCGGCCCTTCCTCTCGGCAAGGACGACATGGAGCACTCCCCCGGGCCGGCACCCCAGCGGCCCCACACCCCCCGAGCTTCCCGGAGGAGGTCGCCCCGGGCCTGGGCCGGCCCGGCGCTCGCGGTCCTGGGCGCGGTCGCGGTCGCCGCGACCGCCGTGGTCCTCCTCGTACCGGCCGACGACGACCGCGGCGGCACGTTCGGCCGTGGGGGACCGGTTCGAGGTCGAGAGCGTGTACTACACGATCACCTCCGTCGAGACGGGGGTCCCCCTCGTCGGCAACGACCTCTTCCAGTTCCCGCCGGAGCAGAACCTCGCCTTCGTGGTCGTCCGCGTCCGGATCGAGAACGAGCGCTGGTCCGAGGTCCCGGTCGACGCCTCCGAGTTCGCACTGCACACCGGCAACACGACGGCCGTCCCCTGGACCGAGAAGGAGCACGTGGTCCTGCTCGACCCGGAGGACGCGGCCGTCGAGGCCGGCGGCAGCAGGGAACTCTCCTTCGCCTACGACGCGCCGGACCTCGAATTGAAGCACGTGTACGTCGTCCCGGGACACGAGGCCGACCTCATGGTGACCGTGGACCTGACCCGGGGCCTGGAACCGTGACACCGGGTGGGCGGCCCGTCCGTGCCCGTGCAGGCACGGACGGGCCGAAATCGCACCGGCGACCTGTGCGGACGCATGAAATTCCACCCGGAAAAAGACCCCAAACCTGTCTTTTCCTATGAATTCCCTCTGCCCCACAAGGGACATTGCGTCACTCTTCGGCACGATCGCGAAATCGGGTAACCCGGTCGTAGCACGGACGCGGGAACGCCGGTCATTGACCCGCCATTCCTCCCTTCCCTAGTGTTCCGGCACGCGCACCACCTACTCGCACGACCAGTGCGAACAGGCGCTCACCGAGGAGCGAGGGAACCATGCCGCACACCGTCCGTGCCGCGCTCGTCCAGACCGAGTGGACCGGCGACACCGAATCCATGATCGCGGCGCACGAGAAATACGCCCGCGACGCCGCCGCGCAGGGCGCGAAGGTCATCGGATTCCAGGAAGTCTTCAACGCGCCCTACTTCTGCCAGGTGCAGGAGGCCGAGCACTACCGCTGGGCCGAGTCGGTCCCCGACGGCCCCACCGTCACCCGCTTCAGCGCTCTGGCCCGCGAACTGGGCATGGTGATGGTCCTGCCGGTCTTCGAGATCGAGAAGCCGGGCTTCTACTACAACACCGCCGCCGTCATCGACGCCGACGGCACCTATCTCGGCAAGTACCGCAAGCACCACATCCCCCAGGTCAAGGGCTTCTGGGAGAAGTTCTACTTCCGTCCCGGCAACCTGGGCTGGCCGGTCTTCGACACGGCCGTCGGCCGGATCGGCGTCTACATCTGCTACGACCGCCACTTCCCCGAGGGGTGGCGCGCGCTCGGCCTGGCCGGGGCGCAGCTCGTCTACAACCCGTCCGCCACCCACCGCGGCCTGTCCGCCTACCTCTGGCAGCTCGAACAGCCCGCGTCGGCGGTCGCCAACGCCTACTACGTCGCCGCCATCAACCGGGTGGGCGTGGAGGAGTACGGCGACAACGACTTCTACGGCACCAGCTACTTCGTCGACCCGCGCGGGCAGTTCGTCGGCGAGGTCGCCTCGGACACCGCCGCCGAACTGGTCGTCCGCGACCTCGACTTCGACCTGATCGACGAGGTCCGGCAGCAGTGGGCGTTCTACCGCGACCGCCGCCCGGACGCCTACGAGCCGCTGGTCGAGGGATAGGGGGCACGCACATGGCACGAACCGTCATCAGAGGCGGCCTGGTCGTCACCGCGGCGGAGGAGGTCGAGGCCGACGTCCTGGTCGAGGACGACAAGGTCGCGGCCCTCGCCCTGCGCGGCAGCGACACCGCCCGCACCTGGGCCGACAGCGGCGCGGACGTCATCGACGCCGCCGGCCACTACGTCATCCCCGGCGGTGTGGACGCGCACACCCACATGGAGATGCCCTTCGGCGGCACCGAGTCCGCCGACACCTTCGAGACCGGCACCCGGGCCGCCGCGTGGGGCGGCACCACGACGATCGTCGACTTCGCCATCCAGCGCCCCGGCCAGGCGGTGCGGGACGGCGTGGACGCGTGGATGGCCAAGGCCGACGACCAGTGCGCGGTCGACTACTCCTTCCACGCCATCCTCAGCGACGTCAACGAGTCCTCGCTCAAGGAGATGGACGTCCTGGTGGACGAGGGCATCACCTCGTTCAAGCTGTTCATGGCCTACCCGGGCGTGTTCTACAGCGACGACGGCCAGATCCTGCGGGCCATGCAGCGCGGCGCCGCCAACGGGGCCCTGACGATGATGCACGCGGAGAACGGCATCGCCATCGACGTGCTGGTCGAGCAGGCCCTGGCCGAGGGCCGCACCGACCCGCGGTACCACGGCGAGGTCCGCAAGGCCCTGCTGGAGTCGGAGGCCACCCACCGCGCCATCCAGCTGGCGCGCGTGGCCGGGGCGCCGCTCTACGTGGTGCACGTGTCGGCGAACGAGGCGGTGGAGGAGCTGTCGCGAGCCCGGGCCAAGGGGCTCAACGTCTTCGGCGAGACCTGTCCGCAGTACCTGTTCCTGTCCACCGACAACCTGGCCGAGCCGGACTTCGAGGGCGCGAAGTACGTGTGCTCCACGCCGCTGCGCCCCAAGGAGCACCAGGAGCACCTCTGGCGGGCGCTGCGCACCAACGACCTGTCCGTGGTCTCCACCGACCACTGCCCGTTCTGCTTCAGCGGCCAGAAGGACATGGGCCGGGGCGACTTCTCCAAGATCCCCAACGGCATGCCGGGCGTGGAGAACCGGATGGACCTGCTGCACCAGGCCGTGGTGGACGGGCACATCAGCCGGCGGCGGTGGATCGAGATCGCCTGCGCCACCCCGGCGCGCATGTTCGGCCTCTACCCGCGCAAGGGCACGGTCTCCCCGGGCGCCGACGCCGACCTGGTCGTCTACGACCCCGCGGCCGAGCAGGTGGTCTCCGCCGAGACCCACCACATGAACGTCGACTACTCCGCCTACGAGGGCAGGCGCCTGACCGGCCGCGCGCGCACGGTGCTCTCGCGCGGGCGGGTCGTCGTGGACGACGGCGCCTACCTGGGCGAGGCCGGCCACGGCCGGTTCGTGCCCAGGTCCACCTGCCAGTACCTGGTCTGAGGAGGAAGCACAGCGTGGACATCGGACTCGTCCTTCAGACCGACCCGCCCGCCGACCTGCTGGTGGAGCGGATGGAGCGCGCCGACGGGATGGGGTTCACCCACGGGTGGACCTTCGACTCGGTCGTGCTCTGGCAGGAGCCCTTCGTCATCTACAGCCGGATCCTGGAGCGCACCCGCGACCTGGTCGTCGGCCCGATGGTGACCAACCCGAGCACCCGCACGTGGGAGGTCACCGCCTCCCTGTTCGCGACGCTCAACGACATGTACGGCAACCGGACGGTGTGCGGCATCGGCCGCGGCGACTCGGCGATGCGCGTGGCGGGCCGCAAGCCCGCCACCCTGGACCGGCTCGGCAGGGCCATGCGCGCCATCAAGGACCTCGCTGAGGGCCGCGAGGCGGACGTCGACGGCGCCGCCATGCGCATCCCCTGGGTGAGGGACGGCGCCCTGCCCGTGTGGATGGGCGCCTACGGGCCCAAGGCTCTGTCCCTGGTGGGCCGCCAGGCCGACGGGTTCATCCTGCAGTTGGCCGACCCGTACCTGACCGAGTGGATGGTCAAGGCGGTGCGCGCGGCGGCGGTCGAGGCGGGCCGCGACCCCGACGAGGTGAAGGTGTGCGTGGCGGCGCCCGCGTACGTCACCGACGGCTCGCCCGAGGCGCTCGCGCACGCCCGCGACCAGTGCCGGTGGTTCGGCGGGATGGTGGGCAACCACGTGGCGGACCTGGTGTCGCGCTACGGGGAGCACTCCGGCGCCGTCCCGGAGGAGCTGACGGACTACATCCGTGCCAGGGAGGGGTACGACTACAGCCACCACGGCCGGGCGGACAACCCGGACACCGCCTTCGTACCCGACCCCATCGTCGACCGGTTCTGCCTCCTGGGCACGGTGGCGGAGCACAAGGAGAAGCTGGAGCGGCTGCGCGAGGCCGGAGTCGACCAGTTCGCCGTGTACGCCATGCACGACGACGTCGACGGGGTCATCGACGCCTACGGCAGTGAGATCATCCCGGCCGTCAGCTGAAACACCGAGTCAACAACGGGCGCGCACACTGTCCTGGCCGGGGCCGGGCGGGTGCGCGCCCGGCCGATCCCCCGTCAGCTCCACCGAAACCAGGTGTCACGTGACCCACGCCCCTCCCTCCCCCGACTCCGCCGCGGCCGTCACGCACGCCGACGGACGGGTCTCCCTCCCCGAGGGAACCACCCTGCCGCCCGGCGCCTACGTCAACTCCGACCTGCACCCGGTGCCGATCTCCCGGCGCACCTGGGGCACGGGCAGCTTCACCGCCCTGTGGATCAGCATGTCGGTCAACATCCCGGCCTGGACGCTGGCCGGGGGCCTGGTCGCGGTGGGAATGGACTGGCGCCAGGCGGTCCTGACCATCGCCCTGGGCAACCTGATCGTGCTGGTGCCGATGGTGCTGACGGGCCACGCCGGCGCACGGTACGGCATCCCCTATCCGATCTTCGCGCGGGCGTCGTTCGGGCTGCGGGGCGCGAACCTGCCCGCGCTGCTGCGCGGCGCGGTCGCGTGCGGCTGGTACGGCATCCAGACGTGGATCGGCGGCCAGGGCGTGTTCATCCTGGCGGGGCGCGTGTTCGGCACGGGCTGGAGCGAGGCCGCCGTCGTCGGCGGGCAGCCGTGGACGATGTGGTTGTCGTTCGGGCTGTTCTGGCTGGCGCAGCTGGCGATCATCCTGTGGGGGATGGAGGGCGTCCGCAAGGTGCAGGTGTGGGCCGCCCCGCTGATGCTGGTGGGCGGCGTCGCCCTGCTGGCGTGGATGGTCGTGCAGGCGGGCGGGTTCGCGCCGTTGTTCGCGGTCAACTCCGAGCTCGGCTGGGGCCCGGAGTTCTGGGCGCTGTTCTTCCCGTCCCTGATGGCGATGATCGGCTTCTGGGCGACGCTGAGCCTGAACATCAGCGACTTCACCCGGTTCGCGGCCACCCAGCGCGCGCAGGTGCTGGGCCAGACCTTCGGGCTGCCGACGACGATGGCGGCGTTCGCGCTACTGGCGGTCATGGTGAGCGCGGGCACGCAGGCGGTGTACGGCGAGACCCTGTGGGACCCGGTGGAGATCGTCGCGCAGATGGACAACGGCATCGCGCTGCTGTTCGCGATCTTCGTGGTGCTGCTGGCGACGGTGTCCACGAACATCGCCGCCAACCTGGTGGGGCCGTCCTACGACCTGGCCAACCTGAAGCCCCGGCTGATCAGCTTCCGGACCGGCGCGGTGATCACGTGCCTGGTGAGCGTCGCGATCATGCCGTGGCGGCTGATCTCGGACCCGAACATCTACATCTTCACGTGGCTGGGCACCGTGGGCGGGATCCTGGGGACCGTCGGCGGCATCCTCATCGCGGACTACTGGCTGCTGCGCGGCACGAAGCTGGACCTGAACGCGCTGTACACGCGCGGCTCGGCGTACTGGTACTCCGGCGGGTGGAACTGGCGGGCGCTGGCGGCGTTCGCGGTGGGCGCGGTCCTGGCGGTGGGCGGTTCGCACTCCGCCCCGGGCGCGGGGCCCTTCCCGGAGGCGGGGATCATCCCGTTCCTGTCCCCGCTCGCGGACTACGGCTGGGCGGTGGGCTTCCTGTCGGCCCTGGTCGTCTACTGGGCCCTCAGCCTGGCCTTCCGACCGAGGAGGTAGCCCCGCACGAAGACACGGGCCCCGGGCGGTGACCGCCCGGGGCCCGTTCGCGCTTCCCGCTTCTAGCCGAAGACCTCGTCGACGGTCGTCGCCGTGATGGCCCGGTGGAACCAGGTCTCCAGTCGGTCGAGGTCGTCGCAGGCGTTGATCCGCACGCGATCATCGGGGCTCATGGCGATACCGCGCTCATCAAGAAGTTGCAGGATGACTTCCCGCTGCTTCTCCACCAGGCCCAGCTCACGCCCCTGACTGACGTACTTGCGGGCGAAGTCGCTCTGCCACTCGTAGGTACCGGTCGTCATGAGGTCCTCCCACATCCGCCGAGCGGCCGCGTTGAGCTTCGACAAGATGAAGTCATTGTAGATGAGTCGTGTGTCCTCGGGCACTGAGTCGAGCGCGGCCTCAGCGGCCTTGAGCACCTCGGCCTTGTCTCCGTGCGCGGCTGCCGACAGCACCGCGAGTTCCGGCAGCTCCCGCGCTTGGTCGGAGTCCTTGATCTCGGGCGTGTTGCTGGGGCCGATGACCGCGGGTGTGAGCGTCGCGCCCTCGAACTCGAAGGTGATGGGAGTCCGCGCCCACCGTTCGGTGGCGGCGTCAGGGCACAGGACCATCAGCTTGACCGGGCATTTCACGATCTGCCAGACCGTGGCCGCGTACAGGGGCCAGGAGTAGAGCTTGTCGTCGGCCTTGCGCAGTTGCACCTCCGTGATGATGGCCAACGTCTTGGCCCCCGTGTCGTCGTACAGCACGATGACGTTGTCCGACTTGAAGGGGGTCGGCTTGAGCTTGGTGTGGTCCGAGCAGCCGAGTTCGGCGCGGGCGTAGGCGGGCACGGGGAAACCGACCGTGTCCCGCAGCATCCTCGGTGCAAGATCGGGGTGGTTGTGGAACAACCGGACCTGGAGCTCGTGATCGAAGCTGGGCATAGGGGGACGCTACAGAGCGTGTTCATCATGTGCGGTCGAAACGGAAAGATCCGATGGACCGGTGCCGAGAATCATCAGGAACGCAACTGCGAGAAGGGCCACGAGCAGGACGACGAGCACGCCCGTGGCCGCGCGCGGCGGTGTCCTCCCCTTCTTCTGTGCGATCACGTGCAGAAGAAGGGCGAGCATGGCCACGGTGAGCAGCAGGTAGAAGGCCCTCTCCACGGCTCAGCCGTCCAGTGTTCGGTACCCGGCCCGGGGGCTGCGCGCGCCGAGGACCCACAGGGACACGGAGGCCGCCAGGGCGACCAGCGTCAGGGTCTCCAGCTCCTGTGTGACGGGCCGGGGGTGCGGGACGGCGAGCAGGGCGACCAGGCCGACGCCCAGGACGATGGAGCAGCGGAGCATCCGGAGGTTCCGTACCGGCGGGCGGCCCGGCCGGGGCGCGACAGGTCGGCCGCCGGTGGGGGCCTCTGGCTCGGGAGGTCGCATGTCGGTACCCGATCGGGTGGGGGAACGCGAATCCGGGCGGATTCGTTCGCACGGCGTGCGACCGGCACAGGACGGCACCCGGTTCCAGGTGTCGGTACAAGGGTTGCACCGGCCGCCCCGGCGCGTGGCCGGATCCGGCCACGCGGGGACGGGATACCAGGACGCGTCGACTCGGCTCCCCCGGCACCCGCCGCGTGCTCCGTCGCAGCGTGCGGGCACCCTCATTCGTCGGCGAGCGTTCTTGTCGGAGTCGCGCGCCACATCGAACTTATGTGGATTTTACAAATGCGCGAATATGAACGCAGAACGTACAACTGAACACGCAAGGTCACCAGGAATCCGATCGTCCTTGGGTCAATAGGCTTGTGTGACCACCGTGACCAGGGTGAATATCGCCACACCGCGCGTTCCAAAGCGCCTCCTGACAGCGCGCCCGATTCACCAAGTGGGGCCAACTGGTCCTGAACTTCAGGTAAACCAGGTATGCGGCGGATGCGTCATACCGACACGGACAGGGCCATTAGGCGAATTCGCCAGGGACACTGACGCATCCGCGCGGGAGAGCCCATCGCCCCGCCCGTCCCCGCCATCCATACCCGCCCGGGGCCCCCACACCCCGGCCCCGCACGCGGTCTTCTCTGGGCCCGTCGCGATCAGGAGACGAACTTGCCTGTGAACAACCAGCGTCCGGCCACACAGCCGTCGACTCGCAACGTCGCGGTCGTCCTCGCCGGAGGAAGCGGCCAGCGCATTGGGCTCGCGACACCCAAGCAACTGCTCAAGATCGCCGGAAAGACGATCCTGGAGCACACGCTGACCATCTTCGAGCACGCCCCCGGCGTGGACGAGGTCCTCGTGATGATGAACCCCGGTTTCGTGGGCGACGCCGAGGCCATCGTGAAGAAGGCCGGCCTGTCGAAGGTGACCCGTGTCCTGCCCGGCGGCACCTCGCGCAACGCCACCACCCAGCTGGCCCTCGACGCCCTGGGACACCTTCCCGCGGAGACGACCAACGTCCTCTTCCACGACGCGGTCCGCCCCATGCTCTCCCAGCGCGTGGTCGCCGACTGCCTCACCGCCCTGGAGACCTACGGCGCCGTCGACGTGGCCATCCCGTCCTCGGACACCATCATCGAGGTCGACGAGGACGTCATCACCGACGTCCCCACGCGGTCCCGGCTGCGCCGCGGCCAGACCCCGCAGGCCTTCCGGCTGGCGACCATCCGCGACGCCTACGCCAAGGCGTGGAACGACCCCGACTTCCAGGCGACCGACGACTGCACCGTGGTCCTGCGCTACTCCCCCGACGTCCCCATCCACGTGGTGGCCGGCGAGGAGCAGAACATGAAGGTCACGCAGCCGGTCGACATCTTCATCGCCGACAAGCTCTTCCAGCTCTCCTCCGCCGGGACCCCGGAGTTCACCGACGAGGACTACACCGCCCGGCTCTCCGGCGCGACCGTGGTCGTCTTCGGCGGCAGCTACGGGATCGGCGCGGGCGTGGCCGACCTCGCGGAGAAGCACGGCGCCCGCGTCTTCCGCTACTCCCGCAGCGCCACCCGCACCAACGTCGCCAACCCCGCCGACGTGGCCGCCGCCCTGGAGCAGGCGCACTCCGCCACGGGCCGCATCGACTTCGTCGTCAACACCGCCGGGGTGCTGCGCATCGGCCGACTGGACCAGACGGACGACGCCACGGTCGAGGAGACCCTGCGCGTCAACTACCTGGCCCCGGTCAACATCGCCCGCGCCGCCTTCCCCTACCTCGCGCAGAGCAAGGGCCAGCTGCTGCTGTACACCTCCAGCTCCTACACGCGCGGACGCGGCGAGTACAGCCTCTACTCGTCCACGAAGGCCGCGACGGTCAACCTCACGCAGGCCCTGGCCGACGAGTGGTCCGACGACGGCGTCCGCATCAACTGCATCAACCCCGAGCGCACCCAGACGCCCATGCGCAGCAAGGCCTTCGGCGAGGAGCCGGCCGGCAGCCTGCTCAGCGCGGACAAGGTCGCCCGCACCTCCGTGGACGTCCTGCTGTCCGACCTCACCGGCCACGTCGTCGACGTGCGCCGCGAGGAGCTGCCCGCGCCCGCGGCCGAGAGCGCCCGTTCCGTGAGGGAGCCCGCCCAGTGACACTGCGCGAACACGCCAACCGCGAGACCGTCATCGGCACGAGCCTGCTCGGCCTGTCCTACCTCGTGATGCTCGCCGGTGTGATCACCGGCCTGTGGTGGGTCTTCCTCGTCGGAGCCGTCGGCAGCTACGCCATGGACGCGCTGCTCCTGCACCGCTTCCCGCACCTGGCCAAGCTCGTCCAGCAGATCCGACTGGGCATCACGCCGCGCACCCTCCTGCGCCAGCTCATGGCGCTGGGCCTGCTGATCACCACGCCGAACGTGACCTCCACGGGCATCGGCCTGGTCCTGCTGGTCTTCCTCGCGCTCTTCGGCCTCCAGCTCGTCTGCGGTGTCGCCGCGCGCCTGCTGCGCACCCGCCGCAAGCTGCCGGTCGTCACCCGCAACATCGACCTCGCGTCCCTGCGCATCCCCGACAGCCCGCCCATGCCGCTCGTCCGCGAGCCCATGACCCGCCTGCTGCCGCTGGACATCTTCCTGGTCGTCGGCGCCGTGGCCCACGTGGCCACCGGCCGCCTGTGGCTCGTCACCGGCGGCGCGGCCGTGTCGCTGGTCGTCACCGTCCTGGCGCTCGTCCTGGTCGGCTGGCACCTGCGCCGCGCGCTCGCCATCCCCGGCCAGGAGAAGGTGATGCAGTTCACCCAGTCCTGGCTGGACGCCTACCGCCCCGAGGTCGTGCTGTACTTCTCGGGTTCGGCCGACTCCGCCTACCAGGTCAACATGTGGCTGGACGTCCTCGACCGCCTGGACCGGCGCGTGGTCGTCGTGCTGCGCGAGCGCACCATCGCCGCCCAGCTCGCGCCGACCCGGCTCCCCGTGCTCTGCGTTCCCGCCGCCACGGACCTGATGGCGCTGGACTTCGGCCCCGCCCGCGTGGCCCTGTACCCGGCCAACACCGGCAAGAACATCCACATGCTGCGCAACCCGATGATGCGGCACGTGTTCATCGGGCACGGCGACAGCGACAAGGTCGCCAGCATCAACCCGTTCAGCAAGGCCTACGACGAGGTCTGGACCGCAGGGCGCGCCGGGCGGGACCGCTACGACCGCGCCCAGGTCGGCGTCCGCCTCGACGAGATCGTGGAGGTCGGCCGGCCGCAGCTGGACGAGATCCGCACCGACACCGCGCCCAACGCCGTCCGCACGGTGCTCTACGCGCCCACGTGGGAGGGTTGGACCGACGAGCCGGGCAACACGTCGCTGATCGACGCCGGCCCCGCGCTCGTCGCCCGGCTGCTGGCCGCCGACCCGCCCGTGCGCGTCCTGTACAAGCCGCACCCCTTCACCGGTATGCGCTCGGCCGCGGCCCGCAGGGCGCACAAGCGGATCGTGGACATGATCGAGGCCGCCAACCGCAGGGCCGCGCGCACCGAGCCGGACCCGCGCCCGCTGGCGGAGCTGGAGCGCCGCCTGGCCGACTTCGACACCGACAACGGTTCCACGGACGAGGCGCACAACTCGCGCGAGGAGGGCCGCTCGGCCCCCACGGCGGTGGCCGACCTCCAGTCGCTGTCCACCGAGTGGCACCGCGTGTACTGGGACGGCCGGGCCGACGAGGAGCACCTGGTCATCCAGGGGCCGCGGCCGACGCTGTACTCCTGCTTCAACCAGGCGGACCTGCTCATCAGCGACATCTCCAGCGTCGTCGCGGACTTCGTCGCCACCGAGAAGCCCTACGCCATCACCAACTGCGAGGGCATCACGCACAGCGAGTTCCAGACCAAGCACCCGACCTCGGCGGCGGCGTACATGCTGCTGCCGGACGGCGAGGGTCTGGACAGCGCGCTCGCGGCCGTCCGCGGCTCGGGGCCCGACCCGCTGACGGCCGAGCGCGTGGAGCTCAGGACCTACCTCCTGGGCCCGAGCGACGAGCCCTCCCAGACGCGTTTCGCGGCGGCCGTCGACGACCTGTACGCCAGGACCGACGCCCAGGTCCGTGCCGTCCACGAGGTCTCCACCGAGGCCGACGCGGCCGCCGTCTGACCCCGCTCACGCATTCCTCTCCCGGAAGGACACCCGTAGGACATGGCCGCAGCCAAGCGCACGGTGCCAGAAGACCTCCAACGCCTCATGCGCTACCTGCCCGAGTCGGACGCCGCGGAGCGCGAGGCGTTCCTCGCCGCGGCGGACGACTTCCTGGGCTCAGCGGCGCCCGGTGACCTGTCGGAGTTCGGGCCGCTGACCAGGGTCAAGCTCTGGTTGGCCAAGGAGCACCGGCTGGAGGACCTGCAGGCGGTCATCCGCTACGAGCGGGACAACCCGAAGGCGCACCTCGTGCGCGGCCGGCTGTCCCCGCACATCGAGGTGCCCGGCGTGGCCTCCTCGTCCCTGCCCAAGGAGATCTGCCGGCTCCAGCAGCGGGAGCTGCCGCTGGACTCGCAGCTGACCGACCTGACCTGGGTGGAGGGGCGCCTGCGCGTGCGCGGGTACGCCTACGTCCGCAACGTCCCCATGGAGTCGCGTCCGCGGGTCCCCGGGCTGGCCTGGCTCACGCACACGGGTTCGCGGCGCCGGATCGCGATCCGGCTGACCCCGCGGCGCGAGCCGCGCGCCACCTCCGAGTCCAAGCAGGCCCTGCACTGCTACGACTGGGCGGGCTTCGAGTTCTTCGTCGACCCGGAGAAGCTGCGTTCCGGCGGGTCATGGACCCCCGGCACCTGGTCGCTCACCCTGGGTGTGTGGGGCGCCGGCCGGCTGCGCCGCGACGGCCTGCCCCCGGGCGAGGTGGGCACGAGCGGGCACCCGCACGCCCGCCGTCTGAACGCGTCCACCCGGTGGGTGAGCTCGTTCCGCAAGAAGCGGCTGGAGTTCTCGATCGAGCCGGTCACCGCCGAGCTGACCGGGCACTCCCCGGCCGACGGGATGCTGGCCCTGGAGCTGCGCGCACCAGGCGCGGACCGCCTGGTCGTCGAGCACGGCAAGGGCGAGGCCGCCGTGGAGCTCGAGTACCCGCTGGAGGGCGCCGGGGACGGGGTCCGCACGGTGTCCGTCCCCCTGGCCGACCTGGCCGTGGCCGACTCCGACGACACACGTGAGCTGCGCGTGCACGCGGTCGTCGACGGGTCGCGCGCCAAGGTCGTCGTCGCGCCCGATGTCCTCGCCCGGGCGTACCCGTTCGGGGAGGCCCGGGAGATCGCCGTGGGCGTCAGCGCCACGCAGACCCTGGTCGTGCACGACCGGCTGCGCCAGCCCGTCGTGGACGAGGTGGAGTGGCGGGAGGGCACCCTCGTGCTGACCGGCGCCTACACCGGCCCCGACGGCGAGCGCGTGCTGGTCCTGCGGCACGGTGAGCGGTTCGAGGAGGTCACGGTACCGGTCACGATCGCCGACGGCCGGTTCCGCGCCGAGATCGACCCGGAGGGCTTCGACTTCTACGGCGACCCGCTGCCGCTGCGCAAGGGCCGCTGGTACCTGACCCTGCGGGGCGCCCAGGAGTGGGACAACGCCGCCGACATCCCGGTCAAGCTCAGGCCGGACCTGGTCGAGCGGCTCCCGCTCAAGCACCACGGCCACGGGCGGACCTTCACGGTGGACCGCCGCTTCCACGACCGCGTCTTCCTGCGCTCGGGCAATCCGCTGGCGGAGGACGAGCGGGGCGCCTACCGGCAGCGCCGCATCCGCGAGGAGTTCCTGGAGGAGCAGCGGGCGCTGCCCCTGCGCGAGGCCGTCTTCTACAACAGCTTCGGCGGCAAACAGTACTCCGACTCGCCCCGCGCCATCCACGAGGAGCTGGTGCGCCGCGGCCTGGACGTCGAGCACCTGTGGTCGGTGAACGACCAGCAGGTGCCGCTGCCGCCGGGGGTCACGCCCGTGGAGTGGCGCAGCCGCGAGTGGTACGCCGCGCTCGCCCGCAGCCGCTACGTGGTGACCAACGTGGGCATCGGCGACTGGTTCGTGCGGCGCGAGGGCCAGGTGATCGCGCAGACCTGGCACGGCACCCCGCTGAAGAAGATCGGCGCGGACCTGCTCGGCACGCCCAAGGCCAACCGCGCCTACATCGCCAGCCTGCCCGAGCGGTCCCGGCAGTGGGACTTCTTCGTGTCGCCGAACGCCTTCACCACGCCGATCATGCGCCGGGCCTTCCGCTGCGAGGCGGAGATCCTGGAGTCGGGCTACCCCCGCAACGACGTGTTCCACGCGCCGGACCGGGAGGAGCGCGCGCGCCGGACCCGTGAGCTGCTGGGCATTCCCGAGGGCAAGAAGGTCGTGCTGTACGCGCCCACCTGGCGCGACGACCAGCGCTACGACGGCACCCGGTTCAAGCTGGACCTGCGGATCGACCTGGAGGCCGCCCAGCGGGACCTGGGCGAGGACCACGTGCTGCTGTTCCGCAAGCACCCCAAGGTGCTGGACAGCATTCCGGGCGCGGGCCAGGGCTTCGTCTGGGACGTGTCGAAGTACCCCGACATCGCCGACCTGTACCTGATCACGGACGTGCTGATCACGGACTACTCGTCGGTGTTCTTCGACTTCGCCCACTCGGGCCGTCCCATGCTCTTCTTCACCTACGACCTGGAGCACTACCGGGACACCCTGCGCGGGTTCTACTTCGACCTGTCCTCGCGCGCGCCCGGGCCGCTGATCAAGACCTCCGAGGAACTGGTCAAGGCGATCCGGGACGTCGACGACGTGAACGAGCGCTACCGCGACCAGTACGAGGCGTTCGTCCGGGACTTCTGCGAGCCCTCGGACGGTCTGGCCACCAAGCGGGTCGTCGACCGCATGCTCGGCACCACGGACTGACGGGAGCCCCCGCCGCCCGCCCATCCCCTCCCAGCCACCGAGATAGGCCGCCCCATGCCCCGTATCCTCCTCAGATCCGGCCGGAGCCCGTTCGACCCGGTCCCGCCGGAGCAGGTGATCCAGCAGAACCTGATCGCCACGAACACCGGCAACCTGCTGTTCAGCGACGCCGTGCACAAGATGCTGTCGACGCCGGACACGGAGATCGTCCCGAACCGCTACAAGGTCGACCCCTCCGACGCCGACCGGATCAACGACGAGTACGACGCGTTCGTCGTGCCGCTGGCCAACGCGTTCCGGCCCTCGTTCACGCGCCACCTGGACGACCTGAGCGCGCTGATCGAGAAGCTGCGCATCCCCGTGGTGGTCTTCGGCGTCGGCGGGCAGGCCGGAACCGACTACGGCACCGACCACCTGGCCCCGATCGAGGACAAGGTGCGGCGGTTCTGCTCGGCGGTGCTGGAGCGCTCCCCCTCCATCGGGGTGCGCGGCGAGTTCACCGAGCGGTACCTCAACGGCCTGGGCTACTCCGACGTGGAGGTCATCGGCTGCCCGTCGATGTTCATGCACGGCCGCGAACTGCGCGTGGACCGGCGTACGGACACCCTGGACGCCTCCGCCCGGCTCGCCATCAACGTCTCCTACGACTCCGGCAACATCCCCGGCAGCGTGATCGGCGACGGGCTCATCGACCGGCTGGCGGACGCCGCGCTGCGGCGGCACCCCGACCTGCTCTACATGGCGCAGGAGCTCCAGGACCTGGAGCTGCTGTACTGGGGCGACGTGTCGGAGGCGGCCGGGACCTCGTCCGCGGCCCCGCTGACGCGGACCCATCCGCTGCTGCGCGAGGAGCGGACCCGGCTGTACTACGACTCCTCGACGTGGATCGACGCCCTGCGCGACCGCGACTTCGCCTTCGGGACGCGCATCCACGGCAACGTCGCCGCGCTGCTGGCGGGCACGCCCGCGGTGGTGCTCTGCCACGACTCGCGCACCCTGGAGCTGTGCCGCTACTTCGACATCCCCCACCGCCTGGTCTCCGACCTGGCCGACGAGACCGACCTGGCCGGGCTGCCCGCCCGGCTGTACGAGGAGGCCGACTTCTCGGCCATGTCCGCCGGCCACGGTGAGCGCTTCGACCGCCTGGTGTCCTTCATGGACCGGCACGGCCTCGACCACGTGCACCGGCCCGGGGGCGACGGCGGCGCGGCCTTCGAGAGCGAGCTCAAGCGGGTGGACCTCCACCCCGGCGTGGGTTCCTGGCGGGGCGACGACGACGGCGGCCTGGGGTACCGGCTGGCGTGGCTCCGGCAGGCCAACGCGCAGGCCAAGGCACGGCAGACGGCCTCGGACAAGCGCGTGCGGGAGCTGTCCGCGAAGGTGACCGCCCTGGAGAAGAAGGCCAAGGAGACCGCCGGGCTCGTGAAGTCCGTGGAACGCACCGCCAAGCGCCTGGAGAAGCTGGAGGCCCAGGTGCGGTCGACGCCGTACCTGCGGCTGCGCCGGCTCGCCGGACGGGTCCTGCGCCGCCTCGGCCTGCGCCGCTGACCCACGACCCCTGAGGACACCGCCCGTCGTGCGACCGCTCGGCCGCGCGGCGGGCGTCCTCGTGTGCCGCCGAGCCCCCAGGCGTGGAAGGTGAGCAGTCCCGCTCACCGCAACCACGGGGGGTTGATCGGGCCGAAGCGAGGCACGAGCACAGGCGCGGGCGACGACGAAGGACCCGGCGTCAAGCGCCCCGAACACTGTGACCCGTGACACTCCGTTTCCGCGCACCCGGATACGCGTTAACACAGATTCCATCTCGACTCGACAACAGCACCGCCAGACACACAGGTCACAGGTACAAGCAGCCGATACTGGACAAGCAGGGGCACTCTCGGGCGCCGATCATCCCCCGGCCCCCTCCCCGTCGCCGTACACCGGCCCTCCCTGCCCCTCACCGTCGCCGAGCCCGAGGCTGATCTGTGCCCGTTCCCGTCCTGAACCATGCCCCCGAGCACGTGCGCGGCGCGTCCGCGTCGCCACGCACCGCGCACCGCACCGACATCGAAGGGCTGCGCGCCGTCGCCGCCCTGCTGATCGCCGTCTACCACATCTGGTTCGGCACGGTCTCCGGCGGCGTCGACGTCTTCCTGGTCCTGACCGGGTTCCTCATCACCGGCTCGCTCGTGCGCGCCATGGAGCGCGACGGACGCCTCGCCCTCGGCGCGTTCTGGAGCAAGCTCGCCCGACGGCTCTTCCCCAGCGGCGCCGTCGTGCTCGCCGCGGTCCTGGTCAGCGCCTACCTGCTGCTGCCGCGCTCGCGGTGGACCGACGTCATCGCCGATGTCCAGGCCGCCGCGCTGTACTACGGCAACTGGCACCTGTCGCTGGGCTCGGTCGACTACATGGCGGAGAACTCCGCCGCGGGGCCGGTCCAGCACTTCTGGTCACTGGGCGTGCAGGGGCAGTTCTACCTGTTGTGGCCCGTCCTGGTCATCCTCGCCGGGCTGGTCGCCGCCCGCTGCGGGCTGCGGGTGCGCACCGCCGCCCTGGCCGCCGTCGGCGCGGTCCTGGCGACCTCGTTCGCGTACTCGCTGTGGATCACCTCCACCGACCCCGTGTGGGCCTACTTCGACACCGGCGCCCGCCTGTGGGAACTCGCGCTGGGCGGCGTCCTGGCACTGGTCATCGCCCGCGTGCGGCTGCCGCGCCCGCTGCGCCTGGTGCTCGGGTGGACCGGCCTCGCCGCGCTGGTGCTGTGCGGTCTGGTGGTCGGCGACTCCCTGCCCTACCCGGGTGTGGCCTCGCTGTGGCCCGCGCTGGCCGCCGTGGCGGTCCTGCTCGCGGGCGCCGGCGGTGACGCGCCCGGCCGCCTGTCGGCGACCCGGCTGCTGGGGGCGCGGCCCCTCGTCTGGCTGGGCGGACGGGCCTACACCCTGTTCCTGTGGCACTGGCCGATCCTCGTCTTCCACCTGGAGGTGACCGGACAGGACCGCCCGACCCTGCTCGGTGGCCTGGGCGTGCTGGGCTGCGCGTTCGCCGCGGCGGTGCTCACCACCCGGCTGGTGGACGGAAGCCTCACGCGCCTCACCCGCACCCGGCGGGCCCCTTCGTGGTCGCTCGCGGCCGGGGTCCTGTTCGTCGTGCCGGTGCTGCTCGCCGGGCTGGTGTGGGGCGGGGCGATCGAACGCGACCGGCAACTGCGCATGGAGCTGAGCTCGGATCCGATGTCCTACCCGGGCGCGGCCGTCACGCTCAACCCCGCGCTCGCGGAGAACCTGCCCGCCCTGCCGGTCTACCCCGACACCGCGACGGTGGCCACGGACACCGTGGACCAGACCCGCGACTGCAACGCCCTCACCGACGCGACCGAGGTCGTGTCCTGCGATTTCGGCGATCCGGAGGCCGGGTTCACGATGGTCCTGGCGGGCAGTTCACACGCCCGGCACTGGTTCCAGGCGCTGCGGGCGGTCGTCGAACAGCACGACTGGCGCCTGATCATGATGACCAAGAACGCCTGCCAGTTCAGCGCCGACGAGCAGGTCTACCGGGGCGTCCCCTTCACCGAGTGCACGGCCTGGAACGCCGACGTCATGGAGCGGATCGCCGAGATCGGTCCGGACGCGGTGTTCACGACCGCGACCCGCACCACGGCCGGCGGTGAGGAGGAGGACCCGCCCGGCACGCCGCCCGAGCGGACGCCCGACGGCTACGTCGAGCGCTGGCGGGAGCTGGAGGAGCTCGGGGTGGCGGTGCTGGCGGTGCGCGACACCCCGCGGTTCGGCTTCGACGTGGCCGAGTGCGTGGACCGCGAGGGCGCGCGCGGATGCGTCGAGGAGCAGTCCTTCTCGATGGCCGAGCGGGCCCCCTACGAGGACCTGGCCGACGTCCCGGCCAACACCCGCTTCCTGGACCTGACCGAGCACCTGTGCGGGGACGGCGTGTGCCGGGGCGTCATCGGCAACCAGCTCGCCTACTACGACACCAACCACTTCTCGCACGCGTTCTCGCGCTCGCTCGCGGTCGTGTTGGAGCCGTACCTACTGGAGTCGCTCCCGGAGGCCCCGGTGGCCGGGACGAGCCTGGCGGAGGCCGCCGGCCCCCTGCTGGGCGCGGCCGAGTCCACCGGCCCGGAGGCTTCGTGAACCCGGTCCGCCATCCCTCGCGGTTCACGGCGGGAGTGGCCGCGATGCCCCGCCCCTCGAACCACTCGTACGGAGCGATGGACGCGTGCTCCGCTGTGGCCACGGCCCGGTGTGGTGGGTCGTCATCCCGCCCCGTGCACGTAAGGTGATCAACCGGGGACCCTGCGCTCGCGCGGGCGGCGAAGTGCCAGGTCCTGCCTCTTTTTCGGTGTGGCCAGAACCGATCACGGGCCGTGTCGCGTTCACCATCCCGAGGCCCGTCGATCCGCCCGGACCAGTCCACGACCCTGGTCCGGGCGGACGGCGAGCCGGCGGGAGCACCGAGGCGTGCTCCTACTCGCCCTTCCACACGGGAGCGCGCTTCTCCGCGAACGCGGCGGCGCCCTCCATGGCGTCCTGGCTGACGAACACCGGGCCCGCCAGCTCGTTCTGCCGGTCCCACATCTCCTCGGTGGACCAGTCGTCCGAGGCGGCGATGATCTCCTTGGACACCCGCAGGGCCAGCGGCCCGTTCGGCGTGATGCGGGCGGCCAGCGCCCGGGCGCCCTCCAGGGCGCTCCCGGAGGCGGTCACCTCGTTGACCAGCCCCAGCTCGGCCAGGCGCGGAGCCCCCACGAAGTCACCGGTCAGGGCGAACTCCATCGCGATGTTGCGCGGGATGCGGTGCTGCAGGCGCAGCAGGCCGCCCGCGCCGGCCACCAGGCCGCGCTTGACCTCGGGGATGCCGAACTTCGCGTCCTCGGCGGCCACCACGAGGTCGCAGGCGAGCACGGCCTCGAACCCGCCCGCCAGGGCGTAGCCCTCCACGGCCGCGATCAGCGGCTTGCGGGGCCCGCGCTCGGCGAAACCGCCGAATCCGCGGCCCTCCACGACGGGGACCTCGCCCTTCATGAACGCCTTGAGGTCCATGCCGGCGCAGAAGGTGCCGCCCGCGCCGGTGATGATGCCGACGCTCAGGTCCTTGCGGGCGTCAAGGTCGTCGAGCGCCTCCGCGACCTGCGCGGCGACCGCCGCGTCGACCGCGTTCTTGGCCTTGGGCCGGTTGATGGTGATGACGGCGATGCCGTCCTCGGCAGTGTAGAGAACCTCGTCGGACACGGTGGACCCCCTACTTCGGCGGCATGCGCAGCGCGCCGTCGATGCGGACGACCTCGCCGTTGACGTAGCTGATCTCCATCAGCGCGCGGGCGAGCTTGCCGAACTCGGCGGCGGTGCCCATGCGCTTGGGGAACGGGATCGGCGCGGCGAGGCGCTTCTTGAACTCCTCGGCCCCCTCGCCCTCGCCGTAGATCGGCGTCTCCAGGATGCCGGGGGCGATGGTGTTGACGGAGATGCCGACGGCAGCGAGGTCGCGGGCCGCGGGCAGGGTCATGCCGATCACGCCGCCCTTGGAGGAGGAGTAGGCGATCTGGCCGATCTGGCCCTCGATGCCCGCGAGCGAGGCGGTGTTGACGATGGAGCCGCGCTCGCCGTCCTCGTTGAGCGGCTCCGTCCTGGCGATCTCGGCCGCGGCCAGGCGCAGCACGTTGAAGGTGCCGATGAGGTTGACCTGGATGACCTTCTGGTAGCTGTCCAGGTCGTGCGGGTTGCCCTGGCGGTCGACCGTGCGGGTCGCCCAGGCGATCCCTGCGCACGAGACGGCGGCCCGGAAGGGCTTGCCGGTGTCCGCGGCGGCCTGGACCGCGGCCTTGACCTGGTCCTCCTGCGAGACGTCGGTGGAGACGAAGACGCCACCGATCTCCTTGGCGATGGCCTCACCGCGCTCGGCGTTGAGGTCGGCGATGACGACGGTGGCGCCGGCTGCGGCGAGTTCCCTGGCGGTGGCCTCACCCAGGCCACTCGCGCCGCCCGAGACGAGGGCGGAGATTCCGTTCAGATCCATGGCCCGCACTCTACAGAGGAAGCACCGCCCGGACTAGAACCGGGTTCGGTAATTCGCGTAGGACTCCTCCTGTTCCCCGTCTCCCGGCACGTCAGGACGTGGAGACGTACGGCCTCGGCCCTTCCGTGTTCCTGGCGCGGTTCGCGGAGACGGTCACCGAAGGCGGGGCGATACGCGGAAATGGTCACGACCCGACCTCTTCGCTACTCTGACCATCGGTCCACGAACTGTGGGTACCAGTCGGCCGGGGTAGCCGCCGCGCTGTGTCATCGGCGACACCACGCAGAGAATTCCATCCACGCATGAGCAGAGAGCACCGATGACCACATGACATCTGCGAAAGATCATCTGCGGAATATCGACCGTTCGACCACGAGCAGCGCGGAACACCTGAAGGACATCAAGCACTCGGCCGCGAGCACCGCCCGATCAACAGCCCAGAACACCCAGCTCTTGAAGGGCGTCGCGTTCGCCAGTGGCGCGAGCATGGTCTTCAACGGCATCACCGCCGCGAATAGCGCAAGGCAGGCAAGGACACAACAGGAACAACTCGCCCTCCAACAGGAGCAGCACGCGCTTCAGCAGGCCATGGCCGAGCAGACCGCCCGGCATGAGTTCTCGATGTGGCGGCAGACGCCGGAAGGAGCCGCGTTCGTCGATTGGCAGCAACGCGCCGCCGCCCTCATCCCCTTCCTGCGAAACCGCGAACGGACCTGGCACGCCGCGTGGGCGGACGCGATCGGGCGAGCACGAGCCGAGACTCCCTCGGACGAGAAGCAGCGCTTCACGGGTCGCCCGGCGCGACTGAGGCAGACCGGCCTCAAAATCGCTTCCATTCTGAGTTTCATCGTCGCCGGCCTGTTCGCACTCAGCCTGCTCTTCCAGCTCGTCACCACGCAGCTGGCGCAATCGCAGTCCTCTGGCAGTGACCAACGCGCCTATGCCGACTGCGTTGAGCTCCTCAACACCCAGGAGTTCGCTCTCGTGACGGAGGCCGACTGCGAGGCCCTCAACCCCAGTCCCGCCGGACCGACCATCCCAGAGGTCGTAGCGCTGGTGCTGCTCTGCGGACTGGGGATCACGTTCATCGTCGTCCGCAAGGTCAGGCAGCGAGCGGCGCTGGCCGACCCGACCGTGCAGAACGAGACCGCGGCAAGGATCGACAAGTGGGGGTTCGATCCGCTGACGACGCAGGGTGCGTGGTACGCGTGGCACGAATCGCAGGGATTCACCGGCTACGCCGACCGCATCGAACACATGGTGCGCACCGGCCCCTCCCAGCGCCCGCAGCCCTCGCAGCTCATCCAGCTCCAGGTACCGACTCCCTGGGCACCTGATGACCGGCTGCCCACCGAAGTCAACTTCGTCCTGGACTCGTTCCAGCGGGAGAACGAGAGCCTTTCCAGCTGACGGCGAAGATCCGGGGGGCGCTCGGACGGCCAGGTCCACCCCACCAGCCCGCCGCGCCGGTCAGTTCCAGGGCCACCAGGGCAGGCCCTCCTCGGGCTCGTCGGTCGGTTCCTCCTCTTCCTCCTCCGGCGGGTCGGCGGGGCGCTCGGGCTCCGGTTCGGGCTCCGGCTCGGGTCGTTCGGGGGCGGGCTCGGGAGCCGGTTCCTGCTCCGACCCGGTCTCCTCAGGGCTCGGCTCCGCGTCCTCCTCGTCCGAGGGGGACGCGGACGGCGACGGCGAGGCGGAGGGGGACGCGGACGGCGACGGTGAGGCGCTGGGGCTCGCGGAGGCCGTGGGCACCGGGGACGGCACCGACGAGGGCTCGTCGGAGGGCAGGTCCCCGGCCTGGTGCTCGCGGGAGTCGGCGGCGGGCCCCGGATCCGGGCGGGCCGGCTGCTGCGCCAGCAGGACGGCGATCAGGACTCCGCTCAGCGCGACGAGGCCGATCGAGCAGGCCACAGCGGCCCAGAGCAGGCGTCGGCGGCGCCGCTCCAGGCGGCGTACCTCGCTTCGTCGGAGGCGCGGCTGATGAGACGTGCGGGTCATCGCGTGCGGCTTCTCTTAGGGGGAGGGAGGGAGTGAAGGGCCGGGGGTGCCGTCGGGCCGTGAGCCCGGAACCACCCGCGGTAGTCCGGCCACCCTACAAAAGCACACGTCGGCCCGCACGTTTCCGGCCGGTAGCGAAACCCGCGGCATCCCGCGCGCCGGGGCTCCGCGCACGCGTGAGGGCGCCGCGACCGGACGGAGTGCGGACCGGTCGCGGCGCCCGGCCGGGGTCGTCGCGCCCCTCGGCCGCGTGCGCGGCCGACCTGACGCCCCGGCGTCCTGGTCAGGTCACCAGTTCCTTGGTGACCCGGTCGAGCATGAACTCCGAGGACGCGCGCGCCCGCTCCTCCCACCCGAACACGCACACCGTGGCGACCCCGTCGAAGTCCAGGTCGCGCAGGGTCTGGAAGAACACGTCCCAGTCCACCTCCCCCTGGCCGATGTCCATGTGCTGGTGGATGCGCGCGGGCGTGCCGGGCGGGTTGAGGATGTACCGCAGCCCCGAGGACCCCTTGTGGTCGAAGGAGTCGGCGATGTGCACGTGCCGCAGCTTGTCGCCCGCGTACTCCATCATCCGGCGGATGTCCGCCCCAGGCTCCGACCCCGACAGGTGGAAGGTGTGCGGGGCGCAGTACAGGTAGTTCACCCACGGCCGGTTGATCGCGCGGACCAGGTCGACCGCGGGGTCGTTCTCCTCGCAGAAGTCGTCCGGGTGCGCTTCCAGGTTGAGGGCGATCCCCTCGCGCTCGAAGACCGGCAACAGCTCCTCCATGGACCGCCAGAAGGCGCCCTCGCTCTCGGCGGCCCGCTCCGGTCGGCCGTTGAACTCGGAGTTCATCAGGGTGACGCCCAGCTCGACGGCCACCTCGATCATCCGCTTCCAGTAGCGGACGGCGTCCCGGCGCTCGGTCTCGTCCGGGCTGGACCACTTGTACAGCGGCAGGATCGAGGACAGCTCGACACCCGTCTCGCGCAGCACGGACCGCAGTTCGGCCACCCGCGCGTCGTCGGCCCGTGGATGCAGGAAGAACGGCATGAACTCGGCGCGGGGCGACAGCTCGATGTGGGAGTAGCCCATGTCCGCCACGGTCCGGACCATCTCCGCCATCGGCAGGTCACGGAACATGAACGGGTCGATCGCGATCTTCATCGGTTGCTCTGACCTCTCTCAGGCGTAGAAGGCGGGTCGTTCCTTGATGCCGGTCTCCACGACCCCGCCCGAGTGCAGCGCTCGCACGGCCGCGTCCGTGACGACCGCCGCCGCGTAGCCGTCCCAGGCGTTCGGGCCGGTGGTCGGCGTGCCCGCGGCCACCTCGTCGGCCCAGGACTGGAACTCGGCGTCGAAAGCTCCGGCGAAGCGCTGGACCCAGTCCTGGAGGACGGGCGTGCTCGTGCGCGCCGCCGAGCGCACGACCGCGCCCGGGACCTCCGGAAGCCGGACGGTGCCCTCCTCCCCGACGACCTCACAGCCGATCTCGTAGCCGTACTGGCAGTTGACGAACACCTCCAGGTCGACCCGCGCGCCGCCGACCATCTCGAAGAGCAGCATCTGCGGGTCGCGCAGGTGCTCGAAGCGCTTGCCGGTGGGGCGCGGGGTGAGGACCTGCACCGAGGAGATCTCGTCGTCCAGCAGCCAGCGCAGTACGTCGATCTCGTGCACGGCGGTGTCCTGCGAGGCCATCTCCGAGTGGTAGCTCTCGGGCACCGTCGGGTTGCGGTGCACGCAGTGCGCCATCAGCGGTGTGCCGATGCCGCCCGCGGAGACGACCTCCTTCATCTGCCGGTAGCCGGTGTCGTAGCGCCGCATGAAGCCGACCTGGACCAGGCGCGCCCCGTGCCGCGCCTCCGCGTCGAGGATGCGCTGGGCGTCCTCCGCGGAGGTGGCCAGCGGCTTCTCGCAGAACACCGGCTTGCCGGCGGCGACGGCCGCCAGCACCGACTCGGCGTGCGCGGGCCCCCAGGAGGTGACGACGACCGCGTCGACGTCCTCGGCCGCGATCACCTCCTCTCCGGTGGCCAGCACACGCGCGCCCGTCCCCGCGACCGCCCGGGCGGCCCGGTCCGCGTCGATGTCGGTCACCGCGACCACCTCGGCGCCGCCGACGCGGTCGGTGATCCTCCGGATGTGCTCGCCGCCGATCCATCCGGTGCCGATCACGCCCACCCTGACGGTCATCGTCTCCACCTGCTCCCTGTTCGGACTCGTCTCGTGTACCGCTGTGCTCTCAGAGCTTCTGGACGTCGGGACCCTCGCCCTCGGCCCCGCGCAGGGGCGCGACCTCGGGGGTCTCCTCCTCCCGCTTGAGCTCGTGCTGGAGGGCGTCCAGTTCGGCCCCGCCCGCCATGTGGTGGGTGAGGTCGTCCAGGGACAGCTCCGACCGCGGCTGGTCCAGCTCCATCTCGCCGAGCTTGATCACCGCGAAGTGGTCGCCGACCAGGTAGGCGTGGTGCGGGTTGTGCGTGATGAAGATGACGCCCAGCCCCGCGTCGCGGGCCGCCTTGATGTACTTCAGGACCACGCCGGACTGCTTGACGCCCAGCGCCGCCGTCGGCTCGTCCAGGATGAGGACGCGCGCGCCGAAGTACACCGCGCGGGCGATGGCCACGACCTGCCGCTGGCCGCCGGACAGGTTGCCGACCGGCGCCTCGATGTCGGGCAGGTCGATGCCCATCTTCTTCAGTTCCTCGTCGGCGATGCGCCGCATCCGGGCTGAGTCGAGCATCCGGAAGGGGCCGACGGACGTGCGCAGTTCCGAGCCCAGGAAGAAGTTGCGCCACACCGGCATCAGCGGCACCATCGCCAGGTCCTGGTAGACGGTGGCGATGCCCCGGTCCAGGGCCTGGCGCGGGGAGGAGAAGTCCACCGGCTCGCCGTCCACCAGGTAGCGGCCCGAGGAGGCCTTGTACAGGCCGGCGATGATCTTGATCAGCGTGGACTTGCCCGCGCCGTTGTCACCGAGGATGCAGGTGACCTCGCCGGCGCCGACCCTCAGGCTGATCCCGTCCAGGGCCCGGATGTTGCCGAAGGACTTGCCGACCCCGTCCAGTTCGAGGAGCGGGGCGGCCTCGCGGCCCTCGTCGGCGGGCGCGTCCGGCTCCGCGTTCGTGCTCGTCATCGTGCTCACCTCGCTCACCTCTTGTTCGCCTGTGTGCGGACCCAGCCGTTGACGACGACGGCCAGCAGGAGCATCGCGCCGACGAAGAAGAACACCCAGTTGTTGTCCCAGCCGGCGTAGACGATGCCCTGGCGGGTCATGCCGTAGATGAACGCGCCGATCGCGGCGCCGACCACCGTCCCGTAGCCGCCGGTGAGCAGGCACCCGCCGACGACCGCCGCCATGATGTACAGCAGCTCGTTGCCGACGCCCTCGCCGGACTGCACGGTGTTGTACATGAAGAGCAGGTGCATGCCGGAGAACCAGGCCATGAAGCCGACCGTCATGAACAGGCCGATCTTGACCCTGGCGACCGGGACGCCGACCGCCCTGGCGCTCTCCTGGTTGCCGCCGACGGCGTAGATCCAGTTGCCGACCTTGGTGCGCATCAGCACCCAGGTGGCCAGGCCGACGAACACCAGCCACCACAGCACGGTGATCCGCACGTCCACTCCCAGAACGGAGAAGCTCGACGCGAACACGACCCGCGCGGAGTCGAAGCCGTCCATGTTCGAGATGTTCGTCGTGGAGACCTGGCCCGTGATCAGCTTCGTGAGGGCGATGTTGAGCCCTTGGAGCATCAGGAACATCGCCAGTGTCACGAGGAAGCTGGGCAATCGGGTGCGGACCAGGATCCACCCGTTGAGGAACCCGATGGTGAGCGAGACCGCCAGCGCGAACGCCGCGCCGACCCACACGTTCACCGAGAAGTACCAGGAGAACATGGAGGCGGCCAGGCCGGAGGAGATCACCGCGACACCGGCGGACAGGTCGAACTCGCCGCCGATCATCAGCAGCGCCACGGCCACCGCCATGATGCCGATCGTGGAGCTCGCGTACAGGATCGTGGCCAGGGCGGAGCCCGTACGGAACGTGTCCGAGATCGAGAAGAACAGCGTGAACACGATCACCGCGCCGACCAGGGACCCCACCTCGGGCCGGGTCATGAAGCGCCGGAGCGCGGAGCGCCGGTGCACGCGCACTGTCTTCTCGGAGCCGCCCCCCGTGGGGGGCGGCGCCTTCGGAGTCAGAAGCCGACTCATCGCTATCGGGTTCCTTCCTCGGCGAACGCGGCGATCTCGTCGATGTTGCTCTCGTCGATGAACGCCGGCCCGGTCAGCACGGGCTCGGTGCCGCCGCCGGAGACGTTGCCGTTGGTGTTGTAGAGCCACAGCGAGTCGACGGCCAGGTACCCCTGCAGGTAGGGCTGCTGGTCGACGGCCCACTCGACGACACCCTCCTGGATGGCGCCGACGAGCTCGGTGTTGGTGTCGAACGTGGCGACGGTGGCGTCGCTGCCCGCGTCGTCGATGGAGTCGATCGCGGTCATGGCGATGGGCGCGCCCAGGGTGACGACGTACTCGATGTCGGTGTCCTCCTGGAGCTTGGCGGCGATGCTGGAGCGGACCTCCGGCATGTTCGCGCTGTCCACGTAGAGGACCTCGGAGTCGCCCTCGAAGGCCTCGCCCAGGGACGCGCAGCGCGTCTCCAGGGCGACGTGCCCCTGCTCCTGGATCACGCACAGGGCCTTCTGCGCCCCGACGTCGTTGAGCCGTTCGCCGAAGGCCGTGCCGGCCAGGTGCTCGTCGGTGCCGAAGTACTGCTGGACGCCCATGTCCGCCCACTCCTCGATGCCGGAGTTGAACGCCACGACGGGGATGCCCGCCTCCTGGGCGTCGGCGATGGCGCCCTCCAGCGCGTCCGGCTTGGAGAGCGTGACGGCGATGCCGTCCACCTCGCGGTCGATCGCGTTCTGGATCAGGCTCGCCTGTCCCCGCGCCTCGGGGTCGGAGCTGTACTCCAGGGTGACGTTGTCCTTGGCCGCCGCGTCCTCGGCCCCGGCCCGGATGATGTCCCAGAACGTGTCGCCGGGGACCTCGTGGGTGATCATCGCGATGGTGAGTTCCGGGGTCTCGACGCCCTCGTCGGCGGCCTCCTCGCGGCCTCCTTCCGAGCTGCACGCCGTCGCGGCGAACATCAGGCTCGCGGCGCCCGCGAGCAGTGCGGTGTAGGTGGTGTTGCGCTTCATGTCTCGACCTCTTGTCGATTTCGGGGGGATTCACTCAACTGCGGAAAGGGAGGTCACGAGGGGCGGACGCGACTTGCGGGGAGTCACCGTGCGGGCGGCTCAGCGTGGTGGTTCCGTGGTGTCAGGCCTTCTGGTGGCGCGCCCCCAATCCGCAGCTGTTGAGGTACTTGCGGGTCCGCACCGCGATGGGCAGCGGGACCTCCGGCTCGCAGGGGTACAGGTCCTGCTCGACGATCACGAAGAGGCGGGCCTCGACCTCGCGCAGCGCGTCGAGGACGGCCGCGGGCGCGGGCTCCCCGGCGGGGGGCTCGACGCACACGCCGCGCTTGACGGCCTCGCCGAAGCCGAGCTTCTCCTCGTTGACCTGCCGGATGACCTCCGGGTCCATCTGCTTGATGTGCACGTAGTCCACGCGCTCGGAGTAGCGGCGGATCAGGTCGACCGCGTCCCCGCCGCCGTAGGCGACGTGGCCGGTGTCCAGGCACAGGGAGACGTACTCGGGGTCGGTCCCGTCGAGGAACCGCTCGATCTCGGGCTGGGTCTGGATGTGGGTGTCGGCGTGCGAGTGCAGGCACAGGCGCACGTCGTAGTCGCCCAGCAGGATTTTGCCGAGCTCGTCGGCGGACCGGTGCAGGTTGCGCCACTGGCCGTCGTCGAGCGTCGGTGACTCGGAGAACGCGCCGGTCTTCTCGTCCCGGTACATCGGCGGGATGAACACCAGGTGGTGCGCTCCGACGGCGGCGGTCAGCTCGGCCACCTTCCGGACGGTGGCCACGGTGTCGTCCCAGGCGTCCGGGTCGTGCAGGTTGCCGAACACGGTGCCGCCGGAGACCTTCAGGCCGCGCCGGCCCACCTCGTCGGCCAGCTGGGCGGGGTCGGTGGGCAGGTACCCGTAGGGGCCCAGTTCGAGCCACTCGTACCCGGCCTCGAAGAGTTCGTCGAGGAACCGGTTCCACGGCGTCTGGTGGTCGTCCTCGGGGAACCACACGCCCCAGGAGTCGGGTGCGGATCCCAGGACCAGTCGGTCGGTCATGTCTGCCTCGTTTCGGGGAGTGCGTGCGGAGGTGTCAGCCGTGGGACGGGAAGTTGAAGGCGGCCTCGACCGAGCGGTCGACGTGCGGCCACCGGCTGGTGACGACCTTGGCGCGGGTGTAGAAGGACACGCCCTCGGGACCGTGGATGTGGTGGCCGCCGAACAGGGAGTCCTTCCACCCGCCGAAGGAGTAGTGCGACATCGGCACGGGGATCGGCACGTTGACGCCGATCATCCCGACGGTGACCCGGCGCTGGAAGCGGCGCGCGGACTCGCCGTCGCTGGTGAAGACGGCGGTGCCGTTTCCGTACGGATTGCCGTTGACGATCTCGATCGCCTCGTCCAGGTCGGCGGCGCGGACGACGACCAGGAGGGGGCCGAAGACCTCGTCCTTGTACACGTCCATGTCCGGGGTGACCCTGTCGAGCAGGGACGGGCCGACGAAGAAGCCCTCCTCGTGGCCGGCCACCTTGAGGTCGCGGCCGTCGACCACGACCGCCGCGCCCTGCGCCTCGCCGGAGCCCACGTACGAGGCGACCCGCTCGCGGGCCTGGGCGGTGATGACCGGGCCCATGTCGTTGGCGGTGTCCTGTCCGGGGCCGACCCTGATCGCCTCGGCCTTGTCCGCGAGCACCCGCACCAGCGCGTCGGCGGCCTCACCCACGGCGACCGCGGCGGAGATGGCCATGCAGCGCTGGCCGGCGGAGCCGAACGCGGCGGCGGTCAGGTGGTCGGCGGCGAACTCCAGGTCGGCGTCGGGCAGGACCACCGCGTGGTTCTTGGCGCCACCCAGGGCCTGGACGCGCTTGCCCGCCGCCGTGCCGCGCTCGTGCACGTAGCGGGCGATCGGGGTGGAGCCGACGAAGGAGACCGCCTCGATCCCCGGGTGGTCGAGGATGCCGTCGACCGCCGTCTTGTCGCCGTGCACGACGTTGAACACGCCGTCGGGCAGTCCGGCGTCGGCGTACAGCCGGGCGACGAAGTTCGACACCGAGGGGTCGCGCTCGCTGGGCTTGAGGACGAAGGTGTTGCCGCAGGCGATGGCGATCGGGTGCATCCACAGCGGCACCATGATCGGGAAGTTGAACGGGGTGATCCCGGCGACCACGCCCAGCGGCTGGCGGAAGTCGAAGCTGTCGATCCCGGTGGAGATCTGGTCGGAGTACCCGCCCTTGAGGGCGCTGATGATGCCGCACGCGTACTCGACGACCTCACGGCCGCGGACGATCTCGCCCCTGGCGTCGTCGATCACCTTGCCGTGCTCGGCGGCGATGATCCGCGCCATCTCGTCCTCGTGCCGGGCCAGGAGCTCGCGCAGGGAGAACAGGACGCGGGTGCGCTTGGTCAGGGAGGAGTCGCCCCAGCTCTCGAAGGCCCTCGCGGCGGCCGCGACCGCGGCGTCGACGTCGGCCCGCTCGGCGAGCAGGACGGCGGCCTGCTGCTGTCCGGTGGCCGGGTCCCACACCGGTGCGGTGCGGGTCGAGGCCCCGGAGGTCGCGGCCCCGTCGATCCAGTGCTGAACGGTCTTCACTGTCGTTTCCTTCTTCCGGGAGGGCGTCACAGGTAGTGGCGCTGTCCCTGCTGGTGGGAGCGGTAGGTCCGGTACGCGTCGCGGGTGCTGTCCAGCTCGGACACCTGGCCGACGGGCACGTCCCACCAGGCGCTGCCGGGCGGGTTGGGGCCCTCCAGGTCGGTCTCGACGTGCACGACCGTGGTGGTCTCGGCCGCCTTGGCCTCGGCGAGGGCCGCACGGAACTCCTTGATCCCGTCGGCGCGGATGACGCGGGCGCCCAGGCTCTCGGCGTTGGCGGCCAGGTCGACGGGCAGGACGGGCCCGTCGAGCCGGCCGCTGGCGGGATCGCGGTAGCGGTACTTCGTGCCGAAGCGCTGGGAGCCCAGCGACTCCGACAGGGACCCGATGGAGGCGAAGCCGTGGTTCTGGACCAGGACGATGATGACCTTGAGCCCCTCGGAGACCATGGTCACGATCTCCTGGGCCATCATCAGGTAGGAGCCGTCGCCGACCAGGACGACCACCTCGCGGGAGGGGTCGGCCATCTTGACGCCGGTCCCGGCGGCCACCTCGTAGCCCATGCAGGAGTAGGCGTACTCGACGTGGTAGGCCCGGGGGTCCCGTGCCCGCCACAGCATCTGCAGGTCGCCGGGCATGCTCCCGGCCGCGTTGATGACCACGTCGCGGTCGTCGAGGACGTCGTTGAGCGCCCCGAGCACGGCCGTCTGGGCGGGCAGCGGGCCGTGGTCGACCGCGTAGCAGGCGTCGGTGGCGCGGGCCCACTCGTCGGCCAGTTCCCGGGCGCGGGCCCGGTGTCCGGCCGCGACCTCCCAGCCGTCCAGTTCCCGGCGCAGTGCCTCCAGGCCCGCGCGGGCGTCGCAGACCAGCTGGGTGGCGGCGTGCTTGGCCGCGTCGAGCCGGGCCACGTTCAGGTTGACGAACGCGACGTCGGGGTCGGCGAAGACGGTGTGGCTGGCGGTGGTGAAGTCGCTGTAGCGGGTGCCGACACCGATCACCACGTCGGCCTCGCGGGCCAGTTCGTTGGCGCTCCGGGCACCGGTGGACCCGATCCCGCCGACCGCCCGGTCGTGGTCCCATGGCAGCGCGCCCTTGCCCGCGTGGGTGTCGGCGACCGGGATGCCGGTGGCCTCGGCGAACGCGCGCAGCGCCGCCTCGGCCCCGGAGTAGACCACGCCTCCGCCCGCGACCAGCAGGGGCCGCTCGGCCCCGCGGATCACCGAGGCGGCGCGGGCGAGCGCGTCCGGTTCCGGGAGCGGGCGGCCGATGTGCCACACGCGCCTGCGGAAGAACGCGGTGGGCCAGTCGTAGGCCTCGGCCTGCACGTCCTGGGGCAGGCACAGCGTGACCGCGCCGGTCTCGACCGGGTCGGTCAGCACCCGCATGGCCGCCTGGGCGGCCGGGATGAGCTGCTCGGGCCGGGTGATCCGGTCGAAGTACTTGGACACCGGCCGGAACGCGTCGTTGACCGTGACGTCGCCGCCGCGGGTGTCCTCCAGCTGCTGGAGCACCGGGTCCGGGTAGCGGGTGGCGAACATGTCGCTGGGCAGCAGCAGGACCGGGACGCGGTTGGTGGTGGCGAGGGCCGCGCCGGTGACCATGTTCGTGGAACCGGGGCCGGTGGAGGCGGAGCAGGCGAAGGTCTGGAGCCGGTCGCGGGTCCGGGCGTAGGCCACGGCGGTGTGCACCATGCCCTGCTCGTTGCGGGCGAGGTAGTAGGGCAGGTCGGCCTCACCGGTCGTGGCGGCCTGGAGCAGCGCCTGGCCCAGTCCGGCGACGTTGCCGTGCCCGAAGATGCCCCACACGCCGGGGACGAACCGCTGTTCGGTGCCGTCGCGCTCGCTGTACTGGGCGGCGAGGAACCGGACCAGGGCCTGGGCCGTGGTGAGGCGGACGGTCGGGGTGCCGGTGGAGTCGGTCATCGCTCCTGCTCCCCCCTCTCCTCGGTCGAGGTCAGCGGGAGCCGGCGGTCGGTGTCCTGGTCGGCCCAGGTCTGGCGCACCCAGCCGTGGGCCGGGTCGTCGCAGATCCGCCACGCCCGCTCCTGGCCGGGTCCCGCCATGACGTTGAGGTAGTAGAGGTCGTAGCCGGGCGCGGCCATCGACGGGCCGTGCCAGCCGTGCGGGATGAGGACGGTGTCCTCGGAGCGCACCTCCGCGAAGACGTCGATGGGGCGGTCCTCGGTGCCGTAGACCCGCTGGTAGCCGATACCGGGGCCGTGGGGGCCCTCTGCGACCTCGAAGTAGTAGATCTCCTCCAGCTCGCACTCGGTCGCGGTCGCCTCGTCGTGCTTGTGCGGCGGGTAGGAGGACCAGTTCGAGCCGGGGGTCAGGACCTCGCAGGCGATGAGCCGGTCGGCGTCCAGGGTGCCGGGGGTGCAGAAGTTGTTCACCTGGCGGCTCGACTGGCCGGCGCCGCGCAGTTCGACCGGCACGTCCTCGGCCGGGCAGTAGCGCGGGGCCAGGCGGCGCTCGCAGCGCGCCGACGGGAGCGCGAACCGGCCGCCGGACCCGCTGGAGACGACGGCGCGGGCGTCGCGCGGCAGGTACACGAAGTCGGTGACGCGGGTGAAGACCGAACGCCGCCCGGTGACGGCGAACTCGTGCCCGTCGACCGTGACGGTGCAGTCGCCGTCGAGCGGCAGGACGAGTGTCTCGGCGTCGCCGGTGTCGATCTCCTGCGCCTGTCCCGGGGCCAGTTCCAGTACGCGCAGGCCGGAGTAGCCCCATCCGGCCGTCTCCGGGGTGACGACGGTGCGGAAGGGCGGGGCGGCGGTGCTCCCCGCGGGCAGGTGGTACTTGTCGTTCGAGCTCACAGCAACCCCACAGCGGTGTCGACGGCGGCCACGACGTCGTCGTCGGCCGGGTACAGCAGGGACCGGCCCACGGTCAGGCCGATGACGTTGGGCAGTTTGAGCGCCTCGCCCCACCGGGCGAACGCGGCGTCGGGGTCCTCCGACAGCTCGCCGCCCAGCAGCACGGTCGGCAGGGTGGAGGTGGCCATGACCCGCTCCATCTCGGTGACCACCGGGAGCTTGAGCCAGGTGTAGGCCGAGGTGTTGCCGAGTCCGGAGGCGATGGCCATGGAGCGCGCGACCGCGTCCGGGGACAGGTCGTTGCGGATCACGCCGTCGGTGCGGCCGGAGATGAACGGTTCGACCATGGCGGTGACCCGGGCGGCGTTCAGCTCGTTCACCGCTCTGGCGCAGTTCTCCAGGGCGGGGACGGTGCGGTCGTCGTCGTAGTCCATGCGGAGCAGCATCTTGCCGCCCTCGAAGCCCATGCGGGCGATCCCGGCCGCGTCGTAGCCGGTGAACCGGTCGTCGATCTCCCAGGCGGCGCCCGCGAGGCCGCCGCGGTTCATCGAGCCGAACACCGACTTGCCGTCCAGCACGCCCGAACCGTCCGGGTTCCGGAGCAGCAGCAGGTCCTCCAGGATGTCCGCGGTGGCCAGGACGCCGGTCACGCCGGGGCGGGCCAGCGCGGCGCACAGGCGGTCGAGCAGGTCGGCGCGGTCGGCCATGGCCATCGGGCGGCTGCCGGAGCGCAGGGCGCCGCGCGCCGGGTGATCGGCGGCGACGATCATCGCCTTGCCGCCCGGGCCCACGGGAGAGGTCGGGCGGACGCGTCCGGCCGCGGCCTCGGCGATCGCGCCCGGGTTGTGCAGCCGGGTCTCGACGATGGAGCGGAAGGCGTCAACCGACATGAGCGGTCTCCCCGAGCTTGGCCTCGACCTCGGCGGAGGTGGGCATGGCGTCCGAGCAGGAGAGCCGGGAGGCGACGATGGCGCCCGCCGCGTTGGCGAAGCGCATGACGCGCTCGGCGCCCCATCCACTGAGCAGTCCGTGGCAGAGCGCGCCGCCGAAGGCGTCGCCGGCGCCGAGGCCGTTGACGACCTCGACCGGGACGGGCGGGACCCGGACCTCGCCGGTGCCGTCGACGGCGAGCACGCCCTCGGGACCCTGCTTGACGACGGCCAGGTCGATCCCGGCCCGGCGCCCGGCCTCGGCCGCGGCCCGGGGGTCGCGCACACCGACGGCGGTCTCCCACTCGTCGAGGTTGCCCGCGGCGACCGTGGCGTACGGCAGGGCCTCGGCGACCCAGCGCCGGGCCTCCTCGCGCGAGGACCAGAACATCGGCCGGTAGTCGAGGTCGATGATGGTGATGCCGTTCCGGCCCCGGGCCCTGAGCGCCTCCAGCGTGGCGGTGCGGCTGGGCTCCTGGCACAGGCCGGTGACGGTCACCCAGAACACGTCCGCGGCGGCGATCGCGTCCAGGTCCAGCTCGTCGGCGCGCACCTGGAGGTCGGGAGCGCTCGGGTCGCGGCCGTAGAAGTACAGGGGGAAGTCGTCCGGCGGGTGGATCTCGCAGAACGTGACGGGGGTGGGGAGGCCGGCGACCGGTGCGACGTAGCGGTCGTCCACGCCGAACCCGCGCAGGGCCCGGTGGACGAAGGTCCCGAAGGGGTCGTCGCCGGTGCGGGTCACGACCGCCGAGCGGCGCCCGTGCCGCGCGGCGGCGACGGCGACGTTGGTGGGGCTGCCGCCGAGGAACTTGCCGAAGGAGCGCACCGCGTCCAGGCCGACCCCGACCTGTTCGGGGTAGACGTCGACGCCGACGCGGCCCATGGTGACGACCTCGAAGGGCGCCTCGGGGCTCCGGCCTGGACTGCCGTTCACTGGTACCTCCGTAGGTAGCGCTGCACCGGTAGTTCTCTTCCCTGCTTCGATCGGGGCCTCCGGCGGAGCCGGTGGCCGGATGAGTCCGACGGAGGAACTAGTGCGCTCTAGTGGAGCGCTCTAGTCTGTGTCAGAGTGATTCACGACACACCATGTGTCAACCTCCCCCTCGCCGGTCCCGGCAGAGGGGGCGCGAACGGAAGGAGGCGGCGTGAAGGGTCGAGACGGGCGTGCGGACGGTGCGCGGGAACCCACGGTGCCGGCGTCCAACGCCGGACGGCGGCCGACGATGGAGGACGTCGCCGCCCGGGTGGGCGTCTCGCGCGCCCTGGTCTCCGTCGTGTTCCGCGGTGCTCCCGGCGCGAGCGCCAGGACCCGCGAGCGCGTGCTGGCCGCGGCCGAGGAGATCGGTTACCGCCCGGACCTGGCCGCGCGCACCCTGGCGAGCTCCCGCAGCCGCGTGCTGGGCGTCATGCTCACGCTGCACAACACCTTCCACGCCGACCTGGTCGAGGCGATGTACGCCGAGGCCGAGGAGGTCGGCTACGACCTCGTGCTGTCGGCGCACGCGCCCACCCGGCACTCGGAGAAGGCGGTCGGGGCCCTGCTCGGCCACCGCTGCGACGCCCTGGTCCTGCTGGGCCCCGAGACCGGTGCGCACTTCCTGGCGGATCTGGTCGAGCGGGTGCCCGTGGTCTCGGTCGGGCGCCGCTTCCCCGGCACGCGGGTCGACACGGTCACCACGGCGGAGGGCCCGGCCGTGCGCCAGGCGCTGAACCACCTCCGGGACCTGGGACACCGCGACATCGCCCACCTGGACGGCGGCGGCGGTGCCGGATCGGACGAACGCAGGCGCTCCTACCGCGACTGGATGCGCCGGGTCGGCCTGGCCGACCACGTGCGCGTCCTGCCCGGCGACCACACCGAGGCGTCCGGCGCCGAGGCCGCGCACCGGTTGCTCGCCGGGGGCCGGGTGCCCACCGCGCTGTTCGCGGGCAACGACCGGTCCGCGATCGGCTTCCTGGACGCCATCACCCGCGCGGGGGTCCGGGTGCCCGAGGACATCTCCCTGGTCGGCTACGACGACATCCCGCTGGCCGGGCTCGCGCACATCCAGCTGACGACCGTGCGCCAAGACTCCGCCGGGCTGGCCCGCGAGGCCGTGCGCCTGGCCATCGAGCGCCTGGAGAAGCCCTCCCCGGCGCCGCGGTCGAGCGTGCTGGAGCCGGAGCTGGTCGTGCGCGGCACCACGGCCGCACCCCGCGCCGGCGGGAACGACTGAGGTCACGGCCGGACCTCCTCGACCAGGACGGGACGGCCCTCGCGGCGCGAGCGGTCGGCCGCGTCGGCCACCAGGACCGCCTCCAGGGCGTCGGCGACCGTGCACGGGCTGGGACCGCCGTCACGGACCGCGCCGAGGAACGCGGCGATCTCGGCCTCGTAGGCGGGCCGGAACCGGGACCAGAACTCCTGCCAGGGGCTCTGGGAGGGGAAGGACACCCCGGGTTCGGCCGAGCGCACCGGCGCCCGCTCGTCCAGGCCGACCGCGATCGTCCCGGCCGTTCCGGCCAGCTCCATCCGCACGTCGTAGCCGCCGCCGTTGTAGCGGGACCCCTGGACGGTGGCGAGTGTGCCGTCGCTCAGGCGCAACACGGCCGCGGTGGTGTCCACGTCGCCGGCCTCGGCGAAGTACGGCGCGCCCCGGTTGGCGCCGTAGGCGTGGACCTCCACGACCTCCGCGCCGGTGACCCAGCGCAGGATGTCGAAGTCGTGCACGTGGCAGTCCCGGAAGATGCCGCCCGAGGTGGGGACGTAGCCGGCGGGCGGCGGCGCGGCGTCGCACGTCACGGCGTGGACGCGGTGCAGGGTGCCCAGCTCGCCGTCGGCCAGGGCCCGGCGGGCCCGCGCGTATCCCGCGTCGAAGCGGCGCATGAACCCGATGTGCACGAGCGCCTCGCGCTTGTCGACCTCCCGCAGGACCTCGACGGTCTCCGCGACGGTCGGCGCGACCGGCTTCTCGCAGAAGACCGGGGTCCCGGCCCGCACTCCGGCGAGGATCAGCTCGGCGTGCGCGCTGGTGGCGGCGGTGACGACGAGGGCGTCGACGGCGGCGGGGTGCAGCAGGGCCTCGATGGACCCGGCCGCGTGGGCGCCGACGCGGCCGGCGACCTCGCGGGCGCGGCCGGCGTCGACGTCGGCCAGGACGAGTTCGTCGACCTCGGGCCGCCGGGCGATCGCCGCCGCGTGCGACTCGCCGATCCGGCCGGTTCCCACCAGTCCTACGCGCATGCCCACCCCATTCGGTGTCCTGGGTCTCGTGCGGCTGTCGTCGGGGTCACAGCCACGCCCCCATGTTCACCCGGGCGAAACGTGGCTGTCAATAGTTTGTCTAGACATATGTACGTATGAACTTGAAGACAAGCGGGCATCCTTACACTGATCGAGGAGGGGAAGCGCCCCTCCGGCCCCGATGACGAACGGAATCACCCGTGACCCCGACCCCGCTGTCGATCGCGATCGACCGCACCAGCCCGGTGCCCCTGTACTTCCAGGTCGCGCAGGAGCTCGAACGGCGCATCACGAGCGGGGAGATCGCCGTCGGCACCCGGCTGGAGAACGAACTGCTGCTCGCCGAACGGCTCGGTCTCTCGCGCCCCACGCTGCGCCGCTCCATCGAGTACCTGGTCGACCGCGGCCTCCTGGTCCGCAAACGCGGCGTGGGCACCCAGGTGGTCATGCCGCGGGTACGCCGGCCGCTCCAGCTGTCCAGCCTCCACGACGACCTCACCCGCGCCGGGGAGCATCCCCGCACCGAGGTGCTGCGCCTGGCCGTGGAGGCACCGCCGGACGCCGTGGCCACGTCCCTGGAGGTCGCGCCGGACACCGAGGTCTACGTCATCGAGCGGCTGCGCTACACGCGCGACGAACCGCTCGCCCTCATGCACAACTACGTCCCCCTGGGCCTGGTCCGCCTCGACGAGGAGACCCTCGCCCACCAGGGGCTCTACCAGCTGCTGCGCGCCGCGGGCGTCTCCCTCAAGATCGCCTCCCAGAGCATCGGGGCGCGCAACGCCACCGCGGCCGAGGCCCGTGTGCTGGACGAGTCGCGCGGCGCGCCGCTGCTGACGATGGACCGCACCGTCTACGACGACGTCGGCAGGGTGGTCGAGGTGGGCTCGCACGTCTACCGCGCCTCGCGCTACTCCTTCGAACTCACCCTGACCGACTGACACCCGGCCGGTTTCGGTTCGCCCCTGATCGAACATGTTCGAGAAACCGCACACACGGCCCGTCACGGAGCGCTACGTTCCTGTCATGGCGATACCAACAGCACTAGGGTGGGCTCAGGAATCGACGCTGGAGGTTGCGATGACCACTGAGCCGCTCCCCGCCTGGTTCACGCCCCCGCCCGGCGGCTGGACCGCCGACGACATGGACAAGCTCCCTCCGGGCGCCCCCCGGATGGAACTCATCGACGGAGCGCTCATCTTGTTGTCCCCCCAGACCCGTTTCCACTCCAAGGTCATGCTTCGGCTGGCCCACGCCCTGGAGGAAGCCGTGCCCCGCGGGGTCGACGTCCTCCAGGAAATGACCATGAAGCTCGGCAAGCACCAGCGACCGGAGCCGGATCTGCTCGTGTACCGCTACGAGGACGAAGACGACGAACACCTCGACTGGTACAGGGCCACCCACGTTCCACCCGAGGACGTTCTCATCGCCGTGGAGATCGTGTCCGAGGAGTCGCAGGATCGCGACCGGACCACCAAACCCCTCAAGTACGCCCTGGCCGGGATCCCGCACTTCTGGCGGATCGAGCGGGAGGAACAGGGACCCGCGATCCATGTCTTCGAGCTCGACGGGACGCGGGACCCGAGGTACGTCCCGACCACCATCGCCCGGGAACGTCTCAAGCTCGACGTCCCGTTCCCCATCGACATCGACGTCAAGGCCCTGAGTCGACGGTAGGCCGCTGCACGGCCACCCCGCTCGACCGGAGGCATCGCTCTACTCCGCGAGTGCCTCGCGGGCGAGCGCGGCGGCGCCGATGAGGCCCGCCTCGTTTCCCAACCGCGCCGCCACCACGCGGGCGGTCGGCCGGTAGCCCCGACCGGTCAGGTTGCGTTCGAACGCCGACCTGGCCGGGCCCAGCAGCAGCTCACCGGCCTCCGAGACGCCCCCGCCGATGATGAACAGCTCCGGGTCGAACGCCGCCGCCAGGTTCGCCAGGCCCGTGCCCAGCCACGTCCCGACCTCGTCCAGCAGCTCGACGCACGCCCGGTCGCCCTTGCTCGCCAGCTCGCTGACCAGTGGACCCGTGATGAGACGGGTGTCCCCGCCCACGGCCTGGTGGAGCACCCTGGCCACCGGCGACTCGGCCCGCACCAGCTCCCTGGCCTCACGCGTCACGGCGTTGCCGCTCGCGTACTGCTCCCAGCAGCCCCGGTTGCCGCACTCGCACCGGTGGCCGCCCGGCACCACCGTCATGTGTCCGAACTCACCGGCCAGGCCGTAGCGCCCGCGGTGCAGGCGGCCGTCCAGCACCACCGCGCCGCCGATCCCGGTCCCCAGGTTGACCACGACGACGTTGCCCACCCCCTGGCCGGCCCCGGCGCGGACCTCGGCCCAGGCCGAGGCGTTCGCGTCGTTCTCCACGACCACCGGCAGGTCCAGCCGCGCGCTCAGCGCGTCGCGCAGCGGCTCCCGCCGCCAGGACAGGTGCGGCGCGAACAGGACGTTCGCGCGCTGCTCGTCCACGAATCCGGCCGCGCCGACGCCCACGGCGCGCACCCCGTACTCGCGGCGCAGATCGCGGACGACCTCGGTGATCGTGTCCTCGACCACCGCGGGGCTCTTGCTGCGGTCGGGGGTCTCCGTCCGGATGCGGGCCAGCACCCGGCCGTCGGGCGTGACCACACCGCCGGCGACCTTCGTCCCGCCGATGTCCACCCCGATCGTCAGGTCGTCCGCCTGCCGTGCGTCCGTCATCGTGACCGCTCCACTCCACCGATCATGGGCCATCCGGCCGAAGGCGTCCGGACACCGCGCCGGATCACCCCCGCACAGCACAACGCGCGCCCGAGCGTCCTTCTGCCCGAGCGCGCGTGCGGCGCGTGCCCCGTCAGGACAGGGCCGAGCGCACCACTCCGGCCAGCCGCTCGGCCACCGCCTGCGCCTGGTCGTGCTCCGCGGCCTCGACCATCACGCGGACCTTGGGCTCGGTCCCGCTCGGGCGGATGAGCACCCGGCCGGTCTCACCGAGCTCGGCCTCGGCGGCGGCCACGGCCTCCGCCAGCTCCGCGCTGTCGTCGACCTTCGACCGGTCCACGTCGGGGACGTTGATGAGCACCTGCGGCAGGCGCGTCATCACCTTGGCCAGCTCCGCCAGGCCGAGCCGGCGGCGCGCCATGGCGCCGAGCAGGTGCAGGCCGGTCAGCACGCCGTCGCCGGTGGTGGCGTGATCCAGCAGGATCACGTGGCCGGACTGCTCACCGCCCAGGCCGAAACCGCCGTTCTTCATGGCCTCCAGCACGTACCGGTCGCCGACCGCGGTCTCGACCACGCGGATGCCCTCGCGGCTCATCGCGAGCTTCAGCCCCAGGTTGGACATGACCGTGACGACGAGGGTGTCCTCGACCAGACGGCCCTCCTCCTTGGCCTCCGTGGCCAGGATGCCGAGGATCTGGTCGCCGTCGACCACGCAGCCCTCGGCGTCCACCGCCAGGCAGCGGTCGGCGTCCCCGTCGTTGGCAATGCCCGCGTCCGCGCCGTGGGTGCGCACCGCCCGCTGGAGGCGCTCCAGGTGGGTGGAGCCGCAGCCCTCGTTGATGTTGTAGCCGTCGGGCTCGTCGCCGATGGCCACGACCTCGGCCCCCGCGCGCCGCAGCGCCTCGGGCGCCACTCGCACGGCGGCGCCGTTCGCGCAGTCCACCACGACCTTGAGGCCCTGGAGACTGTGCGGCAGGGAGGCCAGGATGTGCTCGACGTAGCGGTCGGCGCCGTCCAGGGAGTCGCTGACCCGGCCGACCCGGTCTCCGACGACCGGATTGGCGGGCACGCCGAGCATGCCCTCGATCTCCTCCTCCAGGGCATCCTCGAGTTTCTGGCCGCCGCCCGCGAAGAACTTGATGCCGTTGTCGGGCGCGGGGTTGTGGCTGGCCGAGAGCATGACGCCGAAGTCGGCGCCCAGGTCGCCCGTGAGGAAGGCAACGGCCGGCGTGGGCAGCACGCCCACCCGGACGACGTCGACCCCGGTGCTCGCCAGACCGGCGACCACGGCGGCCTCCAGGAACTCGCCCGACGCACGCGGATCGCGCCCCACGACGGCCAGCGGCCGACGATCACCGGTGTCGCGCGCCAGCACGCGCGCAGCCGCGATGGACAGATCCAGAGCGAGCGTTGCGGTCAGGTCCCGACCAGCGACACCGCGGACACCATCTGTTCCGAACAGCCGAGCCACAGGCGACAGCCCCTTTCGAGAACGGCGCCGCGTCCGGCGCCGGTGGAGAACAACGTGGCGGGGAGGCCACGGGAAAACACGAACGCCCGTACGCCGCTCCCTGTGGACAGGGGCGACGTACGGGCGGAAACTCAGCCGAGCGAGCGCCGGCGCATGAGCACTAGCGCTTGGAGAACTGAGGAGCCTTGCGCGCCTTCTTGAGACCGGCCTTCTTCCGCTCCACCTCACGGGAGTCGCGGGTCAGGAAACCGGCCTTCTTCAGGGTCGGGCGGTTGTTCTCCGGGTCCAGGGACGCCAGCGCACGGGCGATGCCGTGGCGCAGCGCGCCGGCCTGGCCGCTGGTGCCGCCGCCGTTCAGGCGGGCGAAGACGTCGTAGGCGCCGTCGAATCCGAGGGAGACGAGCGGGTCCTTGATGGTCTGCTGGTGGACCTTGTCCGGGAAGTAGACCTCGAGGGGCTTGCCGTTGATCTTCCACTCACCGGAACCGGGAGCGATACGGACGCGGGCGATGGCCTCCTTGCGGCGGCCGGTGCCGGCGCTGGGGCCGGACGCGGTGGGGACGTAGGCGGCGACCGTCTCGTCGGACTCGCTGGTGTACTCGGAGGGGAACTCCTCCGGGTTGTCAGCGACTTCCTGCGCGACGTCTTCGATGCCGGTGGGCTCGGACACGGTTATCCTCGTGCTTCCTGTAAGTCTCGCGAACGCCTAGGCGGGCTGCTCGATCTTCCTGATTTCGAACGGAACCGGCTGCTGGGCCTGGTGCGGGTGCTCCGGACCGGCGTACACCTTGAGCTTCTTGCCCATCTGGCGGCCGAGGGAGCCCTTGGGCAGCATCCCCTTGACAGCCTTCTCGATGGCGCGCTCCGGGTTCTTCTCCAGCAGGTCGGCATATGCGACCGAACGCAGACCGCCCGGGTAACCGGAGTGACGGTAGGCCCGCTTCTGCTCCAGCTTGTTACCGGTGAGCGCGACCTTGTCGGCGTTCACGACGATCACGAAGTCGCCGGTGTCGATGTGGGGCGCGTAGTAGGGCTTGTGCTTGCCCCGGAGAAGCGTGGCAACCTGGCTCGCCATACGCCCGAGCACGAGATCGGTAGCGTCGACAACGTGCCACTGACGCTGGACATCGCTAGGTTTGGGGCTGTATGTGCGCACGATCGTTTGCCTTCGCTCTTCAGTCGGCTGCCCCATCCCATGGGCGGGATGGAGGACTCGTATTACGAAACACTCCCGCGGGTTTGCGGGGCGTTACTTGGCCGGATGCCCATGCCAATCAGGACGACCCGGAGGTGAGTGCGCAGACGATGGTGCGTGGATCGGCGCCCGACAGTCCGGGGCCCACGGCAACTCAACGCACAACAACGGAATATCCTACCTGGCCACCGCAGCGCAGGTCAAAGCCAGCGGCGGGGTAGACCGGCAGGACCACGCTCGGCGGGGAAAGCGCCGGCACGGGGTCACATCCGTGACCTCTCCGCCTTTTATTATGCCTGTCGCCGGGAGTGCTTCGTCCTGTCCGCGTCCGCGCGTTGGCTACTCTTGCACCGAAAGGCCGGTCTCCGCAGAGCACGACGAGCCCTGACACGAACCTTGGAGACACCCGTCACGGTCGCTTCGGCACCCCGGTACCGGCAGCTTATCCGCGCCGACGGGACGGTGCCACGGACACCACGGCGCGGATCTGGTCACGGACCCGGTCCGCCGCGGTCCCAGCCCCACATCCTCCAGAGCCCTCGGAGACTCCCATCAGCACGTATCCGAACCCGCCCCAACACGGTCCCGACGGTCACCCCACCGGTCCGGAGAGCGGTGACGGCCAGGACCTCCTCGGATCAGCGCCAGGCTCTTCCGAGGGCCAGGATCCCACACCGGGGCCGGCACCCGCACACGACGCGCCCGGTTCCCACGGCCTCCTCCCCCAGCCGCCCGCGAGCCCCTACTCGCCCCCCGGACAGCCGCCGTACGGCCCTCCGGGAAGCCACGGCCCCCAGCCCGGCCAGCCCTCCGGGCCCCAGCCGTCCTTCCCGCCCCACGGACAGCAGGGGCACCAGCCCGGCACGGCCGGGCAACCGCCGTACGGCGCCCCGGGAAGCCACAGCCCTCAGCCGGGCATGCCGGGGCAGCCCTTGGGAACTCCAGGGCAACAGGGGCCCCAGGGGCACGAGCCCACCGCACCCGGGCAGTCGCCGTACGGCCCCCCGGGAGGCCAGGGCCCCCAGCCCGGCCAGCCCTCCGGACCCCAGCAGGGCGCCCCGGGACAACAGATCCCCGGCACCGCCCCGAGCGGCGGCCAGCCCCCCATCTCCTCCGGACCCCAGCCGTCCTTCCCGCCCCAGGGGCAGCAGGGACCCCAGGGCGCGCCCGGACAGCCGCCCTTCGGCGCTCCCGGAAGCCACAGCCCTCAGCCGGGCATGCCCGCACAGCCCGGCGGCCCTCACCAAGCCGACGGCCATCACGGACCCCAGCCGTCCTTCCCGCCCCACGGAGAACAGGGACACCAGCCCGGCGCGGCCGGGCAACCGCCGTACGGCGCGCCGGGAGGCCAGGGCCCTCAGCCCGGCATGCCCTCCGGACCCCAGCAGGGCGCGCCAGGGCAACACATTCCCGGCACCGCCCCGAGCGGCGGCCAGACCCCCATGCCCTCCGGACCCCAGCAGCCCTTCCCGCCCCACGGACAACAGGGCCCTCAAGGACACCAGCCCGGCCAGCCCTCTGGACCCCAGCAGCCCTTCCCACCCCACGGACAACAAGGACCTCAGGGGAACCAGCCCAACGCGCCCGGACAGCCGCCGTTCGGCGCTCCCGGAAGCCAGGGACCACACCCCGGCATGCCCTCCGGACCCCAGCAGGGCGCGCCAGGGCAACACATTCCCGGCACCGCCCCGAGCGGCGGCCAGACCCCCGTGGGGCACCAGCAGCCCTTCGGCGGCCCGCCCGGCATGCCCCCCGGGGCTCCGGGGCAGCAGTTCCCCGGAACGCCCCCGACCGGCGGCCAGGCCCCCATGGGGCACCAGCAGCCCGGCCCGGGGTCGCCGCCGAACGGACCCGTGCCGATCGCCTCCCCCTACCCCACGGGCGGACAGCCCGGCATGAGCGGGCCCCCCGGCCCCGAGCCGGTCTTCCCCGCGGACGCCATGGGCGCCACCGAGAGCATCCAGGCCGTCCCGCCCGTCCCCGGCCGGGGCGACGACCGGCCGCTGTACCGGGACGAGATGCCCGCCGACTCCGGCGCGGACACCGCCCAGTTCGACGTCGCCGCGGTGAGCGACTACGACTCCTACGACGACTACGCGGGCTATGACGACTACGACGACGCCCCGCCCCGGCGCGGCGGGAACCGCACCCGGCTCCTGGTCATCGCGGGCTTCGTGGTCCTGCTGGTGGTCGCGGGCGGCGGCGCGTTCTTCCTCGCCAGCGGCACCGGTGGCGACAGCGGCTCCGCGGACGCCGCGTCGGTCGCCGACGAGGCCGACGACCCCGGCGCCCTCACCACCGACGCCCTCTTCCCGGAGACCGTCGAGATCGAGGGGCAGGGAGCCTTCACCCGCGTCGTCGACGAGGACACCGAGGACTGCGCCTCCGGCACCCACGGAAGCTACGGCGAGGCCCTGAGCGGCAACGACTGCCGCCAGCTCGTCCGCGCCTCCTACGTGAGCGAGGACGGGAACCACGCCGTCACGGTCGGCGTCGCCGCGATGCCCACCGACACCGAGGCCGCGGCCGCCATGGACGCGCAGGACCTGGTCGCCGCCGAGTGGTTCGCCGGCCTGCCCGGCGAGGAGGGCACCCCCGCCGAGCGCCTGGGCTACTCCGGCGGCCACGGCAGCAGCGGCCAGTGGGGCCGCTACGTCCTGTTCTCCCTCGCCGCCAACAGCGACGGCACGGAGGAGGAGGCCGAGGGCGGGAGCGAGGACGCCGCGCTCCTGCGCGACATCGGCGAGGGCTTCCTCGACGAGGCCTTCGCCCGGCTCGCCGACGACCGCGCCTGACGTCCGAACGCGTGAGGGGCGCACCGGCCGCGGCCGGTGCGCCCCTCACGCCGTTCCCTCCCGGTCACCTCACTCCTCGTGCCCCGGGCACGGCAGCTCCCTGACCCGCCGCGTGGACCGCGCCCGCTCGGCCATCTCGCCGGGCGGCGGAAAGCACACCTCCTCCAGGCTCAGCCCCTGCGGACCGACCACATGGACCGACGAGTCGCGCACAGCGGCGCCCAGGACCTCTCCCGGCCACTCCGGCCCGCGCCGACCGTCCCCGACCGCCAGCAGCGCTCCCACGAGCGCGCGGACCATGTTGTGGCAGAACGCGTCCGCCTGGATCGTCCCGTGCACGAGGTGGGTGTCCACCCGCTCCCACTCCAGGCGCAACAGCTCACGGATGGTCGTGGCGCCCTCCCGCTTCTTGCAGAAGGCCGCGAAGTCGTGCTCCCCCACCAGGCGCGCCGCCGCCTCGTTCATCCGGTCCACGTCCACCGGGTTGCGGTGCCACAGCACGTCCCGCCGCAGCAGCGGGTCGACCCCGTACGGGGCGTCGCTCACCCGGTACAGGTAGCGCCGGTACAGGGGCGAGAAGCGCGCGTCGAACCCCGGCGGCGCCACCCGGGCGCCGGTCACCCGCACGTCCTTGGGCAGCACCCCCGCCAGCCGGCGCAGCAGGGCCTCCCCCTCGCGCTCCCAGGCCGCGGCCGGGACGTCCGCGTGCGCCGCCTGGCCCCGGGCGTGCACCCCCGCGTCCGTACGCCCCGAGCACGTCAGCGCCACCTCCGGCTGCCGCAGCACCTTCGCCAGGCCCGACTCCAGCTCCCCCTGGACGGTGCGCCGCGTCGGCTGCCGCGCCCAGCCGGAGAAGTCCGTGCCGTCGTAGGCGATGTCCAGCCAGATCCGGACCGTCGTCTCGTTGTCGTCCATCGAACCCCCATCCCGGAAATGCCGAGTGCCCGACCCCCACGAGGGATCGGGCACTCGGTGAACGGTCGGGGCCCGGGCTCGCGCCCGGGCACCGTCCGCCCTACTTGCTCTCGGAGCTCTCCTCGGCGGCCGCGGGGGCCTCCGTGGTCTCCTCGGCGGCGGCCTCGGGGGCCTCGGGGGCCTCCTCGGCGGCGGCCGGGGCCGCGGCCGGAGCGGCGGCGGGCGCGCTCAGCGCCTCCACCAGCTCGATGACGGCCATCGGGGCGTTGTCGCCCTTGCGCGGACCGATCTTGGTGATACGGGTGTAACCACCGGGACGGTTCTCGTAGCGAGGACCGATCTCGGTGAACAGCTCGTGCACCACGGACTTGTCCGTGATCTTGGTCAGGACCTGACGACGGGCGTGCAGGTCACCGCGCTTGCCGAGGGTGATGAGCTTCTCGGCGTAGGGGCGAAGGCGCTTGGCCTTGGCCTCGGTGGTGCGAATGCGGCCGTGCTGGAACAGCGAGGTCGCGAGGTTCGCCAGGATGTGCCGCTCGTGAGCGGGCCCGGAACCCAGACGGGCGCCCTTGGTAGGCGTGGGCATGGTGTCGTTCTCCTAGTGATGCGATCCGCGGCCGCACTCGGCCGTGGACCATGGGCGACGAGGTCGGTTAGTACTGCTCCGTCTCGACGAAGGACTCACCCTCGTCGTCATCGGAGCCGTAGTTGTCGGCCGCCGTGCTGGGGTCGAATCCGGGCGGGGAGTCCTTCAGGGACAGGCCCATGTCGATGAGCTTCTGCTTGACCTCATCGATGGACTTGGCACCGAAGTTGCGGATGTCCAACAGGTCCTGCTCGGAGCGGGCCACCAGCTCACCAACGCTGTGGATGCCCTCACGCTTGAGGCAGTTGTAGGACCGGACCGTCAGGTTGAGGTCCTCGATCGGCAGCGCCAGGTCCGCCGCGAGCGCGGCGTCCGTCGGCGACGGGCCCATGTCGATGCCCTCGGCGTCGACGTTGAGCTCTCGCGCCAGACCGAACAGCTCGACCAGGGTCTTGCCCGCGCTGGCCACGGCGTCACGGGGACGGATGGCCGGCTTGGTCTCGATGTCGACGATCAGGCGGTCGAAGTCGGTGCGCTGCTCGACACGGGTGGCCTCGACCTTGTAGGTCACACGAAGCACCGGCGAGTAGATGGAGTCGATCGGGATCCGACCGATCTCCTGGCCCTGCTGCTTGTTCTGCGTCGCCGAGACGTAACCGCGGCCGCGCTCGACCGTCAGCTCCATCTCCAGCTTGCCCTTGCCGTTCAGCGTGGCGATGTGCAGGTCGGGGTTGTGCACCTCGACACCCGCCGGCGGAGCGATGTCCGCCGCGGTCACCACACCGGGGCCCTGCTTGCGCAGGTACATCAGCACCGGCTCGTCGTGCTCGGAGCTGACGACCAGGCCCTTGAGGTTGAGGATCATCTCGGTGACGTCCTCCTTGACCCCGGGCACGGTGGTGAACTCGTGCTCGACGCCCTCGATGCGGATGCTGGTGACAGCCGCACCGGGGATGGAGGACAGCAGGGTACGCCGAAGCGAGTTACCGATCGTGTAGCCGAAACCCGGCTCCAGCGGCTCGATGACGAACTTCGAGCGCAGGTCCGAGATCGCTTCCTCGGCGAGCGTGGGACGCTGTGCGATCAACATGGTCCGTGACTTCCCTTCCACATGGCCGCCCGCTATTTGACGGCCACCGGATGGACACCGCCGGATCGGCGGTGCCCTCTACTCGGATTCCTACCCCGCCCGCGCGGGTCCCAGCCGGGACCGCGCGGGGCGAGCGCGACGTGGCACCCGCGTGGTAGGAGACGCGGGCACCCGCTGCCGGGTCAGACGCGGCGGCGCTTCGGCGGACGGCAGCCGTTGTGCGGCACCGGGGTGACGTCCTGGATGGAGCCCACCTCGAGGCCGGTCGCCTGCAGCGAACGGATGGCGGTCTCCCGGCCGGAACCCGGGCCCTTGACGAAGACGTCCACCTTGCGGACGCCGTGCTCCTGCGCGCGGCGGGCAGCGGCCTCGGCGGCCATCTGCGCGGCGTAGGGGGTCGACTTACGCGAACCCTTGAAGCCGACCTGTCCGGAGCTGGCCCACGCGATCACGGCACCCGTGGGGTCCGTGATGCTCACGATCGTGTTGTTGAACGTGCTCTTGATGTGAGCGTGTCCGTGGACAATGTTCTTCTTTTCCTTGCGACGCACCTTGCGCGCGGCACCCTGACGGCCCTTAGGCGGCATTAGCGAAACTCCCAGAGATCATCGGTCCGTTGACGGTTCTCGGACGCGGTGGACAGTCCGAGCGGACTACTTCTTACCGGCCTTCTTCTTACCGGCCACGGTCTTCTTCTTGCCCTTGCGGGTACGCGCGTTGGTCTGCGTGCGCTGACCGCGGACCGGAAGGCCGCGGCGGTGGCGGATGCCCTGGTAGCTGCCGATCTCCATCTTGCGACGGATGTCGGCCTGGACCTCACGGCGCAGGTCACCCTCGACCTGGTAGTTCGCCTCGATCCACTCGCGGAGCTTGACCAGGTCCTCTTCGGCCAGCTGGTAGACGCGGGTGTTCCCGTCGACACCGGTGTTCGCCAGGGTCTCGAGCGCGCGCGTGCGCCCGACCCCGAAAACGTACGTGAGAGCGATCTCCACCCGCTTGTCGCGGGGAAGGTCAACGCCGGCAATACGTGCCATGTGGGCGAGACTCCATCCATGCTGTGCGGAGGTCTGACCCGTTCCACCCTCCCGTCGCCCAATCGACGAGGCCCCGGCCTCCGACCGGGGGTTGTTCCCGGGCCTCCGCGGCCCCGGAATCGGAACAGGTATTCGTTCTTTCAAGCCCTTCGGGGATGGGACCCCTCGGGGTAACTCGCTGGGCGGAAGCCGCGGACAGCGAACCGGGGAACTAGCCCTGGCGCTGCTTGTGGCGCGGGTCCGAGCAAATGACCATGATCCGGCCGTTACGACGGATCACGCGGCACTTCGCGCAGATCTTCTTCACGCTCGGCTTGACCTTCATCGGTGACTCCGAACTCATCACGTCACTCGTCGCGGGCCCGGACGGCCCGTGACGGCTACTTGTAGCGGTAAACGATGCGCCCGCGCGTGAGGTCGTACGGGCTCAGCTCCACGACGACACGGTCGTCGGGAAGAATGCGGATGTAGTTCATCCGCATCTTGCCACTGATGTGGGCAAGGACCTGGTGCCCGTTGTCGAGCTCTACCTTGAACATAGCGTTGGGTAGGGACTCGACAACGGAACCCTCGATCTCGATGGCGCCGTCTTTCTTCGCCATGTCCTCCACGCCTCGCTCATCGATTGGTTGATCAGGACAACCCGACGCGACTCCAGCGGTCCCGCATGACGCGACGGACCCGACGACGGCGGACGAAGCCGGACGTCGTCGGAGCCAGGACACACTGGAAGATCAGGTCAACTGCAAGAGCGTACGTCACTAGGTGGACGTGGCACAGAGATGGCATGCTGACCCAACAGCCCGCGTATGGGCAGTGCCAGTCTATCCCCTCCGGGCAAGTACTCATTACCACGCCGGAGGGGGCGGGCGGTGACCGCGCTCAGCGCAGGATCCGGGGCGCCGCGAGCACCCCCAGGGTCACCAGGCCCATGAGGATGCCCCACGGGCCCAGCACCCACAGGAACCACGGATAGCCGTGGCCCGCGGTGAGGAACAGGATCAGCCAGATCACGAAGCACAGGACGTTGACCCCGCCGTACAGCGCCCACGGCACCATCAGTGCCGGGTCGCGCATGGTCAGCTGGGGTCCGGGAGGACCGTCCTCGCCCTGGGCGGGCTGGACGCCGGCGCCCTGGATGTCGGCCAGGTCGCGCTCGGGCAGGTCCTGGGTGACGAGTTCGAGCTCGTCGACCGTGCGGGCCTTGTAGGTGCGGCTCAACCGGTCGGTGAACTCCTCGTGGTCCAGTCGCCCCTGGGCGAAGTGCTCCTGGAGGAGTTGCGCGACGCGGTCGCGCTCTGAGTCGGACGTGCGTATCGACGGCACCGGGTCGGACATTGCGCGCACCTCGCATCTTCGACCGTGGGTGGTGGCGTCCTGCGCGCGAGGCGCGTAGGGCCGGGTCCGCCTACCAGGTCGGCTGGACGAAACCCATCTGTGTGATTTTATCGCGGTCGGACTCGCGCGCGGTCAACACGAGCGGGCCCTGCGCGGTGATGGCCACGGAGTGCTCGAAGTGAGCGGCCCGCCGGCCGTCGCGCGTCACCACGGTCCAGCCGTCGTCCAGTTCGACGACGTCCTGCTTGCCCAGCGTGGTCATCGGCTCGATCGCCAGGCACATGCCCTCGACCAGCCGGATGCCCTTGCCGCGCTTGCCGTAGTTGAGCACGTGCGGGTCCATGTGCATCTCGGTGCCGATGCCGTGGCCGCCGTACTCGCGGACGTTGCCGTAGCCGCCGTGCTTGGTGATGTGGCCGCCGATCGCGTGGCCGATGTCGCCGAGGCGTCCGCCCGGCAGCATCTGCGCGATCCCCTGCCACATGGACTCCTCGCAGGTCTCCATCATCGCCAGGTCCTCGGGACGGCCCTCGCCGACCGCGACGGTGATCGCCGAGTCGCCGTGCCAGCCGTCCAGGATGGCCCCGCAGTCGATGGAGATGATGTCGCCCTCGGCCAGCACCCGCTCGGAGCTGGGGATGCCGTGGACGACCTCCTCGTTGACCGACGCGCAGATGGACCCGGGGAAGCCGTGGTAGCCCTTGAAGGAGGGCACCGCCCCCGCGTCACGGATGACCTTCTCCGCGATCGAGTCGAGTTCGAGGGTGGACACCCCGGGCCGCACCGCGGCCCGGAGGGTGTCCAGGGCGCGGGCCACGACCTGGCCCGCCGCCCTCATCTTGGCGATCTGTTCCGGCGTCTTGATCTGCACGTCCGGCTCCGCCTTCCGAAACATCAGACGCCGGTCCCGTCGGCCTTCTCCGCGATGGCGGCCTTGGCCCGTGCCGTGACCTGCTCCACGGAACCCGTGGCCGCGATGGTGGCCAGGAGTCCCTCGCGCTCGTAGAACTCCACCAGCGGGGCGGTCTGCTCGCGGTAGACCTTCAGGCGGTGCCTGATGGTCTCCTCGCGGTCGTCCTCCCGCTGGTACAGCTCAGCGCCGTCGTCATCGCACGAGCCCGCCGTCGTGGGAGCGTCGTACTCGACGTGGTAGACGCGGCCGCACTCCGGGCAGGAGCGGCGCCCGGACAGGCGCTTGACGACCTCGTCCTCGTCGACCCTCAGTTCCAGGACGACGTCCAGCCGCCCTTCGAGGTCGGCGAGCATGCCGTTGAGGGTCTCGGCCTGGGGGACGTTGCGCGGGAACCCGTCGAGCAGGAACCCGTTGGCCGCGTCCTCCTTCGCCAGACGGTCCTTGACCATGGCGTTCGTGACCTCGTCGGGGACGAGGTCTCCACGGTCCATGAACTCCTTGGCCTTCTTGCCGAGCTCCGTACCACCGCTGACGTTGGCCCGGAAGATGTCACCGGTGGACACCTTCGGGATCGACAGCTCCGACGCGAGGATCTGGGCCTGAGTGCCTTTTCCGGCCCCAGGCGGCCCCACCAATACTGCACGCATTTATCGCAGAAAACCTTCGTAGTTCCTCTGCTGGAGGTGACTCTCGATCTGCTTCACCGTGTCCAGCCCGACACCGACCATGATCAGGAGGCTCGTTCCTTGCATCGCGATGCCCATGCCGGCGCCGCCGGCGCCGCTGGCACCGAGAGCGACCATCGGAAGGAGCGCGATCACACCCAGGTAGATGGAACCGGGCGTCGTCAGCCGCTTCAACACGTAGTTGAGGTACTCGGCGGTCGGACGCCCAGGCCGGATACCCGGGATGAACCCACCGTACTTCTTCATGTTGTCGGAGACCTCATCGGGGTTGAAGGTAATCGACACGTAGAAGAACGCGAACCCGACGATCATGGCGAAGAAGGTGACCATGTACACCGGGTGGATCCCGGTGCCGGTGCTGAAGTAGGTCTGGATGAAGGTGACGACCGGGTTGGTGGACTCCTGCCCGATCAGACCCACGACCAGCTGCGGGAGGTACAGCAGCGAGGAGGCGAAGATCACGGGGATGATGCCCGCCTGGTTGACCTTCAGCGGGATGTAGGTGGAGCTGCCCCCGTACATCCGGCGTCCCACCATGCGCTTGGCGTACTGCACCGGGATGCGGCGCTGCGCCTGCTCCATGAAGACCACCGCGGTGACGAGCACCAGGGCGGCGATGCAGATGATGGTGAAGACCCAGATCGAGCGCTCCTGGTAGAGGCCCATGATCATGGCCGGGAAGCTCGAGATGACCGTGGTGAAGATGAGCAGCGACATGCCGTTGCCCACCCCGCGCTCGGTGATCAGCTCACCGAACCACATGATGATGGCGGTGCCGCCGGTCATGACGACCACGATCGTGACCAGGGTGAGGATGTCCTGGTTGGGCAGGTAGGTGCTGACCGGGATGGAGCCCTGGAACAGCGCGCCCGTCCTGGCCATGGCGACGATGCTGGTCGACTGCAGGACAGCGAGCATCAGCGTCAGGTAGCGGGTGTACTGGGTGATCTTCGTCTGGCCGGACTGGCCCTCCTTCTTGAGGGCCTCCAGCCGCGGGATCACCACAGTGAGGAGGTTGATGATGATGCTCGCGGTGATGTAGGGCATGACCCCGAGCGCGAACACCGCCAGTTGGAGTAGCGCGCCGCCGCTGAAGAGGTTCACCAGCGCGTACACCCCGGACTCATCCGCCGCGGTGATGGCCTCCATCTGGTCCCGGATCGCCGCGGAGTCGATCCCCGGTGCGGGGATCACCGACCCCAGACGGAAGATCGTCAGGATGAACAGTGTGAACAGCAGCTTGTTGCGCAGGTCGGGCGTGCGGAATGCACGAACGAACGCACCTAGCACGTCTCCTCCTGCGCGGCTTCGGCGGCGGAACGGGTTCCAGACATCGCGGCCGATCCTGAATCGTCGTAGAACGTCAGCACTGAGCCCGTGGCCCAGTGCTCGGAAGTTTTCACATTACGTCAAGCGGGGAGCCCAAACAGATGGCACTGTAACAGCCATCACGCCGGTCGTGCGTATGTGAGCGATAACGATCATTGCTCACAACGCGCGAGGGCGCCCGCCGGCTGGTCGTTCTCGGACCCACCGGGCGGACGCCCCCAGTCGCTCATCGCGTGGATGATCCCCTACAGCTCGGTGACGGAGCCACCGGCGGCGGCGATCTTCTCCTTCGCCGTGGCGGAGAACGCGTTCGCGCTCACCTGCACGGCGACGGTGATCTCACCGGTGCCCAGCACCTTGACGAGCTCGTTCTTGCGAACGGCGCCCTTGGCGACCAGGCCCTCGACGGTGACCTCGCCACCCTCGGGGTACAGCTCGCTGAGCCGGTCCAGGTTCACGACCTGGTAGTTCTTCTTGAAGCGCGCGTTGCTGAAGCCCTTGAGCTTCGGCACCCGGCGGATGAGGGGCATCTGCCCGCCCTCGAAACCGGGACGCACGGTGTTACGAGCCTTCGTGCCCTTGGTGCCGCGACCGGCGGTCTTGCCCTTGGACGCCTCGCCACGGCCCTTGCGGACCTTGGACTTGTTGGCGCCCGGAGCGGGCCGCAGGTGGTGCAGCTTGAGCAGCTCGTCGGGGTTGTAGTCGCTCATTCGGCAACCTCCTCGACGGACACGAGGTGCGAGACGATCGTGATCTGTCCACGAACCTCGGGGCGGTCCTCACGGACGGTGGACTTGCCGATCCGGCCCAGACCGAGGGTCTGGAGGGCAGCGTGCTGCTTCTCCTTGCCGCCGATCTTGGAGCGGGTCTGCGTGATCTTGAGCTTGGCCATGGTCAGGCTCCTGCCTTCGCCTCAGCGCGAGCACGGAGCATGGCGGCCGGGGCGACGTCCTCGATCGGCAGGCCACGACGGGCGGCGATCTCCTCGGGCTGGTTGATGCCCTTGAGAGCCGCGACCGTGGCGTGCACGATGTTCAGCGGGTTGGACGAGCCGAGCGACTTGCTCAGCACGTCGTGGATGCCGGCGCACTCAAGGACGGCGCGCACGGGGCCGCCGGCGATCACACCGGTACCCGGAGCGGCCGGACGGAGCATGACGACGCCAGCGGCGTCCTCGCCCTGGACCTGGTGCACGATCGTGCCCTGGATGCGGGGGACGCGGAAGAAGTTCTTCTTCGCCTCCTCGACACCCTTGGCGATCGCGGCCGGGACCTCCTTGGCCTTGCCGTAACCGACACCGACCATGCCGTTGCCGTCACCGACGACGACGAGAGCGGTGAAGGAGAAGCGACGGCCGCCCTTGACGACCTTCGCGACCCGGTTGATGGTCACGACCTTCTCGATGTAGGAGACACCCTTGTCTGCGGCGCCGCCGCGGCGATCGTCACGGCGATCACGCCGCTCGCCACCGGCGCCGCGCCGCGGTGCTGCAGCCATCAGTGGTTCCTCTTCTCGTGGTTGATCTTGTCCAGTACGAAGGTCATCCCTAGAACTCCAGTCCGCCCTCGCGCGCCGCGTCGGCGAGCTTGGCAATACGGCCGGAGTACTGGAAGCCTCCGCGGTCGAACACGACCGCGGAGACGCCGGCGTCCTTGGCACGCTGGGCGATGAGCTGGCCGACCTTGACGGACTTGTCCGACTTGGTGCCGTCCACGCCGCGCACGTCGGCCTCAACGGTGGAGGCCGCGGCCAGCGTGTGGCCCCGGGAGTCGTCGATGACCTGGACGACGATGTGCTTGGAGGAGCGGAACACGGCCAGGCGGGGACGCTCGGCGGTGCCCTGGATCCGCTTGCGGACGCGGAACTGGCGACGCGCACGGGAGGTGGCGCGCTTGGCGGTCCGCTTGCGGCTCACGGTGATACCCATGCCTACTTACCAGCCTTTCCGGCCTTGCGGCGGATGTGCTCACCCTTGTACCGCACGCCCTTGGCCTTGTACGGGTCAGGCTTGCGCAGCCCGCGGATGTTCGCGGCCACCTGGCCCACCAGCTGCTTGTCGATGCCCTCGACGTGGAGGATCGTCGGCTTCTCAACGCGGAAGCTGATGCCCTCCGGAGGCTCGATCACCACGGGGTGGCTGTAGCCCAGCGAGAACTCCAGGTTGGCGCCTCGGGCCTGGACGCGGTAACCCACGCCGTGGATCTCCAGCGTCTTGGCGTAGCCCTTGGAGACGCCCTCGATGAGGTTCGCGAGCAGCGCACGGGTCAGACCGTGCAGCGAGCGGTTCTCCGGCTTGTCGTCGGGACGCGCCACCGAGATGATCTCTCCGTCCTTGGAGACGGTGATCGGCTCGGCGACGGTGTGCTTCAGTTCGCCTTTCGGCCCCTTGACAGTGACGTCTTGCCCGTTAATCGTGACTTCGACGCCCTTGGGGGCCGAGATCGGCAGTCGACCGATTCGCGACATGCTTCAATCTCTCCCTGTTACCAGACGTAGGCGAGAACTTCGCCGCCAACGCCACGCTTCTTGGCCTGCTTGTTCGTCATCAGGCCACCGGACGTCGAAATGATCGCCACACCGAGGCCACCCAGCACCCGCGGCAGGTTCTCCTTCTTGGCGTACACCCGCAGACCGGGCTTGGAGACCCGGCGGATGCCCGCGATCGAACGCTCACGGGTGGGGCCGTACTTCAGTTCGAGGACGAGGCTCTTGCCCACGGGGGCCTCCTCGGTCCGCCAGCCCTGAATGAAGCCCTCCTGCTGGAGGATCTCGGCGATGTGCGCCTTGATCTTGGAAAACGGCATCGTCACGGTGTCGTGGTAAGCCGAGTTCGCGTTGCGCAGACGAGTCAGCATGTCTGCGATCGGGTCGGTCATCGTCATGGCCGATTGGCCCTTCCTCACCGCGGTTTCCGAGTGCGGGCTTTCCCAGAGCCTGCCCTCCTGCGGGTCTCCCCTGGAGGTGCACAAACGGACCTACGGCGCGGTCGTGGGCACCGCGGTCCCTCGCGGGACTACCGTGCCCTGATGGTTGGATGTTGCCGGACCGTGACCGCCTGGTGCGGTCACCGTCACTGCATTGAAGCGACCAAGCAGAGGCGCTTCGGGGGGCCGACCTCGTGGAGCCCTCCCAGGGGGAGGAGCGCACGGTCGGCCCCGCCGGAAACTACCAGCTCGACTTGGTGATACCGGGCAGCTCGCCGCGGTGCGCCATCTCGCGGAAGCAGATACGGCACAGGCCGAACTTCCGGAAGACGGCGCGCGGACGGCCGCACCGAGAGCATCGAGTATACGCACGAACGCCGAACTTCGGCTTCCGCTGCGCCTTCGCGATCAGGGACTTCTTAGCCATGTGTGCTTACCCCTCAGGCTTCCTTGAACGGGAAACCGAGCCGCTTGAGCAGGCTGCGGCCCTGGTCATCGGTCGTGGCCGTGGTGACAACCGTGATGTCCATCCCACGCTGCCGGTCGACCTTGTCCGGGTCCACCTCATGGAACATGACCTGCTCGGTCAGACCGAAGGTGTAGTTCCCGTTCCCGTCGAACTGCTTCGGGGAGAGTCCACGGAAGTCCCGGATCCGGGGCAGGGCGAGCGAGAGCAGCCGGTCCAGGAACTCCCACATCCGGTCGCCGCGCAGCGTGGCGCTGGCGCCGATCGGCTGGCCCTCGCGCAGCTTGAACTGCGCGATGGAGTTCTTGGCACGGTTGATCTTCGGCTTCTGCCCGGTGATCGCCGACAGGTCGGCGATCGCGCCCTGGATCAGCTTCGCGTCACGAGCGGCCTCGCCGACACCCATGTTGACCACGATCTTCGTCAGACCGGGGACCTGCATGATGTTGGCGATGTCGTGCTCTTCCTTGAGAGCAGCGACGATCTCGTTACGGTACTTCTCCTTCAGCCTCGGCATCGGAGGGGCCGTGATGTCGTTGGTAACCGTCATCAGATGTCCTTACCGGTGCGGCGGGAGACCCGAACCTTGGTTCCGTCTTCCTCGAAGCGGTAGCCCACCCGGGACGCCTTGCCGTCCTCCGCGAGCGCAACGTTGCTCACGTGGATGGGGGCCTCCTTGGTGACGACCTCGCCCTGCTGGCCGCCCGCCGGGTTGGCCTTCCTGTGCTTCTTGACCAGGTTGACGCCCTCGACGACGACACGGTCTTCCTTCGGCAGGGCCTTGACGACCTTGCCGGTGGCACCCTTGTCCTTGCCGGCGATGACGATGACCTCGTCGCCAGATTTGATCTTCATCGCCTACAGCACCTCCGGCGCCAGCGAAATAATGCGCATGTACTTCTTGTCACGCAGCTCACGGCCCACCGGGCCGAAGATGCGGGTGCCTCGCGGGTCCCCACCGTCCTTGATGAGCACGGCAGCGTTCTCATCGAAGCGGATGTAGGAGCCGTCGGGCCGGCGGCGCTCCTTGACGGTGCGCACGACAACGGCCTTGACGACGTCGCCCTTCTTGACTGCAGCGCCAGGCTGGGCGTCCTTCACCGTGGCGACGATCGTGTCGCCGATCCCGGCGTAGCGCCGACCCGAGCCACCGAGTACACGGATGGTCAGGATCTCCCTGGCACCCGTGTTGTCGGCGACCTTGAGTCGCGACTCCTGCTGAATCACGTCTGCTCCTGATGTGATGCGTGCGGTCCACTGCCGCACGGCTAGGTGGTCTCACCCCTCGCGGCGGCGGCCGACAACGTGTGCCGGCCGCCACCACAGGCTGGGGTTACTTAGCCTTCTCCAGGATCTCCACGACGCGCCAACGCTTCGTCGCGGAAAGCGGCCGGGTCTCCATCAAACGGACCCGGTCACCGACGCCACAGGAGTTCGCCTCGTCGTGCGCCTTGTACTTGGTCGTCCGACGGATGACCTTGCCGTACATGGCGTGCTTGATGCGGTCTTCGACCTCGACGACGACGGTCTTGTCCATCTTGTCGCTGACGACGTAGCCCTCGCGCACCTTGCGGTAGTTGCGGGTCGCGGTCTGGTTCTCACTCATTCGGCTGCTTCCTTCGTCTCCTCAGCCGACTCACCAGACAGCGGGACGATGCCCAGCTCGTGCTCCCGGAGGATCGTGTAGATCCGCGCGATCTCTCGCTTGACGGTACGCAGCCGGCTGTGGTTGTCGAGCTGGCCTGTGGCGGCCTGGAAGCGGAGGTTGAAGAGCTCGGTCTTCGCTTCCTTGAGCTTGGCGACCAGGTCCTCGACGGACTGGTCACGCAGCTCCTGGGCAGTCACGGACTTCGCCATCACTCCCCCTCCCGCTTAACAAACTTGCACTTCATCGGGAGCTTGTGCATCGCACGGCGCATGGCTTCCTTCGCCACGGCCTCGGGCACGCCCGACAGCTCGAACATCACACGGCCGGGCTTGACCGGGGCGACCCACCACTCGGGCGAGCCCTTACCGGAACCCATGCGGACCTCGGCCGGCTTCTTGGTCAGCGGGCGGTCCGGGAAGATGTTGATCCACACCTTGCCGCCACGCTTGATGTGCCGGGTCATGGCGATACGAGCGGACTCGATCTGCCGGTTGGTGACGTAGGCCGACTCCAGAGCCTGGATGCCGAACTCGCCGAAGTTGACCGACGTGCCGCCCTTGGCCTTGCCGCGCAGGTCCGGGTGGTGCTGCTTGCGGTACTTGACCTTACGAGGAATAAGCACGGCTCAGCTCCCCTCGGTCTTCGCGGACTCGGCCGGGGCCTTGGCCTCGGCTCCCTGCTGCTGGGCGCCACCGGGAGCGGCACCGCCGCGACGACGCCGCTGCGGGCGCTCGCGACGCTGGCCGCCGCCACCGCCACCGCCGGCGGAACGCTGGGCGGCCTGGGCCGCCTCGCGCTCGGCGCGGGTCGCGGGAGCGTCACCCTTGTAGATCCACACCTTCACGCCGATGCGACCGAACGTCGTACGGGCCTCGAAGAAGCCGTAGTCGATGTCGGCGCGCAGCGTGTGCAGCGGGACCCGGCCCTCGCGGTAGAACTCCGAGCGGGACATCTCAGCCCCGCCCAGGCGTCCACCGCACTGGATACGGATGCCCTTGGCACCGCTCTTCATCGCGGTCTGCATCGCCTTGCGCATCGCGCGGCGGAACGCCACGCGGCTGCTCAGCTGCTCGGCGACGCCCTGGGCGACGAGCTGCGCGTCGATCTCGGGGTTCTTCACCTCGAAGACGTTCAGCTGGACCTGCTTGCCGGTCAGCTTCTCGAGATCCGTCCGGATGCGGTCGGCCTCCACGCCGCGGCGGCCGATGACGATGCCCGGCCGGGCGGTGTAGACGTCCACGCGAACACGGTCACGGGTGCGCTCGATCTCGACCTTGGAGATGCCCGCGCGCTCCATGCCACGGGTCAGCATCCGACGGATCGCCACGTCTTCCTTGACATAGTCCTTGTAGGACTTGTCCGCGTACCACCGACTCTTGAAGTCGGTGGTGATGCCGAGGCGGAACCCGTGCGGGTTTACCTTCTGCCCCACTATCGGGTCCTTTCCTTCGTCTTGGACGAGGCGCCCGAGTTCTCAGCGACCACCACAGTGATGTGGCTGGTGCGCTTGGTCACCCGGAAAGCGCGGCCGAAGCCTCGCGGACGAATGCGCTTGAGGGTCGGACCTTCGTCCACCCACGCGCCCTCGACCACCAGCGTCTCGCGGTCCAGCTTGTCATTGTGCTCAGCGTTGGCGATAGCACTGGCCAGTACCTTGCCAACAGGCTCGCTCGCCGACTGGGGCGCGAACCGGAGCACCGCCTGTGCCTCGTCAGCGGGCAACCCGCGAATAAGGTCCACCACCCGGCGGGCCTTCCGGGGCGTAACACGGACGAACCGTGCCTGTGCCCTCGTTCCCATCGCTTTTCCCTCGCTCACGGAAATTCATCCCCACTCACCGTGGAGAAATGGTTCTTACTCCTGCTGCAACCGCTAACGGCGGCTACGGCGGTCTTCCTTGACGTGGCTACGGAAAGTACGCGTGGGAGCGAACTCGCCGAGCTTGTGGCCGACCATCGACTCGGACACGAACACGGGGACGTGCTTGCGGCCATCGTGGACGGCGATCGTGTGACCGATCATCTCCGGGACGATCATGGACCGCCGGGACCACGTCTTGATGACGTTCTTGGTCCCCTTCTCGTTCTGGACTTCCACCTTCTTGATGAGGTGGTCGTCGACGAAGGGACCCTTCTTAAGGCTACGTGGCATCAGACGTGCTCCTTACCGCTTCTTCTTACCGCTACGCCGACGCCGCACGATCAGCTTGTCGCTGGCCTTGCCCTTGGTCCGGGTCCGGCCTTCCTTCTTGCCCCAGGGGCTGACCGGGTGGCGACCACCGGAGGTCTTGCCCTCACCACCACCGTGCGGGTGGTCGACCGGGTTCATGACCACACCGCGGACGGTCGGGCGCTTGCCCTTCCACCGCGAGCGGCCGGCCTTGCCCCAGTTGATGTTGGACTGCTCGGCGTTGCCGACCTGTCCAACGGTCGCGCGGCAGGTGATCTCCACCATGCGCATCTCGCCGGAGGGCATACGCAGCGTGGCGTACCGGCCCTCCTTGGCGAGCAGCTGGATCTGGGACCCGGCGGAACGGCCCAGCTTGGCGCCGCCGCCCGGCTTCAGCTCGACCGCGTGCACGAACGTACCCGTGGGGATGTTGCGCAGCGGGAGGCAGTTGCCCGGCTTGATGTCGGACTGCGGGCCGTTCTCGACCCGGTCCCCCTGCTTGAGGCCGGCGGGCGCCAGAATGTAGCGCTTCTCACCGTCCACGTAGTGCAGCAGGGCGATGCGAGCGGTGCGGTTGGGGTCGTACTCGATGTGAGCGACCTTGGCCGGAACGCCGTCCTTGTCGTGACGACGGAAGTCGATCACGCGGTAGGCGCGCTTGTGGCCGCCACCCTGGTGGCGGGCGGTGATCCGACCGTGGCCGTTTCGCCCACCCTTGGAGTGGAGCGGACGCACCAGGGACTTCTCCGGCTCGGAGCGCGTGATCTCGACGAAGTCGCTCACGCTCGAACCGCGACGACCCGGCGTCGTCGGCTTGTACTTACGAATGCCCATCTTCTTCGCGCATTCCTTTACGTATTGCTTGGTGTGTAGCGGTCAGACCCGAGAAAGGTCAGACACCGAAGATGTCGATCCGGTCGCCTTCGGCGACGCTGACGATCGCGCGCTTGGTGTCGGGACGCTTCCCGTAACCGAAGCGGGTGCGCTTGCGCTTGCCCTTGCGGTTGATCGTGTTCACCGAGGTGACCTTCACTTCGAAGATCTTCTCGATGGCGATCTTGATCTGCGTCTTGTTGGCGTCGGGGCGGACGATGAACGTGTACTTGTTCGAGTCCATGAGCCCGTAGCTCTTCTCGGAGATCACCGGCTCGACGATGATGTCGCGGTGGTCAGCGATCCTCACTGGTCGTCCTCCTCGGACTCAGCGGCCTTGGAGGTGCCGGCCGCGTGGGCCAGGAACTCGGCGTAGCCCGCCTCGGTGAAGACCACGTCGTCCGAGTACAGGACGTCGTAGGTGTTCACCTGGTCCGCGTCGAGGATGTGCACCTCGCCGAGGTTGCGCAGGGCGCGCCGGTTGTGCTCGTCCTCGCGGGCCAGGACGACCAGGACCTTGTCGGACTCGGTCACCTGACGCAGCGCCTTCAGAGCGGTCTGCGTGAGCTTGCCGACCGCGTCCTCGGCCACGAAGTGGCTGACGACGTGGATGCGGCCGTGGTTGGCCCGGTCGGTGAGGGCTCCGCGCAGGGCGGCGGCCTTCATCTTCTTCGGGGTCCGCTGGCTGTAGTCACGCGGCTGGGGACCGTGAACGGTTCCACCACCGGTGTACTGCGGGGCGCGGATCGAGCCCTGACGGGCCCGGCCGGTGCCCTTCTGGCGGTAGGGCTTCTTGCCACCGCCGCGGACTTCACCGCGGGTCTTGGTGGCGTGCGTGCCCTGGCGGCCGGCGGCCATCTGACCGTTCACGACCTGATGGATCAGCGGGATGCTGACCTTCTGGGCGAAGACGCTCTCCGGCAGCTCGACGCTGCCCTTGGCGCCGCCCTCGGGGTTCTTGACCTCGATCTGGGCCATGGCTTACTTGTCCCCCTTCACAGCGGTACGGACAAGCACCAGACCGCCGTTGGGACCGGGCACAGCACCCTTGACCAGGATGAGGCCCTTCTCCGCGTCGACGGAGTGCACGGTCAGGTTCTGGATGGTCTTGCGCACGTTGCCCATGCGCCCGGCCATCCGCATGCCCTTGAAAACGCGGCCGGGTGTGGCGCAGCCGCCGATGGAACCGGGCGAGCGGTGCTTGCGCTGCGTGCCGTGCGTGGCGGAGAGACCACGGAAACCGTGGCGCTTCATCACACCGGCGAAGCCCTTGCCCTTGCTCTTGCCCGTGACGTCGACCTTCTCGCCGATCTCGAAGCTGTCCGCGGTGACCTCCTGGCCGAGCGTGTACTCGGTGGCGTCGGTCGTGCGGACCTCGACGTAGTGGCGGCGCGGGGTCAACTCGTTCTTGCGCAGGTAGTCGCCGAGCGGCTTGTTGACCTTGCGCGGGTTGATCTGCCCGTAACCGATCTGGACAGCGGAGTATCCGTCGGTGTCGGGAGTCCGGATGCGGCTGACGACGCACGGACCGGCCTTCAGAACCGTCACGGGCACCATCTTGCCCGCGTCGTCGAAGACCTGGGTCATGCCGAGCTTCTCGCCCAGAACTCCCTTGATCTGCTTGGTGGCCATGTCTGTGCGTCCTTAAAGCTTGATCTCGATGTCAACGCCGGCCGGGAGGTCGAGTCGCATGAGCGAGTCGACTGTCTTCGGCGTGGGGTCGATGATGTCGATCAGCCGCTTGTGGGTGCGCATCTCGAAGTGCTCGCGCGAGTCCTTGTACTTGTGCGGCGATCGGATGACGCAGTAAACGTTCTTCTCCGTCGGCAGCGGCACCGGGCCCGCGACCTGTGCGCCAGTTCGCGTCACAGTCTCAACGATCTTGCGCGCCGAGCTGTCGATGACCTCGTGGTCATAGGCCTTTAGCCGAATGCGGATCTTCTGTCCCGCCATATGGCCTGTTCGTCCTTCGCTTCAGTGTCCGTAACGGTGTCCGGTCACAGACGCCCCAGGCCCGACGGAATCCGCCGTGTGCCGTGAGCCCCTATTTCCTTGAGAAACCGCAACAGGGCTTGCCCCTGCGGTGCGTCACCGTCACAGAGCCCGATGACGTCTTGAGTGTGTGGGGGCGGGCCGTGCGGGACACGGCCCGCCCACCACGCCGGGGCGGCTCCATGAGGAAGCCACCCCGGCTTGCGTACTACTTGATGATCTTCGTGACGCGACCGGCGCCCACGGTCCGGCCACCCTCGCGGATGGCGAACTTCAGACCCTCTTCCATCGCGACCGGCTGGATCAGCTGGACGGACATCTCGGTGTTGTCACCGGGCATGACCATCTCAGTGCCCTCCGGCAGCGTCACGACGCCGGTGACGTCCGTGGTGCGGAAGTAGAACTGGGGGCGGTAGTTGTTGAAGAACGGCGTGTGCCGGCCACCCTCGTCCTTGGACAGGATGACGACCTGGCCCTCGAACTCGGTGTGCGGGGTGGTCGTGCCGGGCTTGATGACGACCTGGCCGCGCTCGACGTCCTCGCGCTTGATGCCGCGCAGGAGCAGACCGACGTTGTCACCGGCCTGGCCCTGGTCGAGCAGCTTGCGGAACATCTCAACACCGGTGACGGTGGTGGTCTGCTTGTCTTCCTTGATACCGACGATGTCAACGGTCTCGTTGACGTTGACGATACCGCGCTCGATGCGGCCGGTGACGACGGTGCCGCGACCGGTGATCGAGAACACGTCCTCGATCGGCATGAGGAAGGGCTTCTCGGTGTCCCGCTCGGGCTCCGGGATGAAGCTGTCGACGGTGCCCATGAGCTCGAGCACCTTCTGGCCCCACTCGGCGTCGCCCTCGAGGGCCTTGAGCGCGGAGACCTTGGTGACCGGAACGTCGTCACCGGGGAACTCGTACTCGCTGAGCAGCTCGCGGACCTCGAGCTCGACGAGCTCGAAGATCTCCTCGTCGTCCACCATGTCGGCCTTGTTCAGGGCGACGACGATGGCGGGGACGCCGACCTGGCGGGCCAGGAGGACGTGCTCCTTGGTCTGCGGCATCGGACCGTCGGTCGCGGCGACGACCAGGATGGCGCCGTCCATCTGCGCCGCACCCGTGATCATGTTCTTCACGTAGTCGGCGTGACCGGGGCAGTCGACGTGGGCGTAGTGACGCGCCTCGGTCTGGTACTCGACGTGGGCGACGGAGATGGTGATACCGCGCTCGCGCTCCTCAGGAGCGTTGTCGATGTCCTCGAACGGGGTGAACGGGTTCAGCTCCGGGTACGCGTCGTGCAGCACCTTGGTGATGGCCGCGGTCAGCGTGGTCTTGCCGTGGTCAATGTGACCGATGGTGCCGATGTTGACGTGCGGCTTAGTCCGCTCGAACTTTTCCTTCGCCACTGGATGTCTCCTAGACGTACAGAGCTATCTGGTGTCCTGCCCCGCGTGGGCAGAACAGGACTGGTTACGTGTTCGCGACTACTCGCCGCGAACCTTCGCCACAATTTCTTGGGCGACAGCGGACGGAACCTCCGCGTAGGAGTCGAACACCATCGAGTAGTTGGCTCGACCCTGCGTACGGCTGCGCAGGTCACCCACGTAGCCGAACATTTCGGAGAGGGGCACCTGGGCCTTGACGACCCGGACGCCGGAACGCTCGTCCATGGACTGGATCTGTCCACGGCGGGAGTTCAGGTCGCCGATGACGTCACCCATGTACTCCTCAGGGGTGGTGACCTCGACCGCCATGACCGGCTCCAGCAGAGTCGGCTTCGCGAGCTTGACGGCCTCCTTGAAGGCCATCGAGCCGGCGGTCTTGAAGGCCATCTCGGAGGAGTCGACCTCGTGGTACTGGCCGTCCTGCAGCGTCACCTTGATGCCGACGAGCGGGTAGTGCGCGAGCACACCCAGCTCCGCGGCCTCCTGGGCTCCGGCGTCCACCGACGGGATGTACTCCCGCGGGATACGGCCACCGGTGACGGCGTTGACGAACTCGTAGCCCGAGGCGTCGCCTTCCTCGGTCTCGAGCGGCTCCAGGTCGATCTTGACCTTGGCGAACTGGCCCGACCCACCGGTCTGCTTCTTGTGGGTGTAGACGTAGCCTTCGACCTTCTTGCGAATGGTCTCGCGGTAGGCCACCTGGGGCTTACCGATGTTCGCCTCGACCTTGAACTCGTCGCGCATGCGGTTGACCAGCACCTCGAGGTGCAGTTCACCCATGCCGGAGATCACGGTCTGTCCGGTCTGCTCGTCCGAGGCCACCTGGAACGAGGGGTCCTCGTCCGCCAGGCGCTGGATCGCGATGCCCAGCTTCTCCTGGTCGCTCTTGGTCTTGGGCTCGATGGCCACCTCGATGACCGGAGCCGGGAACGTCATGGACTCCAGGACGATCGGCTGGGACGCGTCGCACAGCGTCTCACCGGTCGTGGTGTCCTTGAGACCCATGACCGCGACGATGTCGCCGGCGCCCGCCTCGGCGATCTCCTCACGCTTGTTCGAGTGCATGCGGTAGATCTTGCCGATGCGCTCCTTGCGGCCCTTGAGACTGTTCAGCACCTGGGTGCCGGTCTTGAGGACACCGGAGTAGATCCGCACGTAGGTGAGCTTGCCCAGGTGGGGGTCGCTCATGATCTTGAAGATCAGCGCGGACATCGGCTCGGCGTTGCTGGGCTTGCGGACCAGCTTCGTCTGCTCGGTCTCGTCCTTGGGGTCGTGACCTTCGACGGACTCGACGTCCAGGGGCGAGGGAAGGTAGGCGGTGACCGCGTCGAGCAGGGGCTGGACGCCCTTGTTCTTGAACGCCGTGCCGCAGACGATCGGGATCGCGGTGCCGGCGATGCACGCGCGGCGGATCGCCGGAACGAGCTGCTCCAGGGTGGGCTCCTGGCCCTCCAGGTACAGCTCCATGATCTCGTCGTCGGCCTCGGCCAGCGTCTCGATGAACTGGTCGCGCGCCTCGCGGGCGGCTTCCACGTGGGTCTCGGGGATGTCGACGGTGTCGTACATCTCGCCGAGCGCGGCCTCGTCGTTCCAGATGTAGGCGACCATCCGGACGAGGTCGATCACGCCCTTGAAGTCGCTCTCAGCACCGATGGGGAGCTGGATCGGCATCGCGTTCGCGCCGAGGCGCTCACGGAACATGTCGACGCAGCGCTGGAACTCCGCGCCGATCTTGTCCATCTTGTTGACGAAACAGATACGCGGAACGCCGTACCGGTCAGCCTGGCGCCAGACCTGCTCGGACTGGGGCTCGACGCCTTCCTTGGCGTCGAACACCGCGACGGCACCGTCCAGAACACGCAGCGAGCGCTCGACCTCGATCGTGAAATCGACGTGGCCGGGCGTGTCGATGATGTTGATGGTGTGGTCGTCCCAGTGGGTGGTGGTAGCAGCCGAGGTAATGGTGATACCCCGCTCCTGCTCCTCCTTCATCCAGTCCATCGTGGCGGCGCCATCGTGGACCTCGCCCACCTTGTGGGTCACACCGGTGTAGTAGAGGATCCGCTCGGTGGTCGTGGTCTTGCCCGCGTCGATGTGGGCCATGATCCCGATGTTGCGGACCTTGGCCAGGTCAAGCTCAGTCTTAGCAGCCATGAGGCTCGTCTTCCCTAGGTCTCAAGGAATCGAATCGCCGCGGGGTTACCAGCGGTAGTGGGCGAAGGCCTTGTTCGACTCGGCCATCTTGTGCGTGTCTTCACGCTTCTTGACGGCCGCGCCGAGACCGTTGCTGGCGTCGACCAGCTCGTTCATCAGACGCTCGGTCATGGTCTTCTCACGACGCTTGCGCGAGTAGTCGACCAGCCAACGCAGAGCCAGCGTGGTGGAACGGGAGGCGCGAACCTCGACCGGCACCTGGTAGGTCGCGCCACCGACACGGCGGCTGCGGACCTCGAGCGCGGGCTTGACGTTGTCCAGGGCGCGCTTGAGAACAACGAGCGGGTCCTGTCCGGTCTTCTCGCGAGCACCCTCCAGGGCGTCGTAGACGACGCTCTGGGCGATGGAGCGCTTGCCGTCGAGCAGCACCTTGTTGATGAGTGCGGTGACGAGCGGCGAGCCGTAGACCGGGTCTGTGATGAGCTGGCGCTTCGGCGCCGGTCCCTTGCGCGGCATGCTTACTTCTCCTTCTTGGCGCCGTAGTGGCTACGTGCCTGCTTGCGGCCTCGGACGCCCTGGGTGTCGAGCGAACCGCGGACGATCCGGTAACGGACACCCGGCAGGTCCTTCACTCGGCCACCGCGCACGAGCACGATGGAGTGCTCCTGCAGGTTGTGACCGATGCCGGGGATGTAGGCCGTGACCTCGATGCCGCTGCTGAGCTTCACACGAGCGACCTTGCGCAGAGCGGAGTTCGGCTTCTTCGGCGTAGTGGTGTAGACACGCGTGCACACACCACGACGCTGCGGACTCCCCTTCAGCGCCGGGGTCTTGTTCTTTGCGACCTTGTCCTGTCGGCCCTTGCGGACCAGCTGCTGGATGGTGGGCACCGCGTCTCCGTCTTCCTCGTGACCTACGCCGGTTCTCTTAGCCGATATCGCTATTGACCTGCTGGATTTCCCGAACCTCCCCGACCCCCGATGTCGGGCGTGTCGCGCTTGTTCCCAAGCACGGCAAAGCCGATGACACCCGGCCGGAGGCCGATTTACGGGAGGGGGTTCACGCACGCGGCGCGCCCTGTGCCTACCCGGGAAGGCCTGAAGCCACTCCCGAGGAACGAAGGGTGCCGCACACATACGTGATGACCCGTCGACTCACGGGCACAATCACACAGGCTACCGCCTGCCGACTACGCGGTCAAAACGGTGTGCGACAGGGCGAGAACCGCGAAAGCAGTCCTCGCTCAGCCGTGGGTCACCCCTAGTCTACGCGCTTCGTGACTGCTTTCGTCCGTGGTTTTCGCGGAGCGGCGGCCCGGCCCGCCCGGATTCGCACTGGTATGCGTTGCGTCACTGCCGCGGGGACCCCCCGCGAGGGCACAGGCACCGCACCGTAGGAGATCCGGCGAAAGGCGCCCCGACCGGCGCGGGAGGCGCCGTGACGGAGGTCATGGGACCGGGCGGACGACGAGGGTCCGTGTCCGTGGGGGCGGGACCCCATGGACACGGACCCTCGTACGGACCTAGAGCAGGAAGAACACCAGAACGGAGACCACGGTCGCCAGGATGCCCACCACCGCGAACACGGTTCCGGTGGTGATGAGGCCGAGGCCGTCGAGCTGGCCGTGCGACCCGCGGATCGCGCGCTTGGCCTTGGGGCCGGTGACGAACAGCGCGAGCACGGCCGTGACCAGACCGATGCCGGGCAGCAACGAGGCGAGGCCCAGCCACAGGGTGAGCATCGCCCCCCGCTCGGTGTCCGCGAGGTACTCGATGCTGTCGTAGCCCGGGTAGGCGTCGCCGGCCTCGCCCCCGAGGGGGCGGTCGCCGAATCCGGGGAAGTCGTCGGCGATCGGGTCCTTGCGGCGCTTCCTCGGCTCGGACCGCGCGGGCATGCCGTAGTCCGCGGGAGTGAAGCCGTCGTCGTACTCGGACTCCTCCTGCCAGTCCTGCGGCGCCACGTCCGACGGTGTCCCCTGCGCCACGGGCTCGTCGTACCCGTCCCGGTCGTCCTCGGCGTAGGCGTCGAACATCTGCGTCGCGCCGCCGTCCCGCGGACCGTCGTAGACCGGTTCGCCGTGGCGGGGAGCGTCGTAGTCGGGATCGTCGTACTCGGGGCCGTCGTAGCCCGCGTCGCCATAGCCGGGGGCGTCGTACGCGGGAGCGTCGAACATCTGCGTCGCGCCCTCGTCGTACCGGGCCGCCGGCTCGTCGTACCCGTGCGCGCCCGGCTCCGGGGCCCTCGACTGCATGTCGGCGATGGCGGCCAGCGGGTCGGCCGGGGCCTCGGGCTCACCGCCCCAGTCCTGGTACTCCGGACCGGTCGCCGCCTCGCGGCGGCGCTGCTCGGCCTCGCGCACGACGTCGGGCAGCCGCAGGTCGTCCCGGTCGAAGGCCCAGGTGTTGCCGCTGGCGGCCGGGCCGGGGGCCGGTGCTTCGGACGAGAGTTCGTCGGCGTACTGGTCGCCGGTCCAGGGCTCGGGATCGGCCGACGGCGCCCAGGCGTCCTCGCCCTCCCGTGCGGGGGCCCAGGACTCCAGGCCCTCCGTGCCCTCGTCCCGCAGGTCCGACCGGCGCTCGTCCCCCCAGCTCCGCGAGCCGAGTTCGTCGTGGTCCCAGTCCCGCCCGCCACGGAGGTCGTCGCCCGCGGGGACCGGGGTCCATCCGTCCGTGTGCTCCGGCTGCGCCGGGTTCCACGCGTCGTCGCCCGGGGACCGGTCCTGGTCCCACCCGGCCTCGGGCGAGACCGGACCGTCCAGGCTCGGGTCGGCGCCCACCGGCGCACCCCACGGGGCACCCGTGTCAGGACCGTCCAGACTGGGGTCGGCACCCATAGGCGCACCCCAAGGGGCATCGGCGTCGCGGGACGGGTTCGGGCTCCACTCGCCGGAGTCGTCCAGCGGACCCGGGCCGCGCGATCCCGCGTCCAGACCGGAACCGGCGGAATCCATGTTCAGGGTCGAGTCGTCCGGAGCGCCCCACGGCGCATCCGCACCAGGGTTCGCATCCGCCCCCGGAGCGCCCCAGTCCCCCCCGGCCTCGGTCGACGTACTCCACGGGGCACCGTCCGCCGGGCCGGCCGGGTTCCACGCGGCCGCATCGGAGTCGGCGGGGCCGTCCAGGCTCGGGTCAGCACCCATAGACGCACCCCACGGGGTTTCGTCCACGGGGCCACGCGAACCCGTGTCCAGGCCGGAGCCGGACGAGTCGTCCGGCGGACCCCACGGCGCGTCCGCACCACGAGCACCGTCCGCCCCCGGAGCAGCCCACGGGGCATCGTCCCCGGAGGAAGCCGGGCTCCACGCGTCGGCATCGTCCGACCGACCCCGCTCACGCGCACCCGCGTCCAGACCGGAACCAGCGGCGTCCATGTTCAGAGTCGAGCCGTCCGGAGCACCCCACGGGGACTCGGAGACGCCCGACTGGTCGGCTCCGCCCCACTGCGAGTCCGCACCAGGGGCCGCATCCGTCCCCGGAGCACCCCACGGGGCATCGGCGTCGCGGGACGGGTTCGGGCTCCACGCACCCGCGTCAGAACCGGCAGGGCCGTCCAGGCTCGGGTCAGCACCGATGGGTGCGCCCCACAAGGAGTCGGAGACGCCCGACTGGTCAGCTCCGCCCCACTGCGAGTCCGCACCAGGAGCCGCATCCGCCCCCGGAGCACCCCACGGGGCGTCAGCGTCCCGAGCCGCACTCGGGCTCCAGTCCCCCGCGGCCTCGGTCGACGCACCCCACGGGGCATCGTCCGCGGACCGCTCCGGGCTCCAAGCGCCGGCATCGTCCGACCGACCCCGCTCACGCGCACCCGCGTCCAGACCAGAACCGCCGGCATCCACGTTCAGGGTCGAGCCGTCCGGAGCACCCCACGGCGCATCCGCACCAGGAGCCGCATCCGCCCCCGGAGCACCCCACGGGGCGTCAGCGTCGCGAACCGCACTCGGGCTCCATGCGGCCGCGTCGGAAGCGGCGGGGCCGTCCAGGCTCGGGTCCGCGCCCACGGGCGTGTCCCACGGCGACTCTCCCGCCGCCGGGGCCCCCGGGGCACCCCACGGGGCATCCGCACCGGGAGCGCCATCCTGGGGCTCGTTCGGGGCGGCCCAGGGCGAACCGTCGTCGGTTCCCCGGGCCGGATTCGCGGGCGCGCCCTCCGGCGCGTCCCACGAGAAGTCTGTGTCCGCCGACGGATCCGAAGCGCCCCACGGGGCTCCGTCCCCGCCCGGCGCGGCGCTCTCGGCGCCGGGTTCCTCCTCGGGCCGGGCCCAGGAGTCGCGCCCCCACACCTCGTCGCCCGTCGAACCCGACTCCTCCGGCGGCAGCGGCACCTGGGCGCTCGCGGCGACACCGGGGAACCCCCGCTCCCCCGTGTCCTGGGCCGGGTCCTCGTCGTGCTCACCCGGCACCCGGGTCAGGGGCTGGAAGGCCGCCTGGCTCGCACCGGGGTAGGAGATGGAGTGCGTCGACGGCGGAGCCGCGGGCGGGGGGCCGCCGAGCGCCTCCGGGTACGGCTCCACCATGGGCGGGCGCGACGAGCTCAGCCCGGCGTAGCCCCCGCTGTCCGGGAAGACCGTCGCGTCGTCATTCTGCTCTTCGAGCGGGTCCTGGTACTCGGACTGCGTGCGGTAGCGGTTCTCCGTCGGCTTGAACCACGAATCCGCCGCACCGGAGCCCCGTCCGCCCCCGTTATCAGTCACTGTGTGCCTGCTCTCCAGCCGGCGCCGCAGCGCCCTCTCCCCGTCCACACCACCGTGTGCGGACCGACCACGACGAACGGCGGCGGCACCACCCCCAGCCGGGGGTGGCTGACCGCCGCCGTCAGTTCAGCCAATCGCTCTTACCTGTTGTAGGGACCGAAGTCGTACTCCTCCAGCGGGACGGCCTCGCCCGAGCCCTGCCCGAAGGTGTACTCGCTCGGCTCCTCGTACCCGGAGACCGAGTACATCGAAGCCTTCGCCTCCTCGGTCGGCTCCACCCGGATGTTGCGGTACTGGGGGATGCCCGTACCGGCCGGGATGAGCTTACCGATGATGACGTTCTCCTTGAGGCCCAGGAGCGGGTCGCTCTTACCGTGGATCGCGTTCTCGGTGAGCACCCGGGTCGTCTCCTGGAAGGAGGCCGCCGACAGCCACGACTCCGTGGCCAGCGACGCCTTGGTGATGCCGAGCAGGACCGGACGTCCGGCCGCGGGCTGACCGCCCTCGGAGACGACGCGGCGGTTGATCCGCTCGAACTTCGGCCGCTCCACCATCTCACCCGGCAGAAGCTCGGTGTCACCCGACTCCAGGATGTTCACCCGCTTGAGCATCTGGCGGACGATGATCTCGATGTGCTTGTCGTGGATGGACACACCCTGCGACTTGTACACCTCCTGGACCTCCGACACGAGGTGCTGCTGCACCGCGCGCGGGCCCTGGATACGGAGAACCTCGTGCGGGTTGATCGCACCCTGGATCAGCTGCTGGCCGACCGTGACGTGGTCGCCGTCACTGACGAGCAGCTGGGCACGCATCGGCACCGGGTAGGCGATCTCGTCCGTGCCGTCGTCGGGAATGACGACGATCTTACGGCTCTTCTCGGTGTCGTCGATCCGGATCCGGCCCTCCATCTCGGAGATCGGGGCCACACCCTTGGGGATGCGGGCCTCGAAGAGCTCCTGGACACGGGGCAGACCGTGGGTGATGTCCTGACCGGCCGAACCACCCATGTGGAAGGTCCGCATGGTCAGCTGGGTACCGGGCTCACCGATGGACTGGGCCGCGATGATGCCGATCGCCTCACCGACGTCCACCGGCTTGCCGGTGGCCATGGAGCGGCCGTAGCAGGTGGTGCACACACCGATCTTCGCCTCACAGGTCAGCGACGAGCGGATGCGCACCCGGGTCAGCCCGGCCGCCACCAGCTTGTCGATGTTCTGCTCGGAGGTGTCGCTCAGCGCGGGCAGCACCAGGTTGCCGTCGGCGTCCACGGTGTCCTCGGCCAGCGTGCGGCCGAAACCGGTGTTCTCGACGTTGTGCTTGCGCACCACGACTCCGGCGGCGTTCTTCTCGCCGACCTCGTGCCACAGCGACCGGTCGGTGCCGCAGTCGATCTCGCGGACGATGACGTCCTGCGCGACGTCCACCAGACGACGGGTCAGGTAACCCGAGTCGGCGGTACGCAGGGCGGTGTCGGCCAGACCCTTGCGCTGACCGTGCGTGGAGATGAAGTACTCCAGCACGGACAGGCCCTCACGGTAGGAGGACTTGATCGGACGCGGGATCGTCTCACCCTTGGTGTTGGAGACCAGACCACGGATACCGGCGATCTGACGCACCTGCATCGGGTTACCACGGGCGCCGGACTGGACCATCATCCACACCGGGTTGTCGGCGGGGAAGTTGTCCTCCATGTTCCGCGCGACCTCGGCGGTGGCCTGGGTCCACACCTCGGTGAGCTCCTGACGGCGCTCGTCGTCGGTGATGAGACCGCGGTCGAACTCCCGCTGGATCTTGTCGGCCTTGCGGTCGTATCCGGCGAGGATCTCGGCCTTCTGCGGCGGCGCGACGACGTCCTCGATGCCGATGGTCAGGCCGGACCGGGTGGCCCAGCGGTAGCCGGCGTCCTTGAGGGCGTCCAGGGTCGTGGCGACCTGCACCTTGGGGTAGCCCTCGGCCAGGTCGTTGACCAGGGTCGAGACCTGCTTCTTGCCGACCTGGAAGTTGACGTACGGGTAGTCGACCGGGGTGGCCTCGTTGAAGAGGTACCGCCCCAGGGTCGTCTCCAGGGTGTAGGGCTCGCCCTGCTCCCAGCCCTCCGGCGGCGTCCAGTCCTTCGGCGCCGGGGCACCGTCGGCGATCCGCAGGCGGATCTTCGCCTGCAGGTCCAGGGCGCCCAGGTCGTAGGCCATGATCGCCTCGGCCGGGGAGCGGAAGGCCCGCCCCTCGCCCGCGGCACCGGGCTTCTCCGTCGTCAGGTAGTACAGGCCGATGATCATGTCCTGGGTGGGCATGGTCACGGGCTTGCCGTCGGACGGCTTGAGGATGTTGTTCGTGGCCAGCATCAGCAGCCGCGCCTCGGCCTGGGCCTCGGCGGACAGCGGCAGGTGCACGGCCATCTGGTCACCGTCGAAGTCGGCGTTGAACGCCGTGCACACGAGCGGGTGGATCTGGATGGCCTTGCCCTCGACCAGCTGCGGCTCGAAGGCCTGGATGCCCAGGCGGTGCAGCGTCGGAGCACGGTTGAGCAGCACCGGGTGCTCGGTGATGACCTCTTCGAGGACGTCCCACACGACCGGACGGGACCGCTCCACCATGCGCTTGGCGCTCTTGATGTTCTGCGCGTGGTTCAGGTCGACCAGGCGCTTCATCACGAACGGCTTGAAGAGCTCCAGGGCCATCTGCTTGGGCAGACCGCACTGGTGCAGCTTCAGCTGCGGGCCGACGACGATGACCGAACGGCCGGAGTAGTCGACGCGCTTGCCGAGCAGGTTCTGACGGAACCGGCCCTGCTTGCCCTTGAGCATGTCGGACAGCGACTTGAGCGGACGGTTGCCCGGTCCGGTGACCGGACGGCCGCGGCGGCCGTTGTCGAACAGCGCGTCGACGGCCTCCTGCAGCATCCGCTTCTCGTTGTTGACGATGATCTCGGGCGCGCCGAGGTCCAGCAGCCGCTTGAGGCGGTTGTTCCGGTTGATCACCCGGCGGTACAGGTCGTTGAGGTCGGAGGTCGCGAAGCGGCCACCGTCCAGCTGCACCATCGGACGCAGGTCCGGCGGGATGACCGGGATGCAGTCGAGCACCATGCCCATGGGGCTGTTGGTGGTGTTGAGGAACGCCGAGACGACCTTGAGCCGCTTCAGGGCGCGGGCCTTCTTCTGGCCCTTGCCCGTGCGGATGGTCTCCCGGAGCTTCTCCGCCTCGGTGTCCAGCTCGAAGTTGGCGAGCCGGTCCTGGATGGCCTGAGCACCCATGCCGCCGCGGAAGTACTTCCCGAAGCGGTCCCGCATCTCGCGGTAGAGCATCTCGTCGCCCTCGAGGTCCTGGACCTTGAGGTTCTTGAAGCGGTTCCACACCTCGTCGAGGCGGTCGATCTCCCGCTGCGCGCGGTCGCGCAGCTGGCGCATCTCACGCTCGGCACCCTCGCGCACCTTGCGGCGCGCGTCACCCTTGGCGCCCTGCTCCTCCAGCTCGGCGAGGTCGGCCTCCAGCTTGCGGTGGCGCTCCTCGATGGTGGAGTCGCGGCGCTGCTCCAGGTGCTGCTTCTCGACCGAGATCCGCGCCTCCAGGGACTGGAGGTCGCGCTCACGGGCGTCGGTGTCCACCCACGTGACCATGTAGGCGGCGAAGTAGATGATCTTCTCGAGATCCTTCGGCGCCAGGTCCAGCAGGTAGCCCAGACGGGAGGGCACGCCCTTGAAGTACCAGATGTGCGTGACGGGAGCGGCCAGCTCGATGTGGCCCATCCGCTCACGGCGCACCTTGGCGCGGGTCACCTCGACGCCGCAGCGCTCACAGATGATGCCCTTGAAGCGGACGCGCTTGTACTTGCCGCAGTAGCACTCCCAGTCCCGGGTCGGACCGAAGATCTTCTCGCAGAAGAGTCCGTCCTTCTCGGGCTTCAGGGTGCGGTAGTTGATGGTCTCGGGCTTCTTGACCTCGCCGTGCGACCACTGGCGAATGTCGTCGGCCGTGGCCAGGCCGATGCGCAGCTCGTCGAAGAAGTTGACGTCGAGCACTTAATTCGTCCCCTGCTCTCGAAACATGCGGAAGTTAGACCTCTTCGACACTGCTCGGCTCGCGCCGACCCAGGTCGATTCCCAGTTCTTCCGCGGCGCGGAAGACGTCCTCGTCGCTGTCCCGCATCTCGATGGACATACCGTCACTGGACAGCACCTCCACGTTCAGACAGAGCGACTGCATCTCCTTGATGAGCACCTTGAAGGACTCAGGGATGCCCGGCTCGGGGATGTTCTCGCCCTTGACGATGGCCTCGTAGACCTTGACCCGGCCCACCACGTCGTCGGACTTGATGGTGAGCAGCTCCTGGAGGGCGTAGGCGGCGCCGTACGCCTCGAGGGCCCACACCTCCATCTCACCGAAGCGCTGACCGCCGAACTGCGCCTTACCGCCCAGCGGCTGCTGGGTGATCATGGAGTACGGGCCGGTGGAGCGCGCGTGGATCTTGTCGTCCACGAGGTGGTGGAGCTTCAGGATGTACTTGTAGCCGACGGAGATCGGCTCGGCGAACGGCTCACCGGTGCGGCCGTCGAACAGCAGCGCCTTGCCGTCCTCGTTGATGAGGCGGTTGCCGTCCTTGTTGGGACGCACCGACTGGATCAGGCCGGCCAGCTCGTCGCCGTGCAGGCCGTCGAACACCGGCGTGGCGACGCGGGAGTTCGGCTCGACCTCGGCGGCGCCGATCTCGTGCAGCGACTTCTGCCAGGCCTCCTCGGCCCCCTCGACCAACCAGCCGTTCTTGGCCAGCCACCCCAGGTGGACCTCCAGCACCTGTCCGACGTTCATCCGGCCGGGCACGCCCAGCGGGTTGAGGATGATGTCGACGGGCGTGCCGTCCTCCAGGAACGGCATGTCCTCCTGCGGCAGGATCTTGGAGATGACGCCCTTGTTGCCGTGACGGCCGGCGAGCTTGTCACCGTCGGTGATCTTGCGCTTCTGGGCCACGTAGACGCGGACCATCTCGTTGACGCCGGGCGCCAGCTCGTCGCCGTCCTCGCGGCTGAACACGCGGACACCGATGACCTTGCCGGTCTCGCCGTGCGGCACCTTCAGGGAGGTGTCACGGACCTCGCGGGCCTTCTCACCGAAGATGGCGCGCAGCAGGCGCTCCTCCGGGGTCAGCTCGGTCTCGCCCTTGGGCGTGACCTTGCCGACGAGGATGTCGCCGTCGACGACCTCGGCGCCGATGCGGATGATGCCCCGGTCGTCGAGGTCGGCCAGGACCTCCTCGCTGACGTTGGGGATCTCGCGGGTGATCTCCTCCGGGCCCAGCTTGGTGTCACGGGCGTCGACCTCGTGCTCCTCGATGTGGATCGAGGAGAGGACGTCGTCCTGCACCAGGCGCTGGGAGAGGATGATCGCGTCCTCGTAGTTGTGGCCCTCCCAGGACATGTACGCCACGAGGAGGTTCTTGCCCAGCGACATCTCGCCCTGGTCCGTGGACGGACCGTCGGCCAGGACCTGCTTGGCCTCGACCCGCATGCCCTCGGCGACGATGGGGCGCTGGTTGAAGCAGGTGCCTTGGTTGGAGCGCTGGAACTTGCCCATGCGGTACGTCTTGCGCGTGCCGTCGTCGGCCATCACGGTGACGTAGTCGGCGGTGACGTCCTCGACGACACCGGCCTTCTCGTTGAGGACGACCTCACCGGCGTCGGTGGCGGCGCGGTACTCCATGCCGGTGCCGACGAAGGGCGACTCGGCGCGCAGCAGCGGCACGGCCTGGCGCTGCATGTTGGAACCCATGAGCGCGCGGTTGGCGTCGTCGTGCTCCAGGAACGGGATCATGGCGGTGGCGACCGACACCATCTGGCGCGGCGACACGTCCATGTAGTCGACCTCGTCGGTGCTGACCTGCTCGAACTCGCCGCCCTTACGACGGACGAGCACGCCGGACTCGGCGAAGGTGCCGTCCGGGTTGGTCGGCGTGTTCGCCTGCGCGATGACGTAGAGGTCCTCCTCGTCCGCGGTGAGGTAGTCGACCTGGTCGGTGATGCGACCGTCGACGACCTTGCGGTAGGGGGTCTCCACGAAACCGAACGAGTTCACGCGGCCGTACCCGGCGAGCGAGCCGATCAGACCGATGTTCGGGCCCTCAGGGGTCTCGATCGGGCACATGCGGCCGTAGTGCGAGGGGTGCACGTCGCGGACCTCGAAGCCGGCGCGCTCACGGGACAGACCGCCCGGACCCAGCGCCGAGAGGCGGCGCTTGTGGGTCAGACCCGCGAGCGGGTTGGTCTGGTCCATGAACTGGGACAGCTGCGAGGTGCCGAAGAACTCCTTGATGGAGGCGACGACGGGACGGATGTTGATCAGGGTCTGCGGCGTGATCGCCTCGACGTCCTGGGTCGTCATCCGCTCGCGCACGACGCGCTCCATGCGGGCCAGGCCCAGGCGGACCTGGTTCTGGATCAGCTCGCCGACGGTGCGCAGGCGGCGGTTGCCGAAGTGGTCGATGTCGTCGGTCTCGATCGGACGGAGCCCGCGGACGGTCTCCTTCTCCACCTCGCCCGCGTGCAGGCGGACGATGTAGTCGATCGTGGCGACGATGTCCTCTTCGGTCAGCGTGCCCTGCGTGTAGTCGGCGTCGAGGCCGAGCTTCTTGTTGATCTTGTAGCGGCCGACCTTCGCCAGGTCGTAGCGCTTGGGGTTGAAGTACAGGTTCTCCAACAGCGCCTGGGCCGACTCCTTCGTGGGCGGCTCTCCCGGACGCAGCTTGCGGTAGATGTCCAGCAGGGCGTCGTCGGTACCGGCGGTCGGGTCCTTCTCCAGGGTGTTGCGGATCGACTCGTACTGGCCGAAGCGCTCCAGGATCTGGTCGGTCGTCCAGCCCAGCGCCTTGAGCAGGACGGTGACGCCCTGCTTGCGCTTGCGGTCGATGCGGACGCCGACGAAGTCCCGCTTGTCGACCTCGAACTCCAGCCAGGCACCCCGCGACGGGATGACCTTGCAGCCGAAGAGGTCCTTGTCCGAGGTCTTGTCGAGCGACTTGTCGAAGTACACGCCCGGGGAGCGGACCAGCTGGGACACGACGACGCGCTCGGTGCCGTTGATGATGAAGGTGCCCTTGACGGTCATGAGCGGGAAGTCGCCCATGAACACCGTCTGGCTCTTGATCTCACCGGTGTCGTTGTTGATGAACTCCGCCGTGACGAACATCGGGGCGGAGTAGGTCATGTCCTTGTCCTTGCACTCCTCTTCGGAGTACTTGGGCGGCTCGAACCGATGGTCGCGGAACGACAGCGACATCGTGCCCGAGAAGTCCTCGATAGGACTGATCTCCTCGAAGATCTCTTCGAGGCCGGACTGCTCCGGAACGTCCTTGCGGCCAGCGTTTCGGGCCGTCTCTACCCGGGTCTTCCACTTGTCGTTGCCCAGCAGCCAGTCGAACGACTCGGTCTGCAGAGCAAGCAGGTTCGGGACCTCGAGTGGTTCCTGAATACGGGCGAAAGAAACGCGGTGCGGACCAAGGGCGTCAGCGGAGGCGTTGCGCGAGGCTGCCAACAGGGGTCCTTCCGAAGGCTTGTGGCGGTTGAAGCGCGCACGCCAGACGATCCGTCACGAGAAGGACCGCCGCAACGCGGTTGAGACGGTCACATCGAGCGGGAACGGGCCTACCGTGTCCAGACGAAACGGGATGGGCGGCAGCCGTACTCCGACACAGGGATCACCAAAGGGCAGCGCAAAAGAGCAGTGTAGCCGAACACTACACCGCTGTCCACTCACGCTTCACAGCACCACTCACGACACCGGCAGGATCGCCCGCGAAGGGCGATCCGTCAAGCCCACCGGCCTCCGGATCTTCGCCGGAGGGCGGATTCGGACCCGCTCCGGAGCCTGTGGCCCCATGGCTGAGCGAACGCGCCTGCCCTGGCCCCCAGGGGGTTCGGGGAGCCGTCGGACACCCGGAAGGATTCCCCCGCCCCCAGCGGGTAAACACTCTCCCCGGGGCCCGTCAAGAAACCCGAGACGGGAGATTACCGCGTCCCACGGACCTTTCGCACGCGAGGGTGCCGACCTGCGGTTGCGACCGGCCCAGCATGCCACACGCGCCACAGGAGTGACACCGGACACGTCCGTGTTCGGGGCGCTTCATGCCGGGGCCTTCGTCGTCGCTACTGCCTGGCTCGCAAGCTCGCTGGCGGCAGAGACTCCTCCTGCAGGCACCGGCGCGCCCCTCACACCCCTGCTTGCCTTGGGCCTCCGCTCGTTCCTCGCTTTGGCCCGATCAACCCCCCTGTGGCCCCCGCGAGCACATCACTCAGGCCCACCCCCCCCCGGGGTTCACGTAGCCCCACATGTGCCCGCCCACCCCCAGTGGTCCCCATGAGCGGAACCGGTCACGCCCAACCCCCTGTGCCTCAGGGACAGCGGGTTGAAGCCGCACGAAACCGCCCACCTCGACCCCAGGGGGTGAGAGGCAGGCCGTTCAGCCAGGCAGTGTGCAGGGGGTTGGAGCCGCAGGAGACGGCCTACCCCGACCCCAGGGGGGGTAGAGGTAGGCCGTCGCGCATCGGGGACCGCTGGGGGGTTGGCTCGGGGCGCGCCAGTGTTCTGCAGGAGGAGACGGGGCCGCAGCGAGCCTGCGAGCAAGGCAAGTCGACGACGAAGAACACTGGCCTCCCAGCGCCCCGAGCACGGGCCAAAGCGAGGAACGAGCGGAGGCCCTCAAAAAACACAGCCCCAAAAAACACAGCGGCCGCCCCTCCCGCAGGAGGGACGGCCGCGTATACGCAGACCAGCGGGACTCTGGGCCCCGCGGAGGACTACTTGAGGGTGACGGTGGCGCCGGCGCCCTCGAGAGCGGCCTTGGCCTTCTCAGCGGCCTCCTTGTTGGCGCCCTCGAGCAGAGCCTTCGGAGCGTTGTCGACCAGGTCCTTGGCCTCCTTGAGGCCCAGGCTCGTGAGGCCACGGACCTCCTTGATGACCTGGATCTTCTTGTCACCGGCGGACTCGAGGATGACGTCGAACTCGCTCTGCTCCTCGGCGGCCTCGGCGGCGCCGCCACCGGCACCCGGGGCAGCGACGACGGCGGCCGGAGCGGCGGCGGTGACGTCGAACTTGTCCTCGAAGAGCTTCACGAACTCGGACAGCTCGAGAAGGGTCATCTCCTCGAACGCGGCCAGCAGGTCCTCGTTGCTGAGCTTCGCCATGATGCGATCTCTCTTTCTCTACAGACACGCGCACCCGACGGCGTCACGTGCGAGCCTTCGGCCGGGCACCGTCGCGGCGCCCGCCGTGGTTCAAAAGGTTTAAGCGGCTTCCTCGTTGCGCTTGTCCGCCAGAGCCTGCGCGAGACGCACAGTCTTGGACGGCAGCGCCTGGAAGACGGCGGCGGCCTGGCCCTGCTTGGCCTTGAGCGCACCGGCCATCTTCGAGAGGAGAACCTCGCGGGACTCCAGGTCGGCCAGCTTGGTGATGTCCTCGGCGCTCATCGACTTGCCGTCGATGACGCCGCCCTTGATCACCAGCGGCGAGTTCGACTTCGAGAAGTCACGCAGACCCTTGGCGGCCTCGACCACGTCACCGTGGACGAAGGCGATGGCGGACGGCCCCTCGAACAGGTCCTTGACCTGCTCCTCGAGACCCGCCTGGTTCGCCGCGATCTTGGTCAGCGTGTTCTTGACGATGCGAAAACGCGCGTTCTGGCCGAGGCTACGGCGCAGCTCGGTGAGCTGAGCCACACTGAGCCCCCGGTATTCGGTCAGCACGGCGCCGTTCGACTCACGGAACTCGTCCGTGAGTTCGGCGACCGCAGCTGCCTTGTCCGGCCTCGCCATGGGACTCCTTCCAACAGTGAACGCTGGTTGGTCCCCAAGGACTCACGCGATCGGCGTCAGCACGAGAAAGAGCCCCGAGCGCGAGGCGCACGGGGCACATCCGCGTTCGCTCGGGGCCTGCGCCCCGGGAACGGGAAAGCTTGAGTGACACCTGCGCGGGCGCCCATCGCGGATGGGTCCTTAGGTCACCCGTTCGGGTGACGACCAGCGGTCTTCGGCAAGAACCCAGCGTACCGGACGACGGGCGGGCTTCGCACACCGGAACCGGCGCCGGTGGATGAGTCGTGCCTCACCCCGTCGCGGAACCGGCGTCGTCGGCCGCACCCGTCGGCGCCCCCTTCGGTCGGGTTCGTCCCTCCCGCGTGCCACCATGTGACGGTACTGGGCCTCCCCGCTCTCCGATGTGCCCCTCCCCCGACACAAGAAAGCGAATCTCCCGTGAAGACCCTCAAGCCGGGCCTGGTCGCCGCCGGCTCCCTGACCCTCGCCCTCGCCCTCAGCGCCTGTGGCGCCCCTGAGGAGGAGGCGGCGGCCACTCCGTCCGACGCTCCCGCCGAGGAGGGCGGGAACGGCGGTACCGGCGTCCTGGACCTGCTCGGCGACCTCGCCTCGCGTACCGAGGCCGTCGACAACTACACCCTCGACATGGACATCACCTCGTCCGACCCGGAGCTCGGGGAGACGGAGATGACCATGACCTACGAGGTGATGGCCGACCCGCAGGCCGCGCAGGTCACCATGTACATGCCGGCCATGGGCGAGATGCTCGCCGGGCTCGCCGAGCTCGGCGGCCCGGGCGCGGGCCTGAGCGCCGAGGAGCTCAGCACCTCCATCCTCATCGTCCCGGCCGAGGGCGAGATGCTGGTGTCCAACCACAACGGCCTCCAGGAGGTCGACACCGCCTGGGCCCGCGGCACGGCGGGCGAGGGCCAGCAGCCCGCCTCCGAGAACATGTTCGACACCTCCAACCTTCCGAAGGTCGCCGGCGCGGTCGCGTCCATCGAGACGATCGAGGAGACCGGTACCGAGGAGATCGACGGGGTCTCGACCACCGTCCTGGAGGGGTCGTTCACGAGCGAGGAACTCGACGCGCTCGACGCCGAGCAGCGCAGCGCCCTGGACGAGCTCGTCGGCGGCGCCACCGGGGCCATGGACGTGGCCATCTGGATCAGCGACGACGGCTTCCCCATGCGCATGGACTTCAGCGACGAGGTCTCCTCGATCTCGATGGTCTACTCCCTGCTGGGCGAGACCTCCTTCGAGATGCCCGCCGAGGAAGAGATCACCGACCTCTAGCGGCTCCCTCGCCGGCACCGGCGTCCGCACGGTGCAACGACGACGGCCCCCGGATCCCGCACGGGATCCGGGGGCCGTTCGGCCTCGCGAAGACTACGCCTCGAGCGGGATGCTCGGGCCCATGGTCGTGGTGACCACGGCCTTCTTGATGTAGCGGCCCTTGGCGGCGGACGGCTTGAGGCGGTTCACCTCGTCGATCGCGGCCTGGTAGTTCTCCAGCAGCTTGCTCTCGTCGAAGGAGAGCTTGCCGATGATGAAGTGCAGGTTCCCGTGGCGGTCGACGCGGAACTCGATCTTGCCGCCCTTGATCTCGGTGACGGCCTTGGCGACGTCCGGGGTGACGGTGCCCGTCTTGGGGTTGGGCATGAGGCCACGCGGACCGAGCACGCGGCCGAGGCGGCCGACCTTGCCCATGAGGTCCGGGGTGGCCACCACGGCGTCGAAGTCGAGGAAACCGTTGAGGATCTCCTGGACGAGGTCGTCGTCACCGACGTAGTCCGCTCCGGCGGCGCGAGCCTGCTCCGCACGGTCACCGGTCGCGAAGACCAGGACCCGGGCGGTCTTACCGGTGCCGTTGGGCAGGTTCACGGTGCCGCGGACCATCTGGTCGGCCTTGCGCGGGTCGACGCCCAGGCGCAGGGCGACCTCGACGGTCGGGTCGAACTTGACGGTGGAGGTGTCCTTGGCGAGCTTCACGGCCTCGGCGGGGCTGTAGAGCTTGTCACGGTCCACCAGCTCGCTGGCTTTGCGGTGGTTCTTGCTGCGCTTCACGCTGTTCTCCTTGAGGGAACGTGTGGTCGGTGGGCCAGCGCCTGGCCCTGCCACGGTGGTTCTGTTTCGTCGAGCGCCCCGGTGGGGGACTACTTGACCTCGATGCCCATCGAGCGGGCGGTACCGGCGACGATCTTGGCGGCGGCCTCGATGTCGGTGGTGTTGAGGTCGGGCAGCTTGGTCTGCGCGATCTCGCGGACCTGCTCGGCGGTGATGGAACCGGCCGTGCCGCGCCCCGGAGTGGTGGCGGCCTTGTCCAGACCGGCCGCCTTCAGGATCAGCTTGGGCGCCGGAGGCGTCTTGGTGACGAAGCTGAAGGAACGGTCCTCGTAGATGGAGATCTCTACGGGGATGACGTTGCCGCGCTGGGCTTCCGTGGCAGCGTTGTACTGCTTGCAGAAGTCCATGATGTTGACGCCGTGCGGACCGAGAGCGGTACCGACGGGCGGCGCCGGGGTCGCCTGACCGGCGGGGAGCTGCACCTTGACGAGTGCGGCCAGTTTCTTCTTCGGAGGCATATCGGGTCCTTTGCCTGATGTGCGGTGTGAGCTGGTCCCCGCCCTCCCCTACGGCGTCGGCCGTCCGCGTTGAACGCGGCCGACGCCGGTGCCGAAGAGGGCGCGCCCCGTGCTCTGGACACGGGAGCGACGGCCCGCCGGGACCGGGCGGGCCGGAGTACACCCCGCCGGAGCGGGGTGCTGGAGTGGGTCCGCCCGAAGGCGGACCCACCAAGTCTACGCGTCCCGGGCAGGTGCCCGGGCGGGACCGATCAGATCTTGGCGACCTGGGTGAAGGAGAGCTCGACCGGGGTCTCGCGACCGAAGATCGACACGAGCACCTTGAGCTTCTGGGTGTCCGGGTTGATCTCACTGACGGTGGCGGGCAGCGTGGCGAACGGGCCCTCCATGACGGTGACGGACTCGCCGACCTCGTAGGCCACGTCGGAACGCGCCTCGGAGACTCCGCCGCCCTTGGCCTGCTGCGCCTGCTCCGGCTCGACCTCGGGCTCGGGCGCCAGGAGCTTGGCGACCTCCGTGAGGCTGAGCGGGGCGGGCTTGTTGGACAGGCCCACGAATCCGGTCACACCGGGGGTGTTGCGGATGGCCGACCACGACTCGTCGGTGAGGTCCATGCGGACCAGCACGTAGCCGGGCAGGACCTTCTCGGTGACCTGCTGGCGCTTGCCGCTCTTGACCTCGGTGACCTCGTGCTCGGGCACCTCGACCTGGAAGATGTAGTCCTCCATGTTGAGCGACTGCGTACGGCTCTCGACGTTGGCCTTGACCCGCTTCTCGTAACCCGCGTAGGTGTGCACGACGTACCAGTCGCCGGGGAGCAGGACAAGCTCGTTCTTGAACTCTTCGACGGGGTCCAGCCGGGGCTCTTCGGTCTCAGTCGGCTCGGCGGACTCGCCGCTCTCGACGTCGGTGTCCTCCTCGGTCGCGTCGGTCTCGACCGCGACCTCCGAAGGCTCCTCGACAGGCTCGCCCAGGCCGGTCTCATCCGCCGACGACTGATCCGGCTCCTCTTCGGGGAAGTCGTCAGAGGTCAGTGGGGACTCGGACACGGCTGCTCTTTCTCTCGTCGGATTCGCTAGTGCGGGTCGACGCACGCCGAACAGCGCTCCGCGTCGGACCCGGTTCTGCCAGCTTACGGTCTTTCCGGGCGGCGCGGGACCAACGCGCGGACGAGTGAGGGAGCCGGCGGCCGGAGTGTGCGCCGTGGGTGCCGCTCGTGGCGAGCGGCGTTCCGGAGTGGCGCCCTACGCTCCGGCGGGACGGCCGAAGGTGGAGTAGAGCCAGGTCACGGCCTCACCGAAGGCGAAGTCCAGAAGGGAGACGTAGGACAGGATGATCGCCACGAACACCAGGACGACGATGGTGTAGGTCACCAGCTCCTGGCGCGTGGGCCACCGGACCTTGCGCAGCTCGCCGACGCACTGCTTGACGAAGTCCACCGGACCCGTGCGACGCTTGGGCTCCTTGTGGGGCTTGGCGTCGGCGTCAGTCTGAGTCACCTGGGGTCCTTAGGGTCGCGGGCTGCTCGATGTCCCCGTTGTTCCTTGGCCTGTGCCCGGTGCGCATGAGCGCACCGGGCTTGCGAACTTGCAGGGCAGGAGGGACTCGAACCCCCAACCGCCGGTTTTGGAGACCGGTGCTCTGCCAATTGAGCCACTGCCCTTAGCGGAAACTGCGTTCCCCACCATAGCCGGTCCGCACGGTGTACGCACACCGTGAACCATGTAACACCCTGGCCACGACCGACCGGCGCGAGAGAGTCTAAGCCCAACCCCGTGCTCCGGCCAAACCGGTTTCCGCGGTCGCGTCCTTCGCCGGGTCAGGAGTCGAGCCTGGCCGCCTGCATGCCGGTCAGGCGGCGGACGAAGAGGAAGGCGGCGACCGCCGCGGCCACGGTCAGCGCCTGGGCGCCGAGGTAGCTCCGGAGTCGGAACAGGAAGGGAGCGGCTTCGTACCAGAAGTCCTTCTCCAGCACCGGATCGGGGAAGAGGACCGGCCAGGTGAGAAAGGCGGCCAGCCACAGGGCCCACCACGTGTGCAGCAGCCCTGCCGGAGCCATCGCCTCGCCGGATGGGCTGGAAGCGTGCCACACGTCATCGGCGATCTGCTTCGGCAGGAAGAGGTTGCCCACAGGGATGAACCAACCCCACACCGCTGCCGAGGAACGGTAGCGCAGCCTGCCGGGCGCGAACCCTTCGGCGACGGCGCGCACCCGTGAGAACCAGAGCAGCCAGGCCACGACCAGTGCCGCGTGGGCGAGAATCTGGCACGAATAGAGAAGAGGGGTGTATTCCCCGGGATCGCCCATGACCCGGTGGAAGTGCATGTGTAGGCCCACGGTGGCCACCGCGAGCAGAACGACCAGGCCGAGCAGCACGTTGACCGCCAGCCGATACCCGTCGGCCGGGTGCGGTGGGGGCCCTCCGCTCGTGCGCCGGCGCTCCTGCGCCAGCAGGGTCGGACCTGGCGGCGTCGGCTCGGACGGCGTCGGGGTGCTTTGGACCGGTACCCGGCCACCGGACGGCGGCGGGGGCGTGCCCTGGCTCGGCGGCCCGACCGCGGTCGCCACCAGTGTCCGCCGCTCGGTGATGACCTGGGTGAGCTCCTCCGGCAGCCACCGGCCGGGACCGGTCCCCTCGCTCAGCGCGGCGAGCCGGTCGAGGACCTCCCGTACCGCGGGCCTGGCCCCGGGCTCCTTGCCCAGACAGGCGCCGACCAGGTCGGCCAGTTCCGGCGGCAGGCCGGTCAGGTCGGGCGGGGTGTGCACGACCCGGTAGACCACGGCGTGGACGGGGCCGTCGCCGAAGGGGCTGCGGCCCGTGGCCGCGTAGGCGAGCACGCACCCCAGCGAGAACACGTCGGACTCCGGACCGACGACCCGCTCCCCCGTCGCCTGCTCGGGGGACATGAAGGCGGCCGTGCCCAGCACCGTGGCCGTGCGGGTGTGCGACGTGGTGTCGAGGGCGCGCGCGATCCCGAAGTCGATCAGCCGCGGCCCGTCCTCGGCCAGGATCACGTTGGCCGGTTTGAGGTCGCGGTGCACCACGCCGCTCGCGTGCACCGCCGCCAGGCCCTCGGCCAGGCCCGCCCCGAGGACGGCCACCGACTCCAGAGGGAGCGGGCCGTGGCCGGCCACGGCCTGGTGCAGCGAGGGGCCCGGAATGTAGGCGGTGGCCAGCCACGGCGGGGCGCCCTCGGGGTCGGCGTCCACGACCTGCGCGGTGTAGAACCCGCCGACCTTCCGTGCGGCGGCGGCCTCGGTGGCGAACCGGCGCCGGAAGTCGGGGTCCTCGGCCAGTTCGGGGCGCACGACCTTGACCGCGACCATGCGCCCGCCGGGGGAGCGCCCCAGGAACACCTGTCCCATGCCGCCCAGCCCGAGGCGCCCGTGCAGGCGGTAGGGGCCGATACGGGTGGGGTCCGCGTCGCTCAGGGGGGCCATGGCACCGCTTCCGTGGGGGTTCGCCGGATCGGTCCCGATGATCCCAGAGCGCCGTGCCCGCCGTCACTCCCTCGCGCGCACCGGCCGCCCGGTGTCCCTACCGATCGCGGTGCCGCGTGACACCATGGGGCCATGACTGACCGACCCCGTATCTCCGCACGTATCGGTGCCATCTCCGAGTCCGCCACCCTGGCCGTGGACGCGAAGGCCAAGGCCATGAAGGCGGAGGGCCGCCCCGTCATCGGCTTCGGCGCGGGCGAGCCGGACTTCCCGACTCCGGACTACATCGTCGAGGCCGCCGTCGCGGCCGCCCGCGAGCCGCGGTTCCACCGCTACACGCCCGCCGCCGGCCTGCCCGAGCTGAGGAAGGCGATCGCGGAGAAGACCGCGCGCGACTCCGGCTACGAGGTGGAGCCCGCCCAGGTGCTGGTCACCAACGGCGGCAAGCAGGCGATCTACGAGGCCTTCGCCGCCATGCTGGACCCGGGCGACGAGGTCATCGTCATCGCCCCGTACTGGACCACCTACCCCGAGTCCATCAAGCTGGCCGGCGGCGTCCCCGTCTACGTCGTCACCGACGAGAGCACCGGCTACCTGGCCTCGGTGGAGCAGCTGGAGGCGGCGCGCACCGAGCGGACCAAGGTCCTGGTGTTCGTCTCCCCCTCCAACCCCACCGGCGCCGTCTACCCGCGCGAGCAGGTCCGCGCCATCGGCCGCTGGGCCGACGAGCACGGGCTGTGGGTCCTCACCGACGAGATCTACGAGCACCTGGTCTACGGTGACGCGGAGTTCACCTCCCTGCCCGTGGAGGTCCCGGAGATCGCGGACCGCACGGTCATCGTCAACGGCGTGGCCAAGACCTACGCCATGACCGGCTGGCGCGTGGGGTGGATCATCGGCCCGAAGGACGTCGTGAAGGCCGCGGGCAACCTCCAGTCGCACGCCACCTCCAACGTCGCGAACGTCTCCCAGGCCGCCGCGCTGGCCGCCGTCTCGGGCGACCTCACGGCCGTGGCGCGGATGCGTGAGGCCTTCGACCGCCGCCGCCGGACGATCGTGCGCATGCTCAACGACATCGACGGCGTGGTCTGCCCGGAGCCGCAGGGCGCGTTCTACGCCTACCCCTCGGTCAAGGGGCTGCTGGGCCGGGAGATCCGCGGCCGCCGGCCGCAGACCTCCGCGGAACTGGCCGAGCTCATCCTGGAGCAGGCCGAGGTCGCCGTGGTCCCGGGCGAGGCCTTCGGCACGCCGGGCTATCTGCGCCTGTCCTACGCCCTGAGCGACGAGGACCTGGCCGAGGGTGTGGGCCGGATCCAGAAGCTGCTTTCCTGAACCGCCACGGGAGCGCCCCACGGGGCGCTCTCGTGCTTCCGGCCCCCGTGGGGTCCCCATATGAGGCAGACTCACGTCATGGAGACACCGATCAGCGCCCGCCGATTGGACCGGCTGCCCAAAGCGCACCTGCACCTGCACTTCACCGGCTCGATGCGCCACTCGACCATGGTCGAGCTGGCCGGCGAGCACGGGATCCACCTCCCCCAGGCCCTGGTGACGGAGTGGCCTCCCCGGCTGCGGGCCACGGACGAACGCGGCTGGTTCCGCTTCCAGCGCCTGTACGACATCGCCCGCTCGGTCCTGCGCCGCCCGGAGGACATGTACCGCCTCCTGCGCGAGGCCGCCGAGGACGAACGCGACGCGGGATCGTCCTGGCTGGAGATCCAGGTCGACCCGAGCGGGTACGCGGCGCTCTTCGACGGGCTGACCGCGACCCTGGAGCTGATCCTGGACGCCGCCCGCGCGGCGGAGCGCGACACGGGAGTGGCGATCGGCCTGATGGTCGCGGCCAACCGCACCCGCCATCCGCTGGACGCCAGGGCCCTGGCCCGGCTGGCGAAGCAGTACGCGGGCCGCGGAGTGGTGTCCTTCGGCCTCAACAACGACGAGCGGCGCGGACGCGCCCGCGAGTTCGAGGCGGCGTTCCGGATCGCCCGGCGCGGCGGTCTGCTGTCGACCCCGCACGGGGGCGAGCTCCAGGGGCCCACGAGCATCCGGGAGTGCCTGGACGAGCTCAACGCGGACCGGGTGGGCCACGGGGTCCGGGCGGTGGAGGACCCGCACCTGGTCGAGCGGATCGCCACGCAGGGCGTCACGTTGGAGATCTGCCCCACATCCAACATCGGCCTGGGGGTGTACAACGAGATGGAGCACCTGCCGCTGCGCCGGCTGTTCGACGCGGGTGTGCCGATCGCCCTGGGCACCGACGACCCCCTGCTCTTCGGTCCCCGGCTGGAGGAGCAGTACCGGATCGCACGCGAGGTCTTCGGCTTCGGCGACTCCGAGCTGGCCGAACTCGCCCGCATGTCCATCCGGGGCTCGGGTGCGCCCGACTCCCTCAAGAAGGACCTCCTGTCGGGCGTCGACGCCTGGCTGGCCACGGAGCCGTCCGCGGCGTGACCGGCGTCGCCGGCGGGTCCTGCGGGCCCGGCCCGGGGCGCGCCGGGGTACCCGAGGGGCCTACCCCAGCAGCATCCAGGCGCCCTGGCCGACCATGGCGACGCCGGCGACGAAGAACAGGACCGCGGCTCCGACCTGGATGGCCCGCTCCGGGAGCTTCTTGCCCAGAACGGCTCCGATGGCGATGGCGATGGCGTCGGCGGCGACCATGCCGACCGTGGAGCCGATCCACACGGGCAGCCAGTGGTACTGCGTGCCGACGGTGATGGTGGCGAGCATCGTCTTGTCACCGAGCTCGGCCAGGAGGAAGACCACGAACACCGTGACGAATCCGGAGCGGATCCGTCGCGACGCCGCGCGCTCCTCGTCCTTCTGCGTCATCTCGTCGCCGCGCAGGGTCCAGAAGCCGAAGATCAGGAACGCCAGGCCGGCGACGAGCGTCACCCAGTCCGTGGGGATCGCCGAGCCCAGCACCTCGGCGATGAACACGCTCGCCACGTGCACGACCGCGGTGGCGGCGGTGATGCCCAGCAGCACGGTGAGCGCGCGGTAGCGCGTCGCCAGGGACATCGCCACGAGTTGGGTCTTGTCACCCATTTCCGCGACGAAGATGGCGAGGCCGCTGACCACCAGGCCCATCGAGAACGCGGTCACTGAACCTCCTCCTTGCTTCAGAGGTGCTCTGGGGCAGAAGGAGGTGACGGACACCCCTCCAACCCGGTCGTTTCCTACCGGGTCAAAGGTCTCGTCCGCCCTTCACTCCGGGTCCCGTCCGCACGAATCCGGATGAGGCCGGGACCGGTGATGACGAGGGCAACACACCCAGGTCACGCGGTCGGAGTGGGCTCGTGCGACCGGGCCGCCGGGCGGCCAGTGTGTCGATCGCACGCATTGGGGACTACTCCCCTTCGACTGATACGACTTTAGCAAAGAATGGCGGATACGCAATTCATTGCGTCGTCCAATTGGATTATCAGCTTACCCTTATAAACAAGTTTGCCGCGCCTAACTCAGAAATTAGGCGCGGCAGAATGGTGACTTTGGTGTGCGCTACAGCGACACGCCCACCATGACCGGCTCGTTGACCAGGCGAACGCCGAACGCCCGCTCCACCCCGGCGCGGACCTCGCGGGCCAGCACCAGCAGGTCCCGGGTACTCGCTCCCCCGGGGTTGGTCAGCGCGAGCGTGTGCTTGCCGGAGATGCGGGCCGGTCCGTCGCCGTAGCCCTTGGTGAACCCGGCCCGGTCGATCAGCCAGGCGGCGGACAGCTTGACCCGGCCGTCGGCGTCCGGGTGGCCCGGCACCTCCACGTCGGGGCCCAGCAGCGCGGCGGCCCGCTCCCGCACGGCCGCGAACTCGTCGGCGCTCAGGACCGGGTTGGTGAAGAAGGAGCCGGCGCTGCGCGTGTCGGGGTCGGCGGGGTCCAGGACCATGCCCTTGCCCCTGCGCAGTCCGAGAACGGTCTCCCGGGCCCGCTCCAGCGGCACCCTGGATCCGGCCTCGGTGCCCAGGGCGCGGGCGACCTCGGCGTACCGGATGGGGCGGCTGAGCGGCGACCTGCGCAGCGCGAAGACGACCTCGCAGACCACGTACCGGTCGTCGCCCTTGAAGACGCTGTCCCTGTACGTGAACCCGCAGTCGGCGTTGCCCATGACGCGGCGCTCACCGGTCCCGCGCTCGTACACCAGGACCTCGCGGACCGTCTGGCTGACGTCCTGGCCGTAGGCGCCGACGTTCTGGATGGGGGTGGATCCCACCCGCCCGGGGATCCCGGACAGGAACTCGATCCCGCTGAGCCCTTCGACGACGGTCCGCTCGACGAGGGGGTCCCACTCCACACCGGCCTCGGCCCGCAGCAGGACGACGTCCTCGCCCGTCTCCGCGTCGGTGCCCGCCTCCTCGAAGGACACACCCCGCGCGTCGGCGTGGACGACCGTTCCCGGGAAGCCGTCGTCGGCGACCACCAGGTTGCTGCCGCCGCCCAGGACCAGGACGGGCTCCCCGGCGGCGTCGGCGGCGGCGACCGCCGCGACCAGTTCGTCGGTGGTGCGCGCCACGACCATGGTCTTGGCGGGGCCGCCCAGACCGAGGGTCGTGTAGTCGGCGAGCAGCGCTCGTTCCTCCGGGGCGGTGGCTTCGTGGACTGCGGACACGGTGTTACCTCATCGCTTCGCTGTGCTGGGGCCCGCTCAGGCCAGACGGACGAGGGCCTTGGACTGCACCAGGACCTTCGCGCCGCCGGAGCGTGCGGTCAGTAGGACGGCGACCGTCCCGTCGTCGTTCTTGGCCTTGACCTTCCCGCCCACGGTGATCTCCGCTCCCTCGTCGTCGTCAGGGACGACGACCGGCGCGGAGAAGCGCACGGAGTAGTCGATGACACAGCCGGGGTCCCCGGTCCAGTCGGTGAGCACCCGCGCCGCCTCGGCCATGGTGAACATGCCGTGCGCGATCACGTCCGGCAGACCGACGGACTTGGCGAAGCGCTCGTTCCAGTGGATGGGGTTGAAGTCGCCGGAGGCGCCCGCGTAGCGGACCAGGTCCAGGCGGCGGACCGGGAAGGTCCGCTCGGGGAGTTCGGTGCCGACCTCGACGTCGGCGTGGCGCAGCCTGCTGCTCACGGTCACGTACCTCGCGTTCCTGGTGCTCGAAGTGCTCGAAGTCGTCTACTCGCCGCGGACCACGAGCATCATGCTCGCGGTGACGACGTGCTCGCCGTCGTCGGCCGTGGCGACCGTCTCCAGGGTGAGCAGCTCGTTGCCGCCGAGGGACTTGATCCCGGTGATGCGGGTGACGGAGCTGAGCACGTCGCCCGCGTGCAGGGGGCGCGTGTAGTGGAAGCTCTGGTCGCCGTGCACGACCCGCGAGAAGTCGACGCCGAGCTCGGGGTCGGCGATCGCCTGCGCGGAGCCGGCCATGCCCAGGATGACCGGGAAGGTCGGGGGCGCGATCACGTCGGGGTGGCCCGCGGCCTTGGCCGCCGCCCGATCGACGTAGATCGGGTTGGGGTCGTTGACCGCTTCGGCGAACTCGCGGATCTTGCCCCGGGTCACCTCGTAGACCTCGGGCGCGGGGTACTCCCGGCCGAGGTAGTCCGGATTGATCGCCACGCTCTCCCTCTCCTGGGTTCTCCTGCCCGGGAGGCACGGTCCCGGACACACGAACAGCCCGGTGAGTGGATCACTCACCGGGCTGGAAGTCTAGCCTGCCCCCGTCTGACCGGAGGCGGCGCAACGGCTCACGCGAGACCGGCTACCAGGAGCCGGCGGCCGATGCCCGCGACTAGCGGGTCTCGCGGTGCTCGTTGTGCTTGCGGCAGTTCGGGCAGAACTTCTTGATCGCGAGCCTGTCGGGGGTGTTCCGACGGTTCTTGCGCGTGATGTAGTTCCGGTGATTGCACTCCTGGCAGGCCAGGGTGATCTTCGGCCTCACGTCTGTGGCAGCCACTTCGGAGTGCCTTTCTCGCTGGAGACAGTACCTAGGCGCAGTAGAACACTGCAAAGCGCCCGCGACGACCCCTGAGGTGATCTCAGGGGTCAGCGGGTTGGTAGCGGAGGCCGGACTTGAACCGACGACACAGCGATTATGAGCCGCTTGCTCTACCGACTGAGCTACTCCGCCCCGATCGACGGGCGATAATACGATACCTCGTATCTCTCCCGGTTCCGGCCGGTAGATGCTCCACCGGCCACCCACCTGAGTGGACCGGACCGCATCAAGTGGTGGAGCCCCTTTACGGAATCGAACCGTAGACCTTCTCCTTACCATGGAGACGCTCTGCCGACTGAGCTAAAGGGGCGCGCTACTGGGCTTTCTCTCGTCCGCCCCGGGGGTGTTGCCCCCTTGCGCTGGTCATGACTATACAGGTCTTCGGGGGTGGTCTGCCAAATCGAATACCGGGCCGCCGCCGACCCCGGGGCCCCGCGCTCCGCGGACCGGGATCGCGCGGACCCGAAAGCCCTTGTCAGAGGGCGTTCACCGGGCCGGGGAGGCCGTGCGGGAAGAGCGCGGAGGCGGCCCCGCGTGTGACGCGGACCGCTCTCCTCCGGCCGCCCTCAGGCGTCCCCGTCCGACAGCCACACGTTCGACATGGCGTCCCGGTTGATCGTCCGGATGGCCGCCGGCAGCCCCAGCCTCCGCAGCGCGTCCGAGAGCCGGGTGTCGTGCGTGAACACGATGAGCTGCCGGTGCCGCCCCACTTCCGCCAGGACCGTGGCCAGGCCCTCGACGGTCTCGGTGTCCATGGCCTGGACCGGGTCGTCCAGCAGCAGGAAGCCGAACGGGTTGCCGTCCACGAGCGTGCGCGGAAGGCAGATCGACAGCGCCAGCGCCTGGAACTCGCCCTGGCTGAGCAGCCCGGGCGCGCTGGTCTGGTCGCCCACGCCGTCCACGGCCACGTCCACCTCGACCCGGCGGCGGGCGCCGCGCCCGATCAGCCGCATGCCCTGGAGGTCGATGTGGCGCTCCTGGCGCAGCCGGAACCACACCTGTTCCGCCTGCGCGGCCACCGGGCCCAGCCGTTCGGCGCGCAGGGCCCGCGCCTGGTCCGCCAGCCAGGTGAGCGCCGCCTCGGCGACGGCGAGGGTGTCCCTGGCGGCGATGGCGTCCTGGGCGTCGTCCAGCCAGCCCGACAGACGCTCCGCCAGCTCCGACCAGCCGTCGGTGGGGTCCTCCAGGCGCTCCCCGGCGTCCCTGCGCGCGCTGAGGGCCGCCGAGCGCAGCTTGCGGCCGACCGACTCGATGTGCTCGGCCAGCTCCGCGAGGTCCTCGATGTCCGAGCCGGACTCCCACAGCGCCCAGACCTGTCCGAGCTCGCTGTCCGGCGGCAGCCAGGAGGGCGTGGGCGAGAGCAGGAAGCGGGCCTGGTCGCGGGCGGCGTCGGCACGGTCGTAGGCGGCCGCGGCCGTGGCGGCCTGGGCCCGCAGGCCGCGCAGCTGGGCGTTGGCCCGCCGCACCCAGTCGGCGCCGATCGCCCCGGGAGCGGAACAGGTGGGACAGGTGGTGTCCGTGGGGTGGCGCTTGTGGTGTTCGAGCGCCTGTTCCAGCAGACGGACCACGCCGTGGGCGTGGTCGCCCTTGGTGCCCGCGGCCATGGCCAGCTCCATGGAGGCGCCGCGGAGCTCGTTGACCACGTCGCTCATGACGACGCGCTCGGGCACCGACAGGCGCCGCAGCCGGCGCAGCACCACGTGCTGGGCGGGATCGGCCGGGCCGTCGTCGGCGGCGATGCGGCGCAGGGCCTCGACGTCGAGGGTGGGCCCGGTGAGGATCTGGACGGCCTGGGCCGCGCGCGGATCGCTCGACCCGTTCAGCGCCTCCACCAGGAGCCGTGACTCGCGGGCGGGGCGGTCGCGCCGCTTGGCGAGCGCGTCGCAGACCTTGGCCAGGCGCCGTTCGGCCTCGGCCAGTCCGGTGAGGCCGAGCAGGGCCGTCAGGGTGTCGTAGAGCTCCGCCGAGCGGCCGGTGACGGTGCGGCCGAGTTCGTCGTAGGACAGGAAGGGGCGGTAGCGGACGAGGTTCTCGCCCCAGTCCAGTGTGCGCAGGGCGGAGGTCTCGCCATTGGGATGGACGACCTCGCCGCGCGCCGAGCGCACGCTCTCGCCCGTCCAGCGGCGGCTGATCCGGGTGGGGCCCGTGTCGCCGGCGATGTGGATGTCGACGCTCGCCTCGGTGCGCTCGTCGTAGTGCAGGTTGCGCCAGCCGTCGCGCCATCCGGTGGGCATGGCGTCCCAGCGCGGGTTGCGGCCGGTGAGGGCCGCTTCGGCGGCCTCGGCGAAGCTGGACTTGCCGGAGCCGTTGCGGCCGACGATGACCGTCAGCCCGGGGCCGGGCGGGAACGCCAGTTCGGCGGGGCGGCCGATGCCGCGGAAGCCCTGGACGCGGATGCCGGTGAGGTAGGCGCGGCGCACCCGGCCGGGCGGCGGGGCCGCGGGCGCGCCCGGCTGGACGTCGGGGAGGCGTTCGCCCTCGAGCAGCGCCGCCAGGGCGTCGTCGCCCCAGAGCGCGGCGTTGACCCATGACCGCACCTCCGCGGGCAGCCCCGCGTGCACGAGGGCGTCCAGGATCTTCGTCGTCGTGGGGTCGTCGGAGTGCGGTGGTTCGCTCCGCCCACCGCCGTCGATCACCTCGGTTCCCCGAGCCACCTGCGCCACCCCGATCCGTGGTCGTACCTGCACAAGCAGACTAGGACAGAAAGGAACATCCGGAGCCGGAGGCTCGCGATTGAGGGCGGTAGCCCGTCCCGCGCGCAGCGCCCCCACGGGCGATGGCGGGCGACGGGCGGGGGGAACTGGGGCCGAAGGCCCTCCATCGAGGGCGGCGCGGGGGCTCTAGACGCCCACGAGCCGTCGTCTGCTGCCGTCCCAGGTGAAGTGGAGGGTGGCGATCCCGGGCACGTTGGGATCGCGCAGGCACTCGTAGATGTTGAGGCTCGGCACACTCGCGAAACACCCCCAGACGCGTTCGGAGGTCAGCACGAAGTCGAGGTCGAGTTCGACCAGCAGTCCCAGCAGGCGCCCGTGGGTGGGTTCGTCGACCTTCGCGAAGGCGTCGTCCAGGAGGATGAGCCTGGGCGCCCAGGGAGCACGGGCGGCCAGGGCGTCGAACTGCGCGGCCGCGGCGGCGAACAGGACGAGGTAGGCCACGACCCGCTGCTCGCCCTGGCTCAGCGCGGTGCGGTGGCCGAGGCGGCGCTCGTCCCCGGTCCCGTCGGTGACGTAGACGGTGAAAGTGAACCAGGAGCGGTAGTCCAGCGCGGCGCGCAGCTGGGCCCCGCCGGTGGCGGTCGGGTCCAGCCGCCGGATCGCCTCGATGCAGCGGCGCAGGGCGTCGCGCAGACGGGTGGTCTGCACGCGCGTGCGCTCCTCGGGCGGGGTGGCCAGGAGCGGGACGACGGCCTCGATGTCGGCTCCGGCGTCGGGGGCGAGCCGCCAGTCCAGTCGAACGCCCAGGCCGGCCGAGGTGGTGACGTCCTTGAGTACGTCGTTCATCGTGTGGATGAGCCCGTGGGCCTCGTCGATCTGGCGGGAGAGGTGCCCGGCGAGCTCACCCAGCAGGTGGCGCTCGAACGCCTCCTCCTCGGCGATCGCCACCGTCTCGTCGGCGCGGGCGATGGCGGCGGCCACGCGTGCGGCGTAGGCGGTGATGTCGTGGGCGCCGTCCTCGTCGTGGACGGTGAGGCGCTTGAGGCCGCGGGGTTCGGTGAGCTCGGTCCGCGTCTGTGCCCAGTCGGCGGAGGTGAGCAGCCGGTGCAGCTCCTCGCGGCTGCCGAGGATGGCGCTGTCGTCGACCTCGGGCAGGCCGGCCTGGGCGTCGAGCCCCTCCTCCAGGCGGGCTACGAGGTCCTCCAGGAGCGCGAGCCTGGTGTCGGGGCCGGCGGCCGGGGACTCGCCCGCGGCGGTGGCGCGGGCCGCGAGGTAGGCGGCGAGCGGCGCGTCGTCGGCGGCGCAGTCGGCCAGCCCGGCCGCGCCCAGCAGGACCGCGTCGGGTGCCGTCCGGCCCACGGCCGCCCCGTCCGTCACGGACGCCCCGGGCCCGGCGTGGGCGCCGGCGTCCTCGTCGTGCCGTGCTGCCCCGTCGCCCGCCTCCGTGTCGTCGGCGAGGTCCCGCGCGCCGACCGGCGCTGTGAGGGACGCGACGAGGACGTCGCCGGCGGCGAGGGCGCGGCGTACCTGCTCGGCGCGCTCCTGGGTGGCGACGTCGAGCCGGACCTCGGCGCCGACGCGTTCGTCCCGGGCGCGCTGGGCACCGCGTTCGAGCTCGGGCAGGCGGCGGGCGGCCTCCTCCGCGCGGGCCTTGACCTGTTCGCGCGCGGCGTCGATCTGCTCGTCGGGGACCCCGCGGGCCCGGTCGCCGAGCTCGATCTGGCGGCGGACCGTGATCATGTCGTCGATGGCGGCGGCGCGGGCGTCCTCGGCCAGGACCCGGTCGGCGCGGATCCGCCGCCAGGCGGCGACGTGGCTCTCGTGGTCGGCCAGTTCCCAGGCCAGGACGTCGAGGTCGCGCAGGGCGGAGGCGACCAGCACCCGCAGGTGGTCGAGGGCGCGCAGGGTGCTGTCGAGGTCGGCGCGGGCGGTCGGCAGCGGCTGCTGGTCCGGGGGCGACGGCAGGTGCCCTTCGTCCTGTGGCTCCCCGGCCCCGGCCGGGACGGGGATGGCGGGCCGGGCGGCCGCGTCCCTGAGCCGGGCGCGGACCTGGAGCAGTTCCTCGCGCGCCTCCTCGGCCGCCGCCCGGGCGACGTCGTGGGCGCGCCGCGCGGCCGCGACGTCCGTGCGGGCCACGTCCAAGGCGGCCCAGGCCCGGATGAGCGGGGCGGAGTCGGGCAGGTCCCGGGAGACCTCCAGCAGTTCCGAGTAGGAGCGCTCGACCGCCCAGCGGCGCTCCCCCGCCTCGGCGAGGAGGGCCTCGGCGATCGCCATCCGGCGGTCGGTGTTGGCGGAGCGGCGGTCGCGGGCGCGCTTGCGGGCGACCTCACCGATGTACTCCGGCTCGCTCTTGTAGTGGGCTCCGGAGGCCACGCCGAGGCGCCAGCCGCCGGTCAGCGACATGGAGCTGACCGTGGTCACGGCGCTGTCGCGGCGGTGCTTGGCCTCGGTGTCCTCGGCGGCGCCGGGGGTGTCGGAGTGCAGGGCGATGGACGAGAGCAGGGTGCGCACGTTGTCGGCCTGCACGCCGCGGTCGGGGACGGCGACGGGGACGAGGACGTCGAGGAGGGTGCGTCCCTTGGCCGGGCGGGCCGGCGTGACCATGAGGTCGCGGGTGCTGGGGTCGTAGAGGGTGCCGTCGGCGCGCACCCATCCGGCCAGCAGGCCGCTGGCCTCCAGCGCCGCCTCCAGGCCCGCCTGTTCGCGCGTGGTGAGGCCCTCGGCGAAGTCGACGGCCAGGTGGAGGGGGACGCCGTCGGCCTCGGGGCGCGGGTAGGTGGCCCAGGCGGGCCGCTCGGGCGCGTGGTCGGCGTTCTTGGCGCGGCGGTCGGCGAGTTCGGCGAGCTCGTCCGAGAGCTGGCCCTCCTCGTTGACGGCGACGTCGCGGCGGGACCGGAGCTCCTCCAGCAGCGGGTCGACGGCCGCGTGGGCGAGCCGGGCGACGGTCGCGGGGACGTCGGGGTCCAGGACGCGCAGGGCGTCGGTGATGGGCAGTTCGACACTGCCCTCCAGCTCGTGGATGGCGTCGCCCAGGGCATGGGCGTGGCTGGAGTCGCGCAGGCGCGCGGTCCAGGCGCGGACGCCGTCCGCATAGTCGGCGCTGGCGCGGCGCAGGTCCGCGATGGCCTCCTGCTCGCGGGTGTGGGCGTGGTCGAGGACGGCGTCGGCGCTCTCGGCCTCGCTGGTCAGGGCGACGAGGCGGCGGTCGGTGGCGGCCTCGGCGGTGGTGAGGGCGGTGAGGCGGGCGGCCTGGTCGGCGCGGTCGGCGGCGTGGCCCGCGGCGGAGGTGAGGTGGTCGTGGAGGCGGCCGAGGCGCTCGCGCAGGGTGTCGAGGTCGATGCCCTCGACGGGCTCGCGTTCCACCGCCTGTTCCAGTCCCTGGAGGTCGACCCGGGTGGTGCTCTCGCGCGGGGCGTGGACGGTGGCGGAGGGGTCCGGGACGGTGCCGAGGGACTCCGGGGGGATGCCCGCGGCGGTGGCCGCGCGGTCGGCGTCGGCGTGGGTCTGGCGCAGGATCTCCAGGGCGCGCTCGATGGCGTCGGTGTCCTCGGCCATCCGGCGGACGGCCTGGTCCTCCGCCCGCTCGGCGTGTTCGGCGGCGGCCCAGGCGGCCTCGGCGGCGCGGATGTAGGCGCCGACGGCGGCGTCGTAGGCGCGGCGCTCGTTGTCGGTGGCGGTGGCGGCGCCGGCCTGGGCGGTGGCGAGGGTGTTCTCGTCGGCCCCGGCGGTGTCGCGGGTCCGGCGGGCCTGGTCGCGTTCCTCGGCGATGTGGCTCTCCGCCGTGATGAGGTCGTCGAGTTCGGCGCGCAGGCGGTCGGTCTCGGCGGTGCGGCGGGCGCAGGAGTCCAGCTGTTCGCGGACCTCGGCGGCGCGGCCGCGCAGGGCGTGGACGAGGTAGGCGTGGTAGTCGGCGAGGAAGGAGTCGACGCCGACGCCGGCCTCGGCGAGGGCGGTCTGGTCGCTCCGGGCCTGTTCGAGGTCGGCGATGTTGCGGCCGACCTCGTCGAGGACGGACTCGTCCATGGGGGGCAGGGCCTCGGAGAGGACGCTGACGAGCTCGCCCGCTTCGAGGCGGTCGCCGATCGTGGGACGGCGCAGCCGGTAGAGCAGGTGGATGAGGTTGCGGTAGCGGACGGAGTCGTCGATGCCGAAGAGGCTCTGCATCACGCGGGCGCGGTAGGGGACGGCGCTGGTGAAGCAGTTGTCGGCGCCGACCTCGGACCGCAGTCGGTCCACGGGCATGGGGCGGCCGTCGGTGACCAGCTGGAGATCGTGGCCGATCCGGCGCTCGGTGACGAAGAACACGCAGCGGGGGTCGGAGTCGCCGACCGCCATGACGGCGGCGCCCAGGGTCAGGTGCCGCGGCGGCGCGGCGGCGCGGGAGTCGGTGCCGGTGTGGGTACCGGTGCCGTCGTCGTGGTGGCCGGTGGAGCCGGAAGGGTCCTCGGTGGTGCGGGGGGCGGCGGTGCCGCGTGCGGCGCTGGAGGCGGCCAGCAGCGCGGAGGCCGTGCTGGGGCCGTGGGCCGCGCGCGCGGCGGCGTCGAGGCCCCGTTCGCCGCGGTCGGTGGTGAACTCCACCCACAGGTAGCCCAGGCGGGTGACGGGCGCGGAGTCCGCGCCGGACCCGGTGCCGGACGCGGCGCCGGTGTCGGCACCCGTTCCGGCGGGCTCCTCCTCGGGGCCGCCCAGCAGGTCGGGTCCGGTGTCCTCCAGGTCGGGCAGGCGGTGGGCCCGGTGGTCCTCCGCCATGAGCCAGCGCAGGCTGGTGCGGTTGGTGCCGGTGGTGTCCAGCCGACGGACGTCGCCGTCCAGCAGGAACGGGAGGAGCATCTCCAGCGCCTTGGACTTGCCCGCGCCGTTGCGGCCGCGCAGCAGCAGCCGGCCCTCGGCGAAGTCGAGGACGTGGTCGTCGTACTGCCAGACGTTGCGGATACCCGCGCGTTCGAGCCGGTAGCGGGGGGTGGGGGTGCCGGCGGGGACAGCCGGAGCTTCCCCTGGGGCCTCACTGGTCTCCTGGGTCACCACTGGTCGCGCTCACCTTCTCGTTCGCCACCGCTTGCAGCACGGACGTCACCCGGCTCAGGTCGCCGCGGGGGTCGGCAGGGGGCTCGGGCGCGCCGTGTTCGTCACCGGAGCCGCGCGGTTTCGCGGGGAGTGTCCGGCCGTCATCGTCATTGTCCTGGATGCGGGGGATGCGATCGTCCACGTCCGCGCCGAATCTGGCGGCCGCGGCGGTGAGCCGCCACTCGCCCGGGCCGCCCCGGAGCAGACCGAGGTCGGTCAGCAGGTCCAGCACGCGCGCGCGGAGTCGTTCCGGGTCGGGGACCTCGGGTCCGGCGGTGCGCGCCCACTCGCCCCGCACCGCGGCGTCGGGGCCGCCGAGCGTGTCCAGGGCGGCGTCGAGGTCGCGGTCGGGGACGGGGACCGAGGTGGCGGGCCGACCGGGGTGCAGGCGGCCGGACACGTGGCGGACCAGTGCGAGAGCGACCTGGCCGACGGGGTCGTCGGAGGGGAAGCGCGTGCCGTCCGGGGCTCCGTCGGGCATGACGAGGGCGACGCCCTCGGCCCGGATCTCGGTGTCGCAGCCCAGCAGGTTGCCCAGGGCGGCTGCGGCCCGCCACTGGTGGGCGGCGAGGCGGTCCCGCTGGCGGTCGGGGAGTTCCTCCCGGTAGACCACGGCGGTCTCGGCCAGGCGCCGGCGCAGGGCGATCTCACCCTGGTGGTCGCTGTCGGGGTCGTGGTCGGCGGCATCGGCGAGGAAGGAGTCGGCGTCGTCCGAGGCACGGGGCAGGTGGACCGCGACGGCGCGGGCGGCCTGGGCGTCGGCGCGCAGGCCCGGGTCGGCGGAGGCGTCGGTCTCGTGGTCGCGCACGGTGCCGGACACCTCGTCGAGCACACCGAGCCGGACGAGGAGCGCCAGCGCGGCGCAGAAGGCGCGCCGCTCGCCGAGCCCGCGGCCGGGGTCGGCGTCGACCCGGGCCTCGTGGGCGGCGGCGCGGACGTCGGCGGCGAGCGCTCGGAGCGTGGTGTCCCCGTCCCGCTCGACGAGGACCGCGAGGGCCAGGGCGAGGTAGGTGTGCGTGCGGGGGGTGAACGGGGCGCCGTGCCGACGGGTGAAGGGCGCGGTGGTCGACGCGGCGGCGCCGCGCTTGACGAGGCGGGCGTGGTCGTCGGCGACGGTGAGCCGGTAGGCCAGGACGCGCTGGAAGCGCTGGACGAGCCATTCCGCGTGCGCCCGTACGAGGGAGAACTCGGCGGGGTGCGCGCGCCGGGTGAGCAGGGGGTGCGCCATGAGGGCGCGCGCGGCGGCCTGGCGCTCGCCGATGAGCGCGGCGTCCTCGCTGTAGGCGTCCGTCTCGATCACCCCCATGCCGACCGCTCTCCGTCCCGGATGGCGGAGAGGTCGATCGGGCCGGTCGTCTCGGTGTTCGGATCCGGGCGTCGGTCCCGGTCCGGTTCGGCGAGGCTATCGGTGGTGCCGGGGTCCTCGACAGGGCCGCCGGAGGAATCGTCGTCCGGCGGAGCCGCCGCGCGCCGGGCGTGGCGGCGCCCACGGGGGGCGGGCGGTGTCGGTGCGCCGTCGTCACCGTCGCCGTCGTCACCGTCGTCGTCGGCCGCGGGCTCGGTCGCGGGCTCCTCGGGAGCGGTGGGCGGGTCGGCGGATTCCTCGTCGCTCCGGGCCAGGGCGAGTGCTTCGGCGACCGCGCCCGCGAGTTCGGCGAAGCCGCCGGGCTCTGCGGGTTCGGCGGGCTCGGCGGACGCGGACCCCAGGAGGTCGTCGGCGGGCGAATCGGCGGACGCGGAACCGAGAGGGTCGTCGGGAGCGGACCCGAGAAGGTCGTCGGCCACGGGCTCGGCGGGCTCGGTGGGGTCCGCCGTGTCGGGTCCCACCAGAGTGTCGGGAGCGGGCTCGGTGGCGTCGGCGGCCCCGGACGGCCCCTCTGCGTCGGGCGCGGACGTGCCCCGCGGCCTTCCCAGACCGAACGCGGTGCCGCCCGCCTCCGCGGACTCGGGCAGGTCCAGTACGTGCTGTTCGTAGGGCGTCACACACAGGCGCACGCCCTCCAGTGTCAGGTCTCCGCCCTCGCCCTGCACGGTGACCTCGGCGCCCGGTGCCGACACCACGTGCAGGCGCAGGGAGAACTCCAGATCCCCCGCCGAGGTGGAGCGGCGGGCGGCGTCCCCGGCGCCCAGAGCGGCGGTGAGGAGCTCCATGAGCACCTCCATGCCGGCGCCGGACAGGTCCACGTGCGCGCGGTCCCCCGTGGGTTCGGTCAGCAGCGCGCGGATCTGCGACGCCCCGGCCCTGCGCCAGTGGGCGGACGACTCGGCGGCGTCCCTCAGCCGCGCCTGCTGGGCGCGGTGGTCGCGCACGGGCGCGGGCGGACGGGTACCGGGGTGCTCCACGACCGGGCTGCGGTCGGGTTCGGCCTGCCACCAGCCCGTGGTGGCCGGGATGCTCTCGTCCACGCGGCCCTCGAGGTGGAGGGCCGGGTGGAGGGCGTAGGCGGCGCGGGCGAGGTCGTCGGCGCGGTCGGTTCCGGCCTCCTCGAACCAGGACGCCAGGTGCAGGAGGGCGGCGCGCCCGTGCCGGGGCACCGGGCGCTCGCCCGTGCCCTGTCCGTCGTGCGCGCGATCGTCCGTCCGCTGGTTGAGTCCCACACCTCAGCAGACTAGAGACCTCCTGGCGCCGCCACACCCGGATCGGCCCGTTCTGGTCCTCCTGAGCCGGTCGTACCACCCGTTCTGAGCAGGCGATTCGCGCTTTTTATGAAGTTTGGAATGATTCCTCTCGCACGTGCCGAGACCGTACCGCCGGGCGCACGGCCGGCATCACTCCTCGACGGGTACGGCGAGGCGGCCGTCGTCGCTCTGCTCCATCGCCTCACGTTGGTCCGCGGGCATGTCGTCGTCGTACTCCGTGACCGTGTAGGCGGAGAAGTACATGGTGCCGTCCACCTCCACCGGGTCCCCGAGTTCGATGCCGATGTCGTAGGGGTCGCTCGCGCAGTCCACGCCCAGGCACCACGTGCCGGACACCTCGCCCTCCCCGCGCGCGGAGGTGTCGGTCCACTCGTCCCACTCCAGGTCGCGGAACGTCGTGAACTCCGTGGCGACGTAGTCGGTGGGCCGCTGGTCGGCGAAGCCCGCCTCGTCGCCGTACCGGTTGAGGACGAAGGTCCCCTCTCCCGGCCCGGAGCCGCTCGCGCCGCCGCCCTCCTGGTCCGGGGCGTCGGACGCGGTCCCCGGGGAGTCCCGCCCCGGCTCCGGCGAGGCCTGCCCCGTGGGTCCGGTGCCGACGTCGACGTCCCCGGCCGGTGCGGTCTCCTGGCCGCAGGCGGCCACGGCCAGCAGCAGCGCGCCGGCCAGAATCGTGTGCCTCATTCCGCCCTCCTCGGGCCCATCCTGCCCCGGGCACACGGCGAGGCCCCCCGGCACACGCCGGGGGGCCTCACTACCGCTCTGTTCCGTCACTGTGGGGCCGAGGGCCCCGTCACACGAGGACTGTGGCTAGTAGCTGCCGTCGTCGCTCATGTTGGTGGTCACCGGACCGTTGATGCAGTCGCCCGTGGTCTGCGGCGACAGGATCGGCACGGTCACACCGACCAGGCCCACGGACAGCTCCGTGTTGCAGAGCTGGACCGGAACGACCTGCAGGTTCTGGTTGAACTGCTGGTCGCCACCGTGGGACGCGGAGGCCGGAGCGGCGGCCAGCATCGCGCCGAGCGCGATCCCGGCGAGCGCGCCCGCGGCGGTGAGCTTGCGCATCATGGCAGGCCCTCCTAGTCGATGTTGGTGCTGACGGGCCCGTTCACGCAGTCGCCCGTGGTCTGCGGCGACAGGATCGGGATGTTCACACCCGCGAGGAGGCCGACGGCCGCGCTGGTGTTGCACAGCTGGACCGGAATCCCCTGCAGGTTCTGGTTGTACTGCTGGTCGCCGCCGTGCGAGGCGGAGGCCGGAGCAGCGGCGAGCATCGCGCTCAGGGCGATCCCGGCGATGGCGCCGGCAGTGGTGAGCTTGCGCAGCATGACGGGATCTCCTAGTCGATGTTGGTGCTGATGGGGCCGTTGACGCAGTCGCCGGTGGTCTGCGGCGACAGGACCGGGACGTTGACGGCGACCAGGCCGACGGCGGCACTGGTGTTGCAGAGCTGAACGGGAACGCCCTGCAGGTTCTGGTTGTACTGCTGGTCGCCGCCGTGCGAGGCGGAGGCCGGAGCGCCCGTGAGGGCGACACCGAGAGCAGCACCAGCGATGAGGCCGGCAACACCGAGCTTACGCAGCATTGAATTACCCTTCGAAAGAAATTGAGATATTCTCGGTCGAACTTGTTGCCGGAACCTAGCTGATGTTGGTGCCGACGGGGCCGTTGACGCAGTCGCCCGTGGTCTGGGGCGACAGGATCGGCACGGTGACCGCAACGAGGCCGACGCTGCCGGTCAGGTTGCAGGACTGGATGGGAACGACCTGCAGGTTCTGGTTGAACTGCTGGTCACCACCGTGCGAGGCCTGGGCGGGAGCTCCCATGAGGAGCGCGCCCATCGCGGCACCGGCGACCAGGCCAGCAGCGGCCATCTTCTTGATCATGTTTCCCCCGGAAAGCATTCGCGGCGTTGACAGAAAAAGACGCAGGCGCTTCTTGCACCTGTGTCGCGGTGGACTGGGGCAATCATCTGCGGCCCCCCGTTTTTTGTCAACGCCGAAACTCCGAGTGACGGATTGTCCGACTTGTCGGGAGAATTCTTTTTGCCGCCCCGACGAATATGCTTTTGACGACCTTTTTGCGCGACCCGCACAAGATGCCGATGCGCACATGGGACACCATGGGACGGTCGAAGCGGGACAGACCGTCCGCCATCGCCACCGATCACCCTCGGAAGTGCTTTGACTACCGTGCGCAACCAGACCAAATCGCCCCGTGCACACTCCCCGGACACCTCGGATCCGCCCTCCGGAGGGTGCCGCGCACCGGATCCGGCGTGATCTGCCCGTGTCCCGAACGCGTCCGATCCGCGACGATCCGAATCCCCGCCCGCGACGGGCCGGCCCCGGACACGCGAAAGGCCCCGGTGGCCAGCGTGTCCGCTGATCACCGGGGCCTCTTCCCAGCGTGGCAGGTCAAGGATTCGAACCTTGGAAGGCTAAGCCGACGGATTTACAGTCCGCTCCCATTGGCCGCTCGGGCAACCTGCCTGGGCTGCGGCGACGTGTTCGTCGCGACGCATGACTGAGAATAGCGGATGATCCGCCCGAACCTGAAATCGTTTGGCCGGGCGCGCCCCCACCAGGGGCTTCGGGCGCTCTGAGCAGCGCACGGCTAAGCTCGGAGGCCAGCCCGCGCCGGGGGTCCGGCACGGGCCGAGAACCCCTCGGGCGCCCGCGTCGGCGCCCGTGATCCATGAGACACCTAGCGGGATGTGAGCGTACGTGGCCGCCGAATCCAGTTTCGACGTCGTGTCCAAACTCGATCGACAGGAGGTCGACAACGCCCTGAACCAGGCGGGCAAGGAGCTGGCCCAGCGGTTCGACTTCAAGGGCACCGGGACCACCATCGCCTGGCAGGGCGAGGACGGCATCGAGATCAAGAGCTCCTCCGAGGAGCGGGCCGCCGCGGCCCTGGAGGTCTTCAAGGAGAAGCTGATCAAGCGCAAGATCTCCCTGAAGGTCCTGGACGCCGCCGACGAGCCCAAGCCCTCGGGCAAGGAGTACCGCCTCCCGGTCGGCCTCAAGGAGGGCATCACCTCCGAGGACGCCAAGAAGATCTCCAAGCTCGTCCGCGACGAGGGCCCCAAGGGCGTCAAGGCGCAGATCCAGGGCGACGAGCTCCGCGTGAGCTCCAAGAAGAAGGACGACCTCCAGGCGGTCATGAACCTCATCAAGGAGAAGGACTTCGACCTGGCGCTGCAGTTCGTCAACTACCGCTAACAGGACGCCGGTTCACCGCGTTGACCTGCGCGGGAGCTAGGCAGCCTGCGGCGGAGGGCACATCCGGGGCACAAGGCCGAGCGCGTTGTCCACGAGGGCACGCGTTCGGTCTTGGGCTTCGGGCCACTCCCCCACGTAGGTGTTGAGCGTCACCGTCGGCGTTGAGTGCCCCAGCGCCATCTGCACGGTCTTGACCGATGCCCCCTCGTGGATGAGCAGAGTCGCGAAGTAGTGCCGCAGGCAGTGGAGGCCGACGCCTTTGGGGATGCCGACAGCACGAGCAGCGGGCGACCAGGCGTGTGCCCAGCTAGCACGGTGAATCGGGGTCAGGTCTCCGAAACCACCCGTGACACCACCCCAGAGGAAGACCAGCTTCGCCTTGCGCCGTCGCGGCTTGCGAGGGTCCGTCTCGTCTTCGATCTCCACTTCCACCGGAGCGAAGCGCTCAAGGTGCCGCCGTAGAGCCTCAGAAGCCACCTCAGGCAGTTCGACCGTGCGAGCCGAGGTCTTGGTCTTGGGAGGCCCCAAGAAGGGCTTACGGCCGGACACGGCGATGAGCTGTTGGCGTACGTCGATCTCGCGCCGTTCGAAGTCGATGGCGTCGAGTTCGAGTCCGAAGATCTCGCCACCCCGGAGGCCGCAGCCAGCACCCAGGTAGACGATTCCGGAGTACCGGGCGGGAAGGCGTTCAGCGAGTCCGTGAACCTGGTCGGGCGTCGGGATGTAGTGGTCGTGCTTGCCGACCTCGGGCAGGCGCTGTTCCTTGCACGGTGAGACCTCTATCGCCCGATCGACGACAGCCCACGAGAACAGCGCGGTCACGTAGCTGTAGGCCACTCGGAGAGTCGAGGGCGCCAAGACGGCCGACCGGTCCTTGACCCAGGCCCGGACGTGCGACGCCCGTACCTGCGACATCTTGAAGTGCCCCAGGATCGGGTCGATGTGCAGCCGGAAGATGGATTCCATGCGTTCGGCCGTGGAGACCCGGTTGATCGCTCCCGAACGCCAGAGAGCCCCGTAGTCCCTCAGCAGCATGTTGCTGGAGTCCGTGTCCACGGACAGCCCCTTGGACGCGTTGGCTTTCAGCTTGGCGTCGAAGGCTTCCGCGTGGACCTCGGGGTCCTTGCCGGACTTCTTCGGGAAGTTCCGCTTGCGCTGCCGGCCGAACTCGTCACGCCACCGGACTTGCCAGCGGTCCCCGATGCCGTGTTCGGAACCTGGGATCTGTTTGTGCTCACGGCAGGGCGTGTCTCCCTCTGCGTCCTGGGACTTGTGCCAGCGGTCATAGACGGCCATCAGGCGACCTCTTCAAGGTCAGCGAGCTCTTCGCGGCCCACACGCCGACTCAGCACCCGACTGCGGTGGTGGGACTCGGCCAACCACCGGTCCACCGGATGCGCGTACCCCTGTCCAGCGAAGGAGAACGATCCCACGATCAAGGTCGTGTCATCGGCGTCGGGCAGGGTGCCGAGCAGTTCGTCATGACCGGACGTTCGGGCCTGCCCCGCACGGAAATCCCGCCTCACCTGCCGTAGCTCTCCCAGGGTGGTGGAGTAGCGCCGGGACTTGGTCGAGAAGTGGCCCCGGAACCCCAGCGTGTGCGCCCACCGATCGAGCTTGCGCTCTTCCAGGCCGGGGACCTCGGACAGCCGCCAGCAGGCGTGGATGAGCCGTCGTTGGTGGTCGGTCAGTCCCAGGTGATCGAGAGGGGCACCCGCGAATACGCGCCGGTCGAGGGTGCCGTCCTCGGTGGTGGACTTGGTGGCGTACTTGGCGATGTAGGCGGCTACCGCCTCTTCATCGACCCCGCCGGAGGTGAACGTGCCCGAGGTGATCGAGTGCACGTCCACCTGTTCACCCCAGGCCAGGAAGCGGGAACCAGTGTCAGTGTCGGCAGGGACCACCACAGCAGCGGCGGCCGAGCGGATCGCACCGGTCAGCAGCTCCACCGTCGCCCATTCGGGGGGAGGCTCCACCACACCGTCAGAGCGCTTGGTGTCCAGCCGGACCACGGCGTGGAAGTGGACCAGGCCCCGGGTCTGGAACTCGGCGACCTTGGCGTAGGACACCCGAACCGTGTCGTTGAACTCGGTGCGGCCCACTCCGGCGGCATCGGCCAGGTGGCGGCGCAGGTAGACCGTGAAGCGGCTCCACAGGTCCCCGGCGTGGTTGTTCCACAGCACGTGCCCGTCATAGTCGTAGGAGTCCGCATCCAGGGGCTGACCGATGAGCGGGTCACCTGCGGCGTGGCGGCGGTAGCAGGCCACACTGGAGCGGCGCGGGTGGCACACCACCGCCTGCCCGGAGGCGTCGGGTCCCCGGTGGACGGGGCCGAAGGACGGGGCGGTCAGGGTGGCGAACACCCGGGGGTGTGAGCGCACCTGTTCGGGCACGCCCTTGTCGCCACCGATGAGGCCGGAGCGGATCAGGTGGAAGGTGTCGCCCCGGTAGGTGTCGGCGCAGGCCGGGCAGCGGGAGGCACGGCGGTTGCCGCAGGCGACCATGAGCACCTGCCCCGGCTGGCCGCTGGTGGACCACACCGGCTCAGCGGCCCCGGTAGAAGTGTCCACGGCGGTGAGCTGCCCCCGGAGCCGGAGGGGTTCGGAGCAGCCCCCGACGCGGTTGATCGTGGACAGGACGTCATCGAGTACGCCGGTAGCGACGCGTTCGCTGATCTGCTCCTGGGAGGGTGCGCGACGAGGCTGTGAGGCGTCACCGGGTTGGGGCATGATGAGCAGTGCCTTTCGTTCCATGCATTCGCGTGTTGGGTTCGTTGGGTAGGTGAAGCCCCGGCCCGGGTGGCATGTGTGGAAGCAGCCCCAGGCCGGAGACGTTTCGCGGACCCCGGCACGGTGACGGTTCTTGGTCGGATCAGGCACCGTGTCGGGGGCGGATTCACAGGAGTGCGTCAGTCCAGTCGTCGGCGGCGTCGACATGGGTGGTGCGGTGCATCTGCCAACCGGTGTCATCGCAGGTGTGGCACTCGATCACCCACGGAACCCGGGCGTTCTCCCCGCCCTGGCACGGCGAGATTGGGTCGGTCGCACAGTCACGGCAAGGACCCCAGTACTCACGCACCGCACCCTCGGTCACAGGCGTGTCCCGGAAGTAGCTGGGGGTACCGTTGGCGCTCCGGGCGTAGCGCTTGAAGTCCCACCCGGCGTGACGGCCGTTCATCCCTGTGCAGGACGGGCACAGCTTCCACTGACCCTTGCGGCCCCTCTTGGGCAGGCAGCCGCGCCCCTCGCACTGCTCGCACAGCTCCTCGGGAGCCAGGAAGGCGACGGGGGCAGGCACAGGCAGGTTCGCGAAGTCACCGGCGGCGTAGGCCCCCTCTACCTTGGCGAAGAAGCCGGAACGGGTCATACGGGTGGAGGAAGCGAGAGCGGAGGCAGCGAGCACCATGAGGTCTCCTCGAAAGTGGCTTGAGCCAGTGGTGGCTTAAGCCAGTAGAGCACACCTGTTGAGAGTGGTCAAGCGACTGGCTTGAGCCAGCTTGTACGCTGGGGATATGAACCCGACCGAGGAACCTCTTCTACCGAGTCGCCGCATAGCGAACGACTTGCGCGACTCCATCACCAGCGGCGCGTTGGAACCCGGCGAGAAGCTGCCGTCTGAACGCGAACTGGCCCAGCGATACGGGACCGCGCGCAACACCGCCCGCGAAGCCATGCGCCTACTCGCCGACGAAGGGCTGGTGGACGCCCAACACGGGCGAGGCGTCTTCGTGCGCGCCAAACGACAGCTCTTCCGCTTCGGCAGCGAGCGCTACTCACGACGGTTGCGCGAGGAGACCGGCCTGTCCCCCTATCGCGCCGAACTCGCACGCCAGGGCATGACCGCCCGCGTCGACTGCACGTCCATCGAGCGTGTCGACCCGCCCGGCCGGGTGAGGGAAAGGCTGGAGCTTGCCGACGACGCCCAGGTCATCCGCCGGGAGAACTGGTACTACGCGGACGAGGCCCCGGTGCAGCTCGGAATCACCTACATCCCCGTGGATGTCGCAGGGGACACCGTGCTGGCCAGCTCCGCCAACATGGGCAAGGGCAGCCTCTACGCACGCTTCGAGGAGCGAGGGCACGCGATCACCCGTGTCCGTGAGGAGATCTGCGCACGGATGCCGACCCGGGATGAGGTCACAGGACTGTCGATCCCCGATGGTGTGCCGGTCATCGACGTTCTCCACACAGGTATTGACCAGGAGGGCACGCCCTTCGAGGTCACGCACTTCATCATGCGAGCGGACTTCGCAGCACTGGACTACAACATGCCGGTGGAGGACTGAGAACCGATGAGCGACAAGGTGGAAATCCGGCCACGCGAAGAGCAGGACCTAGACGCCTGTGCCCGGCTGCTGGTGGAGGTGCACGAGCGAGACGGATATCCCGTCGAAGGCGTTGCCGACCCTCGGAAGTGGCTGGAGCTAGACGGGAGCGGACGGGCTTGGGTGGCTCTAGCCGAAGGAGCGGTAGCCGGGCACGTCAGCCTCACCCGCACTAGCAGTGATGACGCCGTGAAGCTGTGGAAGGCCCAGAACAGCGACAGGCAAAGACCCGTGGCATCAGTCGGCAGGTTGTTCGTCTCTCCCGCTGTGCGAGGACGAGGAGCCGCGTTGGCGTTGATGAGGCGAGCCATGGAGTTCGGCCGAGAGCAGGGTTGGCAACTCGTCTTGGACGTGATGGAGAAGGACCAGGCCGCGATGCGCCTCTACGAGCGTCTCGGGTGGGTGTGCATCGGGACGATCGTCCACCGGTTCGGTGAGGGACAGGAGATACCGGGTCGTGCCTATGCCCTGAGCTGTTGAAGGTTTCCTTACTTCCTCAAGCCCGCACCTACGGCGCGGGAGGCCCTGCGTGAGGTCGGTGGTGCTCAGACTTTAGGCACCTCTCCGGCTCAGGATCCTCGAGGACCAAGCCGGGGGCCGAGAGCATGCTTCGCAGGGTGAGGGCAGAGCCCTCTCCAATTGGCCAAGCGTAATTGGCCCCCGGCGTGGTCCTCCCAGAGCCGGACAGGCCACCGCCCAAAGTCTGACCCCCACCTCGGGAAGGCAGAGAAGCCGCGGGAGGGAAGGGGAGCGGGAGAAGGGTGAGGGTGGGGCCTGGTTCCTGTGCTGGGTCCGACCGGGCGGGTCGGAGCGCGAGCAGGCGAGGCAGGCCCGGACGGGTGTGGGGGGCGGGCGCTCAGGCAGGAGGAGCAAACGGCCGGCGGGGGTGCGGGGTGAGTGGGATCGAGCGCGCGAGGCGGGGGCAGGAACGCCGAGGGATGTCGCGGGCACGTCTCCAACCCGGGGGGCATCCTCAGGGGAGGGCGAGTGCGGGCGTGTTGGTGTACGCGAGCAACCAGAGTGCGCGGAGCGCGGTTGCGGGACACCCCAAGGGTGTCCGGCGGTAGGCGCGCTTCGGCCGCTCCCGCCAGCGTTCCGCGCGGGGCGCCCGAGCGCGCCCCGCCGGGCCCAGGAAGACGGGCACGGCGGTTCGTCACAGGAGTGGGCGAACCAGGGGCATCAACAGTCCAGGGACGACAGGGTGTGTGGTGGACCGACAGGACGGCCGAGCCGAGCGGGCGCGAGGACTCCCAGACATCCAAGGCCAAAGGGCAGCAGCCGTAGAGCGGGAGGCAGCACACGGAAGGTGGGGCCTCAGGGAAGCGCAGGGGGCAGAGAAGCGGGGAGGGCGGGGGGATTTTGAAGAAAGCTGGACGCTACATGGGGATGCAACATGAGGATGCACATCTTGTACCTGAAGCTTTAGGTACACCTAGATGTTGTGTCGCTAGTTGCCCGCGAGCCTCAGGACGTGCTCTAATTATCATGCCCAAGTAAAAGACCCCACAGCGGGGTCCTAAACAAGGGGTCAGGACTGCCTGCATGTGGGGTCTCGATGCGTTGGTCGCGCCCGAGGACTCTACCTCGCAGAATTGGGCTTGCCAAGCCTGCTGCGACGGCAAGGCATCCTTGACCTCGGAGAACGAGGATTTGTGAGCCGAAAGCCGAACACTCGCCAGGTCGTTCCCAAAGAGGACGGAACGTGGAGCGTGAAGGACCCCAACGCCAGTCGCGCCAGTTCCAACCACCGGACTCAGTCCGAAGCGGCCGAGCGAGCACGCGCGATCCTGAATAACTCGGGAGGCGGCGAACTCACCATCCGTGGACGCAACGGACAGGTTCGACAGAAGAACACCGTCGCTCCAGGCAACGACCCGCATCCGCCGAAGGGCTAAAGCGGCTTCTCATCTGCGAGGGCACATCGAGGGCACACGAGCCCGGGATGTAGCGCGAATCAGTGAGAACCCACAAGAGGCGTAACGGCACGTCAGAGGGCATCCCCGTCTCCTGAGCTGGGAGGTGGGGATGCCCTTCTCAGTTCGTCAACTACCGGTAGCCGCGCCGGTGGCCGCGCGGGTCCGCCCGACGGCACCGGCCGCGGACCGACGGCGGCGGCCGCCCCTCCGACGGGAGGGCCGGCCGCCGCCGTCGTGTCCTCCGGCGCCCTGAGGCGCCGCTGAGGACACCCCCGCATACCCCAGGCCCCCTCAGACGCCCTCCCAGGACGCCCCCAGGCGCCCGCCGGGGCTCCCTACCGGCCCATGTCCCACCCGCGGCGCAGATCGCGCAGGCGGCGGATGCGCTCGGCCACCGGCGGGTGCGCGGCGAACAGGCGCCCCACCCCGTCGGGGAACGGGTTGGTCGTCATCAGGTGCGCCGACGCCAGCAGGGTTCGCTGCATCGGCAGCGGGTACGCCCGGGCGCCCTCCTCCAGTTTGCGCAGCGCGGAGGCCAGCGCCAGCGGGTCCCCCGTCAGCTCGGCCGCCCGCTCGTCGGCCCGGAACTCACGACGGCGGCCCACACCGCAGTGCACGACCGCCGCCGCGAACGGCGCCAGCAGCACCACCATCAGTCCGCCCAGCAGGTTGGGCATGTCGGTCTCCTCCGACTCCCCCAGCGGCAGCAGGAACGTGATCGCGCTCAACGCGGTGATGAGCGCGGTCAGCGTCGCCGCCACCGCGCTGATCAGGGTGTCATGGGCCCGGATGTGCGCGAGCTCGTGCGCCAGCACTCCGCGCAGCTCCTCGCGCTCCAGCGTCCGCAGCAGCCCCGTCGTGCAGCACAGGGAGGCGCGGCGCGGGCTGACGCCCGTCGCGAAGGCGTTCGGTGAGCGCACCGGTGACAGGTACAGGCGGGGCATCGGCTGGCGGGCGGCCGTGGCCAGCTCCCGGACGAGGCCGTACAGCTCCGGCTGCTCGATCTCGCTGATCAGCCGGGCGCGCATGGCGCGCAGGGCCAGCGACTCCCCGAACAGGTAGACCAGGATGCCCGCGCACCCCACCAGGGCGAGCGCGATCTGGGCGCCCTTGTTCGCGCCGCAGACCCAGCCGACCGCGACGACGAACACCGCGGCGCCGACGAACAGGCCGACCGCGCGGGCCGCACTGACGTGCACGCCGTCACCTCCAGGGTCTCGTCGCCGATGCGTACATGGTGACAAACGTGCGGATCCGCGTCGTGCGTTCCCCATCGGGCCTGCTGTCCGTCACAGGCCCCGCGGACCCCCGCAGCCGCACAGCCACCGCGCGCCGGTGTGACAATGGCCACCCGACCGGCGCGGCCCGCGGGTGGACGACCTATAGTGCCAACGTGGCCCTTATCACTACGCGCACCAGGCTGGCGGGACCCTCCCTCTCCCAGGTGGGCGGTTGGCCGTGTCGTTGAGGCGAGCCCCCTGGCCCGACCGGGCGGGGACTCCCCACCGACCCGGCCGCACGCGGCGGAGCCGCACCGCGCGACACCGGGTTGGCGCACCCGGTGGGAAGCGCCGGGGTTCACGAATGCTGTCCTGACGTTCCGACCGGCCCCCGACGGCGGGGTCCCGGGACGGACACCCGAGCGCCGCCGCCCGACACGACCGGCGGCTCACCAAGGAGGTCGTCGATCTCAGTGGCCAAACAGATCGAACAGCTCGACCGCGTCATCATTCGCTTCGCCGGGGACTCCGGCGACGGCATGCAGTTGACCGGTGACCGATTCACGCAGGAGACCGCGTCGTTCGGCAACGACCTGTCGACCCTGCCGAACTTCCCCGCGGAGATCCGCGCCCCCGCCGGCACCCTCCCGGGGGTCTCCAGCTTCCAGGTCCACTTCGCCGACCACGACATCATGACGCCGGGCGACGCCCCGGACGTGCTGGTGGCGATGAACCCCGCGGCTCTGAAGGCCAACCTCGGCGACCTGCCCCGGGGCGCGACCGTCATCGTCAACACCGACGAGTTCACCAAGCGCAGCCTGGCCAAGGTCGGGTACGAAGCCGACCCGGTCACGGACGGGTCGCTGGACGCCTTCCACGTCAGCGCCGTCCCGCTCACCTCCATGACCGTGGAGGCGCTGGCGGGCACGGACCTGTCCAAGAAGGACGCCCAGCGCGCCAAGAACATGTTCGCCCTCGGGCTGCTGTCGTGGATGTACAACCGGCCCACGGAGGGGACGACCTCGTTCCTCAAGCAGAAGTTCGCCGGCAAGCCCGACATCCTCGCCGCCAACCTCACCGCGTTCCAGGCGGGGTGGAACTTCGGCGAGACGACCGAGGACTTCGCGGTCTCCTACGAGATCAAGCCCGCCCGGCTGCCCGCGGGCACCTACCGCAACATCACCGGGAACCTGGCCACCGCCTACGGGCTGATCGCGGGGTCCCAGCGGTCCGGGCTGCCGCTCTTCCTGGGGTCGTACCCGATCACCCCGGCCTCGGACATCCTGCACGAGCTGTCCCGGCACAAGCGGTTCGGTGTGCGGACCTTCCAGGCGGAGGACGAGATCGCCGGGGTCGGGGCGGCTCTGGGCGCCGCGTTCGGCGGGTCCCTCGGCGTCACCACGACCTCCGGTCCCGGCATGGTCCTCAAGCAGGAGACCGTCGGGCTGGCGGTGATGACCGAGCTTCCGCTCGTGATCATCGACGTGCAGCGCGCCGGCCCCAGCACCGGCATGCCGACCAAGACCGAGCAGACCGACCTGCTGCTGGCGCTGTACGGCCGCAACGGCGAGTCCCCGCTGCCCGTGCTGGCCCCGTCCTCGCCCGCCGACTGCTTCGACATCGCCCTGGAGGCCACCCGGCTCGCGGTCACCTACCGCACGCCCGTGGTGGTGCTCTCCGACGGCTACCTCGCCAACGGGTCGGAGCCGTGGCGGCTGCCGGAGGTCGCCGACCTGCCGGTGATCGACCCGGGCTTCGCCGCGGAGCCCAACGGGCCGGACGGCGCGTTCCTGCCCTACGCCCGCGACGAACGGACCCTGGCCCGGCCGTGGGCGGTCCCGGGCACGGCGGGGCTGGAGCACCGGATCGGCGGGATCGAGAAGCACGCCGAGACGGGCGACATCTCCTACACGCCCGCCAACCACGACCTCATGGTGCGCACCCGCCAGGCGAAGATCGACGCGATCGCCCGGGACCTGCCGCCGCTGGAGGTCGACGACCCCACGGGAGACGCCCGGGTGCTCGTCCTGGGCTGGGGCGGCACCTACGGGTCGATCACCGCGGGCGTGCGCCGGGTGCGCCGCGCCGGCGGCCGGGTCGCGCAGGCCCACCTGCGGCACCTCAATCCCTTCCCGGCCGACCTCGGCGACGTGCTGCGCCGCTACGAGCGGGTGGTCGTGCCGGAGATCAACCTGGGCCAGCTGGCCCTGCTGCTGCGCGGCAGGTACCTGGTCGACGTCATCGGTTACAACAAGGTCCGCGGCCTGCCGTTCAAGGCCGAGGAGCTGGCGGACGTGCTGCAGGAGGTCATCGACCGTGACGAGTGACAACGGCACCGGGTTCGCCGGGCTCGGCCTCGTGCCCAAGAGCGACACCTCGTACAAGATGAAGGACTTCAAGTCCGACCAGGAAGTGCGCTGGTGCCCCGGGTGCGGGGACTACGCCATCCTGGCGGCGTTCCAGTCCTTCCTCCCCGAGCTGGGCGTTCCGCGCGAGAACATCGTGATGGTGTCCGGGATCGGCTGCTCCTCCCGGTTCCCGTACTACCTGAGCACCTACGGGATCCACTCGATCCACGGGCGCGCCCCCGCGATCGCGACGGGGCTGGCGACGAGCCGCCCGGACCTGTCGGTGTGGGTGGTGACCGGGGACGGGGACGGGCTGTCCATCGGCGGCAACCACCTCATCCACGCGCTGCGGCGCAACGTCAACATCAACGTCCTGCTGTTCAACAACCGCATCTACGGGCTCACCAAGGGGCAGTACTCGCCCACCTCCGAGCCGGGCAAGATCACCAAGTCGTCGCCGGTGGGGTCGCTGGACCACCCGTTCAACCCGGTGTCGCTGGCGCTGGGCGCGGAGGCGGGGTTCGTGGCGCGCACGGTGGACTCCGACCGCAAGCACCTGACTTCGGTGCTGCGCGCGGCGGCCGACCACCCGGGCGCGTCGTTCGTGGAGATCTACCAGAACTGCCCGATCTTCAACGACGACGCCTTCGAGCCGCTGAAGGACCCGTCGGCGCGTGACGCGCGGCTGCTGCGGATGGAGCACGGCGAGCCGCTGCGGCTCGGCGCGGACCGGGGCGTGGTCTCCGGGGAGTTCGGCGGGCTGTCGGTCGTGGACGTGGACTCGGTGGGCGAGGACCGGCTCATCCGGCACGACGCGCACCGGGAGGACCCGGGGTACGCGTTCGCCCTGTCCCGTCTGGACTACCCGGCGTTCGAGCACGTGCCGATCGGGGTGTTCCGCGACGTGCGGCGGCCCGTCTACGACGACCTGCTGAACGAGCAGATCGCCGACGCCCGCGCCGAGCGGGGCGACGGCGAGCTGGCGGCGCTGCTCGCCAGCGGCGACACCTGGACCGTCGACTGACGGGCGAAGCAGACGCGGGGCGTCGTGGCCGAGTCCACGGCGCCCCGCGCCGCGTTCGGCGCCCGGGGTGCACACCTCGCCCCATGGGACGCGGGGGGTGAAGGCGAGCGGTCCGCCCCACGAATCCCCCGGAGGGTGAACGTCGACCGTCGAGCCTGCCGCAACCCCAGGGGGCCTATCCGGGCCGAAGCGAGGATACGAGCGGAGGCCCAAGGCAAGCACTGCGAAGGCGCCGACGGGTCCTGGAGTGGCTGGAGGTGGGTCCGTGAGGAACGAGCGGACACACCGGAAGCCGCGAAGGCCCCGTCTTCCGGGCGCCTGAGCCAGCCCCCCGGAGGGTGAACGTGGACCGTCGAGCCTGCCGCAACCCCAGGGGGCCTATCCGGGCCGAAGCGAGGATACGAGCGGAGGCCCAAGGCAAGCACTGCGAAGGCGCCGACGGGTCCTGGAGTGGCTGGAGGTGGGTCCGTGAGGAACGAGCGGACACACCGGAAGCCGCGAAGGCCCCGTCTTCCGGGCGCCTGAGCCAGCTACCCTTCCCCCATGCGTATCGTCATCGCCGGGGGACACGGGAAGATCGCGCTGCGGCTGGCCAGGAAGCTGGCCGACCGCGGGGATCGGCCCGTCGCCCTCATCCGCAATCCCGACCACACCCAGGACGTCGTCGACGCCGGCGCGGAGCCGGTCCTCATCGACCTGGAGAAGGCCACGGTCACGGAGCTGACCGAGAAGATCATGAACGCCGACGCCGTGGTGTTCGCCGCGGGCGCCGGTCCGGGCAGCGGCGCGGACCGCAAGTCGACCGTGGACCACAAGGCGTCGGTGCTCACCGCCGACGCCGCCTCGCTGGCGGGGGTGCGCCGACTGGTCCAGATCTCCGCGATCAACGTGGACCGGCCCGTGCCGGAGGGCACCGACGAGGTCTGGGCCGCCTACGTGGAGGCCAAGCGGCTGGCCGACGCCGACCTGCGGGAGCGCTCTCTGGAACTGGACTGGACGATCCTGCGCCCGGGCCGGCTGACCGACGAGCCCGGGACCGGCAGGGTGGCCCTGGGCGAGGAGGTCGAGCGGGACGCGGTGACGCGGGACGACGTGGCGTCCGTCATCGTCGCGCTTCTGGACGAACCAGGGACGGTCGGCCGGGTTCTCAACCTGGTGAACGGAGACGATCCCGTCGCCGAGGCGGTCCGCGCCGTCGCCTCCTGAGGCCCAACCCGGCCGATTGAGGCCTTCTGTGGCCAGATGCGCGCATAGGAGGCATGATGGGGGCGGAGCCCGGCGGAGTCCCGCCACGGTGGACGCGGATGACCGGGGATCAACCCGACGGGTACGGCAAGCTCCAGTCAGAGCAGATGGGTACGGTTATTCATGAGCGTCACACAGGTCGTGAGGGACAGCACGGTCGTCGAGCACGCCAAGGTCGCGGCTCAACAGAAGCGGCGGATGTTCATCATCCAGCTCGAGGTCAACGCCTACGACGAGACCTCCAGCAAGCTGCGCCCCGGACTGACGCGCATCCTGGAGGGCATCGAGGAGGCCGGCTGGCGCCTGGACCTCATCACTCCGGGTGAAGCCGGCGACTCCAAGCCCGCCCGCCTGTTCATCTTCCGCCCGGACACCTCGGGCAAGGAGGAGGCGGCCAAGGCCGAGGCCCAGCAGCAGCCCGCGCCGGCCCCGGACCCGTCCGGTCAGCAGCAGCCCTACCCGCAGCACCCGACCGGCGCCCACCAGCAGGACCCGTACGGCGGCTACGGCCAGCAGCAGCCGGGGTACGGGCAGCAGCCCGGCTACGACCAGCAGCAGCAGTACCCGGGGTACGACCAGCAGCAGTACCCCGGCTACGGGCAGCAGCAGCCGGGGTACGGGCAGCAGCCCGGCTACGGCCAGCAGTACCCGGGATACGGGCAGCAGCAGGGCTGGTAGCCCACCGCCTTCTCCGAGGGCCCGCACGGCACACGCCGTGTGGGTCCTTTTTGTCGTGCCCCGTGGAGGCGTGGGCGGATTCCGATGTGTTCGTGAACGATCGGCCCCCGCCATCCTTTCGGTTCAGTAACACGGCGGCGTGAGGGGACGCCGTCATATCCCCCATGTCCACCTTGCCGCGAGGAACCGACGACTCACCTCGGGATCGCCTCGTGAAAGTACCCGTAGCATCGGTCTGACTACGCTAAGTTATTTCCGGCGGGGGCAGTCGCCCCGTTCCGTACCTTCCGAAAGGTGGACCTCATGTCCCGTATCGCCAAGGCTTCCGGCTTCGTTCTGGCCACCGGCTTCGCGTTCGCCGCCCTGACCGGCACCGCCGCGGCCGACAACAACGCCGACGTCCAGAACATCACCATCCCGGTCTGCGTGGACGTCCTGCAGGCGGCCGGCGTGTCCGCCGACGGCTGCAACGTCGTCAACTGGGAGTCGACCTCCGGCATCTCCGCCAACTAGGCGCGTCCCGACACGCTGCGGGACCCCCGGCCCTGACAGATCCACGCTGTACACCACGAACCGCAAAGGAACACCATGAAGCGCATCGCCACCATCTCCGGCCTCTTCCTCGCCACCGGCCTCGCCGTCGGTGCCCTGGCCGGCCCGGCCGCGGCCGACAACAACGCCGACATCCAGAACATCACGGTCCCGATCTGCGCGGACGTGCTGACGTTCTCCTTCGTGAACCTGGACGGCTGCAACGTCGTGTCCAACGAGTCGACCTCGGGCATCTCCGTCAACGACTAGTCGGACGGATCCCACTCCGACGCGGGGCGCGGCGCCGGCCGCGCCCCGCACGCGTGTCCAGGAGCCCGGAAGGAACGTCGTCCCACTCCCCGGAAAAGCCCTCCGTCACCGAGCGTGAGTCGGAATGCTGGCCTTCATGCGAACGAGGAGGCAGTATGTCAGTCATGACCACCAGGCACCCGGAAGCACCCGAACGGCGACTGACCGTGGCCGACCTGGAGAGGACGCCGGACGACGGACGGCGATACGAACTGGTCGACGGGCGGCTTGACGTGTCACCTGCGCCCAAGCCTCTGCACACACGTGTGGCCTTCCGACTCGGCAACCATCTCGGTGCATCGTGCGAGTACGCGTTCGAAATCGGTGAGGGGCCAGGCATCACCCTCAACGGCGATGGGACCCACCACCGCATCCCCGATCTCGCGGTCTTCGACACCGACCTTCCGGAGGAGGGCTACTTCGTGGTCCCCCCGGTTCTGGCGGTGGAAATCGTCTCCCCGGAGAGTGTGTTCCGCGACAACCACACCAAGCGGAGGGAGTACGCCGCCTTCGGCATCCCGTCGTACTGGATCATCAATCCGATTCCTGAGAAAGTCGGCATCATCGAGCTGCGGCTGGACAACGGTGAGTACCAGGAGGTCACGCAGGTCTACGGCGAGGACGTCTTCGAGACCGATCTGCCCTTCCCGGTGAAGCTCGTACCGCACTGGCTGGCGGCCAACGGCCCATGGCCGAAGCACATCGGCGGCGCGGCCCCGGAAGGTTCCGGAGCCGATGCCACCCAAGGATCGGACGGCACCGCCGACGACGCGTAGGGCCCGTTGCGCGGTGAGGGCAGGCGTGTCACGCCGGGCCCGGTGTGGTACGTCTTCTGTGTCATGACGACCGATGTCTTCGTAGAGCACCGCTCCGCCCTCACCGGCGTCGCCTACCGCGTCCTGGGGACCGCCTCCGATGCCGAGGACGTCGTGCAGGAGGCCTGGCTGCGCTGGTCCAAGGTCGACCACGCGACCGTCGACGACCCCCGTGCCTACCTCGTCACCGTGGTGTCCCGGATCGCCGTCGACCGGCTGCGCTCCGCACGCGCGCGGCGCGAGTCCTATGTCGGCGAATGGCTCCCCGAGCCCGTCAGCACCGCCCCCGACGGCTCCGAGCGGGCGGAGATGGCCGACTCCGTCGAGTTCGCGCTCCTGGTGGTCCTGGAGACGCTCAGTCCACTGGAACGTGCGGTGTTCGTGCTGCGCGAGGCCTTCCAGTTCCCCTACGCGGAGATCGCCCGGATCATCGGCCGGGAGGAGGCCGCCACCCGTCAGCTGGCCCGGCGCGCCCGCGACCACGTCGAGGAGCGCCGCCCCCGGTTCGAGGCCGACCGGGCCGCCCGGCGCCGGATCACCGAGCGCTTCCTCGCCGCCTGTCTGGAGGGCGACCTGGAGGGGATCACCGGGCTGCTCGCCGAGGACGCGACCCTGGTCGGCGACGGCGGTGGACGCGCCAAGGCCCCGCTGCGGACCCTGCACGGCATGGCCAAGGTCGGGCGGTTCCTCGCCTCGATCACCAATGAGTCCAACACCCGGCGGTTCCTGGACTCGCTCGGGCTCGACTCGCTGGACGGCATGTGGGCCGGGATCACCGAGATCAACGGCGGCCCCGCCGCAGTCATCGCGGCCGGGGGCCAGGTGCTGACCGTGGTCGTCCTGGAGGTCGTCGACGACCGCGTCCAGGACGTGTACATGATCGCCAATCCCGAGAAGATGTCACGCGTGCGCCTGCCCCTCTCGTCCTAGGGGTATGGAACTCACTGTTGTGGGCGGTGGCCTCGCCGGACTGACCGCGGCCATCGCCGGCGCCGAGAAGGGCGCGCACGTCACACTGTTCGAAGCCCACCCGACCCTGGGCGGCAGGGCGCGGTCCACCTCCGCGCCCTACGTCGCCAACGAGGGACCGCACGTCCTCTACAGCGACAGCGCGCCCTTCGCCTGGTTGGCGAAACGGGGCCTCCTCCCCCCGCTGCGCCGCATATCGCCGCGGGCTCTGGCGGGCTCGCGGGTCCGCTACCGGGGCCGGTTGGGCGCCCCGCCCGCCGGACTGCTGTCGGCCGCGGCCCGACGCGGGCTGCGGGCCCCGCACGACGTGGACTTCGCCACGTGGGCCGCCGACCGGTTCGGCGCCGGGACCGCCGGCGCGGTGGCGAACATGATGGGCGTGGCCGTGTTCGACCACGATCCGGGGCGGCTGTCCGCGGAGTTCGTCTGGGACCGGTTCCTGCGCGTGGCCGCCCCGCGATGGCCCTCACCCCGGTACCCGGTCGGCGGTTGGTCTGCCCTGGTCGAGCACATGGCCGCGCGCGCCCGCGAGAGGGGCGTGCGGATCGAGACGGGCACCCGGGTGGACACCCTGCCCGACACTCCCGTGGTCGTGGCCACCTCCCTGGCGGCCGCCCGCGCCCTGCTCGGCGACGACTCGCTCACCTGGGAGGGCGGCCACTCCCTCCTGGTCGACGTGGGCCTGCGCCGGGGCCGGGACCCGTTCCTGGTGCTGGACGCCGACCAGTGCGGGTTCCTGGAGCGCCAGTCCCTGGTGGACCCGACGCTGGCCCCGGCCGGGGCGTCGGTGGTCCAGGCGCAGATGCCGGTGCGGCCGGGCGAGTCGAGGGCGGCGGTGACCGAGCGCCTGGAGGAGCTGCTGGACGACGCCCTGCCGGAGTGGCGGGACCGGCTGACCTGGCGCCGCGACCAGGTGGCCCGGGACCGCACGGGCGCGATCGACCTGCCGGGGCGCACGTGGCGGGACCGCCCGGCGGTCGACCGGGGCGACGGGGTGTACCTGGCGGGGGACAGTGTGGCCGCGCCGGGCCTGTTGTCGGAGGTGTCGGTCACCAGCGCGGTCGCCGCCGTCGACGCGGCGCTGAGCGGCGGCCGGGTGCCCGTGCGCTGACCGGTGTCGGACGCCCCCGCGGGACGACCGCGGGGACCGTCCCCGCCTGTCGGGGCCGGTGTCGGCAGGGACGGACTTGGGGAGTCCGTACCACTCTGTTGACCAGCACGCGAACACTTCCACGCGTATCGTCGGACGGAGAACCGGCGGCAGCGGGAGCGACCGGGACGGGGGTGTCCATGCGTGTCTCGACCAACCGGCGTACCCCCGGACTGAACCATCTGGCCGACACGCTCCGCGCCGCCCTCCACGAGGTCGACGCACACGCGGGCGGTCTGTACCTGTACGACCCCGACAAGACGACGCTGGCCCTGTCCCTCCTCGTCGGGGTGCCCCGGGACCTCTTCCTCTCCTGGACCAGGATCGCCCCCACCGCCAGGGTCCCGGTCAACGACGCGATCCGCGAACGCCAGGTGGTGTGGCGGCCCAACGGCGCCGCCATAGGCCAGGACTATCCTCGGGTGTCGATCACGCTGCCCTACGACTTCTCCGTCGCCGTCGTTCCCCTCGTCTCGGGGCGGGAGGAGTACGGCGCCTACTTCACCTTCGGGGTCGCCGACGCCCCCGCCGAGCTCTCTGCGCGGGCGCGCGCGGCTTTGACGGGGGCGGCGGACCGGATCGTGGAACAGCTGCGAGAGGCCCGCGACCAGGGACACCCGGTCCGGCCGCCGTCCCGGCCACGCGTGGTGGATCCGGCCTCCGACGACCAGGGGCAGGGCGGACCGGAGGAGAACGACGCGATCGCGCGCATGGTGCGGCCGATCCGGGAGGGGCTGTGCGCCCTGGACGTCGACGGCCGGATCACGACCGTGACCGACGCTGCCGCCGACCTGCTCGGCAGGCCCCGCGAACGCCTGCTGGGGTACCGTCCCTGGACCGCGCTCCCCTGGCTGCGCGACCCCGTCTTCGAGGACCGCTACCGCGCGGCGATCGTCAGCCACCAGCCCGTGCAGTTCACCGCGCTGTGTCCGCCCGACCGGTGGCTCTCGTTCCACCTGTACCCCGGTGGCCGCGGTGTCAGCGTGGTGATCACCCCCACGGACGTGGACCGCAGGGGCAAGACCGCGCGCGGCCGCCGCACGCCCACGCGCGCCGGTGAGCTGTACCACATCCTGCACCTGGCGTCGGCGCTGACCGAGGCCGTCACCGTCGACGACGTGGTCGACCTGGTCGCCCGGGAGATCCTGCCCGCGGTCGGCGCGAACGGGCTCGCCCTGTTCCGCAACGAACGCCGTGAACAGCGGCTCCGGCTGCTGGGCGAGCGAGGATTCGACCCGGCGGTCCTCGAACGCGTGGACGGCGCTCCCCTGGACAGGCGCGCGCCCATCACCCACGCGGCGGCCTCCGGCGTCCCGGGGTTCTTCCGTTCACGCGTGGAACTCGAACTGGTCTACCCGGAGATTCCGCACCGGCCCACCGGCCCCCAGGGCTGGGCGATCCTGCCGCTGATCGCCTCGGGGCGCCCGATCGGCGTCTGCGTCCTGACCTTCCCGCAGCCGCACGTGTTCACCGTGCAGAGGCGCGCGGTGCTCAACGCCCTGAGCAGCCTCATCGCCCAGGCACTGGAGCGGGCGCGCCTGTACGACTTCAAGATGCACCTGGCCCAGGGACTGCAGTCCGTGCTGCTCCCCCGCAGGATGCCGGACCTGCCCGGGCTGAACAGCGCCTACCGCTACCTGCCGGGCACGGAGGGCATGGACATCGGCGGGGACTTCTACGACCAGCTCCCGCTCGGACCCTCGACCTCGACCGCGATCATCGGCGACGTCCAGGGGCACAGCGTCTCCGCCGCCGCGCTGATGGGCCAGATCCGTACCGCGGCCCTGGCCTTCACCACGGTCTTCGACGGGGACCCGGGGCAGGTCCTCACGCACACGAACCGGCTGCTGTGCCAGATGGAGTCGGATCTGTTCACCAGCTGCGTCCACCTGCGCCTGGACATGCGGACGGGCCGGGTGCGCATGGCCCGGGCCGGGCATCCCGAGCCGCTGCTCAGCGCCCCGGGCGGCGGTCGCGTGATGGACGTGCCCGACGGTCTGCTGCTCGGCATCGACCCGGAGGCCGAGTACCCGGTCCTGGAGTTCGACCTGCCGCCGCGCTCGATCCTCGCGCTGTACACCGACGGGCTCATCGAGACGCCCGGCGCGGACCTCGACGAGGCCAAACGGGACGTACTGTCCTGTCTGGACGCGGTGCGGGGCCTACCGCTGGACGAGGTGGCCGAGGAGATGGTCGCGCGGGTGCGCACCGAGCACCGCGAGGACGACATCGCGCTCCTCCTCCTGGAGTCGGCCCCCCTGGAGAAGGGGCCGTCCGACGAGTAGGATCCCTCGCGCCCGCCGCGAGGAAGGACGCCCCGTGCACCAGGACCGGATCGAGTTGGACCGCGCGGACCTGGCGGCGGTGCTGGAGGCCGCCGGTATCGATTCCCGGCGGCTGCGCGCGTGCGAGCCGCTGGCCGAGGGCACCTTCAACACCGCCTACCGCCTGCGCCTGGCGCAGGGGCCCGACCTGGTCCTGAAGGTCGCTCCGGGGCCGTCGTCGCCCGTGATGGGCTACGAGCGCGGGATGATGCGCACCGAGGAGCTCTTCTACCGGACCGCGGGCGACCGGGTCCCGGTCCCCGAGGTGGTGCACTCCGACTACGGGCGGCGGGTGGTCCGCGGCGACGTCCTGCTGATGACGCACCGCCCGGGCCGGAGCTGGTCCGCGTGGCGCGACGAACTGTCTCCGGGCGAGCACGACCGGCTGCGCTCGGAGCTGGGCGCCCTGGTCGCGCGGCTGCACGGCATCACCGGCCCGGGGTTCGGCTACCCCCAGGCCGGACTGGCCGACCGCTGGCGGACCGCCTTCCTCGCCATGGTCGACGCCGTGCTGGCGGACGCTCGGCGTTTCGACGCGCCCCTGCCGGTGCCCGCCGACCGCATCGCCGGCGCGGTGCGCCGACGCTCCGACCTCCTCGACGACGTGCGCACGCCGGTGCTGGTCCACTTCGACCTGTGGCCGGGCAACATCCTGCTCGACGACACGGGAGGGGGCCCGGCCGTCAGCGCGATCGTGGACGGCGAGCGGGCGTTCTGGGGCGACCCGCTGGCGGAGACGGTGTCGCTGTCCCTGTTCGGCGACATCGCGGAGGACCCGGCGTTCGCACGCGGCTACCGGGCCGCGGGCGGCACCCTCGACCTCGACGACCGGGCGCGCGGGCGCCTGGCGCTGTACCGGTGCTACCTGTACCTGGTCATGGCGGTCGAGGCAGTGCCGCGCGGCACGGTCGGCCCGCGGCACGAACCCCAGGCCCGCCTCGTCCGCCGCGCGCTGCTCGCCGCACTGGACGGCCTCGGCTGAGGCGGGCGGACCCGGGTCTGTACGACCGCCGGCACCGGGGCCTAACGTCGGGTCGACCGTTCGAGGCCACACGCACAGAAGGTCCGACATGCTGCCACGAGAGCGCCACGAGTACCTGCTCCGCCGACTCGAACTGCGCGGCAGCGTCCGGGCCCGGGACATCGCGGAGGAACTCGACGTGTCGCAGGTGACGATCCGCCGCGACATCGCCGCGCTCGAACGCCACGGCCTCCTCGCCCGGGTGCACGGCGGCGCGTTCGCGATCAGCGCCGCCGACCGGCGCCCCTCGGCGGCCCGCATGCTGGTGGGCGTGGTCGTGCCCTCGGCGACGACCTACTTCCCGGAGGTCGTGCGCGGTATGGAGACCGTGGCCGCCGCCCTGCGCGTGCGGCTCGCCCTGGGGGTGTCCGACTACCAGCCTGAGCTGGAACGGGCGCGGGTGCGGCGGCTGCTGGAGCTGGGGGCGCAGGGCCTGGTGATCGCGCCGACGACGCACCGGCGGAGCCCGGACGAGACCACGGAGTGGTTGGAGTCCGTCCCGGTACCGGTCGTGGTGATGGAGCGGCACCTGGACGACTCGACCGTCGTGCGCGAACTGGACAGAGCCCGCACGGACCACATCCACGGCGCGCTGCTCGCCGTCGACCACCTCACGGGGCTCGGGCACACGCGCGTCGCGCTCGCCGTCTTCGACGGGACTCCCACCGCCCGGTGGCTGCGCGCGGGCTACCACGAGGCGGTGGCGCGCTTCGGCCTGGCGAGGGCCCCGGTCGCCGCCCTCCCCAAGGGCGAGAACGGCGCGCGGGTGCTGTCCGAGGCCCTCGACGCCCTGGTCGACGCGTGCCTGGCCTCGGGGACGCGGGCGGTGGTGGCGCACACCGACCACCACGCCGCGAGCCTCACCGAACACGCCCTGTGCCGGGGCCTGCGGGTGCCGGAGGACCTCGCCGTCGTGGCCTACGACGACGAACTCGCCGAGCACACGGCCGTGCCGCTCACCGCTGTGACGGCCCCGCGCCGCGAACTCGGCCGCGAGGCCCTGCGGCTGCTGGTCGGCCGTGCGGACCCGGAGGGCCGCTCGGGTCCGCCCCGGCACGTGCAGCTGCTGCCGCGCCTGACCGTGCGCGCGTCGAGCGCCGTGCCCGGCCGTGCCGGACGCCGGCGGGAGCCCCGCGGCCCGGGGTCGGACTCCGCGCGGGATGATGGTTCCTGATCGATTCTGTCCGTACCTGGTGACACGGACACCGGACGAGGGAAGGTGGGTCCCCCCAAACCACCCCCCGAAGGGAACCGAGCACATGCACCAGCGCTCAGGCGACAGGTACCCGCGGATCCGGCGCCGCCGCCCGCTCCTCTCCGTGGCCGCGGGCGCGGCGGCCGTCGTGCTGGCGGCCACCGCCTGCGGCTCGGGGACGGAGGACGGCGTGACCGAGCTGCACTTCTCCTGGTGGGGCTCGGACGTCCGGCACGCCATCTTCCAGGACGTCATCGAGGCGTTCGAGGCCCAGAACCCGGGTGTGCGGGTCGTCGGGAACTACACCGACTGGAGCTCCTACTGGGACCGGCTGGCCACCGACACCGCGGCCGGCGACGCGCCGGACGTCATCATGCAGGAGGAGGCGTTCCTGCGCGAGTACTCCGACCGGGGCGCTCTGGCCGACCTCAGCGAGCTCGACGGACTCGACCGGTCGAACCTGGACCCGATGATCGCGGAGAGCGGTGACGTGGACGGGCGGACCTTCGGGGTCGCCAGCGGCGTGAACTCCATCGTCATCCTGGCCGATCCGGTCGCGTTCGAGGAGGCCGGCGTCGAGATGCCCGACGACGAGACCTGGACCTGGGACGACTTCGTCGCGATCTCGGCGGAGATCTCCGAGGCCACCGGCGGGGAGATCGTCGGCACCCAGAGCATCACCAACGAGCAGGGCTTCCAGATCTTCGCCCGTCAGCGCGGCGAGAACCTGTACGACGAGAACGGTGGCCTGGCCTTCTCCCAGGACACGCTGACCGACTGGTACCGGATCACCGAGGAGCTGGTGGAGACCGGCGGACAGCCCGGACCCGCGGAGAGCGTGGAGATCGCGGCCGGCGGGCCCGAGCAGTCGGTCCTGGCCACCAACCGGGGCGCGATGGGGATGCACTGGGTCAACCAGATCGGCGCGATCGGCGCGGCGGCCGACCGGGAGCTGGAGATCCTGCGGATGCCCGGCGAGACGGAGAACGAGCGCACCGGGATGTTCTACAAGCCGAGCACGTACTACACGGTCTCGGCGGGCAGCGAGCACCCGGAGGAGGCGACCGCCTTCGTGGACTTCCTGGTCAACAGCGAGGAGGCCGCCGAGCTCGTCCAGATGGACCTCGGCCTGCCCTCCAACCTGGAGACGCGCGAGAGCGTCACCTCCGATCTGTCCGGGACGGACCTGGCCGTGGCGGAGTTCCTGACCGGGCTGGAGGACTCGATCGTGGACGGCAACCCGCCGCCGCCCATCGGCGCGGGCGAGGTCGTGAACATCAACAACCGCGTGGCGCAGGACACGAACTTCGGCGAGCTGACCCCGGAGGAGGCCTCCGCGCAGTTCATCTCCGAGGTGGAGAGCTTCATCGGCGACCAGGAGTAGCCCGGCGGGCGGCGCGGGGAACCGCGCCGCCCGCACCACGGAGGCCGCACGCACCGCACGCGGCACACGCGGCACGCACGCCGCGGGCGGCCCCATCCCGACGACGCCCCATCCCGACGACACGGAGGACGGCACACCCCATGCCCCAGGCACCGCCGGACGAGGACTGGACCCTCAGCCCCCGCACCGGCTACACGCGCGCGCACTGGGAGGCGACCACCGACGCGCTGCTGGCCGCGGCCCGGCGGTGGGCCAGTCCCCGGGGCGCCCTGCTGCACCTGCCCGGGGCACCCTCGGCCTCCGGGGTGCGCTCCGACGGCCTGGAGGGCTTCGCCCGCACCCTGCTGGCCGCCGCCTTCCGCGTCGCGGGAGCCGACGGCGCCGACCCGCACGGCCTGATGGAGCGCTACGCCGAGGGCCTCGACGCGGGCACGCGCACGCCCGGAGCCGACGACGCCGAGTCGTGGCCGCTCGTACTCGACCACGACGTCCAGGGCCAGCCGATGGTCGAGGCCGCCTCGGTCGCGCTCGGGCTGCGCCTCACCCGGCCCTGGCTGTGGGACCGGCTCGACGGCACCGCTCAGGACCGGGTCGAGGCCTGGCTGCGCGGCGCGCTCCGGTCGCTTCCCGCGCCCAGCAACTGGTACCTCTTCCCGTTCACCGTGGCGGGGTTCCTGGAGTCGGTCGGCCGCGGCGACGATCTGACCCGGCGGGCGCGCGAACGGGCCCTCGACCTGCTCGACGCCTGGTACCGGGGCCAGGGCTGGTACTCCGACGGCGACGGGCGCGCCTTCGACCACTACAACGGCTGGGCCCTGCACCTGTACCCGGTCCTGGACGCCCATCTGACGGGCGGTTCCGGCGCGGGCGGTTCCGGCCCGCACGGGGAACGGCTGCGCGAGCACCTGGAGGGCTTCGGCCTGATGTTCGGCGGCGACGGCGCGCCCGTGTACCTCGGCCGGTCGATGACCTACCGCTTCGGCGCGGGCGCCGCGGTGGCCCTGGGCGCGGTCACCGGGCACACGCCCCTGTCCGCGGGGGCGTCCCGGCGGATCCTCAGCGGCTGCCTGCGGTACTTCCTCGACCGGGGCGCCGTCGGGGCCGACGGACTGCTCGGCCTGGGCTGGCACGGACCCCACGCCGCGACGGTGCAGCCCTACTCCGGGCCGGCGTCGCCGTACTGGGCGTCGAAGGCCTTCCTGTGCCTGCTCGCCCCGCCCGGGCATCCGCTGTGGACCGAGGTGGAGGCGGCGGCGCCGAGCGAGGGACCGGACCGGGTGCTGGCCCTGCCCGCGCCCGGGTTCCTGGTGCAGTCGACCGGAGCGGACGGTGTCGTGCGGGTGCACAACCACGGCAGCGACCACCTGCGACCCCACCACGCGGAGTCGGCGGCGCAGGAGGACCCGTTGTACGCCCGGCTGGCCTACTCCACGGGAACCGGACCCACGTCGTCGGCGAACCCGGCGGACAACGACTTCGCGCTCGTGTGGCGCGGTGGGCGCGGAGTGCGCCGCCGGATCCACCCGCTGGGGGCGGGCCACGGGGACGGCTGGGGGTGGGCGGCGTCCTGGCACCGGCCGGTGTTCCCCGGCGGCTCCCCCGTGCTGCCCGCTCTGCGCGTGGAGAGCGTCGTGGTGGCTCGCGGCCGCCACGAACTGCGTGTGCACCGGGTGGTGGGGGCGCCCGAGGGGGCGGGTGCGGAGTCGACCGGCTGGGCGGTCGGGCCCGAGCAGGGTCTGGAGTCGCGGTTGTGGCCGCTGCACGGATGGACCGCGCGGGACCGGCCGTGCGCGCCGTCGGGGACGGCCTTCACGCCCTGGGCGCGGGTGCCCCGGCTCACCGGGACGGTGTCGGGCACGGCGGTCTTCGCCGCACTGGCGACACTGACCGGGTCGCCCGGGACGGACTCGGGGGTGGCCGAGGTGGCCGTGCTCGACGGCGCCCTCACGGTCCGCTGGACCCACGACGGCGCGCTCACGCGGATCGCCTTCGACCCGCTGAAGGTGACACTGGAACACGACACGAACGCGGCGGGGCCGCGACGGGAGGCACGATGAGCTGGAAGTTCGCGGTCAGCACCCTGGGGATGCCGGGTGTGCCGCTGGAGCGGTCCGTGCGTACCGCGACCGAGCACGGCTGCGACGGGATCGAGGTACGCGCGCACCCGGACGACGAGGTCCGCCCGGGTCTGTCGGAGCCGCGGGCACGTGCCGCCCGGGCCCGCGTCGAGGACGCGGGTCTGGAGGTCGCCTGCCTGGCCGGCTACGCCAAGGTGTGCGCGCCCGGCCCGGACGGGCCGGCGGTCGCGGAGCTGCGCTCGCTGATCGAGCTGGCGGCGTGGATCGGCGCCCCCTCGCTCCGGGTGTTCCCGGGCGGGCGGGACGGGCAGGACGGACCCGCTCTGGAGCGGATCGGTGCCGTCCTGCCGGATCTGCGCGCGCACGGCGTCCGGCTGCTCGTGGAGACCCACGACTCCCACCCGACGGGGGCGGCGGCGCTGCGCCTGGCGGAGCCGTTCGGCGATCCCGGACTGGTCGCCGTGCTGTGGGACGCGCTGCACCCCTGGCGCAGCGGGGAGGCGCCCGCGCGCACGCACGAAGCGCTTGGCGCCCACCTCGGCTACTTCCAGGTCAAGGACGCGGTGGCGGCTCCCGACGACCGGTGGACCCCCGTGCCCCCGGGCGAGGGAGCGGTCCCGCTCGATGCCTGCGGACCCCTGTTGCGGCCGTGGTCGGGGTGGGTGTCACTGGAGTGGGAGCTCGCCTGGCATCCGCGGATCGGTCCGGTCGACGCGCCCCTGCGCGCCGCCGCCGACTGGTACCGCCACTGGGCCCCGCCCTCGTGAACCGACCAGTGCCCCGGGCCCACAGCGTTTCGTTCCGAGAAATTCGTGATGACCGGATATCGGAAGGCCATGCCCGGGCCTCAGTGGGCGGGGACCGACACACAAACCATCGTGGTGTCCTCCAAGGCCTCGACCCTCCCGGGCGCCTGTTCGGGAACGTGCACGAAGTCGCCCGTGCGCACCGTCACCGCGTCACTCGCGCCACCCACGCGCAGCGCTCCGCTGAGCACCACCCACACCTCCGCGTAGGGGGCGGGTAGGTCGGCCCGCGCCCCCGCGCGGAGCAGCGAGGTGTAGGCGCTCATTGAGCCGTCCGCCTCAGCGAAGGCGGGCGCGATGCGGATCAGGTCCCCGAAGCGGACGGCGTCGTCGCCGATCACCGAGCCGAACCTGCGGGCCCGCGAGGGGGTGGCGGCCATACGATTCCTCACTCCGCGTCGGGCGTCGAGGCCGGCCGCGGCCACGGCGCGCACGGGCGGTGGCCGCGGCCCGACCGCCGCGACCGGCTTCCCATCCGTCGGCCAGTACCCTAGGACCTCAACTCCTGTTGAGGTCAACGGTTCGCGGAGGGCCCTCTCGCACGGTCGCGCCTCAGGACGAGGCGGCGCGCCACTGGACGTGCTGGGGCACGACGTCGTCGGCGTGCCAGCGCAGGTCGGGGTCGACGGCCACCACTCCCTCGATCTGGCTCACCCGGTGGATCAGTTTCTCCACGTCGCTACGGTGCTCCAACTCTCCGGAGAGTCTCACCACGCCGTCCTCGACGGATACCGCGGGCCTCGGCAGAAGTGCGGTGATCTCCTTCCGAGCCTCCTCGACGATGTCGTCGTCCTCCTTCACGAAGACCGACAGCAGGTCACGTCTGCTCACGATCCCGATCAGGCGCCCGGCCTCGTCGACGACCGGCAACCGCTTCACTCCGCGCCGCTCCATCAACCGCGCGGCGAGGACGACCGACGCCTCGGGACCTACGGTGACAGCGGGGCTGGTCATCAACTCGGCCGCGTTCCTCGCCGCGGCCTTGGCGCCCGCGCTGCCCCCCGAGCCGAGCCGGGCACGCAGCCGCGCGCGCAGGGGCGGCCAGTAGTCCCCTCCGGCGAACTCCTCCTTGTGGAGCAGGTCCTCCTCGGAGACCACGCCGACCACGTGTCCCTCTCCGTCGGTCACGGGCATCGCACTCACCCGCCGTTCGATCAGCTGCTCCGCTGTCTCCCGATAGTCGGTCTCCTCGGCGACCGAGAACACCTCGGTCGTCATGACGTCGCGCACCGTGCGCATCGCAGGCTCCCCTCGTGTCCCGGCTCGGAGGCCGGTCGGCCCGGACCGTCCGACGCGATTCGCCCCCGTGGGAAGGCCCGTGCCCGCTCGTCCCTCCCTCCCAGACTGACCCTTGGGTCTCCGCCCTGCAAGTGCCTTGGTCCCCTACCGAACAGGACCTACGGCTCGGCCGGGGCGAGCGGGCGGATTGCACGGCTTCGGGACCTCTGCCCCGACAACCGGGTCAGAGGGCCCATGTCTCCACGTGTTCGTACGGGCGACGATACGGACGGAAGCGGTGTCGTGCTCTCTCCGCACCGGGGCGCGGGCGAGCGCCGGCCGGAGTCCGCGAGTGCGCAAGAGGTGGCGGGCCCTTCCACGGGGTATGAGCGAAGGACGCGGGGCGGGACGCGACCTGGGGCTGAGGGGGCTCTCGCGGTCCGGGCGGCCTGCCGCACGCCGGCCACGACCGCCCTCCGGGCAGGTGTCAGAGCCGACGTGACATACGAGGGACCACAACCGGTGGGGAGCGATCATGGTCCAGGAACACGCACCCGTCGTGGTGGCCGTCAACGGATCTCCGGAGAGCGAACGAGCCGTTGACTGGGCCGCGGACGACGCACGGACACGAGGACTCCGGCTGCGCGTCGTGTACGCGTTCGACTGGCCGCGCTACCACTCGGTGCCGCGCGGGCTGCCCGGCTTCGACGTGGACGAGTTCGCGCGCCGCGTCGTGGACGAGGCCCGCCGACGGGCACTGGAACGGGTACCGGACCTCGACGTCGAAGCGAAGCACATCACCGGAGACCCAGAACCGGTCCTCCTGTTGGAGAGCCAGAGTGCGCACTCGCTGGTGGTCGGGGCCCACCGCATGACGGCCATGGACGCCGTCCTCCCCGAGTCGACGGCTCTGCGACTGCTCGTCTCCGCCTCGTGCCCGCTCATCGTCGTTCCCGACAGGGATCCGGGACCCTCCACCGGACGTGTCCTGGTCGGCGTCGACGGGTCGGAGACCGCGCGGACCGCCGCGGAGTGGGCGTTCGCCACGGCGGAGGTGCGCGGGGCCGCGCTGCGCGCGGTGACGGTGCGCGGAAGAGCCCGGTGGCGTTTCGGTGCGCTGGAGGAGCCGTCCTGGACCAGGTCCGACGAGGAGAACCGGACCGAGGAGGCGGCGGCCGAGGAGGAGGCCCGGCGGACGCTCGCGGAGGCGATCGGGCCCGCGCGTACTCGGCGGCCGGGTGTGCGGGTCGAGGAGGTGGTGCGGTCCGGCCACCCGGTCGAGGTCCTGTGCGCCTCGGCCGAGGACTGCGACCTGATGGTCGTGGGATCGCATGGCCGGGGCGGCTTCGCGGGAATGCTGCTGGGCTCGGTCAGTCGGAACGTGATCTCGCACAGCCCCTGCCCAGTCGCGGTGGTCCGCGCGTCCCGCGACTGACGCGCGGACGGGACCCGGGGGCGGTCACACCGTGGCCGCCCCGGAGTCTCCTGTGGAGGACAGGGCCGCGGCGATCGCCTCGGCCCACGCGTCGACCTCCGTCCAGTCACGGAAGTCGCCGTACCTCCCCCATGATCCGGTAGGCGGCACGGCCGAAGAGGGGGAGGTGTTCGGGGCTCAAAGCTCCCTTCAGGAGGCGGTGTTCGCGGAGATCGGTGGTTTCGCGGAGCCGCGCGACCTCCTCGGATTCCTGGGCGTACTTCTCGAACCAGCCTCCGACGACCCGTGCCAGACCCACGCTGAACGCCCAGACGGGCATCCGGCCGTCTGGTGCGGTGGCGGCGCGGACGTAGTCGGAGGCGTCCGGAAGCCAAGAACCGCTGTGCACGGCGCTTCCCAGCACCGCGGCCTCGTAGCCCCCCAGCGCCGGCGCTTCGCCCAGGGACCGGACATCCACCGTGTGGCCCCGCTCGCGCAGCCGGGCGGCGATCCTCTGCGCGATCTCCCGTGTGGATCCGTGTTGACTCGCATAGCCGACCAGAACCGTCATGACGGCACCTCCGCGTCGCGTGTTTCCTCCATCCTGGGCACGACGGGAGCGCGAGCGGAAGGGGCGTGGATCCCGGACCGAAGGGACGTATGGCCCGGGCGACCTCTCCGAGCGGGTCCCAGGGCCCGTCCTTCCGGCGGGTCGGTTGCCGACTGCCATGCCGCCGATTCCATGCCCCCGCTCCTCGGCCGTCTCCTGGGCGCCCGGGCTTCGCGGACCGGCTGGACGATCGCGGGGAACTCGCTGTGTCCTCGAGGAGCCGGCCTCCGGTGAACGTGACGGCGACCGCTCTCGCCTCCGGCCAGGCGGTGTCCGAAACGGTGCCAGGGGCCCGGCAGGCGCGGCACACCGCCCGCGAAGGGTCCGGCCAGGTGGAACAGGGCGGAAAGCGGAATCACGGCCGCAGTACCGCGGCCCCGTCCACGCGGTCGGCGGCCAGGTCGGCGAGTGCCTGGTCCGCGGACCCGAACGGGTACGGGGTCACTGTCACCGCCAGCCGGTGGCCCGCCGCGACATCCAGGAACTCGCGCGCGTCCGTTCGCGTGTTGGCGGTCACGCTGCGCAGCGTCCGCTCCTGGAACAGGTCCCGTTGGTAGTCCAGGGCCGGGATGTCGGACAGGTGGATGCCCGCCACCGCGAGCGTCCCGCCCCGGTCGAGCGCCCTGAGCGCCGTGAGCACCAGCTCTCCGGCGGGCGCGAACAGTATCGCCGCGCCGAGTGGCTCGGGCGGCGCGTCGTAGGCGCCGGCCGCCGAGTGGCACCCGAGTTGCAGAGCGAGGGCTCGGGCCCTCCGCGATCGCGTCATCACGTGCACTGTCGCACCTCGGGCGAGGGCCACCTGCGCGGTCAGATGGGCCGAGGCGCCGAAGCCGTAGATGCCGAGCACGCCGTTCTCCGGGAGCTCGGCGCGCTTGAGGGCCCGGTAGCCGATGACGCCCGCGCACAGCAGCGGTGCCGCCGTCGCGTCCGGCAACGACGCGGGGATCGGATGCACGAACCGCTCGTCCGCTGTCAGGTACCGGGCGAAACCGCCGTCGCGGTCCCATCCGGTGTAGGTGGAGTTCGGGCACAGGTTCTCGTCACCGCGCAGGCAGTAGGCACAGGCGCCGCACGTGGAGGCGAGCCACGCCACACCCACCCGGTCCCCCGGAGCGAACCGGTTGGCGAGTGGGCCCAGGGCGTCCACCCGGCCGACCACCTCGTGCCCGGGGACCGCGTTCGGCAGGTGCGGGGCCAGGTCTCCTTCGGCCAGGTGCAGGTCGGTCCGGCACACGGCGCAGGCGAGCACCTCGACCAGCAGCTCGTGTCCGCGTGGTTCGGGAACGCACCGCTGGACCGGGGTCAACGGCCTGGTGGCGATCGCACCGGGACGGGTCACCGCCCAGGCGTCCATCATCGGTTCCATGGGATGAGTCCACCATGCCCCGCCGCCGCGGGGCATGGGCACAGGGTCCCTTCATCGCGGGATCTTCGGCCCTCTCGGACCGAAGCGCGTCTCACCCGGCGTGCACGATCATGACCGGGCACGGCGCGCGGTGCAGGAGGCCGTGGGCCGTCGATCCCAGCGCGAGGACGGACGGCCCGTGCCGTCCGCGGGCGCCGACCACCAGGAGGCGGGCCCCTTGGGCCGCACGCGCCAGGGCGGGAACGGGCGCCGATTCCGCGGTCTCCGACCGGACCGGGACGTCGGGGTACTTGGTGAGCCAGGGCTCCAGGTCATGGCGCAGCGCGTCCTCTTCGGCGGCGTGGATCGCGCCGAGGTCGTAGGACACCATCATCTGCGCCGGTGGAATGAGCGGTTCCCAGGCGCGGACGACGTGCACGCGCGCGGAGAGCGCGGCCGCCGCGTCGAAGGCCGCGGCCAGTGCCTTCTGCCCGTGCGGGGATCCGTCGTCGCCGACCACGACCACCGGGTCGCCCCGCGCCTCGGTCTCGGGACCGACCACGACCACCGGAACGGGCGCGTGCGCGGCCACGCGATAGGCGACCGATCCCGCCTTCAGCCCTGGGAAGCCGCCCCGTCCGCGCAGGCCGACGACGACCATCGCCGCCTCCGCGGCTCGGTGCAGCAGCGCCACTGTCGGCGGGTCCAGGACCGTGACCCTCTCGACCTCCAGCTTGGGAGCCACGGCCAGGGCCCGGTCCTGCGCCTCGTCCAGCACCTGATCGAGGCTGATCTTGATGTCCTCCTCCCGCCAGGTGAACGCCACCTCGGCGGTGTACATGGTGAACGCCGTCAGCAGGAGGAGGCGGCCATCGCGTCGGACCGCCTCCGCCGCGGCCCAGTCGACCGCTTTGAGTGCTGCCTCGGAACCGTCCACCCCGACCAGGATCGAACTCTTCATGGCACTCCTCCCCCTCCGGGTCTCAACTCCGATCCTGGCCCGCGCGGGCCGGGCCGTCACCCGACCGAGGTCCCCGATCCTGGGACGAAGGTCCCGGATGAGGGGACGTCCGCGCCTTCTCAGGAACGGAACGGCGCGGCAGGCTCGAAGGAACCGAGCTACTTCGAGCACGCCTGCGGAGGATCCCATGACCACGACCGTCGGCGAACTGATGACCACGAGCATCCTCGCGGCCCGCGACGACGCCGGATACAAGGACCTGGCCGCCTTCATGCGCCGCAACCACGTCAGCGCGCTGCCGATCGTGGACGAGGAGCACCGCGTCCTCGGTGTGGTCTCGACGGCGGACCTGCTGCTGAAGCTCGCCGAGCCGGACCCGGAGGAGGGCTACACGGGAGAACCCCTCCGGCGGCGGCTCGACCGAATCAAGAGCACAGGGACGACGGCCCGGGACCTGATGACGTCTCCCGCGATCACCGTCACGGCCGAGGCCACGCCCCGCGACGCCGCGGAGCTGATGCGCAGGCACGGCGTCAGGCGGCTGCCGGTCATCGACCGCGACGGCCGCCTCGTGGGTCTGGTGGGACGGTCGGACCTCCTGCACGTGTACGCGGTACCCGATGAGCACCTAGGGCGCGCGGTCCGGGAGGACATCGTCCGTGGGCGGCTCGGATTCACCGATGTGGACGTGAACGTGGACCGCGGAGTGGTGACGCTGAGCGGCGGGGTGGCGCGCCGGTCCGACATTCCCCGCCTGGTGCACGCGGTCCGGGCCGCGGCCGGTGTGGTCCACGTCCGCTGCCACCTGTCCTACGACGTCGACGACCTCGCCCTGGCGGGAACGGGCCCGTGAGACGCCGGGGCCGGCCACGGGACCAGGCGCGGTCCCCGGCCGGCCGCCACACGCCCGCCGGGGCGGCGGTCAGTTCCCGCTCCCCCGATGCGGGCCGCGCACCACCGCCACCGGCACCCGGGCGTGGTGCAGCACCGACTGGCTGACCGAGCCCAGCAGGAGTCCGGCGAAGCCGCCGCGCCCCCGCGATCCCACGACGATGAGACCGGCGTCCGCACCGGTGGACAACAGTGCGTGGGCCGCCTGGTCCTCCACCACCACGACGCTCACGGGGACGTCCTCGGCGTGCTCGCGGCGCGTCTCCTCCACCGCGGCGCGGACGTAGCCGTCGGCGTGCGCGGCGAGGGATTCGCGTTCGGCGGCGTGGGACGCGGCCGCGAACCCCGTGGGGTCCAGGGGCACCGACACCGTCCAGGCGTGGACGGCGACGAGGTCCGAACGCGTTCGGGCCGCTTCCTCGAAGGCGAAGCGCAACGCGGCCTCGGCGTCGCGGGAACCGTCCAGCCCCACCACCACGCGCGAGGCGCTCCCGTGGTCGCGCCCCTCCGCGGTGCTCGCGGGCTCTTCGGGGGCCGGCACCACCACGACGGAGCAGGGCGCGTGCGCGGTGACCCGGATGCTCACCGACCCGAGGAACGCGGAGGCGACGCCGCCCAGACCGCGTGAGCCCACGACGACCATCTCGGCCGTGCGCGAAGCCTGGAGAAGGGCGTGGGCCGCGTCCAGCATGGAGACCCGGGTCCGCACCTCCAGCCCGGGGTGGGACCCGGTCACGTGGTCGACGGCATCCTGCAGCAGGCGTGTGGACCAGTCCGTGAGGTCCTGCGAGGGCGCCATGCGGAAGGGGTGTCCCAACGGCACGCCGACCACGGGCATGCTCAGCGCGTGCAGGACCAGCAGTTCCAGGCCGCGGTCAGCGGCTTCCCGGGCCGCCCATTCCAGGGCCGCCCGGCTCGCCGGTGAACCGTCCACGCCCACGACGATGCCCGTCGTGTCGGATGGTACTCGTACGTTCCCGCTCTCGGTGTCGCTCATGGTGGGGTCCACTTCGTGCGGCGGTGATGGAGGCACGGCACCTCCGCTTCCCCATGATCGTTCTCGCCGGGGCGGAGGTAAAATCGCCACGCGCTCCGTCCGGGCGATGAGCCGATGCGGGCGGAACCCCCCGCCGGGGAGGGCTCGCTCCCGGACGCCCGCTCAGTCGTCCGAGGTCACGACCCCGATCGGGCAGCTGGCGCCGGTGCCGCCGATGCCGCAGTAGCCGTGAGGATTCCTCTGCAAGTACTACTGGTGGAATGGCACGGCAATTGCCCCCCAAAAAAGGACAGCACGTATTATTAGTTGACACACCAAACTCTTTATATGTGATGAGGATTTCACTCCCAGCCACGAGACCTGATAGTCAGAGTTCGAATCCGGCGCCTTCGAAGAATTCCGCCTCGCGGTGACGACCCCTCAGGCTTCCTACGCCAGTCCTCTCCCGAGAACTTGGAGCAAGAAAGCTACGGGGCACTGCGCAACCCCGGCTCGTCGAACCAGGCGTTGAGGCTTGCCTAGGGCTTCTGCCGGGTCTGGTGTTCGAAGGGAACCGCGGGCCCTGACGGAAAACCGCAGTCGAGTCGTTCAACGACCACCAGCTCCTGTCTGACTGACGAGGGAGCAGAGACGTGCCCCAGAAGCCGATCAGCCTCGGCCACGACAAGGGCAGCCTCTTCAAGCGCTGTGAGTGCGCTGAACAGACGCGCTGCAAGCACGGGTGGCACATCCGGTACCGCTTCCACGGTCGAGGACTCCACGCCTTTACGGGCCAGGCGATGGACGATTCCGCGTTCACGCAGCCATCGACACAGGTGGTTGTAGTCTCATCCCTTACCTCCGTGGAGCTTGTCTGGCTTGCGTCGCCTGCGTCCTCGCCGGGACCTGATGGGCGGCATCGGGCGAAGCAGCGGCTATAGGGCTCGGCTGGCGTGCAGGATCGCACCCGAGATCGCCATGGAAGCAGAAAACGCCACACCCATGAAGCGCGCCTGGCTTTCCCCGACACCGTTCAGTTACTCTGAGTAATGAAAGCTGATCGATGTGAGAGCTGGAGAAGTCTTGCGCACCCCGATGCTGGTCAACACCGCTGCGTTCGCAACCACGGTGGCCGTCGCCGTCGCCCTGTCCAACGGTCCGGCCATGGCCGACGAGCACACTTTCGAGAAGGTGGTTCCGGCCGTGGTCGGCACCACCACGACCCCCCACCACGTGCCCGTCGGCGAAGACGGCCGGAGCACGCAGACCGCGACGGTGGAGGAGCGGGTCAAGAAGGTCATCGCCGACCAGCTCGAAGTCCCTGAGGACCGGGTGGTCAACACCGCGTCCCTGACCGAGGACCTCGGTGCCGACGATCTGGCCCTGTCCGAACTCGCCCTGGCCCTGGAGGAGGAGTTCGGCATCCGCATCCCTGACGAGGACATCGACAGCTTCACGACCGTTCAATCGGTCATCGACCTCGTCGAAGGCAAACTGGCCTGACGGGCGAGTCCTTCAGAGGTAGCTCGAGCCCCCGAGACACACCTTGCCGCTCGGGGGCTTCGTTGCGCCACTACCCCTCCCGTTCCCCCAAAGGACTGTTTCACAGGCGGCGTTCGAGCACGTCTCCACTGGCCATGGGAGCGTGCTACACGGACAAGACCGCCTGAACACGACAACGGAGCCCTGATATGAGGCCGGGGACTCCCGCACCCTTGGCCCCGCAAGGACTCCGTCTGGCGCAGACTGCCGTACCCTCCCGCTCCCCGCCGGTCCCGCAGGCGAGGATGTCGCTCCCTGCCACCGGCGGGGGCTTCGCCCTCGCAGGGGCGCATCCTCCTGACCTCTCTGGTTGCACCAGTCCAAGAAGTCGGGGTAGCCAGAGACGTGCGTAGGCCCATTGCAGAGCGCAGAGAAGGTCGGAGCTGAGAGGCCAGTCGCTCTGGTGCAGGGCCATCGGAGGATCGAGGCACTGCACCAGGTCCGGGACGGGAGCTTCGGAAAGAACGTCTCCCGTGTACGCAGCGGGCGCCCCCTTCAGAACATGGCGATGCCGCGCAACCTGGCCGCCCCGATCCTGACGGAGTTGGCGTTGTCCAGCATCCCCGAAGCGATCCGCTGGGCCTTCTACGGGGCCTTCATACGCCCACTCCACATGCTGGAGGTCCCCTGGCCGGCGAGGCACGGCCCTCACCTGAGAATGCAACCGCCCAGGCTGGGCAGCAGGCTGACCTGCGTTCTTCTCATAAAATCACAGCTCGACGGTGTTCAACAGGATCTGCGAGCTAATGGGCAGTTCGCCAACCGAGGGTCGATCTCCGGAGCCGCCCCTGTTGACTGCTGATCGACCTGCCACCCGGGTCCGGACGCCAGGGAGGTGGCGCCGGCTGGCCCTGCTTCCCGGGCGGCTCCAAGGCGAAGTGCAGTGCGGTGATCGGCAAGGGGGTTCCTTTGGAACTGTAGCGCGGATCCTGATGTTCTCGGATAATTGTCAGAGCTTCAGAACAAGTCTGACGATGGGAACAGTGATGGTCCGGTTCGAATACACCAGCACTCTAGTTACGGCAGAGGATAATCCGGATGAGTTGATGACCCGATTGGTTAGGACAGTTACCACAGAGGATTATGTTGTCTATGAGAATCCCCCGCTGTGGAGTCTCGCTGTCGGTCGTATCGCTGAGGTCGTCCTCACCCCTACACACGCCATCTACCGCGACGCGGAAGGTGAACACGTCGTCCCCCGGGAGGAGCAGCTGCTGGCGGAAGTACCGCGGCTGCTGGAACGGGTTCCTGTGGACGACTGGAGGGCCTACGGCATTGCCGGGTTCGATCTGCCGCACACCGCTGCAACCCAGGCAGGGGAGTTCTCAGACGATGAACCCCTCCTGCACCTGATGGTTCCGAGGCTGGAAGTGAGCGTCGCCGACGGTACGGCCACCGTGCGCGGTGTCGACGCTGCCGAGGTCGAAGCGGTGGCTGGCGCCGTGCAGAGAACGGAGCCGCGACAGCATCCGAATCCGTCACCGGTGGATGTCTCCCGGGATGAGGGCAACGCCTACCAAAAGGCCGTGGGAGAGGTACTGGCCCGAATGCGCAGCGGGGGCCTACAGAAGGTGGTGCTCTCACGGGCAGTGCCGATCGGGGCCGATGTCGACGTTCCCGCCACGTTCCTGCTGGGGCGGCGGCACAACACCCCGGCTCGGTCCTTCATGGTCAGGATCAACGGTTCGGAAGTGGCCGGGTTCAGCCCTGAGATCATCGTCAACGTGTCCGCGGACAGGCAGGTCACGACCCAGCCACTGGCTGGGACCCGACCGTACCGGGCGCACGACGCCGAACACAGCGCGCGCCTGCGCCAGGAGCTGTTGGACGACCCGAAAGAAGTGTGCGAGCACGCGCTGGCGGTCCGAAACTCGCTGCGCGACATGGCTGCCTGCTGCGAGCCCGATTCGCCGGCGGTCAAGGACTTCATGACTGTGGAGAACCGGGGCAGCGTGCAGCACATCGCCTCTCGCGTCATCGGCACGCTGGACGAACGGCTCAGCCCGTGGGACGCGCTCATCTCTCTCTTCCCCACACTGGTCGGGGCACCTCGGCCACAGGCCCACGCCATGATCCGCGAGTTCGAAACAACGCCACGCGGCCTGTACGGAGGAGCTGTACTGGTCGCCGACGCCAGCGGCTCTCTCGACGCGGCCCTGGTCATCCGGTCCTTGTTCCAGGGACAAGGCAGAGCCTGGCTCCAGGCGGGGGCAGGAATCGGCCTGGAGTCCCGCCCTGACCGCGAGTTCGAGGAGACCTGCGAGAAGATGCGCAGCGTTTCCTCCCATGTCGTGTTGGCTTCCAAGGCTGATCGACGGTCATGAGGTGCCCGCGCCGCGTATGCGAGGCCCTCCCCCGGCACACCTGGCGACGGGCCGGGGCAGTCCTCCAGCCATAGCCGCCCGTCCTTGATCTCCAGACGCTCGTCGAACAGCGGGTCCAGCCAGTCGAAGTGCCTGAGGGTAATCCGGCTGGGTGATGATCCGCGGCTGGATGGTGGGCGAGATGGACGACTCGCTGCTGGCGAGGGTGCCGGACGCGGGTCGATCGAGCGGATGACGGGACAGCTGCCTGAAGGCGCACCGGGCGCCGAGCGCCTCTTCCACGTCAACGGACTGATCCAGCGCGAGCAGGTGGCGGTGCAGTTCCTGGGACCGGGCGGCGGCGTAGAGCACCAACTCGCACCCCCACCTTCTCTGACCAAGGCGTCATGGAACCGGAAGGGCCCCCTCTTCATCAGCGATGTCGAGCCCGGATCAGCGAACCTTTTTCATCCTGGAAGCGCTGTTCACAGGCTCACACCGACTGCTCGAACTCTCCCCTGACAGCAAGAAGCCCCTGGTAGACAGGTTAACGACCAAGAAAACCTGCCCCACCAGAGGCTCCACCGGGCAGGAGAGATCGCCCGAGCCATGCTCGTCCTCCAAATCCGAGAAACAGGAGGAAAAAGGCTCAGTGAACGACCTGCCCGCGGCCCGTACCCACGTGCTTGGCGCGCTCTGCGCCTGGGCGGCCCAAGGCCTACCGAGGTTGGCCGATTTGGGATACCAGAGTGTCGGAATCGGCGTCACCACCCCGTCAAGCCGCAGGCTGACGGGGCCGCCACTGGGCCTGGACAACAGCACCCTGAACAAGCTCCAACGGGGTGTGCGCTGTCTGGGCGAGCGCGGGTTCGCGCTGATCACCCAGAGGCGGCGGCTCCTTCAACACATCACCGCCAGCCCCAGCAAGATCCAGGATATCGCCAGAGCTGCCCTCGTTCTCACGCATTTCGGCATGGACGCCTGGAGTGAAACTCGCTGGGATCACCTCACTGGGTCCTGCTGAACGGCGTTCAGCAGGACCTGCCGGTTCTTCAGTGGTGAAGACGGATCGTTGTTGCTGCCCCTAGCAAAAAGAGGAAGGGAGCACCCGGGAGCTACACCCCAACCGCCTGCCCATATGAACCCAGTTAATCCTGCACCCAGAGCAGCCACTCTCCCTCATCGAAGTTGCTGGGCTGGCAGAACGCCGCCACCTGATCCTCGCCAGCGGCCATGGCATTGGCCATGCAGATTTCTTGTGACTTGTAGGCGGAATGGGGGTGCACGTCAGCCGAAGCCACGCCTGATGAGAGAGCGACCCCAGCTACTGCGACACCCAGCGTGATGACAACTTTCTTGAGCATAACGCCTCCGTGAGAGCTTTCCTAATAGTACGACGAAGACCCTACACGAGAGATGACTGACAGGCAGAAGCTGAATACGAACCCGGAGGTTTATTGTTGAAAGTATTAAATCGGACCTATATTTACAGGCCAGAGAAGACCAGAATAAAAGGTAACGATTGGCGGCACTTTTCGTCCCCTGGTGGCGCGGTGAGTCGAAGATTGGCAATCCTGGGCTATTGTCCGATTTAGGTACCGTGGAAGCACGTGTCCGCACACACCACACTCGACACCGGAAACGGCCGCAAAGAGACCCGCACCATCAAGACCACTCAGGTCCCGGCGTGGATCACCTTCGAAGGCGCCGCTCAGATCGCCCAGCTACGCCATACCACCTGGCACAAGAAGTCCAAGGGCTCACCCGAACACAGGAGCGTGGAGGTCGTCTACCTGATCACCTCAGCCGAGGGGCGCACCGCTCCTGCGTTGGTGCTGGCCAGGTGGGAGCGCCAGCACTGGGGCATCGAGAACACACTCCACCACGTCCGGGATGTGACCTACGACGAGAACCGCTCCCAGATGCGCACGGGCAGCGTTCCTCGGGTGATGTCGACCTTACGCAACACCGCGATCGGGCTGTTCAGAGCAGCCGGGTTCGACAACATAGCCCAGGCCAACCGTCGCATGATCCGCGACGAGGCTCGCCCACTCAGACTCCTACGGACCTGACTTTGCCGGAGTCCTGGTGATTCCCTGGGCCATGGCCAGGATGGTGGGTGTATGGGTGGTGCTCTTGGCAGCCTATTGGCCGATCGCGGTGCACCCTTGGGTTCCGGACCAGCGGGTGGCGTCGTCCGCGGAGTCCGCGTGGGTCGGATACACGTGCGAGGGCCTGGAGCAGAAAGTCCTGGCACGAGACGGGTTCGGCGATGAGCCCGCCGGGGTGAGACGGCGACTGAGGGTTGACTGACGCCTTGTGGGACAGAAATCCCCGCCCCAATTGTGGAGGCGGGGAACCGGCGACACCAGGGGCGAGATGGCACCGCATGGGGTGCCATCATTGGCCGGCTCTGCGAGGCGCAGAATTAGCGGAGAAGCACCACAGCACCGTCGTGTTCGCCTCCGTCACAGACCATACCGAGGGAATCGTGACCCTTGGGGGTTCCTCCTCCCAGAAAGCAGTCATCGATGGTGACGACCTTCTCGGCGGCAGCGGGCGCGGCCAGCGCTCCGCAGGCGGCTGCGGTCAGGGCGAGAGTGGCGATGATGCGACGCATCGGTCTCCTCGTGTTCGTAATCAGGGGCATTTCTCCGATCCGATCTTCTCCATCTTCCGCGACCAGAAACCTCCTGAGTCGAGGAAATGTCAAACCCGGTGGCACATAAAGGACGAGCGCCCGCGAGTCGCCCCTAGAAAGCCTGCTTGAATGAGTTCGCAGGGGTTGATGTTTGCGTGGTGCGAACATCACCGGACAGCCACTTACAGACTGCGGCACCCGTCGGCCGAGCCGCCTTCGCCCCGGACGGCCGACGGCCGAATCGTGCTGGCTGTGGACGTCCAGTGCCGTGGCCTGAAACGTTCGCCCGGGTACCCGAAGGGCCGCTCGCCCGAGGCCGCTGACCGGTCGACGTGGCTAGTGAGTGTTCCGCGGATGCTTTCGGTGGGCTCGGCGCTTGCGCCGATGACTGTGAGCGGCCGCCTCCCCTACTGTGCATTGCTTCGCAAGCTCAGCAGTGTCGCACAGCGGGGACCCGCCTGGGGTTGGCTGTCCAAGTGATATCGGCGCGGCGAGAGACAACCTGGTGGTCGCGAACCCGAAATAATCCAAGCCTGTGCGCACCGATCAGCGCGAAGGACAGCCAGGCATGGGTGGCACCCAACCACGCGGAGGGGCGCCAACCATGCAGTCCACAGAAGTGCCCCGAATCCGAACATCCGCCCAATACATCGAAAACCTGCGAGGCTTACGGACGACCCAGGCAATCCTTATAAATCAATACGGACCCCTCAAAGAGTTACTGAAAGAACAAAATATTCGGACGCGACGGGTGCCAATAAGGAACCGACGCACATCCTCAACCCTTCGCTTGACCCGAAATTTCTCTCACTGCTACCTTCCAAGCTGCCTCCAGAATTTCCCTGACACCCCTCGCAGGAGAAGCATGCCGGAAAAACTTTTGGGAGACAGCTCCGACGAGACGCCCCTGGGGCTCCCGGAAGATGTGGTTCCACAGAAGGCACAGAAGGAACTGGCGAGCTACCTCAAAGGCAACACAGCCCGCTTCGTCAGAGCAGGAGAGGGACCAGGTGCCGCCCCCTCTTCTTATGAGGCGGAGGTGACACCCCTGTCCCAGGATCACCCCCTGGCAGCTTCCCTGGAGATCGAGGAGGAAGACGGGAAGACGTCGGCACTGCTGAAGTTCCGCCTTCCCGGCTGGGAATTCACCTCACCGAAGAACGGAAAGACCGACCTCTCATTTCTCCGCGGGCTTTTCGGAGAAGACGAATTCCACGCGATCGCGGTCGTGCGCGCCACATCTGCCGGCGAGGAGGTGTCCGCTCATGAGCGGATCGGCATCTGCTTTCCCGAAGCGGGCGGGCTGGTACTTCTCTACGATGGAGAGACCTCCGTCCTCGCGTGCGAGAATTTCGCCCTCTCCGCAGCCCTGGACGTCATGTCCCTGCCGTTCGTCCCGGCCCAGGCCCGGAACGGTGCGCACTGGTCACTCGGAGAGGACCGGAGCTTCCCCAGCACCACGTCCACCCTCTCCTGCCAACTCCAGCTCGACCCGAACGATCACAAGCTCACGTCAGTCGGGCTCCTCCTGGACGTCTCGCGGGCACTGACCCTCTTCGAGACACCCGAGCCGATCGTCATGCGTAACCCCGGGGCCGTCGTCAACATCGACCTCTCCGGGGCCTCACCCTCCACCCGCGTGACGCTCAAGGGGGAGCTGGACTTCGGCGGTCTGCGCCTCTTCGCCGACTGCACCCTGCCCCAGGGGGAATTCGGCGCGGACCTCATCGAGGTCACCCCCGCCCCCTCGGGTGAAGCGGGTGGCTCGGCCGCCACACGACTGTCCGAATCCGCCCTCCCCGCCTTCCAGGGGTTGCCGGACCTGGACGTGGCCTCGGCCTCGGTCACGGGCGACGCTCGGGCCGGTACGTGGTCAGCACAGCTCAACATGTCCGGCACCTGGAAACTCCTCAACGGGGTCGGCGTCCAGGATCCGCGCTTCACCGTCACCCGGGAGAACGTACACGCCAACGGGGAAGGTGCCGCGGGGAAGGACGCTGCCGAGACACCACCCGAAGGCGCCCCGGCAGGCGAAGGCGGCAAGCAGATCAGGGCGACCGCCCAGGGCACCGCCCTGCTCGGGGCACTGCGTGTGGACACCACCCTGGAACACACCGAGGATGGCTGGCACCTCCAAGGAGAGCTCCTGCGCCCGAACCCTTCGGACGTCCAGGACTGGGCGCGAACCGGGCACGACACCGACCTGGGTCATGTGCTCGGTGACGTGGAACTGGCCGGACTGCACCTCGAGGCGAACACGGGGAAGGGCGAGTTCTCCGTGCGGTGCTCGGGGCGTTGGTCCGTCCTGCCCCAAGGCAGCACCTGCGAACTGGACATCACCCGGGGCGCCGCCGAACGAGCGGATCTCACCGTGGTCCTGCCGGTCGCGATCGACGGCGCCCCACACCCCATGACCTGGAGGGGCGACGCCTCCCGCGGGTCGGAGCGCATCGACCTTTCCTGGAAGGACGAGAGCGGTGTCAACCTCGGCGCGGTCGTCCGCGCCCTGCACCCCGGAGCCGACCTCCCCGACGAACTCCTGCCGGTGGTCACGGAACTCTCCCTGGGTTACACCAAACACCCCGGTACGCAATCCCCCGGAGGCAGCACCCTCACCCTCGCGGTGCTCTCCGACCCGGTGTCCGTCGCCGTGGCCCTCGACCACCCGGCAGCAAACGGTTCCCAGAACCCGGGCACGGCACTGGCTGTCCTCACCCGGGCGAGCCTGGGGTCCAGCCTGACCGCGTCCCATCTCCCGATGGTCGGCCAGTTGATCCCCCCGGACCTGGACGCCGGGGTGAGCCGAGCCGACCTGACACTGACCCGTCCCCGGCTCGACGCCGAGACGGTGCGGCGGATCAACACCGCGCTTCCGGAGACGCTCACTCTCCCGGAGCCGTCGGAGGGCAGGACCCCCGCCACATGCCTGTCCCTCACCCTGACACTGCCCGGAAAGTCCGACAGCCGTGTCAGCCTGGACCTGGGCGGCGGGTCGGACGCGGAGGCCGACACCGCTCCCCGAAGCATCCCCGCGGCGGACGCCCCCGAGGTGAAGGGGGCCGGTACCTCGGACGACTCCCCGGTCCAGAAGAGTTCCTCCGGCGCGGCCTCCTCTGACGAGGGCGAAGGCACGGCCAGCGGTGGCGACTCAAAGCCCTCGGTGTCGTGGAAGGACGTCCGGCGCCAACTCGGCCCTCTCGACCTGCGCAAGATCGGGCTGGGCCACCACGACCGCAAACTCTGGCTGATGTTCGACGCCGGGCTCGCCTTCGCAGGGCTCAGTGCCCAGACGGACGGTCTGGGGCTGGGCTTCTCCCCGGCGGAACTGCGTGCGGGCCAGTTCACCCCGGAGCCGGTGCTGGACGGCCTGACCGTCGCCTACTCCCGCCCTCCCCTGACGCTCAGCGGCGGGTTCGAGCGCTGGCCCGCCGACGACGAGTTCGACGTGCGCCTGGGCGGTACGGTCAACGTCTCGGCCACCAAGTTCTCCCTGGAGGCCGTGGGCAGCTACCAGCACGCCAGGGCCGGATGGTTCTCCCTGGACGTGATCGGTCGCCTCGGCGTCAAGTTCGGTGAACCCCCCGTCTTCGTGGTCACCGGCCTCATGGGCGGCTTCGGATACAACAGCCGACTGCGCGTACCCGCGATCACCGAGATCGATTCCTTCCCCCTCCTGACGGCCATGACCGACACCGCCCCCGAGCACACCAAGGACGGTGCCGAGGGTACGAAGGTCGACACCGGCGGTACCGAGGGAACGGCGGGTGCGAAGGCCGAGGTCTCGGAAGCCGGGGCCGAAGAGACCAAACCCGCGGAGGCCGGGACCGAAGGCGAGGGGCAGACCCCGAAGGGCGGCCCGGACCCTGCTTCCGCCGTGACCGAACGCCAGACAGCGCTGCTGGAACAACTGCGCGGCGAGGGCGAGGACGCCTGGCTGGTACCCGCGGCAGGGGAGTTCTGGGCCGCCGCGGGCCTGACCTTCACCGCCTTCGAGATGATCAGCGGTGAGGCCGTACTGGCCGTAGGGCTCGGTGACGACCTGAGCATCACCCTCATCGGGCACGCCGACGCCACCTTCCCCTCCGCCAAGGACGTGCCCGGGGCAGCCCCGGCCACCCACTACGCGGTCGCCGACATGGACCTGCGCGTCGGCTACCTGCGATCGCAGCACCTGTTCTCCGCCGAGGCGCGGTTGACCGACAAGACCTACGTGGTGTCCAAGGACTGCCGGGTCACCGGCGGGCTGGCACTCTACACGTGGATGTCGGGCCCGCACGGCGGGGACTTCGTGCTCAGCATCGGCGGTTACCCGGACGGCTACCCCGTGCCCGACCACTACCCCCGGGTCGACCGGGTCGCGATCGACTGGACCCCCTCGACCGGTGTGGTCGTCCACGGGGAGGCCTACTTCGCGCTGACCCCCCGGGCCATCATGGCGGGCGGAGCCCTCAACGTCTCCTACCGGTCCGGGGGTCTGCACGCCTGGTTGGACCTGGCCGCGCACATCCTCATCGCCTGGGCGCCGTTCCACTTCGACGTCGGTGTCTCGGTCAGCATCGGTGTGGAGTACACGTTCCACCTCCTGTTCTGGGACGTCACCGTGGGTGCGCACTTCAGCGTGGAGGTGGACCTGCACGGTCCGCCGACCGGCGGCCGGGTCACCATCGACTGGACCGTCATCTCCTTCCACGTCGACTTCGGCGCACCGCCCCAGGGCGCCTTGGCCCAACGTCTGAGCTGGGAGGAGTTCAGCAGCAAACTCCTGCCGGACCAGCACCTGATGCTCACTCCTCTGGCAGGTCTGCACACCGAGGCACCGGGGACCGGGGCACCGGGGAGAGAGTCGGTCTGGACGGTGGTCGCACACGGCTTCTCCTTCGGTATGCGGTGCGCGGTACCCGCCACACAGGCCCATTTCTGCGACCGGAACATCACCGCCGCGGAGACCGCCCCGGAACCGGTGTCCGTCCGCCCCATGGGTGTTCGGACCACCGGCGCCTACCACTCCGTGTCCGTCGAGTCGCTGAGCGGCGGAGAGCCGCGGCCCCTGAACGAGGAGGAGCTCGCGAACTGGACCACCACCGTGGCGACCGGGTCCGTCCCCGCCGCGCTGTGGGGTTCCGCGGACGACACCGGCCCCGACCACAGCCTGGTCAAGGATCAGTTCCTCGGCCTGACCTGCACCGTGGCCGGCTCCGCACGGGTCGGGGAGATCGACCTGCCCGCCTCGGTGCTCACCGCCACGACAGAGCCCACGGCCCCCCTCCCGCTCCTGGACTAGAGAAGGACCCGCTGTCTTGTCCGACCACACGGCCACCCTGAGCCTGTCCTCCGCCGCCATCCCCTCCCTGTCCGCGGGTGACTACCGGATCACCGCCGAGTACGGGATCACCACCGGCGACGAGGTCCACCAAGAGTCCGTGCAACAGGCGGTCCGAGTCGCCGCCCCGCGCTTTCGCCTCGACCCGGGACTGGTCGCCAGGGTCTACCCTCCGCCGGCCTCCACCGGTGCCTACGACACCGTGCTGCCGCACGCGGCACTGTCCCGGCCCACCCTGCCCTGGGAACGCGAACCCGAGCCAGGGGGACTCGGCCCCGGGCCGGGGGGCGACAACCCGCCTTTGCGGCACGAGCCGTGGCTGGCGCTCCTGCTCTTCGGGCCCGGCGAACTCCCCGACGACCCCAAAGCGCTCGGCCGCACCACACGGACCACGGTCCGCGACTGGCTCGCCGACACTTCCTGCTCCGTTCCGAACCTGCGCACCACAGAGGAGGAGAGCGCCTCCCCCTGCCAGACAGTCCGGATCCCGACTGCCCTCTTCCAGCGTGTCCTGCCCGCCCCGAGCGACCTGGCCCACCTCGCGCACGTACGCACCGCGAACGCTCCCTACAGCGACGGCGTGTCCGTACTGCCCCAGGACTGCGCCGTGCTGGTGGCCGGCCGCCTCCCCGCGGCGCCCGCCTCGGGGACGGTGGCCCAGGCCGCGCACCTGGTGTCGTTGGAGGGGGTGCACACGATGGCCGAGAGCCTGACCTCGGACTCCCCCGCCCACGTGCGCCTGGTGTCCCTGCACTCCTGGTCGTTCAACTGTGCCCCGGACACGGGCCCCGGGTTCGGGGCCGTACTGCGAGGGCTCGTCGGAGAGTGCCGGACCACCGGAGGACAGTTCAGCGCTCCCCCCGTCTGCGATCCCGGGACGTCGAAAGCGCAGACGCCCCGCACGGGGGCCGTACGCGTCCACCTCTCTCCCGCATCCCTGGACGAGGAGGCCGGAGCACCACCGTGCTACGGCGGGCCCCTGCAACCGCGTACCGGGAGACGTCCCGCCTCCGACCTCGGCTATGCGGACGCCCGGGCTCTGGGGCGCACGATCGCGCTGGGCCGGGCCGACATTCTGGCCGCAGGTCGGGGAACGCAGCGCACACCGTCGCGCGCTCCCCGGACCCATCAGGAGCAGTTCCACGCCCTCCTGACCAGTGGTGCCGCCCGCGACCTGGGTACGGCCCTGCACGCGCACCGCGCGGTCACGAAGAACCCGGCGCCAGCCCCGGCCCAACCGCCCGCACCGCCCACAGCCCCCGCCCGCTCCCCCGCCGACGTGACAGCGGCCGCCGAACTCCTGGCGGCCGATCTGTTCCAGTTGCGCGGCGTACCCTTCTGCCACCTGGTGCCCGACCCCCGGATGCTGCCCGCCGAGACACTGCGCTTCTTCCACGTGGACGAGACCTGGGTACAGGAATTGATCACCGGTGCCGCAGAGGTCAGCGCCAGCAGCTCCGGTCTCCGGAGCACCATCGAGGCGCTGACCGCCGCAGCCGTGCGGCGGGGTCGCACGCTCACCGGGCTGGACACGGGAGCCGACCACCGCACCGGTCTGCTGATCCGCTCCCAGCTGGTCGCCGACTGGCCGACCCTGCACGTCAACGCCGGAGGCACGGACGGGCCGGTCACCGTACGCCGCCGTGCCCTCGCCAACGACGTCCTCCTCTGCCTCTTCGCCAGCGGTTCCGCCGTCACCTGGGTGGAGTTGGCCGAACCCGCGCACGGCCTGCACTTCGGTTTCTCCCGGGGAGACGACGGCCTCCAGACGGTCGTGCGCGGCCCGGACGGGGAGGACACCGGGCAGAGGGTGAGTCTGGCTCCCCTGATGCGTTCGGCACACGACCGCACCCTGAACCTGACCGCCCTGGCCGCCAAGGCGTGCCCGGGACCGGAGCCCACCCCCTCCCAGCTCGCGGTCCAACTCATCCGATCCCCCTTCCGGCAGTACTTCGGCAACCCCCCGCAGGAGCAGCACTGATGAACCCCCAGGAGCCGATCAACGGGGTGCACGTCCCGATCAGCGTGCACGCACTACCGGTCACCCCCGTGACCCGGTCCGAAACGGCCTTCGAACGCAGGACACCGAACTTCCACCTCACCGCGCTCCGGCTGGACCCCGAACACGAACCCTTCGCGGGCGCCGACGCCGAGTTCCGTTCCAGGAAGGACAGCGACGGCGTGTACGTCCAGTGGACGCTACCCGCCGCGCTCCGCCACGGCCGACCGGGCACCGGCCCCGGCTCGACCGCGGTCACCTTCCCCGCCGTGCCCAACCGGTGGCTGGTCACCCGCACCGGCACCAACGCCGGGAACCCCCTGCCGCCGGAGGCGTGGATCGTGGAGAGCGACTACAGCCACCCGGAGCGGGGCAGCGCGCCCTACGTCGTCGGACACGGGGACAGCTGGCGGCTGACCCGGATCGGCAGGGCCGCCCGGCTGGCCGACTGGCCGCGCCTGCGACAGGAGGACCCCGGACACGACCTGCCCGAGCACCTGACCGCGCTCGGCCCCGGACTTCCCACCTTCACCGCCTACCAGCCCTACCACCCCGACGTGCTGTCCTTCCACGACACTCTCACCGGGCTGGACACCCCCGGCGAGACGGGGCCCGACCTGCGGCTGAACTACGGTGTCGTCGGCTGGTACTCCGACCCCCGACTCGATCCGCTCAACAGCGACGCGGGGTTGCACCGAGCACTGCAGGACGCGGGATGGCACCTGGCCTCGCCGGGGCAGCCCCTACCCGAGCACGGCCGGTCGGTGTACGGCGGAGCCGTCCACGGCGTGCCCTGGTCACCCGGAATCGGCACGAACGCGGTACCCGACCCCGACGACGTCGGTATCGCGGTGGGCCCGACCGCCGTCGACGCCTTCCTCGCCGCCCTGAGCTCACCCTCCCTCGGTGTCCAGGCCCTCGATCACGACCAGGCCGAGGCGCTGCGGCACCTGGGATTCGGACACCTGCCCGCCTCGGACGACACCGACGGCGCCTTCACCACCGCCCAGCGCCAGTTCTCCTCCGCCTTCCTCCCCTTCTCCGGAGGCCACCGGTGGACCGTCCACGCGGACGAGGACGCCGCCGGGGCCGCGAAGCTGGCCGCCGAACTCAACTCCCTCCAGGACCAGCTCGACACCGCCAGGCGCGAACTCGCCTCTGCCCGCTGGGAGGCCTACGCGCTCTGGTTCGCCCGGGGCCGCCCCGCCCTGCCCTCAAGCCTGGACCGGGCCGACTTCGACCAGGAACTCGACCCCCTCCGGCCGGGCACGGTGGCCGCGCGCATCCGCCAGACCGAAGCCCGGATCACCCGACTGGCCTCCCAGATGCCGGTGGAGGGGCCGGACCGGTCCCTGGAACAGGCCGTCGCGGAGTACCGGCGCGCCCGGGCCGTCCCTTCCACCTGGACCGTGGAGCGCTCGGAGAAACCGGCCTTCCACCGGGCGGCGGACCCGGTCGCCCTGCTGACCCTGCCCACCACAGACGTCGAGCTCGCACCGGCCGCCCCCGAAACCCAGGGGTGCCGGTTCACCAGGGAGCCGGGCTTCGTCCAGGCGGCAGAGGAGAACCTCCCGGATCTGTCCCCGGCCTGGGCCGAGAGCCCCGAACTCGCCGTGGCCATCCAAGTGCAGTGCGTGCGCTGCGTCGTGGCCGGCACCGCCTGGCACGCGCCCTGGCAGCCGCTGTACCTGGAATGGGAGGCGGAGGTCCACCCGGTTCCGTGCACGGGCGCAGACGACCCCGGCTGGCGGTTCGACGGCAACCGGTACCTGCGCGAGGAAGCCGAACCGGACCAAGGCGACCCATTGGTCCTGAGCGGACGACAGCCCGTGGACACCGGTGCGCCGAAGGTCTTCCGTTCCCAGCTCACACGCTACGCCGAACAGCACCCACAGCTCGACGAGCCGATTCGCGCACGCATCGAGGAGTTCTCGTCCTCGATCGAGCGATGGCGTGTGCTGGCCCAGCCGCTGACGGGTTTCACGGACCGGCTCGCGCTGCGTACACCGGGGCTGGCACCGGCGCCCCCGCCTCGAACGGCCGCGCTCACCGGTCGCGGAGTACGCCGTGTGCCCGACCTGGGCCCGCTCCCCCTGCCCTTCACCGAGCCGGTCCACCGTATGGCCCAGACCCGGTCGACCCGTTTCGTGTTCACCCGGCTGACCCTGGTCGACCGGTTCGGTCAGGCACTGCCCCTGGTCACCCCCGACAACCGCGACCAGGTCACCGTCGACGTCTCCGAACGGCTCGACAGCCGGGATCCCGCGCGGCCCCGTGCCCGGGACCAGTTCGTCAGGACGCAACCGCGCCTGCTCCAAGCGGCACGGCTCTCCTTCGACCTGCTGGACACCGCCGAACCCGGGCGACGGGTGGACGACCACGGACTGACCCAGCCCGTGCACGGTTGGCTGGTGCCCAACCACCTGGACCGCACCCTCATGGCCTTCGCCGCGGACGGCAGGCCTCTGCGTGAAGTGGGATCGGCCGCCGGCGAGCTTCCCACACCTCCCGGCTGGCGTTCCCCCCAGAACCACGGCCCCCGACCGCCCGGGCCCGCCCTGCTCCGCCTGCTCAGTACCCTCGAGAGCTCGCAGCACTTCGACGAGCTGTGGCAGCAGATCACCACGGCGGCGGCCGTGACCAGTACGGGTAACAGCAGCGGCCACAGCCACCTGGAACTGATCGGACGCCCCCTCGCGGTGGTTCGGGCCAGGCTCCGTCTGGAACTCGACGGGCCGCCACTGTTCGACCCGAGCTGGCGCAGCATCCTGCCGAGCCGCCGCGGCCACGGCACCGGCGCCGCCTACCCGTCCTACCCGTGGGCGGTGCGTCTGGGTGAGCCCGAGCGCACCACCGACGGGCTCGTCGGCTACACCGACGTCGCCCGGCCCGGTGGTCCCTTCCACGGTGTGAACGCCGCCCCCGGTATCTGGGTGCGCCCAGCGGAGGGGCACGATCTCCTCCTGCGCGCCGACGGCACGTCGGAGACCACGCTCACCCTTCTCATGGACGCCCACACCCCCGTGCACGCCACGACCGGGATCCTCCCGCAGGTCTCGGTCCGCCTCCCCGACCGGTGCGCGGCCCCGCTGTCGACGATGCCCGCCTTCTTCCGGGTAGGTCCGCTGCTCGCGCCCCAGAAGGGCAGCTCCGTGCTTCTACCGGTCGGGGAGAGCCCCGCCCAGACGTGGGAGTGGGCGGAACCGGAAGCCGGGGGCTCCTGGAAGTGGTGGCCGACCGCTCCCGCCAACGAACAGGCGGCGTTCACCCCGCCCCCGCCCCTGCGAAACGGACTCCTGGCAGTACTGCCCATCCCCTCCTCCCGCTGAGAAAGGACGAAGATGCCCGAGGAAACCCGCCTGGACTACTCACTCGTCTGCACGCCTTCCCCGCTGACCACGCATGGGAGCGCGGACCTGCACATCGTGGTCTCCAACGGAGGCCAGGACCCCGTGGACGTCACCCGGATCATGGTCGGTGTCCGGGTCGGCGACACCTCCCAGGCGTTGACCCCGGCGCTGGGCGCAGCCGTTCCCTCGGCCAGTTCGCAGAACTGGTCCCTGGACACGATCACCCCCGAGACGGTACTCGCCACACCCGGGTACCAGTACGCGACCTTCAAGGGGGCCAGGACCGGAGGGGAGGGCCTGACTCTCAGCCTCACCGGGGTACGGGTCAACGGACAGCCCGGGACCACCAGGCTGGAGGTCCTGGAGTGGTCCGGCGCCGAGACGGAACCGCGACGGGTCCTGCTCTCGGTGCCCAAAGTGGGTGGGGACGCCGCGCAGCGACCGCACCAGAGGCTGGACTTCCGCGCCGAGAAGCCACGGGTCACCACCTCCGAGAAGGTCCGGCTGGTGTGGAACGGGGACCCGAGGTGCGCCTACTCACTGGCGGGGCTTCCGGGGGAGAGCACACCCAGGTCCGTGGTGGCTGCCGGTACCCCCGACCCCTCCTACCAGTGGCTGGTCGGAACCCTGTCGGACGACGCTGTCTTCACGCTGATCGAGGAGTTCTCCGACGCCTCGGGGACCTCCGTCAAGTCCTACGCGACCTGTGGTGTTTCCGTGTCGCGGCCGGTGGTCGACGCGGCCGAGGTCCGAGCGGACCTGGCCCGAGCAGGGCAGGTTCAAGCAGACCAGGTTCGAGCAGATCGGGTTCTTGTGGGCGGTGAACACCCCGTGGAAGTCACCGCGCTCAACGGAAACCAAGGCCGCGGGGTGCGGATAGGTGAGAACTTCCGTGTCTGGGAGGACGGCAGCCTCTCCACCGGCGCGATCGTCCGCGGTGAGAAGACCACCACGGAAACAACCCAGATCAGGTTCAACGGCCGTATCACCACGGCTTCAGGGCTGACCGTGCTCGCTCCGGAGAACATCGGTTACGACCCGGACGCTTCCGGTTTCGACCCAGGTCTGGCCCGGTTCTCCCTGGACGGGGACGGCCACGTGACCACCGGCGACCTCACGGTCAAGGGCAATGTCAGCCTCTTCGGGGAGTGGGAGTCGATCTACCGCGTCGATATAAAAGAAGATTTTCCTCAGAACCCCACAACGCTCACCAAGGAGTACTCCGCAAAGACCGACGGGTTTATCTACAGTCACATCATGTGCCTTGGCAGCGCCTCCTGTGTGGGTTACATATCAAGCTGGAAAGGAGGGAACGGACAGAAAAACCCCGATCTTGCTTTCTACAGCAACGAATCAGACAAGCAACCTTTTAAATCCTCCCCACTGATTCCCGTACGCAGGGGACAGACAGTTACTCTTGCCTTTGATATTTCGAGGACGAGTTCCACAGAAGCGCACTTCCTAGGGGAATTCTCCTGGCTCCCCCTCGGGGGCCGGACGTAACCGGGTCTACCGGCGAACGCGGCATGATTCCGGGGCTGGAGAAATGGGGCCCTCCAGCCCCGGCGCGGTCCAAGCCTGACCGGAGCGCGGGACCGGGCCGCGTCAGTACATGGTCGCTCGAATTCGCAGAAGACTCCTGCTCGGGCAGCACACCTTCGACAAAATAGCAGTTGGGCACCCAAGCAGGCAGCTGTCGGGCACGAAGAAGTACAGGCCGTGGCGGGTTCCCTCCACGGCCGCGGAAGGCAGCAGTGGGTGGTGGCTTTTGAGATGAGCTCTAAGGTGAGTGACCGTCGGAAAAGGCGTGCTCATCCGGCTTGTCCTCGGCGACATCCAGAAAACCTGCCTTGCCAGCGTGTGCCAGCTCGGGTGGACGAAGAAGGCCCCGCCTGCCAGGTGAGGCGAGGACCCGCTGGGGAGCATCCGAGAGACACAGGTCCACCCAGCACCGAACCAAGGAAAGCTGCCTGGCCGGGAGGCACAAGCCGCCCCACAGTCTCCTGGGAACCCCACGCCCAACAAGCAGCTGCGACCACCTCTGACAGCTTCGTCGGCCCCTGCTCCACAGCCAGGCTTCGAGGGCTGAGGGCCCGTGCCAGAGGGCCCAACCATCATTCAATGATGGTTGAGCCATCGTTGAACCATCATTCGAGCGTTCGCGGGGGTACTCGCACGTGCTCGGCCGTACTACTCGGCCGAGCGCGCAGAGTCCGCGTCGTCCGAGGTCACGACCCCGATCGGGCAGCTGGCGCCGGTGCCGCCGATGCCGCAGTAGCCGTTCGGGTTCTTGGCGTCGGACAGGTACTGCTGGTGGTAGTCCTCGGCGAAGTAGAAGGCCGTGAGCGGGGCGATTTCCGTGGTGATCGCGCCGTAGCCCGACCGGCTCAGGGCCGGTTGGAAGGCGTCCCGGGTGGCCTCGGCGGCGGCGCGCTGGGCGTCGTCGTGGTAGTAGACCGCGGACCGGTACTGCGTACCGACGTCGTTGCCCTGGCGCATGCCCTGGGTGGGGTCGTGGCCCTCCCAGAAGACCTTGAGGATCTCGGTGTAGGTGATGCGGGCCGGGTCGAAGACCACGCGGACCACCTCGGTGTGCCCGGTCAGGCCGGAGCACACCTCCTCATAGGTGGGGTTGGGCGTGAACCCGCCCGCGTAGCCCACGGCGGTCGTGATGACGCCGCGCTCGGCGCCCAGGCGCCAGAAGGTGCGTTCGGCCCCCCAGAAGCAGCCCATCGCCACGTCGGCGATCTCGCTGCCCTCCGGGTAGGGCGGGGTGAGCGGAGTGCCCAGCACGGTGTGCTCGGCGTGCACCGGCATCGGGGTGTCCCGGCCGGGCAGGGCGCGTGCTGGATCGACCATGGTCGCTTTTCTCCCGAACATGGACCCAGGGTATCCGCGGACGCAAGAACGGGGGAGACACAGAGTCCGATTCGTCCTACCATTTACACCGTGCCGGAATCCAACCACGGCGTCGCCCTCGGGGCGGGCGCCTTCCTCCTGTGGGGCCTCGCCGCCCTGTACTGGCCCTTCCTCTCCGCCGCCGAGCCCTCCGAGATCCTCGCCCACCGCATGGTCTGGTCCCTGCTCGCCATGTGCGTGTTCCTCCTCATCGCGGGCCGGGGGTGGGCGTGGCTCCCCGCCGTCGTCCGCAGCCCTCGGCGCTTCCTGCCGATCGCCGCGGCCGCCGCCCTGATCTCCCTCAACTGGTGGGGGTTCATCTACTCGGTCTCGATCTCGCAGACCCTCCAGGCCTCGCTCGCGTACTTCATCAACCCGCTCATGTCGGTCTGCCTCGGCATGGTGTTCTTCTCCGAGCGCCTGCGGACCGCCCAGTGGATCGCGGTCGGCCTGGGTGCCCTGGCCGTGGTCGTGATGACGGTCGCCTACGGGTCCGCGCCCTGGCTCTCCCTGCTGATGGCCTCGTCCTTCGCCGCCTACGGCGCGGTGAAGAAGTACGTGGACCTGGACGGGATGCGCAGCCTCACCGTCGAGACCCTCATCATGTTCCTGCCGGCGCTGGGCTTCGTCCTCTACCTGGAGATCGGCGGCTCGGGGACGATGTTCTCCGTCTCGCCCGGCCACACGGCGCTGCTCATCGGCGGCGGTTTCGTGACCGCGCTGCCGCTGCTGCTGTTCGGGATGGCGGCCCAGCGCGTGCCGCTCACCATCATCGGGATCCTCCAGTACATCGCGCCGACGATGATCTTCCTCATCGGCTGGCTCGTCCAGGGCGAGGAGATGCCGCCGAGCCGCTGGATCGGCTTCGCGATCGTGTGGTCGGCCCTGTGCGTGTTCGCCTTCGACCAGATCCGCAGCGCCCGGTCCCGGTCCGCCGCCCGGCGGTCGGAGCAGGCCACTCAGCAGCACGGCGCGACGGAGGCCTGAGTTCCCCGTTCGGACGAACCGAAACTACCCTCAGTGACATTGTGCTAACGTTTGGTCGAGAGCGGGGACTCGTTCCCCCGACCAGGCACCTGCCGCGGAGGGCCCATCCATGCAGCGCACCAGCCGAACGCCACGCGCCACGCGCGTCGCCTCGGCCCCGTGCTCGGGTGCGCCCTCCCCGGGGCTGCCGTCGCTGCTGTGCCTCGGGCTGCTGGTCGGCGCCGCGCTGGCCGCCCTGTGGCTGCTGGGCGGCGCACCGGCGCACGCCGACTCCGGCCGCGACACGGTCGGCGCGCTCCCCTCGGCCGCCGCGAACGGATCGGCCCCGCTGAGCGGAGTCGTTCCCGGCGAGGTCGCCGAACCCGTCTCCACCACGCTGGAGACCGTCCACCAGCGGCTCCAGGCCGATCCTGACGCGCACGCCGAACCCGGCGGCGCCCTGACCGGCGCGACCCGCCCGGTCGCCGACGTCGGCGCCGAGGTCATCGGCGCGGTCGGCGAGGCCGACCGCGCCCTGCCCGACACCGACGAACTCGGCGCCGTCCCCGCCCTGCCCCTCGACGAGCCCCACCGCCCCGGCAGTGTCCTGGGCACCCTCGGCACCACCGGTTCCGGCGAGGCCGGAGCGGAGGCCGGCAGCGGCGGCCCCGGGTCGGAACGGGCCGCCGACGACGCGGACCGCTCCGAGGCGGCCGACACCGCCGAACGGGGCGCCTCCGCCGCCGCGGGCGCCCCCGCGATCGTCGGCCCGTCCACCCGCGACGCCATGCCCGCGGTCACCGCCGGCGGCCACCAGGACGCCGACCCCGCGCCGCGCTCACCCGAGCCGCCGGTCGGGCAGTCCGCCACGGCGTCGGCCGCCACCACGGGCTCCTCGCCCGCCCCGGCCCCCGGCATCGCCGGGTACCTCACCAGTGCGCCCCTGACGGCCCCGGGCTCGGACGCGCTCCGCCCGGCCCCGCGCCACCACCGCGCGGCGCCCACCGCCGGCACGGACGACCCCACGGTCTCGCCCGACTAGGACGCCCGGAGGACGCCGGAGGGACGCCACCCGCGCCTTCCGCCCTCCCCGGACCCGTCCCAGCCGCGGCCCCGCCGCACCTCGTTCTGGGCGCTGACCTGAGCCCCGTGCCCACCGCTCACGTGGCTCATGTCAGCCGGAGGTCCTCGACTCCCCGGCTTCGGCCTCCCGCGTTCCGCGCGCAGGCCGCCCCGATATCCACGAACCTTCTGGAAGGACACCCATGACGCAGGCCAAGCGCACCTCCGCCCGGACCGTACTCCTCGCCGCCGGAGCGGCCGGATTCGTCGCCCTCGGCGCCGGGGTCTCGACCGCCGACACGATGGCCACCCCGATGCACGAGGTCGCCCCCACCGTCGAGCGGGCCCTGGTCGAGGGCGTCGCCCCGACCATGCACAGCCTCGCCCCGGGCGGTGTCGGGCCGGTCGCGAACAGCGCCCTGACCGAGCTCCAGGAGTCCGCGACCCCCGCCAAGCCCGCCCCCGACCTGGCCGCGCCGCTGCCCGACGGCCGCCCCGTGCAGACCCCGCTGGGCTCGGTCCCCAACCCCACGAGCGACCTGGCCGACGCCGTCGCCGGGACCCAGGCCGCCACCGGGCTGGACGGCCTGGGCCAGGAGACCGTCGGACACCAGGCCGGCACCGCCGTGGAGGAGGCCTCCCACGAGGCCGGGGCCGTCCTCGGCGCCATGACCGAGGGCTCGGGCACCTCCATGGGAGCGAGCGCCGAGGAGGCCGGCTCCGTGGTGGAGGCCATGGGCCACGGCACCGGCGCGTCCGTGGAGGAGACCGCCTCCGAGATGCTGCCGCACACCGTCGAGGCGACCAAGGCACTGCCCGCGGAGCTCGAACTGGGCCAGGCCACCGAGGCCGTCCGGCTGCCCGACACCGCAGAGGCGCCCGACCTGGGCGCGGTCACCGACCTGACCGGCGACAACTCGCTGGCCCTGAGCGACGCCGCGGACCTGGACAGCGCCCTGTCGCCCCTGGGGAACACCTCCCAGGTCGTGCCGCAGAGCGCGGGCAAGCCCGTCACCCCGAACATGTGGGACCTCGCGCACGTCTTCGGCGTCGAGACCCCCGACCGGGTGCAGGACGTCGTCGAGTCCAACCGGCTGACCGACGACAACTACGTGGACGTCGGCATCGACGAGGCCCTCGGCATGGTCGGCAACCGCAACCTGGAGGACGGCCAGACCCTGCCGCAGGCCGCTCCGTCCGCTCCCGCCACCCCCGGGGTGGCCGACCTGACGGGCGGGCTCCTGGAGGGCGCCGGGTCCCTGGACGCCTCCCAGCCGGTAGGACTCGACGGCCCCCTGGCCGGCACCGAGCTGCCGAAGGTGGCCGAGGGCGCCGAGGCCGGGACCGCCGAGGACCTCGTGTCGGGCCTGGGTCAGGGCACGGACCTGCTGGGCCAGGTCGACACCAGCGACCTGGTCTCGGTGGAGGGCGGCTCGCCGGAGCAGGCGCCCGCCCCGGGCACCACGCAGCACCCGACCTTCACCGAGCTGCCCGGCTCCGAGGCGCTGCCCGTCGTCAGCTGACCCACCTCCACGGCCACGGCACGGCCCGGCCCGGTCGGCACCGCGGCGCCGCCCCGTTCGCACCACGGGGCGGCGCCGTCCGCCGTCGCGGTCCGTCCGCCGCCGGCGGACGCGGTGAGCCGTCCACGGACGGTGCGACGCCGCGGCCACCGCGCGCACGAGGACCCCGCCGCCCGGAACGGGTGGCGGGGTCCTTTCGCTCAGGTCCGGTCCGGACTCAGCCGGAGCGTTCGACCACGTAGTCGCACAGCGCCTCGAACGCGACCCGCGCGCGCCCCTCGGGCAGGGTCGCCAGTTCGGCGCGGGCCCGGTCGGCCCAGCCGCGCAGGGTGGCGTCGGCCTCGGCCATCGCGGGGTGCACCCGCAGCAGGGCCAGGGCCTCCTCGGCCTCGTCCTCGTCCAGCGGCCGGCCCAGCAGCGACTTCAACCGCTCGTCGGCGGGGTCGGTCGAGCGCAGCGCGTAGAACATCGGCAGCGTCAGCACGCCCTCGCGCAGGTCCGTGCCCTGGTGCTTGCCCGACTCCGACGTCTTGCCCGCCACGTCGAGGATGTCGTCGGCGAGCTGGAAGGCCATGCCCAGAGCGTCGCAGGCGCGGGTCACCGTGCCCACCGTCTCGGGGTCGACCTTGCCGAACATGCCGCCGAACTCCGCGGAGGAGGCGATGAGCGACGCGGTCTTGTCGCTGATCACCCGGAGGTAGTGGTCGAGCGGGTCGGTGCCCTCCGGCGGGCCGGAGGTCTCCAGGATCTGGCCCTGGACCAGTCGGCCGAACGTGGCCGCCTGGAGCCGGACGGCCTCGGTGCCCAGGTCGGCGAGCATCTCCGAGGCCCGGGCGAACACGTAGTCGCCGGTGAGGATGGCGACGCTGTTCCCCCACCGCTGGTTGGCGCTGGGCTCGCCGCGGCGCAGGTCCGCCTCGTCCATGACGTCGTCGTGGTAGAGCGTCGCCACGTGGGTGAGCTCCACCACGGCCGCCGCCGGGATGAGGTCGGGCACGGTCGGGTCGCCGAAGTGCCCCGCCAGCAGCACGAGCGTGGCGCGGAACCGCTTGCCGCCCGCCGCGAGCAGGTGGGAGGCGGCCTCGGTGAGCAGGGGGTCGGAGGAGGCCACCGACTCCCTCAGCAGGTCCTCGACCTTCTCCAGGTCGTCCAGGATCTCACGGGCGAGGGTCGGGTCGACTCTCGGCAGAGCGAGAAACCCGCTCGGGACAGCACCGCTCACCGTAAAGCTCCACCTGTCGAACGGGCGCGCGGCCGACCCTCGCATCGAGGGCCAACCGCACGCTCAGCACATGAACATGATCCGACTTGCCACGGTATCCGACCCGGATTGAACCTCCAAAGCCACACCCGGGTAGTGCGTCACTCCCCGCCGGAATCCGCTGTGACCTGCGAGACCATCACCGCGGTCGGCTCCGGTCCGCTGTCCTGGGACGGCACGAGGTGGTCCAGCACCAGGCCGGGGAACACGCCGAGGACGAGCGTGGCCGCCACACCCAGGGTGATCACCCCGCCCGTGAGCACGCCCGCGCGCACCACCGTGGGCGCCTCGTGCTCCGGGTCGCGGAAGAACATCACCACGATGATGCGGACGTAGAAGAACGCCGTCACCGCGCTGCTCAGGACACCGACGATCACCAGCGGCGCCGCACCCGCGGCCAGCGCGGCCTCGAACACCGCGAACTTGCCGATGAACCCGCTCGTGAGCGGGATCCCGGCGAACGCCAGCAGGAACAGCGCCAGCGCCCCGGCCAGGGCCGGGTGGCGGCGGCCCAGTCCGGCCCACCGGTCGATCTCGTTGAGCTCCTGGGCCCCGTCCTTGGTGCGCACCAGGGTGATCACCGCGAACGCGCCCAGCGTGGTGAACCCGTACGCGCCCAGGTAGAACATGGCGCCCGCGAGCCCGTCCGTGCTGCCCGCCACCACGGCGGTCAGGATGAATCCGGCGTGCACGACCGAGGAGTAGGCCAGCAGCCGCTTGATGTCGCGCTGTGTGACCGCGACCACCGCTGCGACGACCATCGTGAGCACGGCCACCGTCCACAGCATCGGCTCCCACACGTCCGCGGAGCCGCCGAAGGGCACGAAGAACACCCGCAGCAGGGCGCCGAACGCGGCGACCAGCGTGCAGGAGGCCATCAGGGCCGTGATCGGGGTCGGGGCGCCCTGGTAGACGTCCGGCTTCCAGTTGTGGAAGGGCACGGCGCCGACCTTGAACAATAGGCCGATCGCGACCAGGCCCACGCCCATCAGCAGGAGCGGCTCCCCGTTCCCGCCGTCGGCGAAGATCGGCGCTCCCCCGGCCTCCACCGCCTCGCGGACCGCGGCGAAGTTCACCGACCCCGCGTAGCCGTAGACCATCGCGATGCCGAAGAGGAAGAACGCCGAGGCGAACGCGCCCAGCAGGAAGTACTTGACCGCCGCCTCCTGGGAGAACAGGCGGCGGCGCCGGGCCAGCCCGCACATCAGGTACAGCGGCAGGCTCATCACTTCCAGGGCGACGAACATCGTCAGGAAGTCGTTCGAGGCCGGGAACATCAGCATGCCCAGCACCGCGAACAGCACCAGGGGGTACACCTCGGTGTGCTGGGAGCCCGCCATGATGTGCGCGCGCTCCTCCTCGCTGCCGGGCACCGTGGCGGCCTGGGCGGCGAACGCGTCCCGGCCGCTCCCGCGCTCGGTGATCAGCACGAGGCTGACCAGCGCCAGGATCGTGATGGTGCCCTGGAAGAACAGGACCGTGCGGTCCACCGCCAGCGCTCCGGCCGCGACCGTGGTGCCCTCCTCACCCACCGAGCCCACCTGGAGGACGAGCAGGACGAACGTGGTCAGCAGCGCCAGGACGGCCAGGCCGATCTGCGGACCGCGGCGCCGCCCCTGGGGCAGGAAGGCCTCGACCAGGACCGCCAGCACACCGGCCGCGAACACCGTCAGCAGCGGTGCCAGCAGCCACCAGTCCAGCTGCGGCGCGGCCTCGGTGATGGTGCGCTGCGCGGCCGTGTTCACCGCCTGCGCGGGGATGAGGGGGATCACTCGTGGTCTCCTTCCTCAGAGGCACCGTCGGCGACCACTCCGGCCTCGGGCACGATCTCCACCGTCCGTTCGACGGCGGGGTTGATCACGTCCAGCATCGGCTGCGGGTACAGCCCGAACGCGATGATCAGCGCGATGAGCGGGCCGACCGCCCACATCTCGCGCACGGACAGGTCACGCAGGCCCGTGAGCTGGTCCGGGGTGGGGCCGGCCATCGTGCGCTGGTACATCCACAGGATGTAGAGCGCGGCCAGCACCACGCCCGCGGTGGCCAGTACCGCCGGGACCGGGCTGAAGGCGTACACGCCCACGAACACCAGGAACTCGCTGACGAACGGCGCCAGGCCCGGCAGGGCCAGGCCCGCCAGACCGACCACCAGGAACGCCCCGGCCAGCCGCGGGGCGACCTTCTGCACGCCGCCGTAGTCGGCGATGCGCGCCGAGCCCTGGCGGGCGATGAGGAAGCCCACGATCAGGAAGAGCGCACCGGTCGCGAACCCGTGGTTGACCATGTACAGCGCCGCTCCGGCCTGCGCCTGCGGGGTCAGGGCGAAGATGCCCAGGGTGATGAACCCGAAGTGGGACACCGACGTGTACGCGATCAGGCGCATCATGTCGCTCTGCCCGATGGCCAGGATCGCCCCGTAGACGATGCTCACCAGGCTCAGCGCCACCACCGGCCACACGAACCAGGACACGGCGGACGGGAAGAGCTCCAGGCAGAAGCGCAGCATCCCGTAGGTACCGACCTTGTCCAGCACGCCGACGAGCAGGACGGCGGTGCCCGGGCGGGAGGACTGCGCGGCGTCCGGGAGCCAGGTGTGCACGGGCCACATCGGCGCCTTGATCGCGAAGGCGATGAAGAAGCCGAGGAACAGCCACCGCGCGGTCGACGGGTCGATCGCGGCCAGCGCGCCACCGGGGTCGGTCAGGTCGGTCCACAGGAACGTGCCGCCGTAGACGTACACGCCGATGACCGCGACCAGCATGACCAGGCCTCCGGCGAGGCTGTACAGCAGGAACTTCACGGCCGCCTTGGCGCGCTCGTCGCCGAGCCCGTACCGCCCGATCATGAAGTAGACCGGGATCAGCATGGCCTCGAAGAACACGTAGAACAGGAAGACGTCGGTGGCGGCGAAGACGCCGACCATCATCGCCTCCAGCACGAGGATCAGCGCGAAGTACCCGCGCCCTCCGTCCTCGCGGTCGTCGTGCTCGTTCCAGGCGGCGACGATGACCAGCGGCACCAGGACCGCCGACATCAGGATCAGCACCAGGGCGATGCCGTCGACGCCCACCGCGTAGTGGACGCCGAAGCGCGGGATCCAGGGGACGACCTGCTCGAACTGGAGGCCGCCCGCCTGCGAGGTGTCGAAGCGCAGCGCCATGGCGGCGACCACGAGCAGGGTCGCCAGGGAGGTGCCCAGGGCGATCCGCTTGGCGGTCGTCCCGTCGGCCGACGGGACGACGCCCGGCCCGGTCGCGGGCCGGACCCGGGTGGCGGTGCCTCCGCCCGCGCCCTCGGCCCGCGCCGAGGCGGTCGCGACGGCCGGCTCGGCGGGCGCCTTGGCGCGTGGCAGCGCCCAGATCAGGATCGCGCCCACGACGGGCAGCGCGATGGCGATGGTGAGCCAGGGGAACATTGTCTAGAACCTCACAACCAGCGTCGCGGCGACGATGACGGCGCCGAAGAGCATGGTGAGCGCGTAGGAGCGGGCGAACCCGGTCTGTGCCCTGCCGAGCCCGGACGAGGAGTCGCGCACGCTCGTGCCGAGCCCGTTGACGGCGCCGTCGATGACCTTGTCCTCGATCACGACCAGCGCCTTGGTGAGGACCTGGCCGGGTCGCATGAGCAGGCCCTCGTTGATCTCGTTGCCGTACAGCTCCCGGCTGGCGGCGACCGTGACGAGGTTCCCCTTGGGCGCGGTGGCGGCCACCGGCCGCCGCAGGTACATCGCCCAGGCCGCGGCCACGCCGAGGACGAGGACGGCCAGCGCGGCGATGCCGTAGGGGGCGGTGAACGCGTGCGCCACGTCGAAGTGGTGCGGGTGCGCGCCGGTGGCGGGGGTGAGGAACGTCGCGAACCGGTCCCCCAGCATCAGGAACCCGCCGAGCGCGACCGAGCCGATGGCCAGCACGACCATGGGGGCGGTCATGCTGGTGGGCGACTCGTGCGGGTGCACGCCCTCCTCCCAGCGCTTGGCGCCGAAGAAGGTCATGAACATCATCCGCGACATGTAGAACGCGGTCAGGGCGGCGCCGACGATGACGGCGGTGCCCAGCACCACGCCCTGCGTGCCGCCGATCCCGAAGGACGCGGAGATGATGCTCTCCTTGGTCCACCAGCCCGACAGGAACGGCACGCCGATGATGGCGAGGTAGCCGAGCCCGAAGGTGGCGAAGGTGATCGGCATCTTCGTGCGCAGCGCCCCGTACCGGCGCATGTCCACGCCGTCGTTCATGGCGTGCATGACCGATCCGGCGCCCAGGAACAGCCCGGCCTTGAAGAAGCCGTGCGTGACCAGGTGGGCGATGGCGGCCACGTAGCCGACCGGGCCGAGCCCGGCGGCCAGGACCATCATGCCGATCTGGCTCATCGTGGACCCGGCCAGGGACTTCTTGATGTCGTCCTTGGCCGAGGCGATGATCCCGCCCGCGAGCATCGTCGCGGCGCCGACCACGGTGACGGCCGTCTGGGCCACCGGGGCGCCCTCGAAGATCGGCCCGGCGCGCACGATGAGGTACACGCCGGCGGTGACCATGGTGGCGGCGTGGATGAGCGCCGACACCGGGGTCGGGCCCTCCATCGCGTCGAGCAGCCACGCCTGGAGCGGGAGCTGCGCGGACTTGCCGCAGGCGCCCAGGAGCAGGAGCAGTCCGATCGCGAGCAGGACGCCGTCGCCGGCGGCCGGGACCGCGGCGAACACGTCGCTGAAACTGACCGCGCCCAGCACCGAGAACATGATCATGATCGCCACGAGCAGGCCGATGTCGCCGACCCGGTTGATCAGGAACGCCTTCTTGGCGGCGGTGGCGGCGGACGGCTTGTACTGCCAGAACCCGATGAGCAGGTAGGACGCCAGGCCGACGCCCTCCCAGCCGAGGAAGAGCAGGACGAAGTTGTCGGCCAGCACCAGCACCAGCATGGCCGCGACGAACAGGTTGAGGTAGGCGAAGAAGCGCCGCCGCCCCGGGTCCTCGGCCATGTAGCCGACCGAGTAGAGGTGGATGAGGGAGCCGACGAAGGTGATCAGCAGGACGAACGTGATCGACAGGGGGTCGATCAGCAGGTCGACGCCGGCGGTGAAGCCGCCGACCGCGAACCACTCGTAGACGGGGACGGAGATGCTGCGCGCGTCGGGGGCGCGGCCGAGCAGGTCGACCAGGACGGCGACCGCCCAGGCGAAGGAGGCCACCGGGAGGGCTGCGCCCAGCCAGTGCCCCCAGGCGTCGGTGCGCCGGCCGCCGAGCAGCAGGATCGCCGCGCCCGCGAGCGGCAGGGCGATGAGCAGCCAGGCGTTCGACAGCACCGCGCCGTCGGCCAGGGTCGCCGCCCCCGTATCGGCGGCGAGGTAGGTGTGAGGTGTCACTTCCACGTCGCCTTCTAGTGCTTGAGCAGGTTCGCGTCATCGAGCGACGCGGACCTGCGGGTTCGGAAGATCTGCATGATGATCGCGAGTCCCACGACCACCTCGGCGGCGGCGACGACCATCACGAAGAACGCGATGACCTGCCCCTCGATGTCCCCGTGCATCCGGGCGAACGCCACGAACGCCAGGTTGCAGGCGTTGAGCATGAGCTCGACGCACATGAAGACGATGATCGCGTTGCGCCGGATGAGCACGCCGACCGCGCCGATGGTGAAGATCAGCGCCGCGAGGACGATGTAGTTCATCGGGTCCACGAGGACTCCACCTCCTGCCCGTTGCTGTTGCCGTTCTCCTCGGTCGCCTCGTCGGCCCGGTCGTCCTCGGCCAGGACCGGCCGGCCCTCCTTGGAACGGGTGGAGTCGGAGGCCCCGCCGGGCAGCGGCGGCCGCCCGGCCTGCACGTCACCGGGCACGCGCGACTGGTACTCCGGGTCGCGCGCGGTGAGCACCGGGTTGAGGGACAGGGACGAGACCGAGCCGTCCGGCAGCAGCGCGGGCATGTCGATCGCGTTGTGCCGGGCGTAGGTGCCCGGCCCGGGCAGCGGGGTCGGGTGGTCGCCGCGGACGCGGTCCTCGGAGATCTCCCGCTGGGTGCGGCGCTTCTTCGTGCGGGCGGTGTGCGCCAGGACCATGGCGCCCAGGACGGCCGTGATGAGCAGCGCCCCGGTGGCCTCGAACGCCACGACGTAGCGCAGCAGGAGCTCGCCCGCGATCCATGGGACGGTGCCGCCGGCGGCCGCGGCCCCGGCGGCGATGCCCTGCGGGTCGCCCACGACGATGCGGGAGATGCCGGTGGTCAGGGCGCCGACGAAGGCCAGCGCCACGATCGCGGTCATGACGCGCTGCCCGCTGAGCGTCTCCACCAGGGAGTCGGCCGAGCTGACGCCGATGAGCATCAGCACGAACAGGAACAGCATGAGCACGGCGCCGGTGTAGACCACGATCTGGACGACCATGAGGAACGGCGCCTCGTTGATGCCGTAGAACACGGCCAGGCTGACCATCGTCAGGGCCATCGACATCGCCGAGTGCACGGCCTTGCGGGAGAAGACCACGCCCAGGGCGCCGAGGACGGCCACGGTTCCGAGGATCCAGAACACGGACGCCTCGCCGCCGCCGATGGGCGCGGCCGCCGCGGTCACGGCGGAGGTGGTGGCTGCGGTGTTCAACGGACCGCCTCCGCGCTCTCCGGCCGGTCCTGCGTCCCGTGCTGGCCGCGTCCGGTCGCGTAGTAGTCCTGCTCGTCGTCGCCGAGCCGCATCGGGTGCGGCGGCGCCTCCATGCCCTCCTTGAGGGGGGCGAGCAGCTGCTCCTTCGTCCAGATCAGGCTCTGCCTGCTGTCGTCGGCCAGCTCGTACTCGTTGGTCATGGTGAGCGCGCGGGTCGGGCAGGCCTCCACGCACAGCCCGCACAGGATGCAGCGCAGGTAGTTGATCTGGTAGACGCGGCCGTAGCGCTCACCGGGCGAGTACCGGTCGTCGTCGCTGTTGTCACCGGCCTCGACGTAGATGGCGTCGGCCGGACAGGCCCAGGCGCACAGTTCGCACCCGATGCACTTCTCCAGACCGTCGGCCCACCGGTTCAGCTGGTGCCGGCCGTGGAAGCGCGGCGCCGTGGGGCGCTTGACCTCCGGGTACTCGATGGTCGGCACCTTCTTGAACATGGTGTGGAAGGTGACGCCGAATCCCTTGACGGGGTTGAGCCACTCAAGCACCGGTAACCTCCTCACCCTTCTTGTTGCTGTCGCCGCCGACGGCCGCGGCCGTCCTCGGCGGTTCGGCGAGCACGCTGCTGCCGTAGTGCGGGGCGGTGCTCGGGGGCACCGGGAAGCCGCCGAAGGCGGGATCCTTGTGGGCGCGGCGCGCGTTCTCCGCACGCAGGCGGGCGTCCTCCTCGCGCTCGCGGCGCGCGTGGCGGGCCCAGGAGTAGAAGGCGGCGATCGTGGCCGCCGAGAACCCGGCGACGACCAGGCCGACGACCACCGGGGAGGCGTCCTCCAGGATGAGCATCCGGACGACGGCGACCGCGGTGATCCACACGAGCTGGATGGGGATGAGCACCTTCCAACCGAGCTTCATGAGCTGGTCGTAGCGCACCCGGGGCAGGCTGCCGCGCGCCCAGATGAACAGGAACATCACGCACAGGAACTTGAGCAGCCACCACAGGGCGGGCCACCAGCCCTCGTTGGCGCCGGGCAGGATCGCCGTGACGCCGGGCGGGGCCAGCCAGCCGCCGAGGAAGAGCGTGACGGAGACGGCGGCGACCGTCACCATGTTCACGTACTCGGCGAGGAAGAACATCGTGAACTTCATGGACCCGTACTCGGTCATGAAGCCGCCGACGATCTCGCCCTCGCCCTCGGCGAGGTCGAAGGGGAGCCGGTTGGTCTCGCCGACCATCGTCACCAGGTAGATGAGGAAGGACGGCAGGAGCAGCACGGCGAACCAGAGCCCGCGCTGGGACTCCACGATCCCGGAGGTCGTGAGCGTCCCCGACATCAGGAAGACCGCGACGAAGGACAGGCCCATCGCGATCTCGTAGCTGATCACCTGCGCGGAGGCGCGCAGGCCGCCGAGCAGGGCGTAGGGCGACTGGGAGGCCCAGCCGCCGAGCACGAACCCGTACACGCCCAGGGCCGCGGTGGCCAGGACGACCAGTGCGGCGATGGGCAGGTCGGTGAGCTGGAGCGGGGTCACGACCCCGAACATGTTCACCTCGGGACCGACCGGGATGACCGAGAACGCGATGAACGCGGGCACGGCCGCGATCATCGGTGCGGCGATGTAGACGAACCGGTCGACCCCGCGCGGGATCAGGTCCTCCTTGAGGGAGAGCTTGATGCCGTCGAACAGGGACTGCAGGAGGCCGAAGGGCCCCATCCGGTTGGGCCCGTGGCGCTGCTGCATCCGGCCCATGACCTTGCGGTCGGCCATGATCATCATCAGCACGCAGACCATCAGGAAGACGAAGATGGCCACGGCCTTGATGGTCGTGATCCACCACGGGTCCTGCCCGAAGGCGGTCAGGGTGCGCTCCGAGGCCAGGTGGACCGCGTGCGGAGCGAGAGCGGGGGTCACTGTGCCCCCTTAAAGGACGCCCCGTTGTTCACGGCAGGGAGAAATTCGGAACGTGACAGATCGGCCAGAACAGGCTGGTCCGCCGTCAAGCTTGGGTTATGCACGGGGCTTTCCTCCCGAAGTGCGTAGCCGTAGCCGTCCGCGCGCTGGAGGAGGCGGACGTGTCGGTGGTTGATCCCGGCCTGACGGCCGGTCGCGGTGGTGATGTCGAAGCTTCCCTTGGCCCGAACCAAAACACGTCCGGTGTGGGTGCCCTGCCGCTTCCCGGACGGGACGACCGCCCGTACGAGGTCGCCGGTGCCGAAGTCGTAGAACTGCTTACGCCGACTCAGGCGGAGCCGGGGAAAACCGTGCTTGTCGGACGTGGTCCGTGCGTATCTGCCGCGTCCAGTACAGGCCACGTGCAGAACTCGGCCGACAACCTCCGTAATGGAGTCGAGTTTGCCGACTGCGAGAGCATCGAAGCTGTGGGACTTGGAGAGACCGGTGCGAAAACGGTTCCACTTGGTGCGACCGCCCGAGGCCGTATGGGTGGGAAGGCGGGCATCAAGGGCGCGCCACAACGCCCACCGAGTAGAACTGACCGCGGCGGCGTCCAGAAGTGGTGCCTTCGCTTGCGCGGTGATGCGTGCAAGCGTCTTCGGACTGCTGGCGGACTCTCCTATCAGCCTGTCGCCCTTCGCCTGGTTGCACGGCATGCAGGCGAGTGTCAGGTTGGATACCCGATCGAAGCCGCCTCTGGAACGGGGGTAGATGTGGTCGATGTTCAACGGAACGCCAGTCGCGCCGCAGTAGCAACACGTTCGATCCCACTTGGCGAGCAGATACTCGCGGACCTCATAGCCGTGGAGGGTGCCGAACTGGTACTCAGCATTCTCCAGAGGCTTTCCGGCGCTGAGGGCGTGGGTGTCGAACGCGACCCGCTCCACGTGCACCGCTCGGACGGGTGCCCACCGGGCCAAACGGTGCACCCAACCCATCGTTGTATCCACTCGGTGTCGCAAGCTCGGGGCCAGCCAACCCCTGGGGCGAGTCCGGTTCTTGAACCTGGGTGACCGATAGCGCAGGTTCGCCGAGCGCCGCCGTCGCCGGTAGGCGGAACGCTGCCGGAGCCTCTTGCGAACACTGGAGCCGCGATGGTCGACCTGAAGGCTGTAGCGCCCCCGCCGCTCACCGGCTTCGGTAGTGAACACGGCGATACCGGTGTGCTTGGAACCGGGGTCGATACCGATCTCCACACCGTCGACCTCAGAATCCCCAGCAGTACGATCCTTCAGCCGAATGGTGAATGGGGTATGGCGTGCGACGACAGCGCGTCCCTTTGTCAGGAGCTTGCGTGCCCTGGCAGGTGAGCAGGGCTGCAACGGTGTCCCGTATCGATCCAGGACGAACACGAACGGATCAAGTGTGTAGGCCTCACGGCCTTGCTCCCCGTCCCTTGAGGGTTCGGGGGTGACGCCCCTGGAACCAGGTGAGGATCCAGGGGTCTCCCCTCGACCATGTCCCGCACCGGGTACCGTCGTGCGGTGTTCGAGCCCCGTTTCGTCCCCGATCCGAGGGGTGTCTGCTGACTCGAATTCGAGAGCATGCTGCTGAGGAAGCACAGCCTGGTCGGTCTGCTGTCCTACGCGGAACGTAGCCACCAAAGGTCACCTCCTCGATGGTGATGGCTTGGTCTGGTAACGGCGGTTTCCGACCGAAACGGTCGAAAGCCCGCTCCTACGGAGTCGAGATCCCGTTACTGCTGCCTCCCGGTGGTGTCGGACGCGGCCACGATGACCGTGGAGCCGGCGCCGCCGCCCAGGTCACGGCGGATGTCGCAGCCGTCGGCGTTGTCGGGGAGCCAGACCACGCGGTCGGCGACGTCGGTGACGACCGCGGGGACGGACACCGAGCCGAGCGGCCCGGTGACGTGCAGCGTTCCTCCGTCGGTGACGCCGACCTCGTCGGCCGTGGCCTTGGACAGGTACGCGCGGGCCCGGCGGGCGGTCCCGGCGAGGAAGGGCTCGCCGTCCTCCATCCGGCCGGTGCCGAGGAGCTGGCGCCAGGTCGACAGGACCGCCTGGCCGGGTCCGACCTCGGGGACGGGAGCCGGCCGGGCCGCGGGCGAGGCGGGCCGCTCGCCCGACCACGGCCCCAGGTCGCGCAGCTCCGCGTAGGCCGCCGCGGCGTCGGGCAGTCCCAGGTGCACGTCCATGGCGTCCGCGACGGCGGACAGGGCGCGCTGGTCGGACAGGGCACCCGGGACCTTGAGCGCGTCGCCGAAGGGCCGGTGGCGGCCCTCCCAGTCGACGAACGTGCCGGACTTCTCGGCGACGGCGGCGACCGGCAGGACGACGTCGGCGCGGTCGGTGATCTCGCTGGCCCGCAGTTCGAGGCTGACCACGAACGGCACCCGGGCCAGGGCGGCTCGGGCGGCCGCGGGGTCGGGCAGGTCGTCCAGCTCCACCCCGGCGATGACCAGGGCGTCCAGGTCGCCGGCGGCCGCGGCCTCGATGATGGCCGCGGTGTCGCGGCCCGGGGTCGCGGGCAGCGAGCCCACGTTCCAGGCGCGGGCGACCTCGGCGCGCGCGGCCGGGTCGGCGACGGGGCGCCCGCCCGGCAGCAGGCCCGGCAGGGCTCCGGCGTCGATCGCCCCGCGCTCGCCCGCGCGGCGCGGGATCCACGCCAGGCGCGCCCCGGTCCGCCGGGACAGGGCCGCGGCGGCGCTCAGCGCGCCGGGGACGGCGGCGAGGCGCTCGCCGACGAGGATGACCGCGCCCTCGCCGCCGAGGGCCTCGACCACGTCGGGGTGTTCGACGTCCAGGGCGTTGAGCGTGCGGGCCTCGTCGCCCGGGACCGTCCGCACGAGCGAGCCGTCGGTCTTGGTCAGGCCGAGGCTGGCGTGCGAGGCGATCGAGTGGACGCGCACCCCGTTCTTGCGGGCGCCCTTGCGCAGGCGCAGGAAGACCAGGGGCGACTCGTCCTCGGGCTCGAACCCGGCCAGGAGCACGGCGGGCGCCTTCTCCAGGGCGGTGTAGTCCACGTCGACGGGGGTTCCGGCGACGTGGGCGGCCAGGAAGTCGGCCTCCTCCGCGGAGTGGGCGCGGGCGCGCAGGTCGATGTCGTTGGTGCCCAGGGCCACCCGCGCGAACTTGGCGTAGGCGTAGGCGTCCTCGTAGGTGAGGCGCCCGCCGGTCAGGACGCCGACCCGGCCGCGGGCGGCGCCCAGGCCGCGCGCGGCGATCGACACCGCCTCGGACCAGGAGGCGAACTCCAGGGCGTGGGACTCGTCGTCGCGGACCAGGGGGCGGGTGAGGCGGTCGGACTGGGTGGCGTAGGTGAACGCCCACCGCCCCTTGTCGCAGTTCCACTCCTCGTTGACCTGCGGGTCGTCCCCGGCCAGGCGGCGGGTGACCTTGCCGCGCCGGTGGTCGGTGCGCTGGGCGCAGCCGGAGGCGCAGTGCTCGCACACGCTGGGGGTGGAGACCAGGTCGAAGGGGCGGGACCGGAACCGGTAGGCGGACCCGGTGAGGGCGCCGACCGGGCAGATCTGGACGGTGTTGCCGGAGAAGTAGGAGTCGAAGGACTCCCCCTCGGCGATGCCGACCTGTTCCTGGGCGCCGCGCTCCATCAGTTCGATGAGCGGGTCGCCGGCGATCTGCGCGGCGAAGCGCGTGCAGCGGGCGCACTGGATGCAGCGCTCGCGGTCGAGCAGCACCTGGCTGGAGAGCGCGATCGGCTTGGGGAAGGTGCGCTTGACGTCGACGAAGCGCGTCTCGCCCTGCCCGTTGGACATCGCCTGGTTCTGCAGGGGGCACTCGCCGCCCTTGTCGCAGACCGGGCAGTCCAGCGGGTGGTTGATCAGCAGGAACTCCATGATCCCGCGCTGGGCCTTCTCCGCCACCTCGGAGGTCAGGTGGGTGTTGACCACCATCCCCTCCATCACGGTGATGGTGCAGGAGGCCTGCGGCTTGGGCATGCCCCGCCCGTTGCCCATGTCGGGGATCTCCACCAGGCACTGGCGGCAGGCCCCGACGGGGTCCAGGAGCGGGTGGTCGCAGAACCGGGGGATCTGGATGCCGAGGAGTTCGGCGGCCCGGATCAGCAGCGTGCCCTTGGGGACCCGGATCTGGAATCCGTCGATCGTGACGGTGATGAGGTCCTCGGGGGGCGGCGCGGCCGCGGCGCCGCCGGAGGAGTTGGAGGTGACGGTCACTTGTTCCCTCCCCAGAGGGTGGCCTTGGAGTGGTCGAAGGGGCAGCCGCCCTTGTCCACGTGGTCGATGTACTCCTGGCGGAAGTGCTTGATGGAGGACATGACCGGGCTGGTCGCGCCGTCGCCGAGGGCGCAGAAGGAGCGGCCGAGCAGGTTGTCGCAGATGTCCAGGAGCTTGTCGAGGTCGGCTTCGGTGCCCTCGCCGCGCTCCAGGCGGTCCAGGACCTGGACCATCCAGAAGTTGCCCTCGCGGCAGGGCGTGCACTTGCCGCAGGACTCGTGGGCGTAGAAGGCGATCCAGCGGCCGACCGCGCGGACGACACAGGTCGTCTCGTCGAAGATCTGGAGTGCGCGGGTGCCGAGCATGGACCCGGCGGCGCCCACCGACTCGAAGTCGAGCGGTGTGTCCAGGTGCTCGTCGGTGAAGATGGGCGTGGACGAGCCGCCGGGGGTCCAGAACTTGAGCCGGTGGCCGCCGCGGATGCCGCCCGCCATGTCGAGCAGTTCGCGCAGGGTGATCCCGAGCGGTGCCTCGTACTGGCCGGGGTTGGTGACGTGCCCGGACAGGGAGAAGAAGCCGAATCCGGCGGACTTCTCGGTGCCCATGGACGTGAACCACTCGGCGCCGTTGGCGACGATGCCCGGGACGCTGGCGATGGACTCGACGTTGTTCACCACGGTGGGCGAGGCGTAGAGCCCGGCGACGGCGGGGAAGGGCGGCTTGAGCCGGGGCTGGCCGCGGTAGCCCTCCAGGGAGTCCAGGAGGGCGGTCTCCTCACCGCAGATGTAGGCGCCCGCTCCGGCGTGCACGACGACGTCGAGGTCGAAGCCGCTGCCCTGGATGTCCTTGCCGAGGAGTCCGGCCTCATAGGCCTCGGCCACGGCCCGGCGCAGGCGGCGGATGACGTGGACGACCTCGCCGCGCACGTAGATGAAGGCCTGGCTGGACTTGATCGCGTACGAGGCGATCGCCACGCCCTCCACCAACACGTGCGGGTTGGCGAGCATGAGCGGGATGTCCTTGCAGGTGCCCGGCTCGGACTCGTCGGCGTTGACGACGAGGTAGCGCGGGTTGGGGTTGTCCTTGGGCAGGAACCCCCACTTCATCCCCGTGGGGAACCCGGCGCCGCCGCGGCCGCGCAGGCCGGACTGCTTGACCAGGTCCACGATGGCGTCGGGGTCCATCGACAGGGCCTTGGTCAGGGCGGAGTAGCCGCCGGTGGCCTTGTACCCGTCGAGGGTGAAGGAGTCGGTGCGGTCCCAGTCGCGGGACAGGATCGGGGTCAGGGTGGTCACTTGGCGCCCTCCTCACCCTGCTCGTCGGGGCGTGCCGGGAGGTTGTCGGGGTCCGGGGACCGCCAGCCGCGCTCCTGGGCGAGTTTCAGCCCGGCGAGCGAGGGGCCGGCCGCCTGGACGCCCTCGCCGGCGCGGCCGTCGTCGAACCCGGCGAGCACGCGCGAGGCCTGCTTCCAGGTGCACAGGCTCGACGGGCCGCGGGTGGGGGCGACGTCGTTGCCCAGGCGCAGGTCGTCGACCAGCTGCTTGGCGGTCGCGGGCGTCTGGTTGTCGAAGAACTCCCAGTTGACCATCACGACCGGCGCGAAGTCGCAGGCCGCGTTGCACTCGACGTGCTCCAGCGTGACCTTGCCGTCCTCGGTGGTCTCGGCGTTGCCGAGGTCCAGGTGCTCCTTGAGGGCGGCGAAGATCTCGTCACCGCCCATGACGGCGCACAGGGTGTTGGTGCACACGCCCACCTGGTAGTCGCCGCCGGGGCGGCGGCGGTACATCGTGTAGAAGGTGACCACCGCCTTGACCTCGGCGAGCGTGATGTCGAGCTGGTCGGCGCAGAACCGCATGCCGTCCTCGCTGACGTGCCCCTCCTCGGCCTGCACCAGGTGCAGCAGCGGCAGGAGCGCCGACCGCGCCTTCGGGTAGCGGCTGATGATCTCCTTGGCGTCCTGTTCCAGACGCGCGAGGACCTCGTCGTCGAATGCGCTCACCGGTCCACGCCTCCCATCACGGGGTCGATACTGGCCACGGCCGCGACGACGTCCGCCACCGTCCCGCCCTCGCACATGGCGGCGACCGCCTGCAGGTGCGTGAACGAGGGGTCGCGGAAGTGCACGCGGTAGGGGCGGGTCCCGCCGTCGCTGACGGCGTAGCAGCCGAGCTCGCCCTTGGCGCTCTCGACGGCCGCGTAGGCCTGGCCCGCGGGGACCCGGAAGCCCTCGGTGACCAGCTTGAAGTGGTGGATGAGGGCTTCCATCGAACCGCTCATGATGTGCGCGATGTGGTCCGGGGAGTTGCCCAACCCGTCGGGGCCGAGCGCCAGCTTGGCGGGCCAGCCGATCTTGGCGTCCTCGATCATCACCGGGCCGGGCTTGAGCCGGTCCAGGCACTGCTCGATGATCTTGAGGCTCTCGTGCATCTCGGCGATGCGGACCCGGTAGCGGGCGTAGACGTCGCCGCCGTCGGAGACGGGCACGTCGAACTCGTAGTTCTCGTAACCGCAGTAGGGCTTGGCCTTGCGCAGGTCGAAGCCCAGTCCGGAGGCGCGCGCGAGCGGCCCGGTGACGCCGAGCGCCATGCATCCGGGCAGGTTGAGGTAGGCCACGTCCCGGGTGCGGGCGAGGTAGACGGGGTTCTCGTCCAGGAGCTTGCGCATGGTCTTGACGCGCTTGGGCATCTCCGTGAGCAGCTCGCGGATCTTGCCGACCGCGCCGGGCGGCAGGTCCTGGGCGACGCCGCCGGGCCGGACGTAGGCGTGGTTCATCCGCAGGCCCGTGATGAGCTCCAGGATGTCCAGGATCATCTCGCGCTCACGGAACCCGTTGGTCATGACCGTGGTGGCGCCCAGCTCCATGCCGAACGTCGCCATGGCCACGAAGTGCGAGGCCATCCGGTTGAGCTCCATGACCAGCACACGGATGACGCTGGCCCGCTCGGGGATCCGGTCGGTGATGTCCAGGAGCTTCTCGACCGCCAGGCAGTACGCCGTCTCGTTGAAGAGCGGCGTGAGGTAGTCCATGCGGGTGACGAACGTGGTGCCCTGCGTCCACGTCCGGTACTCCATGTTCTTCTCGATACCGGTGTGCAGGTAGCCGATACCGACGCGCGCCTCGGTGCAGGTCTCACCGTCCAGGGTGAGGATCAGCCGCAGGACGCCGTGCGTGGAGGGGTGCTGGGGGCCCATGTTGACCACGAGGCGCTCGGCGCTCGTGGCCTGGGCCTTCTCCACGACCTCGTCCCAGTCGCCGCCGGAGGCGTCGATGTAGTCCTCGGTGACGCTCATGCCGTGTCCCCCTTCGGAGCGGACTGGTCGGTGGTGGGCCGTTGCGCAGGGCTCACTTGTAGGCCCTCCGTTCGTCCGGCGGGGGCACGGTGGCGCCCCGGTACTCGACGGGGATGCCGCCGAGCGGGTAGTCCTTGCGCTGCGGGTGGCCGTGCCAGTCGTCCGGCATCTGGATGCGGGTCAGCGCCGGGTGGCCGTCGAAGACGATCCCGAAGAAGTCCCAGGCCTCGCGCTCGTGCCAGTCGTTGGTCGGGTAGACCGACACGATCGACGGGACGTGCGGGTCGTCGTCGGGGCAGGTGGTGGCGACGCGGATCTCGCTGTTGTGCGTGATGGACCGGAAGTGGTACACCGCGTGCAGCTCGCGGCCGGCGTCGTCGGGGAAGTGCACGCCCGCCACGCCGGTGCACAGCTCGTAGCGCAGGGCGGGGTCGTCGCGCAGCACGCGCACCAACTCCACCAGCGCCTCGCGGCGTACGTGGAAGGTGAGCTCGCCGTGGGCGACCTCGACCCGCTCCACGGCACCGGCGGTCTCCCCCAGGGCGGCCTCCAGGTCGTCGGCCACCCGGTCGAAGTCGGCCGTGCGCGGGTCATCGGGGTCGGTGAAGGGGCGGCTGCTCGCGGCGGGAGCGCTCCCCCGCACCTGGAGCCCGCCGAACCCGGAGGTGTCGCCGGTGGTGGTGGCGCCGAAGAGGCCGGTCCGCTTCACGGGTGCGGCCAGCCGCTCGCGGCCGAGCCGGTCGGGCAGGTTCTCGGCGGCCTCGTCGCGCTCGTTCTCGTTGCTCATGTCAGTCCTTGCTCACCAGCGGCAGCGAACGGCGGAGCATCCGCTCCTCGGTCTCGTCGATCTCCAGCTCCCGGTGGGCGCCGAGCTTGGTGTTCTGCACCTTGTCGTGGAGCTTGAGCACCGCGTCGAGCAGCATCTCCGGCCGGGGCGGACAGCCCGGCAGGTACATGTCGACGGGGACGATGTGGTCGACGCCCTGGACGATGGCGTAGTTGTTGAACATGCCGCCGCTGGAGGCGCACACGCCCATGGCGATGACCCACTTGGGCTCGGGCATCTGGTCGTAGATCTGCCGCAGGACGGGCGCCATCTTCTGGCTCACGCGCCCGGCGACGACCATCAGGTCGGCCTGGCGCGGGGTGGCGCCGAACTTCTCCATGCCGAACCGCGCGAGGTCGTAGTGCGGGCCGCCGACCGACATCATCTCGATGGCGCAACAGGCGAGACCGAACGTCGCGGGCCACATGGAGCTCTTGCGGGCCAGGCCCACGACCTGCTCGACGGTCGTGAGCGCGATGCCGCTGGGGAGTTTCTCCTCGAGTCCCATCAGCTGCTGACCTCCTCGGGCCGGTTGCGGTACGGGTGGCTGGGAAGGGGAACGTGCTCTGCCGGCGTTCGGGTCAGTCCCATTCGAGGCCTCCGCGGCGCCATTCGTAGGCGTAGGCGATGGAGACGTTCACCAGGAAGAGGATGATCGCGATCAGGCCGAACCAGCCGAGGGCCTCGAAATGCACCGCCCACGGAATGAGGAAGATGATCTCGATGTCGAAGACGATGAACATCATCGCCGTCATGTAGTACTTGACGGTGAAGCGGCCGCCGCCCGCGGGCTGGGGCGTGGGCTCGATGCCGCACTCGTACGCCTGCATCTTGGCGCGGTTGTAGCGCTTGGGGCCCAAGACCGCCCCGGCCACCATCGACACCACGACGAACGCGGCACCGATCCCGCCGAGAACGAATATCGGGGTGTAGAGCTCCAACGGTCACCCTCCTTCTGGCTGGTCGGCACGTGCGGACGTGCTTGTGAACGTTTTCACGGGCTTCCCCGCGTGGGGGATTCCTTCCGGTCGTGCGGTGGGACGCGAGGGGCCTACCCGGCCCGGGGCCCCTAGGCCGCGGGCGCGATCCTGGTCAGTCCGTTGATCACTCGGTCCATGGCGTCACCCTGGGTGGGCTCGGTGAGGTTGGCGAGCATCTTCAGCGCGAACTTCATCAGCGTGCGCTGGCGGAGGCCGTACTTGGTCGCGTACTTCATGAACTCGGGCTGGCCGATGACCTTCACGAAGTAGCGGCCCAGCGTGTAGTAGCCGCCGTAGGTGTCGGAGAGCACCTCGGGGTAGCGCAGCAGGGCGCGCTCGCGGGTCTGCTGGGTGGGACGCCCGTGCGCCTGCACGATCACGTCGGCGGCGATGCTGCCGGCCTCCATGGCGTAGGCGATGCCCTCGCCGTTGAAGGGGTTGACCATGCCGCCCGCGTCGCCGACCAGCAGCAGGCCGCGGGAGTAGTGCGGGACCCGGTTGAAGCCCATGGGCAGCGCCGCGCCGCGGATGCCGCCCTTCTGGTTGTCCTCGGTGAAGCCCCACTCCTGCGGCATGCTGTCGGTCCAGCGGCGCAGGAGCTTGCGGTAGTCCACGTCCTGGAAGGAGCGGGTGGAGTTGAGGATGCCGAGACCGACGTTGCTGGTGCCGTCGCCGACGCCGAAGACCCAGCCGTAGCCGGGCAGGAGGACGTCCTTGTCGCCGCTGCGGTCCCACAGCTCCAGCCAGGACTCCAGGTAGTCGTCCTTGTGGCGGGGGCTCTCGAAGTAGGTGCGCACGGCCACGCCCATGGGGCGGTCGTCGCGCTTGCGGATGCCCATGGCGACGGACAGCCGCGAGGAGTTGCCGTCGGCGGCCACGACCAGCGGTGCCCGGAAGGCCACGGGCTCGCGGTCGGCGTTCCTGGCGTGCACCCCGACGATGCGGTTGCTGCGCTCGTCCATCAGCGGGCCGGTGACGGTGGTGCGCTCCAGCAGCTTGGCGCCGGCGGAGACGGCCCTGCCGACGAGGATCTCGTCGAAGTCGTAGCGGGTGCGGACGAGGCCGAACCCGGGGTAGGAGCCGAGGTCGGGCCAGGGGAGCTCCAGGCGGGCTCCGGCGCCGACGATGCGCAGGCCGTGGTTCTTGATCCACCCCTCGTCCTCGAAGGTGATCCCCATGGCCGTCAGCTGCTTCACCGCCCGCGGGGTGAGTCCGTCGCCGCAGACCTTCTCGCGCGGGAAGGAGGTCTTCTCCAGCAGGAGGACGTCCAACCCGGCCTGAGCCAGGTAGTAGGCGGTCGTGGATCCGGAAGGGCCGGCGCCGACGACGATGACGTCGGCGTCGTACTCGATCCCTTCCCGGCCTCTGGGAGAGGAGGTGGCTGTCTCGCTCACGGGGTGGTCCTCGACTACTCGCGCGGTGCACCGTGGCGGGCCTGTGCGGGGTCGACCCGCTCACGGGGGTGTGCTTCGGGGCGGTTGTGTGCTGCGGACACATCCCACAGGGGTGGTGTGTGATGCGCCTCGTGGCCTTGTGAAGCACTTCACAAGCCCACTTTTCGCAGTCTAGACCCTCCGGAGCCGCGTGGCGACCCCCGGGGTGCCATTCCCCACGCGTCCCGCACAATCGTCCGATAGCACGCAGAGGACACCAAGGCCGTCGCCACGCGCCTATTCCCTGACAAACGCGCAGCTCATGGACGACCTCTTGCCACACGCACCACACGCGCAACACAAAACCCCAAAGGACTGACCGTCCTTTGGGGTTTTGGGGTGTTTTTCAAGTATTAAGTCATGTGGGGCTTTTGTCGGGATTTACTTCTGCCGGAAGCCCCGGTGCAGCGCGACCGTGCCCAGCGTCAGGTTGCGCCAGGCGACGCGGGACCAGCCGGCGTCCTGGAGGTGGCGCGCCAGCGCGGGCTGGTCGGGCCAGGCCATGATCGACTCCGAGAGGTAGTCGTAGGCCTCACTGCGCCCGGAGAACGCGCCCGCGATCTTCGGCAGGGCGGCCATGAGGTAGGTCGAGTAGAGCTTGTCCACGAAGGCCACGGGGATGTGGCTGAACTCGGCGATCACCAGGCGCCCACCGACCTTGGTGACCCGCAGCAGCTCGCGCAGCGCCTGGTCGATGTCGTTGACGTTGCGCAGGCCGAAGGAGATCGTGACGGCGTCGAAGGTCTCGTCGGCGAAGGGCAGGTGCAGGGCGTCGCCCGCCACGAACGTCACCCCGCCCCGTGAGGCCCCGCCGCGCCGCTGGGCGCCGGTCCGGAGCATGCCGAGCGAGAAGTCGCACGCGATCACCCGCGCGCCCTTGGTGACGAAGGACTCCGAGGAGGTACCGGTCCCCGCCGCCAGGTCCAGGACCAGCTCGCCGCTGTGGGCGTCGACCGCGTTGACGACGGCCCTGCGCCAGACGCGGTCCTGGCCGAGCGAGATGACGTCGTTGACGAGGTCGTAGTTGTCGGCGATGCCATCGAACATCGCCGCGACGTCCTGAGGCTTCTTGTCGAGCTTGGCGCGGGTCATGGTCACCACCTTAAGGGGGCCGCCCCGCGCGCCGACCCGGGGTTCGGCTGGAACGGTCGGGTGTCGACATCCCCTTCCCAGGAGGATCCGGGACAGCGCCGGGGTCCACGAACGCATCCCGCACTCCCTCGGACGGGGGCGGCGTACGAACTCCGGATACCTCAGAGCTTGCCTTCCATGAGGACCGTGCGATGCCCCCCGAGCGCGCGTGAGAGACCTTCGAGGAAGCCGGCGCTGAAGTCGGGCCAGTCCCAGAATTGGAAACCGAGATACCCGAAGGCGAAGTAGTCATCCGACCAGGCCCACGCAGTCAGGTCACCAGGGCGGCGACAATGCGGGCAGGCGACTGCGGCGCTGCCTGTGTCGCTCCAGTCGCTGATGGCCTCACCGAAGAGTTCCCACGCACCCTCGATCTCCTCCAGCCGGTCGGTGTAGAACTCCGCCCGACCCGCACAATGGGGGCACACCGCGAACATGGGCTCGCCCTGGCCGCAGTCGAACACGGTGCGGCCGGTCTCGACCCTGAGCCCGTCGCTGGGTTCCCAGTCCTGCCGGCCGACGGCCTTGGCCCAGGAGGGACCGGGCGGATGCCCCGACGGCGCCCCGAGAACACAGTCGGTGAGCTCGGCTCGAACTATCCCCTCCCTCACCAGCCAGTCGAGTCCGCTGTCTGCCAGGGTCCGGGCGTCCGCATGCGTGGCGTCGAGATCCACGACGGTCTGGAAATAGTTCCCCATGAGGCAACAGTAGAAGCACCGCTCTGTTCCGCGATCCCCGCCACCGGTGGCCGGGGTCGGCCAATCCGCCGGGAAAGCCCTTCCCGCGCCCGCGGGGCCGTGGTACATCAGTAGTGCGCAAGGCCCGATCGCATCGCACCACCACCCCCCACATGGAGAGCGAATGAAGCGACGCGTCCTGACCGCCTTCGGCACCCTCACCGCCGCCCTGCTGCTCGCGGCGACCACGGCCACGACCGCCCACGCGGCCGACGGCGTCCTCACCATCAACTACACCGCCTACCGGGATCCCGCCGGGTGCTACCAGATCTCGGGGTTCTTCCCCTACAAGATCGACAACCGCACCGACGAGAACGCGGTCGTCCACACCGGATGGCGCTGCGACGGTGAACGGCTCGCCCTCGTACGGCCGGGCGAGACCCACTACGGCGAACTCGGCCACAGCCTGTACATCCCCTGACGGGCACCCGCCACCGACCTCGGGGCGCCGGCATCGACGAGGATGCGGCGCCCCGTTCGTGTGCGCGGGGGCAGACCCAACACCGAGATCGTCACTGTCTGTGTTTTGGCCACGACTCTTTGACACAATGTGGGTCACCGATTCGACCGACCCCGCCTGAGCCTGGAGAGTCCCTCGTGAAACCCACCCGTACAGTCGCCGCGTTGACGATGGGCGCGCTGCTGCTCCTGCCCGCCGGTGTCACGGCCGCCGCGCCGACCGCGGCCGCCTCCTCCGCGACGGTGAGCGAGCGCGCGGTGTCATGGACGCCGCACGTCCTGGACGGAGCGGTCAAGGACATCCTCCGCATCGGGGACACGGTCGTGGTGGCCGGGGACTTCAACCGGGTCGCCGACGCCGACCGCGCCCGCACGCACACCCGGCGCAACCTCTTCGCCTTCAAGCACGGCACCGGCGAGATCCTGCGGGGCTTCGTCCCCTCCGTGAGCGGCCAGGTGAACTCGCTGGCCGAGGGCCCCGACGGCACCGTGGTCATCGGCGGGCACTTCAGCGCGGTGAACGGCTCCGCCTCGCGCGGGCTGGCCCGGCTCTCGCTGGCGGACGGCCGGACGGACCGGGAGTTCGACGCGGTCCTCGACGACGGCACCGCCTACCGGCTGGCGAGCGACGGCCGCGACCTCTACGTCGGCGGCTCCTTCTCCGGGATCAACGGCAGCGCGCGGCACGGCGTGGCCAAGCTCGACATCGACGACGGCGAGGTCGACACCGGCTTCGACACGCGCATCGAGGAGCAGCGGCGCGGCCAGCTGCGCGTGCAGGACCTGGCGCTGAGCCCGGCCGGGGACCGGCTCGTGATCAACGGGACGTTCACCCGGGTGGACGGCCACGACCGGTACCAGATCGCCATGCTGGACGCCGGCGACGGCTCGGTCACCCCGTGGTCGACGTCCGCGTTCGAGCCCGAGTGCGACTACTCCCGGATGCAGACCTACATGCGCCGGATGGACTTCTCCCCCGACGGCTCCTACTTCGCGGTGGTGACGGCGGGCGGCCCCACGGTCAAGCCGGGACTGTGCAAGTCCGTCACCCGGTTCGAGAACACCGACCGCCCCGGTGCCCGGCCCACCTGGAGCAACCTCACGGGCGGCGACTCGCTGTACTCGGTCGAGGTGACCGGCTCCGCGGTCTACGTCGGCGGGCACCAGCGCTGGATGGACAACGAGGACGGCGCCCACAACGCCGGCCCCGGATCGGTGGAGCGCGAGGGCATCGCCGCCGTCGACCCGCGCACCGGCCGGGCGCTGCCGTGGAACCCGGGCCGCTCGCGCGGACACGGCGTGGAGGCCCTGCACGCGACCGACGACGGCCTCTACGTCGGCAGTGACACCGAGCGCCTGGCGGACACCTACCACGGCCGCCTGGGCATGTTCCCCACCACCTGACCCGCACCGCGTGTCTGCCCCCGCCCGCACCGGCGGGGGCACACGCACGTCAGACGACCGGCTCGCTCTCCCGCGCGGCATTGCCGCGCCCAGGCTTGCGGCCACGGCGCCCCGACCCGCCGGACCCGCTCAGCAGCTGCTGGACCCGCTGATGGGACAGGTGCACGACCTCCCCCATCGAACGCTGGGAGAGCCCTGCCTCACGCATGGCCTCCAGCGCCCTGGCGCGGCTGCGCTCGTGTTCTGCCATGGCCTCCACGAAGCGCGCCTCGGCATCGATGACCTGGAGGACGTCCTCGGTCACGTCCTTGCCACCGAACTCGTAGCGCCAGGTGATCGTGAAGTCACCAGGATCAGACCTCGTCAGGTCCGCGATGAACTCGGGGACCTCCTGCCGGACCTCGTCGAAGTCCACATAGTCGACCGCACCCACGGTCCCTTTCGGCAGACCCGCGATGCTGACTGCCCACAGGTCCTCATCACGGGTGACGGTCACCGTGTAGTCAGGCATCATTTCTCCATCCACCTCTCGCCGAACAGGTGCGCCAAGCCGCCCTCCACATCCTGCAACACACCCTGCGTGAGATCCCGGGAAACTGCACGATCGAGATACCCAAGACTTCTTGGCCAAGAACCCTTGGCCAAGAAGTCTTGGGCGTTTACGGTGGCGGGCATGAACGACGCTGTCCCGTCCCCTGACCGTCCGAACGACCCCTTCGCGAACGCCGCCGTGCCCGACGCCCGTTCCCTGCGCGGCCTGGCCCACCCGCTGCGGCTGCGCATCCTGAGCCTGCTGGAGAAGCACGGCCCCGCCACCGGCAAGGCGGTCGCCGAGCGGCTCGGCATCACCTCCGCCTCGGCCAGCTACCACCTGCGCCAACTGCTGGCCTACGGCTTCATCGAGGAGGCGCCGGAACTGGGCTCGACCAGGGAGCGCTGGTGGCGGGCCCCGCACCGGGGCTTCCGGCTCCCGGAGTCGCTGGACACCGAGGCACCCGAACTCAGCACGGCCGTCCGCATGGCCCTGGCCGCGCGCTGGGCCGAGGACCTGAACGGCGCCGTCCAGGTGTGGAGCGCGCAGCCGGAGGGCTGGCGCGAGGCCCAGGTGATGTCCGAGCGCCGGACCCGGCTCACGGTGGACGAACTCGCCGCGCTGCGCGAGGAGATCCGCGCGGTCCTCGACCGCTACGCGCGCGATGTGGAGGAGGCCGTCCCCGGCGGGCGGGTGGTCACCACGCACTTCGCGGCCTTCCCCAGCCCCGGTCCCGACGACGAACCGCCCCGGGACCCGGCGTGAACCGGCCCGGGCGGTACCGCCCCGCCCAGACCCGCCGTCCGCTGGCCGGCCTCGTCCTGGCCCAGGCCTGCGCCTCTACGGGCACCCGGTTGGCGCTGGTCGCCGTTCCGTGGTTCGTCCTCACCACGACCGGCAGTCCGACCGACATGGGGCTGGTCACGTTCTTCGAGCTGGGCGCCTACACCCTCGCCCGCCTCCTGAGCGGCCCCCTGCTGGACCGGCTCGGGCACCGCGTGGTCAGCGTCCGCCTGGACGTGGTCGCCGCCGTGGCGGCGCTGTGCGTTCCCCTGCTGCACTCCGTCGGACTGCTGTCCCTGCCCCTGCTCCTGGTGCTCGTCACGGTCATCGGGCTCGCGAGCGGGCCCTCCGAGACTGCGAAGGTCTCCCTCACGCCCTTCGTCGCGGCGGCCACCGGCACGCGGGTGGAACGCGTCGCGGGGCTCACCGGCACGGTGGACCGCACGGCCCAGACCGTGGGGCCGGTCGCCGCCGGCGCGGTCGTGGCCGCCGGCCCCCTGACCGCGCTGTACGCCAACGCCGTGCTCATGGTCCTGGCGTCGGCGGTCCTGGCGCTGCTCGTCCCCCGCTCCCTCGGCCGCACCGCCTCGGAGGACGGTGCCCGCGTTTCGGGGAAGGGCTACCTCGGCCTGCTGTACGAGGGGTGGCGGGCCGTCTGGGGCGACGCCTGCCTGCGCGCGCTCGTGCTGATGATCATGGTCACCAACCTCGTGGACGTCGCCGTGATGACGGTCGTGCTGCCCGTGTGGGCCGCCGACGGCAGAGGGGGCGCGCAGACCGTCGGGCTGGTCGCGGGCGCTCTCGGCGGGGCGTCGGTGCTCGGGGCCGTGGCGGCGGCGTGGATCGGCCACCGGCTGCCCCGCCGGTTCACCTTCTTCGCCGCGTTCCTCGTCTCGGGGCCGCCCCGCATCCTCGTCCTGGCCCTGGACGTGCCGCTGTGGGCGGTACTGGCGGTGTGGTGCGCCTCCGGGGTGGCAGGAGGCCTCATCAACCCGATCCTGTCGGCGGTCCTCTTCGAACGGCTGCCCGCGGACATGACCGGGCGCGGGATGGCGGTGGTCGGCGCGCTCGCGCGGCTCGGGGCGCCCGTCGGGGCTCCCCTGGTCGGGCTCGCCGTGGGCCTGGCGGGCACCTCGCCCGTCCTGTTCGTCTGCGCGGCCGTCTACGTGCTGGCGACGACCCTGCCGGTGCTCGGCCCGGCCGCCGCGGCGATGGCGGCGCCGCCGGCGCCCTCGCCGGTCAGGGCTCCCGGGACTCCGGCTCCCCCTGCTTGACGGCCGCTTCCGGCCGCCCGTCCTCGTCGGCGCCGGCGTCCGGGCCGTCCTCCTGGAGGTGGTCCTCGCGCGAGGCGCCGCCCTCCAGCCGCTCGGCCACGCCCGGGCCCCTGCGCTCCTCGATCCGCTTGACGGCCGAGGCCGACATCTGGTCCCGGAGCTTGGACAGCAGGACGTAGGAGGCGAGCCCGCTCACGAGCCAGGCGAGGACCAGAGCGATCCACGACCGCGCCCCGAACAGGTAGACCACTCCCAGAGCCCCCACGAACAGGCCGACTCGGGCGGCCGTGTAGGTCAGCCAACTACGCATCGAAAAGCCTCACAACTGACGTTTACCTGGACTAGATTGGTCACCACGCCGCATCCACGTGCGAGGCCACCGGCCCCGGCGTGTTCCAGGCGGTCGCGAATCCCTCGCGGACGCCGCTTCGGAGGGGCTCCCTCCAGGTTAAGGCCGTGCCCGGGCACCCACCCACCAGGTCCGGTAAGCCGCGATTCACCAAGTCATGGGATGTTTCCAATCCCGACAGGAGGGCCCGAACATCACGTTCCGGTCACATATCCGGTACTCCTCCCCCCAACGCGGCAATTTCTCCGAAAACTAGGGAGGAAACGGACCAACTCGTGCACACTAGGGGATCAAACGCCCGCCGCCCCCAAACTCCAAGGCGGGCATGATTGGGGGAACGTGAAGGTGGAACGAGCAACCGAACGCCTGTTGACCCCCGGGGAAGTGGCCTCACTCTTCCGGGTTGATCCCAAGACCGTGACACGCTGGGCCGCCTCCGGGCGGATCAGCAGCATCAGAACCCCGGGGGGCCACCGTCGCTTCCGGGAGTCCGAGGTCCGGGCCCTCCTGCTCGGTGAACCGAGCGAAAGCACCCCCTGAGGGCACCCTGCCGTGCGCGGCCGCTCCGGGGCGTCCCGCCCGGCCGTGCGCAGTGGACAGATCAGAGTAGGCTGGAACCATGGTGTGGCTCGGTGGCCTGATCACGCTCGTGACGATCGTTCTGTGGGTGTACGCGTTCTTCGACGCGTTGACCACCCCTGCCCAGGAGGCACGGAACCTCCCGAAGATCCTGTGGCTCGTCGTGATCGCGCTCTTCATGCCGGTCGGTTCGATTCTGTGGCTCTTCCTCGGGCGGCCCCGTCAGAACGTCGCCGCCCAGGGAAACGCGCCCTCCCCGGCTCAGGCCGCGAGTGCCGCGGACGACCTGGACCCGTCGGACTTCGCCAAGCCCTCGGACAGCCCGCACCCGCTCGGCCCGGACGACGATCCCGAGTTCCTGCGCGGTCTCGGCCGGCGGATCGACCCCGACGACTGACCACGACGAACAACACGACGGTGGGGCCGTGTCCGCGAGGGCACGGCCCCACCGTCGTTCTCCGTCCGGGTGGTGGACCCCGGGGCGTACCGGCGTCCTACAGCAGTCCGGCGCCGACCCTGCGCGGCAGGGACCGGATGGCCCACACCGGCTGAACCCGCTGGACGTACTCCGGTGTCCAGGTCCGCTCCGTACCCAGCGCCCGGTCCGGGTGCAGCGCGTTGTGCTCGGCGACCAGGTCGACCGCGCTCATCCGGCCGCGCCCGTCGTACATCACCGCGTTGCCGTGCGCCACGAGGTCCGTGCCGCCCCAGTTGTAGACGATCTCGCCGGCGCCGATGCCGTCACGCAGGTCGAAGACGTTGTTCTCCGCGTACAGCTGCGACTCCTTGCCCGCGCCCAGCGAGTACTGGTAGTGGTCGCCGGCCAGTGTGTAGTGGTTGTTGTAGACGTGGACCTGCCCGAAGCGCACGCGCGGCGCCCGCTGCCCGAGTCCGTCGAAGTGGTTGTGGTGGTAGGTGACCCGCAGGTGGCCGCGGTCGGTGGTCCGGCTGTCGCTGTTGCCCACGATCATGGCCTTGTCCCGCTCCACGAAGTGGTTGTAGGACACGGTGACGAGGTCGGACTCGCGGGCGATGTCCAGCAGGCCGTCGTGCACCTCGTACTTGCCGCCGAAGTACTCCGGGAGCTCGCTGCCGGGGTTGTCGCCGTCGTCGAACGTGCTGTGGTCCACCCACACGTTGGTCGCGCCGGACAGCTCGATGTTGTCGTACTCGGAGTTCCAGTTGCCGGTGTTGCCGTCCTTGGGGTCCCAGCCCGGGAAGCAGTCGTAGGCGTCGGAGAAGCTCAGGTTGCGCAGGATGACGTTCTCGACGTCGTGCACCTGGAGTGCCACCCCGGTCAGGCCCGCGTCCTCGCCCGTGCCGACGACGGTGGTGTTGGACCCGACCTTCACCCGGATCTGCGCGGCCTGGGTCCGGTACGAGGCGTCGCGCGCCTCCTCCAGCGGGCCCTCGGGGTCCTCCCAGCCCCACACCTCCGGGTCGTAGGCGGCGAGGTACTCCTCCAGGCTGTAGCCGTCGACGGCGTAGTCCTCACAGCGGAGCGGTGTGCCGTCGGCGGCGGTGTTGCCGTCGATCAGTCCGTCGACGACCACGATCCGGGGCCGGTCGTCGTCGCGCGGTCCGACCGCCGCGCGGAACTCCTCCATCGTGTCGACGCGGACGACGTCCTCGTCCGCCGCCGCGGAGCCGCCGGTGGTCCCGCCGCCGGCCGAGCCCCAGCCGTCACCGTCGGCGAGCACCTGGCGGGTGATGTCACGGGGGTGGTGGTCGCGGTCGGCGGGCGCGGCGTGCGCGGTGGTGGCCGCGGTCGCGGTGAGGGCCACCGCCATCGTCAGGGTCAGGGGTAGGGCCAGTCTTCGCATGATCGTCCGTCCGCTCGGGGGATCAGTCCGGACCGAATCGGATCCGAACTGCAAACGTTTGCACGAAGATGCCTCGAAAAGCGCTGCCCAGTCAACCCCTTCGTCATATGATCGTCATGGAAAACTACGGAAAACTGCACTAGCATCCATGTGGACGGACCATCCCGACAGGACGTCACGACGACTGACTTTCCGCAACCGCTTGCTGTCATCGTCCACTCAGCACCACACTCGACGCGCACCAGGAAACGGAGGTCGCGGGTGGCCGTGACCATCAGGGACGTCGCCCGCGCCAGCGGCGTCCATGTCTCCACCGTCTCGCGGACCTTCTCCGCGGCGCACCTGGTCAACGCACAGACGCGCTCTCGCGTCCTGGCCGCGGCCGACGAGCTCGGCTACCGTCCCAACCGCGCCGCGCGGGCCCTGTCCACCCGGCGCACCGGCAACCTCGGCCTCATCGTCGCCGACATCGCCAACCCGTTCTTCCCGCCGCTGATCAAGGCGGCGCAGTCCCAGGCCCGGGCCCGCGACTACCACGTCTTCGTCGCCGACACCGACGAGCAGGCGCGCGTGGAGGAGGAACTCGTCCGGTCCATGGCCAAGCAGGTCGACGGCGCCCTGCTCGTCGCTCCCCGGCTGAGCAACAGGGTGATAGCCGAACTCGGCCGCGACGTCCCCTTCGTTCTCGTCAACCGGCGGGTCAGCGGCCTGCCCGGTGTCCTCATGGACGTCGCCGCGGGCGCCCGCCAGGCCCTGGAGCACCTGGCCGGGCTGGGCCACCGGGAGGTCGCCGTCCTCACCGGCCCGCGCGCCTCCTGGACCAGCCAGGAGATGGTGCGGGCCGCCGAGGCGTGCGCGGGCGAGCACGGGCTGCGGCTGCACCGGATCGGCCCCAACCCGCCCACCGAGGAGGGCGGTGCCGCGTCCGCCGACGAGGTGGTCGCCAGCGGTGTGAGCGCGGTGCTGGCCTACAACGACATGGTCGCGGTCGGGCTCGTCCAGCGGGTCGAGCGGCTCGGACTGACGGTGCCCGCCGACCTCAGCGTGGTCGGGGTCGACAACACGCACGCCGCCCGGTACTTCCGGCCGGCCCTGACCACCGTGGACATGCCCGTCGCGGCGGCCGGGCGCGGCGCCATCGACCTCCTGCTCCAGGCCGTGACCACGGGGGAGCCGCCCGGCACGGTGTCCCTGGACACCCGCCTGGTCGTGCGGGACTCCACCGCCCGGCGGTGAGCCCCCTGGCCGGGCCCGGCCTGATCCGACCGGGCTCCGGCCCCGTCAGGCGTAGCTGTGCAGGCCGCTGAACACGTAGTTCACCGCGAAGAAGTTGAACATGACGGTCGCGAAGCCCAGCACGTTGATCCACGTGGCCTTGGGTCCCCTCCAGCCACCGGTCGCGCGGGCGTGCAGGTAGGCGGCGTAGACCACCCAGGAGATGAACGACCACACCTCCTTGGGGTCCCAGCCCCAGAACCGGCCCCAGGCCTCGTCCGCCCAGATCGCGCCGGCGATGATGCCGAAGGTCCACAGCGGGAACGCGAACAGGATGAACCGGTGCGAGATGCGGTCGAGCAGCTCCGGGCTGGGCAGGCGGCCGGCGATCCCGGCGACCTTCTCCCCCAGCGCCCTCCTGGCCTCGGCGCGGTGCGAGACGAGGTAGGTGATCCCGGTGACCCCGGAGACCATGAACGCCCCGCCCGCGATGATCAGCGCGGTGACGTGGATCGGCACCCAGTAGGAGTGCAGGGCCGGGATGAGCGGGCCCGGGTCGACGTACAGCCACCGGACGCCGATGCCCAGCAGGAGCAGCACGGGGACGAGCACGAAGGCGCCGAGGAAGCGCGCCTGGTACCGGAACGAGGCGAACAGCAGGCCGCCGACGGCGATCAGGCACAGCGCCACGATGAACTCGAACATGTTGCCCCACGGCCAGCGCCCGGCCGCCAGACCGCGTGAGACGATCTGCGCCACGCTCAGCGCGAAGCCCAGGACCGTCACGCCCAGCGCGATCCGGCCCATCGCGCTCCGGGGCGCCTTCGCCTCGCCCTCGGTGCTGCGGACGTTCACCTCGATGCCCGCGTCGTCGCCCTCCGGCTCTCCGTCCTCGCGGGCGCCGACGGCCACCGGCATCAGCCGGCCCGCCTTCAGGCTGGTGCGCCGCCCGTAGGCGGCCTCGATCGCGAAGAGGAACAGCGCGGCCGCGTAGGCGACGATCATCGCGATGATGAGCGTGTCACTGGCCGAGGCCATCGCCTCGTTCACCGGCGCGGCGAGTGTGTACGTCACCGGTCACTCCTTCTCGTCAGGGGTAGCGCCGCCGGAGTCGGCCCGCAGCCGTCCGGCCAGTCGCGTGGTCAGTTCGTGGAACTCGGCGTTGTCGCCGGCCGCCTCCGTCTTGCCGAGTCCGGCCACCTCCACGCTGGTGCGGCCGTCCTCCCCCCGGGTCGCGCGCACCCACACGCGCCGGGGGCGCACGAAGAGCGTGATGAGCAGCCCGCCGACCGCCAGCGTCGCCGCGGTCAGTGCCGGGAGCCGCGCGCCGTCCCGGTTGCTCTGGAGGCTGACGTACTCCTTGACGCCGGAGAAGGTGATCGATCCGGCTCCGTCGGGCAGCTCCCAGGTGTCCCCGACCCTCAGCGTGGGCGACGCCCCGAGCTCCTCCATGCCCTCGGTGCGCAGCTGGTAGACCGACTGGGGGTCGATCAGCCCGAGGTCGCCGCGGTAGCCCTGCAGCGTGACCGCGGGATCGTCCGCGTCCGGGTAGGTGGAGATCAGCTCGCCCGCCTCGTTCTCGGCCGCGGTGGGCAGGAACACGCCGACGAAGCCGAGCTGCTCCCCCCCGGTGTCGGGCACCTTGACCACGCCGTCGGAGGTGAAGGTCGCCGTCTCCCGGTACAGGAAGGGGACGGCCTGGTCGAAGACGACGTCGCCCTCGGCGTCGCGGACGACGAACTCGGGGGCGTACCCGTGGCCCAGCAGGTAGAGCTGGACGCCGTCCACCGTCAGCGGGTGGTTGACCTCCAGCCGGTGCTGTCCCTCCTCCGCCTCCGGGGACTCCTTGTACGTCAGGTCGGCGACGTAGGAGGACGCCTGGCCGCGCAGGTCGCCGTCCTCGATGAACGACGCCTCGAAGTCGTCCAGGTGGAAGGAGAACGGCTCCAACCGGTCGGTGTCGGTCCAGTGGCCGGGGTAGATGGCGTCGTAGGACGGCAGCGTGTTGGCGAACCCGTCCCCCTCGACCACGAGCATGTTGCCCCGGTAGCCGAAGAACGCACCGGCGGCCAGGGCCAGCAGGAGGCCCAGCAGGGCCAGGTGGAACAGGACGTTGCCGGCCTCGCGCAGGTAGCCGGTCTCGCTGGACAGGGAGTCGCCGTAGCGCTCGATCCGGTAGCCCTTGAGGACGCCGCGCGCCCGCTCCAGGACGGCCTCCGGCTCGGCGTCGGTGCTGAACCGAGCCGAGTAGGGCATCCGGCCCAGGTGGCGCGGTGTGCGCACCGGCCGGGCGCGCACCGCGCGGGCGTGCGCCAGCGCGCGCGGCAGGACGCAGCCCGCCAGGGAGACGAAGAGCAGCAGGTAGATCGCCGCGTACCAGGGGGAGGAGAAGACGTCGAAGAGGGAGAACCGGTCCAGCCAGGGGGCCAGGTCCGGGTGCTCCTGGAAGTAGGTGTCGACCTCGTCGACGCTGACCACGTTCTGGGGCAGGACCGACCCGGGGATCGCGCCCACCGCGAGCAGGAACAGCAGGATCAGCGCGGTGCGCATGGAGGTCAGGACGCGCCAGGCCCAGCGGGCCCAGCCGATGACGCCGAGCCCCTTGGGCCCCGCGGGCCGCTCGGGCCGCTCGGGCGCGTCGCCGTCCGCGGCGGTTCCGGTCTGTGCGGTCGTCATCAGATCACCGTCTGGTAGTCGGCGGCCCAGCCCTGCATGACGACGGTCAGCTGCGTCCACAGGCCGGTGACCATGGCCAGGCCGACGAGGACGAGCATGGCGCCGCCGACCACTGTGACCGTGCGGGTGTGGTTCCTGAGCCAGGAGAAGGCGCCCAGCGCCCGCCGGTAGAGCAGCGAGGCGAGCACGAAGGGCAGTCCCAGCCCGACGCAGTAGACGAGCGAGAGCAGCATGCCGCGGCCGGCGCCGCCCTCGACGAAGGCCAGTGTCTGGACGGCGGCGAGGGTCGGACCGATGCAGGGGGTCCACCCGAGCCCGAACAGGACGCCGAGCAGGGGTGCTCCGGCGAGGCCGGCCCGGGGCAGGCGGTGGATGCGGAACTCGCGGGCGAAGCCGGGCAGGACGCCCATGAAGGCCAGGCCCAGCACGACGGTGACCACGCCGAGGACCCGGGTGATGGGGTCGGTGTAGTCGATGAGGATGTCGCCGAGCCAGCCGATGAAGCCGCCGACGGCGACGAAGACGAGGGTGAAGCCCGCGATGAACAGCGTGCTGCCGGCGACCATGGTCCAGCGGCGCGCGGCCAGTTCGGTGTCGACGTCGACGGCGGTCGCCGTGGCGGTGCCGCCGCCCGCCTCCGCGCGTGCGCGCATGTCGGCGCCGCTCATCCCGGTCACGTAGGAGAGGTAGCCGGGCACCAGCGGCAGGACGCACGGGGAGAGGAAGGAGACCACCCCGGCGGCCAGGGCCAGGGGCGCCGCGAGCAGCAGGGAGCCGGACAGGACGGTCGTGCCGATGGCGTCCATCAGTCGGAGTCCCCGTTCCCGCCGCCGTCGCCGGCGTTGGCGTCGTCACCGGCGCCCTCGGCGGGTTCCCCGGTCTCCTGGGGCTCCCCGGCGCCCTCCGACGCCTCGGGGTCGGCCTCGCCGTCGGTCTCCGCGGCCTCCTGTTCGGCCACCCGGGGCCGCTCCTCGGGATCGCCCAGGTCGAACTCGACCACCACCGGGTTCAGCAGGTCCGTGAGCTGGCCGTAGGTCGTGGGTCCGATCACGCGGGCGGCGATGCGCCCCTCGGGGTCGATGATCAGCGTGCTGGGGATGGAGCGGGGCGGCACGGTGTCGCGGAAGGCCTGCGGGATCTCGCCGGGCTGGTCGTACAGGCTCGGGTAGGGGATCTCCTGGTGCTCCGCGTAGGCCTGGGCGGCCGTCTCGTCGTCCTTGATGTTCACGCCGAGGAAGTCCACGCCCAGGTCGGCGTACTCGGCGTGCACCTCGTCCAGGACCGGCTGCTCGGCCCGGCAGGGGCCGCACCAGCTCGCCCAGACGTTGAGGACGACGATCTCGCCCAGGTAGTCGCTCAGCGCGATCTCGTCGCCGTCCAGGCTGGTGCCGGAGACCTCGGGCACCTCCACGCGGTCGGCGCCCTCGAAGACGGTGGAGCTGCCGTCGCCGGAGATGAACCGGTCGTCGGCGCCGCCGTTCTGGATCTCGTTGCCGCCGGCGCAGCCGGACAGGACGAGCACGGCCGCGAGGGCGACCGCCATCGGGCGTGCCGATCGGAGCCGCGGGCCGGCACTGGTACTGGGCATCGAGGGGACCTCGCGAAACAGGGCGTGAACAGGGCGGACCACAACAACGACAAAGTGTAGTAGATGCCCTGGAGACCCTTCGGCCGCCCCGTCGCTCCGACCATGGCAGGTGCGAGCGAGGCGGCGTCAGGCGAGGTGGAGCGCCTCTGGAGTCAGCAGACCGGGGGCCCGGCGTGTCGCCCGGCCCCGGTCGGCCCGGCCCTGATCAACCAGCCTCGACGAAGGCTTCGCGGAGGTAGTCGTGCACGGCTCGTTCGGGAACCCGGTAGGAACGCCCCACGCGAATCGCGGGGAGAACTCCCGAGTGCACCATTCGGTAAACGGTCATCTTGGACACACGCATGATCGTGGCGACCTCGGCCACGGTCAGGAACCTGACCTCTTCGAGAGGAGGCTTACTCGCGTTCATCTTCCGACGCCCTCATTTCCCGGACGTGAGCATTGTCTACCGGTCAGCCCAGCGTGGAGCCGAAAGAAGAGCGACCCCGGTCTTGCCCGTTCCTACGCCACGCCGGCGTGTCATGCTGTCACTACTGACACGTCCGTTTTCAGAGTAGGGCCGAGTTCCCTTGAGCGAAAGCCTGTTTGTACTGTCTTCGGGGATATACGGTGCCGACGGGGCGGATGAGGTTTAAAGGTGGGTATAAATGGTCGGCCCTGCTCACATGAGACCCGCGCGAGCCATCACGTACTGGCGTAGCGGCACGTAGTCCTCGGTCAGATATCCGTCGTCCAAAGGCACGGTGACCAGCAATTTCCCTTCGTGTTCGGCGAGGAAGAGAGCCGGGTCGTTGCAGTCGGCGAAGCCCATCGTGGGCACTCCCGCCTCCCCCGCCGCACCCGCGAACCCGTGGTCGGCGATGACCAACTGCGGCCACGCCCGTCCCCGCTCGGCGAGGTCGGCGAGGATGGCCCGCATCGCGAAGGGGTGGTGGCTGTGGCGGGACAGGTGCCCGTCCGTGACGATGGCGACGTCGTCCTTCCACACCACGATGCGCCGGTTGGGCGGGCGCTCGGTGGTCACCTCGTAGGAGTAGCCGCCCGCCGCGGTGACGACCTCGCAGCCGCGCGCGGCCAGGGCGTCCTTCCACTCCCGGTAGGTCTCGCGGAGCTTGGTGGGGTGGCCGGTGGCGAACATGACCCGCTCGCGGCGCTCTGCGGCCAGGGCCAGCCGGTCGGCGAAGGCCTCCAGCGCGTCCACGGTGAGGTCGGGGTCGATGGTGTCGATCCCCCACACGTACTCCTCGTCGCCCACCACGCCGCAGCGCTTGTTCATCAGCGCGAGGACTTCGGAGAAGGTCCAGTCGTGGGCGAAGGTCAGGCCGAACTGGTGATAGGGGTCCTTCTGGACCAGGCGCCGGTAATGCCGCAGATTGTTCTGGCGCGGGGTGTCGACGTGCCCCGCGATCCCCGTGCGAACCAGATAGGTGATGAGTTCAGCGCGTGTCGGCGGCGTCACCGGCGTTCCCCTTCCTCGTCTGCGCAGCGAGCGTGCGCCACGCCGTGCGTCCACCACGACGCCTGCTCCTGTTCGCCCGGTATTCAACCTCTTCCTACCCGCTGGACGCGCGCCACGCCCAATCCCGGTGAATTCACCGATCGGCGGGTTCAGAGGCTGGGATCGATCCCGTGGCTGGGGAAAACGGCGGTCCGCGTCGCGTTGATCGCCCGGTCGACGGGGTCGCCGGGGTCGTACCCCTCCTCGAAGGGGGAGAAGGAGACCTCGCGCCCGTCGGTCATGTACAGCGGCGCCATCTCGCCGGTGCGACGGCGCACGAAGTCCCGCCAGCTCTGCGGGGTCTCGGAGTCGGGGTCGATGGGCGCGCCCGCGGCCTCGGCGAGCAGGTGGGTCCAGGCGCGCGGCACGACGTGCACGAGGCCGTACCCGCCGCCGCCGAAGAGCAGCCACCGGCCGCCCGCGGTCTTCTGCGCCAGCCGGTGCAGTTCGGCGTAGGCGCGGCGCTGCCCGTCGACGCTGAGCGTGAGGTTGGCCAGGGGGTCCAGGGCGTGGGTGTCGCAGCCCTGCTGGGTCACCAGGATCTCGGGCTGGAACTCGTGCAGCAGCGGCGGCACGACGGCGTCGAAGGCCCGGTGCCAGCCCGTGTCGCCGGTCCCGGCGGGCAGCGCGACGTTGACCGCGTAGCCCTCCGCGCCGGGGCCGCCGGTCTCCGAGGCCTGGCCGGTCCCGGGGAACAGGGTGGCCGGGGACTCGTGGAGGCTGATGGTGAGTACGCGCGGGTCGTCGTAGAAGGCGCGCTGGACGCCGTCCCCGTGGTGGACGTCGACGTCGACGTAGGCGATGCGCTTCGCCCCCTGCTCCAGGAGCCAGGCGATGGCCAGGGCGGGGTCGTTGTAGACGCAGAAGCCCCACGCGTTGCCGCGCATGGCGTGGTGCAGGCCGCCGGCGATGTTCGCGGCGTGCGAGGCCTCGCCCGTCCACACCGCCTTCGCCGCGGCCACGGAGGCCCCCGAGATCAGGGCGGCGGCGTCGTGCATGTCGGGGAAGACGGGGTTGTCGGCGGTGCCGAGCATGTGGGCGTCGTCGGGTTCGAGGGTCTTGCCCGCGCGCTTGACCGCCTCGATGTAGGAGGGGTCGTGCACGAGCGAGAGCAGCTCGTCCGAGGCGGGTTCGACGTCCAGCAGGCCGACGCCGGGCGCGTCCAGGACGCCGAGGTCGCGGCTCAGGGCCATGGTGAGCTCGACGCGGATCGGCGCCATCGGGTGCTGGGGCCCGAAGTCGTAGGCGGTGAGTCCGTCGTCCCATGCCACCCGAAGCGAGCAGGACGTGCGCCCTCCCATGTGGTGACCCCCGTTCCAGGTGTGCGTGCTCCGAAGCACACAGTACGCAAGACGGGCCTCCGGGCCGAAACCCGGGGTCGGCCCGGTGCGGGCGGAAACCGCACCGGGCCGGTGGTGTCAGTTGTTCGACATCACGTAGAAGCAGGACTCCTGCTTGTAGCCGGCGTCCATGTCGACGGTCCCGTGCAGGGGCCGGGACTGGAAGAGTCCGGAGCCGCTGGAGGTGAGCAGCAGCCGGTACTCGCCCGGCTCCAGCTCGACCGTCATCCGGTCGCCGTCGTCGAAGCAGGAGTTGCCGGTGGGCGGCGAGGTGTACTCCTCGCAGTCCTCGCACGCGTCCGTGACGACCTCGCCGTGGACGCCGTCCGGGCCGACGTAGAGGAACCGCATCTCGTGCGGGGAGTTGTTGACGACCTCGATGACGACCTTGTCGTTGCCGCTGTCGCCGGTGCGCTCGCCGCCCCAGTCGTTCTCGCCGAGGGCGGTGAGGGTGTCCATCTCCTCCTCGATGTGGGCGGCGCCGACGTGGCGGACCAGGTCCTCGACGTCGTCGGCCTCGTAGTCGGGGTACTCCGCGGTGAGGAAGTCGGTCATGGTCTCGGCCGTGGTGGCGTCGCCGCCGTCGACCTCCGCCCAGCCGCACTGGCGCGCGGACTCGGGGTACTCCGCGTCGATGCGCTCGGTGACCTCGGGGGCCGCGTCCCAGGCGAGTCCCTCGAAGACGGCGATCTGCTCGTGGGCGGTGCACCACAGTTCGTCGGCGTAGTCGCTGGTGCCGACGTCGTACAGGTCGGCCAGGGCGCCGGGGACCTCGCCGGCGGCGGCGGTGCCGTCGTAGTCCCGCGGAATCACGGTGTAGATCTCGTGGGCGCGCTGGAGGTTGTCGCGGTACTCGTCGTTGACCACGCCGGTGTACCCCTCGACCGCGTCCTGCTTGAGGCCGTCGGCGAAGGACAGGTGGATGTCGGCGACCTCGCCGTCGGTGTCCTCCCACTCCGCGGCGTGGTGGGCGAAGTAGGTGGCGTAGGAGTCCAGCGCCTGCTCGTACTCCTCGTTGTCGACGTCGCCCTGTGCCGTCTGCAGGAGTTCGCAGGCCGCGATCCCGTCGCGCGAGCGCTGCATCAGGGAGGGTGACAGGGAGAGCTGGAAGCCGCTGCCCACGCGCTCGTAGGTGGAGATGGCGCTGTCGCAGTCGCCGCGCGCGTGCGCGGCGTTCGCCACGCGCAGCTGCCACTCGCCGACCTGCCACACGCTGAGCAGGGAGGCGGCGACGGCGACGGCGAGCCCGCCGGCGGCCAGGAACGGCATCGGGCTCTTGGGGAGCTGTTCGCCGCGGGTCACGGCCCGCTCGTCACGGGCGCGCCCGGCGAAGAGGCCGTGCACGGCCGCGGCCGCGAACCACACGAGGAAGATCGGCACCCACAGCAGGAGGTTGTCGGCCGCGCCGATGATGGCCGCCGTGACCAGCAGGCCCACCGTGACGATGAGGGCGCCCGCGAAGAAGGGCCACTGGCGCAGGTAGAAGTAGCCCGCGCCCAGGCCGGAGGCGTTCAGGGCGGCGGTGCGGATCGCGGACGGCGACTTCAGGATGCCCATGCGCGGCGGGCGGGGCTGGGGCGGCGGCGCGCCGAACTGCCCGGGAGGCATGCCGCCCGGGGGCATCCCGCCAGATGGCATCCCGCCGGGTGGCATCCCGCCAGGAGGCATTCCACCGGGAGGCGTGCCCGGGGGCATGCCGCCGGGAGGGGGACCGGGGGGCCGCTGGCCCGGGGGCATCCCGCCCGGGGGCGGTCCGGAGGGCATGCCGCCCTGCTGCATGCCGCCGGGCGGGGGCGGCCCCTGCGGCGGCATCCCGCCCTGGGGCTGCCCGGGAAATCCGCCGGCGGGGGTGCCGCCCTGCGGCTGTCCGGGCACGCCGCCCGCCGGGGTACCGCCCTGGGGCTGCCCCGGGAAACCGCCCGCCGGGGGCCCACCCTGGAACTGTCCCGGCACGCCACCGGCCGGAGTACCGCCCTGCGGCTGTCCCGGCACGCCGCCCGCCGGGGTACCGCCCTGCGGCTGCCCGGGAACGCCGCCCGCCGGAGTTCCGTCAGCGGGTGTACCGCCGGGCGGAGGGCCTCCCTGCGGCTCTTGGGGATCGGAAGGGGAAGGAGGATTCGTCATGGAGGACCCTGGGTCGGCTGGGGAATGGGAGATACGCGGGGACGAGGGTGCACGGACGGTATCCGGCAGGGCACCCCCTATGCACAGTACCCACCCGCTTCCGCCCGAATTTCCCCACCCCGCGTCCGATCCCGGCCATCAACCGAACGGCTACGGCGAGCATCCAAGTCCGCGACCTGGGCGGTCGGAGGGCCGCCCGGCGACTCCCGCCACGACGCACGGGCGGCGGGGTCAGCTCCCGGAGAGCTCCCGGCTGCGGTCCCGCGCGGCCTCGATCGCGTCGGTGAACGCGGTGCGCACGCCGTGCCGCTCCAACTCGCGCAGGGCGGCGGCCGTGGTCCCGCCGGGCGAGGTGACGGCCTCGCGCAGCACGACCGGGTGCTCACCGGACTCGGCGAGCATCGCGGCGGCGCCCGTGATGGTCTGCCCGACGAGCTTCTGCGCCGTGGCGCGCGGCATCCCCATCGCGACGCCGGCCTCGATCATCGTCTCCGCGATGAAGTAGAAGTAGGCGGGTCCGCTCCCGGAGATCGCGGTCACCGTGTCCATGTGCTGTTCGCCGACCCGGATGACCTCGCCGACCGTCCCGAGCAGCTGTTCGGCGCGGTCCAGGTGCGCGGCGCCCGTGTGGGCGCCGCCCGCCACCGCGGTCATCCCCTGGCCCATGAGCGCCGGGGTGTTGGGCATGGCCCGCACGACGGGCACGCCCGCGGGCAGGTGGCTCTCCATCACCGCGGTGGTGAGTCCGGCCGCGACCGAGATCACCAGGCGGTCGGTGCCCACGTGCGGGCCGATCTCGTCGAGGAGGGCGAGCATGTCCTGCGGCTTGAGCGCCAGCAGCAGCGTGTCGGCGCGCTTGGCGGCGTCCTGGGCCGGCACCACCTCCACCCCGTACCGCCGGCGCAGTTCCCCGGCGTGCTCCACCCGCGGCTCCGTGACGAGGACGTCCCCCGGCGCGTGGCCCTTGGCCAGCATTCCGGCGAGCAGGGCCTCGCCCATCTTCCCGGCACCGATGATCGCGATCATGAAGGGTCCTCTCTGCGGTTCACCCCCAACGCTAACGGCCCGGGAGGTGCCGCGTGGACACCGCGTCCCACCCTGTGGACGGTCAGTCGCCGCGGCCGGTCCCGTCCCCGCCGTCGGTCCCCTCTCCGCCGTCGACGGGACCGGTGTCGTCCACCGTCCCGCGGCGGTCCACCTCGAACAGGTGGGGGCGCGCGGCCGACGGGCGGCGCAGCAGCCCGATCCGCTCCCGGCGGTCGTGGGAGGCGTGCTCGGACCCGGTGGGCCGGGCGAAGTGCAGCCGGGTGAACGCCAGCGCCTCGGCCAGCTCCCTCAGGCGGGCCTGGCGGTCCGCGGCCTTGCGGGTGCTCACCTCCAGCACCAGCTGCCCCTCGTATCCCGTCGTGGCCAGGTGCTCCAGCAGTTCGGCGACCGGCTGGCGCCCGCGCCCGGGGATGAGGTGCTCGTCGAGGTTCTGGCCGCCGAAACCGTCGGCCACGTGGACGTGGGACAGCCGGTCGCCCAGCCGTTTGGCCATGTCCATGGCGTCGGAGCCGGACATCGCGGTGTGCGAGAGGTCCAGGGTGACGTCGGGGTAGTCGCGGTCGAGCGGGTTCCAGCTCGGCGCGTAGGGCACCACCTCGCGGTCGCGCACCCGCACCGGGTACATGTTCTCCACCGCGAAGGCGACGTCGGTCTCCTCCTGCATGCGGGCGACGCCCGCCTCGAACTCGCGGGCGTACTCGCGCTGCCAGCGGAAGGCCGGGTGGACCACGATCGTCTTCGCGCCGAGGGCCTCGGCCATCTCCTTGGACCGCACGAGCTTGCCCCAGGGCTCCCGCCCCCAGACCCGCTGGGTGAGGACGAGGCAGGGCGAGTGGACGGCCGTGACCGGTACGCCGTGGTAGTCCGACAGGCGGCGCAGCAGGTCGATGTCCTGGCTGGCTGGGTCCGAGGAGACGAGCACCTCCACGCCGTCGTACCCCAGCTTCGCCGCGATCTCGAAGGCGGCCGGGGTCTTCTCCGGGTAGACCGACGCTGACGACAGGACGACGGGTGCGTCTGGGACCTGGATAGGGCTCACGGGACCCAGACTATGCGCTCGTGTCCCCTTCGTGCCTACCGCCCGCGCGAACCCGGCGCGCCGCCCCCTGTCGAGTACGTTCGACCGACGACACGGCGGTGGGCAGGGAGTACGGACGTGGCACGAGGTACGGGTGCGATCCCCCGGGACGCGATCCCCAGTCCCAACATCTGGCGGAATCCGGGCACCTACGAGCTGGAGAACGAGGCCGTGGACCCCGACGGGGTGCTCGCCGCGGCGATGGACCGGATCCGCCCGGTCGACGACGCCCACGTGCTCGACATCGGCTGCGGCACCGGATACCACCTGCCCGGATTCGCCGCGCGCGCCCGGCGGGTGACCGGCGTGGAACCGCACCCGGGGCTCGCGGAGTCCGCGCGCGCCCGGGTGCGGGGCCTGGATCGCGTCCGGGTCCTGGCCGGGACCGCCCAGCGGCTGCCGGTCCCCGACTCCGTCGTCGAGGTCGCGCACGCCCGCTGGGCCTACTTCTTCGGTCCCGGGTGTGAGCCCGGTCTGATCGAACTGGATCGGGTGATGCGCCGTGGCGGGGTCGCGTTCGTCATCGACAACGACGCGACGCGCTCCACGTTCGGCGCGTGGTTCCGGCGGTCGCTGCCGAGGTACGACCCGGCCGCCGTGGAACGGTTCTGGTCCTCACACGGGTTCACGCGTGAGGCTCTGACGATGCGCTGGTCCTTCGCCGACCGCCGCGCCTTCGAGGCGGTCGTACGGATCGAGTTCCCCTCCGCTCTGGCCGCCGAGATCATCGGGGCGCACCACGGGCTGTCGGTCGACTACGCGGTCAACCTCTGGTGGAAGCGGTACTGAGGCCGGGGTCAGGGGCACGGCCGGGGTCAGAGCCGGACCGCTCCGGCGAGGTTGTAGTGGGTCACGGCCCGCTCGCCGATGCGGCGGCCGGAGCTCGGAGCGTCGATCATGCGTCCGCCGCCGAGGTAGATGGCCACGTGGTAGGCGTAGCCGCCGTTGTCGGTCCAGTACAGGAGGTCGCCGCGCTCGGCCCGGGAGTAGGAGATGCGCGTCCCCGAGTTCACCTGGTCCTGCGCGATGCGGGGCAGGCGCACCCCGGCTTCGCGGAAGGACGCCTGGACGAGTCCGGAGCAGTCGAAGGAGTCGGGCCCCGTGCCGCCCCAGGCGTAGGGCTTGCCCTTGTGGGACTCGGCGGCGTCGATGGCCTCCTCGACCGTCGAGGAGGACAGCGCCTGGTGGATCCGCTCCCCCTCCGCGCCGGCGGCCGGGGACGCGGGTACCGCGATGGCGGCGGTGGCGGCGGTGGCGGCGGTGGCGGCCGGCTGCGCCAGGGCCGGAGCGTTCCCGGCGGCCAGCGCCGCGACGACGGCCAGCGCCACGGCCGCCGCGCGCGGCCCGGACCGGCCTACGGGCGAGGCCTGCCGCCCCCTCTCGGTGGGACGACAGGCCTCAGTTCGCTCGCACTCTCGCTGTGTTCGCATGACAGGATTCCCCTTCATGGTGACGTCAGGTGACGAGTCCGGCGCCCGTGACGGGCATCGGCCCCGCGCTCATCCATCACCATTCGTCACACAAACAGCAAGAGAAATCACTCTGTGTAGTCTAATCGGTACCCAAGGAAGGTAAAGCCTGAGTGAAGTCGGCGGACAAACCGGGCGTTACCTTGCGTTCGGCCACCTCCGTCGGTCGCGCTCGGTCACCGTCGAACGTCACACCCGGTCACCGCCGAGGCGGCCTCAGACCTCGGCCGGAGCGACGCCGAGGCCGGCCAGGACCCGGTCGGCCGTGACCGCCATCCCCGCCTCGTTGGGGTGGACCGGGAAGGCGGTGTTCTCCGGCACCACGCCCTCGACCCACCGGTCCCCGGCGGGCTCGCAGACGTCGTGGCCGCGTTCGAGGACGTCGATGTAGACCGCGCCGGCGGCCCCGGCCTCCTCCGCGATCATCGTGTTCAGCGAGGTCTGCAGCGCGTCCAGGTAGGCGACGTCACCGCGCGCGACCGGCATGGTCGGCCAGCAGCCGCCGCTCTCCGGGAGGATCTGGAGGTAGCCGACCGCGAGCACGGTGGCGTCGGGGCTGCGCTCGCCGACCTCGGCGTAGACCCCCGCGACGTCGTCGCGGAGCTCCTCCACGCGGCCGTCCAGGGTGTCGCCGTAGTGGTTCGCGCACGGGCTGCCGAGCGGGTTCCGCAGGCTCAGCTTGGCGCAGCGCACGAAGATCTCGGAGAACCCGAGGTCGTTGCCGGAGATCCCGACGCTCACCAGGTCGGTCTCCGGGGTGAGCGCGTCGTACTGCGGCGGGACGTCGGTCAGGTCCTCGTGCTGGGGCTCACTCAGGTCGGCGATCACCGCACCCGAGCAGCTCGCGTCGGTGAACTCGGCGACGCCCAGGGCGTCGGCGACCAGGTGGGGGTAGTTGGCGCCCGACCGCAGGCACCGGGGATCGGAGCCGGGCGCGGTCGGCGGGATCAGCGGACCCGCGGTGAAGGAGTCGCCGAGGGCGACGTAGTGCTCGAACGCGGCCTCCCCGGTCTCGGCGGCGGCGGGTGCCGAGACCAGGGACAGGCCCAGCGCGGCCGCGGCCAGCGGGACGAGGCTGCGGCGAACGGTGCGGGGGACGGAACGGGCGTGGGGGGCCAGATCGGTACGGGACACGCGGTTTCCTCTCACGTCAGGGCGTCGGAAGCGGGGGCGCACACGCCCTGTAGTGATTCTGTAACACGACCTACGGGCCGGTCGCCCTAACCCGTAGGTAACTTTCACGTGTCCCGTCGTCCCACGACCGTCACCGCCCCGGTTCCCGCCGAGGCCACCGCGCCTGTCGGCTCCGGCCGATACCGTGTCGACCATGGCCAAAGCAGCGAAGTCCACGTTCCGGTGCTCCGACTGCGGTTGGAGCACCCTCAAGTGGGTGGGACGCTGCGGTGAGTGCCAGGCCTGGGGCACGGTTGAGGAGGCCGGAGCCCCGGCCGCCGCCTCCGTGGCCGCCGCGCCGGTCACCTCCCGCGCGCGGCCCATCACCGAGATCAGCGTGGAGAGCGCCGAGGCGGTCCCCACCGGCGTCGACGAACTCGACCGGGTCCTGGGCGGCGGCGCCGTGCCCGGCGGCGTGGTCCTGCTCGCGGGCGAGCCCGGCGTGGGCAAGTCGACGCTGCTCCTGGAGGTCGCCGCCAAGCGCGCCGCCGAGGGCCCGGTCCTGTACGTGACCGGCGAGGAGTCCGCCGGTCAGGTGCGCCTGCGCGCCGAACGGCTGAACGCGCTGTCGGACAAGCTCTTCCTGGCCGCGGAGACCTCCATCGCCTCCCTGGTCAGCCATGTGGACGAGGTCGCCCCGCGGCTGCTCGTCGTCGACTCGGTGCAGACGATGGTCTCCCCCGACGCCACGGGCGTGCCGGGCGGCGTCACCCAGGTGCGGCAGGTGGCCGGCGCGCTGATCCAGATCGCCAAGGAGCGCGGCATCGCCACCGTCCTGGTCGGCCACGTCACCAAGGACGGGTCCATCGCCGGCCCCCGCATGCTGGAGCACCTGGTGGACGTGGTGCTGCACTTCGAGGGCGAGCGCCACTCCCAGCTGCGCCTGCTGCGCGCGGTGAAGAACCGGTACGGGCCCACGGACGAGATCGGTGTGTTCGAGCTGACCGAGTCCGGCATCGTCGGCCTCCCCGACCCCAGCGGCCTCTTCCTCACCGAGCGCACGGACCCCGTCCCGGGCACCTGCGTCACGGTGACACTGGAGGGGCGGCGGCCGCTCATCACCGAGGTGCAGGCGTTGGTCGCGCCCACTCCGCTGCCCGCGCCCCGGCGGGCCACCTCGGGCCTGGACACCTCACGTGTGAACATGATCCTGGCGGTCCTGGAGAAGCGCACGGGGATGCGGCTGGCCAACATGGACGTCTACGCCTCCACCGTGGGCGGTGTGCGCCTCGGTGAGCCCGCCGTCGACCTGGCCCTGGCCCTGGCCGCAGCGAGCTCCAACAACGACGTCGCCCTGCCGCGCGGGTTCATCGCCGTCGGCGAGGTCGGCCTCGCCGGGGACGTGCGCGCGGTCAACGGGGTGCGCCGCCGCGTCGCCGAGGCCCAGCGCCTGGGGTTCACCGAGGCGGTCGTCCCCAAGCACTTCGGGGACCCGGTCCCGGGGATCCGCACGCACGAGGTGGAGGAGCTGAGCGAGGCGCTGGTCCGCGTGGCGCGGCGGCGCGGGCGCTCCCAGGACGGGTGAGGGGCGGCGCGGACGCCCCCGCGCCCGCGCCCCGGCCTCCGGGCCGAACCCGGCGGTCAGAAGTCGAAGATCGGACCCTTGGCCGTGGTCATCCGGCACTTGTTGCCGAACACCTCGGAGTACTGCTCCCCGCCCGAGACCGTGACCTCGTGCGGCAGGTACTCCAGGGTGCAGACGCCGCCGGGGTCGACCATGACGGCCTCGACGGAGCCGGCCTCGGCGATCAGCTCGCAGGCCTCGGCGGCGTTCGGGTGCGTGCCCCCGGCCGTCCGCCCGCACGTGAGGGTGGCTTCGCGCGGGGTCTCGCGCTGGCCGACGGCCAGTTGCAGGGTGTAGTGGGCGGCGGTTCCGGTGTCGTACGCCTGCGCGGGGGCGGCGAGCCCCAAGGCGAGCACGGCGGCGGTTCCGGTGATGATGGCGACCGAACGTCTCACGAGTGTTCTCCAGCACGTCGATGGGCTGTGGGACACAACGAAGCGTAAGGACGAAGTGACCCACTGTCCAGACCATGAGACGTCGCAAACTAGACATTTGCCGCGCATCAGGGCCATTCACATGGGCATTCGGTAAGAAAAATTCTTCTTTACCGAACAGTCAGCTCGATATCGCCCGCTCCGGCCGAACACCGCGTCACCGGCGTCCGCGCACACACGACGACCCCGCCGCGTGGACGGGGTCGTGGGTGTGCCGGATCGCGCGCGGGGCTCAGGCCTTGAGCTGGAACGCCAGCTGGTCGGGGTCCCCGGCGTAGTCACCGTGCAGGTTGGCCCGGTACCAGCCGACCGCCGCCGCGCGGCTGTCGTCGCGGCAGTCGGTGAACGAGCGCACCCGCTCCCAGGTGATGGTGTACTCGTGCGGCACGCCCCGGCTGAGCTGGCGCTGCTCGGCGGACGAGCCCTCCACGCAGTCCGCGGTGGAGAAGATCCGGTCGTCGCCGGAGTGGATGCGCAGTTCCAGGGCCTCGGGACCGACGTCGACCGTGCAGGTCTGCTCGGCGGTGTTCACCACCGTGATCCGGAACCCGGGCTCCTCACCGGCGCCGTAGGTCTCCTTGTCCGAGGAGGCGAAGTCGAAGGTCACCACGACGTCCTGGGGACGGCAGGGGTCCTCCGGGCGCTCGGGAGCGGCGACCTCGCCGGAACCGCCACCGGAACCGCCGCCCGACCCTGAGCCGCCTTCCTCCTCGTCGCCCTCACCGTCACCGGAACCCTCGGCGTCCTCGTCCGCCCCAGCGTCCTCGTCCTCCTCGGGCGCCTCGCTTTCGGACGCGGAGGGTTCCTCGGGTGGGACACTGGGAGAGGCCGCCTCCGAGGGTTCGGCGCCCGCTTCGGACCGGCTCGGATCGCCGTCGTCCCCGGACGAGGGACGGCAGGCGAACGCGATCACCGCGAACACCAGCATCATCCCGACCAGCACGAAGGCACGCCGCTTCCAGTAGGTCTCGCGGCTGACGGCTCCTGGTTGTCCGGTACTTGACGCCATGGGCCGTAGTATTGCGGTTTTGCAGGCGCCCCACCTACTCAACCCGCCGATATCCGTTAAAGATGAGCGAAAACCCTTACAGCACAGCCGTTCTCGCCTGGTACGAGGCGCACGCGCGCGACCTTCCCTGGCGCGCTCCCGACGCGTCCCCCTGGTCGATCCTCGTCAGCGAGATCATGCTCCAGCAGACCCCCGTCGTGCGGGTCCTGCCCGCCTGGCGCGCCTGGATGGAACGCTGGCCCACCCCCGCCCACCTGGCCAAAGAGCCCTCAGGTGAGGCCGTGCGCATGTGGAACCGCCTCGGTTACCCGCGCCGCGCCCTCCGCCTGCACGCGTGCGCCGTGGCCATCACCGAGCAGCACGACGGACGGGTCCCCGACGACCACGCCGCCCTGCTCGCGCTGCCCGGGGTCGGCGCGTACACCGCGGCGGCCGTGGCGAGCTTCGCCTACGGACAGCGGCACGCCATTCTGGACACCAACGTTCGTCGTGTCCTGGCGAGGGCCGAAACCGGGATCCAGTACCCGCCGAAAACCCAGACCAAGGCGGAGACGGCCCTGGCCGAGTCCCTTCTGCCGCCCGAGGCGTCCGTCGCCGCGCGCTGGGGCGTGGCCGTGATGGAGCTGGGCGCCCTCGTGTGCACCGCCCGGACGCCCGCGTGCGCCGACTGCCCCATCGCGCACGAGTGCGCCTGGAAGGCGGCCGGACGACCCGCCCACGACGGGCCGCCCCGCCGCGGCCAGACCTACGAGGGCACCGACCGCCAGGTCCGGGGACGGCTGCTGGCCGTCCTGCGCGCCTCCGCCCACCCGGTCGCCAAGGACGCGTTGGACGCCGTCTGGGACGACGGAGTCCAACGCGAGCGCGCCCTGGACGCCCTCGTGGCCGACGGCCTCGTGGACCCCCTCGACGACGGCCGCTACGCCCTCCCCGGCTACTGAGGCTGTGCTTGCTTGGGGCCTCCGCCTGTGCTTTCTGGGGGCCTCCGCCTGTGCTTTTCTGGGGGCCTCCGCTCGTTCCTCGCTTTGGCCCCGTGCTCGGGGCGCCCGGGAGCCAGTGTTCTTCGGCCTCGTTCGTGCTGGCGCTCGTTCCTCGCTTCAGCTACGCCCTCGGCCTGCAGAACACTGGCGCGCCCCTCGCGAACCCCCCAGCGGTCCCCAAAGCGCGACGGCCTACCTCTCACCCCCTCGGGTGAACGTAGGCCGTGTCGTGCAGCTTCAACCCCCAACTGGCTGGAGCAGGCGGAACGGCCTACCTCCACCTCCTGCGGTTCGCGTGGACGCGTGGGTGCGCCTCTCACCCCGCAGAAGTTGAGTGGCTGTGACCCCTCGCGACACCCCCTGCACACCGCATAGCTGAACGGCCTACCTCTCACCCCCTGGGGCCGAGTCGGGCCGTTTCGTGCGGCTTCAGCTCCCTGTCCCCGAGGCTCAGGGGGTTGAGCGTGCGCTCATGGGGTTGAAGGTGCGCGCACGTGCCTACGTGAACCCCAGGGGGTGAGAGGCCAGCGATCCCGCTCTGGGCGACCAAAGGGGGTCGGAACGTGAACGATGTGCTCGTGGGGACCACAGGGGGGTGGGTCGGGCCAAAGCGAGGAACGAGCGGAGGCCCAAGGCAAGCAGGAGCGAGGGCGCCGACGCGTCCTGGAGGGCCTGGAGGTGCATTCCCGAGGAACGAGGGAATGCACCGGAAGGCGCGAAGGACGCGTCTATTGGGCGCCCGAGTAACCGCCGCTGCACGCCGCGCCCGGTTCGGGGGTCCGCTCGCCCTGCGTGTACTCCGCCAGGAACCGCGGCAGGCGCGGGTCGTCGACGCCGTCGAGGGGGAGCTGGACTCCCCAGGCGGAGGCGACCACGGGCGTCTCCACGCCCTCCATGGGGCTGATCAGCAGGTAGTCCCCGGGCGAGTACAGGTCGGCCAGGGCCTGGACGTCGGACTCCGGGAGCGCCGGGTCGTAGCCGATCCACACCGCCCCGTGCTCCAGAGAGTGCACCGCGTACTCCGCGCGGAGCGGCTCGTCGTAGACCCCGCAGTCCTGCCAGATCGGGTAGTGCTCCCCGCCCACCGGTGGAAGGTTCCCGTCGTAGTCGACCGTCTCCCCCTCCTGCACGTGCTCCCTGGGGAGTTCATCGAAGAACCGGACGCCCTCGATCTCACCGCCGGCGAGCGCTCCGCCGCCCCCGTCGGAGCGCGTCATGACGAACGCGACGACCCCGCCCACCACGAGGAGCAGGACCAGGACCACCCCGCCGATGACGGCGGCGATGACGCCTCCCCCGCCCTTCTTTCGGGGGGCGGGCGGCGGCGCGTAGTGGCCGTGGGGGCCCTGCGGTGGCCCGCCGTAGGGCCCGCCCGCCCCGGGGCCGTACGGTCCGGGCGGCATCCCGCCCGCGGGCGCTCCGCCGTAGGGTGCCCCGGGCGCCGGGCCGCCCTGCGCGGGGCCGTGCGGTCCGCCGTACGGACCGGGCTGCTGGGGACCGTGGGCGTGCGGCCCCTGGGGGTGGGGTTCCTGAGGTGAGGTCATGCCCGCAGATTAGGCCATTCCGCGCCGGCGTCCGCTCGTCCCTCCCGCTCCCCACGCACGACGGCGGGGCGCCCCCGTAGGGACGCCCCGCCGCACCACCGGTCGGAACCGGGGTTACTCGCTCTTGCCTGCGGCCGACTCCTCGACCGCGGGCGTGTCCGGGACCTCGGCCGGCTTCGGCACACCCTTGAAGGTGAACTTGGCGTCCGTGCCCTCGCCCTCGGCGTCGATCACGACGATCTGACCGGCCTTGATGTCGCCGAAGAGGATCTTCTCCGACAGCTGGTCCTCGATCTCCCGCTGGATCGTGCGACGCAGCGGCCGCGCGCCCAGGACCGGGTCGAACCCGCGCTCCGCCAGCACCTTCTTGGCGGCGGGGCGCAGCTCGATCCCCATGTCCTTCTCCTTGAGGCGGGTGTCGAGCCCCGTGATCATCAGGTCGACGATCTGGAAGATCTCCGTCTCCGTCAGCTGGTGGAAGACGATGATGTCGTCCACACGGTTGAGGAACTCGGGCCGGAAGTTGGTCTTGAGCTCCTCGCTGACCTTGGCCTTCATCCGCTCGTAGTTGGTGTTGGCGTCGTCCTCCTTGGCGAAGCCCATGGCCACGCCCTTGGAGATGTCCCGCGTACCCAGGTTGGTCGTCATGATGATGACCGTGTTCTTGAAGTCGACGATGCGACCCTGGGCGTCGGTGAGACGACCCTCCTCCAGCACCTGCAGGAGCGAGTTGAAGATGTCGTTGTGGGCCTTCTCGATCTCGTCGAAGAGGACCACGGAGAACGGCTTGCGGCGCACCTTCTCGGTGAGCTGGCCGCCCTCCTCGTAGCCGACGTATCCGGGCGGGGAGCCGAACAGCCGCGAGACGGTGTGCTTCTCCATGAACTCGGACATGTCCAGCTGGATCAGCGCGTCCTCGTCCCCGAACAGGAACTCGGCCAGCGTCTTGGACAGCTCGGTCTTACCGACACCGGACGGGCCGGCGAAGATGAACGAACCACCCGGGCGCTTGGGGTCCTTCAGCCCGGCGCGGGTACGGCGGATGGCCTGCGAGAGCGCCTTGATGGCGTCCTCCTGGCCGATGACCCGCCGGTGCAGCTCGTCCTCCATGCGCAGCAGCCGGGAGCTCTCCTCCTCGGTGAGCTTGAAGACCGGGATGCCGGTGGAGGCGGCCAGGACCTCGGCGATGAGTTCCTCGTCGACCTCGGCCACGACGTCCATGTCGCCGGCCTTCCACTCCTTCTCCCGCTGCGCCTTCTTGTTCAGCAGCTGCTTCTCGTCGTCACGCAGCGACGCGGCCTTCTCGAAGTCCTGCGCGTCGATCGCGGACTCCTTGTCGCGGCGCACGCCCGCGATCTTCTCGTCGAACTCGCGCAGGTCCGGCGGCGCGGTCATCCGGCGGATGCGCATCCGCGAGCCCGCCTCGTCGATCAGGTCGATGGCCTTGTCCGGCAGGAACCGGTCGCTGATGTAGCGGTCGGCCAGCTGCGCGGCGGCCACCAGCGCGCTGTCGGTGATCGAGACCCGGTGGTGGGCCTCGTACCGGTCGCGCAGACCCTTGAGGATCTCGATGGCGTGCGTGATCGTCGGCTCGTCCACCTGGATCGGCTGGAAGCGCCGTTCCAGGGCGGCGTCCTTCTCCAGGTACTTGCGGTACTCGTCGAGCGTGGTCGCACCGATGGTCTGCAGCTCACCGCGGGCCAGCATGGGCTTGAGGATGGAGGCGGCGTCTATGGCACCCTCCGCCGCGCCCGCTCCGACCAGCGTGTGCAGCTCGTCGATGAACAGGATGATGTCGCCGCGCGTGCGGATCTCCTTGAGCACCTTCTTCAGGCGCTCCTCGAAGTCACCGCGGTAGCGGCTGCCGGCGACCAGGGCGCCCAGGTCCAGCGTGTACAGCTGCTTGTCCTTGAGCGTCTCCGGGATCTCGCCCTTGACGATCTTCTGCGCCAGGCCCTCGACGACCGCGGTCTTGCCGACGCCGGGCTCACCGATGAGCACGGGGTTGTTCTTGGTCCGCCGCGAGAGCACCTGCATGACGCGCTCGATTTCCTTGTCCCGGCCGATCACCGGGTCGAGCTTGCTCTCCCGGGCGGCCTGGGTCAGGTTGCGGCCGAACTGGTCCAGCACCAGCGACGTGGACGGCGTGGACTCCGACGACGCGCCGGTCGCCTGTGGCTCCTTGCCCTGGTAGCCGTGGAGCAACTGGATGACCTGCTGGCGGACCCGGTTCAGGTCGGCGCCGAGCTTCACGAGGACCTGGGCGGCCACGCCCTCGCCCTCGCGGATGAGGCCGAGCAGTATGTGCTCGGTCCCGATGTAGTTGTGGCCGAGCTGCAGTGCCTCGCGCAGCGACAGCTCCAGGACCTTCTTGGCGCGCGGAGTGAACGGGATGTGCCCGGACGGCGCCTGCTGGCCCTGGCCGATGATCTCCTCAACCTGCTGCCGAACCGCTTCGAGGCTGATGCCAAGGCTCTCGAGGGCCTTGGCGGCGACGCCCTCACCCTCGTGGATGAGGCCGAGCAGGATGTGCTCCGTACCGATGTAGTTGTGGTTGAGCATCCTGGCCTCTTCCTGGGCCAGAACCACCACTCGCCGCGCGCGGTCGGTAAACCTCTCGAACATGTCTCGTCGCTCCTCTACAGAGCGGTCAGGCAGGGACGGTTCTCGCCGACCCAACTCTTCCGCATATCGGCCCCACAGGGATGTCAGCCCCCGGGGAGCACTGACGCACCCGCCGGTCGACAGGCTGCCGACCGGACGCGCCTCCGGCCTGGCCGACCTCGCGGCCGTCCGTGCCAGAGACTTTCCCCGACGATAGGGCGTTCACCCAACATCCAACTACCTATTGCCGCGTCAGATTTCCCTGTACGCCGAAGGCGAACGGCCCGGGACTCCCATCCATCACGGAGTTCCCGGGCCGCACGTGCGTAAGCCCGATTATCGGCTCTGAGCGAACATGGCCACCGGAGGGGCGTTCCCGCGGGCGCGCAGCGTCCCCGGTCGTTCTTCCGGCTCCTCCAGAACGAGGAAAGCCGGGAATGCCGCGTTGCCGAGCATCCGGCCCCGGCAGGGCGCATCGGTGCCGCGCCGGGGTCGGATGCCCGGCCCGTGCCGTCCAGCGTCCGAGGTATCCCCTTCATCCCCGTGTCACAGGGCCCGTGCGCGGGCCAGGGATGGTCGGGTCGAGGCGGACCACTGGGGCCAAGGTCGATATTCGATCAAGACCTGACAACATTTCGGCGCCCCGGGGCCGGGGTCAAACCCTAACCCTTGACCGCCTCATATTCGGCAACGATCGCCGCGGGGATACGCCCACGCTCATTGACCGGCTTGCCGGCGGCCTTGGCCCACGCGCGAATCTCCGCGCTGCGCTCACGGCTGGGCGCATTCCGGCTGCCGCGGCGGGCGGTGCCACGGGAGGCCTTGGCGGGAGCCTTGCGGGCCGCCTCGACGAACGGAGTAAGGGCCTCGCGGAGCTTGGCAGCATTACCCGCGCTCAGGTCGATTTCGTACACGGAGCCGTCCAGACCGAACGTCACCGTCTCCTCGGCCTCGCCGCCGTCGAGGTCGTCGACCAGGAAAACCTGGACCTTCTGTGCCATGGAATCTTACCTTTCAGAAGAGCGGTGTCTCCACACCTGAATATAAAGCTATCTCGCGGGAACGCGGAAGACAATTCCCGGCGTGCCAGAAATCATCCCGGCCCCTGCGCCCGGTTTCGGGCTCGTCGAGGCCGCGCGGGGGCGCGGAGTGGCCCGATCGCGCACGGAGCCCCCGCTCACGGCTCCGCGGGGGCTCAAGTCACGGGGACGGTTCTATCAACGACCATCGGATTCGGTGCGTTCCCCTGCCCGGGCAATCGGCGTCTCGTTCGTCGCCTCGGTCCGCTCGACCTCGGCCGCGCTGTCGCCGCTCTCTACCGCGTCCTCGCTGACCAGGGTTCCGTCCATCCGCCTCGGCGCCATCTCGCGGCGCAGGATCTTGAGGATGATGGCACAGAACACCGTAGCGACGACCACGGGAGGGATGAGCGCCGACAATACGTCGATCAGTCCGGGGGGAAGCATCGATGCCAAAAAGTCACCCATCGAGGCTCCACCCTTCCTGGTTGTTACTTATCGCAGCAAATACCCGACAGAGGGTCGGGGCGCCCCGGGGGATGACGTGTCGGCCACCCTGGCAATCGCATACCCGACATCATAGACATCGCACGCCCCCGGTTTGACACGGGACGCGGTACCGCAGGATGCCCGCCAATCGTGTACGGGGCCACCACACGTGTGGGAGGGCCTCCGGCGGACGCAGGTACACATTACCTGCCGCGTTCCACGGCCATACCACCCGGTGTGGATAAGCGCCGTCACCGACCGGTACGGCTGTGTAAGGTCCGGTGCCACGACCGAAATCCTTTACGAGCCGAGGTCCCCGTCCAGGTACACGAGCATCCTCGTGTTCCCTAGCGTGTTGGGCTTAACCCGCTCCAGGTCCAGGAATTCCGCGACGCCCTCGTCATAGGAACGCAGGAGTTCCTCGTAGACACGGGGGGAGACGGGTGTGCCCTGGATCGGCGCAAAGCCGTGTTTGGCGAAGAATCCTGTCTCGAATGTCAGACAGAACACACGGCTCACACCGAGTACGCGGGCGGTGTCCAGCAGTGCGGCGACGATGCGGTGGCCGACCCCGAATCCGCGCAGTGAGGGGTCGACGGCCACGGTGCGCACCTCGGCGAGGTCCTCCCAGAGCACGTGGAGGGCCCCACAGCCCACCACACGGCGCTCGGACTCCTCGGTCTCCGCCTCGGCCACCCAGAACTCCTGGATGTCCTCGTAGAGGTTGACCGTGCTCTTGGAGAGGACACGGCGGTCGACCGTGTAGGTGTCGACGAGGCGGCGGATGTGGGCGACGTCGCTCGTACGCGCGCGACGCACCCGAACATGACGAACGGGCATAACCGGACCAGACTATGCCCACGCGCTCGCCAACACCTACCGGAACGCTCTTCCTCCGGTGGATGCGGCGCACGCGCGGCGCCAGGGCCGGTATGCCCGTGGTGTCGCCCGGTGGTCACCGGGCCGGCGTCAGATGAGCTGGCGCCGAGCGGCCCAGACGACCGCCTCGATGGGTGTGTTGACTCCGAGCATGTCGCAGATGTTGCGAATGCGGCGGCGCAGGGTCCGCGCGCTCAGCTCCAGGTGCCGTGCCGCCACCTCGGTGGTGACACCGGTGGCGATCTCGGCGAGCAACTCCAGGTCCTCGTGACCCAGCTCGACCGACGCGTACGTGCCGGGGAGCGTGGCCTCGCGGGACCTGGCCTGCAGGGGAACCACGCTCTCTCGGTGGTCCTCGACAGTACGACGTACGAGTGTGGCCTGTTCCACTCCGTCCTCCCTCATCCATGTGAGTGCGGAACATCAAACTCGTCACCGTGCGGTCGAGACGCCCCCGGACACTGCTCCGGGCCGGAGCCCCGGGGGTCGCGTCGGACCACCCTCCTCTGGCACAGGAGGGTGCGACGGACACACGGGTCGCGTGCGGTCGCTTCGTCACGGTCTGGGACGGACAGACCAGTCGAGGGACACGCACGCACGTGGGGAACGATCGTCCCGCCACGCTCACCGACGTTCTCGATCCACTTCGGCAAACTCGCGGACCAAAGCCCGCCCTCAGCACGCTAGGCGGCCGAGAACATACCGTCAAGGCCCGATAAATCACCATGCGTAGTTCCACAAAACCACACCGTGACAGGGTAACGACCAGGGAAATCACGCAGCGGGGCTGACCTGCGTAAACAATCTTCGGGACCGAACACGGCTCCGTAGTCGACTTGCCGACCCAAAATGTCGCTCCGCGACTCCCGGAACGCCCACTATGTCCGGCCAGTGAGGCATATCACGGATGACCAGCCCCATTGCCGACACGCGACGGGGCCGCCGCGCTTTCGCGCGACGGCCCCGTCCCGCCTATCGGACAACCGCTTTCGGTGAATACGGAACACCGATTCGCCAAGGAGCGGCCATGCCGAGTGCTCCTAGTCCCCCGAGGGCTTCACGATCGGGAAAAGGACAGTTTCCCGAATGTTCTTGCCCGTGAAGGCCATCAGCAGGCGGTCGATACCGAGACCGACCCCGCCGCTCGGCGGCATGCCGTACTCCAGGGCCCGCAGGAAGTCCTCGTCGAGCTGCATGGCCTCCGGGTCGCCCTCGGACGCCATCAGCGACTGCTCGGTCAGGCGCCGGCGCTGCTCGACGGGGTCGACCAGCTCGGAGTAGCCCGTGCCCAGCTCCATGCCGAAGCCGATGAGGTCCCACTTCTCGGTCAGCAGCGGATCCTCGCGGTGCTGGCGCGTGAGCGGGCTCGTCTCGACCGGGTAGTCGCACACGAACGTGGGCTGCACGAGCGTGTGCTCGACCAGCTCCTCGAAGACGTGCTCCACCAGCTTGCCCTGGCCCCAGGCGTGGTCGAACTCCACGCCCTCGGCCTCGGCCAGGCGGCGGACCTCCTCGACCGGGGTCCGCGGGGTGACCTCGGTACCGAGGGCCTCGGAGACCGCGCCGTAGAGGGTGATCCTCGGCCACTCCCCGCCCAGGTCGAACGTCTGGCCGTCGCGCTCGACGACGGTGGAGCCGAACACCGCGCGCGCGGCGTCCTGGACGAGTTCGCGGGTCACGTCCGCCATGACGTTGTAGTCGGCGTAGGCCTGGTAGAACTCCAGCATCGTGAACTCGGGGTTGTGCGTGGAGTCCGCGCCCTCGTTCCGGAAGTTCCGGTTGATCTCGAAGACCTTCTCCAGACCGCCCACCACCAAACGCTTGAGCGAGAGCTCGGGGGCGATGCGCAGGTACAGGTCCATGTCGTAGGCGTTGATGCGCGTGACGAACGGCCGCGCCGTGGCGCCGCCGTGCACCCGCATCAGCATCGGGGTCTCGACCTCGATGTAGTCGCGCGAGCCGAGCCCGTCCCGGATGGCCCGGATGGCGGCCGACCGGCGGCGGACCATCTGCTGGGACTCCGGGTTGACGATCAGGTCGACGTAGCGCTGCCGGACCCGGGCCTCGGGATCGGTGAGGCCCTTGTGCTTCTCCGGCAGGGGCCGCAGGCACTTGGCCGTCAGCGTCCAGGAGGTGACCATGATGGAGAGTTCGCCGCGGCGGGAGGTGATGACCTCGCCCTCGACACCGACGTGGTCGCCGAGGTCGACGTCGCCCTTCCAGGCGTCCAGGCGCTCCTGGCCCACTCGGTCCAGGGACAGCATGATCTGGATGTCGCCGCTCTCGTCGCGCAGCGTCGCGAAGCACAGCTTGCCGCCGGTGCGGTAGAGCATGACGCGGCCGGCGACGGACACCTCGACACCGGTGCGGGTGTCAGGTTCCAGGCCCTCGTGTTTGTCTCGCACGGCACCGATCGACGTGGTCCGCGGGAAGGTCACGGGGAAGGGGTCGATACCCTCCTCCCGCAGCCGGTCCAGCTTCTGGCGCCGGACCCGCATCTGTTCGGGCAGGTCGTCGTAGGTGTCGTCGTGCGTGTCATTCACGCGCCCGATCCTACCCGCGCCACCGGGCCTTCCCGTACGCTCGTCCAGTCCGGGCCCCTGGTCCGGGCACGCCCGACCGCACCGGAACCGCGCGGGCTCCCGGCGCGTCAACCCACCCGTCACCCACCACCGAAAGTCAGGACATCACCCGTGAGCGTTGAGGGAAGCACGAAGGCCGTCGTCATGGCCCTGGCGGCGAACATGGGGATCGCCGTCACGAAGTTCGTCGCCTTCGGGCTGACCGGATCCTCCGCGATGCTCGCCGAGGGCATCCACTCGGTCGCCGACTCCGGCAACCAGGGCCTGCTGCTGCTCGGCGGGAAGCGGGCCCGGCGCGGTGCCACACCGGAGCACCCGTTCGGCTACGGCCGCGAGCGCTACATCTACGCGTTCCTGGTCTCGATCGTGCTGTTCAGCATGGGCGGGCTCTTCGCCCTCTACGAGGCCTGGCACAAACTCTCCGACCCGCATCCGATCACGGAGTGGCAGTGGGTCCCGGTCGTCGTGCTCGTCGTGGCGATCGGCATGGAGTCGTTCGCCATGCGCACGGCGATCAAGGAGTCCAACGCGGTGCGCGGCAAGGCGTCGTGGGTGGAGTTCGTCCGCCGCTCCAAGTCCCCGGAGCTGCCGGTCATCCTGCTGGAGGACGCGGGCGCGCTGGTCGGCCTGGTCTTCGCCCTGTTCGGCGTCGGCCTCACGCTGATCACCGGCAACGGGGTCTGGGACGGCCTGGGCACCGCGGCCATCGGCGTGCTGCTCGTGGTGATCGCGATCGTGCTCGCCGTGGAGATGAAGAGCCTGCTCATCGGTGAGTCCGCCACCCGCGAGCACGTGCGCGAGATCGAGTCGGCGATCGGCGGGGTGGACGACATCAACGGCATCATCCACATGCGCACGCTGCACATCGGCCCGGAGGAGCTGCTGGTCGCGGCCAAGATCGCGGTCGACGCCGAGGACGACGCGCAGCGCATCGCCCGCGCGATCGACACGGCCGAGGAGCGGGTCCGCGCCGCCGTGCCGATCGCCCGGATGATCTACCTCGAACCCGACCTGCTGCGCGAGGAGCGCTCCGAGCCCTCCGCCGCGGCTGATCCCGCCTAGACGGTTCCCTCCCCGGTTCCCCGGCTCCCCGGCCTCCGTGCCGGACCGGGCCGCGGAGCGGACGCCGGGAGAGGGGACCCCTCGCACGCGACGGGGCCCGCGCGGATCGCGCGGGCCCCGTTCCGCCGCCGAGCGCGGTGCGGGCGCCAAGGGCCGTACGGGCCCCGTGGCGGCCCCGGTCAGCCGGCGTTGCGCTCGAAGACCAGGCGCAGGCCGATGAGCGTCAGCCACGGTTCGTGCACGTCAACGGTCTCGCACTCGCCGATCACCGTGGACGCGAGCCCGCCGGTGGCCACGACCGTGACGTCGTCCGGGACGCTGGTCAGCTCCGCGACCATCCGGTCCACGATCCCGTCCACCTGGCCCGCGAACCCGAACACGATGCCCGAGCGCAGGGCCTCGGTCGTGTTCTTGGCGATCGCCGACCGCGGCCGGACGATCTCGACCATGTGCAGCTGGGCGCCGCGCCGGGACAGCGCGTCCACGGAGATGTCGATGCCCGGCGCGATCGCGCCGCCGACGTACTCGCCCTTGACGCTGACCGCGTCGAACGTCGTCGCGGTGCCGAAGTCCACCACCACGGCCGGCCCGCCGTAGATGTTGTTGGCGGCCAGCGCGTTGATGATCCGGTCGCTGCCGACCTCCTTGGGGTTGTCCATCCGGATCGGCACCCCGGTCTTGACCCCGGGCTCCACGATCACGGCCTGCACGTCACCGAAGTGGCGGCGGAACATGTCCCGCATCTCGTGCTGGACCGAGGGCACCGAGCAGCACATGGCGATGCCGTCGATGTCGTCCGTACCGCCCGCCGTCCGGCCGTCGAGGAGCCCGCGCAACACGACCGACCACTCGTCGGCGGTGCGTCTGGTGTCGGTGCCCACTCTCCAGTGTTCGAGCAGCTCCTCGGCCTCGAACAGGCCGAAGACCGTCTCGGAGTTACCGACATCGATCGCGAGCAGCATCCTGGGAGCCTCATCCGTGGTCGTCGACGTGGTCGTCGAAGTGGCGTGTTCCCGATTCGGCGGGAGATCCACAGGGAATCCTCCACCAATCGGGCGCTTCACAACAGGTCGAGGGCGATATCGAGTGCCGGACTGGAATGGGTGAGCGCACCGACGGCCAGGTAGTCGACCCCGGTCCGGGCCACGTCGGCGGCCACGTCCAGCGTCAGCCCGCCCGAGGACTCCAGCCGGGCCCGCCCTGCGACCAGCTCCACCGCGGCGGCGAGCTGCTCGACGCTGAAGTTGTCCAGCAGGATCTCCTCGGCTCCGGCCGCCAGCGCGTCCTCGATCTGGTCGAGCCGGTCGACCTCGACCTCCAGGGGCAGGTCGGGGAAGCGCTCGCGGATGGCCCGCACCGCCGCGCCGACGCCGCCCGCGGCCACGACGTGGTTGTCCTTGACGAGCCCCGCGTCGCTGAGGCCGTAGCGGTGGTTGACGCCGCCTCCGCAGCGCACCGCGTACTTGTCCAGTGCGCGCAGGCCGGGCCGGGTCTTGCGGCTGTCGCGGACGGCGGCACCCGTGCCCGCGACCGCGTCGACCCAGGTGCGCGTGGCCGTGGCGATGCCCGACATGTGGGTGAGCAGGTTGAGGGCGGTGCGCTCGGCGGTCAGCAGGTCGCGGGTGCGGGCGGTGACGGTCATGAGCACGTCGCCGCGCTTGACCGCGTCGCCGTCGGCGACCGGCCGGTGCACCTCCACCGCCCCGTCGGCGACCAGCCAGAACGTGAGCTCGGCCAGCGGGAGGCCGCTCACCGTGCCGTCGGCGCGGGCCACCACGTGCGCGGTGCGCACCTGGTCCCCGGGCGTCGTGGCCACGGTCGTGACGTCGATGCGCGGACCGGCGGTGAGGTCCTCGGCCAGGGCGCGGCGCACCACGTCCACGTGCGACTGGTGGGGCGAGGTGTAGGGCAGCGTGAACTCGGCCCGGGGCTCGTCGCCGGGGACGGCGCTCCCCCGGCCCCGGCGGTCGGCCAGGGGGAAGGTGATCGCGTCGAGCTCGGCCACGAGCTCCGGGGGCAGGGACGGGGTCCAGTCCTCGTCGGTGGTCACGGGGGTGTTCCCTTCCAGTCGGACGACGGCGGGCCGGATCCGCAGCTCGGGTCGCGGCTCGGGGTGGTCGGCCCGCTGGTGGGAGCCCCGGCTCTCGGTCCTGTGGCGGGCGGCGGCGGCCACCAGCCGGGCCACGGTCAGGAGGTTGGTCGCCTCCCAGGAGTCGGTGCCGGGCGCGGCACCGGCACCGGGCTCGGCGGAGTTCGAGGTGGAGGTGGAGCCGGCGGTGGAGGCGGAGTCCGCGGAGCCGGCCGGGTCGGCGGCGATGGCGTCCAGCTCGTCCGACAGCGCGGCCAGGCCGTCGCCGGTCCGCAGCACGCCGGCGTGGCGTGACATCAGGGTGCGGATCCGGCCGGACGAGGCGGCGTCGACCAACGGAACCGGCGCACCGACGGCCACCGCCGAGTCCGGTACCGGCTCCGGTACCTCGGCCAGCCGTGCGGCGATCCGGTCGGCGTAGACCAGCCCCTCCAGGAGGGAGTTGGACGCCAGGCGGTTGGCACCGTGCACCCCGGTCCGGGCGACCTCGCCGACCGCCCACAGGCCGGGGACGCTGGTGCGGCCGTCGATGTCCACCTCGGCCCCGCCGGAGGCGTAGTGGGCGGCCGGGGCCACCGGGATGGGCCGCTCCAGCGGGTCGATGCCGTGGCTCAGGCACGACGCCAGGATGGTGGGGAAGCGCCGCTTCCAGGTGGCCTCGCCGAAGTGGCGGGTCTCCAGGTACACGTGGTCGGTGTCCTGCTCGGCCATGGTGCGGGCGATCGTGCGGGCCACCACGTCGCGGGGCGCGAGGTCGCCCAGCTCGTGCACGCCCTCCATGATCCGGCGCCCCTCGCCGTCCACCACGTAGGCGCCCTCGCCGCGCAACGCCTCGGAGATGAGGGGCTGCCTGCCGCGCGACTCCGGCCCCAGCCAGAGGACGGTGGGGTGGAACTGGATGAACTCCAGGTCGCGCAGGCGTGCCCCGGCGCGCGCCGCCAGGGCCAGGCCGTCGCCGGTGGAGACGGTCGGGTTGGTGGTGGCCGCGAACACCTGCCCCATGCCGCCGGTGGCCAGGACCACCGCCGGGGCCAGGACGGCGCCCACGCCGTCCCGCGCCCCCTCCCCCATGACGTGCAGGGTGACACCGTGGACGGCCCCGGTCACGGGATCGTGCAGGGCGTCGAGGGCGAGGGCGTGCTCGATGACCTCGATGCGCTCCTCGGCCAGGACGGCGGCGACCAGGGCGCGCTGGATCTCGGCGCCGGTGGCGTCGCCGCCCGCGTGGGCGACCCGGTCGGCGCGGTGGCCCCCCTCGCGGGTCAGCGCGAGCGTGCCGTCGTCCCCGCGGTCGAACTCGGCGCCGAGCCCGATGAGCCACCGCAGGGCCTGGGGCCCCTCGGTGGCCATGACGTGGACGGTGTAGGGGTCGGACAGGCCCGCCCCGGCCAGCTGGGTGTCGACCATGTGGGCGACGGGCCCGTCCTCGGGGTCCATGGCGGCGGCGATCCCGCCCTGGGCGAAGCTGGTGGATCCGGTGGACAGGCGGTCCTTGGTGACGAGCACGACCCGGCCGTGCTCGGTGCGCTGTACGTAGCGCAGGGCCGTGCTCAGGCCGGCGATGCCCGAGCCGACGACCGCGACCTCGGCGCCGACCGACCACGAGGCCTCCGGCGCCTGGAGCCGTGTCTGGGTGAGTGAACTCATCTGGGGTCTCTCTCGGGAAGTGCCGTCGACGCCGGGCCGGTCACAGGGCGCCGGCGTCCGTCACGGCGTCGGCCGGGGCGGTCGGGGGGGAAGGTGACCGGCGTGTTGTCGATGAGCCGGGTGGAGCCGACCCTGGCCGCGACGGCGAGGACGGCTTCGCCCTCGAAGTCGGCGGGCGCGTCGGTGAAGGTGGCGGGGTCCACGAGGGCGAGGTAGTCGAGTTCGACGGGCGGGACCGCCTTCGCGGCCTCGTCCAGGACGGCGCGGGCGGCGGCGCGCACGGCGGCGGGGCCGTCCGCGGCGCTGTCGCGCCCGGCGGCGAGCGCGCGGTTCAGGGCCAGGGCGCTGGCGCGCTCGTCATCGGAGAGGTAGACGTTGCGGCTGGAGACGGCCAGTCCGTCGGGGTCGCGCAGCGTGGGGGCGCCGACGATCTCGACCGGCATGGAGAGGTCGGCGGCCATGCGCCGCACGACCGCGATCTGCTGGGCGTCCTTCTGCCCGAAGACCGCCAGGTCGGGGGCGACCAGGTGCAGGAGCTTGCTGACGACGGTGAGCACGCCCGTGAAGAAGCCGGGGCGGGAGGCGCCCTCCAGGAGTTCGCCCATGGCCCCGGCCTGGACGGTGACCATCGGCTCGGTGGGGTACATGGTGGCGACCGTGGGCGCGAAGACGACGTCGACGCCCTCCTCGGCGCACACCTCGGTGTCGGTGTCGAGCGTCCTGGGGTAGCGGTCGAAGTCCTCGCCGGGGCCGAACTGCAGCGGGTTGACGAAGACGCTGACGACGACGGTGTCCGCCCGGTCCCGGGCGATGCGCATGAGACTGCGGTGCCCCGTGTGGAGGGCGCCCATGGTGGGGACCAGGGCGACGCGTCCGGCGTCGGCGAGGGCGCGTCGGAGCTCCTCGGCGGTGTGGACGACGAGGGGCCGCCCGGTGGTCGCGGGCCTGGGTGTGCGTTCGGTCATCGGTGGTTTCCCGTGGTGGAGTGCTGGGACGGTCGCCGGGCCTGGCCGGACCGGCGGGCGCGCGGATCCGCCGGACCCCGCGCGCCGGTGGGCCCGGGGGGGTCGGCGGGCGCGGACCGCGTGGACGGGCCCGCGTTCCGCGTGCGCGGTCGGTCAGCGCCGCAGGACGTCGAGGAGGCGCGCGGCGTCGGCCGGGTCGAGCATGCCCGCGTTGATGGCGCGGTCGGCGGTGAGCCGGGCGAGTTCGACGTAGCTGGCGACGCTCTCGGGCGCGTTCTCGCGCAGCTGTTCGATGTGGCCCGCGACGGTTCCCGCGTCGCCGCGCAGGACGGGGCCGCTCAGTCCGTGGATGCCCAGGCGCAGGGCGTTGTCCAGGGCCGCGCTGAGCATGGGGGCGAGCAGGCGGCCGGGCTCGGGGACCCCGGCGGCGGAGAGCAGGGAGGCGCTGTCGGCCACCAGCGTCACCAGGTGGTTGGCGCCCCCGGCGAGGGCCGCGTGGTAGAGCGTGCGCTTGTCCTCGGCGATCCACACCGGTTCGGCGCCCATCTCGACGACGAGGGCCTCGGCGATGGGGCGCAGCTGTTCGGGCGCGGTGACGCCGAAGGCGCAGTGGGCGAGGCGGTCGACGTCCTCGGGCCGGCCGGTGAAGGTCATCGCCGGGTGCAGGGCCAGCGGCAGGGCGCCGACGATGGTGGCGGGCGCGAGGACGCCGTACCCGTGGGCTCCGCTGGCGTGGACGAGGATCTTGCCCCGCAGGTCGGTGCCGGTGGCCGCCAGGCCCTCGACGAGTTCGGCGAGTTCGTCGTCGGGGACGGTGAGCAGGACGAGGTCGGCGGCTTCGGCGACCTGGGCGGGTTCGAGGATCCGTGCGGTGGGCAGGCGGTCGGCGACCCGTTTCCTGGAGGCCTCGGAGACCGCGGACGCGGCGACCACTTTGTGTCCGGCGCGGCCCAGGGCCAGGCCGAGCACGGATCCGACCCGGCCGGGTCCGATGACTCCGACCCGCAGTCGGGCGGGGCGCCCCTGCGTCGTCTCCATGTGTGTGGTGCCCCCTCGTGTCCGTGCGTCCGGTTCTGCCGCACCGTGACGCCTGAGCACACGATAGCCCTCCCGGTCCGGTGACCTGTGTCCCAGGGACGCGTGTGGGGACGGGTAGCGCGTACCCGTCCCCACTCCTGGTCCGCTCCCGCGCGCTGGGAGGGCCGGTCAGTTCTGGACGATCACCCCGGAGTTGTAGCAGGAGGCGAGGGACTGGCCGAGGACGGCGTTGGAGTTGCCGCAGCCGGCGTTGGAGTTCTCGATGCCGTTGATGTAGGCGATGTTGCCGCTGACGTTGGACCCGTGGCCGGAGGTCCAGGCGTTGGCGTACGCCGCCGCGGGGGCCGCGGTGAGGAGGATCCCGGCGGAGGCCAGGACCACGGCGCCGGTGGCGAACGTCTTCTTCAGCACTACGTGTCTCCTTCGGAGTTCGGACGGGGGGCCGTCCGGACGTGGGTGTTTCTTCGGGGGCACCCGGGGGCGCTGGTGAAGAAGTTACCCGCGGAGACGCCCAGTTCACCCCTCTTGAAATGCACTGATCACAACTAGGCCCATAGGTATCACTATGGGTGACTCCACGTCCCGGGGTCGATCGGGGCAAAGGTTCCAGACCGGCGGCGCGGTGTGCGCGCAGAGTCACGGCGCCTCGGCGTTCCAGTCGCACACCAATGCGGGTTGCGGTCGGCCGTGTGTCCGGGCCGGAACGGCGGCCCCGGCCCGGACACACGGAAAGGCGCCACCCCGTCGTCACGGGATGGCGCCGGCGCGGAGAGTTCGCGCGGCCGCACGGACGGATCAGTCGGGACGTCTCCGACTGGACACCCCCGCCCGCTCGGGCCGCACGCTCACCGCGTGCTGATGCGCACTGCGGTCCGTCGGCTACGGACCCGGAGCACTACCAGTTCTTGACGGTCGCGCCGGAGTCGGTGCAGTTCGCGCCGGCCACGCCGAGGACGGCGATCGCGTTGCCGCAGACGTTCACGGGCACGTCGAGGTCCGCGACGAGCTGGTTGCCGCCCAGGATCGAGCCGTTGCCGGACGTGAACACGTTGCTGTTCGCCATGGCGGGAGCGCCGGTGAACAGGACGCCGGCAGCGGCGGCGGTGATGGCACTGGCGGCAAGAGCCTTCTTCAGCATGAATTTCTCCTAGGACCCGTCGGCGGTGGGGCACCAACCGGTCGATAACGTTGACGAAGTGTATGACTACGAACACTCACCGTGTTCAGTCACTATTTAGCCATACTCGCTCGCCGCGCGTGGCCGGAACACGCAAGAATCTTCGACCCCTGAACTGGAAGTATCACGCCCAGTGAGCAGACATGTCGGACATGGCGACAGCAACGTCAGCCCCACCGGCCCCACAACGTGACTCAGATCACAAAACATCCTCGGGTGATTCGCTGGTTCCGGACGCGTCGGGTGCGCGATCGTGCGGACGCGCCTCGGTCGACCGGGTGGCCCACCGCTCCGTGCCCGCCTCCGGCACCCGCGCACGCCGCCCGTGCTCCACGAGCGCGTCCAGGAGTCCGCGGCCCTCGACCGCCTCTCGGAGCGCCGCGTGGGCGCGCACCGGGCCCGGCGGGGTGTCGACGTCCACCGAGACGCGCCCGGTGAGCCGCTCCAGCGGGCCCGCGGTGATCCGCAGCGTCTGGACGCGCTCCACGGGCACGATCTCGGTCACCCGGCAGAACGGTCCGCGCGTACTGACGAACAGGCGCTCGTCCACCCCCACGAGGGAGCCGCCGCGGTCGCGGTTGGGCACCAGGGGGACCAGGGCCGCGTCGCTGTCCGGGAAGAGTTCGTTCACCAGCGAGAAGGCCAGCCGCCGGGGGGCGACCGGCAGCAGGGTCGCCGACTCGCCCTGGCGCTCGCCCGCGTAGCCGGCCACGTTGGCCTCGACCCGCGCCACGCCCAGCGCCCGCCAGAGCAGGGGCTCGACCACGCGCACGGCCTGCACCCGCCCGGGCGGGACCGTCTGCATGCGGCGCTGGAACATGCCGTACCTCAGCCGCAGTCCGTCGGACGAGAGCGAGGCGTAGTAGTCGGTGTAGCGCGCCAACGGACCCCAGTAGTACCGGAGCAGCCCCAGGACCAGCGGGATCAGCGCGGCCGCCACGCCGGGTTCGACGAACACGATGCCGGCGGTGAGGAGCATCAGGAGGGCGACGAACGACAACAGGATCGGCACGCGGAAGGTCAGCGCGCCGAGCAGCAGGGGGAAGGGCAACCGGTAGAAGGGCCACTCGGGGGCCTCGGGCGTGCGTCCCGGCAGTCCGGCGGCGTGCGCGAGCACGGCGGTGCGCAGCCGCTCCGCCAGGTTCCGGCGCAGGCAGCGCAGCCGGATGGCGCTGTGGTCGCCGCCCGCGAGTTCGATGCGCAGTTCGGCCATTCCGAACACCTGCATGAGGAGCGGCCGGACCACGTCCACCGCCTGGAGGCGGCTCAGCGGGATCTCCCGGGAGCTGCGCATGGCCAGGCCGCTGTGCACGACCAGGTGGTCCTCACGCAGGCCGAAGGTGCCGTACCACCACGACGGCAGGGCGTGGGCGAGCGACCCGAAGACGACGGCCACGGTCATCATCACGACCCAGGCGAAGCCGAAGGTGGTGAGGATCGGCCCGATGAGGGCCGCGAACGCGAGGGTCACGCCGACCACCTGCGCCGGGACGATGGACCAGTGGGACCGGAACTCGCCCGTGGTGACGTCGTCCTCGGGTTTGGGCCGCCGGACCGGCGGCGGACGCCACCCGACGTTCGGCGGCAGTAGGACCGGCCCCTGGCCGAACGGCACCGGAGGACGCGGATAGGACGGCGGCGGCCCGGGTGACGGCGGCCCGGGCGGTCGCCCGGCGCCGCCGGGAGCGACCCAGGGGTGCCCGCCCGTCTGCGGAGTCCACGTGGTCGCCCCAGGCCCTGGCCTCTGCTGAGACGACGGAGGCACCTGCCCATACGGCTGCTGTGCCGCGTGCGGCTGCAGTGCGTGCTCCTCGGGCGGCCGGGGCGCCTGCGGCTGCTGGGACCCCTGGTGTGGCTGCGGCCGCTGCCCCTCAGGCGACCGGGGTTCCTGCCCCTGGGGCGCCTGGTCGGGCTCGGGGGCGCGGGGGCGGTCGGGCTCCCGCGGTTCCCGGGAGTGGTCCGCCTCCGGGCGCTCGGGCCCGGGCCGGTCGTGCGGCGGTTGGGATGAGTGCACTTACAACCCCGTCGAGAAGCTCTCGCTGCGCGACGCGAGTCGGTCGCGCAGTTCCACGGCCTCGGTCAGGCCGAGTCCGACCACCCGGGTGTCGGCGGTGCTCGCCGCGGTGCGCACCCGGACCGTCGCGATGCCCAGCGCCTGTTCCAGCAGGTCGGCCGTCACGTCCACGACCTGCATCCGGCCGTACGGGACGACCACGAGCTGGCGCACGAACACCCCGTAGGTCAGGTACAGCTCCTCCGGGGCCTCGGCGTACCCCCACGTGCGCTGGAAGAGCCCGGCCAGCACCCCGCCGGCCACGGCCACCGCCAGGGCCGCCACGATGACCACCACGGCCAGGACGGGATGCCCCCACAGGAAGAGCAGGGTGCCGCCGCCCGCGCCCGCGATCAGGCTCGGCACGCCCAGCACCAGCCGTCGGTACCAGGCCAGCGAGGGCGACACCCGCTGCCAGGGCGTGCCCGCGGGTGCGGCGAACGCCGCTTCCAGCGGTCGGTCCGGCGAGGGCGGCGAAGGAGTCGGATCACTGGTGTCCACGGAGCCAGTCAACCATCAGCCCGCAAGCACGGACATCCCTCACGCGCTCCCGCGCGGGTCGTCCGGATCGTCCTCGGGGACCCGGCACGCGTACTCCAGGTACAGGGCCGCCGCCAGCAGCACGGCCGACGCCAGCCCGGTTCCGAGCGCGGTGAAGAACACCTCGCGCGGCGACGGCAGTTCGAGCACGTCCGATACCGCGAACGCGATGCCCAGGAAGAAGCCCGCCGCCAACGACGCGAACAGCGCGCTGGCCTTGGCCAGCGCGACCAGCCGCGCCGCGCTCAACGGCTCCATCGGCTCGGTGCCCGGCACCCTGCGGATGCGGCGCCGGGTCCGACCCGCGGTGTACCCCTCGGCCAGCGCGAGCAGGAGCAGCGTCGGGATCCCCGACCACGGCAGCACCGGCAGGTACGGCAGCGCGTTCGTGAGCAGCACGCCCAGCAGGGCCCCGATCGCGATCAGCACCGCCGGGACGCGCCACCCCGTGGGCCGGAGCCTGTGCTCCTCCTCGTCCGCCATCACGCCCCCTCGGGGAGCCGGAGGGCGAGGTCGTCCCGTCGGCGCAGTTCCTGCTCCCCCGCCGTGTCGGCGGCCTCCACGGCCGCGAGGAGGTCCGCCACCGGCCCCCGGCCCGGAAGCACCGCTCCCGGGTCGGCGTCCAGCCACGGCCGCAGCACGAACGCCCGCAGGTGGGCGCGCGGATGCGGCAGGATCAGCTCCGGGTCGTCGGAGCGCTCGCCGCCGAACGCGATGACGTCCACGTCCAGCGTCCGCGGGCCCCACCGGACCTTCCGCTGCCGGGCGAAGGCCCGTTCCGCCGCCTGGGCCCGCCGGAGCAGCTCCCGCGGGCCCTCACCGGTGTCCACGACCAGGACCGCGTTGAGGTAGGGCCCCTGCTCGGGCCCGCCCACCGGCGCGGTCTCGTACACGGGCGACACCGCCACCGGGGACGGCTCCCCGGTGAGCAGCGTGTCGACCGCGCCCTGCAGCGTGGCCCGCCGGTCGCCCAGGTTCGAGCCCAGGGCGAGGACCGCGCGCGTCACCACGGCCCCGTCCCGCGCCTGACCGTGACCGACACGTCCTCAAACTCGTGCTCGATGGGCGCCGACGGCTTGTGCACCGTCAGCTCCACACCCGCGACCAGGGACTCGGCCAGGCACTCCGCGGCCAGGCGCTCCGCCAGCGTCTCGATGAGGTTCACCGGCTCGCCCGTGACGATCCGCACCAGGCGGTCGGCGAGCAGGCCGTAGTGCACGGTGTCGCCGACGTCGTCGGAGGCCGCGGCCGGCGCGGTGTCCAGATGGAGCACCGCGTCGACCACGAAGTCCTGGCCCTCACGGCGTTCGAAGTCGAAGACGCCGTGGCGGCCGCGCGCGCGGAGGCCGCGGAGCGTGATGCGGTCGCGCATCACTCCTCTTCCTCCCCGTCGTCCTCCTCCATGAGCACCGGCGAGGCGTGGTGCGACCACAGCCGCCAGCCCGCGTCCGTCGCCACGAACAGGTTGGTGGTGACCACCTGCCCGCCCGCCACGAACCCCGGGCTGCCGTCCTCCGCGGTCAGCACGTTCTCCTCGCACGTCACCATGGCGACGTCGCCGCCGACCCCGATGTGGGTCTCGGTGAGCACGTACTGGATGTAGGTGACGTTGGCCATGATCAGCGACCACGCCCGCATGATCTCGGTCCGCCCCCGCAGCAGCGGCCAGCCGGGGTTGACGCACACCAGGTCCGGCGCCTCGTGCTCCTCCGCCCAGACGCTGCGCATCAGGTCGATGTCGCCGTTCTCGATGGCGCTGTAGAACTGCGCGTTGGCCTCGGCCACACGCTCCATGACCTCCTGGCGGGACTTCACAGGCCGCCCCGGTCCATGGGCTCGCCCCGGCCCCGGTCGAGTCGGGCACCGCCGTCGGACCAGGCCGAGGCCACGCGCACGGCGTCGGCGCTGGAGCGCACGTCGTGCACCCGCACACACCAGGCGCCGCGGTCGGCGGAGAGGGTGGAGACCGCCGCGGTGGCGGCGTCGCACTCGGTGAAGGGGCGGTCGTGGTCCTTGGCGTCCCCCAGCAGCCGGCTCAGGAAGCGCTTGCGGGAACCGGCCACCAGCACCGGGCGCCCCAGCGCGTGGAAGCGTTCCAGCTGGTGGAGAATCGCCCAGTTGTGTGCCTGCTCAGGGCGTTTCGAGAATCCCAGTCCCGGGTCCAGGACGATCTGACCCGGGTCGACACCTGCACTGATCATGGCCTCCATACGGTCGCGGAGCTCATCGAGGACCTCCTGGACGACATCCGTGTACACGGCACGGCTCTGCATGTCATGACTATGCCCGCGCCAGTGCATCAACACGTAGGCAACGCCGGAAGAGGCCACGAGTCGGGCCATGGCCGGGTCGGCCAGGCCGCCGCTGACGTCGTTGACGAGGACCGCGCCCGCCGCGACGGCGCGCTCGGCGACCTCCGCGCGCATGGTGTCGACACTGACGTGGACGCCTCTGGCGGCGAGTTCGCGCACGACCGGTTCGACCCGGTGGAGCTCCTCGGCGGCGGACACCCGCTGCGCTCCGGGGCGTGTGGACTCGCCGCCGACGTCGACGATGTCCGCTCCCTCCTCCACGAGGCGCAGGCCGTGCTCGATGGCCCGTTCGGGATCGAACCACGCGCCGCCGTCGGAGAAGGAGTCGGGGGTGACGTTCACGACCCCCATGACCAGGCACCGCCCGCGGTCGGGCAGGCCCGGAACTGTCTGTTTCGGCCCCATAAGGATCACCCTATTCGTTTACGCGCGCGCAGGCTCGGAGTGCGGCCGGGCGTTTGGCACGGCTCCGGACACACGAGACCCCCTGGGGAGGAGTCGTTCCTCCCCAGGGGGTCTCGCCACGCTCAGCGGCGGTCGAGGATGAGGCTCATCGCCTCGGACCGCGTCCGGTCACTGCCGCGGAAGATGCCGCGGACGGCGGACGTCACCGTCTTCGCGCCGGGCTTGCGGACGCCGCGCATGGTCATGCACAGGTGCTCGGCCTCCACGACGACGATGACGCCGCGCGGCTGGAGGTGGTCCATGATGGCGTCGGCCACCTGGCCGGTGAGCCGCTCCTGCACCTGCGGCCGGCGCGCGTACACGTCGACCAGCCGGGCGAGCTTGCTCAGGCCGGTGATGCGGCCGTCGGCGGCCGGGATGTAGCCCACGTGCGCCACCCCGTAGAACGGCACCAGGTGGTGCTCGCACGTGGAGTACAGCTCGATGTCCTTGACCAGGATCATCTCCTCGTGCCCGGCCTCGAAGACCGTGGTGAGCACGTCACCCGGCTTCTGCCCCAGCCCGGAGAACTGCTCCTCGTAGGCGCGGGCGACGCGCTCGGGCGTCTTGACCAGGCCGTCGCGCTCGGGGTCCTCCCCGATCGCGATGAGGATCTCGCGCACGGCGCGCTCGATGCGCTCGCGGTCGACGGGTCTGGGCTCCAGGCCCTCCATGGCGGTCACGCGTCGTCCCCCTCGGCCTCTGCTCTGGTGGGCAGCTGCCCGTTGCCGCCCGGGGCGGCGGTGCCCTCGTACTCGGTGCCGTTGCGCTCGCTCCGGCGCGGCTCGGCGGCCTCGGCCGCGGCGCCGCTGGTCTCCGGAACCTGGCCGTCGACGCTCTCGGCGCCGTTGATCGCGGCCATCTCCTTCTTGGAGCGCACCGGGGGCCGCTCCGAGGGCAGCCGCTTGCCGTAGCCGGTGTAGGACCCGCGCGAGGGCCGCTTGGTGATCGGGGCGAAGATCTCCAGGACCTCGGCCTTGCTCAGGGTCTCCTTCTCCAGCAGCGCCACGACCAGGTCGTCCAGGACGTCCCGGTACTCGACGAGGACGTCGTAGGCCTCGTCGTGCGCGGACTCGATGAGGCGGCGGACCTCCTCGTCGATGATGGAGGCGATCTCCTCGGAGTACTCGCGGGCGTGCGACATCTCGCGGCCCAGGAACGGCTCGGTGCTGCCGGAGCCGAACTTGCGGGCGCCGAGTCGCTCGCTCATGCCGTACTCGGTGACCATGTTGCGGGCCAGGCTGGTGGCCTTGTCGATGTCGTTGCCGGCGCCGGTGGTGGGCTCGTGGAAGACGAGCTCCTCGGCGGCGCGGCCGCCCAGCATCATGGCGAGCTGGTCCATCATCTGTGAGCGCGAGGTGAGGAACTTGTCCTCGGTCGGCACCGACATGGTGTAGCCCAGGGCCCGGCCGCGCGGCAGGATGGTGATCTTGTGCACCGGGTCGGAGTTGGGCAGCGCGTGGCCCACCAGGGCGTGGCCGCCCTCGTGGTAGGCGATGACCTTCTTCTCGGTGTCCGACATCACCCGGGTCTTGCGCTCGGGGCCGGCCATGACCCGCTCGATCGCCTCCTCCAGCACCGCGTGGGTGATGACCTTGGCGCCCGCGCGGGCGGAGAGCAGGGCGCCCTCGTTGATGACGTTGGCCAGGTCGGCGCCGGTCATGCCGGCGGTCTGGCGGGCGATCACCCGGAAGTCGACGTCGTCGGCCATGGGCTTGCCCTTGGCGTGGACCTTGAGGATGTCGCTGCGGCCGTCCATGTCGGGACGGTCGACCACGACCTGCCGGTCGAAACGGCCCGGGCGCAGCAGGGCCGGGTCCAGGATGTCGGGCCGGTTGGTCGCGGCGATGAGGATGACGCCGCCCTTGACGTCGAAGCCGTCCATCTCGACCAGCATCTGGTTGAGCGTCTGCTCGCGCTCGTCGTGGCCGCCGCCCATGCCGGCGCCGCGGTGGCGGCCGACGGCGTCGATCTCGTCGATGAAGATGATCGCGGGGGCGTTGGCCTTGGCCTGCTCGAACAGGTCGCGCACACGCGAGGCGCCCACACCGACGAACATCTCGACGAAGTCGGAGCCGGAGATGGAGTAGAACGGCACCTCGGCCTCGCCGGCCACGGCGCGGGCCAGCAGGGTCTTACCGGTACCGGGCGGACCCATCAGGAGCACGCCCTTGGGGATCTTGGCGCCCATCTCCTGGAACTTGGCCGGGTTCTGCAGGAACTCCTTGATCTCGTGGAGCTCCTCGATGGCCTCGTCGGCCCCGGCCACGTCGGCGAAGGTGTTCTTGGGCGTGTCCTTGGTGATGAGCTTGGCCTTGGACTTGCCGAAGTTCATCACGCGGGAGCCGCCGCCCTGCATCTGGCTGAAGATGAACCAGAAGATCGCGATGATGATGATCAGCGGGAGCAGGCTGAACAGCGCGGTGGTCCACACCGAGGTGGTGGCGACCGACACCTCGTAGGAGTCCAGGTTGCTGTCCTCGGAGTTCGCCGACTCCTGGAGCATCTCCCCGAGCTGGGCGCCCTGGCCCTCGACCCAGTACGCCTCGAGGATCCGGTCGTCGGTGGTCGTCAGCACGATGCGCTGGTCGCGGTCGATGATCTCGGCGTTGTCCACCGCATCGTTCTCGATGAGCTGGTACACCTGCGAGATGTCGGCGTCTTCGGGCTGCGGGCCGCCACCCACGTCGAAGACGCGGAAGCCGATGATGAGCATGACGGCGACCGCCAGGATCAAAATCCACGGGCCGCGGAAAAAACGCTTCAGATTCATGTGAGCGGAACCCTGTCGGGTCCGTCCCTCCTGACCAGGCTGTCCGCCCCAGAGGACTTTCCGAAGCAGGACCTAACGGACACGTGCTCCCCGCGATGACGCCGGGATATTCGACGGTACACCTCCCCTGCCGGGCGGACGCACCGCTCGGGGCCGGGCACCGGAACCGTCATGATGGCAACGACGGCGACCCGCCCCGTTGTTCCCCGGGCCTCCTCCGACGCCGCGCGGCCGGTGTGGCGGCGGCGCCGGAGGGAGCGCTCGGCACGGCGCGGGAACGAGCCCCCCGCTCCTGCCCCCTAGCCCTCGTAGACGTGCGGGGCGAGGGTGCCGATGAACGGCAGGTTGCGGTACTTCTCGGCGTAGTCGAGGCCGTAGCCGACGATGAACTCGTTCGGCAGGTCGAAGCCGATGTACTTGACGTCGAGGTCGACCTCGAAGGCCAGCGGCTTGCGGACCATCGTGCAGACCTCCACGGACCGGGGGCCGCGCGACTTGAGGTTGCCCACCAGCCAGGAGAGCGTCAGACCGGAGTCGATGACGTCCTCGACGATCAGGACGTCGCGGTCCTTGATGTCGGTCTCCAGGTCCTTGAGGATGCGGACCACGCCGGAGGAGGTCGTCCCGGCCCCGTAGGAGGAGACGGCCATCCAGTCCATGGAGACGGGGCTGTGCAGCGCGCGGGCGAGGTCGGCCATCACCATGACGGCGCCCTTGAGCACTCCGACGATCAGCAGGTCCCGGTCGGCGTAGTCGGCGTCGATCCGTGCCCCCAGCTCGGCCAGGCGCGCCTTGATCTCGTCCTCGGTGACCAGGATCTTCTCAAGGTCCGGTCCCATGTCCTTAGCGTCCACGCTCAATGTCCTCGCTGCTGGGTTCCCCGTGTGCGGGACCCAGGATAAGCGGCACGAACAGGACCGGCGCCGCCCGGTCCCGCGGGTCGCGCCCGTCCCCGGACCGGGTCAGGCGCCGAACCGCAGCCGCCGCGCGACCCTCCGGCAGCGCACGCCCCCGGGGAGGTCGATGTGGGACTGGCCACGCCACTCGGTGACGAGCCTGTCGAGTTCGCGCACGTGGCGGGCGGTGAGCGCGCTCGCCGGGCATCCGGCGGCCAGGGCGGCGCGGCGCAGGACACGCGTGCGCAGCGACGCGGGGGCCGCGGCCAGCGGGTCGACGGCCAGGACCGGGCCGGTCCCGGTGTCGGCGCCGGTCTCGGCACCGGTGCCGGTGGCGGTGGCTGTGCCGGTCTCCGGTGTCGCCTCGGCCAGGAGGTCGTCCGCGAGCCGGTCGAGGGTATCGGCGTCCGCGCGCAGCATCGCGGCGGTCCTGGCGAGGGCCTCGGCGATGCCGGGCCCGAGCGCCTTCTCCAGCGCGGGCAGCGCCTCGTGGCGCACCCGCGACCGGGCGAACCGGGGATCGAGGTTGTGCGGATCCTCCCAGGCCCGGAGCCCCATCTCGGCGCAGGCCCGGCGGACCGTGGACCGGTCGAGGCCGAGCAGGGGCCGCAGGAGGTGGCCGTTGCGGGGCGCCATCCCGGCCAGGGAGCGGGCGCCGGACCCGCGGGCCAGGCCCAGCAGCACGGTCTCGGCCTGGTCGTCGAGGGTGTGGCCGAGCAGCACGACCGCGGGGGCGTGCGCCTCGACCGCCCCGTCCAGGGCGGTGTAGCGGGCGCGGCGGGCCGCGGCCTCCGGGCCGCCGGGTCCGCCGACCTCGACCGCGCGCACGAGGACCGGGTCCAGACCGAGCCCCCGCAGCACGTCGGCGACCTCGCCCGCGCGTGCGGCCGATCCCTCCTGGAGTCCATGGTCGACCGTGACGCCGCCCGCGGTCCGGCCCGCGCGCGGGGCCTCGAAGGCCAGCGCGCCGGACAGGGCGAGGGAGTCCGCGCCCCCGCTGCACGCCGCCAGCACGGTGGTGTCCGCGGGCAGATCGGCCAGCGCCCGCCGGACCGCCGAGCGGACGGCGGCCACGGCGGGGTGCGGTCCGCTCACTCCGCGATGGCGGCCGGGCGCACGACGCGGTCGATCCAGGCGTTCGGGTCGCGGATCTCGGTCAGCGTGGGCAGGGTCTCGGGCGAGGTCCACACCTTGTTGAACTCGGTCATGCCGACCTGGCCGACCACCGCGCTCACGAACGCGGCGCCCTCCTCGTACTGGCGCATCTTCAGGTCCATGCCGAGCAGCTGGCGCATGATGCGGTCGAGCGGGTTGAGGGTCTCGCGGCGCTTCTGGAAGCGCGCGCGGATCCGTTCCACGGTCGGGACCACCTCGGGACCGACCGCGTCCATCACGTAGTCGCCGTGTCCCTCGGCCAGGCTCATGACCGCGGTGACGCGGTCCATGATCTCCTTCTGCTCCGGGGTCTGGAACGCGGTGAGGAGGTTGGAGTCCCGCCCGCCGCGGACGGCGTCGGCGACGGCCTCGCCCGCCGCGCGCAGCCGGTCGATGAGCGCGGCCGCGTCCATCTCCGACGACAGGAGCAGCTCCTGCATGAGCTCCTGGACGTAGGCGCGCAGCCACGGCGTGGCCGTGAACTGCATGCGGTGGGTCTCCTCGTGCAGGCACACCCACAGCCGGAAGTCCCGGGCGTCGACGTCCATCTCGCGTTCGGTGTTGACGATGTTGGGCGCCACCAGCGTGAGGCGGCCGGTCGGCGTGGTGCCGTCCGGGCCCGGTGGCAGGAAGAGCTCGTACTGACCGAGGACCTTCCCCGCCAGGTAGGAGAGGACGGCACCCAGCTGGACCCCGGTGATCCGCGAACCGACCGCGCTGGTCAGGTTCCCGGCGGGGCTGGTGTTCAGCCGTTCGGCGCCCATCTGTTGGAGCACGGGTTCGAGCACGACCCGAAACCCGTCGACGTTGGCTCGAATCCATCCCGGGCGGTCAACGATGACCGCGGGCCCGGCGGGTTCGAGGGGGTTCATTCCGGTGAATTCGCGCACATGCCCGGCCGCCACGGTGGAAAGCTCGCGCAACTGCGCCACGGCCTGCCGCGCGTCGGACAGGTCCACCTGCGGCCCAGGGCGCACGAGGCGGACTCCGGTGTTGACGGCTACGTCCCAGTCGATCACAGTCACATCCGCCAGCCTACCCACGAGGAGCGCGGCGGCACGGGGATCAGGGTGGTAATTCCGGGTAGCCCCAGGGTCGCCCCTGAGGGCCGCGCGGGACGGTGCTGGCGGGTCCGCCGCGCCCCGGTTGCTACCGTCCTGCCCCATGAGTCCCACGAACGACGTGTACGTCGGTAACGCCGGGCAGGACGCGCCGGCGGACCAGGGCTGGATCCTCGGCCACTTCCGGGAGGTCGGCGACGCCCGGCACAGCGACGCGGTGGAGGTCAAGTGGGGTGTGCACCCGCGGGGCGACGAGCGGGCCCGATGGGTGACCGGTGAGGAGCGCACGGCCCTGCTGGTGCTGGTGAGCGGCCGGTTCCGGGTGGACTTCCCCGACCGGAGCGTGATCCTCGCCGAGCAGGGCGACTACGTGGTCTGGGGCAAGGGCGTCGACCACAGCTGGTACGCCGAGGAGGAGTCGGTCCTGCTCACCGTGCGCTGGCCGTCCGTGCCGGGTTACCGGGTCGCGGGCTGAGGCCGCACCGGCCGGCCGTCACGAGCAGCCGCAGCGGGCGAGGGCGGTCGCCAGCGTGTCGAGCTGGTGCCCCGACGCCGACTCGCTGTTGGCCATGAACGCGAAGACGAACAGGTTCCCCTCCTGGTCGTGGATCGTGCCCGCGAGGGTGCTCACCCCGTTGAGCGTGCCGGTCTTGCCCCGGACCAGCCCGGCGCCGTCGTGCGTGGCGGCGCTCTCGCCGTAGCGGTTGTTCGAGCTCAGGGTTCCGGTGGAGTTCGCGGTGGGCAGGCCGGTCAGCGCCGCGTTCAGCTCCGCGTGGCCGGGGTCGGCCGCGAGCCGGACCAGCTCCACCAGGGCGCGCGGCGTGATGCGGTTCTGCGTGCTGAGCCCGCTGTTGTCGGTCAGGGTCACACCCTCCACGCCCAGGTCCGCCATCACCCGGTGGGTGGCGGCGGTGGCCCCGGCGAAGGTGTGCTCCTCGCCCATCGCGATCGCGGCGGTCCGGCCCATGGCCTCGGCCATGATGTTGTCGCTGGACAGCATCATGGACTCCACCAGCCTGGACATGGGCGCCGAGTCCACCGTGGCGATCGGCTCACCCGTGGCGGTGGTGTCGGAGGGCTCACCCTCGACCGTGACGCCCGCCTCCTCGAGCTGGTCGGCGAAGGCCCGGGCGGCGTGCAGCGACGGCTCGGTCGAGCGCGACCCGTAGCCGCTGGCGCCGGGGGCCACCCGCCCGGAGTCGATCATCAGCGCGGTGACGGGCGAGGCGTTGCCCTCGGGGATGTAGTTCGGCTTCCAGCCCGGCGGGGTCTCGGGCCCGGTGAACAAGGAGTCGTCGTAGCCCAGGGAGACGGTGTCGACCCCCTCGGCGGCGAGCGCCTCCGCGGTGTCGGCGGCGAGCTCGGCGAGGGTGGCCACCTGCGGGTAGGCTCCGGAGTCGGCCGTGGCCGTCAGGGTCGCGTCGCCCCCGCCGCGCAGCACCACCCGGTTCTCCGCCGTGTCGAAGTAGGCCCCGGTGGTCAGGACGTGGTCGGGGCCGACGGCGTCCAGTACGGTGACCGCCGTCGCGATCTTGGTGGTCGAGGCCGGGGTCACCGCGGTGTCCGGGGCGAGCTCGAAGAGCGGCGTTCCGGAGGCGTCCGTCACGTAACCGGTGAGGCCGTCCTCCAGCCCGGCGGCCGACATGGGATCATCGAGGATGTCCGCGATCCGTTCCGGGTCCGCCGGAGTCGAGGCCGCGGGTTCCGCCGCTGCCACGCCCTCGGCGTTCGTGACGGGATGGGGCGCCGCGGGAAGAGGTCGAGCCTCGATGACGTCGAGGGAGACAAACCCTGCCAGCAGCACGAATATGTTGAGCAGGGCAAGCGCGAGGTAGACCTCGCCTCGTACCCGTCGCACGGCACCCGCCCTTCCTTCGGTGTCGCGGCCTGACGTTGTTGTTATACGGCGACATTAGTCGCATTGGGAGCCGAGATCAGCATGGAATTCGACGTTACGATCGAGATCCCCAAGGGGGAGCGCAACAAGTACGAGGTGGACCACGAGACCGGTCGCATCCGTCTCGACCGCATGCTGTTCACCTCCACGACCTACCCCGCCGACTACGGATTCGTCGAGGGGACGCTGGGCGAGGACGGCGACCCCCTGGACGCCCTCGTCCTGCTCAAGGCTCCGACCTTCCCGGGCTGCCTGATCCGGGCCCGCGCCATCGGCATGTTCCGGATGCGCGACGAGGCGGGCGGCGACGACAAGCTGCTCTGCGTCCCGGCGACCGACCCGCGCCAGGAGCACCTGCGTGACATTCACCACGTGAACGAGTTCGAGCGCCTGGAGATCGAGCACTTCTTCACGGTCTACAAGGACCTGGAGCCGGGCAAGTCGGTCGAGGGCGCCAGCTGGGTCGGCCGCCACGAGGCGGAGCAGGAGATCGTCGCCTCGGTCAAGCGCGCCGAGGAGGCGGGGACCCACGGCGACACCTCGCACATCACCTCGGGCGACTAGGGCGTCTGCGGTCTCGGCGACGGCCCGGCGGGGACTCCCCGGCCGGGCCGTACTCATGGGCGGGTGGAGACCGCTCCGGGGATGGGCCCGTGGGCGCTGTCCCTGGCCAGGACGTAGCCCGCGCAGGCGATCGCCAGCAGGGCGCAGATCAGCGCCAGGGCGACGGGGACGAGCGAGGCCGGCCCGCGCGGACCGAGCCCGCCGCCCTGCGGCAGGGGGAAGCCGTCCCGGTCGAAGTGGTCGGCCCGCGCCGCGACGTGCGTGCGGTACCCGTCCAGCTCCGGGCCGCACATCCCGTTGAGCACACGGGCACGGACCAGCGAGGTCCGTTCGGGCATGCGCCACTCGCGCGGCTGCGGGCAGCGCGGCCCGTTCTCCCTGTGGCGCGCGCACTCGGCCTCCGCCAGGGCGTGCAGCCACTCCCCCAGCCGTTCGGCGTCCCGCAGCCGCGACGCGTGCGCGCGGGCGACGATCAGCGTGTCCCTCAGCACCACGTGCGCCGCGTCGCGATCACGCAGGACCAGGATGCAGCGCCGAAACAGTTCCTCTCCGTAGTCATCCAGGAGCTGCGCGTAGGCGTCCGCGGGCGGAATCCGGCCGGAGCGCAGGGCGTGGAGAAGATCCTGGTCCGTCATAGACCAAGAATCTACGCGGCGCGTGACACCGTGCTCCCCGGTTTGTCGAAAGACACGCCGTGCCCGGCGGAGCCCCGCCGGGCACGGCGTGTCCGCCGCCCGGGACCTAGTCGTCGCGCGGCGCGATGGTGCGCTCCCGCAGCCACAGCAGCACGAAGGTGAGCGAGGTCAGGCCCGCGACCAGGACGGCCGCGCCCGGGCCGAGGAAGCCCAGGGCCATCACACCGGCGGCCGCGACGACGAGCGCGCGCACCAGCACACGCGCCCACAGTCCCGGCGGATTCACCTGTGCCTTCCGGAGACGGATGCCATCACGGCCACTCCTGATCACTGCTGCTGGGGGGATGGTGCCCCTTCCGGCGGTGCTCCCGCGCCGTTCCGGGGCTCCACATGTCACCACCACGGCACGCCTCCCGCAACACGGTCGGCGGGGAGTGAGGGGAACGACACGCACGATCGCGCGCGGTCGCTTGACTCCTCCCCGACTTTGCTGGTCAACTTGTATCCATGCACCCGTACACCCGCACCGCAGCCATGGCTCGCACGGCCCTCGGGGCCTCCTGCCACCTGGCCTGTGCGGCGTGTCCGTGTTGTCGTCACTGAGTCGTTCCTGAGGCGCTTTCCCGCGCCTCCGACCGCTCGGGTGCCCATGGTCGGCACCCGCCACGGGTGATCCGCCTCCGCTCGGGAGGCCGGCACCCCTTCGGCCCCGGTGCACCGGGCCCCACAGACGACATCCGCGCGTCGATCGTACGCGCGCACGTGAAGGATCCTCTCACGATGCCCCAGCAGGCTCTCTCCGCGCCCACCATTGTCCCCACCCGTCTCCCGCCATCGCCCCCCGGCGCTTCGCGAGGAGAGGGGACCTCCACGCTCGAACGGGAGGCCTCGGTTCCGGCCCCTGCCGCTCCGCGCCCGGCCGTGACCCTCGAAGGGATCGGCGACGTGGTGGACGCCGGACGCCGTTCCGGCTACGCCCACCTGCGGGAGCTCCGGCTTCCGACGATCGGGCGCCTGGTGGCCGCGGCCCGCGGCGCCGCCGACGCGCTGGACCGCCCCACGCTGTGGCCGTCCCGCCGCGGCCGCTGGCAGCCCGCGCCCCGCGCCGCCCGGCGCCGCGCCACCGGTCGCCTGCGGGTGACCGTGGTGGCACTCGAACCCAACAGCTTCGTCCCCGAGCCCTCGCCGCGACCGGACCGGTCGCGCGGGCTGGAGGTCCTGCACCTGGTGGGCGGGCGCGCGCACCTGATCTCGTCGGGCGCCGACGGCCGCATGCGCTCCGCGTCCGAACTCGCGCCCGGACGCACCCGCGTGGTGGGCGGCACCGGCACCGGACGCCACTACCTGGTCAACACCGGCGACGCGGTCGCCGTGGTGGTCCGGGTGAGCGCCTGAGCCGCGCGCCTCACTCATCGTCGCCCCGTTCGGACACCGCCCGGAGTTCGGCGTCGACGGCCTCGATGGAGCGCAGGACCGCGGCGGTGCGCTTCCCCTCGGCGAGATAGGCGTTCATCACCTGGTCGAGGGCGTGCGCGGGCAGGTGGTCGCGCAGGTCCACCCGGGCCGTGCGGTACCCCTCCCGGGCGGCTTCCAGTGCGGCGGAGACGTACTGGCGGGCCAGCCGGGAGAGGGCGACGGGGTGGCGGCGCAGGACGCCGTGCAGCCGGTAGTCGGCCGGCACGTGGTCGAACAGCCACACCAGGGCCGTCTGTTCGAAGGAGTCCGACCCGGGCGGGTGCACACTCGCGGGCCAGTCCGGCGTCAGCGACTGATCGGGCATGCCTCCAGCATACCCGCTGATCGAAAGTCTGTTCGAACCGAACCCGGACTAATCCGTCGGTTCCCCCGGACCCTTGCCGACCGAGGCGTCCCCCTCCTCGGCGGCGCGTCTCTCCATTTCCACTCTGATCGCCTGCTCCGCGGCGTCCACCGCCGCACGCGCCGTGATGGCGTTCGTGTGCGCCCGATCGAGCTCCTCCAGAAGGATGCAGTCGAAGGAGACGCGTGCGTCGTGGACGGCTGCTTCCAGTTGACGTGATGCCTCTTCCAGACTCATGTCCCTTCTCTTCCCCACTAGGCCCCCAATGCACACTCCTGTCACCTCGGCTGTGACCTCGACCGTTCACGCACCGACTGTCACCGTCGCGCTCTACGATGTTGCTCGATCACCGGTCGTTCCGTCGGAGGGGACCCCATGCGCAACCGCTATCCCGGGACCTGCACCACCTGCTCGGACTCCGTCAGCACCGGAGACGGGGTCGTCGTCAAGGAGGGCGGCCGATGGCGCACGTACTGCGCCGAACACGAGCCGCGTCCCACCCCGCCCGCCCGCGGCGACCACCTGGGCTGGCACACCACCCCGCTGCTCGGATTCGACTCCGAGACCTCCGACCGTGACCCGGCCACCGCCTTCCTCGTCTCGGCGGCCCTGGTGGACCGCGAGGGCAAGAGCCGGACGTGGCTGGTCGACCCCGGCCCCCGCGAGATCCCCGCGGACGCGGTCGCCATCCACGGCATCACCACGGAACGGGCGCGGGCCGAGGGCCGGCCGGCGACGGAGTGCCTGGACGAGATCGCCCAGGCGCTCGTGGACCAGCTCGGCGCCGGACAGGGGCTCGTGGTCTTCAACGCGCCCTACGACCTCGGCGTGCTCGCCGCCGAGCTCGCCCGACACGGCCTGCCCTCCCTCACGGACCGCCTCGGCGGCGCCGTGGGGCCCGTGGTGGACCCGCTGGTGATCGATCGCGGGGTGGACCCCTACCGCCGCGGCAAGCGCAACCTGGGCGCCATGAGCGAGTTCTACGGCGTGGACCTGACCGACGCCCACACCGCGACCGCCGACGCCGTCGCCGCGCTCGCCGTGGCCGAGGAGATCGGCGCACGCCACGCGGACGTCGCCTCCCTCGGTCTGGCGGAACTCCACCAGCGCCAGGTCGAGTGGGCCCTGGGCTTCGCCCGCGGCCGCCAGGAGTGGCTCGACCGGACCAAGCCCGGCCACGGGACCGTGGTGGACGGCACCTGGCCGTAGCTCGGACGCCTCCGGCGCAGTCCTCTTCGCTTTGACCCGGGGCCCGGGAAGTCGGGGGTGCGCGGGGCCGGGGGCGGGTAGGCCCCTACGTGGACCCGCTCACCCGTCCCAGGAGGCGACCATGGTCTACCTCATCCTGATCCTGCTCGCGGTCTGGCTGGCCCTGACGATCATCGGCCTCATCGTGAAGGGGCTGCTCTGGCTCGGCGTCATCGGTGCCGTCCTGTTCCTGGCGACCGTGGTGTGGGGCTGGATCCAGAGCCGGCAGAGCGCCGTCTGACCGCGCCCCGGGCCGGTCAGGACTCCAGGGCCGGCCCCGGGTCGGCGCTCCGCCCCAGGGCTCCGACGATCCGCCGGGCGCGCTCTTCGTCGGCGCCCGCCCGCTCCCGGACCAGGCGCACCGCCTCCTCGGTCCGCCCCAGGGCGACCAGGTTGGCCGCGCGGGTACGCACCGACGGCGCCAGCTCCCCGTGCTCCGACCCCTCGACCTCCGCCCGCGGGGCGGGAACGTAGCCGCCCACCTGTTCCCGGTCCGCGTCGGCCACCGCCGCCGGGGAACCGGAGTCCTCCCACACCGCGTCGGACCGCGACCCCAGGTACGCGATGACGCGGCGCAGGGCATAGGAACCGCCCCCGAGCACCAGCAGGCACCCCACCAGCGCGAGCAACATGAACAACAGGCTCATACCGCGCACCTACCCCGGCTGCGCGCCCGTCACCCCAGCACGACGTCCTCCGGCAGCAGGGTCCGGAGTTCCTCGCGGCTGGACGGGGTCACCGCCGCCGAACTTCCGGGACAGGGCGTAGGCCTCGTCACCGAAGGGGCCGACGTCATGGGCAACCTGTTCGCCGAGTAGGCGTTGGTCACCCAATTGGTCACCAACGCGAAACGCCACCCCGGTCTGGGGTGGCGTTTTCACTGGAGCCGCCTATCGGAATCGAACCGATGACCTATTCATTACGAGTGAATCGCTCTGCCGACTGAGCTAAGGCGGCGCCGCGCCGCGCGCGAACGCTGCGAAGCGGTCACCAGTCTAGCGCCTCCACCGGAGTGCCGCGTCCACCTTTTCCGCCGCGGCGTCAGGCGCAGGCCATGCCGTCCTCGGGAACCGCGAGGTCGATGAGGTAGGCGTCCACCATCGCGTCCACGCACGCGTCGCCCATCCGGTAGCCCGTGTGGCCGTCGCCGTCCCGGGTGACCAGGAATCCGGGCTCCAGCTGCTCGGCGAGCGCCTCCGCCCACGCGTAGGGGGTCGCGGAGTCGCGGGTGGTGCCCACCACCATGATCGGGTCGGCGCCGGCCGCGGTCAGCTCGCCGCCGTCGGCCACGGCCTCCTCCGGCCAGTACGCGCACGGCAGGGCGCCCCAGGCGAGCATCGGCCCGAAGATCGGCGACTCCTCGCCCGCCTCCTCGGCGGCCTCCGCGTACTCCTCGACCTCGCGCGGGCTGGCGGAGTCCGAGCAGTTCACCGCGATGAGCGCGGCGGTGGAGTTCTCGTACTCCTCGGTGTCGGCGCGCCCGTAGAGGTCGTCGCCGAGCAGGACCAGGCCCGTGCCGTCGCCGTCCTCGATCGCGGCGGTGAGGGCCTCGCGCACCCGTGGCCACCAGCTCTCCGTGTACAGCGCGGCGAGCACGCCCAGCTCGGCGCGGGCCCCATTGACCTCGCGGTCGTCGGCGGAGTTGGCCAGCGGCCGCTCCGTGGCCTCGTCCAGGAACGCGTCGAGAGCGGCCACACCCTCGTCGACGCTGGTCCCCGGTCCGCCCAGCGGGCAGTCGGAGCGGGTGACGCAGTCCGCCACGAAGGCGCGCAGCGCGGTCTCGAACCCGGTGGCCTGTTCCACGCTCATGTCGAGCTGTTCCTGGCTGGGGTCGACCGCCCCGTCCAGGACCAGGGCACGCACCCGCTCGGGGAACTGGTCGGCGTACTGGGCGCCGATGTGCGTGCCGTAGGACGCGCCCAGGTAGGTCAGCCGCTCGTCGCCGACCAGGGCGCGCAGCACGTCCATGTCGCGGGCGACGTCGGCGGTGCCCATGTGGCGCATGAGGTCGGGCGCGTTGGTCTCGCAGGCCTTGACGAACTCCTGGCTGCTCTGGACGATCTCCGCCGCGTCCTCCACGTCGTCCCCGGGGCCATCGGTGACCTCCACACCGAGGAAGTCGTCGATCTCCTCCGCGTCCAGGCAGGTCAGCGGCGAGCTGCGGCCCACGCCGCGCGGGTCGAAGCCGACCACGTCGAAGCGCTCCCGTACGTCCTCGCTGATACCGAAGGCGGCGTGGTCCACGTAGTCGTAGCCCGATCCGCCGGGTCCGCCCGGGTTGATGAGCAGGGAGCCGAGGGGGTCGTTCCCCGCGGCGGGCAGCCGCTTGACCGCGATCTCGATCCGCTCGCCGTCGAGGTCCCCGTAGTCCATGGGCACCTCGTACACGGCGCACTCGACCTCGGAGCCGCCCTCCTCGCAGTCGCCCCAGGCCAGCTCCTGGGAGGTGAACTCCGTGAGGGGTCCGGACTCCTCCGTCGGCGCGGCCCCGCCACCGGTACCGCCGCCGCCCGTACAGCCGGAGGCCAGCAGCACCGCGCCCGCGATCCCGAGCGCCACCGGTCCACGTACCCTCGTCGCCACGCCTGTCCGCCCTCTCGTTGCCGCCGACGGTGGTCGGCGTGTCCGTGTCGGTGCCGCGACACCCTGGAGCCCGGGCGCACCCGCCCGGCACCTGGCCCACTACGCGTGGCGCGCCCGGGCGCGTCAGCCGGCCAGCAGTGCGGAGGTCATCGCCTCCATGGCGATCTGGGGGTGCACGTTGGCGCCGATGCGCGTCCGGCACTCCATGATGGCGTCGATCCGGCGGAGCGTGGACTCGGGTGTGCCGGCGCGGGCCACACGCTCCAGGTCGCCGGAGCGCTCGGCCGTGGACAGTTCCACCTGGGCGCCGAGCTGGAGTGCGAGGACGTCGCGGTAGAACGCCGCCAGATCGAGCAGGGCGCGGTCGTAGGAGTCCCGTTTGATGCGCGTGGCACGGCGCTTCTGCCGCTCCTCCAGGTCCTTCATGGCGCCCGCCGACCCCCGGATCGCCTTGGCGACGCCCTTGCCGGTGGACCCCTCGCCGAAGGCCGCCCGCATCTCGCTCCTCTCCTGCTCGTCGAGCGCGGCGGTGAGGGTCTTGGAGTCCTCCTCCGCGATCTCGTAGAGCCGGGCCGCGGCGACGACGCAGGCGCCCGTGCCGTCCAGCCGCACCGGGATCGAGAGCACCTCCTCGCGGCGGCGCCGGGCCTCGGGGTCGGTGGCGAGCTGTCGGGCGCGGTCGATGCGGCCCGCGGCGGCGCGCGCGGCGGACCGGGCGGTGTCGGGGTCCACGCCGTCGCGCTGGACGAGGGCGGCGACGAGTTCCGAGGTGGGGGGTGTGGCCAGGGTCACCATGCGGCAGCGGGAGCGGATGGTGATGAGCAGGTCGTCGGGCGTGGGGGTGCACAGCAGCCACACCGTGCGCGGCGAGGGCTCCTCCACGGCCTTGAGCAGCGCGTTGGAGGCGGCCTCGGTGGCGCGGTCGGCGTCCTCGAACAGGACGATCCGGAACCGCCCGCCGGACGGCTTGGAACCGGCCTTCAGCACCAGGTCGCGGGTGGCGGCCACGCCGTAGCTCAGGCCGCTGGGCCGGACGTACAGCACGTCGGGGTGGGTCCCGGTGAGCACCTGGTGGCAGGAGGCGCAGTGGCCGCACCCGCCGTCGGGGCACTGGAGCGCGGCGGCGAAGGCGCGCGCGGCCTCGGACCGGCCCGACCCGGGCGGCCCGGTGAACAGCCAGGCGTGCGTCATACCCGTGCCCGGCCCGCCGGCGACGAGGTCGCCCGCTCCGGCCACGGCCCGTTCGAGTCGGCCGACCGCGGCCCGCTGGCCGATCAGGTCGTCGAAGACCGTCAAGCTCGCCCCCCGGTCCACATGGAATGTCTGGTCCCAGGATAGGAGCCCCCACCGACGCCCGGACCGTTTTCCACAGGCCGCTCCCCCGCGGACGGCGTCGGCCTCGACGGACCCGCGGCGATCCGGGGCGACCGGCGCGGGTCACCGTGCCCCGGCGGTCTCCCCGGCGTACGGTACTGCCATCCACCAGGCGCCGAGGAGCACGCATGAGCATGACGAGGGCCCACATCTCCGTCTCCCTGGACGGGTACACCGCCGGACCGGACCAGAGCCCCGAGCAGCCGCTCGGGGCGGGCGGCGAGCGCCTGCACGACTGGGTGGTCGAACTGGCGGCCTGGCGGGAACCGCACGGGATGGAGGGCGGCGAGGTGAACGCCTCCACACCCGTGGTCACCGAGGTCCAGTCCGACGTCGGCGCCGTGGTGATGGGCCGGAACATGTTCGGGGGCGGCCCCGGAGCGTGGGACGAGCAGAACCCGTGGACGGGCTGGTGGGGCGAGGAGCCGCCCTTCCACGCCCCGGTGTTCGTGGTGACCCACCACCCCAGGGAGCCCCTGGAGATGGCGGGCGGCACGACCTTCCACTTCGTGACGGAGGGCCCGGCCGCGGCCGTGGAGCGGGCGCGCCGTGCGGCCGGCGACCAGGACGTCCTGGTCGCCGGGGGAGCCGCCACCGTCCGGAGCTGCTTGGCCGCCGGGCTGGTGCACCGGTTGGACCTGGCCCTGGTCCCGCTGCTCCTGGGCTCCGGCACGCGGCTGTTCGACGGCGTCACCGGCCCCGCGTTCGAGCAGGAGCGCGTGGTGTCCGCCCCCGGGGTCACCCACCTGCGCTACCGCGTCCTGTCGTGACCGGCGGCGCCGCCGTCAGTCGCTCTTGATGACGGGGATCATCCCGGTCACGGCCTCGGATCCGGCGTCGACCGGGTCGGGCAGCAGGGAGCGCACCCGGCGCCGGATCTCCTTGGAGATCCTTCCCTGCGGCTCGGACGCGTCCACGACCAGGTAGCGCTCCGGGTCCCGCTTCGCGAGCGCCAGGAAGCTCTTGCGGACGCGGTCGTGGAACTCCAGCGACTCCGACTCGATGCGGTCGGCCGGTCCGCCCAGGCGGGACAGTCCCGCCTCGGGGCTCACGTCCAACAGGACCGTCAGGTCCGGGACGAGGTCCTGGGTGGCCCAGTCGCTGATCCCGCGGATCTCGTCCGGCGCGAGGTCGCGTCCCGCGCCCTGGTAGGCCAGGAGCGAGTCGACGTACCGGTCGCTGATGACCACGGCGCCGCGCCGGAGCGCGGGCAGGATCTCCTGCTCGACGTGGTCCGCCTTGTCGGCCGCGTACAGCAGCACCTCGGCGCGGGGGGTGATGTGCGAGTTCTCCCGGTCCAGCAGCAGCCCGCGCAGGCGCATGCCGAGCTTGGTCGCACCCGGCTGCCGGGTGCCGACGACCTCGAACCCCTGCTCGCGCAGCCACACGGTGAGCTCACGGACCTGGGTGGACTTGCCCGCGCCCTCGCCGCCCTCCAGGACGATGAAGGCGCCGGGGTGCTCGGGCTCCTCCTCCTGGTCCTCGGTGAGGTCCACCCCGCGCAGGGCGGCGACCAGCTCGGGCACCAGGCCGGGACCGGCCTCGGGGTCGTCGCGGTTGACCTGGCGGTAGCTGACCCAGGCCACGACGACGGCGATCAGTCCGACCGCCATCAGGACGACCCCGCTGCCGCGCAGGTCGTAGGTGAGGGGGCCCACGGGGAGGGCGTAGTCGCCGATGAACCCGGCGGCCAGAGCGGCGACCGCGGCGGCGGCCACCAGGACGACGCGCGCGCAACCGTGCAGGAACGCCAGGGCGCGGTCGCGGTCCTCGTCCCCGGCCTCCTCGCCGAGCAGGGCCGTGCCGAGGCCCCAGGCGACCCCCGCGCCCACGCCCAGCAGGGTCGTGAGGACGGCGGTGAGCACCATGTCGGCGACGGCGCCGGAGAAGAGCAGGGCCAGCCCGGCCACGGCCACACTCACGCCGAACAGGCGCCGGCGGCTGAACTTCTTGAGCACGCGGGGGCCGGCGAGCATCCCCAGGGCCATGCCGGCGAACACGGCGGCGAAGACGACGCCGAAGCCGGCGTTGCCCGCGCCCAGGCCCTCGACGTGCAGGCGGCCGACACCGACGACGGTGCCGCCGGCGGCCAGCGCGACGAGCATGCCCAGCACCAGGCCGCGCCCGAGCGGCGAGGCGCCGGCGGCGCGCCGGCCGGTCCACATTGACCGCAGGAGGTCCGCGTCCCTGGTGCCGGCGCCGCCCTTGGCGGGCTTGTGCTTGGGAATCGGCAGCCCCGCGACCACGATCGCGGCGACGAGGAACATCAGGCCGTTGAGGTAGAGCGCGACGTCCGCCTCGGGGCTGGCCAGGGACGGCACCAGCGCGCCGAGCAGGTTGCCGACCGAGGCCAGCGCGGCGAAGAGCAGCGCGGCGACGGGGGCGGTGCCGTAGGAGACCAGCAGGCACAGCCGACCGGCCTCCCGCTGGAGCCTGCGCGGGACCAGCGTCGGGACGGCGGCGTCCTTGGCCGGGGTCCAGAAGAGTTCGACGACCTCGGCGAGGAAGGCCGCGATGAGCAGCCACTCCAGCGCGAAGCCGGGGAAGAGGAGTCCGACGAGGGGGATGGAGACGTACAGCAGGGCGCGCAGCACGTCGCCGGCGACCATCGTCCAGCGCCGGTCGAGACGGTCGGCGAGCGCCGCGACCAGCGGGCTCAGCACGATCGACGGGGCGAGCTTGATCACCACGACGCCGCTGACCGCGAGGTACCGGACCAGCGTGGCGGAGTCGGCGGTGAAGATCGCCGCCAGGGACATCAGGGCCAAGAGGCTCAGCCAGTCACCAAGACTGGACAGGGTAAGCGAGATCCACAGCCTTCTGAAGGGTGTGATCGCGAGGACGTTGCGCGCCTCGTCCGGCGCTCCCAGGGGTGCAGATCTGCTCATAGCGCTCAAGATTATCGATGTGGGGGATAGGGATGGACGGGCTCACGGCCCACCGCAGGATTCGAGAGGAGTGACCAGGGGCCACACACGTATCGGTGCCCCCAACTCTCACACACACAGTAGTACGGAAGTTCCCCTCGGAACAGAGGAGGAGAGGCCTGCCACGAAGTGTGATCTTCCCGCGCCCCTGGCCAAAGCGGCCCCGCTCGCGGACCACGGAGGCGGGAACCCGAGCGATCCTGCTCGCCGTCTCCCCAGGGGGTTCAGCGGCAGGTCGCCCCACCTGCCCTGACCCCAGGGGGTCTATCCGGGCCAAAGCGAGGAACGAGCGGAGGCCCAAAAAGATACAGCGAGGGCGCCGACGGGTCCTGGAGGGCCTGGAGGTGCGCTCCCGAGGAACGAGGGAGCGCACCGGAAGGCGCGAAGGCCCCGTCTACTGGGCGCCCGAGTCCTTCTTGGCGCTGGTCCGCGGCACCCCGGTCTTGGCCGCGGCGGTGGACTTGCGCGTCGTCGTCTTCTTGGCCGTGGTGGTCGTGGTCTTCTTCGCGGCCGTGGTCTTCTTGGCCGCGGGCTTCTTGGCGGGCGCCTTCTTGGCCGGCGCCTTCTTCTTCGCCGGGGCCTTGGCCCGCCGCTCGGCCAGCAGCTCCGCCGCCCGCTCGTCGGTGATCCCGTCGACCTCGTCACCCTTGCGCAGCGACGCGTTGACCTCTCCGTCGGTGACGTAGGGGCCGAACCGGCCGTCCTTGATCACCATCGTGGCGCCGGACTCGGGGTCCTTGCCCAGCTCGCGCAGGGGCGGGGCCGCCGCGCGGCGTCCGCGCTGCTTGGGCTGGGCGAAGATCGCCTGCGCCTCTTCCAGGGTGACCGTGAACATCTGTTCCTCGGTCTCCAGGGAGCGGCTGTCCGTGCCCTTCTTCAGGTACGGGCCGTAGCGGCCGTTCTGCGCCGTGACGTCCTCGCCGTCCAGCTGGCCCACGACCCTGGGCAGGGACAGCAGCCGCAGCGCGTCCTCCAGGGTGACCGTGTCCAGGGACATCGACTTGAGCAGGGAGCTGGTCCGCGGCTTCTCCTTGGCCTTGGCCCGGCTCTTGGGCTTGGCCTCGCCCTCCGCCTCCGCCGGGTCCTCGATGACCTCGGTGACGTAGGGGCCGAAGCGCCCGGACTTGGCCACGATCGCGCGCCCCGTCTCGGGGTCGACGCCGAGCTCGCGGTCGCCGCTGGGCTGCGCGAACAGCTCCTCGGCCTTCTCCTCGGTCAGTTCGTCCGGGGCCAGGTCCTCCGGCACGTTGACCCGGACGCCGTCGCGGTCCAGGTAGGGGCCGTAGCGCCCCACCCGCAGCACGATGTCGGTCCCGGGCAGCGGCAGGGAGCTGACCTCCTTGGGGTCGATCTCGGAGAGGTGGTCGCCCACCAGCTCCTTGAGACCGGTCTCGTGCCCGCCCTGCGCGTCCTCGCCGCCGAAGTAGAACCGGCGCAGCCACGGCAGGCTCTCGGCCTCGCCGCGGGCGATGGCGTCGAGCACGTCCTCCAGCCGGGCGGTGAACGCGTAGTCCACCAGGTTGCCGAAGTGGCGCTCCAGCAGTTGCACGACGGCGAAGGCCAGGAAGGACGGCACGAGCGCCGTGCCCTTCTTGAACACGTAGCCGCGGTCCTGGATGGTGCCGATGATGGCGGCGTAGGTGGAGGGCCGGCCGATCTCCCGCTCCTCCAGCTCCTTGACCAGGCTTGCCTCGGTGTAGCGCGCCGGCGGCCGGGTGCTGTGGCCCTCGGCCTCCAGGGCCTGCGCCTTGAGCGGGTCGCCCTCCGACATCGGCGGCAGCCGCCGCTCGCGGTCGTCCAGGTCGGCCGCCGGGTCGTCGGAGCCCTCCACGTAGGCCTTGAGGAACCCGTGGAAGGTGATGATCTTGCCGGTCGCGCTGAACTCGGCGACCTCGCCGCCCGAGGAGGCGCCCTCGATGCGCACCGTGACGGACTCGCCGACCGCGTCCTTCATCTGGGAGGCGACGGTGCGCTTCCAGATGAGCTCGTAGAGCCGGAACTCGGGGCCGGACAGTCCGGTCTCGGCGGGCGTGCGGAACTCCTCGCCCGCCGGGCGGATCGCCTCGTGCGCCTCCTGCGCGTTCTTCACCTTGCTGGCGTAGACGCGGGGCTTGGCGGGGAGGTAGTCGCCGCCGTACAGGCGCCGGACCTGGTTGCGCGCGGCGTTGACCGCGCTGTCCGACAGCGTGGTGCTGTCGGTACGCATGTAGGTGATGTAGCCGTTCTCGTAGAGGCGCTGGGCGACCTGCATGGCCTGCTTGGCGGACAGGCCCAGCTTGCGCGAGGCCTCCTGCTGCAGGGTCGTGGTGCGGAACGGCGCGTAGGGCGAGCGGCGGTAGGGCTTGCGCTCGACCGAGCGCACCGAGAACCCGGTTCCGGACAGGCGCTCGGCCAGGCCGCGGGCGGCGGCCTCGTCCAGCTGGCGGACGTCGCGGTCCGCGCGCAGCGTGCCCTGCGGGGTGAAGTCCCGGCCCACGGCGATGCGCTTGCCGTCCACGGAGACCAGGGTGGCGGGGAAGGTCGCGGGACCCTCCGGCACACCGGCCTCGGTGGCGTCGAAGACCGCCTTGAGGTCCCAGTACTCCGCGGAGGTGAAGGCCATCCGCTCGCGTTCGCGCTCGACCACCAGGCGGGTGGCCACGGACTGCACGCGGCCCGCCGACAGCTTCGGCATGACCTTCTTCCACAGCACCGGGGAGACCTCGTAGCCGTAGAGGCGGTCCAGGATGCGGCGGGTCTCCTGCGCGCTGACCAGGCGGGTGTTGAGGTCGCGGGTGTTGCGTGCGGCGCGCTGGATGGCGTCCTTGGTGATCTCGTTGAACACCATGCGCTTGACGGGGATCCTGGGCTTGAGCTCTTCGAGCAGGTGCCAGGCGATCGCCTCGCCCTCGCGGTCCTCATCTGTGGCGAGGAGGAGTTCGTCGGCGTCCGCCATGAGCTCCTTGAGCTTCTTGACGTGCGACTTCTTGTCGGGGTTGACGACGTAGAGGGGCTCGAAGTTCCCGTCGACGTCCACGCCGAGCCGCGCCCAGGGCTGTCCCTTGTACTTGGCGGGGATCTCGGCGGCCTTGGCGGGCATGTCGCGGATGTGGCCGATGCTGGACTCCACGACGTAGCCGCGGCCCAGGTATCCGGCGATGGTCTTCGCCTTGGCGGGCGACTCGACGATGACGAGGGCGTTGCCCGCCCCTTGGCGTCCGCTGTCCTTCGAGCCGTTCTTGCCGGCGCTGCCCTTCGTGGGTGGCACGCTCTTCCCCTACGTCTAGCCTTACGTGATCTCTTCGGCCGTGGTCTGTCGGTTCCCGTGGAAACCGACAGTAACCGAATTCCAGGCACTCCCCCGTCGATGGGCCCGCGTGGCCGCTCCGCGTATGGAGGGTCCTCCCCGCGGTCGGCCGGGGCTCGTTTCCACCGGCATCCGCAGAATAGGCGCTCGGCGTACCGCTACCGTCCCGTATCGCACGTGTCCGTCCGTGGCAACAGTCTCCCCTCATGGGTCGAGGGCTCCGACGAGCACCTGGAACACGTCGTCAGGGTGAGTTACATCACACTTCCCTTGGCCGGGTGTCCATGCCTCCCAGAATGCGGCGAGTCCTCCCGGTTATTCCCGGGAGGACTCGACTCTCGTCCTGAGCTGGTGGTCGTCACCCCCACGCTTCCGCAGTCCACCGCGTTCCAAACGGAACGGAAGCGCGAAGGCGACTCACCTCACCCGTGTCCGCGGCACCGAGGTGCCGGTGCGGGACCCGTCCGCGGATCCGCGACCGTGCCCTCCAGGTGTTCGGCGACCCGCAGTCCACCGCGTTCCAAACGGAACGGGACGCCTCTACCCTTCGGTCCCGGCCGGCCGTCCTCGGCCGTGCCCCTGATCTCGGCCCCTACAGGCCGACGCCCGTGAGGCTGAGGACCTCGTCCACGGGGTTGGGTGCCTCGGGCAGCTCGTCGGCGTGCTCCGGGGCGTGCTCCTGGACGGCCTGGGCGGTGGTCTCGCTCAGGGTGTAGTCGACGGGCACCATCTCCGAGACGGGCACCTCGGGCAGCTCGTTCACGACGGGAGCCGCGTCGAGCGCGCCGGACTGGTGCTCGACCGGCGCGCGGTCGTGCACGACAACCGCGTCGCTGTCCGTGGAGCTCGCACCGGCGATGCCGCCGACCGCGCCCACGGCGTTGCCCGCGACGTTGACCGGCACGTCGGCGTGGCCGACGAGCTGGTTGCCGCCGACCAGGGAACCGTTGCCGGAGGTGGCGACGTCGGTGTCGTCCTCGTGGACGATCGCGTCGGAGTCGGTGGTGGCCGCGCCGGCCACGCCGCCGACGGCGCCGACCGCGTTGCCGGTGACGTTGACCGGGACGTCCAGGTCGGCGACGGCCTGGTTGCCGCCCAGGACCGAGCCGTTGCCGGAGGTGGCGACGTCCGGCTGGCCCCAGGACTGGTGCTGACGCTCGGCGGGCGCGGACTGGCGGGCCACGCCCATGTCGACGCCGGAGGTGTCGGGCAGCGGCTGGACGCCGCTGACGACCTCGCCGACCAGGTCGGCCGGGGCGAGGTCGGTGGCACCGGACTGGTGGGCGCGGTAGCCGTTGTCCCCGCCGTTGCCGCCGTGGTCGTGGTGGCCGTGGCGGCCGTGGCCCTCGTGGACGATCGCGTCGGAGTCGGTGGCGGCCGCACCGGCCATCCCGCCGACGGCGCCGACCGCGTTGCCCGCGACGTTGACCGGGACGTCCAGGTCCAGGACGCCCTGGTTGCCGCCCAGGATGGAGCCGTTGCCCGAGGTCGCGATGTCCGGGTCGCCGTGGCGGTGGTGGCCGTGGCTCTCGTGCACGATCGCGTCGGAGTCGGTGGCGGCCGCGCCGGCCACGCCGGCCACGGCGCCGATCGCGTTGCCGGAGATGTTGACCGGCACGTCGGCGTCGCCGACGAGCTGGTTGCCGCCGCCCAGCGAGCCGTTGCCGGACGTCGCGATGTCCGGGTGGCCGTTGCGGGCGTGGTCGTGCACGACGACGGAGTCGGCGTCGGTGGAGGCGGCACCCGCCACGCCGCCGAGCGCGCCGACGGCGTTGCCCGTGACGTTGACCGGCACGTCGGCGTGGCCGACGATCTGGTTGCCGCCCAGGATCGAGCCGTTGCCCGAGGTGTGGATGTCGTTGCCGCCGCGGTCGACCACGGCCGCGCTGGAGCCGGTGCACTGGGCGCCGGACATACCGATCAGGGCGGAGACGGAGTTGCCGCAGACGTTGATCGGCACGTCGGCGTCGGCGACGACCTGGTTTCCGCCCAGGACGGAGCCGTTGCCGGAGGTGGCGACGTCACCGTCGGCGAAGGCCACGCCGCTGCCCAGCGCGACGAAGCCCGCTGCCAGAAGCATGGACTTGGCGGAGGTCCTAGCCCACTTACCCATGTGGGAAGTCCTTTCGAGAGAACGAGTGGTGATGAGAAGCTGCTGTGCGTGGGCCACAAGCCGTTCCATGCCCCTGGATGGGGCACGGGCCTACGGCCAAGGCCGGGGATCATCCGGACGTCCGCGCACCTGGACGGTGCGTGTGCGCCGGGCTGGTGAACGCCTCTCCGTCGAGCCCGCTGGTTGCGGACGGACGCGTGCGTCCCGTCGGTCAGCTCCGCTCTGGTTGAGCGGCGGCTGACGTGAACCCCGCGGACATGGCCTCGGCCGATGCTGCGGGACTCGCGTCAACCCCCGGACCGCGAACGGCCCGGGAAGCCGATCAGTGGCGGGTGCGGCGGCGGAGGCCGAAGACGACCAGTCCGGTACCGGCCAGGACGGCGGCGGCCGCGGCGGCGACCCAGGAGGCCAGGCCGGAGGCACCGGTACGGGGCAGCTGCGGCGGACCCTCGGACGGACGCTCGGACGGGCCCTCGGAGGGGCCTTCCGACGGACCCTCGGACGGGCCTTCCGACGGACCCTCGGACGGGCCTTCCGAGGGGCTCTCGGAGGGGCTTTCCGACGGGCTCTCCGAGGGACCTTCCGAGGGGCCCTCGGACGGACCCTCGGACGGCGATTCGGAGGGCGATTCGGAGGGCTCCTCCTCGGGCGGCGTGTAGCCGTCGTAGCCGCTCGGCCCCTCGGTGGAGGAGGCCTCCTCGACGGTGGCCTCGTCGTCGGTGCAGCCGGCTCCGGCGACACCGAGGACCGCGGCGGAGTTCCCGCAGGCGTTGACCGGCGCGTCCGCGTCGATGCCGACCTGGTTCCCGCCGCCGATCGATCCGTTCCCGCTGGTGGTGGTGTCGGCGTGGGCCGCTGCGGCCCCGGTGATGGTGAGCAGGCCCGCTGCCACGAGGGCGGTGATCCTGGCCTGTGTCGCGTGCGTCATGGCATGTCCTTGGGTCAACGAGAGATCAGATGGCTACTCACGGTGACCGCGGCGGCGACTCCGAGCCGAAGGCTGTGGAGGACGTGCCAGCCGGAATCCGGCATGGCGAGTGCGCGTGGAAGCGCGAAGGGACCGGCCGCGGTCGGGAGCGCGACTAGTCGGGGGAGAAGGTGGGGTCGTCCGCGGCGTCGCGGACCACCAGGGTGGGGTCGCCGGGAAGGGCGACGCGCTGGGCCTGCGGCGCCAGGTGCGCCGTGCGGGCCATGAGGAATCCGGCGGCGGCCGGCTGCGGGAAGGACGGCGCGGCGGTACCCGTGGCGTCCGTGTGCCCGTGGTGGTGCGTGCCTCCGCCGCCGATGAGGCGGATGCGCTCGCCGAGGTCCTCGGCCTCGTCCGCCGTCCGCTCCGCGGCCTGCTCGGCCGCGGTGCCGTGGTCGGTCCGCGCGGCGGCGTCGGCCGCCGCCCGGGCGGTCCGGGTCACCCGCTCCACCTCGGAGCGCGGGACGTTCCGCTCGGCGGGACGCACGGTCCCGGGCTCGGTGGCGGCCCCGTCGTCGGAACCGAGCACCGGCAGGTCGCCGGGGACCACGGCGTCCGCGGTCCTGGCGGTGCCGTCGATCCCCTCGTTGACGCCCCGGGCGGAGTCGGCGAGGCCGTCGGCCACGCCGTCGACCAGTCCGGTCCCGTGCAGGGAGTCGTCGGCGGCACCGGCCACCCCGTGGCCGGTGCGGGTGATGCCGTCGACCAGGTCCCCCGCGCCGCGCGCGGTCCCGTCGACCGTCCGGGTCGCGTCGGCGACGACCCGGTTCGCGGCGGTTCCGGTGGAGGTCTCCCCGAGTGCCGAGGTGACGCCGGACCCGTGCAGGGCGGTGGAGGGCAGCGACGCGGCCTGCGGCACGACGTCGCCGGTCAGAGTACCGGTCACCGAGGCGGCCTCGGCCGTGGTGTCGGCGAGTCGGGCGGTGCGGATCTCCTCCGCGGCCGACTGCCCGGTCCGTTCGGCGGCGTCGCCCGTCTGGAGGACGCTGTCGACGAGGCCGTTCGAGTCGGACCCGGTCCCGCCGTGGGCGGCACCGAACCCTCCGGCCAGCCAGGCGACGACCACGAGACCGGACAGGAGCAGCAGACGGGCGAGGACGACACGGTCACCACAGGCAGCGCGACTGGTCACAACCAGCCACCCCCGGCCCGTGAGCACCATGCATGCCCCCTCGTCTCGTTCCTGCTACGCGGTCCCGGGCGGTCGTGCCCCGGGATCGTCCGCCGGGGCCGGATCCGGGCGCACACTGACGCGAACGGAACCACGACATCGTCGAACTGAAAGCAACCGTAGCATCACGCTGGGTGAACATGCACGCGATCAGGAAACGTGCCGGGAACTTCTCCGCCGCAGGTGGCGCATTCCGGGCACGGAGCCGCGGCCCGCGTCCACCGACGCGGGCCGCGGGGGATCAGCTCAGGCCGACGAACCGGTCCAGCACGCGCACGCCGAACTGGAGGCCGTCCACGGGGACGCGCTCGTCGACGCCGTGGAACATGCCCGCGAAGTCCAGCTCCGGGGGGAGCTTGAGCGGGGCGAAGCCGTAGTTGCGCACGCCCAGCCGGGAGAAGCTCTTGGCGTCCGTCCCGCCCGACAGGCAGTACGGCACCGCCTTGGCGCCGGGGTCCTCGGCCAGCAGCGACTCCGACATCGCGCTGACCAGGCCGCCCTCGAAGGGGGTCTCCACCGCGGGCAGGTGGTGGATGAACTCGCGGTCGACCTTGGGGCCGAGCAGCCGGTCGATCACGGCGAAGTACTCGTCCTCGGTGCCGGGCAGGAACCGGCCGTCCACCTGGGCGGTGGCCTCGCCGGGGATGACGTTGGCCTTGTACCCGCCGCCCAGGACCGTGGGGTTGAGGGTGTTGCGCAGGGTGGCGCCGATCATCCGCGCGATCGGGCCGAGCCTGGCGACCGTGGCGTCCACGTCGCGCGGGTCGAACTCGATCCCGAACGCCTCGCAGACCTCCTCCAGGAAGGTCCGCACGGTCGGCGTGAGCTGGACCGGGAACTCGTGCTCGCCCAGCCTGGCCACGGCGGCCGCCAGTTCGGTGACCGCGTTGTCGGTGTTGACCATCGACCCGTGCCCGGCGGTGCCGCGCGCGGTCAGCTTCATCCAGGCGATGCCCTTCTCCGCGGTCTCCACCAGGTAGAGGCGCCGGTTCTCCGCCACGGTGAAGGAGAAGCCGCCGACCTCGCTGATCGCGGAGTCGCAGTCGGCGAAGAGCTCGGGGTGCTCGTCGACCAGGTACTGGGCGCCCCAGGTACCGCCGGCCTCCTCGTCGGCGAGGAAGGCCAGCACGATGTCGCGCGGGGGGCGGCGCCCCTCGCGCAGGCGCTGGCGCAGCATGGCCAGGACCATGGCGTTCATGTTCTTCATGTCGACGGCGCCGCGGCCCCACACGCACCCGTCGGCGAGCTCGCCCGCGAAGGGGTGGTGGGTCCAGTCGTCGGGCGCCGCCGGGACGACGTCCAGGTGGCCGTGGATCAGCAGGGGCGGACGGCTGGAGTCCTCACCGGTGATCCGCGCCACCACGTTGCTGCGCCCGGGGTGCTTCTCGTAGATGGTCGACTCGACGCCCACCTCGTCGAGCCGGCCCGCGACGTACTCCGCCGCCTTGCGCTCCCCCGGCCCGGAATGGTCGCCGTAGTTGGAGGTGTCGATCTCGATGAGCTCCCTGCACAGGTCGACGACCTCGACCTCCGCCGCGCTCAGTCCGCTGTCCGTGTCCGGCATCTGCCGCTCCCGTCCCACCGCACCGTTGCCCTACTCGTCCCCCCGACCCTGCCATGGTCACCCCCTGGCGGAAAACATGGTTCGGACAGGTCCCGGGTTTTGCTATGGTTGTCCTGTCCGGCGCTGAGGAGCGCCGAACACACCCTGTCCGGGTGGCGGAATAGGTAGACGCGCTAGCTTGAGGTGCTAGTGCCCGTATAGGGCATGGGGGTTCAAGTCCCCCCTCGGACACTCAGCACACATGACTCCCAGGTCGAGGGCCTGGGAGTTTTCGTGTTTTCCAGCCCAGCCCGCTGATCCTGCGCTACGTGGACCGCGCCATGGTCGACGGCTCCCCCTCGGCCTCGGAGTCCTTCGGCAACGGCGCCGCGGTCGCCGAGGCGTTCCTGAGCGGCACCCGGCCCGAGCGGTTCCCGCGGTGCCGACCGGGCGGGGCGCTCAGGCCGCCGGGTCGCGGTCGTACAGCTTCCTGGCCCACAGGTAGGACAGCAGGGCGATGCCCGCGCACCACGCGACCGCGACGGCCGCGCTGCCGCCGATCTCCGTGCCCATCAGCAGCCCCCGCAGGGTCTCGATGATCGGGGTGAAGGGCTGGTACTCCGCGAACCACCGCAGCGCGGTCGGCAGCGTCTCGGTCGGGACGAAGCTGCTGCCCAGGAACGGCAGGAAGACCAGCGGCATGGGCAGGTTGCTCGCGGACTCCACGGTCTTGGCGACCAGGCCCAGCGCCACCGTCAGCCAGGTGAGGGCGAACGAGACCGTCACCAGCAGTCCGACGGCTCCCAGCCACTCGGCCGGGCCCGCGGTCGGGCGGAAGCCGATGAGCAGCGCCACGGCGGTCACCAGGGCCACGCTCAGCATCGACTGGACCAGGCTCCCGACGACGTGCCCGGTCAGGACCGACACCCGGGCGATGTCCATGGTGCGGAACCGGGCGACGATGCCCTCGGTCATGTCCATGGCCACCGAGATGGCCGTGCCCTGGGAGGCGCTCGCCACCGCGATGAGCATCATCCCGGGCGCGATGTAGTCGAGGTAGGCGGCGCGGTTGGCGGCGCCGTCGGCTCCCGCGCCCATGGCTCCGCCGAACACGTACACGAACAGCAGGAGGAAGAGGATCGGCATGCCGGCCAGGAGCACCGTCATGGACGGGTAGCGCAGCAGGTGGCGCAGCTGGCGGGCCACCATCGTGCCCGAGTCGCCGAGCGCGTGGGTGAGGGCGGTCATCGGTTCACCTTCTGTCGGTTGTCGTCGGCGCCGCGGTGACCCGTGAGCGCGAGGAAGACGTCGTCGAGGGCCGGGGTCTCCACCGACAGCTCCTCGGGGGTGATCGAGGCGCTGTCGAGGCGGTCCAGGAGGTCGCGCAGCGAGGCGACCCCTCCCCCGGGGACCCGGAGGGCCAGGGCGTCGGTGTCGGCCTCGCCGCCCAGCGCCCGGGCCGCCGACTCCAGCTCGTCGGCCTCGTTGAAGCGCAGGCGCACGTGGCCGCCGGGGATCCGGCGCTTGAGCTCGGCGGCCGTCCCCTGCGCCACGATCCGGCCGTGGTCGAGCACCGCGATCCGGTCGGCGAGCTGGTCGGCCTCCTCCAGGTACTGCGTGGTGAGGAAGACCGTGACGCCGTCCGCGACGAGGTCGCGGACGATCTGCCACATGTCCCGGCGGCTGCGCGGGTCCAGGCCGGTGGTCGGCTCGTCGAGGAAGATCAGGCGGGGCTCGCCCACCAGGGTCATCGCCAGGTCGAGCCGGCGGCGCATACCCCCGGAGTAGGTGGAGGCGGGCTTCCTCGCGGCGTCGGCCAGGTCGAAGTACTCCAGGAGCTCGGTGGCGCGGCTCCGCCCGCGGGCCCGGCCCAGGCGGTTGAGCCTGGCCATGAGCATCAGGTTCTCCCGCCCGGTGAGCAGGCCGTCCACCGCGGAGTACTGGCCGGTGACGCCGATCGCGGCGCGCACCGCGTCGGGCTCGGTGGCCACGTCGTGTCCCAGGACCCGGGCCCGGCCGCAGTCGGCACCGATGAGCGTGGACAGGATCTTGACGATGGTGGTCTTGCCGGCGCCGTTGGGTCCCAGCAGCGAGAAGACCGTTCCGGCGGGGATCTCCAGGTCGACGCCGTCCAGGACGACGTGGTCGCCGTAGGACTTGCGCAGCCCGGTGACCGTGACGGCCATGGGGGGCGTGGGCTGTGTCATGTTCTGTCTCGATTCTCTCTGGTGGGCGGCACTTCGGAGAGCGCGCCGGACGGGCAGAGCCCGACGGCGCGGCGGGCGGCCTCGGCCGCGGCGCCCTCCGGCGCGGCGTCCAGCGTCAGGACCCTGCCGTCCCCGGTGTCCTGGTCGAACACCTCCGGAGCGGTCAGCGCGCACATTCCGGCGCCGATGCAGCGCGACCGGTCCACACCGATGCGCATCGGTCACACGTCCCAGGTGACGGGGAGGCTCTTCACCCCGTGGATGTCGGCGGCCTCCGGGCGCACCTCGACCTCGTCGGCGGGCACAGCCAGGCGCAGGGTGGGGAAGCGGTCGAACAGCGCGGGAAGGGCGACCCGCAGCTCGACCCGGGCCAGCTGCTGGCCCAGGCACTGGTGGATGCCGTGGCTGAAGGCCAGGTGTCCGCCGTTCCGCCGCCGGAGGTCGAGCGCGTCGGGTTCGGGGAAGTGCTCGGGGTCGCGGTTGGCGGTGCTGAGCGACAGGACGATCGGATCCCCCGCCCCGATGGTCACGCCGCCCAGCTCGACGTCCTCCAACGCCGTTCTGTAGAACTTCGCGCCGACGCTCAGGTACCGCAGCAGTTCCTCCACGGCGCCGTCGACGAGCCCGGGGTCGGCGCGCAGGGCGGCGAGTTGCGCCGGGTTCTCCAGCAGCGCGAAGGTGCCCAGCGCGAGCATGTTCGCGGTGGTGTCGAAGCCGGCCGTGAGGAGGATCAGGGCCATGCCCTTCAGCTCCTCGTCGGTGAGGTCGCCGTCGGTGAGGTCGCTGAGGATGTCGTCGGTGGGGTTCGCGCGCTTGGCGGCCACCAGCTCCGCGAGGTAGGCCTGGACACCGGTGTAGGCCTCGGTCAGGACCTCGTCGCTCACCTCTCCGCCGAGGAAGGTGTCGATCCGGTCCTGGAAGAAGTCCCGGTCCTCGTACGGCACCCCGAGCAGTTCGCAGATCACGATGGCGGGGATGGGCTTGGCGAACGCGGTCACCAGGTCCGTGGGCGGCCCGGCCTGCTCCATGGCGTCCAGGCGGTCCGCGGTGATCCGCTCGACGCGCTCGGCGAGCTGCCGCATCCGCCGCACGGTGAACTTGCCCACCAGCGGCTTCCGATAGCGGCCGTGCTGCGGCTCGTCCATGAGGAGGAACTCCCCGGGCGGGGCCGGAGGGACCTGGATGTCCCCGTAGTCGATGGTCGGGTGGTGGCGCATGAACTCCTTGCGGGAGCTGAACCGGGTGTCGGCCAGGACCGACCTGACCAGGTCGTAGCCGGTGACCACCCAGCCGGGCTTGCCGTTCGCGAAGGTGAAGCGGCTGATGGGGCTGTGCCGGCGGGCGTCCGCCAGCTCCGGCGGCGGGTCGAAGGGACAGCCGGGCCGGCGCTCCGTCGGCATCGTCGTGAGGGTGTGGACGGGTTCGCTCATGGTTCCTCGTCTCGGGATGGTGTGCTCGGTGCGGCGGTGCGTCCGGTCAGGAGCGGCGGACCAGGATGTCGCCCCAGACGCTGCGGGCCCGGACCTCGACGGTCCGCTCGGTGGGGGCGGGGGCGTCGGAGGCCTCCAGGGCGCTGCGCACGACGCCCTTCTTGGACACCGCGTCCAGCCAGGCGGCGGTGCCCTCGCGGACGCCGATCTCCAACTCGCCGTAGGAGGTCTCCACGTCGACGCTGCCGGCCTCCACCTGGCCGAGCCGGATGCCGCCGTGGGTGGTGCGGGCGGTGACGGAACCCCCGACGCGGTCGGCGGTGACGTCACCGTGCGCGGAGTTGGCCCGCAGGTCCCCGGCGACCGTGCCGAGGGTGAGCGCTCCGCCGGTGGACTTGACCACGGCCGAGCCGTCGATCTCCTCGGCCCGGACCCAGCCGTGGCCCGTGGTGAGCTCGGCGTTGCCGGAGACGGCGTCGACGGTGATGTTGCCGTTGGGGACGGAGATCTCGGCCGCGCCCAGGCGCCCCTCGCAGCGGATGCCGCCGAAGCCGCAGGTGGCGCGGACGCGTGAGCCCGCGGGCAGTTCGACGGTGATGTCGACCATGCCCTTGCGCCCGATCACGCGGCCCAGCCCCGAGGGCTGCGGGTCGCGGACTTCGAGGCGCCCGCCGGCGAAGTCGACCTCGACCTGCTCGGCGGCCCGGACGTCGACGTCCTTGTGTTCGGCGCGCGGACGGACCTCGACGGTGGTCTCGGTGCCGCCGCCGGCGGTGATCTGGAGGTTTCCGGCGACCACGGTCAGGTCGGCGGTGATGGGCTCGGGGGTGTCGAAAGTTGGCATGGCTGTCTCCCGGGAGTGGCGTTGGCGGGCGTCTCCGCTGGTGGGAGACGTGTGGTGGAAGTGGTGTGGTGGAAGCCGTGTGGCAGCGGGCGGGTGTCGGCCGGTGGGGCCCTGGTCAGCGGACCCAGCCGGTGTAGCCCCGGCCGACCTGGCGCGCCCGGGTCTCGGGCCTGCGCCGACCCGTGTCGAGCGAGGTCGCGACGGCGCGCACGAGCCAGGCGTTGACCGACAGCCCCTCGGCGCGGGCCGCCTCCTCCACGAGCGGCTTGAGGCGGTCGGGCATCCGCAGGGTGATCCGCGACGTGCCGCCCTCCTCGGCGTCGGCCCGGAGCTGCGCGGCGAGCGCCCGCCGGTCGTCGCCGGCGTCGCCCTCGTGGGCCGGTGCCGTCGGCCCGCCCTCGGTGACGTCGTCGAAGTCGGGTGACGTCACGATGAAGTCGGTCTGACGTCCGCGCAGCCGCACCTCGACCGAGCCGGGCGCGAGGTCCCGCGTGATCTCGTCCGCTGCCGCGGAGAGCGTGTCCAGCAAGGTCAGGCGCGCGGCCGGTTCGAGGGCGGCCGTGAGGCGCTCGGCGATGACCCGGGTGTCCTCGTCCCCGGCTTCGGCGGCCACCAGCAACTGGCGGCGGAGTTCGTCGACATACGGCATCAGATCCATGACGTCATGATGGCGTCAGACGTGATGTCATGTCAAGCGATCCGACACCAAAGGCGGCACCACCCTGCCCGCAGGACCCTCGCACCAGGCCATGGGCACGAAAAATCACGGTTCCATGACAGAAGGTGACGACACCGGACACGCCGGTGCCGCGCCGGAAGCGGTGCCCCCGCGCGGCGCGACCGGTCCGTCAGTCCTCCACCGGCGCCAGGCCCCGGACGACCTCCAGGGCCTCCTTCACGTGCTTGTCGATGACCGTCATCGAGTTGAAGACGTGGCGCACGGTCCCCTGCCGGTCGATCACGTAGGTGACCCGGCCGGGGAGCAGCCCGAGCACCGACGGAACGCCGTAGCGCTTGCGCACCGCGCCGCCCTCGTCGCTGAGCAGGGTGAACGGCAGACCGTGCCGGCCCGCGAAGGCGGCGTGCCGGTCCACCGAGTCGGAACTGATCCCGATCACCTCGGCACCCGCCTCGGCGAACACCTCGTGGCTGTCGCGGAAGGCGCACGCCTCGGCGGTGCAGCCCGGCGTGTCGTCCTTCGGATAGAAGTACAGCACGACCACCCGCTCGCCGAGCCGGTCCCGGAGTCGGACCGGGCTCCCCGACTGCGCGGGGAGCGTGAAGTCGGGGGCCGTGTCGCCGACCCCGATACCGCGTGTACCGCGTGCCATGTCGATCCTCTTCGCTCGGGTGGACGACCGTCGCCGCGAGCCTACCGAACGCGGCTCGGCGCGACACCGGCACGCCGTCGGCCGAACGCGCACCGGATGCGGCGCCGCGCGGCGGGTAGGACCCTGTCGGTCGCGCCGACGCACGGCCTCGGCACGTTCACCACGAGTCAGGAGTCCCCAGTGGAACCCGTCGTCCTCCCGCACACGATCCGCGGCGCCGGTCCGCACGGCGTCCTCGCCCTGCACGGCTGGTTCGGCGACCGCGCCTCCTTCGAGCCGCTGCTGGCCCACGCCGACGGCGAGCGCTTCACCTACGCCGCCCCCGACCAGCGGGGCTACGGCGACGCGCGGGGCATCGAGGGCGGGTACACCACCGCGGAGGTCGCGGCCGACGCCCTGGCCCTGGCCGACCACCTGGGGTGGACGACCTTCTCCGTCGTCGGCCACTCCATGGGCGGCAAGGTCGCCCAGAACATCGTCGCCCTCGCCCCGGAGCGGGTCCGCGCGATCGTGGGCGTCTCCCCGGTCCCCGCCGCCGGCGCGGGCCTGGACTCCGACGCCTGGGCCCTCTTCCGCGGGGCCGTGGACGACCCGTCCGCGCGGCGCGCCATCATCAACCTCACCACCGGGGACCGGCTCCCGGCGGTGTGGCTGGAAGCCATGGTCGCCACGTCCCTGGCGCGATCGACCACGGCCGCGTTCGCCGCCTACCTCGAGGACTGGGCGGGGACGGACTTCCACGAGTCCGTCAAGGGCAGCCCGGTGCCCGCGCTCGCGGTCGCCGGGGCGCACGACCCCGCGCTGTCCCCCGACGTCATGCGCGCCACGTGGATGGAGTGGTTCCCCAACGCCCGGCTGTGCGTGCTCCAGGACGCCGGACACTACGCGATGGACGAGACGCCGCTCGCGCTGCTGGCGGCCGTGGAGGACTTCCTGGCCTCGGCCGGCGCCGCCGGCTGACACCGGGCACGCCGCCCGGCGTGGTCGTGGTGGCGGGCCCGCCGGGCGCGGTGTCGGCGGAGGCGGCGTTCACCGGTCCGCTCCGGCCCGACGGGTCCGCTCGGGAATCCCGGCCAGCACCGACTTCTGCAGCGCCTCCAGCGGCCCCGCCCCGAACCGGCGCAGCCACGGCGTCGCGACCGCCAGGAACAGCAGTGACACCGCGGCCCAGAGCGCCATCACCCACCACGGGCCCGCCCCCGCCAGACTCGTGGCCAGCCCCAGGCCGAAGCCGTAGCAGACCAGGACGCAGATGACGTTCTGCAGCACGTAGCCGGACATGGCCATCCGGCCCAGGGAGGAGAACGCGGTGACGACCGCCCCCGCCGGGTTCACCCGGTCGAGCAGCCATCCGACCAGGCCGACGTAGCCGAGCGCCACGACCGGCGCGGCCACGTAGCGGTCGACGAAGAACAGGTCCGGCCCCATCAGGGCCACCGCCGCGTTCAGCGGCACCCCGATCCCCAGGCCCCACACGAGCATCCGCGCGCGGATACGGCGCCCGGTCCCGTCGGACCCGAAAGCCCCGGCCCGCAAGAGGCGCACACCCAGCAGGAACATGAACAGGAGCAGCCCGAACGAGATGATCGGCTCCGCCCGCAGCCACAGGGCGTTGTCGAGGCGGAAGAGCACCTGGTCCAGGTAGCTCCCCTCGGCGTAGAGTGCCACGACCTCGGGCGGAACGCCGACGGACGACGGGTCCTCGGCCGCCGGGCGCAGCGCCAGGGCCGCCGTCAGCAGGCCGACGACCGCCAGGTGCAGGGACGCCGCCGTCCACATCACGGCCGTCCGGACGCGCCGGGACCTGGTCAGCAGCCAGGCGACGAGCAGCGAGACGACCGCGTACCCCATGAGGACGTCCGCGGCGAAGACCAGCGTGAAGTGCACGAGGCCCTCGGTGAACAGGAACAGCGCCCGCCACCTGTAGCGGCCGGGCCAGCGGGCGCCGTGCTCGGCGGCCGACCGGAACTGGATGGCAAGGCCCACCCCGAACAGCAGGGTCAGCATGCCGAGGAACTTGCCGTTGGCCGCGAGGAAGAAGAGCCCCCGCGCCAGGCCGTCGAGGGACGGGTCCGCCGCGAACGCGCCCATGGGGCTCATCGCGTCGCTCTCGAAGAGCATGACGCTCTCGCCGCCCTCGGCGGTGAAGAGCCACACGTTCGAGGCGAGGGTGCCCAGGATCGCGACGCCGCGCAGGACGTCGATCAGGGGGAGTCGGGTCCCGGGGCGGGAGGCCTCCTCGCCCCGGGGCGTGGGTGTGGTCGGGCTGGTCATACGGCCGCCTTGCGCGTGGTCGGGAGGGTGGTCACGGGCTCTCGGGGGCCAGGAGGAGCCGGTCGAGGTAGGTGTGCAGCGCGGCACGGACCGCGTCCCGCGAGAAGTCGTCCCCGCCGGTGACGAGGTGGTGGATGGACAGGCCGTCCACGAAAGCGACGAGTCCGGCCGCCTCGGTCCGGCTGTCCAGGCCGAGCCGGAACTCCCCCAGCCGCACGCCCTCGTCCAGCGCCTGGACGAGGGCGCCCAGGAGCTGGTCGGTGGTGTCCTTGTGCAGGCGGGCCATCTCCGGATCGGTCTTCGTGGCCGGGAGGTACTCCAGCCAGACGGTGATCTCCCGGTGCCGCTGGTCGTCGAGCGGCAGCAGGGTCTCCGTGGCCCGGAACAGCCAGTCCCGTACCGAGCGGACCGGCTCCGGGCCCTCCGAGACCGCCCGGAGACGTGCCTCCGCCTGCTTGTACAGGTGGTCCACGCCGAAGCGCAGCAACTGGGACTTGGTGCGGAAGTAGCTCTGCACCAGGCCGATCGACACCCCCGCCTCCTCGGCGACGTCGGCGAGGGTGGTCCGCGCCAGCCCCCGCCGCCCCACCGTTCGCAGGAGTGCCTCGGCGACCTGCCGCCGCCGCTCTTCGTGGTCCGCCGTCCGTGCCATGGGAAAAATAATACGGCAATATTTTTGCTTGCCGAGCCGTCCCCCTGGCCGGATCCGGCCACCCGCGGATCGGCCCCGGAAGCCTCCGGACGCTCCACCCGCGCCGCCCACGCGGCCGGGGCTATCCTGGGCGCGCCGACCGTTCCGGCGCGGCACCCGGACCCCCAGCACGGAGTGGACCAGGCATGGGCATCGAACACGACGGCGCCGCCGCGGTCGCGCACGGCGACCGGCCCCTGCGCGCCGACGCGCGCCGCAACCGCGAGCGCGTCCTGAAGGTCGCGCAGGAGGTGTTCGCCACCGAGGGACTGTCCGTACCGGTCCACGAGATCGCCCGCCGCGCGGGCGTGGGCACCGGCACCGTCAGCCGCCACTTCCCCACCAAGCGGGCGCTGTTCCGGGCGATCCTGCTGGAGCGCCTGTACTCGTACGTGCGCCGTGCGGACGACCTGTGCGACAGCGACGACCCCGGCGGCGCGTTCTTCTCCTACTTCGCGTTCCTGGTCCGCGAGGGCGGCATGGACCGCGGGCTGGCCGAGGCCCTGAGCGGCCCCGGCTTCGACAAGCACGCGATCGTGTCGAACTCCGACTACGACGTCGCCGGCGCGCTGGGCCGCCTGCTCGTGCGCGCCCAGGACGCCGGGGCGGTCCGTGCCGACGTGACGACCGACGACGCCATGGCCCTGCTGGTGGCCTGCCTGTCCCGGCCGACCGACGAGGACGACGGCGGTTCCGCGCGCCGGCGCCTCGTCGACATCGCCTGCCAGGGCATGCGGGCGGCCATGCCCTAGGGAAGGGGCACGCGCGGGCCCGGGCGCGCCCGGCACCGGCCCGCGCGCCCCGAAGGAGAGCCCCCTTGTCCGGTATCACCCGACGCTCCGGCCTGCTGCTGGGCGGCGCCGCGCTGCTGTCCGCCGCCGCCGGCGCGCCCGACCGGCCGTGGGCGGAGTGGGACGTCGCGGTGATCGGCGCGGGCGTCACCGGCCTGTCGGCGGCCCGCAACCTGGCCGACCACGGTCTGCGGGTGGTCGTGCTGGAGGCGCGCGACCGGATCGGCGGCCAGCTGTACACCGACCACGGCTTCACCTCGGTCCCGGTGGAGCTGGGCGCCGGTCTGATCCACGGTGCCGCGGCCTCGACCTGGGAACTCGTGGACTGGGCCGGGGCGGAGACCGTCCGGGTCCGGTCCGAGCCGCGCGCGGCCCCGGGCACGTCCGTCGACGGCGCCGCACCGCCCCGGGAGGACGAGAGCGCGGCCGACTACCTGCGTCGCCTGGGCGTCCCGGAGTCGGACTGGCCGCCGGTGTCGGACGAGAACGAACCGCTGTCGCGGTGGAGCGCCGCCTGGATGGTCGAGCGGGGCGAGTTCGACTGGTGGTCGGCGCCCCGCGCGGACTTCCGGGTGGTCGGCGGCTACGACCGGTTGCTCGCCCCGCTGGCGTACGGCCTCCGGATCGACCTCGGCCGGCGGGTGCGGGCGGTGCGGTGGTCGGGCGGGGGCGTGGAGCTGGTCGTGAGCGGCCCCGGCGGCACGGAGCGGGTCCGGGCCCGCCGGTGCGTTGCCACCTTGCCGATCCGTGTGCTCAGGGCGGCGGACGTGGCCTTCGATCCCCCGCTGCCCGCCGCGCACCGCGACGCGATCGCGGCCCTGGACGCCACCGACGCCGTCAAGCTGCTGATGGAGTTCGACCGTCCGGTCCTGCCCGCCGACGCCGACACCCTGGCGTGGGACGGGGACCTCGATGTCTGGTCGGTCTCGCGCCTGTCGCCGACCGCGCCCGAGGTGGTGTCGGTGTGGGCCGCCGGCGAGGCCGCCCGCGCCCTGCTGGCGCTGCCGGAGGACGACCGGTTCGACGCGGGGCTGCGCGCCCTGGGCGAGGCCGCCGGGCAGGCGCCGCCCGATCCGGTGCGCCGCACCACGCACGACTGGACGCGCGATCCGCACAGCCGTGGCGCCTACCTGTACGTGCCGCCCGGCGCGCACGACGCCCCGGCCGCGCTCGCCGCACCGGTGGGCGGGGTCCTGTTCTTCGCCGGGGAGGCGACCACCGGGGAGAACACCGTGGAGGGGGCCTACGACAGCGGCTACGACGCCACGGACGGGCTGCTCGCCGACCTGTGAGCCGCGAATCGGGACGGTCGCGACCCGGCCCTTGACCTCAACATTGCTTGAGGAAGGAGAGTGGGGCCGTACACGAGACACGGACCCGGGAGTGACGAGATGCGCGCAGTCGTGGTGGAGGAGTTCGGCGGACCCGAGGTGCTGGTGGCCCGGGAGGTGCCCGACCCGGTCGCGGGGCCGGGCCAGGTCCTGGTGGACGTGGTGGCGGCCAACGTGATGTTCCTGGACACCCTGGTCCGCCGGGGCTGGGGCGCGGACTTCTTCGACACCGCCCCGCCCTACGTGCCGGGCAGCGGGATCGTGGGACGGGTCGCCGCCGTGGGCGCGGGCGTCGACGCGTCCTGGACCGGGGCGGTGGTGATGGCCGACACCGGCACGTCCGATCCGGAGACCGGGCTCACACGTGCCCCGACCGGCGGGTACGCCGCGAAGGCGGTCGTGGGCGCCGACGAGCTGATCCGGGTGCCGGACGGCCTGGACCCGCGGACCGCGCTGGCCGTCCTGCACGACGGGCCCACGGCCCTGCAGCTGGCGGAGGCCGCGCGGATCGAACGCGGAGCGTGGGTGCTCGTGGCCGCGGCCACGGGCGGCGCCGGGAGCCTGGTCGTGCAGCTGGCCCGGGCGGCCGGGGCCCGTGTGGTCGGCGCGGCCCGGGGCGCGGCCAAGCTCGCGCTCGCCCGCGAGCTGGGCGCGCTGGAGACCGTGGACTACACCGAGCCCGACTGGGTCGCCGAGGCGGTCGCGCTGACCGGCGGCGGGGCCGCGGTGGTCCTGGACGGCGCGGGCGGGGCCCTGGGCACGGCCGCGTTCGGCGCCGTGGCCGACGGCGGCCGCTTCGTCAGCTACGGCACGTCCAACGGCGAGTTCACCGAGGTGCCCGAGGGCGAGGCCGAGCGGCGGGGCGTGTCCGTGACCGGCCTGTTCGACCTGCCGCCGCTCCCGCCGGCGGACAAGCGCGCGGCGACCGCCCGCGCCCTGGACCTGGTCGCCGAGGGCACGCTCCGCCCGCACGTGGGCGCGACCTTCCCGCTGGAGCGGGCGGCCGAGGCGCACACCGGGCTGGAGGAGCGCACCACCTTGGGCAAGTCGCTGCTGGTGGTGTGACGCGCCGGCGCCGCCCACCGGCTCGTCCGACCGCGAACCGGCAGGTCCCGTACGTGTGATGCAATATGCAACGGATTCGCTCGACCGGGTCCGGACACCGCAGTCTGCATCGAGGAAGGAAGGTCGGCACGAGATGACCAACCGCGCGTACGTGATCGCAGGGTCGGAGGCCACCGGCGGCGCCGGCATCCAGGCCGACCTCAAGGCCTTCCAGGAGCTCGGCGTGTACGGGGTCGGGACGATCACCTGCATCGTCTCCTTCGACCCGAAGAACGGCTGGGGACACCGGTTCGTCCCGGTGGACCCGGGCGTGATCGCCGACCAGATCGAGGCCGCCACGGCCTGCCACGACCTGGACGTGGTCAAGGTCGGCATGCTGGGCACGCCGGACACCATCGACGTGGTCGCCAAGTCCCTGGAGGCCCGGCCGTGGCGTCACGTGGTCCTGGACCCCGTGCTCATCTGCAAGGGCCAGGAGGCGGGCGCCGCCCTGGACACCGACCAGGCGCTCACCGCCCGGGTGCTGCCGCTGGCCACGGTCATCACGCCGAACCACTTCGAGGCGCGCACGCTGGCGGGCATGGACCGGATCGACACCGTGGACGACCTGGTCGAGGCCGCCCGCCGCATCCACGCGCTCGGCCCGCGGCACGTGGTCGCCAAGGGCGGCACGGAGCTGCCCGGCCCCGACGCCGTGGACGTGCACTTCGACGGCACCGACGTCACGGTGCTGCGCGCCCCGAAGATCGGCGAGGAGCGGGTGAGCGGCGCTGGCTGCACGTTCGCCGCCGCGATCACCGCCGAGCTGGCCAAGGGCGCCGAGGTGGGCGCGGCCGTCGCCACCGCCAAGGCGATGGTCCGCGAGGGCATCGACCGCAGGCTGACCACGCACGCGCCGTTCGCGTCGGTGGTCCCGGTCGCGCCGCGGGCCTGACCCGGCGCACCCGTACCGGACGGTCCCGTCCGCTTCGGACGACTTTTTCCGCTCATGACGATTGAGCGCCGCGACTTCGGTTAGGGGCAGGGACAGGACCGCTTGAGAGGAGGCAGTCCATGTCCGAGAAGGACGAGTTCCGGCACAAGGCCGACGAGTACAAGGCCAAGGCCAAGGAAGGCCTCGGCAAGGCCACCGGCAACGAGCAGTGGCAGGCGGAGGGCAAGACCGAGAAGTCCGCTTCCAAGCTCAAGCAGGCCGGTGAGAAGCTCAAGGACGCGCTGACCCCGGACAAGAAGCCGGGTGGACACTGACGCGTGTGACGGTGGCCGCCCCCTCGGCGGCCCACCGGGACCGGCGGCCCGCCCCCGTGGCGGGCCGCCGCTGTGTCGGGGGGCGGTGGCGCGGCGCGCTCACTCGTCCAGGGTGTCGCCGAGCGAGAGCAGCAGCGTGCGCAGCAGTTCGACCATCCGCGCGCGGTCGTCCCCGTCCAACCCCTCCAGCAGCCGCGCCTCGTTGGCGACGTGCCCCTGGACGGCCTCGTCGACCAGTTCCAGCCCCTCCGGTGTGAGGCTGACCACGGTCCGGCGCCGGTTCGAGGGATCGACCTCGCGGGAGACCAGGCCCCGTTTGACCAGGCGGTCCACGCGGTTGGTCATGGCCGCCGAGCCGACCATGGTCATCCGGACCAGTTCCTTGGGGGTCAGGGAGAACGGCGCCCCGGACCGGCGGAGGGTCCCGAGGACGTCGAACTCCCACAGCTCCAGGCCCTGGGTGGCGAAGTACTCCTCCAGACCGCGCACGAACAGCCGGTGCAGCCGCTGGACGCGTCCGATGAGCGCCATCGGCGAGACGTCGAGGTCGGGGCGCTCTCGGCCCCACTGGTCAAGGAACACATCGACGGCGTCGTTCATCCGGCGATGATAGCGCCGCCCGCTTGACGTACCGGAGTCCCGCGACCTAACCTTTCGATATCGAACGATTCGACATCGAAAGGTTCGTCGTCGAAATGAGCTCTTCCACTCCCGCGATCCCCCTCGCCGACACCATCCGCGCCCGCCGCAGCATCCGGCGCTTCCGCCCCGAACCGCTGCCCGGCGCCCTCCTCGACGAACTCCTCGACCTGGCCGTCGAGGCCCCCTCCAGCTGGAACTTCCAGTCCCGCTCCGTCGTCGCCGTCACCTCGCCCGAGGGCCGCGAGGCGCTCGCCCGCGCCGCGGGCGGCCAGGACCAGCCGCGGCGGGCGCCGGTCACCCTGGTCTTCGTCGCCGAGATCGACGCCTGGCGCCGCGACCTCTCCGACGTCTACGAGACCGCGCTGCGCCGCGGCGCCTGGTCCCAGGAGTTCGCCGACATGACGGCCACCGCCGGCCTCGACTTCCAGCGCGACCTCGCCGCGCGCGGACTCCTGCGCGAGTACGCGGTCAAGGACGCCATGATCGCCGCGAGCTTCGCCATGCTCGCCGCCGCCGACGCCGGACTGGCCTCGTCCCCCATGAACGGCTGGGACGAGGCCGAGGTCAAGAAGGTGATCGGCGCGGACCACCGCGACGACCTCGCCATCGCCCTACTGCTGCCCGTCGGCTACCCGGCCGAGACCCGTGCCCACCCCGGGCGCCGCCCCCGCGACCGCCACGTGTACGCCGAGACCTTCGGCGTCGCCCACACCGGAGGAGGACCGCGATGAGCGGCCACCGCATCGCCCTGAACTCCCTGGTCACCGCGATCGCCCCGGCCGTGTGGGGCAGCACCTACCTGGTGACGACCGAATTCCTGCCGCCCGACCGCCCCCTGCTGGCCGCGGCCGTGCGCGCCCTGCCCGCGGGGCTCGCCCTGCTGGCCATCACGCGGGTCCTGCCCAGCGGGGTGTGGTGGTGGCGCTCCCTGGTCCTGGGCACGCTCAACATCGGAGTGTTCCTCTACCTGCTCTTCGTCGCCGCCTACCTGCTGCCCGGCGGGGTGGCCGCGCTGGTCATGTCCGTGCAGCCGGTCGTGGTGCTGCTCCTGGGCGCTCTGCTGCTGGGCGCCCGCGTCCGCGCCGTCCACGTCCTGGCGTGCCTGCTCGGAGCCGTCGGGGTCGGGCTGCTGGTCGTGGGCCCCGAGGCGGCCCTGGACCCGGCCGGGATCGCGGCCGGGCTGGCCGCCGCCGCGAGCATGGCGACCGGCATGGTGCTCACCAAGCGCTGGGGGCGGCCGGAGGGCGTGGGCGTGCTGGCCATGACCGGCTGGCAGCTCACCGCGGGCGGACTGCTGCTGACTCCGGCGGCCCTGCTGGTGGAGGGCCTGCCGTCGCACGTCACGGGCGCCAACCTCGCCGGATTCGCCTACCTCGGCATCGTGGGGGCTCTGCTCTCCTACGCCCTCTGGTTCCGCGGCCTGGAGCGGCTGCCCGCGCTGGCGGTGTCGTTCCTGTCCTTCGCCAGCCCGCTGGCCGCCACGGTCCTCGGATTCGTGTTCGTCGGGGAGACCCTCACGCCCGTCCAGCTCCTGGGCGCCCTGGGCGCGGTCGCGGCGGTCGTCCTCGTCCAGGTCACCTCCGCCCCTCCGGCCAGGAGCGACACGGCCGACTCGGCGGACACGGGCGCGGGCGACACGGGCGACGGCGACACGGGCGACCCGGACGCCCGCCCGTCCGTGGAGGAAGCGGAGCGGGCGGGCGCCGGGGGCGTCCGTTGAGGACGGCGCCTCAGGCCAGGGGCCGCAGGACCAGGCGCAGCCGGTGCGTGCCCGGGGTCAGCCGGTGCTGGGGCAGCACCCCCGGTCCGCAGGACGCGGAGCCGATCCCCTGGTGCGCCGCGTCCAGGTGCAGGTGGATCCGGTCCTCCGGGCGCAGTTCGTGCGGGTGCCGGGCCCGGTCCAGGGCCGCCGTGCTCCACCGGCGCACGGTGAAGTCGAACTCGGGGGCGCCCTCCACCCGCAGGCCGCGGCCCTCGGGAGAGCGCAGGTCCAGCCGGCGGGTCCCCAGACGGTTGCCGTTCTCCTGGGGCCGCAGGTAGGGCGTCTGGAGCCCGTCCACGGAGCTCGTGAAGCGCCCCACCCTCGCCGCCTGAGCGACGTCGCGGTAGGCCTCGCCCGGCCCCCGGCCGAACCAGTCGACCTCCCCCAGCTCCGGCGGCAGCTCCAGCCGCACGCCGACCCTGGGCAGCGGGCAGGGCCAGTCGCCGACCGCCTCGACCGCCAGGTCCAGGACCAGCGCCTCCGCGTCGCCCGTCCACGTGTAGTCGGCCAGGAGACCGATGTCGCTGTTGGCCGCCGCCACCCGGGTCCGCACCCGCAGGGCCGCGTCCTCCCGCTCGACCGACAGCACGCGGTGCGTCATCCGGTCCAGGCCCGCGCGGCGCCACGGTACCTCCACGGACTCGCCGTGCCTGGCCTGGTCGTTGTCCGTGGGCGCGCGCCACACGTCCAGTTCCAGGGCCGCGAGGGGCAGCCCCGCGACGGAGAGCGCCCGGCCGGTACGGGCGTCGAACTCCGCCGGGCCCACGGTGACCGTGTCGCCCTCGGTGGCAAGTGGGGGGTACTGCGCCGAAGGCGTCCGTTGAGGGTGGTAGCCCAGCTCCCGTTCTGTCGCCCCTGGGCGATGGTGGGTGACGGGTTGGGAGGGGGTGATCCGGTCGGATCCCGACCCGTCCGCGCGCGGACGGTCCACGCGGGCCTGTCCCCAGGCCACCTCGTGCCCGGCCTCCGCCCAGGGCAGGTCACCGGCCAGGTGCGCGGACACCGTCAGCCACGTCTCCCGGCCGGCGGCCGACGGTTCGGGCAGGTCGGGCAGGGGCAGGACCGCGGTCTCGCCCGGCCCGACCGGCTTGGCGGCGAGGACGCCGCCGGCGACGGGTTCGCCCTCCTCCCGCAGGTCCCAGCGCAGTTCCAGTCCGGCGGTGTCCAGCACCTGCCAGGTGTTGGTGACCGCGACCGTGCCGTTCTCCGGGTCGGGCACCAGGCGCAGCGGCTCGAAGGTCTTGGCCAGCGCCGCCAGGCCGGGCCCCGGGGTGCGGTCGGGCATCAGCAGGCCGTCCGCGACGAAGTTGGCGTCGTGCACGACCTCGCCGAAGTCGCCGCCGTAGGCGAACCACTCCGTGCCGTCGTCCTCCCGGCGCCTGATCCCGTGGTCGATCCACTCCCAGACGAACCCGCCCTGGACGTGCGGGTGGGCCTCCACGAGCCGCTGGTACTCCTCCAGCCCGCCGGGTCCGGTGCCCATCGCGTGGGCGTACTCGACCATGACGAACGGGCGGTCGACCAGGCCGGGGTCGCCCTCGGGCAGGCCGGACCGGCGCCCGATCGCCGCCACCTCCTCGTGGGTGGCGTACATGCGCGAGTAGAGGTCGGTGTAGGCGGGATCGGCGGCGCCCTCGTAGTGCACGGGCCGCCCGGGGTCGCGTCGGCGGGTCCACTCGGCCATGGCGCGCAGGTTCCGGCCGCCGCCGGACTCGTTGCCCAGGGACCACAGGATGACGCTGGGGTGGTTCTTGTCCCGCTCGACCGTGCGGGCCATCCGGTCCAGGAAGGCGTCGTGCCAGAGGGGGTCGTCGGAGGGGTTGTTCCGCCAGCCGACGTCCTCGAAGCCGTGGGTCTCCAGATCGCACTCGTCGACCACCCACAGGCCGAGTTCGTCGCACAGGTCGAGGAAGTCGGGGTGGGGCGGGTAGTGGCTGGTGCGCACGGCGTTGACGTTGTGCCGCTTCATGAGCAGGACGTCCTCGCGCATGGTCTCCCAGGTGACGGCACGGCCGCGGTCGGGGTCCCACTCGTGCCGGTTCACGCCGCGCAGCAGCAGCGGCCGGCCGTTCACCCGCAGCAGCCCGCCGGAGACCTCCACGGTCCGGAAGCCCACGCGCAGGGGGACCCGCTCCCCCGGGGTGACGAGCTCGCCGTCGTAGAGCCGGGGAACCTCGGCCGACCAGGGCTCGACCGGCCCGACCTCGTGGTCGGTCCCCGTCGCCGCGTCGACCAGGCCGAGTTCGGGCACGGTGACCAGACCGGGGGTCTCGGTGTCCACGCGCAGGACGCCGGTGCCGGACGTGTGGTCGTAGGAGGCGCGCACCTCCAGGTCGCGCACGCCCCGGTCGGGGCACGCGAGCAGGCGCACACCGCGGAAGATCCCCGAGAGCCACCACATGTCCTGGTCCTCCAGGTAGCTGGCGGCCGACCACTGGTGGACGCGGACCGCGAGCACGTTGCGCCCGGGGCGCAGCAGCGCTCCGACCTCGAACTCGCTGGGCAGCCGACTGCCCGTGGCGTGGCCCAGCTCGTGGCCGTTGAGCCACACGGCGTAGCAGGAGTCGACGCCCTCGAAGCGCAGGACGGCCGGACCCTCGGGCCACGACTCGGGCAGGTCGAAGGCGCGCCGGTACTCGCCCGTGGGGTTGTCGTCGGGCACGTGCGGCGGGTCGATCGGGAAGGGGTAGGCGATGTTGGTGTAGGCGGGGGCGCCGTACCCGTGCAGCTGCCAGTGGGCGGGGACGGGGAGGGTGTCCCAGGCGGAGTCGTCGTGGTCCTCCCGCTCGAAGGCGCCGGGGCCGCCCGCGGCGGTGGGCGCGAGGCGGAAGCGCCAGTCGCCGTCCAGGTCCAGGGCGGGGGCGTCGGAGGCGAAGGCGGCCCGGGGCGGCTCGGTGCCCGCGGACGGGGTACGGCTCTCCAGGTAGGAGGGGGCGTGTTCGGGGTGAGTGGGCACGTCGATCCTCTGCACGGTCGGTGGTGCGCGCCGGGGTCCGGCCGCGCCGGACGGTGCCGCACCCGGAGGGGACACGAAAGCACCCACAACCTCAACAGAGCACTACCCCCTTGTCAACACTTATCAACGATTCCCAACACGAAAGGTCACCGTGACCGCGAATCGTTGACATCGGACCGGAGCCTGCGTCAGTATCCGAACATGTTCAAACATTTTCGTTCACCGTCCGGTGGGGAGGCCCCATGCTGGCCGCGCAGCGCCAAGCGCTGATCCTCGAACAGATCAGGCGGACCGGCGGGGTGCGCGTCACCGAGCTCGTCGAGAGCCTCGACGTGTCGGACATGACCGTCCGGCGCGACCTGGACGCGCTGGCCGGGCGCGGTGCCGTCCGCAAGGTGCACGGCGGGGCCGTCGCCGCGGAGGGCGCCCGCACCGAGGAGCCCGGGTTCGAGGCCAAGTCGACCCGCCAGGAGAACGAGAAGCACGCCATCGCCCGGGCCGTCGCCGACCTGGTCGAACCGCACAGCGCCGTGGGCCTGTCGGCGGGGACCACCACCGCCACGGTCGCCCGCTACCTCACCTACGTGCCCGGCCTGACGGTCGTCACCAACTCCCTGCGCGTGGCCGAGGTGTTCTACCAGTCCGCGCGCCCCGACCAGACCGTCGCGCTCACCGGCGGCTTCCGCACGCCCTCGGACGCCCTGGTCGGCCCCGTCGCCCTCACCGCCGTGCGCGGACTCAACCTGGACGTGCTCGTCCTGGGCGTGCACGGGATGCAGGTCCGCGCGGGCTTCACCACTCCCAACCTCATGGAGGCCGAGACCGACCAGGCCCTCGTCGACGCCTCCGCCTCGCTCGTAGTCGCCGCCGACCACACCAAGTGGGGCACCGTCGGCATGAGCACGATCGCGCCGCTGGACCGCTGCGACGTGCTCGTCACCGACGCCGGGATCGACGAGGAAGCCCGGACCACCCTGTCCGAACACGTCGGCCGGCTCGTCGTCGCCGACGTCCACCGGGAAGAGACATGAGACGGACCGCCGAACGGCTCGCTGACGGTCGCGAGATCATCTACTTCGACGAGGGCGACGCCGTCCGGCGTCCGACCCCCGACCCCCGCGACCTCCCCCCGACCGCCACGGGATCGGAGATGCGCTTCGACCCGCTGCTGCGCGAGTGGGTGGTCGTCGCCTCGCACCGCCAGGGCCGCACCCACCTGCCGCCCACGGACGACTGCCCCCTGTGCCCGTCCGTCGACGGACGGCGGACCGAGGTCCCGGCGCCCTCCTACGACGTGGTCGCCTTCGAGAACCGCTTCCCCTCGCTGGTGCCCGACGACGGCCGCGCGCTGGAACCGGTCGGTGAGCTGGAACCGTCCCGCCGCGTGGGCGAGGGCCGCTGCGAGGTGCTGGTCTTCGGCTCCGACCACGACGCGTCCTTCGTCGACCTGTCCCCTCGGCGGGTGCGCACGATCATGGCCGCGTGGGTGGACCGCACGCGCGCCCTGTCCGCGCTGCCGGGCGTGGAGCAGGTGTTCTGCTTCGAGAACCGCGGGCCGGAGATCGGCGTGACCCTGCACCACCCGCACGGGCAGATCTACGCCTTCCCGTTCGTGACGCCCCGGACGGAGCGCACGCTCGACTCCGCCGAGGAGTACCGCCGCCGCACCGGCGGCGACCTGTTCGCCGACGTCCTGCGCGCCGAGCAGGAGGCCAAGGTCCGGGTCGTCGCCCAGAGCGAGCACTGGACCGCCTTCGTGCCGGCAGCCGCGCGCTGGCCGGTGGAGGTGCACCTGTACCCGCACCGGCGGGTGCCGGACCTGCCCGCGCTGACGGAGGCCGAGCGCGGCGACTTCGCGGACCTGTACCTCGACGTGCTGCGCCGCTTGGACGCCCTGTACGACGCTCCGCTCCCCTACATCGCCGCCTGGCACCAGGCCCCGGTCCGTGCGCGCCGCGACGCCGGGGCCCTGCGCCTGGAGGTGTTCTCCGTGCGCCGCGCTCCCGGGAAGCTCAAGTACCTGGCGGGCACGGAGTCGGGCATGGGCGTGTTCATCAACGACGTCACCCCGGAGGCGGCCGCCCAGCGGCTCAGAGAGGTGGGACCGTGACCGCGACGACCGGAGTGACGGCGGCGCCGTCGGCGAGCGCCTGCGCGGACGCCTTCCGCGACGCCTACGGCCGCGAGCCGGAGGGAGTGTGGATCGCGCCCGGGCGGATCAACCTCATCGGCGAGCACACCGACTACAACGACGGGTTCGTGCTGCCGATCGCCCTGCCGCACGCACTGGCCGCGGCCGGCGCGCGGCGCGCGGACGGGGTCGTACGTCTGCGCTCGCGGCAGTCGGGCGAGGAGTTCTCGGCGCGGGTGGCCGACCTCGTTCCGGAGTCGGTCCCCGGGTGGGCGGCCTACCCCACCGGCGCCCTGTGGGCCCTGGCCGGGGCGGGCGTGCGGATCGACGGCCTGGACCTGATGGTGGACAGCACGATCCCGAGCGGGACGGGGCTGTCGTCGTCGGCCGCGCTGACCTGCGCCACCGTGCTGGCCGCCGCGCACACGCACGGCGCCGACCCCGCGCCCGCCCGGGTGGCCGCGCTGGCGCAGCGGGCGGAGAACGGGTTCGTGGGCATGCCGTGCGGGATCATGGACCAGTCGGCGTCCATGCTGGCCACGGCCGGGCACGCCCTGTTCATGGACACCCGCTCCCTGGAGACCGAGCAGGTGCCCTTCGACCTCGCGGCCCGGGGGCTCGCGCTGCTCGTGGTGGACACCCGGGCGCCGCACCGGCACGTGGACGGCGCCTACGCCGAGCGGCGGCGCTCGTGCGAGGAGGCCGCGCGGGTACTGGGCGTCCCGGCGCTGCGCGACGTCACGGCCGAGGGGTTGGCGGCGGCCCTGGACGCGCTGCCCGACGACGTGTCCCGCCACCGGGTGCGCCACGTGGTGACCGAGAACGCGCGGGTGCTGGAGACGGTCGGCCTCCTGCGCGCCGGGGACGTCCGCCGGGCCGGTGCCCTGTTCACCGCGTCGCACGCCTCGATGCGCGACGACTACGAGATCACCGTCCCAGAGGTCGACACCGCCGTGGACGCGCTGCTGGCGGCGGGCGCGCACGGCGCGCGGATGACGGGCGGCGGGTTCGGCGGGTGCGTGATCGCGCTGGTCGCGGACGGTGCGCAGGAGTCGTGCCTGGCGGCGGTGCGCGCCGCCTACCGCGAGCGGGGCTTCGCCGAGCCCGCGGGGTTCACGGCGGTGCCCGCGGAGGGTGCGCGCCGGGTGCGCTGACCCGGCTGGCTCCGCCGTCGGCCCCACCGCGGCCCCGGCCCGCCGCGGTGGCCGTCAGCCGAGGCCCGCCGCCACGGGCCGGTGGTCGCTGCCGGTGGCCGGCAGCACCCATGAGTCGTCCACCTCGACGCCCCTGACCAGGATCTGGTCGAGCCGTACCACCGGAAACCCGGCCGGCCAGGTGAAGCCGAAACCGCCGCCGGCCCTGTCCTGCACGGGGGTCAGGTGGGCGGTGAGGGCGTCGAACGCGCGGTCGTCCATGGCGCCGTTCAGGTCACCGAGCAGCACCACCCGCTCATGGGGTTCGGCGGCGACGGCCTCGGCGAGTGCCTGGGCGCCGCGGTCCCGGTCGTCCGTCCGGAAACCGCCCCTGGGCAGCACCCGTACGGAGCCCAGGTGCGCCACGTACACCGCCAGCGGCCCCTCGTCCGTGGCCACCGTGGCGCGCAGCGCCCGGTTGTACCCCCTGGTCGCCTCGGCCGGCTTGGCCTCCCCCAGCGGCCCGACGTCCATCCGGGTGTCGACCGGCCGGGCGTCGCTCAGCGGTGTCCGGCTCCACAGCCCGACCGTGCCCACGATCGTGTGGTGGGGATACGCCTGCGCCAGCTCCCTCTCGTACGTGCCCCTGGCGTCCGCGGCCACCTCCTGGAGGGCCAGCACGTCCGCACCGGAGGCCGCGAGGTCGCGGGCGGTACCGGCCGGGTCGGGGTTGCCGGCGCCGACGTTGTGGCTGACGACGGTGAGGCCGCCGTCCGTCCCGGACGTGTCCGCGAGCTGCCCGCCGAACAGGCCGAGCCACACCACGGCGGGCACCAGCAGCGCGGCCGCCGCGGACCCCGAGCGGCGCCACAGCGCACCGGCCAGCAGGACCGGGACGAGCAGGCCGAACCACGGCAGGAAGGTCTCGACCAGGCTCCCCAGGCCCCCGATCCGGTTCGGGATCCACGCGTGCAGCGCCATGAGCAGCCCGAGGAGCAGCGCCGCCGCCGCGAGCACGAGGTCGGCGCGGTCGGGCCGGCGGCCCCATCCGGGCGTCGTTCGTTCCGGTCGCAGGGTTGGAGTCATGGCGCCAGTCAACGCGGGGCGGTGTTGTCGGAGCGTATGGCGTTCCGCATACGCCGACGATAGGCACCGGCTCGTAGCCTTGGCACATGCGTGTCTTGGTCGTCGAGGACGAGCCCTACATGGCGGACGCCATCCGTGACGCCCTGCGCCTGGCGGCGATCGCGGCGGACGTCGCGGGCGACGGCGACACCGCCCTGGAACTGCTGGGCACCAACAGTTACGACATCGCCGTCCTGGACCGCGACGTGCCCGGCCCGTCCGGTGACGAGATCGCCCGGCACATCGTCGCCTCGGGCAGCGGCACGCCGATCCTGATGCTCACCGCCGCCGACCGCCTCGACGACAAGGCCTCCGGGTTCGGGCTCGGCGCCGACGACTACCTCACGAAGCCGTTCGAGCTCCGCGAACTCGTGCTGCGCCTGCGAGCGCTCGACCGCAGGCGCGCCCGCACCAGGCCGCCCGTCCTGGAGATCGCGGGCCTGCGCCTGGACCCGTTCCGCCGCGAGGTGTACCGCGACGGCCGCTACGTCGCGCTCACCCGCAAGCAGTTCGCCGTGCTCGAAGTCCTCGTCACCGCGGAGGGCGGCGTGGTCGGCGCCGAAGAGCTTCTGGAGCGCGCGTGGGACGAGAACGCCGACCCGTTCACCAACGCCGTGCGCATCACCGTCTCGGGACTGCGCAAACGCCTCGGCGAGCCCTGGGTCATCGCCACGGAGCCCGGCGTCGGCTACCGCATCGACACGGGGTCCGGCACGGGTACCGACAGCGGCACCGGGGCCGGTGTCGAGACCGGGACGCACCGGTCGGAGGGAGCGGACCGTGGGTAGGCCCCCCGGACTGAGCGTCCGCCTCAAACTCACCCTCAGCTACGCAGGATTCCTCATGGGCGCGGGCCTGCTGCTGGTCGCCGCCGTGTGGGTGTTCGTCCTGCGCGACCTGCAGGTCGTCTCCAGCCGCCCCGGCGACTTCACGCCCATCCAGGCCATCATCCTGCGCTCCTACATCCCGGCGACGGCCGCGGTACTGGCGTTCCTGCTGGTCTTCGGCCTGGCCGGAGGGTGGATCCTCGCCGGCCGCATGCTCGCTCCCCTGGACCGGATCACCGACGCCGCTCGCCGTGCCTCGACCGGATCGCTCTCCCACCGGATCCGGCTGCCGGGGCGCGGGGACGAGTTCCGCGAGCTCGCCGACACCTTCGACATGATGCTCGCGCGGATCGAAGCGCACGTCGCCGAACAACGCAGGTTCGCGGCCAACGCCTCGCACGAGCTGCGCACGCCGCTGGCGATCTCCCAGGCGCTGCTCGACGTGGCCCGCACCGACCCCGACCACGACCCGGACGAACTCGTCGACCGCCTCCACACCGTCAACGCACGGGCGATCTCCCTCACCGAGGCGCTGCTCGTGCTCGGCCGCGCCGACCGGCGCTCCTTCACCCGGGAGCACGTCGATCTGTCCCTCGTGGCGGAGGAGGCCGTCGAGACGCTCCTGCCCCTCGCGGAGGCGCGCGGCGTGACCCTGGAAGCCGACGGCGACGTCGCCCCGGCGTACGGGTCCGCCACGCTCCTGCTGCTCCTGGCCACGAACCTCGTGCAGAACGCGATCGTGCACAACCTGGCGGAGGGCGGCGGCGTGTGGGTCCGTACCGGTGCCGGCCCCGGGACCGTGGTGCTCACCGTCGAGAACACCGGCGAGCGGCTCGCCCCGCGGGTGGTCCCGACCCTCACCGAACCCTTCCAGCGCGGCACCGAGCGCGTGCGCGGCGACGACGCGGGCGTCGGCCTGGGGCTGGCCATCGTCGACTCCGTCGCCCGGGCCCACGACGGGACCCTCACCCTCGTCCCGCGCCCCGCCGGCGGGCTCCGCGCCACCGTGGAGCTTCCCGCGGCGTAGCGGAGCCTCCGACGGCTGCGCCGAGGGCGCCGGGGCGGACGGTCACCACTGGGCGGAGGCCAGCAGGGCCTCGGTCTCCTCGAACCGGTAGTTGTCGACCACGAGGATCTCGGCGCCCGGGACCAGCCAGAGCCGCTGCTCGACGCTCGTGAAGGTCGCAGTCGCCTCGTCGACGCAGGTGAGGGAGGCCACGAGGAAGGAGGCGGGTTCGCCGCCCACCTTGCTCTCCTCGACGGTCCCCTGATCGGCGGCCGGCCGTTCCGGGTCGGCTTCGGTGAAGGTGGGTTCGCCCTCGGGGCAGGGCTGCGCGTTGCCGGAGGCGGTGTAGGTGCTGCCGGGTCCGGGCTCCATCGTGACGGCCGCCCATCCGGCCCCGCCGTGGGCGATGCCGCCCGGGCCGAGGAGCTTCAGGTGGCGGCACCCGGTGCTGGTGTCCGTCCAGCTCCACTCCTGTGCCTCGCACGCCTCCTGGCCCTCCGGGTAGAGGGCCGTCCAGTCCTCGGAGACCCGCCCCTCCTCCGGGGCGGCACCGGCTCCGAACGAGTCGGTGACGGTCTCGGCCGCCCAGCCCTCGGGGAGCAGGACCGACATCCCGCGGAACTCGACCCGCTCCCCGGGGTCCTCCGCGGGGGCCGCCTCGGACCGTGCCTCCGCCGTGTCCGGGGCGGCGCCTTCGCCGTCGAGCGGCTGGAGGGACGCGCCCCCGTGGAGCACCCCGCCGGCCAGTCCCGCCGTGGCGGAGCCGAGCACCAGGACGGCGGCACCGACGCCGACCAGGACCTTGCGGCCGGTGCCGCGCCTGCGCGGCGCCGTGGGGGCGTGGGACGCGGGCGGCGCGGGCGGCGCGGGCGTGGGGGAGCTCTGCGGCTGGCGGGGCTCCGCGTCGGGTCGCATCGGGGTTCCTCCGGTCGGGGGTCGGGGGCGGGATCACCGGATGTGACTGTACGCGGACGCGATCGGTTCATCCGCCCGGGTGCCCCGCGACCCCGGTACCGAAGGGGCTGTCGATGACGTACCGCCAGCGGCCGTCCGGGCCCCGCCGGGCGACGTCGGTCGCGGTGCCCTCGATGTGCACCGCCCGGCCCTCGCGGTCGGTGCCCTCGATGGTCCAGTCCACGGTCAGCAGCGCCAGGTCGCCGCTGCTGTGGACGTGCCGCGGCCGGACCTCGATCGGAACGCCGAGGCCCTGCAACCGGTGGTTGGCTGCGTGGGCGTCCGCGCCGGTCAGCGGGGCCGCCGGGTCCAGGACGAGCACGGCCCCGTCCTCGTAGACCTCGGCCAGCGCGGCGGGGTCGCCGCTGTTGAACCGCTCGGCGAACACCGCGGGGACGTCTTCGGGTCGATCGGCCAGTGCTCTCATGGGTGACGGGCATCCTTCCGGTTCGCGATCATGGACGTGTCCACCACGCTAGGAGGCGCCCTCGTGACTCACCCAACGGTCGGCCACCGGGCCGGCCTGCCCGACGACCCGCGCGCGGCCGTCCGGGAGCCCGCGCCCGACTGCCCCGTGGAGATCACCCTGGCGGTCCTCCAGGGCCGCTGGACGACGCTGGTGGTGCGCGAGCTGCTGCGCGGCGACCGCTCCTACAGCGAACTCGCGGAGGCCCTGCCCCGGCTGTCGGACAAGGTGCTGTCCGACCGGCTCGCGCACCTCGTCGAGGTGGGTGTGGCCGAACGGGACCGCCGCCCCGGCTGGCCGCCCCGCGTGCGCTACGCGCTCACCCCGCGCGGGCGCCGACTCGGCCCGGTCCTCCAGGCCCTGTGGGACTGGGGATCGCTCTCAATGGGCACCCGTCCGCTCCAGGCCGCCCACTCCGGGCCGTCCGCCCCGCCCGACTGCGTGGGAGCGTTCCCATGGACAATGGCACCGCACGTGTGACGACGAGGGGAGACGGGCCATGGGCCTGAGGTTCGGACTACTGGGGACCGGCTACTGGGCGGCGGAGACGCAGGGGGCGGCGCTGGCCGCCCACCCCGGCGCCGAACTCGCGGGCGTGTGGGGGCGCGACCCCGCCAAGGCGGCCGCGCTCGCCGAGCGCTACGGGACCCGCGCCTACGACGACGCGGAGGCGCTCATCGCCGACGTCGACGCGGTCGCCGTCGCGCTGCCGCCGCACATCCAGGGCAACCTGGCGCTACGCGCGGCGAGGGCCGGCCGCCACCTTCTGCTGGACAAGCCCGTGGCGCTCTCGCCCAGGGTCGCCGACGACATCGCCGCCGAGTGCGAGCGACGCGGGCTCGCCTCGATGGTCTTCTTCACCAACCGTTTCTCCGACAGCGTGGACGGCTTCGTCCGCGACGCGGTGGAGTCGGGCGGCTGGGACGGCGCCAGGGTGACGATGTTCGCGTCGATCTTCCAGCCCGGCAACCCCTTCGGCGCCTCGCCCTGGCGGCGCGAGAAGGGCGGGCTGTGGGACATCGGCCCGCACGCGCTGTCGGTCGTGCTGCCCGTCCTCGGCCCCGTCGAGGAGGTGACGGCGATGGTCGGCCCGCGCGACACCGCGCACGTGCTGACGCGGCACCGGGGCGGCCCGGTGGGCTCCTTCGCGCTGACCCTGGACGCCGCGGAGGACGCGCGCGTGTTCGAGGTCGCCCTGCACGGCGAGCGCGGCTGGGTGACGGCTCCGGACGGCGACCGTACGGCGGTGACGGCGTTCGGCGACGCCGTCGACCGCCTGCTCGCCCAGGTGGACGGCACGGTGGGCGACCCGTGCGACATCGCGTTCGGCCGGGACGTCGTGCGGATCCTGGCGGCGGCCGAGGAGTCGGCGAACACCGGTCGGACCGTGCGCCTGCCCTGAGGCGTGGCCGACCGCTCGCTCCGGCCCGCCGAAGGTCGGCGGGCCGGGGCAAGGGAGCGGGGCCGTGCGGTCGGACGGTCAGGCGGTCCCCCTGGCGTTCTTCGCGTACATCCCGTCGGCGAGGTAGATGATCCCCGCCGCCACGAGGACCTGCACGAGGAGCACGAACAGGAAGGCGTCCCAGATCAACGCGGCGATCCAACCGCCCAGGACGGCCGCGACGATGCCGAGCAACAGGGTGAGCCAGATCGGCAGGTGCTGCTTGCCGGGGATGACGAGTCGGCCGAGCGCGCCGACGATGAGGCCGACGATGAGCGCGCTGATGATTCCGGTGATCTCCACAGGTTCCTCCCCTGGTAGACGCCTCTGCGTCGTTCCCGGTCCGGACGCGCGGGACACGGCGCCCGACCTCCACGCGCACAGCTTTTGCGATGAATTGGGACGTTCGCGCCTTTCGCCCTCCACCGGCGCCCCCGCGACGCCACCGGGACGTCCCCCTCTGGCGGATCGGGACCGCCTCGCCTATATTTGTTTACAGCTCTGCACCGTTAATTAAATGAGGCGCTATGGACACCACCGACGTCCTGGTCGTCGGCGCCGGGCCCACCGGCCTGACCCTGGCCTGCTCCCTGCTCGCCCAAGGCGTGGGCGTGCGCGTCGTGGACCGGGCCGACGGACCCGCGACCAGCTCGCGGGCCAACTTCCTGCACGCGCGCGGTTCCGAGGTCATGGACCGGCTGGGCGCGCTCGGCGACCTGCCCGAGGACGCGATCTCCGCGATGACCATCACGGTCCACGCCGCGGGCGTCCCCGTCTCCGTGGTCCGGTTCGGAGACACGGGCCTGCGCACCGCCGCGCCCGCCCTGCTGCTGCCCCAGTCCCGGATCGAACGCGCGCTGCGCGAACGCCTGGCCGAGCTCGGCGGCGGTGTCGAGTGGTCCACCGGCCTGACCGGGCTCGACCAGGACGAGGACGGGGTCACCGCGTCCCTCGACGGCGACCGGACCGTCCGGGCCCGCTGGGCGGTCGGCTGCGACGGCGCCCACTCCACCACGCGCAAGCTCGTGGGCGCCGACTTCCCGGGCGCCCCCGTCAAGGACACCTGGCTGCTCGCCGACGTGCACATGGACTGGGACCTCGCACCCACGGGCTCCTACGGCTGGCTGCACCGCGACGGCATCCTGGGCGCGCTGCCCATGCGCGAGGAGGCCGGTTCCGCGCACGGCTCCGGCGACGGGCTGGTCTGGCGCCTCATGGCCTACGCGCCCGGCATGGACGAGCACGGCCGCGACGACGACGCCGTCCTCGCCGAACTGCGCCGCCTGCTGCCCCTGCGGTCGGGCAAGCCGGACGCCCGGGTGCTGGACACCGTGTGGACGTCGGTGTTCCGCATCCACCGCCGGCTCGTCGACGACTACCGCCACGGCCGCGTCCTGCTCGCGGGCGACGCCGCCCACATCCACTCCCCCATGGGCGGTCAGGGCATGCTCACCGGCATCGGCGACGCGGAGAACCTGGGGTGGAAACTGGCGCTGGTCCTGGAGGGCCGGGCGCGAGCAGCCCTGCTGGACACCTACCGCGGCGAGCGGCGTCCCCTGGCCGAGGACGTCCTGCGCGTCACCACGGCCAACTCCCGGCTCCAGCTGGGCGAGGGGCCGGTCGTGCGGTTCGTCCGCGAACACGTCATGCTCCGAGTGATCAACCTGCCCAGTGTGCAGCGCTGGGCCACTCGCGCCGCCTCCCAGCTGGGCGTCTCCTACCGGCGCGGCCCCCTCGGCGCCCGGCGCCGCCCGCTGCCGTCACGGGTCCCCCAGCCGGGCGACCGCGTTCCGGATCTCGCGTGCCTGCGCGAGGACGGCTCGCGCACGCGGCTGCACGCCGAACTCGGGGCACACTGGGTACTGCTCGCCGCCGAGCACGGTCCCACGACGGCCGACACCGTCCGGGAACTGCTCGGCGACCGCGTCACGACGCTGGCCCCGACCGAGGAGGGACTCCGCGACATGCTGCTGATCCGGCCCGACGCGCACCTGGCCTGGCGCGGTCGCCCCGGCGACTCGCCCCGTGCGGCGCTGGAGGGCGCCCTGCGCGACGGGCGGTCCCGATGAGCGCGGAGCCGGAGCGGCCCCGGGGACGCGGGCGCCCCCGGTCGACCGAGGCGGACGAGGCCATCCTCACCGCGGCCCTGGAGTTGTTCACCGAGGGCGGTGCGGGCGCCGCCAGCATGCAGGCGATCGCCGCGCGCGCCGGAGTGGGGCGGCTGACGGTCTACCGCCGCTGGTCGACCAAGGAGGAGCTGATCGCCCAGGCGATCGAGTCCGCCCGCGCGGACATCCCCGACCCCGATTCCGCGACCCTGGCCGCCACCTCCCTGCCGGACCTGATCGAGCGGGTGCTGCCGGGTGCGGCCGAGACCCTCGCCCGGCCGGGTTTCCGGGCGCTGTTGGCCCAGACGCTGGGGTCCACCCAGACCCACCCCCGGATCATGCGTGCGTACTGGGACCACCACATCGAGCCGCGCCGGCGCGTGAGCATGGCCCTGCTGGAGCGCGCCCGCGACGCCGGCGACCTGCCCGCCGGCACCGACCTGGAGGTCCTGGTCGACATGATGGTGGGCGCCGTCGTCTACCGCGTCCTCCAGCCCCGGCCGCTGGACGCGGCCGAGGCGGAGCGCTTCCTGCGCGCGGTCTACACACAGGCCGGGCTGCTCAAGGATCCCGCGGCCGACGGCTGAGGCCGCACCGCCCGCGGGGGCGCGTCCGGCCGCCCGCGGACCCGTTCTGCCGTCCGCAGAAGCGCCGCCGCCCACTCCCGCCGGCCCGGGCGCCCGGCGTAGGCTCGAAGACGGACCAGTGCCCACGCGCCGGGAGGCCACCGATGACCGACAGCGTCCTGCGGTCCCTGGACGAAGCCCGACGCGGCGCGCGCGCCGAGGAGCGCGAGGACCCGCTCATGCGCGACCTCATCGGCGACCTGCTGCGCCGCACCCGCAACGAGCAGGGGCGCACACTGCGCGAGGTGGCGGAGGACGCCCAGGTGTCGCTGCCGTACCTGTCGGAGATCGAGCGCGGCCGCAAGGAGGCCTCCTCGGAGGTCCTCGCCGCGGTCTACCGCTCCCTGGGGCTGAGCCTGACCGACGTCCTCGCCGAGCTCTACCAGCGCACCGCCCTGATCGGCCTGTCCAGGACCGGCACCGGCGCGGGCGACTTCCGGCGCGCGGGCGCCCAGGTTCCCGCGCCCGCCCGACACCAGGCCCGGGTCATGTCCCTGGCGGCCTGACCGCGACCGCCCGCCGCCACCGGTGGCGACCACCGGTCGTCTCCCTCACCGTCACGCGGCGGTGAGGGAGACGACCGCGTCCTACCGGCCGCCGGAGTCGATGACGTTGCCGTTGGAACAGTTGTTCACGTGGTCGCCCACCCATTCGCCCAGGAGCGGGACCACCGCCAGTTCCTGCAGGCACACATCCTCGGCGGTGAAGTTCCAGTTGTTGGCCGAGTTCACCCCTCCGCCGAATCCAGAGTCGTCGTCGGCGGCGTGCGCCGGCGCCGCGATTCCCATGACACCCAGTGCGAGCAGGGCCGTCGTCAGTGCTTTCCTCATGTGGTCGCTCCTCGTGCAAGTGAACATATGATCACTCATAGTAGCGACCCCATGCTCTGAGTGAGCACGCGAGGACCTGTCGTCCGGCCCCGGTCCCATGCGACTCGTGCACGTGGCCGGACGGTCAGGCCGCCATCGGGCCGCGTGCGAGCCTCCGTCAGGCCGCGGCTTCGGCGACCGCCCCGGGCTCCCGGATGGTGACGATCCCGTCCACCAGCCCGTAGTCCTTGGCCTGCTGCGCGGTGAGGATCAGGTCCCGGTCGGTGTCGGCCCGCAGCCGCTCCTGGGTCTGGCCCGTGTGCCGGGACAGGATCTCCTCCACCTGTGATCGGATCCGCAGGACCTCCGACGCCTCGATCTCCAAGTCCGCGGCGTGCCCCTGGGTCTGCGCGGAGGGCTGGTGCAGCAGCACGCGGGCGTGCTCCAGCGCCATCCGCTTGCCGGGCGTGCCCGCGGCGAGCAGCACGGCCGCCGCGGAGGCCGCCTGGCCCATGCACACCGTGGCCACGTCGGCGCGCACGAACCGCATGGTGTCGTAGATGGCGGTGAGCGCGGTGTTCGAGCCGCCGGGCGAGTTGATGTAGAGCTGGATGTCGGTCTCGGCGCTGTCGTAGTCCAGGTGCAGCATCTGCGCCATGACCACGTTGGCGACGTCGTCGTCGATGGGGGTGCCCAGGAAGATGATGCGCTCCGACAGCAGTCGGCTGAACACGTCGAAGGACCGCTCGCCGTGCGGCGTGCGCTCGACCACCATCGGCACGGTGTAGCTGCTCATCGGTCCCCTCCCGTCGCGCGCGTGGCGAACCCGGGGTTGGGTCCGCCCAGGCGCAGCCCGCTGCCGTCCAACTGCGACGCCGACGCCACCACGTGGTCGACGAAGCCGTACTCCCTGGCCTCCTCGGCCGTGAACCAGGCGTCGCGGTGCTGATCGGCGGTGATGGTCTCCTCCGTCTGCCCGGTGTGCTCGGCGATCAGGCGCACCATCGTCCGCTTGGTGTAGGCCAGGTTCTCCGCCTGGATGGCGATGTCGGCCGCCGTCCCGCCGAGCCCGCCCGAGGGCTGGTGCATCATGATCCGCGCGTGCGGCAGGCTGTACCGCTTGCCCGGTGCGCCCGCACAGGCCAGGAACTGGCCCATGCTCGCGGCGAAGCCCATGACCAGGGTGGACACGTCGTTGGGCACGAAGTGCATCGTGTCGTAGACGGCCATGCCCGCGTGCACGGAGCCGCCGGGGCTGTTGACGGCCAGCGTGATGTCGCGGCGCGGGTCCTCGTCGGCCAGCAGCAGGATCTGCGCGCACACCCGGTTCGCGCTCTCCTCGTCCACCTGCGTGCCCAGCAGTACGACGCGGCTGCGCAGCAGGCGCGTGGCGAGCAGGTCGTCGAACCTGCCGCCCGTCCCCTCCTCGGCGGCCATGATCCCTGCGTGGATGCCCATGGAACTCTCCTCTCCCGGTCCCGTGGGCGGAGCGCTCGTCCGCCCGACCGGTGGTTCCACCCTGCGGGGGCGCACCCCGCGACTTCCACGGTTTCGGCCCGGGGCAGATCTGCCCATGGCAGACCCCCTCCGGTCAGGGGGAGCACTCGGTCGATCCGAAGGGGGCGAGGGCCGCGTTCGGGTCGGCCGCGGGATCGCGCAGGGCCGCGTCGAGGAAGGCCAGCGAGGCGTCCGCGGTGGTGGTCAGCGGCCGCGTCCGGCCGGCCGAACCGATGATCGAGGGCACCGGGGGCAGGTACAGGGGAGCGTCGGTGAAACTCAGGTGCGCGGCCCCGTCGACGGTGACCGCGCAGCCCGGCCCGCCGCCGGCCGTCAGCGCCGCGCGCACGGCACCGGCGTAGCGGGCATCGTTGTCCGCGTTCCCCGTCCCCGCGCCCGCGACGAGCACCAGCAGCGGCTGGGGGAAGGTCAGCTCGTCGACGCCGTGCGGGAAGCCGTCGATGTCGATGACCGCGCCGAACCGGTGGTCACCGGCGGCGGCGTGGACGGCCGCGGCGCCGCCGAGGGAGTGCCCCGCCGCGACGGCCCGATCGGGGTCCAGGCGGCCGGCGAACGGCCCGCCGGGTTCGGCGCCGGCGTCCAGGAGCCGGGTCAGGGCCAGGCGCATGTCCCCGGCCCGGACCGACGTCCACTCCGTCACCAGCCGGTCCTCCTCCTCGGGCCCGTCCGGCACGCTCAGGCGCCCGCGCAGCACGGTCCCGTCGTCGAGGACCACGGCCGCCGAGTCGTAGGGGTGGTCCAGCGCCGCGACGACGTAGCCGTGGCTCGCCAGCTCCTGCGCCCACGCGGTGTTCTGGCCGCGGACCCCGCCCAGTCCCGGGGAGAACACCACGACGGGGAACGGCTCCGTGCTGTGGGCGGGCTCCGCGTCGGCCGCCGCGTGTGTGCGGGCCCGAGCGGCGTCCGAGAGCAGGAAAACGGGCAGGCCGAAACTCGTGGCGATCCCGTCCGTGACGACGCGTGCCTCGCCCGCCGTCCGGCCGAGGTAGGGCGCGCTCCCGGTGCCGGTCCCCGGTTCGGCCGGGTACCAGAGCTGCGCCACCACCGTCCTGTGGTCGCCGGGGTCCGACGTCCACGTCTCGTCGCGCTCGCGGTCCTCCCACTGGACCGTGGTGGTGCCGACCGCGTACCCGCCCGTCGGTTCCGGGAAGTGCACCGTCGGCAGCGCCCACATCGCCAGCCCTCCGGCCGCGACCAGGCCCAGGGCGGACGCCGCCGCGGTGAGCTCCAGGGCACGCGCTCCCCGGCGCGGTCCCTCCGCCCGCCCGCGCCGCCGGGTCCGCCACAGCACGGGCGCGAGGGCCAGGGCCACCCCGGCGGCGACGGGGATCCACTGCCACCGCGGACCGCCGACCACCGCGGCCGCGGTCGCGGTCGCGGCTGCCAGGGCCACGGCCCCGGCGGCGAGCGCGGCCCTCGCGCGGTGCCGCTCCGGTATCAGGACCACGGGCGCGAGGACGGCGGCGGCGCCGACGAGGACGGCTTCCGGCCAGGTCATGATGGTCTCCCCTCGGGGGCCGTGCGCCCCTTCGCCCGGTGAGACTACGGACGTGGCGAGGGGACCGGCATCGGCCCACGGGACGACCCCGCCGGGACGGATCCTCCTCCGTCCGGCCGGGGCGCGCGGGCGGATCCGCCCTCAGACGGCCATGAGGCCGTCGACCACAGCGTGCACCCCGGTCCGGACCCGCCGTTCGCTCAGCCCGCGGTCGCGGCGCTGGTGCACGTGGAGCGCGGCCTCCAGTGGAGCGAGGAGGACGTCGGCGAGGTAGACGGCGTCCGTGTCCGGGCGCAGGTCGGCGACCAGGGACATCAGGTGCGCGTGGTGCGCCGCGTAGGCACCGCTGCGGTACCGGGCCTGGGGCGAGTCGGTCTCCGCCACCGCCAGGAGTTCGGCCTGCTCCTCCAGACGGTCGAGGAAGGCGTCGGCGAAGGCGTGCAGCCGGTCGAGGGGCGGCGCGCCGGGTCCGAGCGGCGGCGGCCCGCTGAGGAAGCCGCGCTGGAACTCGTGCTCCTGGGCGTCGACCATCGCGTGGGTGAGTCCGGCCAGGTCGCCGAAGCGGCGGTAGGCGGTGCCCACGCCCGTTCCGGCGCGTGCGGCCACCGCCTCCAGGGTGATCGCCCCGGCGCCCCGCTCGGCCAGGATCTCGCGGGCGGCGGCCAGGAGGGCACGGCGGTTGCGCGCGGCGTCGGCGCGTTCGGGTCGAGCGGCTCCGGCCATGGGCAGGACCGGGCGCCCCGGGCGTTCCGGGCCGGGATCGCTCACGGCTGCACCACTCCCCCGTGCCGTCGTTCCTGCGCGCGGTGGCCTGCGCACTCGCGGCGAGTATAGTCACCGGCTCCCGCTCGCCCTTGTAAACGGAATTAATTCCACTTAGTCTCTCCACCACGGACGCGACCGCGCCCGCACACCCGGCCCGATCCACCCCGTCGCGCCCACGCCGGTCCGTCCCGGACCCGATCACGCAGGGAGTACACATGTCCGTATCCACCCCCGAGGCCGCGCCTCTGAAGGGGAGAACCGCCCTCGTCACCGGCGGCAGCAGGGGCATCGGCGCCGCCGTCGTCCACCGCCTCGCCGCGGACGGCGCCGACGTGGCGCTGACCTTCGCCCGGTCCGGGGACCGGGCACAGGAGGTCGTCGACCGCGCCCGCGCGCTCGGCGTCCGCGCACTCGCCCTGCGGGCCGACTCCGCCGATCCCGCGGCGGTCCGCGCCGCCGTGGACACCGTCCACGAGCGCCTCGGCGGCCCCGACATCCTCGTCAACAACGCGGGCGTCGCGCCCTTCGGGCCGTTCGAGGAGGTGACCGCGGCCGACTTCGACCACGCGATCGCCGTCCACGCCCGCGCCGCGTTCGTCGCCGCCCAGGCCGCGGTCCGGTACATGGGCCACGGTGGCCGCATCATCGGCATCGGCACCAACCTCAGCGAGCGGGCGCCCGTGCCCGGGGCCACCCTGTACTCGACGAGCAAGGCGGCCCTGCTCGGGCTCAACCGCGCGCTGGCGCGGGAACTCGGCCCCCGGGGGATCACGGTCAACCTCGTCCACCCGGGGTCGACCGACACCGAGATGAACCCGGCCGGAGCCGAAGGCGCGGACGCCGAACGGGCGCTGACGGCCCTGGGCACCTACGCGGACCCGGAGGACGTCGCGGCCTCCGTCGCCCACCTGGCCGGCCCGGGCGGGCGGCGGATCACGGGGACCGCCATCCTCGTCGACGCGGGTGCCAACGCATGAGCGCCCCGCAGCTGCCCGACTGGCTGCCCCTGCCCTGGCTGCTGCTCGTCACCGCGGCGGTGCTGGAGGTCGTGTGGGCACTGGCCCTGAAGGAGTCGCAGGGGTTCACCCGGCCGTGGCCGGGCGCGCTGGCGGTGGGCGCCGCCGCGGTGAGCTTCCTGCTGCTGTCGCTGGCCCTGCGCGACCTGCCGGTCGGCACGGGATACGCCGTGTGGGTGGGGCTGGGCGCCGTCGGGGTCGCCCTGGCCGGCATGACGTTCCTCGGGGAGAGCGCCGACCCGTGGCGGATCGGCTTCCTCGTCCTCATCCTGGTCGGCGTGGCCGGCCTGCACGCCGCCGAGGCCCGCGTGCCCCACTAGCCGCGGGGGTCTGGCCCCGTCCCGGCTCCGGGGCCGGGACGGGGCCGACCGGTCTCACGCGGGTGCCGTCGCCGCGATCGGGGACGCGCCGTCGAGCAGGTCGGCGGCCCGGGCCAGGGCCGTGGCCAGTTCGGCGTGTCCGCACCGGTCCGCCAGGCTGGACAGCAGTCGGGCCATCGACGGCTCCAGCGACGTGCGCGTGTACCCGCCCCGGCGGCCCCACACGGTCACCTCCACCAACCCCAGGCCCCGCCTGCCCGCCCAACTGTCCGAACGGGTCAGCCACACACTCACGCCCTCCTCGCCCCGGTCGCGCACCAGACGCAGATGCCGCATGCGTTCAACGTCGATCCCGTGGTCGGCTTCGCACCAGGACGGGCACGGGTCCTCGGGCACTCCGTGGCCCGCGCTCACGGCTTGCACCCCTTCCGGTTCAGGTGGTTGCCCCACTCGCCGAGATCACCGTGCGAGAGGCGCTCCAGCGGGGACTCCCACGCCCACAGCGCGCGGGCGGGACCCTGGTGTCGTCCCCGCGCGACCCTGGTCACGACCCTCCGGCGGGCCCCGTAGACCGGCTCACCACGCAGCGAGGAGCCCAGGTACTCGACGTTCACGTCGTGTCGGCGCGCCCAGGCCCGCAGCGCGGCCATCGACGGCAGTTCGCGGATGTCGCAGATCGTGCGCTTCATCAGGCCACCGCCCCCACATCCGGCCTAGCTCCCTCCAGCACCGAACCCCCGTCCGGCCCGGAAGCCACCACCGATATCCACGCCCGGACCGCCGACGCCAGCGGCGCCAGATCCCCACTCGACTGGGCAACGTAGGACCGCACCCGCGAGGAGCGGCGCCGACGTGGTCGCGCGGGTTCGGTCGCGCACTTGGCGTGCCGTGGCCGGTGCGGCACGGGCCGCTCGACCCAGTCACACGAGCAGGCTCGAAAGGCGGCGACGCGCAGTCCCCGACGCCTCTTGTGGTGCCGGTAGTGCTCGCACAGAGCGATGACGGGGGCCAACGGCCGCCGCTCCCACGCTCCGGTTTCGGGCGAAGCCGGACCAGTGCCGCCCGGGAACGAGACGATGACGGATTCTGGGGGCTCGGCGGCCCGGTCCCGGGTCGCGAGGGGGTCGGTGGGTTCGGGGGCCCGGGTCAGCTGGAAGGACCGCGCGGCCGCAGCGCGTACGGCCTCCAGGTCCACGGAACGCAGGTAGCGCACAGGGCGCCTCCTCAACGTAGATGCCGGTGATCCGGCAGTGCAGATCCATAGGGTCTCCGGCGCTCCGCGAGCCAGACTGTGAAGTCTGACCTCGCGGGCGACCGCCGCACGGTGTTGCGACCGGCTGAGGCACACTTGCCATGTGACCGAAAGGGCCAGGCAGATCGAAAGCCAACCCCACCCGATTTTATAGGGGCTAAACTACCGTGCGTGATGACAGTAACTCCATCCCACGGCAGATGCAATAGGGGGGCTAAAGTTCTGCCGAGGCAATCGAGCAAGAGGAACCGTTGTGGACGCACGGACACTGCATGACATCGCCGCAATCGAGGAACCGCTGGAGAGAGCACGAGCTGCTTCCAACGCCATGGCAACGCTGCAAGGTCAGAGCGTGGAACTGTCCCGCATCCGGCGCGGGGCCATCGTCGAGGCCCAGGGCTCGGGCATGCTCCAGGACGACATCGCGCGATTCCTCGGCGTCACTCCCGGTCGTGTGAGCCAGATGAAGAAGGCAGGTGCCAGTGACCACAAGGCTCCGACCGGCCCCACCGAACCGCGCCCACGAGTCCTGGTGCAGCGCGCTCTGCCCACCCCGCCGTCCACGCGCGGCTCGAAGAGCCTCTACCTGACCGAGGCCGAGCAACAGGGCCTCACCCCCGAACGCAAAATGTTGTTCGTCGGCCAGGAACCGGCCAGCGAGCACGTCGCCACCGGGCTTCGAGTCGAGCCCGGCCAAGACGTCATCGCCCGGCGCAAGATGTTCTGGGCCAACGACGCCCCGGTACGCATCTCGACCAGCTACTTCCGCACTGACGTGGGCGAGAACACCCGACTCGACGGCGAGGGCTTCGTACTGCCCACGTTGCAAGCCGCCATCGAAGACCTCGGGCACCGGTTCGGACACGCGACGGAGACGCTGACGTGCCGCCCGGCCACCCCCTATGAAGCGGACCTGCTCGACATCCCCGGCGAATGGGTCGTGCAGATTCTCCGCGTCGGCATCTCCACCGACGACGTCCCCATCCACGCGTTGGAGACGATCTGCGCGGCCACCCGTCATGTGTTCCCCATCGGTCAGGCCGTCGGGGCCGACCAGTTCTGATCCAGGTGGCCCTGCCATGCCACCCGACCGACAAGGAGCGATCGTGTCCCCATCCACCCGACTGACCTTCCGCAAGTCCTCGTACAGCGCCAATGAATCGGCGTGTGTCGAGGTCGCCGACCTGCCCGGCGGCGCGGCCGTCCGGGACACGCGGTACTGGGACCTCGGGCACCTCGCCTTCGCGGGCCACGCCGAGTGGTGGGCGTTCCTCGCCGCCGCCCGGCGCGACAGCCGCCCACCGATCCCGAGCACTTCTTCCGAAGCTTCACCGTCAAAGGACTGGGCCGACTGATGAACTCTCGACCCGCCGACCTCGGCCAGCGCCCCCGAGCGCACGAGATGGGCATCTACAAGAGGTACTTCGACCTGATCGCCTCGGGCGAGAAGACCACCGAGATCAGGGTCAACGACTCCTCGCGCAAGCGGTTGAAGGAAGGCGACCTTCTCCGCTTCAGGTGCCGTGACGAGGAGGTCCTCACCCGCGTCACGCGCATCGCCCGGTACTCCGACTTCGACGAGATGTTCGCGCACGAACCGGTCTCCTCGGTCAATCCAACGGCGTCGAAGCAAGACCAACTGCGCAACATCCGGGAGATCTATCCTCCCGAGCGTGAGGCCCTGGGCGTGGTCGCGATCGGCATCGAGCTCGCTCACACATAGCCGGACGCGCGAGCAGGCCGACTGGCAAAGGTTCGACGGCTCACGCCTGGTCCATGGCCTCGCGCAGATCGTGCAGGACCTCCAGGACCGTGGGCCGCAGCGCCGGATCGATCGCGTCGAAGATCCGGCGCTGTTTGCGCTCCATCTCCAGGCGCCGTTCGGCGAGGACTCTCTCACCCTCCTCGGTGATCGCCACCACAGTGCTGCGCTCGTCGTGCTCCGCCCTGCGGCGCGCCATCATCCCCTTGCGTTCGAGCTGCTGGATCATACGGGTAGCGGACGGGGACGAGACCCCGACGACCTTGGCGACGGAGCCGACGGTCGGAGCGCTCAGGCCGCGGACCGCCTCCATGAGCAGGGATTGCGTCAGTGTGAGCTCGTCGGCGGCCCGATGCTGGCCGCTCCGCGTACGGGCGTGGATCGCCGCGTTGATCAGTTCGGTCCAGGCTCGCTGGAACTCCTCGAGTTGGGCGGCGGAGCCGTCCTCGGCGGGCTCGTGGTGGTCGTCGGGCACGAAGCGGTCCTCGCATGCGGAGCGGTCGCCGGGGCCCCGGAGGCCGCGCGGCGGTTTGACGGTTGTATAGCCTAGCTATTAAATAACCAGAGTACGCAAATCATCCATGCCCCGACGCACCGAGACCACACCTTCCCGACGACGCCGGATGCGGGCAGGGGTCGGCCGGTGCCGGGGCGGCGGACGTCCGCCCGCGAGGGCGCGCCCGCGGCGGGTACGCGTCGCCCACGGCGACGACCCTGGTCGCGCCCGGTGCGCCGAGCCGCGGTGCGGGACCGGACCAGTCCGGGAGGGGCACATTGACGACCGTGCTGATCGCGCATGCTCTCGCCGCGGCGGTCGCCCCCTTACTCGTGCGCCGGTGGGGCCGGAACGCGTTCCTCGCGCTCGCGGTCGTCCCGGGCGCGGCCACGGTCTGGGCCCTGTTCCAGGTCCCCGCGGTCCTGGGCGGCGACGCCCCGACCGAGAGCGTGGCGTGGGCGCCCCAGTTCTCCCTGCGCCTGGGCCTGCACATGGACGCGCTCGGCCTGGTCATGACGCTGATCGCCGCCGGGGTCGGCGCGGCCATCCTGGTGTACTGCGCCCGCTACTTCGAGGACTCCGAACCCGGACTCGGCCGTTTCGCCGGCGTGTTCGTGGCCTTCGCCGCGGCCATGCTCGGCCTGGTGCTGGCCGACGACCTCATCCAGCTCTTCGTCTACTGGGAGCTGACCACGGTCTTCTCCTACCTGCTCATCGGGCACAGCACCGAGCTCAAGGAGAGCCGCCGCGCCGCCATGACGGCCCTGACCGTCACCACCCTCGGCGGCCTGACCATGCTCGTCGGCATGATCCTGCTCGGCGAGAGCGCGGGCACCTACGTCATCTCCGAGATCGTCGCCGCGCCCCCGAGCGGCACCGTGGTCAACGCCGCGCTCGTGCTGGTGATGATCGGCGCGATGTCCAAGTCCGCGCTGTTCCCCTTCAGCCTGTGGCTGCCCGCCGCGATGCGCGCGCCCACGCCGGTCTCCGGCTACCTGCACGCCGCGGCGATGGTCAAGGCCGGCGTCTACCTCGTGGCGCGGCTGACGCCCGCCTTCCCCGACGCCGCCCTCTGGCAGACCATGGCGCTGTTCTTCGGCACGCTGACGATGGTGCTCGCCGGCTGGAGGGCACTGCGCCAGTTCGACCTCAAGCTCCTCCTGGCCTACGGCACCATCAGCCAGCTCGGCTTCCTCATCGCCCTCCTGGGCACCGGCACGCGCGCCGCCGCCCTGGCCGGGCTGGCCATGGTCGTGGCCCACTCGCTGTTCAAGGCGCCGCTGTTCCTCCTGGTCGGCGCCATCGACCACGGCACCGGCACCCGGGACCTGCGTGAGCTCTCCGGGCTGCGCACGTCCGCCCCCGCGGTCTTCTGGATCGCCGTCCTGGCCCTGGCGTCGATGGCGGGACTGCCGCCCACGGCGGGATTCGTCGCCAAGGAGCTGGCCTTCGGCGCCTACACCCACGGCGGTACCGCCGACACCGTCGTGCTCGTGGGCATGGTCGTGGGCTCCACGCTCACCGTCGCCTACAGCCTGCGCTTCCTGTGGGGCGCGTTCGCGGTGAAGGAGGGCGTGCCGGCCACCCCGGTGCACGACTCCGGGCCGCTGCTCCTGGCCGCCCCCGCGCTGCTGACCCTGCTCGGCCTGCTGGGCGGCCCGCTCTCGTCCGCGGTGGACCGCCTCTTCGCGCTCTACGCCGACACCGTGCCGCAGACGCCGGGCACCGAGACCAAGCACCTGGCCCTGTGGCACGGCTTCGAGCTCCCGCTGCTGCTGTCCGCGCTGTGCGTGGCCGGCGGCCTGGTCCTCTTCCGCTACCGCCACGGCGTCGTCTGGCTGAGCAACCGGCTGGCCTTCGTCGAGCCCGACCGGGTCTACCGCCGGATACTGGCCGCGCTGGACACCTTCGCGCTCCAGGTGACCGGCCAGACGCAGCGCGGTTCGCTGCCCGTCTACCTCGGCACGATCCTGGTGACCACGGTGGTGGCCGCCGCGATTCCGCTGTTCGCCGGCCGCCTCTGGGACGCCCAGACCCCGCCGATCCGCCTGTGGGACCACCCCGTCCAGCTGATCCCGACCCTGGTCATCATCCTCACCTGCCTGTTCACGCTGATCGTGCGGCGCCGCCTGTTCGCGGTGATCCTCGTCGGCATGACCGGCTACGGGTGCGCGGTGCTGTTCTACCTCCAGGGGGCGCCCGACCTCGCGCTCACCCAGTTCCTCGTCGAGACCGTCAGCCTGGTGGTCTTCGTCCTGGTGCTGCGGCGGCTGCCCGCGCACTTCTCCACGCCCGCGCTGAAGGGGCGCCGGCTGTGGAACCTGCTCCTGGGCGCCGCGACCGGCGCGCTCGTGGCGAGCATGACCTACTTCGCGCTCGCGGGGCGCCAGGCGGAGTCCATCTCGGACGGCTACCCCGCCCTGGCGCGCGAGGCGGGCGGCAAGAACATCATCTCGGTGCTGCTCGTCGACGTCCGCGCCTGGGACACGATGGGCGAGATCTCCGTGCTGGCCGCGGCCGCGGCCGGTGTGGCCAGCCTGATGTTCGTCCGCCGCCGGGCCCAGCCCCGCCGGACCGCCCCGGGCACCATGGCCGTGTCGGTCGCGACACCGCCCAAGCCCACCGACGGCCAGGCCTCACTGGACCTCGGCGGGCTCCGGACGGCACCGGAAGGGCTGCACATCCGGCCCCGGTGGAAGGGGTCCTGGCTGCCCGGCGCCGAGGCACTGCCGGTCCACCGCCGCTCGGTCATCTTCGAGGCGGTCTCGCGCTTCCTGTTCCCCGTGGTCATGGTGATCTCGGTGTACCTGCTGTTGACCGGCCACACCGCGGTCGGCGGCGGCTTCGCCGGCGGTATCGTCGCCGGGCTCGCGTTCATCGTCCGCTACCTCGCGGGCGGCCGGTACGAGCTCTACGCCACGGCGTGGGTCCAGCCCGGAGCGCTGATCGGCACCGGTCTGGCCCTGTCCACCGGCACGGCCCTGGCGGGCGCGGTCTACGGCGACAACATCCTGTCGGGCGCGGCCCTGGACCTGCACATCCCGCTCATGGGCCACCTGCACCTCACGTCCTCGCTGGTCTTCGACATCGGCGTGTACCTGCTGGTGATCGGCCTGATCCTGGACATCCTGCGCAGCCTGGGCGCCCGCGTCGACGAGCAGATCGAGCGCGACGCCGCCCACGCCGACGAGGAGTCCGCCCGGGCCGGTGCCCGCCGAAGCGCCGAGGAGGTCGCCTCTTGAACGACACACCCAGCCTCGTCCTCGTCCTCGTCACCGGCGTCCTGGTGGCGGTGGGCGTCGTCCTCCTGCTGGAGCGCAGCCTGACGCGCGTCCTGCTCGGCTTCGTCGTCATGAGCAACGGCGTCAACCTGATGATCCTGGCGGCGGGCGGCGCCGCGGGCGGTCCGCCGCTGCTCTGGCTCACGCCCGAGGACCGGATGACCGACCCTCTGCCGCAGGCGATGATCCTCACCGCCATCGTCATCACCCTCGGCATCACCGCGTTCCTGCTCGCGATGGCCTACCGGAGCTGGCAGCTGGAGGGCAACGACGAGGTCCAGGACGACGCCGAGGACCTGAGGATCGTCCGGCACGAGGGCCGACGCACGGCCCGCCGCAAGGTCGCGCGCATCCGCCGGCAGATGCGCGCGGACATCCGCGCCCAGCGGGCCGAGCTCCAGGCCAACGTCGCCGAGTCCGGCGGCCACGCCGTGATCGAGCAGGCCCGGCTCAAGGCCGAGATCGCCTCCGCGCGGGCCGAGCTGGCCCGGTACGAGGCCGAGGCCGAGGCGGGGGGCGGCGACGCGCGTTCCGAGGAGACCATGCGCCGGCTCACCGACCGGACCGAGAGCATGTCCGCCCAGGTCCAGGAGCTGCGCGGCCGCATCCGGTTGGCGCGGCGCCAGCTGCGCGAGCACCGGCGCGCCGACCGCTCCGCCGAGCGTGCGCTGTGGCGGGACCTGCGCCGCCGGATCCGGGCGGAGCGGCGCGAGGCGCGCCAGACCATGCGTGCCGAGCGTGAACGCCAGGCCCGCGCCGAGGACAGCGACCTGCAAGGGAACGACTGATCATGGGACCCCTCCTGACACTCCTCGGCGAGGACGTGCACTACCTCGTCCCGCTGCCGGTCGTCCTGCCCCTGTTCGCCGCCGGGGTGAAGCTGGCCCTGGGCATCCGTTGGCCCCGGCTGCAGCAGTGGCTGAGCGTCGGCGCGCTCACGGTCGTGCTGGTCGTCGGCGTGCTGCTGATGGGGGCCGCCGACCAGTTGGGCCCGCAGGCGGTGCAGATCGGCGGCTGGGAGGCACCGCACGGGATCACGCTGGTGGCCGACCGGCTGTCCGCGCTGATGGTCACCGTGTCCGCGGCGATCACGCTCGCGGTGCTGGTGTACTCGATCGGCCAGGGCATGGCGGGCAAGGCCGAGGTCGCGCCGCTGTCGGTGTACCAGCCGACCTACCTGATCCTGGTGGCCGGCGTCTCCAACGCCTTCCTGGCCGGCGACCTGTTCAACCTCTACGTGGGCTTCGAGATCCTGCTGACCGCCAGCTACGTGCTGCTGACACTGGGCGGGACACAGTCCCGGATGCGCGCGGGCGCCATCTACGTGGTGGTGTCCCTGCTGTCCTCGGTCCTGTTCCTCATCGCGCTGGGGCTGGTCTACGCCGCGACGGGCACGGTCAACATGGCGCAGCTGGCCGAGCGGCTGCCGGAGATCTCCACCGAGCTGCGGCTGGTGCTGGAGGTCTTCCTGATCATGGCGTTCGGCATCAAGGCCGCGGTGTTCCCGCTGGCGGCGTGGCTGCCCGACTCCTACCCGATCGCCCCGGCGCCGGTGACGGCGGTGTTCGCGGGCCTGCTCACCAAGGTGGGCGTGTACGCGATCATCCGCGCGCAGACGCTGCTGTTCCCGGGGACGCAGATCAACACGTTCCTGCTGTGGGTGGCCATGGCGACGATGCTCATGGGCATCCTGGGCGCGGTCGCGCAGAACGACATCAAGCGCCTGCTGTCCTTCACCCTGGTCAGCCACATCGGCTACATGGTCATGGGGGTCGCCCTGGGCAACGAGCTGGGGCTGGCGGGGGCGATCTTCTACGTCGCGCACCACATCACGGTGCAGACCACGCTCTTCCTCATCACGGGTCTGATCGAGCGGCGCGGCGGTTCGACGTCCCTGGAGAACCTGGGCGGGCTCGCCCGGATCGCGCCGACGCTGGCCATCCTGTTCTTCGTCCCGGCGATGAACCTGGGGGGCATCCCGCCGCTCTCCGGGTTCCTGGGCAAGGTGGCGCTGCTCCAGGCGGGCGCGGCGGCGGGCACGCCGCTGGCCTACGCGCTGATGGCGTCGGCGGTGCTCACGAGCCTGCTCACCCTGTACGTCATCGCCCGGGTGTGGAACTCGGCGTTCTGGCGGACCCCCGCCGAGGGCATGGTCGCCGAGCCGGGCACGGTCCTGGAGTACAACGAGGACTCCAGCGACCCGTCGACGGCGGCGTTGGGGCCCGGCGAGGCGGTCGGTCCGTCGTCGCGGATCGGCGACGCCTCCGGTCCGGTCGCCACGACGATCGTGACCTCGGCGGTCCTGCCCCGGTCGATGGTGGGGGCGACGGTCGCGCTGGTCGCCATGGGCCTGGCCCTGACGGTGTTCGCCGGTCCGCTGATCGCCTACGCGTCGGAGGCCGCGGCCGAGCTGATGGCCCGTACGCCCTACATCGAAGCGGTGCTCGGAGGTAGCCGATGACCAGACCGCCCACCGCCCGGCCGGAGCGCGTGCAGGCCCTGCGCCGCCGGCTCGGCAAGGTGCAGATCCCGATCGCGCTCGGCATGACCGTGGTGTGGATGCTGCTGTTCGACGGGTTCCGGCTGCGTGAGGAGTCCCTGGGCCTGCTGGTCCTGGGGTTCGGCGTGTCGGTGCTGATCATGGTGGTGTTCCCGCTGCCGCCGGTCTCCGAGGGCTTCCACTTCCATCCCTGGCAGTTCGTGCGGCTGCTCGCGTACTTCTTCTGGCAGATGGTGCTGTCGAGCTTCCAGGTGACCTGGCAGACGTTCACCCCCGGCCCGGTGCTCAGCTCGGTGATCGCGGTGCGGTTGCGCACCGACTCCGAGCTCATGCTGGTGTGCACGTCGATCGCCCTGTCGGTGATCCCCGGGAGCGTGGTGGTGGAGGTCGGCCAGCCCGAGCACGTGCTGTACATCCACCACCTGGGCACGCACGACGAGGCGGGGACCGAGCGCGCGCGCCGGGACACCTGGCGGCTGGAGGAACGGATCGTGCGGGCGCTGGGCGCCCGCGTGGACATCGCCAAGCTGGAGGCGGCCGAGACCGTCGGGACGGAGAGCGTGTGAACGCACTGTGGATCGCCATCGCGGTCCTGCTCGGCGCGGCGGCGCTGCTGAGCATGGCCCGCATGCTGATGGGCCCGAGCATCCTGGACCGCGCGCTGTCGCTGGACGTGCTGGTGGCGTCGGCGCTGACGGGCATCGGGGCGTACGCGGCGCTCAACCGCGACCCGACGGTCCTGCCGGTCCTGCTGGTGCTGTCCCTGGTCGGGTTCGTGGGATCGATCAGCGTGTCGAAGTTCGTGGCCCGTCGCCATGAGGACTCCCTGCGCGAGCGGGACGAGCCCGTGCCGGCCCCGAACGTGGAAGAAGGGGGTGCGGCGTGAACACGACGCTGGTGGCGGTCCTGGACTGGGCCGCCGTGCTCTGCCTGCTGGCGGGCGCGCTGCTGTCCTTCGTGGCGAGCGTGGGCCTGATCCGGTTCCCCGACCTGCTCTCGCGCATGCACACCGCGGCCAAGCCGCAGGTGCTCGGCCTGCTGCTGGTCCTGGTCGGGATCGGGCTACGGCTGCTGCCCGCGGAGACCGGCATCTTCACGGTGGGCATGCTGGTCGTGGTGGGCCTGTTCCAGGTCCTGACGGTCCCGGTGGCCGCGCACATCGCCGCCCGGGTCGGGTACCGCACCGGCCGGATCGACGAGGACCTGCTGGTCGCCGACGAACTGTTCGAGCGGCTCCAGCACGAGGAGCGCGCCACCGGCGCGAACCGGCGGAGCCCGCACGAGGAACTCGGGGACTGACGCGCCCCTCCGCGCCGTGCGGGCGTGGGCGTGGGCATCCCGCGGCGGGCACGGGACGTGCCGCCGCCGTCCCCGTGATCAGTCGTCGGCGGCCCCGGGGCCGGGCAGCACGTCGACGTCGGTCGCGTGCATCGGCCGCCCGCACACCGAGCAGCGCGGTTCGACGTGGCTGATCTCGCCGCAGGCGTGGTGGCGGTAGAGGACGGGCGGCCCCGCCTCCCCGGCCGTCCACCGGTCGCCCCAGCGGACCATCACCATGAGCAGGTCGCACAGCTCCCGGCCCTTGTCGGTGAGCGCGTACTCGTGGCGGGGCGGCCGGTCGGAGTACTCCACCCGTTCCAGGACACCGTTCTCGACCAGCCACTTGAGCCGTTCGGTGAGCACCTTGCGCGAGATGCCGAGGCTCTGTTGGAGCGGCTCGAAGCGGTTGATGCCGACGTAGACGTTGCGCAGGACGAGCGGGGACCACGGCTCGCCGATGACGTCCATGGTGCGGGCGATCGAGCAGGCCATGTCGCCGAACCGGGTGCGTTGCATGGGCCGAGCCTACCCGAGTGAGTTCCCTCAGGGAACTGAGTCGTGCTACGGTCGCCCTACTAAGTTCCTTGAGGGAACTCACTCGTTCGACGGAGGAGCGCCATGCACCGGCCACGGGTCGTCCCGGAAGAGGAATGGCAGGCGGAGCGCGCGGAGCTGCTCGCCGAGGAGAAGGAGCTGACCCGCGCGCTCGACGCGCTGGCCGCACGGCGCCGCCGGATGCCGGTGGTGCGGGTGGAACAGGACTACCTGTTCGAGGGCCCCGACGGCCCCGCGAGCCTGCTCGACCTCTTCGACGGCCGACGCCAGCTCATCACCTACTGCTTCATGTGGCCGGGCGGCGGCCACTACTGCCAGGGCTGCTCGATGTTCACCGACAACCTCGGCCACCCCGCCCACCTGCACGCCCGCGACACCTCCCTGGCCCTGGTCTCCCGCGGGCCGCTGAGCGAGATCACGCCGTTCCGCGAGCGCATGGGCTGGACCCTGCCGTGGTTCTCGTCGCTGGGCACCGGGTTCAACGACGACATCGGCGCCGGAGACGGTTTCGCGCTCGACGTCTTCCTGCGCGACGGCGACGACGTGTACCGCACCTACTCCACCTCCGGCCGCGGGGTCGAACGCCTCGGCAGCGTCTGGACCCTGCTCGACCTGACCCCGCTCGGCCGACAGGAGACCTGGGAGGACTCCCCCGAGGGGCATCCGCAGACCCCGCCCTACACCTGGTGGCGTCTGCACGACGAGTACCCGGTCTGATTCCGACCGGCCCCGGCCCGCCCGCGTTCGCGTCCACGACCGCCCGCACCGCCCGCACCGAGGAGACCGACGATGACCGTCTCGACGCCCGCCGCCACACTCCTGTTCGGCGAGGAGGACGCGACCCCCTTCAGCACCGACCCGGCGACCCTGAAGCCGTGGGACCGGGCGCGGGCCTGCCTGGCCGCCGCGCCGAGGGTCTGGTTCACCACGGTCCGGCCGGACGGCCGCCCGCACACCGCGCCCGTACTCCTGGTGTGGGCCGACGGCGCGCCCTGCCTCACGTCCCGCCCGGGTTCGCGCAAGTCCGTGAACCTGACCGGGAACGCCCACTGCGTCCTCAGCGCCTCCGACGACGACCTCGACCTGGTCGTCGAGGGCGTCGCCGCCCAGGTCGGCGACGACACCGGCATCCGCCGGGTCGCGGACGCGTTCGAGGAGAAGTACGGCTGGGAGTTCACGGTGCGGGAGGGCACCGTCACCGGCGACGCCCGGCCCGGCTCACCGGAGTACGCCTTCTACCGGATCACGCCGACACGGGCCTTCGGCTACGGCGCGGACGGCCTGACGGCGACCCGGTGGCGGTTCGACGGGCGGTGAGCCCGCCGCGCACGCCGAGGGCCCCGGAGACCACGCCGCCTCCGAGGCCCTCGGCTCCTCTCCCCCTTACTCCAGGCCCTCCGCCTCCTCGTCGGTCATGAGCCTGGAGCGAATCAGGAACCGCTGTCCGGTCGGTGCCTCCAGCGAGAACCCCGCTCCCCGTCCCGGGACCACGTCGATGGTCAGGTGGGTGTGGCTCCAGAGCTCGAACTGCGAGCGCGACATCCACACCGGGACCGGCTCGGGCGTCCCCGCGTCCAACTCCCCCAAGCGGACGTCGGAGCCGCCCGTGCGGAACTCTCCCGCCGGATAGCACATCGGGGAGCTGCCGTCACAGCACCCGCCGGACTGGTGGAACATGAGCGGCCCGTGTTCCTCCCACAGTTCCCGGAGCAGGGCGGCCGCTTCCCTCGTGACGGCCACGCGCTCCACTTCGGGGGTGTCCATCAGAAGAACCCGAGCGCCTGGTCGGAGTAGCTGACCAGGAGGTTCTTCGTCTGCTGGTAGTGGTCGAGCATCATCTTGTGGTTCTCCCGGCCGATGCCCGACTGCTTGTAGCCGCCGAAGGCCGCGTGGGCCGGGTAGGCGTGGTAGTTGTTCACCCACACCCGGCCCGCCTGGATGTCGCGGCCCGCGCGGTAGGCGGTGTTGCCGTCGCGCGACCACACACCCGCGCCCAGGCCGTACAGGGTGTCGTTGGCGATCTTGAGGGCGTCGGCGTAGTCGTCGAAGCGCGCGACCGACACGACCGGCCCGAAGATCTCCTCCTGGAAGACGCGCATGGAGTTCTGCCCCTCGAACACCGTCGGGGCCACGTAGTAGCCGTCGGAGAGGTCGCCGCCGAGGTCGACCCGGCCGCCGCCGGCCAGGACCCTGGCGCCCTCCCGCGTCCCGATGTCCAGGTAGGACAGGATCTTCTCCAGCTGGTCGTTGCTGGCCTGGGCCCCGACCATCGTGTCGGTGTCCAGGGGGTCGCCCTGCTTGATCGCCCCGACCCGGGCCAGGGCGTCGGCCATGAAGGAGTCGTACATCGAGCCCTGCACCAGCGCCCGGGACGGACAGGTGCACACCTCGCCCTGGTTGAGGGCGAACATGGTGAAGCCCTCCAGCGCCTTGTCGTAGAAGTCGTCGCGGGCGGCGGCGACGTCGGCGAAGAAGACGTTCGGGCTCTTGCCGCCCAGTTCCAGCGTGACCGGAATGAGGTTCTCCGAGGCGTACTGCATGATGAGCCGCCCGGTCGTGGTCTCACCGGTGAAGGCGACCTTGCGCACGCGGGAGTTCGAGGCCAGCGGTTTGCCCGCCTCCACACCGAACCCGTTGACGACGTTGACCACGCCCGGCGGCAGGAGGTCGGCGATGAGCTCCATGAGCAGCAGGATCGTGGTCGGCGTCTGCTCGGCGGGCTTGAGCACCACGGCGTTCCCGGCGGCCAGCGCGGGCGCCAGCTTCCAGGTGGCCATGAGCAGGGGGAAGTTCCACGGGATGATCTGGGCGACCACGCCCAAGGGCTCCTGGAAGTGATAGGCGACCGTGTCGCCGTCGATCTGGGAGTTGTGGCCCTCCTGGGCGCGGATCGCCCCGGCGAAGTAGCGGAAGTGGTCCACGGCCAGGGGCAGGTCGGCGGCCAGGCACTCGCGGACGGGCTTGCCGTTCTCCCAGGACTCGGCGACCGCGAGCCGCTCCAGGTTCTCCTCGATCCGGTCGGCGATCCGGTTGAGGACGAGCGCGCGCTCGCCCGCGGAGGTGCGGCCCCACGCGGGGGCGGCGCCGTGCGCGGCGTCGAGGGCGAGTTCGATGTCCTCCGCGCCGCCCCGGGCGATCTCGGTGAAGGTCCGGCCGGTGACGGGGGTGGGGTTCTCGAAGTAGCGGCCCTTGACGGGGGCGACCCACTCGCCGCCGATCCAGTTCTCGTAGCGGGGTGCGAAGTCGACGACACTGCCGGGCCGGCCCGGGGGTGTGTAGATCGTCATGGTGTCCTCCAGGTGCGCGTGGCGGCCGGGACGGTGCGCCGCCACTGTCGGGGGCTCCGATGACTGTGACGCTAGTAACAGCAACGTTGCGACCACGTTGCGTGCCGGGGTCGGGGCGTCGCGGTACTGGGAGGCGTCACGGCGCCGGCGGCACCGGGGCGTCACGGTGTCGGGCGCGCCGGGGCGTCACGCACCGAGTCGGCGCAGGCGGCCGCGCAGGGCCGCGTGCCGCGGGGACTCGGGCGTGTCCAGCGCCGCCGAGAGCACACGCGGGTCGTCCCGCCACTCGGGGTGCTCGGCCCAGGCCAGTCGCACGTCCGGCGCCGCGTGGGCGGCCAGCGCCTCGCACACCTCGGCGCGCAGCTCCTCGCGCAGGTCGACCACCCCGGGCGCCTCGGAGCCGGGCAGGACCGGCCCCGCGCAGGTCTCCAGGGCGCGCCGGTAGGCGCCGTCGGCCAGATGGCGGCGGACCTCGTCGACGTCGGTGTCCATCGGGTGGAGCAGGCGGTAGGGGCGGGAGGCGAGGAGCCCCGTCCCCAGCAGGCGGCGCAGCCGGGACATCTCGGCGCGGACGGTGACCGGGGAGGCGTCGGCCTCGTGCAGGCGGGCGCCGAGCGCCTCTCCGTTCAGCCCGCGCGGGTGGCGGGTGAGCAGCAGCAGGATCTCGGAGTGCCGACGGCTGAGCTCGACGGTCTGCTCGTCGAGGGTGAGGCGGGCGTGGTCGCGGCCCAGCACCCGCAGCACGGCCCGGCCCGGGGCGTCGGCGGGCGCGCCGTCCAGGGGGCGGCCCGGCGTGGGGATCCGGCCGCTGATCCGCTGGGCCCGCAGCTCCATCTCCGCGGCGGCGGCCGCCGCCCGGACCAGCGCCAGGGCCTGCGGCGAGGCGATGCGATCCTCTCCGGTGAGGTCGAGGACGCCGATGAGCGCGCCGGTGTCGGGGTCGTGCAGGGGCGCGGCCGAACAGCTCCACCGCTGCACGCCCCGGGCGAAGTGCTCGCTGGCGAACACCTGGACCTCGTGGTCGAGCGCGAGCGCGACGCCGGGCGCGTTCGTTCCGGCCGAGCGCTCCAGCCAGTTCGCGCCCTCGACGAAGTGCACGTCCTCGGCGCGGGAGCGCAGCCGGTGGTCGCCCTCGACCCACAGCAGGCGCCCGGAGGCGTCGCCGACCGCGAGGATCTGCGGGCCGGTCACGCCGTCGGCGAGCAGGCGGCGCAGCAGCGGCATGGCCACGGACAGCGGGTGGGCGTCGCGGTGGTCGCGCAGTGCGTGGCCGGTCAGCTCGACACTGGGCAGGGTGGCGTCGGGGTCGACGCCGTGCAGGGCGCTGCGCCGCCACGACTCCCCGACCACGTCGCGCACGCGGTGGCTGAGCCGGCCGGAGCCGGTGAAGCGGTCGTGGGCGACGGAGACGTCCCGTCGCACGGTGTCGGGATCGGCGTCCCATGACCAGGCGTTCCAGGCCCCGGGCATCGCGAACCTCCCAGCGGCGTGACGGCGGCGGCCGGTACGGACGGACCCGCCCGGTTCCTCTGATTCAATCCGCGCGCTCCCCGTCTGACAAGGGCTCCACCAGGAACGGGGCGCGGTTCGTCCCGGTCACGACCCGTGTGCGCCCCGGAGGTGGATTCCGGCGGTCCCGGAAGCGCAGGGCGCGCACGGCGGGGGCGCGGGCGTGCCGGCCGCATCGATCAGGATTCGAGAAGCGTCCCGGAGCCGGCGTCCCTAGCGTGGAGTCCGAAGCCAGGAGTCCGTTCGATCGGAGGTCGACGATGGCACGGCAACAGGAGCGGGGACGCGCGCCCGGCACGCCCGGGAGGTTCTCGCGCTGGATCCAGCGCCGGGCGAACGCCAGGATGGCCCGCAAGGTCCGCGGCGGGCGCGGCTCGTTCATGGGCATGGACGTGCTGGTCCTGAACACGGTGGGCCGCCTGAGCGGCCGGCGCGTCGAGACGCCGCTGGCGTGGTTCGCCGACGAGGGGGACGCCCGGCTGGTCGTCGCGTCCGGCGGCGGGAGCCGGCACCCGGACTGGCACGCCAACCTGATGGCGCGTCCGGAGGAGGCGTCGATCGAACTGCCCGGCCGTGGGGCCGTGCCGGTGACGCCCCGGCGGTTGGAGGGCGCCGAACGCGAGCGGGCGTGGGAGCGCGTCACGGCGGCGCAGCCCCGCTACGCGAAGTACCAGGCCACGTCGGACCGCGAGTACCCGGTGATCCGGCTCAGTCCCAGGTGAGGTGGGGCGTGGGTGGGGGCGCGGAGTGAACCGGCACGTGATCGCACGCGTCCCACACACGACAACAGGAACACCTTCAGTGAAGGGGTACGGCATGGCCACCCACGTCCGAGCCCACGCCGTCCCGGGGCGGATCCCCGCTGCGGAACTGCGGCCGCGCCGCCTCTGGTACGGGGTGGGCGCCGCGGTCCTCGCCGTGTCCGTGATCGTGGGCGTCGCGGGTTTCGCCGTCATGCTCACGCGGCTGCTGGCCGCCCCCGACTTCGTCGCGGAGGTGCGCGGCCCCGGCGAGGCGGTCTTCACCGTCGACGAGGACTTCGGCGAGCTGGGGCTCTACGGCAGCCCGGTCGACTGGGCCAAGGCGAGTTGCTCGGTGATCGCTCCCAGCGGGCGGGAACTGGACTTCGACTTCCCGCCGTACCGCTGGAACTGGGAGTCCGGGACGGAGAACTGGAACCTGACGGGGGCCGTGGTCCTCACCGAGACCGGCCGGCACACGCTCGTGTGCGACGGAGGCGACGACACCGTGTACGCGGTCGGGGACCTGGGGGCCGACGGGGAGGGCTTCACCTCGAACCTGCTGGGCGCCCTGGCGTGGGTCGTGCTGGTCCCCTCGGCGGGCCTCGCGCTCGGCGGGGCGGTCATGCTCGTCACCGGAGCGCGGCGCAACGCGCACCACCGCCGCCTGCTCGCGGAGCGCACACCACCCCTCGGACACACTTAGTCACGATATGTGGCACGATGCGTGCCATGTCCATCCCTCACACCCCTCCCCACCCAGGCCCCGTCGGCCTCGCCGAACCGGCACCGGCCGGTCCGGTCGGCGATCCCCCGGGCCCGGTCGTGCGCGGCCGGACCCGCATCGGCGGGCTGACGATCGGGACCGCCCTCCTCGCGGGGGCCCTGCTGGTCGCCTTCGGCGCGACCGCGCCGTCCCGGACGCCGGAGTTCATCGCACAGACGGACTCCACCGGGACGATGACCTTCGAGGTCCACGAGCGCGAGGAAGGCTCCTGGGCGCTGTACGGGAACACGGAGGACGCCCTGCTCTGCCGCCACATCGCGCCCTCGGGCGCCACGCCCCCGGCGGAGGCGGGGTCGGGCTGGCGGACCGACGACGGCCGCTGGATGCTGCTGGGCGTCCTGGACACGTCGGAGCCCGGCACCCACACCTTCACCTGCGAGCGGGAGAGGCACGGCGTGTTCGCGGTCGGCGGCTCGGACGTCGTGGCGGCGACCCGCGATCGGCGGGTCCTCGGTGTCGCGGGCGGCGTTGCCGTGGCCGGGATCGGCCTGCTCGTCGGCCTGGGGGTGGTCGTCTCCGCGGCCGCCGCACGCCGACGGCCCGCCGTGGCACCGGCGCACGAGTGACCGGGGCGGGCGCGGGGACACGGCGAACCCGTAGCGGGAGTAGGCGGCGACGGCCCGATCGTTGGAGTGCACGCTCACCCGCTCCAGCCCGAGCTCACCGGCCAGCCCGAGGACCGCTTCGACCAGCCTTCCGCCGAGCCCGCCGCCACGGTGCTCGGGAAGCAGGTAGACACACTGCACGTCTCCCGAGGCGCGGTCGAACGCGTCCGGATACGGCACCCGCCCGGTGACCGCCAACCACGCCATGCCGATGACGTCCCCGTCCAGCACCGCGACGAAGCAGTGGTGGGAGGCGGCGTTCCGCCCGGCCCAGGCGACGAACCGGGGCACGAACTCCTCCAGGTCGACCGCTGGTGTTCCGCGGGCCTGGTCGAGCCAGTGCCACCGGAGCGCGGCGACGGCGGGCAGGTCCTCGGCAGCGGCCGGTCGGATCACGACATCGCTCATCCCCCGATGGTGGCACCTCCCCCGCGCCCGGCCGGCCGGTGACCGTTACGGCCGGCCCGGCCAGTCCAGGACCAGGTCCCCGCCGTCACGGGCGAGCGCGCACCCGAAGGTGTCGCTGACCTCGGTGAGCCGCTGTCGGAGCCACACGACGTCCTCGCGCGGGGCCCGCCACAGCCGCATCCGGCGAACCCGCAGCGGCACCGTCCGCAACCCCAGCAGCCGTCCGGTCCCCGGTTCCACCGAGGCCAGGTAGAGCAGCCGCAGGTCGTCGCGGTACTCCTCGTACCCCTGGATGCCCTCGTAGTCGTTGACCAGGTCACCGCAGCCGTACAGGATCAGCCGACCGCGGCGGACCTCGATCGGGCGGGGCATGTGCGAGGAGTGCCCGTGCACGATGTCGACGCCTCCGTCCACCAGCGCGTGAGCGAACTCGACCTCGCGCGACACGTCGTAACCCCAATTGCCGCCCCAGTGGACCGAGGCCACGACCACGTCGCCGGGCTCACGCGCGCGGCGCACGCGCGCCACGACGTCGGCGACACCGGTCCCGGACGGCACCAGACCGACGCCCGGCCGGTCCCCGCGGGCCGCCCAGCCGTCGGGGATGCCGCTGGAGGGCAGCCCGAACGCGAACACCAGCACCCGCCCGCCCCCGCGCACGGGCACGGCGGCCGGCGCACACGCCTGCCCGGCGTCACGGCCCGCGCCCGCCGTGCGCAGGCCCGCCCCGGCCAGGGAGTCCAGTGTGTCCGCCAGCCCGGAGTACCCGAAGTCCATGACGTGGTTGTTGGCCAGCGAGCACACGTCCGGCCGGACCTCGGCCAGGCAGGGCAGGTTCGACGGATGGACCCGGTAGTGCATCTGTTTGCCCGGCCAGAACCCTCCGGCGCTCGTGACGGTCGTCTCCAGGTTGACCACGCGCACGTCGGGTCCGGCCTCCTCCAGCGCCGGCAGGGCGTCGCCCCACGGCCAGGTGAAGCCGACCGGGGCGGGGATCGGCCCGTTGGCCTCCTCGGCCAGGCGGACGTAGACCCGCGCGTCCCGAACGGAGCGCTCCTCCAGGTCCGGGTCGCCGGGGTGGGGCAGGATCTGGTCCACCCCGCGGCCGAGCATCACGTCCCCGGAGAGGAACAGGGTCACCGGACTGGTGCGCACCCTTCCAGGGTAGGACCGCGCACCGGACGGGCGCGTCTTCCGCAGCGCAAGGGAGCGGAACCCGCTGTAGATTCTCCGGATGACGCCGACGTCCCCCCACCCGAGCACCTGCCCCGTCCACGGTCCCGGAGGCGACCCCGACGCGCTCGTCGGCCGCCGCCTGGACCGGATCGTGACCTCGTGGCTCGTCAGTGAGAGAGAGCCCGACGTGGGACCGATCGACGTGTGGCTGATCGACGACCTGGACGGGTCGACCCGGATCACGGCGGGGTCGGACTGGTGCCTGCTGGTGGCGGCCGAGGCACCGGGAGAGGGCTGGGACCTGGGGATCTGGGGGCGGCTCGAACTCCGGGAGAGCGCGGCCGGGACCCCCTTCGAGCGCCATGTCGGCACGAGGGTCGGGGCGGTGCGCGAGCGCTGGGACCCGGCCACGGGCCGGGTGGCGCTGGAGGTCGGGTTCCCGACGGGCTCCGTCCACGCCGACACCTGGAAGGGCGACCTCCGTCTGAGCGGGTGACACCGGAGGGCGGGGCCCGCGCGCGGCTCAGCCCAGGTGGGGTTTGCCCCCGCGCAGGGCGTGGTCGACGCGCAGGCGCTGGGTGCGGTGCATGGGCAGGACGCCGAGCTCCTCCTGGGCGAACCAGGCCGCTTCGAGCGACTCGTCACCGGCCCTGAGCTCGCCCCGCACCGGCTGGGCCCGGAAGCAGACCGTGAACTGGCGGCGCACCTCGCCGTCACCGTGGACGACGACGTGGCGGGCGTCCGTGTAGGTACCCACGAGGCCGGTGATGCGCACCTCGTACCCGGTCTCCTCCCACACCTCGCGTACCGCGGCCTGGGACAGGCTCTCCGTCATCGCCACGGCCCCGCCGGGCATCGTCCACAGCCCGTGGTCCGCGCGCCGCCGCAGCAACAACTGCCCGTCCTCGTCGAACACGGCCGCGGTGGCCGCGGGGACCAGGCTGTTCGGCGCGGGAGCGGCGGGGTCGTCGTAGTACTCGGTGCGAGCCATGTTCCAGGGTCTCCTCGGGGGACGGGAGGGGCCGACGGTGTCGGCGACGGCAGCGTATGCGCCACACCTGCCCATACGACCGTCGCCGCACACCTGTGACCCGCCCGAATCCTCACCCTGGGTGTCCTCCGTCACCGGGCGTGGCCGCCCGCCGGCGGCCTCGGCCCGTTCCCGCGCCGAACCCGCTTCCAGCGGGAGCACCCGGAGGTCGGTGCCGGACGCTGGTCTAGGGCGCGTGCACGGGGGCGACCAGCGCGTCGACCGCCTCGGCGACGCCCGCGCGAATGCGCCCCCAGTCGATCCCTTGGGAGAGCAGTTCCGCGTTGAGGTCGGCCGCCACCATCCCCAGGAGCACGTGGGCGAGGTGGTCGGGTTCGGGCCGGTCCGCGCACAGGATCGCCAGGTGCCGGTGCCAGAACACGTACGCGCCGATCCGGAACCGGGCCCCGGGCGCGGCGGTCTCCGACAGCCGGACGAGGTCCAGGTGGTCGGCCAAGTAGTCGAGGTAGGCGTCGAAGAAGGCCAGCGCCCGCTCGCGCGCGGGCGCGCCCGGGCCCAGCGGGGGCCGTCCGAAGACGACGGCTTCCTGGAGTTCGCGTTCGCGCTGGTCGAGCAGGGCCGAGACGAGGCCGGACTTGTCACCGAAGCGGCGGAACACGGTGCCCTTGCCGACCCCGGCCGCCTGTGCCACCGCGTCCACGGTCAGGGCGGCCACGCCCCCCTCGGCGAACAGTCGGGACGCGGCCTCCAGGACGCGGGTCCGGTTGCGCGCGGCGTCGGCGCGTTCCCGGGGCGGTCGGCGCAGGACCCGCAGCAGTTCGTCGTTCACGGCACCACCCTACTCGACAATCGGACCTAAGTCCGGTTATGCTCACGACCACAAGCGGACTCAGGTCCGATTTTTTTCACCGAGAGAACCGGACCATAGTCCGGTCGGGAGAGCCGCATGACAGCACTGATCAGCCGTGACGAACTGAAGAAGCACATCGACGCCGGAACCGTGACCGTCGTGGACGCCCTGGGCGGCTCCTACTACGAGCAACAGCACCTGCCCGGAGCCGTCGCGCTCACGTCCGACGAGGTCGCCGGCCAGGCGGCGGAACTGCTCCCCGAGAAGGACGCCCTCATCGCCGTGTACTGCTCCAACCCGGGGTGCGGCAACAGCCAGGCGGTCTCCACCGCGCTCGAGGGGCTCGGCTACACCCGGGTGCGCAAGTACCGTGAGGGCATCCAGGACTGGGTGGAGGCCGGCCTCCCCGTCGACAAGGGCTGACCGCGCACCACCACGAACCGGCTCCCCGAGCGGGAGCCGGTTCGGTCCTCCGGGGCCACCCGGCCGTTCCCCGTTCCGGCGCCGGAACGCAGCCGCCCCGGCGCGGTCCGCCCCGGCCGACCGGCCGCGTGCCTACAGTGGTGCCATGGTGTCCAGTGCGGCGGCCACGCCCGACGAGTACCTGTCCGAGCTACCGGAGGACCGCGCCGAGGTGCTGCGCGCGATCCGCCGCGTCGTCCTCGACCGCCTTCCGCCCGGTTACGAGGAGGGCATGGAGTTCGGGATGATCAGCTACCACGTCCCCTTGGAGCGCTTTCCCGACACCTACAACGGCCGACCGCTGGGCTACGTCGCCCTGGCCGCGCAGAAGCGGCACTTCTCCCTCTACCTCATGGGTGTGTACGACGAGGAACTCCAGCGGGAGTTCGCCGACGAGTGGCGGGCCACCGGGCGCAGACTCGACATGGGCAAGGCCTGCGTGCGCTTCCGCGCACTCGACGACGTCGCCCTCGACGTGGTCGGCGACTGGGTCGCCCGCTGGTCGGTCGACGACATCATCGCCGCCTACCGCGCGGGCCGCGAGCGCTCCTGATCCGTCCCGGCGGCCCGTGCGGGCCGGTCAGGCGCGGTCGGAGCCGTCGGAGGTCAGCGGCAGGTCCTGAGGCCGGACCGGCAGGGGCGACCTGAGCGTCGTGGGCTCGTCCGCGTGCAGGGCGTCGTGCACGGCCGCGGACAGCAGCTCGATGGTCTCCACCCCGTAGGCCATGCCCGCGTTCTGGTCAGTCAGGATCGCCATCCGGTACGGGCCGGCGCTGGTGCCGTCGATCGCGCCGATGCTGTTCACCCGCCAGATGTCGGTGCCGTCGTAGGGCAGCCAGCCGTTCTTGTTGATCGTCGAGGCGCCCTCGGGCGCCCCCGCGGGCACGCCCCACCGCTGCTCCTCGATCACGTCGCCCATGAGCCCACTGGCATAGGCGCGGCTCTCGGCGCGGAGCACGTCGTTCTCCTCGGTGATGAGGCTCAGCAGGTGCAGCTCCTCCCGGGCGTTGATCTTCATCAATCCCGTGTAGTTCTCCGGGTGCAGGACGGTGTTCGGCATGTCGGCCGCGTCGAGGAAGTCCTGCATGCGCTCCCGGCCGAGGTCGTTGCGCAGTTCGATGGTGGCGGCGTTGTCGGACACCGTGATCATGGCGGTGGCCAGCTCGTCCTCGCGCTCGGTGAGTGCGCGCCCCTCCTCCTGGGCGTGCCAGAGCAGCGTGCCCAGGACGATGACCTTGCCGACGCTGGCGGCGTCGTAGCGCTGGTCGGCCTGGTGGCCACAGGTGAGCTCGCCGTCGAAGGCGGAGACGCCGAAGCCGAAGTCGGTGTCCCGCTCCGCGCCGATGTCGGTGACCGCCGCGGAGATGGCCGCGGCGGCCTCCGGGTGCAGGACCGACTGGCACACGGGCTCCGCGCTCGGGTACTCGTCGGCGTGGGCCGTGGCCGGGAACAGCCCGAGGGCGAGGAGCGCGGCGGCGCCTCCGGCGGCCAGGCCGGACCGCCACGTCGGGCCGGTCGGGAGGAGGCGGACGGCGGGGGCCGGGGACTGGTGATCGTTGGTCAAGGTGAACCCGTCTGGGACTCGTCGGAACCGGATCTCGAAGGCCTCCGCACGCGGGGGCCTCCCGTACTTCTATCGGAGTCCGTGGCCCTCACGGTTCATCCCATCGCGCTGTGTCACGGTCCCGTGTGGTCACCGGGCCTGAGCACGCCCTCGGACCGATCAACCGCCCCGTCGGTCGACCTGGTCCACGTTCAGAGCGGGACCCCGCCCCCGCCGTACGGCTCGCCGTCCGTGCGCTCCGAACCCAGGTGCTCACCGAAGAAGGCCTCGATGCGGCGCCACGCGTCGGCGGCCGACTCCGGGTGCGGACCCGTTCCCATCGCCCGCAGCACCACGCGCAGGGCCGCGGGACGGGCCGGCCCGACGTTCATGAAGGAGTGCCCGGCCTCCGGGTACTCCTTCACGTCGTTGGGCACGCCCTCGGCGTTCAACGCCCGTTCGAGCCGGGGCGCGGCGCCCCTGAGCATCCGGTCCCTGGCGGCGTAGCTGGCGACCGTGGGGCAGGTACCGCGGACCGCCGCCGCCAGGTCGGGCGGCATCAGGCCGTAGTTGGGCGCGGCCGCGTCGAAGTCCGGCGCAGCCGCGATCGCGAAGCCGCCGCCCATGCAGAAGCCGACGACACCGATCCGGCCCGTGCAGTCCGGCTGAGCCAGGAGCCAGGAACGTGCCGCGGAGATGTCGGTGAAGGCGCGCCCGTGCCCGGTGGAGACGGCCCGCATCGTGCGCGCGACGCACCGCAGCATGCCGCCGTCGCTGTACAGGTCGGGCAGGAGTGCCAGGTAGCCGAGTCCGGCGAGGCGGTCGGCGTGCCGGCGCATCTCCTCGTCCACGCCGAACACCTCGTGCAGGACCACCACCCCGGGCCAGGGGCCCTCGCCGTCGGGTCGCGCCAGGTATCCGCGCAGGCGGCGGGAACCGTCGCCGTCCCGGGTGTACTCGCTGAGGTCGATGTCGGTCAATGCGGTCTCCCGTGTCCGTGCCCCCGAGCCGTTTCCACCACCCTAGGACGCCGCAATCCATGTGAGGTGGGTCACATGACCCCCCTGTCGCCACCGAAAACTCCCGCCCCGCGTATTCACTCCCCTTACACCGGTTGACGCGCCCGGTAACTAAATGGTCACTTAGTTTCCAGTCTCTTCCCCGCTCTCCAAGGAGACCGCACATGATCGACCGCAGGCTCTTCCTCGGCAGCGCGTCACTGGCCGCGACCGTCCCCCTCCTCGGCGCCGCGGGATGCGCCACCTCCCGCGCGGACCTGACCGCCGCCTCGTCCTCCTCGGGCACGGCCAATCCGGGAGCGCTCCCCGTCGGCTTCGCCAACGAGTCCGGGCGCTTCTCCGACGACGACGTCCTCGTCTACGTCGTGGGCACCGACCTCACCACCGGCGGACACTGCCGGGTCGACGCCGCCGGCACGCCGCACCCCGTGAGCGAGAGCGACAACACCGACGACGGGTACACCGACTACTCCATCCCGCTCTCGGAGGCCTCCGGCCTGACGCTGCCCTACATGTCCGGGCGGATCTACCTCGCGCTCGGCGGCAAGCTCGGCATCCGCATCGTCGCCGACGGCAACGGGAACCCCGCCCTCCAGCTCCCCGCGGGCTGGGTGGAGGACGACCACGGCTTCGACATCCTGCACGACACCGTGGAGTTCACGCACAACGAGGACGGGATGTTCTGCAACACCAGCATGGTCGACCAGTTCAGCGTCCCGATCGGGATCCGGCTCACCGGTGCGGCGGACCAGACGACCGGCACGTTCGAGCCCGGTGGGCGCCGGGCCGTGTTCGACACGCTCGCCGCCGACCCCGACTTCGGCGTCCTGGTCCACGACGACCTGCGGATCATCGCCCCGGGCCACGCCCTGGACTCCGGGATCTTCCCCGCCGACTACTTCGACCCGTACGTGGACCGGGTGTGGTCCCACTACGCCGCCAACGACCTGAGGGTCACCACCAACGCGGGCACCTTCACCGGGCGGGTGCGGGACGGCCGGCTGGTGTTCGACGGCGGCGTGAGCCCCATCGCCAGACCCTCGACGAGGGACATCCTCTTCTGCGACGGCGCCCTCAACGCCCCGAACGATGGCATCACCGGCCCGGTCGCGGCCATCGTGGGCGCGGCGTTCAACCGCGGGACCCTGCTCTCGCACGCCGACCAGCCGGCCTCGGACCCCGAGGAGTTCTACGCGTCCGACATCTCCAACCGCTACGCCGGGGTCTTCCACGAGCACACGGTGGACGGCAAGGCGTACGGGTTCGCCTTCGACGACGTCGGCGACTTCGCGTCCTACGTCCAGGACCACGACCCCTCGGCGCTCCACGTCACCCTGACCGCGTTCTGATCGGAGCCGGTCCGGTCCGACCTGGCCCGGTCCGACCCGTTCCGCCCCCTCCGGTCGGAACCGCTCCGACCGGCGAACCGCCTCCGCGCCCCCGCCGCCCGGTCCGATCCGCGCGGCGGGGGCGCGAACCGGTCGGTCGACACCCTCGCAGGTCAGTCCCCCGAGGAGTAGGGTGAGTGATTCCCCTCACATCGGCGAGAGGCCTCCCCCATGCTGCTTCGCCCCTTGAGCGCAGCCATAGCGACACTGCTCGTCACCGGCCTGGTCACGGCCTGCGGTGGAGAACCGTTCCCCCGGCCCGGCTACCGGCTCTACCGCTCGGGCACGTACTTCGTGCACCTGCCCAGCGACTGGTACGACGCCGGGGGCGACCCCGACGTCGAGTGGACGGCGCCACCCGACGGCGGACCCGACACCGGCATCATCACCTCACCGGACGGGAACATCGTCGTGCACACGATCTGGGACGGCGCGGACCCCGGGGAGACCGCCGAGCGCTGGATGGAGCGCAACGAGTCGTCCCTGGAGCGAGAGGCGGACTCCTACGAACGGCTGTCCCTGGACACGGGCGCGGACGACGGCCTGTTCGGCGACGGAGGCGCGTCAGCCGTCCTGGTGTTCGACGCCGTTCTCGAAGGCGGCGAGTCCCAGTGGGTCGACGTCGAGTACGACGACCCGCACCGCCGGGCCACCCAGAAGGCCGTCGTGGAGCCCGGCTCCGGCACCGTCTTCGCGATCCGGGCGAGCACACCCGCGAGCGCGGCCGGCGAGCACGCGGACACCGTCGAGGCGATCGTCGACAGCTTCCGGCCGCGCCCGCTCGACCTCACCGGCGACGCCTGACCTCCGCGGCCCGGCGCGACGGACCGCACCGTCCGGGAACGGTCACGGTCCGTCGCGACCCTGCACCTGACGCGGCGGCGGGCCGTCCCGCGGACGAGGGTGTGCGGGGCGGGCGCCGTCAGGCCCCGGGGACGTGGAGACCGCGCAGGAGCGCGTGCGCCTCGTCCAGACGCCCGGGGAAGGCCTCCGGGCTCTCCGAGAGGCGCAGGGCGGCGAGCTCGCAGGCCATGGCCGTGTGCGCGGCCAGGACGGCGACGTCCTCGGCGGTGCCGATCTCGATGAGCGCGGCGGCCAGCCGGTCGGCCCGCTGCTCGTGCGTGAGCAGGTAGCGCGAGCGCAGGTCGACGCTCTCGCGCAGCAGGCGGGCCAGGACCGCCGACCGCGCCGGGGACGGCACCGAGTGCCGGCGCGCGGAGACGGCGGCCTCGCGCAGCAGTTCGACGGCGGCACCCAGATCCTTGCCCGGCACCTCGTCCCCGTCGCCCGCCTCCCGCACGCGGGCGCACATCCGGTCCACCTCGGCGCCGTCGTCGGCGAAGAGCACCTGCTGCTTGTCGCCGAAGTAGCGGAAGAAGGTGGTCCGGCCGACCTCCGCGCGTTCGGCGATCTGGGCGACGGTGACCTTGTCGAACCCGTGTTCGGCGAAGAGCTGGAAGGCGGCCGACACGATGGTGGCGCGAGCCTTTCGCCGTTTGCGGGCGTGAAGCGTGTCCGGGGGGTGTTGCATGAGGCGAACCCTATCGAGTGGGAACTCGGAACTTGTTGGTACGCAGAACCATTAGGACGGTGGTCCTGAAACCAACCGCGAAGACCGAGCGAGCGGGAAGTCGTGTGACCAGTTCGGGCGGGCGGGAAGACGGACGGTCCAGGCCATAGCCCGAGCGTGCACACCGGTTGGCCCGGAATTTTATTGCAGACACCGACCGCACTCGCAACCGCCTACCTCGGAACTTACGCCACGCACCCGGAATGCGGTTCCCCGATCACTATCGGCGCCGCCCACTGCGACCGATGACACATTTACCGACCGAACAGCATTCGATGACTCGCGCATTCGTTGTGGCCATTGACTATTGACCCGCGCGGGGTGGTCGGGAGCGCGGCCATCCCGGCCTCTCGCCGTTTGTCACACCAGTGTGACATGGTGGAGACCTCCGTCACATCCTGGAGTTGGTCATGACGTATCTCCTGGTCATCGGCACGCGCAAAGGGCTCTTCACCGCCCGCAGCGAGGACCGGCGCACATGGCGGGTCGACGGCCCGCACCGCCTCGACGCCGCCGACTACGCCAGCATGAGCTCCGTGTACGCGGTGGGGATCAACCCCCACTCCGGCCGTATCCTCGCCGGCGCCGAAAGCTCCCATTTCGGCCCGAGCGTCTGGTATAGCGACGATCAAGGGGCGACCTGGCACGAACCAGACAAAGCACCCATCGCCTTCCCGGAGGACACCGACGCCTCCTTCACCCGCGCCTGGCAGTTCGCCTTCGGCGACGACGCCGACACCGTGTACGCCGGTGTCGAACCGCACGCCCTGTTCCGGTCCGGTGACGGCGGGCTGAGTTTCGAACTCGACCGCGCGCTCTGGGACCACCCCCACCACGACGACTGGTTCCCCGGCGCGGGCGGCGGCGCCATCCACACCATCCTGCCCGGGCTGCTGGCCTCCGGCGGGCGCGCGCCCGACGCCATGACCGTGGCGATGTCCACCGGCGGCGTCTACCAGACCCGCGACGGCGGCGGAAGCTGGAAGCCCGCCAACCGGGGCATCAGCGCCGGGTTCCTGCCCGACGAGGAGCCCGAGTACGGCCAGTGCGTGCACAAGGTCGCCGCGGCTCCGGACGGCGTGATGTACGCGCAGAACCACCACGGCGTCTACCGCAGCGCCGACCCCGCCGGGCAGGGCTGGACCGCCATCGAGAAGGGCCTGCCCACCGACTTCGGCTTCGCCATGGTGACCCACCCCGGGCGGCCCACCAGCGTTCTCAACTTCCCGGTCGTCAGCCAGGAGGTCCACCTGCCGCCGGACAACCGGCTGGCCGTCTACCGGACCGACGACGCTGGCGACAGCTGGCAGGCCTACGTCGACGGCCTGCCGGACGACGCCTACTTCGGCATCGTGCTCCGCGACGGCGCGTGCACCGACGGCGCCGACGTGCCCGGGTTCTACTTCGGCACCCGGACCGGCGACGTCTTCGCCGCCACCGACGACGAGGGCACCTGGCACCAGGTGGCCGCCCACCTGCCGGACGTCCTGTGCGTGCGGGCCACGGAGGTATGAGATGCGTGTGACCGTGCACCTGCCCGGTCTGCTGCGGGCCGACGCCGGAGGGGCCGCGCACGTCCCGGTGGAGGTCTCCGACGGCACACAGCTCGGCGGGGTGCTGGACGAGCTCACCACTCTGCATCCCGGGCTGGACCGGCGGATCCGCGACGAGCAGGGGCAGCTGCGCCGCTACGTCAACGTGTTCGTCAACGGCGACGAGTGCCGGGCGATCGGCGGCCTGGACGCCAAGGTCCCCGAGGACGCCGACGTCCGCCTCCTGCCGTCGGTCGCCGGAGGCTGACCCCCGCGGAGTCCCGAGTCCACGGACGGACGCGCCCACGCACCGGTCCGCCAACGCGGCACCGGGACGTCACGGCCGCGCCATGACCCGGAGGTGCGGCCGGGCGGTCCGCCGCGGGCAGCGGGACGGACGCGCACCGGCACCGTCGCGGGGGCGCCCGGGGGCCTGCCCCGGCGCCCGGGTGGACGACCCCCTGCCCCGGGAACCGGCATGACGACCGCGCCGTGCCCGGAGACGAGGCCGGGCGGTCCGCCCGAGCACCGGACACGGCCGCGTCTCACATGTGCGGGGCGTCGGTCCGGCCGCTTCCGGTCTCCGTGAGCCGGGCCGGTCGGGCGGGCACGGCGGGCGGGGCGTCGTCGGCCGGGAGCCGCATCGGGACCGGGCGCAGGAGCGTGAGGCTGCGCCAGACCCACTCCAGCGGGCCCAGCCGGAACCGGCGGGCCCACCAGCGCGCGGCCAGCGCCACCACGACGAAATAGGCCATGGCGAGGCCGTACTGCGCGAGCAGCGGCACCTCCCCCTCGAAGGGCCCCATCACCACCAGGAACACCAGCGTGCTCCCCAGGTACGCGGTGAGGGTCATCCGGCCCAGCGGTGCGAGTCCCGTCAGCACACGCGCGGACGTGCGTCCCCGGTTCATCACCCACCACACCAGGCCGAGGTAGAACAGGGCGCCGCCGAGCCCCATCAGCGCGCCGCCCATGGACACCAGCATGTCCGATCCCGGCTCGCGCGGCGGCATGCCGTCGGGCCCCAGACCGACCGGCACACCGTCCGCGTCCAGCTCCAGCGGAAAGAACAGGTCGGCCGCGAACATCGTGACCATCCCCAGGACCTGACCGCCCAACCCCAGCACGACCAGCCGTAGCGGCAACCGGGACGGGCCGCCGGGCGGAGCGTCCGGCCCCGACTCCAGCCGCCGGGCCAGCCACACACCCACACAGAAGAAGCCCAGCGTCTGCGGCACGAGGACGACCACGACCGCGAGTTCGTGGGTCTGGGGCGCGAACGCGTCGACCACGGGCGCCAGCGCGAAGGCCGCCGCCGCGGCGTAGAGCGGGCGGGCGCGCGATCCGGCGAGCAGCAGCGGCATCAGCGGCGCCAGCACCAGGGCCGTGAGCGCGTAGTGGGTGAGGATGTCCCCGGAGAAGACCCACAGGTGCGGTGCCCCGAACAGCACGCCGAGCACGAGGTAGCGGCGCAGCATCAGGACCAGCGGTCCGCCGCCCCGGCGGGCGGCCGCCCGCCACGCGAACACGGCGCCCGCCCCGAGCAGCACCATCAACAGGGCGCGGGCCTTGCCCGACATGAGCACTGACAGCGCGGTGTCCACGACCGAGGTCACCAGGTCCGGGGCGCGCTCCCCCACGCGCTCGGCCGCGAACACGACCGTGGGCGCGTTCATCAGCACCACGCCGATCATCGCCAGCGCCCGCGCGACGTCGAGGAAGGGCACCCGCCCGCCGGAGGGCGGGCTCTCCGCCGCGGTCACGGGTGCGGTCGGGCTGTCGTTCACGTGGGCCTCCCAGGGCGTTCGGATCACCCCAGCGTCGCCTTCGGAGCACCCCGCGCACATCGACCCATCGACCGACCGCCCCGAGCCCGGCCTCGTCCTTTCGGCCGAAGGCGTCCGGCCGCGCCCGGTCTAGCCTGGTGGCATGGCGTTGAACAGGGCCTTCGGCCGTATCGGGGACCGGCTGCCGACCGTGGTCGGCGCGCTCCCGCGTTCCGTGCTCGTGATCGTCGCCGTACTGCTGACGGCCGTGCTGCTCCAGTCCACGACGAGTCTGGTCAACGACCTGTCCGACCCCACGTGGCCGGGCCCGCCCCCGACGCCGATGTCCTACCTGCCCCTGGTCTCCGGTGCGCTGGCGACCCTCCTGGCCCTGCTCGCCCTGCGGCCGCGCTCGGGTCCGGTCCTGACGACGGGGGCCACAGTGAGCGCGTCGCTGGGGGTCGCGGCCGTCTCGGCTCTGCTGTGGCCAGTGCCCAAGGGCACGTTCGGGTTCGGGTTCGTGATGGCGGAGGTGTTGCCCCTGCTGGTCCTGCTCACGCTCACCGCGCTGCGCTCACGTCCATGGCAGATCACCGCGGTCTGCCTCGCGGCCTTCGCCGCGGCGCTCTCCGACTACCTGCGCGAACCCGTCTTCTGGTCCGGACAGATCACGACCGCCCTGGGCTTCGTGGCCGTCGGCCTGTCCCCGGGGCTGTACCTGCGCTGGCGCGAGGCCCAGCGCCGCACGTACGTGGAACGGGCACGCGGCCAGGAGCGGCTCGCCATCGCCCGCGACCTGCACGACGTGGTGGCGCACGAGGTGACCGGCATCGTCGTGCAGGCGCAGGCGCTGCGGCACATCGCCGACCGCGACCCCGCCGCGGTGCGCGACGCGCTGCCCGAGATCGAGGCGGCGGGCACGCGCGCGCTGGAGTCGATGCGCGCGATGGTCGCCCGGCTCCGGGAGCCCGGCGAGGCGCCCCTGGCGCCGAGCCCCGCCGAGGGGCTGGCCGCGCTGGCGGCGCCCGCCGCGGCCGGGCGGCCCGAGGTCAGGGTGAGCGTCGACGGCCGGATGTCGGACCTGCCCACCGACGTGGCGACCACGGTGCTGCGCGTCGCCCAGGAGTCGGTGACCAACGCGCTGCGCTACGCGCGCGGGGCCGCCCTCGTCGGTGTGGAGGTCGCGATCGCGGCGGACGAGCTGCGCCTGCGCGTGCACGACGACGGCCGCGGGGGCGCGCCTCCGGTGGGCGGCGGCCACGGCCTGGTGGGGATGGCCGAGCGCGTCCGGCTGCTCGGTGGGGACCTCACCGCGGGCCCCGGCGACCACGGACACGGCTGGACGGTACGGGCACGGCTGCCGCTGACCGCCGCCACGGTGCCGACCACGACGGCCGGCGCCCACGACGACCGGAACGAGGACGCGTGACGATACGGGTACTGCTCGCCGACGACCAGCGGATGGTCCGGACGGGCTTTCGCTTCATGCTGGACGCGGAGGACGACATCTCCGTGGTGGGCGAGGCCGGGGACGGGGTCGAGGCGGTGCGGATGGCACGCGAACTGTGCCCGGACGTGACCCTCATGGACATCCGGATGCCGGGCATCGACGGCCTGGAGGCGACCCGCCGCCTGGCCGGACCGGGGGTCGCCGACCCCCTGCGGGTGGTCGTGGTGACCACGTTCGACCTGGACGAGTACGTGCACGCGGCGCTCACCGGCGGCGCGGTCGGCTTCCTGCTCAAGGACGCCGGTCCGGCGCTGCTGGTCGAGGCCGTGCGGGCGGCAGCGCGCGGGGACGCCCTCGTCTCGCCGAGCATCACCGTGCGACTCCTGCGGCACTTCGCCGCTTCCCGGCCCCCCGCACCGGCCCAGGACGACGTCCTCACGGCCCGGGAGCGCGAGATCGTCCGGGCCGTGGCGCGGGGTCTCACCAACGGCGAGGTGGCCGAGGAGCTGTTCGTGACGGTGAGCACCGTCAAGACCCACCTGGCGAGCGTCCAGACGAAGCTGGGCGCCCGCAACCGGGTGGAGGTCGCGGCCTGGGCCTACCGGAACGGCCTGATGGCGGAGTGAGCCGGTCCGCGCCGACCCCAGGGCCCGGCCCCTTGACGAAAACCTGAGCTGGATCTGACCAGTATCGCCCGTGTCGTCCCGGTACCGCCGCGGGTACGAAGCGTGATGATTGCCTGGAATCACCCATCCGCGACCACTGCGAGGGATGACCCATGGCCACCATGCGCGCGGCCCGGCTGAACGTGACGACCAGAACCCTGGAGGTCACCGACGTGCCCCGGCCGGTCCCGGGCCGGGACGAGGTCCTGGTGCGCGTGATGGCGGCGGGCGTGTGCCTGTCGGACGTGCACCTCATCGACGGCTCCCTCACCCCGCTGCACCTCAAGGGCGACACGGTCACCCTCGGACACGAGGTGTCGGGGGTCGTGGAGGAGCTGGGCCCCGAGGTCCTCGACGTGGGCGTGGGCGACCGGGTGGCGCTCCAGGCCGGCGAGCACGACCGCCACGGCCAGGTCCTGACCCGCGGCGTGGACTACGACGGCGGCTGGGCGGAGTACGCGCTGGCGTCGACGGACACGCTCGTGCCGATCCCGGACGCGCTGCCCTTCGACGAGGCGGCGATCATCCCCGACGCGGTCTCCACGCCCTGGGCCGCCGTGACCACGACCGGGGACGTCCGCCCGGCGGAGGCGGTGTGCGTGTGGGGCGTCGGCGGCCTGGGCGCGCACGCCGTGCAGCTGCTGAGACTGGTCGGGGCGGCCCCGATCATCGCCGCGGACCCCGACGCGCAGGCACGCGCGCGGGCGCTGGACTACGGCGCCGACGTGGCCCTGGACTCCACCGCCGAGGACTTCCTCACCCGGATCGGCCAGCTCACGCACGGGCGCGGCCTGGACGCCGCGTTCGACTTCGCGGGGGTCCCCGTGGTGCGGGAGCAGGCGGTCAAGGTCCTCGGCGAGCACGGCAGGCTCGTCCTGGTGGGGCTCACCAACCGGCCGCTGGAGGTGGCCGACGGCACCCGATTCAGCTACCTGCGCCAGCAGATCCTCGGTCACTACGGTTCGGAGCCCGAGCACGTCGTGCAGCTGGTGGACCTGGTCGCTGCCGGGCGGCTGGAGTTCAGCCGCTCCATCAGCGACTCGCTGTCCCTGGGCCAGGCCCCGGAGGCGGTGCGGCGCCTCCGCGAGCGCATCGGCTCGCCGGTGCGGATCGTCCTGCGCCCGTGAGCCGTGCTCGTAGGGGCCGTTCGGGCCGTTCGGGCGGCACGACCGGGCGCTACCAGTTGGCCGGGGCGTAGTCCTTGAGGAAGCAGCCGTGCAGGTCCTCGCCGAGCTCGCCCCGGACGATGGGGTCGTACACGCGCGCGGCGCCGTCCTCCAGGTCCAGCGGGGCGTGGAACCCGGCCTCGGCCAGCCGCTCCTTCTCCGGGTGCGGGCGCTCGTCGGTGATCCAGCCGGTGTCGACCGCGGTCATGAGGATGCCGTCGGTCTCCAGCATCTCCGGGGCGCTGGTGCGGGTCAGCATGTTCAGCCCGGCCTTGGCCATGTTCGTGTGCGGGTGCCCCGGGCCCTTGTACCCGCGGCCGAACACGCCCTCCATCGCCGACACGTTGACGATGTAGGTGCGGCGCGCCTTCGACGCCGCCAGCGCGGGCCGCAGCCGGTCCACCAGCAGGAACGGCGCGCTCACGTTGCACAGCTGCACCTCCAGCATCTCGACGGGGTCGATCCCGCCGATCCGCTGCGTCCAGCTGTTGACCGGCGCGAGGTCGGGCACCAGGCCGCCGGCGTCGATCGCGGTCCCCGCCCGCACGCGGTCGAAGGAGGCCGACCCCGTGGTGAGCGCCAGCGACGTGAGCATCTGCGGGGTCAGCGCGTGCGCGGCCACCGCGACGCCGTCCTCCGGCGCCTCGTCCAGCGCGCGCGGGCGCACCCCGCCCAGCACCAGCGGCTCGGGCAGGCCCTCGCCCGTGAGCGGTCGGGCCTCGGCCTCCAGCAGCGGGGCGTAGGAGGCGGGCGAGCGGCGCACGGTCTGGGCGGCGTTGTTGATGAGGATGTCCAGGGGACCGCGTTCGGCCACCTTGTCCGCCAACCGCAGCACCTGCGCGGGGTCGCGGAGGTCGATGCCGACCACGTCCAGGCGGTGCAGCCAGTCGCCGCTGTCCGGCATCGCCGCGAACCGGCGCACGGCGTCGTTGGGGAAGCGCGTGGTGATCGTGGTGTGGGCGCCGTCGCGCAGCAGCCGCAGCGCGATGTACATCCCGATCTTGGCCCGGCCGCCGGTGAGCAGCGCCCGCCGGCCGGTCAGGTCGGTGCGCGCGGCCCGGCGCTGCCGATTGAACGCCGCGCACGACGGGCAGAGCTGGTGGTAGAACGCGTCGACCTCGGTGTACTTCTGCTTGCAGACGTAGCAGGGCCGCGCCCTCATGAGCACGCCCGCCAGTGCGCCGCTCGCCCCGCTGGTGAGCGCCCGGCCGCTGGTCTCGTCGTCGATGCGGTCCGGCGCGGCCGTGGCGGTGGCGGCGAAGACCGCGGAGTCGTGCGCCTGCGCGGCGGCACGGCGGTCGCGGCGCCGCTGCTCCTTGACGTACTTGAACAGCTTCGCGGTGGACTGCTGGAGCGCGCGCGAGTCCGGGTGGTCGACGGGCAGTTCCTCGGCCGCGCGGAGCACCTCCAGGCACACGCGCATCCGCTCGGGGTCGATCCCGTCCCCGGCCGCGGCCGGTCCGCTCCGATCCTGCTGGTCTGTCGTCTCCGTCACCACTGACTCCACCGCTGTCCCTGAAGGTCCCCGAGCGGGGGCCTCCAGGAAGATTACGCGGCGCCGGGGACCGACCGGGGCGCAGTGTGGTGCCCGGGACGGGTGACTATGGGAGGGAAGACTGTTGACGTGCGGGACCGCAGGCCCCGCGAGTTGGGGGAGAGCCGTGATCCAGCCGACGACCGCCGCCACCGAGCGCGTGGTACTGCTCGACGAGCGGTACGAGCGCGTGGGCGTCGCGGACAAGGCCACCGTGCACACCCGCGACACCCCGCTCCACCTGGCCTTCTCCTGTTACGTCCTGGACTCCGACGGACGCGTCCTGGTCACCCGCCGCGCCCTGGGCAAGACCACCTGGCCGGGGGTGTGGACGAACAGCTGCTGCGGCCATCCGACTCCGGAGGAGGACCTGGAAACGGCCGTGCGGCGCCGCGTCGGGCAGGAACTCGGCATCGCGCTGACCGGTGTCCGCCCCGCCCTGCCCGACTTCCGCTACCGCGCGGTGTCGGCCGAGGGCATCGTCGAGAACGAGTTCTGCCCGGTGTTCTGGGCCCGGACCGCCGACACCCCCGATCCCGACCCGGCCGAGGTCGCCGAGTTCGCGTGGACCGGATGGCGGGACCTGGTCGCGACCGCCGAGCGCGCCCCCTGGGCCCTGAGCCCGTGGGCGGTCGAGCAGATCCCCCGGCTGGACGCCGCCTTCGGGGGCGCCCCGTCCGAACCGACCGGAGAACGCACGGACCGAAACGGGTAGGTACCGGGTCAGCAGCCCCCCACACTCCCCAGGAGTTGAGTGAGTCGATGACCGCCTCCCCCTCCCCCGCGCCCCGCCGACCGGCCGCACTCGCCTTCGACGTCTACGACACGCTCTTCCCGCTCGCCCCGCTGGAGTGGCGCTTCCGCGCGGCCGGCATCCCCCGCGTCCTCATGACCCGCTGGAGCGACCACCTGCTGAGGGACGCCTTCGCCCTCGCGCTCCTGGGCGGCGGCCACTCCTTCGAGGAGGTGGCCCGCGGCGCGCTCCGCGACATCACCGGACACCAGATCGCCCCCGCCGCGGAGGACACGATCATCGAGGGGATGTCCGAGCTCACCGAGCGGCGCGAGGCCCCGGCCGCCCTGGCCGCCGCGCTCGAGGCGGGGCTCAAGGTGGTGACCCTGGGCAACGGCGACGACGGCCCCGCCCACGCGCTGATGGCGCGGTCGGGCCTGGACGCGCTGGTCGACGGCGTCCTGAGCTGCGCGGCCCCGAACAGTTGGAAGCCCTCCTCCACCCCGTACCTGGCCGCGGCCGAGGCCCTGGAGATCGACCCCGACCGCCTCGCCCTGGTCACCGCGCACGGCTGGGACGTGGCGGGCGGCGCACGGGCGGGACTGGTCACCGGTTGGTCGGCCCAGCTGGAGGGCCGCTTCCCCTCGGTGTTCACCCCGCCGGACGTGACCGGCCGGGACCTGGTCGAGGTGGTGGACGGACTCCTCGCCCTCAAGTGACACCCCGGCCCGGTCTCACCCAGGGACCTCCGTGGTTGTGGGCCCGCACCGCGCTGCCGCCCCCTGAAGAGGTACGCCGTTCCGCCTGCCGTGGCCAGGGGGATGGAAGGTGCCCTGGGCCGTTCCGCCCGCCGTGGCCCGGGGGATGGAAGGTGCCCTGGGCCGTTCCGCCCTCCGTCACCACAGGGGTCAAAGGTGCACCTCGATACCCACAGGACACCAGTGGGTTGAAGCCGGACTGTTCCACATTGGGGGGCACAGGGGGTCTATCCGGGCCAAAGCGAGGAACGAGCGGAGGCCCAAGGCAAGCACGGCGAGGGCGCCGACGCGTCCTGGAGGGCCTGGAGGTGTGTTCGTGAGGAACGAGCGGACACACCGGAAGGCGCGAAGGACGCGTCTACCAGGCGCCCGAGCGCCCGAGCACCCCCCTTATTGCTCCCAGGAGCGGTCGTACTCCGGGTGCGAGCGGTAGACGGCCGCCAGGTACTTCACGGCCAGCCGCCAGGCCAGCAGTTCGGACCAGGGGTCGGCGCCGTTGACGGCGGAGGGCGATTCCAGGAGGCGCATGCTCGTGGAGTGCGCCTGGGCGTAGCCGTGGAGGATCCTGCGTTTGGCCGCGACCTCCGCGAGCGCGCGCTCGCGACCGCGGGAACCCACGGGGACGGCCTTCGAGGCCCGTTCGTCCTCGTCCAGGCGGGCACTCAGGAACTCGACGATGGTCAACGGACAACTCCCATCCCGTACCCCCATTGCCCTACACAAGGGTCAGTATCTGCCATTTCCCCCGCCTCGACCACACCCCCGCGACCGGCCCCCTGGCCGGTCCCGGTCCCGGACTCAGCTGCATCCCTCGAACTGCGGCACGCTCGTGGTCACCTCCAGGTCCGTCTCGCCGAACCAGGTGTCCAGCAGCTCCTCCGCGGTCCCGTCCTGGTACATCTCGCTGACCGCCTTGTTCACCGCCTCGCAGGCGCGCACGTCCCCGTACGGCAGCCCCACCCCGTACTTCTCGTCCGTGAACGGGTTGTTGACGAACCGGAAGGCCTCCGGGTCCTCGGCCAGGAACCCGGCCAGGATGAGGTTGTCCGTGGACACGGCGTCCACGTCGCCCTCGCGCAGGCGGTCGATGCACGCGCTGTAGCTCGGCGCGTCCATCTGCCGCACGTCGATCCCCAGGCCCTCGGTGATGCGCCGGGCCGAGTTGGAGCCCTCCCCCTGGCACACGCTGCGCCCCTCCAGGTCCCGCACGCTCTCGATGTCGGTGGCGTCGGCCCGCACGAGCAGGTCCTGCTTGGCCACGTAGTAGGGGCCGCCGAACGTCACCTGGGTCTTGCGGGCCGGCGTGATCGAGTAGGTGGCGAGCACCATGTCGACCTCGCCGCTGATCAGCTTCTCCTCGCGCTCGCTGGAGACCAGGCCCACGAACTCGACGTCCTCGGCCGCCACCCCCAGCCGCCGCGCGATGTAGAGGGCCACGTCCACGTCGAAGCCGGAGAACTCGCCGTCCTCCCCCTCCAGCCCCAGCCCGGGCTGGTCGTACTTGACCCCCACGGTCAGCGAGTCCGCGTCGACCAGCGACGCCTCCTCTCCCATCACCGCGGAGCAGCCGGGCAGTCCCAGCACCGCCACGGCGGCCAGGGCGGCCGCGGCGACGGTGCGACGGTGTCGGTACCTCATCGGCCTGTTCCTTGTCTCTCAGCGGTACTCGGCCAGCCGTGGGCGCACACCCGCGACGACGAGGGCCAACAGGACGAGCGTGCCGACCGGCAGTGCCCACGACCACGGCGCAAGCGCGCGGTCGCCGCGGTCGATACCCTCGGTGAACGCCTCCTGGTGGAGCCGGGTGAGCTCGTTCAGCGCGTCCACGTACTCCTGGAAGACGCCGTCCTCGGAGTGGGCGATCCCCATCCGTTCGTCGAGGGCGGCCGCGGTGTCGCCCTCCTCCGCCGCCGCGCGCATCGCCCGGTCCCGGTCCTGGATGGCGGCGTAGGCCGCCAACACGTCGGCCAGGGCGTCCTCCTGGCCGGACAGCAGGGCGTCCTGCGCCCGCTGGCCCAGATAGCCGAGCGTGCCGGGGTCCTCCTCGTCGGAGCCGTCCGAGCCCGGCAGGTCCGGGTAGGACTCCGTGACGCCGTCGATCTGCTCGTAGTAGTCGTCCAGGTTGGTGGCGGGCCGGAACAGCACCGCCTGGGCGCGGTCGAGATAGGTCTGCTGGTAGTTGTCCGCCCGTCCGGGGTCGGCGAGGTAGCGGCTCTGGTCGGCCTGCATGTCGGTCGCGATGGCACCGGCCCGGGCGAGTGCCATCGCCGCGTCCAGGCCCTCCTCCTTGGCCCGGCTCTGGTGGCCGCCGCTGGTGTTGAGAGCCAGCACCACACCCACCGTGAGCACCACGGTCCCCGCGGTCGCCGCGATGAGGAGGACGTTGAACCGCCGCCGGAAGCGCACCCGCAGGTACAGCTGGAGGGCGACGAGGGAGGCGACCGCCGCCACGCCGACGACGCCGACCCACACGAGGCCGATCGCGACGGACTCCTGCCCCTCCTCGTGGTTGGCGCGGACGATCGCCGAGGAGTCCAGTCCCAGGTTGAAGGCCTTGGGCAGCAGTTCGGTGTGCATCAGCCGGGTGGCCGCCCGGTAGGTCGCCAGGGCCTCCTCGTCCACCTCGCCGGGCGGCGCCCCGGCCTCGTCGTTGGTGAGGCGCGCCTCGGTGGCCAGCTGCTCGTAGGTGCCCATCCCGTCGAGCACCGCCTGGACGTTGCGCTCCTCGACGGTGTCGCCCTCGGTCAGCGAGGCCGCCTGGAGCAGGGCCTCGTTGGCCCGGGCGCGGCTCTCCTCGTAGTGTTCAAGGGCGTCCTCCCGCCCCGAGCCCAGGTCGTGGTCGGTCCCCATGAGCAGGACGTCGGCCATCCGGGCGTCCATGTCCGCCAGGGCCAGGTAGAGCTGCGTCGTGGCCATCGCCTGGGGACCGGCGTTGTGCCCGAGCACGTTCAGGCCGTCCCTGGCCTGGTTGAGCGTGAACGTGGCCGATCCGAACAGCGCCACGATCGCGGCGACGCTCATCGCCGACAGCAGCCACAGCCGTGCGGGGGTCGTGCGCAGCCGGCGCCGGGACCGGGCGATCCGTCCGCCCGCGGCCGCCGGTGCCTGCGCCGCGGGGGGTCGCGTCTGGTGGGTCGGGGGGCTTGTCAACGGGGTTCACCCCTTCTGGAGGATGATGACGGTCCACGCGCCGACGTAGATGCGGTCGCTGGAGTGCAGGGGAACCTCCACGTTGGGGGCGATGGGGTTGGCCGTGCCGTTGATGGTGGTCCCGTTGGTCGACCCCGGGTCGACCAGCGCCCAGGTGTCACCGGGCTTGGCGACGAGGATGGCGTGGATGTGGGAGATCGCCGGGTCGCCGCCGGGGCCGCCGAGGTCGATCTCGGGGGTGAAGCCCCGCGACGCGCTCCGGCGGCCGATGTGCACCCGCTCGCCCCTGAGCGACACCCGGCGCTGCTGGTTGTTGGACGGGAACGAGATCTGTGCGGGGTCGAGCATGCCCTGGTCGACCATGTACTGGTAGTACGCCGGGTCGGCGGCCACGATCGCCCGCCAGTACGCCCCGCTCCCGCTCGAACCGGGGCCGGAGTGCCGCCGCTGGTGGGCGCCGGACTGCGAGGCGAAGTCGTAGCCGCACTCCTCGCAGAAGCGCCCGGCCCGGGGCGTCCTGCACTCCGGGCAGGGGCCTCCCCTGGTCGCGGCGGGGGGCCGCGCCGCCGGGGGAGGCGGCGCGGACGGCGACACCGGCGGGGTCGCGGGTCGGGGCGGGGGCGGCTGGCGGTACTGCGGCTGGCGCTGCTGGGGTGGGACGGGTGCGGGCGTGTGCGCCTGGAGGCGCAGTCCGCAGACGTCGCAGAAGTCGGTCGCCCTGGAGTGGTGCCCGGTAGGGCAACTCGGCATGGGTCCCTCCTACCCGGGTCCGGGGGATTCGCCGGGCTCCTCCCCCGACGGGCGGGGGCGGGTCCGTACGGTTCGGGTCGAGTTGGTGTCGAGCGTCATCTCGTCGACCTTGTCGACGGTGGGCTTGAGCCGGACCGTGCCGGTGACCGGGTCGATGACGTCGACGACCCGCTCCAGCAGTTTCGCGGTCTCCTCGTTGCCCGACTCGTGGGCGAGCGCGACCGCCCGTCCGAGCCGCGTGGTGGCGACGTCCTCGTCACCGTCGCGACGGGCGGCCAGCCCGTCCTGGATGGCCTGGGCCAGTTCCACCTGACCGGTGTAGTGGGCGACTCGGGGGTTGATCTCCGTCGCCCTGGCCTCGTCGGTGGTCCATTCGGCCAGGATGTTCCCCGAGGCGAGGACGTGGTCGTCGATGCCGTGCTCGCCGGGGATGACGACCCGCACCCAGCCGGCGCGCAGCTGCCGGCCCGGGTCGCCGGGGGACACCTCCACGCACACGTGGTAGTCGCGGCTCTCCGTACCCCAGGAACCGGTGGGGTAGTCGCCCGCCTGGGCGACCCTCTCCACGGCCCGGCCGCTGAGGTCCTGGACCGTGGGCGCGACCTGTTTGACGTAGCGCACCACGGCGTTGTGCGGCGTCCACAGGCGCAGGGCGACGTCGGCGACCGACTTGCCCATGGAGGCCTGGGCCATCGCGCGAAAGTCCGCGGCCATGTCGGCGGGGTCGGCGATGATGCCGGGGCCGCCGCCGAGCAGGGCCGCGTCGATCCGGCGCAGCTCGTCGACCTTCCAGTCGGTCCCCACGCCGCGGCAGTCGCAGACGAAGGTCCCGGCGACCCGCCGCAGCACCCGCTCGAACTCCTCCGGCAGTTCGTTGTTCTGCCCGTCGGTCAGCAGGATGGCGTGCTTGATGCCCTCGTCCACCGGGGTGAACAGCTCCGCCGCGCGGGTGAGCCAGGTGCCCATGCGCGTCCCGCCGTCCGCCCGCAGCGTGCCGACCGCGGCCAGCGCCTCCGCGCGCGTCTCGGAGTCGACCTTCACCAGGTGCTGCTCGGTGGGATAGATCATCTGCGCCGTACGGTGCCCGGCGACCACCGCGAAGTTGACGCCGTCGCGCAGGGCCTCGATGGCGGCGCGGGCCGCCTGCTTGGCCGCGTTGAGCTTCTCGCCGTACATGGAGCCCGAGGTGTCGATGATGATGACCTCGGAGGCGCGAACGGACGTGCCCACCAGGATCGGGCTGTTGGAGGCGACGCTGACGACGGCGTGCACCTCGCTCCTGCCGATGGGGAGGAACCTGTTCTGGTCGATCTCGACGCGGAACTCCGGCTCGCCGGCTTGGTCAGGCCTGTTCGGCACGGGAACCCCCTTGCGCGGTGGGTACGGGAATGACGACGACGGTGATGTTGTCCTTGCCCCCCGCCTGCAGGGCCAGGCTGACATAGGCGCGGGCGGCGGCGTGCGGCTCCGCCCCCGCCCCGGGAACGGCGTCGGTCAGGGCCTGTGCCTCGGGGTAGTAGTTCCAGAGTCCGTCGCTGCACAGCACGACGGCCCCGGGCCCGGTCGGGGTCACGGTCGAGATGTGCGCGTCGATCTCGCCGGAGTCGGCGCCCATCCACGCGATGAGGGCGTGCGCGTTGGCCGATCTCATCGCCTCCTCGCGCGAGAGCGCTCCGGCCTGCACCATCGCCTCGCTCCAGGAGTCGTCCTTGGTCAGCAGCGCGGAGGCGCTGGAGGTGGGCGCTCCGGAGAGCCAGTAGGCGCGGCTGTCGCCCACCCAGCCGATGGTGGTCGTCCCGGTGCCGGGGTCGACCACGGCGGAGACGTACGTGCAGGCGGGCGCGGAGCTGGGCGACTCGGCGATCGCGGCCACCGCCTCGGCGGCACGGGTCATGGCCGCGCCGGTGGCGGTACGGGGGTCCTCCCCCCGGCGCAGCCGCTCGGCGAGGACGGTCGCGCCCGTCTCGGCCGTGATCCGGGAGGCCTCGTCCGAGCGCGGTGAGCTGGACACTCCGTCGCAGACCACGGCCACGACCGAGCCCGGGGCATGGGGAGAGTCGGCGTCGACGACCCGGATCGCCATGGCGTCCTCGTTGCGCCGGTGCCGCAGGCCGCGGTCGCTGACGCCCACCGCGGACGGGGTGCGCACCTCGACGTGGTCGCGGCCGGTGGGCTGGAGGAAGCCGCACTTCTCGCAGTACCCGTCCAGGACGGTGCCCGGGCACCAGACGCACAGGCCCGGGTTGGTCGGCTGCACCGGGCTGCTGCCCGTGGCCGGGGGCGGCCACTCGGGCGCCACCTTCGCCGGGGCCGGCGCCTGGGCCCGGCCCGGAGCGCGGGCCGGTTCCGGGGACCCGGCGGTCCGGGCGCGGCGCACCGGCTGGGTGGCCATGGCGTCGATCGCCTCCCACTCGGAGTCGCTCGACGGGCTCTCGCTCAGTGTGAGGCCGCCCAGGCTCACCTGCGGCGCGGTGGGGGCGCCGTCACCGGAGACGAGTCCGGGACGCGCGTGGTCGGCCAGGCTCTCCTGCGGAGCCGTGGCCACGGCGTCGGTGTCGCGGGCTTCCCGCACGTCGTCCGGCAGGGTGCGGCCGCACCCCTCACAGAAGACGTCACCGGCGGCCACCGTGTCCGAGCAGGCGGGGCAGGTGCGCACCACGGTCATCGGTGATCCCTCGTTCCTCACAGCAGCGTCACAGGACGCAGGGAGTTGGCCTTGTCGACGAGTTCGTAACGCTCGGCCGCTCCGGTCGCGCGGTAGGCCAGAGCCCGGTACCGCCGGTCCAGGTTGGTCCGTACGCCGTCCTCGGTGAAGCGGTCGCCGAGCAGGGACTGCCGTTCCGGGGCCCGGCCGCCCGCGTCGAGCCAGCCCAGCGCGGCCTCCAGGACCCGCGTGGCCAGGCGGTCGGCGGACTCCCCGTCCAGCCCGATCCGTTCCAGGCGGCGACCGGCCTGGACGAAGTCGCCGGCGTCGGTGGCGCGCTGGGGCGTGGCCAGCACGGCGATGAGCGCGGTCTGCGCCTGCACGTACAGGCTCGACAGTTCGGGCACGGTGTCCAGCACCGCGATGGCCGCGCTCCGGTCGCCCTGGGCCAGCCGGATGCGGGCCAGGCCGAAGGCGGCACTGACGAAGGAGTGGTCGGTGCCCCACACGGTCTGGTACTGGCGCGCGGCGGTCTCGTGCTCACCGACGCGCTCGCAGGCGATGGCCAGGCCGAGCTTGGGCGCGATCTCCCCGGGAAGGTGGTCGTACAGCTCGTCGAAGTGCTCGCGCGCCTCCCGGAAGCGCCCGGTGCTCAGCTCGGCGACGGCCAGGTACCACATCGTGCGCCAGTCGCCGGGGACGGCCTCGGCGAACTTCTGCAGGGCGTCCATGGCCTCACCGTGCCGGCCCGCGGTGAGCAGGGCGCGGGTCAGCATCAGCCGGGTCTCCGGTGTGGGGGCCGGCATGGCGCGCAGCGCGGGCACCAGCTCGTCCACGGCCAGCGAGGAGAAGCCGCGCAGGTGCTGGGCCGCGGGGTCGGCGGGGTCGATCAGCGGGCTGGGCAGCAGCGTCGCCGCCTCGGTGGGCGAGGGCGGGCCGAGCATGCGGTCGGCGTTGTGGGTGCCGGCCTCCGGGACGCCCGTGAAGTTCTCCCCGCCGAACAGGGACGAGGGCGCCGGATGCGGCGCTCCCTGCAGGTCCGACAGCACCTCGCGCAGGACCCCGGTCAGCTGGTCGGCCATGTCGCCGGCGTCGTGGAAGCGACGCTCGATGTCGAGGTGGGTGGCGCGCCGGAGCAGGCGGTCGAACGACTCGTAGCGCTGGAGCAGCGGCACGCTCTCGCGCGGCGGCAGGCTGTGCGGGTGCTCGCGCATGAAGCTGAACCGGAAGCTCAGCACGGCCAGTGCCCGGCCGACGGAGTACAGGTCGGCGCTGATCGTGGGACCGGGGCCGCGCAGTTCCTCCTCGGGCACCCGGTAGCCGGGGGTGGTGTAGACGGGGCTCAGGGTGTCGTCCATGCGCCGCACGCCGCCCAGGTCGATGAGCTTGATCTGCTCCTCGCTCTGGATGACGTTGTCGGGCTTGAAGTCGCAGTAGAGCAGGCCCTTGCTGTGCAGGTAGCCGAGCGCGCGCAGCGACTCCAGGCCGTAGGCGATCACCTGGTCGACGGGCAGGACCTCGTCGCCGGTGCCCTGTTCGCGGCGCTCGATGAGGAGTTCGCGCAGGGACTTGCCGCCGACGTACTCCATCACGATGTGCCCGCCGGGGATCCCGGTGCGGGGGTCGGGGTGCTGCGAGAAGTTGATGATCTTGACGATGTTGGGGTGCTCGACCTCCGACAGGAAGGCCCGTTCTGCCGCCGCGGCCTTGTGCGCCTCGGCGTCGCCGGCGTTGAGCAGGCCCTTGAGCACGACCCAGCGGTCGTTGACGTTGCGGTCGCGGGCCAGGTAGATCCAGCCCAGTCCGCCGTGCGCCAGGCAGCCGAGCACCTCGTACTGGCCGCCGACCTGGTCGCCGTTGACGAGCTTGGGAGTGAAGGAGAACTGCGTCCCGCACTTGCGGCAGAAGCCCTCGGTGCGCCCGGGCTGGTCGCCCCGGGACCGGCCGACCCTCTCGCCGCAGTTGCCGCAGAACCGGTTCTTCTCCGCGACCACGGGGTTGGCCATGACGGCCTCGGCGGGGTCCCGGTAGGGCACCAGGGGGACCTCGACCATGCCCGCGCCGAGCATCCCGCGGTCCGACCGCCGGCTGGACCGCGACGACCCTCCGCTGTTGACGGCGCCGGCGATGCTCCCGGGACCGGAGCGGCCGGAGAGCTTGACGTTGCCGGAGATGGGGTGCGAGTGGACGGAGTCGCCGCCGGAGGTGTCGGTGAGCCACTGGTCGAGGGCCTCGCGCGGCGGTACGGCGCCGAAGGACGGCTGCGGGCCGGAGGGGACTCCCGGTCGCGGGGACGCCTGCGGGCCCGAGAGGGGACCCGGCCGTAGCGACGCCTGCGGGCCCGAGGCGGCGACCGCGTCGACGGGCGCCAGTCCGCACACGCCGCAGAAGCCGTCCTCGATCCGCCCCCGGCAGCCGGGGGTCGTGCACTGGGTCATGTCACACCACCATCGCTCTCGCCGTCTGACGCCGCCGCGCCCGGTGTGGTTCTGTTCTGAGCGGGTTCGGTTCCGGAGAGTTCGACCAGCGTCCTCTGGTACGCGGAGAGGGCGACGGTGGCCCGGCGCAGGTCGCAGGGCGCGCTCCACAGGCCCCAGTGCGCCTCGCGGTGCAGTTCGGTGAGCCGGTCCTCCTCGGCGAAGCCCAGGCGGACGGCGCGCGCCCGGTAGGCGTCCAGGCGACCGCGGAGTTCGGCGCGGCGCTCCAGCAGCCCGGTCAGGTTCGCCTCCCTGTCGCGGGCGTCGTCGGCCGCCGTGTGGACGGCGCGCTGGAGTTCGCCGAGCAGGGCGCCAAGCTCGCGCCAGCGGCCCTCGGTCCGCAGGACGTCCATGCCCTTGAGCCGCGTGCGCAGCGCGGGGACCGGATCGGGGACCTCGACGGCCTCCGGCGAGGAGATCTTGCGGACGACCTGGATCCGCAGCTCGCGGGCGCGGCGCAGGACGGTCTCCACGTCGTCGACGGCCGAGCTCAGCCGCTCGACGCTCTCGTCGTAGGAGTCGCGCATGCGCAGGGCGTCGCGCAGCTCGCCGCGGGTGCGTTCCAGCCGGCCCCGCATCCGCTCCAGGGAGGAGGTGTCCACCCGGCCGTCCTCGAACAGCGACAGGGGGTCGCACCGGACGACGTCGCCCACGAGTTCGAGTTCGCTGCGCAGGGCCTCGTGCTCGGTGTCGCCGAGCTCGACCATGTCGGAGAGCGTGCGGATCTCCTGCCACATGGCGTCCAGCTCGGTGAGTCGGGGGTGCAGCGCGTCCCAGGCGGTCTCGGCCACCGAGACGACCTCGGTGACCTCCTCGTAGTCGGCGGACATCCGGGCGATGGCCTCGGCCAGGGAGATGCGCTCGGTGTCCTCGTCCAGGAGCCCGCGTTCGGCCAGGGGCACCTCGCGCGGGAGGCGGACGGACTCGCCGGTCAGCAGGAAGGTGAGTTCGCGCTGGGCGTCGCGCCCCTGGGCGTGCAGCTCCGTGGCGCTCTCCACCACGGACCGGAAGGCGCCGTGGACCGTCCACAGGCTGTGGACGTGCCGACTGGCGTGCTCCCACCGCGCCAGCGTGCGGCCGGTGAGCTTCGCTCCCCTGAGCAGGCGGTGGCCGACGTGCTGGTCCAGGTCGGTCAGGTTGAGGGAGATCCGGTCGGCCTCACCGCGGACACGGTTCAGGGCGTGGTCGATGCCCTCCCAGCTCATTGGCGGCATCCTCGCCCCAGACGCGCTCGCCACCGCCGTATCACTCCCCGTGTCGGTCGCCCGGGTGCGCGGGGCCCGCGGGCGATCACCGTTCCTTTACTAGACAAGAGTCTGTCGTTGACCTACCCGAACCACAAGGGAGCACCCACCCCGAGGCCACCTGCGGCCAACCGCGTCGTGTCCCCGCCCCCGGGCGACGGCGGCCCGCGGTAGAAACGGGTCATGGACGACACGGAAGCCTTCCCCGGACTGAGCAACCCCGCCAAGCGGGCCCTGGCCGCGGCCGGGTACACCGAACCGGCCCAGCTGGACGGCGTGGCCGCGTCGGAACTGCTGCGGCTGCACGGCATGGGCCCCAAGGGGATCCGTGTCCTGCGGGAACTGCTCGCCGAGCGGGGCCTCTCACTGGGCGGCTGAACCCTCCAGGGCGTCGAGCAGGAACCGGGCCCGCTCGGCGACCGGCGCCCGCGGCAGCTCCACCACCTCGTACCCGCACGCGGGGTAGGCCTCGGCCATCGCCCGGTGGGTGCGCTCGGCCTCCTCCGGCGACTGGTGGCGTTCCGCGTCGCCGGTGTAGATCTCGGGCCAGGGCGGGGCGACGAACACGCGGCGGTGGTAGCGGAACCGGCGCGCGGCCTCGGCGACGTGCTCCGGGACCGGGCGCCCGCGCAGCAGGTGGTAGCCGACCAGGTCGGGGATGCCGCGGTCGCACAGGACCGGGCCCGGCCACGCCAGGGCCTCCCGGTAGGAGCGGATCTCCCAGGCGAGCATCAGCTCCGCGAAGAGACGGTCGTTCTTCCACGCCAGGCCGGGGCCGCCGATCTCGCGCTGGTCGCGGATGACGGCCCGTCCCGCCTCGGGCGTGCGGGCGTGGCCGAGCGCCGCGAGGTGGTCGATGAGGGTCGTCTTGCCCGATCCCGGCCCGCCGGTCACCACGACCAGGTGGTCGCCCTCGCCGCCCATGCCCCGACCACCGCCCCCGTCGTCCCCGTGCGCCACGCGATCCTATGATCCCCGTGCGGTCCACACATCCGTCACCATGGCGGAGACCGCGACGCCCACCACCGGGAGGCCCCGTGCCCGACCGCTCCGTCAGCCTCGTCATCTCCGTCCGGGTGCTCCCCGGACGACGGGCCGGCTTCCTCACCGGCATCTCGCGCAACGCGGTGGCCTCGGTCCGGGACGAACCGGGCTGCCTGCGCTTCGACGTGGCCGCCGACACCGAGGACCCGGACCTGTTCTGGGTCTACGAGGTGTTCGCCGACCGGGAGGCGCTGGAGGCGCACCGGCGGACACCGCACTTCCTCTCCTGGCAGGCGGAGAAGGCCGGTCTGGTCGTCCCCGACAGCCAGACCGACCGCCTCGGGTCCCTCCTCGTCAGCGAGGAGTGAGGGTCAGATCCGCCCCGGGGCGTCCGGGGGCTCCTCGTCCCAGCGTGCGCGGTGGCGTCCCCCCGCCTGCGGGTCCTCCCCCGGGTCGGGCCGCAGGCCGCCCCCGTCCCCGCCGAAGTCCTCGCCGCCCGCGTAGTCCTCCACGGGCGCGTCGTCCCGCGCTCCCAGGCCCCGCTCGCCCGGCGGGACGAAGGCGTCGGCCGCGCCCCGGAGCCGGACGCCCGCGACGGCCAGCACGATGCCGAAGATGATGGCGTAGATCCCGACCACGAAGACGATGGCCTGTGCCCCCTCCAGGGGCCAGAACCACAGCAGCAGGCCGAAGACGACCGACAGGGCGCCGACGAAGATGAGCAGCCACTCCGACGTGATGTGCGCCCGCAGCCGCACGGCGGCGACGATCTCGGCCACGCCGGTCAGGACCGCCCACACTCCGATCACGAACACCAGCGCGACGATCGCGGCCAGCGGCCAGATCAGCGCGATGAGCCCCATCAGGGCGCTCAGGACCGCCTGCACCACCAGCCCCGCGCGGCTGCCCGGGGCGGAGCGGTAGGCCACGTAGGCCAGGGCGCCCGCGTCGACGAGCGCGTAGACACCGAAGACGACCGCCAGGGCGACGAGTGTCAGACCGGGCCAGATCAGGGCCAGCACCCCGAAGACGATCGCGGCGATCCCCCGCAGCAGCACCAGCCACCAGTTCCGGCTCAGCTCCCCGAGCATGTCGCCGGCCAACGCATACCGGACCATCGTCGCCTCCGCTCGATCGCGCCGTCCCGTGCCCCGCCGAGGGGCCGCACCCTGCCAGTTCCCTCAAGGTCGCACACTGACGACTCTGCGTAGGCAAAGGACGCGGAAAGACCCGGTCCCACCCGAGTACGGACATGTCCGGTCCCAACGAACCCGGGCCCCAAAGCAAACGCCCGCCCGCGTCTGGCGACGCGGACGGGCGGTGCGGTCGGCTTGCCCGGACCCCAGGGGGTCAAGGTGAGCGGCCCCGCCCACAGGACCCCAGGGGGTCTATCCGGGCCAAAGCGAGGGACGAGCGGAGGCCCAAAGAAAGCACAGCGAGGGCGCCGACGGGTCCTGGAGGGCCTTCCGGTGCACTCCCGAGGAACGAGGGAGCGCACCGGAGGGCGCGAAGGCCCCGTCCATCAGGCGTCCGGGGGGTTGGTCGGGCCAAAGCGAGGGACGAGCGGAGGCCCAAAGAAAGCACAGCGAGGGCGCCGACGGGTCCTGGAGGGCCTTCCGGTGCACTCCCGAGGAACGAGGGAGCGCACCGGAGGGCGCGAAGGCCCCGTCTACTAGGCGTCCGAGGCGCCGGGGTAGCGGCGCTCGGAGGCGCCGACGTAGTGCTGCCGCGGGCGCGCGATCCGGAAGGCCGGGTCGTGCAGCTGCTCGCGGTAGTGGGCGACCCAGCCGGGCAGGCGGCCGATGGCGAACAACACGGTGAACATGTTGGTCGGGAAGCCCATGGTGCGGTAGATGACGCCGGTGTAGAAGTCGACGTTCGGGTACAGCTTGCGGTCGGTGAAGTAGGAGTCGGCGAGCGCGGCGGCCTCCAGCTTCAGGGCCAGCTTGAACAGCTCGTCGGGGTTCTCGTCCCGGTCGAGGATCTGGCTGGCCAGAACCTTGATCTCCTTGCTGCGCGGGTCGAAGTTCTTGTAGACCCGGTGGCCGAAGCCCATGAGGCGCATCTCGCGGGCCTTCACCCGCTCCAGGAAGTCGTCGATGCTGATGCCGGAGTCGCGGATCTCCTCCAGCATCTCCAGCACGGCCTGGTTGGCGCCGCCGTGCGACGGGCCGGACAGGGCGTTGATGCCGGAGGCGACGCTGGCGTAGATGTCGGCCTGCGAGGAGCCGACGACGCGCACGGTGGCGGTGGAGCAGTTCAGCTCGTGGTCCGCGTGCAGCACCAGCAGCATGCCGACGGCCTTGTTGAACAGGTCGCCCAGCTCGCCCTCGGGGGCGCCGTCGCCGAACGTCATCTTGATGAAGTTCTCGACGTAGTCGAGGGACTCGTCCGGGTTGATGGGCTTCTCGCCGATGGAGTTGCGGTAGATGCGCGACGCGATCGTCGGCAGCTTGGCCATCAGCCGGATCGTGGCCAGCTCGACCTGCTCCTCGTCGGAGGGGTCGACGCTGTCGTCGTAGTAGGCGGCGAGGGTGTTGACGGCGCTGGCCATCAGGGACATCGGGTGCCCGTTGCGGGGCATCGCGTCGATGAGCGCGCCCATGTCGTCGGGGATGCCGGCGTTCTCGCGCAGCTTGTCGGAGAACTCCTTGAGCTGGGCGGGCTCCGGGAGCTCGCCGTAGATCACCAGGTAGGCGACCTCGAGGAAGGTCGCGCCCACGGCGAGGTCCTCGATGGGGTACCCGCGGTAGCGCAGGATCCCGGCCGCACCGTCGATGTAGGTGATCTCCGAGCTACACGAAGCGGTGTTGCCGAACCCCGGATCCAGGGTGGTCATACCGGTCGAGCCCAGCAGCGTCTTCAGCTCGATGGTGCGCTCACCCTCGGTACCGGTGAACACCGGCAGCTTCAGTACGCCGCCGTCGTAGTGGAGCTCCACCGTGCGCTCTTTGTCGTCTTCGCTCATGCCCGAGGTCAACCTTTCCAGGCGGGGGATACGTGAGGTGCGTCAGACGCGGGACGGTCCGCCGCCACGTTCTTGATTCACTCGTTATTGTTCTGTTTTGTTAAACAACGGTTAAGCAAAATCATATAAGTTCCACCGTTTCGCGAACAGGTGACATGCAACACATACCCAGACGCACGGATAATTACCACACAGTGAAGATTTACAATCTTTGCCAGCCGTCGATTACGCCGTGATCACCCTGAGGCTTCACGGGCGGCACCGGGGGTCCCCCGATGGCACCGCCGCCTCCTGTACCGGTCCCCTGAGCACTTCTCCCATCCCGAACCCGTCGTCCGCGGACGCCCCTTCACAGATCTGGACAGACCCGGGCGGCCGGCGGTGCGGTCAGGTGTTCGAGCGAGCTCTAGTGGCCTTCTCACAGGGTACCTTCGCCCAGATCACGGCAGCTGGCGCGGGGTGCCCCGGAGGCGGTGATCTTGGCCTCCACCCGGGTGCCCCACACCCCGTGCGCCCCACCGCCCCCACGGCCGAGCGCCGGAAGATGTCCACTCTGTGTGCCCCGGGCACGGGATTTCACACCGCCCCCGACCGCACCGTGAGACTTTCTCGACCACTCGGATACCGGGACGCCCGAACCCTGGACTCATTGCGCGCGACCGACCGGCGGGCATCGACAAAGCGTCATCGGTTTTCACGCCGGGTAAACACCGTCAACAACCCCGGGGGAAATGGTCGCCGGTGGGGCGCGTCACAGGCACGGTCGCCGTTCACCGGCCGGACAGCGGGCCGGACGGCGGGCGGAACCCCGCCGGGGCCGCGCGGCGGGGTCAGTCGCCCTCGACCACGCCGCCCGCGAGGAGGGGTTCCATGAACAGGCCCGGGTGCTCGCGCTCGATGACCCGCAGCCGCCACTTGTTGTGCACCAGCACCAGCAGCTCGCCGTCGTTGCGGCGCCGCAGCACCTCCGCGCCCGAGAGCGCGTGCAGGGCGGGCGCCGACTCGGCGTCGGTGCGCCGCGCCACGGAGTAGTCCAGCGGCGAGGTCTCCACCGGCGCCCGGAACTCCTGCTCCATGCGGTGGCGCACCACGTCGAACTGCAGCGGTCCCACCGCGGCCAGCACCGGCGCCTGCTCTCCGCGCACGTCCGAGGTGAGCACCTGCACCACGCCCTCGGCGTCCAGCTGGGCGATGCCGCGCTGGAACTGCTTGTACTTGCCCGCGTCCTTGGCCCGCGCCACCACGAAGTGCTCGGGCGCGAAGCTCGGGATGGGCGGGAACTCCACCTTGGGACCGTCGTAGAGGGTGTCCCCCACGGACAGTGCCTGGGCGTTGACGAGCGCGATCACGTCACCCGGGAACGCCGTGTCGATCGTGGAGCGCTCGGAGCCGAACACCGCCTGCGAGTACTTGGTCGCGAACGGCCGCCCCGTCGCCGCGTGCGTGAGCACCATGCCCCGGTCGAAGCGCCCCGAGGACACCCGCACGAACGCCATGCGGTCGCGGTGGTTCTTGTCCATGTTGGCCTGCATCTTGAACACCTGCCCGGAGAAGGCCGCCTCCACCGGCCGCGCCCGCTCCCCGGCGTCGGCCTTGGCCGCCGGAGCCGGCGCCAGGCCCACCACGGCCTCCAGGAGCTGCCCCACCCCGAAGTTGGGCAGCGCCGCCCCGAACAGCACCGGCGAGGACTCCCCGGCCATGAACGAGTCGTGGTCGAAGTCCGCGCCCAGCGCCTCCAGGAGCTCGATCTCCTCCTGGGCCTGCACCCACTCGGCGCCCTCGACCCGGGCCGCCTCGTCCGCGTCCAGGACCTCCTCCAGGGCCTTGGTCGCCCCGCCCGGCTGCCGCGTCATCTTGGTGTAGGTGCCGCTCGACCGGTCGATGAGCCCGCGGAAGTCCCCGGCGATGCCCACCGGCCAGTTCAACGGCGTGGGCCGCAGCCCGATCCGCTGCTCGATCTCGTCCAGCAGCTCCAACGGCTCACGCCCGGGACGGTCCCACTTGTTCACGAACGTGATCACCGGCATCCTGCGTGCCCGGCACACGTCGAACAGCTTCAGCGTCTGCGGCTCCAGGCCCTTGGCCGAGTCCAGCAGCATGATCGCGCAGTCCACCGCCGAGAGCACCCGGTAGGTGTCCTCGGAGAAGTCCGCGTGACCCGGGGTGTCCACCAGGTTCAGCACCCGGTCGGAGTAGTCGATGCGCAGCGCCGCCGAGGTGATCGAGATCCCCCGGTCCTGCTCCATCTCCATCCAGTCCGAGGTCACCCCCCGCCGGTCGCCCTTGCCGTGCACCGCACCGGCCGAGGAGATCGCCGCCGCGTGCAGCGCCAGGGCCTCGGTCAGCGTCGACTTACCGGCATCCGGGTGCGAGATCACCGCGAACGTCCGCCGACGCCCCGCCTCCCGCGACACCTCGGCCTCCTGCCTCGCCGCGCCCGCCGTGTCCACGCTCATCCTCGCTGCCCGTCCCGCCTCGTGTCCTGGTCGCACCCGATTCCGGGCCCCGTCCAGCCTACTTGTGTTCGGGGCGCTTCACGCTGGGGCCTTCGTCGTCGCTACTGCCTGGCTCGCAAGATCGCTGGCGGCAGAGACTCCTCCTGCAGGCACCAGCGCGCCCCTCACACCTGTGCTTGCCTTGGGCCTCCGCTCGTTCCTCGCTTCGGCCCGACCAACCCCCTGTGGTTCCTGCGAGCGGGACCCGTTTCAACCGGTCTCGGGCGCCCGGAAGACGGCGCCCTCACCGGGGCACGGCCCCCGGGTCAGGAGTCCTGCTCGACGGCCGCTCCGATACGGCGGAGCAGGGCCTCGCGGTCGGTGCCGCCCGGGTAGACCGCGACCAGCACGCGGTTCTCGGACGGGAGGTCCTCCTCGGCCGCCAGCACCGTCCGCGCCGAGCGGCGGACCAGGTCCATCGCCGTGTCGAACCGGGCCCACACGCGCCGCCCGTCCTCCGTCGGCTCGCGCAGCCAGGACCGGAGCACGTGGTTGTGCGCGGCGATGACCGAGGCCGCGACCACGCCGGCGGGCAGCGAGCGGCCCTCGGAGCCCTCGCGGTCGGCCAGGAACCGGCTGAACGCGGACTGGTAGCGGGCGGTCATGGCGACCTCGCGGTCGCGCAGGCGGGGATGGGCGCGCACCAGGCGGTAGCGCGGAACGGTCACCTCGGGGTCGCGGAGGTAGCCCTGCAGGACCAGGCGCGCGGCCGAGCAGACCGCTTCCAGGGGCTCGTCGGGCGAGGCCTCCAGGTAGGCGACCACGGTCGTGAAGAGCTCGTCGTGCTCGGCGAAGAGGATGTCCTCCTTCGAGCCGAAGCGTCGGAACAGGCTCCGCCGGCTCATCCCCGCGGCGGTGGCGATGCCCTCCATCGTGGTGCTCTCGAAGCCGTCCTCGGTGAACAGCCGCACCGCGGCCAGCACCACCTCGCGCGTGGCCGCGCGCGGCGGCCCGTTCCGGCCGGCCGACCGCTCCTGGGCACCGTTCCCCACGCTGTGCTCACCTCTTTCACCTGCCCCGCGTCCAGTGGGGCGTGTTCCGCGGACACTCGCCCCCGACGCCTCCCAGAAGGTATCCGACCCGGTCTGTGTACTTCGTCCCGTTCACCCCCTACCCTGGCACTGGATGCCATACACCGGCACGCGGTGCCAAGTGCCGAGGGGCGGGACACCCTCGGGGAGGGAAGACTCATGAGCGACTTCGACCTGTTCAAGACCACCGAGGAGCACGAGGAGCTGCGCGAGGCCGTACGCTCCGTCGCCGAGGACAAGATCGCGCCGCACGCCGCCGAGGTGGACGAGACCAGCTCCTTCCCCCAGGCCGCCCACGACGCCCTGGTCGCCACCGACTTCCACGCCGCGCACATCGAGGAGAAGTACGACGGCGTCGGCGCCGACGCGCTGGCCACCTGCATCATCATCGAGGAGGTCGCCCGGGCCTGCGCCTCGTCGTCCCTCATCCCCGCGGTCAACAAGCTCGGCACCATGCCCGTCATCCTGGGCGCCTCCGAGGAGGTCAAGCAGCGCTACCTGCCCGAGGTCGCCGGCGGCGCGGCGATGTTCTCCTACGGCCTGTCCGAGCGCGAGGCGGGCTCCGACACCGCGAGCATGCGCTCCCAGGCGGTGGCCGACGGCGACGACTGGATCCTCAACGGCCAGAAGTCCTGGATCACCAACGCCGGCGTGAGCAAGTACTACACGGTCCTGGCCGTGACCGACCCCGACGGCCCGCGCGGGCGCAACATCTCGGCGTTCGTCCTGCACGCCGACGACGAGGGCTTCTCCCTGGGCGAGCCCGAGCGCAAGCTCGGCATCAAGGGCTCCCCCACCCGCGAGCTGTTCTTCGACAACGTGCGCGTCCCCGGCGACCGGATCGTCGGCGCCCCGGGCGAGGGGCTCAAGATCGCCCTGCGCACCCTCGACCACACGCGCGTGACCATCGGTGCCCAGGCCGTCGGCATCGCCCAGGGCGCGCTCGACCACGCCGTGGCCTACGTCAAGGAGCGCAAGCAGTTCGGCAAGGCCGTCGCCGACTTCCAGGGCGTCCAGTTCATGCTCGCCGACATGGCGATGAAGCTGGAGACGGCCCGCCAGATGGTCTACGTCGCCGCCGCCAAGTCCGAGCGCGGCGACGACGACCTGGCCTTCTACGGTGCCGCGGCCAAGTGCTACGCCTCCGACGCGGCCATGGAGATCACCACCGACGCCGTGCAGCTGCTCGGCGGCGCGGGCTACGTCAAGGACTTCCCGCTGGAGCGCATGATGCGCGACGCCAAGATCACCCAGATCTACGAGGGCACCAACCAGATCCAGCGCATGGTGATGGCCCGCCAGCTCCTCAAGAAGTAGGCCTCCGCCACGGCCTGGCCGGACCCGCCCCGCGGGCCGGTCAGGCGGTGGCCTCGCGCACGAAGCGGGCCATCGGGATGGGGTCGCGGCCCAGCGCGGCGCGCACGTCCTCGGTGACCGAGCCCGCCAGACCCGCGTTGGCGGCGGCGAACCGCTCGTTGAGGGTGTCGATGTAGCGCTCGCCCCATCCGCGGTCCGACGCCCGGAAGTAGAACCCGGCCTCGTCGATCGCCTTGTACCGCCACACCGGGCTGTCCGTGCCCTTGGTCATCCTGACCACCTCGCGGAAGGTCAGCGCCTGCGGGCCGGTCAGGGTGTACTCGCGGCCGTGGTGGTCGGCGGTCAGCGCGGCCACGGCCGCGTTGGCGACGTCGCGGGCGTCCACGAAGCTGATCCCGGACTTCTTGCGCACCGGCAGTTCCAGGCGCCCGTTGCGCGACCGGGCGAGGTTCGCGAAGACCCCCTCGGTGAAGTCCTGGTGGAACCAGTTGGGCCGTAGGACGGTCCAGCGGCCGAACAGCTCCTTGACCCGCATCTCGGCCGTGCGCTGGTCGGAGTCGGAGGGCGCGTGCTCGGTCCCCATGGCCGACATCACGACGGCGTGGTCCACGCCCGCCTCGGCCGCGCGCTCCAGGAAGCCGCCCACGCGGCTGCCCAGGCCGAGGCCGACCGGTGTGACCACGAACACGCGCTCCACGCCCTTGAGGACGTCCCCCCAGTTGGCGGTGTCCGTCCAGTCCAGGCGGGTCGGCGAGGTGCGCGAGGCACCCGTCACGGGCAATCCGCGCCGCTCCAGCTCCGTGAGGACGCGTCTGCCCACCATCCCGGTCGCCCCGGTGACCAATGTGCTCATCGGCCCCACCGTACCGACCCCGGACACCCGGCGCTCCCCTTCGGTCCCGCGGGGTGACCGCGCGTGCCGCCCGGCCGGGGCCTCCGAGGGCTCCCGGCGGCCGGCTCACCCGCGGCGCTCGGGCGCCAGGGCCTCCATCGCCAGGACCAGCGCGCCGCCCAGGGCGGCCACGGCCAGGTTGGCGAACAGCGCGTACTCCTGCAGGAACGACACGTTCGGGATGACGAACCTGTTGAAGGAGTTGAGGACGATGCCGAACAACGGCTGGTACCAGAGGTGGTCGATGGCACCGCTGACACCGATGAGGAAGACGAGCACGCCGAGGCCCTGAAGAATCTTGCGCATGCCACCGACGCTAGGTCCCCCGCGCGGTCGCCCGCATCGGCCACCGGTGTCGGCCCGGGCGTCCGGAGGACCGGCCCCCCGCGCGCCGGCGCGACCAAAGTAGGGAGTCGCCCGACGTCGGTACCGCGTTCCCCGCCGATACCGGATCCGGCGCCGCCCGCGCCATAGACTCCGGGACGATGAACGCATCCACCGGCCGACGGCGGCGCACCGTGCGCGACTGGATCGTGGACTTCACCATCTTCCTGCTCGCGGTCGGCTTCGGCCTGGCGCTGGCGGTCGAGTTCCCCGACCCCCCGCACGGAGAGGGCTCGCCCTACACCGCCGTCGACCTGCCGCTGTGGCTGTCGGCCACCGAACAGGTGATCGCGCTGGCGGCCTGCGTGGGCCTGTGGTGGCGTCGGCGGTGGCCGGTCGAGCTCGCCGTCGTCCTCGTCCTGCTCTCCTCGGTCCTGACCCTGGTGTCCGGGGCGATGCTCATCGCCCTGTTCTCCCTGGCCGTCCACCGGCCGCCGAAGGTCAGCCTCTCCGTCCTCGTGCTCGCCGTGGGCGCCACCTCCGTCCACGCCATCGTGCGCCCCGACCCCTACTCGCCCTTCCTGGTCGACTTCCTGCTCGGCGTCGCCATCCTGGGAGCCGTGACGGGCTGGGGCCTGACCGTCCACCACCGGCGGCGGCTGGTGGAGTCCCTGCGCGACCGGGCCGTGCACGCCGAGACCGAGGCCCGCCTGCGCGCCGAACAGGCCCAGCACCAGGTCCGGGAGTCCATCGCCCGCGAGATCCACGACGTCCTCGGGCACCGGCTCTCCCTGCTGAGCGTGCTCGCCGGCGCCCTGGAGTACCGGCCGGACACACCGCCGGAGCAGGTGGCGCGCTCGGCGAAGGTCATCCGGGAGAGCGCCCACCAGGCGCTCCAGGACCTGCGCGAGGTGATCGGCGTCCTGCGAGCCCCGGTGGGCGAGCTGCCGCAGCCGACCATGGCCGACCTGCCCCAGCTCGTGGCCGAGGCCGACGACGTCGGCGCCCGGGTCGAGCTGTCGCGGGAGCACGAGGAGCCGGTGCCGGACCGGGTCGGGCGCGCGGCCTACCGGATCGTCCAGGAGGCCCTCACCAACGCGCGCAAGCACGCTCCGGGCGCCCGCACCCGGGTGCGGGTGGCCGGCGGCCCGGGCGAGGGGATCACCGTGGAGGTGGTGAACGACGCCGCCGCCGCGCCGCCGGACCACTCGGCCGCCGGCGACGGGGCCGGCCAGGGGCTGGTCGGCCTGGCCGAGCGGGTGTCGCTGGCGTCGGGCCGGCTGGAGCACGGTCCGACCGACTCCGGTGGCTGGCGGCTCTCGGCCTGGCTACCGTGGCCCTCATGAGCGAACCGCAGCAGGGCAGCCGACGGATCGGGGTCGTCATCGTCGACGACGACGCGCTGGTGCGCGTCGGGCTGGTGATGATGATGGGCGGAGCGCCCGACATCCGGGTGCTCGCGGAGGCCGAGGACGGCGCCGGCGTGCTCGCACTGGCCGAGGAGCACGACCCCGACGTCGTGCTGATGGACATCCGCATGCCGGGCGTGGACGGGCTGACGGCCACCGGGCGCCTGCGCGCCCTCCCGCGTCCGCCGGAGGTGCTGGTCCTGACCACGTTCGACGCCGACGAGCACGTCCTGCGGGCCCTGCGGGCCGGGGCGGCGGGCTTCCTGCTCAAGGACACCCCGCCGGACGAGATCGTGGAGTCGGTGCGCCGGGTCGCCCGGGGCCTGCCCGTCCTCTCCCCCAGCGTGACCAGGCGCCTCATCGACCGGGTGGCCTCGACCGGGCACGACCAGCGCGCGGTCCGGGCCCGGGAGCGGCTGGCGGTGCTCAACACCCGGGAGGCCGAGGTGGCGGTCGCCGTCGGCGAGGGCCGGTCCAACGCCGACATCGCCGCCACACTGTTCCTCAGCGTGCCGACCGTCAAGACGCACGTGTCGAACATCCTCACCAAGCTCGACCTCAACAACCGGGTCCAGGTGGCGCTGCTGGTCCACGACGCCCAGCTCCTGGACGGCGCCGAGTAGGGGCGCCGAGTAGGGGCGCCGCGTAGGGGCGCCGCGTAGGGGCGCCGCGGCGAGGGGGCGGGGCGCCGACACTCCGGACACGCCGGGCGCTGCCGCGCGGGCCCGCCCGGGCACCGCATACTGCCAGTGACGACCGCGCCACCGGACACCAGGGAGGGCCTGCGATGAGCGGTGCCGCCCACGGCACGACCGACGCCCGCTTCGCCGGGGTCCTGGACGCCGTCATGGAGCGGGTCCGCCCGCACGTCGGGGCCGGCCGGGACGCCGACTACCCGTCGCCACCGTGGACGGCACCGTCCACTCCGTCGGCGACTTCCACGTCCGCTTCTCCATGCAGAGCATCACCAAGGTCTTCACCCTGGCGCTGGTGATGAGCCGCGCCGACCACGGCATCTGGCGGCGGGTCGGCCGCGAGCCGTCCGGGTCGGCCTTCAACTCGCTCTACCAGCTGGAGTTCGAGAACGGCATCCCGCGCAACCCGCTGATCAACCCGGGCGCCATCGTCGTCACCGACCAGCTGTTGAGCGACACCGGTGACGCCCTGTCCGCGCTCTTGGACCTGCTGCGCGCGGAGACGGGCAACCCCGAGCTGAGCGTCGACAGCGTCACCGCGGGTTCGGAGGCCGAGACCGGCCACCGCAACCGGGCCCTCGCCTACCTGATGGCGAGCTTCGACAACATGCGCAACCCGGTGCCCGAGGCGCTCGACCACTACTTCCGCCAGTGCTCGATCACCATCTCGACCGAGGAACTGGCCCGCGCCGGGCTGCTGCTGGCCCGGCACGGGGTGCGCGCCGACGGCGGCCGGCTGATCGACCACGGCGACGCCCGGCGCATCATGTCGATCATGCTCAACTGCGGCACCTACGACGCGGCGGGCGAGTTCGCCTACCGCATCGGTCTCCCCTGCAAGAGCGGTGTGGGCGGGGGCATCCTGGCGATCGTGCCGGGACGCTACTCCGTGGCCACGTGGGGGCCGGGCCTGGACACCAAGGGCAACTCGGTGGCGGGCGCGGCGGCGCTGGAGGCCTTCACCGACCTCACCCACTGCTCGGTGTTCTGAGGCGGCGGACGCGCCCCGGACCCCGCGCCCGTGCCGTCAGGCCGCCGGCTCGAAGGTCTCCGACATCCGGTCCAGCAGCGCCCGGTTGCCCTCCGGGTCGTCGTTGCTCGCGACGAGGAACAGCGCGTAGCCCTTGTCCTCGGTGTGGAAGCCCCGGTTGATGCCGTGCATCCGACCGCCACTCCCGTCGTAGGTGAACTCCCAGTCGGCGGCACTGACGTAGTCCTCGGTCCAGTCGGCCTCGACGTCCTCGATCCCCGTCAGCTCGTACCCGCCGAAGTTGCCCCGGGCGGTCGGCTCGAAGTCGCGCCAGTCGTCCCCGGCGTCCGGATTCGGGTCGTCGGTCTGGTCCACGAGCAGGTAGCCGCCGTCGGGGTTGTTGAAGTACACCATGTGGCCCCGGCGCTCCTCGGTCCAGTCCTCGGGCACGTCCACGGAGAAGCCGCTGGGGTCGTCGTGGCGGACCAGGAAGTCCCACTCGTCGTCCGGCTCCTCGGACTCCTCGGTCTCCGGTTCCTCCGCGTCGTCCCGGCCCTCCTCCCCGGCGGCCCCGGCCTCCTCCGACGCAGGGGCGGAGGGGTCCCCGTCCGTGCCCGCGCCCGCTTCCTGGGAGCCGTCGACCAGTCCCGCGCCCGACCCGGCGCCCGGCCGGTTCATGCTCAGCAGCACGCTGGTCGTGGCTCCGGCCACCAGGAGGACCAGGACGGCCGCCACGACGAGCAGGGTGCGCCGGGTGCCGCGGCCTCCGTGCCGGGACGCGCCCCGCCCCGGCACGGAGGCCGCGGCGGACACCGCCGCCCCGCCCGTCCCGACCGGCTCCTCCGGAGCGTCCTGGGCCGGTCCGGCGGACGCCGCCCCGCCCGCGCCCTCGTCCGGAGCCGGGGACGGGTCCATGGGCGCGGGGGCCGTCGTGGCCAGGGTCGGGGCGACGGCCGGCGCGGTCCCGTCCTCCTCCTCGGCGTCCCGGATCTCCCGCAGCCGGGCGCGCGCCTCGGTGACCGTCGGCCGGTCCTCGGGGCGCTTCTCGCACAGGGCCTCGAGCAGCGGCCGCAGGGCTCCGGCGCGCTCGGACACGGGCAGGTCCTGGGTGACGATCGCGGTGAGCGTCGCCATCGGGGTGGGCCGGTCGAACGGCAGGCCGCCCTCGACCGCCTGGTAGAGCGTCACGCCCAGCGACCACAGGTCGGAGGCGGGGGTCGCCGCCTGTCCCTGGGCGACCTCCGGGGCCAGGTAGCTGGGCGAGCCGATGAGCAGCCCGGTGCTGGTGAGGTGGGTGGAGCCGTCGAGGTGCGCGATGCCGAAGTCGGTGAGCACAGCCCGGTCGTTCCCGGCGATGAGCACGTTGCCGGGCTTGACGTCGCGGTGCACGATCCCGCGCCCGTGCGCCTCGCCCAGCCCGGCGGCCATCTGCTCGCCGATGCCCGCCGCCCGGCCCACGCCGATGACGCCGTCGGACTTGATGAGGTCACCCAGGGAGGGCCCGCGCACGAGCTCCATCACGATCCACGGGCGGCCGTCCTCCTCGGCCACGTCGAACACCGTGATGATCGAGGGGTGGCTGAGCTGCGCCGCGCTGCGCGCCTCGCGGAGCATGCGCGTCCGCAGGACCTCGATCTCGTGCGGGGGGAGGTTGGCGGGGGTGGTCAGCTCCTTGACCGCGACGGGCCGGTCCAGGAGGGTGTCGGTCCCCTTCCAGACCCTCCCCATGCCGCCTGTCCCGAGCACCTCTTCCAGGCGGTAGCGGCTGGCCAGGAGTCGACCGGGGTCGGCTTCCGAACTGTTCATGGTGTGCGATTCCTCTGAGGGGGAGGCAGGCATGGGAGATCGTGGCTGGTGGAGGGGCACCGGAGGGGGACACCAGCGAGTCTAGGGCGTGTGGCGGATACTCGCCCTGCTGCGCGGCGCCCCAGCGGCACTCTCGCCGCGTTCTCATCAGTCGACAGGGGAACCAGCCGGGCCCCCGCTGTGCGACAACGGCGAAGCCGCACAGTAGGGGAGCTCCTTCTTCGGCCTGGCGAGAGCACCACTGGATGCACCGCTCGCGACGGGCGGCACCCACCACACACGCCCTGGAAGCCGTGCCGACCGATGACGCTCCCCGTGCGGTGACGATGGTGTCGCCCACCTCGGACGAATCCGGACGAAACACCCCTGACATGCGGCGATCCCGCCGCGGGCGCTGTGACGCGTCCGACGGCGGGACCGGCTCGTCCGGGCGTGTCCCACGCCCGGGTGGGTCAGGAGAGGCGCACGGGGAGTGCCTGCACGCCTCCGACGATGAAGGACGGCAGCGGCTCCAGGTCCTGGTCGGCCACGGCGAGGTCGAGCCCGGGGAAGCGCGCGAACAGGCGCGGCAGCAGCTCCAGGACCTCCATCCGGGCCAGGCTCGCGCCCAGGCAGTAGTGCCGCCCGTGGGAGAACGACAGGTGCCCGGTGTCCTCGCGGGTGATGTCGAACAGGTCCGCGGTGTCGCCGTGGCGTTCGGGGTCGCGGCCCGCGGAGCCGTAGCCCAGCAGCAGCGGCTCCCCGGCGGGCACGGTCACCCCGGCCAGCGCGAACTCCTCGGTCGTGTACCGCATGGGGACGAAGCCGCTGGCGCCGTCCCAGCGCAGGACCTCCTCCAGGACGCGGTCCCAGCCCACCTCGCCCGCCAGCACCAGGTCGAGCTGGTCGCGGTGGCCGAGCAGCGCCCGCACCGCGTTGGCGATGAGGTTCATGGTGGTCTCGTAGCCCGCGCTGATGATCAGCACGAGGCTCCAGACCAGTTCGTCCTCGCTGAGCCGGTCGCCCTCGTCGCGGGCGGCGATGAGGTCGGTGGTCAGGTCGTCGCCCGGCTCCGCGCGCTTGGTGGCGACCAGGTCCGTCAGCAGCGCCCACATCTCCATGAAGGTCGCCATGGCCTGGTCGGGCGCGATGCTCTGGTCGAAGAACACGTTGACCTGGCCGTGCAGCTTCGGCCGGATCTCCTGGTCCAGCCCGAAGAGGTCGCTGATGACCGTCATCGGCAGCCGCTGGGCCACGGTCGCCTTGAAGTCGACGACCCCGCCCTCGGCCGCGGCGGCCTCCGCCTCCAGGTCGTCGAGCAGACCGTCCGCGAGCACGGCGATGGCCTCGCGGAGCCGTTCGAGCCGGCGCGGGGTGAACGCGCGCGACACCAGCTTGCGCAGCCGGGTGTGCTCGGCGCCGTCGCTGGTGAGCATGTTCTCGGCGATGATCCAGGAGATGAGCGGCCAGTCCGGCGGGATCTCACCGGCGTTGAAGGCCGTCCAGTGCTTCTTGTCCTTCTGCACCCTCGGGTCGGCCAGGGCCTCCTCGACGGCCGCGTGCGTGGTCACGACCCACGCAGCAACCTCACCAGGAAGTTCGACAGGGACGACAGGCCCCAGGGCGCGGAGGTGCTCGGTCTGGGCTCGGAGGTTTCCAGGGGCGAGTCGGACGGCGTCCACGACTCTCCTTCCGGTGGGGAGTTGAGCGGCGACTGCGGCGTGAAGCGGACGGGCAGGTGGACGGGGAACCAGGTCAGCGTGGAGAGCTGGTAGCACAGCTCCTCGGGCGGAACGGCCAGCGACAGGCCCGGCAGCCGTGTCAGCAGGACGCGCACGGCGATGGTCGCCATGGTGGTGGCCTCGTCGATGGCCGGGCAGCGGTGGGGACCGGCGCCCCAGGCGACGTGCGCCCGGTTGCTGGTCTCGGCCATCTCCGCGGCGTTCTCCTTGAGGAAGAAGTGGTCCGAGGCGGCGAAGCCCAGCAGGACCGGCGACCCGGCCTCGATGACGCGCCCGCCGCCCACGGGCACGTCCACCCGCGGGTAGATCACGGGGTAGTTCGTGATCGGCGGGTCCTTCCACAGGACCTCGTTGACGATGTCGTCCAGGGCCGCCGCCGACAGCGAGGCGTCCGAGCCCGGTACCGCGCCCGGCCTGGTCAGGATCTCGCGGATAGTCGCGTACACCAGGTCGGCCGTGGGCTCGTTGGACGCCGCGATGATGAGCAGGAGCTGGTGGAGCACCTCCTCGTCGGTCAGGGCGGCGCGGTGCTGGAGCAGCCGGGTGGTGAGGTCGTCCCCGGGCACGCGGTGCTTGGTGGAGACCACCTCCGACAGCGCGCGCTCGGCCTCGGCGTTGGCGCGCTCGCTGTCCACGCCCGCCCAGATGTTGCGCATGGCGGAGGCGAAGCGCAGGCCCTGGTCCTCGTCGAACCCGAAGAGCTCGTTCATCACCAGCAGCGGCAGCATGCGGGCGTACTCGTTGAGCGCGTCGGCCTCGCCGCGCTCGCAGAACTGGTCGACCAGGCTGTCGGCGTAGCGCCGGGTGGTCTCGGACAGGCGGCGCTCGCTCACGCTGCCGAGGCAGTCGGTGAGGGCGCGGCGCAGCCGCTGGTGCTCGCTGCCGTCGACGAACAGGGCGTTGGGGCGGGGCGCCATCATCGCGATGAGGCCGGAGTCGACGCCCACCCGGCCCTCGCGGTAGTCCTTCCACAGCCGGGAGTCGTGCGTGAAGGTCGTGGTGTCCCGGGACCAGGAGATCAGGGTGGAGTAGTCGGTGACGAGCCACCCGTGCACGCCCGGTTCGAGTTCGACGGGGACCACGGGGCCGTGGTCGGCGCGCATCTTCTCGTAGAGGGCGTAGGGGTCGGGGTGCGGCTCACTGTGGTGGAGCGCTGCGCGGGGGCATCCAGATGTCACGGGACCTCGACTGGGGGGTGTGGTCGGGGACGGGAGCGGCCGTCCTTCCAGGGCTCGGGCACGGCGGGGGCCGCGCGGGGCTGCGCGAGAACCCCTGACTACACGGAGTTCTCGCGCAAACCCTAGCGGGTTCGGGGCGCTTTCACACCGGGTCCTTCGTCGTCGCTCCTGCCTGGCTCGTTCCTCGCCGACGGCAGAGACTCCTCCTGCAGGCACCGGTGCGCCCCTCACCACCTGCCTGTCTTGGGCCTCCGCTCGTGCCTCGCTTCGGCCCGATCAACCCTTTGGGGTTCCCGGAACGATCCCGCGCACCTTCCACCCCCTGTGGATCCGGCGAGCGGAACCGCTCCCCCTTGCCCCGGTGGTTCCGACGGCCGAAGGCCCCGCCTACCGGGCGTCCGGTGGCGGGGCCTTCGGCTCGGGAGCCGTTGCTATTCGTTGGGTGCGGGCTCGGTGAGCGGGCGGAAGCGGCGCAGCCGCTGGCTGTTGGTCACCACGAACACGCTCGACATCGCCATCGCGGCGCCCGCCAGCATCGGGTTGAGCAGGCCCGCCGCGGCGATGGGCAGCGCCGCCGCGTTGTAGGCGAAGGCCCAGAACAGGTTGCCGCGGATGGTCCCGAGCGTGCGCCGGGACAGCCGCACCGCGTCGGCCGCGGCGCGCAGGTCCCCGCGGACCAGTGTGAGGTCGCTGGCCTCGATGGCCACGTCGGTCCCGGTGCCCATGGACAGCCCCAGGTCGGCCTGGGCCAGGGCGGCGGCGTCGTTGACCCCGTCCCCGACCATGGCCACGGTGCGCCCCTCGGCCTGGAGGCGGGTGACCACGTCGACCTTGTCCTTGGGCAGGACCTCGGCGACGACCTCCTCGATCCCGACCTCGTCGGCGACCGCCCGGGCCACGGCCTTGTTGTCGCCGGTCAGCAGGATCGGGGTCAGTCCCAGCTCGCGGAACCACCGGACCGCCTCGGCGCTGGTGGGCTTGACCGTGTCGGACACCACCAGCACGCCCCTGGCGCGTCCGTCCCAGCCGACGGCGACGGCCGTGCGGCCCTCGGACTCGGCGGCCTCGATCGCGTCGGCGAGTTCCTCCGGCAGGTCCTGCGACCACTCCTGGAGCAGTGCCACCCGGCCGACCAGGACGGCGTGGCCGTCCACGACGCCCTGGACGCCCCGGCCCTCGATGTTGGCGAAGTCCTCTGTCGCGGGGAGCGCCCCCACCCGCTCGGTCGCGCCCTTGGCGATCGCGCGGGCGATGGGGTGTTCGGAGGCGTTCTCCAGTGCTCCGGCCAGGCGCAGCAGCTCGTCCTCGTCCTGTCCGGGGGCGGCGGTGACTCCGGCGAGCGCCATGGTCCCGGTGGTGACGGTGCCGGTCTTGTCCAGGACGACCGTGTCGACCCGGCGGGTGCTCTCCAGCACCTCGGGGCCCTTGATGAGGATGCCGAGCTGGGCGCCGCGGCCCGTGCCCATCATCAGTGCCATGGGCGTGGCCAGGCCGAGCGCGCAGGGGCAGGCGATGATGAGGACGGCGACGGCGGCGGTGAACGCGGCGGCGGTCGGCTCGCCGGTCCCGAGCCAGAAGCCGAGGGTGCCGACCGCGATCATGATGGCGACCGGCACGAACACCCCGGACACGCGGTCCGCGAGCCGCTGGACGGCGGCCTTGCCGTTCTGGGCGTCCTCGACCAGCCGCGCCATCTGGGCGAGCTGGGTGTCGGAGCCGATCCGCGAGGCGCGCACGACCAGGCGCCCGCCCGCGTTGACGGTGGCGCCGACGACGGTGCTGCCCGGGGAGACCTCCACCGGGACGGACTCGCCGGTGAGCATGCTCATGTCGACCGCGGAGGTGCCCGACTCGACGGTGCCGTCGGTGGCGATCTTCTCGCCGGGCCGCACGACGAAGTGGTCGCCGACGGCGAGCCGGTCGACCGGGACGAGCTCCTCGCGCCCGTCCCGCAGGACCGTGACCTCCTTGGCGCCCAGTTCGAGCAGGGCGCGCAGGGCGGTCCCGGCCCGCCGCTTGGACCGCGCCTCGAAGTACTTGCCGAGCAGGATGAAGGACGTGACGCCGGCCGCGACCTCCAGGTAGATGTTGCCGGACCCGTCGGTGCGGGCGATGGTGAACTCGAAGGGGTGCGTCATGCCCGGCGTCCCGGCGGTACCGAGGAAGAGGGCGTAGAGCGACCACAGGAACGCCGCGGTCACGCCGAGCGAGACCAGGGTGTCCATGGTGGCCGTGCCGAGCCTGAGGTTCTTCCACGCCGAGACGTGGAAGGGCAGGGCGCCCCAGACGATGACGGGGGCGGCCAGGGCCAGGGAGGCCCACTGCCAGTAGGTGAACTGCAGGGCGGGGACCATCGCCATGGCGATGACCGGGACCGACAGCGCCAGGGAGACGACGACCCGGTCGCGCAGCGCGCGGGTGGGGTCGGCCTCCTCGGCGGCCTCCTGCTCCCCGGAGCCCTCCGCTCGTGGGACGGTGGCGGTGTACCCGGCCTTCTCGACCTGGGCGACGAGTTCCTCGACCGCGGTCGGCGCGCCGTCGAAGCTGACCCGTGCCTTCTCCGTCGCGAAGTTGACGCTGGCGGTCACGCCGTCGAGCTTGTTCAGGCGCTTCTCGACGCGGTTGGCGCAGGCGGCGCAGGTCATGCCGCCGATGGCCAGTTCGACCGACCGCTCCTCGGTTCTGCTGGTCATCAGCGCTCCATGTCCGTGTCGTCGTGGCCGCCCGCGTCGTCGGGGCGTGCGGTGTCCTCGTGGCCCTGGTCCTCCGCGCGCTCGGCGTCCTGCGTCCGCTCCGGCAGAACGGGGCCGGCCAGGGAGCCGGCCCCGAACATCACGGCGAACACGGCCACGAGGCCCAGAACGTAGAGCCCGAGCTTCGTGGTCACGCCCATGTCAGGCACGCACCTCGTAGCCGGCCTCGTCGATGGCCGCGCGCACCGAGGCGTCGTCGATGTCGCCCTCACCGGTGACGGTCACCTTGCCGGACTCCAGGTCCACCCGCACGTCGGTGATGCCCTTGACCCCGGTGACCTCCTCGGTCACGGAGTTCACGCAGTGCCCGCAGCTCATGCCGTCGACCGTGTAGACAGCGGTAGCCATGTCGCCTCCTGATTCGTGTGGCGGTCTCCGTCGCGGACCGCTCCGACTGGGACCGACTATACCCCTAGGGGGTATCCATCCGTCAAGTCGCTTCACCGCACGTCCGCGACGCGCCCCCACACATTACCCCAGGGGGGTACCAAGGAGCGGCAAAGAAGCCCCCGTCGCGTCCGGACGGATCCGGATCCCGCGGGGGCCGCGTTGAAGAGGGGGTCGGGGGTCGGGGATCGGGCGAGACCGGTGGGGTACGGCTCGACCTCGTCGTCTCCGGGGCCGGTGGGGGCGGCGTCCGGAGGCGGGCCTACTCGGCCTTGAGCTCCAGGCGGGCCACCACGCGCTCGCTCAGGTGGTGCCCGGACAGGGTGAAGCCGGCACGGCGGAACATCTCCACCGTCCCTGTGTAGACCTCCGCGCTCGGGGCGCGCCCGCCCGCGGTGTCGACCGGATAGGCCTCCAGCACCCGGGCGCCGCCGGAGCGGGCGTAGTCGATCGCCCCCTCCAGGAGGCGGCTGCCCAGTCCGCGGCGCCGGCGGCGCGGCGGGAGCCAGAAGCACACCAGCGACCACACGCCCGGCTCACGCGGGTCGGCCGGGCGCAGCGACCGCGAGCGGGAGAGCCGGATGAAGTCCTCCCGGGGCGCCACGGACACCCAGCCGCACGGACCGTCCTCGTCATAGGCGAGGAGCCCCGGCACGCGCCCGTCGAGGGTCAGCCGCCGTAGCTCCTCCTTGTTGTCCACGCCCCGATTCGACCGTTCGCACGAGGTGCTCGCGGTGTGGTCCTTGGCCCGTCTTCGGAAGAACGTGCACCAGCAGTGCCCGTAGGCTCCGGTCGGCCCGAACAGGTTCTCCAGGTCTTCCCACCGCTCGGCGGTGGCGGGCTCGATTGAGACGATGGACATCGGACTCCCTCGACGAGACACACTGGCCGCCACGACTGTGATCCAGAACACTAGCGATGATTCGCCGTGACCGAAAGAACACGCTTGCCCGCGAACGCCCGCTCCTGGGCCGTTCTGGCGCCGTCACCGCACGTCGGACACAGGAAGGGGCGGACCCCGACGGGATCCGCCCCTGCGCCACGGCCGGGGTCAGACCCGTGACCCCTCGGACACGTCCGTGCCCTCGGTGGCCGGGTCCCAGCACTCCACGCCCTTGAGCCCGGGCACGCGGTCCCGCGTGAACACCGGGTCGCGGCCCTCACGGCGCTGCTCGTTGTAGTCCTTGAGCAGCTTGAACGTGATCATCGCCAGCGGCGTGATCGCCACCAGGTTGACCAGGGCCATCAGGCCCATGGTCGTGTCGGCCAGCGTCCACACGAGGTCGATCGAGCCCAGGGCGCCCAGCATGGTGGCCACCAGGAACACGATCTTGTAGCCGAACATGACGCTCTCGTTCCGCGTCAGGTACTCGATGTTCGACTCGCCGTAGTAGTAGTTGCCGAGCACCGAGGTGAACGCGACCAGGATGAGGATCAGGGTCATCAGGTGCAGCGCCCACGGACCGAGCGACGCCATGACCGCGTGCTGGGCCAGGTCGCCCTCCAGTCCACCGTCGAGCGGCTCGGTCCCCCTGCCCAGCAGGACGATGAAGGCGGTCACCGTGCACAGCACGAGGGTGTCGAAGTACACGCCCAGGGTCTGGACGAGCCCCTGCTTGACCGGGTGCGTGACCGACGCGCTGGCCGCGGCGTTGGGGGCGGAACCCAGGCCCGCCTCGTTGGAGAACATGCCCCGGCGCACACCCTGGACGATCACCGTGCCCAGCGCGGCCGCGCCGAACTCGCGCAGGCCGAAGGCGTGCTCGAAGATCATCACGAAGACGCCCGGGACCGCCTGGTAGTTCATCGCCATGATGACCAGGCCGATGATGACGTAGATGGCCGCGAAGGCCGGGATGAGCGCCTGAGCGGTGTGCGCGATCCGGCGGACGCCGCCGAAGATCACCAGCGCGGTGGCCACGACGACCGCGACGCCGACGCCGGCCGACAGCCACAGGCCCGAGCCGGTGCCCAGGGACTCGGAGGAGTTGGTCACGGCACCGGCGATCGTGTTGCTCTGCGCCGCGTTGAAGACCATCGGGAAGGTCAGGATGAGGATGATCGCGAACAGGACCCCCAGCCAGCGCTGGCCGAGCGCCCGCTCCATGTAGTAGGCGGGGCCGCCGCGGTAGCCCGTGCGGTCACGGACCTTGTAGAGCTGGGCGAGGGTGGACTCGACGAAGCTGGCGCCGCCCACGATCAGAGCCATCGCCCACATCCAGAACACCGCGCCGGGGCCGCCCAGGGAGATCGCCACCGCCACACCGACGATGTTTCCGGTCCCCACGCGGGCCGCGGCCGAGATCATGAACGCCTGGAGCGAGGAGACGGCCTTCTTGCCGTCCGGCGCGATCTCGGGCGTTCCCCCGACGACCTTGAACATCTCCGGGATCATCCGGAGCTGGACCAGGCCTGACCCGAAGGTGAAGTACAGGCTGACCACCACGAGCAGGGGGATCAGGATCCAGGCCCAGAAAACGTCGTTGACGCCGCCGATGGCCTCGGTGAGACTCGCGCTGAGGGTGGGTGCTGCGTCTGCGGATATCACGTGGTCGAGCTCCTTCGCTCAGGATGAGGGACAACCGCCCACTCTTACCCGGCAAAGCGATCCGTACCACTATTTGGACAACCCTTGTCCAGACGTTGCCCCTCTGGTGATATTTCCGTTATTCGGAACTATGTCCGAGTTCCTCACCCTCGTCATCGTTCGCCCCACCCGCCGAGCCGCAGGTCAGCCCTGGTGCACGAGGTCCGCGTACTCCGGGTGACGCTCCAGGAACGCCTGGACGAAGGGGCAGATGGGCACGATCCGCAGCTCGCGCGCACGGATGGTGTCGAGGGACTCCCGGACGAGCGCGCTGCCCACGCCGCGGCCCTCGTAGGCGGGGTCGACCTCCACGTGGGGCAGGGCCAGCACCCCGTCGTCGATGAGGTGGTACGCGGAGAACCCCGCGAGGTTCCCGTCCACGCTCACCTCGAACCTCGACCGCTCCCGCGCGTCCTCGACCGTCAGCTCCATGGCCATCTCCGCTCAGTGCGTCGGCCCCGCACGCGGCGCGTGCGGGGTACATGCGCCCACAGAATGCCACGTTCCCCCGGAGACCACGCACACACCTCGTACCGGGACGCCGTCAGCCCCGGACGACGTAGGGATCGGTGACACCGCCGGGGCACGCCAGCGCGGAGATCTCCCAGCCGGCCAGGGCGGCCCCCGCCCGGTAGGAGCTCTCCAGGAACTCCAGGACCGAGGCGCGCGGATCCGGCATCCGGCGCACGTCGGCGTACCGCAGCAGCGCCAGGTGTCCGCCCCCGCTCTTGACCCACTCCGCGGCCACCGGGGACAGCGGCTGCTGGGCCAACCCGTCCGGTTCGGGCGCCGTGTAGGAGTAGAAGCACGGTTCGGGGACGGTGTCGTCGCCGAACCAGAAGCCCGAGCTCACGACCTCCCGCGAGTAGGCCTCCCGGACGAGGCCGCCCACCTCTCTCGGCTGCGGCACCGGGTGCGGGGAGAAACGGGTGACGGCGATGTCGAAGGTGTGCCAGAAGTGGTGCACGGGACTGATCTTGCCGGAGAAGCCCGACGAGAACTCCTCCAGGATCAGGTTCACCTGGCTCAGCACCTGCCAGTACCGCATGGCGTGCTCGGGGACGTAGGTCGCATGCTCGTGGTCCTGGACGAACGGCCGGTCGGAGTCCGGCAGGTCGAAGGGGTGCGCCTCCGAGATCGACCCGTCCACCCCCAGGCCGTCCAGCAGCGACTGAAAGCGGAGGTAGAACTCGGCGACGCTGAGCCCCTCCAGAGGCAGAGAGGCCTCCTGCCCGTCGAGCGTCGAGGCGACCAGCCGGTGGCGGACGAAGTCGAAGTCCACCGTGAACACCGGGTTGCCGTCGCCCAGCCCCATCGGCCGGGTCGTGAGACCGGACCCGGTCAGGTGGAAGGGCACGTGCCACCAGTGGTTGCGGCGCGGGCTGTGCTCCAGCCGCACCTTGCCGACGATCTGCTCGAAGCGGTGCAGCGTCTGCTTGGTGTCGTACCAGGATTCGAGTGGGATGTCCGGGAACAGCTCCATGTGGTGCTCCGTCTCTCTGTGACCGACACCTCGGCGTGGATGGGGCGCGGCATCCGCCCGCGGGGGCTCACCGGCCCCCTCCTCCCGCCCGCGGCCACCGCCCGTCGACCGCCCTGCGCGGGTGCGGGACGTCCTCGGCGGGCGGCCCCTGCGCGGCCGTCCGGTGGGCGGCCTCGTGTTCGGCGCGCCGCGGCGAGGGCAGGGTGAGGCGAACGGCGTCGAGCACGCGCGCGTACGCGGTGCCGTGGGCGTGCAGGGCCGTGCCCAGCCGTTCCAGGCCGTGCCGGAACCGCGCCAGCAGCGCCTCTCCGGCGTCGGCGTCGCCGCGGGCCGCGAACTCCAGGACCACGGCCAGGTGGTCGGGGAGTTCGTTGGCGCCCACCTTCCACCCCGACCGGGCGTAGATCCCGGCGATCTCGGCCCGTTCGTGGCCGCGCCGCCGCGTGTCGCCGTCGGTGTAGTGGGTCAGGTGCAGTGTGCGGCGCCGGCGGTGGTCGAAGACGTCCACGTAGTGCTCGCACAGCTCCAGCTCGGGCGTGGTGGTGGCGTACTCGCAGAACTCGTCGAGGGCCTCGCGCACGGCACCGCGCGGGAGCCCGGCGACCGCGCGGGCCACGAGCGGCAGGCGGTCGAAGAAGCTCTCGTCCGGGTAGCCCAGCATGGCCGAGGCGACCTGGCGCGTCACGGCGACGCGGTGCGCGGGCCGGGCCGCGCGACCGTCGGGCCGCCGTGGCGCGCCGGTGCCCCCGGTGGTGTCGGTGGCGTTGGTGGTGTCGGTCATCCTCGCTCCTCCGGATCGACCTCGTGCTGCCATTCCGACCACACCCCGTTTACCTGGACGCCGTCCGGAAGGGACGAGTCAAAGTCGGATTCCCACCGCGTTCCCTTCATGAATATGCCTCGCGAGGTGGCGGACTCCCACTTCCCACACCGCTGCGCGTGACAATCGTGACGAATCGTCGGGAAGGAGGCCGTATGCGCGACACGTGCGTCCCCGCCCGGGGACTCATGGGGTCCGCGGCGCCCGCGGGACTCCCGACCGGGCCGCGCCCCGACCGCCGTCCACAGCCTGTGGACGGCCCGCCCCTCCTGGGAACCCTCAGGGCGCCACGTCGCGGGCGCGCACGAGCACGGCCGCGCGGTTGCCGACCTTGACCCGTTCCAGGGCGCGCACACCGGGCGGCAGGACGACCCGGCGCGTACGCGCGGTCACCACCACGACGGCGTGCGGGGGCAGGACCCGGCCCAGGGACGCCAGCAGCGCCGCCATGGGGTCGCCACCGGGGGCCTCGCCCCGCCAGTGCGTGAGGTCCCCGTAGGGCACGTCCGTCACGACCAGGTCGGCCTCGACCGGCTCGGACAGCGTGAACACGTCCGCCACGCCCGTCTCATGGGGGAGGTCGCCGCCCATAGACGCCAGACCGGCCGCCAGCGCGCCGGCGGTCCCGGCGCGCCCGACGAACTCCGCCCGGCCGAAGTCCAGCGCGGAGCGACGCAGCTCCTCCTGGCGCTCGGCCAGCCCGTCGGCCGTCAGCAGCGCGAGGTTGCGCGCGGCCAGGGCGACCGCGTCGGTATCCACGTCCGTGGCCCGCGCGTGGACGATCCGGTCCCTGTGCAGCAGCCCCAGCACGGTCACCAGGTAGCCGCTGCCGCAGCACGGGTCCCACATCCGGACCCGCTCCTGGGGCACGTGCGCCAGCCCTCGCTGGAACAGCTCGCTGGCCAACCGCACCGGGAACCCGGGGAACCCCGGCGCGGACCGCAGCACGTTCCCGCTGGCCAGCGCCGAGTGGTCCGCCCGTTCCGTGGCGTACCGGTAGACCACAACCGCCCCCTCGACTCTCCCCACAACAGCGAAGGCCCGGCGTCCTCAGACGCCGGGCCTTCCTCTGCGGTCCTGACGGGATTTGAACCCGCGGCCTCCACCTTGACAGGGTGGCGAGCACTCCTAACTGCTCCACAGGACCTCGCTGCGTGTACAACTCTAGCGCGACTTCGGAGTACTTCGTACCGGAGCCGTCCTAGAGTGACGGAGAACGCTCCACTCTCCAGAAGGGAACCGGTGTGAACGAGTCCTCGGCTCCCCTGCCGCCCGGCCCCGACTCCACCCGGGTCGACCGATGGCTGTGGGCCGTGCGCCTGGTCAAGACGCGCGCGGACGCCGCCCAGGCCTGTCGCGGCGGGCACGTCCGGGTCAACGACCGCCCGGCCAAGCCGGCCACGATCGTCAAGCCCGGCGACGAGGTGCGGGTCCGCCTGCACGGGACCACGCGCATCGTCGACGTCACGCACGTGCTGGCCAAGCGGGTCGGCGCGCCGGTCGCCGCGCGCTGCTACACCGACCGGACGCCCGCGCCTCCCCCGGAGGCGGCGGTGCCGTTCGTCAAGCGCGACCGCGGCGCGGGCCGCCCGACCAAGCGCGACCGCCGCCAGATGGAGCGCATGCGCACGGAGTTCCCCCGCCGCTGTGAGCCCGTGGACGCGGGTCCCCCCCTGTGAGCTCCGCCGGTCGGGCCGTCAGGCGCGCAGCGGCTGGTCGGTGAGTCCGCGTTCGGTCAGGCCGTGCTCCGCCAGGAACTCCAGGACGGCCCGGGTGGCCTCCGGCTCGGCCTCGTGCGGGTAGCCGTGGCGCATCCCGGGCAGCGTCAGCAGGCGTGCGCCCGGGATGCGCTCGGCGAGCAGTTCGGCGTTGCCCACGGGCGTGAGCTCGTCGTCCTCGCCGTGCACGACCAGGGTCGGCGCGGTGATGCCGGGCAGGAGGTCCCAGCCGTCGTAGCCCGTGCTCGCCCCGAAGTGCAGGCGCTGGGCGCGCAGGGGGCCGCGCGGCAGGACGCGGGTGACGGTGTCGGGATGCGCGGCGGCCCAGTCGGGCGTGTAGAACAGCGGTCCGATCAGCTCCCGTCCGGCCGCCGTACCGGCCTGGCGCAGCGCCAGCGTGGCCGAGCGGGGACGTTCCACCTCGTGGTCGCCTCCCGGCGCGGTCGAACCCAGCACGAGCGCGCCGACCCGCTCGGGCGCCAGCGAGGCAAGGGTCTGGGCGACCTTGCCGCCCATCGAGAAGCCGTAGACGTGGGCGCGTCCGATGCCGAGGTGGTCCAGGACGGCGAGGGCGTCACGGGCGAACAGCTCCAGGCTGTAGGGCTCCCCCAGCGGGGCGTCGCTGCCGCCGGTGCCGCGGAAGTCGGTCCGCACGACCCGGTGCCGACGCGCCAGGCCGGTGTGGACGCCGTCCCACATCTCGTGGTCGAGCGCCTGGCCGTTGAACAGGAGGAGGGGTTCGCCCTCTCCGAGGACGTCGTACCAGAGGCGGGTGCCGTCAGCGGCGATCACGTGGCTCACGGGTCCGGACCCTACTCCCGCGGGCCGGATCGCGCCGCGTCGCGGATCACACCGACCGGCCCAGCTCTTCCCACACGGCCCGGTTCTCCGCGGTCCGGTCGATCTCCGAGACCGCCCAGAATGCCGCCAGGGCGACCACCACGCCCGCGACCGCGGCCATCATGGGTCCGCCGCCGGCTTCGGGGCCCGAGTCGTGCGGCCACGCCAGGAGGAGCAGCACCGGCAGCGCCCACCCCGCGGCCTGGACGGCGACGTGGACTCCTCGACTCCCGCTGAACAGCCCGGCGAACGCCAGGGCCGCGGTCAGGAGCACGGCGACCAGTGCGACGAGGATCAGCCACCGGCCGTCCTCGTACGCCTCCGCCAGTAGCTCCCACCCGGTTCCCATGGAGCGGGCCGACGAACCGAGGGTCAGGTCGCCGTCATCGTCGAACGACGGCCCGAAGCCTCCGCCGCGCACCCACGGCAGGGAGAGGGACAGCAGCAGGGCCATGGCTCCCGCCCCCAGCCCGCCGGTCACCACGCGCGCGTGCAGGGCGCCCACCTCGTTGTGCGCCACCCGCTGTTCCAGGGCGGCCATCCGGTTGCGCAGCCGGTGGAGCTCGTCCGGCCGACCGTCCTCGGCGTCCCTCTGGGCCATCGCGCGGGGTCCCTCCTGCTCGGGTGTCGGTGTCACTGGGGGTGGATGCCCCGGACCGCTCCGCGGTTCGGCGTCTCAGCTCGGCAGGTGCGCGGGGTTGCGCACCAGCGGCGAGAGGCTGGGCGTTCCCGTGACCGGGTCGGGGAAGACCTGGGCCGAGAGCCCGAAGACGTCGCGGACCAGGTCCTCGGTCACCACGTCGCGGGGGCGGCCGGACGCGTACACCGAGCCGTCGAGCATGGCCACCAGGTGGTCGGAGTAGCGCGAGGCCAGGGTGAGGTCGTGCAGGACCATCACGACCGTGGTCCCCTGCGTCCGGTTCAGCTCCAGCAGCAGATCCAGGACCTCCACCTGGTGCGCGATGTCGAGGAACGTCGTGGGCTCGTCCAGGAGCAGCAGGTCGGTCCGCTGGGCCAGGGTCATGGCGATCCACACCCGCTGCCGCTGCCCCCCGGACAGCTCGTCCACCGACCGCTCCGCCAGTTCCAGCGTCCCGGTCGCCTCCAGGGCCTCCTGCACCGCCTCGTCGTCGCCGCTCGTCCAGCGCCGGAACCAGCCCTGGTGCGGGTAGCGGCCGCGGCCCACGAGGTCGGCGACGGTGATGCCGTCCGGTGCGACGGGGCTCTGCGGCAGCAGGCCCACGGTCCGGGCCACGTCGCGGGTGGGCAGGGTCCGGATGTCCGTGCCGTTGAGGAGCACGCGGCCCCCGCGCGGCGGCAGCAGGCGGGCCAGGCCCCGCAGCAGGGTGGACTTGCCGCACCCGTTGGCGCCGACGATCGAGGTGACGACACCGGGCGGGACCGCCATGCTCAGACCGTGCACGATGGTCCGGTCGCCGTAGCCGAGCGACAGGTCCTCCGCCGCCAGGGCGGAGAAGGCGGGGTCCGCCGTGTGCGCGGTGTCGGACGGGATCATGTCAACCACCTGCCCCGGACCGGTTGGTCCGCATGAGGAGCCAGAGAAGGTACGGCGCGCCCACGATGCCGGTCACCACCCCCACGGGGAGGAGGACGTCGGGGATCGTGAACTGCGCGAGGAGGTCGGACGCGAGCATGATGAGCGCTCCGATCAGCGCCGCGGGCAGCAGCGCCAGGCGGCCCGACCGGACGGTGCGCCGGGCGATCGGCGCGCTGACCAGGGCCACGAACGCGACCGGGCCGGTCACCGCCACCGCCGAGGCGGCCAGGCCCACCGACGTCAGCAGCAGCCAGAGCCGGGTCCGCTCGGCGGGCACGCCGAGCGAGATGGCGGAGTCGTCGCCCAGTTCGAGCGAGCGCAGCCGCCCGCCGAGCAGGACCAGGGCCGCCACCAGGACGGCGAAGCAGCCGAGCAGCGGGTTGAGAGTGGGCCAGTCGGCGCGGGCCAGGCTGCCGGTGATCCAGGTCAGGGCCACCCGCGCGTCGCGGACGTCGCTCTGGGTCAGCACCCAGGAGACGACGCTCGTGGACAGCGCCGCCACGCCGATGCCGATCAGCAGGAGCCTGTAGCCCGCCACGCCGTGCCGCCAGGCCAGCAGGTAGATGGCCGCGGCGGCGGCGAGCGCCCCCAGGCACACGAACCCGGCCAGCGCGAGGCCGCTCAGGCCCAGGTAGACCACGCCCAGGACGCCGGCCGCGCTGGCGCTGTGGGTGATGCCGACGATGTCGGGGCTGGCCAGCGGGTTGCGGACGATGGTCTGGAGCAGCGCCCCGGACAGCCCGAGGCAGGCACCCGTGACCACCGCGGTGAGCAGGCGCGGGAGCCGCAGTTCGATCAGCACGAACCGGGTGACCTGGTCGGCCCGCCCGGTGAGGAGGTCGAGGAGTTCGGGCAGGGAGACCGACGCCCGGCCCACGCTCACCCCCAGCAGCATCGCGCCGAGGAGCAGCAGGACGAGGACGAGCGTGACCGCGGCCTCGCGCCGGGTGCCGCGCCGGCGCACGGCGCGGACGGTGCCGCCGGACGGACGGGTGGACGGACGGGTGGACGGACGGGTGGTGATCACAGCCGCACCGCCTTCCCCTTGCGCACCAGAGCGATGAACAGCGGGGCGCCGATCACCGCCGTGACGATCCCGACCTGGAGCTCACCCGGGCGTGCGACCACCCGGGCGATGACGTCGCAGGCCAGCAGCAGTGTGGGCGAGGCGAGCGCGCTGAAGGGGAGGATGAGCCGGTAGTCCAGGCCCACGACGCTCCGGGCGACGTGCGGCACGAGCAGGCCGACGAAGGCGATCGGTCCGACCGACGCGGTCGCGGCTCCGCACAGCGCGACGATCGCCACGGCCGCCAGGATCCGGGTCCGCACGATGTTCTGGCCGAGTCCGCGGGCGACGTCGTCGCCCAGCGCCAGGCCGTTGAGCGAGCGGCCGAGCAGGAGGGCGACCAGCGCGCCGCCCACGATGAACGGCGTGGTCTGGGCGACCACGGGGAGTCCGCGCGCGGCCAGGGCCCCGACCTGCCAGAACCGCATCTGGTCCAGCGAGGACTGGTCGACCAGCAGCACGGCGGTGACGATCGAGGTCAGGGCGGCGGTGACCGCCGCTCCGGCCAGCGCGAGCTTGACCGGGGTGGCGCCCTCGCGACCGAAACTCGACACCCCGTAAACGACCACCGCCGACACCGCGGCGCCCGCGAAGGCGAACCACACGTACTCGCCGGGCGAGGTCGCGCCGAGGAGGCTGATGGCGCCCACCACGAAGAGCGAGGCCCCGGCGTTGATCCCGAGCAGCCCGGGGTCGGCGAGCGGGTTGCGGGTCAGGCCCTGCATCACCGCGCCCGCCATGCCCAGGGCCAGTCCCGCCGTGAGTCCGACCAGGGTCCGCGGGAGGCGCTTCTCGACCACGACCAGGTGGTCGGGGAGGGTCGGGTCGGTGCGCAGCACGGCGTCGAGCACGACGCCCGGCGGCAGGGGGTTGGCGCCCACGGCGAGGCTGAGCAGCGCGGCGACCGCCAGGGCCAGGCCGAGCAGCAGGAAGCCGAGCGCCGCGCGTGGGCGCCCGGGCCTGCGGGTGGCGGGGGCGGTGCGGGCACCGCCCCCGGTGGTGGTGGTCATCGGGGTTCCGCGCTACTCGACGTTCTCGGCGGCGGCGACCAGCTCGGGCACATACCGGTCGAGCATCCACGGGATGGACAGCACGGTCGGGGCGCTGCTGGCCATGACGAAGTCCTCGCCGACGATCGGGGCGAAGCGGCCCTCCTGGACGGCGGGCATGGCGGCGACGAGGGGGTCGGAGGTGAACTCCTCCAGGGACGCCTCGTCGGCGAAGTACATCACCAGGACGTCGGTCTCGATCTCCTGCAGGTTCTCGTAGCTGACCTGGAAGAAGAAGGAGTCGTCGGGGTCGGTGTCCAGCTCGGACACGCTGGCGCTGGGCTCCATGCCCAGGTCGGTGAGCATCTCCACGCGCGGGTCGTACTCCCGGTACACGTTGAGCACGTCGGCCTCGTTGGCGGCGGCGTAGAAGAAGGTCGTGCCCTCCAGCTCGGGGTTCTCCCCGGCCAGCGCCTCGACCTGCGCCTGGGTGTCCTCCAGCAGCGCCGCGGCCTCGTCCTCCTTGCCGAGCGCGCGGCCGACGATGTCGACCTGCTCCTGCCAGGTGGTGGCCCACGGCTGCTCGGGGTAGGCGACGGTGGGCGCGATCTCCTGGAGGCGGTCGAAGTCCTCCTGCGTGAGGCCGGAGTTGGGGGCCAGGATCACGTCGGGGCGGGCCTCGACGATCTCCTCCAGCGGCGGGGCGTCGGCGTGCGCGCCGGAGAGGATGGTGGGCTGATCGCCGCCGAGCTCCTCGATCTTGTCGGCGTCCCACTCGAAGACGCCGTCCTCGTTGCCGCCGTAGTCGTTGCGGGGCATGGCCACAGGGACGACATCCAGGGCGAGCACGACGTCCTGCGCGGACCAGCCCCAGGTGACGACGCGCTCGGGCTCCTCGGGGATGACCGCTTCGCCGAGGGCGCTGTCGATGGTGACGGGGAAGGCGCCGTCGCCGCCACCGCCGCCGGTCCGGCCGTCGTCCCCGGCGTCGGTGCCGGAGCAGGCGGTCAGGAGTGCGGCGCCGACGAGGGCGGCTGCGGTCATCTGGACGGGTCTGGACAGGGCGGTCATGCGGTGGTTCTCCTCGACGGGGGTACGGCCGGACCTCTGCCGACCGTGACGGCACGGAGAGGGTTGGTTAGGCAAGGCTAACAACACCTGACCTGCGCTTGCTCCCCACCCCCGGCGTCTCCTCTCCGCGCCCGGCTCCAGGTGGGGGGTTGAAAACAAAAATCTAATCTGTTCAAATAGACACACGACGGCGGGACACCTCCCGCCACCGAGACCGGAGGGAGCCGGCCATGCCCGCCGCCTTCAGCGAGACCGAGCGCGCCCGGATCATCGAGCGGCTGCTCGCCAACGGGGAACGGTTGTTCACCGCCCAGGGCCTGCGCAAGACCTCCCTGGAGGATCTGGTCGCCGGCACCGGCATCGCCAAGAGCAGCTTCTACCAGTTCTTCGCCGCCAAGGAGGCGCTCTACCTGGAGCTGATGATGCGGCAGTCCGCCGCCGTCAAGCGCGAGGTCGTCGACGAGGCCCTGCTCAGCACCGAGGACGTCCGCGAGGGACTGCGGCGCTTCCTGCACGCCACCCTCCGCCGGTTGGAGACCGACCCGCTCTACCGGCGCCTCATGACCCACCCCGAGGAGATGGCCGCCGTCATGCGCCGACTCGGCACCGCCGACCCGGCCGCCGTCTCCGCCTTCGGCTCCTCGCCCGACAACCCGGCGCGGGCCTTCGTGGACTACGTCCGCGACCACCAGGAGGAGGGCGAGCTCCCCGGCCACGACCCCGCCGTCATCGTCGGCGTGATCCAGGCGGTCCTCGTCCTGCCGCTCAACCGGGAGCTCCTCGGCGACCCCGCGCTGCTCCCCCAGATCCAGGACCTGCTGGTCGACATCGTCGCCACGGGCCTCACCCCTCGGAAGGACTGACCGCCATGACCGCCCACGACACCTCACCGTCCGCCGGCCGGAGCGCCCTCATCGTCGGCGCCGGCATCGCCGGCCAGGCCGCCGCCCTGCGCCTGCACCAGGCGGGCTGGCGCGTCCGGGTCGTCGAACGCGCCGCCCGGCGCCGCGGCGGCGGGTACGCCGTCGCCTTCGCGGGCATCGGCTACGACGCCGCCGAGCGGATGGGCGTGCTGCCCGACCTGCTCGACCGGCACATCACGCCGGACGCCCTGGTCTACGTGAAGAAGGACGGCAGGAGGGCGTTCACCGTGCCCGGCCCGACCGTGCGGGCCATGGCGGGCGAGCGCAACCTCAACCTGCTGCGCGGCGATATCGAGGACGTCTTCCACCAGAAGGTGCGCGAGCACGCCGAGTTCACCTTCGGCACCACCGTCGAGCGGATCGAACAGGACGCCGACGGCGTGCGCGCCACGCTCAGCGACGGGACCGAGGCCACCGCGGACCTGCTCATCGGCGCCGACGGCCTGCACTCGGCCACCCGCGCCCAGGTCTTCGGCCCGGAGTCGGAGTACCGGCGCGACCTGCGGCACATGGTGGGCGTGTTCATGCTCGACCACCTGCCCGAGGGCCTGACGCCCGGCACCACCGCCTCGGTCACCGACACCGGCCGGACCCTGGCCGTCATCGACCTGGGGGAGAACGGAGCGGCGGCCTTCTTCGGCTACCGGTCGGAGGAGTCCGACCGCGAACTCGCCGAGGGCCCGCACACCACGATCCCGCGCGCCTACGGGGACATGGGCTGGGTGGCGCCCCAGGTGCTGGACCAGCTCGCCGCGGCGGACGACGTGTACTTCGACACCGTCAGCCAGATGGAGGTGGACGGGTGGAGCCGCGGCCGCGTGGTCCTGCTCGGCGACGCCGCCTGGTGCGTCACCCTCTTCGCCGGGTACGGCTCGGCCCTGGCCGTCGGCGGCGCCGACGCCCTGGGCGCCGCCCTGGAGGAGCACCCGGACGACCTTCCGGCCGCCCTGGCCGCGTGGGAGCGGCGGATCCGCCCGGAGGCCGAGCGCAAGCAGCGCCTGGGCCGCCAGGTCAAGGGCCTGTACGCGCCCAAGGACCCGTTGAGCCTGTGGCTGCGCGACCTGCCTCTGCGCATGGCCTCCAACCCGCTCATGAGCCGCTTCCTCCAGCGCCGCCTCCAGATCCGCGGCTGAGGGGGTGGCCCCGCCGCCCGTCTGCTCCGGTCAGGAGGACCGCTCCTCCTGGAGCAACCGGGCGGCGGTACCCCCGACGACGGCGCACCCGAGCAACATCAGCAGGAAGTACCGGCCGGTCTGCGGGTCGGCGACGTCGCTGAAGTATGCGGATTCCGCGGCAGCGGCGGCGGCCAACGCCCACTCGACCAGCAGGAGGGCCGGCGGCACACACGCCAGCCCCACAACGGCCCCCAGCCAGAAGCGGGACGGACGGAACAGGTAGCGGACCACGGCCCCCGCCAGCGCTGCCACGGCCACCCAGAGCAGGACGGAGAGGAGCGTGGTGTCGTCGCCCGACGGAACCCAGCTCTCGTCACTCGCCCACGGCAGAGCACGCGACAGGAACGCGACGACCGTGCCCCCGGTCAGCAGGGCCGTGGCGACCCGCAGCCGTTCCGCCTCGTAGGCGTGCGCGTGGAAGCGCGCCTCCAGGCGCTGGAGCCGCTGTCGGAGCTGCTCGGTCTCACTCGGGCGGTCGTTCGTGGACGGCGGGGAAGGCGGCATGCGGTGTTCTCCTGAATGCGTGGTCGATCGAACACCCGTAGGGAACCACGGCCGCGCGGATCAGGTTCAGGCGGGGCGGCGCAGACCCACCTGTGCGTCGCGCACGTGCAGCGCCAGGTGCGTCTCCAGACGGCGCGGCGAGGCGTCCCACCCCGCGCCGAGCAGGACCCCGATGCGGGCGAGCCGCTGCCGCACGGTGTTGCGGTGCAGGTGCAGGAGTTCGGCGACCCGCGCCACGCTGCCGTCGGTCTCCAGGTAGTGGAAGGCGGTACGCGCCAGGTCGGTGCCCCGCTCGTCGTCGTAGTCCAGCAGCGGGTCGACGGCGCGGGTGAGCGACCGCGGCAGGCCGCCGGCCCGTGCGAGGTCGAGCAGGGCGTGCACCATGCCCAGTTGCTCGCCGTCGAGCACGCCGTCCCGGCCCAGCGTGACGAGCGAGCCGAGGGCGAGCGAGGCGCGCCGGTGCGCGTCGGGCAGGTCCCGCGGCGCCGTGACCGGGCCGGCGGAGCCCGCCCGCAGCGGCCAGCCGCGGGCGTCGAACGCGGCGCGCAGCCCGTCCTCCCACCCGGGCGAGGCGGTGAGCAGGCACAGGTGGTCGTCGTGCACGGTCATCACGGTCCGCCCGATCGCGGCGCGCAGCACCTGGCGGTACCGCCGCGCGTCCGCGAAGGACACGTCCAGGGCCACGCACCACAGGCGGTCGTCCGAGCGCAGGCCCCATCGGCGCATCCGCCGCTCCAGCCGGTCGTGCGGCAGGTCCACGCCGGAGAGCAGGTCGTCGACCAGTTCGTGCTGGCCGCGCAGGTCGGCGTCCTCCTCCGCACGCGAGAAGAGCAGGGCGAGGGCGGCGTGCACGGCGACCCTCTCCATCAGCGCCCTGCCGTCGGCGTCCAGGACCGATCCCGTGTGCAGGGTGCCCAGGGTCTCGGCCGCCGCGGTGATCGCGACGGCGGTACCGGGTTCGGGGACGGCGTCGGTGTCGGTGTCGGTGTCGGCGCCATCGGCGCCGGTGTCGGCGCCGGCCGCGTCCCGGTCCACGGTCGCGGCGAGCAGCCCGCCCGAGGCGTCCCGCAGGTAGAGGTCGTCGTCGAGCGCTCCGCGGCCGATGGTGAGCACCCGGTCGACGTCCGGGGAGACCATCACCGCGTCCAGGAGCCTGCGGTCGAGCTCCAGCATCCGGGTGGCCAGCTGCAGCTCGGCGGCGCTGCGCCGGTGCTCCACGTTGAGCAGCTCGGTCCGGCGGGCCATCTCCTCGAAGCGCAGCGAGTTGTCGATGGCGACCGCCGCCTGCTTGGCGATCGACTCGACGCAGCTGACCTCCTCCGGCTCGAACCGCCGCGAGCGCCGTTCGGCCACGATGAGCGCGCCGATCACCCGGCCCGCCACGGTCAGCGGGGCGCCCATGATCGTCTCGACCGCCTCGGCCCGCACGATCTCGTCCACCTCGGGGTCGTGGACGACCGACGTGTCGGTCAGGTACCCGGAGGTCTGGAAGGGCGCCAGGCCGGTCGCCACCTGGCCCAGCACCCCGACCCCGAGCGGCATCCGCAGGGCCCGGTAGGCGGGCGTGGTCACGCCGTCGGACTGGCGGATGTAGGTGTCGCCGCGCTCGGGGTCGTTGAGGCTGATGTAGGCCATGTCCGCGCCGACGATGGCGCGGGTGCGGCGCACGATCGCCTGGAGGACGGCCTCCACGTCCCGCAGCGCGGTGAGGTCCGTGGCCGTGTCGAGCAGGACCCTCAGCAGGTCCTCACGCGAGCGCCGCATGGTGTTCGCCATGCACACAGCGTACCCGGATCAGTGGTCGCCAGCACATCGTGTCCGTCGTCACCGCCACGTTAAGTTTCCGTAAGTTGCCTGGTCATCCGCCACGCGGTGGCGCGAACCGGGTCCCACGACCCGTACGGCCTCCTCGCGTGGGCCGACAAGGAAGGACGGACGACGGTGCAGATCACCGGGGCGGTACTGGAGCAGATCGGGCGGCGGCGCCCGTACGCGGAGTCGACCCCCATCAGCGTGGCCCGGGTGGAGCTCGCCGAGCCCGGCCCGACCGAGGTCCGGGTGCGGATCGAGGCGGCCGGGGTGTGCCACTCCGACCTGTCGGTGCTCGACGGCAACCGCGTCCGACCGGTCCCGATGCTGCTCGGCCACGAGGCCGCCGGCCGCGTCGATGCGGTCGGCACCGAGGTGACCGACGTCGCCGTCGGCCGCCGCGTGGTGATGACGTTCCTGCCGCGCTGCGGCGAGTGCGACGGCTGCCGGACGGACGGCCGGCTGCCCTGCGGCCCCGGCGGAGCCGCCAACAACGACGGCCGGCTGCTGCACGGGTCGCGCCACCTCACCCGCGACGGCGAGACCGTCCACCACCACCTGGGCGTCTCCGGCTTCGCCACGCACGCCGTCGTGGACCGCGCCTCCCTGGTCCCCGTCGACGACGACGTGCCGGCCGAGATCGCGGCGGTCCTGGGCTGCGCGGTGCTCACCGGCGGCGGCGCGATGCTCAACGCGGTGCGGCCCGCGCCGGGCGAGAGCGTCATGGTCGTCGGCCTGGGCGGGGTCGGCGTGGCCGCACTGCTGGCCGCCGTCGCGGAGGGCGCCGGCGACGTCATCGCCGTCGACACGCTCCCCGAGAAGCTGGACCTGGCCCGGCGGCTGGGCGCCACCCACGCCTGCACACCCGGCGAGGTGGCCGCCCAAGGGATCAGGGCCTCCCACGCCATCGAGTGCGCGGGGCACCCGCGCGCCTTCGAGACCGCGTTCGCCGCGACCGCACCGGGCGGGCGCACCGTGACGGTGGGCCTGCCGAGCCCGGCCGCCACGGCGGAGCTCTCACCGCTCACGATGACCGCCGAGGCCCGCACCGTCATCGGGTCCTACCTGGGGTCCGCCGTCCCCGCGCGCGACATCCCGAGGTTCGCCCAGTGGTGGCGCGAGGGCCGCCTGCCCGTCGAGCACCTGATCAGCCGCCGGATCCGGCTGGAGGAGATCAACGAGGCCATGGACGAACTCGCCGAGGGCAGGGCCGTCCGCCAGGTCATCGTCTTCGACGAGTGACCCCCGAGTAGCCACCGACCCGGGCGCGACCGTGCCCGGGGATCACGAAAGCACTGGTCAATGAGTCAGACACCCTCCCAGCCGGACGCGGTTTCGGCCTCGGACGCGGCCTCGCCGCACTGGAAGGCGGGACCGTTCGAGGTCCGCCTGCCCTTCGTGCACTACAGGTTCCAGTGGCAGGACTACACGCAGGGCCTGGTCATGTGCGCGGTCGACCTCGCCGCGATCCCGCTGCTGACCGAACTCCTCGGGATGCCGTTCGAGGCGGCGCTCGCCGTCGTCGTCCTCAACGGCCTCCTCTACCTGCTCCACCACCTGCTGGGCGACCCGGTCGTGCCCGGCTGGATCACGCCGGCCGTCCCGCTGCTGATGGTCTACTGCCAGCAGTTCCCCGAGGGCCCCGAACGGGTCCAGGCGCTGGTCGCGTTCCAACTCGTGCTGGCGGCGCTGTCGATCACCCTGGGCGTGACCGGCCTCGCCGCGAAGGTGGTCCGCTTCATCCCCAACGCGCTGCGCGCGGGGATCGTGGTGGGCGCCGGCTTCGCGGCGGTGCAGAGCGTCTTCGCCGAGGGCGGCCGGTTCGAGACCTTCCCGTGGACGATCTCGATCGCGGTCGGCCTAGCCTTCCTCCTGCTGTACTCCAAGGGCTTCGCCAGGGCGCAGCGGCGCAGCAGGGTGCTGCGGCTGATCGGCAGCCTCGGCATCCTGCCGTGCATCCTGCTCGCCGTCGTCGTCGCCCCGCTCTTCGGCGAGGCGCCGTGGCCGACCCTGGAATGGGGCTTCGCCACACCCGACTTCGTCACCCTGTGGACGGAGTACACGGTCTTCGGTGTGGGCTTCCCGCCGGCGATGATGCTGCTCACCGCGATCCCGACCGTGGCCGCCGCCTACATCGTGGTCTTCGGCGACGTCCTGCAGGCGCGGGCCGTCCTCGACGAGGCCTCCGAGGTCCGCACCGACGAGAAGGTCTCCTACAATCCCAACCGCGCCCACATGATCTTCGGCGCACGCAACGCCATCATGGGCGTCATCGGCCCGGACGTCACCATGTGCGGCCCCCTGTGGGCGGCCATGCACGTGGCCATCTCGGAGCGGTACAAGAAGGGCCGCGACGCGATGCAGTCCATATTCGGCGGCGCCGGCTCGTTCCGCTGGGGCACCAACACCGGCCTGTGGCTGCTGCCGATCGTCTCGCTCGTCGAACCCGTCCTGGGCGTGGCGCTCGCCCTGACCCTCATCATCCAGGGGTTCGTGAGCGTCAAGGTCGGCATCCTCGAAGCGCGCAGCCGCACCGACCTGGGCATCGCCGGGGTCACCGGCGCCGTCCTGGCCCTGAACGGAGCCGCCTGGGGCTTCGCGGTGGGCATCGTGCTCTGCCTGCTCGTGTACGGCCGCCGGTTCTTCTCCGGCGAGGACGACGGCGTGATCAACCACAGCGGGAAGGCCACCGGCAAGGGGGTGCCCGAGGGAGGGGTGCAGCCCGAGGGACGGGTGGAATCGGACGGAACCCCGGAGCCGACCGGTCGGAGGGAGCCCACCGGCCGGAAGGCGCCCGCCGGTCAGGGGAACCCCGCGGAGAACGCGGTGGAGGGCTGACCGCTCGACGATGAGCCGACCGCCGACCCGAAGGGCCCGGACCCCGTGTCCGGGCCCTCAGCCATGCCCCCACAGACACGAAAAACGCCCGGAGCCTGTGGGCTTCCGGGCGTTGGTGCTGCTCATACCGGGTGGCTAGGGGCGGGGTCGAACCGCCGACCTTCCGCTTTTCAGGCGGACGCTCGTACCAACTGAGCTACCTAGCCGCGTGCGACGATCTCTCGATCTCGCAGCGGTCCTGACGGGATTTGAACCCGCGGCCTCCACCTTGACAGGGTGGCGAGCACTCCTAACTGCTCCACAGGACCTTGTTCTGTTGTCGCACCCGGTCGCAGTGACCTGGCGCGTTGTCGCGGTACTCATTCTGCCAGATGTCCGACAGTGCTCGAACCGCGCCGTACCCCCAACGGGATTCGAACCCGCGCTACCGCCTTGAAAGGGCGGCGTCCTAGGCCGCTAGACGATGGGGGCCCGTGTGACAGGTTCAGCATAGGGGAGATCGTCACCAACACCAAAGTGATTCTTCCCGTCGGGCACCCCGAGCCGACCTGCGCGAACCCCCACCCTACGGGGTTCGTTCCGGTTCCGTGGCATCCTCCTCGGACGCCTCCGGCTCGTCTCCCACGGGCCGATCCGGATCCGGCTCGACATGCCGCTCCACCTGCGCCGACGTCAGGCCGATCCCACCGAGGTCGATATCGTCGCGGGCCTGGAGGCGCCCGGTCTCGACGTCGAAGTACAGCACCGACGCCTGGTACGGCGTCGGCCGCCCCATCCCGTGATCAAGCCCACTCAAACCGGCCCCGCCCGTGGACCCCTGCACGAGGAAACGTGTCCCCTCGTCGCCCAGCGCGGTCGAGCGCATGTGGTCGCCGCCCGTCAGCACCAGGGGCACCGCGCCGTCGAACGCGTCCCCCTGGGTTCGGGTGTGCAGCACAGCGACGTCGACCCCGTCCCCGGCCACCGACGCCGCCTGGTCCTCCCCCAGCGCCGCCACGGCCTCCTCGTCCGGGTTGAGCCGGGTCGCGTCCGGCGTGTACCGGGGATCGCCCGCACCGAAGAAGGTCAGACCCGCGACCTCCTCGGTGTCCTCGTCCAGCACCACCGCGTTCGGCTGGGCCTCGACCGCGCGCTGCGTTCCCATGGAGTCGTGCTCGCCGCGCACCCACACGTACGGCACCTCCAGGTCGGCGATCTCGTCGGCGAAGACGTCCTCGGCCGCGCTGCCCCGGTCGGTCAGGTCGCCCGAGTCCACGATCACGTCGACCGCGTACTGCTCGCGCAACGTGCGGATGATGCTCCACGACGCGGGGTTGAGCTGGATGTCGGACACGTGCAGCACGCGGACGACCGACTCGTCCTCTTCGTACACCGGCAGCGTCGACGTCGCCTCGTAGATCATCGCGACGTTGCCCACGAGTCCGGCGAGCTGCTCCTGGTACTGGTTGAACCGGCTGACCACGGCCTCCGCGCCGCCCACGACCTGCGGCGCGCCGGCGATCAGCCCGGTGTAGCGGGGCTCGGCGATGGCGCTCGGGTTGAAGGACGACGCCGCCAGCGCCCCGGACGCCACGAGCACCGCCAGCGAGACGAGTCCGCTGAACAGCGACCGCCACACGCTCCGGAACAGGAGCAGTCCCATGAGCACGGCGCCCAGCGTGGCGGCCACGAGGGCGCGGACCAGCAGCGAGATCACGCCCGCGCGCAGGTCCGAACCGATACCGGCGGCCATGCGGTTGATGGCGTCGGGGTCCGCGAACATCTCCTCGGCGGCCGACAGCCGGATGTCGGAGATGGTCGCATTCAGCCGGAGGGGCGCGTCGTGCGTGTCGAAGGCGAGCTGCCCCAGGGGTCGGACGTCGACGACCGTCTCGCCCTCCCACTGAGGGCTCAGCCCCAGGGTGACGTCGGCCGGGCCGATCGGAGTGACGACCTCCCCGCCGAGCGCGAGCCCCAGCCAGCCCCCGACCAGACCGGCCACGACGACGCCGCCCCACCGCCACGCGCGCCCGGCGCGCACCCGGTCGAAGGCACCACGGTAGTCGTAAGCACGAATCGCTTCCCAAGACACCACACCCCCATCATGCCGGTGACGCGGCCCGTTCCCAACGCTTCCTCCCGCCCGGAGCGCTTTTGTGCCGTCGCGCCCCGCCCGCCGGGTGCGCTCCGACCTCGTCCGCCAGGTGCGCACCGGCCTCGCCCGCCGGGTGGGTCCGCCGAGGGCCTACCCGCCGACCCGCCGCACCACGACCCCGCCGTCCCACCGCGCCGCTCCGAGGCCGCACAATGGCAGACGTGGTGGACATCGCACGCGCAGAATTCGAGGAACTGGTCGCCGACGCGCTGGACCGGATCCCTCCGGAGCTGACCCGCCTGATGGACAACGTGGTCATCACGGTCGAGGACGAGTCCCCTGACGGGCTTCTCGGCCTCTACGAGGGCATCCCGCTGACCGAGCGCGGCGACGGCTACTTCGGCGTGCTGCCGGACCAGATCTTCGTCTACCGGCTCAACATCTGCTCCTACTGCGAGACGCCCGAACAGGTGGTGGAGGAGGTCCTGGTGACGGTCGTGCACGAGATCGCCCACCACTTCGGCATCGACGACGCGCGCCTGGGCGACCTCGGCTGGGGATGACCTCGCGGACACTCGCCCTACCGCCCTACGGATCGGCGGACGGCCCTACGACCGGGCGGACGACCACGGGCGGGTGGCCTCGGACGGGTGACCAGGCGGGTGGCCTCCGACGGGTGACCGCGCGCCGGAGGCGACCACGCGCCGCATTTCGGTTCTCGGTTCCTGAAGAAACCTGATTCCATTTCGGGTTCCGAGCGTGTCCGACTGAAAACGCTTCGCGTGGCAAAAGGACCGGACCAATCACCTCAATCACCCCAGGAACACCACGCCTAGCAGCGATAACACCAGAAAGCCCCCGGATCCAGTTCCGTGCCGAATCCCGGCAATCCCCCTCACCCGCAGCAACGAAACAGACACAAATTTCCCGAACGGGCTTGCGACGTAGCCCACCTTCCGGAACCGTTGGTCATTGAGACACGACACAGCGTGATTTCAACCATGTAACAGTTAGGGAGTGCCGGGTGGCCGAACCGCGCCTTGACCACACACCCGAAGACGAGGACAGATCCCCCTCCTCGGAAGCCCCGGACGACTCGTGGCGGAGCAGCTACCGCCAGGTCATGGCCATCGGCGAGTTCCGATCCCTCTGGCTCGCCCACGCCCTGTCGACCATCGGTTCCAACCTGCTCAACATCGCGGCCGTGACGCTGGTGTTCCAGCAGACCGACTCGCCCCTCGCCGCGGGATTCACGCTGGCGCTGACGTTCCTGCCCCCACTCATCGCGGGCCCCCTGCTGTCCGGCGTCGCCGACATCTTCCCCCGCCGCCGCGTGATGGTCGTCTGCGACCTGCTCCGCGCGTCCCTGATCTTCGCGATCGGCATCCCGGGCGTGCCGCTCTGGGCGATCTGGGCCCTGCTGTTCTGCTCGGTGCTGCCCACGCTGCCGTTCGCCGCCGCCCGTGCCGCGCTGCTGACCGAGATCGTCCAGGGCGAGCGCTACGTCGCCGGCCTGGCGATCTTCCAGCTGACCGCCCAGGTCGGCACTCTGGCCGGACTGGCCGCGGGCGGCTACATAGCCGCCATGCTCGGCGTCAACATGGCCTTCATGGCCAACGGAGCCGTGATCGTCCTGGCGGCGCTCATCGTGTTGTTCGGCGTGCGGTCACGGCCCTCCCCACGGGCCGAGGCCTCCGAGCGCCCGCGTCTGCCGGTGATGATCCGCGACGGGTCCAAGCTCGTGTTCGGCGACCACCGCCTGCGCACCCTGGCACTCCTGGCCTGGCTCGCGGGCCTGTACATGATCCCCTACGGGCTGGCCAGCCCGCTGTCGGAGCAGGTCGGCGGCGGCCCCACCTCGGCCGGCCTGATCATGGCGGGTCCGTTCATCGGCGCGTTCTTCGGCGGCTTCGTCCTCACCCGGCTCATCCCGCCGCCCACGCGGATCCGTATGCTCGGCCCGCTGGCCGTGCTCGCGTCGCTGCCCCTGCTGCTGTGGCTCTTCGATCCGCCGCTATGGCTGATGATCGTGGCGCTGGCGGTGAGCGGGGCGTGCAGCTCCTACCAGATCGTCGCCAACGCGGCCTTCGTCCTGTGCGTTCCCAAGGAAGGCCGGGGTCTGGCGTTCGGCCTGGTCGCCGCAGGCCTGCAGACCGCTCAGGGCCTGGGCTTCCTGCTCGCCGGACTCCTCGCCGAGTCGTTCAACCCCAACGCCGTCGTCGTGTGCGCCGGCGCGGTGGGGATCGTCCTGGCGGCCGGGCTCGCGTTGCCGTGGGCGCGCCTGGCGGGCCACACCGTCGAACTCATGAACCAGACGGAGAAGGCGTCCTAGGAGATGGCTCCCCCGCGGACGTCCTGGCGGGAGGGGGCTCGCCGTCGCCCGCGTGGCGTTCCCGGCACCGCCTCCTGCTTCCCGCTCCCCGTCGTCCGTCCCGCGCTCTCACTGCTCGCTGCTTCTCCGGCGGCCTGCCGCTTCGTGTGACCACGGCGTCGGCGGCCTGCCGCTTCGGCCGACCACGGTGTCGGCCACCGTCGGCGTCGACCGGCTACTGCTCCCGGCCGCCGTCGGCCGAGGAGTCGCGGGCCTCGTCGCCCTCGCACTCCTCACGCGGGGCGTCGATGTCGCGTCGCTGCCACCCGGGGTGGGCTCTCAGGGTCCACATCAGTTCTGGCTCGGCTTTCCTTGGAAGTTGCGGATGATCTGCTCCAGCAGGGAGCGCTGCTCGTGCTCGGCGGGCATCAGCAGCCACGCCAGGATGTAGACGAAGACGCCGCCGCCGAGGAACGCGAAGACCACGAAGATCAGGCGGACGATGGTGGCGTCGATCCCGGTGTAGGCGGCGATGCCCCCGCACACGCCGGTCAGGAACCGGTCGGAGTCGCTGCGGCTGAAGCGCTTGGTCGTGAAGTTCTCGCTCATGTCTCCAGACTGCCTCCTCACCACGATGATTCCCATCGGGGACAGCCCTGGGCCGCCCCTGACATCCCCCCGACCCCCTGGGAAGGGAGCAGGTGGGGGCGGCGGAACGCCCCCGTACCGAGTGAGACGGCACGGGGGCGCGAGTCGTTCCTGAGGCGTGCGGCACATCTTGTTCATGCTGTCAGCCGGTGGTGACATTGCCACGGCAGAGGCCGTCGGCCGGCCAGCGGGACCGCCGGGCCGCGGTGCCGCTGCCGACCCTCGGCCCCCACCCCAGCAGACGTGTCGGCAGGCGTCCCAGCAGGTCTGCCGTCGCGCGTGTCGGCGGGCGTCCGGCGGACGATCCGGCGGACGGCCCGCCGAACCTCAGGCGGACGTGTCGGCGCGCGTGTCGGCAGGCGCCCCGGCAGAAGTATCGGTGCCCTCGGCCCCGGAACCGGACTCCCCGCCGGGCGCCCCGGCAGAAGTATCGGTGCCCTCGGCCCCGGACCCTGCCCCTGACCCGTCACCCTCACCGTCCCCGGACCCCGCACCGGATTCCTCCCCCTCCTCCGGAGCAGGACCGACGGTCGTCGCCAGGGGCTTCTCGGTGATGAACCAGGACAACACGAAGCCCACCAGCGCGATCGGCACCGCGTACAGGAAGATCGGCGGCAGCGCGCCCGCGAAGGCCTGCTCGATGAACGCGCGCACCGGCTCCGGCAGGGACTGGAGCATCTGCGGGGTCATGGAGCTGATCCCGGCTTCGCCGCCCTCGAACTCCACTCCGCCCCCGGGCGCCTCCGCCATCCGCTCGTTGAGCCGTGACACGAAGATCGACCCGAACACCGCGATGCCGAAGGACGCGCCGATCTGGCGGAAGTAGTTGTTGGCCGACGTCGCCGCTCCGAGGTCCCGCCGGGGCGCGGTGTTCTGCACGATGAGCACGAGGTTCTGCATCACCATGCCGACGCCCAGGCCCAGGACGAGCATCGCGGACCCGTTGTAGAGGTACGTCGTGTCGGTGTCCATCCGCGACAGCAGGACCAGGCCCACCATGATGATGGCGGTGCCGATGATCGGCCAGTGCTTGTAGCGACCGGTGGCGGAGATGAGTCGACCGGTCGTGATGGTGCTGGTGAGCATTCCGGCCACCATGGGGATCATCAGCAGCCCTGACTCGGTGGCGCTGGCGCCCTTGACCATCTGGAAGAACGTCGGCAGGTAGGACACGGTCGAGAACATCGCGATGCCGACGGTGATGCCGATGATCGCCGTGAGCACGAAGTCGCGGTCCCGGAACAGGCGCAGCGGGAGGATGGGCTCCGCGGCACGCTGCTCGACCAGCACGAACAGGCCGGCGGCGACCACCGCGCCCACCGCGAGCCCGATGATCTGCGGGCTGACCCAGTCGTAGGTGTGACCGCCCCAGCTCGTGACCAGCACCAGGCACACGCTCGTCGCGGCGAGCAGAAGCGTGCCGAGGTAGTCGAGTCTGGGTCTGGGGCCGGACGGCCTGGGCAGGCGGATCGTGACGATGGCCGTGACCAGTGCGATCGCGCCCAGCGGCAGGTTGATGTAGAAGATCCAGCGCCAGTCGAGCTGGTCGGTGAAGAAGCCGCCGAGCAGCGGCCCGGCGATCGACGCCAGCCCGAAGACACCGCCGAGCACGCCCATGTACTTGCCGCGCTCACGCGGGGAGACGACGTCGGCGATGATCGCCTGCGCGCTGATCATCAGCCCGCCGCCGCCGATGCCCTGTAGGGCACGGAAGAGGATCAGCTGGGTCATGTCCTGCGCGAGTCCGGCCAGGACCGAGCCCAGGAGGAACACGGCGATCGCGAAGATGTACACGTACCGGCGGCCGAAGATGTCGCCCGCCTTGCCGTAGATGGGCATGCCGACGGTGGCCGCGAGCATGTAGGCCGTCACGACCCAGGAGAGGTGCTCGAGGCCGTTGAGCTCTCCGACGATCGTGGGCAGCGCGGTCGCCACGATGGTCTGGTCGAGTGCGGCCAGCAGCATCGTGAGGATGATCGCCAGGAAGATCCAGCGCAACCGTGAGCGGCCGACGCCGGGCTCGGCCGGCGGCGCGGTGGGTGTGGACATGGGACTCCGTTCGCCTGCGGGAGGCGTCCCGGGTCAACGGACGGGGCCGAAGGCCTCGCCGAGGTTCTGGAAGGCTTCTCGGAGCTTCGCGCGGACGTCCGCGATCTGCTCGCCCTCCTCGAAGTGGAGGCGCTTCATGGTCTGCCGCATCACCGCCATGGCCGCGGCGGCGACCACGAACGGGCGGTTCTCCCCCGGCGGGTCCCCCCACCGCTCGGCGATGACCGCGGCCACTTCGAGCTCCACTGTGTGGAAGCGCCCGAAGAAGCCGCGGGCGAGCTGGGGCTCGCGCTCCATGAGTTGCTTGCGCATCCGCATCCTGCGCCGGTGCGAGACGAGGTCTTCGGTGTTGACCAGGAACGATGTGAGCATGGTGATCAGGTCCTCGACGAAGTCGCCGGAGGGCCCGCCGGAGGCGAACTCCTGCCGTACCGGTTCGTCGGGACGTGCGGGGAGGTCGCCGAGGACCGCGTCCTCCTTCGAGGCGAAGTAGTTGAAGAACGTCCGCGAGGACACGTCGGCCTCGGCCGCGATCTCCTCCACCGTCACGTGCTCCAGGCCGCGCTCCAGGAAGAGCTCCAGTGCCGCCTCCTGGAGAGCGCGGCGTGTGGCCGTCTTCTTCCGTTCACGCAGCCCCATGCGTTCCTCCCCCGTACACCGACGATTGTTGCACGCTCTGCAAGCTTTCTCAAGATGAATTATTTCACTAGGCGCAAGAGAACGGCCCCGCCCGAGGGCGGAGCCGTTCGTCGAAGCCGCGCTTCCTACATCTTCGTCGAGTGCGCGGGGCGAACGTACACCACCACCCGCTCGTCACCCGGCTGGTGCCAGGGGTAGACGTCCTCGTTGAGGTACTTCTTGGCCATCGCGTTGATGAAGGCGTTGTCCGGGTCGTCCTCGATCCTGTCCACCTCCCCGCGCACCTCGACGTACCGGTAGGGGTTCTCCGGGTCCTGCACCGAGATCGAGATCCGCCGGTCCCGACCCAGGTTGCGCACCTTCTGCCGGGTCTTGGTCTGGCTGAACCGGAGGAACTCCCCGTCCCAGTCGATCCAGACGGGGTTCACCTGCGGCTCGCCCTTGGGGCCGAGCGTGGCCACGTGTCCGTACGAGGGCTTGGTGAGGATGTCCTGCCGGTCCTCGGGCACCACTGCCATGGTTTCCTCCACAACGTCGGGGTCGGGTCGCATCGAGTAGACCAAGCCCGCCGTTCGGCGCCAAGGCGGCTCGCCCTGCCGATTCCGGGACGAGCCCCGGGCGGGGTGTCAGACCTGGCCGGGGACGCGCTCCGCCGTCATCGAGCGGACGTCGGGATACAGGGCCGTGAGCAGCGGCCAGGTGAGCGCCGCCATCTCGTCGGGCGTGCGCGGGCAGTCGTTCTGGAGCCAGTCGGTGGCGGTGGAGATGAGCGCGCCCGCGATGAAGGCCGCCGCCACGTCGTACGGCGCGTCCGCCCGGCCCGAACCATGGCAGGTGTCGGGGTCCGGGGCGGGGCCGGCGCTGGAGCCGGAGGTCGGGCCGGTGGCGGGAGCGGGGCCAGGGGTGGTGCCGGGGCCGGGGTCGAGGCCAGGACCGGGGTCGGGGGCGGAGCCGTGGCCTCGCAGGACGTCCACCATGGCGGCGTGGCAGGCGTCCGTCGTCCGCCGGCGGAGGTGGTCGATGACGCGCGCGCTGCCCTGGGGTCCGAGCACGGCGCGGAACAGGCCGGCGTGCTCGGCGAGGTTGGCGAAGAAGAGCCGGAGCCTGGTCGTGGCGTTCCCGCGGTCGGGTTTCGGGATCGCGTCGACCACCGAGTCGATCACCGCCGTGCACGCGGCCTCGGAGAGTTCGTGCACGTCGCGGTAGTGGTCGTAGAACGTCGACCGGCTCACGCCGGCCTGCTTGACGACGTCGGCGACGCTCACCCGGGACAGGTCCTGGTCCTTGATGATCTCGGTCAGCGCGTCCTGCAGGGCCGCCTGCGTACGGCGAACACGCCGGTCAACGGGCTGGCCTCGGTCTGCTCTCGTCACCACCACGTGCCACAGCTTATGCCATCCCTACACATGCAGGTTAACCTACTGATGTATGAAAACCTACAGATGTAGGTTAACTTGGCGAGTGGCGCCACGACAGCCGGTTCCGGCGCCTCCAGGGCAGTGAGGATGTGTGATGGGGACAGGCGCACAGCACGGTGACGACGCGGGCCCGCCGCCCGACCCGCCGTCGGGCGTCACGATCGTCGGCGCGTCGGCCGCCGGCCTGTCGACCGCGGAGGCGCTGCGCCGGCGCGGCTACCAGGGGCGGCTGCGACTGCTCGACGCGGAGGACCGGCTCCCCTACGACCGGCCGCCGCTGTCCAAGCAGGTCCTGTCCGGCGAGTGGGAACCGTCGCGGGCGCGGCTGCGCGGCCCCGACCAGTGGGCCGCTCTGGACGCCGAACTCCTCCTCGGCGAGCGCGCCGTGTCCCTGGACTCCCGGACCCGGACGGTCACGACCGGCACCGGCCGGGTCCTGGAGGACGACGTCCTCGTCCTGGCCACCGGCCTGACGCCCGCGATGCTGCCCGGCCAGGACGGCCTCGCCGGCGCCCATGTCCTGCGCGGCCTCGACCACGCCCTGGCCCTGCGCCGCGACCTGGCCGCCGCTGGACGGGTGGTCGTCGTCGGCGAGGGCGTCCTCGGCGCGGAGATCGCCGCCACCGCCCGCGGGCTCGGCCTGGACGTCACCCTGGTGGGCCTCGGCCGCACGCTCCTGGCCGACCAGCTGGGCGACACCGTCGGCGGCGCCCTCACCGCGCTGCACGCCGAGCGCGGGGTGCGGCTGCGCCTCGGATCGGCGGTCGAGTCCCTGGTCGGCGACTCCGGCCGGGTGCGCGGAGTGCGCCTGGCCGACGGCGAGGTCCTGCCCGCGGACGTGGTCGTGACCGCCGTCGGGTCGCGTCCGGCGACCGCCTGGCTGGAGGGCAGCGGGCTCCGGCTCGGCGACGGTGTCGAGACCGACTCGCGGTGCCGCGCCGCTCCCGGGATCTACGCGCTGGGCGACGCCGCGTCCTGGTACCACGAGGGGCTCGGCCGACGGCTGCGCCTGGAGAACCGCACCCACGCCGTCGAGCAGGCCCAGGCCGTGGCGTCCGCGATCCTCGGCGCCGACCGCCCCTACACCCCCGTTCCCTACTTCTGGACCGACCAGTACGAGGCCCGGATCCAGGCCCACGGGACACCGTCGCCCGGGGCGAAGGTCTCGATCGCCGAGGGCGACGTGGCCGACCGCCGGTTCGTCGCCGTGTACACCGTGGACGGCCGGGTCACCGGCGTTCTCGGCTGGAACATGCCCAAACAGGCCCGCCTGCTGCGCCAGAAGCACCTCGCCCCGCCGGCCGCGCGCCGCTCCCCGCAACCCTCCGTGCCCTGGCCCGGGGGCCTCCCGCCGCCCCGACCGACAACACCGACCACACCGACGTCAGCCGCCCCGGCGCCGGACGAGCAGACAGCGACACCGACACCGACCGCGACGCCCGCCGAACCGGCGCCGAACGACACCAGTTCAGACCCGAGAAAGAAGGTAGGACCGCCATGAGTGAGAACGACCAGGTCCTCGACTTCCCCCTGCGGAGCGACGAGGCGCTGGAACCGCCCGCGGAATGGGCCGAACTGCGGGAGAAGTGCCCGGTGGCCAGGGTGAGGTTCCCGACCGGTGACGAGGCCAAGCTGATCACCCGCTACGAGGACGTGAAGCAGGTCCTGTCCGACCCCCGCTTCACCCGCAGGCTCGACGCCGAGGACGCGGCCCAGCTCTCCGCCGACGGCGGCGTGTTCAACAGCGAGATGTCGTCGATGGTCCCGGACAGCGGAGAGGGGCACCTGCGGTGGCGCCGGCTGGTCGGCAAGTGGTTCACGGCCAAGCGGATGTCCGCGCTGCGCCCGTCGATGGAGGCCATCGCCGACGAGCTCATCGACGCCATGGTCGAGGGCGGTCGGCCCGGCGACCTCAAGGCGGCCCTGGGCTTCCCGCTGCCGGTGTACGTCATCTGCGACATCCTCGGCGTGCCCGCCGAGGACCGGGACCGCTTCTCGTACTGGTCCGACGCCCTGCTCAACCTCACCCGCTACTCGGGGGATGAGAACGCCGCGGCGATGGGCGCGTTCGTCGAGTACATGTCCGCGCACATCGCCGCCAAGCGCGCCGAGCCGGGCGAGGACCTGCTCAGCGAGCTGATCAAGGAGACCGGGGCGGACGGAGGCCTCAGCGACCAGGAGCTCCTGGGAACCGGGATCGGCCTGCTGGTCGCCGGGCACGAGACGACGGCGAACATGATCGGGAAGATGGTCTCCATGCTGCTGGCCGACCGCACCCGGTGGGAGGCCCTGCTGGCCGACCCGTCGCTGGTGCGCACGGCCGTGGAGGAGTCGCTGCGCTTCGATGCCAACGCGGGCGTCGGCCTGCCCCGCTACCTGCCCGAGGACGGCGAGGCCTCCGGCGAGGTGCTCCCGGGCGGCACCACCGTGATGTGCAGCATGGCCTCGGCCAACCGCGACGAGTCGGTCTTCGAGGGCGCCGACGAGATGGACCTGACCCGCAGCCCCAACCCGCACCTGGCCTTCGGGGCGGGAGCCCACTCCTGCCTGGGTCAGGCCCTGGCTCGCACCGAACTCCAGGTCGTCCTGACCGTGCTGCTGCGCAGGCTCCCCACCCTGGAGCTCGCCGTGCCGCCGGAGGAGCTGGAGCGCGTGGACGGACTGGTCGTCGGCGGCCTGCGCGAGGTGCCGGTCCGCTGGTGAGCGGTCCCGGCCGAGGAGAGGAAGAGGCAGAAGGAGAGGTAGGGGACGTATGAAGATCACCGTGGACGAGGACAAGTGCTGCGGCGCGGGCCAGTGCGTGCTGATCGCGCCCGAGGTGTTCGACCAGCGCGACGACGACGGGATCGTCGTGCTGCTGGACGCCGCGCCCCCGGAGGACCAGCACGCGCTGGTCCGCGAGTCCGCCGCGGTCTGCCCGGCCGCCGCCATCGAGGTCGCCGAGGACGCCTGAGGGCGGTTCTGCTCCGCCCGGCCGGGCGGAGCAGGGCTGGAGGGGCGTTCCGTGGTGCGCGCCGACGCCCCTCCCGGGACGCCCCGGGAACCCCGCCGAAAACCCACCTCGGGGGACCAATCCCCTGCGCTGTAGCCGCTGTGGTATCCGGTAGACTCGGGCCTTGGCAACGCGACCCCGGGCCACCCGGGGTCCGCCACGGGGCCTTAGCTCAATTGGCAGAGCAGCGGACTTTTAATCCGCGGGTTCAGGGTTCGATCCCCTGGGGCCCTACCACCGAAACCCCAGGTCAGAGCACATTTAGCGTGCTCCCGACCTGGGGTTTTCGCATACCTGGGGCCTCGCAGATGCTCCTGGTGTGCTCCGTGTTTTAGCGTCGGACGCTGGTTGGAGCACCCGGAGCCCGCGAGGAACGAGCGGACAAGGGCGAACGAACTGGAGGTCGGTGTCAGCCGGGCGTGATCCCGTAGTGCTCGCGGATCTGGCTTACCCGGGGGTTCCCGTTGAACCCGACCCGACTGGGATGAGCCGTGGCCGTGCCGTCCTCGTTCTCGTAATCGACATACAGCGTCAGAGAATCGTCCAGGTCGGCCGACGCGGCGAATGCTCGGAGCACTTCCTCCATCACTGCGGTCACCTCCGGTTCAGTGGTGCCGCTGATCGTGACCGACCCCTTCTGGCTCGAGTGGGTGAGTGACATCTCGCAGGTGAACTCCACCGCGGCCACGCCCTCGACTGATACTGCGGCGGCGGTCAGCGCCTCCTCGCACTCGCGCTCGGAGCCGCCGGTGCACCCTGTGAGGGCGGAGACGACTGCTATCGCCAGGCCGGCCGAGGTGAGAAGTGTCCAGTGTCCGCGCATACAAAGTTCCTTCCATGGGGTCCGGGGCCGAGGGGAACGAACATGAACCGTCCCGGTTCTCTCATGCTTCGGCTTCGTTCCCCGGCATGCGTATTCGGACCACACGCCCTGCAGCGGTAGCTCGCGACAAGGTGCAGTTCAGCCGAACTAGTTCGGTGTCGGGGCCACCTCGACACTGATGTTCCACTGGTCGCCCTCGACGCCGGTGAACGTGACCGTGGCGTCGTGTTCGGCTCCGGTCGTGGCGTCGATCAGCGTGCACTCGACGGACCTGCCGTTGAAGGGGTTGATATCGAGATCCCCGCACTCGATGTCGGGACGCTGCCCTGTCTCCTGCTCCAGCGCGTCCGCGGCCGCCTCCTCGACGGCGGTGACCGAGACCCTGTCGACCCCGCCTTCCGTGTCGGCCGGTTCGCCGGGGGCCTCGGACGGTGTCGCGGGTTCCGGCTCGGCTTGTCCGGTCTCTTCCGCGTTCTGCCCCTGCGAGCTCGAGGCCACCTCGACATCGACGTTCCACTGGTCGCCCTCAACCCCGGTGAACGTGACGACGGCGTCGTACTCGTCGCCGGTGCCGGGGTCGGTCACCACACAGTCGACTTCCTTGGCCGCGATGGCGATGATGCTGTCGTCGCCGCAGTCAACGTCGGGACGCTCCCCTGTCTCCTGCTCGAGCGCGTCCGCGGCCGCCTGCGCGAGCGCCTCTCCGGCAACCGTCGGACCGGCTTCGAAGCTGCATGCCGAGAGGGCGAAGGCGGCGAACGTCAGCGGCAGGGCACGTCGTAGGGGATGCACTGTCTGGCCTTTCCATGGGAGTCGATTCGGGCCGGTTCCGGCCGAGCCGGTCAATGACCGACTTGGATCGTAGAAGCTGCCCGCACGGATCGTGCACGGCTCATGCGTGCAGGAGCCGGTCGCTCCGCAGAGGCGAGTGGACTACCTCTGGTCCGCCAGGTCCTCCGGGATGGCGGCACCCATGTCCGTGTACAGGGCTCGGGCCTCGTCGCGGTACCGACGGGCGGTCTGCGCGTCGCCCTCGGCGAGGGCGACGCGGGAGATGACCGACAGCGCAACCGCCTCGCCCGGCCTGTGGCCGGTCTGCCTGCAGGCCGACAGCGCTCGGTCCGCCTTCTCCACGGCGCTGCGGAGCCGCCCCGCCTGCAACTCGATCTCAGCGAGCTGATTGAGCGCCTGGCCTTCCAGGAACCGGTAGTCGCCCTCACGGGCGGCCCGAAGGGCCCGCACCGCTTGCGCTTCGGCCCGGTCGGCGTCGCCCCGGCGGTACAACGCCCGCGACTTCCCCACCATCGCTTCGACCCGGTGCAGCATGGTACTGCCGTGCTCGGTCGCGTCCAGCACGCGATCGTAGTGAGCGATCGCCTCGCCGTGCCCTCCCGCGGCGTCGTGGGCCGCCGCCAGCGTGACCATGGCGGACGTCCTGATCCGGTGGTCGGCGGCGTCCGTCCGCGTCTCGACCACCCCTTTCGCGTGCGCCAAGGCCTCTTCGGTGCGCCCGGCGGCCAGCCAGAGCCGTGCGGTCGCCCCCTCGATGTCACCGGACCTGTCGAAACCGAGGCCGTCGCGCTCCAGTTCGGCCGCCTTGTCCAGATGGGCGCCGGCCAGGTCGAGCCGCCCGCGAAAGAGTTCGATCTCGGCCATATGGGTCAGCAGCACGGCCTTGACCGATTCGGTTCCCGCCTCCCCGGCGAGTGTCAGCGCTTGGCCGAAGTACTCGATTCCGGTGTCGAGCTTGTCCACAAGGGAGTGCAGGATTCCCAGCCAGTGCAGGTTGGTGCATTGGGCCCGGCGGTCTCCGAGTGTCCGGTTGACGTTCAGCGCCGCGCGGGCATGGCCGATTCCTTCACGCATCCGACCCGCGTAGAAGGCTCCGGACGCCAGGTTTCCCTCGGCTGAAGCCTCGCCGGCGGCCCAGCCGGTCCGCCTCGCGAGGTCGGCGGCGGCACGTCCGTGCTCCATCGCCTCCCCCACACGGTTGCACCGGATCAGGGCGCAGGCCATGCCGAGCTCGGCCGAGGCCTGGCCGAGGTGGTCTCCGGCACTGGTCGCCGCTGCCAGTGCGGCCCGGCTGATCCGCAGCCCGTCGCTGCCGAGCATGCCCAGCCAGACGTACCCGCGCAGTGCGTCGGCCAGAAGCCAGGCGTAGTGGGGCGGTCCGTGTTCGACGGCGTGCTCGACGGCGGCGACGAGGTTGGTCCACTCGGCTTTCATCCATCGAGCGGCCTCCTCCTCCGTCCGGGGAAGGTCCTCGTCGGACCCCCTCGGTATCGGCAGCCTCGCGTACTCGAACTCCGGGTAGAGGAGCGAGCGGCAGGCATCGGCGGTGTGGAGGTACCAGCCGAGCAGGCGGGCCGAGGCCGCTGACCGCTCATGGTCCGGTTCTTCGGTCCTGACGAGTTCGGCCGCGTAGAGGCCGAGCAGGTCGTGGAGTCGGTAGCGCCCAGGTCGGCCGTGTTCGACCATGTGCGCGTCCGTCAGTTGGCGCAGCGCCCGTGCGGCCTCCTCCCTGGTGCCTCCATGAAGGTGGGTCGCGCTGTCGATACCGAAGTCGGGACCGGGAAGTGTGCCGAGGAGACGGAACATCCTGGCCGTGTCGGCTTCGAGGAAACGGTAGGACCAGGAGAAGACCGCCCGGAGGTCCACTGACTCGTCGCCACCCGTCAGGGCGTCGAGGCGTGAGGTCTCGAGCTCGTCGGCGATGGCGCTCAGCGGGTGGCCGGGCTGCGTCATGGCCTTGGCGGCGGCTATCGCGAGGGCCAGCGGCACCCCCGCGCAGGCGGTCAGGATGCGCTCCACCGACTCGGGCTCGGCCTCGAGACGCTGCCCGCCCAGTTGCCATCCGAGCAGGGAGAGAGCCTCGTTCCGGTTCAACGCCCCGACTTCGATGATCCTGGCCCCGTGGGAGACGGCGAGGCCGGTCAGTTGGCGCCGACTGGTCACGACCGTGTGCACGTTCGAGGAGTTCGGCAGGAGCGGTCGTATCTGGGTCGCGTCGCGTGCGTTGTCGAGTATGAGCAGACGACGCTCATCGCCGATGATGCTGCGGTAGAGCGAGACCAGGGCGTCGGGATCGACGGGGATCCTCCGCGGCTCCACGCCCATCGAACCGAGCAGGAGTCGGGCCGCTTCGGTCGGCTCCATCGTGGGCCCGAACGGAGTGAACCCGCGCAGGTCGAGGTAGATCCTCCCACCAGGGAACCGGTCGGCGGAACGGTGGCCCCAGTGCAGGGCCAGCATCGTCTTCCCGACGCCTCCGGCACCGGTCAGAACCACGAGCGGAACCGAGGGTGCGTCCGCCAACTCCTCCAGCACCGCCAGTGTCCCGCTTCTACCGGCGAAGGCGGCCGTTCCCGCGGGGAGCGTCAGCGGCGCGATCGTCGAGGTTCCCCCCTGTGTCCCGACATCCAGGCTCGGGTCCTCGCGCAGGATCGCGGTGTGCAGATCACGTAGCGGTCGGCCGGGGTCGACGCCCAACTCGGCGGCCAACCGGTCACAGACATCGGTGTAGACACGGAGGGCCTCCGGGCCGAGCCCGCAGCGGTACAGGGCCAGCATCAGCAGTTCTGTGAAGCGCTGACGGTGCGGGTGTTCCAGACTCAGCCTCCGCAGTTCGTTCACCAACAGCTCGTGGCGGCCGAGGCGCAGTCCGATGTCGATGCGCTCCTCGGTCAGCGTGAGCCGGTAGTCGTCGAGTCTGCGTGCTGAGGCCTCGAGGGCCTTCCCGGACAGGCCGGTCAGTGACGGACCGCGCCATTCGGACAGCGCGTGGTGGAGTGCGCGCTCGGCCTCGCCCAGTCGCCCCGCCGCCCGGTGCCGCAGCGCCGAGGACTCGGCTCGTTCGCAGCGCAGCACGTCGAGCTCGTCCGTTTCGACGTCGATCCGGTAGCCCGTCCCCACCTTCCGCAGCCGCTCTCCGGCCGTCCCGAGCCGTCGCCGGAGGGCCGATGCGATGTTCTGCACCTGCCTGACGGCGGTCGCGGGCGGCTGGTCGTCCCAGAGCCCCTCGATCAGGCGTTCCGTGGGGACCACTCGGTTCGCCTGGTCGAGCAGTATCGCCAACAGCCTCGGGTGGTGGCGCCCGCTGATCTCGACAGGCCCCTCGGGTGTACGGACTTCGAGCAATCCCAGAATGCCGAAATCCACCATGGTCTGACCCTCTTCCGTCACCGGGCCCTGAGCTGCGAGCTCAACCTGACGATGCTTTCCGGTGCAGTGTAGAGGTGGCCTGGCATGCCTGGCCCGGTGGCGTGTTCCGCACTTTTCGGAGTCGGCTGTCCCGGACTCCGGGACCACTCGACGTAGGAGGCCCTCGCTGGTGCGCGACGTGCGCGACGAGCGCTACCGGTTGGCGGCAGGACTCGGTCGCGGTCATCGCGACTCAGTCGTCGGTGGACGTCCCTGGTCCAGTCGTGGCGTACCGGGCGGCGATGGTGCGGACGGCCTCGTCGACGACCTGGGCGACGCGTTCGGCGCTCACCTCCCAGCCCGGCACCAGGAGTGTCGGCCAGAAGACGTAGTTGGAGATCATGCCCAGGAACTGGGTGGCTGCGAGGTCCACGTCCTCGACCCGCACCGTTCCCGCCTCGTGCTCGGCCAGGAGGTAGCTGCGGACGGACGCGAAGTAGGGCATCTTCCCGTGCGAGAACTGCGCATGGGCCAGCTCAGGGAACCGCGGCAGCTCGGCGATGACGATCCTGAACAGGTCGGTCATCTGGGCGCGGCCCAACAGCTCGGCGTAACGGCGACCGATGGTGGTGAGCCCGTCGACAATGTCGCCCGCCGGCGGAGGCTCCTCCTCGTCAGTGGTCGACCAGGACTCGGTCACGATGGCGTCGAACAGGGCGGCTTTGCTCGGGAACTGCTTGAACAAGGTGGCCCGCGAAACGCCCGAGCGCTCCGCGATCCGCGCCAACGACGTCCGGTCGTAGCCCAACTCGAGGAACAGTGCGGTCGCGGCCGTCACGATCAGCGCGCGCTTCTCCTGGGCGACGCGCTGGTGGTACGTCGTCACGCCTGTGCTCATGGGACGAGCATACGAGGTGAGTGGCTTGACTCGCCACTGCTGCCGACCTACTCTCGAGGGAATGGTGAGTCGACCGACTCACCACTGGCCGCCGTTCACCACTGGTGATCCCGGCCAGTCACCACGTACCGAAGGAACAACTGATGCCCCGCTTCGACGACCAGACCGTGCTCGTGACCGGCGGGACCGGCGGCCAGGGCTCGAGCCACGTGCGCGCCTTCCACGCGGAGGGAGCGAACGTGGTGATCGGCGACATCGACACCGAACGCGGGGCCGCTCTCGCCGACGAGCTCGGGACCCGTGCTCGCTTCGTCCGCCTCGACGTGACCGACGAGAGCTCGTGGTCCGCCGCTGTGCGCACCGCCGAGAACGCCTTCGGCGCCCTGAACGTGCTCGTCAACAACGCGGGCGTGCAGAACCCGCCCGCGACGATCGAGGACACGGATCAGGCCACGTGGTCGCGCCTCCTCGACATCAACCTCACAGGGACCTTCCTCGGCATCAGGGCCGCGGCCCCCGCTCTGCGCCGCGCGGCGGGGGGAGCGATCGTCAACATCGCCTCGACCATGGGCCTGGGCGGCACGGCTCACTACGCGCCGTACGTCGCCGGCAAGTGGGCCGTGCGGGGCCTCACCCGAACGGCGGCACTCGAACTCGGCCGCGACCACATCCGGGTGAACACCATCCACCCCGGCGTGATCGCGACCCCTTTCATCCACGAACCGGCGGCCGGCGCGACCGCGGCGATCGCCGACTTCTACTCACCCGAGCCGTTCGCCATCCCACGGCTCGGGGAGCCGACCGACGTCAGCCGCCTCCTCCTGTTCCTCGCGTCATCGGACGCCTCGTTCGTCACGGGGTCGGAGTACGTCATCGACGGTGGACTCCTCCTCGGCCCCGCTCTTCAGTCCGAGGCCGCATGAGCACTCCGGACACGACCGGGTCGAACGACTCCGCACGTGACGCGCCCCTGTCCCACCTGCCCGACCACATCCGACGAGCCATCGAGATCACCCCCGCCGCGGGCACCAGGGAACGGATCATCGACATCACGACGCTGGGGCGCCGCACCGGCCGAGCACGCCGCATCGAGATCTTCTTCTACCGGGCCGCGGGCGCCACCTACCTGTGCAGCGGCGCCGGCGGTGGCGCGACCGGCTGGTATGCGAACCTTCTCGCCCACGCCGACTTCACCTTCCACCTCAAGAACGGGATCCGTGCGGATCTGCCCGCACGGGCCACGCCCGTCACCGACCCGGCCGAACGGCAGGCCGTGCTGGCGGAGATCGTGGCGGATCTCAATCAGCCGCACGACCCCGGCACCATCCGGCCGACTCGGCTCGAGGACTGGGCTGACAGCCGGCTGATGCGCGTCGGCTTCCGCTATCGGCCGTGATCGCGGATCCCCCGACAGACGACCTACTCCCAGGGACCGGGTCGCCGATTCGCTCCGGCTGCTCAGACGACTCGCTCGACGTGGGTCGCGTCGGTGGTCAGCGGGGTGCCGTCCTGGCCGTGGGGACGGAGTTCGGCGACCGGTCGCCCCTCGGTGTCGACGAGGCGGGAGCGGGGCTCACCGTCGGCGAAGGCGTGGCGCTCGCCCCATTGCCGCAGCGCCACGATCGCCGTGAACAGGTCCCTCCCCGCTCCGGTCAGTTTGTAGACGTGCCGCCGTCCGCTGGGGGTCGTGCTCAGGATGCCGTGGTCGACCAGCCTGCGGAGCCGGTCGCTGAGGATGTTGCGGGCGATGCCGAGGCGCCGGTGGAACTCGGTGAACGAGGCCGGTCCGTCCATGGCATCGCGCACGATCAGCAGGCTCCACCGGTCACCGACGAGGTCGATCGTGCGCGCGACGGGGCAGGTGGGGTCGGTCCAGTCGCGTCCGGGTTCCGTGTCCGTCATCGACACCCTCCTTCTTGGTTGCACTTTGAAACCATTATGCCCTAGCCTCCAATGGTTTCGTTTTGAAACCAAACGGGGGTGCGGTGGTGGCTGGAGTCACGGGTGCGCAGCGGATCGTCCTGGCCATGGTGTGCGCCGTGGCGGTGTCGACGGTGTACGCGATCCAACCGGTTCTGGAGGCCGTCGGCACCGATCTGGGCCTGCCGACCGGGGCCCTGGGGTGGCTCGCCGCCGCCGGGCAGATCGGCTACTTCGCCGGTCTGGTCCTGCTGGTGCCCCTCGGCGATCTGGTGAACCGGCGGCGGCTCATCATCGCTCACCTGGTGCTCGTCGCCGGTGGAACGACGATCACGGCCCTGGCCCCGAACGCCCTCGTCGCGACGGCGGGACTGGCCACCGCCGGGTTCTTCGCGGTCGTGGTGCAGGTCGCGGTCGCCTATGTCGCCACCGTCTCCACGCCGGGCGAGCGGGGGCGCAACATCGGCGCGGTCACGTCGGGCGTGGTGATCGGCATCCTCGGCGTCCGGGTCCTGGCGGGCGCTCTGGGCGACACCGTCGGCTGGCGCGCGGTCTACGTCGTCCTCGCGCTGCTCTGCCTCGCCCTCGCCGTGGCCGTGCGCGTGGGGCTCCGCCCGGATGCCAGGGCCGCCCGCGGGCGGTACGCACGGGCGGTCTGCGCGATGGTCCGGCTGCCCGTCACCGACCGGCTGTTCCGTACCCGGGGCCTGATCGCCCTCTTCCTCTTCGCGTCCTTCGGGACCCTGTGGAGCGGTCTCGCGCTCCCGCTCGGTGCCGACCCGTGGCGGTTCGGCACCGCCGAGATCGGCCTCTTCGGCCTGGTCGGCCTGGCCGGCGCCCTCGGGGCGGCCCGCGCGGGGCGCTGGGCCGACCGCGGGCACGCCCACCCGATCAGCGGGTGGTCGCTCGCGCTCCTGTTCGTGTCCTGGCCGCTCATCGCCCGGACCGAGCCGACCCTGTGGCCGCTCGTCGTCGGCATCGTCCTGCTCGACTTCGCCGTCCAGGCCGTCCACGTCAGTAGCCAGCACCTGCTGACGGCGGCGCACCCCGGACGCGCCAGCGGCGTGATCGGCGCCTACATGGCCTGCTACTCCCTGGGGTCCGCCCTCGGGGCCGTGACCTCCGCCTGGGCGTACACCGCCTGGGGGTGGTGGGCCTGCTGCCTGACCGGCGCCGCGTACGCCCTGCTCGGACTCGGGGTGTGGGCCCGCGACCGGTTCCACGCGGGTGACGTCCTCACCACCCGTACGGCGGACCGTCCCGGTGTGTGATGCCGTGCACGCGCGTCCGCCGCGGGCCCCCACGTCCTCACACGCCGTCGCCGAACGCCGCCTCGTGGTCGCGTGCGTACCGGATCCGGTCGTTGCCCACGCCCTGCGGCACCATCGGCCACACCATCGCGTCGGCGCTGACGACGAAGTCGATCACGACCGGCCGGTCATTGATCGCGAGTGCCGTCCCGATCGCCTCGTCGACCTCGGATTCGTCCTCCACCCGCAGGGCCGCGCACCCGTACGCCTCGGCCAGGCGGACGACGTCGGGAATGCGGACCGTGTCCTGCCCGGTGCCCAGGTCGCTGTTCGAGTAGCGCCGGCCGTAGAACAGGTTCTGCCACTGGCGGATCATCCCCAACGACGAATTGTTGATGACGGCGACCTTGATCGGGATGTCGTTCATGGCGCACGTCGCCAGTTCCTGGTTCGTCATCTGGAACGAACCGTCCCCGTCGATCGCCCACACGACCCGGTCGGGCACGGCGACCTTCGCGCCCATGGCCGCGGGGATCGAGTAGCCCATCGTGCCCGCCCCACCGGAGTTGAGCCAGGCCTGCGGGCGCTCGAAGCCGATGAACTGGGCCGCCCACATCTGGTGCTGCCCGACACCGGCCGTGTAGATCGCCTCCGGACCGGTCAGTCGGCCGATCCGTTGGATCACGTGCTGAGGCGCGATGCGTCCGTCGCTCGTCGGCGAGAACCCCAACGGATACTCCTGACGCAGCCCGTCGAGGAACGACCACCACGCACCGAGGTCCGCTCGCGCGTCACGCGAGCGCAGGGCTCGGGTCAGCTCGGGGAGTGCTGTGCGCGCGTCGGCCACGATCGGCACGTGCGCGTGCCGGAGCTTGGAGATCTCCGCTGCGTCGATATCGATGTGCACGACGCGCGCGTCCGGTGCGAACTGCGCCCGGTCCCCGGTGACACGCTCGTCGAACCGCGCCCCGATCGCCACGAGGAGGTCCGACCGCTGCATGGCGAGCACCGCGGGCACGGTTCCGTGCATGCCCGGCATTCCGAGGTTGAGCGGGTGCGAGTCCGGCAGGATTCCACGGGCCATGAGTGTCGTGACGACCGGTGCTCCGACCAGGTCGGCGAGTTCGCGCAGTTCGGCCGCCGCTCCGGCCCGCACCGCTCCGCCGCCCACGTAGAGCACCGGCCGGTCGGCGCGTGCGATCTCGTCGGCGGCCCGACGGATCTGCGACCGGCTCACCTTGGCCGTGGAGGCGGCGGGCGCGTCGTGCCCCTCCGGCGGCCACACGAAGGGGGCCGTGCCCTGTTGGGCGTCCTTCGTGATGTCCACGAGCACCGGTCCCGGCCGGCCGTCCAGGGCGAGCCGATGGGCCTCGGCGAGGACGCCGGGGATCTCCGACGCCTCCGTGACGAGGTAGGAGTGCTTGGTGATGGGCACCGTGATGCCCACGATGTCGGCTTCCTGGAAGGCGTCCGTTCCCAGCGCCTCGGACGACACCTGTCCGGTGATCGCCAGCAGGGGGACCGAGTCGAAGCGGGCGTCCATGATGGCGGTGACCAGGTTCGTGGCGCCCGGACCGCTCGTGGCCATCGCCACGCCGACCCTGCCGGTGGCGGCGGCGTAGCCCTCGGCGGCGTGTCCGGCGCCCTGTTCGTGGCGGACCAGGACGTGCCGGATACGGGGCGAGTCCATGAGCGCGTCGTAGGTCGGAAGGATCGCGCCACCCGGAATGCCGAAGACGTCCGTCACCCCGAGCATGTCGAGTGAGCGCACGATCGCCTCGGCACCGGTCGACTCGGGTTCGGTCCGGGCCGCCGCGGATCGGGCCGCCGCCGGTCGGGCCGCCGCCGGTCGGGCCGCCACCGCTCGGCGATCGGCGGCGGCGTGGGAGGTGGGTGCGGGCGCGGACGGGCCATGTGCCGCGGGCACCGATGAGAGAGACAAGAGGACACTCCTCGACGCGTTGGATCACGCATCGCGACCCTGCCCATGACGAGGGAGGGTGGCTGCGATGCGAGGGGACGGTCGCCGGGCTCAGAGTGATCCAGATAGGAACTGCCCACACCGTGGTCGCACCACCGCGGCGGATGGCTCGCGGCGCCTGGGCGACCCGGCTGCGCCGGATGCGGCCGGGCGGTCCCAGGGATCGGTCCCGCCAAGGCTCCGGGCCAGCGTAGCCCACGCGGCGGCCGGCCGGAAAGCCGATTCTGCACGCCGGATTCCCTTCCGGCACCCGTGGCCCGGCCCCTTGGGAGCGCCCGGTGCTCCGGTGCTGTTCAGGCGGGTCCGTCTCGCTCTGTCAGGCCGGGCCGCTGAACCCCGTGAAGAGCACCAGCAGCGGAAGGGCGAGGTTGTTGACGGAGTGGACGGCCACCGCGGGCCAGACCGACCCGCTCCGCCGCATCACCTCGGCGGCGATGATGCTCACGACGAACGCCGCGGGCAGGATGATGTTGATTCCGTGGAAGAGGGCGAACACCGCCGAGCCGCCGAGGACTCCGACCAGTGGCCCGTAGCGGAGCAGGGCGTTCGTGATGACACCGCGGAAGAGGAATTCCTCCCCGATCGGGGTCAGGACGGCCAGGAACAGCACGGTCAGGATCAGAGCCGGCACGCCGCCGCCCGCCGCGTCGTAGTACACGGCCTGGGGGTCGCTGTCGAAACCGGTCAGCTCGGTGATGGCGAACACCACCGCGGCCTTGACCACGAGCGCGACCACGCCCCACCCCGCGCCGGCGAGCATCCACCGCCACGTGGTGCGGCGGACGCCGAAGGCACTGAGCGAGCGCACCCGCAGCGCCGCGGCCGCGGCGAAGCCGACGAGTCCGGCGACGCCGGACCAGGCGGCGACGACGAGCCCGTAGGCCACCGGGTCCAGGTCCAGGGGGCCGAGCGGGCCGAGGAACACCAGCGCGGCCACGGTGGCCGTCAGGGCGAGCAGGCCGACCGCGATCTCGGGCCAGCCCGGCCGCACCGGGGCCGTGTCAGCGGTCGGCGCCGGGGGGCGCGGGGCGGCGGAGTGGTCTGTCGGCATGGCGGTGGGCTCCCTGTCGTCTTTGTCTCTCGGGTCACTCGGGTCACTCCGGGCTCCCGGATCCCCCGGCTCCCGGTTCCCTCTGGGCGCCCGGGCTCTCCGGTCGCCCACTCCCCAGTACAGCCGCCGGTGCGCGCCTGCGGCAGTGGTGCCGCGTCACCGCCGCGCCGTGACGTTCCGCCTGGTGAAGTGATGACGTTGCGTCACTGGTCGCGCCCGGACGGCGGAGGAATACTGGGGCCGACCCCGCTGTCCGATCCCGGAAGGGACCACATGACGTCCGAGTTCGCCGGGGCGGCGCCGGAACAGCTGCGCACCGTGAGTCGCAGCATCGTGACCGGGTCGCTCTCCGCCGTCGGGGCCCTGCTGGTGGCGAACGACACCGAGACCTGGCAGAAGGGCGCCGTCCTGGCCCTGGGCCTGTTGGCGGCCCTGGTGGCCTTCTCGCACCGGGCTCCGGGCCGCGCGTTCCGCGTCCTGCTCCCGTGCCTGGGCGTCACCGCGGGAGTGTGGGCCTTCGGAGTGCTGTGGGCCGACACACCGTCGGCGGCCTTCGGCGTGGCAGTGGTCGGCATGCTCGCCGTCTTCGCGCTGCCGCGCCACCGCAATACGATCGCCGTGGGGCTGGTCGTGCTCATCGCGGCGGGCCCGGCGGCGAGGTCGGCGACCGGGGACGGCGACCTCCTCGACGTGCTGGTCCGGTTCCTCACCTACGGGTGCGTGGCCGCGGCCGCCGTGGTCCTGACCGCCCTCGACCGCCTCGTCGGCGACCTCGTCGCGCAGCTGGAGGCGTCGCGCGAACGCGAGGCGGAGCTGGCCGTCGCCCGGGAGCGCGTGCGGTTCGCCGGTGACCTGCACGACATCCAGGGCCACACACTGCACGTGGTGAAGCTCAAGGCCGCGCTGGCCCGCCGACTGGTGCGCGCGGACGCCGACCGGGCCGAGGCCGAGCTCCGGGAGATCCATGCCCTGGTCGGCGACACCATCACCCAGACCCGGGAGCTCGCCTACGCGCAGCGGCGCCTCAACCTCTCCGCGGAGCTGGAGAACGCCAAGAACCTCTTCGAGGCCGCGGGCATCGACGTGCGCGTCCACCGCGAGGCCGAGGTCGACACCCGCGCGGGCGAGCTGCTCGGCCAGGTCCTGCGGGAGACCACGACCAACATCCTGCGGCACGCCCAGGCGGAGCGGGTCCGGATCACCCTCGCGGAGACGGGCATCAGCATCGTGAACGACGGCGCGGCGGCGACCGCCTCGCCGGACCTGGCTGGGCTCGCCGCGCTCAGATCGCGGGTGGAGGGCGCGGGCGGTGAGCTGACGGTGGAGCAGCGCGACGGCCGCTTCGTGACCGCCGCGGCGTTCCCGCGCCGCACTCCCCGACCGGCCGAGCAGCAGTAGAACGTGGAAGGACGACCGATGACCACCGTGGTGCTCGCCGACGACGAGGCCCTGCTCCGCAAGGCGATGGCGGCCCTGCTGCCGCTCGAAGGGGACGTCACCGTCCTGGCCGAGGCCGAGGACGGAGAGTCGGCCGTGGAGGCCACGCTCCGACACCGGCCCGACGTGCTCGTCATCGACCTGGAGATGCCCGGCCTGGACGGACTCGGCGCCGTCACGCGGATCCGCGACGCCCTGCCGGAACAGGTGATCCTCATGCTGACCCGGCACGCGAGGCCGGGTGTGCTGCGCCGGGCGCTCAAGCTCGGTGTGCAGGGCTTCGTCAGCAAGGCCGCGGAACCGGCGCACATCGCGACGGTCATCTCCACCCTGCGCGAGGGCCGGCGGTGGGTGGACCCCGATGTGTCCGCGCTCGCGGTCATCGACGACAATCCGCTCACCGACCGGGAGGTGGACGTGCTGCGGGCGACGGGGGATGGCTACTCGGCCGCCGACATCGCCGTGCGCCTCCACCTGGCGGAGGGGACGGTGCGCAACTACCTCTCGAACGCGATGCAGAAGACCCAGACCAGGACCCGGCACGAGGCGGCGCGGTACGCACGGGAACACGACTGGCTGTAGCGCACGGTGGTCGAACCCGAGGAGAAGGTCCGCCGGTGAACCGGCACGCGGCCCCGAGCCGCCCAGCGAACGGCCACCACCCACCCCGTGGACACGCACCCACCCGGCCTGACCGGGGCCGTCGCCCCGAACGCGGGAACCCGGGCGCGGCCCTCAGGCCGGCGGGCGCAGGAGGAAGTCCCCCGCCAGTGACAGGGCCTCGCGCTGGGTCCGCCCGGGGTGGTCCGCGGCGATGAAGTGGCGGCCGATCGCGAGCGCGAAGGCCAGTGTGCACCGTGCCTCGACCTCGTCGGGGTCGTCGACGAACGACTGGAACGTCGTCCGGAGGAACTCCATCCGGACGTTGTCCACGCGCCGGAGCCGCGCCGCGACCTCGGGGTCCTGGCGTGCCCACTCGCGGACGGCGATGTCGATCCGGTGCAGCTCGTCGAAGAACGTCAGCTCGCCGACGCGCCGGAACCTGTCGGCCGGATCCCCTCCCTCGGATTCCACCCGTGCGAGGACGTCGTTCGTACTGCGGGCCTCCCAGGCGTCGAGCATCTCCGTCAGCAGCGCCGCGCGGCCGTCGAAGTAGCCGTAGAAGCCGCCCTTGGTGACGCCGAGGGCGGCGGCCAGCGCCTCGACGCGCACGGCCTCGGGGCCGCCCCTGGACAGGGCGTCCAGACCTGCGTCGATCCAGCGGCCGCGTGGGGTACGGGCGGTCGGAGGCACCTGCTCACCTCGTTCTCGGGGGTCCGGTCTGCCGTGTCGTCGATGTGTACGGTACCGTATAGAAGACATATACGGCTGCGTATAGATCGAGAGGTCGAAGCATGGCACGCCTCGCGAAGACCACCCACTCCGAGCACCCCTGGATCATCCGCCGGCTGGCCCCCGACTTCGAGGTCGAGGACGTGTGGGCCTTCCGCACCCCCGGAGCCGGGCCCGACGACTTCCCCGCGATGCTGAGAGCGATGCGGACCTACGGCGGGATCCCGCGGCAGACGAGGCCGGTCACGTTCCTGTTCGCCGTCCGGTGGAAGCTCGGCGCGCTCCTGGGCTGGGACGGCCCCGCGACGGGCACCGGCGCGCGCGTCACCTCCCTCCGCGACCGCCTGCCCGACGACCTGCACGACGCGTATCCGGGCTACGACAGCGACGAGATGCCGCTCAAGGCGGTCTACGAGACCGACACGGAGGCTGTCCGCGAACTCGCGAACAAGACCGTGCACACCCTCATGCACCTCGGATGGGCCCGGGGCGCGAACGGCGACCACGAGCTGCGGATGACCGTTCTCGTCAAGCCCAACGGCTGGTTCGGGCGGCTGTACATGGCCGCCATCGCACCCTTTCGCCACCTCGTCGTCTACCCGGCGCTGACCCGGCAGTGGGAGCGGGCCTGGCTCCACCGCGACGACTCGCCCACGGAACAGGGCGGAGCGAACCGATGACGAACACGGGCAAGCGGCTGCTGCGCTGGGCGAGCGGCATCATGATCGTGCTCGGGACGGGGCACCTGTCGTTGCTGGCCGTCTACTCCTGGACCGACGTCGCGGGTTGGGCGGACCGGGGCGTGTGGGCGGCCGTCCCGCTCGACCTGGCCGGGGTCGAGGTGACCCCTGCGGCCCTCCAGAACGCCCTGACGTTCTGGGCGGGTCCGGGGAGTTTCGCCGTCCCGCTGATCCTGCTGGGCTGTCTGACCTGGCATCTCGCCGGACGCGGGGTGCCCGTGCCCGCGTGGGTGGGCTGGGGCCTCGCGGTGTGGTGCGTCGTCGGCGGCGTCCTGCTCGTACCGTCCCCGTACTTCGCGGGTGCCGTCGCCGGCGTGCTCGTCGTCCTGGCGAAGCGGACGGACGACCGGGTGCGTGCCACGACCGCTCCGACTACGTTCGACCGATGAGCGGATTCGCGACGAACGAGGACCTGTCGGACGTGCTGCGCGAGGCGCTGGGGCCCGGCTACCGGATCACCGGCGTGGACCGGCTGCGCGGAGGGAGCAAGAAGGGGGTCTACCGGCTCGGCCTCGACGGCGGTGCGGCGTCGAGCGTGGTCGTCTACAGGTGGACGAGCGGGGAGAACTTCTGGCCGGCGACCGATGAGGACGACCCGGCGGACCCGTTCTCACCCGCGTCCGGGCCATCGCTGTTCCTGTCCGCGCGGCGCGCCCTGGACCGGTTGGGCGTGCGGGTCCCCCGGCTGCTGTGGACCGATACCGGGAACGGCGCTGGCGACGGCGGCCACGGGGACGGCGGGAGCCGTGACGCCGGCGGGCCGGGCGGTGCGATCGGGGTGGCCGTGGTCGAGGACGTCCCGGGCGACACCCTCGAAGCCGCTCTGACCACGGACCCCCGGCGGGCGGCGCCCGCCCTGGCGGACCTGGCCCGGTCGCTCGACCTGATGTGGCGTGAGCGGGGGCCGCACCACGACCGGGTCGAACTCCTGGAGCGGGGCGGCACCTCCCTCGGTGAGTCCTGCGAGCGACTGGTCCTGGACCGTGCCCTGCGCGACCTGGCCGAGGCCGCGGGCCGCGACGCCAGGATCGCGGCGGCCCGGGACCGGCTCGCGGACCATCTGCGGCGGCTGGTGGCACGGGTGGCCCCGCGCGCGGAGTACTCGCTGGTCCACGGAGAACTGGGCCCCGACCACGTCCTCATCGACGCCGACGGGCGCGCGGTCCTCATCGACATCGAGGGCCTGATGTACTTCGACGCCGAGTGGGAGCACGTCTTCCTCCGGTTGCGCTTCCCCGAGCACTACGACGTCCTGCGGCGTCCGGGCCTGGACCCCGCCCGCCTCGACCTGTACGAGCTTGCGATGCGCCTGTCCCTCGTGGCGGGGCCGCTCCGGCTGCTCGACGGGGACTTCCCCGACCGGGAGGCGATGCTGGGCATCGCCGAGCACAACCTGGGGCGGGCGCTGGCCCTGCTGCCCTGAGGCCTGCGCGCCCCGGACCTGCCAACACCCGGCCAAAACCCCGGACAGGTTGGGGCAACAGGGGAATTCACGCAGGTCAGACCGGGGATAACGCGGACGACCGCGTCCGGCGGTCGGCGCGGGCGACTGTTCGGGGCCCGTGTCTCCGGGACCTCGGGAGGAACCATGAGTACGGGAGAGAACAGTCCGGACCCCGGCGATCCGCGCTCGGGAACCCGCGAACAGCACCCCGCGCCGCCCCCGCCCCGGTCCCACGCGGAGGGACGGCCGACGGCGGCCCCGGGGTCGGCCCCGGAGCAGCGTGAGCCCGGACGGCACGAGGTGCCTGTCAGCCGACAGGGCGAGGCGGCACCGGTCCCGCCGCCGACGGGGGCCGCGGCCGTCGAGCGCCGGACCACGCCCGGCGACGTCAACGTCGTCTGGCGGAGGATCGCGCAGTACATCATCGACTCCGTGATCTCCGGGATCGGTGCCGCGCTCGCCTTCGCGGTGGCCCTGCCGCTGGCGGCGGCGCCCGGGCCGGAGGGGTCCCTCGCCCAGCCGTGGCTGGCCACGATCGCCTACACGGCGTTCGCGGTCCTGGCCGTCGCCATCTTCCTCGCCTACTGGGTCCTGGTTCCCGTGATGAGCGTGAAGGGGCAGACGCTCGGGATGATGCTGATGGGGATCAGGGTCGTGCGCGGGGACGGCACCCGGGTGTCGGCGACGCGGCACCTTGTGCGGGTGCTCCTGTTCATCGTCGACGGCATCCTCTCCGGTCTGGTCGGGCTGCTGGTCATCCTGGGTACCGAGCGCAACCAGCGGGTGGGCGACCTGGTGGCGGACACGTTGGTGGTGCGGACGCGCGACTGAACCGGCCCGGGCACGCCCACACACGGGCCCGCTCCCGACCGGGGGGGGCGGGCCCACGCATGCCGACTGCGGCCGGCCGCGGGTCAGCCGCGTTCCCTCAGCAGGTCCAGGACCGGCGCGTACAGGCGGGACTTGATGGTCCCCAGGGTCGGGTGCGCCGCCTTGGCCGCCTGCGCGGCGGCGATCTCCACCGCGGTCGGGCGCACGTCGTCCTCGGGCACGGCCTGGTCGACGATCCCGGCGGCGGCCGCGTCGGTTCCGCCGTAGCGGCGGCCGGTGGTCATCGCCACGTGCGCGACCTGCGGGGCCAGCCGGGCCTGGATGAGCGCCGACATCCCCGGCGTGAACGGGATGTTGATGTCGGCCTCGGGCAGGCACCAGAAGCCGCGGTCGGCGCGCATGACGCGGACGTCGTGGGCCAGGGAGAGCATCGCCCCCGCGGCGAAGGCGTGCCCCTGGACGGCCGCCACGGTGAACACCGGCAGGGACAGCATCCGCGCCAGGAGGTCCTGGACCCTCGCGACGTAGTCCGGGTGCTCCTCAGGGTGGGCGAACAGCCAGTCGAGGTCCAGCCCGTTGGAGTAGATCTTGCCGGTCGCGGCGGTCACGAGGGCGCGCGGGCCCTCGGCCTTCTCCACCTCGTCCAGGGCCGCGTCGACCTCGGTGAGCCAGTCGGGGTGCAGGCGGTTCTCTCCGCCGCCCAGGTCGAGGAAGAAGACGTCGTCGTGACGTTCAAGGGTCGGCATGCGGCTCCTCAGAGGGTGACGGCGGCCACTACTGACAGGTAACCTACACCGCCGCTCCCCGGTCGCACCGGGTCCCCTGAGGGCCGAGCCTTCCGGCACGCGACCCGCCGGGCGGTCGGGGCCGAACGCGTCCGGCCCCGCGCTCCCGCCCGCGGCCGGACGAGGGGCATGCCCGTGTGGTGGGCGCCCGGCCGACGGTCTTCCCGCGACCGGGCGCCCGGTTCGGGTGCCGGTCAACTCCGGATCGGGGTGTGGCTGCGGGCGAGCAGGGCGTGCACCTCGCCCGAGGGGAATCGGCGGTGCCCGCCGGGGGTGCGGAAGCTGGGCAGGCGGCCCTGGACCGCCCACCGGGACACGGTCTTGACGTCGACCCGGAAGAGGGCCGCCACCTCCGGCGACGTCAGCAGGTCGTCCTCGTCCTCGACGGTGGCGCCGTGGTACGCGGAGAACTCGGGGTTCGAGGGCACGTGAGGGTCCTTTCCTGGAAGGGCGGGGGCGGACTCCCCCGGGGGTTTCACGGGTACGCGACACGGCATCGACCACCGACCAGTAGTCGCCGGCCACCGGCCCGATCACCGGCGGCCAGGCACCGGTCACCGGCACTGACCGCCGGCAATCGGCGAGCCAGGCGCCGACCACCGGCCACCAGCCGCCGATCACTGGGCGCCGGTCACCGGATGACGCGCGGCGGGCCGGGGAGGTCCAGGTCGAACCACACACCGGTGCGCCCGTCACCGGGGTGGTCCACGCCCCAGCGCGCGGCCTCCGTCGACACCACGCGCAGGCCGAGGCCGCCCGGCTCGTCCAGGTCGAGCGGCCGCACGTGCGGACCGCCGACCGACTCCGGACGGGGACCGTCGTCGACCATCCGGACCCGGATCCGGTCGGGCCACTCGTACACGCCGACGGTGACCGTCCCGCCCGGGTCGCCGCTCCGGCTGTGCAGAACGGCGTTCGCGAACAGCTCGGAGCCCATCCACACCGCCGGAGCCGCCGGCACCGGCAGGTCCGCGGTGAGGCCGTGCAGGTAGCGGCGGACCGCGCGGGCCTGGGACGGCAGGCCCGGCACGGTCAGTTCCAGGGCCACCGGCCGTCCGCCCTCGGGCAGGATCGGCGCGAGATCGCCGGGCGATCCCGGGCGTCCGAGTCTGGCCTCGGTGAGGCTGATGTTCACGGACAGGGCGGGTCGAGTGTCCACGGCTGCTCCCGGTCGGCGTCAGGGCCACGACTGTGCACGGCGGCGGACATCCGGTCCGCACCCGTGGACTCCACGATCCTCCCGCCGCCACCTCGAGGGAAGACGTTCGGTAGCGCTTCGGATACCTTCCGGAGTCACCGGAATCTTCCGGAATAGCTCCACGGAAGTGGTGCCGTGTGCTGTGCTAGTCGCATGCCCCCTCACAAGCAAGCGCTCCTTCGCTACGGGCGGGAAGTGCAGCGTCTCCGCAACGAGGTGTCCTTGACACAGACGGCCCTGGCACGCCGCGTCAACAGCAGTAAATCCCAGATCTCGGACATCGAACGAGGAAAGGCGAACCCCTCGGCGCAGTTGCGTTCGGCGTTGGACGGAGCCATTGGATTCGGTCAACTGGAGCGTTTATGGGACGATCTCACCGGCGGCAGACGCCCGGCCTGGTTGGACGAGATCGCCACCGCCGTTCAAGAGGCGGAAGCGGTGTACGAATACCAGGCCCTGGCCTTTCCGAGTTATCTTCAGACCGAGGGGTGCGCCCGCGCGCTCATCCGGTCCGCACTCCCCTGGCTGCCGCCGGACGAGATCTCCGCGCGCGTGCGCGAGCGCATGGACCGGGCCCGCAACATGGACGAGTCCCTGCACCCGATGCTGTGGCTGGTCATCGACCGGTCGTTGTTGAGTCGCAGGTACGGTGGCCCGGACGCCACGCGTGAACAACTGGCGCACATCGCGGCTTTGGCCGAACGGGAACGGCTCACGCTCCAGGTCGTTCCGACCGACCATCCGAAGCATCCTGGAAACTCCGGGTCGTTTCGAGTTCTCACGATGCGCGATGATCCCGACATCGCCTATGTGGAAAGCGCGGAAGAGGGCCGCGTTCTCACGAATTCGACATCCGTGGCACGACGACGCATGCTGTTCGCCGCACTCCAGGGCGTCGCCCTGGATCCGGAATCGTCACTGCGGGCGATCCACGAAGAGATGAAGAGGATGGAATAGCGATGGCCGATGAATGGCACAAGTCGACGTACAGTGGCGGCAGCAACGACTGCGTCGAAATACGGGAGAAACCGGACGGCGCGGACGTTCGCGACACCCGTCACCGCGCGGCCGGCCACCTGTCGTTCTCGCCCGCCGAGTGGTGCGGCTTCCTCCGGGGGCTGCGCGGGAACCGGTCCCGCCTACAGTGACGGCATGGACGTGGTCGACACACTGCTGAGTGGAGTCCGGGGGCGCGGATCGGTGTTCGGAAGGTCGGTCCTGCGGCCGCCCTGGTCACTGCGGTTCACCGACGCGCCCTACCTCACGCTGTGCATACCCCTGCGCGGCGCGGGCTGGATCGTGCCGTCGACCGGAACCCCCCGGCGCGTCTCGACGGGCGAGGCGGCGATCGTCCGGGGACCGGAACCCTTCATCTTCACCGACGATCCGGCCGCGCCCGCCCCGACCCCGCCACGCGAGGTGGGCGGCGGCGCGTCGCCCACGACCGCGCACGCGGACCCCGGCGAGCTCTCCGGCCCCACCGTGCTGTTGGCGGGGGCCTATGACGTACGTGCCGAGGTCCCGCACCACCTCCTGCGCGTCCTGCCGACGGTGCTCGTGGTCCCCGACGACGGAGACTGCGCCCCGCTGCGCGACTATCTGGAGTCGCAGATCGCCACCGGAGGGCCGGGGCGTCAGACCGTCCTGGACCGGATGCTGGACTGGCTGTTGGTGTGCGCTCTGCGCGACTGGTTCGACCGACCCGAGGCCGAACGTCCCCAGTGGTACGCGGCCCTGGGCGACGACGTGGTCGGCGCGGCGCTGCGGGCGCTGCACGACGATCCGGCCGAGCCCTGGACCACGGCGTCGCTGGCGTCCCGGGCGGGGGTCTCGCGCACGACCCTGGCCAAGCGGTTCACCGAACTCGTCGGGGAGGGACCCGTCAGCTACCTCACGGGGTGGCGGATGACCCTGGCCGCCGACCTGTTGGCCCGGCCGGAGCTGACCGTCGCCGCCGTCGCCCGCCGGGTCGGCTACGCGGACGCCTTCGGGTTCAGTGCCGCGTTCAAGCGGGTGCGCGGGGTGAGCCCGACCGCCTTCCGGCAGGGGCTCACCGCCGCGGAGCCCGACGACGCGCGCGCCCCGTGGGTGGAGGTCGCGGGCCCGGTCGGGTGAGCCCGGCCGGGCCACGGCCGGGGCCCACAACCGGTGGCCGCGGGTTCCGGATGGCCGGCGTCGGGGACCGGGCCGGCGCCCGGCGGCCACCGAGCCCGCCCCGATCACTGCTTCCAGGCGCCTCGGGCGTGCTCGTCCCGGACGACGTCGGCGATGTCGCGCGGGTCCCTGCCCAGAGCCCGGCGCACTCCGTCGGCGACCACCGCGTCCCCGCTCGTCCGGATCGCGTACAGGGCGTCGGACCACAGCTTGGCCTCCGCAGGGGAGACCCCGTCCGCGACCAGCGCGTCCTGGAAGTCGGTTTCGCCGACCGGGACGTAGCCCGTCTCGATCCCGGCGACCCGGCCGATCTCGCCCACGAGGTCGGCCAGGCCGACCGCGCGCGGCCCCGTCAGTTCGTAGGTCCGGCCCGCGTGGCCGTCCTCGGTGAGCGCCGCGACCGCCACGGCCGCGATGTCCTCGGTGTCCACGAACGCCGCCCGGCCGTCCCCCGCGGGCAGCGCCAGCTCCCCCGCCACGATGGCGTCGCGGAAGTCGCCCTCGCTGAAGTTCTGCGCGAACCAGCTCGGCCGCAGGATCGTCCAGTCCACCCCGGACGCGCGCACCGCGCGCTCGCCCGCCAGGTGGAGCTCGCTGGCGGTGGTGTCGGTTCCGAAGTAGCCGGGCACGTCCACACCGCGGGCGCTCAGCAGCACCAGGCGACGCACCCCCGCCGCCACGGCGGCCTCGACCAGCGCGGGTGTGCGTGAAGGCGGTGCGTCCAGGGGAACGACGTACGCCGCCGAGACTCCCTCCAGGGCCGGCTTCCACGTGTCCGGGTCGGACCAGTCGAACCGGACCTCTCCCGAACGCGATGCCGCCCTGACTTCGACGCCCTGCTCCCGGAGGCGGGCGGTGACTCTGCGGCCGGTCTTGCCGGTCGCTCCGATGACGAGTACTGGTGCGTTGTCCATACCGGAATCCTGGCTCGCGGCACGGCCCGTAGGCCATGCGTCGGTGTCCGCGGCGCATAGGTGTGCGTACGGCGGCGGCCCCGGGACGCGATCCGCGCTACGGGGCGGTCAGTCCTCGGTGGGGTCGGAGTCCGCCTTCGGGGCCGGCCTCGCGTCGTCGCCCGCCCCGGCCTCCGCGGCCGATCCCCCCTACGAGCCCGAGCCCGGATCCCCGTCCGGCCGCGCATCGGCGTCAGTGTCCGCGTCCGGCCGCGCACCCGCACCCGCGTCGGCGCCGGTTCCCGTGTCCGTGTCCGTGTCCATGTCCATGTCCGGGCCACCGTCCTTCTCCTCGAAGACCACCGTGCCCGCCGAGCCGTCGACGGTGATGAGGTCTCCCGTGGCGATCTCTCGGGTGGCGTGGCGAACGCAGATCACGGCGGGGATCCCGTACTCGCGCGCCACCGTCGGGCCGTGCGCCACGGTCGACCCCGTCTCGGTCACCAGACCGCCGGCCGTCATGAACAGCGGTGTCCAGCCCGGGTCGGTGGTGGGGGCGACCAGGATCTCCCCCGGCTCGATGCGCGCGCCCGCCGGGTCGTGGACGACCCGCGCCCGGCCCGTCACCCGACCGGAGGCCGCCGCCAGACCGCTGAGTGCGTCCTCCGGGGCGGGTTCGGCCGGGATCAGCGTTTCGACGTCGGTGCCGTCGGACAGCAGCGCCCCCGGAACCGTGCGCCGCCGTGTCTCGCGCGCGTGGACGGCCCGGCGCTCGGCGGCGAGCGCGCGCTGATCGACGCCCTCGTGCACCGCCGCACGCGCCTCGTCCACGTCCAGGAACACAATGTCGTCCGCCCGGTCGAGCAGCCGCCGCTCGGCCAGGTCCGCGCCGACGAGCAGCAGCTGTTCGCGCATCCTCGCGTAGGGCACGAGCCAGGCGAACTTCGCGAACTCGCGCATGCCCGCGAGCTCGCGGGAGCGGCGCATGGCGACCGCCGCGATCCGCCCCCGGACCGGCCGCCGGGCGCGACCCCGGAGGGAGAGTTCGGTGACGGCCCTCCTGGCCCGGACCGCGGAGCGCTCGAACCGGCGTGCCGGGGACTGCTCGGGGTCGTCGATCCGCAGGTAGTTGGCGATGGTCGCGAACACCGGCGCGGGGTCCTCCGCCCACCGGGGGACGCCGATGTCCACCTCCGCCGCGGCCCGGTGCCCGTAGTCGGCCAGGAACTCCGCCAGCCCGATGTCGGGCAGCGTGCCCGCCCGGTGGCGCGCGGCGAGCTCGGCCGGATCGGTGTCGGCGAACAGGTCGCCGTGCTCGCGCGCGTGCTCCGCCAGGCGCCACAGCGCCAGGTCCATCTGGGTGGTCACGTTGTGGGGCATCCCGCCGAGCACGTGGTCGAGTTCCTCTTCCGACGCCACGCCGTGGAGCAGCGCCGAGGGCAGCACGGTGAGCAGGATCCCGGCCATGGTCGGCATCGTGGCCCGGATCATGTCGGTGCCGAGGATGTCGTCGTACCCCTCCTCGGTCACGAACCGCAGCCGCTCCCCGGTGGTGGCCGTCGCTCCCGGTACGCGGTGGGTCCGCATGTGCCGCACCGCCGCCCACGCGTCGGCGCGGGAGGCGCCCGGCCGGGCGAGTGAGCCGATCAGGCCGCCGACGAACATGGGCGCCGTCCTGGCGGCCACGCCGAGAGCCGTGCGCACGGGCAGCGGTTTCGGGGGCAGGGGCGCGAACCGGGGGTCGTCCAGCATGCGTTCGACCGCCGCCCGGACGCGGGGGCCGTACACGTCCATGCCCTGCGGCAGCCAGTGGCGGATCCGGGGGTCGCGCATGAACGCCGTGATGTCGACGAAGAGCCGTCCGCCGATGCCGACGATCCCGAAGGCGGCGCCGGGGTCGACGGGGATGCGCATCCGCTCGCACCAGCGCACCCACACCTGGCTCATGAGGGAGAGGCCCATGGGGGTGAAGGGGCGGAGCATGCCCTGGATGTGGCCGAGTTCCAGGTACATGCGGGTGTCGGGGGTGCGCGGGGGCTCGGGGAACAGGGTGGTGATCGCGCGGGACTGGAGCAGCCAGAGGACCCCGTCGCCGTCGAAGGCCCACTCCACGTCCTGTGGAGTGCCGAAGTGCTTCTGGAGGCGGCGCCCGGCGGCGCGCAGCTCCTCCAGCCGCTCGGACGTGAGGCAGCCGTCCGGGGGCCCGTCCACGGGGGCGTCCTGGGGCAGGACGTAGTGGTCGACGGGTCCCGAGCCGTCGACCACCGTGGTGCCGAGCCCGGGGGCGGCGTCGACGACCATCGTGGTGCGGCAGCCGGTCATCGGGTCGGCGGTGAACAACACCCCCGCGACCTCGGCGTCGACCATGCGCTGCACGACCACGGCCATGCCCACGCTCTCGCGGTCGATCCCGGCGGCCTCGCGGTAGGCGACCGCGCGTTCGGAGTCGAGGGAGTCCCAGCACCTCCGCACGGCCGCGACCAGGGCGTCGGTGCCCTCGACGTCGAGGACGGTGTCCTGCTGGCCCGCGAAGCTGGCGTCGGGCAGGTCCTCGGCGGTGGCGCTGGACCGGACCGCGACGCGACCGCCGCCGAGATCGTCGTAGGCGGCGGCGAGGTCGGCTTCGGGGATCTCGCGGGACGCGTGGGCCTCGGTCGTCAGGCAGAAGCCGGGCGGCACCCGTTCACCGATCGCGACCATCGCGCCGAGTCCGGTGGCCTTGCCGCCGACCTGGTCGATCATGTCGGCGCTGATCCCGTTCAGTGCCACGATCCTCATGCCTGGGCTCCTCTGGGCCGGGACGGACGGCTCCGCGCCGCGGCTCCGCCGCCGGACGCCCGGCGGTCAGGGCCGAACGGACGGAACACGCACGCGTGTCGCGCCTCACTGTGTACGACATCCGCAATCTATGCCTACCCGGCGGTCGGGACCATAGCCCTGACGGACCCCAGGGGCGGTGCCGCAGGGGCGCGGGATCGGCAGGGCAGGGCAGGGGCGCGGGAGACGATGGACGGACCACGCGAGGGTGGCACGGCGACGACGTGGCGGGCTCGGGGACGTGGAGGCTTGAGGGCTTGGGGACGTGCGGGCGGCGAGGAAGCGAAGCGCGCCGTTCCGCCGCGGGAACGCGTCGGTCGAATTCACCCCGACCACAACGAAGGGCAAATCGCCACAAATTCGGACTAATAAGAAACGCCCTCCGACCTGCGAATACACCCCTTCTCCCCGCCCACGCGAAACTACCCCCCGGTAGAGTCGCCTTTCGTCCCACCCATGCCCTAATCTTCCTTACAAACACAACCGAACAAGCGGAGGCCCCGCGACGCTAACTGGCGCCCGAGGCCGTGGCCAGCAATTTCATCCGTTTAACTCAAAGGATTGCCGACATGGCTTATTTTAGCCCTGCCGTCCTCAGCTCTGCCATCGCCCTCCTCCCGGCGGCCGTCAGGGCCCTGTTCGCCCCCGCGCGCGGGCGGCACTCCCTCACCGCCGGTCGCCGACGCCGCTCCACCCGCGTCCGCCGCTACGCGCCCCTCCCAACTCCCGCGCAGGCCCTCACCCCCGCTCCTCCGCACCCGCGTCCGACGCCGCGCTCGCAGCCCGCCGCGCGCCCCGCTCCACGTCCGGCCACGCACCCGACCACGTGTGCGGCCCTGCGTCCCACCCCGCGTCCGGCCCCGACCCCGGCCATGCGTGTGGCCCCGCCTCGCGACCACATCCCGGCCGAGGAGGTCGCCCTGGTGCGCGGCTACTACCGGGCCTTCGAGCACGAACGCGACCGCGACCGCGTCCAGGCCCACGCCCTGCGCCGCCTCGACCAGTGGACCGCCAAGCCCCCGGCCGGCGACCTGCTCGCCCCCGTCCCCGCGCCCCGCCGCCCCGAGCGAGTGGTTGCCTGATGCACACGCTCACCCGGGCCCGCCCGGCCGTCCTCTGGGAACACCGCACCTATCCGGGCGACCTCGCCCACCTCTCCCGGGTCCGCGCCGACCTCGCCACGGACCTGGCGGGATTCGACCCCGACCTGGTCGAGACCCTCCAACTCCTCACCAGCGAACTCTTCGCCAACGGCGTCAAGTACACCGACTCCGGCCACACCGGAGGCGAGGTCATCCGCGCCCTGTCCATGCCCGACCCGGCCACCCTGCGCGTCTCACTCAGCGACTGCGGCGGAGGCGGCGGCACACCCCGCATCCCCACCCAACGCTCGGAGACCGAGTGGGACTGGGCCGAAGGCCAGCGCGGACTCGTCCTGGTCCAGAACCTGTCCACCGCCTGGGGCCACTTCCGCCTCGCCCCCTGGGCCGACCTCGGCACCCACGTCTGGGCCCAGGTCCCCGTCGACCCGGCGCGCGTCCCACCCGAGCTGCGCCCCTACGTCTTCACCCGCTGACGCCCGCCGCTCCGGACCGTCCCTCCCCCGGTCGCGACGACGGCCGGAGCGGCCTGTCCCGTGTCCCGAGTCCCCGGAGAGAAAGGAGCGACTCCGAACCCTCCCGCCGAGACCGCGAACTGGTCGATCGAGACCGCTTACCACGTCGGCGGACGCGCCGAGTACCCGCCCGGACCGGCCGAGGACCGTGGCGCGCGGCGTGCGGAGTGACCGGGCGTCACTCGCGGCGGGCGCCCGGCGGCCAGACGACACCGACCGGGACCCCGCGCGTGCGCGCTGCCGCGACCGCGTCACCGGTGCCGCCCCTGCCCCCGGACGGCCGGCCGTCCCATACCGCGAACAGGCGGTCGATCCCCGCGAGGACGGTCTCGTTGGCCGCCTCGTAGGCCGCCCGTCCGGCGGTGCGGTGGGGCATGTAGCGCACCAGGGCCGAGCGCATGAGCAGGCCGTCGAACTGATCGAGGTCGTCGGGCCCGACCTTGGCCTCCCGGTAGTCCACCGAGGGCAGGACGACCTCCAGTCGCCCGCCCGCGTCGAGGACGACCTCGGCGAACAGCTGGTCGGCACCGCGCGCCAGGCAGGTCAGGCCGACGAGGTCGCCGTCGGCGTACGGCGCCATCGCGTCCGCCAGGGCGCGCCGCACGATCGGCACACAGTCCGCGGACAGGTTCGAGTGACCGGTGATGCCGATACGGGTCACGCGACGCCTCCCTCTCCCGCTGTACCGTCCGACGATCGTAGGGGACGGCCTCCGGTGCGCGTCGGCACCAGGGGCTGCCCCTTGTCGCCGGCGTCGGGGAGGATGCCCGGATGAACGACTGTGACGCTCTGCTCGCCCGGATCGCGGCCAAGGCGGCCGAGAACGGGTGCCGCACCGCGCCCGTCACCGCCGAGGTGGTGGCCGAGGCCGAGCGACGGCTCGGATTCCGGCTGCATCCGCTCCCGTCCACGCGCTACCGGCGGATCGGCGACGGGAGTTTCGGGCCCATGGACGCGCTCCTGCCCCTCGACCGGCCCCGCTCCGACGGGGTGGATTCCGTGGTCGGGGGCTACCTCGACCGGAGGGCGCGCTCCGGCGCCGACGACCCGTGGGCCTGGCCCGCAGGGGTCGTGCCGGTCCTGGACCGGGGCTGCGCCATGGTCGCCGCCGTCGACCGCCTGAGCGAGGACGGCACCGTGCTCCTCTTCGAACCGAACGCCGTCGATGACGCGGACCCCGCCGGAGCCTGGTTCGTCGACGCGGACGGGCTCGCCGCATGGCTGGAGGCCTGGCTGTGCGGCACCGGCTGGTACGAGGAGGACGTGGTCGACGAGGAGTTCGCCATGGCTCCCTGGAAGGGCGGAACCGACCGCGGGTAGCCGCGTTCCGGTCACCGGGATCCGGGCTCACGGGAAGGCGAGCCCTCCGGGACGCGGGCGCACAGGGGCGCGGGCTCACGGGCTACCGGGCGCACAGGGAGGCGGGCTCACGGCGCACCGGCTCCGATGCCCCCGTCGGACCGTCCGGGGTCAGCGCAGGTCGGAGGCGGACGGCACCACCACGCCGTAGATGTCGGAGATCGTCGCGAGCGCGCTGCGGTGGAGCTGGTCCGCCGACACGTCGGTGTCCAGCGCCCGGAGCGGACGGGTCGCGCAGGCGTCGGCGACGACGGTCGGCCGGTTGCCGCGCAGGAACGCGCCCTCCGAGGTGAACGTGACGCACATGTGCGTCATGAACCCGATGACGACGACGTCCTTGTTCCCGGCGGCGTCGACGCGCTCCCCCAGGTCCGTGCCGACGAACGAGTTGGGCGCGGTCTTGACCACCACGGCCTCGCCGTCGACCGGGACCACCCGGGGGTGGATCCGACCGATCTCCGCCCGGATGTCGTACGCACTGCCCTCGCCGCCGTCGTGCTGGACGTGGACGACCGTCGCTCCGGCCTCGCGGGCCCTGGCCAGCACGTCGGCGGCGGCGTCGAGGGCGGCGTCCCATCCCTCCAGCTCCAGCGCGCCCCTGGTGTAGGTGTTCTGGTAGTCGACCAGGATCAGCGTCGCGTCGGCGAGCGAGGCCGGGGTCTGGTCGAGGCCGGTGAGTTCGCGCAGGGTCTTCGAGGCCATGGGTGGGCCCTCCTCGGAGTCGGGGATCGCGGCCACCGCTCGGTGGCCGCACTCCGAACGCTACGGCGCCCTGACCATGTCGGCAATGTCGTCTAACATGCAGATACGGATATCCCGCGGGCACGCGGGCCACCCACCGAACGGAGCACCGGATGAGCACCACCGGGCGGCTCGTGGTCGTCGTCCTCTTCGAGGACGTCGACCTGCTCGACGTCACCGGACCGCCGGAGGTGTTCTCCCTCGTGCGGCGCGAGATGGGCGAGGCGGCGGGGTACGAGGTGGTGCTCGCCGCCGCGACCATGGACCCGGTCAGGACGTCGGCGGGTGTCCGGATCCTGCCCGACACCACGTTCGAGGAGGTCGCGCGCAGGAGCGTCGACAGCCTGATCGTGCCGGGCGCGGTCGAGGTCGACGGCCTGCGCCGGGTGCGCGCCGTCACCGACCCCTCGGTCGTCGCGTGGGTGAAGGCGATCGCGGGCCGGACCCGGCGCGTCGCGTCGGTCTGTGTGGGCGCCCACGTCCTCGCCGAGGCCGGACTGCTGAACGGCAAGCGCGCCACGACCCACTGGTCGACCGCGCGGCAGCTCGCCGAGGAGTACCCCGCGGTCGAGGTCGACGCCGACCCGGTGTTCGTCCGCGACGGCGCCGTGTGGACCGGCGCGGGCATCAGCGCGTGCCTGGACCTCTCCCTCGCCCTCGTGGCCGACGACTTCGGCGAGCCCACGGCGCTGCGCGTGGCCCGCCAGCTGGTGATGTACCTGAAGCGGCCGGGTGGGCAGAGCCAGTTCAGCGTCCCGCTCGAACCCGTCTCGACGACCCGGCGCGTCGAGGAGCTGCGTCTGCACATCGCGCACAACATCACCGCGCCGCTCACGGTCGCCGACCTCGCCGCCGTCGCGCACGTGAGCGAGCGGCAGTTGACCCGGATCTTCAAGACCGAGCTCGGTATGACGCCGGCCGCCTACGTCGAGTCGGCGCGGGTGGAGGTCGCCCGCAACCGACTGGAGTCCACGGACGAGACGCTCGACCGTGTCGCCACCGCCTGCGGCTTCGGCACGACCGACACCCTCGTCCGTGCGTTCCGCCGCACCCTGAACACGACCCCGACGGAGTACCGGAACCGATTCCGCAACACCGCGGGGGCGTGAGCGGAAACTGTCAAGACTCGACAGTCGGCCCGCCACGCCACTCCCCTACGAAGTCGCCTTGATACTTTCCGTAGTCATCGGCGAGCCATCCGCCCGAGTCCGTGGCGGAGCGCCGACCTGAGAAGTTCGTGAGAATGGAGAACATCGAAATGACGTTCAAGCAGGGCGACCGCGTGGAGTTCCGCAGCAGCCGTCACGACGACGAGGTCCGCACCGGCAGGATCCAGGCGGTGCGCGGCAAGGGCAACGGCGCGCAGTTCACGATCACCGACGATGAGGACCAGCAGTCCGTCAACGTCCTGAGCCACCAGATCCAGCAGAAGCTCTAGGCGGCCGCATGCTTCGAGGGGCGACCGACCCTGCCGTCGTGCGCCCCTCGTCGCGCCTCCCGACACGAAAAGCGACTTCCGCTCATTTCGCGGCCGAACGACCGATATTCTCCCTCGCGCATTCGACGATCCCCCTTGCTTCCGCCTTACCACACCGCCGAAGATCCGCCGTTCTCTCGCGCCAGAGTGGATTTCACGAATACGACGGGGTTCGCTGACTCCGACGCTCCTGACGAACAGGCGCAGCTGAGGAACGGGCGACCAGGACGTGGACGAGAACGGCGCACCATCCAGGACGAGGGGACCGACCCGTTCGGTCCGGCCGACCGATGCCACCCGAGCAGGCGCGCCCGCACACGGCGCCCGCTCCGTGACACCCCACACGCGTTCAGTCGAGGAGTCACTGGGGAACATGCAGGGAGCACGCGCAGATCACGCCGACGGGTCCCGGGTCGCACCGCCCCGGGCCGGTCTCGGCATCCTGGAGTCGGAACGCCTCCGCTGGGCGGAGTGGGCCATCTCCTGCCTGGACAACCGGGGTACCGCGCGACCAGGGCACGAGGAACTCGTCGCCCTGGCGTCGTGCCTGGAATCCCGGTCCCTCCAACGCGGCGACCTCGCCTTCGGCGAGGGCGGCGAGGACGCGGCGGTGTGGATCGTTCGCTCGGGACGGCTCGAACTGGCCGTCAGGGAACAGGAGCGATCGGTGATCCTGCAGATCCTCCGGGCAGGGGGCATCGACGGTGACATCCAGTTGCTGTTGGGCATCCCCTTCACGTACCGCGCGCGGGCGCTGGAGAGTTCGGAGTGCCTGACCCTGACCGCGGACGCCTTCGACGGGCTGCTGACGGAGCACCCCAGGATCGCGAGACTGTGGATGGCGGGCATGGCCGAGCGCCTGTCGCTGTCCTACGAGCGCATCGTGGGCATGCTCAGCCGCTCGCTGAGTCAGCAGAGCGCGCGTCTCCTCCTGGACGAGTCCCACGCCGGAGTGGTCGAGGTTCCCCAGCAGACGCTGTCGGAGATGCTCGGGGTCTGTCGGCCCTCGCTGAACAAGGTGCTCAAGGAGTTCGAGAGGCTGGGGCTGATCCGGTTGCGCTACGGCGCCGTGGACATTCTCGACCACTACGGGCTCGCCCAGAGGGCCGACTGACAGCACGGACCGGCACGCCGTCGGCGCCGACCGTGCCGATGGGGCTGATAGGGCTCAGGGGCCGCCGGATCAGGGCGTGCGTGCGGTCAGGGCGTGTGTCCGGCGAGGACACCGCGCACCACGCGGTGGGCGTCGCGGCCGACTCCGCGCAGGCTGGCCGAGGAGTAGCTCCGCTGGAACTCCAGGCCCACGTAGCCCAGTGCCGGGACGGTGGTGGAGACCCCACCGGAGTGCAGGGGGCGGCCCTCGGCGTCCAGGGCCCCGATGCCGTCCAGGAAGTCCAGCGCGGGCCGGTAGCCGGTGGCCAGCAGCACGGTGTCCACCCGTTCCGTGGTCCCGTCGGCCCACTCCACGCGGTCTCCGCGCAGCCGGGTGAAGAGCGGTCGGCGGTCAGGGTTACCGGTGGCGAACGCCGCGCGGAAGCGGCCGTCGTCGATGACCGGTGTCCGCACCCGCTCCCAGAGCCGGCCGACGGGGGCTGAGTCCACGCCGGTGACGGCGCCCCACCAGTGGACATCGCGGCCCAGGGGGCGCTGGCCCACCCAGCCGATCGGGGCCCGGCTGGCGAGGCTCACCCGGGCGACCCTGGCCAGTTCGGCGGCGATCTCCACACCCGAGTTCCCGGCTCCCACGACCACGACGCGCTGCCCGCGGAAGGGTTCGGGGACCCGGTATTCGGACGAGTGGAGCACCGTGCCGGTGAACCCGTCCAGGCCCGGCAGCGGCGGCCGGTGCGGACGGGTGAAGGTCCCCGAGGCCGCGACCAGCGCGCGTGCGCTCCTCCGGGTGCCGTCGGCCGTGGTGACCGCGAACCCGTCGCCGTCGCGTTCGACGCGCGTCACCTTGTGTCCGAAGCGGAAGTCGGCGTCCAGTCGGTCGGCGTAGTCGCGCAGGTAGGCGGTGACCTCGTCCCGGTGCGGGTAGGTCGCGCCGTCGCCGGGCATCGCCCGGCCCGGAAGCGAGGCGTAGGGGGAGGGCGAGAACAGGGTGAGGCTGTCGTAGTAGTGCGGCCACGAGCCCCCGGCCGTTCCGGCGGCCTCCAGGACCAGCGGGCGGACGCCGTGGCGGTTGGCGGCCTGGACGGTGGCCAACCCTGCCTCTCCGGCACCGATGACGACCACGGGGGCCTCGGACATGGGGATCCTCCTCCTGCGGGTCGCCGGGTGCCGGGAAGGAAGGTACCAAGGCGTACCGGCACGGCACGCGGGAGGCCCGCCCCGGTGGGGTCGGCTACTCGCCGGCGGTGACCCTCCTGAGTTCGGCGAGTGCCTCCTGGACGTGCTCCGACATGCCGCGCTCGTCGGTGTCGGCGATCCAGCGGTCGAACTCGACGCGGAAGACCGCGATCCCCGCCGGCTGACGCTGGAGAAGGCGCCGGCCGGCTCGACGGTGCACGCGGTCGACGACGAAGGGGTGCCACTGCGCTCTGTCGCCGAAGTGATCGGCCGGCACCTCGACCTGCCGGTGGTCGCCGTCGCCCCCGACGACGCGGGCGCACACTTCGGCTGGCCGGCGCCCCTCCTGGGGACCGACGGCCCGGCGTCGAGCGCGTTGACCCGCGAACTCCTCGGGTGGCGGCCGACGCATCCCGGGCTCCTCGACGACCTCGACCAGGGCCACTACTTCGAGGCCGCCCCGGTCTCGTGAGGTTCCGGAGGCCCTGACCGGGACAGGTGGCCGCGCCATCATCGGACGCCCCGGCCGTGGCGCCACGGGGACGGCAGCGGCCCCCCGTTCTTGATGTGCGCGTCCAGCGCCGTCAACAGGCGGTCGGCCTCCCGGATCACCCGGTGCGCCTCCCCCGCGTTGCGCGGGCGCACGCGCAGCATCTCGGACAGGGCGTCGTACAGCGCGTCCGACGTCGGGTACTCCGCTGCTCCCCTCTGCGGCAGGCGTCCACCGTCCGACGGGCTCCGGTCGGGTGTCGAGCGCGGTCGCAGCAGTTCCGCCAGCTCGTCGAGAGTCACCCCGTGATGGGAGGGGTCGTCCGTCATGCAGCCTCACCTCAGCGGCTCGCGTGGTCGGCTCGACGGTAGGCCTGGTCACGCTCAGTGACGCACAGCGGAGTGAAGGTAAAAGACCCGCAGGAACCTGCGGGTCGGGCCCGGGGCACAGGTCGGGTCACGGATCAGGCCGCGCGGTTGGACCACGGGGCCGGGCCACGGGTCAGGCCACACCGGCGCGCTGGGCCAGCGGGCGCAGCTCCGGTGTGGACGGCCGGTGCTCGCGACGCATCAGCTCCTGGAGCACACGCCCGGTCGACGGGTCGTGCCGGACCAGCTCCGGGGCGATCCGTTCGGCGTCCAGCAGGGTGTTCACCGCCGCGGCGTCCTGTCGCGTCTGCGTGTAGGCGCGGGCCACGTCCAGGCACACCTGGGCCCGGCGACCGACCAGCCCCGCGGGGAGCGAGTCCACGTCCAGCGCCTCCCCCGCGGCGACCGCCGCGCGCGCGTCGCCCACCTTGGCACGGGTCGAGATGGTGTGGATGGCCACGTTGGTCGGTCCGAACGCCGTCCCGTGCAGGTTCATGTCGCGGCCCAGGCGGTCGGCCGCGCGCTGTGCCTGGCGCAGCAGGCGGGGCACCGCCGCCTTGTCGAACTCGGCCGCGGCGGCGGTCGCCGCGGCCAGGTGGAGGCCGCCGTACACACTCAGCTCCTCGGCGGTCCCCGGTCGCATCTGCCGTTCCAGGGCGGCCGCGGCGGCCATGGCAAGGTCGGCGGCGGCCGCGGGCCTGCCCCGGGAGACGAACACGTACGCCAGCCGGTAGGCCCCCACCGCCGAGAGCAGGGTCTCGTCCGCCCACTCGGCGGCGGACATCGCCCGGTCGGCCGCCTGCCAGGCGAGATCCTTCTGGCCCACTCGGCGGAGCACGGCCGCGGTGGTGTTGTAGACCATCGCGCGCACCGAGCACACCGCCGGGCGGTCGGCGCCCCGCCGGTGCGCGGCGGTCTCGACGTCCCGGATCAGACGGGGCAGCCGGCGGCCGACCTCGCCGTAGCGGGTCGCCTGGTAGGCGGCGTGGGTGCGGTGGGCCTCGGCGCGCAGGCGCGCGAGGTCGACGGGGCCGTCGGACACCTCGGAGTAGCGCATCATCGCGCGCTCGATCTCCACCGCCGCCGTGTAGCGGGGCGCGGGGACGTGGTGGTCGGTGCCGGTCAGTTCGGTGAGGGGCAGCCGGAGGACGTCGGCGAGCCGGGTCAGGACGTCGTGGGAGTCGACGGTGAGGATGCCGCGCTCCACCTGCGAGAGCCATGACTCCGAACGCCCGACCAGCCCCGCGAGGACGGCCTGTGAGTAACCGCGGCGGGTGCGGTTGCGGCGGATGGTCTGGCCCCTGGCGGCAGCGTCCACGCCGGGCCTCCCGTCTAGAGGGTGCGAACGGTGGAAAGGACCCGCTCCCACGTGGGCATGCGGGACTCGTAGGGCGCCTGGTCGTCGTAGAGGATCGTGACCGAGGGCAGGGAGCGGAGGGTGTCGAGGGAACGCGCGAAGGCCGGGTGGCTCGCGAGCTGGGGTTTGCAGTGGGGGACCACGACGGTGGGGACCGCGTGGCCGACCATCTCGCAGAGCAGGCCGATCGCGAAGTTGTCGGCGTGACCGTCGGCGAACTTGTTCGTCGAGTTGAAGGTGAGCGGGCAGGCGACCACGAGGTCCGCCGGGGGTAAGGGTCTGCCGGTGCCTGGACGTCTGTACTCGGCGCGCACCGGTTCACCGGTCAGGGCCGCCAGCTCGTCGGCGTCGTGGAAGCTCTGCCCCATGGGGGTGGACAGGCACCGCACGGTCCAGTCGTCGGCCTGGAGCAGCCGGACGAGCGCGGGAAGGCCCTCGGGAGCGGGCGCACCGGACATGACGAGATAGAGGGTTTTCGCCATGCCGCGAGTGTAGCCCTGGATGTCCGGTGTGCGTGGTGCTTCGCATGAGTCCGATGGGACTGAAGTTGCGCCTCTGACCTGTGACGAAGCCGGTTCGGAGCCCGTTCGCCACCGCCGCTGAGGGGGCCCGGGGCATGATGGAGCAGCCGCCCCTCCCCCGTGCAGAGAGTGAGACCCCGTGGACGTCGACCGCCTGACCGCCGAGGTGGAGCACGTGTCGCGCGCCTACGCGGCGCGCTTCGGCATCGAACGGGACGCCGACTGGTTCGTCCTCAAGCTCCACGAGGAGATGGGCGAGCTCACCCAGGCCTTCCTCGCCCTGGACGGCCGGGGGCGCGCCAAGGGGCTCGACGACCGGGAGCGGTCCGCGCGGTTCCGGGCGGAACTGGCGGACGTGTTCTGCCACGTGCTCCTGCTGGCCGACCACCACGGTGTCGACCTCACAGCCGAGGTGCGCGCCAAGTGGCTGGACCGCTGGGGCGCGTCCCAGGGTTCCCAGCGCTCGGCCCAGGGCTTGAGCGAGGGCTCAGTCGACGGCGTCCAGTAGCGTCATGCTGTTGGACCCCTCGACCACACCCGCGCGCTCGTGCGCGTCGCGCAGCGCCGGGGAGAGCGCGTGTTCGCGCGCCCGCTCGACGTCGGCGACCTCGAACAGCACGACCGCTTCGTCGGGCTCGGCCGCGTTGCGGCTCACCAGGACGAGGCGCATCCCGGCCTCGTCGCGCAGCGGGGTGATCGAGTCGAACACCTCGCGCCAGCGCTCGTAGTCCACGAACCTCTGTCGGACGAGCAGATAGGGCACGCCACCGTCTCCTCTGGAGGGCGAAGGGGGTCGGACGCTCCGACGCTACCGGGCGGTAGTGCCGCTGGGAAGGCGCGAGGACCGGTTCCCGCGTCAGAAATCCGGATCGCGGCGGAGCCCCTCCTCGGGCACCGGCCCGAGCGTTCGCAGATCGTTCCAGACCTCTTCGGGCTCGCCCGCCGCGTACCACCGGGAGTAGGTCGTCATGCGGTGACCCTAGGGCGTGTGCGGTGGATGCCGCCCGCCGCGAGCGGTCCCGCCCGTCTCGAGCGATCCGCCCGCCCCCGCACGACCTAGACGCCGTCGGGCGGGGACTCGGGTCGCAGGACGGGGTCGGGCAGGTCCTGCACGCCCGTGGCCCCGGGATCGACGGTGTCGTCGCGGCGGCGTTCGAGGACCACGACGTCCCGCCACTCGCCCCGGTGCCGGACGAGCCGTTCGCGGACGGCGAGGGTGCGGTAGCCCGACGCGTGCAGCAGGGCGAGCGCGGCCTTGTCCTCGGGCAGGACCGACGCCTGCAGGGTCCACAGCCCGGCGAGGTCGGCCTCGACCACCTGCGTGCGCGCCAGCGCCTTGCCGACGCCCCGGCCGCGCTCGCCCGCGGCCACGTGGATCCGTGCCTCGGCCACACCCGCGTAGGCGCTGAGCCGGGAGACGGGCCAGGCGGCGGCCCAGCCGACGACGGCCCCCTCGCGTTCGGCCACCCACGCGTGCCCGTCGAGCCAGCCGGTGTCCAGGCCGCCGTCCTCGGCGAGGATGTCGCCGGCCTCGGCTCCGGCCGCGTGCAGGCGGCGTACGGCGGGCAGGTCCGCGTCGGTCAGGGCGCGCACGGTGACGTCCTCGGGCACTTCGGTGGGGCAGCAGGGCCGGGCCGCGAGCATACCCATGACCGCGTCGGCGGCGTGCGGTAGGCCGGTGCAGCAGGCGGCGTTGACGGCGACCCGGGTGGACGTGCCCACGCGGGAGGTGGTCACGAAGCCCACCTCGGCGAGTTTGCGCAGGTGGTGGGAGACGGTGGGCTGGCGCACCCCCACGGCCTCGGCCAGCTCCCCGACGCTCATGGCGCCCGGATGGGTGGCGATGGCGTGCAGCAGGCGGACCCGGGTCGGCTCCGCCAGGCACGCGAACCACGCCGCGTAGGTCTCGGCGTCCCCGGTCGGCAGCAGCCCCGCGGTGTGTTCGTGCGTGACGGTCATGTTCCCAGTATCGACGACGATCGATGGTTGCGTCCATCGATGTTCGTCTATAGAGTCCTGTTTCATAGACATCAGTCGATGAAAGGAAGCGTCATGACCGAGGCACACCCCGTCGTCGTGATCGGTGCCGGCCCCGTCGGACTGGCCACCGCGGCCGAGCTGGTCCGGCGCGGACTCCCCGTCCAGGTGCTGGAGCGGGGCGCCACCGCCGGCGCCGCCGTCGCCGAGTGGGGACACGTCCGCCTGTTCTCCTCCTGGCGCGACCTCGTCGCCCCGGCCGCGGAGAAGCTGCTGGCCGCCACCGGTTGGCGGCGCCGCGACGACGACGCCTACCCCACGGGCCGCGAGTGGGTGGACGCCTATCTGGCCCCGCTGGCCGCCGCCCTCGGTGAGCGGGTCCGCTACGGCGCCGAGGTCACCGGCGTCAGCCGTCTGGGCCGGGACCGGGTCGTCGACACCGACCGCGGCGCACAGCCCTTCACCGTCCGGGTCCGCACCGAGCGGGGCGAGGAGCGCCTCCTGGCGAGCGCCGTGGTCGACGCCTCCGGTACCTGGGGCTCCCCGAACCCGCTGGGCGGCGACGGCCTGCCCGCCCTCGGCGAGCGCGGGCCCGGCCTGGCCGACCGCCTGGCCTACCGCGTCCCCGACACCGCCGACCCCGCCGTCCGGGCCCGCTACGCCGGACGCCGCACGGCCGTGGTCGGCAGCGGCCACTCGGCGCTCACCGCCCTGGTCGCGCTGGCCGGGCTCGCCGCGGACGATCCCGCGACCCGCGTCGTGTGGGTGCTGCGGCGCGGAGAGGCCGGGGACGCGTTCGGCGGCGGCGCCGACGACCAGCTCGCCGCCCGCGGCGCGCTGGGCACGCGCGCCAGGAAGGCGGTCGAGGCGGGGTACGTCGAGACGGTGACGGGCTTCCGTACCGCCGAGGTCCGCGCTGAGGGCGAGTCCCTCGTGCTCGTCGGCGACGCCAGCGACGGCGATGCCCGCGCCCTGGAGCCGGTCGACGAGGTGGTCGTCCTCACCGGCTTCCGCCCGGACCTGTCCTTCCTCTCCGAGATCCGGCTCGGCCTGGACGCCACGCTCCAGGCGCCGGTCGCGCTGGCCCCGCTCATCGACCCCAACGTCCACTCCTGTGGCACCGTCTACCCGCACGGCGCCGTCGAACTGGCCCAGCCGGAGTCCGGCTTCTACCTGGCCGGGATGAAGTCCTACGGGCGCGCCCCCACGTTCCTCGCGCTCACCGGGTACGAGCAGGTGCGCAGCATCGCCGCCGCGCTGGACGGGGACCACGCGTCCGCCGCTCGGGTGGAGCTGACACTGCCCGCGACCGGAGTCTGCAAGGGCAGCGGGCTGACCGACCCGGACGACGCGACGGAGGCCGCCGACGAGGGCGGCTGCTGCGGAGCGCCCGGTCCCACGGCCGTCGACCTGGTCACGCCCTCCGGGTCCGTCCCCACCCCGTAGGCGGGCCCCGCGGCCCTGAACCGTCCCGCCTCCCCCGCCGGACCCCCGGCGGCCCGGGGGCGGTACCGGGTCGCGGGCGAGGTCAGCGCGGTCGGGACGCGCCCAGGTCCTCCGCGATGCGGGCGACGGCGGCCTTGGCGGTGCGGCCCGCCCCGATCAGCGTGGCGGAGGCGGCCCCCGTCCAGTCGCCGTAGCCCACCAGGTGCAGGCGCGGCTCACGACGGCACCGCGAACCGTCGAGCGGGATCCGCCCGTCGGCGTCGAACGGGTCCAGCGGCGCCAGATGGTCCAACGCGGCGCGGAACCCGGTGCACCACACGATCGCGTCCGCCTCCATCGTGCTCCCGTCGGCCCAGGCGACCCCCGTCGGGGTCAGCCGTTCGGCCATCGGCTGTGCCTTGAGCGCGCCCCGGTCACGGGCCTCGCGCACACTCGGCACCATCACGATGTCGCCGAGGTCGCCGACGCCCCCGTCCGTCCCGCCCAGCGTCCGCCTCGTGGCCACGTCGAACAGCACGCGGCCGTCGACGTCGTCGGGCATCAGGCGGGGCGGGCGGCGGGTGAGCCAGGTGGTGTGCGCGACCTCGGACAGCTCGGCCAGGATCTGCGCGGCGGAGTTGCCCCCGCCGACGACCACGACCCGCTGACCGGCGAACTCCCCGGGGCTCCGGTAGTCGACCGTGTGGAGCTGTCGGCCCTCGTACAGGTCGCGTCCGGGCACGTCGGGAACGAACGGGCGGCGCCAGGTCCCGGTCGCGCTGACCACGTGCCGCGCCCGCCACGTCCCGGCGGTCGTGGCCACCTCCAGGGCGTCGTCGGCGCGGCGGACCCCGGTCGCGGCGACCGGCCGGCGCACGGGCAGGTCGTACCGGCGCTCGTACTCGGCCAGGTAGTCGGTCACGTGGCGCGCCGAGGGGTACTCGTGCCCGGGCTCCTCCGGCATCCACCAGCCGGGCAGGGGGCTGTGCGCGGCCGGGGAGAACAGGCGCAGCGAGTCCCAGTAGTCGCCCCAGGCCCCGCCGGGTTCCGCGCGGTCGTCGAGGATGACGAACCGTGCCCTGGCGCGCCGCAGGAAGTATCCGGCCGCCAGTCCCGCCTGGCCGCCGCCGACCACCACGACGTCCGTCCCGGTGTCCGCGGATGCGCCCACGTGTCCTCCTCGCGGTGACGGTCGTCCGACAGTCACATGACCGATGCTGCGGCGACGGCCGCCTCCCTAGTGTCGGCGACATGGACGACCACGGCGAAAACCACGGAAAATACCTCGTCACCGGCGCCACCGGCAAGGTCGGCGGCAGCGCCGTCCGGCAACTGCTGGACGCCGGTCACACCAACGTCCGCGCCCTGGTGCGCGACCCCGGACGCGCCCGGCTCCCCGCCGGGGTCGAGGTGGTGCGCGGTGACCTCTCCGACCCCGCCTCCCTGGACGCCGCGCTCGACGGCGTCACCCGGGTCCTGCTGGTCTGGCCCACCCTCCAGGCCGACGACGCCGCCCCCGGGACCGTCGCCCGCATCACCCGCGACGCCCGGCGCGTGGTGTACCTGTCCACCATGGGGGCCGAGGCCCCGGCGGACACGAACCCCGTCGCGGCCTCCCACGCCGAACTCGAACGGCTCATCCGCGAGTCCGGCGCGGAGTGGACCTTCGTGCGCGGCGGCGGCTTCGCCGGCAACGACCTCGGCTGGGCCGAGGAGATCCGCACCACCGGCGTGGTCCGCGAGGCGTTCCCCGGGTGGAAGCGCTCGCCCGTCCACGAGGCCGACCTGGCCGCCGTGGCCCTGCGCGCCCTGACCACCGACGACCACGTCGGCGCCGCCTACGCGGTGACGGGGCCGGAGAACCTGGACCAGGCCGAGCGGGTGCGGATCATCGGGGAGGTCACGGGTCTGCCCGTGCGCTTCGAACCGCTGTCGCGGGACGAGGCCCTGGCGGGCTACCGGCAGTGGCTGCCGCCCGAGGCGGTCGAGGACACGCTCAGGCACATGGCCGAGGTGACGCGCCACCCCGAACCGGTCACCACTGCCGTCGAGGACGTGACCGGTCGGCCCGCCCTGACCTACCGACGGTGGGTGGCCGATCACGTGGCCGCCTTCCTCCCCGAGGACGCCCGCGAGGCCGGGTCGACCGCGCGGGTCGCCGCCGACTACGTCGACGCGGTCGCCCGGCACGACTTCGACCGCGTCATCGGGGACCTGCACGCGCCGGACTACGTGCGGGTCGGCTCCGCCGACATGACCGGACCGGCGACGGTCATGCGCGCCGACGAGATCGCGGCCCAGGTCGACAGGGTCGAGGACACCGAGGAGATCCACGGCGTGGAGATCGAACCGCCGCTGGTGCGGGGCGACCGGTTCGCGGTGCGCTTCACCTTCGACTCGACCGACACGTCCACGGGCAAGCGCGGCACGTACTCGAAGGTCTCCCTGTACACGGTGCGGGACGGGCGCATCGTGCGCGAGGAGGTGTTCTTCCACGAGCCCCCGCACGTACGCTGACGCCCCCGACCCCGCACGCCCGAACCGCATCAGTCCCGCACGCGGGGACCCCAGGGCTGACGGGGAGCCTGCGGGTCCAAAGTGAAGGGTTCCGCCCACCGAAACCACGGGGTTGACGGAGGCCCCGAGGGTTCAACGACAGCAGTCCCGCTCACCAGACCCACTGCGGGTCGGCCGTCAGTACTCCCGCCCACCGAAACCACAGGGGGGTTGATCGGGCCAAAGCGAGGAACGAGCGGCGGCCCAAAGAAAGCACAGGGGTGAGGGGCGCGCCGGTGCCTGCAGGAGGAGTCTCTGCCGCCAGCGAGCCTGCGAGCCAGGCAGTAGCGACGACGAAGGACCCGGCGTCAAGCGCCCCGAACCCACCCCGGCGTGAAAGCGCCCCGAGTACAGTGGGCGCCGTGCTGCGCGGACGTGACGAGGAGACGGCGAGGATCGACGCGGTCCTCGCCGCGGCCCGTTCCGGCCGTAGCGGGGCCCTGGTTCTGCGGGGCGAGGCCGGAATCGGCAAGTCGGCTCTGCTGGACCACGCCGAACGCGCGGCGGCCGACGCCGGGACGCGGGTGCTGCGCGGCGCGGGTGTGGAGTCCGAGAGCGATCTGCCGTACGCGGGCCTGCACCTGTTGCTGGGCCGCGCGATCGAGCACGTGGACGCGCTGCCCGCCCCGCAGGCCAGGGCACTGCGCGGCGCCCTGGGGCTGGCGGACTCCGCGTCGCCGAGCCGGTTCCTGGTCGGCCTCGCGGTCCTGACCCTCCTGGCCGAGCTGGCCGCTTCCGGGCCGGTGCTCTGCCTGGTCGACGACGCGCACTGGCTGGATCGGGAGTCGGCCGAGGCCCTGCTGTTCGCGACCCGTCGGTTGGAGGCCGAGGGGGTCGCGGTCCTTCTGGCGGTCCGCGAACCGCACGCCCCGCTGCTGTCCACGCCCCACATCGACGAACTGCGGCTCCGGCGGCTGCCCCGGGCCGACGCCGAGGCCCTGCTCCAGGAGCACGCCGCCGACCTGCCCCGCCAGGTACGCGGTCAGGTGCTGGCCGAGGCGGCGGGCAACCCGCTGGCCCTGCTCACGCTGACCGCCGTCCAGCGGGACGGGTACTCCAGCACCCGGTTGGGCGTCCCGGGACGGATCCAGGACACCTTCGCCGACCAGATCGCCGCCCTGCCGGAGGGGACTCGGGCCCTGCTGCTGGTCGCGGCGGCCGACGACTCCGCCGACGCCGCCACGGTGCTGCGCGCGGCCCGCGAGCTGGACGCCCGCCCGAACGATCTTGGTCCGGCCGAGCGCAGAGGGCTGCTGCGGGTGGCGGAGAACCGGGTGGAGTTCGCGCACCCGTTGATCCGTGCCGCCGCCTACGAGCACGCGTCGTCCGGGGACCGGGCGGCGGCCCACCGCGCTCTGGCCGGGGTGTACGCCGACCGTCCGGAGGCCGCCGACCGCCGGGCGTGGCACCTGGCCGCGGCGACGCCCACCACGGACGAGGAGGTCGCCGTCCTCCTGGAGTCGGCCGCCGAGCGTGCCCGGGCCCGCGGCGGCCTGTCCGCCATCGCCACCGCGTACGAGCGTGCCGCCGCGCTGTCCCCCGACCCGGCCGATCGGCGGCGCCGCACGATCGCCGCCGCAGAGGCCGCGGCCTACGCGGGCGACCCCGGACGCGCGGCGGACCTGCTGGGCGGGGTCACCGGGACCGACGACACCGGGCAGCGCGTCACCGTGGCCAGGCTGCACTCGATGCTCGCCGCCGCCGAGGGCCGCGCCGACACCTCCTACCGGGTCCTGTTCGCCGCCGCCGTGGAGACCGAAGCCGAGGAGGGTCCGCCGGTCACCCCCGGGACCGCCGGGGCAACCAAGCCGGACGGAACCCCTGGGACCCACAGGACCCCTGGGACCCGCGGGGCCACTGGGACCGCCAGGACCCCCGGGTCCCACGCCGGCGCTGTGGAGGGCTCCCTGGCCGCGGAGAGCGGGAAGCTTCTGCTGGAGGCCGTACGGGCCGCGTGGGTGGCCAACGACTTCGACTGCGTCGCGCGGATCGGCGACCACGCGGCCCGACACCCCGGCGGCGCGCCGGCGCACACGCTCGCCCGCGCCGCGCTCGCCACCAACCAGCTCGACCAGGGGCACACCGCCGAGGGCGTGGCCGCGCTGCGCGCCTCCCTCGACGGCCACGACGCCCTCGCGTCCCCGACCCTGAACGACCGCGTGCTCTACGCGCGGCTGCACCTGATCGCCGGTGACTTCGACGCCGCCCACCGGGCCGCCGTCGACCTGGAGGCCGAGTGCCGGGCCCAGGGCGCGCTCGCCGTGCTGCCGCAGGTCCAGGTGGTCCTCGCCCGCACCCAGTTCTTCCTCGGCCGCCACCGCGACGCGCGCGCCACGGTCGAGGACGGGCTGCGCACCGCGGCCGACAGCTGCCAGCCCACCTCCCGGGCGGAACTGGCCGCGCTCGGCGCCGAACTCGCCGCCGTCCGGGGCGACGCCGAGCGGTGCCGCACACTGGTGGCCGAGCCGCTCGAACTCGGTGTGGCGCCCGCGTCCGTCCACGCCGCCGTCGCCCTCAGCCTGCTCGACCTCGGGCAGGGCCGCCCCGAGGAGGCCCTGGTCCGCTTGGAGTCCGTCGTCGAGGGCACCCGCCCGATGGGGATCGTCGGCAACCTTCCCCTGCTGGTCGAGGCCGCGTTCCGGCTCGGCCGGACCGACCGCGCGGCCGACGCCGCCGACCGGTACACCGCCTGGGCCACCGCCGTCGACCGGCCGTGGGCCAGATCGCTCGCGCTGCGCTGCCGCGCGCTGCTCGACGGCTCCGAGGACGCCTACCGCGCCGCGCTCGCCCTGGACGCCTCCCCCTTCGACCAGGCACGGACCCGGTTGCTCTTCGGCGAATGGCTGCGCCGCGCCCGCCGGACCACCGAGGCCCGCGAGCAGCTCCACCTGGCCGCCGACGCCTTCCGCCGCTGGGGTGCCCGGCCCTGGGAGGACCGGGCCGGCGCCGAGCTGCGCGCCACCGGGGAGACCCGCGCGACGGACACCCTGGCGCGCGACCGCTCCGAGGACCCGCTGGACCGGCTCACCCCGCAGGAGCTCCAGGTGGTCCGGCTGGCCGCGACCGGGCTCACCAACCGCGACATCGGCGCCCAGCTGTTCCTGAGCCCCCGCACGGTCGGCCACCACCTCTACAAGGCCTATCCCAAGCTCGGGGTGGCCTCCCGCGCCGAGCTCGGCGCGCTCGGCCTGCACCGCGACCGGGAACGGCGACGGTCGGACGGGGAGACGGCCGAAGCGCCCGTCGGATGACTGATGCTGTCCCCGGGTGACCGTCCGTAGCGTCGTCCCCATGAAGACAGCACATGTGGAGATCACCTTCGACGTCGGATGCACCTGGTCCTACCTCGCCTACACCCGCTTCCAGCGGGCCGCCGCACGCTTCCGGGACGAGGGCGGCGTCCTCGACGTGGCGTTCCGCCCCTTCCAGCTCGATCCCGGCGCGTCGCCGCACGGCGAGCCCAAGCGGGAGGTGCACCGCCGGCACTTCGGCGCGGACTTCGACCACGAGGGCGCCATGGACGAGATGAGCGCCCTGGGCGCGGACCTCGGTCTGGTGTTCGGCCACGACGCGGTCTGGGCCGACAGCTTCGAGGCGCACCGGCTGGTCGCGGTGGCCTCCGCCCAGGGGCACGGCGAGGCGATGGTGGAGCGGCTGTTCCGCGCCCACCACAGCGAGGGCCTGAACATCGGCGACGAGGCGGTCCTGCGCCGTCTGGCCCAGGAGACCGGTGTCGCGTGGAGCGCCGCCGGAGCCGACGGGGTGCGGGCCGAGCTGGCGCGGGTCCGCGCCGACGGGATCCGCGGCGTTCCGGTGTTCGCGTTCTCCGGAACGCGCGTCCCGCTCGTCGGCGACCAGAGCGAGGCCGCGCTCGACGCGGCCCTGCGCTCCGCGGCCTCGGCCGACGCCTCCGCCTGACCCCCTTCGACACGAGGAGTACTGACATGAGGTTCATCGAGGTGGGCACGTTCGGCGCCCCGGAGGTCCTGGCCGTGCGGGAGGGCCCCGACCCGGTGCCAGGGGAGGGACAGGCCGCGGTGGAGGTGTCCGTGGCGGACGTCATCTTCCTGGAGACGGCGATTCGCCGGGGCGAGGCCGGTCAGTGGTTCGACGTCCGCCCGCCCTACGTCCCCGGCGGGGGCGTCGTCGGCACGGTGACGGCGGTCGGCGCGGGTGTGGACCCGTCGTGGATCGGCCGGCGTGTGGCGACCACGGCGGCGCGCGGATCCTATGCCGAGCGGACGTTGGTCCCGGCCGACCAGTTGGCGGCGGTCCCCGACGGGCTGGACCCGCGGACGGCCGCGTCTCTGGTCCACGACGGGGTCACCGCCCGGTCCATCGTGACGGCGATCGCTCCCGAACCGGGCCAGTGGGTGCTGGTCACGGCCGCGGCCGGGGCGATGGGCCTGCTGCTGGTGCAGATGGCGCGCGAGGCCGGGGCCCGTGTCGTCGGCGCGGCGCGCGGGGAGCGCAAGCTGGAGCTGCTGCGGGCCCGGGGCATCGAGGGCGTGGTCGACTACTCCGAGCCGGGGTGGGCCGAGCGCGTCCGGGAGGCCGCCGGCGGCCGGGACCCGGAGGTGGTCTACGACGGCGCGGGCGGGGCGATCGGCCGCGCGGCCTTCGCGATCACGGCGCGGGGCGGGCGGTTCTCCGCGCACGGGGCGCCGAGCGGCGGATTCGCCGAGATCGGGCAGGACGAGGCGGACGAGCGCGGGGTGACCCTGTACTCGCTCGCCGACCTGCACCAGGAGAAGGCGGCGGCGACGAAGAGCATCGAGGAGGTCCTGTCCGCGGCCGCGGAGGGACGGATCGTGCCCGTCATCGGCCGGACGTTCCCCCTGGAACGGGCCGCCGAGGCGCACGCGGCGCTGGAGGAGCGCACGATCGTCGGCAAGGCGCTCCTGGAGGTCGGGCACTGACGGAGCTGCGGTCGGCGGGGCCGTGCCGGTCCCCCAAGGTCGGTGCCGGTCCCCGGAGGGTCGGCGCCGGTTCCGGGAGGGGGCGGCCCCGGTTCCGGGAAGGGGCGGCGCCGGACCGGCCCGCCGACCACGCCTCAGCGGCGTTCCGGGCCGTCCGCACCGACACCGGACCGCCGCTCCCCGGCGTGCTCGCGGCCCCCGTCCGAGTACGACGGCTCCGCCAAGTCCGGACGCGGCACCTGTGCCCGGAGACGCTCCAGAGCGGCGAGCCTGCCGGTGACGTCCGCGATCGCCGCGTGGGCGCGCGCCACCTTCGCCCGGTGACCGGACACGGAGGGGAAGGGGTCCTCGGCGCCCACGGGGGCCTCGGCCACGGGGCCGATGATGATGTCACCGAGTGCCCGGTAGGCCACGAAGCCGAACGCGGCGACGATCATCCCGGCGAGGAGGCCCGTCTCCACCGAGGCGACCAGGCCCCCGAGGACCAACCCGCCCACCAGCACCAGGCCGCCCAGGGACAGCACGGCCCCGAGCCCCGCCCTGGCGCCCCGCCCGCGCGCTTTGCGATCCTGGGCCTCGCTGTGCTCGTGCACGTAGCCTTCCAGCCGGTCGACGCTCGACCCCAGCTGCGCGTACTGGGCGGAGAGTTCCCGGAGCAGGCGGCACAGCCGCCGGATCACCATGCCCCGGACCAGACGCTCACGCAGTGGGGCGCTCGGCGGTAGCAGCGGCGGCAGGCCGGACCACCACGACTCGTCCACGGAGGCGCGGTCCTCGGCGACACCCCGCTGCCACGCCTCGGGGGCCAGCGCCGCGAGGACGAACTCGGGATCCGCGACGCGCTCCGCGGGGCCGCTCGTCCGTCCGAGGCCGGCCGAGTTCTGCCAGCGGACGTAGGGGGCGATCGCGTCGGCGTAGGCGCTCCGCGCGAACCGGACGTCCTCGACGAGGCTCCGGTACTCGACGCAGCCGTCGCCCGGAGCGCACGAGTGGTCGGGATCCCGGCAGTCGTACTCGGCCATCACGTCGAGCACCTCGGGCACGAGCCCGACGGGGTCGGCCGCCCCCGCCCGCTCCCGGACCGCCCTCTCCCGCAGGGCGGACAGCCCCATGTCCCGTGTCCGATACCTCGGTGGCAGGTCCGGACGGACCTGCGCGACGAATCCGGCCACGGCGAGCGCGGGGTCCACCGGTCGGGTGCGGAACAGGCTCCGCTCGACCCGGGGGTCCTGCAGGTCCTCGATGACCCAGGCGGCGAGCAGCGACCTCCGGTCGGCGTCGCCGAAGACCCGCTCGGAGGCACTCCCGTGGGCGTGCATGGTCTCGGCGAGCTCTTCCAGGGTGCGGTGGAGCCGTCCGGCGAACCGGAAGGGCGGGCTCGCGGACGGCCCGGGCGACGGCTCCGGAACCGGGCTGGACCGAGGGGGCCGGTCGGGCTTCGCCGTCACCGCTCGCTCCGGCTCGACTCTCCGCGGCCCCACCGTCTCCGCCTCCTCCGGCCCCGCCGTCGCCGGATCCGCCCCCGCCGCACGCTCCGGTTCCGCCGTCTCCCGCCGTGTCTCCAGCAGTGTCCGCTCCGGGCCGACGCCCTCGGGGCCGACGATCCGGGTCACGGCGGTGCTGCCCCGCTCCATCGAGTCGTCGACGTCGGTTCCCGCCCCGCCCCCGCCCGCGCTCTGCCCCAGCAGCGCGTCGAGCACGCCGTGGGCGGTCGGGCGCCGCTCCGGATCCTTCTCCAGGCACCGGACCACGAGCCCGCGCAGCTCCCCGGGCACCGCCGAGCAGTCCGGTTCCTCCACCAGGATCCTCTTGATGACGGCGGTCTGGGTTCGGCCAGAGAACGCGTGCCGCCCGCTCGCCGCGTAGACCATGACCGCGCCCCAGGCGAACACGTCCACTGCGGTCGTCAGGTGGAGGGAGTCGTCCAGCCGTTCCGGCGCCATGTAGTGCAGCGTCCCGATCCGCGAGGTGGCGGTGAAGACCGCCGTCTCCTCGAAGGCGCGCGCGATCCCGAAGTCGATCACCCGCGGCCCGTCCGGCGCCATCATGATGTTCTCCGGTTTGAGGTCCCGGTGTGCGACCCCGGCCCGGTGGATCGCGGTCAGCGCGGTCGCGGTGGAGATGGCCAGGCGTTGCAGGTCGGCGCCGCGCCGCGGCCCCTCCGCCTCGATCTCCGCCATGAGCGTGCGGCCCTCGATGTACTCGCTGGCGATCCAGGGCCGGTCCGCGTGCGGGTCGGCGTCCAGGACCTGGGCCACGCAGAACGGGCTGATCCTCCGTGCCGCCTCCACCTCCCGTGCGAACATCTCGGCGAAGCGCGGGTCCACGCCCGGGCCGGTGTGCAGCAGTTTCACCGCCGCCCTGCTGCCGTCGGCGGCCTCGCCCAGGTGAACGGAACCGAACCCGCCCCGACCCAGCTCCCGGACCAGCCGGTATCCGCCGACCTCGTCGAACCCCGCGTCCATGCTTCCCCTTCCGGGCCCCTGGACAGCCACGCCACCGGCCCGCGATCAGGGGGGCGACCGCCAGAAAGTAAGAATTTCTAGAAAAAATATCTAGTTCTACTCTAGACTGACCAACGGGACGGCACCGCGGCGGCCTCGTGCCGCAGCGGTGGACGACACGGGCCGGGTCATGAGGGCCCGGCCCGTGTGCGTGCACGAGTACGCGAGGTGCGGAGTGCGGTGCGCTACTCCGGCAGCAGGGACCGCCAGATCCGGTCCGGCAGCGCACGCGCGGCCTGGGCGAGGTCGACGTTGTGGGGACTGGCCAGCCAGTGCCGCGCGATCGCGACCACCGGGCCCATGGCCAGCGCCTCGATGACCGGCCCGGGCAGGGGCGCAATCTCGCCGGCCTCGACGCGTCGGCCCACCCATGCCGAGATGCCTCCCAGCATGTCCGCCCGGATCTGGTCCGTGTGGGCCTCGATGAGGCCGGCCGAGACCGCCGAGTGCAGGAAGAGCGCCACGTCCGGGTTCTCCTCGATGAAGCGGAGATAGGCGACCACGAGCGCGCGGATGCCGCCGCGGGCCGTGCGGGTGGGGGTCACGGCCGCGCCCAGCGCGTCGAAGAGTTCTTCCGTGCACCTGAGGCACAGTGCGACGGTGAAGCCGTCGAAGCTGCCGAAGTGGTGGTAGAGGCTGCCGAGGCTGACGCCGCTCGCCGCGCTGACCGCGTTCACCGTGAAGCCCCGCTCGCCCTGGGAGGCGTAGACCTGGATGGCGGCGGTGAACAACCGCTCGACGGTGGCCTCGCCCCGCTTCTGTTTAGGAGGCATCGCGTGCGTTCGTCGGCGTCATACCGGCCAGGATAGGCGTTCGGACGCGCGTCTCCCGGCGGCGTCAGGTGCGGCTTCGCGCCTCGGCCGGCCCGGCCACCTCGCCTGCCTCACCCGGCGTGGCCAACTCACCCGGCCCGACGCCCTCACCCGGCTCCGCAACTTCGCCCGGCCCGGCCACCTCGCCTGCCTCACCCGGCGCGACCCGCTCGCCCGACTCGGGGGACTCGGTCCTCTGACCGGCGGTGTCCAGGCGGACCTTCCTCAGCAGCCACAGCACCCCCAGGCCCACCGGGAACATCAGCGCCGCCGCGAAGCCGTAGCCCGTCTGGACGGCCGTCGTGTACGCCGCGTTCGCCGCGTCCACCAGCGCGGCCCCCGCGGGTCCCGGCACGTCCCCGGCCGCGGCGGCGGCCCCGCCGATGCTCTCCCCCGCCGCCTCGCGCACGGCGCCCGGCACCTCCGGCGGCAGCTCCGCGCCGTCCAGTCCCCAGCGGTAGACGACCGCGGCCAGGCTGCCCAGGAACGCCAGGCTGAGCGCGTTGCCGAACCCGCCCGCCACGTCCCCCATCGCCGTGGCCGAACCCGTCCTGTGCAGCGGCGCCGAGACGACGATGAGGTTGTAGCCCAGGGTGAACAGCGGCCCGAGCGAGAACGCCAGCAGCATCGCGGCGAGGACGATCGCGACCGTCTCCCGCTGCCCCACCGCCCGCACCATGGCGGCCGCGGCCGCCGAGGCGGTGATCAGTCCGCCTCCCATGATGACCGACGGTCGCACCCAGCGGTCGAGCACGGGCGGCAGCATGCCCCCGACGATCGAGACCACGGCCGGAGCGACCAGCAGCAGGCCCGCGCGTCCCGGCGACAGCCCCAGGACCGACTGCAGGTACTGCGCGAGCAGCATGTCCACGCCGCCCACGGCCAACAGCATCAGCAGCATGGCGCCGAGGGCCACCGAGAACGCCGGCGCCGCGAACAGCCGGATGTCCAGCAGCGGGTCGGGCAGGCGCAGCTGGCGGCGCACGAACACCGTGCCGAGCACGAGGCCCGCCACCACTGCCGCCGCGTAGGGCCACAGCGGCCCGCCGGCCGCGGACGCCTGCCGGTCGGCGATCTCCTGCAGGCCGAAGATCACCGAGATGATCGCCGCCAGCGACAGCGCGACGCTCGCCAGGTCGATCCGTCCTTCCCCGCGCCTCCCCGGCATCCGGGGCAGCAGCGGCACGCCCAGCAGCAGCACGGCCGCCACGGGCACGTTCACCAGGAAGACCGAGCCCCACCAGAAGTACTCCAGGAGCACCCCGCCCAGCGGCGGCCCCACCGCCATCCCCGCGGAGAACGCGCTCATGACGACCGCGACGGCCACGGAGAACTGGCGGGAGTCGGTGAACATCACGCGCAGCAGCGAGGTGATGCTCGGCATGAGCGAGGCGGCCGCCACCCCCATCACCGCCCGCGTGGCGATCAGCACCGCCGGGTCGGGCGCGAACGCGGCCGCCAGCGAGGCCAGCCCGTACACCGACACCGCGATGACCAGCAGACGCCGGCGACCGATCCGCCCGCCGATCCAGCCCATGGTCAGGACCATGCCCACGGCGAGGAACTCGCCCAGGTGCAGGGTCCACAGCAGCTGGGTGCTGCTCGGGGCCAGATCGGCGGCGATGGAGGGCAGGGCGAGGAACAGCACGGTCATGTCGGTCGCGACCATGAGCAGGGGCAGGGTCAGCACGGCCAGCCCCGCCCATTCCCGCCACGTCGCGCGCCGGGGGGTGTCGGTGTCCACTCGCGTCTCCGCTTCCTCGCATCCGTCGACGCCCCCTCGGATCCCGGCCCGGGTGCCCGGTCGCCGGCCGGGGAAACGTCCCGTCGTCCCCCACGACGCTAGAACCTCAACCATTGTTGAAGTAAAGCGGGCGATCACGCGATGTGACTCATAACACACCTCGCGACCAAGGGTCCAGGTGAGGGACACACGGGGCCTCTGTTACTGGTGGTACAAGTGCACAATCCCGATGACGACTGAACTCCCGTGTACTAAGGTCTGCCTATATGGCGCGTTCAGTGGTCGGTCCCCCACCAGACACCCTCGCCCGGGACGACGACACGGAACTCTCCCGAGCGCTATCCGCGCTGCTGGGAACCCGTGTGGCACCCCGCGCGTTCACTCTCCCGGACGGAACCCGGGTCGGAGTCGACTTCGCGGACGAGGGCCACCCCACGGTCCTCGGCCAGTGCGCGCCTCTGCGGGGACCGGTGAAGTCGGTCCAGCGCAACAAGCTCATCGCCGACGCGTTCAAGCTCGTCTGGTTGCGCGACACCCACTTCCCCGATGCCCGCGTCGTCCTGGCCATGGGCGAACAGCTCTCCCGGCACCTGGCCCGCGGCTCCTGGCTGCGGTCGGCCTTCGCCACACACGGGATCGCCGTCGTCCTGGTCGACGACCGCACCACCGTCCGGTCACTCGACACCATCACGTGACCAGGACGTCATAGTCAGTTAAAACCGCGTCACTAGCTTTGACGCGTCAACGATCCCCGCGGGCCGTCGACTCACCTGCTTCCGCCCGCTCTCCACCGTTCTCCTCGGTGTTGCCAACCGAGGACAGATACCTGGAGGGTGTCCCGTGGGCTCTTCCCATGTGGCCGCACTTGTCGGCAATCCCCGCCCTGGCTCGCGCACGGCCCGCACGGCCGAGCACGTCGCCCGACTGCTCGCCTCCCTCACGGGAGACGACCACGTCACCACCATCGACCTGTCCGCCCACGGCCCCGCGGTCCTCGACCCCGGCGACGCCGCGGTGGACGAGGCGGTCGCGACCGCCCGCTCGGCCCGGCTCCTGGTCGTGGCCAGCCCCGTGTACAAGGGCACGTTCACCGGCCTGCTCAAGGCCTTCCTGGACCGGATGCCCCCCGAGGGACTGCGCGGCACGATCGCCGTCCCCCTCATGGTCGGCGCCTCGGACGGGCACGCCCACGCCGCCGAGTCGGCGCTGCGCCCCGTCCTCGTCGAACTCGCCGCGTCCTGCCCGGTCCCCGCCCTCTACCTGCGCGAACAGACCCTGGGCGAACTCGGTACCGACACCGATCCCGCCCTGGCCTGGTACGACCGCCACTCCGCCACCCTCTCCTCCGTCATGGGCACCGCCACCGCACCTCTGTGAGCCCGGCCGGCCCGGCCCGGGTACGAACCGTCCGGCGGACCCGGCCGGTCCGGCCCGCCACCCCGGCGCCCACGGACCCGTCGACCGCGCACTCCACCGGCGACGGAGCGCGATGGCCCACACACACCGAGGAGTAGGAATGACCACACCCGAGCCCGTCCCGGGCTCCACCGACATACGACACGAGCCCGCCGCCCTGCGCGACGGCCTGGCGCGCATGGCCACGTCGGTCAGCGTCGTCACCGCCGAGGTCGACGGCCGCCGCCACGGCTTCACCGCCAACAGCGTCGTCTCGGTCTCCGCCGACCCGCCGCTGGTCGCGATCTGCCTCGCCTCCACCGCCGAGTGCCACGAGGCCTTCACCCGCGCACGGACCGTCGCGGTCAACGTCCTGGCCGACGGCCAGGAACGGCTGTCCAGGGTGTTCGCCACCCGCGGCGCCGACAAGTTCGACGCGGCCCCCTTCACCACCGGCGACCTGGGCGCGCCCGTCCTGCCGGGATCCGCCGTCGCGCTGGAGGGCACCGTCCACTCACGGCACCGCGCCGGCGACCACACGATGATCCTGTTCGACGTGGCCTACGTGCGGATCGGGCAATCCGCGCCGCTGGTCTACCAGGAGCGCAGGTTCCACCGGCTGGACGCCGCATGAGCGACGACCGCATCGAGGTGCGCGGCCTCACCAAGACCTACGAGGGCGGCGACCCCGCCCGCCCCGCGCTCGACCGGGTCGACCTCGACGTCCCCCGGCGACACTTCGTCAGCCTCATCGGCCCCAGCGGCTGCGGCAAGTCCACGCTGCTCCGGGTGCTCGCGGGCCTGGAACGGCCCGACGCCGGGCGCGTCGCCGTCTTCGGGTCCACTCCCGAGCGGATGTGCGCCGCCAAGGCGGTGGGTCTGGTCCCCCAGACCCCCGCGCTGCTGCCGTGGCTGAACGTGCGCCGCAACGTGGCCCTGCCCTCCCGGGTCAACCGCCGCGCGGGCAACGCCGCCGGCGACCCCGACGAACTGCTGAGCATGGTGGGTCTGGAGGACGTCGCCCGCAAGTACCCGCACCAGCTCTCCGGGGGCATGCAGCAGCGCGTCGCGATCGCCCGCGCCTTCGGCATCCGCCCGGACGTCCTGCTGATGGACGAACCGTTCTCCGCCCTGGACGAGTTCACCCGCGAGGCGCTCCAGCTCCACCTGCTGCGCCTGTGGGAGCACATGTCCACGACGGTCGTGTTCGTCACCCACTCGGTGCGTGAGGCGGTCACCCTCTCCGACGAGATCGTGGTCATGTCCGCCCGCCCCGGCCGGGTGCACGAAGTCCTGCCCGTCGACCTCCCCCGTCCGCGCGGCTCCGGAGTCACGGCCGACCCCCGCCTTCACCGGGTGGAGGACCGTGTCCGCGCCTCACTGCAGGTCGCGTGGGAATCCGGCGCCGCCCCCGACGACCTCGTACCACTGTGAGAGGACTACCGGACATGGCCACGGGCACTTCCCCGGACGTCCGTCCCCGCCCCACCACCGCTCCCGCCGCGCCCCCGCGGCGCCGGCGGCGGTCGGTCCTGCACCCCGCCCTGTGGCTGCCCACGGTCGTGGCCGTGCTGCTGGTCGGCGCCGCCTGGACGGCGGTCGCCGCCGACCAGCCCTACATCCTGCCCACGCTCTCCGAGGTCGGCACCACCCTGCTCGACGATCCGGCGCTGTTCGTGCGGAACGCCGGGTCCACTCTCCAGATCGCTCTCATCGGGGTGGCCTGGGGTGCCGGACTGGCGTTCGTCCTGGCCCTGCTGATGTCGGAGATCCCGATTCTGCGCCGGGCGATCATGCCGCTGGCCGTGGTGCTGAACGTGACCCCGGTCATCGCCCTGGCGCCCGCCCTGGTCGTCGCGTTCGGCTTCGGCATGGCGCCCAAGGTCATCGTCACCGCGATCATCACGTTCTTCCCGGTGCTGATCAACGTCACGACCGGCCTGCGCTCCGTCCCGCCGCCGGTCCTGCACGTGTTCTCCACCCTGCACGCCTCACGCTTCGAGGTCCTGTTGCGCCTGCGCGTGCCGAGCAGCCTCCCCTACACCCTGGCCGCCCTGCGGGTCGTCCTCCCCCTGTCCATCGTGGGCGCGGTCGTCGCGGAGTTCGTCGCCGCCGGCTCCTCCAGCGGGCTGGGGACGATGATCCGCAACGCGGCCTCCAACGCCCAGCTGCCGCACGTCTACGCGGCCGTGGCCTGCCTGGCCGCGATGGGCGTCCTCATGCTCGCGTTCACGGCCACCGTGGAACGCAGGCTGCTGTTCTGGCACGAGTCGCAGCAGAGAACCCCCTGATGATCGGAGCAATACGCATGTCCACCCCCACCGCCAACCCCAGACGCCTCCTTCTGCGCTCCGCCGCGGCCGCGACGACGGCCTCCGCCGTTCTGCTGGTCTCGGCGTGCGGCAGCGGAGAGGCAGAGGACAGCGAGCCGGAGGTCGCCGCCGTGATCGATGAGGAGCGGTGCCAGACCAACCGGGATGCCGGAACGATCACGTACATCACCGGCTACCAGTACCAGGCCTCCGTCAGCATCCTGGAGGCCGTCGCGGCCGACGCCCTCGGCTACTTCGAGGCCGTGTGCCTCGACGTCGAGATCCAGCCCGGTACGGGCGACACCATCGGCAACGCCCAGACGGTCGCGGCGGGCACCGCCCAGCTGACCTCGATGGGCAGCGAGGCCGAGATCCTCATGGCCAACGACGCCGACATCGACGTCATCGGCGTCGCCACCTACGGCCACGTCCCGATCGCCACGCTGCTCACGGGCACGGACGTGGAGGAGCTCAGCGATCTGGAGGGCGCCACCCTGGGCCACAAGGGCAACATGCCCGCGCCGCTGGAGGCGATGCTCGTCTCCGACGGCGTCGACATGGACTCCATCGAGCAGGTGGAGGTCGGCTACGACCCGAGCGTCCTGCCGCGCGACCAGGTCCAGGCCCTCACCGGCTTCCGTTCCAACGAACCGTTCCTCCTCAGTGACATGGAGGAGGAGTACAACGAGTGGCTGCCCGAGGACTACGGGGTGGTCGGCTCGTTCGGCGTCATGGCCACCAACCGCGACTTCGCCGATGAGAACCCCACCGTGGTCGAGGACGTGCTGCGGGCGATGTCCCGTGCCTTCGACCACTGCGTGGACAACGGCGAGGAGTGCGTGGAGTTCGCGGCCGAGCTCTCCGAGTCCGGATACGACGTCGAGCACAACCTGCGGGTCTGGAACGCCGAGCACGAGCTGGTGACCGCCTCCACGCAGGAGTCCTCCCCGGCCGGGTACATCGACCTCACCCTGACCGAGGCCGAGGGCCAGACCCTCGTCGACAACGGCCAGCTCGACGAGATGCCGGACCTGGAGCCGCTGTTCGACCCCCGCTACCTGGAAGCGGTCCACGTCGCGGGCGACGTGGCCTGGCCCGCCGAGTAGCACCCCGGGTCCGGGCGGCCGGCCCGGTGATCGCGCCGGCCGCCCGGACCCGACCCTCCCCACACCGTGAACACGAAGAACGAGGAGCCACGCATGGCGGCACCGGCTGGGACGGCCGACACGGAGTACGGGATCTTCCTGCCCATCGGCAACGGTGGCTGGATCATCTCCGAGACGGCACCGCACCCCGAGGCGACCTACGACTACAACAAGAAGGCGGCGGTGCTGGCCGACGCCCACGGCTTCGACTTCATCATGTCCATGGGCAAGTGGCGCGGCTACGACGGGTCCACCGACCACTGGGGCCGCACCCTGGAGTCGATGACGATGATGTCGGGCCTGGCCGAGGCCACGGAGCGGGTGAAGGTGTGGGCCACCATCCACACCAACCTGTTCAACCCGGCCATCGCCGCCAAGATGTACACGACCCTGCAGGAGATCAGCGATGGCCGCGCCGGCATGAACATCGTCGTGGGCTCCTACGCCGACGAGTTCGGGCAGATGGGCCTGTGGAACGAGGACCTCGACCACGCCGCGCGCTACCGGTACACCGAGGAGTGGACCTCCCTCCTCGAACGCCTGTGGACGGAGGACTCCGTCACCCACCAGGGCGAGTTCTTCACCCTGGACGACTGCCGCTCGCGCCCGCACCCGAACCCGGCGCCCACGCTGATCAGCGCCGGACGCTCCGACACCGGCCTGGAGTTCCAGGCCAGGCACTGCGACGGCTCGTTCCTGACCGCGCAGGACCTGCCCGGTCTGCGGGAGGCCAGCCTCGACGTGAAGGCTCGCGCGCGCAAGCAGGGCCGGTCCATCCGGACGTACTCGATGCTCACGGTCATCATGGACGAGACCGACGCCGCCGCCGAGGAGCGGCGGCGCGAGTACGGGCGCGGCGCCGACGTGGACGCGATCGTCAACATGAAGCGCTCGTGGGGCCTGCCGCTGGACAAGGCGCTGTCCCTGACCGCGGAGAACCCCGAGGACGAGGCCTTCCAGACCACCTTCGTCACCGGGTCCCCCGACACCGTGACCAGGCGTATCCGCGAGATCGTCGAGTACGCGGAGCTGGACGGGCTGATGCTCATCTTCCCCGACTACCACGCGGACCTGGCCGAGTTCGGCGAGAAGGTCATGCCGCGGCTGCGGGACGCGGAGGCGGATGCGTCCGTGGCCGCGGGTGCGGACGCCGGCGCGGGCGTGGGCTCGGCTTCGGACACGGCACCGGCCGGCGGGGCGGGGGCGCGTTGAGCGAGGGGACCGGCCTCACCGACGTGTCCGGGCGCGTCTGGGCCCCGCCCGGCCCCGTCCGGGAGGGCGCGCTGCTGGTCGTCGACGTGCAGCGGGACTTCGCCGACCCGGCCGCGCTCACCTGGCTGGACGAGGCGGACCGGGACCGGGTCGCCGCCGCCGTGGACCGCGTGTCCGCCCTGGTCGCGGCCGCCCGAGCCGCCGGTGTACGTGTGGTGTGGGTGGGGCTCGGGCAGGACCCGGCGCGGCCCTGGGCCGCGTCGCGCTGGCTGCGCGGCCTGCCCGAGGACCCGTCCGGCGATCCTGACGAGGAGCCCTGCGTGGAGGGGTCGCCCGGCGCCGCGTGGTTCGGGGTCGCCCCCGAGCCCGGCGAGGAGGTCGTGGTGAAGCGGCGGTACTCGGGCTTCCACGGCACCGGTCTGGCGGACACGCTCCGGTCGGCGGGCACGACCTGGGTCGCCGCCGCCGGCCTGACGACCGAGTGCTGTGTGGACGCCACCGTGCGGGACGCCTTCCAGCTCGGGTTCCGGACCGTGGTGGCGGCCGACGCCACGGCGGCCTACCAGGAGGACGCCCACCGGCACGCGTTGGCGGCCCTGGGCCAGAACGCGGCCGTGGTCGCCACCGCCGATGCCCTGGCGTCGGCGTGGGGCACGGGAGCGGACGGCGCGGATGCGGGCCGCACGGAGTCGGACAGCGCGGAAGCGGAAGGCGCCGACGCCGGCGGCACGGGAGCGGCGGCGCACGAACGGAAGGTGGCCGGGTGAACCGGATGAAGTTGGCGTTCGACCTGTCCTTCACCCACACCGAGGGCGGCTGGTCGGCACCGGGGTCCTGGGTGGGCGCCGCCTACCCCGACGTGCGGATGTTCACGGAGTTGGCGATCGCGGCCGAGCGCGGCGGGATCGACATGCTGTTCTTCGGGGACGGCACGGGGATCCCGGACACGTGGGAGTCGTCGATGGACGCGGCGGTCCGGCACGGCGTGCAGTGGCCGCGCCAGGACATGAGCCCGTTCGTGGCGGCGATGGCGCAGGCCACGAGCCGGATCGGGTTCGGGCTGACCTACTCCTCCACCTACATGCACCCCTTCTACGTGGCGCGGCTGCTGAACTCGCTGGACCACGTGACGGCGGGCCGGATCGCGTTCAACGTGGTCGCGTCGGGCCGGCTGGCGGACGCCGCCAACTACGGCCACGACGGCCTCATGGACCACGACTCCCGCTACGAGCGCATGGAGGAGTTCGTCGAGGTCTGCCGTCGGCTGTGGGACTCGGTCGAGCCGGGGGCGATCGTCGCGGACCGGGAGACGGGCGTGTTCGCCGACCCGTCCAAGGTGCACCGCGTCGACCACGACGGCACGCACTTCCGGGTGGCCGGTCCGCTGCCGGCGGTCCCCAGCCCGCAGGGGCGGCCGGTGCTGGTGCAGGCGGGGGCCTCCCCCCGGGGCATCGCGGCGTCGGCGGCCTTCGCCGACGTGGTGTTCGGGCTGGGCGGGCACCTGCCCTCCCAGGTCTCGCACCGGGCCCGGCTGGACGAGGCACTGGTCGCGGCGGGCCGCGCGCCCGAGGACGTCGGCATCCTGTGGGCGATCCAGGTGGTGCTGGGCGAGACCGAGGCCGAGGCCCGGGCCAAGAAGGAGCGGATGACCGGGAGCCTGCCGCCGGAGGCCGTGGGCGCCTACCTGTCGTACAACCACGGGTTCGACTTCTCGACCCTGCCGGAGCGGTTCGCGCTGGCGGAGGTCGCGGAGGCGATCACGGAGGCGCAGGCGACGCAGGCGGGCTTCCTGCAACGGCTGATCGCCCAGCGGGGCGAGGACGCCGAGATGGAGCGGAGGGAGTTCTTCGAGGAGGGCTGGCGGTTCGCCACCGGCTACGACCAGACGATCGCCGGTACGCCCGCCACCGTCGCCGACGAGCTGGAGAAACAGTTCGCGGCGACCGGGTCCCGGGGCGGGTTCATGGTCTGCAACCCGATGTCGATGCCGTCGTCGCTGCTGGACGTGGTGCACCTGCTGGTGCCCGAGCTGCGCCGCCGCGGCGCCGTGGGCGACGGCTACGCGGGCACGACCCTGCGGGAGAACCTCCTGGGCGCCTGACCGCGCACTGACCGCCCTCCGACCGATCGTCGGGCCCGTCCGTCCGCCGGGCCCGGCGATTGAACCCTCCGCTATCGGGTAGTCACCCATCGTTGCCGACGCGGGTCCGACCGCGGTCGAACGAGAGGTGGAACATGGGCGTCAAGCGCGGTGTCGACGGTCTGCGGCAGATCCTGGACGCCATGGACTTCCCCGCCGACAAGGACGCCATCGTGGAACGCGCTCTGGCGGCGGACGGGGACGAGGAGCTGGTCAGCGCGCTGCGCGCGATGCCGCCCGCCGACTTCTACGAGCCGAACGAGGTCCTGCGGGCCGTCCCGCTGCCCGAGTCCGAGCCCGGATCGCACACCGAGTCCGCCCGCGCCAGGGAGCACGGCCAGGAGGGCTAGGTCAGACGGACGGGTCGGGAGCGACCACCGGACGCGCGTCAGGGCGCAACATCCGCGCCACGCAACGGGTCAGCCCGGCTCCGTGCTCGTCGACCGCCCGCATCCACGGCACGTCCGCCATGAGACGGACCGTGTCGTCCGTGACGACGTCGTCGAGGACGGCCCGCAGCTCCGCGGGAACCGGATCGTCCACCAGGCACCACCACGCCAGCGCGCCGCCCACTCTGACCTCGGCGGGCCGCGCCGGGTCCGACCACAGGCCACGGGTCCACGCGACCGCGTGCCCGTCGGCGCGCTCCCGGGCCAGTTGACCGATCGCCAGGACCAGGCTCGCCCGGACCGCCGGCTCCTCCTCGACACGGAACCGGTCGTGCAGTGCGGCCGAGATCCGGCCGACCGCACCGGAGGCGGTGGCCAGCGCGTAGCAGGCCGGACTCCTGATGTCGGGGACGGGATCGTCGAGGAGGGACAGGAGGATGTCGGCATCGGCGGCGACGGCGTCCCGTGCCGCCTCGACGGACCAGTGCACGAGGTAGCCGTTGTTGTCCCACAGCACCCGGTCCTCCGTACTGCGGAGGAGGCCCGCGCGGGTGCCGTCACCGAAGTGCTCGGGCCTCGCCAGTTCGGCGACCAGTTCCAGCGTGCCCGCTCGGCCGTGCGCCGAGGGATCGGCGGCGGCCCGGAGCAGGAAGGGAACCGCGAGGGCGCCGGACGGGGACGTCGCGCCCTGGTGGCAGACGGTGCTCCAGAGCGAGCCGAGCGCCCGCTCCACCTGTGCCGGATCGTCCGAGCGGAGCGCTGCGAGCCCGCGCGGCACGGAGTCGTCCGTCCCGTAGGCGTGGGGGAAGCGGTGCCAGGGCACGCGGTCGAGGAGGACGTGCTCCTTGACCTCGTGAGGCATCCGCGCCACCACCGCCCGCACGTCCAGATCGGTCCCGGCGTAGATCTCCGGGCCGTGCTCCATGACGCGCTCGACGCTGTAGACCTCTTCCGCCGCCACGGGCCCTCCTGGTTCGCCGACGATCACCGACCCCCATGGAAGCACCGATCCCGGCCGTTCGGGTACCGAAGCCGACCGGGACCGGAGCGTCCGGGCTAGGCGGCCTGGCGGTGGCGCTCACGCAGGGGCGCGCCCACCTTGTGCATGTGGGTGAGGGCCTCGACGTGCGAGCGCACGAAACCGGTCTCGTGGTAGGGCACACCGATCTCCGCGCAGTACTCGCGCACGATCACCTGGGCCCGACCCAGGTTCGGCGTGGGCATGTTCGGGAACAGGTGGTGCTCGATCTGGTAGTTGAGGCCGCCCAGCGCGATGTCGGTGAACCAGCCGCCGCGCACGTTGCGCGAGGTCAGCACCTGCTTGCGGAGGAAGTCGAGCTTCTCGCCCTTCTTCAGCGTGGGCATGCCCTTGTGGTTGGGGGCGAAGATGCAGCCCAGGTAGACGCCGAACAGTCCCTGCTGCACCGCGATGAACGCGACCGCCTGGAGCGGGTCCAGGACCGCGAACACCGCGCCGAGGTAGAGCACGAAGTGCGCGCCCAGGAGCACGCCCTCCAGGGCGCGCTGCTTGGTGCTGCGCCGGAAGAGCGCGCGCACGCTGCCCACGTGGAGGTTGATGCCCTCCAGCAGCAGGAGCGGGTAGAAGAGGAACGCCTGGTAGCGGCCGAGGAAGGCGGGCAGCCCGCGGGCCGCTTCGGCCTGGCCCTCGGACCACACGAGCAGTTCGGCGCCGACGTCGGGGTCGAGCTCCTCGTGGTTCGGGTTGGCGTGGTGCCGGGTGTGCTTGTCCTGCCACCACCCGTACCCCAGCCCGATGCCGAGGTTGCCGACGATCCGTCCCAGGGCCACGCTCGGGCCGCGCTTGGAGAGGATCTGCAGGTGGGCGAGCTCGTGGGACACCAGCCCCACCTGCCCGAACACCGCGGCCATCGCCACGGCCGTACCCAGCTGCCACCAGGAGTTCCCGAGGAGGAAGAACAGGGCCCACACGCCGACGAAGGAGAGGGCGATCAGCGACAGCCGAACCGCGAAGTACACGGGGGTGCGCTCCATCAGACCGGCCTTCTGGACCCGGCGCGACAGCTCGGAGAAGTCGCTCCCCCGCCGGGTTCCTAGGGTCGCCGTAGACGGCGCCGTGCTCGCGTTGGGCATCCATTCCCCCTGGTGACGTGGGCGGCGGGTATAGCAACCACGCTAGGCGCGGCGTGTGACCCGGGCCATGGCACCACCACGCCGCGATTTAGGGGTGCAGGCACCCCTGTGTTCTGGCGCCCGGTCGGGGACTACCCGCTGGTCACTTCCGAGTGGAGCTGCGCGGGAGGAGCATTCCCACCCCGGGTCCGGCCACCAGACGACCGGGGAGGAGCAAGGGGCGCGAGAGGAATGACGTGCGCGAACGGGGCGGCACGTCCGGATCGGCGATCATGGAGCATGCGCACGCCCGCCGCCGAGGTCGACACGAGCCCCGCTCTCGTGACGGCGCTCCTGCACGACCAGCACCCCGACCTGGCCCGCCTCCCCGTGTTCGAGGCCGCCAACGGATGGGACAACGCCCTCTTCCGGCTCGGAGACCGCCTCGCCGTCCGGCTGCCCCGACGCGAGGCCGCGTCCCGGCTCGTCCTGCACGAACAGCGCTGGCTCGGCCCGATCGCCGCACGGGTCGGCGTCCGGTTCCCGCCCCGGTCCGGGTCGGCCGCCCCGGCCACGGCTACCCCTGGCACTGGTCGGTCACACCCTGGTTCGAGGGCCGGATGGCCGCCGAACTGCCCGTCGCCGACCGCCGTCCGCTCGCCGCTCCGCTGGCCGACTTCGTCACCCGCCTGCACGTTCCGGCTCCCGACGACGCCCCGGCCAACCCGGTGCGCGGCGTCCCCCTGCGCGACCGCCACGACCGGGTGGTGCGGTACCTGGAGAGCGGCCGGGTCCCCCGTCCCCGCGACCTGCGCGCCCTGTGGGAAGGCCTGGCCGACACCCCCGCCCGGACGGGCCCGCCACTGTGGGTGCACGGCGACCTCCACCCGGCGAACCTGCTGGTCACGGCCGCCGACCGCCCCTGCCTGGCCGCCGTCCTCGACTTCGGCGACCTCACCTCCGGAGACCCCGCCACCGATCTCGCGGCGGCCTGGATGCTCTTCGACGCGCCCGGCCGGGCGGCCTTCCGTGCCGCACTCCCCCACGTCGACCCGCACACCTGGGACCGTGCCCGGGGCTGGGCGGTCGTGCTGGGGGCGGCGACCGGCGCGCACTCCAGCGACGACCCCCTCCTCGACGCGATCGGGCGACACGCGCTGGCCCAGGCACTCGACTCCTGAGCCCTTTCCCGGATCCCTGAGTTCTCGCTCCGATTCACCTCCCCTGGTCCCCGCCCCGAACCCCTGAGTCCGGCCGCCGGGACCCGCCCGGGCGCACCAGACCCGGGCGCCTGCCGCACAATGGTTCAGTCAGAGAACAACGCACGTGACCGGCGAGGTACCGACGTGAGCAGGACCCGACCCACCCTGAAGGCACTGATCGAGGCCCTCGACGGCCCGGTGCACGGGCTCGTCACGGCGCCGCACGGACTGGCCGGCCCCGTCCACACGGTGACCGTCGCCGACGAGAACGAGTCCGTCCCCGTCGGAGCCCTGGTCGTCGCGCGCGCCGAAGGTCCCGACGCGGTGGCCGTCGCCGAGCACGCCGCCCGCTGCGGAGCCGGCGCCGTCGCCGTGCGCGGCGAGCCCGACCCCCGCCTGCGGGACCTGGACCTGGCCGTCCTCTCCGTCGATCCGGCACTCGGCGCCGACGAGTTCGCCGCCCTCGCCCTTTCCGCCCTGGAGGTCTCCGGAACGGAGGACCGCCACCACGACCTGTTCTCCCTCGCCCAGACCATCGCCACCCTCACCGGCGGCGTCGTCAGCATCGAGGACACCGCCAACCGGATCCTGGCCTACTCCGCCTCCACCGACGGCGCCGACGACGTGCGCCGACAGACCATCCTCGGCCGCGGGTGCCCCGAGTCGTTCATGGCCCACCTGCGCGCGTGGGGCGTCCTGGAGCGCGTGCGCGACGGCGAGGTGGTCGAGGTCGCCGAACGCCCCGACCTCGGTGCCGCCAGGCGGCTCGTCACGGGCATCCGAGCGGGTGAACGCATGCTCGGCTCCATCTGGGTCCAGGCCGCCGACCGCCCGCTCGCCCCCACCAGCGACCAGGTGCTGCTGGGCGCCGCCAGGCTCGCGTCGGTCCAGGTGATGCGCGCCAACAGCGGCGCCCGGGTCGGCGGACCCGACACCGGGGAACTCGCGGTCGGGCTGCTCACCGGAGCCTTCGACACCGATGCCCTGGCCCGCCACCTGGGCGCGGACCCCGCCACGCCGACCGCTGTCATCGCGCTCGCCCTGCGCGAGCAGAGGACCGACCTCCAGTGGCGGCTCGCGCAGGCGGCGGAGTTCACCTCGGTCTACGCGGCCGCCTACCGGCACGACGCCCTGGTCATCCCCGCCTGCGGCCTGCTCTACGTCCTGGTGCCCGCGCCCACCGGCACGGCGCCGGAAGGGTGGGTGGGCGAACTCGTGTCGGTCCTGCGCGAGAACCTCGGTGCCTCCGTCCAGGCGGCGATCGCGGGGGTGGCGCCGCGCATGCGCGATGTGCCCGCGCTCAAGAAGGTCGGCAGCCGGATGCTGGAAGTCGCCTCCGACCGCCCCGACCAGCGTGTGTGCACCTACGAGGGGACGCGTTCCTCGGTGGTGCTGCACGAGCTGCTGGAGTCCCTGGCCGCGCGGCCCGACCTGCGCGACGACCGGCTCGACGCCCTGGACGACGACCAGCACCGCTCGCTGTCGGTGTACCTGGACTCCTTCGGCGACGTCACCGCCGCCTCGGCCCGCCTGCACGTGCACCCCAACACCCTGCGGCACCGGCTCCGCCGGATCGGCGCACTCACCGGGCTCGACCTGGAGGACCCGGACCAGCGGCTGCTGGCGTGGATCAGCCTGCGCCGTTGATCGCGGTCCGGCCCCCGGCCGGTCACCGCCCGGTCACGACGGCGCGCCGGGGGCCGCCGACGAGGCTCGCATGGTCGGAACCGACACCGGTCCGGCCCTGATGTTGTCCGGCACGACAACGGTGGCGCGGGCCACACGGACCTAGGCTCCGGTCCAGACTCGCGGACCTGCCCCTCCCGGCCCGCGGAATCCCCGACCCCACCTGGAGCACCGGACATGAGTGCGGACACCACGCAAGCGCGGCCACCGAGGGCCAAGGTCCTCATTGCCAGCCTCACCGGCAGCACGATCGAGTGGTTCGACTTCTTCCTGTACGGAACCGCCGCGGCCCTCGTCTTCGACGAACTGTTCTTCCCCTCGGACGACCCGTTCGTCTCGCTGATGCTGTCGTACCTGACGTTCTCCCTGACCTTCTTCATTCGTCCGCTGGGCGGTGTCGTGTTCTCCCACATTGGTGACCGCATCGGGCGCAAGCGGACCCTGATCATCACGCTGTCCCTCATGGGCGGCGCGACGATGCTGATCGGCCTGCTGCCGACCTACGACACCGTCGGCATCCTGGCCCCGGTCCTGCTGGTGGTGTTGCGAATCATCCAGGGCATGGGCATCGGCGGGGAGTGGGGCGGCGCCCTGCTGCTGGCCTACGAGTACGCGCCCGAGAACCGGCGCGGCCTGTTCGGCAGCGTGCCCCAGATGGGCATCACGTCCGGCATGCTGCTGGCGAGCCTGGCGCTGACAGGGATGTCGCTGCTGCCGGACGACCAGTTCGAGGCCTGGGGCTGGCGTCTGCCGTTCGTGGCCAGCGTGCTGCTGGTGCTCCTGGGACTGTGGATCCGTTCGGGCATCGACGAGACGCCGAGCTTCGCGAAGGCCAAGAAGGAGGGAGACGTCGCCAAGCTCCCCGTGGTGGAGACCTTCCGGTTCCACTGGCGCGCGGTGCTGGTGGCGGTCGGCGCCAAAGTCGTGGAGACCGCGCCGTTCTACATCTTCGGCACGTTCGTGGTCAGCTACGCGACCGGCACACTCTCGTTCGACAACACGACGGTGCTGAACGCGGTGACCATCGGCGCCATGGTCGCGACCGTGTGCATCCCGATCTCCGGACGCCTGTCGGACACGTTCGGCCGCCGGCGCGTCTACCTCGCGGGCGCGGTCCTGCTGGCGCTGTTCATCGCGCCGTACTTCCTGATGCTCGGAACCGGCGACACGTTCATGCTGGTACTGGCCACCATCATCGGCTTGGGCGTGCTGTGGGCGCCGATCACCGCGACCATCGGCACGCTGTGCTCGGAGATCTTCTCCACCCGGGTCCGCTACACCGGGGTGACCCTCGGGTACCAGATCGGTGCCGCGCTCGCCGGCGGCACCGCTCCGCTGATCGCGACCTGGCTGCTGTCCCGGTTCGACGAGTCGTGGGTGCCGGTCGCGGGCTACCTGGTGTTCACCGCGGTGGTGTCGATCCTCGCGGTGTCGCTGGCCCGGCGGGCGTCCAACGCCGAGGGGAGGCACCTGCCCACCGGCGTCGACACCCGTGCCGACGCCTGATCGCGTGCGCTCCCTGGGCCGAGCGGCCCCGCCGGAGTGGTGGGGCCGCCCGGCCCGGCGCGGGTCAGGGGTCGGCCCGCAGCGACCGGGCCTGTCGGCGCTCCCGAGCGACCAGTACGGCCGCGAGGCCCAGGCCGGTGAGGAGAAGCGCGCCGGAGAGGGCGAAACCGACCGACGGGCCGGTGAGGGCGAGCGGCCGTCGCGGGTGATGGTCGCCCCGGCCGGAGTCAGGCGCGCCCAGACCGCCATGGTCGGGCTCAGTCGCACCGGGCCGGTCGCCCGGTTCGGCGGGCGGCATCGGTCCGGAGGACGGCTGCCGTTCGGACGGTGGCTGGGGCGACGGCCCGGATGGCGATGGCGCCTCGTCGATCGGTTCCCCGAACGGTGCGGGGTCCGACGGCGGCCCCGGGTCCGACGGCGAAGGCAGTACGGACACGTCGGGCGCTCCAGCGGCCCCCGGCTCCGCAGTCGGCTCCGAGGGCTCGTCCGGCTCCGGCACTTCCGCGGGTCCCGACGATTCCGGCGCCTCGGGTGACTCGGGCGCCTCGGGTGACTTCGACGGCCCCAAGGCCTCGGGCGACTCCTGAGCCTCAGGAGAGCCCGACGCTTCGAGCGACTCGGACGTGTCCGGCGGCGCTTCGTGCACGTCGGCGACCTCCCGACGCTGGTACACCGTGCAGACGACCGACGCCCCCACCGGGACGTCCACGGTGAAGCCGGAGCCTTCGGGAACGGAGGCGTCGTTGGTGACGTGAAGCCGTGTCCCGGCCGAGAGGTCGGCGCACAGCGCGTTCGCTCCACCCGGCGCGACCCGGTCGTACCCCGCGGCCGGGGCTCCGGTCACGGTGATCGGAGCGGTGTCGGCCCCCTGCGGATACGCGAGGCCGAAGTGCACCGCGCCCGTCCCGTCACCGGTCGTGGTCCGCGATCCGGGAAGCCCGTCGACACCGGTGACCGTGGTGTCGGCGTGGAACCGCCGCCCTTCACCCGCAGGGGCCGATCCACTGACGTCCTCGCCCACACGGCCCGATGGAACGACCTCCTGGACGATCGTCAGAGACCCGGTCTCCGGCCGGTCCGAACCCAGGGCGCTCGCGCCGCCGGGAAACGAGATCGCGGCCACGGCCGCCAGCATGGTCGCGGACGGCCCGAACGCGAGTGCCCGCCATCGGCCACGCGGGAAACGAGCGCGATCGCGCATGCGACTGATCGAAGACATGTCCACCCTCATGTCACCCATAGTAGTTATCGACTACCAAAAGTGATGGAAGTGGACGTTGGCGGGGCGGGTGGCGGGCCCGTCAGCCGAGTTCGCGGAGCAGGGCGGCGACCGGGGCCGGATCCTCCAGCGGACCGAGGTGCCCCAGACCCTCCATGACGTGGATCTCGGCACCCAGCAGCCGGTAGGCCGGGCCGTGCAGCCGAGCGGGCGAGAACAGCGTGTCCTCGGAACCGGTCGCGACGGTGATCGGTTTCTTCCGCCAGGGACGCAGGCACTCCATGGGCAGCGGCGCCGGAGCCAGGCTGGTCCGACAGTAGCGACCGACGAGCGTCATCCACGGGGCCAGCGGATGCACACCCTCGGCGACGTGGGCACGGCCGCTCATGGCGTTGAGCAGCCGGGTGCTCTTGCTGTCACGCGGCCCGATCATCCACGGCAGCGCCGCGCGCAGCAGCTCGGGAGTCGTCCCGGCGGCGGTCAGCCCGGCCGGGGACACCAGAACCAGCGCCCCGACCAGCGGCGACGGAGAGGCCGCCAGGGCGACCATGGCGCCGAGGGAGTGGCCGAGCACGAGGGCGGGCCGGTCGGTCAGCAGGGGCAACACCTGGTCGAGCCAGGTCCCGTAGGCCTTCACACGCGCCCCGCGCGGACGCACGTCGCAGCTCAGGCCGGGCTGGCCGGGAAGGTCGAGCGAGATGACGGGACGGTCGACGGCCAGAGCACGGATCAGCTCGACAGAGGTCGCGGTGTTGAAGTTGGTGCCGCTGAGCAGCACCACCGGGTCGCCGTCACCTCCCGGAGCACGGAACGCCCGGGTCGTGCCGAGTTCGGTCTCCATGGCCGGCAGGGCGGTGAGCTCCGGGCAGGCGGCGATCTCCCGCTCACACCACTCGCGCACCACCCGCGCACCGTCCTGAGAACGGTAGACGTGCGCACCGCGCACTTGGGAGTCGAGCATCAGCAGCCTTGTTTCCGGTAGGGGAAGCCAGTGTCGACCATTCTCCCTCCCGTCACCCACCATCGCCGACAGGGGCGGCGGTGAACCGCAGGAGTCGGCTACCGCCCTCAACGGAGACGCTCCGCGCCCAATCCCACCACCCGTCACCCACCATCGCCGACAGGGGCGGCGGTGAACCACCGGAGTCGGCTACCGCCCTCAACGGAGACGCTCCGCGCCCAATCCCACCACCCGTCACCCACCATCGCCGACAGGGGCGGCGGTGAACCACCGGAGTCGGCCACCACCCTCCAACCGGGACGCTCCGCGCGACCCATCGCTGACGTGACGCGCCGGGATACGAGCGCGATGAGTCGGGCGTGAACCGTGTACCGAGCGGAGGGCTAAGAGGTCCACCCGGGTTCCGCAGTCCGAACACGAGGTTCCAGAACCCGAACATGAACGCCGAACTTTCAGGGTAGGAGACGGCTTGTGGTTGGGCCGACCCCCAACACGTCGCCGCGAATCAGACGGCAGTGAGACATGTCACGCGCACACGCGAATGCGACATGACCGTTTCATTGACCTATGATGCGCTTTGCCCGTTTTCGCAGGGGGCACTGTCCGTCGTACGAGCGCACACACGCTCCTACGTCACCAGTCGTTGCCGTGCATCACGCCCGTTGGCATAGGCAACTCACGTCACTTCCACCCGGTTCGCAACGGTAAACATCGCATCTGGGTGACGGCGGCGCCAGCAGGGTTCCAGCACCGCGCCAAGCGCGGGTCCCGCATGGGACACAAGCCCTCTGGACTGGACATTTCTCCTTGCGTCCGTGAACATGGGCGAGGCGCGAGCGCCTGAGGTGTGCCGGGAAGACTGGTCGGCGAGGTCCCTGACGTCTCACGCCCTGGAAAGTTCATATGAGTATCGACCCGATCGAGCACCCCGCTCATCCGGGCCCTATCGCCAAGTTCGCCGACTCCCTGCGCAGCGACACGGTGGGGGGCTTCCTCCTCATCGGTGCCGCCGTTCTGGCACTCGTGTGGATCAACTCGCCCTTCGGCGACATCTACGAGTCGATGCGGTCGTTCCGCATCGGCCCGGAGTCACTCCACCTGAACCTGTCGCTGGAGACCTGGGCCGCCGACGGACTTCTCGCCGTCTTCTTCTTCGTCGTGGGCAACGAGCTCAAGCAGGAGTTCGTCCACGGTGAGCTCCGCAACCCCCGGCGCGCGATGCTCCCGATCGTCGCCGCGATCTGCGGCATGGTGGTGCCCGCCGCCGTCTACGCCGCCATCAACTTCACCTCCCCGGAGACCCTGGGCGGCTGGGGCATCCCGATGGCCACGGACATCGCGTTCGCGCTCGCCATCCTCGCCGTCATCGGCCGCGGCCTGCCGCCCGCGCTGCGCACCTTCCTGCTGACCCTCGCGATCGTCGACGACCTCGGCGCGGTCATCGTCATCGCGGTCTTCTACACCGCCGACATCAACTTCGTCGCCCTGGGCATCGCCATCGTCGGCCTGGCGATCTTCGGCTACCTGCAGCGCGGCCGCGGTCTGGCGGCCAAGCTCAACTCCTCCCCGATCCCGAACTGGCTGGTCTACCTGCCGCTGGCGATCGCGATCTGGGTCCTCATGCACGAGAGCGGCGTGCACGCCACCATCGCCGGTGTCGCCATGGGTCTGCTCATGCGCACCAACAAGCACGAGGGCGAGCACCACGACCCCAGCCACGGCATGGAGCAGCTGCTGCGCCCCTGGTCCGCCGGACTGGCGCTGCCGATCTTCGCGTTCTTCTCCGCCGGTGTCGTCTTCGACGGCTTCGGCGAGGTCATCACCGACACGGCCGCCCTGGGCATCATCGCCGGCCTCGTCGGCGGAAAGGTGATCGGCATCGTGGGCGGTTCGTGGCTCACCACGAAGCTCACCCGGGCCGAGCTCAACCCCAGCCTCAAGTGGATCGACCTGATCGGCATGTCGCAGCTCGCGGGCATCGGCTTCACGGTGTCGCTGCTGATCGCCGAGCTGTCCTTCGTCGGCGCGGAACACCATCTGGCGCACGCCAAGACCGGTGTCCTGATCGCGTCGCTGATCGCCGCCCTGCTGTCCATCTTCATCCTGGGCAGCCGCTCCCGGCACTACCGCCGCCTGGCCGCCGAGGGACAGGGCCCCACGGCGCCGTCGGACGCCAACCAGGGATCCTGAGGGCCCGGATGCGGACACCCCCGCGCACCGGCCCCGCGCCGGAGGCCGACCAGTGAACGACGGCCCCCTCCCCACCGTGGGAGGGGGCCGTCCCCGTTCCGGGGCGCCGCCCCGGAACGGCGTCAGATCCACGCGAAGGCGACCAGTACCGCGCCGGCACCGCGCAAGGCCCATGCGAAGGCCGCCGGCGCCGCGCGGGAACCGGCGTCAGGACCGCGCGAAGGCCGCCAGCGCCGCGGTGAGCTCGGCGGGCGCGTCCTCCTGGACCAGGTGGCCCGCTCCCTCGATGAGCCGGACCCGCGCGCCCGGGATCAGCGCGCCGAGCTCGTGCGCCTTCGCCGCCGGGATCCAGCTGTCCTCCGTGCCCCAGCACACCAGCACCGGGACCTCGATCGTGCCGAGCCGGTCGTGGAATTCGTCGGTGTCCCGCGGGGTCGCCTGCGCGATCTGGCGGTAGAAGGCGGCCTGCCCGGTCTCTCCGGTCCACGGCGCGACCACCTCGCGCAACACCTCGGGGTGCAGGCCGCGCGGACTCACGGAGGAGACGTATTCCTCGACCAGCGCACGGTGCAGACCCTCGGGCAGCGCCGCGAACACCTCAGCGTGCTCGCCCAGGTGCCGGAAGGACGGCGAGCCCCACGGCCGCAGCGCCACCACGTCCACCAGGGCCAGCCGCCGGTACGGCACCCCGTGCAGCAGGTGGGCGCGCAGGGACACCGCGCCGCCGAAGTCGTGGGCGAACACGGTCGGCCGGTTCAGGCCCCAGTGCGCGAGGAGTTCGGTGAACACCCGGCCCTGGGCGGCGAGCGAGACGTCCTGGCCCTCGAACTGCTCCGAGGTCCCGTAGCCCGGCATGTCCCACACATAGACCTCGTGCGTCTGGGCGAGGGCCCGCGCCACCGCCCGCCACACGTACGACGAGAACGGCGTGCCGTGGCAGAGCACGATCGGTTCGCCGCTGCCGAGCCGGTCCCAGCGCACCCGGCCGGACGACGACTCGAACGACTCATCCAGCTTCCAGCCCGTCAACGGCTCTCCCCCTCATCGGTCCCACCGGTCTCGCCCCGCCATCCTTCCGGATGCCGCTGACACACGTCGCGTACTCCGAGGCCAGCACCGACCAGATCTGCTTGTCGTGGCGCCTGCCGCCATAGGGCCAGACCTCGCGCAGCACGCCCTCCAGCACCATGCCGAGCCGTTGGGCCACCGCGCCGCTCCGCTCGTTGTCGGCCCGGCACTGCCATTCCGCCCGGTGCAGCCCCCGGTCGGCGAAGGCCCAGTCCAGCAGCGTACGGCACGCCGCGGTCACCAGTCCGTGGCCCTCCGCGGCCGGCTCCAGCCAGCATCCGAGTTCGCAGGTGCCCGCGTCGGTGTCGAAGTCCGCGAACAGCACGCCGCCGACCAGCGCACCGCCGAGCCAGATGCCGTAGAGGCGGGCGCCGTCGGCGGCCTGGCGGTCGGCGTACCGGCGCAGCGTGGCCCGCGCCCCGTCGACGCCGTCGGTGACGAACGTCGGTCCGACCCACGGCCGGATGTGCTCGCCCGCCCGGTCCATGTGCGCGGCGAACTCCTCGGCGTGCCGGACCTCCAGGGGGCGGAGCTCGGCGTCGTCCGCCAACGGGAGAGAGAACAAGACGGCCCCACATTCACATGACGAGTGTTACGTCAATGTAGCGTCATGCCATGCCACGCACCAAGGGGGACCACGAGGCCCGCCGCCGCGACGTCTCCGAGGCGGTCTGGCGGGTGCTGGCCGCCCGCGGCTTCGGAGGGCTGAGCCTGCGTGCCGTCGCGGCCGAGCTCGACGCGACCACCGGCCTGCTCACGCACTACTTCCCCACCAAACGCGACCTGGTCAAACACGCCCTCGACCTGCTCGAAGAGCGCAGCGGGGCCCGCCCGCGGCGGGCCGCCGAGGAGGGCCTGCCCGCCGTCCGTGCCGCGCTGCTCGACATCCTGCCGATCACGGACGCGGCCGTCGACGGCAACCGGATCTGGGTCTCGTCCTGGGACGCCGCCCTCGCCGACCCCGAGCTGAGCGGCGACCACGCGCGCCGGTACGGCCGCAGCCGCGACCGGCTGCGCGACATGGTCGCCACGGCCCAGCGGCTCGGCGACCTGCCGCCCGGGGACCCGGGGCGCGTCGCGGCCGGAGCGCAGTCCTTCGTGCTCGGCCTGGCGGTCCAGGCGCTGTTCGACCCTCGGGCCTTCCCGCCCCGGCACCAGGTCGAGCTGCTCGACGACTACCTCGCCGCCCTGGCCTGCGCTCCCCCGGCGGGCGGCGGCCCACCGCCCCCGTCCTGACCGGCCCGACGCCGACGTCCCGACCGGCCCGTCCACGGCGCCGGGGCCACGCCCGGGACGGCCGCCGCGCCCCGAGGACGCCGGATCGCCACCGTTTCCGTTATCCGGCGCCCCCTAACTCCGTCTCCCCTGTACCAGGCGTGCGGCCCCATCCCGCACGCACGTCGACAGGGACGAGGAACGCGTCATGACCCCTCGCAGAACCGGGCCGGGGCTCCCCCGCGCCCTGGCCATCGCCACCGCGTTGGCCCTCCTGGCCCAGCCGCCGCTCCTGTCCGGGACGGCGTCCGCCGCGAGCCAGGGCGACATCACCGCCGAGATCCGCGCGGGCGGCGACATCGTCCTCGACGGCGAGGCGGTCGTGGACCTCCCGGACGGCGAGACCACCTACGACGGCACCATCAGCGGCGAGGGAACCCTCACCGTGCGCGGCAACGGCACGCTGATCCTCACCCGCGACAGCGACTTCACCCTCCCCGAGTCCATGCGCGGCGACCAGACGCTGACGACCGAGGCCGGGAACCCCCCGCTCCACGGCATCGTGAACCCGGATCCCCCCGCCGTGATCATCGAACCGGGCGCCACCCTCCAGTACGGGGACGGCGAGGGCCCCGAAGGGGTCATCGGCCACTACCCCTACGACTCCCACGGCTTCCCGGTCAACGCCCTCAACGTCAGGATCGACGGCACGCTCCGCGTGGCCACCAAGGACCGTGCGCCCAACCTGGGCCACATCGAGGGCTCCGGACTGCTCACCCAGCCGCGCTTCCTCTGGGGCGGCCTCGACCTCGTCGGCGCGCACGACTTCTCCGGCGTGATCGACAACGGCACCGGGATGGACTTCGGCAAGCCCGAGTACTCGCTGGACATTCCGCACGTGCGCGCCGTCCTCCAACAGGGGTCCTCGATCCTCAACCCGACCCCGCGCCCCGACCACGACCTCGTGATCCGGGCGGACTTCTACGAGCGCCACTACGGCGGCGACATCAACGTGCAACGGCACCACGACAACGACGGACGGGTGGTGCTGGCGGGGGTCTACAGCTACACCGACCAGGGACCCGACACCGACCCCTCGCTCAGCGACCCGGCCCTGAACTGGACGAACTTCGAGAAGAGCGAGAACAAGCGCGGCCACAACATCGAGGGCGCCAGGGTGCAGTGGGGCGACGGCACCACGAGCGAGATCTTCATGCCCGGCACCGCCGAGACCGTCTACGTCAACCTGCACGAGAAGAAGGGACACCGAAGCGAGCTCGCCTTCGACTACAACGGGCCGGTGACCCTGGGCGCGCCGCTCGGCGGCGGCGTCTACCACGACACGCTCGCCGCGCCGGGCGCCGGCGACATCGTCATCAGGGGCACCCCGGGCAACGACGTGACGTTCGCGGCCGTGCAGCACTACGACGGTTCGACGACGATCGAGGAGAACGCCGTCCTGCGGCTGGGCAGCGGCGAGGGCGGCGGCGACGGCGGCCTGATGGAGGGCGGGGACCGGGTCGAGATCGTCAACGACGGCGCACTCGTCGTGCAGAACACCGAGACCGACCTCACCCTCCCGCCGGTCTCCGGCACGGGTTCGCTCACCCAGGCCGGGCCCGCCCGGACGACCCTGACGGGCGGGACCGCGCACGCCGGCACGACCACCGTTTCCGACGGGACCCTGGCCGCCGGGTCCGGAGCACTGAAGTCCGGCGCGGGCGTGCTGCTCACCGGCGCCGACGCGGTGCTGGACCTGCGCAGGGCGGGCGGCGACGCCGTCCTCCCGGCGCTCAGCGCGGTCGAGGGCGCCAGGGTCCTGCTCGGCGACGGGACGTCCCTGAGCGTCGGCGGCGACACGGCCGCGACCGCCGACCTCGACTCGGACGAGACGGTCGAGATCGACGGGGTCGCCTACGAGGTGAGCGCCGCCGAGGACGGCGATACCGCCCTGGTCAGCACGGGCGAGGGCGCCGAGGCGGCCGGGACCGCCGCACAGGACGAGGCCGAGAAGGCGGTCGGAACCGACACGGCCGCCGACGGCACGGACCGGGCGGACGGCGACCTGGCCTCCACGGGCTTCGGACCCGGGCTGCTGTGGACGCTGGTCCTCGGCGCCGCCGCGCTCGCGCTGGGCGCCGTGGCCTTCGTCGTCGCCCGCAGGCGCGGGCACGGCCGCGCGACCGCGTTCTCCCCGCGGGGCACACACGGCGCGCGCCGCTCGTAGCCGCGACCGCCGAGGGTCCGACGCGTGCCCCCGCCCCCGTCCCCACGGGCACAGGGGGGCGGGGGCACAGGGGCGTGCGACCCGGCCCTGGCCGCGCCCGCCCCGGCTCAGGTGTGCAGGGTGGGCCGGTGGACGAGCTCCTGGGTGTGGCCGTCGAGCGTCCGGCTCCCGATCAGGTCGAGGTCGAAGTCGGCCGCGCCCCGGAAGATCGGTTCGGTCCCGGTCCGACCGGTGATCACGGGGAAGAGCGTCACGTGAACGACGTCGACCAGACCGGCCGCCATCAGCGCCCGGTTCATCGACAGGCTGCCGTGCGAGCGCAACGGCACGTCGGACTCCTCCTTGAGCCGGGCGACGACGTCGACGGCGTCACCGCGTACAACCGTCGCGTCCGGCCAGTCGAGCGGTCCTTGTCGGGGCCGTAGGAGGCGCAACCGTCGAGGCTGGAGAACACATCGAAGGTGTAGGTAGCGGTCATGACGCTCTCCTCATGAGTGCCTCATCCGGTGGTGACCGAACCGACCGGACCGATCGGGCACCACGGTGAGACCCATCCGGCCGAACTCCACCACCTGACGACCCACCACCTCGTCGACCCAAGACCTCGAAAGCCCCAAGGGCCTCCGAGAACTCATGGGAATCATGGACCCGCGACGCCTCAGTCCTTGGACGACTCCAGGTAGGCGAGCCAGCCGCCGTGCCCGGTGATGTCCTCGGCGTCCTCGGCGGCGGACGCCTCGCAACCGAACCCGACCACCCGGCGCCCGTCGGCCAGTGTCACCGAGCCCAGCATCATCGGCGCCGGCAGGTGGACGAGGAACGTGCCCAGCGCCGCCCGGGAGATCCGCCAGACCTCGCAGCGCAGCGCGCCGCCCCCTTCGCGCACCCGCAGCACCCCCGGCTTCGGCGGCGTGGTGGGCAGCGCCACCATCCGGTACTCGGCGCTGGTCTCCGTCTCCTCCACGAACCGCGCGCCCCGGTCGGTGAGCTGGTGGTTGAGCGGCTGGCCGCGCAGGTGCGCGCCGAACACCGCCAGCTCGATCCCCTGCTCCGACACCGCCTCGCCCGGGTCCTCCCCGGTCAGGACCGCCGCCAGGTCCAGGGCCACCTGGTCCTCGAAGGCCCCAGTGACGAGGCTGACGCCGAAGGCGTGCCCGTCCGCCTCACCCGCGGGCACCGCCACGGCCGCCATGTCCAGCAGGTTCACGAAGTTCGTGTACGTGCCCAGGCGCGAGTTCTCGCCCACCGGATCGGCCGCCACCCGCTCCAGCGTCGGGTGCCCGACCGTCGTGGGCAGCAGCAGGGCGTCGAACCCGGAGAGCAGCCCGCGCGCCTCCGCCCGGTACTCCGCCAGCCGGTGCTGGTCGGCGGCCAGTTCGTGCGCGGGGATCTTGGCGGCGGGCACGATGATCCCGCTGACCGTCGGGTCCGCCGACTCGGGGCCGCCCTCCAGGAACTCCCCCACGGCGGCGTAGCGCTCGGCCACCAGCGCTCCGTCGTACAGCAGCCGGGCCGCCGCGAGCAGCGGTGCCACGTCCACCTCCAGGGTCCGCACCCCGGCCGCCCGGAGCGTGTCGGCGGCCGTGTGGAACGCCGCCCGTTCCGCCTCGCTCAGCGGCTCCAGCCCCGCCGCCGTGGGGACGGCCACCCGCGCCGGGGAGCGGGTGCCCAGCCGCACGTCGGCGGGCCAGTCCCGGCTGAAGGCGTCCCCGGCGTCGGGGCCGATCATCTCGGCCAGGGCCTCCCGGCCCGTCGCGAGGTCCTGGGCGAACACCGTCACGCAGTCATAGGGGCGCGCGGCCGGGACCACCCCGGTCGCCGGAACCAGGCCGACCGTGGGCTTGAGCCCCACGATGCCGTTCAGGGCCGCCGGCACCCGGCCGGATCCGGCGGTGTCGGTACCGATGCCGATGTCGGCGATGCCGAGTGCCACCGCGACCGCCGACCCCGCGCTGGAGCCGCCGGAGATCCGTTCGGGGTCCAGGGCGTTGCGGACGGCGCCGTAAGGGCTGCGCGTGCCCACGAGTCCGGTGGCGAACTGGTCGAGGTTGGTCTTGCCGAGGACCAGCGCGCCGGCGTCCACGAGCCGTCGCACGGCCGTCGCGGTGGTGTCGGGCGTGGAGGCGAACTCCCGGCACGCCGCCGTCGTGGGCAGTCCGGCCACGTCGATGTTGTCCTTGACCGCCACGAGCGTTCCGGCCAGCGGCAGGTCGGCTCCGGAGGCGATCCGGTCCTCCAGGGCCTTGGCCTCCACGGCCAGCTCCTGCTCGGGGCGCAGGTGGATCCACACCTCGGGACGGTCGGCTTCGGCGATCCTCCGGTAGGCGGATCGGACGCGGTCGGTGGGTGTGGGCATCAGGCGGTGTCTCCTTGCGTGATGACGGCCAGGGCGCGCCCCGGATCGAGGTGCTGTCCCGGCGCGACGAGGATGTCGGAGACCGTACCCCCGACGGGGGCGCGGACCACGACCTCCAGCTTCATGGCTTCCAGCCGGACCACCGGCTGGCCCTCCTCCACGGTCTCGCCCGGTGCCACGTCCACCTTCCACACGGAGGCGGACAGCGGGGACTCCACGAGTCGCGCGCCGGGCGGGAGGTCGAGCGCGCCGGTGTCGGGCACGGGCTCGGGTTCGGGCTTGTCGTCGAACTCGCCCGCGGCCTCCCACGCCTGACGCTCGGTCTCGAAGGCCGCCGCCTGGCGGTCGCGGAAGGCCGCGATGGAGTCGGCGTTCTCGGCGAGGAAGCGCTCGTGGTCGGCGAGCACGAACTCGCCCTCACCGATCTCCGGCGCGTACCGCCCGGCCAGGAGGTCGGCCCGGATGTCGAGCAGTTCCTCGTGCCCGACGGGGTACCAGCTGATGCGGTCGAAGAACCGGAGCAGCCACGGGGTCCCGGGCTCGAAGGGCCCGTACTGGCGCAGACCCGACCAGATCGGCACCGTCCGGCCGATGAGCTGGTAGCCGCCGGGGCTCTCCATCCCGTACACGCACAGGTAGGCGCCGCCGATACCGACTCCGGCCTCCGGGGTCCAGGTGCGGGCGGGGCTGTACTTGGTGGTGACGAGCCGGTGCCGGGGGTCGAGCGGGGTGGCGGCGGGCGCGCCCAGGTAGACGTCGCCCAGCCCCAGCACCAGGTAGGAGGCGTCGAAGACGATGTCGCGCACCTGCTCGACCGAGTCCAGGCCGTTGATCCTGCGGATGAACTCGATGTTGTCGGGGTTCCAGGGCGCGTCGTCGCGCACGGCGACCCCGTAGCGGGCGATGGCCTCGTGGATGGAGGGGTCGTCGAAGGACATCGGCAGGTGCAGGGTCCGGCTCGGCACCCGCAGCCGGGAGGTGGGCGGCAGCTGCGTCTCGATCTCCTGGAGCAGGCCGAGCAGGGTGCGCAGCGGCAGGACGTCCGGATCGGTGTGCAGGTGCAGGGACCGCACACCGGGCGTGGTGTCGACGATGCCCTCGGGCGCCGCCTCGTCCAGCGCCGCCATGAGCGCGTGGACGCGCATGCGCAACCCCAGGTCGAGCACCATCGGACCGTACTCGACCAGGAGGTTGTCATGTCCGCTGCGCCGGTAGGTGACCTCGGGTGTGCCCTCGCCGGCGAGGGTCCGGGCGAGCACGCCGTCGTCGCCGTCGGATCCGGTGCCGCGCAGCAGCGGGGCGGCGGTGGGGACCGAGTGCAGCTTCTCGGCGGCGGCCTCGGTGACCGGGTGGAACCGGACGGTGTCGCCGGGCCGGAGCTGGCCGACCTTCCACCGTGAGCCGGTGACGACCGTGACGGGGCACACGAACCCGCCCAGGCTGGGTCCGTCCGGGCCCAGGAGCACGGGGGTGTCGCCGGACAGGTTGACCGCGCCGATGGAGTAGGCGGTGTCGTGGACGTTGGAGGGGTGCAGCCCGGCCTGGCCGCCGTCGGGGCGGGCCCAGGTCTGTTTGGGACCGGACAGGCGGACACCGTTGCGCGCGGACTGCGGGTGCACCTTCCACGCGGTCGCGTAGAAGTCGGCCAGGCCCTCGCGGGTGAGGAACTCCGGCGCCGCGTGCGGCCCCTCGGACACCTCGATGTCCCAGTGCACCAGGTCCCCGCCCGCCCGGGCGGGGGCGTCGAAGTCGGGGCGTTCCGCCTCGGGCACGGGCCGCGGCGCCGGCGCGGCCGACGGGCGGGCTGCCGCGGCCGAAGGCCGTCCGTTGAGGGAGGCCCCACCCTCCGCGGAGCGCCCAGGGGCGGTGGCGGGTGACGGGCGGGGCACACCCGGCCGGAGGACGTCGCCCAGACGCAGTGCGCGACCACTGTGGCCGCCGTACTCGCCCGCCGTGAACGTGGACGCGCTCCCGAGGTACTCCGGAACGTCCAGGCCGCCGCGCACCAGCACGTACGTGCGCATACCCGGGCCGTGGGCGGCGCCGACGTCGAGCAGTCCGCCCGCGGGCACCTCGACCGGCTCCCACTGGGGCACGGCCGCGCCGTCCACCGTGACGTCGGCGGGGGCGCCGGTGACGCACACCGTCACGGCCGCCGAGAACCGCAGGGCCGGACCCTCCATCGTGCACTCCAGGCCGGGAGCGCCCTCGGGATTGCCCAGGGCCCGGTTGCCCAGCCGCAGCGACAGGTCGTCCATGGCACCGGACGGCGGCACGCCCACCTGCCAGTATCCGGTGCGTCCGGGCCAGTCCTGGACGGTGGTGAGCGTTCCGGCGCGCTCCACCTCCATACGCGGTTCGGGGTCGCCGACCCCCGCGCAGGTCGCGGTGGTGTGGGCGACCGCTCGCACGTCCTCGTGCGCGGCCAGCGCGCGCAGCAGCCCCAGGTTGGTCTGGAGCCCGTCCACCCGGACCTCGGAGAGGGCGCGGCCGAGCCGGTCGAAGGCGTCGCCGCGGTCGGTTCCGCGCACGATCACCTTGGCCAGCATGGGGTCGTAGTCGCTGGTGACGCGCTGTCCGGTCTCCACCCAGGCGTCGACGCGCGCGTCGGAGGGGAACTCGACCCGGGTGAGCAGGCCGGAGCTGGGCCGGAAGTCGTGCGCGGGGTCCTCGGCGTACACCCGGGCCTCGACGGCGTGGCCGGTGAGCGCGGGGCCCTCCGGGGGCACATCGGCCAGCACGTCCTCGCCGCGGGCCAGGCGCAGCATCCAGGCGACCAGGTCGATCCCGGCGACCTCCTCCGTCACCGGGTGCTCCACCTGCAACCGGGTGTTGACCTCCAGGAACGAGGCCTCGCCGCGGTCGGCGTCGAAGACGAACTCCACCGTGCCCGCGCTGCGGTAGGACACGCCGGCGCACAGCTCGCGGGCGGTGCGGTGGAGTTCGGCGCGCAACGCGTCGGGCAGTCCGGGGGCGGGCGCCTCCTCCACGACCTTCTGGTTGCGGCGCTGGAGGGAGCAGTCGCGGTCGCCGACGGTGACCACGCCGCCCCGGCCGTCGCCGAAGACCTGGACCTCCACGTGGCGGGCACGGGAGACGAAGCGTTCGACGAAGACGCCGCCCCCGCCGAAGTGGGTCTGCGCCATCCGGCTGACCTGGTCGAAGGCGGCACGCAGCTCGTCGGGGTCGGCGCAGGCGCGCAGCCCGATCCCGCCGCCGCCGGAGGTGGACTTGACGATCACGGGGTAGCCGATGGCCTCGGCGGCGGCCACCGCCGCGTCGGCGTCGGGCAGGGTCTCGCTGCCGGGGACCATGGGGAGCCCCGCGGCCGCGGCGGCCTTGCGCGCGGTGTGCTTGTCGCCGAACTGCTCCAGGTGGCGCGGCTCGGGGCCGACGAACACCATCCCGGCGTCCTCGACCGCGCGGGCGAAGGCCGCGCTCTCGGACAGGAAACCGTAGCCGGGGTGGACGGCGCCCGCCCCGGAGGCGGCGGCCGCGGCCAGGACGCGTTCGACGTGGAGGTAGCTCTCGGCGGCGGGCGCGGGCCCCAGCCGGACCGCTTCGTCGGCGAGCCGGGTGTGCGGGGCTCCCGCGTCGGCGTCGGAGTAGACCGCGACGGTGCGCAGCCCGAGTTCTCGGGCGGAACGGATGATGCGGCAGGCGATCTCGCCGCGGTTGGCGACGAGCACGGTGTCGAACACGCTGGCTCTCCTTCTCTCCCAGGTCAGGACCCCGGGGGCAGGGCGGCGGTCAGTTCAGAGGGTGTCGGAGTGCAGGGCCATCTGGCTGAGGGCGCGTTGGGCGCGCTCCAGGACGACCTCCATGGACGCTCCGACGTGCTCGTGCAGGGCCCGGTAGGCGGAGTCGAGTTCGCCGGCGAGCAGGTGCTCGACGATCCCGATGTGCTCGTCGATGGTGGAGGCGATCCGGTCCGCGGTGAGGAAGTCGTACATGCGCACGCGGCGGATGCGCTGGTTGACGGAGACGAGGGAGTCGGTCAGCGCGCGGTTGCCGGACGCGGTGGACAGGGCCGCGTGGAACTCCTCGTCCAGGAGGACGAAGGAGGGGTCCGGCTCCGGGGGTTCGGCGCGCAGCTTCTCCCAGCGGTCGAGTTCGCCGAGGAGGACGGCGCGGTCGTGGCGGATGGAGGGGTCCTCGATGGCGCGGGCGATACCGCGCAGTTCGAGGGCCACCCGCAGCTCGTAGAGGTCGCGCAGCTCGGGGAGGTTGGGGACGGTGACGTAGAAGCCGTTCTCGCGCCGCTCGACGAGGCCGTCGGAGTGCAGGCGGGCGAGGGCTTCGCGGACGGGCGTGCGCGAGACACCGAAGCGTTCGGCGAGCCTGACCTCGCCGAGCCGGGTGCGGGGGGTGACCCGGCCGCTGAGGACCTCCTCCCGCAGCAGGCCGTAGACCCGGTCCCGGCGGGAGGTGGCCGTCGTGTCGGAGGCCCGGCCACGACGTGTATACATCGGTGTGTCCATGACCCGAGACGCTAGGAAGCGCGTGTTTCCAGGGGCCTGTCGGTCCGTGAAGCCTGTGTTTCTCCGTGTTTCACCGTGTTAAATGGTTTGCCGCTGTTCCTCCCGTTCCGATAGGAAGCAGGGATGCTGAGAGGAACCAGGGTCGGGCTCAGGGCCCGGCACGCGGAGGACATCCCGGTTCTGCGGACCGAGCTCTACGACGACGCGGTCAACGGTTCGCGGGCCGAGGGCCGGCCGTGGCGGCCGACGACGCCCGGCCAGGAGAGCGCCCCGCTGGTCGTGGACGACACGAACCAGGGGATCGTCCCGTTCTCCGTGGTGGAGCTGGACGGCGACACGCTGGTCGGCACCGCGAACCTGTGGGGCATCGACAACCACAGCCGGTCCGCGCACATCGGCCTGGGGCTGCTGCCGTCCTGCCGAGGCCAGGGCTACGGCAGCGACGTGGTCGCCGTGCTGTGCCACTACGCGTTCGTCGTGCGCGGGCTGCACCGGGTGCAGATCGAGACGCTGGCGGACAACCACGCGATGCTGGCCGCCGCGGAGCGCAACGGCTTCGTGCGCGAGGGGGTGCTGCGCTCCTCGGCCTGGGTGCTGGGCGAGTTCCTGGACGAGGTGGTCCTCGGGCTCCTGGCCGAGGACTGGAAGGCGCAGGGCTAGGACGCGGACCGACGGCGCCCCGGGGAGCGCCGCTGGGCGCGGAGGCAGGACGCGGCCCGGCGGCCCCAGGAGTGCCGCGGCGTGCCTAAGCTGCGTCTATGCGAGTGAGTGGACCGGGTCGGCGCGCCGTCCTCCTGGGCGCGGCGGCCGCCGCGCTCGGCGGCTCCCTGGCCGGGTGCGACCGGGGCGGCATCCGCGGCCTGCCCGAACTGGTGGTGGCGACGGGACCGCCGGGCGCCGTCTACCGGCAGATCGGCGGGAAGATCGCCGAGATCCTGGACGAACGGTTCCCGGACACCGACGTGCGTGCCGTCGAGACGGGCGCCTCGCACGCGAACCTGGCCCTGCTGGCCTCCGGCGAGGCCCACCTGGGGCTGGCCGCGCTCGACTCGATACTCGACTCCGGCACGGGCGGCGACGGCGGCGACGCGCTCGTGGCGATCGGCCGCCTCTACGACGCCTTCGTGCACCTGGTCGTGCTGGTCGGCTCCCCCGTATGGCAGGTGTCCGACCTGGAGGGCCTGCGCGTCTCCGTCGGCGCGACCGACTCCGGGACGGAGTTCACGGTGGCGCAGATCGTCGCCGAGACCGGCCTGGACTTCGAGGCGGTCCGCCTCAACCAGTCCGAGTCGGCCGCGGCCCTGGCCAACGGCGAGATCGACGCGATGTTCTCGCTGACGGGGCTGCCCACGCCGGCGATCGCCGACCTCGCGGAGGAGCGCACGCTGCGGCTCGTCGACCTGGCGGACACCGCCGGCACCCTGGCCGACGCGCACCCCGACTCCTACCTGCCGGCGAACATCCCGGCCACCACGTACGAGGGCGTGCCGTCCACCCCGACCGCGGCCATTCCGAACCTGCTGCTGTGCCGCGAGGACCTGCCCCGCGACGCCGCGTACGCGGTGACCGAGACCGTGTTCACCAGCGCCGCGCGGCTGGCCGCCGGGAGTCCCGTGGCGGCGCAGATCAACGTGCGGACCGGGATCTCCACGGGCGTCGTTCCGCTCCACCCGGGCGCGGCCGACTGGTACCGGGACCACAAGCCGACCTGAGGACGTCCGGCGGCCCGGCGGGCGCCGCCCCGCTCACCGGCCCGCTCACCGCTCCGTCCCGTCATCGCCCTCGCCCTGACCGCCGCGCCCGGCCACGCCTTCGTCCTGGTCGCGCTGGTCGTGCTCGCCGTGCTGGTCGTGCTCGTCGTGCTGGTCGTGCTCGCCGTGCTCGTCGTGCTGGTCGTCCTCGCGTGCCTCGGTCCGCGGCAGGGTGATCACCACCCCGAATCCAGGGCGCTCCCCGGACCGCAGCCCCTCCTCCAGCTCCAGCCGGCCTCCCGACTGGCGGACCAGGTCGGCGACGATCGCCAGCCCCAGCCCGGTGCCCTCGGTGTTCTGGTGCCGTGAGGACCGCCAGAACCGGGCGAGCGCGGCCTCCCTCTCCTCCTCCGGCAGGCCCTCGCCGTCGTCGAGGACCATGAGCCTGGCGCTGTCCGGCCCCTCCGGCCGCAGCCGGATCTCGACCCGGGAACCGCGTGACAGCCGGATGGCGTTGCTGAACAGCTCGTCCAGGATGCTGCCCAGGCCGCCCGCGGGAGCCTGCACCCACACCCCGGCGGGGACGTCGGTCGCCACGGTGAAGCCGCGCGTGTCGCCCAGGGCGCGCCAGCGCGAGACACGGGTGTCGATCACGGCCGCGACCTCCACCGCGTCCGTGCCGGTGATGCTCTCCAGCCGCGTGGCCGCCAGCAGCGAGTTGAGCATCCGGTGCATCACCATGGTCTCGTCGACGGCGACGGCGTGCGCCTCCCTGGCCGTGTCCGTCGTCAGGTGCGGCGCGAGGTTCTCCACGGCCAGCCGCAGGCTCGCCAACGGATTGCGCAACTGGTGCGAGGCCTCGGACACGAACGACCGCTGGCGTTCGAGGGCGCCGCGCACGACCGCGACCATCGTGTTGAACGACTCCGTGAGCCGCCGCAGTTCCGGCGGGCCGCGCTCGGCGTCCACGTGCACCTCCAGGTCGCCGGAGGTCACGGCGGTGGTCGCGGCGTCCAGACGGCCGATGGGGCGCAGCACCCACCGGGACAGCGGCATGGCGGCGGCGGCCAGCAGGACGAGCGGCACCAGGCTGATGAGCGCGAGCCAGCCCCACGAGCGCAGGACGGACGCGCCCAGTCCGTCCGGGGAGACGGCGACCACGATCGCGCCCTCGACCTCGCTGTCCCTGCCGATGGGCTCGGCGACCACGAGGGCCTCGGTCGTCCACGGCCACACCGTCGCGGGCGCCCCGGGCCGCTCTCCGGCCAGCGCGAGCCGCACGGCGCTGATCTCCCCGGCCGACTCCACGATCTCCCGCAGCCGACCGGGCGGCTCGGACCCGACCACGAGCTCCTCGGCGGGCGAGACCACCGCCACGGGGGTGTCGTAGAGCTCCCGGTAGCGTGCGAGCTCCTGGGCGAGGGTGTCCTCGCGCCCGGCCTCCAGGGCCGTGCGGGCGAGCGAGGCAAAACGGCTCGCGTCGGCCAGCCGGTCGACGTACACGTCCTGCGTGCGCTGGTGCGCGATGACCGTGCCGATCGGCACCGCGACCGCTGCCACCAGCACGAACGCCACGGGCAGCAGGAGGGTGAGCAGTCGCCGGATCACGGCCGCGCCCGATCCAGGACGTAGCCGACACCGCGCACGGTCCGGATGCGCACGTCCTCGCCGATCTTGGCCCGCAGCGAGGCGACGTGCGTGTCGAGGGTCCGCGAGGACGCCTCCCACGCCGCGCCCCAGACCTGGTCGAGGATCTGGTCGCGTGCCACCACGGCGGGCGAGCGCTGGGCGAGCAGCACCAGCAGGTCGAACTCCTTGCGGGTCAGCTTGAGCGCCCGGTCCCCGACCCGTGCCTCGCGCGCGTCGACGTCCAGGGTGAGCGGCCCCACCGTCACCGGGGGCTCGCCCTCGTCGACCTCGGCGCGCGCGGAGCGCGTCCGCCGCAGGACGGCGTCGATCCGGGCCAGGAGTTCGGCCACGCCGAACGGCTTGACCACGTAGTCGTCGGCGCCGGCCCGCAGCCCGCGCACCCGCTCGCGCTCCTCGCCCCGCGCGGTGACCGCGATGATCGCGGTCTGGGGGCGCTCACGGAGCCGGCGCAGGAGGTCGATCCCGTCCAGGTCGGGCAGTCCCAGGTCGAGGAGCACGACGTCCGCGGGCGGCGCCTCCAGGGCCCGCTCGGCGGTGGCCACCCGCTGCACGTCGAAGGACGCCGACCGCAACGCCGTCACCAGCCCACGAGCGACCCGGTCATCGTCCTCGACCACGAGTATCCGCATGCCAAGCATCGTAGGCAGAGTTCACCCGCCCGTGCTCTCCACCTCCCGCTTCCACTCCATCTCTACCTGGAGGTTGCCCTCCACCGAGCTCTTGGCGATCACCGCACCGGCCTCCGACTTGAGTTTCACACCGAAGGTCACTTTGATGGTCTGGGGTTTCAAGGTGTCCCCCAGTTCTTCCAGCGTCACGGAAACCGCCTTGCGCACCGAGGCGAGTTTCTCCGTAAATGTCTCCGTGGCTTCCGCGATCCCCCCTCCACCGACCGGCACGCTGGAGTCGCCGTCCTCCACTTCGATGACCACGGTTTCCGCGTGCTCGGAGTCATCAAGTCGGAAACGCACGAGTTGCGACACTTTACTGTTCCTTCCAGAGGGTATGTGTGTATTCGGAAGAGGCCCGACGCATCAGAGCCGATCTCGTACAGGGCTGACGGAACCCGGACTGATCAGTGATGACCTCGTGATGTCCGAGAGGCGGAACTGGTGGGCAACGACCCTCGTGCCCCAAGGGAAAGGGAGCGGTCAGTGACGGAATCGGCCGAGTCGGGGTCGCCCGCAGGGCGGGGGGACGGGGGCGATAGCCCCCTCAAGGAAGAGCACGTGAGGGGGTTGGGGCACAACCAGGGCCAGTGGCGGAAGTCGAGTTACAGCCAAGCCAAAGACGCGGACTGCGTGGAAGTAGTTCTACAGGGTCGAATACGGGCGTCTGTGCGTGATTCACAGGACAGGTCCGGACCACACCTGTCACTCACACCGGCAGCGTGGTCCGACTTCCTCCTCGTGGTCGTCACTTCCACGGTCCCCTTCGCCGGTCCGCCCACATCGCCGCGGGCGGACCGGCGGGTTCAGAGCTCACCGAAGTAGATGTCAGCGTCTCCTCGGGACATCTGACCGATGCTCAGCGTCGCCGGATGCTCTGCTCCCAGCACGTCCTCATAGTCAGTCCGTACAGCCTGGAGTTCGTCGTGGTTCTGTTCACCCCTGGCCCACTTGTCGAGCATGAGGTTACGCCTGGCGAGCAACGTGACCGGATGCTTTTCCCCATGCACCTCCGTGCACCGGGCCAGCGTTTCCTCATCCCGTTCGAGGGCAGTGATCACATCACCGGCCCGAAAGTGGTCGTTGGCCAGATTGATCGCACAGGAGAGGGTGCTGAGGTGCTGCGGTCCCAACCGTTCGGTGAGAAGGGCCATCCCACGCTCGTCCAGTTCCCTCGCCTCCAGACCGCGCTCCATCCGGCGCAGGATGATCGCCTTGTTGACTTGTGACGAGACAACGTGTGTGTGGTCCTCACCAAGCAACTTGACATACTGTTCACCGGCGTCCGAGGCCAGGGCCAGCGCCTCGTCGAACCGATTCATGACGTACAGCCCGAGGGAATGCGCCAGGGCAGCATAGAGCGTGAGCGCGTCCTCCCCCTGGAGGTGACGGAACCGCCGCAGGGCAAGGCCGGACAGCTCACAGGCCTCCTCGGAGCGCCCGCACCTGCGCGCCATGTGAGCCAGGGTGACCGTCAGGCTCATGACGCGGCTGTCGTCATCACCGAAGAACTCGCTGGTCTGGTCGACGAGCGCCTGTTGCAGTTCGCGTGCCTCGTGGTAGCGCCCGGACTCCATCAACGCGTCCGAGTATCCGTCCATGCTGGCCCGGGTCTGGCTGTGGTCCGGTCCCAATACCATCTGTCGACGGTTCCAGATTCCGGCGTGCTGCTCCAGGGACTCGCGCACCCGGCCGACCAGGAGCAGGTCGAACCCGAGGAAGTGTCCTGCGGAGAGTGTCTGCGGATCGTCCTCCCCGAATTTCCGGATCCTATTCTCATAACTCGACTCCGTCACCGCCAGGGACTCGTCGAACCGACCCGCTATGCGAAGATTACGCGCGTACTCCTGTTCCGCCACGAGGTACTCGGGAGCGTCCTCCCCGACGACCTCGGCAAGGGTGCGCATGGTGGACTCGCACAGTTCACGAGCCCGGTCCAGCTCTCCCAGGCCTCGGAAGGCCTTCGACAGCTCCAGGGCCATCTGCAGAGTCACGCGCTCTCGGGGACCGAGGCGCTCCGCCCAGTGGTCGTGTGCCTTCTGACCGAACCGCAGGGCCACGTCGAACTCGTCGTTCCTGTTGGCGATCCGGCACAACTGGACGACCAGTTCGCGCACCCAGGCGTCTTCGCAGTCCCACGCCTCGGTGGTCCAGACATGCGGAAGCAGCGCCGCGTAGCGCTCCAGCGCCTCCTTCGAATCGCCCTGCGGGTCGTTGCGAGCGAGCAGCTGGTGGGCACAGTGCCTCAGTTCCTCTTTCTCCGCGTCGGTCATCGGTGCCCGAACGGCCACACCCACCAGCCGATGCAGGGACAGGGTGTTCTCGCGGTGGTCGACCTGGGCCAGGCTGAAGCGCCCGATGTCACGGATCGCCATCCCCAGTAGCGCGGGGTCCCGCAGCGCCTCACGCAACTCCGATGGCCCCTCGATGTCCCTGGCGAACTTGAAGAGGTCCCTCGGAATCGGTGCCGGGTCCATGAAGGAACACAACTGGAGCAATTGGAGTGCTCCTCTGTTGGTGACCGACAACCTGTCCAGGGACACGTTCCAGGCCGCCGCCACGGGAAGGGAGTACTCGGGGTCCACCGGTCCCAGCAGCTGGATCATCTCCGGCCCCTTGTCGGCCAATCGACGCAGATAGTCGTCGATGTCCATGCGGACCTCGTTCAGCCATACCGCGGCCTGGTTCAGCGCGAGCGGCAGGTCACCGAGCTCCTCCGCGATCCTGTCGGCCTCCTCGACCGTCAGGTGCGCCGGCCCCCGGCGCCGAAGGAGCTGGATACTCTCCGGCCTGGAGAACTTCTCCACCGAAAGGAACGTCTCCGCGCCACCGCGCGACCAACTCTGATCCCAGGACGTGATGATCACGTGCCCGTCCCCAGCGACCGGCAAGTACATGTTGAGGTCTTCCCGTGACTCCGCGTTATCGAACACCAGCAACCAGCGACTGTACCTGTGCCCCTGGCGCAGAGCCTCCAACACTCCGTGGACGACGTTGTCGCTCCAGGGCCCGGCGACCTCCAGACCGAGCCTGGCCGCGAGCTGCGTGAAGGCGTTACGAATCTGGTTCTCGTATGTCGACGGAATCCAGCAGATCAGATCATATTCGTCGGAGTAGCGATAAAGGTATTCTTTCGCCAGTTCTGTCTTTCCCACACCGGAGGTTCCGTTCAGAGTGGTCAGAACCTGGTGTTGCGCCTCGACGATCTTTGTTCTGAGCTGCGCCATGAGATCATCGCGCCCGACGAAGTTCGTGTTACGTTTGGGCACCTGGATCCAGGCCGCGTTGACAGGCCTCCCCCCGACCTCCGCGCTACCGGGCGGAACGGGCCTCGTGCGCTGGGAGTGACCTGACATCTCATTCCTTTCATTCATATCGGAGAATATGTTGTGTTTCCGTGCCGAGCTGCCCATCCCGCTGGGCCCACGCGTGACCGGTTCAGGAACATGATCCGGTGGAGAAAGAGAACCGTGGAGCGGCTCGGCCTCGGCAGCATGGGCCCCGTCTCTCCCGTGGATCTGTTGGCCTATCAGCCGCCCTCGGGGAAGCACGGACAGCGAACTCCCGATCGCGATGCTTTCCACCGCGGGAAGAACGGACTCTCCCCAGGAAGCGCTTTCCAGTGCCCCACTGGTCGGAGGGTCTCCCCCACCCCTCAATGCACGCGACAAGTTCGCGAACACCGGGTCCGCCGAAGCAAGATGGTCGGAGGCCAGTAGGAGCATGCGCCGAATCTCCGACACACTTCCGCCCATGGCGAGAAGGCGTCTCCGGACTCCAGGGAGAAAGTCCAGCGCGTGCGGGCCGGCTCCCGTTTCCACCGTGGTCGTCGCGGTTCCGATGAGGCCGCCGAAGTAGATTTCTGCGAGGACGGACGGGGACGCTTCTCCGAGGACATCCTCACAGACGGTATCGACCATCTTCGTTTGCAGGGGAACGGCGGCGAGCGCCACGGCGAGTTCGAAGGCGTCAGGAGAAGCCGTGTTCCGGAACGCGCGGACGAGCGCGGCGGGGTCAGCGGGACCTGTGGCCCCGGCTCCGCTGGGAGCGGGCGCCGCCGCGGTGACGCCCGGAAACACCGCCACCGGAGTCCAGAACTCCTCAGTCCTGCGGGCCATGGCGAAGGAAGCCCAGTCCCGGAGTGCGCCGGCCTTGAGAGAGAACACGGGAAACACGGTTCCCTCGGGGAAGGGAACACCTCGGACGCCCTCCACCAGGTACCGGTCGTTGGCGTGACCCGCCCGGGCGTTCCAGCCCGCCCGCAGACGCACCGGCACCGGATTCAGTCCGCTCCTGCGCCACAGTCTCGGGTCCAGTAGGTGAACGATCGCCGTCGCTGCCCGGTGGCCCAGGTCGATCATCCACTCGTGGAAACCGGAGTCACGCCATGCGGTGCCCAGACCGTCGGTCAAAACCAGCACGATCTGGGTGCCCCCGCGTCCCAGAGGGGCCGTGCGACGGCCATGGCCGTCGCACGGGCGGGGTGGCCCCGTCCGGGCAGAATCGAAGGTCACCCTCCGCACCCGACGAAAGGCACCGCTGGCCCCCAACAGCCGGGCGAAGGCGTCCACGACGCCCTTGTGGACCCCCATGGACGTCCCAGCGTCGACGACCAGGTTCATATCCGTGACCCGACGCTCCCCCGCCAGAGCGGCAGCGGGTGCGGCCACACCGCCGTCGGCACAGTCCTCGGCCCACCGGGAGGGTCCTTCCAACAGGGCCGAGGCCCACCCTCGGGCGCTCGCCGTCGGATCAGGGACCTCATCGGGAACGACGCCTTCCCGAAGGTGGAAGGGGTGAAGTGCGGCGAGGAGCGACTGTCGATCACCCAGTACGGCAGGTCCCGGGAGCCCTCTCCCGTCCGGGGCCCGGTCAACAGTCCGTCCATCGCCCGACGCCCTGGCCCGGTTCTCCCGCTCCCCCGACTGTGCCGCCCGTGCCATGTCCGCGCCCTCCGGATCGGCACCCTGGCCCGGATACCTCCCGCGCACGGCAGCGAGGTAGGCGGCGTCCGCGAGGTCCCTGGCGCTGGCGGTACTCGGCCCACAGAATGATTCGGGCCATCCGGACACCCGCCGCGGTCCCTGATCGTGCCTACCGTCCCGGCGGCTCACCCCCGGTCGTCCCTGAGCCTGTGCCAGAGCATGTCGGACAAGTGCCGCACCTGGTCCGGTGTAGGCACGGGTGAGGCGCTGTTCACCTCACTGACGAGCTGAATCGCGCCCAGCAACTGGTCGATGGCGAGTGGTTCCCCGTCGGCACTGCGCCGCAGGAAGTCCCGGACCAGGTTGTTGGACCCGTCAGGAGCGTATCCGCCGAAGTGCGCGGCGACGATCGCGTTGAGTTCCTCCTCGCTGGGAGGTGCGATGCGTACCGGCAGACAGTAACGGAGAAGGGATGGCGGCACATCGTGGTCACTGGCACAGGTGAGCACGACCACGGGAAAGGCGGAGCACAGGACTCTTCCCCCCTCGACGGGTGCCGTGCCGTCGGGGTCGTCGGTGCCGACATCGACCGTGTCGGCCACACCGGAGAGCCGGGCCAACTCGGGGATGCGGTAGCCGCCGCTCTCAAAGAGGTCGATCAAGTCGCTGGGAAGGTCATAGTCGCCCAGGTCGAGGTTGTCGATCAGCAGCACCCGGGGGAGCTGGTGGGGAAGGAAGGCCGTACCCAGCGGGCCGAGACGCAGGTAGCGGCCGATACCCCGCGCGCTCTCACGCAGACGTGCGGCTTCGTCCCCACCCTCCGCGTAGCGACGGTCGGTCGTACCGAGGACGCGCTGGCGGGCGTTCTCCAGGTTCAGATCATGGATCTGCGAGAGAGGATCATACTCGTAGAGGGCCGATGTGACCGTGGACCGACTGTTCACCGACCAGCGCAGAACCCGCCCGAGCCCCAGTTCACGGGAGATCTGATGGGCGAGGCTCGACTTGCCGGAGCCGGGCGGACCTGTCAGGAGCAGGGGGCGGCGCAGGAACAGGCTCGCGTTGACCTTGTCGATCAGTGCCCTACGCGCCGACCCTTCGGGGGGCGCCGTGTCCGCCATCGGCGGAGTGCCCAGTAGGCGATCGCCCTCCTTGTCCTCCGGGGGCGGAGGGAGGTGGGGCTCGCCGCGGAAGGTACGCCACGGAGGCGGTGGGGGCAGTTGTGCCGCCAGGTCCAGGTGCGGTCGTGGCCGACCGCTTCCCCGGAAGACCCACCAGTCCGGTACGCCCGGGACTGGACCGCTGTAACCCGAGCCTGCGGGTGTGGTCATGGAGAATGCCCTTCCAACCGCTCCCAACGGGGGCTACCGGATGCCGGAGACGGACAGGGGCCCGGCCTCGGGGGGCCTGAGCGGCTGCGAGTCGTGGTAGATGACGGAGACGCCGAAGCTGTCGCGGATATACCCCGGATCGCCACACCGCACGCTTTGTGTGCGCGACTCGTGCAATATCAGGGGAAAACCACGAATATGGGCAATCGGTACGACCATCTTCGCACCTGACCGCATCGCACCCAGGCCATCCGAAATCTGATGCCGGTGTCTCTCGGACCGCCAGACTACCACCGGCACACCTGCGCTCACCGCACAACTCACATCGCTCAGCCATTCTTCATGGGAGCAGGAACCGGTGGCGAAAATCGCCAGGTCATCGTCCTCAATAAGACGAATCCGCTGTTCAGCGTCCTGGTGCCCCCGACTCCCATTACCATCGTGTACATCCAGGAACCCACCCGAACCGCTCCTGCACAACCGTGTCCACTTCCGGTCACATGCCTCCAAGGCACCATTCGATTCATCCCCTCGTCGGGCGAATTCCGGCAGGCGGTAGACGACCTGGGCCCGCGCCCCCAGGCGCTGGTCGCCGACGGCGTCGCTGGGGACGACGGCCTGTTGCCACAGCTCGGCCCGCAGCTCGCTGATGAGCGCAAGGGGGATCACCCATTCGACCCGGATGCCGTCATGGAAGACCATGCGGCGGTCGCTTTCGAGACCATCCACCAGATCGCACACGTAGCGCCCGATCTCCTCGGGCGGCAGGGCGCCGGGGTGGCCGTGTTCGCGAAACTCCACAGGACCATGCGGATCGTCGCGCAGACGCGTCCAGTGCTCGACCAAGTACCGGTTCCGCCGATCGGCGTGGGTCACCCACACCACCAGCCTGGCAGGTGTTCCCGTGGACCCGTCGGCGTCCCTGTCCACCTTCTGCTCCCTGTACCGTGCCGGTACTTCCGTCGAAGCGACGACCTGCGTCTCGGTGATCGTCCCCGGCCCGCCGACCCGGGGCAGGGGCTCCAGCGTTGCGACACCGTTCCGCGCCCAGGCCCTCAGCGGGCCGGCGGCCGGACCCTCGGAGTACCGGGCCAGTGAGAAGCAGAACACGTGCAGGGGGTGGTCACCGGACAGCGGGCGCGGCAGCTCGGCGAGGTCCATGAGAGCCTCCCAGGCACTACCGGGCCTCGGGGAGTCGATCGTGTCCGATCTCCCGGCGACGAGTTCCATGTAGAGGGATTCGACGTCCTTGTATCCGACCCGGTCGAGCCACGCGCGCACCAGGCCGACCTCGCGCTCGGCGTCCTCGTACAGTGGGCCGAGGACCCCGGAGAGCGCCCGGATCTCCTCCTCCGCCAGGAGGGGCGCCGCCGTGCCACGCGCCTGGCGGACGGACAGTGACGAGTCGTCGAAAAAGTCGATCCAGCGCAGTACGCACCCCAGGCTGCCCCGCAGTTGCGCCTGCTCGACCAGGTCGCGGACGAACACGTCGATGTCCTGTCCTGTGTTGAGCCTGCGGCGAAGCTTGGTGGGGAGCCGCCCGTGCAGCTGTCTGCGGCGGTCCGGATGGGTCAGGCAGTCCACATCGCACAGGGCGGCGACGAGATCCTCCTGCAGCCTGGCGGACATCGTCAGGCTCCGGCCAGGAGCGGAGCCGCCGCCTCGTGAACTCGTCGCATGGCGGCGCTGCCCTCTTCCCAGTGCTCCAGTTGGGCCAGCACGTCGCGCAGAAGACCGTACTGCTCATGGGCGAGGACGACCAGGGCGGACGCGAATGCCTCCAGATCCTGGTCCACGCGAAGTCGCCTACGCAGACGGGGGTCCAGGCCTCGGTAGAAGGCGAGGCGACGGTCGGCATCGAGCAGCGTGTGCAGATCGGTCATCGCACGGGCGGTCTCAGCGACGGTCCGCGCAGTCGGGGTTCGGGCCGTACCGGATTCCGCGGACTGCTGGGGCGTCCACACCCGGGGTATCGCGGTCATGGGGATCATCCAGCCGACCCGACCATCCAGCGCGCTCTCGGTGACGATGCCGATCAGGGTGTCGCCGTCGCGAGGGCGGACACCGCTGCCGCTGTAGCCGCGCACGACGGTGAGGCCGACCGTGGAATCGGTGTCGATCTGGGTGAACTCGGGGTGGCTCCCACCGTCGCCCACGAGACGGCCCGTGATCCAGCGGCCGGCCGGGGAGCGGGGAAAGCCGACGAACCGGACGGCCTCGCCTGTGCGGTGGGAGGGGGCGAGGGTCGGCGGCACGGCGGGGCCCGGTCGATCGAGGCGGAGCACAGCGACGTCCCACGGCGCGGCGGTCTTGCACCACCAGCCACCCGGCACGACCGTCCCGGTCGCCGTCCACGTGCCGCCGCCGCGCGGTGCGTCCAGGTGAACCGTACTTCCGGGGCCGGCGTCAGCGACCGCAAGGTCCACGACGTGGGCACAGGTCACCGCGTGAACGGGTGAGACCTGCACCGCGGCACCGTACAAGGTGCCGTTCGCCGGATGGACGATACGCAGCTGCCAGTCGGGGGCGGCGGCGTGGAGGGCCGGAGGGTTCACGCTTCTCCCGTTCGACTCGGGGGGATTCGAACGTGAATTCTTCGGCCATCCTACCGTTCTGCACCGAAATACCAGTGCCCTCATGTTCCGTATCGACCGGATAGGCCTTTTCGTGCTTAATGTTGCGGAAGTGCCCAAAGGAATAGAGGAACCGTCGCCCGCCCGGGGCTCGGGCGGGCGACGGGGTCCGCGCGGTGTGCGGGGTCGCGGGGTTCAGGAGGCGCGGGCGGGGGCGGCCTCGGCGGTGCCGCGGGTGCGGGTGCGGCCCCAGGGCAGCAGGCTGTCCAGGGCGAGGCGCCCGCCCGCGAAGCCGAGGGCCAGGGCGGCGGCGCCCAGCACCAGCGGCAGCTCGTAGCCGCCGACGAAGGGCTGGCCGGCGTGGACGAACGCGATGGCGACGCCCATCTGCGCGGCGAGCACGAGGCCGACCGCGGGCAGGGCGAAGCCGAGGATGAGCAGCGCTCCCCCGACGATCTCCACTCCCGTACCGAGCAGGGCGCTGTACTGGGGGAAGGGGATCCCGGCGGAGCCGAAGAACCCGGCGGTGCCCTCGAGGTCGGCGGCCTTCTCCAGGCCGTGCAGGACGAAGGTGACGCCGACGACGATCCTGGCGAGCAGGGTCGTGACGTCGCTGATCCGTGACCGGTCGGCCATCGTGGTCTCCATTCCGTGAGCGGGTGTCCCGGTCGGTCCAAAGTTGAGACCGCAATCATTTCCCAGGAAGGTACATACTAGGGCGTACGCCACGGATACTCAGCGTGTCCCTCGCCACGATGGGATTCCCCGCCCAGGCGGACCGCGCAGACGGCGCCGCACAGGCGGCCTCGCGCCTCGGCCTCAGGCACTCCAGGGCGTGCTGGACTCCGAGCCCAGCGCGCCGAGCATGGCCGCGGAGATCTCCCGCAGCCGTTCGACCTGTTCGTCCGTGAGCGGGTCGAACACCACCCGCCGCACCTCGTCCACGTGCCCGGGCGCCGCCTCGCGCAGGGCCTCCAGGCCGGCCTCGGTCAGCGCGGCGATCGTGGTCCGCCGGTCGCCCGGGCGCTTGTACCGCCGGACCAGCCCGTCGGACTCCATCCGCGAGACCGCGTGTGAGAGGCGGCTCGGTGAGGACAGCAGCCGCTCCGCCAGCGCGGTCATCGTCATCTCGCGGTCCGGCGCCTCCGACAGCACCACGAGCGCGTGGAAGTAGGCGTGCGGCAGCCCCGAGTCCCGCCTGAGCTGCCGGTCCAGCGCGCTCTCCATCAGACGGACGGCGGCCATGAAGGTGCGCCAGGCCTCCTGCTCGTCGTCACTGAGCCACCTCGTGTCGGCCATCGGGCCCGGCCCCTCCGAAATAATTGAGCGTTCAATAATGTTCTGGTCAGACATCAAGAGATCCTAGTCCTGGAGGCTCCCATGGAGACCCGTCCACGGCGCATGCCGACCCTGTACCTCAGCCACGGCGCGCCGCCGTTGGCCGACGACGCCCAGTGGACCCGTGAACTGGCCGCCTGGTCCGCCGACCTGCCGCGGCCCCGCGCGATCCTCATGGTCTCCGCGCACTGGGAGGACGCCCCGCTCACGGTGGGCGCCACGACGGACGCGGCCCCGCTGACCTACGACTTCTGGGGTTTTCCGCAACGTTACTACGCGGTCACCTACGCCCACCCCGGAGCGCCGGAACTCGCGCGGCGCGTCAGCGCCCTCGTCTCCGGGCCCGGCCGGCACGTCCACCAGGACCCGTCCCGCGGCCTGGACCACGGCGCCTACGTCCCGCTCAAGGAGATGTACCCGGACGCCGACGTCCCGGTCCTCCAGGTCTCCATGCCGAGCCTGGACCCCGCGGAACTGCTCGATTTGGGCCGTCGCCTGGCACCGCTGCGCGAGGAGGGGGTGCTCATCGTCGGCAGCGGGTTCACCACCCACAACCTGCGCGAGATGTCGCCCGTGACGCACGGGGACGTGCCCGCGTGGTCGTCGGAGTTCGACGACTGGACGCACCGTACCGTGCTGGACCACGACGTCGACGCGCTGCTGGACTTCGAGCACAAGGCGCCCGCCGCGTCGATCGCGCACCCGCGCAGCGACCACTTCGCCCCGCTGTTCGTCGCGCTCGGGGCGAGTCTGGACGCGCACGACCGCTCCACCTCCACCGTGGACGGCTACTGGCACGGCATGGCCAAGCGCTCGTTCCAGTTCGACTGACCGCGCCGGAAAACCGGTGTCGGATTGTCGGCGCCTCCTGCCAGGATCGCCACATGTCCCCTGGTATCCATCCCACAGACGCCCGATCGGTGGCCGACCTCCTGCAGGCACGGGAACGCCCCAAGTTCCTGTTCTTCTGGGGGCACCGGCCCCCGGCGTCCGGCGGCGTGTCCGCCTCCTGCCTCTCCCAGTGGTGGCCGGCCGCGTTCACCGTGGACGGGGTCGCCTACCCCACGGCTGAGCACTACATGATGGCGGGCAAGGCCCGCCTGTTCGGCGACGCCGAGGCGGCCGAGCGGATCGTCGCGGCCGGCCACCCGCGCGACGCCAAGACCCTCGGCCGCCAGGTCCGCGGCTTCGACGAGGAGACCTGGGCGGCTGCCCGGTTCGAGATCGTGGTGCGCGGCAGCGTCGCCAAGTTCGGACAGCACCCGGAGCTGCGCGACTTCCTGCTCGGTACCGGACGGCGGGTCCTGGTCGAGGCCAGCCCCCGCGACCGGGTGTGGGGCATCGGCATGGGCGCCCGCAACGAGAAGGCGGAGAGACCCGAGGCATGGCGCGGAAGCAACCTGCTCGGCTTCGCCCTCATGGAGGCCCGCCACCGCCTCGCCGCGGCCTGAACGGGGACCCGAACGAGGCGTCGGATTTCCGCCAGCACGCGGCTGACGGGTCCGCGAGTCTGGAGCACATGAACGAACTGGAGAACAAGACGGCACTGGTCACCGGCGGCAGCCGGGGCATCGGAGCGGCGGTCGCCCTGCGGCTCGCCCAGGCCGGGGCCGACGTCGCCCTCACCTACGTCAGCGACGAGGCGGCAGCGAACGAGGTCGTGGAGAAGATCCGGGCGGCCGGGCGGCGGGCCGTCGCCCTGCGGGCCGACAACGGCGACGCCGCCGAGGCGGCCGGTGCGGTCGACCGCGCGGTGGAGGAGTTCGGGCGACTGGACGTCCTGGTGAACAACGCCGCCTCCTTCCCCTTCACGGCCACCGACGACGTCACTCCCGAGCAGCTCGACCGCGTCCTGGCGGTGAACGTCCAGGGACCCTTCCTCACCACCCGGGCCGCGCTGCGCCACATGGGAGAGGGCGCCTCCGTGATCACCATCGGCAGCAACGTCATCGAGCACGTGCCCTTCCCAGGGCTCACCCTGTACGCGACGAGCAAGGCGGCGCTGGTGGGAATGACGCGCGGCCTGGCCCGTGAACTGGGCTCGCGGGGGGTCACCATCACCCTCCTCAGCCCGGGGCCGATCGACACCGACGCCAACCCGGCCGACGGCCCCAACGCCGACGGCATCCGGTCCCTGGTTCCGCTCGGCCGCTTCGGCCGCGCCGAGGAGATCGCCGACACCGTGGCCCACCTGGCCGGCCCCGGCGGCCGGTTCGTGACCGGCACGGAGATCCACGTCGACGGCGGCATCAACGCCTGAGCGGCGTCCAGGGCAGCCCTCGTGTTCCACGTCCCGTGCCCCCGCGGCGGTACCGCCGCGGGGGCACGGGGCATTCCCGGGGTCGGAGGCCGAGTGCCGCGCACGCCCCGACGCCGACCGGCCCTCGAGTGGTTCTCGACCCGAACACCCACGAAAGTCCGAGAGAAACTCGAAATCACCCGACTCGCGTGGAACGGCAGCAGAATTCCCGTGACGTACACCCGGATTTCGCACCCGGCGACCCCCTGGCAGGAGTAGAGTCCGAATTCGCGGACAGCACGGTGCCCCAGCACCACAGGCACTCGCGCGCGCCGACCGACGGCAGCGCGCGTCCCGGAAAAACCGTTCCTTCGAGCGCGTAATTCACGCAGATCGACGTGCCGGGCACCGTCCTTCCTTTCGACAGGACGAGACACCCAGGGGATTCCCATGGCCTATTACCGCATTCAGCTGAGCGACGGTTCCTCCCGCACCCTCCAGGCGGTGCGCATGCGCACCGACGCCCGCAGCCTCTACCTGGAGGAGCAGAGCGCCGGGCAGTGGCATGAGGTCTTCGCCAACCCGCTGACGGACGTCGAGCGGGTGCAGCGGCGCTTCACCGAGAACGACGGCACCTGGACCTGGCTCAACGAGCGCCTGCCCGCCCCCATCGGCGGCGTGCGCGCCTGGTGACCAGGACCCGGTGATCAGGGGGCGCGGTTGCCCCCATGGAGCACACGGGCGGACCCCACCGGCTCTGTCATCGCCCCCGTGCGCACCCGACGACCGGCGCGGACGACCCCGGGCCGGGCGAGCACAGCACCGACCGGCGACCCGCGCTCCGAGGGCTCTGCCCTCGGGTGGCCGGGCCCCGGTCGTCCGCGCGGTGCTCGAAGCGCCCGCGAGTACCCACGAGCGAGCGGGAGCCCGCGCCGAGGCGCGAGCCCCCGCTCGACCGACGACCCCGACCGGGGCGGGGCGGCTCCTACCAGGCCAGGACCCCGTGCGAGTCCGGGTCCTCCGCCAGGGCGAGGTGGCCCCACAGCACACCGGACGGGCCGTCCTCCGGCAGCGTGGCCAGGTGCAGGCTCACCCGAGCGCCCTGTTCGGCCGACCGGGGGCCGGAGTGGCCGTTCATGTCCGTGGCGCAGTACCCCGGGTTGGCCGCGTTGACCTTGGCCGGCGTACCGGCGAGCGCTTTCGCGTACAGCGCGGTCACCATGTTCAGCGCGGACTTCGACGCGGGGTAGGCGATGCCCGGATCCACCCCCCCGAACGGATCCGCGGGGTCGGTCAGCGACGTGATCGAGCCGAGTTCGCTCGACACGTTCACCACGCGGGCCGCCTCGGAGCGGCGCAACAGCGGGAGGAAGGCATCGAGCACCCGCATCACCGACACCACGTTCACCTCCAGCACCTCGCGGAAGAGGTCGGTGCCCGAAAGGCCGGTCACTCCCCAGATCCCGGCGTTGTTGACCAGGACGTCGAGACGCCCGAACTCCTCCTCCACTCGTTGGACCGCCGCCTTGACGCTCGTGGCGTCGGTGATGTCGATCGCCAGCACACGGGCGTCGACACCCTCCTCCGTCAGCGCCCGTGCGGCCTCCGCCCCGCGCTGGGCGTCCCGTGCGCCCGCCAGCACCGTCATGCCCTCCAGGCCCAGCAGTCGCGCGGTCTGGAATCCGATTCCCCTGTTCGCCCCCGTGACAAGGGCGATCTTCGTCTGTTCGCTCATGTGTCTCATCGTGGAGTCCACCGCCACGCGGCGGGAGAGACCTGTCGAGGCTGGTATCGGCTGTACCAGTGTCATCCGGGCCCTGGTACGGCAGTCTGGAGGCGACCGACCGACAGGAGGCACCGACCGTGGACCGCACAGAACTCGCGGCGTTCCTGCGCGACCGCCGGGCGCGCATCGGCCCCGCCGAGGCGGGGCTCCCAGAGACCGCGCGACGCCGGACCCCCGGTCTGCGCCGCCAGGAGGTCGCCCAGCTCGCCGGGATGTCCGTGGAGTACTACATACGCCTGGAGCAGGCCCGCGGCCCCAACCCGTCCCGCCAGGTGCTCTCCGCGCTCGCGCGCGCCCTCATGCTCAGCGCCGACGAGCGCGCCTACATGTTCCGGGTGGCCGGGACGGAGCCGCCCGCCGTCCGCTCCCCCGACCGGAAGATCACCGACGGGGTGCGCCACCTGCTGGCCAACCTCACCACCACGCCCGCCTACGTCCTGGACGCCAAGTACGACGTGCTCGCCTGGAACCGCCTCGCGCCGCACTTCATCGGCGACATGTCGGCCCTGCCGGAGGACGGACGCAACATCATCGAGTGGTTGTTCTCGCTGCCCGAGGACGATCCCCAGTGGGCGGACGCCAGCACCGACCACTTCAGCCGCTACTCCGTGGCCGACCTGCGCGCGGCCTACGCCCGCTACCCGGGCGACCGGGACATCGCCCGCATGGTGACCACCCTGCTGGGCTCCTCCCCCCGGTTCGCGCACCTGTGGGCCTCGATGGACGTCCACGAGCGCCGGGGTTTCGCGAAGCGGATCCACCACCCGAGCCTGGGCCCCCTGGAGTTCGCCTGCCAGGTGCTGCTGGTGCCCGACACCGACCAGCGCGTGATGATGTACTGCCCCGAGCCGGGATCACCGACCGAGGAGGCCATGCGCCACCTGTACACCCAGTCGGCCGATCCGGCCCGGGGCCGGCCGGTCGACGGCCCGCAGCCGGGGTTCCGTGCTCCGTGCGGACCGGGCGACTTCGTGCACGCACAACGGCTCCGGACGGTCTCCGAGGCGCTCTGACCGAGGACCTGTACCGGCCGGGGACCTGCTCGCCCCGACCGGTGGCCTGGGTGAGCCGCGCGCGGGTGCCCACGGCCGGGTCGGGCCGGGACGGCGCGTGTCGGCGGCGGTCTGAGCCCGCCGAGAGTCCGCAAGAGGGCTGTGTGGCGCGGCCGGTCCGGAAAGCGGGAAGGGCGCCGGGAACCTCGCGGTTCCCGGCGCCCTTCCCGTGCGTGCGTTCGGCTGTCTACTCGGTCTCGCCGAAGACGGAGCCGGGGGTGCCGGAGCCATCGGTGGTCTGCGGCTCACCGGTGACGCTGCCCTCCAGCCACTCGTCCCACGACTTCTCCCAGTAGCCCCAACCGTTGTTCCACTCGATCTGCCGGTCGGTGCCGGTCGTGTCGAGGATGTCGCCCATCAGGATGTTCTCGAACATCCACCGGGCGTCCTCCGACCGCATGTTGGTGCAGCCGTGGGAGGTGTTGGCGGAGCCGATGTTGGGGTTGTAGTCGGCCTCGTGGATGAACTCGCCGCTGTTGGAGGTGCGGATCGCGTACTGCACGTCCACCCGGTAGCCGCCCGGGGAGTCGGCGGGGACGCCGAGCGTCGCCGAGTCCATCGTCAGGTGCCGGTAGCGCTCCATGAACACGTGGGTGCCGGTCGTGGTGGTGTAGGCCCGGGTGGTCCCCATGCCGTTGCTCACCTCGATCGTGCGCTCGTGCTCCCCGTCGATGGTGATGTCCATCTCGTGGTCGGGCACGTGCTGGGTCGCGATCAGCTCGCGGCCGACCTCGAAGTCGATCTGGTAGTTGCGCGCGCCGTAGACACCCTCGGACGCCTCGACACCGGCGAGGTGGAGGTCGACCGTGACGTTCTGGTACGGCTCCCAGTACTCCTCGGTGCGGAACACGGCCATCTGGTCGGAGACCCAGTTCCAGGCCCCGTCGATGTCCTGCTCGGCCGTGACCTCCATGGAGTTCTCGACCTGCTCCTTGTTGGTCACCGGGAGGTCGAAGTTGATGACCACCGGCATGCCGACGCCGACCGTGTCCCCGGAGGTGGGGAAGTTCGACGCGAGTTCGAGCTTCATCCCGGGGGTGGCGGGCAGGGTGGTGAACTCGTGGACCAGCTCGGTCTCCTCGCCGGCCGCGTTGGCGGCGGTGGCGGTGACCACGACCTCGGCGCCCGGGGTCAGGGCCCAGTCGCTGGTCCACTCGGTCTCGTCCTCGCTGAGCCGACCGGTCATTTCGAGGGGGTCCTCGGCGGCCTCGCCGCCCTCGACCCCGGCCTCGGTGGGGACCACCTGGTCGACCTGGACGTCGGTGATGACACCGTGCTCCGCGGTGACCTGGATGGGGGAGTTCGGTTCGAGCTGCTCGGAGCCGTCATCCGGGGTGATGACCAGCTCGGCGGGCGCGGTGTCCTCGGGCGCGGCGCTGTTGCTCTGCGTCTCCGCCTCACCCCCGGAAGAGGTGCAGGCGGTGGTGGCGAGGGTGAGCGCGGCCAGCGCGACGCCGAACCGGCGCACCGTCGTCGGGTGGGTCATGCCCCTCACGTCTGGACCTCCGTGTTTTCCGTTGAGCCGTAATCCGACGCCATGCGTCCCTAGCAGTTAGGACGCACAGGACCAGAAAAGGTTCTGAACTCTGGCGCATCGGTATCAAGCGGTTATCCCGGGCGCCGCCGGCCCATGGTGGGGGAGCCGAACCGCCGACGATACAACCCGGGGGTACGCGTTCCGACCCCTGGGTCCGGGATTGTGCGTGTGCGTACTCCACTCGATCCGTGTGGCCGTCCTCGCCCGGGGCGAGGCGGCCGATCTGGGCTCCGCACCCATCCCGACCCGACCGCAGGACGGCACGGATGGGGACACGATGCGAGGATGGGGCGACCGCGAGCGGTCGGGAACCAAGCGTCGAGGAGGGGTCGTACCGTGGCTCCGTCCACCCGGAGCGGCCGCCACCGCGCGATCGCGGCGGCGATGGCTTCGCACTGCTCCGAGGGCTTGAGCCCGGTTCGTCCCCTGGATCCTCGGGGTCGTGGGGTACGTCGGACTATTCTACGCTCACCCGCGGACACCACCTGAACGTTCTGTGCGTCCGAAACCCCGGTTTCCGCGGGCTTCGGAGTCGGGACGTCGTGGTCCCGCGGTCAGGGAGGCGCGGTCAGGCGGTCGTGGTCGGCCGGGAGGCGACCCCGGCGCCACTGCGCGCCGCGTAGGCGGCGGGCGGCATCCCGATGATCGAGGTGAACTCCCGGGTGAGGTGTGACTGGTCGCTGAACCCGAGTTCGGCCGCCACGACGCTCCAGTCCGTCGCCCCGCCCCTGCGGGCACGTTCGGCCGCCTCGTAGAGCCGGTAGCGGCGGATCACCGTCTTGGGGCCCAGACCGACGTGGTCGGCGAAGCGGCGCTGGAGCAACCGCACGCCCATGCCCTCGCGCCGGGCCAGCGGCGCCACACCCACCACGGTCGGGTCGGCTGCGATGCGTTCCACGACGGCCGTGGTGTCCTCGGCGGGATGGCGGTCGGCGGGCACGCGCCCGGCCAGGAAGCGGTCCACGTCGGCGATCAGTCGTGTCGGGTCCTCCCGGTGGAACTCCGCCCCGTCGAACACCTCGCCCAGTGGCAGCACGGCGTCCACGATCGTGTTCATCGGGCGGCCGAGGAAGGGCCTGAACCCGGCGGGCCGGAACATCACCCCGAGCGCCCACCCGGAACCCGCCAGACGTCGCGCGGTGACCCGCGTCGTCGGTCCGTGCACGGTCGCCTCGCCGCCGACGAACACGACGTTCACGACGGGGTGGGCCAACACCTGCTGGGTGAAGGGTTCGTCCTCGGGCAGGTCCCAGGAGGCCACCCAGTAGCGGTCCACGAACCGGGCGACGGCTTCCGAGGGCGCGGACCGGTCCAGCCGGAACCGGGTCAGCCCGGTGGCCGGGTCGATGATGCCGCGTGCGTCCTTGTCCACGGGAAGAGGATCCACGCGTCCAGCCTAGACCGCGCTCACCGCTTCGTCCCGGAAACGAGAGGACCGGAAACGGACCTTGGGGACCCCGGACCCGACCAGGCCAGAGCACGCGAAACGAACACGCGTTCCCGTGTCGCGTTTGTTCAAGACGGCACGTGCCGGGATCGGCGAATCTGGACCTCCCTACCCGGTGAAACACGACCAGGAGAGCGCGATGAGCGACATTGCCACCCGATACGCCCGTCTGTCCGACGCCTTCGCCGCCACCGTGGCGGCCGTCCCCGAGGACCGCTGGTCGGCCGACTCCCCCTGTGAGGGGTGGTCGGCACGCGACGTGGTCGCCCACGTGGTCGACACACAGGGCATGTTCCTCCGGTTGGTCGGCCGCGACCTCGGCGACATCCCGTCGGCCGCCGACGACCCGGCGGCCGCCTGGGACGCGGCCCGCGGCGTGGTCCAGGCCGACCTGGACGACCCCGATCGCGCCGGCACCGAGTTCGACGGCTTCTTCGGCCGGACGACGTTCGCCGAGGCCGTCGACCGCTTCCTCAACTTCGACCTCATCATTCACCGTTGGGACCTGGCACGCGCCACCGGCCAGGACGACCGGATCGATCCCGCGGACATGCGCTGGGCACTGGAGGCGACCACGGTGTTCGGCCCGCACCTGCGCCGAGAGGGCGTGTGCGGCCCCGAACTCACCCCTCCGGACGGAGCCGACGAGCAGACCAGGTTCCTCGCCTTCCTCGGCCGCCGCGCCTGGTAGCAGGCGCCGGTCCGGTGGCCGGGGCCGCCCTGGGCGCCGCGTGCACATCGACCGCCGGACAAGCCACAGGTCGGACGCACATCGACCGCGAGGCCAGCCCAGGCGCAGTCCGGGCGCACGCCAACCACCACGCCAACCCGCGAGCCGGATACACACCGACCACCAGGCCAACCCATCGGCCGCGTACACACCGGCCCGGTGGCCTGGGCCACCCTGAGCGCACGGCGCACACCGCCCTCGGTCGGGTCAGGGCCGGCCGATGCGTCTGCGCTTGCCTTCCTTGGCCACGCCGACCAGCAACCGCAGGATCATCAGCCCCGAGGACGCCAACAGCAACCAGGCCGCCAGGGTGAGGATCCGGGACGGCGCCGACAACGAGAACCACTCCGCGTCGGAGCCGCCGATGACGTTGAACAGGCCCACGGACATCAGGCCGGTGGCCACCGCCAGGACGGTGAGTACGGCGCGCTGCACCACCCCGTGCACGAGTCTGCGGTCGTCCGGGTGCGCGAACGTGCGGATCCGCACCGTGAACCGGCCCTTGTGCAACTGGTCGGAGATCCGGTCCAGCTTGCGCGGCATCCGGCGCAGCGCGGGCAGCATGGCCGCGAACTCCGCCAGGGCCGCGTCGCGCAGGTGGTCGGCGTCCAGCTGCCCCGCCATGCGCTCCTCGGCGAACCGGCGCGCCTCGCTGACGGTGTCGAACCCCGGGGAGAGGTGCACGAGCGTGCCCTCCAGGGTGGCCAGGGCGCGGAACACCGCGGCCAGTTCGGCCGGGAGCGACAGCCCGAACCGGGTGACGATGAGCATCAGCTCGGTGAACATCCGCATGCTGGGCGCGGCGGAACTGTGCATGTACCGCGCCATGAACTGCCCCAGTGCACGGCGCAGCCGCTCCTCGTCCACCTCGGTGGTGTCGTCCACCACGTCCAGCAGCGTGTCCGTGAGCAGGACCGCGTCGGTGCGGTCGATGGCCAGCAGCATCATGCGCAGGGACTCGCGCATCTGCCCGTCCAGGCGGCCCACCGACCCGTAGTCGAGCAGGCCCACGCCGTCCTCCAGCAGCATGATGTTGCCCGGGTGGGGGTCGGCGTGGAAGATGCCGCTCATCATCACCTGCTCCAGCAGGCAGTCGAGCAGGGTGCGGGCGACGGCCGCCCCGTCGACACCGCTCAGGTCCGCGCTGCCGAGCGGAGTGCCGTGCAGCCGCTCCATGACCAGGACCCGGCGCGTGGTGTACGCCTCGTGCACCTGGGGGATGCGGACGGCGGAGTCCGCGGTGGCCTCGGCGACCGCGGCGATGTTGGCCGCCTCCACCTCGAAGTCCAGCTCCTCCAGCAGCGCCTCCGCGAACCCCTCGGCGAGCTCCACCACACCGATGGCGGGCCCCCAGTCGGTGGTCTGCTCGAACTTGCGCGCCAGCCGCCGGATGATGTCGAGGTCGCGCCGTACGACCGACGAGATCCCCGGCCGCTGGACCTTGACGACCACCTCTCCCCCGTCCTTGAGGGTGGCCAGGTGGGCCTGGGCGATGGACGCGGCGGCCAGCGGTTCGGCGGCGAAGTCGGTGAAGACCTCCTCGACCGGCTGGCCCAGCTCGCGTTCGAGTGTGTCGCGCACCTGCTCGACGGGCACGGGACTGGCCTCGCTGTGCAGTCGGCCCAGTTCCTCGACGAACACCGGGGACAGCAGGTCGCGACGGGTGGCCAGGACCTGGCCGAGCTTGACGAAGACCACCCCCGCCTCCTCCATGGAACGGGAGAGAGAGCGGGCGAGCCGACGCTGGGTGGAGGCGTCCTCCCCGCCGTCGCGGCGCCCGGTGACGTAGCCCCAGAGGCCGTGCCGGGCGAGGATCCACACGATCCGCCGGTACCGCCCCACCCGCCCGAACAGGTTGAGCACGGCGCGCGCGGCCGTCACCGGCCGCAGCCGCGTGCCCTGGGGTACGGCGAGTTCGAACGCGACGAACACGAGCAGGGCCGCGGCCGCCATCGAGCCGAACAGCAGGACGAGGACCTCTGGCTCCGAGTGTTCCGCTGTGGTGGAGGTGGCGGCGGTCTGGAAGCTGTCGAAGGCGAGCAGGATCCCGACGGCTCCGCCCGCTCCCATGCCCACCAGACCGGCCACCGCGAGCCGGGGCAGGTTGAACGGCACGCCCATCATCCGGCTGGCCAGCAGGCCGAGACCGACGAGGAAGACGATGAAGACGGCGAACGAGACGAGCTGTGCCGTCAGGGCACTCACGGCCGATCCCGTCGCACCCACGAGGGCCGTCGACGCGTACGCGAAGGATGGTGGGAGGAGGGTGAGCATGCTCACGAAGCCTTTCAGGGCTGGGTCGCGCCCACGCGGGCACTGGTCGAACCTGGACACGGGGTCGGCTCAGAGGTGACCGCGGGGGGCCGTGGCGTAGCCGTGATCCAAGATTGCCACGTTCGCGGCGTTCGTGCCGACGGCGTCCACAGGCCTGTGGACAAAGGCGAGGACGCCCCGGCGCCGTCCGCGCTCGTCCACAGGCTGTGGACAAGACGCGGGGCCGCGCGAGGACGTCCTCGCGCGGCCCCTCGGCACACCCGGCCCTTCGGCGCGCCCGGCCGTGGCGTCATCGGTCACTCGACGCATCCGACCGTTCGGCGCGCCGGCCCAGCTGTAGCGTGACCGGCCGCTCGACGCACCCGGCCGTTCGACGCGCCTCGCTGCTCGGCCCACCCAGCTGTGGCGTGACCGGACACTCGACGCATCCGGCCGTCCGGTCCACCGACCGGCAGTACCGCAGGTCAGCGCGGCAGTACCGCAGTTCAGTGCGTCAATCAGTGGATCGGCAGGTCAACACCGGCGGGCCAACAGATCAGCGCCGGCGGGTCAGCGGGCGGGCCGGCCGGTCAGCGGGCGGGCCGGCGGATCAGCGGACCGCCGCGTCAGCAGGCCTCGACCCACGTGCACTCCAGGTCACCGCTTCCGGCCGGGGCGGTGGTGGAGACCTCAGCTTCGCCGCGCGCGAGCGGACGCACCGGGGCCGTGTGGCCCGCGTACTCGGCCAGCCGCGTCGCCAGCGCGTCCTGCACGCCCCACGGCGCCGAACCCGCGTGCCCGTTGTTGATGACGCTGAACACCAGGTCGTCACCGTCGGCACCGTGCACGTACCCGGACAGGGCGCTCACGCCCGACAGCGTCCCGGTCTTCGCGCTCACCACGCCCTCGGCCGCCGTGCCGCCCATGCGGCCGGACAGCGTGCCCCCGACGAACGGGTCGGGGTCGCCGGCCACCGGCAGCGAGTCGTGCCACGCCTCGAACCACGGCTCGTCGCGCACCTGGGTGTAGAGGTCGACCACGCTCGCCGCGGTGGCGAGGTTGCCGCGCGACAGGCCGGAGCCGTCGTGCATGCGCATGTCACTCATGTCCACGCCCAGGCCGGTCAGGGCCTCCTGGGTCCCGGCCAGGCCGGCCTCCCACGAGCCCTCTCCCGCGACCTCCTGGCCGATGCCCTTGACCAGCATCTCCGCGTGCATGTTGTTGCTGAACTTCAGCAGCGTGGGCATCGTCTCGACCAGGGTCGGGGACTCGTGCTCGGCGAGCACGTCGTTGTCCTCGCCGTCGGGCAGCGCGCCCTGCTCGACGTTACCCTTGACCACGACGCCGTGCCGCTCCAGCGCCTCCTCGAACACGTGGGCGGTGAACGCGGCGGGCTCGTCGACGGTGCGGACCCTGGTCATCGGGCTCGCGCCCTCGGGGAGCGAACCGGTGACCTCGATGGTGTTGGTGCCCAGGGGACGCGTGATCGACAGCGTGCTCGTACTGTCGGCGGCGCCGGTCACGGCCTGGTTGTCCAGCTCCATGTACCCCTCGGCCAGACCCAGGTCCACCTCGACCGGCTCGCCCTCGGCGCCCGCCGTCACCTCGACCTCGGTCACACCGGTGTCGTAGCGGTCCCCGTGCGCGAGCGTCAGCGCCGAGATCTGCGCCGCGTACGCGTACGGCTCGTCCGTCGGGTCCCAGTCGTCCACCTGGCGCTGGTCGTCGAACCAGGTGTCGTCGGCGACTACGTCGCCCTTGACCCAGCGGACCCCGGAGGCGGCCACGTCGGCGGCCAGCGCGTCCAGGTCGTCCACCGAGAGCATGGGGTCGCCGGTGCCGACGATGTAGAGGTCGCTCACCGAGCCCCAGCGGTTGGGGCCCTCCTCCACCACCACGTCGGTGGAGAACGTGTGGTCGGTGCCCAGGACCTCCAGTGCGGCCACGGTGCTGAACAGCTTCAGGTTGGAGGCGGGCAGCAACTGGGTGTCCGCGTCGCGCGAGTAGAGGCGTTCGCCGGTGTCGGGGTCGGTGACGACCACACCGGACACGGCGCCTTCGAGCGTGGGGTCCTCCAGCAGCGCGTCGATGTCGGCGCGGAGCTCGTCGATCCGAGCGGCGTCGTCAGCGCTCTCGACGGTGTCGGCGAGGACGGGTTCGGCTGCCAGAGTCGAGACAGGGAGCAGCGGGACGGTGACGAGGGCCGTGGCGGAGAGCCATGCCCAACCTCGCCTCCTCTCACCACGTCTCCTCCGGGTCACGGGGGTCGGTCGGGGAGTGGCAGTCATTGATCTCCTCGGGGGATCAGGCACGGACTCGCGGCAAGAACCTACACGAATCCCATCGGGGGCGGGCCTTTCCCACGTTCACCAGGCGAGCCGTGATGTGGGTCACATACGAGCAGAGCCACTCGAACCGCTGGTCAGGGGGCCGGGCACCGCGCCCGCCCCGAAGAACCGCCGCGCCACCCCCGCGCACCGCCCCTGGCCCGCCCGTCGCACATCCCCGCACACGACGGCGCCGGGGACGCGGACCCCTCGGCCCACACCCCCGGCGCCCTCCCCGTGCCCCGGCCACCCGACGGCCCGCCCGGGGCCGGCCGGCTCAGATCAGCTCGACCGCCTGCGAGTAGTGGCAGGCGTCCTGGTGCCCGGTCCCCCGGTCCAGCAGCTCCGGCGGCTCCTCCACACACCGCACGCGCTCCGACTCGCTCAGCTGCCCCGCGAACTTCGGGCACCGGGTCCGGAACCGGCACCCCGACGGCGGGTCGGACGGGCTGGGAACGTCACCGGTCACGATGATGCGCTCCCTCGTCCGCTCCTTCACCGGGTCCGGAAGCGGAATCGCCGAGATCAGCGCCTGCGTGTACGGGTGCGCGGGCGCGCGGAACAACTCCGCCGTCGTCCCCGTCTCCACGATCTTGCCGAGGTACATCACCGCAACCCGGTCGGCGATGTGCCGGACCACGGACAGGTCGTGCGAGACGAACAGGTACGACAGCCCCAGCTCCGTCTGGAGGTCCTCCAGCAGGTTGATCACACCCGCCTGGATGGACACGTCCAGGGCCGAGACCGGCTCGTCCAGGATCAGCACCTTGGGGTTGAGAGCCAGGGCGCGCGCGACGCCGATCCTCTGCCGCTGGCCGCCCGAGAACTCGTGCGGATAGCGCGAGCTGTGTTCGGCGTTCAGGCCCACCAGGGACAGCAGGTCCTTCACCCGCTTGCGCGCGTCCGGCCCCCGTTCACCGTGGATGCGCATCGGCTCGGCGATGATGTCGGCCACCGTCATCCTCGGGTCCAGCGAGGCGAACGGGTCCTGGAAGACGAGTTGGAGATCACGGCGCAACGGGCGCATCTGACGCGCGGACAGCGTGTGCAGCGGCTTGCCCATGTAGTGCACTTCGCCGGAGCTCTGCTTGATCAGCTGCAGGATCAGCCGCGCCGTCGTGGACTTGCCGCAGCCGGACTCGCCCACCAGGGCCAGGGTCTCCCGCTCCCGCAGTTCCAGGGAGATCCCCGAAACCGCCTGCACCTCACCGATCCGCCGCTTGAGCAGGCCCTTCGAGTGGATCGGGAAGTTCTTCACCAGGTCGGTGACGGAGACGATGGCCTCGCCCCCGCCCCGTTCCCCGCCGGCGGCCGCCGACGACTCGTCCGCCTCCGTCGCGTGCGGTCCGGAGGACCGGAACAGGTCCTCCGGAGCGGACTCCCCCAGTTCTTCGCTGAAGTGGCACGCCGCGGTGTGCGCGGCGGTGTCGCTCGCCGGAACCCGGACGCGTCCCCCTGGCTCGTCGGTGGCCAGCAGCAGGGGCTCCTCCTCATGGCAGATCTCCTTGGCCATGGGGCAGCGTGGGGAGAAGGCACAGCCCTGGGGCATCGCCAGCAGGGCCGGCGGGGTGCCCATGATGGGCGTGAGCCGATCGCTGCGGTCCTCGTCCATCCGGGGCAGCGAGCCGAGCAGGCCCAGGGCGTAGGGCATCCGCGGCCGGTAGAACACCTCCTCCACCGGCCCCATCTCCACCATGCGGCCGCCGTACATCACACCGACGCGTTCGACCTGCCCGGCCACGACTCCCAGGTCGTGGGTGATCAGGACCAGGGCCGCCCCGGTCTCCTGGCGTGCCCGGTCCAGTGCCTCCAGGACCTGGGCCTGCACGGTGACGTCGAGCGCGGTCGTCGGCTCGTCGGCGATGATGACGTCCGGCTCGTTGGCCATCGCGATGGCGATCACCACGCGCTGGCGCATGCCGCCCGAGAGCTCGTGCGGATACTGCTTCAGTCGCTGCTGCGGGCTGGGGATACCGACGATCTCCAGCAGTTCCAGGGCCCTGGCCATCGCGGCCTGCTTGGTCACCTTGCGGTGGGCGAGAACCGCTTCGGCGATCTGGTAGCCCACCGTGTACACCGGGTTGAGCGAGGTGAGCGGGTCCTGGAAGATCATCGCGATCCGGTTGCCGCGCACCTTGCTGATCTGGGCGTCGGTGAGACCGACGATCTCCTCGCCCAGGACACTGGCCGAGCCCGTCACCTTCGCGTTCGCGGGCAGCAGCCCCATGATCGCCATGGAGGTGACGGACTTGCCGGAACCCGACTCCCCGACGATGCCGAGGGCCTCACCCCTGCGCAGGACGTAGGAGACGTCGCGCACGGCGTGCAGCGGCCCGTCGTCGGAGGGGAAGGTGACACTGAGGTCCCGGACCTCCAGCACCACGTCGTCGTGTGCCACGGTGACCGCTCTCTCGTCGTTCTCGTCGCTCGTGTGATCGGTCGTGTTCATCGCCGCCCCATCGTCTGTCGCGGGTCCAGGGCGTCACGGAGTCCGTCGCCGATGAAGTTGATCGTCAGACAGATGATCACCAGGAGGACGCCCGGCGGATAGAAGAGCCAGGGGCGCGTGGAGGCGGCGGTCCGCGCCTCGCCGATCATCTGCCCCAGCGAGATGTCGGGGAGCTGGATGCCGAAGTTGAGGAAGGACATCCCCGCCTCCAGCAGGATCGCCACGGCGACCAGCAGTGTGGCCGCGACGATGATCGGGCCGGCGGCGTTGGGCAGCAGGTGGCGGACGATGATCCAGCCGGGTGAGGCCCCGGCCGCCCTGGCGGCCTCCACGAACTCCTGTTCGCGCAAGGACAGCACGACCCCGCGGACCACGCGGGCGATCTGCGCCCAGGAGAACATCGCGATGATCAGCGCGACCGCGTACCAGGTGGTGCCGCCGCGAACGCTGCCCGCGATGGCCGCGACCATGACCAGCAGCGGCACGATCATGAACACGTCCACCACGCGCATCATGAGGGCGTCGACCCGGCCGCCGTAGTAGCCGGCGGTGGCGCCCCACAGGGAGCCGACCACCGTTCCGAGGACGGAGACCGTGAACGCGACCTTCAGGGTCTGCTGGGTGCCGCGCATGAGCTGGCCCAGCACGTCGTGCCCGGCCGTCGTCGTACCGAAGGGGTGGTCCGCGTTGGGCGGGACGCTCGGCGGGATCTCCCGGTGGACCAGGTGGTCCCAGGTCCACACGTAGGGCCCGAGGAAGGCGGCGAGCGTGATGACGCCGAGCAGGACGAGGCTGATCATCGCCGGGCGGTGCCGCAGGAACCGGCGGGTGATCATCTGCAGTTGCGTGCGCTCGGCGCCGCCGACACTCTCGGCGTCGGTGCGGGGACTGGCGGTGGGCGCCTTGTTCTCACTCAAAGCGGATCCTCGGGTCGAGCACGCCGTACAACAGGTCGGCGATGAGGTTGGCGACGATGACTGCGGTGCCGCTGAGCATCAGCCACGCCATGAGCGCGAACGAGTCGTTGGCCTCCACCGCGGCGATGAAGAACTCTCCGAGGCCGCGCCACTGGAAGACGCGTTCGGTGAGGACCGTGCCGTCGATGATCCCGGCCATGCCCACCGCGACCACGGTCGTCAGGGGGATGAGGGCCGTGCGCAGGGCGTGCCGCCGGATGACGACGCGATTGGGCAGTCCCTTGGCGCGGGCCAGGCGCACGTAGTCGCTGTTGAGCACCTCCAGCATCGAGGTTCTCTGGTACCGGCTCCACGCGGCGAAGCTCGTCAGCATGAGCACGATCGTGGGGAGCGTCATGTAGGCGAGCGCGTTGGTGAACCGCCCCCAGGCGTCGAGTCCCTGGGCCTGGTAGGTCCCGTCGCCGATGGTCGCGAAGACCTGCGACCCGACGAGTTCGTTGAAGCCCACCCCGGCCTGCTGCATGATCCCGGCGAACCAGAAGGTCGGCATGGCCAGGGCCAGGAAGCCCACGAAGGTCAGGGTGTAGTCGAGTTTGGAGTACTGGCGCATGGCGCTGATCACGCCGGACAGGACCGCCAGCCCGAGCGCGAAGACCATGGCCGCCGTCACCAGCCGCAGCGTGACGCCCAGGCGTTCGGCGATGTTCTCGCCGATGTCGTAGGTGGCGCTCTGCGTGGAGGGGCCGAACTCGCCCTGGAGGAGGCCGATGTCACCGTTGCCCCCGATGCCGGTCATCCAGAGCCAGTAGCGCTCGGGCATCGACCGGTCGAGGTAGAGGCGTTCCTCCTGGAGTTCGATGACGGAGGGGTCGGGGGGCGGTTGCTGCATCCGCAGGTCGGAGAGCGGGTCCCCCGACACGTCGATGAGGACGAAGGTGAGGACGGAGGCGAGGAACAGGACGGGTATCGCGCCCAGGACGCGCCGCACCGTGTAAACGAGCATGGTGTGATCCTTCAGGGGTGAACGAGGACCGGCCCGGGCACGGGAGGATGTCCTGTGCCCGGGCCCGGGACCTGCGCCGAATTACTCGGCGAGGGCCCACTCACCGATGTTGTAGGTGGCGCGGTAGCTGGACTGGAGGTTGTCCTCGATGTTCGCGACCCGGTCGTTCACGAAGAAGTAGTTGGGCTCGTGCATGATCGGGAGGACGTAGGCCTCGTCGACCACCAGGGAGGCGGCCTCGTTGGCGTACTCCGCGGCCTCTTCCTGGCTCGAAGCGCCCCCGACGGCCTCGACGAGCTCGTCGATCTCCTCGTTCGAGAGCTTGCCGAAGTTGCTCCCGCTCTCGCTGTGCCAGTACTGCTCGGGGCTGGTGGTGAAGTACGGGGTGCCGCTCCAGCCGAACTGGATGATGTCGTAGTCCTGCTCCGCCAGGACGCCGCCCAGGTCGTCGATCACCTCGATCTCGGCCTCGATGCCGATCTCGGCGAGGTGGGCCTGGATGAGCTGCAGCGACGTGCTGCGGGTCTGGGTGTCGGTGGCGCGCAGCCGGAGCGGACCGACCTGCTCGCCGTCCAGCATGAGGGTGTCGCCGTCCAGTTCGTAGCCGGCTTCCTCGAGGATCTCGATCGCGGCGTCGGTGTCGCCGGAGCCCTGGCCGGAGTCACTGATGACGTCGGTGAAGTGAGGGCTGTCGTTGCCGAAGATGTGGTTGTTCTTCAGCTCGTACTCGGGGTACCCGGCGCCGAAGTTGCGGTTGGCGATGTCGTCGCGGTCGATCGCGGTGAAGATCGCGCGGCGCAGTTCGGTGTCCTCGAGCCACTCGTTCTCGAGGTTGAGGTCGACGTGCTCCCAGATGTTGCCCTCACCGACGGACAGGGTCACCTGCGGGAGCCCTTCGAGCTCCTGCATGACGTCCCCGGAGTACTGGGCCGGGTTGGCGCCGTCGATCTCGCCGTTGTTGATGGCGTTGACGAAGGTGCTCTCGTCGGTGTTGAACGGCATGATGATGCGGTCGAGCTGGGGAGCCTCGCCCCACCACTCGGGGTTGGGCTCCTTGACGACCTGGTTCTCCAGGTCGCCGTCGGTGATCATGTACGGACCGCCGGACCACTCGGGCCGGGTCTCGTGCAACCAGGTGAAGTACTCGCCCAGCTCGTCGGGGTCGTCGACGTCCCAGCCGTTCTCCTCGGCCAGGTGGGCCGGGTAGAAGCCGCCGCCCGTGCTGTGGGCGTCGACCTGGCTCATCCACTCGGCGTCGGCCAGGCCCTCCTTGAGGGTGAAGGTGATGGTCTTGCCGTCGACCTCCATCTCCTCGACCATGTCGGCGGTGGTGCCGCCCCTGGAGTCACAGGTGGTGCAGTATCCCGCGTCCGGGGAGGCGGACATCATCACGCTGACGCGGATGTCCTCGCCGGTCATCGGCTCGCCGTCGCTCCAGACCGCGTCGTCGGCGAGGGTGAAGCTGTACTGGAACGGCCCCTCGTCGAGGTCGTCGTTGATGAGCGTGGGCTCCTCGGCGAGGACGTCCATGTTGTACTCGTAGGTGCCGTCCGGCTGCCACTGACCGGTGTAGGGGAGCACACCGGAGAGCGTCTGGATGGTGTAGACGCTGCCTCCGGCTGAGCTGATGCTCGCCCACGCGGCGGGAATGCTGTTGATCACCCAGGTGACCTCCCGCTCGCCCTCCGTCTCCTCGCCGCCGCCGCCCGAACACGCGGTCAGCACCATCATCGCGGAGGCACCCGCCGCGCCGAGCGCCAGGAGTTTCCTTCGTTTGTGCATCAGTTACACCCTTGATCACTTATCGCAGCCAACGCGCGCAGATTGCCTGGTTCGCGCATACCCGCCGAACTTAGGCGATTAGTGCTCTAGAAGACCAGTGAGTGAAATGTCTGTATAGCCCCACTGCCAGATTCGTGACCGAGCCGCAACCGGTTCGCCGCCATCGGAGCCCGCGTACTTCACACGGCCTACACCCATTCGTCACACGAAGGGGGAACGCGCGTCCGCGCAGGTCACGGCCGCCACAAATGGTCCGCCCACCGCTCCTGGATTCGGCCGCGCCAGAATTAGCAGGCATACCCATCCGAGACACCGGAAGAACATCCGAAAAAGTAAACGCCGTTTAACTACAAACGCCGTCCATATCACTACACAGAGCGAAACGGACATACAATGACAAACATGACGTTTCATACACGAACAGAACGCGACTCTCCCGCCATCGAGCAGGCCGCCCCGAAGCCCTCGGAGAACCCCCGGAGGACACCCCCGGCGGGATCCGAATAGATGGGATCTCCGGATGATAATCAGAATTATGCGACAATCAGGACATAGGACTTAAATCAGCACACACCACGCATGGCCCCACGGGCATCGACCTGTCCGAAACCACGCAGCCGCTCCCCCGGAGCCGATAGGGTTTCCAACGGCGACAGCCGCCGCCCCCGTGAGATCTCCACGAGAGAGGCATGTTCTGTGTCCGATACAGTCCGCCTGGTCTGCCCCGCGGGCCGCAAACACGTGGAGTTGTGGGCTGGCTACGCACTGGTGGCCCTGGGAATCGTGGCCATCGCGGTCGATCCCACGCACTGGGCCAACATCACGCTCGGCGTACTGACCGCCGTCATCGGCGCCGCCCTCGCGGTCCACGGACACCTGATCAAGGTCCCCGTGCTGGAGGTCTCCGACGGCGAGTTCCGCTACGAGCGCGGCCGGTACGTCGTGAGCGTCCCCTTCCACGACATCGGTTCGTACTACGTGCTGCCCGGCCGCATCCGCTCCCTGGGGCTCTGCGACACGGCGGGCCGCCCCAAGCGCTTCCCCTCGCTCCAGAGCCGTCGGTCCTCGCGCACCTACCTGCCGCTGACCGGCATGACCAAGCCCGCCAAGGTCGAGTCCTTCATGGCGATGGCCGGCATCCCCCCGCGCAAGCGCTCGCTCTCCGCCTGAGCCGGACGGGGCGATTCGGCCCGCACGACTCCGTGGGGCAGGAACGCCGGAAAGCCCGCACTACCGGTCCGCGCCGCCGTCCGCGGGCCGATCTCCCCCTCACGCCCTCTGCGGCCCGTACTCCCCGCCTCGTCGCGCACTCACGGCAGTACCGAGTCCCCCGAGCAAGCCCTCGTCCGGCCAGGTGACGGAGGCCGGACCGCGCCGCTCTCCTTTTCGGTCACTGGTGAGCCACCACGATCGCGTCCGAAACTCGGCGTCCGACGAGGGGATCATCCCCGGCGAGTCCACCGCACACGCATCACATCGGACAAATCCGCCCCACACGCCCCACGTACATACCGACACAAGGTCGGGTCCTCTACCCTCGAAGTCGTGAACCGCTCCAGAATCACCGCCATCCTCACCGTCGCGGCGATGCTCGCGGCCATGTGGGTCCTCGAGATCGTCGACAGCTTCGCGCTGCGCGGCGGACTCGACAGCGAGTTCGGCCTGCGTTCGTGGGACATCGACGCGCCCTGGACCCTGCTCACCGCGCCCCTGATGCACGGCAACCTCGCCCACCTGATCGGCAACTCGCTGCCGTTCCTGGTCCTCGGGTCGCTCGTCGCCTTCAGCGGCCTCAGCCGGTTCCTGCTGACCACCCTGATCGTGACCGTCGTCAGCGGCGTGGGCGTGTGGCTGTTCACCGCTCCCCCGTCGATCACGGTCGGCGCCAGCGGCCTCGTCTTCGGCTACTTCGGCTACACCGTCCTGCGCGGCATCATCGAGCGCAAGACCGTCGACATCGTCATCATGATCTGCGTGATCATCTTCTACGGCACGATGATCTGGGGTGTCCTGCCCCAGTACCCCGGCGTCTCCTGGCAGGCCCACCTGTTCGGGTTCATGGGCGGCCTGCTCGCGGCCTACCTGCTGCCCCGACGCGAGAAGCCGCGCCAGATCAACCAGTGGAACACCGGAGCCCAGGGCGGCTACTACGCCCCCTGAGGCACACGTGCCCCACGCATGACGAACGGGCCGTCTCCCTGCGGGGAGACGGCCCGTTCACGTCGGTCACGACACGCGGTCGGATCCTCTGCTAGAACTCCACGCCCTCGGCGGCCTCACCCAGGGTGCGCTCGACGAACTCCGGGTTCTCCGACAGCCACACGCGGGCGCCCTCCTCCGGGTCGTCCTCGTAGTCCTCCAGCGTCGCGACCTCCAGGGCGCCGAGCTCCTCGTCGGACATGGTGAAGTCGCCCAGCCACTCGGCGACCTCGGGGAAGTCCTCCGCGAAGCCCTCACGGCCGATCGAGTGCACGGTCTCCGCGTCGCCCATGAGGCCCTCGGGGTCCTCGAGGTCCTTGAGGTCGTACTGGGAGTAGGCGATGTGCGGCCGCCACAGGGTGACGACGATCGGCTCCTCCTCCTGGTAGGCGGAGTCGAGCTCGGCGAGCATGGCGGACGTGGAGGACTCGATCAGCTCGAAGTCCTCGTCGAGCCCGTAGCCCGGCATCGCCTCCTCCTTGGTGACGCGCACCAGGCCGGAGCCGGACTCGATACCGACGATGCGGTTGTCGAGGTCCCCGGCCACGTCGGGGAGGTCCTCGATGCTGTTGACGTCCTCCATGTAGGTGGGCACCGTCAGCGTGAGCTTGGCGTTGTCGTACCAGGCGCCGAGGTCCTCCAGCTGATCCCCGTACTCGTCCCAGTAGTCGGCGTGCGTCACCGGCAGCCAGGTGTCCAGGAACAGGTCGACGTCGCCGTTGGCCGCGCCCTGGAAGACCGGGGCCACGTCCAGATCGGTGACCGTGACGTCGTAGCCCTTCTCCTCCAGGAGGACCTTCCACATGTTCGTGGCGGCGATGTCCTCCTCCCAGGGGATGAGGGCGATGTTGATCTCGCCGCCGCCGGCGCCCTCTTCCTCCTCGGGGCCTTCGGCCAGGCCGCTACCCCCGTCGTTGCCGCAGGCGGTCAGCATCAGCACGCTGCTCAGGCCGAGGGCCGCGAAACTCGCGAAACGCTTGTTCATGGTTCCTCACTCTTCCGTCGGGGATTCTTGTTCGATCTTGTCCGGCCGCATCACGAAGCGGAGTTACCGGCACGCGCCTGCGGGGAGTTGCTGCTGACCGCCGCGGTCAGCCGGTCGAGGAAGATCGCCAGGATGACGACCGCGATGCCGGCCTCGAAGCCCAGGGCACCGTCGTTGCGGGAGATGCCCTGGTAGACCTGGTTGCCCAGGCCGCCGGCGCCGACCATGCCCGCGATGACGACCATCGACAGGCTGAGCATGATCACCTGGTTGACGCCGGCCATGATCGTCGGCAGGGCGAGGGGCAGCTGGATACCGGTGAGGATCCTTCGCGTGGACGCGCCGAAGGCCTCACCCGCCTCCACCAGCTCCTTGTCGACCTGCCGGATGCCGAGTTCGGTCAGGCGCACACCGGGCGGCATCGCGAACACGATGGTGGCGACGACACCGGGCACGGCGCCGATGGAGAAGAAGAAGATCGCCGGGATCAGGTAGACGAACGCCGGCATCGTCTGCATGAGGTCGAGGACCGGCTTGGCGATCTTGCTGACCGTGCTGTTGTAGGCGGCCAGGACGCCGATCGGGATCGCGATGGCCACCGCGACGAGGCTGGCGACGAGCACCAGGCCCAGGGTGTCCATGGCGTTGGCCCACTGGTTCACCGAGGCGACCACGGTCAGCGCGATGAGGGCGAAGACGCCCATCCGCCAGCCGGCGACGGTGTGCGCGAGCAGGCTGAGCAGCAGGATCATGAGCAGCGACAGCGGCGCGACCACCAGCATGGGCAGGACGAGCCAGCCCAGCAGGACCGCGACGAGCCAGCCGCCGGAGACCACCGCCGTGCGCAGACGGGTCCGGGCGTCCATCGCGCCAAGCACCGTGACCGCGGCCAGGAACAGCAGCGAGATGCAGAAGTAGGCGTCGACACCGTCCTGGTCGAACAGCGCCATCGCCCACAGGAACAGCTGCGGCGGCAGGCTGTTGATGATCACGTTGCCGAAGAGGAACAGCCACTGCAGCACGTAGAGCAGTGAGACCGCTCCCACGATCGACACCAGCGGGACGCGGCGCGTCCGCAGCAGCGGAACGGCGATGATCACCGCGGCGATGAAGGCCAGTTGGCCGGCCGCGGGCTCGACGAAGAAGCCCGACAGGGCTTCCACAGCCCAGCTGATGAAGGCGCCGACCGCGTCGAAGAACCAGGCGAAGTTGCTCTTCAGCCACTCGTTGAACGCCTCGAAACCGGCGCCGAGCGGCAGGGTGGGCGGAAAGTCGATCGGTGTCACGAGGTCTCCTTCCCGGACGAGAGGGCCGCGAGCACGGAGGCGCGCGTCACCGCCCCGAGCACGGTGCCGTCCGCGTCGACCACCCGCAGGCGGTCGGCCGTGGCCATCTCGGCGTACAGGTCGGCGATCGGTGTGTCGGCGCTGACCTGCGCGAGACCGGCGTCCGGGGTGACCTCGGGGTCCAGCGCCGAGGTCGCGGTCAGCACACGCGTGCGGTCCACGTCCTCGGTGAAGCGCTCGACGTAGTCGTTGGCGGGATCGCTGAGGATGTCCTGCGCGGTCCCGACCTGGGCGACCCGGCCGTCGCGCAGCACGCAGATGCGGTCACCGAGGCGCATGGCCTCGTTGAGGTCGTGCGTGATGAAGATGATGGTCTTGCCCAGGCTCGCCTGGAGTTCCAGGAGCTGGGTCTGCATGTCGCGGCGGATCAGCGGGTCCAGCGCGCTGAAGGCCTCGTCCATGAGGATGATCTCGGTGTCGGCGGCGAGTGCGCGGGCCAGGCCGACGCGCTGCTGCATGCCGCCGGAGAGCTGTTCGGGGAGCTTGTCCTCCCAACCGCCGAGGCCCACGAGCTCCAGGGTCTCCCGCGCCTTGGCCTCGCGGTCGGCGCGCGTCAGGCCGCGCAGCTCCAGACCGTAGGCGGCGTTCTCCAGCACCGTCCGGTGCGGCAGGAGCGCGAAGTGCTGGAAGACCATGCTGACCTTCTCGCCGCGGAGCTTGAGAAGGTCCTTCTTGCTCAGGTCGGTGATGTTGACGCCGTCGACCTCGACCGTTCCCGCGGTGGGGTCCAAGAGGCCGTTGAGCATGCGGATCAGCGTGGACTTGCCTGATCCGGAGAGGCCCATGACGACGAAGATTTCGCCCGGTTCGACCTCGAACGAGACGTCGATGACGGCGGCCGTCACGTCGAGGTCGGCGATGGTGTCCCGGTGGCTGCCGTCGGCGAGGCGCTCGACGGCGGCAGCCGACTGTCGTCCGAACACCTTGTACAGGTTGTCTGCGCGTACTGCTGGCACGGTCTCCTCTATGGGGCTGTCCCGGCCGCGGGACACAGCAGGGCGACCCTTAGCCCCATTGCTACCCGCGGATGTCTCAGGTGAGCGGTGTGCGCAGAGCCCCCTGGCGCGCCCCGGTTCGGGGCGGGACCGCTACCTGGTTCACGTCGGGGCGCCACCTTACCGAGATGAGAACCCACAGGTCAGACGCAATGTCACTAGCAGATAACAGGTTTACTCGCCATAAGAAGCGTCCGTCGACTTGTAACACCGGATGCCGGGACTCGAAAACGCCGTTTTGTGATCTATACCACAGGCGATTCCAGGGTTAACCAGGTCACAATCGTGAAACGGGCACACGGAGGGACAGAACGTGTCAACGCATGACCATACCGTAAGGACCGCTCGGGCTCCAGACCTCAGTCCGTGCGCGCGGCGACGCTCTTCCGACTGAAGTTCAGGTGCGACCGCGAGGGCGTCGGACCGCGTTGTCCCTGGTAGCGGGACCCGTAGCCGGCGGAGCCGTAGGGGTGCTCGGCCGGGGAGGACAGCTTGAACATGCAAAGCTGGCCGATCTTCATCCCGGGGTAGAGCTTGATCGGGAGCGTGGCCACGTTGGACAGTTCCAGGGTCACGTGCCCGGAGAAGCCGGGATCGATGAACCCGGCGGTGGAGTGGGTGAGCAAGCCGAGCCGCCCGAGGGAGCTCTTGCCCTCCAGCCGGCTGGCGATGTCGTCGGGAAGGCTGACCACCTCGTAGGTGGACGCCAGGACGAACTCGCCGGGATGGAGGATGAAGGCCTCGTCCCCGTCGGTCTCGACCAACCGCGTCAGGTCGGGCTGTTCGACCGAGGGGTCGATGTGGGGGTACTTGTGGTTCTCGAACACCCGGAAGAAGCGGTCCAGTCGAACGTCGATGCTCGACGGCTGGACCAACCCGGGGTCGAAGGGGTCGATCCGGACACGTCCGGAGTCGATGTGGGACCTGATGTCGCGATCGGAGAGCAGCACGCTCCGAACTTACCGCCTGCGAGAACACCCTGTTGTGGGTCGGTCGCGCGAGCGCGCGGGGGAGGCGCGGAAGCGGTGCCCCGCGCCGACTTGCCCAGGAGGCCCGGAGTTGGGCTAGGATGACATGCGTTGCCAGCCGCACCGTCGGTAGGCCGCGCGGATGTAGTTCAATGGTAGAACTTCAGCTTCCCAAGCTGATAACGCGGGTTCGATTCCCGTCATCCGCTCCACGAATGAACAAGGCCAGGTAGTTCGGGGTTTTCCGAACACCTGGCCGAACTGCTTTCCGGGGGTCCGTCCCGGTCGCCGTGCCACATACGTGCCACACGCGCGTCATGGAGCCTCAGACTGGAGCCCCGGGCAGCGGCGGGTCATCGCCGCCGTCGGAGTCGTTCCGCTTCCCCCTCAGCTCCTCTGTGACCCGCTCCCCCAGGCGGTCAGCGATCTCCCGCTCCCGTTCCTCCCGAGCGTGCAGATAGATCAGGGCCGCCTTGGAACTGGAGTGCCCCATACGCTTCATCAGCTCCCGCAGGGACGCCCCCGCCTCAGCCGCGTAGGTGTTGCCCGTGTGCCGAAGGTCGTGAAGGTGGACGTCCTCCAGGCCCACGGCGTCACAGGCATCCGCCCAGTACTTCGAGAAGTTGCCCCGGCGAAGCTGATTGCCCCGCACACCGACGAACACGAAGCCGTCCGGCCCCGGGGCCGCGTACGTCTCCACGTGCTCCCGCAGGTCCGCCATGATCAGTTCGGGAAGGGACACCACGCGGTAGCCCGCCTTGGACTTGGGCTTGCCCTGGTAGAGGCCGCCCACGTCGGTCACCGTCTCGCGGATCCGCACCGTCCGCTTGTCGAGGTCAAGGTTCCGCCGACGAAGCCCAGCCAGTTCGCCCCAGCGCATGTTGCCGAACGTCGCAAGCAGGACGAGCGCCCGGTATCTCGGCTTGATGGCGTCAGCCAGCTTGAACACCTCGGCGACGGACAGCACCGGACGTTCCTCGCTGTGCTCCAGACCCGCGCCCTCGATCTGGCACGGGTTCTCCCGAATCAGCTTGTCCGCGACGGCGGTGTTCAGGACTGCGTGCATGAGTCGGTACGCCTTGGGAACCTGTCCCTTGCCCTTCTTCCGCCGCAGGCGAGCCGCCCGCCATCGCCGGACGTCAGCGGTCTTGATCGCGTTCAGGTACATGTCGCCGAACGTGGGGTTGAGGTGGAGCCGCAGCAGATCCTCATAGGTCCGCCGGGTCTTGCGCGTGAGGTCTCGGTCCTTCACCCACTCGGCCGCGTACTCACCGAAGGAGCACGCGCCGGCCTCCGGATCGAACCAGTCTCCCTGGGCGATCTCGGCATCCTTGAGCTTGAGCCAGCGCTGCGCCGCCCTCTTGGTGTCGAAGGTGTGCGGAGCCGGGCGCAGCCGTCCGTCAGGCCCTCGATACCGAACCTGGAAGCGGCCGGACGCGAGCTTGCGGACATTGCCGAAATCGCGCTTCTTCTCCCCCGCCATCACGCCACCCTGCCCGCACGCAGCCGAACCGGCTCGAAGGTCCCAGCAGTGATGAACTCGTCCAGAGCCGACTCAGGGATGCGCACGTGACGACCGACCTTGACGAAGGTGATGCGCCGCTCCTCGATCAGACGACGGGGGTAGCGCTCGGAGGTGTTGAGGAGTTCGGCCGCTTGCGTCACGGTCAGCAGACGGCCGGTCGGACGAGTCTTCTCGGTTGCCATCAGGCAGCCCTTTCCGTTGCCGAACGTTCGGAGGTACGTGCCGCGTCGAGTTGGGAACGGCGTTTGAGTGCCTCGCCCACGGCCCGGAGGAGGCGTTGTTCGCGAGGAGCGACGTCCGGGTCAGTGGGCCGGGCCAGCTCCCAGGCGAAGGAGCCCGATGCGACTGACGCCAGGACAGGAGGACGAGGGTTGTCCTCGTCGCCCTGGCCGTCGTCGGTGGGGTCGATGCCCAGGGCGTCCAGAACCCAGGCCAGCCGGTCCGCTTTGTGATCAGCCAGGGTCTTGCCCGACCACTTCCGGGAGACCAGGACCCGACGGCCCGCATAACCCAGGTACTCACGGCGGTGTGCCTTGGACCGGCAGAATCCCGGACGCATCCCCGCCTTGGCGTTCTCAGGCTGGATCCCGTACCGGAGCCAGTTCGAGCACCGGGGCGAGCACGGCTCGAAGCGCAGCGCGTCCAGGAGGCGGTCTACGTGCTGTTCCTGGCGAACCGTCTCGGCGGCGTGGCACTCGGCGATGTCCTTGGTCAGGTACTTGGCCAGGTACCGGACACACCGGTCAGCGTCAGCGGAGCCCGCGACCACCCCTTTGGCGTCCAGCTGGCGGCCGAACCGCGCCACGTGATGGGGTTCGGCATCGGGGTCCTCGTCCAGGGCGTCCAACGCCTCGTCCCACGTAAGCAGCACCTCCCCCGTGGTGGGATCAAGGAAAGTCTCCGCGGATTCGTCCCACACCGGCAGGTGATCGCCCTCGAAGCGGACCGTGTCGGCACGCGGCCACCACACCTGGTGGTACGTCGCCGCTGCGATCTGGCGCAGCTCAGCACGCGGCATCGTGCCCCGCGTAGCCATGTGCAGGTGCGGAGCCAGACGCCGTTGCGGTTCCACGGCCGCGAAGTACTGCACATCGAACCCGGCCACCCGCCGAAGGTTCTGCACGAACCGGTCCACGAGCTTGGAGAAGTGCAGCGCGTCCCGCGCCGCCCGCCGGTAGTCGTAGGTCGAGAAGTCCACCGGGGTCCCGTCCGACCGCACCCGCCCGTACGAGTCGAGCGTGAGCGTGATGAACAGCGAGGGCCGGAACACCTTGCCCGAAGCAGGATCGGTGAAGGCCCGCCCGACCGTCTTCCTGGTCATCGGTCGCTTGGGAAGGTCCGGGACGTCCTGCCGGCGCTTGGTCGAGCGCACCCGGCGCGACCCCGACGAAGAAGAGTCGGCCGAGCGGGTCACCGACCCCCGCAGCCCCGACGCCGTGATCTCCTCATCCAGATCAGCGATCACCGCATCCAGCCGCGCCAGCTCCTCAGCCGACGCCGCCCCCGTGGAGGCGAGGCGGTCCCGTTCGGCGGTGACAGTCGCCCGCTGTTCCACCCACCCGCGCTGTTCCTCGGAGGGCGGATCCGGCTGAACCACGGGTTCCTCCGCCAAGTGCCAACCCTCTTCGCACTGCGTCCGTCGCAGAGACCTCTTGCGCTTCGCACAGGCCGGACAACGAGACTCAAGCGTGGACCCGCACGGAACATCGATCACCTCGGTCCGGCCCGTGGCGATGTCGGTCCGCCGGAGGGAGACGGGACGGATGCACACCCCGTGGTCGGCGGCGACCTGTTCGGCGACCTCCCGGGCCAGTGGTTGCGCCAGCCGCTCAGCCCGAGTGCTCTTCCCCGTGGGTGTAGGCATCAGGCCTCCTCCAAGCCGTAGACCTCGGTCATGGCCGTGATGTTCTCGTCAGAGACGTAGGCGGCGCGCACCCGTACCGGGGCCGGTGAGGTCTCCATCCGCACATAGCCCACACCGGGGAAGGTGGGGTCGATCAGATGGGCGTTCGCTCCACGGTCGCGGGCACCCTCGCCGAGGATCATGTCGACTTGGGACGCCTCATCGAGGCGAAGGGCGACCTTGTCCGGGAAGAGGTTCCGAAGGTTCATGACCTCCTTGCGCGGGTCCTGGAGTGCGGCCAAGACGGCGAAGCCGACCGAACGCCCCTGCGAGGTCAGGGTGGCGATGGCGTTCTCGGAGCGCTTCCGGATGTCCCGGTCCGGGTGGTAGGCGGTCAGAAACGCCACTTCGTCAAGGACCACCAAGACGAACGGGTCTTCCGTAGTGGGCGTGTGCGAACGCCGCTTGCCCGCGTACCTGGCCGCTCGGTCCTGCATCCGTTCCACGGCGGCTTCCAGCACCGCCACAGCGGCTTCCCCGGTGTCCGCGTACTGGGCGAACAGGGAGCGCCCGTAGGACAGCTCCATGCGTTTGGGGTCGATCGCCCACACCTGCGCCGTACCGGAGTCGATCGCAGGCAACATGGCTCGGATAGCGGACCAGATCACCGATCCCTTGCCCGCACCGGTCACCCCGGCCACCAGGACATGCGTGCCGTGCAGCCGCAGCCGCCATTCGGAGCCGTCCTCACACGCCCCCACAGGCAGCGCCCCCAGGTCGACCCGGTCCGGCAGGTCCAGGGCGGGGACGGGTTCGGCGAGGGTGTCGTGCCGGGGGAACTCCAGAGTGATCCTGCGCGGCCCCTCCACCACCACACGGCAGGACGGGGCACCGAACCCGTGAGCCAGCTCGGCCACCCGCGTCTCAAACTCCGCAGGAGACGTCCCGGCGACGAGGGAGACCCGGACCCGGTCGGCCCATTCCGAGCAGACCACACGCCGGATGCGCGGAAGGTAGCGGCGTTCCTGGTAGGACTCGGCCAGCCCGGAGATCACCAGCACGGGTTGCCAGTGGCGGCGGTAGACGAACACGTGCCGCCACCACGCCAGCAGGCGCAGAGGCACACAGCGGCGGTAGGAGTCGGGCCAGGTACGCCACCACACCAGCGACGCCACCGCAGCTATCCCCCAGAGTCCGGCCAGGCCGGGCCAGTCCAGCCACCACCAGACGGCGAACGACACCGAGGCAGTAGCGACGAGGACCGGGAAGCGGAACGGCAGGGTGACCAGGAACCGGGTCAACCGCCAGATCCAGGAGCCCAGGACGACGATGCCCGGCGTCTCGACAATCGGGGTCGTCCACCGCACACCCTGCGCGGGAGTCGGCAGCGTCGGGGAGGTCTGCGGAGTACCGACCTTCGCCATCACCGCTCACCCCCACCCACGGAGTCGATCCGGGCCACGATCCGGTCACGCATCAGGCGGGCGCGGTCCGCGACCTCGGCCGCGTCCGGGTTGCCGTCCTGGGCCAGGACCGTGAACAGGCGCGCCTTGAAGTCAAAGAACGCCGCACGGTCGGAGTCGGTAGAAGGGTGGGAGTCGACCGCGTCCAGGAACAGCCGGACCAACTGCGGACCGGTCAGGCCGGACAGGTCGGTGGGGTAATCGGACATACTGAAGACACCTCTTCGCGGAGCTTTCACAGGTAACCGGAGGGGTGGAAGGGGCGGCCGACGGTGTTGCAGCACCAGGCCGCCCCGACTCATGTGCGGATCAGGCGGCTTCCTTGGCCGGGCCGCGACGACCACCAGAAGCGCCGCTGGGAGCCTTCACGCCACGGGCCCGCAGCGAGTACGCCACCCGGGGGCGGCGGCCGTTGTCGTCGACGTAGGGCATGACCGCCATCGCCTCGAACTCGACCGGCCGGAACGGCAGCCCGGGGACCTCGTCGGGCAGGGTCGGGCACACCTCGGCGGCGACCTTGACCTTCACCGACTTGGCTTTGCCTCGCGCTTCCGGGTCGGCGTCGATCACGTCCACCGCCCACAGCGGCAACCCCGACTCCTTGTCCATCTGCGGGCGCTTGGTCTCGAAGTCCGTGATCGCCTCCACGCCCAGCGCGAAGGCACCGTGCGGGAACACCGTCCCGAACGCGACCGGCAACGCACCCTGAATAGCCATATCGGCAGTCCTCTTCTCATGGTTTTCGCAGTTCACGGCCCTGGTTGGCGATCGCTCAGCGATCACTCCAACTTCGATACATGTATAGCATGTATTGAAGTGCTGGACCAGTGGTCAGCGGATGGGGTCGGGGTTGGTTGTTGAGTCCGCTGTCACCGGGGGTTCGGTGACTGTGACCACTGTCCCCTGGCAGGACGGGACGAGATCACTACATGGCTGGACGTGTTCAGGACGTCTCGATAATGTGAGCGCGTCCCTAGACATCCTGCGAATCCCCGGGGTACATGCCGAACGAGAGGTTGCGAGCCGCGCTGCTTCAGCGCGGGTCCACGCCGGCCGAACTGGCCGAGGCGATCGGTGTCGATGCCAAGAGCGTGGAGCGCTGGGTCACCCAGGGCCGCACGCCCTACCGCCGCCACCGGTTCTCGGCTGCCGCTTTCCTCGGGGTGGAGGAGACCTACATCTGGCCGGAGGCCCTGTCCCCGGAGCAGAGCAAGGCCGCTTCACAGAGCGAGATCGTGGAGCTCTACCCGCACCGGTGGAGCGTCCCCGCGGATCTGTGGAAGCGCATCTTCGAGGCCGCGCAACAGGAGATCTCGATCCTGGTGTTCAGCGGGTTCTTCATCGCCGACGACCCGAGCATGATCAAGCTCCTGTCGGACAAGGCCAAAGCCGGGGTCCGCGTGCGCATCCTGCTCGGCGATCCGGAGAGCGAGGCCGTGGCCCAGCGCGGCCGGGACGAGGGGTTGGACGACCTCTTGGCGTCCAAGATCCGGAACGTGATCGTGCTCTACAAGTCGCTCCGCGCTGTCGAGGGCACGGAGTTCCGGTTGCACGGGACGACGCTGTACAACTCGCTCTACCGCGCTGATGACCAGTTGATCGTGAACACGCACGTCTATGGTGCGATGGCGTCCCAGGCCCCGGTCTTCCACCTGCGTAAGATCCCCGGCGGCGAGATGATGAGCACCTACCTGGAGAGCTTCGACAAGGTGTGGGGCCAGGCGACCCCGCTCGACTGATCCAGGAGTGACGGCTATGTTCGAGCGGTTCACCGACGAAGCACGGACTGCGCTTGTGCACGCACAGTCCGAAGCAGTCGCACTCAAGCACAGACGTATCGGTGGCGGGCATCTGCTGCTAGGGCTGGCCCAAGGGGGCCACGGTCTCGCGGCCAGCACGTTGGCATCCCTGGGACTGGATTACGAGGCCGCTCGAACAGAAGTGGCTCGCCTGGGTGGACGGAAGAGTCGGACCTTCCGGAACTACCGACGATTCGCCTCTGAGACCAAGCAGGCCTTGGAGGACTCCCTCTATGCCTCGCTGCACCGAGAGCACAACTTCATCGGGACAGAGCACATGCTTCTCGGACTGCTGCACAAGGAGAACGTGGCTTCCCAGGTCCTCCTGAACCTCGAAATCCATCCTGCACACGTCATCCAGCGCGTACACCGAACCCTGGACGATCTGTCGAAGCACACCCGGAAGCATGGTCAGGACCAGCTCCCCTACTCCAACTGATGCACGAGCAGTAACCGCCGGTTCGCCACACGATGCACGATCCGGCAGGCTGCACCCGAGGGAAGGCCCATGAGTAAGCGGATCGACTACTACGACGACCCTGAGGCGCCGGCCGCGAACAGCCTCGTTCCGTCGGTGAACGTGTTCGTCGTCAACGAGCGCGACGAAGTCCTGATGATCTGCCGCACCGATAACGGCAACTGGGCCGTACCCGGTGGAGCGGTGGACCTGGGCGAGTCCGTGCCTCAGGCCGCCGTGCGGGAGACGCTGGAGGAAACCGGGATCACCTGCGAGATCACCGGAATCGCCGGGATCTACAGCGACCCGAAGCACGTCATCTTCTACACGAGCGACGGCGAGGCCCGGCAGGAGTTCTCCATCGCCTTCACCGCCCGCCCCCTCGAAGGCGAGCCCACGCCGAGCGACGAGTCGAAGGAAGTCGTGTGGGTGCCCAAGGACGAGCTGGGCGGCTACCAGATGGACCGCTCCATGCGCCTACGCGTGGACCACTTCCTCAGCGGAGGCCCCACCCACATCGGGTGAACGGTCAGTTCACTTCGGCCAGGCGTTGTTCGACGGAGCGCACTGACGCCGTCAGCAGGGGCGAGGAGCGCGTGATGGAGCGGTGGACCAGGTCCTCAGGCGCGTAGCGTTCCAGGATCTCCGAGAGCCGACGCTCTACCGGCAGATGGACGCCGTCCGGCCCCGTGGTCATGTCGGAGTAGGTCAGCGCGTCCAACAGGTCACCCGGAGGAGCGGCGAACTCGTCCTTGAGAGGAGCGAGCAAGCCGCGTTCCTCAGCTTCGACCACGGCGCAGGAGTGGTAGGCCACCAGGGAGCACAGACCTTCGTCGGCCTCCTGGACCTCGCGCAAGTACCGGGCACCGTCGAGAGGGTGGAAGCCCGTGGTCGCCAGGTCCGGTGAGTACCCGATGTCGTGCAGCCAGGCGGAGGCTTCCACCAGGTCGGCGTCATCACCGAGCACGGCCCGCAGGGAGCGCGCCTGTTCCGCTACCCCCTGGGAGTGCGCCCAGCGTCGGGGAAGCGGTCGTTCGAGCAGTTCTCGCGCGAGATCCCGCGCCCAGTGAACATGTCCCACATGTACCAGGCTAGCCGTCGGTCGTTTCGGCCCTCATAACGAACCGGCCCTTACCGTGCACGGCGACGACGAGCCCGGTTCCCTCCAGTTCGGACAGGGCTTGACGAGCGGTCCCCCGCGATACCTCGTACTCCCGGACGAGTGCGGCCTCACTAGGTAGGGCATCACCGGGCGCCAGTTCCCCGTTGGTGATCCGTTCCCTGAGGTCGGAGGCGATGCGCCGGTACTGGGCCGGAGGCGCCGAGTCAGCGCCGGCACTTTCGCGTTCCTCAGCGGTGCACACGACTCGCCCGGTGCCGGGGAGTGCCTTGATCAGCCGCTCCTTCTCCAAGGTGGCCAGAGCCCGGCGCACGGTGGTTCGCGCGACGCCGAACTCTTCACCGAGGGCCGCCTCAGAGGGCAGGGCTCCCCCGGGCGCGAACTCCCCACCGGCGATGCGGGATCGCAGGGCGTCCGCGATCTGGTGGTAGGTCCCCCAATGGGTGCGCGAGCTCAAGCGGGTTCCTCCGAGGCAGGACGGTGATCAGCCTTGTCCACGATCAGGACAACGTTTCCAGGACATCAGTATGGGCGAGGGGCGTGCAGATCCGGCTCCGGAGGCAGAGGGGAGACGCAGTCCCCGTACTCGTAGTCGGACTCACTCAGCGGTGGCGCTCCCAGCTCCAGTTGCAGTGCGATCACCTCGCCTTGGCGCTCGACAGCCCGCCGTTCCCTGGCGGTGAGTCCGTCCGGGATCGGGTCGACCTCGGGCGTTCGGTCGTGGTGAGTCATGACCGCCGCCTCGGCGAAGGGACAGCGGGGACACTGCCACGGGTGCGCAGACGCTCCTCCAGGACGTCCGGGCTGTACTCGATCTCGGTTGGTCGAGGAGTACGCGGGTCGTAGGCGGTGGCCACCCAGAAGCGCCCGGTCCACACGATGCGATGGCTTCGCCCCCACCGCCGGCGCAACCGATCCAGGACGACACCGGGCGGCTCCCAACGGTCGCCCCGGGCGTCCTCGTGGTGACCGGTGTGACCGGGGTCCAACTGGCAGGTGCGCAGAAACCCCGAGACGTCGAGCCGGGCCTCACCGCAGAGAGGAGATCGCACGCTCATGCGGCAACCGCCTCTCGGGAGATCTCCAGAAGGAGTTGCAGACCCAGGGTCGAGCGGTCAACCGGCCGCGGCCTCTTCGCGTGCAGGACGTACGGCCGGACGACCTTCGCCCGAGGCGTCACCTCATAGGGCGGAGGCGCAGGAGTGAACGGCAGACGTGCGCACGCCCTGGGCACGGCAGTTCGGTGCTCTGTCGGTCCACGTGTCCGAAGGTGGGTGATCAAGTTCCGCATGGTTTCCCCTGGAACAGTCCGGGTCGGCCCAGCGGGATCGCAGGATGCGCCGGGCCCTCACATGCGGAAACGATGCTCTGAGTAAGCGGACATGTGTACCACGTATCGGACATCTACGGGGACGTCTAGGGACGTCTTCTGTTATCGTCGGGTTCCCGCACCCCGGAGGACACCGCGACGTGAACGCTGCACTGCGCAAGGCCCTGGCCGCATCCCAGCTCACCGAGACCGACGTAGCCGCCCACATCGGAGTCGACCCCAAGACCGTCCGCCGCTGGCTGGCCGGCCAACGCCCATACCCCCGGCACCGCTGGGCGGTCGCCGAACTCCTCCAGGTTGAGGAGGACAGCCTTTGGCCGGAAAACAGCCAAGCCCAGGAGGAGAACACCCCACTCTCCGAGCACGCCTGCCGTGTCTACGCCCACCGCTGGGAGGTGCCACGGGAGGTCTGGTACGAGCTGTTCAGCTCAGCGGAACAGGAAATCGGCATCCTCGTCTACAGCAGCCTGTTCCTTGCCGACGACGCCGGAATCCTGGAACTACTGGAAGCACGTGCCCGAGAAGGCGTAAATATCCGCATCTTGCTCGGCGACCCCGGAGCCCAGGAGGTGCGGCAACGCGGGAACGACGAGGAGATCGGGGATGCCCTGCCCGCGAGAGCCCGTAACGCGTTGATGCTCTTCCGGCCTCTCCTGGACATCGACGGCGTCGACGTCCGGACTCACTCAACCGTTCTGTACAACTCCGTCTACCTGACGGATAAGAGGATCCTCGTCAACCAGCACGTCTATGGGCTCCCAGCAGCGAAGTCCCCCGTGGTCGAGATCGACCGATCCCTGTCTCCCGATATGGCAGAGACCTACGTACAGAGCTTCGAACTAGCGTGGCAGACCGCAAAACGCATCATTACCCAAAACCTGCCTTCCATAGCACGAACCCTCAATAAATCTGAAAGTTCAATCACAGACCCAGGCAACTATGTCGATCCGCCAATTTAAACTGACCAGACCCTTCGAAACTCGCCTAGTTGAATTTATCGTAAATCCAAAGTGCTATTTCCCGCGCTCTACGCGCAACGGTAATCACGTTCCATCCAGTCACCAACGAAAAGAAAGCCAGAAGGCTTGCCACTAGAGGATCTGGATTCGTTACCAGAATTGCCGCTGGGCCCATGCAGGAAGAAAACGCGAGGGCAAAAGCAAAATCACCAACGAGCCTTCTCTTTAGCTCCGGACTCAAGGGGCCAAAAGTAGCGAGAGATGCGTTGGCGACTTGAGCGGAACTTAGGGCAATTTCCCCTTTACGCCTGCCCTTAATGCCTTGGACAGATGCCAGTGATGGCGAATCCGGAGAAACTACTGGAACCGTCCGTGCCCAGAACAGGTCGGAGTTCGCACCCGCCAGCTTGGAGATGGAGTCAGTCATCCCGAACAGGTCGGAGTTCGCACCCGCCAGCTTGGAGAAGGTGTCAGTCATCCCGAACAGGTCGGAGTTCGCACCCGCCAGCTTGGAGATGGAGTCAGTCATCCCGAACAGGTCGGAGTTCGCACCCGCCAGCTTGGAGAAGGTGTCAGTCATCCCGAACAGGTCGGAGTTCGCACCCGCCAGCTTGGAGAAGGTGTCAGTCATCCCGAACAGGTCGGAGTTCGCACCCGCCAGCTTGGAGATGGAGTCAGTCATCCCGAACAGGTCGGAGTTCGCACCCGCCAGCTTGGAGAAGGTGTCAGTCATCCCGAACAGGTCGGAGTTCGCACCCGCCAGCTTGGAGATGGAGTCAGTCATCCCGAACAGGTCGGAGTTCGTACCCGCCAGCTTGGAGAAGGTGTCAGTCATCCCGAACAGGTCGGAGTTCGCACCCGCCAGCTTGGAGATGGAGTCAGTCATCCCGAACAGGTCGGAGTTCGTACCCGCCAGCTTGGAGAAGGTGTCAGTCATCCCGAACAGGTCGGAGTTCGCACCCGCCAGCTTGGAGAAGGTGTCAGTCATCCCGAACAGGTCGGAGTTCGCACCCGCCAGCTTGGAGAAGGTGTCAGTCATCCCGAACAGGTCGGAGTCTGTCAACTTGCTGTGAGTAGATCTTGGCGAACGCCGAGGGCGCTGTCTACGCTTAGAAGTTTTGCTCTGCGCCGATGCTTGTTCGCCCAGCCCCGCCTCATCCTCATCCTCATCAGACATACGTACGATGTTATGCCATCCCTTAGATCAGGGGAGACTTTCGTTGCCGAATTGGACTGTATGGGATCAAGGCGACGGCGCGAGCGCCGTCGCGGCGGCCATCGTCCGCCGCTCGGGCTGCGGGCTGCCGCCCGGTCCCGAGCGTGGCCAATGGCCGTACTACTTGGCATCATGACGCGCCTCAGAGACGAACGGTTGCCGTTCGGGAGAAAACGGCTCAGGACGGGACAGGCTTTGAACCTCCGAGTCACGCAGGCGACGGACCATGGTCGAGCCCTGGTAGTACCAGGGGGCTCGGCGCCCCCTGGACCCCCCGAGCCCGCATGGAACCTGGCGCGACACAGGACGCGCGGTAGTACAGACCGATCGCGCCAGAACCCATACGGGACCGAGACCGTGGTGCCCGCCCCAGATGGCTGCTGTAGTGGTGCTTAGGGTGAGTGAACCGACTACCCGTCCGAGATCAGTCACCATGCCGACCGAACCTCAGGAAGTGCCCGTGCCCGAGGACTGGGACCGTATCGATGCGCTGATCTTCAGCGAACACCTCATCCAAGCCCTACGAGCGATCAGGGACCAATGCGGCCCCATCCCCTTGCCCGACGCCATCGACGTCCTTAATGAGCGTTTCGTGCACCTACGCGACACCCGCCCCGACGAGTTCACGGTGAGCCTCGACGGCTACGGGGACGGCTTCTACTCGTAGGCATTTCCGTGCCACACACGTGCCACACGAGGCGGTCAACGGCGGGGAACCATGGGGAGTCGCGGGGAAATGGGCCGCATCCTCGCAGGTAGACGAAGTGCGAGGTCAGGCGTCAGAGGCGTTGTCGGCTTCCCAAGCTGATAACGCGGGTTCGATTCCCGTCATCCGCTCCACACAGCAAAAGGCCAGGTAGATCGGTGAAAACCGAACACCTGGCCTCACGTGTTTCTGGAGGGTCATACGGGCCGCGTGCCCGCTACGTGCCCGATGCTCAGACCGGAGCACCCGTCGAGGGCGGATCGTCGCCGTCATCCGCACGGGTTCGCCGCAGCTTCTCGGCCGCGTAGGTGTTGCCAGTGTGCCGCAGGTCGTGAAGGTGGACGTCCTCCAGGCCCACGGCGTCACAGGCATCCGCCCAGTACTTCAAGAAGTTGCCCCGCCGAAGCTGAGCCGCAGCAGACCCTCATAGGGGCCGTCGGGTCTTGCGCGTGAAGTCTCGGTCCTTCACCCCTTCGGCCGCGTACTCACCGAAGGAGCGCGCGCCGGCCTCAGGATCGAACCAGTCGCCCTGGGCGATCTCGGCGTCCTTGAGCTTCAGCCGGCGCTGCGCCTCTTTCTTGGTGCCGAAGGTGTGCGGGGCCGGGCGGAGCCGTCCGTCAGGCCCTCGGTACCGAGCCTGGAAACGGCCGGACGCGAGCTCGACGACCCAACGGCTCCCGTGGGCAAAGGTCCCGCACCCGTATCTGTCGGTGACAGCCCCTGAACGGCGCCGCTAACGTGGCAGCTGAACGGCCGCGCTCAGGATCACGCGTCCGGGACCGCCTGACCCTCACGGTCCGCGCTGCCCCGACCGAAGAAGGGACCCGTCACCATGCTCCTGCCCGCGCTCGCGGCCCACTCCCACGGAGATCTGACCCTCGACCAGGTGCGATGGCTCCACGAGACGCTCCAGCTCGAAGAGGGAACGCCCCGCACCGAGGGCATCGGGGCGGACATGAGCATCGCGCACCGAACCTTCACCGACACCGCCTCGAACCACCTCGTCCTCGAACTCGGGCGCACCGGCGGGGACGTGTGGATCCTCTCCGTGTATTTCGAAGGGGAGCGCCCCTCGCCCGAGACCGTGGAACACCACCGCGGACTCTTCCGCGACCTCATCGACCAGCTCGGGCTCACCCTCATCGATATCACCCCGGCCGCCACCGCCGACGAGGTCTTCACCTCTCCCCACCAACCCGGCGACGCCCAGGAAGGTGTCGGTGTCTCCTGGGACCTGCCCTACGACGAGCTCGACCGAATGTGGTTCCACCTCGGCCTGCGCAAGGACGCTCCCCGCGAGGTCAAGGAGGTCAAACTGCGCGAGGTCATGAGTTACCCGGTCTGGTCCGTAGCCCCCGAACCCCTCCGCAGCCAGGCCGAGGAGTTCCTCCGAGACGCCTGATACCACCCGACTCAGCCGTGTAGCGAGTGCCCCGTGCCCTCGGGCACGGTGAACTCGTTCGAGGTGCCTCTGTGCCTCAGCATCGCACTCGTACCCCTGTGGCCCCGCGTCGTTCCTCCGACCGAACCATCGTGAGGATCACGGCATCTTCACCAATGGCGCTCCCCCATCCCTCCCCCATCCCCGCAGACATCAATAGAGAGGACGCCTGTGCCTCCGCGGTCACGTGAACCCCGTGAACAGGCCGAATCCACGACGGAGCGGCGTCTCCCCCCGCCCGCCCAGGATTCACCGGAGCGGGAAGACCAGCAGCGGATCGGTGAGGCCCTGCTGAACGACGACGGCCGTATCCAGGACACGCCCCAAGCCAAAACCATCGCCATCGAGGCCCTCGCCCGGCGGATGCGAACCCCGACGAGGGAACTCGCCGTCTCGGCGATCGGCCTGAACGTCGGAACGGACATGGTGGAAAGGCTCGGCGATCACCGATACGTCCTCGTGCCGTTCAACGAGGAGTACCCCTCGATGGGGGCCGACGTCCTGCACGTCGACGAACTCGACCCGGCTGCGGAGCCCAGGCACGCTTCGGACCGGGTCGTGCCCATGGACCGGCCCGAAGCCGACACCCTGGTACGTCAGATCGCCGTCAGTGAAGTGATGGGCGCCTGGGCCTACGGCTCCAACAACAACGTGCGCGCCCTGGCGATCCAGGAGGCCGCCAAGGAGGAATTCAACATCCCTCGAGTCCTGGAGTGGAGCATGGACTCGGCGATGCGCAAGAAGGTCGACATCGAACTGGGCTACAGCCGCAACGCGTACAAGGACTTTCTGCGCGCCCAGTGGGACATGACCCAGGAGACGCTCGCCCAACGCGGTATCTCGGAGTTGGTCGGCTATCGGACGCTGACCTGGGCTGAGGGAGATCCGCGACCCGAGTGGGCCGGACAGGAGGTCGGCTCCACCTTCCAGGCTCTCCACCGGCCGTTGGAGAGCTGGACCGCTGACCGCGAGGTCGCCGCCGCCTGGTTGGAGACCCGCGGCGGCCCCGGTGTGATCCTGGCCGAGCGCATACCCGCGGAGGACGTCCTGTCCGTCCCGCTGACCGGCATGGGCTACCTCGGTCAGAAGGAATGGGTCGCGCTCGCCAGTGAACGACCGACCATGATGGATGGCGTTTCCCTCGGGCGAGAGCAGGAACGTGCCGCGGAGCGTAGCGCCGCGAGCAGTGTCAAGGTCGGTGGCCCGGCTCTCGGAGGCGGCGCCCCGACGAGGACCCCGGATACCGAGGCCCAGGGCACCAACCCCCCTTGGCAGCCACTGGAGATCACGGGCCACCAGCTCGACCCCACAGACCTGTTCGACCACCAGACGGTCCGCACCCTCGAGGGAGACCAGCACCCGGGCTGGTGGCCCAAAGACGACTCCGGCTACGCCATCTCCAAACGCGACCTGGACTTCCTCGGCATCGATCCGGTCCAGATCAAGTGGTTGGCGGGCAAGGAAGCCCCAATGGGGATGACCCCGGAGCTCTATGACCAATTCGGCACGGAGCTGCTGGAGGCCCTGCAGCGGGACGGAATCCCAGCGGACCAGGTCGACATTCGACTCAAGGGAACCGCTTCCGGCTTCTTCTCGGGAATCCACAAGGAGCTGCCCCGCGAGGAGGCCATACCTGACCATCCCGAGGCGGTCGAGCGCATGCGGGCATGGTTCGGTGACAGCGGACAACGCCCGGTGCGCCGTCCGCACGACTCGATGTGGCGACTCGGCCTGGAGTCCGTACCGAGCGACTTCGATCTCGACATCAACAGCACCCGTATGATCCGCGCCGCCCGCGAGCACTGGGCTGAGGAGCATCCCGGCCGCTACTCGGGCGACTTCATGGGCGGGCACGGATACTTGGACAAGGACGCCGTCAAGGGCGCCTTCCCGCATCTGGCCGGCTGGACGGACACGTGGGAGAACAAGCTGGGGCGAGAGATCTCAGTGGGGGCCTTCGAGTCCAGCGGGCCCGTCGACGCGACCACATTCGGACGCACCCTCTCCGGGCACTTCCGCAGTACCGACTGGATCATCCACAACTCCGAGCAACCCTGGACTGAACGGAAGAAGAACCAGGCCCAGATCTGGTTGGCGGAGTACTGGAACCATGCGCAGGATCTGATCGAGCGTGGAGGGCTCACCCCGGAGACCGCCCCGACGATGCTGAAGCTGCATTCCCAAGCCGACCGCATGGCCACGTTCGCCTATGCGGGCCAGGATGAAGAGCTCATGGAACACGTCCGAAACCAGAAGGTGCAGAAGGCCGTGTTCCACGCGGGCCGGCTCGGTGTGGACAACGCCGCCCTGCCGCCGCACCCGGAGCAGTTCTTCTCCGCGACCGACGAGGAGAAGAAGCGCTATGCGGTCTCGATGAGACCTGACAAGGCTCCGGACGCCGGGAAACTCGCGGACACCGCGAAGGCGGCACCACGCCCCCAGAGCAGGCTGTCTCCCCCGGGCAGCGGGAACACCGCGCACGGCACCCAGATGACGGCGCGCCCCCAGCGGAGGCTGGCTCCCCCCGGTTCAGCGGGGAACAAGCCGTCCCCCTCCGGCAATGGCCGACAGAACCAGCGAAAGGATGAGGGCCCCGCCATGGAACGGTAGCGGTGAGGCCGCCCGCCAGGCTCCCAGCCAGAATCGACCCCGGACCGACCAAGACTCACGGAGGACATCATGCCCCGCAACCGAGTGGCCAGGACTCCCAGTCGGCGCTCACTCAGCCTGCGCCGTCTCCTCGGTGCCTGTATCGCCGTGGCGATGATCTGGGGCCTGTTCTGGCTACTCTTCCACTCAGGCCTGACCGATCCACTGTTGGAGATGGCCGCACCGGGCTACGAACGCCTGGTCGCCATGATCAACGACCCGCTGGGCATCGACTGGGGCGGGCGCCTGGTGACCATCGCCGCAATTCTCATTCCGCACCTGGGAATCCTCCTCTTCGTCTTCGACGAGAACGCCTGAGAGGGCCGCTCGGCGGGCCACGGCGCGGACAAGAAGAGCCCAGGAGGCGATACTTTTCCTCTTGGGCTCCTCCTGATCCCGCGCATCGAAACCGGCTGTGATTCCAGCATCACCGAGGCCGACCGATGCGCTGGTTGGTCTGGCGGGTCGCGCTGAACTTCAGCACGGAGTAGTCGTCGACCTTGTCCTCACCGCCCTTGGTGAACCTCACCGGGTGACCTTTGTGCCATTGGCGCTCAAAGCTACCGAAACCGGTCAGGATAAGGCGGTCGCCGCGGCGCACCACGTCCATGAGTTCGGCAATGGCGGCATCGTAGATATCAGAGACGACTTTCTTCGGAAGCCCGACGCGGCGCGCCACCGCCGCGATGAACGCGCGTTTGGTCACGCGCTCCGAACCCTCAGAGGTCTGGGTCGCCGCCATGTCCGGTCCTCCGTGTCGGTCAGGGCACACAGTCGTATTTTCACTCGTAGACGAGTCTATTTCGCCCTCTCCAGAGGGTCAAAGCACCGCTCGGCGCGCCGGAGGGGTGCTCAGTCGAACTCGCGGTCGTCGGTGAACTCTGTCTGTTCCTCCACCTCCACGACCTTGCGCGTACGCTTCGGCCGCGTTGCGCGATCATCGTTGCGCAGATTGTGCTGGGCGGCATCCATCCGTGATTGGGCCGCTTTCTGCGCGAATCCCAATCCCGAATCGACCGCTTGCCCCGCGGCCTGCCCGATACCGCCTCCCCGCTCGCGCCGCTTGGCCGCGTCCTCCTCCATTTCCTCCCACCGCTTGTGGTCCTCCGGCTCGATACCGAAGACCTTGAACCAGTCGACATCACTCATGGTTTCGCCTTTCTCTGTGATCGTTCTCTTTCTACCGCGTTGACTGTCAGCCACCGAGTTCAGGCCCTTTGTCCTGTTCCGGATCCGACCTCGCGGGAGTAATTCTCATCGCAGGACGAAACGACGGCGTATCGCTGGTCCTCTGCCCGGGGAACGCCCCGAGCCGCCTCGCCACCGCACTCGACGACGGGCGGTCCCCGGAAGGACCCAGCCGAGGCATGCCGCCTCCGCGCCGCTGTCCCGTGGCCGGGCCCGGACCCGTGTCCACGTCGATGACGTCCTCCTCGTCCCGTCCGCGTTCAGGGCTCTGTTCCGGTTCGCCCCGGCCCCGCGGCCCCCGCTGCTCGCGATCGGTCCACGCGCGGTCGGCCTGCTCTCCGAACCCACTGTTCTCGCTGATCAGATCGCGCATACGCTGTTCCCACTCGGGCCCCAGGCTCTGTCGCCACTGGGCCACCTTCTGCGGGTGCGTCTGCTCCATGGCCTGCAGTGACTCGACGAACCCGCCCACGTAGACCAGCTTCTGGTCCGACTCGCTGATCCCGTCGCCGCGCATGGACGCGAACATCGCCCGCGCCCTGTTCAGCCGCGCATGTGCCGAGGGATCCCCGGTCCGCTCGACCGCCTCGGGGTGGTGCAGGATCGTGGAACCGACGACGTACTGCTCCATGACCGCATGGAACTCGGCCGGGCTCCTCGTGCTGGTGAGTTCGGCGTACATGGTCCGGGCCACCTCGGCACGATGCTCGTCGGTACCCATCGGCTCGCGCAGCGAGAACGTCCCGCCGGTGATCACGTCGCCGTTGTGGGCGTCGACGTAGTCACCTTCCCGGACCTTCCCCGTCCGCTTGGTGTCCTCGGCGTCGGTCGTCGCCGGTTCGGACCTGACGAACCGGCCGTGCCCCAGTTCGGCGAAGACCGCCGCCTGCTCGGGGGTGCGTTCGACGAGCTGACCGACGATGCCCCGCATGTCGCGCGCGACCTCCTCGCGGTCCAGGCCGTCCTCGTCCACACAGTCGTAGAGCGCGCCGAGGGCGCTCTCGTAGTTCTGCCTGACGAGGTCCCGGTCCACGCCGGGCATGCGCATCTCGTCGTAGGCGTTCAGGACGATCCCCACGTGCGCCAGTGCGGCGCTGTGCTCGGTGAACAGGTCGCGTCCGCCGCGTTCCAGCCGTTCGAGGCGCTCCAAGCGCCGGCGGTGCGTCCACCCGGACGGGCCCCGCATACCATCCCGTCCCTCGCCGGTCCGGTCGAAGTGCTGTGCCTCCTTCGCACGTGCCTTCTCGCCCTGGGCGGTGATCCTCGCCTCGCGCCGGGTCGGCCCGTCGATGGCGGCGGCCATCTGCCCGGCGTACTGGCCCGTCACGGTGCGGAAGTTGGGCGAGAGGAGCCACATCGCCGCGCCCATGCCCACGGTGGTGAGCACGCTCTGCGCGTTGATCCCGCCTCTGAGGGGTTCCAGGCACTGGATCACCATCTGCTGGACAAAGGCCCGGTGCAGGTCGTTCAGCTGTCGGCCCTGGTCCAGCCTGGACGCACCCGGCGAGGCGATGCGTGAGGTCCGCAGGTGGCGGAGGAACTCGTCCTGCGCGCGCTGTGCCTCAAGCTCGAGCCCGACCAGTCGACCACCGTCACGTCCGGCCCGGCGCTGCCTGTCGGCCGGTTCGCGGTCGTACCGCTCGCGCCGGGGCCGCGGGGAGTCGGGCCTGCGCCTCGTACGGCCCGGACGCCGAACCTCCTCGCCGCCGCCGCGCGCCTCGGCGTCCGGGGCCTCCTCTGCGGAGTCGGGGGCCGGGAACGTCTGGGCGTTCAGCGTCCTCTTCCTACGCTTCGCCACGACCGCCTCCGTCCTCGTCCGTCCTGGTGGCCCCACCTGAACACGCGCCGCTCCGCCTGCCGCGGTCACTTCGTCCGTCAGCCATGTCACCGTCCCTGGCCTGCCTCTGTCCCATACCTCTGACCTCCCGGCTAGCCGTCGTCACGCATCGTGGCGGCCATCGCCCGGTCGAACTCGCCGCGGGCCAGGCCCAGCCAGTTCTCCCGCTCGGCAAGGAACTCGTAGAACGCTCCGTGCACCCGGAACCCGTGCAGGTCGGTCAGGTGCTCCGGGTCCTCGGTGAACACCCGCTCGGTCTCGCTCTCGCCGGCCTGCTGGAGCCGCCGCATCGCCTCGGACTCGTCCTGGCGGGAGATGTAGACCTGCGATCCGTCGGCACTGCGCAGGGCTCCGTCGGGGCTCACCGAGAAGTGGGCGCCGTCCCGCTCCAACGCCGACCGCACCGACTTGTACGCCTCGACGATCTGGGCGTCCAGCGGGCTGTCCAGCGCGCCCGCGTGCGGTCGCGCCGGATCGGAGGAGAAGTGGACCAGCATGTCGCGGCTGATCAGGTTGTCCGCGTAGCGCAGCCGGCGGAACTCGGTCATCCTCGCCTGCTGGGAGTCGACCGCCTGCTGGGTCGCCGTGTCGAACTCCCAGGGCATGTCCAGGTCGATGGCCTGCTCGAGGTCCTCCAGGTCGACGTCGTCGGAGCCGCCCAGGTCGTGTTCCTCGGCGTAGGCCTCCCCACGGGCGGCGTCGACCAGCTCCATGACCTCGTTGGCGTAGGTGTCGGGGTCCAGCCGCGCGACGTCGACCTCGGAGAGGCCGTGGACCTTCTTGTGCTTCTCCCTGCACTCGGCGGTCAGCTCGGCCTGCTGGATGCGCTTGGCCAGCATCGCCTCGAAGTCGGGCTGGTTCATCCGCACGTCGAAGTCGACCGCGTTCGACAGCGTCGGGATGGTCTGGAGGGTGTAGTCGTGCCCGGGGTGGTTGATCGTGTCCTGGAACATGCGCCAGGACATCGGCAGGATCGTCTCGTTGCGGTTCCACACCGGCGAGTCACCCGCACGGAAGACGATCGAGTTGCGCTCGGAGATGAAGGCCATGTCGTTGTAGGAGATGACCGGCTCTTCCTTGGTCGACATGGTGTAGGAGACCTTGCCCTCGACACTCATGCCCTTGACCACGTGGCCCTTGTCCTGGGTCACGGTCTTGGAGTCCATGTAGGTGGTGTGGCGCTTGCCGGACATCTTCTCCAGCGTGTCGAGCATCGAGTCGTCGGTGCTCTTGAGGAAGACGATGTTGGAGGTGTTGCCCTGCACGATCTTGTCCACGGACTCGCCGTAGACGTCGCGCAACTGCTGAAGCGTCTGGAGGATGAGCGTGAACTGCTGCTCCTGGCCCAGTCCGATCGACAGCATCGTCTCGAAGCCGGAGATGCCGTGCCCCTCCGACTGGAGGTTGCCCAGCTCGTCGAGCATGAACCGGGTCTTGTACAGCGGCTTCTGGTTCTCCTTGGTCATGTACGACTTGTCGAAGTTCAGGTCGACCAGTTGTTTGATCAGGATGAGGATGAGCTTGGCGTACTTCATCAGGTGCGGCGGTGTCACCAGGAACACCACCTTGGGCTGCTCCGAATAGCGCACCATCGTCTGCGTGATCGCGTTGGCCCGACCCATCTCCTTCTGGGGCAGGTCCGCTGTGACGTTGGTCAGCCGCACCTGCGGGTAGGTGGTGTTCCCCGGTGCGAACGAGCCGTCACCCTGTTTCCTCAGCTCCAGCAGGATCCCGTTGCGGATGATCTTCTCGCCGGTCACGGGGTCGGTGACGTAGAACCGGCCGTTGAGCGAGGTCTGGTAGTCCTTCTTGAACTTGAAGTAGTAGGTGCGGATCAGCATGCCCGTCTGCGGGTTCAGCAACCGCAGTCGGATGTAGGCGACGTCGTCCGCGAACTTGCCCTTGAAGTAGTAGCGGGCCCAGCCTTCGCGGGAGACGATGTCCTCGTGCTCGAAGTCCTTCCCGAGCACCTGCTCGAACCTCTCGTCGGCGTAGGCGTCCCACTTGGCCTGAGCGCCGATCAGGTGGTCGCGCTTGAGGTAGTTCATGGCGAAGCGCACGCCCATGCGGCGCGGGAAGCTCAGGCCGCCGAGGTCGGTGTTCTGACTCGGGGTGCCGGAGGTGAGTGTGGAGATCGTCGGGTCGGCGAAGAAGCTCATTGCCGTGATCGCGATGCCGTAGACACTGGCCAGCATCTTCTCGGCCGCGCCCATCGCCCGCAGGGCGTTGTCGGCGTTGCCGACCAGGGTCCGCATCGAGTTGGTCGGCAGCCCGTTGGTGGCGTTGAAGAACAAGGTGAGCATGTCCAGCTCCTTCTTGTCCTCCCAGAGGAACGCCTTGTTCTCGGCCTCCACCAGCGCGGCCTCGGCTTCGGCCTCGCGGAACGTGCCGTCCTCCAGGCTCCCGTAGTCGCCCCTTCGGACGCTCTCCTCGACCAGGTCCACGGGATTCTTCACCTTCTTGGCCGAGAGCTGCACGAACAGCTGATAGCAGTTGTACAGCGTGACCTTGCCCCACTTCTCGTCGAGCTTGGTCTCCAGGACCTTGGGATCCATGTCCACCCGGGCGGCGTAGGCACGCAGTTCGCGCTCCTCCTCCAGGTAGAAGTCGATGAGGCCGTAGGCGGCGCGCTTGAAGGCGTTGCTGGCGGCGTTGGGCCACACCGGGTCCTCACCGCCGTCGAGCGGGAAGAAGACGTCGGCGATGTTCTCGATGTACATCGCGCACTTGGTCGAGTCGCCCTCACGGGCGGCTTCGGCTGCCATCCCGAGCGGGTTGTAGATGTCGGTCTTCATCGCGTTGATCAGGTTGAACTGCACCACCTGGAAGCCGCGCATCGTCGCTCGCACGTAGTGCTTGACCAGGAGTTCGCCCTTGGGGTCGTTGATGACCATGTTGTTGGGGCTCTTCTCGCGCAGCCACATGTCGATCATCGGCTCGATGTACGTCTGGCCCTTGCCGGCGCGAGTGATGGCCAGGACCATGGTGTTGACCGGGGCGGTGTCGACGATGTACGCGCCGGCCGGGCGCTGCACTTCGTACTCGGGGAACTCCCAGTCGGCGTTGATCATGTCCGCGACGGTCTTGTGCTCTCCGAGCTTGCTGCGGTCCTTGCCGTCCGGGTTGTAGGGAATCCTGGTGGTGTCGAACCGCTTGCGGATCTTCCTGTCCTTCGGCAGACCGGAGGCCTCGAACAGGTCTTCGCCGAACTTCTCGTCGATGAGCGGCGCCTTCGTGGTGATCGCCCGATCGTCGTCGTCCCGCAGGATCTCACCCTTGAGGAACTCGACGTCGCCGTCGGAGTCGAGGACGTCCTCGTCCGCCCGTTTGGCGACCTCGATCGATTTGAGGCCCTTGCGGGCCGCCATGACGTGGCTGATCATGGACGACGGCTGAACGGAGCTGTGCGCGCCCACGTCGGGGAACCAGTCGAACTTGCGGACGACCTCGTCCGGCAGGGCGATGTGCTGGTCGCCCTGGTACTGGTTGATGTCGCTGGTGTCGTGCAGCAGGTTCTGTGCGTCCCGGTTGCGCATGAGCAGCAGGTAGGCCAGGCCGAACGTGATCAGGCCGGCGCCGAGCGACACGGCGAGCTTGACCCAGGTCACGTGGAGGAACCACCCGGGGAACGCGTCCGGCTCACCCTCGCGCCCGGCGTCGATCTGCTCCTGCTGCGCGGCGACGTCGTCGAGGACCCACTGGGGCGGGTCCGCCAGGGCCTCGTCCTCGGTCTCGTGACACGGCTGGTCGGGGACCACCTGCCCGTCCTCATCGAGGATGCGGTAGCAGTACTGCGTCGTCGACATCTGCTCGCGTTCGACGAAGTCGGGGACGGTGGGCCCGCCGATCGAGGAGCTCACGGCGCTCACGGTGAACTGGCCGACCGACCACAGCGCCCACACCAGCACGGCGACGAGCAGTCCCGCCACGATCGCGATCATGGTGCGTGCGGTCCGGGTCCGTTTGCGTTCGATGCGCGAACGGTCGAGCTGCTGGGACTCGTAGATGTCGCGGTTGGCGAGCGTCTCCTCGGCACTGCGGGAGGAGAGTTTGTCCCACGCGCTCGCTTTAGGGCTGGAGCCCCTCCTGGCCATGAGGCGAGCCTTTCTCTTGACGTGTACGCCGGAAGGCGCTGGTCTTACTGCTCTGTCAGTCGACATGACAGCGCGTTCGGAGTCCCTCGACCCATGTGGTCAGGGCACCACCCGTCTCGTCGAGGGTGGCGCCCCGAAGACATCACCGGACACGCCCTAGACGATCCACGCGGGGATGATCATCGCGCTTGCGCTCGTGGTCGACCCGTATCCGAGTGTCCAGCCGACGATGACGCCCACGGCGATGGAGATCAGCACCAGCACCGCCGCCAGAAGCACGAGGAGCTTGGTGAAGCGGCTGTGCACGTGGCTGGTCCGCTTCAACTCCTCGATGTAGGAGCGCTTGTCGCCCTCGAGTTCGTCGATCCTGCCGCGGTACTGCCGGTGCATACTGTCGGCCATGTCCTGCATCTGGGCGTGCAGGTCCTGGTACAGCTGGTTGGCCGAGCGCAGCTTCTCGTCCTTGATGTGGGCCTCGTGCCGCCATCCCCCCTCACGCTCGCGCAACCGGGCCTCGGCCCGCTCGCGCTCGCGCTCCAGTTCGGTCTCCAGCCGGCGCACCCGGTTCTCCCGGTCGGCGTTGAGCTCCTCCACCCGGAGGGTGTGCTCGGCCTTGAGATCCTCGACCTGGGTGTCCAGCCGCAGCTGCTCGGCCAACACCTCGGCGCGGGCGATGTCGTGCTTGAGGTTGTCGCTGATGAAGCGCGTCAGCTTGGCGTTCCACTGCTCCAGCAACTCCATCTCCGCTTCGCGCTGCTTGGCCTCGCGCTCGGCGAGCAGTTGGAAGGTGCGTGTGGTGCCCAGACGCATCCGTGTGTGCGCGTCCTTGCGCCGCATCTCCAGCACGCGCCGGCGCTGGTGGGCGTAGCGCTCTTCGTTGCGGCGCTCGATCTCGGGGGCCACGTCGGCGAGCTTGCGTTCCAGCTCCGGGCGGAACCGGTCCCAGAACACCTGCCTGGCGTGGGCCGCGGCGACCTCGGCACGCTCCTCGGCGTCCTTCTCGTAGCGCCGGGTGATCTCCGCCCGTCGGGTCCCGACGTCCTCGGGCACCCTGGCCTTGAGGTCGGCGAACTCCTGCTCCGCCGCGGCCGAAAGCGTCTGGTAGACCGAACCCTCGTGGTGTTCGTCGACCTCACGCATGACCGACTCGGCGTGCAGGCTCATGGTCTCGACGAAGAACTGGCGCAGCGCCCGCCTGTGATCGCTGTGCAGCTTCGTCAGCTCGGTGTTGGCCTGCTCGGCCATGACGGCGATCTGCTCGCCGAGCCAGTCGGAGACCTCGTCACCGAACTCCAGCCGTACTGACGGTGCCCGAGTGTCGAACGCCGCCTCGAACTCGGAGTACGGGATCTCCAGACCCAGTTCGTCGGAGAGGAAGCGCCGCGCGATGGTCTCCCGCACCTGTTCTTCGGCGAACTCCCGGCCCCTGTTCTGTTCGGCGTAGTGCGTCCAGGCAGGGTCCTGCGCCCCTCCTTCTTCCGTCACGAAGCCCCGGCCTTCGTTCTCTTCTTCGCCCTCTTCGTCCTCGTCGTCGTACGTGCCGTCCTCGTCCGCCACGTCCTCGTACACGCCGTCGTCGTCCACCTCGTCGTCGTAGACGTCGGACTCGTCGCCGCCGGGGTCATCGTCGAACAGGTCCACTGAGAACTCGCCGTCGACCGGGGAGTCGTCCCCCGGCTCCTCGTCGGTGCCCGCTTCAGGGGTGGGAACCGCGGCCACCGGGCCCGGCAGGTGGCCGATGTGGTCGGGGCCCGGCGGGGCCGGCGGGGCCGGCGGTGCGGCCGGAGGCTGCGGGGTCGGCGCCGGCGTGGCGACGGTGGTGGCTGACGGGGCGGCGTTCGCGCCGTTCGGAGCGGCCATGGGGGTCCCGGTCGCGTCAATGGCCTGGGTCCAGGCCCACATCTGCGGCAACCGATCGGCCAGGCTGGAGCTGCCGTCGGCGATCGCCACCGCCTCGGCGTAGGTGGTCCCCTCGTCGATGACGGCCCCGACCACCAGTTCCTGGCGGTCCTGGCTCGGGCTCAGCACCATCCAGTAGTACGTGGCGCCGGTGAGCATCGAGTACTCACCCATCCGCTCCAGCGTCTGCGCGGTGGGGATGATACCGAGGACTTCCTCGTCCAGGAGTTGGCGGGTGGTGACGGTCTGGATGAGGTCGTGGTTGATGAGCTCGATGAGCGAGCCCTTGGCCTCGTCCTTCTGCTGTTTCTTGCTCAGGCCGCCGATGTTCTCCACAGGCAGGGCCAGGGCCGCCCAGGAGTTGCCGCCGGGCAGGACGAAGCGCTCGTTGCGGCTCAGGAGGTCGATCGCGGCGTTGACGGTGCTCTCCCGCACCACGCTCGCCAGCATCTCCTCGGGCTTGCGCCGCTTGGTGCGCTTCTTGCCGTCGCCGCTCGGCGATGCGGCCGCGTCCGAACCATCAGAGGGCGTGCCGTCGGTCTTCCCCTTCTTCCACATGTTGTCGATGAGTCCCATCGGCACATCCTCTCGCTCTCACCATGGTGTCTGGAATCAGCTCGTTTATCAGCCTGAGCAGGGCAATCATCAGTCGGTGGGCCGCCGCCCCGCGCGCCGCGTCAGCGCGCGGCGGCCACCTCGATATGGGACTCGCTCTTGAGCAGACCCTTGTCCTCGCTGCGCATCGTGCCGCGTACGTCCACCCGCAGGACCCGCTCGTGCGTGTGGGCGTTGACGAACGCGGCGATGGCGGTGGTGACCTCGTCGGTCATCTTCGCGATCGCCGCACGTGCGCCGCCCGCGTTGGAGTCGGTGTCGGCGTGGTCGTCGATGAGGTACTGGAGGACCCGTTCGGCGATCTCGACCCGGACCCCGTGCTTGACCATGACCTCGCGACGCATCTGGCGCAGCTTGTTCTTCACGATCTTGCGCTGGGTCTCGCGCGAGAGCGGCTGGAAGGGGACGATCGCGTCGATGCGGCCCAACAGCTCGGGCGGGAACTTGTTGTCGCCCTGCGTGGTGGAGATGGACCGGCGGATCTCCTTCATCTTCTCCACCAGCTCCCGACCCGATCCGGAGTCGTCCACGTTGTACTGGGCGATCGTCTCGTAGATCTCCGATCCCGCGTTGGTCGTCAGCACGATGTAGGTGTTGAGGAACGACACCTGACGGCCGTTGTCGTTGGTGAGCCTGCCGTCGTCGAGCACCTGGAGCAGCACGCGCGTGACCGCCGGGGCGGCCTTCTCGATCTCGTCGAACAGCAGCACGGCGTGCCCCATGTCCCACACACGCTTGGTCAGCTCCGAACGGAACAGGTCCAGGGATTCCTCACGCGCGAACTCCGACATGTCGAAACGGATGAGGTGGCGCTGGTCGTCACCGAAGAGCAACAGGGCGAGCTGCTTGGTCAGCTCGGTCTTTCCGACTCCGGTACTGCCCGTGAAGAGAAACGACGACATGGGCTTGGTCTTGTCGTTCAGATCGGCGACGCAGACCTGCAGCCTCTTGGCGACCACGGAGGTGGCGAACTCCTGGGAGAACACCGCTTCGTCGAGCTGCCTCTTGATCTGCACCGCGTCGACTCGGAACGCCACATTGACGTTGGTTGACTCCATGAGGACGTCCGCGAGCAGGCCACGGTCCATCGGACGGCCGGTGTACCGGTGCCAGCCCACCATCGAGTCGAGGACCAGGATGGACTTGCGCGGCTGCGTCGAGGCCGGGATGTAGCGGTTGGTGTACTCGTAGATCATCTCGAAGATGTGGTCGTCGTAGAACTGGTCGGCCACCCCGTAGCGCCGGGCCATCCCCTTGAGAATCTCCACCGTGGTCTTCTGGTCGGGCGGGCTGACGTTGATGCGCTGGAGGCGTTCCATGAGCGGCTGGTTCGGTGCCACGTACTTGTGGAACTCGTCGAAGGTCGTGGCCGCGATGACGCGGATACCGCGCGCGCCCGACGCCGCCAGAACCGGCTTCAGTGCTTCGACGGAGGCAGCGCTGAGCTGCACCACCTGGTGGAACTCGTCGATGAACAGCACCAGCTCGACGTGTTCGTCGGAGCTGAACCTCTCGGCCTCGTCGAACAGCCCCTTGAGCAGTGCCGCCATTTCGTCGGGAGTCCTCAGACCGGCGATCATCCGAGCCAGGTCGACTTCCATGTAGACCCGTTTGACGTCTTTCAGCATCGCCGCCTGGACCAGGGCGGTCTTACCCGCACCGGCCGGGGCCAGCAGAAGGGCGTTGCACAGTTCGGGGCGGGCCATGGCCGCCATGAGCTGGGAGATCTCATGCTCGCGGCCGACGATCTCACGCTCGGGGGCTTTGAGGGGATCGCTGTACTGGGCCAGCTTCGGGTAGCGCTCGTCGCGGCCGTCGAGGGAACCATCCAGATTGGTGAACAACTGCTGCCGCCTTCGTGGACGAGAAGGTCATGACCTCATCTCGTTCTTCCTCATAAATCAGGACAATCGTAGCACGCCACACACAGCTGACACCAGACGCGAAGCGCGTTCTTGCCATGGCCGAAAACACAACAAAGAAAGGCGGGTTGCAGTGCCCACCCGAAGAACGAAAGACAAGGAAGAGAGAGGAATTCTCGTAATTCAGGTGTATCGACACGGCCATCAGCCGCCGGGCTGGTTACCATCCGACTCGTTCTGGCGCTGATCACGCTCATAAACCGCGCTGGTGTTCGGGTGCAGCAGCGCCGCATAGGACCCGGGTTCCTTGGACGGCGTCCTCACCGAGAGCGTCTGCGGGCGTCGCCCATAACCGTGCAGGTCGTCGTAGACTGCCCACTCGGTTCGGAGTGCCGCCAGCGACATCATCGACGGCTTCGGCGTCTCCCAGACCGCGCTGGCAGTCTTCTCCTCACCCTCCCCGGCCGCGCCCTGATAGCTCTCCAGGGTCTCTTCAGGGCTGCCGAACGAGGCTTGGGGCTCCTTGCCGCGCTCTGGAACCTTGGCTACGCTCGGCGTCCTCTCGGTGCCCTCCAAGGTGGCCTGGTCAGCGCGAAGGCGGACCTCACGCTCCTGTGCCGTCTCCGGCTTACCCAGCGCTTCCCACGACGTGATCGCAGCGGTGGTCTCCTCTTCGCTCATGCCCGAGAGCAGCATGTCGAACCGTGAGGCCGCACGGTCACCCCGTTGCGCGCGCAGGTCGTCCACGACCACCCGGTCCGCCAGCTCTAGGTCGGGCTCCTGCCCGGGTGCACCCGTCTCATGCTGCTGGCCCGGCTCAGTGGATGCGGGCCTGTCACTCACCCAGCCATCGAGCCGGGAGTCCAACTCCTCATCGCGAAGGTCGACCGCCGTGTCTGGTGCTTGTTGTAGGCGGGTCAGGTGCTCGCTGAGCATCTCGCGGGCTTGCGCGTCGTGTGGGAAGGCGATACTGGCCGCGTGGTCGGCGATCCGTCCCAGGTACTCCACTGTGGGTCGGGTGACCTCGTTGAGCTGGCCTCGGATCGCCAGTTCACGTGTGCTGGCCACGTAGCCCTTCAACCAGGCGTTGGCCGCCTCAGGGGAGAGCGGAGCGTCGCGTGCGACTTTCGTCGCGACCACGGCGGCCCCCGGTGTCGGATTCCCCCACTCCCCGGTGGGCGTACGGGTGTTGGTGAGTAGGTCCTCCCCTGTTCTGTTGGCAACGCTCAGACGCTGGATGTGAGGGCTGTCCTCCATAGCCTGGAGAGTGGCCGGGACCATCCGGTAGGAGATGTCGTGCGCCTCGGCCGGCGTCCAGCGGGCTGCGTTCTCTGGAGCCTCCAGGTAGCGGTCCACGGTGGAGAGCAGGCTGGTGCGCTCAGGAACGGCTAGTCCGACCACTTCCACTCGGTATCCCTGCCGGTAGAAGCGCTGGGCGGTCTGTGCGACCATCAGCGGGTTGCGGAAGGTGCCCTCCAACAGGACGCTGTAGCGCTCGGCCAGTGCGTAGTCCAAAGACCGGCGCAGAAGCTCCCCCGAGGCCTGCGCGGTCGCGTCGGGCATGGCCAGTTTGTCGGTTCGCATCACTTCGCGGTACCGAGGATGGAATGCCCGAAGCTCGTCTCCGATAATCGGGACGACCCCCTCATGGCGCTCCATGATGTTTTCGACAGCTCGGCTTTTGCCTGCCCCGGTCTGTCCTCCGACGAGCACCAGCACTGGATCGTCGGGGGTGGGGGTGTGTCTGCCAAACACGAATCTGCGCACACTGCGCCGAGGGCGCTCGAAGATATGGTCGAGCTGTTCCCGGGTGAGGTCGTACTCCTCGAACGCCATCAGCGCTCCAGCTCGGTAAGCTCCTCAGCCCAGCGGCGCGTGTGCTCGAGGATGGCCTCGCGGTCGTTGGGGTCCACCCGCCAGCGCTCATCGCGCAGGGCCATGAGCTTGGCGTCCCAGACCTCGTCTTCTTCCGGAGTCGCAGCATGCTCGCCAAGCTCGATGTACCGTCCGCTCAGGGCGGTTGCGGTGTCGACCATGACGTCGTACAAGACGGTGAGATCCTCGGTCATCATGTCTCCAGGGTGATCATTGGGTCAGTGAGGGGCGCTGTAGTCGTCATCGGTGGGTGCGGCACCGTCGGAACGAGGCGAAAAAGACAGGCTCAGCCACCGGGCTGGTAGTCGTCCGCCTCCTCCTGCCGCTCCCCGGCGGGGGACCACCGGTCGGCGCTCGTGCGGACCGGGGCAGTACTGCCCCCGGACGTGCCCTCGGGCTCGTCCCAGTCGAGGAAGCCGGACTCGGCTGACTGGTCCCACGCGCGGCCGGTGCCGCGCTCGGGGACGCCGGCCGGTGCTGCTTCGGTCCGGCTCGCCAGCGCCTGCCGCACGCCGGGGCCGATCCGCTCACGCAGCGCCCCCGCCGGGCTCTCGGGGTCATAGCCCGCATCGGTCTCCGTGGTGTCTCCGGTCTCCCGGCGCTGGGCCTCCAGTTCCTTCACAAGGCGGTCGAACTCGCTGTCGGAAGCCTGTCCGGTCGGGTTCACAGCCGCGTAGCGATGGCCGGGCCCGGCCGGCCGGCGGTGTTCGGCGTCATCGAGGTACTCGTCTGCGAACAGGTCCTCGATCGCCCCCGAGTGCGTGGGCACCGTGGATTCGGGTTCGACCGAAGCCCGCACCGGGCTCTCGGCGGAGTAGTCCGGGAAGTACTCGGCGAGCGTGTAGCCGCTGTTCTCCTCGGTGAGCACGGCGCTGTTCTGGTCGCGCACACCGGCGAAGACCAGCGGAGGCTGCTCGGCGTTCTCCGGTGCGACCACGAGGAAGTCCGCTTCGGCGGGCAGTTCCCACTCGATACCGGTCATCGACTCCGGCACGCGGAAGCGGGTGCCGAAGTAGCCCTTGCCGACCAGTTCGGCCAGCTGGGCGGGGTCGAACTCGTAGTAGGCGTCGAAACCGGGTTCGGCTCCCGCACGGTACTGCGTCTCAGTGATACCGAAGGGCAGTTCGACGTCGGGCCGGATCTGGACGATCTGGCCCCGCAGGTGCAGGTAGGGCCGGTAGTTCTGGTCGATGCCGTGGTGCAGCACCGTCACCGTCTCCATGTGCACGGTGATGTCGCAGGGCACAGCGTTCAGAGCCCGCACGTCGGCCTTGCCGTCCCGTGCCAAGCGGTGGAACCAGGGATCGGTGATCGGTAGGGGTGCGATCCTCATGGGGGCGTCTCGCTTCCGTGTCGGGGGTCGGCCGGCCGGTCAGTGACCGGCGCTGTCGGTGCTCTGGGCGGCGTCGGACTCCTCGCCCAGCAGCGCATGACGGGCCCGCTCAGCCAGACGGAGCTGGGCGCGCCACAGCGCGCGCATCGCGACCAGCACCAGGACGAAGACGAGGCCGATGAGGAAGACCGACGGCGCCAGCCAGTGCGCCAACTGCATCTCCAACGGCGAGGTGGGGCCGACGCCGGTCCCCGATGCCACCATGACGAACAGGTTGGGCACCAGGGTCACCGCCGCGAACATCGCCAGGACATAGCTGGCCAGAGCGGAACCGGCCACCAGGCCCCCACGCACGAGCGCCAACAGCGAGCGCGCTCCCGACTCCCCCAGACGCGCACGCAGGCGAGCGCCCAGAGGCGTCGCGGCCCTGTCCGCGTCGGCCTGCTTGGCCTCGGCGGCCCGCTGCGCGGCGCTCTTCTTCTGCCGTGGCTTGCGCGTGTTCTCGGGTCCGGTGGCGGCGGAGCTCATCGGTTCTCCTGTTGTGGGCTGACGGTGCGGGCGTACTAGGAGTGTTCGGGGGGGCCTTGGGTCCAGTCGGCGTCGATCTCGGTGATCGCGCCCTCGGCGTCGGTGGACCACTCCAGCGCCAGCGCCGCGACCGTGCGCTCCTCGTCGTCGGCGTTCTGGATCTCGACGAAGGCGAAGTAGGAGTAGTCCATGCCTTCGATACCGGTCAGCACGGGCTCGACCGGCCCCAGACGCGCCTGTGCGGCGGCGTCCAGGCCGGGGACACCGTCGCGTCCAAGTTCCTCGAACAGGGCCGGGTGGTCCTCGGCACCGGCCAGTCCTACCGACACGTCCTCTTCCTCCTCAACGGCCTCGCTCAGTAGGATGCGCACCGCCTCACGATCGTTCTCCAGACGTTCGGCACGAACCGCCGACGACCCCGCCAGCACGTCGGACCAGGCGTCGTGGAACTCGTCCTCGGCTGCCTGGGCCTCGGCCTGGCGTTCTTCCACCAGGGCCGCGACCTCGGCGCGGTCGGCGTCGTGGCCCGAGGAGGCCGACCACACGGACAGCCCGCCCATGGCCAGCATCAGGACGGCCACCCCCAGCGGGGCCCAGAACAAGACGCGCCGGAACACCTGCCGGCGGCGCTCGCGCTCGCGCTCGTAGGCCTCCATCTCGGCCAGGCTCACGTCACTCACCGTCCTCGGGCTCGTCACCCTGATCGTCCGCGCCATCGCCCGCGGCGTTGTCGTCGGCGGGGCCGTCGCCGTCGGCTTCGTCGGCTTCGTCGGCGGTGGAGTCCTCACCGGTGCCGTCCTCAGTGCCCTCCTCGCCCGCGGCCGCGACAGTGCCGAGCACCATGTCGTCGAACTTGTTGACCAACGGATCGAACCGACCACTGAGCCAGGCGACGGTCCGCCCCGTCTCTTCCTCCGTCAGTTTCCAGACCATGCGGATCGCCAGGTCCCGCTCGAGGACCTGCGCCTCATGGGCGGTCCAGGTGTAGCCGGACAGCGAAGCGTCGTCGAGGGCGGGTACCGCCGAGTGCCACTGGCTCACGGCGTCGAAGCCGTCGGAGTCGCGGGCGCTCGCGGTGAAGTGCGGCGTCAGCGCCCGTTCCAGACCGCCGATGGCGCTCTGGCGCAGTCCTTCGGCACAGGTGGTGAGCTCTTCCTCGGTGTAGTCGCGCGCGGTGGTCGGCAGGTCGTCGAGGTAGGGGTGGCACTCGTCGCGCCCTCCCGGCCCCGGTGTCTGCTCGGGCAGGCCGTCGGTGGTGATCGGCCCGGCATGGTCCAGGTAGGTGTTCTGCGTTTCGGCGAGGTCCTCGCCCACGGCCGTCGCCCGGGCCAGCCAGCGCCCGGCCTCGGTCTGGTCGGGCAGATCCTCGAGGCCCTGTTCGGCGGCGGTGACGCGCTCCTGCGCGTCGAAGCCGTCCTGGGCCTGTTCCTCCAACCCGGCCTGGTGGTGGGCGCTGATCGAGCCCGCCATGGCGAAGAGCACCAGCGCACCCAGCGCCACCAGACCGGTGGCCGACCAGTACCCGATGCGGATGAGGAGTACCCGGAGGCGCCCGACGGTCGGACGCCGCGGTGCGGGATCCTCCCCCTGTTGCTGCTGTTGCTCTTCCGGCTGCCCCAGGGAAGAGACCAGGCCCAGACGTCGCGCCAACCGATTGCCTTGGTCCGGGTCCGGAGCCGGAGGCCCGCCGGGGCTGTCCGATTCATCGGCCACGTCGGCCTCCTCCCTTCCGTGACGGAAGCTGTTTTTCCTCGTATATCAGCATAATTTTAGCACTGCAAGACGGTGGCCCGTTCGCACCGAGCCACTGGTCGGACCGCTGCGGCACAAGGTCAGCGCCGGATCAGTCGGGGCCGGCGGAGCGCACCGGGGACGTGGAGGCGTAGCCCTCGACGCCCGAGACTCCGCCGTCGCCGTCGGTGGCCAGCAGCACCGTCGCCGTGCTGTGGGCGTCGGCCTGCCCGTCGTCGGAGGTGGTCCGCAGCTCGGCCAGGACCAGGTAGGAGTACTCGGTGCCCTGGACCGACAACACCTCGCTGTGGAAATCGCTCACCCGGGAGTCGAGTCCGAGCAGGTCGATGAGCGCGTACTCGTTGCCCTCCCGGTCGACGTTCATCGGCGCTTCGGGCAGGAACTCGGTCATGAACGCCGAGTCCGCGTCGAGTCCGTAGACGGTCATCATGGCGCTGCGCGCTTCCTCGTACTCGGCATGGGTCTCCCACGTCAACGCGGTGTCCAGCATGTCGGCGATGAGTTCCTCGTCGGTGTCCAGCCGTGCGGTGTCCGTGCCCTCGACCAGGCTGACGACCTCGTCCTCTCTCTCGCCCTGTGCTTCCTCGAGCTCGGCTGTGCGCTCCTGGAGCTCCGCGATCTGTCGCTCCTGGTCGGCGAGGGCCGCCTGCTGCGCACTGTGCGTGACGCCGAAGGAGCCTCCCGACACCAGAAGCAGACCCGCCGCGGACAGCGGGAAGGCATTGCGGCTGACGAACCCCATCAGTCCTGGCTCTCCTCGCCCGGCTCCGCCTCGCGGACGGGCCGGTCACCGATCGTGGTCTGGCCGAAGTACAAACTGTGGAACGCCTCCGTGTCGGCGTCGTAGGTGCCCCGGGCCCAGGCCAACAGGTCGCCGCTGGACTCGTCGCTGTTGAGCCAAGCCACGCTGACGGTCCCCGGGGACTCGGCTCGGGGCGTGGCGGAGACCAGCTCCCAGGAATTCAGCGAAGCGTCGGCATACCGACCGCGGTGCTCGTCGGCGTAGCGGATGTACCAAGGGGAGAGCACGTCGATCTCGCCGGGGCCGTGGGGCACGTCCACGCCGGGGCGGTAGGCGTCCTCGCTCTCGACGATCCGGGCCGACTCGTCGAAGTAGTCGACAAGCTCCGCGCGGTGTTCGGCCAGGGGCACGAACGCCTCGCCACCGTCACTGTCATCGGGCAGCTCGGCCTCGTTGAGGTCGGCCAGAATCTCCTGGTAGGTGTTCTGGAGTTCGGCGACTTCCTCGCCCTTCTCCCTGGCCTCGTCCGCGGCCCCGTCGAGTTGCTCCTCGAGCGTTGCGGTGTCCTCCACATCCCACGAGGCGGCCTCCAGCTCCCGGATCTCGCCTTCGAGCGAAGCGATCTCCAGGTGGTTCTCCTGGCTCTGGGCCTGCGTGGTATCGCTGCTGGTGGCGGCCAGTGCCCCGGTACCGATCACACCGACGATCAGGGCCCCGCCCAGGCTCATCCGCATGGCCTGACCCGTGTCGCGGCGCGGTGTCCGGCCGCTGTTACTCCGACCCCGGCGGTCACTCCTGCGCTGCCGCCGGTCGGCGCGACGCTGACGCAGCATTTCCTGCACGTCGTCGCCGGTCATCCGTCTGCGGTTGGCACGCTGCTTGGCGTGGTAGGCGTCGAAGCGCTCCATCACCTCTTCACGGTTCATCTCGCGCCAGGGCTTCTTCGGGGCCACCTCACGCGAAGCGCCATCGCCGCTGTCGGGTACGCCCTCGTCGGCCATCACCGCGCTCCTTCCCTGCTGGTGTCCGGTCCCCCGACGTGGGGAAGGCCCCGGCCCGTTCCACCGTTTCTCTTCGCTTGGCCGTCCGTCCTGTGCCCGGCGGCTCGACCCCGGTCAGCGGACATAGCTGATGTGGACGTGGTCGAAGTGATTCTCGGTCAGACTGCCCCTATCCGGCATTCCGCACCATTTGCCGCCGGGAACATCGGGGACGTCGTTGTACCACTCGGGCCAGCGGGGTTCGCTCCCCGGGCGTTCGCCTGCACAGGCACTCCAACTCGGGTTCCAGATCGACTGCTTCCAGATCACGTACTTCACACCCAGGCTCTCGTGGTTGGAGATGTACCACAGCGCAAGCTGGTCGCCGGCAGCATCTTCTTCCGCGGAGCCGGAGGTGCCAATGGGGGAGGTCATCAGATCACATGCCCGTCCCGATCCGTGGTCGCCGGCGGACGACCGATAGCAGTAGGCCGAGCCGGCCTTCGTCCACTGCGCGCCGGGAAAGGCGCGGATGGCCGCGTCCCTGCTCGCGCACGACAGCGGAGTCGCCGTGGTCGGGGTCGTGGTCTCCTCGCACGAGACCAACCCCCCTGCGGCCATGCCGGACAGGTCGGGGACCTCGCCCACCGCGCCGCTGAGGCTGGTGACGTCAGCGGTTCGGCACTCCTGCACCGCTGCGGTGCGGCGGTTCTGGTTGGCGACGTCCACTGTCGCCTCGGCCTGCTCCAGGATGGAGTCGGCCCGGTCCTCGTCGGCTTCCCAACCGTCCAGCTTGGCGAACCACACTTTGGCGTCCTCCTGACGCTCGGTGAGTTCGGATTCGATTGTCAGGCCCTCCCACTGGAACATCCAGTCCTCGGTCGACTGCTCGACCGAGCCGGAGGGGTTCTCGATGAGGTCCTGGACGAACTGCACGCGAACCGGATCATCCTCGGAGAGCATGAAAGTCAGCTGGGTCTCCAGCTCGTACCACTCTCCACCTGTGCTTTTGGCGTAGTCGGTGAGCAGCTTGTTGCGGCCGTTGGTCCACTGCCCCAGTCCGATACCCACCAGGTCGATGTCGGGATAGTCCGCGGCGTAGTCGGCGTCGATCAGCTCGACCTGGAAACCGTTCTCCTCGGCCTCCCGCGTACGAGGACCGACCTCGTAGGGCTCGTTGTAGATCGTCTCGACGGTGGTCGGGTCGATTCCCGACTCGTGTTGGAAGTTGGCCAGGACACCCGCGATGTTCTCGTCCTGCATGCCCATGCCCGCCAGGATCGAGTACACCTCCTCGGCCGTCGCCTCCATGTTCGCGGAGGTGGCCCCCGACTCGGTGTTGCTGTCGATCTCGCGCACGGTCTTCTCGGCCTCGGCACGGCAGTCCGCCGGCATGGCGTCGCGCTGGGCAGTGGTGGTGTTCTCCCGGGCGGAGTAGACCGTACCGGTGACCAGTGTGGCCACGGCCAGGAGGCTCGCGCCCACTGCGGCGGCGGCACCGGTGACCGCGCTGATGGCTCCGCCCACGGCCCCGGCGATCGCTGCGCCCACGGAGAGGGCGAAGCCCACCACGGTCTTGACGACCGTGAGAATCGCCATCCAGATCATGTTCAACAAGTTCATGACCATGGCCAGCATCGCGGCGAACATGCCCTTGAGCCAGTTGAGGAACATCAGGAGGACCATGAGCTGGGCGCCGACCCCGACAGCGGGGACGGCGGCAACCGCGCCCGCGCCCTTGGCGACGCCCTTCGTGTCGGACTCGGCCGCGCCCTTGGCCGCCTCCGAGGTACCGCCCGCGCCGAGCTTCGGGCCGGTGTCTCCCGCCGGGCCCTTCGCTGCGTCGGCCCCCTGGTCCGGCCCCGCCGCACCGTCGCCCTTCGCACTGGGTCCACCGGCCGGGTCACCCGGGTCGGGCAATCCCTTCCCGACGGCCTGACCGACCTGGTCCGACGCGCCCGATCCGGAACCCGGCGGCTGCATGCCCCCCGCCCCGCCACCAGCGAAACCCGCCATCGTGTCCTTGCCTCCCGCCTCTCGACGTCCTCGTCCGTGTGATCGACCCCTCGCCTTGCGCCGCTCGGCGTCAGTACGTGAGCAGGGCCTCCTCGCCCGCGTTGACCGATCCGGCGGATTCGACGCTGCGCAGCGCTACCTCCAGTTCCAGCAGGCTGCTCAGGGAGTCGACCTGGTAGTCGGTCTTGAGGCGGTAGTAGTCCTGGTAGGCCTGCGTGGTGTTGTTCATGATGTTGCGCAGCGGGTCCATCGCCTCGCCCGATTCCCGGTACTCCTTCAGGTCGCTGCCGTCGGTCAGCCTCCACTCCATGTCGTTGACCGCGAACTGGGAGTTCTCCTCGTCCTCGGCACGGGCCTTGTCGCTCAGGAACGTGACGTAGGAGGTCTCGTCCTCAGGCATGAGCGCGTCCAGGTAGCCCTCCTCGACCGAGCCTGAGCGCCAGTCGAAGTCGTAGCCGCGCGGGTGCACCCAGTCGGTCTCCAGCGCCAGAGTCGACTCGGTCTCGGCGTCGGCCGCCTCGCCGGTGACGGCGTCGCCATCGACCTGCAGCGGCACCTCGGGCGGTTCGATGAACACACCGTCGACGTTGATCCGGTTCATCTCGCCGTCGTACTCGTCGATCCGGTTGAGGGCGGCGCCCATCTCCATGAGCTGCTCGTCCATCGCTTCGTGGAGTTCCTCCTCCTGCTCTGCGACGACCAGCTCGTAGTACAGATCGGAAGGGTCGATGCGCGCGCCGGCCAGCGAGGCCGCCTCCTCGGTGCCGGAGGCTCCCGGGTTGAGGAACAGCCGCCACTGGTCGAACTCCGCGAAGGAGCCGTCGCCCTGCAGGTCCTCCCGGAGTGCGCTCCCCGCGTCCTCCTGGTAGACCAGTTCGCTGTTGGCCCGCAGGGTCAGGCTGATGATCTGCTGCTCGAACGGTGCGTCGGAGTCCAGGACCACCCCGAGGTAGCCGGTGGAGCCGAACACGACGATCGAACCGGTGATGGTGGTCTGCAACGGCTGGGTGTTGAGCTGTTCGTTGGAGCCGGTGAGGAACGCCTGGTAGTTGACGGCGTCGGTGGAGAACGAGCCCGCGTCGGAGTCCCGGAACCGCATGAGGACCAGGGCGCGGGTGCCCTCCTCGTTGGTGTAGACCCCGTCGACGCTGCCGGACAGTTCGGTCCTGGAGGTAGTGAACGACTCGGTGTACAGCGCGGTCTCGTCCAGCCGGGCCCTGTTGTTGCCGACGGCCGAGATGATGGTGCTCACCAGCAGGAGCACGAAGGTGAGGGTGACGACACTGGTGATGACCCCGAACCGCTCGATGGCGTGGTGGGGTCCCAGCTTCATCTTCGCCGCGAAGGCTTTCGTGGTCTCTTTCATCCCCATGTGCTGCAAGCCCTTTTCTGCTGCTCTGCCTTCGGGTGCACGAGGCCCACCGCGACCGCGGCGGCGCTGTCTCAGCGACGGAGGGCGTCCTCTGGACGTATGAAAGGGTCGGCGGCCCGGTGGCCGCCGACCCTCCCGCGCTCCCTGATCGAGGGTCGGCTAGGCCGTGGACCCGAAGCTCTGGAGGAGGATCATGCCGCCGCCCAGGTCCTCGATGGTGGTCTGGCCGCCCTCGGCGATGTTGGAGATAAGACCGAACCCGCCGGCCATGAGCGCACCACCGACGAGGATCAGACCGAGGATCTTGATCCAGCTCGTCTGGTCCTGTTGCGAGGCCATCAGCTTCTTGATGAGCAGGACGCCGCCCCAGATGACTCCGACGGTGCCCATGAGTGCGAGGAGGCCACCGCCAGCCGTGCTGGCGTATTCGCGAGCGTTTTCGAAGAAGGAGACGAGGTCCCACCCCGCAGCGGGGAGGTTGGTGATATTCATGCTTTTCCTTGTCCTATTCGGATCCGACGCATTGCGCACGGCGGCGGAGGGATCGGCGGGTCCGCTGGGGGATACGAGGGGCAGGGTTGATTCTAGTTGTCGGACATATCCGGAAGCAACATATTTCAGTCCGCTACTGGCTGAAAGATGAGGCTAAACGACGCACGGATCATGCCGTTGGCCACAGGACGGAAACGAGGTACCCGCCCTTGCTGCTCCATCAGTTCTCACTTCTTCCTGTTGTTGCCTCGGCGCGGCTTGCGCACGTTCCCCGACCCTTTTCCAGTCGGCTTCGGGCCGGCACCGGATTTGCCCCCGGTACCGCCGGTGGGCTTCGAGGAACCGGTACCGGGTTTGCCCCCGGTGCCGCCGCTCGCCATACCAGCGGTGTTGGAGATCGTGCGTCCGGTCTGCTCCATCTGCCGACCCTGATTCATACGACGCACGTTCTTGGGGTTGGGGTTCTGGTTGTCGAGGGACGATTTTCCGGCGCGTTCCTTGTGCTCCTTCGACTGAGCGTTCTTCGCCGTGGCCGAACCACCCTTCTCCAGGGCCTTGCCCCCCGACTCGGCCGCGCCGGCGGCGTCCCCGGCGAAGCCGCGGCCGACGGCGACCCCGGCGTGAACGCCCGCCTCAGCGCCATCCTTCACCGCGCCGAACTTGGCCGCGTCGGCCTTCCGGTACTCCTCACCGGATTCCTGTACGGACCTGGCGCCGGCCTCCAGCGGGTCGCCGGCGTCGCCGACCCTCGGGTTGTCGGGGTCGGCGGCTCCCGGAGACAACGACAGCCCATTGGTCTCGACCTGTCGGCCGAGCGCGGTCTCCCGCTCGGCGTTCCTGTCCTCGCCGCCGAGGTCCAGCCCCGCACCCGTCCGGTCGTCGCCGTTTCCGTCGCCGTCGCCCGAGGTGAGTTCGCCGGGCCCCTGCAGCGTGCCGTCGGTGTCCACGTCGCCGTCGACCTTGGTGTTGTTGCTGTTCGACGCCGACGTGCTGATCCCCTCGGGGCCGCCACCGTTGGTACCGCCCGCGTTCGGGCCCCTGCTGCTGCCCTTGGGGCCGCCACCGCCGCCCATCATCCGGTTGCCCATCGCCGCCCCGGCACCGGAGGAGGCCCCTGACGCCAGGGCCGGCATCTTTCCACCACCGCCCCCACCGCCGGGGGGCGTGACCGTGGAGTCGGTGAGCTTCTCGACCAGCTTGGTGGAGGCCTCCTCCACCGCCTTGACCAAGGTCTTGCGCAGGCGCATCGCCATGACCAGGAAAACGATGACCAGGATGATCGTCACCAGGGTGACGATCATGGTGACGAACCCCCCGGAGACCAGGAAAGCGAGCATTGCCGCCTCGTCCCCGTCGTCGCCGTTGTTGAGCGTCTGCGTGAACGGGATCTCGATGATGTTCGGGATGCTCAGGAGGAACTCCTGCACGAACTTGTACAGGAAAAGCGTGATCACGATCTCCATGATCAGCGCGATGGTGTAGATGATCACTTTCGCGATACCCGAGATCGCGCCCAGCGTCGCGAACGGGATCGCCATCATCAACTGGAAACTCCTGCGGATGTTCCCGATCACCATCGCGACGGCATAGCCGAAGCCGATGGTGACGAACGCACCCAGCAGCACCACGGCGTTGAACCAGTAGACGAAGCTCATCGTGCCGGTGCCCACCATCGACACCGAGTTGTGGATGGACCGGGTCGCCTCGCTGGTGGTCCGGCCGGAGGAGTAGGCGGTGTAGGACGTCGGCCCGAAGTCGGTGTTGAGGTAGTTGTACATCGCCAGCGGAGCCAGGTTGCACGCCAGGGGCGAACCGTCGGTGGTGGACAGGCGCAGCCCGCAGTCGCTGACGTCGCCCCTGGTGGAGAAGCTGGTCGTGGACTCCAACTGCACCTGCCACTGCCACGGCCACCAGCCGCCCTCGGTGTCGACCTCGGCGCTCGCGTCCCGGTCGGCTCTGAGGCCCGCGTCACCGGCCACCGAGAGCAGGGGGTTGCCGGCGACCCCCTCCCTTCTGTCCACGATCTCGTCCGGATCCCCGATGTAGTCCTCGAACCACTGGCGCGCGTTGCTGCAATTGTCCTTGTCGCAGCTCTGCCTGACTTCGCTGGACAGGGTCGACTTGGACTCGGTCTCGAACGACGAGGCGGACACGTGGGCGTTGCTCATGTACCGCCGGAGGATGTCCGTGACCTGGGAATACTCCGTCTCGGTGAACGCCGATTCGTCGCGCGCCAGCGCGTTCTCGCCCCACGAACCGTCGGTGCCGTCACCCAGCGGGTCGATCTGCAGGCCCATGACCTGGGCGTTGATCAGCAGCGCCAGGTCGCGCACGCTCGCCTGCGACTGGCCAGAGGGGGCGTTCTGGATGTTGTCCCATTCGATGACCACGTCGTCGCCGCCGTCCGGCACGCGTAGACGCTGCTGCATCGCCCAGCCCTCGAAGTCGACGAACGTGGAGAGCACCACGCGCGTGGAGCCCGAGTTCCCCTCGGCGGTGGCTTCGTCCATGGCGTTGAGCATGCCGGTGTACATCGAGCCGAGCAGCGGCAGCCCCAGACCGATGAAGAGCAGGCGGATGAACAGCTTCTTCAGGCCCGAGGCCTTGTCGAACTGCTTGAACAGCAGGATGCTCATCAGGAAGACACCGATGAACAGCGGGACCATGACCGTCCACGACAGTTCGACCAGCACCAGGTACCAGGAGCCGATCCATTTCGACAGGCTGGTGAGGAAACCTGGTGGCCCTCCCTCTCCGCCGACCATGCCGTTGGCGAAGACCGGATTGATCGCGAGGATCGCCGTGTAGAACAGCTTGAACGGGTTCAGCCAGATCAACGCGTCGATGAGGATCGACCACAGGGCGTCGACGGCGGCCGCGGCCGCGTACAGGATGAAGATGATCCCGCCCGCGATCACGTTGAAGAACCCGAGCGAGAGTCCAGTGCTGGTGGAGTCCAGGCCCAGCCCATTGAGCGTGGCGCCGTACAACGCGTAGTCGCGCGCACCCTGCACCCCGGTCAGCCCCGCCTCGTCGCTGCCGATCAACGTGTTGTAGCCGACGCTGTCCGAGGACTGGGCCACACGCGAGTTGAGCCATCCCATGATCGGGTTGTAGTTCTCGTCGGCGTAGCCGAGCATCGATCCGGCACTGGCCGGGTTGTCCAGGAGGTCGGCCCAACCGTCCTCGTCTTCGTCACCGCCGAGGCTGATGTCACCGCCGGGCTCCTGCGCCGTGGAGAACAGGGCCGTCATCGACGAGGAGAGCCGGTAGAACGACAGGGAGTTGAGATCCTCGTCGGTGACTTCGGCGTGGGCGGGACCCGCCAGCAGCAGGGCCAGCGGGAACGCCACCACCAGTGCCCGCAGGACCAGGCGCACGAGGGCGCCGGGACCGGCCGAGGGCAGGCCTCGCCGCCCGGCCGGGGGCGCGCCTTGCTCCAGCATCCGTTCGCTCCCTCTCACCTCGGTCACCGGCCGCTTCCCCTGCCTTCGCCCTGTCCCGACCGGCCCTGAACGCGTCCCTGCCGGCCTGCTCGACGCATCGGTTTCGCCTGTTCGGCGCGCAGCCGTGCCTCGGCCCCGTTCTGGGCCACGCGCTGGGCCCGCTCCTCGGCGATGTCGCCCTTGGCCTCCACGACGGCCGAGGACTGCTTCCGTTCGCGCTGCTTGCGCCGACCCGCCCCGATGAGCTGAGCGCGCCGATCGGCGCGGGCCGGGTTGACGCCCAGTGCCAGGTCCATGTGGAAGACGACGTTGGTGTGTCCCCGGCGCAGGTAGGCGAGGTTCTCACCGCGCGTGGTCACCAGGCGTTCCAGGTCTGGTGGGATGTCCTGGTGCAACTGGCGCTGGTACTCGGTGACGGTCGCGTCGCGCATCGGGCCGAGCACCGTCCAGTCGGCGGCGTCGAAGCGGTTGAACGCCGAATCGGCGAGCATCCGGTCGACGTCGTTGTACAGGTAGGCGACCCGCCCACCGCGCAGGAACAGGTGCCCGAACTGTTCGCCGAGGTACCCCTTGACGCGGTCGTCGATGTTGTCGGCGCCGTGGACGATCACTGTGTCGCCCAGGCCGAGGTTGTCGACCGCGAAGCCGATGACGTTGACCAGCTGGGCCATGGCCACCCCCTTGCCGCGCTTGAGCAGACGCGAGAAGTCGTAGAGCACGCGGCGGGCGTCCGCCACTCCGTCGATCTCGTCGCTGGTGTGGGTGTTGAAGAGGTCACCGTTGTTGTCCAGCAGGTCCTTGAAGACCAGGCGCAGGATGTTGTAGGCGTGCAGCGCCTCGTCGTCGCGGGCGGTGGAGTTGGCCAGCGCCCGGTACTGGGTGTCGAAGTAGGTGACGATGTCCTGGAGCCGCGGCACCTGGGTGTGCGGGACTCCCACCACCCGCAACCGGTCCCGGTTGTGCTTGGCGTTGCGCGCCCACATGGCCTTGTCGATGTAGAACTGCGTCAACGTCTCCTTGAGCGCACCGCGGATGATGGAGCGGTCCTGGTCGGTCGTCTCGTAGGCCTGTTCGGCCATGAGCACGACCTTCTCCAGGTGTGCCGGGAAGATGCCGAGCTCGTCCTCCTGGGGGCCGAACATCTCGAACATGTTGATGTCGCCCGAGTTCATGTCCAGCCGGGCGGTGAGCCCGTCCAGGCGCGGGCCCAGGTTGTCCAGGCGGGCCCCGTCCAGGATGATGTGCACGGTACGGGCGTTGGACAGCAGCGCCGCCTGGGAGATCTTCGATCCCCACATGTCGGGCACGTGGGCCCGGTCCAGCACCGGGTTGACCCCGTTGTCCGCGACGACCACGTGGTGGTCGTAGGCGTTGACGTCGAAGAGCACCGCGGAGTTGTTGACGTCGCCGACCATGTAGCCGACGTACTCGCCCGCCGGGTCGTTGAGGCCGTTGGTGACCAGGGAATGGGATCCGGCGAACTCCACGCTGGTGAAGTGGAAGCCCTTGCCGCGCTTGCGCTCATTCTTGCCGAAGAGGTTGGTCAGCTCCTGGCGCTGCTCGCCGGGGTAGGCGGCGACCGTGAGGGTACCGAACCGGTCGATGTACAGGCGCCTGATCCGTTCGACGGCGTCGTCCAGGACCTCCAGGCTGGGGGCCTTGACCAGGAGGCGGTGGTGCACGTGCAGGTAGCTGGCACCGTCCTGGATCTCGCCGGCGACGATCTCCATGTCGTCACTGACCTTGGCGGCCTTGCGCCGTGAGGTCATGGTGCCGGACTGCGCCTGCTCGCCCTCCTCCAGGCGGTCGAGCTTCTCCGCGGTCTTGATCCGCTCCTCGATCCACTTCTCGCCCATGCGACGGACCTGTTCGAGCACCACCACGGTGACGTCCTCGGGCAGTCCGGTCGGGATGCGGTTGATCCCCCAGAACGCGGCGAAGTCATCCCGGGCGCCGTCATCGTGGAAGAAGCCGAGGACGCACGCATAGTGGCTGTCGATCCGGAAGTAGTCGCTGTGGAAGACATAGCGCTCGCGCGGTTTGACCGCGAGCAGGTGCGGGTGGTCCTCGAAGGTGCCGCCGAGCTGGCGTTCCTTCTTCCGCGCGGCGCGGCGCTCGGCGGCGCCCATCCCCTCGGAGGCGTCCTCGTCCCGCTCGGTCTCGGCGGCGGTCTGCTCGTCCGCCCGCCGCTCCCGCTCCCTGAGGTTGGCGAACGAGACGCCGAAGCCTCCGGGGCTCTCCACGGTCTGCTCGTCCCTCCTCGCGTCGGCGGCGGTCTGCTCCGTCCGACCCGTGGTGTGGGTGGTCCCCAGGAGAGCGCCGGGCAGATCCCTCTGCGAGGTCCCGGTCGCGCTGCCTCGAAAACGTCTACCGGCCATGCGCGCTCTGCACTTTCTCCTCGTATGTCAGGCAGTTGATCGGCTTCTTGGCGTGACCGGTCCAGCGTCCCGGCCACGGGGGTGTCCATCGGTCCGCCCGGTTGCGGAACCGCCCTACCGGTCGGCGGTGTAGACCGTCCGCAGCATGTCGTTGAGATCCTCGGCGTTGAGCATCGTCGCCTGTTTGATCATGAGGCTGGAGCCCTCGGCCTCGGCCCGTACCAGGGCGTGCGCCCGGCGCAGCGACTCCAGGTTGTCGCCCTTGATCACCAGGTACTGGTGGATGGAGGTGAACTGCCCGCCCACATAGTCCTTGAGGATCGAGTACCGCTCGTCGAGCAGCTCGAACAGCTCGGGGTCGCGGATCTCGAGGTTACGGTTGAGTATTTCCAGGTTGCCGAGCTGCCGGTAGACCCGCTGGGGCTCCTTGGTCGTGATCCAGGCGAACTCGGCGTTGGTGTCGACCTTGCGCCAGAAGGCGTCGACCCTGTTGAGGATCGCCTTCTTGTCCTCGTCGAAGACCAGCACCGAGGCGGAACCGACGACGAGGTAGGCCTGGCCGACGGTGCCGTCCAGCCATTCGATGTAGCCGGTCTCGTCGATGCTCTTGACGCCCAGTACGGAGTGGAAGCCGCTGGGATCGGACCCGCGGCGGGTGATGACGCGGCGTGCGGGCCGGGGCAGGTACTCCAGGAGCGCCGGCAGCGACGCGAACCGCATCTCCTTGGTCCTGGAGTACTGGCCGAAGAAGGCGGTGGTCGCCAGCCACCAAACGACGACCAGGAGGACGAGCCACCAGTCGGCGCTGGAGACGAACGTGGAGGTGGTGACCCAGAACAGCACCAGGATGGAAGCGGCCCAGAACAGGAGCACCTTCATCGGCAGCGGACGCATCTGCCATCCGCCGCCCGCCAGCGCGATCTCGTGGTCCAGGAAGGACCGGTCCAGGCTGGTAGGGATCTTGAAGACGCTCTTGGCCATCACTCACCTACTCTGTTTCTGCTCGTTTACGAGCATTACCCTACAGTTGCGCTCGGACACGGAACCCGTCTCCCGTAGACCTGCGCACCGACCGCCCCGGTACGTGGCGAACACCCCTCCTGGAGGGGGAACGGGTACAGCCGGGGCCTGTCGGGCCCGGTCGCCCTTGACGTCGAGCTCGGGCCCATGGACGAGCGAACCGCCGACCCTGCACGTGGTTGGGGCGGGCAGCACGACCGGACTCACAGCCATGGGGGTCCAGGCGGTGGTCACGGCGGGGTCTCCTTTACTTGACTGAGAATCCGGTGGTTCTCGACGGCTCCTGGTGAGAAGCATCCAGGCGGCGCCAGGTTGCGTGCCTCGGGCGGTCCCACTCGCTCTTCGCACTGCCATGCGAACGGAGTCTGTGGCTACTGGCCTTCGGCGTGATGAGCGGAACGCGCTGTGTACATGGCAGTCAGATGCGCCCGTCCGCGGGGAAGTTCTCGCAGCGGAGAAGACCCCCGACAGACGGCGGATCGCCACCTTCCGGGGCCGGGGGAACCTGTGCGACCGTGCTACTGGGGGATCCAGTTGCCGTTGGAGTCGAGCTGCCAGTCACGGACCTCGGTCTCATGGATGTACAGCTCGCCGCCCTGCATGACCGCGACATCGGTCCGGGCAAGGGTGATGGATTCGTCCCCGATGACCTGCGAGAAGTAGACAATCGAAGTGCTCTCGCCGTCGCTCGGCGAGGCGGCGCAGTCCAAGGGCACCACAGCGGAGCTGTAGTCCTCGCTGAGTTCGATCTCGTCCAGGGGCCGACCGGTCACCTCGAAAGCCATGCGCTCTTCCTCGTTACCTTCGAACCTGGGATCATCGGCCGTCTCCTCGATGTACGCGAGGAGGCGTTCGAGTCCGCCGTTGGCGTACGTGACCCGGTACTCCACGACGCACTCCCCGGCGTCCTCCGAATCGACCGCGGAGACGGTGACGGAATCGAACACGCGGTTCTCTGCGTAGTCCTCGTTCAGCTCGAGGAGCTCGGCGGGGACACGGAACTCGATGCTGGAGGTCGGCTCCATCATCGGCTCGGTGAACTCGTAGAGCGAACTACCGCCGGAGCAAGCGGTCAGAGCGAGCAGGGCGGAAAGACTCACAGCCGCGGGGGTCTTAGCGGTGGTCACGGTGGGGGTCTCCTTGATTTGACTGGAAATCCAGGGGTTTCGACGGATCCCAGTGTGCAGCATCGGGTTCGCCCCAGCGTGGCCGACATGGCACGCCACGTGTCCCATATCGGCCATGAGAGCCTCACCACCGCGAGGATCCCCACCTCGCGGCAACGGACGGCACATCTGGTAATTTCATCCCATGTGTGCTGGTAAACGAGCAGAAACTCCGCTATCAGGCACAACGACCGGCTCCGCCGGGCGCCTGCTCGTGCCGGACCTGGCACGAGGCGTGATGCTGCTCCTCATCGCCGGGGCCAACGCTCATTACTGGTTCCGACAGGACCAGGACGCATCCGAGACCGCTGAGAACCTCGTCGCGGGTCTGCTGTACCTGCTGGTCGACGGACGGGCCTATCCGCTCTTCGCCCTGCTGCTCGGCTTCGGTCTGGCGACGATCGCACGCCGGACCATCCGAGAGGGCCTGGCCGCCGGCCTGGACCGCGATCAGGCGGAACGGCGCGCCACGGCACGACTGCGCAAACGGGGCCTGTGTCTACTGGCCATCGGCGCCGCACACTCCCTCGTCTTCGCCCAGGACATCCTGGGAACGTACGGACTCATCACCGTGCTGATCGCCGGCATCGTCGTCGCCCGCCGCCGGCGGGCCGCGCTCTTGCTGGCCACCCTCGGCTGCGCCCTATCAACGTCCTTCCTCGCGGTCTCCGGGTCCGTGGCCGTCCTGGCCCGCAGCCACGGCCTGGCGGCCCAGGCCCTGTTCGACGAGCACCTCGCCGGGATCGCGGCCAACCTGGCGATCTGGACCGTCGCGACACCGGCGACGGTCCTGAGCTCGATGGCGCTGTCCAGCGCACTGCTCGGGGCATGGCTGGCGGGCCGGGGGCTGATCGAGCAGCCGCACCGGCACCGACGAGAACTCGCCGTCGTGGTCCTGCTCGGACTCGTCGTGCCCACAGCGGTCTTCCCGATGCTGTGGATGGGCGCGGGCGGCACGGGCGCCCTGGCACGCGTCCTCACCGCCTGGCACCAGGGTCCGGCCGGGTTGCTGGCCGGGGTCGCCTTCCTGGCTCTCGTCGCCCTGGCCGCCTCCACCCGCGCGGCGGGCGATGGAGTCCTCAGCCGGGCGCTGACGGCCACCGGGAAGCGTTCCCTGTCCGCCTACCTGTCCCAGACCGCGCTCCTGGCGCTGGTGGCCGGAGCGCTGCGCGTCCGCGGCGTCGAGTCGCTGGCCTCGGTCTGGCAGCTCACCGTCGCGGTCGTCATCTGGTCGATCTCGGTGCTCGTGTGCGCCCTGATGGAGCGGCACGGGGTTCAGGGGCCCGCCGAGCGGGCGCTGCGCCTTCTGGCGACCGCTCGCGCGCGATGATGACGGCCGCCGGTGCCGAGGGGTCGCGGCACGGTCACGGTGGAGAGGGGGCCCTCCCATCGCGGTCGTCGTTGCCGGGGGTCGGATGCAGCACCGCCAGGACCGCGGCCGCCCCCAGCAGCACGGCAGAGAACACCACGGGGGTCGCCATCGCCTCCACCAGGCGCACGGGCACCACGACCGAGGCGAGGTTGAACAGCGCGTGCAGCGCGACCACGGGCCAGAGCCTGCCGACATGCTCGTAGACGAAGGCCAGCAGCACCCCCAACGGCAGTGCCACGGCTACCTGCACGAGGTTGCCGTGCAACGCGGCGAACACCGCTGAGCTGGCCAGCGCCGAAGCCGCCACCGGCCAGCGGCGCCGCAGCAGCGGGTGGATCAGGCCGCGCATGAGGGCTTCCTCGCCGGCCGGGGCGGCCACGACCAGGGCGAGGAGCAACAGCGCCACCGGCGCCGCGTTCTGGGCGCTCTGTGCGGTGTCGAAGGCGGGCGAGCCGAGCGCGTCGTAGAGCCACACGGCCAGTGACTGGCTACCGAGGAAGCACATCACCAGACCGACGAGGACGAAGACCCAGAACCGGGGCTCCTTCGCCTGGTCCGAGACGAGCCGTGCCGACCACGCACCGAAGGTCCGGCGCCGCCAGACCGCGACCGCGCCGAACACCACGGGACCCGAGACCGCCACGCCGAGCACCGCCGAACCCGAGAGCATCCCCACCGTCAACGACACGCCGACGTAGAGGAGAAGCCCGGCAGCGCACTGGGCGATGATCGCCCACCACGAGCGGGATCGGCCGCGGCGGGCGCTCTCCGGACCCTCGGGGATCGGGCTGACGGCGCTACGGTTCAGGCGTTCGAGCACGAGGCGGATCACGTCAGCTGTGGGAGGTCTTCGGTTCGCCACGACAGTAGGTCCTCCACTCGCCGGTACTTCTGTCGGCTGGTCGGGTCACGCTCACGCGGCCGACCACTACCCGCGCGGCCGCGTAGGGGGCGCGATACAGCCTGCCGTTCCTTCGCCGTGGCCGGGTTCCCGACGCCTCACTCGTCTGCCCAGATGCCATGATGGCTCTGTTCGTTCGCTCGCGCGGCGAATGTTCTGGTTTATTCCTCCCGATGGGAGCGCACCACGTCGGCACGGCGCACATCCGTCATGTCGCAGCACGCGTGGCAGAACACAAAGGGAAGGCGATGGCGGGCATGGGCGGCGAGACGGGCCAGGGCTCGGACGGAGACTCGCAGGAGAAGGAGGCAACGTCCCCCGAGGACTGTGCGCCCGAGGACGACACCGGCGAAGCCGCGGAGTCGGCGAAGGACCTGGCGCCCACACGGTTGCCGGCGCTCGCCGTGCTCCTGGCCTTCCTCGTCCCGCCGGCAGGGGCGGTGCTGGGCCACGTCACGGTGCGGCGCACCTACTGGCGACGCAGCCTGTCGCGGCTGGCGATAGCGGCCGGGTGGACCATGACGGCGCTGAGCGCCAGCGGGCTGCTCCTCTACCTGAACTACCAGGACCGGGTGGCCCGGGCTGAGGCGGTGGCGGCCGCCGAGGCGCAGGCCGAGGAACAGATGCGCCGGGCGATCGCGGACAGCCCCAGTTACGGGCTCGTCGACGAGGAGTTCTGCCAGGCGTTGACCGAGGTCGCCGAGATCTCGCCCCGCACCGAATTCGTCACCAGCCAGGAGCAGATCAGCGGCGCGATGCTCGAGGGATACGAGACACTGGCGGGGACCGACACCCCGAACGCACAGGTCTACGGTGACTACGCAGAGTATCTGACCTCGTTCGCCGACCACGACGTGGACGGACACGTCGCCCAAGCGGAGGCGCTCCAGCAGGCGGTCAACGAGGACGTACTCGCGTGCCTGCCCTTCGTGGACGAGACCCTGGAGTAGGGCCCGCGAACGGGGAAGCACACGAGCCACGCGACTGACACGCGTACTCCCGATCCCAAGCGGGCCGCGGTCGTTCCTGACCACCTCGTGCTCCCCCTGGTGCCCACTGGAGAGCCGATGCCGCCGATACCTTCCCCCGAGGACGTCCTCCGGTCCGTGGTGCGTGGACGCACCACCCGGTTCGAGGTGCCCGAGGGCACGGCCTCGATCGTCGCCGGACGGTTGCGACGGCAGCTCGCCGAACAGGACGTCCTCGTGTTCGCCGGGAGTTCCTCGCAGTGCACCGCTCTCCGGCTGATGGGCACGGACGAGGCGGAGCGGATTCGTCCCGAGCTGGATGCGCTGGTCGCGGACTTCCGTGTGCTGGCGCGCACACTGTCCCGGCACTACGACCAGGGAACGCTCCATGAGGACGTCTGGTGCGTCGAACCGCACGGCGTGCACCTGGGCTTCGTCAACCGCGACACCGGCGTGATCGTCGAGGCGCACGCCGGCGATCCTGACGACCTCGACCCGTACTTCCTCCTGCTCTTCGCCGAAACCACGGGTGCCTATCCCGGGGTCCTGGACGCCTGCGTCCACGGTTTCCACGACATGTGCCACCTGTTCGAAGTGGCCGGCCTGCTCTGACCGAGGGGCATCGCGAGGGCCCGCCGGCCCCCGTGGGGCCACCGCTACCTGCGGGCGGGGATGAAGCGGCGGCGCCAGGCGAGTGACACGTAGACCAGGGCGATGAGCACCGGCACCTCGATCAGCGGGCCGACGACACCGGCCAGGGCCTGCCCCGAGGTGACGCCGAACGTGGCGATGGCGACCGCGATGGCCAGTTCGAAGTTGTTGCCCGCGGCGGTGAAGGCCAGCGTCGTGGTGCGGTCGTAGTCCATCCCGATCGCCTTGGCGAAGGCGAAGGTGCCGAACCACACCAGGACGAAGTAGACGAGCAGCGGAACGGCGATGCGCGCCACGTCCAGTGGCCGGCTCGTGATGGTCCCGCCCTGGAGCGCGAAGAGGAGGACGATGGTGAACAGCAGCCCGTACAGCGCCCAGGGGCCGATGCGGGGCAGGAACACCGACTCGTAGCGCTCACGGCCCATCCGCCGCTCGCCCAGGAGCCGGGTCAGGAACCCCGCCGCCAGGGGGATGCCCAGGAAGATGACGACGTTGAGCGCGATCAGCCAGGGGGAGACGTCGATCCCGCCGGTGTCCAGGCCCAGCCAGCCGGGCAGCAGGTCGAGGTAGAACCAGCCCAGGACGCCGAAGGCAAGCACCTGGAACACGGAGTTCAGGGCGACCAGGACGGCGGCCGCCTCCCGGTTCCCGCAGGCCAGGTCGTTCCAGATGATGACCATGGCGATGCAGCGGGCCAGGCCGACGATGATGAGCCCCGTCCGGTACTCGGGCAGGTCGGCGAGGAAGATCCAGGCGAGCGCGAACATCACCGCGGGGCCCACGACCCAGTTCACGACCAGGGACGACAGCAGCAGCCGCCGGTCGCGGGTGACGGTGTCGAGCCGGTCGTAGCGGACCTTGGCCAGCACCGGGTACATCATGACGAGCAGGCCCAGGGCGATGGGCAGCGAGATCCCGCCCACCTCCAGCGCGGCCAGCGCCTCGTTCAGGCCGGGGACCAGGCGGCCCAGGCCGAGGCCGATCGCCATGGCCAGCAGGATCCACACCGCGAGGAAGCGGTCGAGCGTGGACAGCCGGGCGGCGACGGATCCGGCGGCGGTCCCGGCAGGAGGTCCGGGGGCCGTGCTGTCGGCGCGGGTCATGAGCAGGCCCTCTTGGTGTCGGCGGCGACGGTGGCGCGGGCGGTGGCGGCCAGGTCCCCCAGTGCGCCGGAGAGGGACTCCAGCGCCTCGGGGCACAGCCGGTAGTAGGTGTACCGGCCGCAGGGCTCGGTCTCGACGAGACCCGCCTCGCGCAGGACGCGCAGGTGATTGGACAGGTTGGTCTGCCGCGCACCGGTCTCCTCGACCAGGTGCGTCGTGCAGAGGGTCTCGTGGGCGAGCAGGGAGACGACGCGCATGCGCAGGGGGTCCGCCAGAGCCCGGATGATGTCAGCGTCCACTGATGTCAGCATGCACTGATGATGTCATATCATTCGGGACTGATACACATCCTCCGCCGGCCCGGGGCTGCCCCGGTGCCGCACCCGGGAAGAAGGTGGCACCCCCATGACCGATCGGCCCTCCGTGCTGTTCGTCTGCGTCCACAACGCCGGCCGCTCCCAGATGGCCGCCGCCTGGCTGCGGCACCTGGCCGGCGACCGGGTGGAGGTGCGCTCGGCGGGTTCGGCCCCGGCCGACTCCGTCAATCCCGCCGTCGTCGCGGCCATGGACGAGGTCGGCATCGACATCACCGACCAGAAGCCGAAGATCCTGACCCCCGACGCCGTCGAGGCCTCCGACGTCTGCATCACCATGGGCTGCGGCGACGTGTGCCCGATCTTTCCCGGCAAGCGTTACCTCGACTGGACCCTGCCCGACCCCGCCGGCCAGGGTGTCGCGGCCGTCCGTCCCATCCGCGACGACATCGAACAGCGCGTCCGCACGCTCCTGGCGAGCTCGGCGTCCCCGCCTGACCCACCCGCCGCACCCGCACCCGCACCCGCACCCGATGCCCCATGCCCCATGCCCGACCATGACACGGGCCGGCGGTCTCACGTGCCGTACTTCGACACCAGCAGGGCGGCCGTGGACCCCACGCACGCGGTCCCCAGGACGAGGACGAGCCACGTGGTCACGAGCCAGTCGGACCTGGGCGCGACGTCCGGGTCCGCCTGCTGTGCGAGGTGAAGCCGGACCATGCGGCCGCGGACCGGAAGCAGCGCGGCGGGGATGGCGACGAACGACATGCTGTACAGGAACAGGATCGTGGACGGCGGCTCGGGGCGGAGCACGCTCGCGCCGAGGACGATCGCGGCGAAGACCGGTGTCGCGACGTAGAACAGCCGTATCCCCCGCCTGCTCTGTTCCTTCCAGTCGCCGGGCACCCCGTCCCCGGAGGTCGCTCCGATGATCAGCGCGCGCATGCCGATCATGAAGACCACCGTCGACACAGCGGCGATGAGGAGCCACCCCGCCCCGGGGATCGAGAAGAGCATGTTCCCCTGCTTTCCATGCCGTGGGAACCAAGACCCTACTCCTCGGGCGACGGACGTTTGACGGTCCGTCACCGCCCGCACCGAGAGCGGACTGGCGAAAATATGTAGATCGGTCTAGTCTGTCTCCATGGGAACCAAGGGAACGGCGACACGGTCACGGCTCATCGAGGGAGCGCGCGAGCTGCTGGAGGCCCACGGCTACGCGGGAACGGGACTCAACCAGGTCCTGGCCGCCAGCGGCGCTCCACGGGGTTCGCTGTACTTCCACTTCCCCGGCGGCAAGGACGAACTGGTCACCGCGGCGCTCGAAACCGCGGGCGCCGACGTGGGCGCCGCGCTCGCCGGACTGGCCGACGACGCGCCCGACGCGGTCGCCCTCGTCCAGCGGATGATCGACCTCTTCACCACCAGGATGGTCGAGTCGGACTTCACCAAGGGCTGCCCGATCGCCGCCGCCGCGGTGGATGTCGCCGCCACGAACGACCGCGTGCACGAGGTCTGCACACGGGTCTACTCGTCCTGGCAGCGGGAACTCGCGGCCCGGTTCACGGTGTTCGGGCGTGCCCCGGAGGCCGCGGACGCGCAGGCGTGGTCCGCGCTCTCCCTCATCGAGGGAGCCATCCTGCTCGCACGGGCGACCCGGAGCCGTGCCCCGCTCGACCGGGCCCGGGCGTCGGTCGCACTGCTGCTCAAGGACGACTGACCGACCACACCCGCACCCGGGGCGACCCGGCCACCACGAGCGCGGTGACGCGAGTACTCGGCGACGCGACTCGGGGCCGGCTTGTGGACCAAAAATATGTAGATCGATCTATATAGGAGTTGCCATGCGACAGCCGTACACCCCAGCGCCCCCGCACGCCCTCGTGCTCGGGGCGACCGGACTCATCGGACGTCGGCTCCTGGCCGAGCTGCTCCACGGCGGGCAGGCCGCGGCCGCCGGCACCCGCAGCGACGGCAGCGAGGCGGCCCTGCTCGCCTGGCTTCGCGGGCACGACGTGCCCACCGCGCGCCTCACCACCGTCCGTGTCGACCTCGCCCGGCCCGATCTCGGTCTCGACTCCGCCACCGCGCACCGGCTGCGCGACGTGCGCGACGTCTACAACTGCGCCGGGCGCTACCGCTTCGGCATGGACCGGCAGGAGGCACGGTCGGCCAACGTCGACAGCGCGCTGCACGCGCTCACCTGGGCTTCGCGCCTGCCCGGACTGCGACGCGCCGTGCACGTCACCGGCTACCGGGCGGGCGGAGTCCTGGCCGGCCCACCGTCACCGGCCGAGGCGAGCCGCCTGTACCGGGAGCACGGCGCCTACGAGGCCGCCAAGATCGAGTCCGACGCCGTCGTGAGGGACCTCGCCGTGCGCGAGGGCCTGCCGCTGAGCATCGTCAATCCCTCGACCGTCATCGGCGACTCCGAGACGGGAGAGTCGGGGCAGTACATCGGCCTGGCCCAGACCGTTCGCGACCTGTGGCGGGGGCGGCTGCCCCTGCTCCCCGGCGGGCCGTCGACGTTCGTGCCGGTCGTGACGGTCGACCACCTCGCGCGCTTCCTCGCCGCGGTCCCGGACCACGACTCGGCCGGAACCGCTGCCGTCCCCGCCCACTGGGTGCTCGACAACGAGACGCCCCCGCTGCACGAACTCCTGCGCGGCCTCGCCGCGCACCTGGGCGTGCGCGCCCCGCGGGGCGGGGTGCCGGTCGGCCTGCTGCGACGCCTGCCCCGGGCGCTCACCGGCGTCGAACCCGAGACCCTGTCCTTCCTCAGCGCCGACCGCTACGACACGGCATCGGCCGACGCCCTGGTCCGCGCCGCCGGACTGACTCCGCCGCCGGTGTGGCCGTCTCTCACCCGCTGGGCCGACCGGCTCGTGGCCGAGGACTTCGGCGACCGTCCCCGCCCCCGGAGCACGCCCACCGTGCGCCCGTGACCGCTGGACCGACGTCCGCGTCCTGACCCTTGGCCCAGCATCGGCGACCGCGACCGCGTCGGCGACCGCGCCTGCGTCCGTGTCGGCCCCCGCTCACGCCCGTGGACCGGAACCGGCCCGGGCGGGGGCGTCGAGGTCGACGCGGTGGCCGTGGATCCACGAGGTGCCGTCGAACCTGGAGATGACCGCGAACACGGTCCGCAGCATCAGATCGCGGAACACCAGCGCCACAGGATGGTCCGAGCCGAGCTTCTGGTTGCTGCGCCTGCGGCCCTCCGCGACGATCCGCCGCACCCGGTCGCGGCGCTGCGCCTCGTACTCCGCCAGGGCTTCGGGCACGGCGGGGATGTCGCGCAGACACCGGGCGAGCACCAGGGCGTCCTCGATCGCGAGCGAGGCCCCCTGCCCGGAGGAGCTGGAGACGGCGTGGGCCGCGTCGCCGAGCAGGCCGGCCCGGCCACGGTGCCACCTGGGCAGCGCGGCCATGTCGTAGCTGCTCAGGGGGCGCAACCGCGCGGGGGCCTCGGCTTCGAGGATCGTCGTGATCACCGGCAGGTCGCCCGCGAAGGCGTCCAGGGTGGTCCGCTTCCACTCGTCGTCGCCACGGGCCGCGATCTCCTCCCGCGTCAGCTCGGAGTGCCCCAGGTTGGCGAACCAGAACACCCCTCCCTGCGGCGTGGTCTGGTACCCGAAGAAGGCGCGGCGTCCGAAGACCATGCGCACGGTGCCGGGCGGCGTGGGCTCGACGTCCAGTGCGGGGACGTGTCCGCCGCTGCCGATGACCCCCGTGTAGTCCGGCCGGGGCGCGTCGGGATCCATGACGCCGCGGACGCGGGAGTGCAGCCCGTCCGCGCCGATCAGCACGTCCCCCTCGGCGGTGCTCCCGTCGGCGAACTCGGCCACCACGCCGTCGGGGCCCTCGGTGTAGCCGGTGCAGCGCCGGCTGTACTCGATCGGTACGCGCTGGTCGAGGGCGGTCTCGGCCAGCGCCCGTTGGAGCGCGTCGCGGTTGACGGTGACGGTGCGCAACCGGTCCGAGAGGTGGCCGGGGAGGCGGTCCGAGCCGTCACCGACCAGCCCCAGCCTGCGGCCCCTGTGGTTGACGAGTTCGATGTGCGTACTGGGAAAGGCGGAGGCGGCCAGGACGGGATCGAGCATGCCCAGGGTGTCCAGCCCGGCGAGCCCGTTGGGGGCCAGGCTGAGGAAGGCGCCCAGCCCGTCTCCCGGCCCCGGGTGCGCCTCGTACACGACGGCGTCCACGCCCACCCGCCGCAGCGCCGCCGCGGCCACGGGCCCGCCGATCCCCCCTCCGATGATCAGTGCCCTGGTCATGATCGACTCCCTTCGTTAGTCATATTATGACTATACATAGAATGATCATCGACACAACGCCCCACGACCCTGAGGCGGCCCTGAGAAATCCCCGGGTTCCGGGGACGCTGCTCCGGGTGCGGCACTCCGCGCCCGGGCCGGAACGGGGCGGCCCGGAAGGAGCCCGATGCCGTCGCGGCCCCACAAGCGCTCACCCCTCGCGGTCCAGCTGCTCCTGCTCCTCGAGGAGGAGCCGATGCACGCCTACCGGATGCAGCAGCTCATCAAGGAGCGGCACAAGGACACGATCGTCAACATCGCGCAGCGCAACAGCGTGTACCAGACCCTGGACCGCCTGCTGCGGGACGGACTCGTCGAGGTGCGCGAGACCTCGCGGGAGGGGAAGCGGCCGCGGAGCACCGTCTACCAGCTGACCGGGGAGGGCCGGGAGACACTGATGTCCTGGCTGCGCACCATGCTCTCCACTCCCGCGCGGGAGTTCCCGGAGTTCCCGGTCGCGCTGGCCTCGTTGCCCGCACTTCCGGTGGCGGAGGTCGTCGACCTGCTGGAACGGCGGGTGTCGGCGCTGGAGGAGCTCCTCGGCACGATCGACGACGACGCTCGGGCCGCCGGCGCGATGGGCGTGCCCCGCCTCTTCCTCGTGGAGGACGAGTACCGGAGGGCGATGGCCGTGACCGAACTGCGCTGGGTGCGGGAGCTGATCGCCGACCTGGGGGAGGGGCGGTTGTCCTGGCGGCGGTGAACCGACCGCGGCGGTTGTCCTGGCGGCGGTGAACCGACCGCGGCGCCCGACCGCGACGGGTCGAATCGGCGACAGGGCCGCGGGAGCTGTACGATCGGGGCGGCCAATCCTCCCTCATCCCGTGCCCCCGGGCAGCGTGCGGCGGGGCCCACGGCGACCACGGAAACGGACACTCATGGACGTCGAGGCAACCCAGGTGATGACCCGGACGGGTCAGTTCACCACCCCTGTCAGCTGGGAGACGCCGGTGCGCGGTCGGCTGGCCGCGGCGATCGACCGGCTGTCGGGCCCCCTGGCCGAGCTGATCGAACGCGACGCCAACGACGGGGACACCCGCCTGCTGGTCGCCGACTTCCTCAGTGTCGGCCTGAACTACAGCAAGTACCAGGAGCTGACGACGGAGTACCGCACCAGCGGCGACTCCGTCGACTACGCGATCATCCTCGACGGCGAGGTGTTCGCCCCGGTCGAGGTGAAGGGCGTCGGCCAGGACCTGGACATCCGCAACATTCAGATGGCGCGCCGGGTCGCCGCCGAGCACGGCTCCCGGTGGATCGTGCTCACCAACGGACGCCTGTGGAAGGTGTTCCACCTGCGCCCCCAGGAGGACGGTGACACGACCCAGCCGGTGCCGGTGATCGACGTCGACCTCATGGACCGCGACTCGCACGAGCGCACGGTGGACCTGCTGTTCCACCTCACCCACGAGGCGGTCGAGCACGGTCGGCTGGACGCCCTGCGACGCTGGCGCGAGTCGACGGAGGCCGCGCCGCTCGCCCAGATCCTGCGGTGGGACTCCGTGGTGTCGGCGATCCTCGCCGAGCTCCGCGAGGTGTCCGAGCACCCCGGGCACGCCGGGGACGCCGCCGAGGTGGTGCGCGCGCTGACCGAGGAGGTCATCGCCCGCGGCCTGCTGCCGACCGGTGACGAGGACTCGGCCGGCGACGAGGGGAACGACGAGGCCGACCAGGCCTGAGCACACACGCTTCGCGATCCGCCCGCCCCGGCTCCGCCGCGGGCGGGTCTCGTCATGGGCGGGCCTCTTCGCGAACGGACCCCACCAGGGACGGGCCTCCTCAGAGGCGGGCCTCGCCATGGGCGAGTGCGGCGGATCCAGCAGGATCCGAAGAGCAGGGGCCTCGTCTTGGAGGCCTCCTCGCGAGCGGGCGCACCCCGCGCCATCCCCGATCCCCGCACCGTCGAAGCCCCCGATCCGAACCTCTGTCCACAGGCTGTGGACAGGCCGCGCGCCTCCTGACCTGTCCACACCCTGTGGACAGAGTTCGGCCGCGGCGCGCCTGGCGGCGGCCCGGGAACGGCTGCTCGCGTCGCTGGGCGACGTCGGCCTCTGAGCACGGACTCCGCCGCCACCGCGAACCCTGGCCGTAGGGCCGCGGCGCTTACCCCCATTGACAGTCGTGGCCGCTCCCACAACCATGCATATGGGAGCGCTCCCAACCTCCGCGGCGGCCAACCGGTCGTCCACCCCCAGCGGAAGGAAGCCATGACCACCCCGACCAGGGCGCTCGCGCTCAGCGCGTGCGCCGCCCTCACCTGCGGCCTCCTCACGGCCGCACCCGCCCAGGCCGCCGACGACGACCCCGTCGAACAGATCGTCAACGGCGACTTCTCCGACGGAGCCACCGGCTGGTGGGCCAGCGAAGGCATCGAGACGAGCGTCGTCGACGGCGCCCTGTGCGCCGACGTCCCCGGCGGAACCGAGAATCCCTGGGACGCCATCATCGGCCAGAACGACCTCCCCCTGGAGGCCGACGAGTCCTACGGCTTCAGCTACACCGCCTCGGGCGCGGACGGCGTCGTGGTGCGCGCGCTCGTCCAGGAGCCCGTCGACCCTTGGCGCACCGAACTGGACGCGCGCTCGGCCCTCGGAGCCGACCCCGCCCCCTTCGAACACGTCTTCACCGCCTCCGCGGACATGCCGGACGCCCAGGTCGCCTTCCAGATCGGCGGCGCCGACGAGGACTGGACCTTCTGCCTGGACGACGTGTCCCTCCTCGGCGGGGCCGAACCCCCCGTGTACGAGCCCGACACCGGCCCGCGCGTGCGCGTGAACCAGGTCGGCTACCTGCCCCAGGGCCCCAAGAACGCCACCGTGGTCACCGACGCCGAACAGCCCCTGCCCTGGGAACTGGCCGACGCCGACGGCACCGTCGTGGCCGAGGGCGAGACCGTTCCGCGGGGCCTGGACCCGAGTTCGGACCAGAACGTGCACTCGCTCGACTTCGGCGGGTTCACCGAGGTCGGCACCGGCTTCACCCTGACCGCCGACGGCGAGACCAGCCACCCGTTCGACATCGCCGCCGACCCCTACGTGGACCTGGCGACCGACGCCCTGGACTTCTACTACACACAGCGCAGCGGCATCGAGATCAGCGACGAGATCGCCCCCGGCTACGGGCGCCCGGCCGGCCACGCCGGCGTCGAGCCCAACCAGGGGGACACCGAGGTCACCTGCCATCCCGACACACCGTGCGACTACACCCTGGACGTGTCCGGCGGCTGGTACGACGCCGGTGACCACGGCAAGTACGTGGTGAACGGCGGGATCTCCGTCCACCAGCTGATGAGCGTGTACGAACGCGCGCACCACGCCCCCACCGGCGACCCCGACCGGGTCGCCGACTCCAGCCTTGCGATCCCCGAACGGGACAACGGCGTGCCCGACGTCCTGGACGAGGCCCGCTGGGAGATGGAGTTCCTGCTCAGCATGCAGGTGCCCGAGGGCGAGGAGCTCGCGGGTATGGCGCACCACAAGGTGCACGACGCGGAGTGGACGGGCCTGCCGCTCATGCCCGACCGCGATCCGCAGCCCCGCTACCTGCACCCGCCGTCGACGGCGGCCACGCTGAACCTGGCCGCCACCGCCGCCCAGTGCGCCCGGGTGTTCGCGCCCTACGACGCCGACTTCGCCGCGACCTGCGCGGAGGCGGCCGAGACCGCCTGGGACGCGGCCCTGGAGCACCCCGACCGCTTCGCGACGGCCGGCGGCCAGGGCGGCGGCCCCTACGACGACGACACCGTGGCCGACGAGTTCTACTGGGCGGCGGCCGAGCTGTATCTCACCACGGGCGCGGCCGAGTACCAGGAGGCCGTGACCGGTGCGGAGCTGCACACCGGTGAGGCCTTCACCGACTCGGCCTTCGACTGGCGCTGGACCGCGCCCCTGGGCCGGCTCCAGCTCGCGACCGTCCCCAACACCCTCGACGGCCGCGACGAGGTCCGCGCCTCCGTGGTCGCCGCCGCCGACGAGTACCTGGCGGCCGCCGAGGAGCACCCGTACGGCCTGGTCCTGAACCCGGAGAACGGGGCCCTCGTGTGGGGCTCCAACGGACTGGTCCTCAACACCATGGTCGTCCTGGCGACCGCCTACGACCTGACCGGGGACGCGCGCTACCGCGACGCCGTCCTGGAGGGGATGGACTACGTGCTCGGGCGCAACGCGCTCAACCAGTCGTATGTGACCGGGTACGGCGAGAACGACGCGGTCAACCAGCACAGCCGGTGGTACGCCGCCCAGCTGGACCCGTCGCTGCCCCACCCGCCCGACGGCACGCTGTCGGGCGGACCGAACTCCGACACTGCCACCTGGGACCCGGTGAGCCAGGCCAACCTGGAGGGGTGCGCGCCGCAGTTCTGCTACATCGACCACATCGACGCGTGGTCGACCAACGAGTTGACGATCAACTGGAACTCGGCGCTGGCGTGGGTGTCGGCGTTCGTCACCGACCAGGGCGAGGCGGCGCCCCCGACCGCGTCGGCCTGCGAGGTCGACTACACGGTGCACGGCGCGTGGGAGAGCGGGTTCACCACCCAGGTGACGATCCGCAACACCGGCGACGAGCCCGTGGACGGCTGGGAGCTCGGCTGGTCGTTCACCGGCGGGCAGTCGGTGGGCCGGCACTGGAGCGGTGATCTGGAGCAGTCGGGTCCGCGGGTGACCACGCGGGACCTGGACTGGAACGCGGCGATCGATCCCGGTGAGGAGACGACGTTCGGCTTCGTCGGCACGCGTTCGGGCGGATCGGACGCGGCTCCCGAGCTGTTCCGGCTCAACGGGGCGGTCTGCGGCTAGCAAGTGCGGCCACGGCCGTGGCAGCGGCGGCCACAGGGGAGGGTTCGGTTCGGAGCCGGGCCCTCCCCGCCGTGTGCGCGGTGGCGGGAAGGACGCCGCCGCCGGCGGGCGGCGGGCTCACTCCAGGGGCACCCGCAGGATGCGGTCGTCACCGTCCTCCGGCGATCCGCGACCGTCGAGGTTGCTGGTGGTGAGCCACAGCGCGTCGCCGCCCGGCGCGACGACCACCGTGCGCAGGCGCCCGTGGTCGCCCTCGAAGTGCGCTTCCGGCTCGCCGAGCCCTCCCTCGCCGTCCAGGGGGATCCGCCACAGGCGCTCGCCGCGCAGAGCCGCCACCCACAGGGCGTCGCCGGCGATCGCCGCGCCGCTGGGCGAGGCCTCGGACGGTGACCACGTGACCAGCGGGTCGGTGAACTCGTCCCCGCCGCCGGGGCCCTCCACCTCCGGCCACCCGTAGTTCGCGCCCGGCTCGATCAGGTTGACCTCGTCGAACGCGTCGGCCCCGAACTCGGTCGCGTACAGGCGCCCGTCGTCGTCCCAGGCCAGTCCCTGTACGTTTCGGTGCCCGTAGCTGTACACGCGGTTGTCGAAGGGGTTGCCCTCGGCGGGCTCGCCCTCGCCGGTGATCCGCAGGATCTTGCCCGCCGGCGAGTCGGTGTCCTGGGCCAGCGTGCCCTGGGCGGCGTCGCCGGTGCCCACGTAGAGCAGGTCGTCCGGGCCGAAGGCGATCCGGCCACCGTTGTGGTTGCCCGCCTTGGGCAGGCCGTCCAGGATGACCTCGGCCTCGCCGAGCTCGACCGCGTCGGGCTCGTACTCGATCCGGCTGATGCGGTTGTCGGACGCCGCCGTGTAGTACACGTACACGTACGGCTCGTCGGGGAACGCCGGATCGACCGCCAGCCCCAGGAGCCCGCCCTCGCCGCCGGGCACGACGCCCTCCACTTCACCGGCTCCGGTCACCGTGCCGTCGGCGGCCACGTGCGCGACCTCGGCGGAGTCGCGCTGGGCGACCAGGGCCGATCCGTCCGGCAGGAAGTCCACGCCCCACGGGACCTCGAGGCCGGTGGCCACGTCCACGGGCGTGCCGGGGTCGCCGGGCTCGACGGAGCCGGTCCCCTGCGTCTCCTGTTCCGTGCTCTCCCGCCCCGGCGTCCCCGACTCCTCCGGGGCCACCGACGTGCCGGTGCCGTCCGCTCCGCACGCGCACGCCAGCAGGAGGACGCCGAGCACGGCGGCGGTTCTGGAGTGTCCGCGATGTGCCATACCGATCCCCTGCCCGCTCTCCGTGTCCCTACTCCCACCCCCGGTCACGACCGGGTCACCACCTCCGACGCCCCCATGGGTCAGTCGCGCGGCCTCGATCCCACGTAGACCGTGTTGGTGGCGGACCGGTCCTGGTAGGGGTTCGGGAAGCTGACGACCTCGGCCCGCACGCCGGTGAACACTCCGCGCAGGACGTCGAGGTAGTCCTCGTCCGGCGGGTCGTTGGACCACAGGGTGAACACGCCGCCGGGCCACAGGTGCTCGGCGAGCCGACGCGTCCCCTCCACCTCGTAGAAGGGCGCGTGGGCGGGGTTGAGCAGGTGGCGGGGCGAGTGGTCGATGTCCACGACCACCGCGTGGAAGCGGGTTCCCGGCGAGTCCGGGCGGAGCCCACCCGTCGCCCGCCATTGCCCGTGGGAGCGCTCCGCGCCGGGACGGTCCACTCCCCTCAACGGAGGGCCTTCGGCCCCGGCCAGCCCTCCTGCCGGGTCGGCGGCGCGGGCGAAGAAGTCGCCCTGCGACAGGTGGCAGCGCGCGTCGGCGGTGAGCGTCTCCCCGGCCGGGATGAGCTTCTCCTCGTGCCAGTCGATCACCTCCTGGAGCGCCTCGACCACCACGAGGGAGCGCACGCCGTCGTCCTCCAGGACGGTGAGCGCGGTGTGGCCGAGCCCGAGTCCGCCCACGGCGACGTCGTAGCCGCCCTCGGGCGGTGGCCCGGCGGCACGCAGTTCGGCGAGGGCGATGCGGGCGACCTCGACCTCCGCTGCGACGAACAGGCTCGACATGAGGAACTCGTCGTCGAGCTTGATCTCGTAGACGTCGGTGCGCGCGGCCGGGTCCCAGCGCCGGCGCAGGCTGATCTCGCCCATGGGGGTGGCGCGCCAGCCCAGTTCCTGGATGCGAAGGCTCATCGGACTCCTTTGTCACGGTGGCGGTCGTGGACCCGTCCCCCGACCCTACGGGCCGCGGGGTGCCGCCTCCGCTCACCGTCACTCATCCCTGCTCAGCGCCCGAACGCCCCTCCTGGAGCTCCTGCAGCAGGCGTTCGACGTCGGTGAGCATGGACCCGCGCACGTGCCAGGTACCGCCGTCGCCCCCGCTCTCCAAGTCCTCCCGGCACCGGTCAACGGCGTTCTGAGCGAGTTCCAGCCGTTGGCTCAGGTCCTGCGGCACCTGGACGCTCTCCCAGGCCCGGCCCTCGTGCAGCGTCCACAGCACGTCCGAGACGGCGTCCAGGAGGCCGCCGTACACGCGCAGGAAGTCCTCGCTCTGGGCGGGCAGCCGGCTCGTGCCGCGCTCCAGGGCGTCGAAGGTGCTCGTGATGGACCGCAGGTGCCAGGACGCGCGGTCGAGTGCGTTGATCCACTCCCGGTAGGTGCGCAGGCTCACCGTGGAACCGCTCCGCATCAGGACCCTGCGGGGATTGAACCGGACCCTCTCGTCCTGCCGTTCGACGGCGGCCCGGGCGTTCTCCCGCGTGGCGGTCAGGCTCTGGGCGATCCGGACCCACCGGCGGGTGTCCAGGCCCTCCCGGCCCTCGCGCAGGCCATCGGCCATCTCGTCGACCAGGTACGCCAGGGAGTCGGCGAAGCCGCGCACGGCGTCCTCGGCGTCCCGGAAGCGGACGGACGGGGCGAGGACGAGCTGGGTCAGCAGGGCGGAGGCCGAGCCGACGCAGACCATGATCAGGATCTCGCCCAACGGCTCCACGCTCGCGGCGGTTCCCCCGGCGAACGCGAACGCCGCCACCACGGGGATCTGCCGCCCCTGCTCCCGGAAGAGGGAAGCCTGTCCCACGACGAGGGCGACCAGGACGACGAGGGCGAACGCCCACAGGTGCACGCCGACGGTGAGCCCGGCGGCCCCGGCGGCCAGCACCCCGAGGAAGACCGCCGCCACGTAGCGGCTGGAGTCGAGCACGGACCGGTAGACGCTGGGGCGCACCACCAGCAGGGCGGAGAACGGGGCGAAGGCCACCTGCGAACTGTCCATCACCAGGGCCGCCACCGCCCAGGCCAGTGTGGAGGCGATGACGCTGCGCAGGATGAGGACGACCCTCTCGCGCTCCCGGCCCCGGCCGCGGACGGCGCGTCGCAGCCCCTCGACCAGGTGTTCTCCCACCACGGCGTCCTCCTCGACGTCCCCGCGGACCGGACTCGCCGTCCGGCCTCGCTTCCTTCACACGCTGTCGGCCTGTTCGCCCCTCCACGAGCGGCGCGCGCAGGTGCGCGCAGGTGCGCGCAGGTCGTGCGACTCGTGCGGTAAGCCCAGTACGCGATTCGCGCAGTTCGCGTTATCCGTGTGGCTCACGTGGTACTCGTGGTTCGTGTGGCTCGGGCGGTACGCGGCTCGGGCGGTACGCGCTATCCGTGCTCCGGTATGACATCCACGCCCGGCTTCCCCGCCAGCGCCTCCGCCACCTCCTCCCAGCTCAGGGGATCCGGCAGCGGCCGGCGTCCGCGTACCCGGGCCAGGTCGCGGCGGAATCGGAAGAGCACCGCGAAGTCCCGCGGATACCGGCCCGGGTCCGTCCCCAGGAACGTGCCCACCTTGGTGGCCCGCTCCAGCACGCCCGCCCAGTCGGCGGCTCCGGCCAGGCCCACCGAGTCCACGCCGTGGGAGAACAGCCCGAGCCGGATCTCCTCGAAGTCCGGGGATCGGTCGAGGTAGGCGGCCAGGGCCCGCTGAGCCGGTTCGGTGTTGAACACCGCCCAGTAGGGCACCGAGCCCGTGCGCAGTGCCCAGTACGGCTCCACGAGCATGAAGGTCTCCGCGAGCAGCCGGTTCGGCGGCACACCGCGGCGCCGGTAGTGGTCGCGGTACAGGTCGGCGACGGCCGGGCTCAGCGACCCGGGTTCGTCGTGGCGCAGCCGGACCAGCCGCCAGCCCTCCCGACGGGCGAGTTCCGCCAGGTCGCCCATGAGTTCCGGGGCGAACCCCCACTCGGCCTCGGGGTGCTCGCCGTCCGGTTCCGGCGCGACGAACCTCCGGTAGTCGGACCCCTGCGCCCGCAGGTGGGCCCGCACGCGCGGACCGCCGTGCCGGAGTTCGTCCTGGGTGGCGCCGCCGAAACCGCCGTGCTGGAACACGTACCGCTCCCCCACGGCCGTCGTCGGCGTGCGCAGCGCGCAGTCGGACACCACGAGTGTGCCGCCGCGCGGGAGCGTCGCCCGCAGGAAGGCGCGGTAGGCCTCGGGAAGGCGGAGCCACTTGACCCTGAAGTAGCACATGTGCGCGATCATCAGCCGGTCCTGCACGGGGTCGTGCATGTGGTGCAGCCGCCAGTCGGGGTTCCGGCGCACGAGGGCCTCGCCGGTCGACCGCATCCGGTCCAGGTCCCTGGCGCCGTCCTCGGGCGGGACGCCGTGCCGCCGGACGGGGATGAGCAGGGTCTGCGGCAGCCAGGGCGCGCCGAGCGCCGCCGCGAGGTGGATGAGCGCGCCATCGGCGGAACCGACGAAGGCGACGTCCGAGCGGCCGCCCCGGTAGTGTCCGGCGACCCACTCGGCGAGGTCGTCGGAGTCGATCTCCGCGACCCGGCGCCGCGGCACGGCCTCCGCCCAGCCGGACGCCGAGTAGAGCCTCTCCTTGGCGCCTCGGGGCATGCGGTTGGCCGCCGTCGCGGCGGCGGCGAGTACGCGCGTGCCCGGGCCCGGGTCGCCGGGGTCGTGCTCGGCCGCCGAGGCGGGACCCCGGTCGGTGTACTCGGCCACGTCCGGGTTCTCGGCCCGGTTCGGGTTCACGGCCAGGCTCGCGTCTCCGGCCCGGTCCGGGTCCCCTGCTCGTCCCATCGGGTCGCCTCGGACGATCCGGCCCGTCCGGACCGCCGCGTCGAAGGAGGCCAGGCGCCGCAGCATCGCGGTGGCGGAGTCGAATCCCGCGACGGCTCTGCGCGGCCTCATCGCGCCTCCTCGGCCAAGAAGCGCTCGACGATGCGCGCCAGGCGCCCCGGACCCGCCCACGAGAGCGCGTGGGGCAGCCCGGGGACGGTCACCAGCCGGCCGCGCGGCAGCAGGCGGGCGACGTCCTCGGCCCAGGGGCCCGGGCAGACCTTGTCCCTGGACCCGCGGACGACCAGCGCGGGCTGCGGTACCCGTGGCAGGACCAGCTCGATGCGGTGGTCGCGGCTCGCCGTCCAGCTGCGCACGACTCGGCTCGGCCCGGCCTCGCGGTAGTCCCGGAGGCTGTGCGTGACGACGGAGGGGCGTTCGTACAGGTTGTTCCAGAGCAGGCGCACCGCGAGGCGGGGCAGCGACCGGGCCTCGGGGTCGGTGGTGGGCCCGGCCAGCACCACCGACCCCACGTCGTGGGGGTGCCGTGCCGCCGCCTCCGCCACCACCTGGGCGCCCAGGGACAGGCCGAGCAGGCAGGGGTCGGTCAGCCCTCGCGCGTGGGTCCACTCCACGAGCGCGTCGGCGAGGTCGGGGACGGTCCACCGGCGACCGCCCGCGTCGCTGGCACCGAATCCGGGCAGGTCGACCGCCCACGCCTCGGTGCGTCCGTCGAACGCCGGCAGCAGCGGTGCCATCTGCCGCGAGGAGACCCCCGCGCCGTGCACGCACACCACCGCCGGGGTGCGTCCCGGCACCCCCCACGCGGCCATGGCGGCCCCCGCCACCGTGTCCGTCGTCCGTTCGGTTCCCATTCCACCCCCTGTACCGGCCCGCGACGGGCCGTGGGACATCACTCCGTGTGCGGGCCCCCGCTACCCGGCCGGGACGGCGGCGAACCGGGGCTCGGGACGGGTACGGGACGTGTCCGGGCGCGGCGCACGCGCGCTGCCGTCAGGGGGCGCGGAGCCCCGTACGGGCGCGGACGCCGGGCCGGGGACCGGCGGCGTCATTCCTGGGCCTGTTGCAGCCGCGCGTACCCGAACTGCAGCCAGTCCGACACCGCCACGGCGCTGAAGACCGCCCCCGCGCTCCGGGTCAGGCCCGGGGCGAACGCGAGTCCGAAGACGTAGGCGGTCGCGACCCACTGCGCGGTGCAGAACGGGCAGGTGACCAGCTCACCGACCGCTCGGCGCCCGCCCTCTCCCCGCACCTCCTCCTTCAGCTCGGACGGCCCGGAGACACCGCGAAAACGGGTGAAGAGCGCGCGGAGAGGGCTCGTCACGGGATCCTTGGCCAGCAGCCGGGACAGCTTGTGCGTGGTCAGTCCCATGAGCACCAGGTCCCACGGCCCCACGTCCTGTGCGGCGCCCCGGCGCCCGGTCGCGCGCGCCGTCACCACACCGGCGGCCACCAGGGCCGTGTAGCCCGCCACGACGAGGGCGTATCCGCCCAGGGGCTGCTCGCTGTCCCCGCGATAGGCCTCCGCCTCCTCTGCCAGCCTCTCCTTGGCCTCGGTCATGCCGATGCCTCCCTCCCTGACGGTGTCGCCTGTCGGCTGTCCTTCGCCGGGGCATGACCGCCGGACCGGCGGCGCGCCCACGCGCGCAGGGCCTCGACGTCCTCCGCGGAGTCGAGGTTGATCGCGGCGTTGATCTGCGCGAGGTGGGAGAAGGCCTGGGGGAAGTTGCCGAGCATGGTGCCGTCCGCGTCCATCTCCTCGGAGAGCAGGCCGAGCGGCCCGCTCCGTTCGCACAGCCGCGCGAACCGGCGTTCGGCCTCCTCGACGCGGCCCGCGAGCACGAGCGCGGAGACCATGTCGAACGAGCAGAGGAGGAACGCGCCCTCCTCGGTGTCCAGTCCGTCACGGGTGCGGACCGGGTGGTAGCGCTGGAGGAGATCGCCGTCGCCGCCACTGCTGCCGGACCCGTCGCCGGCACCATCGCCGTCCCTCCCGCTGTCGCCGCCGACGCCGAGTTCGGCGTCGAGGCGTTCCAGTGTGCGCAGGACGCGCGGGTCGCGGCCCGGCAGGAAGCCCACGAGCGGTAGGCGGGTCAACGAGCCGTCCACCCGGTCGCCGCCGTAGGACTGGACGAAGGCACCGGAGCCGGAGTCGATCCCCCGTTCGAGAATCTCCGCGCGCAGCGAGCGGGCCTCCTCACGCCACTCGTCCAGCGGTGGCGGGTCCCGGTGGCCGGTCAGCTCGGCGAGCTGGACCGCCCGGTCGAGGCACACCCACAGGTACACCCGGGAGGTGGTCCAGTGGCGCGGCGCGCCCCGTGACTCCCAGGGCCCGTGGCCGAGGCTCGACCGCAGGCCGCGGGCCGCCGTCACGATCCTCCAGAGGCCGTGGAGGTCGTGCTCGGTGAGGTCGCCGACGACCTGCTGGTAGGAGAGGGCGGCGTCGAGGACGTGGCCGTACACGTCGATCTGGTTCTGGCCGCGGGCCCCGTTGCCGACACGCACCGGCCCGGTGCCGACGTGTCCGTCGAGGTGGTCGAGCTCCACTTCCTCGGGCGGCAGCTCGCCGTCGACGGTGTGCACGGGGCCGAGGCGTTCGGGCGTGCGGCGGAACGTGCGCAACAGGTAGTCGAGGTAGCCGCGGGCCTCCGCACCGTGCCCGAGGCGCAGGAAGGCCAGCACGGCCAGCGCCGCGTCCCGGTGCCAGACGTAGCGGTAGTCCCAGTTCCGCGCCTCTCCGGGCCACTCGGGCAGCGAGGTCGTCGGCGCGGCGATCAGGCCTCCGGACTCCTCGTGCAGGAGCCCGCGCAGCACGACGGCGCTCCGGCGGACGTGCTGGGCTCCGGCTCCGTCGTAGCGCGTGCGATCGGACCAGGAGCGCCAGGCCTCCAGGGTCCGTTCGACGAGGGCCTCACAGGTGGCCGCGTCCGCGGCGCCGGACTCGCCGAGGTAGTCGAGGGCGAAGGCGGCGGTGTCCCCCTCCGCGAGTTCCTGGCGGTACTCCACGGAACCGTCGGCGGCGGTGCGGGGCTCGCCGGTGGCCCACAGCCGGGGGCCCGACCTCTCCCGCAGGGCGCCGTCGCCGTCCGGCCGCCACTCGGCGGAGCGCCGGGCGTAGTCGGGTACCGCCTCCACGCGGGAGACCACCGTGGCACGCCCGGACAGGCAGCGCACCAGGCGCACCAGCACGCCCTCGTTGCGCAGCCGGGACCCCGACCGCCGCACGGCCAGCAGGTCGGTCACGACCGCACTGACGCCGTCGCCCTCCCACCGGGTCTCCAGGGCCAGGGTGCCGTCGACGTAGCGCCGTACCGCGGGGCGCGCGCCCTCCACCTCCAGGTTCCATCCTCCGCCGCGCCGGGTGTCGAGGATGCCGGCGAAGAGGGACGGCGAGTCGAAGCGCGGCGCGCACATCCAGTCGATGGTGCCGTCCGGTGCGACGAGGGCGGCCGTGGCGCAGTCGGAGAGGAACGCGTGCCCGCCGATCCACGGTTCGGGCCGGGCCCCGTCCATGCCACCACCCCCGGGTCGCGGTCTCCGCACGGTCTGTCTCCATCCGACTGCCCAGCGGTCGGCGGGCCGAAACGGTGGGCCGGTCCGAGGCGACGGGCCGGCTCGCATGGGCGGGACCGCCCGAAACGGCCGGTCCGAGGCCTGGTGGGGGGGTGCCCGGAATGGCAGACCGAGGCCCGGTGGGGCACGTATGAGGTGGGGTGCGCCTGGGTAGCGCACCGGTTGAGGACCGGACACGTGCCGGAGGGAGGCGCCGATGACGGGCGCGCGCAAACCGAGGAGCGACCGGGTCGCGGTGGTCTGCGGTGCGAGCGCGGGCGTGGGACGGGCGACGGCCCGCGAGTTCGCCCGACTCGGCTACATGGTCGGGCTGGTCGCGCGGGGCTCCGAGGGGTTGGCGGCGGCCGCACGGGAGGCCCGGGCGGCGGGGACGCTCGCGGTGACCGTCGAGGCCGACGTCGCGGACGCGGCGGCCGTGGACGAGGCGGCCGAACGCATCGAGTCGGAACTCGGGCCCATCGACGTGTGGGTGAACTCGACACTGCTGTCGGTCATCGCGCCCTTCACGGAGGTCACGCCCGAGGAGTACCACCGGGTGACCGACGCCTGCTACCACGGGTACGTCCACGGCACCCGCGCGGCACTGGACCGGATGCTGCCCCGGGACGCGGGCGTCATCGTCCAGGTCGGTTCGGCGCTGGCCTACCGGGGGATCCCGCTGCAGGCGGCCTACTGCGGGGCCAAGCACGCCGTCCGGGGCTTCGACGACTCGCTGCGCGCGGAGTTGGCCGACGACGGGTCGCACGTGCGCATCACGGAGGTGCACCTGCCCGCGGTGAACACGCCGCAGTTCTCGTGGGTGCGCTCGCGTGTGGGAGCGCCCACCCGTCCGGTTCCTCCGGTGTACCAGCCCGAGGTGGCCGCGCGGGCGATCGTGTGGGCCGCCGAGCACCCGCGCCGCCGCAGCACCTGGGTGGGCGGGTCGACCGTCGGCACGGTCCTGGCGCAGCGCCTGGCGCCGCGGCTGCTCGACCTCCGGCTGGGCGCCACGGGGGAGGAGTCGCAGGTGCGCGAGGACGAGGAGTCCACTCGGCGGGCGGACAACTTGTTCCGGCCGCTGGACGACGACCGCGACTACGGCGCGCACGGGGAGTTCGACGACGAGGCACTGCCGCGCAGCCTCCAGCAGGAGCTGAACCAGCGGCGTCTGGGCGTGGCCTCCGTGGCCGCCGGCGCGTGTGCGGCGGCGGTGGCGGGGTACGCGGCGACGCGGGGCCGGAGGCGGCCGCGCGGCCGGCGGTGACCCCCGGCCCGGGCGCATGACGATGAGAGGAGGAGGACCATGGCTCAACACGATCCCGCGGTGGACGAGGTCTGGGACGACTTCCACTCCGTGGTGAACATGACCGGCGAGGAGCTGCGGGAGTGGCTGCTCACCGATGCCTCCGGCGAGGAGTCCTTCGAGCAGCCCGAGCCCGATCTGAACGTCTCCAGCCGGGGTGAGGAGGTCGTGGCGGTCCTCAACAAGCGCAAGGCCGACGTCACGGAGTCCGACGTCCGGTTGATGGACGACGTGGCGCGCTTCGTGCACGAGTCGCTGGCCGAGCCGCACCGGGAGGACCCGGCCTGGCGCCGCCGCCTGATGTCGGTGGGCCACGACCCGCTGCGGCCGGACTCGGTCTGGCCGGGCGAAGAGGGCTCGCCGTAGAACCTCGTGGGGCGAGTGAGCCCCGAGGGGCGTCGGGGCTCGTGAGCCCCGTGCGGGGTGTGGAGGCGTGCGGGGTGTGCGTCCTACGTCCGGACGAGGACGAGCACCCCGCAGGACCAGCCGAGCAGGGGCAGCGCGGCCCAGCCCGCGCGTGACTCCAGGTCCGCCACCAGTTCGTCGACGGCCGACCGGTGGCCGTCGGGCACCGCGCCCTCGGGTTGGCGGTCGAGGTCGTCGACCACGTAGAAGCCGCCCCGGCGCACGAGCGAGAGCGCCTCGTCCCGGTGCGTGAACGTCCCCGGCCAGGTGTCGGCGAACACCAGGTCGTAGCCGGGCGCCCCGACGCGGTCGGCCAGCCACGGGCCGCCGTCGGCCTCGTGGAGGGTCACGCGCGGGTCGTCCCCGTGGTGGCGGCGCGCCACCGCCAGGGTCTCGGGGTCGTGGTCGAGCGTGTCGAGCGTGGTCTGCCCGTCCATGCCCGCGAGCAGCCAGGCGGTGCCCGCGCCGGTCCCCGTACCGAGTTCGAGGAGGCGTCCGCCGGGCTTCGCGGCGGCGAGGGCGCGGAGCAGGCGCCCGACGGCCTCCTCGCACGACATGGTGAAGCCGAGGGCCTCGGTGTCGGCCTCGATCGCCGCCAGGACGGCGGGGCGGCCGGACGCGTCGGCCTCCGGCGCATTCCTGTCGGGCAGGGCAGAGGACGCCGATGGTGCCGGGGACGCGGCGCGCTTCGTCCGGTCGAGGTCGGGCAGCTCCGCTCCATGGACCGTGTCGCCGATGTCGTCCAGGAGGTCGCCGCCCTCCGGGTCTCCCGCCCGCTCCGGCACGTGGAAGCCGAAGTAGGCGGTCACGGCCCTGCGGGCGTCGCCCAGTCCGTCCGCGAATCCAGTCACACCGCTCCCCCGTTCCCCGACCGCCGATGTCGGCCTGTTCCTGGTGGCCGGGCCGTCCGGTCCATCATCCACGGACGGACGGCCCGGCCGATCGCGCTGTCCGGAATCGGACAACCCCGCGGTCAGCCCACGCGGGACCGTTCGGCGGTGCTCCTACGGCTCAGAAGGCACACGCCCACCACGACGACGGCCGTCAGCCCTCCCAGCGAGAGGGCCACCGTGTGGAACGCGCCGGTGAATCCCGCGCCCTCCAGACGGCCGCCGGTCAGGATCGCCAGCACGGCGCCGACCACGGCGATGGCGACCGTCTCCAGAGTGAGCCGGACCGCGTTGAACACCCCCGCCGCCGTTCCGGCACGCTCGGCGGGGACCGAGCCCACCGCCAAACCGTCGATGAGGCCGTTGGTCAGGCCCACGCCCGCGCCGATCAGGACGAACGGGACCGCCAGGACGAACGGTGTGACGTCCGGCCCCAGCACCAGGAGTCCCACGGCCCCCGACCCGCTCAGGACCAGGGCACCGGCCACGACGGCCGTGTGCGGCAGCCGCGCGGCGAGTTCGGCGCCCACGGTGGGCAGGAGCAGGGTCGGTACCGTCAGCATGAGCAGCCACAGGCCCGTGCGCGCCGCGGACAGCCCCACCACGGCGATCAGGTACGAGGGCAGGTACACGAGCAGCGGGACGAGCACCGCCATGAACGCGGCCGCCGCGAGGGCGTAGGCGACGAAGCCGCGGTCGGCCAGCAGCGCCAGGTCCACCAGGGGCTCCCGGCGGCCCCGCTCGACCAGCACGAACGCACCGAGGAGCAGGGCCGCGACGACCAGGCCCCCGACCGCCGCGGGCAGGCCCCGCGCGGGCCCCTCGACCAGCGCGGCCAGGAGCGCCAACAGGCCCAGGGTGAACAGCGTCGCGCCCAGCGCGTCGACCCGGCGCCCCGTGCCCCGCGACGACGGGAGCAGGGGCACCAGCAGCAGGACGGCACCGGTGACCAGGGCCGGGGCGACGAAGGCGGACCGCCACCCCAGGGACTGCACCAGCAGGCCGGAGACCGCCGGACCGAACGCGGTCCCCGCGCCGAGCACGGTACCGAGCAGGCCGAAGGCGCGCGCCCGCGCCGGGCCCTCGAACGCGGCCGCGAGCAGCGAGGTCCCGCCCGCGACCGCGGCGGCGGCCCCGACCCCGCCCAGGGCGCGCAGCACGACCAGGCCGCCGACGTCCTGGACGAAGGGGACCAGCACGCCGCTCAGGAGGAACAGGCCGACGCCCGCGGCGTAGACCCTGCGGCGGCCGACGGCGTCGGCCACCGAACCGGCGACCACGAGGAAGGCGGCGAAACAGGCGTTGTAGGCGTTGACGACCCACTGTGCGGCGGCGAGACCACCGCCGAGCCGCGCCTGCATCTCGGGAAGGGCGGTGGAGGCGCCGGTGATGGACAGGGGAAAGACGAGTGTGGACAGCAGAACGGCGGCGAGGACGACCCCGCCGCGATGGCGTTCGTGCACGAGAAGCTCCGAGCCTCGGACATGAAGCCGGGCAGCACCGAGGGCCGCACCGGCGATGGACGCTGATGCGGCGGACCTGCTGTGGGGCGGGCCGCCGCTAGGCGGCCACGTCTTTCGACTCGGGCACGATCGGAAGGCTAATCGCCCGCCCCGCCTCCCGCCACCGTTTTCCCCACGTGTGGAACGTCCCGGCGGCCCCTCGCATGGTGGGCCGGATGCCTACAGTGGCGACGCGTACGGCCTTGGCACGACAGCTACCGAGGTTCTCGATGTCTCCGGAGGCGAGATGGGTCGATCAGCCGGACCGAACGACGACTCGGGCTCCTACGTCACCGCACGGCCCGCCGGTGCGTCCGACCCCTGGACCGCACAGGGCGGCCGGGCCGCACAGCGGAGGCGCCCCGAGGAGCGCCACTTGCGCTACCGCCTGATCGTGGGTCTTGCGCTTGTTTCGTTTATTGCGGATAATGCGATGAGAGCCAAGTGAGGAGTCACTACCGTGTTGTCTTCACACCCCGACACCAAACAGATCCAAGCGGCCGCCAGTGCTCTTCCCCGGGTGCGCCGCTACCTTGACGAACACCATGAACCGCTGACACCCGTGGCAGTCGAAGCCAGCCAGGAAGAGCTGCTGCTTCCGCGGTCGGCTGTCGAACTGCTCGCGGTCGTGCTCGCGCACATGGCAGCCGGGCGCGGGGTCTCGATTGTTCCGGACCATGCCGAACTGACAACCCAGCAGGCCGCGGACATGCTCAACGTTTCACGACCTCACCTGATCGGCCTTCTTCAGGCAGGCGAGATCGCCTACCGCAAGGTCGGTACGCATCGGCGAGTCCGTGCAGACTCCCTGATGGAGTACATGCGCGCGGACGACCAACGACGCCGCGAGGCCGCCGACGAACTATCCGCAATGACCCGGGAACTGGGCTTCGACTGAGATGTCATTCGTCGTCATCTACGATGCGAACGTCCTTTACCCGAGCACGTTGCGGGACCTGCTCATCAGAGTGGCGCAGGCAGGGCTCGTCCAGGCGCGATGGACGCACCAGATCCTGGACGAGACCTTCGGCAATCTCAGGAAGAACCGCCCTGAGCTGTCGGACGAAGCTCTGCGGCGCACGAGGAAGCTCATGATCTGCGCGGTCCGCGACTGCCTTGTCACGGGCTACGAACCGCTGATCGACTCCTTGGACCTCCCCGACCTCGATGACCGGCATGTGTTGGCCGCCGCCATCCGCGCTCGTGCTCAGGTGATCGTCACGGAGAACCTGACCGACTTCCCCTCGTCCGTATTGGACGGGTGGGACATCGAGGCCAAGAGCCCGGATGACTTCATCCTTGACCAGATCCACCTGGACCGAAAAGTGGTCTGGTCCTGCGCGCAGCAGATCGCCGACTCCTGGCGCAACCCCCCCGGAACGGTCGCCGACGTGCTTGCCAGCCTCCAGCGCAGCAACCTGCACCGCGCTGTGGCGGAGCTGCAGACCGATTGAGGGCGTCTCACGCCACCGCCGGGCCGCGTGCAGGAGTGCCGCTTCCGCGCGCCTCCCGAGCGGGAGCGACGAAGGCGGACTGCCATCCCAGGCCCTGTCCCGCGCCCTCACAGCGTTCGGGACGAAGCTCGGACATCGCATGGCGAACCTGATGCGTACGGCCTTGGCACGACAGCTACCGAGGTTCTCGATGTCTCCGGAGGCGAGATGGGTCGATCAGCCGGACCGAACGACGACTCGGGCTCCTACGTCACCGCACGGCCCGCCGGTGCGTCCGACCCCTGGACCGCGCAGGGCGACCGGGCCGCACAGCGCCTGGTGGACGCCGGAGAGGTGGACGCTCCAACCGACGTGGCCGAGGCACTGGATGGACAGGACCGAGTTGTCACGCGCCGGCGGGTGATGCTCTTCGACGATGTCCCCGTCGAGCTCACGGACTCGTACTATCCGCTCTCGGTCGCGTCGGGCACACCCCTGGAAGAGAAGCGCAAGGTACGCGGCGGCGCACCCACACTGCTCGCCGAACTCGGGTACGCCGCGCACGAGGTGGTGGAGGACGTGTGCGCACGCCCCGCCACCGATGACGAGGCCACCGCGCTCGGCCTGCCCGTCGGGAGTCCGGTCCTGGTCCTGCTCAGGACGACCCATGCGGCGGACGGTTCCCCGTTCGAGGTGTCACGCATGGTGATGCGCCCCGAGGGGCGCCACCTGCGCTACCGGTTGGTGGTGGACTAGGCGATCTCTGAAAGGGACCGCCGGAACCGGTACCTCCACCGACTCCTGGCCGCGCCGGGCCCCGGTACCGGTGCGGCCTACGGGATGGTCCGGGGTTCAGCCCAGCACGCCGGTGAAGTACTGCATGAGGATTCCCGCCATGGTGGCGAGGACGTATCCGACCAGGGGCCATCCGACGCCGCGGCGGGGCCTGCGGTGGCTCGTCGGGCGGCGGGGCCGGTCGGACCTGCGCGGGAGCGGAGGGCGTTCGCGCCTGGGGCGGGGGATGCGCACGGGCTCGGGTCCAGGCGCGGGGCCGTCACCGGGTCGGGAGTCGGGGGAAGGGCCGGTGCGGCCGGGCTCCCGGCGAGGGCGGGGGTTCTGCGGGTCGGACCCGGCCATCCACAGGGGCAGGTCGCCGTGGGCGAGCCGGTGGCGCAGGCGAGGTGTGTCGGGCATGTGGGCGAGGAGCGCGCGTTCCCTCGGGGTCCGGCCCAGCGATGCCAGCGGGGGCGCGGGAGCGGTCGAGGGGCGTGCGACGGTCGTCGGTCGGCTGAACCGCTGTCCCCTGGGCGCGTTCAGGACTCGGCGCATGTCCGGGGCGAGTGCGGAAGCGGCGGTCGCCATCGTCATGCCGTCTCCCGGAGCGTGGGGTAGGTGAACTCGGCCCAGATCACGGTGCCGAGGACGCGGCACGTGTCGGTACCGGCCCAGCGCTGCGTGCCCCACTCGGTGGCCAGGTGGTCGATGAGCAGCAGGCCACGACCGCGTTCGGCCTCCTGCCACTCCTCGGCCGTGCACTGGGCGGGGATCATCGGCCGGGAGTCCACAGGACCGTCGTCGATGACGGACAGCCTCAGCGTGGTCTCGCGATTGGTGACGACGGGCGTGGACAGAATGCGCATCACCGTCCCGTCCGGCCGCCCCGACCTGCTGTGGACGACGGCGTTGGCGAACGCCTCACTCGCGCACAGGGCGGCGCCGTCCACCAGGTCGCCAGGGATCCCTTCGAGTTCGGCCAGGTCGTCCCGCATCTCGGCACGGACCCGGGCCGTGGTCGCGGGAGTCCCCGGGTAGAGGCGCGCCGCCCAGCGCCGCCCCGGGTAGGCGGACGTCGGACTCTGCGATACAACAGGCATGTCGGTTGCTCCTCAGTTCTGCATGGGTTGACCGCCGACCACGCCCTGGGGGTGTTTACAGCACCCGCCAGGGCTTCGTCGTGCCCGGACTTCGACACGAAGAGTGATCTAGCAACTCCAGTAAACTCAACGCCATGAGCATTTGCAAGTAGCTTTTGGAAGTAGCGAATTTTGTCGCCAGATACGAAGAAGGGCATGATCGAGGGATGGCCGACAATCCGACACTCGCGCAGTGGCAGCTCGCACAGGAGCTGCGAGAGCTGCGCGGGGACCGCAAGTTCGGTGACGTCGTCAAAGCCATGCGCACGGCGGCCAACAGTCTCGCCCGCTGGGAGACGCCCGGTGACGGTGGCGCGGTACCCGGCGCCTCGGCGATCGAACGCCTTCTGAACCTGTATGAGGCCCCGGAACAACTCGACCGCTTGCTCGCCCTGCGCAAGCAGGCGCGCGAGCCGGATCGGTGGCAACCCTATGACCTGGAGCGAAGCTACCGGTCCTACGCGAACATCGAGGCGCAGGCGACGTCCGTCGAGATGTACCAGTCCCAGCTCATTCCGGGCCTCGCCCAGACGGAGGACTACGCCCGCGCCGTGATCAGGGCGACCATGCGTCCGAACAGTGACCTGGACCGGGAGATCCAGGTGCGCCTGACCCGTCAGGAAGTACTCAAGCGCCCCACTCCTCCGAACGTCTGGATGATCGTGGCGGAGGCGGCGCTAAGGCAGCGCATCGGGAGTGCCGCACTGATGGCCGATCAGACAGAGCACCTGATGGAAGTGGCCGAGCTCCCCTCCGTGACCCTGCAAGTCCTCCCTTACAGCGCTGGAGCGCACGCCGCCCTGACGCTGTCCTCCTTCTCGATTCTCCAGGTCGAGCACCATGGTCTGGTGACGGTCTACCTCCAGGGGCCGTCGTCGCACATGTTCATGTCGAGTGCCGAGAACGTCGAGCACTACGCGGACATCTACAACCGGCTGCGTGCAGCGGCCCTGGACGATGGAACCCCCACGCTGGCGCTGCTCGAACGGATTGCTCGCGAGCACAGTCAAGACAAGGAATGACGTCATGAACGCACCGACTCCCTCCCCCGGCGCTCGTGCCTTCCGCACGTCCAGCTACTCGCAGAGTGAGGCCGCCTGTGTGGAGGTGGCGGACGGGGCGACGGGGGCGGCTGTGCGCGACACCCGGCACCGGCACCTCGGCAGCCTCGCCTTCGGAGCCGGCGAGTGGCAGGCCTTCCTCGACACCGCCAAGACCGACCTCTGACCGGATTCCGCCGCGGGCGGTGACCGTGGGGCGGGGCCGCGCGGTTCGGCCCCGCCCGGCCCGCCCCGCCCGGTCACGCGTCCTGGTGCTTGTCGACCCAGGGGGTCAGGGGTTGGCCCTGGATGGCGGCCGCCATGAGTTCCGGGAAGGCGTCCGGGGTGCAGGCGAAGGCCGGGACGTCCATCTCCGCCAGGGCCGCGGCGTTCTGGCGGTCGTAGAACGGCGCGCCCTCGTCGGACAGGGCGAGCAGGACCACCACCTGCACGCCGGCGGACTTCATCGCGGCCACGCGCTTGAGCATCTCCGCGCGGACGCCGCCCTCGTACAGGTCGCTGATCAGCACGAACACCGAGTCGTTGGGCTTGGTGATCAGGCCCTGGCAGTAGGCGATGGCCCGGTTGATGTCCGTGCCGCCGCCCAGCTGGGTGCCGAACAGCACCTCGACGGGGTCGGTGAGCTCCTCGGTCAGGTCGACCACCGCGGTGTCGAAGGCCACCAGCGACGTGCGCAGCGCGCTCATCGAGGCCAGCACCGCGCCGAACACGCTCGCGTACACCACGGACGACGCCATCGACCCGCTCTGGTCGATCGCCAGCACCACGTCCTTCTGCACCCCGCGGCTGCGCCGCCCGTAGCCCACGAGGGTCTGCGGCACGATCGTGTCGTGCTCGGGCAGGTAGTGCGCCAGGTTCCGGCGGATCGTGGCGTTCCAGTCGATGTCGGCGACCCGTCGCGGCCGGGTCGTGCGCGAGGACCGGTCGATGGCGCCGCGCACCACCGAGCGGGTCTTCTGCGCCACCCGGCGTTCGAGGTCGTCGACGACCTTGCGCACCACCGCGCGTGCGGACTCGCGGGCCTCGTCCGGCATCACCCGGTTGAGCGAGAGCAGCGTGCCCACCAGGTGCACGTCGGGCTCGACGGCCTCCATCATCTCCGGTTCCAGGAGGAGCTGGTGCAGGCCGAGCCGCTCCATGGCGTCCTTCTGCATGACCTGCACGACGGAGGTCGGGAAGTACTCGCGGATGTCGCCCAGCCACCGCGACACCCGCGGGGCGGACGCGCCCAGGCCGGCCGAGCGTCGCCCGTCACCGCCACCGGACGCGTCGTCGCCCCGGTTGTACAGGGCCTCCAGGGCGGCGTCCATGCCCTGGTCGGCACTGCTCAATCCGCCGCCGCACCGCGCCTCCCTGCCCAGGACCAGCCGCCAGCGTCGTTCCCGTTCGTCCACGGCGTTCACGCGTGGCTCCTTCCGTTGGTGAGGACGGCCAGCACCGAGGACACGGCGGGCGCGGCCCGGTCCGCGTCCACGAGGCGGCGCTCGGCGGCGCTGTCGTCGGGGCGCGGCGACCCGTCGATGCGGGCGGCGGCCTCCCCGATCGCGCGGCGCTCCGGGGTGTCGAAGGCGCCGAACGTGCGCCGCAGCAGGGGCAGCACCGCCGTGAACCGCTCCTCGGGCAGGCTCAGCAGCCAGGTGTCGATGAGCCCGAACAGGTGGTCGTCGTGGACCAGGATGAGCCCGCTGCCCTGGAGGAAGCCCTCCAGCCACGCGGCGGCGTCCGCGGGCTCGGTTCCCGGGGACATCGCCAGGCCCAGCCGGCGGCGCAGCTCGTCGGCCGACAGCAGTCCGCCGTCCGACAGCATCCGGGTGATCCGGCCGGCGATCCGCCCCGGCAGCGTGTCCCGCCGGGCCAGGGCGACGAGGGCGGCCGTCCACTCGTCGGCCGCGTCGCCGCCGAGCAGGGACGCCGCGTCGTGCGTGTGGTCGATGCGCCTGACGAACTCGGCCGCCGCGTCGTCGTCCAGCCCGTGCACCGCCGGGGCCAGGCCCACGCACACGCGCCGCAGGATCTGCTCGGCGACCGCGCGCAGGTGGCCACCGTCGGTGGCGCGCACGTCGCCGTACCTGGCCGAACGGGCCAGCGCCGGGAGTGCGGCCATCAGGTGGGTGACGTCGCTGTCGGTGGCCGCGCGGTCGGTGAGCAGGGACAGCACGTGCGGCAGCGCGTCACCGAGGTCGGCCAGCAGGCACTGCTCGGTGAGGCCGGTGAGCGCGGGCAGGTCGGCCTCCGCGGCGAGGTCGACCGCCCGGGCGCCGGCGGCCGAGGCCACCGTGGTGCCCCACCGGCTCGCCTCGATGAGCGCCACGTCCATGTCCGGTTCCCAGCGCAGCCGCCAGGCCTCGCGGAAGGTGCCGCGCTGCCCGCCACCGGTGTCGCGGGGCACGCCCCACGCCACGCCGAGCATGCGCAGCCGGTGCAGCAGCACCCCGCGCTCGCGCTGACTCTCCTTGCGCAGGTCCAGGTCGAGGTCACGGTCGAAGGGCTCGGGCTTGAGCCGCATCCGCTTCTGGGCGGCGGTGAGGTCGCGTTGCAGCGGCACCATGGGCGTGCTCGGCGGAACGGCGCCCATGCGCTCGCCGATCGCCATCCGACGGTGGACGAGCGCCGCGCGGGCGGTCTCGCCCTCGCACAGGACGGAGGTGAGCGCCTCGGACACCTCGTCGAGCCCGGCGAGCGGGCGCCCCCGCAGGACGGAGAGGGTCTCCGACAGCCGCACACCCTCGATGACGTGCGACGACGACACGGCCTGCCCCTCCTCCCGCAGCAGCCGCGCGGCGTCGGTGAGCCAGCGGTGCACCGGCCGGTCCGGCGCGGTGAACAGGTGGTGGTACCAGCCCGGGGAGGACACCCCCGCGCCGTAGCCGCTGTCGGCCGCCAGCCGCCCGTGGGTCCACGGCACCCAGGTGGCGTTGACCTTCGCCTTGGGCAGTCCGCGCAGGAGGGCGGTGTCGTCCTTGATCGAGTAGTCGGCGACGTCGCGCAGGGCGGGCGCGTGCCAGGCGCCGCAGACCACGGCGACCCGGTCGTGCCCCTCCTTGAGCACCGCGCGCAGGGTCTGGCGCATGTACGCCTCCCGTCGCGCGTCCCGGCCCCGCTCCGGGCCGGTCTCGGCCCGTACGGCCGCCATGGCGTCGGCGATCGCGGGGAACGGCGAGGGCTGGTCGTCGCGCCGCTGCTCGATGACGTCGTCCCACCACCGCTCGGTGTCGTCGTAGCCCGCCGCCCGGGCGAGCACGCCCAGCGGGTCCACCCGGACCCCGTCCGACTCGGAGGGCGCCTCCTCCGGCGCGTCGTCCTTCCGCGCGTCCGCCGGTGGGTCGTCCCCCGACCCTTCCGGCTCCCGCTCTCCCTCCTGCTCTTGCTCGTTCTCGGCGGCCCGCGCCTGCGCCTCGGCACGGGCCACGCGCTCGGCCAGGGTGTGCGCGGCGGGCAGGTCGCAAAAGCGCACGTGGACGTCGTGCTCGACGGCGTAGCGCAGCGCCTGCCACTCCGGGGAGAAGGACGCGAACGGCCAGAACGCCCAACCCTCGCTCGCTCTCGGCGCGTCCCCCTTGGGGGTGTCGGCGAGGTAGGCCAGCAGGGCGACCGGCGGTTCCAGCTCGCCCACCAGGGAGGTGAGCGCGTCCGCCTCGGGCGGCCCCTCGATCAGCACGGCGTCCGGCTTGATCTCCTCCAGGGCCGCCCGGACGGCCCGGGCCGAGCCCGGGCCGTGGTGCCGCACGCCCAGGACGTGCAGACCACTGGTGTCCAGTCGGGCCATCAGGCGCTCACCTCGCGGCAGGCGCGGTAGAACTCGCTCCAGCCCTCGCGACCGCGCGCCACGGTCTCCAGGTACTCGCGCCAGACCACGCCGTCGGAGACGCGGTCCTGGACGACCGCTCCCTGGATGCCCGCGGCGACGTCGGCCGGCCGCAGCAGCCCGTCTCCGAAGTGGGCGGCCAGTGCGATGCCGTTGGTGATGACCGAGATCGCCTCGGCGGTGCTCAGGGTGCCGCTGGGCGACTTGACCTTGGTGCCGTTGTCCTCGGTCACCCCCGAGCGCAGCTCGCGGAAGACGGTGACCACCCGCTGGATCTCGGTGAGGCTGGTGGGCACCTCGGGCAGCTCCAGGGCCCGGCCGAGCTGTTCCACGCGCTGGGTGACGATACGGACCTCGTCCTCCGCGCTGTCGGGGACGGGGAGCACGACCGTGTTGAAGCGGCGGCGCAGCGCGCTGGAGAGGTCGTTGACGCCGCGGTCGCGGTCGTTGGCGGTGGCGATGACGTTGAAGCCCCGCTGGGCCTGCACCTCCACGCCCAGTTCCGCGACGGGCAGCGCCTTCTCCGACAGGACCGTGATGAGGCCGTCCTGGACGTCGGACGGCATGCGGGTGAGCTCCTCGATGCGCGCGATGGACCCGCGCGCCATCGCGGTCATGACCGGGCTGGGCACCATCGCGGCCTCGGACGGCCCCTCGGCGAGCAGCCGGGCGTAGTTCCAGCCGTACCGGACGGCCTCCTCGGAGGTGCCGGCGGTGCCCTGCACCAGGAGGGTCGAGTCACCGGCGATCGCGGCGGCCAGGTGCTCCGACAGCCAGGTCTTCGCGGTGCCGGGCACGCCGATCAGCAGCAGCGCGCGGTCGGTGGCCAGGGTCGCGACGGCGACCTCCACCACCCGGCGGGAGCCGATGTACTTGGGCGTGATCTCGGTGCCGTCGTCCATCGTGGTGCCGAGCAGGTACTGGGTGACCGCCCACGGCGACAGCTTCCAGCCCGGGGGGCGCTGGCGGTCGTCGGCCTTGGCGAGCGCCGCCAGCTCGGTGGCGTAGGTCTGCTCGGCGTGGGGGCGCAGGGCACCGGCGGCGGCAGGGGTGACGGCGTCAGTGGAGGTGGACAACTAGAGCTCCCGGGTCATGTCGTGTCGGAATCGGAGGGTGTCCCGCAGCCGGAGGTAGGGCTCCGCGGCGGCGGTGTCACCGGTCGGCGGCTGGTCGGGGAGGGCGGTGTGGAGTTCGGGGGACAGGCGTTCGGCCGCGACGGAGCAGAACACCCGGAAGCCGGAGACGTCGCTCCTGCGCTTCAACGGCCGGTGCAGCCGCCGGACGACCCAGTCGCACAGGTCCGCCGACCACGGAGCCGGCACGGTCCGGATCACCTGGTCGAGGGCGAGCAGCGTGGTGTCGTCGTCGACGGCGTCCAGCAGCACGCGGCAGCGCTCGTCCGGGGGGAGCGCGGCGAACAGTCCGGCGAGCTGGAGCGCGCCGCGGTCGCGGTAGTGGTGCGAGCGGGGGTCCACGAGTCCGGTGCCGATCGACCGGAGCAGGGCGCGGGCCCAGGCGGCGTCGCCCTGGAGCCCGGCCGCGCCGGCGAACGTCTCGCGCAGCCGCGGCTCGTCGGAGCGCTCCAGGCGTGCGACCACGTCCTCGGGCGTCCGGCCGAGCAGGTCGGTCCACACGTCCAGCGGCGCGTGCGTGACCAGGGCCGACGCGCGCTCGGCCTGTGTGGCCGCGGTGTCGGGCTCGCGGCCGGTGACCACGAGGGTGAGGTCGCGCAGGATGTCGCTCCGGTCGGGGCGGACCGGGTCCACGGCGACACCGCCGCGCTCGTCGGTGCGCACGAGCTCGCGGACGTAGCCGCGCAGCCGGTGGGCGTGCCCGCTGTCGGGCAGCCGGGTGAGCAGGGCCAGGGCCTGCCCGCGCACGGTGGCGCTCCGGTCGTCCAGCGCGCGGTCGAGCAGTGGTTCGTCGTCGGCGCCCAGTCCGGTGGCCAGGGTCTCCAGCAGGTGGCGCCGCTGGTCGGCCTGGCGCAGCCCCGGCCAGGCCTCGGCGAGCAGCTCGCGCGCCCCGGCGGGGTCGGTGGCGCGCAGGGCGGCCAGCGCGTGGCGGCGCTCGCCCGGGGTGCCGTGGGTCCAGTCGCGCTCCCGGTAGCGGTCGTCGGGGAGCAGGACCGCGTGCGCGTAGGACCAGGCGGGCTTGAACCGGGCCAGCCAGCGGGCCCGCGGTCCGACCGCCCTGACGATCGCCGGCCGCAGCTCGCTGTCGCCGACGCCCCGGTCGAGCAGGGTCGGGACGGTGGCGCGCGAGGGGCTGAGGCCGGCGTCGGCGGCCAGGCGCAGCCACTCCGGGAGGAGCTCGGGCCGGGAGGCCAGGATGTCGGCCAGACGGGCGTCGGCGGCGGCGCCGACCTCGGGCCGTTCGGCGTCGCCGTCCGGGGTGACGGGCGTGCGGGTGGACGGCGTGTACCCGGCGTCGCGGCGCACGGCGGCCAGGACGGCGCGGTCCAGCAGGACCCGGGCGGGCACGTCCGCGGGGGTGTCGGGCAGGTCGGGGGTGTCGGGGACCGCGCGGCGGCCGGTGCCGACCAGGGCGGTGGAGACCAGGCGGTCCCAGGAGTCGGAGGGAGGGGTGGTCACAGGGAGAACGCCTTTCCACGTGCGTCCCACACGGTCAGGGGGGTGAGTCCGTCCCGGGGCGACCACTCGCCGGCCACGGTGGCCGGGTGTCCGCCGGTGACGGCGAGGAGCCGCCAGGGTTCGGGGTCGGACAGCGGCAGCGCGGCGCCGGCGGGGTCGGTCATGTACCACCGCTTGTCGAGGGCGGGGGCGGCCCCGCCCAGGACGACCGGCCAGGCGTCCCGCCAGGGGTCCTCGGCCAGGGCGGCGGCGAAGGAGTCGAGCGCCGCGGTGACCGTGCCCGCCTCGGGCGGGGCCGCGGGCGCGGCGCGGTGGCCCTCGTCGACGGGGACGACGCGGTGGCCGTCGGGGTAGAAGGCGAGTTCGGTGTCGGCCTCCGTACCGTCGCGGAAGGGCGAGACGGGTGTCTGGTCGGCCCGCGCGAAGGACAGCGACAGGGCGATCCGCCCGGTGCCGCGTCCACGCAGCCACACACGCCGGGAGCGCATGCCGGGGTCGGTGGTGGCGACGTCCCGCCGCCCGAGGACCTGCCAGGTGTCGCGGACGCGTTCGCCCTCGGCCAGGACCTCCTCGACGCGGGTGGTGACCCCGGCCCGCGTCCGGATCACACCGCGCATCCGCGCGTCGGGCCCCGCCGCCCGCTTCCCGTCATCGCCGGCCGACGCCCGCGCCGCCTCCTGCGCGCTCTCCACCGACCGGTAGCCGCTGACCAGCAGGTGGAGCCGTCCGAGCCGTTCCAGGACCGCCTCCGGCCAGCCCTCCTTCCGGAGGGCGCCGGGCAGCTCGGACACCAGGGCGGCGGCACCGCCCGCCTTGGCGTCGACGAGGCGCTTGGCCATGCGGTCCCAGTGGTCGTAGCCGTGTTTGGGGGCCTCGGCCAGACCGGCGTCGAGCTGGTCGTCCAGCCACATGCGGAGTTCGTCCATGCCCGCGGCGACGGCCTCCTCGCGGGCGCGGAGGGTGGCCGCGGCGCGTTTCGGGTCGGCGGGGCCGGCCTCCGGCCTCGTCCGGCGCGCGGCGCGCGCCGCCAGCCACTTCGCGACCCACTCGGGCCGTTCCTCGCGGGTCTCGACCTCCTGCTGCGCCCACAGGGCGAGCAGCCCCAGGACGTGCTTGCAGGGGATCTTGCGGCTGGGACAGCTGCACTTGAAGGCCGGTCCGCCGTCCAGGTGGACGGCGGCGAGGTAGGGCTTGGACCCGCTCCCCTTGCACTCGCCCCACACGGCGGCGGTTCCGCCCGTGTCCGCGGCGACCGCTCCGCGCTGGGGCCAGGAACCGGTCCTGGCCACCTTGAGAGCGGCCTTGTGCGATGAGGGGTCCGGGGCCAGGGCCCAGACGTCGTCAGTACTCCATCGATCGCTCACAGGGACAACTCTAGGGATCGGCAGTGACAGAACAGGGGCTTCCCGACGCCTATTTCGCGACGAATCCGGAAGCTTCGGGAACTGTCCGAGTGATGTGAGATGATCCCACTCCGAGCGCCTCCCGCGGACACCGTTCCCGGGCTCTCCCGGCCGTTCCCCTGCCCTGGTCGCCGCGCGTCCGGCGACCGGACACCGACGCCGCCCAGGCCGGAACGCCCGGCGCGAAGCGCGCCCGCCGACCGCCTTTTCCACACAAAGGCGAAAAGGGCTCGGGGATTTCCACGAAACACCGAACGATTCCTCGTTTCCCCGCCTAGAATTCCCTCACCGGCGCTCCCCGCGCCGTCGGCCCTCCCACGTGCGCTCACTCCCGGAAGGGAGGGAAGCGGGTCCGGTGCCGCCGGGTCCGCGCCCCCGATGTCCCCCACTCGGCCCGCCCGCCTGTACGCCCCGGTCCCCTCCTCCGGCCGGGCCGAGCTCTGGGAGAGGCTCCGCGAACTCCACGGAGCCGTCGCCCCCGTGGAACTGGACCCGGGCGTGCCCGCGTGGCTCCTGCTCGGCTACCACGAGAACCTCTCCGTCCTGCAGAACCCGCACCTGTTCTCCCGTGACACCCGCCAGTGGCGCGAGGTCACCGACGGGCGCGTGGACCTGGCCGCCTCCCGGCCCGCCCTGTCCTGGCGCCCCAACGCCCTGTACGCCGACGGGCCCGAGCACACCCGTCTGCGCGCCCCCGTCGCCGACGGCCTGGCCCGGCTGGACCTGTCGGCCACCGCCCGCACGGTGCGCCGGATGGCCGACGACCTCATCGACGCCTTCGCCGCCACCGGCCGCGCCGACCTCATCGGCGACTTCGCCGCGCCCCTGCCGGTCCTGGTGCTCAACCACCTCTACGGGCTCCCCGACTCCTACGGGCACATGCTCGGGGACCTCACTGCCGTGGTGTTCGGGGCCGACGCCCGGCGCGGCGAGGAGGCCGTCGCCCGCGTCCACCAGTACTTCGCGGGCCTGGTCTCGCGCAAACGCGGCCGACCGGGCGCCGACCTGGTCTCGTGGATGATGGAGCACCCCTCACGGCTCAGCGACCACGAACTCGCCCACGCGGCCGCGCTCATCGACAACGCCGGCCACCAGCCCACCACGCACCTCATCGGCAACACCCTGCGCACCCTGCTCACCGACCCCCGGATCCGCACGGCCCACGCCGACGCACGGCTGACCGTCCACGACCTGCTCGACCACGTGATGTGGACCGACACGCCCTTCCAGGTCCTGCCGGCCCGGATCGCCCTCCAGGACGTGCGGATCGGCACCTGTGACGTCCGCGGCGGCGACGCGCTCCTCATCGGCTTCGAGGCGGCCCACCGGGACCCGGCCGTCCGGTCGGCGGGCGGCGGGCGGGCCCACCTGATGTTCGGCGCGGGCCCGCACGCCTGCCCCGCCCGCAACCTGGCACGGACGATCGCCGCCACCGCGGTCACGGCCGCCCACGAGCGGCTGGGCGGACTCCGTCTGGACGTGGCCCCCCGGGAGCTGCGCCTGACGCCCTCCCCGTTCCTGCGCGGGCTGGCGGAGCTGCCCGTGGCGTTCACCCCGGACGCGCCCGTCCGTCCCGCGGCCGGCCCGCCCGAACCGAGGGCCGAGGAGCACGCCGACCTGTTGTCCCGGCTCCTCAGCTGGTGGCGTCGTGGCGCTTGAGCGCGCGCACCGGCTCCGCCAGCTCCTCCTCGAAGAACCGGAAGAACCCCTCCGGGTCGGGCCCCGAGTTGACCAGGCACAGGTGGTCGTACCCGGCCGCGGCGAACTGCCGGATGACCGCCAGGTGGCGCTCGGGGTCGGGACCGAAGCCGAGTCCGTCGCGCATGTGGTCGCGGGTGATCAGCGCCGTGGCCGCCTCGAAGTTCACCGGGTTGGGCAGTTCCGACATGACCTTCCAGCCGGTGAGGCCGAACCGGAAGGTCTCCCGCGCCGCGTCCAGAGCGCTCGCCTCGTCCGGCGCCCACGCCAGGGGAACCTCGCAGTAGAGCGGACCGTCGCCGCCGTTGTTCTCGTAGGCGCCGGTGAGCACCCGGCTCGGCTCGGTGCCGAACATGCCGTCGCCGAGCTCGGCGGCCATCGTCGCCGACCGCTCTCCGCCCGCCGCCACGATGATGGGCGGCGGCTCCTCCGGCAGGTCGAACACGCGGGCGTCCTCCAGGGCCAGGTGGCGCCCCTCGTAGGAGTGGTAGCCGCCCGACCACAGCAGGCGGATGATCTCGATCGCCTCGCGCAGCATCTCCTGCCGTGCGCTCGCGTTGGGCCACCCCTTGCCGACCACGTGCTCGTTGAGCCGCTCACCCGAGCCCAGGCCGAGGACGAAGCGCCCCTCCGACAGCAGTGCCGTGGTGGCGGCCGCCTGCGCCACGATCGCGGGGTGGACCCGGATCGTGGGGCAGGTGACGCCCGTGGCCATCTGGATCCGCTCGGTGCGCTCGGCGACGGCGGCCAGCATCGACCACACGAACCCCGAGTGGCCGTGGCTGTACAGCCACGGGTGGAAGTGGTCGCTGACCTCCACGAAGTCGAACCCGGCCGCCTCGGCCCGCACGGCCTGGTCCACGATCTCCCGGGGACCGAAACCCTCGGCGAACAGCTTGTATCCCACGCGCATCGCAGCCCCCTCAGGCCGGGATCGTCGACGTCGGCCGAGCCCAGAACCGGTGTGCGCCGACGAGCCGGGCGAACTCGGTGATGAGGTCGTCGCCGGCCCGACCCGACTTGACCACGCCCATGGTGCTGCGGGTCTCGTCCGTGACCGGTCCGGCGACGCCCTCCGGCAGCGGCGGCGCGGTGAGCAGCGATCCCCCGGCGCCGATCGCGGCCAGCGGCTTGTGGTGCTTGTAGGCCTCCAGCAGGAAGTGCCGGGCCGTGCCGTCGCCGGACAGTGTGACGGCGCACTCGGTCCCGCCGAGGACGGCGACCGCGTCGTAGAGCACCGACGAGACGGTCGTGTACGCGCGGTCGACGGTGACGGCTCCCCCGTCCTCGGTGCGCACCGCGCCGTCCCGGGCGGCCAGCAGCTCCACCACCGCGCCCTCCGCGACCAGCGAGTCCTTCAGGGCGGAGGCGGCCTGGCCGTCCACACCGTCGGCGACCAGGACGGCCACCTGCCGGCCCACGAGGGAGCCGAACGTGGTGTTGGCCTGGCTGAGCGCGGGTGAGGAGCGCCCGTGGTTGGGCGTACCGTCCTCCGCCGAGGGCGGCACCACGCCGATCCCCTCGGCGACGTTCACGGCCAGTCCGTGGTCCACGTGGTTGAGGTTGGCCACGACCCGCTGCCGGACCTCCAGCTCCTCGCACTTGCCCAGCTCGAACCGGAACGCGGCCCTCAGGTGCTCCTTCTCCCAGTCCGCGAGGCTGTTGTAGAACAGCGTGGCCTGCGAGTAGTGGTCGGCGAAGCTCTCGCTGCGCACCCGGATCTTCTGGCCCTCCACCTTCTCCGTGTAGTGGTGGTAGCCGCCCTCCTCGGCCAGGGCGGGGCATCCGCCGCCGACCCGGTTCGGGAAGTACGACGTCTTGCCCCGGTGCACCCGGTGCTGGGCGAACCCGTCCCGCTGGTTGTCGCTCACCGGGGCCACCGGGCGGTTCACCGGGATCTGCTGGAAGTTGGACCCGCCCAGGCGCAGCAGCTGGGTGTCCAGGTAGGAGAAGTTGCGCGCCTGCAGGAGCGGGTCGTTGGTGAAGTCGATGCCCGGCACGACGTTCGCCGTGTGGAAGGCCACCTGCTCGGTCTCGGCGAAGAAGTTGTCCGGGTTGCGGTCCAGGACCAGCTTGCCGACCGGCTGCACCGGCACCTGCTCCTCCGGGATGATCTTCGTGGCGTCCAACAGGTCGAAGTCGAAGGCGTGCTCGTCCTCCTCCTCGACGAGCTGCACGCCCAGCTCCCACTCGGGGAACTGGCCGCGCTCGATGGACTCCCACAGGTCGCGCCGGTTGTAGTCCGGGTCCTTGCCCTGGACCCGCTGCGTCTCGTCCCAGACCAGGGAGTGCGTGCCCAGCAGGGGACGCCAGTGGAACTTCACGAACGTGCCCCGGCCCTCGGCGTCGACGAAGCGGAAGGTGTGCACGCCGAAGCCCTGCATCATCCGGTAGCTGCGGGGCAGCGCCCGGTCCGACATCAGCCACATCATCATGTGGGTCGTCTCGGGCTGCAGCCCCACGAAGTCCCACAGGGTGTCGTGGGCGGACTGCGCCTGGGGGATCTCGTTGTGCGGCTCGGGCTTGACGGCGTGCACGAAGTCCGGGAACTTCACGCCGTCCTGGATGAAGAAGACCGGCATGTTGTTGCCGACGAGGTCGTAGTTGCCCTCCTCGGTGTAGAACTTCACCGCGAACCCGCGCACGTCGCGCACCGTGTCGGCCGAGCCGCGCGACCCTGCGACGGTCGAGAAGCGCACGAACACCGGGGTGGTCACGCCCGGGCCCCGCAGGAAGTGCGCCGTGGTCCGGTCCGCCAGGCCGCGGTACGTGGTGAAGTGCCCGTAGGCCCCGGCCCCGCGCGCGTGCACGACCCGTTCCGGGATGCGCTCGTGGTCGAAGTGGGTGATCTTCTCCCGCGCGTGGAAGTCCTCCAGCAGCGTGGGGCCGCGGGCCCCCGCCCGCAGTGAGTTGTCGGTGTTCCCCACCCGGACGCCCGTCTCGGTGGTCAGGGGCTCCGTGGAGTCGGTCCTGTGCTGGTCGAGCTGGCGGTCCTTCGCGTCCCGTCCATCCGTGCTCATCACTACCTCCGCGGCAGTTCGCGTTCGGTCCCTCCCACCCCTCTGACCGACCGCTCCGGCTCACAAACGCGCATTGCCCCGAATTGACCCTCCTCACGGGTGCGCCAAGTCGGGCACACGATCGGGCAAGGCCCTGGGTCGCGGCCGGTGCCCACGGGTAGGGGCGTGCAGCAGGAAGCGGAGAGGAGAGGAGTGAGGCGAGATGTCCGAGACACCGCCACCGGCGCAGAGCCAGCCGTACCCGGGCCGGACCGAACCGATGCGCCCCCGTCCCCAGGACGAGATGCGGGACTACGAGGGCCGCGGCCTGCTGGCCGGACGGCGCGCGCTGATCACGGGCGGCGACTCCGGGATCGGCCGCGCGGTCGCCGTGGCCTTCGCCAAGGAGGGCGCCGACGTCGTCTTCGGCTACCTGAGCGAGGACGACGACGCCCGGCACACGGTCGACCTGGTGCGCGAGCAGGGGCGCACGGCCGTCGCGGTACGGGGCGACCTGGCTGACGAATCGTTCTGCGCCGAACTGGTCCGGCGCGCGGTCGCCGAACTCGGGGGCATCGACGTGCTGGTCGAGCACGCCGCCACCCAGCGGCCCGTGGAGAAGTTCACCGACCTGACCACGGAACAGCTGCGGCGGACCTTCGACGTGAACGTCATGGGGGTGTTCTGGACGGTCCGTGAGGCACTGCCGCACATGCCGGAGGGCAGCGCCATCATCATCACCGGCTCGATCAACGGGCTGCGCGGCAACGCGCGGCTGATCGACTACGCGTCGAGCAAGGCCGCCGTGATGAACCTGTCCGCGTCCCTGTCGCAGACGCTCCGGGACCAGGGGATCCGGGTCAACTGCGTGGCGCCGGGACCGGTGTGGACACCGCTCATCCCGGCCACGCTCGGGGAGAAGGGCGCCGAGGGGTTCGGGGAGCAGGCCCCGGTGGGCCGGGCCGCGGAACCCGACGAGATCGCGCCCTCGTTCGTGTTCTTCGCCAGCGACCGGCTGTCGTCGTACTACACGGGAGAGACCCTGGCGCCGACGGGCGGCGAGATCCAGGGCAGCTGACGGATCGGCCGGGCGGCCCGTCCGGGCCGTCCCGGCCCACGCGAGGGGCGGGGACCGGTGCCGGCGTCCCCGCCCCTCTCTCCCTGTCCCGCGCGCGGTGTCCCCCGTCGTTCGACCACCGCGCGGCGGGGGTCTCCAGCGCGCCCTAGGAGCCGCGCGCACGCGCCGTGCGGCGGTCGTTCTCCTTGCGCAGCGCGTCCACGAGTTCGTCCTTGTCCATCTTCGAGCGGCCGGAGATGTCGAGGTCGCGTGCCTGCTCGTAGAGTTCCTTCTTGCTCGCGTTGGCGTCCACGCCGCCGGCGGTCGGCTTGTCCTTGCCCCGCCCGCGGGCCGCGTCGGGATTCTCCGCCTGTTCGTCCGACGGGCCCGACCGCTGCTTGGGCACCCACCGGTCGCCCTTCTTCTGGAACGAGTGCTTGAGCGCGGAGAACGCGACGCGGTGCGCCCGCTCCCCCTCTCCGTACTCGTCCACCGCCGAGTCGTGGGCCTTGATCCAGGTGCGCTGGGCCTTCTTGGGCGATCGCTTCAACGTGTCCGGTAGTTCGCTGGCTCCCGGCATGGCCGTCACCCCCTCTACGGACGGCACTGCCCGAGCCCCCTCCGCACCAAACCCTACCGGCGGGTTAACAACCACTGGTGATCTCACGGATGCGAATTCACACATTCGTCACCATAGTTGAGGCGTCCAACGAAATGAGGCGCATTTACACATCGGCACCCCTATCCGATGCGCGTTCTCGTTCCCCCCAAGGGACACACCGCGTTCGACGCGGATTCCCGCTGCACGAGATAAGGACAACCCGTGCGAACACAGAATGCCCCCGAGAACACCACCCCCCGATCCTGGGCCGGTCGTCTCGCCACCCGAACCGCACTCGTCCTGGGCGTCGCCGTGGCGACCGCCGCCACGGTGGTCGCCCCCGCCCAGGCGGCCGGCTACGAGCGCGGCCCGGACCCCACGGAGTCCAGCATCGAGGCGCTCCGCGGTTCCTTCGACACCGACACCGAGGACGTGTCGTCCTTCGTGTCCGGCTTCGGCGGCGGCACCATCTACTACCCGACCGACACCAGCCAGGGCACCTTCGGCGGTGTCGTCGTGGCTCCGGGCTACACCGCGAGCAGCTCGACGATGTCGTGGCTGGGACACCGGCTGGCCTCGCAGGGCTTCGTGATCTTCACGATCGACACCAACACGCGCTACGACCAGCCCAACAGCCGCGGCCGCCAGATCGAGGCCGCGCTGGACTACCTGGTCGAGGACAGCGACGTCACGGACACGGTGGACCCGGACCGCCTCGCGGTGATGGGCCACTCGATGGGCGGCGGCGGCACGCTCGCGGCGGCCGACGACCGGCCCGAGCTCAAGGCGGCGATCCCGCTGACCCCCTGGCACACCCAGAAGAACTGGTCGAGCGTGGACGTGCCCACCATGATCATCGGTGCGGAGAACGACAGCATCGCCTCGACCCGCTCCCACTCCATCCCGTTCTACGAGAGCCTCAACGGCTCGGTGGACAAGGCGTACGTGGAGCTGGCGGGCGCGAGCCACTTCGCCCCGAACACCAACAACACCCCGATCGCCCGGAACAGCATCGCCTGGTTGAAGCTGTTCGTCGACGAGGACGAGCGGTACGAGCAGTTCCTCTGCCCGGCGCCCAGCACGGGCTGGTTCTCGGACTACTCCGACTACCGGGACACCTGCCCCTACGGTTCCTGATCCCCCTCGCACGAACGGCGGGCCGCGTCCAGCGGTCCGCCGTTCGGCGTGTGCGCACACCTTTTCCGGAACGGTGGCGCGCACGCCTCGCCGCGCATTTCGAGAATGGAACTCCACGGGGAGCCCCGGGCGACGTTCAAACCTTGAGCGACCACCGGTCGAGGGGCGCCGGGGTGTACGGGCACAGGCGCGCGGCGGAGGCCTTCCCCGCCCCGACGGCGCCCCGCGGGGGCGGTGTGCCGTCGACGGCGGGGCGGGCCCCGCCCCGGACGCGGGTATCCCTCCGGCTCCTCTGAGGGCTCCAGGATGCCCCGCAGAGGACCGGACACGTCGGCCCCCGCGGGAGACACCGCGAAGGCCCGGACACGACGACGGCCCGCGGGGGAACCCCCGCGGGCCGCGCTACGGCTTCGCCGATCAGTCGTGGAAGTCCAGCTCCTCCGGCGGCACGCGCTCGAAGTCCGTCTCCTCGATGGGACCGCCGTCGCGGTCGGTCACCCGGGCCTCCTGGACCATCTCGATCTCGTTGCCGGCCCCGTACTGGACGACGTACACGCCCTGGTGCCCGCCGTGGTCACCGTCGGACGAGACGAACGGCACCAGGCCCGGGCCCTGCCACTCCTGGCTCTCCAGCGCGTCGACGAGCGACTGGCGGGTGAGGTCCTCACCGGCCGCCTTCAGGGCCTGCGAGAACATCACGGCCTGCGTCATGCCGAAGAGGTGGGTGTTGGTCAGCGGGGCGTCCTCCCCGTACTCCTCCCACACGGCGGAGAAGAACTGCGACCACTCGTCCTCGGTGTCCTCCACCCGCGGCAGGTAGCTCGTGATGATCATGCCTTCCAGGAAGGCGTCGGCGGGCACCTCCTCGGCGTCCGTGCCCTCGGTGAAGTTCGCGAGCAGGCCCTGGAGCGTGGCGGTGTCACCACCGATGCTGGAGACCACCCACTGCGGCTCGTAGCCGATGCTCGCCGCCTCCAGCAGGGCGAGGGAGACGAAGGCCGGGATGCAGGAGCACACGACGACCTCGGCGCCCGAGCGCTCCAGCTCGGCGATCTGCGCACTGACGTCGGTGTTGTCGGACTCGTAGTGCTCCCGCGCCACGACGTCGTTGTTGAGGTACTGGTCGAGGCCGGCCTGCGCGTCCTCGCCGACGTCGTCGTTCTGGAACAGGTAGCCCACGGGCTGGTCGGGGAAGTTCTCCGCGACGTACTCGCCTTGGATCTTGGCTTCCTTGGTGTAGTCCGTCTGCCACCCGTAGGTCAGCGGGTGCTCCTCCGGGTTGTTCCACGCCAGGGCGCCCGAGGACGGGAAGACGTCCGGGACGCCCTCGTCGTTGAGGTAGTCCAGGACACCGCTGTGCGTGGGCGTGCCCAGCCCGCCTACCATCGCGAAGATCTCCTGCTCGATGACGAGCTCACGGGTGACGTCGATGGTCTGCGAGGGGTCGTACATGTCGTCCTCGACCCGGTAGTCGATCTCGCGACCGTTCACACCGCCCTGCGCGTTCACGTACTCGAACACGGCACCGGCCGCCTGGGAGATCGACAGGTATCCGGGCGCCGCGGGCCCGGTGAGGGGCTGGTGCGTACCGATGATGACGGAGTCGTCGGTCACGCCCGGGGACACGTTCAGGTCGACGTCCCCGGTCTCGGTGACCTCACCGGCGCCTGTGCAGGCCGACACCATCGTGGCCAGTGCGAGAGCCGCCGCGCCGGCGGCCAGTGTTCCTCTGCGGTATCGCATCGTGTTCTCCTTCGTCAGGGGGTGGAGATGACGTCTCACGGGCCCCGAGGTGGGTCCCGCCGCGGGTTTCATGAGGTGCCCCTGGAGCCGCCGGTGTGCGGAGCGGCACCGTTCGGCGGGGCACTGGTCGGGGCGGCGCCGTCGGCGGGGCCGCCGTTCGGAGTGGCGGGCCGGGCGGCCGTTCTGCGCTTGTACGCCATCCGTTGGAAGAAGCCCTGGATCCCGTAGGGCCAGAAGCGCAGGACCAGGATGAGGATGACGCCGAACACGACCACCGGGAGGTTGTTCTCGACGTCCGGGCTGAAGTCCATGGCGCCGGCGAGGTCGGAGACCCAGACCTCCAGGTAGACCAGCGCCACGGCGGCCCAGAAGGCGCCCCACATGCTGCCGATGCCGCCCAGGACGAGGACCGCGAGCAGGCTCAGCGACAGCGCCAGCGTGAAGGTGCTGGGCGTGACCGTGCCGAGCACGTAGGCCTGGAGTCCCCCGGCCAGGCCGCCGGCGGCCGAGGCGATGACGAACGCGACCACCTTGGTGGCGCCCACGGGCACGCCGGACATGGCGGCCGCGGTCTCGTCGTCGCGCACGGCGCGCATGCGGCGTCCGAGGCGGCCCGTGGTCACCGTCGCCAGCACCGCGAGCCCGATGACGACCGTCGTCCACACCACGATCGCCTTCCACTCGCTTCCGGAGAAGATCCCCTGGAGGGCGGGCGGAGCGCCGGCGGTGCGGATGTTGAGCCCGTTGCTGCCGCCGAGGAACTCGTGGTAGCGGTGCGTGAGCCCCGGCAGGCCGACGGCCAGGATGAGCGTGGCACCGGCCAGGTAGGGGCCGTGCAGCCGCGCGGTGGCGGCGCCGACCGCGATCCCGGCCACGACGGAGACCACGACGATGATCAGCAGGTTGGCGGCCAGCGGCAGCATCGGCTGGTGCAGGACCATCAGCGCCATGGTGTAGGCGCCGATCATCATGAACGCGCCGTGGCCCAGCGACACCTGGCCGCTGCCGCCGACCAGCAGCTGCAGGCCGGCCAGGGCCAGCATCGTGTAGCCGACGGCGGCCATCCGCAGGGCGGTCAGGTCCCCCGTCACGAACTGCAGGCCCGTGACGGCGGCCAGGCCGAGCGCGGCGAGCAGCAGGTGGCGCAGCGGCGCGGGCAGGGCCCGCCACCGGTCGGACGCCCCTCGGGGCGGGGCCGGCGGGGCGGGGGTGGTGGCGCGCTCCGCGCGCTGTCTGGTGGGCGAGGACATGGCTACACCTTTCGCGCGGTCGGGCGGGACAGGATGCCGTCGGGCCGCACGCTCAGTACGAGGACCACGATGGCGAGGGCGGCGAGAGTCGCCAGTTCGGGCCCCGCGTAGCCGGACACGTAGGTCAGGCCCAGGCCGATGAGCATGCCGCCGATGACGGCGCCGAACGGGTTGTCCAGACCGCCCACCACGGCCGCGGTGATGCCGAAGACGAAGACGACGTCGAACACGTTCGGGGAGAGGAACGGCGGTCCGGCGAGCATGCCCGCCAGCGCGCCGATGGCCGAGGCGATGCCCCAGCCGGCGGTGAGCATCAGGCCCACCTTGACGCCGCTGAGCCGGGCCGCCTCCGGGCGGAAGGCGGCGGCGCGCATGCGCAGCCCGAGCGGTGTGTACCGGTACAGGGCGAACAGCAGCAGGGCGACCGCGGCGACCGAGCCCAGCGCGAACGCGTCGGCGGGCGAGAAGCGCCCGACGTAGCTGAACGCGTACTGGAGTCCGTGCTGCTCGTTGCCCCAGACCATCCCGACGCCGCCCTGGATGATGAGCAGGAGCCCGAGGGTGACGATGATGCCGTTGAGTTCGGAGACGCGGGCGATCGGCCGGATGATGACCCGTTCGACCACCGCTCCGGCGACCAGGCCGACCGTCAGGGCACTGGCGAAGCCGATCCAGTAGGAGCCGGTCACCTGGACCACGGTGTAGGCGGTGTACACCGACAGCAGGGCGAGCGCGGGCTGGGCGAAGTTCACCAGCCGCGTGGCCTGGTAGATGATGACCAGGGACAGCGCCAGCGCCGCGTACGTGGCCCCGGACGCCAGCCCGCTCAGGGTCAGGTTGATGAAGTGGTTCATGGGGGGACTCCTCAGAAGCCGAGGTAGGCGTGGCGCATGCGGTCGTCGGAGAGCAGGTCCGCCGAGGAGCCCTCGGCGGCCACGCGTCCCTGGTTCAGGACGAACCCGTGGTCGGTGACCGACAGGGCGCCGGCCGCGTTCTGTTCCACGAGGACGACCGTCAGGCCGGTGCGCTCCCGCAGGTCGCGCAGCAGGGCGAAGATCTGCTGCGTGATGAGGGGGGCCAGGCCCAGGGAGGGCTCGTCCAGGAGCAGGACCTTGGGGCGGGCCATGAGGGCGCGTCCGATGGCCAGCATCTGGCGCTCGCCGCCGGAGAGCGTGCTGGCGGACTTGTTCCGCCGCTCGGCCAGCGGCGGGAACAGCTCCATGACCTCGTTCAGCGTGGAGCGGTCGCGCCGGTCCCTGCGCCACAGGCCGCCCAGGCGCAGGTTCTCCTCGACGGTGAGCTCGACGATCACGCCGCCGCCCTCGGGGACGTGGGCGAGGCCGCGGGTGATGACCTTCTCCGCGGGAAGCCGCGTGATGTCCTCGCCCGCGAGGACCACCCGGCCGGAGGAGGCCCGGTGCAGCCCGGTGAGGGAGCGCAGGAGCGTGGTCTTGCCCGCGCCGTTGGCACCGAGGACTCCGCACATGCCCCGCTCCGGTACGGCGAGGGACACGTCGGTCAGGGCTCGCACGGCGCCGAAGTGGGCGCTCAGGCCCTCGACCCGCAGGATCGGCTCGGCCCCGCCGCTCCCGTTTCCGGCGGCCGCCGCCGGTGCCGTACCGGTGCGCGCGCCCGGGGCGGCGCCGTTCGCGTACTGCGCGCTCATCGTGTGCCTCCGTCGGAGTGCGAGGGGTCGGACACGGCGGATCCGCCGCCGCGGGGCACCGTGGCGGTGTCCTCCGCGGGGGTGCCGAGGTAGGCCTCGGTGACGGCGGGGTCGGCCTGGACCTCCTCCGGGGTGCCGGTGGAGATGACCCGGCCGAAGTTCAGCACCACGATGTGGTCGCACACCCGCATGACCAGGTCCATGTGGTGCTCGACCAGGACCACGGCCATGTGCTCGCTGAACCCGCGGATCTGGCGGGCGAGGTCGTCGATCTGCTGGCCGGACAGTCCGCTCGCGGGTTCGTCGAGGAGCAGGAGTTCGGGGTCGGCGACGCAGGCGCGGGCCAGCGCCACCTGCTTCTGGATGCCGTAGGGCAGGGTGCCGGGCAGCCGCGCGGCGAACTCGGCGATCCCGAACCGCCGCAGGGTCGCCTCGGCGCGGGCGCGCAGCTCGCGCTCGTCGCGGTGGTGCCGTCCCAGGCCGGTGACGAGCGAGACGGGTCCGCCCCGCGCGGTCCGGTCGGCGCCGGCCACCACGTTCTCCAGGACGGTCATCATCGGGAAGAGGTTCAGGCCCTGGAACGTGCGCGAGATCCCGGCCCGGGCCAGGTGGTGCGGGCTGCGGCCGGGCGGCGGTCCGCCCTTCCACGAGATGGTGCCGGACGTGGGTCGCAGCACCCCGGAGAGCACGTTGAACAACGTGGTCTTGCCCGCTCCGTTGGGGCCGATGAGACCGACGACGCTACCGGGGGCGACCCGCAGCCCGACGTCGTCGAGGGCGGTCAGGCCCCCGAAGCGCACGGTCACCCCGTCCGCGCTCAGTAGTTGGTCACGTGCGGTCGTTGTCATGGAGTCCTCTCTCCCGGTTGACCTGCGATTCCGTACCGACCGGTTGGTACGGGATCGTGATCGAGCCGCACCGCCCCGCCGTCCACCGGACCGACCGTCACCCGCCCGGTCGGCGCCGGTCCGACGCGGTCAGTTGAACAGGCGTGCCAGGTCCACCCGGGACCTGATGTTGAGCTTTCGGAAGATGCCGCGCAGGTGGTGTTCGACCGTGCGCGGGCTGATGAACATGTGCGCGGCCACCTCGCGGTTGGTGGCCCCCTCCGCGACGAGCCGCGCGATCTGCTGTTGCTGCGCGGTCAGCTCGCTGGTGGCGGAGGGATCGGGCCCCCTCTCCGAGGTCCCGATGGCTCGCAGCTCGGCGCGGGTCTGTCGCACCCACAGCCGGGCTCCGAAGCGCTCGAACGACTCCAGCGCGTTGTAGAGGTGTTCACGGGCCCGGCCGGGGAGGCGGGCCCTGCGCAGGAACGCGCCGAAGAGCAGTTGGGTGCGCGCGTGTTCGACGTCGTCGTCACCGCAGGCCCGGTGCAGGGCCAGAGCGTTCTCGAAGTGGTCCGCGGCCTCGTCGCCGCAGGCCAGCAGTCCGGAGCAGCGGGCGGCCAGGGCCAGTACGCCCGGGCTGTCCACCGCCTCCGCCCAGCGGCGGTAGCCCGCCAGGGAGGTGTGCGCCCAGTCGGTCTCCCCCATGCGGGTCGCGGCCTCCACGAAGTGGGGCGCGGTCAGCAGCCGCATGGTCGGGTGGCCGTGGCCGGGGCCGGCGTGCGCGAGCGCGCGCAGCCGGAAGAACGCGTCGGCGGCGTTGCCGCGCGACAGCTCCAGGACCGCCTGGGCCCAGGCGGCCAGCGCCGAGGCCAGGCCGAGACTGTTCTCGCCCGCCTGGGCGGCCACGGCCTTGGCCCGGATCCGGCAGGTCTCCACGTCGCCCTGGATCGCGGCGATCATGGCCAGCGAGGCCAGGTGCTGGGTCGCCCACACCGACTGGCCGCACTCGCGGGCGACCCGCAGACCGGTCAGCGCGGTGCCCGCCGCCGACGGGAAGCGCCCGCTCCAGAACTCCGAGAAGACGAGGAAGCCCAGGGCGGCCGGGACGTTGGCGGTCTCGACCCGCACGCGCGCGACCTCCACGGCCCGCGAGGTCACCGACCGCACGTAGGGCGCGTCGCCCAGCCGGAGGCCGGTCACGCCGGCCCAGATCAGCTCCGAGGGCTTGTCGATCTCGGCGGCCAGCGCGTTGACGCTGCGCAGCAGGGGCGTGGAGCGGACGTAGTCGCCGCGGAAGGAGACCGCGCACCCCTCCAGGTAGGCGCCGATGAGCCGTGTGGACGGTGAGCTGTCCGGCCGCACCAGCGGCAGGGCCAGGTCGGTGATGCGGCCGAAGCGCACCGGGTCGCCCGCCAGGGACGCGGAGTCGGCGGCGCGGACGAAGGCGCGCAGGGCCAGCGTGTGGTCGTGCGGCATGAGGTCGCGGCCCGCCGCCAGCAGCCGGTCGGCGGCGTCGATGGCGTTGCCGCCGCGCATGTACAGCTGGGCGTCGATGAGGTCGACGGTGGCGCGGCGGCGGTCGGAGACCGCGAGGGGGCGCGCGCGGCCGAGCAGTCGCGCGGCGCGGTCCGAGCGCCCGGCCACGTAGGACTCGTAGGCCGCCGAGGTGAGGCGGCAGGCGCGCTCGTCGGACTCGGGCGTCAGGCCGGCGGCGCGCTCGTAGGTGAGCGAGGCCGCCAGGGAGCCCTCCAGCCGCTTGGCGTGGAGCGCGGCCTCGGCGACGGCGGCGGCGAGGCCGGTGTCCGGGCTCCCGGTGCCGGAGGAGGTGTGCAGCGCGAAGTCGACGGGGGCGTGCTCGGCGTCCACGACCGCCGCCAGCTCCCGGTGGGCGGCGCGGAGCCGGCCGGCCGCGCTGCCCTGCGCGATCGCCTCGCGCAGGAGGGGGTCGGTGAAGACGATGGCGTCGCCGTCCACGCGCACGAGGCCGCGCTCCTCGGCGGGCTCCAGGTCGGCGATGGTCGGCGCCGGGTCCTGGTCGCCCGCACCGGCGGCCAGGATCACGTGGGCGCGCGGTTCCCGGGAGAGCGCGGCGAGCAGGAGCAGGTGCCGGGTGGGCTCGGCGAGCTCCGTGTAGGGGGTGAGGAGGTCGGCGCGCAGGCGGCCGTCGAGGCGCAGGGTCTCCGGCAGGGGGTCGTTCCCGAGCAGCTGGCCGTCGGTGAGGCAGCGCAGGAAGCCGAGGACGGCCGCGGGGTTGCCGTGCGCGGCGGCCACGAGCGCGGTGCGCACGGCCGACCCGACCGCGACCGGGGCGTGGTCGGTGATGACGTCGTGGATCGCGCGCTCGGGCAGCGGTTCGACGATGTGCTCGGTGACGCCGGGGATGAGCGCGTCCGGGGTGGGCTCGTCGACGGAGGAGGGCAGCCGCGCGCCGGTGGGCTTGTCGTGTCCGCCGTGGGCGGCGAAGACCGCGGCCACGGGGGTACCGGTCAGCCGCCGGGCGACGAAGGCGAGCGAGTCCAGCGACGGGCCGTCCAACCGGTCGGTGTCGTCGACGCAGAGCAGCAGCGGCTCTTCCTGGGCGGCGAGGGTGAGGAGTTCCAGGACTCCGGTGTAGAAGGCGAACCGGTCCGCGTCGGCGACCGCGCCGCCGCCCAGTGTGCGGCGCAGCAGGTCCCGCCGGTCCTCGGCCATGCGGTCGGCGACCGGCTCGACCGGGCGCAGCAGGCGCTGCAGACCAGCGAAGGCGAGGTCGGACTCGTCGGGGACGCCACCGGCGTACAGGACGGTGAAATCACCGGCCATGGCGCGGGTGTGCTCCAACAGGGAGGTCTTGCCGCGGCCGGGACCGCCGGAGAGCAGCAGGCACGCCCCGCGCCGGGCCCTCGCTTCGCCGAGTGCGTCGGCGAGGAGCCTCAGTTCGTTTTCGCGGCCCCGGAGTCGATGACTCGGGGGTCCCGTGTAACTGCCAGCCACGTGCTCACAGTTTCACAGGAAGGCCCCATCGCGGCAGGTGCGGGCGGGCACACTGGTCGTTTCACCGATACCCGCACGGAGTCGCACGAGGTGGCGGGGAGCGGCTCGGGAGGGAGCGGGGCGCGGGTGCGCGCGGTGTGGGAATCAGTGTGACAGACGAGTGCCCACCTGCGGTTCCGTTCGGGGCCGAGCGTGACGCGACTCACGTGAACGGGCGCCTCGGGGCGGCGGCGCTCGCCGGCGGGGGACACAGTGCGGTTACCAAGCCGTAATGCGCGAACGCCGCTCCCCCGCGATCCAGACACACAGGACAAAAGCCCCAATCTGTCCAATAGGACCTGTTTCCACCCTCGCCCCGCGTCGCCCGTACCCCTCCACCGCACCCCCCGGTGCGATCCCCGGCCCCGCGTCACGGGCGTGGGCCGGCCTCAGGCGCCGCCGGCCTGGCGCACCTCCACCTGCGCGATGGTCGGCGGGTCCGCGCCCTCCCGCGTCACGGTGTACGCGGCGGCCCGCGCGGCGAAGCGGAGCAGGTCCTCCACGTCGTCCGCGGTCAGGGTCGCGAGCCGGGCCCGGGGGCCGTCGCCCAGCAGGTCGGCGCGGTCCAGCCAGTAGAGCAGGGCGCCCATGAAGGAGTCGCCCGCGCCGACCGTGTCCACCACCTCGACCTCGGGCGCGGGGACCGCGACCTCCCGCCCGTGGCAGACCGCGAACGCCCCGTTCCCGCCCAGCGTGGCCACGACCAGGGCGGGACCCAGCGCCGCGAGCGACCGGACCGCCTCCCGCGGGGCCAGGTCCGGGTACAGGAAGGCGAGGTCCTCGTCACTGGCCTTGACCACGTGCGCCTGCGCGGCGTGGCGCAGGGCCAGGGCACGCGCGGACGCCGGGTCGCCGATCACCTCGTGGCGGATGTTGGGGTCCAGGGTGATCGTGACGCCGCCGCGCCCGTGCTCGCGGCGCAGCATCGACTCGATGAGCGTGGCCCCGGGGTCCCGGAACAGGGCGATGGAGGCGGCGTGCAGGGCGCGCACACCGGGTTCCAGCTCGTCGGGGAGCTCACCGGCGCGCCACCGCCAGTCGGCCGCGTCGTCCATCCGGAAGTCGTAGCGGGCCGAGCCGTCCGGGCCGAGCGAGGCGAGCGCGAGCGCGGACGGCTCCTCCGCCGCGAGCAGGCCGTCCGGGTCCAGTCCCTCCGCCAGGAGCCGCCGGCGGATGCGGTCGCCGAACCCGTCGGAGCCGATCCGCGCCAGCAGGCGGGTGGGAACGCCCAGGCGGGAGGCCGCGACCGCCGTGTTGGCGGGGCCGCCGCCGGGCGCCGCGCGCAGGAGGCCGCCGTCCTCCCCCGCCGGCAGCAGGTCCATGACGTTCTCGCCGATGACGAGGAGACGGGGGTGTCCGTGGCTCACGAGTTCACCTCGGGGTGGTCGGAGGGGGCGGAGGAGACGGGGCCGGGGACGGCCGTGATGCCGCCGGCGATCGAGGCCGCCAGCTCCCCCTGGGGCAGGAGGGTCGCCTGGTAGGCGTGGTAGACGTCGGGCTTGCCCGGCCACACGGTGGCCGCGGGGGCGTTGGCGGCGTCGAGCTCGTGCCGCCAGCTGCCGAGCTCCCGGTCGAGGTGGAAGCGGTCGGCGTAGGCCCACCACCGCTCGTAGTCGCGGACGCGGTCCTCCCGACCGGTGCGCCGGGCCAGGGCCCAGGCGGCCATCGTGGCCTCGGCGACCACCCAGTGCATGCGTTCGCGGACGACCGGGCGGTCCTCCCAGTCCAGCGTGTAGACGAAGCCGTCGGCGCCGTCCACCGCCCAGCCGCGCCGGACGGAGTGCTCGAACAACTGCTCGGCGTCGGAGAGCAGCCAGTCCGGGACGGGGTCGCCCGCCCGGATGAGGGCTGCCTCCAGGTGCAGCAGGAGCCGCGCCCATTCGAGCAGGTGGCCGGTGGTGCTGCCGAACGGCCGGAAAGGGTGGTCCGGCCGGTCGCGGTTGTAGTCGGGCAGAGGCGTCCAGTCGGCGGTGAAGTGCTCGGGCAGGCGCCAGTCGTGCTCGGCGGCCACTCCGTGGACGAGGCGTTTCGCGATGGAGAGGGCGCGGCGGGTCCACCGGTGGTCGCCGGTGGCGTCGGCGGCGGCGAGGAAGGCCTCGACGCTGTGCATGTTGCTGTTCGCGCCCCGGTAGTCCTCCGTCTCCGTCCACGCCGCGTCCCAGCTCTCGCGGACCGCCCCGGCCGACTCCTCCCAGAACCGGGTGTCCACGACCTCCAGGGCCTCCGCCAGGAGCGCGGCGGCACCGGAGCGGCCGGCGGCCGTGGCGGTGGCCGCGGCCAGGACCACGAAGGCGTGCTCGTAGGCCGACTTGCGAGGGGGACCGGGCGCCTCGGAACCCCGCGACGCTTCCTGGGAGCGCTCCCAGGATGCAACGGCGGGCACGTGGTCGAACCAGCCGCCGTACTCGGCGTCGCGCAGCGGACCCGACAGCGCCGCCAGACCGTGGTCGGCCAGCCGGCCCGCGTCCTCGTGCCCGCGCAGGTACGCCAGGGAGAACACGTGCGTCATCCGCGCGGTGATCCAGGTGGCGGTCGGCCGGTCCCGGCCCACCCCGCCCCGCGAGTCCAGCCATCCGAAGCCGTCGGGGACCGCGGCGCCCTCGGCGAAGGCGTACAGCCTGCGCTCCTCGTCGCGCAGCCACGCGGGGCCGCCCGGAGCGAAAGGTCGGTTCTCAGTCAATCCACTGCCTCCTGTCGGTTCACCGCACCACGCTATCCCCAGGGCTCGCGTTCGCGGAAGTCCGGCCCGCCCCAGGCCAGAGGGTCCCGCCGCCGACGGGTCTCCCGTGCGACGGTTCACACCGCCGCCCCGGATAAGGTCCACAGGTGCCCGGAGAACGGGCGCTCCAGACCTCAACGGGAGGCGCACAGTGATGCTCGCGGCGGGCGAGACGCCCGAATTCCTCGGCCCGATCGTGGCACTGCTGGTGTCGGCGGGCCTGATCGGCGCGCTCTTCGTCCGGATCAAGGTCGTCCCGATCGTGGGCTTCCTCCTGGCGGGCGTCCTCCTCGGACCCCACCAGCTCGGACTGATCGCCGACGAGGAGGCCGTGCACAGCGCGGCCGACATCGGCGTGATGCTGCTCCTCTTCACCATCGGCGCGGAGTTCTCCGTCGAACGGCTGTCCAGGATCAAGCGCTTCGTCCTGGGCGGCGGCACGGTCCAGGTGGTGCTGACCACCGCCGTCGTGACCGGGCTCTTCGCCCTCCTGGGCCAGGACTGGCGGGTCGGTGTCTTCACCGGCTTCCTCATCGCCCTGTCCTCCACCGCGATCGTGCTCAAGGTGATCGCGGCCAAGGGGGCCACGCAGCAGCCGATCGGCCAGGCCGCGGTGGGCACGCTCATCTTCCAGGACCTCGCCATCATCGTCATGGTCCTGCTGATCCCGGTGCTGGGCGGGGAGAGCGACGGCGGCGCCCTGGGCATCGCGCGGGCGCTCGGCACCGCCGCCCTGGTGCTGACCGCCGTCCTGGTCGTGGCGCGCAAGGTCATGCCCCCGCTGCTGGAGCGGGTCGCCCGGCTCTGCTCCCCCGAGGTGTTCCTGCTGACCATCGTGGCCATCGCGCTCGGTGTGGCCTACGTGACCTCGCTCGCCGGGATCAGCGAGGCCCTGGGCGCCTTCCTCGCGGGCATGGTGCTGAGCGAATCCCGGCACAGCGCCCACGCGCTCAGCGAGATCATGCCGCTGCAGATGATCTTCAGCGCGGTGTTCTTCGTGTCCATCGGCATGCTGCTCGACGTCGGCGCCCTGGCCGAACTGTGGTGGATGGTCCTCATCGCGGCCGCCGCGGTCGTGGTGATCAAGGTGGCGACGGCCTACACCGCGGTCGCCGTCCTGCGGGTCGGGGCGCCCACCGCGATGGGCGCCGCCTTCCTCCTCGCGCAGATCGGCGAGTTCTCGTTCGTCCTGCAACAGGTGGGGTCCGACTACGGGCTGACCCCCGCCGGGCTGGGCGCCGAGGGCGACCAGCTGCTGGTCGCGGTGACCGTGCTCCTGATGGCGGCGACGCCCGCGCTCGGCGCGCTCGGCGGCACGCTCGCCCGGCGCCTGCCGGAACGGGCGGCGCCCGCACCGGCCGACGGCGACGGGAGCGAGCCCTCGGGCGACACCCGCGACCGCGTCCTGCTGTCGGGTTGGGGGCCCGTGTCCAAGAACCTGGGCCACTATCTGAAGGTCAACGACGTCCCGGTCACCGTGACCACGCTCAGCCCCGACCTCGCCGCCGAGGCCGAGGCGTTCGGGCACACGGTCGTCCGCGGCGAGGCGATCAAGGCCGGCGTACTGCACGAGATCGACATGGAGCGCGTCAAGCTCATCGTCATCGCGGAGAACTCCGCGGAGGAGGCCACCCACGTCGCGCACGTCCTGCACGGCGTCGCCCCGGGGGTGCCGATCGTGGTCCGCCCGACCGACGCTCCGGACGTCGCCGGCCTGTACGAGGCCCGGGTGGAGCGGGTGGTGGACACCCACCGCGCGGTGACGGAGCCGCTGGGCCGGACCGTCCTGGACCTGCTCAAGATCGACCATGTGGACATGGGGCGCCCCAACCCGACCGCCGTCGACCTCTTCCGACCCGACCCGGACACCGCCTGCGCGCACGCCGAGACCATCCAGCCGGTGCTCCCCAAGAGCGCCGGGTGCACCGAGTGCCTGCGCCAGGGCCGCCGCGACTGGATCCACCTGCGGCTGTGCACGAGCTGCGGGTTCGTCGGCTGCTGCGACGACTCCCCCGGGCGGCACGCCGGACTGCACGCCGACCGCTTCGCCCACCCGATCGTCCGCTCGGTGGAACCCGGCGAGACGTGGGCCTGGTGCTACCTGGACTCGGCCATGCTCGACTCCGCCGACACCCCCGCCGAACACCCCTGACCCCCACGGGCTACGGGGGTCGGCACGGCGTGCGGGGCGCTTGGAGGTAGACGGTTCAACCTGCCCGGGCCCAAGGGAGTCGGCGCGGACTCGCCTCCGCGAACCCCAACGGGTAGGCCGTTGCGCTACTGGGGTCTACAGGGGGCGCCGCGAAGGCCCTACCTCAACCCCAGGGGGTTGAAGGTAGGCCGTTCGCTCATGGGGGCCACTGGGGGGTTCGCGAGGGGCGCGCCAGTGTTCTGCAGGAGGAGACGGGGCCGCAGCGAGCCTGCGAGCAAGGCAAGTCGACGACGAAGAACACTGGCTCCCCGGCGCCCAGCGTCCGAGCCTGCGAGGACGCCGGAGAGTACGGCGAGGGCGCCGACGCGTCCTGGAGGGCCTGGAGGTGCACTCCCGAGGAACGAGGGAGCGCACCGGAAGGACCGAAGGACGCGTCTCAAAGGCGCCCGAGCACGGGGCCAAAGCCAGAAGGACTGCGCCGCAGGCGTCCGTTGAGGGTGGTGGCGGGCGACGGCGTGGGCACGAGCGGCGGCCCCAAAAAACACAGGAGGGCGCCGACGCGTCCTGGAGGGCCTGGAGGTGCACTCCCGAGGAACGAGGGAGCGCACCGGAAGGACCGAAGGACGCGTCTCAAAGGCGCCCGAGCACGGGCCGAAGCAAGAAGGACTGCGCCGCAGGCGTCCGTTGAGGGTGGTGGCGGGCGACGGCGTGGGCACGAGCGGCGGCCCTAGGAAAACACGACCCGATCGGCCGCGCGGCAGGTCCAGCGGATCTGCTCGGTGACCGAGACCGGGTCGTCCACCATCGGGATGTGGCCGCACCCGATCAGCGACACCATGCGCGCGTGCGGCACCCGCAGGTGCGCGGCGATCGCGCTGGTCGGCAGCAGCGTCCGGTCGCGGTCGCCCCAGGCGATCGTGACCGGGCAGGCGATCGGCCGCGCCTCGAAGGAGTACGCGGCCACCCTGGGCACCATCCGGATGAAGGGCGATCCGGGTTCCAGGCCGCGCACGGCGAAGCGCGTCTCCCTGGCCTGGGGTGAGGCGGGGTTCCCGCGCAGGACGGCCCGGGCCAGGGCCCGGGCCGCGGCGGTGTCGGCCAGCCGCTCCTTGACCCGCAGTGGCACGTGGCCGACCAGGCGGGCGGCGCCGCCGGCCGCGCGCATCCCGAGGCGGGCCAGCGCGTCGGAGAATCCGATCGGGGAGAACACCGTCACCGATCCGGCGACGCCGCGCACCCCGAGTTCGAGCGCGATCGCCCCGCCAAGGGAGTTGCCCACCACGTGCGGCCGCTCGAACCCGTGCAGGGCGCAGAACTCCTGGACGGCCGTGGTCAGGGAGTGGACGTCGTAGGGCTCGTCCGGCTCGGGGGCCGGGCTGGACCCGAATCCGGGCAGGTCCACGCACACGACCTCGTACTCCCGGAGGAGGTCGGCCGACACCGAGCGCCAGCACTGACGCCGGTCGCCGAGGCCGTGGAGCATGATCATGGGGCGTCCCGCGCCCCGGCGCTCACATCTGATGAGTGTCGGATCCATGAACATCGGTCTACCTCCCGGCGACGCCCGGTTCCAAGCCGGAACACCCCCGGTTCGGCAAGGACTTCACCGGACCGGACGTGACCTGGGGGAACACAGCGAGGCCAGGATCGGCCGCACAGCGCTTCAGCGCGGCGCGCGGGTCAGGACCAGGCCGGTCACGACCGTGAGGAGGCCGAGCAGCGGCACCAGGCCCACACCCAGGCCGGACACCGTCAGCACCAGCAGGCCGCCGCCCACCAGCGCGGCGGCGGTGAGCGCGCGGACCGTTCCGGGGGCTCCGGACAGCAGGGCCGGGGGCTCCTCCAGGCGGGCCGCGTAGCGGGCGAGCGGCACGGCGAGCGCCAGCAGGGTCACCGTGCCCAGCGCGCCCCACAGCACCCACGGCGCGGTCATCGGCTCCGGGGTGTTCAGCCCCAGGCCGAACACCAGCACACCGGCGACCACGCTCAGCGGGACCATGTGCCAGAGGTAGACGGTCATCAGCTGCGGGCACACCCAGTCCAGCAGCCGCGCGGGGCCGGGACGGGCGGCCCAGGCGTTGATCCGGTCCCGCAGCAGGACGGCGACGCCGACCTGCGCGGTTCCCACCGCGGCGAGCACCAGGGTCGGCGGGGAGACGTTGGAGGACTCCAGGGCGAACACCCCGGTCATGTTCGGCGAGTACGGGCCCACGATCGCCAGGGCGAGCGCCGCCACCGCACCGCCGACCGCCATGAGCACGGCGGGGCGGCGGTGGATCGCGCCGTTGCCGTAGAGGAAGCCGAACTGGTGGACGCCCAGCCACACGAACGCGATGTTGGCGAAGCCGAACGCGTCCACGCCGGTGGAGAAGCGGAGCAGGTCGACGGCGGCCGCCCCCGCGAAGAGGACCACCGGGACCAGCCAGCCGAACCGCTCCTGGGCGGCGGACAGCACGGGCGTGCACACGACCACCAGCACGTACACCGCGAGGAACCACAGCACCATGCCGGCCGCCCCCGAGCCGGCGGCCATCGCCGTGTCCGGGACGCCGCCGAGCACCAGCGCGTGGCTGGCGACGATCCACAGGACCGCGAGCGGAACGACCGGCCAGGCCAGCCGCCGCAGGCGGCGGGCGATCCACGTGGAGGCCGCGGTCCCGCGTCCGGCGGCAGCGCGCCAGCTGATGAGGTTGGCGGCCCCGCCGACGAAGAAGATCAGCGGCATGACCTGGACCGCCCACGTCAGCAGGAACCCGCCGTCGTGGGAGAGGACGCTGCCGACCGTGAGGCCGTCCGCGTCACCGACGAGTGTCGGCAGCCACCAGTGCTGCGCCACGACCAGACCCATGACGAGGAGTCGGATGACGTCCAGGAAGCGGTCCCGCCCGGCCTGCGGACGCCCCTGCGCGGGGATCCGGACGAGCTGGGCGGTGGGAGGTGGCTGCGGCGCACCCTCGGGTGCCGACTCGACGGTCACGGTCATCGCTCGCTCCTTGTTCTTCCCGGCCGCACGCGCCCACGTGGGCTCGCGCGGCCCGCATGGGCCGTGTCGACCGGGATCAGGGGGTCGGGACGCGCGGACGATCCGGGTCACGCGTCGTACTACGACCCTAGGTGCGAGCGCGGGGCTCGCGCGATGGATTCAGCGCCACTTCCGTCGCGGTGGGCCACCCACCCCACAGAGGTGGTGTCTGCACCACCTCCGCCTCCGGGCGTCCCCCGACGCGGGACGCCGTCGCGCCAGGTCAGAAGGTCAGCCGAGGTCGGGAGCAGTGGGGACCGCGCGCTTGTGCGCGGTGGCGCGGTAGCGGTCGACCAGAGTCGTCTCGACGTGCTCGGGCACGGGCAGGCCCTCGAGGAAGTCGTCGATGCGGTCGTAGGTCAGGCCGAGCGCCTCCTCGTCGGGCTTCTGCGGGCTCAGCGTCTCCAGGTCGGCCGTGGGCACCTTGCGCACCAGGTCCTCCGGGGCTCCGAGCTCGGCGGCGAGGGCGCGCACGCGGCGCTTCGTCAGGCCGGTCAGCGGCACGATGTCCACGCCGCCGTCACCGTACTTGGTGAAGAAGCCGGTGACGGCCTCGGCCGCGTGGTCGGTGCCGACCACCAGTCCGCCCAGGCCGCCCGCGACCGCGTACTGGGCGATCATGCGCTGGCGGGCCTTGACGTTGCCGATGACGAAGTCCTCGGCGGCGGGACCGTCATAGGTCATCCCCGACTCGGTGACGGAGGCCGCCATGGCGTCGGTGGCGGGCTTGACGTCCACGGTGAGGCAGCGGTCGGGGGCGGAGAACTCGACGGAGCGCGCGGCGGCCTCCTCGTCCTTCTGGACGCCGTAGGGCAGGCGCATGGCGACGTACTCGGCGGTGTGCCCCGCCTCGGCCGCGCGGTCCACGGCCAGGCGGCACAGGCGTCCGGCGGTGAGGGAGTCCACACCGCCGCTGATGCCCAGGACCAGGGCGGCGGCGCCCGTCGTGGTCAGCCGCTCGGCGAGGAAGGCGACGCGGCGCTCGATCTCCGCGCGGACGTCGAAGTCGGCGGCGACCTCCAGGTCGCGGATGATCTCGCGGCGGGCCGGGCTCAGAGTGGTCTCGGTCACTGTGCGTCCCCCGTGGGTGTCGTGCGTGTGCCCGCTGATTATCGCGCGCGGGGTGCGCGGCTCACTCCTCGGGGCGCAGTCGGCGGGCGAAGCGCTCGTAGTCGACGACGACCCCGTCGCCGTCGACGGAGAGGTGGTACTCCCCGTGGTGGGGGTCGCGGTAGGTGTAGTGCTCCAGGCCGTCCTCCGGGGGGTGGCGCGTGTAGCGCTGCCTGACCCGGCGGACCCGCAGGGACGGGATGTCGATCCAGGCGACGGCGATGTCCCTGTACTCCCCGGGTCTCAGTCCCAGGCGGCGGATGGGCAGGGTGTTGGTGAGCGGTGTGGCGGCGACGTCGGCGTCGAGGCAGCCGACGAGTTCGGGGACGGGACGGCCCGCGGTGTCGGTCCAGTGCCCGTCCCGCGCGGTGAGCACGAGGGAGGCCGGGCCCTTGCCGGACACGACCTCCACGCGCACCTCGCGCGTCGTCCAGGCCAGGTCGGTGCGGACCGTGAAGCGGGTGAAGAAGCGCTCCTCGCCCTCGACCACGGTCTCGCCCCCTTCCAGGCGGAAGCCGCCGGGCTCGGGGATGAGGGCACCGAGACCGAGCCCCTCGGGCACGTCGGTGCGAGTCCATGCGGCTGGGTGTTTCGTCAGTGACGACATGTCACCGTTCTACCGTTCCACCGAGCACGTGCGCCAGAGAGGGCTCCGGGCCCGCGCCGCGGTCGCGGCGCGGGCCCGGAAGGCCTGCGGTCGGGGCGTTCCGGCCGTCCTGGGACGACCGGTGCCCTGGGAGTGTCAGCCCGCGGAGACCCCGTCGGGCGCGGAGCCGGACTTGGCCGCGCGGACCTCGGCCTCGACCCGGTCGAAGTCGCTCTCCATCGCCCCGGTCACCCGGCCGAGGCCGTTGAGGAGCACGATCGCCACGAAGCTCAGGATCACGGCGGGGACCATCGCGTAGAGGCCGGTCCCGAAGTAGTTCGTGTCCAGGATGTCCCACAGGATCGCGGTGCCGCCGCCGACGACCATGCCGGCGATGGCGCCGACCGCGGTCATCCGCTTCCAGAACATCGCCAGGAGGAGGACGGGGCCGAACCCGGCGCCGAACCCGGCCCAGGCGTAGCCGACCAGGTCCATGACGGACTGGTTGCCCCACAGCGCGATGCCGGCGGCGGCGATCGCGACCGCCAGCACGGTGCCGCGGCTGATCCACAGCAGGGTGCGCGGGTCGGCGTCGCGGTTCACGAAGGCCTTGTACCCGTCCTCGGTGAGGGAGGAGGCGGCGACCAGCAGCTGGGAGTCGGCGGTGCTCATGACCGCGGCGAGGATGGCGGCGAGCAGGATGCCGGCCACGAGCGGGTGGGTGAGCGCCTCGATCAACTGCGGGAAGACCTGCTCGGGGTTCTCCAGCGGGGTGTCGAAGTAGGCGATGCCGATGAAGCCGACCAGCACGGCCAGGGCCATGGCGGTGACGGCCCAGGCGACGCTGACCGTGCCGGCCACGCGGATGTCCTTGACGGAGCGGATGCCCATGAAGCGGGCGAGGATGTGCGGCTGGCCGAAGTAGCCGAGGCCCCAGGCCAGGCCGGAGACGATGACGACCCAGCCGAGCGTGTCGGTGGCGGCCCACGCGCCGAGTTCGGGGTCGAGGGCCGCGCCGCCGACGGCCGACATCAGGCCGTCGTGCTTCTCGCTGACGCTGGCGGACACGCCGCCGAAGCCGCCCAGGGCGACGATCGCCATGACCGGGACGGCCAGCAGGGCCAGCCACATCATCGCGGCCTGGATGACGTCGGTGTAGGAGACGGCGAGGAAGCCGCCGAGCACGGTGTAGAGCACCACGATGCTCAGGCCGATCGCGATGGCGGGCGCCGGGGCCAGGCCGAAGACCTGGTCGAAGAGGGCGGCCATGGCGACGAGGCCGGAGGCGACGTAGAAGAAGTAGAAGACGATGATCAGGACCGCCGAGATGCCGCGCAGCAGGCGGGTCCGGTCGTTGAACCGGTTCTCCAGGAACGAGGACAGGGTCAGCGAGTCGGAGTCGCCTCCCACACGGGAGTCGGTGACGCGTTCGGTGTAGACGCGCAGGCGGGGCGCGAGCAGGATCCAGCTGCCCGCGAAGCCGCAGGCGAGGCCGACCGCGATCCAGGCCTCACCGAGGCCGGACACGTAGATGGCGCCGGGCAGGCCGAGCAGCAGCCAACCGCTGAAGTCCGAGGCGTTGGCGCTCAGGCCGGCCACCCACGGGTTGAGCTGGCGACCACCGAGGACGAAGTCCGACTGCGAGACGGTCCGCTTGTAGACCCACAGACCGATGGCCACCATCACGGCGAGATACACGCCGAAGGTGGCGATCGAGCCGAGAACAGAGTTGTTCACGATGCCTTCTCCCTTCCTTGAGCGCGCAGCCGAGACCCTGACGCGCTGGTTGGTGAACGTAGGTGGCGATCATGTCCCGTTGTCAGCACCGTCACAATGCCCTGTTGGTGGAACAACACCGCTTCGAGACCCCGCTGAGTCTTTGACCAGGCACGATTGTCCACCTGGCCACGGCCGGGGCGCCCCGTTTGTCCGATCGGACAAACGATACTGGGGATCACCTGATCATCCGACCTATTGGTCCGATTCGGACGCTTGATCCCGCTTCGAGCCCGCCTTCGGCTCGTCTCCGGGCACCTCCCGAACGCGCCCCGGCATGTCTCCGGACACGCCTCCCGGCACGTCCGCGGTCCGTGTCCGCCGGATGGCTGGGCAGCGGCACCGGCTCGGGCTACCGTTACGGTATGGACGCTCAGCCCGCCCCCGCCCCCGCCCGCTCCCGCACGATCGGCCCCTCGGGGATATGCCCCCGGGGCGAACACGACTGGCAGCCGTCGTCACCGGGATCCGCACGGCACATGTGCACCAAGTGCAACTCCATGATGATGCGCAACTATGAGCCTGACGTTCCTGCGAAAACCGGCCACTAAAGAGACACCTTCTGTCACAACGGCCCCACGAACAACACAGGCCGCATTATTCACCACATTGACGGCACCGATCCCGGCGCCGCGCCGCGGTGCCGCCACCGCGTTCTCCCGTCGATATCCACCGTTGGTGTACGCCTATCGACAGCGCGTTTCCCAGCGCCTAGCCTTTGAATAGGGCGGAATGCGCCCGAGGCGAGTCTTCTCCGTTGCCGGCTCCGTCCACCGGCCGCGGACCTCGACCGTTCCCACGCACCCCCGGGTCGAACACGCGGGACTGGATGGACGACATGACCACACACCGAGCATCCGCGCACGCCCCCGTGCTGGGCGGAGTCCCCCGCCTCGACTCCGGATTCACCGGACGAGAGACCCTCCTCGAACAGATCCACGAGGGCCTCGGCTCCCACGCCGGGGCGCGGTTCCTCGTGGACGGCGGCAGCGGCGTGGGCAAGAGCCAGCTGGCCGCCGCCTACGTACGCCGCTACGCACACCACTACGACCTCGTCTGGTGGGTCACGGCCGTCTCCGAGGTCGAGGCGCACCGGTCGTTCCTGCGCCTGGCCGAGCACATCGGCCTCCCCGTCTCCTTCGAGCACGTGCCCCGCACCGTCCAGACGGTGCGGCGCGCCCTCGCGCACGATCCGGGCCTCGGCAGGTGGCTGCTCGTCTTCGACGACGCCGCCGACGTCGAGGCGCTGGCCGCCGACTACTTCCCCCTCGGTGGCCAGGGCCGCGTCCTCATCACCACCCGGTCCCGCCGCCGGATCCCCCGGGGCCTGGTCGGCGGCCGGGTGGTCCCCCGGCTCGACACCGCCGAGAGCCTCTCCCTGCTGCGCGGGGTGTGCCCCGAGCGGCTGGACCCGCCCGGCGCGGGCGAGCGCCTGGCCGAGCACCTCGAACACCTTCCGCTGGCCCTCGCCCAGGTGGGCGCCTTCCTGCGCGACTCGCCCCTGACCACCGAGGAGTTCCTCGACCGCTTCACCGAACGGCACGCCGACCTGGTCAGCCGCATGGGCGCCGAGGACGACCACACCGCCCCGCTCGCCGCCGCCTGGAGCATCCAGGTCGAGGAGCTGCGCAACGCGGAACCGGAGGCCACCGGCCGGGTCCGGCGCATGGCCCTGGAACTCATCCAGATCAGCTCGTTCCTGGCACCGGGTCCGCTGGCCCGCACGCTCTTCTCCCGCGCCGGGGGCCTGGGCCACGACCCCGACCAGCGGCGGCTGCTGGGCGACGACCACCGGCTGCGGGAGGTCCTGTCCTACCTGGGCGAGCACCACCTGGTCCGCTACGACGAGGGCGCCGGCACGTTCCACCTGCACGAGCTCTTCCAGGCGGTGACCCGCAACGCCCTGCCCCTGGCCGAGCGGCTGCGGTACTGGGAGCTGGCGCAGCTGATCCTCACCCGCAGCGACCCGGGCGACCCCGCCGACCCGGTCCACCGCGACGACTACCTGGCGCTGTACGCGCACCTGAAGTCGGCCACGGCCTGGTCGAGCCGGGACCCGCGGGTCCGCGACCTCGTGCTCAACGTGATCGACTTCCTCACCGAGGCGGGCAACTACGACGACGCCGTCAGGCTCGTCGACCAGGCGGTCAACGCCTGGCGCGACGACGAGAGCCGTGTCCTGCACGCGCGGCTGCGGCGCAACCGGATCCGGCGGATCCACGGCGAGTACGAGACCGCGCTGGCCGAGGCCAGGGAGCTCTACGAACGGCAGCTGCGGCGCTCCCCCGACGGCGAGGACCCGTTGGAGGCGCACCGCGCCGTCGCCCTCGCGCTGAGCGGACTCGCCCGCTTCGACGAGGCCGAGCGGATCTTCCAGCACCTCCTGGACCGCCGGCGCGCGCTGCACACCGAGTCGGACCCGCACACCCTGGACGCCGCGCACGACTACGGCAGGGTCCTGCAGGAGCAGGGCCGCTTCTCGGAGTCGCTCGCGGTCGACGAGCGCAACGCCGAGGCCCGCGCGCGCCTGCTGGGCGAGGACAGCGTGCCCGCCCTGCGCACCGAGCTCTCGCTGGGCCTCAACCTCCTGTTCCTCGGCCGCCTGGAGGAGGCGAGGGACCGGATCGGCGCGTGCATGCGCCGCTTCGCGGCGATCTCGGCGGACGACGGGCCGCACGCCCTGCACGGCCTGCTGTTCCTGTCGGTGATCCACCGCAGGCTCGGCGAGTACGAAGCGGCGCTGGAACACTCCTCGCGTGCCCTCGACCTCTACGGGCGCAGGCATCCCCCGACGGTGCGGCAGATGCTGTACTGCCGGGTCGTGCACATGGTGACCCTCTGCTACGCGGGTGAACAGGAGCAGGCGCTCGCGGAGGCGGAGCGACTCCTGCGTCCGCTGAACGAGCGGTATCCGCGGGAGCACCCGTTCCTGGCCACGAGCAGGGTCAGCACCGCGATCGTGCTCCGGGCCTCGCGGCGCCACTCCGAGGCGCTCCGGCTCGACCAGGAGGGCCTGGACCACCTGCGAGGCGTCTACGGGCCGGGGGCGCTGAGCACACTGCCCGCCGCCCTCAACCTGGCGACCGACCTGTACGCGCTCGACCGGGTCGAGGAGGCCCGCGCGCTGGACGCGTCGGTCGAGCGGACCTGCCGGGAGCACCTGCTGGACGGGCACCCCATCATGCTCACGGCACGCCGGAACCATCTGGTGAGCCGGCGTGCCGCGGGTGCGGACGTGCAGCGGGAGTGGGAGCGGCTGCGAGCGGACTACACCGCCCGCTTCGGCCCCGACCACCCTTCGGTGACCTCCCTGTCCTCCTTCGCCCGGGAGAACTGCGACATGCTGTCCCTGGTGGCCCTGTGAGGGCTCAGAACGCGCCCTTGGAGAGCGTCAGGAACGTGGTCCACTCGAAGTTGTCGAACCGCAGCCGAGCCGCCTCGGGATTCTGGGAGTCCCGGAACCAGGACTCCCCGGTGGTCAGATTGAGCACTTCACAACACGCGCCTGTTTCGTAGGAGTAATGCGATGTACGCCACCGGCCGAAGAATGCCGACGATTCTCCCGCGCGCGTTTCACTCATCTTGCTCGTCCTGACCGTGGTCGATATCGGAAACGGTGAATTTCGGAGTTTCCGCAGCGCACAGGTGGGAAAAACCAGGACAGGAACGTGGAAATCGCTGTTCAGGAACCCCTTGCCCACGCGCGAGCGCGCCCCCTTGGCACGCGCTCCAGCGGGAAACAACAGTGGCACGCTAGCGCAGAGGCCATCCCGAAGCGAGAGTTCGTCGGAGTGCCACAATGGCGTGGCCATATCGTTATCCAACCCCCGGGGACACTCCCGCCGGCCCGCCCCACCGTGAGGAGTTCGCACTACTTCGCCGGAGGGAAACATGGGTCCTTTGACATATCCCCGCCAGTCAGGTGTACCCGGCCCCGACCAGCCTTCGGGCCTCGCATTCCTGCTGTCGGTCAGTGGCGGCATCGGCCAGTCACAGATCGATTCACCGAGAACCTGGGGAAGACCGGACAAGGAGTGATCCGGGACCCGTGAGACGCTGGTGATCCGGGCGGCGGGACGACGGAGGGACTCCCATGGCGGACGTCGACGCGGTGGTGGTCGGCAGTGGGCCCAACGGGCTCGCGGCGGCGGTCACCCTCGCCCGCGCGGGGCTGGCCGTCGAACTCCACGAACGGCACGACAGCATCGGCGGAGGACTGCGCTCCGAGCCGCTGTTCGACTCCGACGTCGTCCACGACCTCTGCGCGGCCGTCCACCCGATGGCCGCGTCGTCCCGCTTCTTCCGCGAGTTCGACCTCGCCGCCCGGGGCGTGGACCTCCTGCGGCCCGACGCGCCGTACGCCCACCCGCTCCCGGGCGGCGGCGCGGCCCTGGCCTGGGCGGGCCTGGAGGAGACCTGCGCCGGTCTGGGCGCGGACGGGGAGCGGTGGCGCCGGCTCATGGGACCGCTCGTCGCGCGCAGCCGCGGGGTGGTCGACCTGGTCATGTCCGGCCAGCGCTCGGTCCCCTCCGATCCGGCGGCGGCGCTCCTGCTGGCCCGGAGCGTCCTCGCGCACGGGTTCGGCCGCGGCCCCTTCACCACCGAGGCGGCCAGGGCGCTGTTCGCCGGAGTGGCCGCGCACGTGGTCGGCCCGCTGCCGTCGCTTCCCGGCGCCGCCGTGGCCGCCCTGCTGGGACACCTGGCCCACACGGACACCGGATGGCCGCTGCCCCGGGGCGGCAGCGCCGCCATCGCCGACGCCCTGGCCGCCGACTTCACCGCGCACGGCGGCGTCATCCGCACCGGGCACTCCGTCGAGGACCTGCGCGACCTCCCGCGTGCCCGCTCGGTACTGCTCGACGTCGCGCCCAAGGGCCTCCTGCGCCTGGCGCGCGGCCGGCTCCCCGCCGCCTACCGGCGGGCGCTGGCCCGCTACCGGTACGCGCCCGGGGCGGCCAAGGCGGACTTCCTCGTCAGCGAGCCCATCCCCTGGGCCGCCCCGGCGGTGGGCCGGGCGGGCACCGTCCACCTGGGCGGCACGGCGGCGGAGATCGCCGCGGCCGAGACCGCGACGGCCCGCGGCCGACGGGTCGCCGCACCGTTCGTGCTGCTGGTGGACCCGGCCGTGGCCGACCCGGGCCGCGCCCGGAACGGACGCCGGCCGGTGTGGGCCTACGCGCACGTGCCCAACGGCGACACCCGCGACCCGGTGGACCTGGTCCGGCGGCGGATCGAGGCCTTCGCCCCGGGCTTCTCCGACACCGTCGTCGCCGCGCGGGGCGTCTCCGCCGCGCGGATGGAGGAGTACAACCCCAACTACGTGGGCGGCGACATCTCCGCAGGGGCCATGTCCCTGCGGCAGGCGGTCCTGCGCCCGGCGCCGCGGTGGGATCCGTACCGCACGCCGCTGCCGGGGCTCTACCTGTGCTCGGCCTCCACGCCGCCCGGCCCCGGGGTGCACGGGATGTCGGGCCACCTGGCGGCCCTGTCCGCGCTGCGGCGCGACCACGGCGTGCGGACGCCGCCCGACCTCTCCCCGTGACGCCCGCTCAGCGCACGCCCATCTCGGTCAGGGCCTGGTCGACGAAGGTGTCCGGCGCGGCGTCGATCGCACCGATCCGGACCAGCGCGGCGATGCCCAGGTAGCTGCCGTAGCCGGCGACCACCCGCGCCCGTGCCTCATCCTCGGACTGCCCGAGCAGCCTCAGGGCGTCCTGCATGACCGCCATCCGCCGGTCCGTCACCCGCCGGGCGACCTCGGCGACGGCCGGGTCGTCGGCCCCGCTGATCAGCCAGAACGAGATCCTGGCGTCCGTGGGCTCGCCGAGCGCGAGCTCCAGGAGGGTACGCATGCGCCGTGCGGGGTCGGCGATCCCCTCCAGTTCGGCGATGACCGCCTCGGTGTCGGACTCCCACAGCCGCAGTGCGGCGTCCACGAGGTCCCGGCGGTTGCCGAAGTGCCAGTAGAAGCTGCCCTTGGACACGCCCAGGCGCGCGGCGACCGCCTCCACGGCGACCGCGCGCAGCCCACCCTCGGCCAGAGCGCCGAGTGCGGCGCGTGCCCAGTCCTCCGCGTTGAGTCGACCCATGTTCCCATTCTCCCATACGGTGGCGTATGGTTCTTCCATACGCGACCGTATGGAGGTTGGGCATGATTCACAACGTGCACGAACGCGTCGTCGCCGGGACAGCCGACGAGGTCTGGGCCCTGCTCGCCCGGCTCGGCAGCGACGACGACCCGGTGTGGCCGAAGGCGGGCGGCATCACGTTCCGCATCCCCGAGGGCCTGCGACCGGGCGCTCCGGTCCTGCACGGTCCCATGCGCTACACCGTCGACGAGGTCGAGCCCGGCCGACGCCTGTCCTTCCATCCGCCCGCGAGCCGCAGGTCACCGCTCCACCGGGCCACCCACGGCTTCGATCTCACCCCCGCCGGGGACGGCACCCGCGTCCGGCACACGTTCACGGCCAGAGGCCTGCGCCTCCACCTGATGTGGGCGCTCTTCCTCGGCCGCAAGCACGACACCACGCTGGAGGCCCTGCTCGACGCCGTCGAACGCGGGGTGGCGACCGTCTGAGCACACGCCGGTGGCCCCGGCCGCACGCCCGGCCGGGGCCACTGTGAGCAGGGTGACTTCCGGGGTCGTCTCCCACATCTCTACCAAAACGGCCCCCCGCACCCTCCGCCGAAGGGTGCAGGAGGCCGTGTCCTCTCAGGTCAGTCCCAGTCCAGGCCGCCACCGGTCTGGTACTCGATGACCCGGGTCTCGAAGAAGTTCTTCTCCTTCTGCAGGTCCATCATCTCGCTCATCCACGGGAAGGGGTTCTCGCTCTCCCCGAAGATCGGCGCCAGACCGATCTGCTCCGCGCGCCGGTCGGTGATGAAGTGCATGTACTTCTCGCACAGCTCGGAGTTGAGTCCCAGCACGCCGCGCGGCATGGTCTCGCGGCCGTAGGCCACCTCCAGCTCACAGGCCTCCGTGAGCATCGTGCGGACCTCGGCCTGGAACTCGGCGCTCCACAGGTGCGGGTTCTCGATCTTGATCTGGTTGATCACGTCGATGCCGAAGTTCAGGTGGATCGACTCGTCGCGCAGGATGTACTGGTACTGCTCGGCGATGCCGACCATCTTGTTCCGGCGGCCCAGCGACAGGATCTGCGCGAAGCCCGTGTAGAACCACATGCCCTCGAAGATGACGTAGAAGGCCACCAGGTCGCGCAGGAACGCCTGGTCGGCCTCGGGCGTGCCGGTGCGGAACTCCGGGTCCTCCAGGTTCTGGGTGTACTTCAGCGCCCAGGCGTCCTTGGCCGTGATCGAGGGCACCTCGCGGTACATGTTGAAGAGCTCGCCCTCGTCCAGGCCGAGGCTCTCGCAGATGTACTGGAAGGTGTGGGTGTGCACCGCCTCCTCGAAGGCCTGGCGCAGCAGGTACTGGCGGCACTCGGGGTTGGTCAGCTGGCGGTAGACGGCCAGGACGATGTTGTTGGCCACCAGCGACTCCGCGGTGGCGAAGAACCCGAGGTTGCGCTTGAGCATGAGCCGCTCGTCCTCGGTCAGCCCGTCCTTGGACTTCCACAGGGCGATGTCGGCCTGCATCGCGACCTCGGTGGGCATCCAGTGGTTGTTGCAGCCCGCGAGGTACTTGTCCCACGCCCAGGTGTACTTCAGCGGCAGCAGCTGGTTGACGTCGGCGCGGGCGTTGATCATCGCCTTGTCGTCGACGTTGACGCGCTCGGCGTCGCGCTGGATCTCGCCGAGGCCGCTCGTGGCGCCGGCGCTGTTCTCGGAGACGGTGGTCATCCTCGGGTACTTCCGTTCTCCGGCCGTCGTGGCCGGAACTGTCGTGTCTGGGGAGAGTGGATCGCCGGGGCGGCGGCTCGCGGGCCACCGCCCCAGGGGCTGCCTTCGACTACTGGCAGGCCTCGCACTCGGGGTCGTCGATGCCGCAGGCCTGGCCGTCCACGATCTCGAACTCGTCCTCACCGGTGTCGGCGGGTGCGGGGTTCGGAGCCGATGCGGAAGCCGTGCTCGGGCTGGGCGACGGGCTCGGGCTGGGCGACGGCGACGGGCTCGGGGACGGCGCGGGCGACGGGGACGGTGCCGGGCCGGAGGACACGGCGTTCAGGCGGCCGTCCGTGCCCTTGAGCGTGCTCTTCTCCACGTGCGTGGCGCTCTGCGAACGCAGGTAGTACGTGGTCTTGAGCCCGGACTTCCAGGCCCGCCGGTACAGGGCGTCCAGCTTGCGGCCGCTCGGCGCCGCCATGTACAGGTTCAGCGACTGGGCCTGGTCGATCCACTTCTGGCGGCGCGAGCCCGCGTCCACCAGCCACTCGGGGTCGACCTCGAACGCGGTCGCGTACAGCGCCTTGAGGTCGGCGGGAACGCGGTCGATGGCGCCCAGGCTGCCGTCGTGCATCTTCAGGTCGGAGACCATCTGGTCGTCCCAGAGCCCGCGCTCCTTGAGGTCGCGCACCAGGTAGGGGTTGACCACCGTGAAGTCGCCGGACATGTTCGACTTCACGAACAGGTTCCGGTAGACGGGCTCGATCGACTGGCTGACGCCGGTGATGTTGGCGATGGTCGCGGTCGGCGCGATGGCCATCACGTTGGAGTTGCGCATGCCGGTCGAGCGGACGCGCTCGCGCAGGGAGTCCCAGTCCAGGGTCTCGCCGCGGTCCATGTCCAGCAGGCCGCCGCGCGCCTCGGCCAGCAGCCGCAGCGAGTCGATCGGCAGGATGCCCTGGCTCCACAGCGAGCCGTCGAAGGACTCGTAGGAGCCGCGCTCGGCGGCCAGCTCCGCGGAGGCCTCGATCGCGTAGTAGCTGATCAGCTCCATGCTCTCGTCGGCGAACGTGACGGCGCCGTCCGAGCCGAAGGGGGTGCGCAGCTTGAACAGCGCGTCCTGGAAGCCCATCAGGCCGAGCCCGACGGGACGGTGGCGCATGTTCGCGCGGCGCGCCTCGGGGATCGTGTAGAAGTTCACGTCGATGACGTTGTCGAGCATGCGCACGGCGGTGCGCACGGTCCGGCGCAGCCGCTCGGCGTCCAGGCCCTGCGGGCCCACGTGCTGGGCCAGGTTGACCGAGCCCAGGTTGCAGACGGCGACCTCGTCGGCGCTGGTGTTCAGCGTGATCTCGGTGCACAGGTTGGAGGAGTGGACCACGCCCGCGTGCTGCTGGGGCGAGCGCAGGTTCGAGGGGTCCTTGAAGGTGATCCACGGGTGGCCGGTCTCGAACAGCATGGTGAGCATGCGGCGCCACAGCTCGACGGCCGGCAGGGTCTTGGACACCTTGATCCGGCCCGCCGCGGCCTCGGCCTCGTAACGGGTGTAGGCCTCGACGAACTCCGTGCCGTACTTGTCGTGCAGGTCGGGCACCTCGTTGGGCGAGAACAGGGTCCAGTCGCCGCCCTCCTCGACCCGCTGCATGAACAGGTCGGGGACCCAGTTCGCGGTGTTCATGTCGTGGGTGCGGCGGCGCTCGTCACCGGTGTTCTTGCGGAGGTCGAGGAACTCCTCGATGTCGATGTGCCAGGTCTCCAGGTAGGCGCAGACCGCGCCCTTGCGGCGGCCACCCTGGTTGACCGCGACCGCGGTGTCGTTGGCGATCTTCAGGAACGGCACGACGCCCTGGCTCTTGCCGTTGGTGCCCTTGATGTGGGCACCCAGGCCGCGGACCGGGGTCCAGTCGTTGCCGAGGCCGCCGGAGTACTTGGACAGCATCGCGTTGTTGCTGATGCCGTGGAAGATGTCCTGGAGGTCGTCGCCGACGGTGGTGAGGAAGCACGACGACAGCTGGGCGCGCACGGTGCCCGCGTTGAACAGGGTGGGCGTGGAGGCCATGAAGTCGAACGAGGAGAGCAGCTCGTAGAACTCGATCGCGCGGGCCTCGCGGTCGTCCTCGTTGAGCGCCAGGCCCATCGCCACGCGCATGAAGAACGCCTGCGGCAGCTCGTAGCGGACCTCGTCGCTGTGCAGGAAGTAGCGGTCGTAGAGGGTCTGGATCCCCAGGAAGGTGAACTGCTCGTCGCGCTCGGGACGCAGCGCCGCGCCCAGGCGGTCCAGGTCGAACTGTGCCAGCGCGGGGTCGAGCTGCCCGAGGTCGATGCCGCGGCCGACGTAGGCGGCCAGGTAGGCGGAGTAGCGGTCGGCCATCTCGGACTGGCCCGCGGCGTCGGGGGCGCCGCTGATGAAGGTGAGGGCCTCGCGGCGGAGCTTGTCCAGCAGCAGGCGCGCGGCCACGTAGGAGTAGTCGGGGTCGACCTCCACGAAGCTGCGGGCGGCCATGACCAGTGCCAGCTCGACCTCGGCGTCGGAGATGCCGGGGAAGAAGCCGCGACGGGCCTCCGTGAGGACCTTGTCCGCCGAAACACCCGACAGCCGCGCACAGGCCTCGGTCACCACGTGCTCGATCCGGTCGATGGCGGCGGGGGGCGCGCCGTCGGTGGCCGTCTCGGGCCGAACGGATACGGGCACGGCCTCGACGTCAAGGGTCATACAGCGGCTCCAACCTCGGTAGAAGAGTCCCGGCGGGGAGGGGACACGAGTCAGCAAGGCGCACGGCACACCGGCGGGACCGACGCACTGGATGCGAGCGGTCGACGGACCGGCGGGTCGGCGCGGCTCGCCCTCGAAGCCCCGTCGTCGGCGCACGTCTGGCGTGCGCGCCGGTGGCAGGTCTTCGGGCTCGTGGGCGGCCTACCGACCGTCGCTTCCCGGGCACTCTCAGGGGTTCCCAGTGCGTGTGACGGCCTTCGTTCCCACTTACCGCTGCGGGGCAGCCCCGGAGTCGCACCGGGTTCCCTCTCGCCTCACCCCGTGGGGTGAACCACCAGCGGGAGCGATACTACATCTAGGGGATGGCGGCTTGGAACACCGCAAGATGATGGCGTGTCGCCGATTTCTCGGGTTCGGTCCGCACGAGGGAGAGCACACCGGAGGCGTGGTATGGCGTGCCTCGGACCCCAGGCACAGCGGGGGTTCGGACACCGCGGGGGACGGCGCGCGAGGGCGGCGGGACTCAGACTAGGCCCCCGTGGCGGCGATGGCGATCAGGGCGCGTCGTGAAGTTCCCGACGGTCACGGAGAGCCCGCTCAGTCGGCATCGGCCCAGTCGTCCAGATCGTCCTCGTCCAGCCCGAGATCGGTGCGGATACGGAACCGGATGCGCAGCAGCTCCATCAGCAGATCGTGCACGTAGGGGGTGACGTCGGCGCCGACGTACCCGCGGGCGCCCGCGGTCGCCCACCGCTCCGCGCCCTCCAGGTCGTCGTGGGCGTAGAGCGCCTCGGCGATGTGGATGTGGGTGGACAGACCGTGCGGGCCCTCGGTCTCCAGGCGCTTGAGCTGGGCCTGCGCGCGCTCCACCTCGTCCAGGTGCAGGAGGGCGCCGGCGCGCAGCGCGCGGGCGTCGATCACCGTGGAGCCGCCGTCGTCGATCGCCCGCTGGTAGGCGGCGCAGGCGCGCTCGAACTCCTGCGCGATCTCCCACTGCTCACCCGCCCGGACGAAGAGCTCCGCGCGGCCGATCTCACTGCCGGCGTCGACCCGGTTGGCCAGGTCCAGGAGCTGGGCGGCGACACCTCCGTGTTCGCCCGACCTGACGGCATGGAACTCCAGACGATCGAGCTCCGCCGTCGTCACGTGCGTCAACCGCATCGCCGCCATCCCCTACTCGCACTCCCACGCGCCGCTCAGGGCCTGGCGCGCTCCAGTGCCTGCCAGAACCCCTGGCGCAGTCCGTCCCGGACCTCGTCGCGCAACAGGTGGTCGATCGGAAGCGAGGACCCCTGGAGCAGACGCGCCTCCAGATCGGAGGGCATCCGGGGCCTACGCGCGAGAACGGCCTCCACCCACAGGGCGGGCGCCTCGCGGGCGATCGACTCCGCGAAGTCGTTCCCTTCTTTGTGCGCGACATGCACCGCTTCGTCAACGGTATGCGCGCCAGGGGCGCTCTGCTGGGGATATCCAGGACTTGAACGCGGTTCCTGATAACCGTCGGTACCGAACCGAACGGTGTCGTGGTCGGGACCAGTAGGCTGCCGTACCCCGTAGCCGGGTGTCGGCCCGCCGCGACGCGCGGCGTCAGTTTCCGTACTGGTCCCATAGGTAGGGTTTGCGTCCTGCCCACCTCCGAAACCGGAGTCGTTCCCCGGCCCGAACCGCTGCTCCGGCGGTGGCGCGCTTCTCTGTGGTGGCGCGTGTCCCGTCTGGGGGTCGGCGGCGAAGGAGGGCTGTGGGCCCGTCCCCGACGCGAAGGACTGCTGCGGCCCGGTCCCGTCCGCGAACGAGCGCTGCGGGCCCGTCCCCTGCGAGTAGGGGCGCTGGGCGCCGGTCATCGGTTGCCCGTTGCCCATCTGTTGCCCGTTGCCGGCCGGGGCCTGTCTGCCCGGCAGGGTGTAGCCCTCCGGTCGGCCCAGACCGCCGTGGGGACCCGTCATCGGGTAGCTCCCCTGGCCGTTGGGCGTGGCGGGCGCCCCGCTCGCGGACGCCCCCTGGTAGTGGCCGCCTCCCATGGCGGGCTGGCCGCCGGACGGGAACCCGTTGGCGTCGATCGGACCGGACGGCTGGGGGTCGGTACCGCGCCCGGCGAGGTGGTCGCCGCCGCCGCGCTGCTGCGCGAGGGACCGGCGCATGGCGCGCAGCTGGTCCATGGCGCTGCCCTGGGGCGCGGGCTGCCCGCCGGTTCCGGCGAACATCGCCTCCAGGCCCCCGCTGGAGGTGGTGGCCGGCTCGACCCGGCTCGCACCGGGCTGGGCGACCACGGGCCGGCGGGGCGTCTCGGGTGCCGAGCGGGCGCGGCCGTTGGCGAACGGGGTGGTGGTCTTGGAGGCGTTCTCCTGGGAGGCCTCGCCGCCGGTGAGGAGGTTGACGTGGGGACGGAGGTGTCCCGCGCCGATCTCGATGAGGTCGTCGCACTCGCGGCGCAGCTGGCGGGAGATCGTCCAGTTGCCCTCGACCGAGATGTGCACGACGGTGACCCGTACGCCGAGGTCCTGGACGTCCGCGACGACCGACGCCATGTCCTCGTCGCCGCTGACCAGGACCGCGTCGCAGAGGACACCGGTGCGCGCCAGGGTGGTGAGGTCCCGCTGGACGTAGCTCTCCACGCCCTCGCGCCGTCCGGGTCTGATCCGCGCGGCGCGGAACTTGATGCCGGGGATGTCGGCGATACCGTCCTGCTCCTGGGTGCGACGATCGTCGGCGACGGCCTCGTACCAGTAGCAGCGCAACAGGGGCAGGCCCGTGCGGTCGCGCGCGACCTCGTTGAGGAACTGGACGAGTCCGGAGTAGTCCCAGGAGACGGAGTCCCGGTTGCGGGTTCCGTGTACGGCCATCGCGCCGTCAGCGAGAAGGTACCCCGCGTCGACGAACAACGCGCAGCGGTCCACGTGACACCGCCCCCTTCCCAATCGACTCTGGGCCATATCCATGGCCGGGGCACAGCCTAGCCAAATCTGTCTCGTTTTGTGCGCCACCTGCACATACTCAGAGTCGTCGATCGGCTACGGATGGTCGGCTTCCCGCGTCGTTCCCGGTGGTCCGCGCCCACGGAGGGTCACGGCGGGGGCACCGACGGGCCCGTTCTCAGGTCCGCATCGGCGCCGTCACCACCGCGACACCGACCAGGACGGCGTCCCCGTCCGAGACCACGCGCAGCTCCGACTCGCGTCCGAGTACGGGTCCGGTGCGGAGCACGTCGGTCCCGAAGGACATCGGGTCGCCGACCGCGCCGCGCGCCGAACCGACGAACGCGTTGTCGCCGGTCCTGTAGCCGCCCTGCGGGACGAGCACCCGCCCGTCCACGGTCACCATGTCACCGTGGAGTTCGTCGTCGCCCTCCCAGGCGATCACGTCGACCACGGCCGGCACCGACGCGGGCAGCAGACCCGAGACGGGGAAGCCGAGCCCGGCCGGATCCTGGAAGACCGCGCCGGTCTCGTCCAGGACCATGGCCTGGTTGTACGAGCCGACCTCCGGGTCCTCCATCACGACCACCAGGCTCCATCCGGCGTAGACCGCGCGGCCCTCCCGCGCGGGGGCGTCGGCCACCCACCACTCGCCGCCGCCCTGGGCCCGCACGAGGTCCGTGACGTCGGCGAAGGCCTGGTAGGCGGGGTATCCGGGCAGGTCGGCGACGCGGGTGTCGGCGGCGGCGACCTCGGTGTAGGAGGCCATGCCGGGGCCCTTGATCCGAGCGGTGGCCGGCTCGGGCGCGCCGCCGCCGGAGAAGTACAGCCCCGCCCAGCGGACGGACCCGCCCTCGGGCAGCTGCCAGATCGCGGAGCTGGACGAGGTGGTCGTGGGGTCCCAGTCGCGGTCCAGCGCGGTCATCTCCCAGTGGTCGTTGTCGCGGCGGTCGCCCTCCCGGGCCCGGGCCTGGGCGCAGGGGCCGTCCGTGCCGCCCTCCTCGGCCTCCGGCGTGGGGGCGGGGACCGGAGGGGCGGGGGCCGGAGAGGGCTCGGAGTAGCCCTCGCCCCCGGGCGCCTCCGCACCGTCACTCTCGGGAGCGGAGGGGGCGCCGTGTGCGGGAGGCGCCCCGGGCACATCGTTGTCCGATTCGTGACCCGGCGCCTGCGGGGTCACGTCCGCACCGGGAGGATCGCTTTCCCCAGACGTCTCAGGGGTGTCCTCCTGCCCCAGGCCGAGGGGGCCGCCGGGGTCCGCGGGGGCCCTGCGCAGGTCGCCGCCGTCTCCGGCTCCGCCTGCGGGGGTCCCGTCGCCGCCGGGAGCACCGTCCGGGGCCCCCGCCTCGTCGGGACCGCCGAGCCCGGGTACCTCCGGGGGCTCCTCCGGCTCGGCGCCCGGGGCGCCGGGGCTGTCCCACCAGGGCCAGGGCCAGGGCCAGTGTGGGGACTCCGGCTCCACACACGTCATCAGCGAGTTGCCGACGGTCTCGGTCCGGACCCGGCCCGCCGTGGCGTAGCGCGCCGCCACGCCCTGCGCGCTCACGCCCCGCTCGCCCGTCGCCGTGGAGGAGACGTCCCCGGAGGAGACGGTCACCTCGGCCGGGACGCCGAGGTCGGCGCCGGGGGCCACCCGCACGTCGAAGAACTGGGTCCCGTCCTCGCCCGCCTCCATGCCCGCGTGCACGCAGCGACCGCCGTCCGCTTCGGCGGCGCAGCTCCAGTCGCCGTTGCCCACGGTGGTGGGCACCGCCGCCCCGGCCCCGCCGTCGGCGATCATCGAGACCCCCGGTGGCAGGGTGATGAGGGCGATGACGTCCTCGACCGTGGCCGCGCCGATGTTGCGCACGTCCAGGACCATGATCCCGTCCTCGCCCGGGACCAGCGCGCCCACCGGGTCGATCCCCGCCGCGAAGAGGGGGCCGGGCGCCTCCTCCAGCGGCATCTCCTCCTCGGGGATGTCGGCCGGGGGCAGGACCGCGCTCAGGACGGACGGCGGGTCGGCGGCCTCCGGCGGGTCCGCCGGGTCGGCGGCCGGGGGCGCGCCGGGCGGCGGGTCCGCGGGAACCCCGGGCGGGTCGGCGGGGGCGCCGGGCGGCGGATCGTCGGGCGGAGCGGCGTGTCCGGGCGGTGCCGCGGCGGGCGCGCTCTCCTCCTCCTGGAGCGGCTCCTGGCCGCCGACCAGGGCGAGGGCGATGGCGACCGCCATGCCCGCGGCGGCCGCCGTCCCGGCCGACACCTGCTGCTGGCGCCGGGACATGCGGCCCCACAGCGCCCCGGTGGCCGCGCCGCCGGGCGTGGTCGCCAGGTAGCCCGCGGCGGCCGCGCCGACGAAGATCGGCAGAACGATCCCGCGCAGCCCGACGTTGACGTCCATCAGTTCCGCGTACACCTCGCGGCAGTCCGCACAGCCGTCCATGTGGGCGTCGACCTTGGCGGTGTCGCGCTTGGACAGGCCGCCGCGGACGTAGGCGCCGAGCAGGTTGAGCGCGGGCCGGCACGCCTCGGGCGCGGCCCCGCCCGCCAGGTGCATCTGGAGGTAGGCCTGGCGGAGCCCCTCCCTGGCGCGGTAGGCCAGCGCGGCCACGCCGTTGGCGTTCATCCCGAGGATGGGCGCGGCCTCGGCCGGTTTGATCCCCTCGATCTCGGTGTGCCAGAGCACGGACTGCCAGCGCTCGGGGAGGGAGAGGAAGGCGCGCGCGATGAGGGAGCGTTCGAGGCCCTCCAGGGCGGGGTCCACGAACGGCTCGCCGGAGTCGTAGCTCTCCATGTCGTCCGTGACGACCTGGCGCTTGTCCCCTCGGCCGCGGTCGTAGGCGGCGTTGCGCACGGCGGTGAGCAGGTAGGGGCGGAAGGAGTCCGTGGGGCCGGAGCCGCGCTGGATGACGCTCAGGACGCGGGTGAACGCCTCGGCGACCGCGTCCTCGACCTCCGCGTCACCGCGGAGCAGCTGCCGGGCGAGTCCGCGCGAGGCGGCCGCGTGGCGCTCGTAGAGCGTGGCGTAGGCACCGGTATCACCGCCGCGGACCCGCTTGATGATCTCGGCGTCACCAAGGAGAACCTCTGTGTGATTGCCGTCGGCGTCGGTCACCAGCGCCCTCTCTCGTCGATCCCGCCACAAGCCAGAAGGAACGCTGGTCGGGGGTCAGAAAACTCGTGCTCGAAAAAATATCCCGCATCCGCGTCATGGTCGCCACCGATCTCCGTATTTAGGTCGAAGGCGAGAGGCGGCGGCCCACCGCGGGGGCGCGGGCCCCACCTCTCGCCCTGAGAGATCCACCGACCGGAGGCGGAGCCATGGGCGAGACGGAAGTGAGTGCCGGGTGCGGCCGTACGGCCCGTGCCCGGGAACTGCGCGCCGCGTGGGGGCGACGCAGCCAGGAGGCCGGATGGGACCCGCCCGGCGACTGGTGGACGCCCTCCGTCGACACGGTGTGCGAGGCCTACACGTCCGGGGCCGACCTGGTCGATCCCTGCACCCGCCTGGGTGAGGCCCGGGGCAGGTCGGGGACCGGCATCGGCCACAGCCTGGGCGACCTGGCGGCGTTCACCGGGGTCGCCGGATGGGAGCACCCGCCGTTCGAACTCGTCCGGGCCCTGGCCGAGGGATGGGTCGACGCCGGGCGTGCCCAGGACACCTGCCAGGATCCGCTGACCGGGCTGGGCACCCGTGCCTACCTGCGCACACGCGTCGGTGAACTCTACCGGTCACCGGAGGGCACGGAGCCACCGGCGCTGGGCCACCAGCTCGTCGTGCTGGCGCTGGATCCCTCGATCGACCCGTGGCGGCGGGCGGCGCGGCTCATCGTGCTCGGCTACGAGCTGCGGAAGTACTTCAGCCGCGGGGAGTCGGTGTGCGTGGTCGACCGTGGGCGGATCGCGGTGGTGGCGCCCCGGTCGGAACAGGTGGACCGGGAGCTGGCGGCGCTGCGCCGCGGGCCGGGGTGGGAGCACGGCGTCGCCGTGTGGTCCCTGCCCCTGCCGCCCACGCACCGGGAGGCCCTGACGCTGCTCGACGGGTTGGGGAGGCGGCGCAGATGACCCTGTGACGCCGTCCGGTGCCGCGCGGTCCCACCAAGAGGGGGGAGGGACCCGGCGTCGGACGGTCGCGCCGACCGCTGTGTGACTCTGAGGGGAAGCGCACGGCCGGGTCGGCGCCCCGGACGAGGACCGCGGGGTCCTCTGGCCCCCACGAGAGGGCGGCCCCGCGCACCCGTCCGGAAGAGAGGGAGTGCCGCACGGCGGCACACCCGGAGGCGCGTCCGCATGGGGAGGCGGGCGCGCCTCTCACCGTGTCACCCGATCACGGACTCACCCCACGTCCAGACGTCCGCCCGTCGCGGCGAAGAGCGCCCGGTCCCACCGGGAGGCGGGCACGGGGGCGAGCGCGACGATCCGTGGTGCGTCTCCGCCCGGGACGGCCGCATCCGGCCGTGCGGCACCCCTGGCGGTGCCGTGCCCGGTCCCCCGCTGCTAGGTTCGCGCGGTGACACGCTTCCTTGGGGTCTACATCGGCGCGGGCTTCGGGCTCGCTTTCGTCCTCGCCAACGCGGGGCCGCCGCTCCATCCGGCGCTCGCGCTCGTCCTCCGGGTCCTGGCCGTCGCCGCGCTGGTCGGTGTCGTCGCCCTGACCCTGGTCCTGGCACGCCGCCCCGCTCCGGAGGGCGAGTCCGGAGACGGCACCCCCGCGCTCCGGTTCGGTCCGTTCTACGGTGCGGTGGTGGCCGCGGAGGTCGCCCTGATCCTCGGCGGCATCCAGGTGCTGCGGCTCCTCGGTGCGCAGGACCAGGCCAACGTCTGCTGGATCGCGCTCGTGGTCGGCCTGCACTTCCTCCCGCTGGCCTGGTACTGGCGGACGCGCGAGATCCTCGTGGTGGCGCTCTACCTGTCGGCGCTCGGTGCCGCAGGCCTGGCCATGGTGTTCACCGGCCACCCCGCGTGGGCGCCGTTCGTCAGCGGTGTGCTCTCCGGCGCGGGCATGCTCGGCGGCCTGCTCGTCTCCCTCGCCGTCCCCTTCTTCGCCGGGCGGCGGGGCGCCGGAACCGGTGGCGCCTCCGCCTGAGCGGGATCGGTCAGACCTCGGACTCGCCGAGGCCGAAGAACGGCAGGCACGGCTCCAGGCCGCTCACCGTGACCGGGACCGTCCGGTGGCACTCCCAGTCCTCACGGCTCATCCGGTAGCGCTGCTGCCGCACGGGCTCGCCCCGGACCGCGACCACGTCGACGCCGTTGGGCCGGTAGCCGAGGCGCCGCGACACCCCGTGGGAGGCCTCGTTGCCCTCGTGTGCCTCCGTCACCGCGCTCCCCGCGCCCAGCCCCTCGAACGCCAGGTGGAGCACGGCCGCCCGCATCTCCGTGCCGATGCCCCGGCCCTGGAACGACCGGCCGAGCCACGAGCCCGTCCCCACCTGCCGCCGGACCGCGAAGTCCTTCGCCCCCACGTCCTGGACGCCGGCCACGGCGCCCTCGTACACGACGACGAGGTTCAGGTTCCAGTCCGCCGGCGTCCACGCGGCCAGCCTGCCCAGGTTGTACTGGATGACCGACAGCGCCACCTTCGCGGGCGGCTGGTCCGTCCACGGCTCCGCGAACGGCATCTGTTCCGGGGCGTGGATCCCCTGCGCCGCGACGTCCCCCAGCCTGGCCAGGTCCGCCATCGACGGCAGCCGGAGTTCGAGGCGCGGTGTGCGCACGCGCAGCCCCATGGGCGGAAAGTGGTCACTGATCATGGGCCGATTCTCCGGGCCGGGCCGGGGGCTGTCACCCGGATTTCGCCCGGCCGCGCCGTCAGACGCCGCGGAGTTCGGTCAGCAGGTCGGCCAGGGCGGCCGGGGCGTCCTCCGGGTCCGCCTCGCGCACCGTCCACCCGCGCATCCGGGCCAGGCGCGCCACGTGCGCGCGGTCCGGCCGCGTCAGCAGGTAGCCGCACGGCGCGTCCGGCCAGTCCGGCGCCATCGGCAGCGTCTCCGTGCGGTACCCGGGCGGTCCCGCGGCCTCCGGTCCTGCGGCCTCCGGTCCGGCGCCCTCGGGGGACTGGGCGGCGGTGATCTCGTCCAGCGTGGGGCTGCCGGGCTGGGGGAGGAAGGCGTCCACCAGCACGTAGCCGAGGACCGGGCGGTGCGCGGCCCGCTGGGCGGCGCCGACCGCCCCCACCAGCGGACCGGCGTCGCCCTCGGCGACCAGGGCGATCCGGGCGTCGGCGGCGACCGCGGCGCTGATCTCCAGACTGGCGTGCGCGACGTAGCGCCCGGCGTACGGCGGCCGGTCGTCGGCCCCGCCACCGATCCGCACCGCCGGAACGCCGTGCTCGGGCAACCGGTCGGGCAGGTCGGGCAGGCTCTCCGGCGCGCCGAGGGGCGGGGGCAGCAGGACGGCGATCACGCGGTCCCCGCCGTCTCCTCGCGCACCCAGTCCAGGTACGCGGGGTTGCCGCCGGTGACCGGCACGGCGACGATCTCGGGCACGTCGTAGGGGTGGATGTCCACCAGGTGCGCGGTGAGGTCGGGCAGGCGCGCGGCGGCGGTCTTGATCACCACGGTCCACTCCTCGTCCGCCTGGACCGCGCCCTCCCACCGGTAGAAGCTCCGGATCGGACCGCCCACCTGGGCGCAGGCCGCCAGCCGGTGCTCGACCACCGAGGCCGCCAACCGTTCCGCCGCCTCCCGGCCGTCGACGGTGGTCTCGACCCGGACGGTGTCCGCGGACTGCGGCATGGTCACCCCTTACGGCCTGGGAACACGTGCGGCCGGGTCCGTGCCGTCCCGTCCGGTGTTCTAGGCTCACTGATCATGAGCGAACGTGATGAACTCCTGCGACACATCAACGATAAGGCGGTCGTGCGCGGGAAGGTGACCCTGTCCTCCGGCATCGAGGCCGACTACTACGTCGACCTGCGCCGGGTGACCCTGGACGGGGAGGCCGCGCCGCTGGTCGGCTCGGTCATGCTGGACAACGTCGAGGACCTGGACTTCGACGCCGTCGGCGGGCTGACCCTGGGCGCCGACCCGGTGGCGACCGCGATGGTGCACGCCGCGCACGCGCGCGGACGCAGGCTCGACGCGTTCGTGGTGCGCAAGGCGGGCAAGGCGCACGGGCTCCAGCGGCGGATCGAGGGACCCGACGTCGAGGGGCGGCGCGTTCTGGCTCTGGAGGACACCTCGACCACGGGCAACTCGGTGCTCACCGCGGTGGAGGCGCTGCGCGAGGCGGGCGCCGAGGTGGTCGCGACCGCGCTGATCCTGGACCGGGGCGCGCGCGAGCGGGTCACCCAGGAGGGGCTGGAGTACCGGTCGGTGTACGACGTCTCCGACCTCGACCTCTGAGGCCCGACGAGCCCTGGTCCCGGCGCCGCCCGACCGTTCTCATCGGTCCGGTCGCGACCGGGGCCTCGGAGCCGGGGCCTTCCGGGCCCGGCCCGGGTCAGCCGTCGCCGCTGATGGTGAAGCTGTAGCCGGCGTCCTGGTCGGACACGTCGCGCTGCTCGCCGTTGACGAACACCTCGACGGCGCCGGGGTCGTCGATGGTCACCTCGAGCCCTTCGCCCGCGTCGGCGAAGTTGATCGAGCCGCCCTGCCGTATCACCTGGTCGTGCAGGACGTCTCCGCCGGGGACGCGTACGAACACGTTGCTCGACTCCCCGATCACGCGGATGTAGAGCGCTCCCATGTCCCTCTCGTCCTCGCCCGCGGACGAGGCTTCGGAGGCGTTGGCGCTCACGCTGGTCCCGGTGCCCGGGAGGGAGCGGTACAAGAAGTACCCGCCGAGGGCGACCAGCGCCACGAGGAGCACGACGGCCCCGACGATGGCCATCACCTGGCCAGCGCCGCGCGGATCGTTCCTATGCCTTCCCACGGCGTTGAATGTAGCGTGTATCACGACAAAAAGCGACAGTGCGCCGTGCGATGCCGTGTCCGTCGACGAATGCGGCGGCGCGGGCGCCGGATCGCGCGGCCCGTTCCTCCGCCGCGCGAGGCGGCTCGAATCGCGCCGCCATGAGCTGCGCGAACGCGCGCAAGTCCGGGCAACTTGGTCTAGACCTTTCCAACGGCTCCGGGGATTCGGGATACTTGGTCGACACCTGGTGGACACGTCCGGACGCTCGGCTCCGCAGGGGGCCTCCCCCAGCCGTTCCGGACCTTCACCGGGGCAACGCACGTGGGGTGCCGCGGGTCCACGACCCGCGGCCGCTCGCTCCAGGACGAACCCAGGGAGAGTCAAACCATGCCCATCGCCAGCCCCGAGGTCTACACCGAGATGCTGAGCCGCGCGAAGTCGGAGGGCTTCGCGTACCCGGCCATCAACGTGACCTCCAGCCAGACGCTCCACGCCGCGCTGCGCGGCTTCGCCGAGGCGGAGAGCGACGGGATCGTCCAGATCTCCACCGGCGGGGCCGACTTCCTGTCCGGCACCACCGTCAAGGACATGGTCACCGGGTCCGTCGCCTTCGCGGAGTTCGCCCGCGTGGTGGCCGACAAGTACCCCGTGAACGTCGCCCTGCACACCGACCACTGCCCCAAGAACAAGCTCGACGGCTTCGTCCGACCGCTGCTGGAGATCTCCAAGGAGCGCGTGGCCAAGGGCCAGGAGCCGCTGTTCCAGTCCCACATGTGGGACGGCTCGGCCGTCGAGCTGGGCGAGAACCTGGAGATCGCCCAGGAGCTGCTGGCCGCGTCCAAGGAGGCGCGCACCATCCTGGAGATCGAGGTGGGCGTCGTCGGCGGCGAGGAGGACGGCATCGTCGGCGAGATCAACGAGAAGCTGTACACCACCCCGGAGGACGCCCTGCGCACCGCCGAGGCCCTGGGCCTGGGCGAGAAGGGCTACTACATGACCGCCCTGACCTTCGGCAACGTGCACGGCTCCTACAAGCCGGGCTTCGTGAAGCTGCGCCCGGAGGTGCTCAAGGAGGCCCAGGACGCGGTCGCCGAGAAGTACGGCAAGGCCAAGGCGTTCGACTTCGTCTTCCACGGCGGCTCCGGCTCCACCATGGAGGAGATCCACGAGGCGATCGGCTACGGCGTGGTGAAGATGAACGTCGACACCGACACGCAGTACGCCTTCACCCGCCCGATCGTCGACCACATCATGAAGAACTACGACGGTGTGCTGAAGGTCGACGGGGAGATCGGCAGCAAGAAGGCCTACGACCCCCGCGCCTACGGCAAGGCCGCCGAGGCGGGCATGGCCGCGCGCGTGGTCGAGGCCGCGCAGCACCTCAAGGCCGCCGGCAACAAGATGAATTAGCCCCCGGACGGCGACGGGGTGCCCGTGGGCGCGACACGGACACCCCCGACGTCCCGCGGCCCGCGCACCCCCGACCGGTGTGCGCGGGCCGCCGTCCGCTCATCGAGGTCCGCGCACACCCGTCCGCCTCACCGGCGGTCGGCGTGCCCGTACACCAGCCGCCGCAGCGGCGCCTCCAGGCCCGCATCGGTCCCACCGCCTCAGTACCGACCACGACCGGGCAGTGTCCGGGACCCGAGTCCCGCGCAGCGGAGAACCGGAAACGCGCACGCGGTGGCGCACGGTTCCACTCCGTGGGTCCAGCGGCGCGCAGCGGACGACGGTTGAGCCCGGCGCCGTCCGGGATCGGTGCGGCCGCGGTGGCAGGATGGGGGACATGAACCTGCACCAGAACCTGCTCGGCGAGCCGCCCGCCACCCGCCTGCCCGACCACCCCGAGGCCCGCGAGGCACTGGCCGCCTCCGACGACCCCACCCCGGTCGCCGGCCGCTTCCCCGACTTCTCCGCGGCCTGGGCCGCCCTCGCGGAGAAGGCCCTGGCCGACGGGGAGCCCGTCACCGCCTACGCCTACGCGCGCACCGGATACCACCGGGGCCTCGACCAGCTGCGGCGCTCGGGCTGGAAGGGCCACGGTCCCATCCCCTGGGACCACGAGCCCAACCGCGGCTTCCTGCGCGCCCTGCACGCCCTGTCCGTGGCCTCCGACCGCATCGGCGACGTGGAGGAGGCCGAGCGCTGCGCCACCTTCCTGCGTGACTCCAGCGCCGAGGCCGCCGACGCCCTCAAGGCCTGATCCGCACCTGTGCCGGGGACCGCGAAAGGCGTGCGGGCCCCGGCCGGCGCCGGCTCGGGACGCGGCGCGGCGGGTGTGACCCGCGCGGCGCCGCCACCCCCTTAACCGGGATCAACAGGTCGTGTACGCTCTATACGCAACGGCCCCTGTCGCTGCCTTGCGCCAGGGGTTCTTCCATGTTCGGGGTCGAGAGTGCCCCGGTCAGGTGTCGAGCGAAGAGGTAGAGACCAATGCCGGCGATCACGCTCGTGGGTGCCCAGTGGGGCGACGAGGGCAAGGGCAAGGCGACCGACCTTGTCGGCGACCGCGTGGACTACGTGGTCCGGTACCAGGGCGGCAACAACGCCGGCCACACGGTGGTCATCGGCGACCAGAAGTACGCCCTCCACCTGCTCCCCTCCGGCATCCTGTCCCCGAACGTCGTCCCGGTGATCGCCAACGGCGTGGTCATCGACCCGGGCGTCCTGCTGGAGGAGCTCCAGGGGCTCGACGAGCGCGGCGTGGACACCTCGCGGCTGCTCATCTCGGCCAACGCGCACCTGATCATGCCGTACCACCGGGCACTGGACAAGGTCAGCGAGCGCTTCCTCGGCAAGGGCAAGATCGGCACCACCGGCCGCGGCATCGGCCCGACCTACGCCGACAAGGTCTCCCGCCAGGGCGTGCGCGTCCAGGACATGTTCGACCCCAAGATCCTGCGCAAGAAGATCGAGCTGGCGCTGCACGACAAGAACCAGCTGCTCACCAAGGTGTACAACCGGCGCGGCCTGGAGGCCGAGCCGATCATCGCGGAGTACCTGGACTACGCGGAGAAGCTGCGCCCCTTCGTCGCCGACACCTCGCTGATCCTCAACAAGGCGCTCGACGAGGGCAAGACGGTCTACCTCGAGGGCTCCCAGGGCACGCTCCTGGACATCGACCACGGCACCTACCCGTTCGTCACCTCGTCCTCGCCCACCTCGGGCGGCGCGGCGGCCGGCTCCGGCATCGGCCCCACCCGCATCACCAAGGTCGTGGGCATCCTCAAGGCCTACACCACGCGCGTGGGCTCCGGCCCCTTCCCCACCGAGCTCCTCGACGAGCAGGGCGAGTGGCTGCGCACCCAGGGCGGCGAGTACGGCGTCACCACCGGCCGCAACCGCCGCTGCGGCTGGTTCGACGCGCCCATCGCGCGCTACGCCACCCGTGTCAACGGCATCACCGACTTCTTCCTCACCAAGCTGGACGTGCTCACCGGGCTCGACCGCATCCCGGTGTGCGTGGCCTACGACGTCGACGGCGTCCGCCACGACGAGATCCCCATGACGCAGACCGACTTCCACCACGCCACGCCGGTCTACGAGTACCTCGACGGCTGGTCCGAGGACATCACGGCGGCACGCGAGTTCGAGGATCTTCCCAAGAACGCGCAGAAGTACGTGCGTACCCTGGAGGAGATGGCCGGAGCTCCCATCTCCGCCATCGGCGTCGGTCCGGGCCGCGACGAGACCCTGCAGCTGCGCTCCCTCGTCTGACCCGGCGCACCAGCGCCAGTCCGTCTGTCCGCCTTCAACACGAAGAGGCCCCCGTAGTGAAAGCCCTCGTTCTCGGCGGCGGAGGCCGCGAGCACGCACTCGTCCGCGCCCTGTCCCTGGACCCGGGCGTCACCTCCATCCACTGTGCCCCGGGCAACCCCGGCATCTCGGACCTGGCGGAGAACCACGTCATCAACGTGACCGACGGGCTCGCGGTGACCGAGCTGGCGTCCCGCATCCGCGCCGAGCTGGTCGTCATCGGCCCCGAGGCGCCGCTGGTCGCCGGCGTGGCCGACGCGCTGCGCGACCGCGGCATCCCGGTGTTCGGCCCCGACCAGGAGGCCGCCCGCCTGGAGGGCTCCAAGGCCTTCGCCAAGGAGGTCATGGAGGCCGCCGGCGTGCCCACCGCCAAGGCGCGGGTGTGCCGTTCGGCGGGACAGGTCTCCGAGGCGCTCAACGAGTTCGGTCCCCCGTACGTGGTCAAGGACGACGGCCTGGCCGCCGGCAAGGGCGTCGTGGTGACCGAGGACCGCGCCGTGGCCGAGCAGCACGCGCGCGAGTGCGGACGCGTGGTCATCGAGGAGTTCCTCGACGGCCCCGAGGTCTCGCTGTTCGTGCTCAGCGACGGCCTGCACGCGCTGCCGCTGCTGCCCGCCCAGGACTTCAAGCGCGCCTACGACGGCGACCAGGGCCCCAACACCGGCGGCATGGGCGCCTACGCCCCCGTGCCGTGGGCGCCGACGGGCCTGGTCGACGAGGTGATGGAGTCGGTCGTGCGGCCGACCCTCGCGGAGATGAACCGCCGCGGCACCCGCTACCAGGGCCTGCTGTACGTCGGACTGGCGCTGACGGCCAAGGGCCCCCGCGTGGTGGAGTTCAACGCCCGCTTCGGCGACCCGGAGACCCAGGTCGTGCTGGACCGCCTGGCCACGCCGATCGGCGCGGTCCTGCAGGCCACCGACACCGGCGGGCTGGGCGCCATCGGCTCCCTGCAGTGGAAGCCGGGCGCCGCGGTCACCGTGGTGGTCGCGGCCGAGGGCTATCCGGCCGACCCCGTCAAGGGCGACGCCATCGGCGGCCTGGACGCCGCCAACGCCCTGGACGGCGCCTACGTGCTGCACGCGGGCACCGCCTGGGAGGGCGTGCGCGACGTCAAGTCCAACGGCGGGCGGGTGCTGAACGTGGTCGGGACCGGCACAGACCTGCGCCAGGCGCGCGAGCGGGCCTACGAGGCCGTCGGGCGCATCGAGATGCGCGGCGCCTTCCACCGGACCGACATCGCCGAGCGCGCCGCCGCGGAACTGTGAGGGAACACCACATGAGCGGTTTCGTCGAGCGGCCCGGCCACGTCGAGGTCGAGGGGCTGACCCACCTGCACACCGGGAAGGTGCGCGACCTCTACGCCACCGCCGGCGGCGACCTGGTGATGGTCGCCAGCGACCGCGTCTCGGCCTACGACTGGGTGCTGCCCACCGAGATCCCCGGCAAGGGGCGCCTGCTCACCCAGCTGTCCCTGTGGTGGTTCGAGCGGCTGCGCGACCTGGTGCCCGACCACGTGCTGTCCGACACGCCGCCGCCCGGCGCACCGGCCGACTGGGCCGGGCGCACCCTGGTGTGCCGGAACCTGGACATGGTGCCGGTGGAGTGCGTGGCGCGCGGCTACCTCGCCGGGTCGGGGCTCGCGGAGTACCGCGTGGACCGCACGGTGTGCGGCGTCCCGCTGCCCGAGGGCCTCACGGACGGGTCCGAACTGCCCGAGCCGATCTTCACCCCGGCCACCAAGGCCGCGGTCGGCGACCACGACGAGAACGTGTCCTTCGCGGTCGTGGCCGAGCGGCTCGGAGAGAAGCGGGCCGCGGAGCTGCGCGACCTCACCCTGGCCCTGTACTCCCGCGGCCGTGAGATCGCCTGTGAGCGCGGCGTCATCCTCGCCGACACCAAGTTCGAGTTCGGCCGCGGCGCCGACGGGGGCCTGGTCCTGGCCGACGAGGTGTTCACACCCGACTCCTCGCGGTACTGGCCCGCGGACGAGTGGGCGCCGGGCGGCCCGCAGCCCTCGTTCGACAAGCAGATCCTGCGCGACTGGCTGACCTCCCCCGCCTCCGGGTGGGACCGGGCCGCGGACACGCCGCCGCCCGAGCTCCCCTCGGACGTGGTGGAGCGCACGATTGAGCGCTACAGGGAGATCCACCGGCGTCTGACCGGCGGTGACAGCGGGCTCTGAGCCGACGCGCACGCGTGATTCCGCGCACGTGAGCACCGATCGGCACCGCCGAGAGCGTATGGTGGTCACGTTGTGCCCGGCGCCGACCCATGGTGATCACACGCACGACACCCTGGTCTTCTCCGCCGGAAGAGTGCCGTCCTGGCCGTTCGGTGGGACTCTGTCCGCGATCTGCGGGTATACCACGCTCCAGGCGGTTTCAGGCACGCAGGTGCTATAGAGTCGTCGCGAACATCGGTTCACTGGCCGCGCAGGTCACGCGCAAGTTGGTCGCAACGTTCCAGGGGAAACCCGCGTCTAAAACGCATACAGGCGAAACCCGACGAGGGTGGCCTTTCTACACATCTGCCTCACAAAGGAGCACATGAGCATGGGCCAGGAGGTTCGTTACCGCGTCCGCGGCGGACGCCCCCTCAGCGGAACGGCGTTCATCCAAGGCGCGAAGAACGCCGTCCTGCCGATGATCGGCGCCGCCCTCCTCGCGGCCAAGGGCCGTACCGTACTGCGGAACGTCCCGGTCATCGAGGACGTGTACCGCGCACTCGAACTCGCCGAGCACATCGGCGCCAAGGTCGCCTTCCACGAGGACGAGCGCACCGTCGTCATCGACGCCTCGAAGCTCAACGACCCGGAGCGCGCCGTCCTCCCCGCGGAGATCGCCGCGCGCTTCCGCGGCTCCGTGCTCTTCGTGCCCGCGCTGATGCACCGCACCGGCCGCGCCCGGATCGAGGGCGTGGGCGGCTGCAACCTCGGCAGCCGCAACCTGGACTTCCACTACCGCGGCTTCGCGCGCCTGGGCGCCGAGGTCACCGAGGACACCGAGCGCAACCACATCAACGTCGAGGCCAGCAACCTCCGCGGCGGCCGCCTCTACCTCGACACCCCCTCGCACACCGGCACCGAGAACCTGCTCATGGCCGCGGTCCTGGCCCCCGGGACCACCGTGATCGAGCACGCGGCCCTCGAGCCCGAGGTCATCGACGTCATCAACTTCCTCTCCGCCATGGGCGCGAAGATCACCGGTGGCGGCACCGGCCTGATCACCGTCGAGGGCGTGGAGGAGCTCACCGCGGTCGAGCACACCATCATGTCCGACCGCATCGACGCCGGCGTGTTCGCGATGACCGTCGCCGCCACCGGTGGCGAGGTCAGCCTCGTGGGCGCGCACCTGGACCACCTCGGCGTGGCCCGCTGGAAACTCGAGCAGATGGGCGTGGGCTTCTCCCAGGAGGGCGCCGTCCTGCACGTCCAGCGGGACCCCTCCGTGCCGCTGCGCCCGATCAACGCGGTCACGTCGCCGTTCCCCGGCTTCGCGACCGACCTCCAGTCGCCGCTCATGGCACTGGCCACCCTCGCCGAGGGTGAGAGCTACATCCACGAGGCGATCTACGACGGCCGCTTCGCGCTGGCCGACGAGCTCAACAAGATGGGCGCCAAGATCGAGGTGGAGGGGACCCGCGCGATCGTGCACGGACCCACCAACCTGCACGGCACCGAGGTCATCGCCCACGACCTGCGGACCGGCGCGGCGCTGGTCCTCGCCGGACTGGTCGCCGAAGGTGAGACAATCGTGGCGCCCGGTTATCTGGTGGACCGAGGTCACGCTCAGTTCGCATCGCGGCTCGCCGCGCTGGGAGCGGACGTGGAGCGCGTCGTCGTCTCGTAGGAGTCGAATGCGCAGTTCAAGCCGGGGTGGGAGCTCGTCTCCCACCCGGGCTTTCGGCGTTGATATGGAAAACGATCTTCTTAGGCCCCGCACAATGGGTACGATCTCGGCAATCATGCCGTGACAGAGATCGGGTCGGGAAACCAGTGGGCGCACATAGTGAAGAGCGTGGAATGGTAGCGGGGAGCAACCCGAGGTGAGTGCCCAGCGTACTGGCGATTTGACGATCGGCGTCATAGGGCCCCATGAGGTGGTCGAACGGGTCATGCTCATGGGTCCGGGGTCCACTGGACCCCTCAACGCCAGACTCATCGCCGCCGCGTACCGAGATGAGCAAGAGGCGACGGACAAGGTCGTGAGACTGGGTTCGGCGATCGACGCCTACCTGTTCGCCAGTCCCGTCCCCTACGAGTTCGCGCGCAAGGCCGGGGTGCTGACGATGCCCGCGACCTTCGTGCCGCTCGGCGGGGCGAGCCTGCACGAAGCCCTGCTCCGAGCGACGCTGGACGAGCGCTTCGACCCGACCAGAGCCAGCCTGGACGTCCTCAGCCGCGCCGACGTCGTGGAGGCCTACTCCGAGGTCGACCTGCCCGTCGACGGTATCCACGTGCACGAGGAGCTCACCAACACCGCCCAGCTGACCTCCTTTCACGAGGGGCTGTGGCGGCGCAAGGCCACCCGGATGGCGATCACGTGCGTGCGCGGTGTCGCCGAACGGCTGGAGGCCATCGGGGTCCCGGTCATGCGGCTGCGCCCGACCAACGCCGGCGTGCGCAGCGCGCTGCAGACCGCGGGCCTGCTCGGCGCGCACCACCGTCTGGAGGAGGCCCAGCTGGGCGTGGTCGTGGTGGACGTGCCCACGCTCCGCGACTCGTCCCGGCGGTCGACCCCGCGGTACTGGCGGGAGGAGCTACGGCTCTCGCTGCACCGGCTGCTCCTCCAGGAGGCCCACCGGATCAACGCCACGGCACACCGGTTGGACGATCATTCGTTCATGATCACCGCCACCCGGGGATCACTGGTCACCGCGACCGAGGGATTCCGGCAACCGCCCTTCGTCGAACGGATCAAGGCGGAGCTGGGCATCGCGATCGAGGTGGGGATCGGGATGGGGCGCACCACGCAGGACGCCGAGGCACACGCCAGGGCGGCCCTGAACCGCGCTCAGGCGTCCCGTCAGAGCTTCGCGGTGGACCGCGAGGGCCGTTCCCTGGTCCCGGCGCAGCGCGCGCCTGCACGGCAGTCCTCCGAACCGCTGCGCACCAAGGGCCGGGAGACGTTGATTCGCCTTTCGGAGAAGATCGCCGAGGAGGACGGCCCGCTGGTCGTCGACGCGGAGAACGCCGGCCGGATGCTGGGTGTCACCTCGCGCACGGCGCGCCGGCTGCTCCGGACCCTGGTGGAAGAGGGGCTGGCCTGGCCGCTGCCGCCCAACCGGACCCTCCAGCCGGGGCGACCGCGCCAGCTCTACCGGCTGATCGTGGAGAAGCTCGACAAGGACGCCGCGGGCAAGTAGCCGCGTCCTGGCGGGGGTGGGCACGGGCCCGCCCCCGCTTTCGTGTCCGGGGGCGACCGGGCTCGGTCCGGGCCGGCCCTCACTCCAACCCGGTGTTCACTCCGGGCCGGCCACCCACTCCAACCCGGTGTTCGGTCCGGCCCGGTGCTCAGTCCCTCGCCAGGCGGTCGGCCAGTCCCGCCTCGGCGAAGGCCGCCTCCAGCTCGCCGAGCCCCTCCGTGAAGTGCTTCCAGCCCTCGGCGTGCGCGGGGACCACCCGGCGCGCCCCCAGCATCCGGGCCGCCGCCGCGGCCCGCGCGCCGTCGAGGGTGAGCAGCGCGCCGTCGAGCCGCGCGGTGCGCGCGCCGCCCGCGAAGAGGACGGCGGTGTCCACCGGGCCGTGGCGGTCCGCGATCGCGCGGACCACGTCCAGTGACGCGTTGTCGCCGCTGACGTAGACCGTGGGCAGGTCCGCCGCCGTGAGGACGAAGCCGATGACCTCGCCGGTGACCGGTTCGCAGCCGTCGGGGCCGTGCTGGGCGCGCACGGCCGTCACCGTGGCCGTACCGCCGCCGGGGCGGTCCAGTTCGACGGCCTCGCCGGGCGCGAGGCCCCGGGCCGTGCCGCCGAGGCGGTCCGCGCCGCCGCGCGTGGTGAGGGTGAGCGGAACGTCGGCCAGGAGCGCCCGGCCGGACAGGTCGAGGTTGTCGGGGTGCTCGTCGTGGGAGAGCAGGACCGCGTCGATCGGGCCGAGTTCGTCGGGCGAGGCGGCGGGGGCGACCGTCTTGGTGAGGACGAACCCCGCGCCCACGGGGTAGTCGCGCGGGGCGTCGAAGGTGGGGTCGGTGAGGAGGCGGAGGCCGCCGTACTCGATCAGGACGGTCGGACCGCCGATGACGCGGACGGGGACGGGGGTGGTCGTGACGCCGGACATGCAGCACCTCACGGATAGATGGAGTTTTTCCCGTGATGTGAGGCTAGGCGAATCTCACGGTTGAAAGCAAGACGTACCATGAGAATCATGACGGAGACCCCGGCCACCGCGCCCCTCGCCCCGCCTCCCGCTCCAGGCGCCGAACGCCACCCCTCCCTCGACTTCGCCAACAGCGCCCTGACCCTGGCCGGAGGGCAGCGCCTCGACCTGCTCGACTCGCCCCCGGCCGCCACGCGGTGGCTCGTCGAGCACGGACTCGCCCCGGAGGACGCCCGGCTGTGGGACTACTGCACGCGGAAACTGCGGGCGCTCCGTGAACAGATCCGGGTCCTGATCACCGCCCGGATCGACGGGACCGTCCCCGCACCCGCCGCCGTGGACGCCGTCAACGAGGCGCTGACCAGGGTTCCCACGGCCTCGCTCCTGCACTGGGACCCGGACGGCGGACCCTTCCGGACCCCCTCCCACCCGGCGACCCAGATCGTCGACCACGCCCTCGCGGTCCTGGCCGCCGACGCGGCGGAACTCCTGACCACCGCCGACGCCGAGCGCCTCACCGCCTGCGGGTCCCCGCCGTGCAACCGCTTCCTGGTGCGGACGCACCCGCGGCGCCACTGGTGCTCGGTGCGCTGCGGCGACCGCGCCCGCGCCGCCCGCGCCTACGCCCGTCGCGCCCGGGCCGCGGAGGACTGAGCGTCGTCCACAGCCGTGGATATCCAGGTGCGCCGGAACCCGGAACGCGTCAGGCTGGGAGCCATGGACGAACTCGCGACCACCGGCCCGCGCCAGGTGCTGCTCATCGGCGGCGGCGCCGGTGTCGGCAAGTCGACCGTCGCATGGGAGGTCTCGGTCCTGCTCCGGGCCCGCGACGTCGCGCACTGCGTCATCGAGGGCGACGTGCTGGACCAGGTCCATCCCGCACCCGCCGACGACCCCGCCCGGTCCCGTGTCACCGAGCGCAACCTGGCCGCCCTCTGGTCGAACTACACCGACCTCGGCCACCACCGGCTGGTGTACACCAACACCGTGAGCATCCTCGAGGTGCCGATGTTCCGCCGGGCGCTGGGCCCGGGGCCCCTGCGCTTCACACTCGTGCTGCTCACGGCCGGGGAGGACGTGGTCCGCGAGCGGCTCACGCGGCGCGAGACCGGGTCACAGCTGGAGCCCCACATCGAGCGCAGCCGGCGCATGGCCGCCCACCTGGAGGCCACGGCCCCGGAAGGCACCGTGCGGGTGGCCACGGACGGGCTCGGCGTCGCGCAGGTGGCGGAGCGGGTCGTCGCCGCGGCGGCCTGGTAGCCGCCGGGAGCACGTGCTTCTCACAAGGGAGGGGCGGCCGGTACCGGTACCGGCCGCCCCTCCCCTCGCACCGCCTAGCGACGCTTCGGATAGGCGGTGGCGACGGCGAGGAACACGTCGTTCTCCTCGGGCGTGCCCAGGCTGACCCGGGCGCCCTCCCCGTCGAAGGGCCGGATCGCCACGCCCTCGCGCGCGCAGGCGGCGGCGAAGTCGAGGGTGTCCCCGTCCACGCGCAGCCACACGAAGTTGGCCTCGCTGCGCGGCACCGTCCACCCTGACGCGACGAGCGCGTCCCGCACGCGGTCGCGTTCCTTGACGGTGAGCGCGACCCGCTCCAGCAGCTCGTCCTCGGCCGCGATGGAGGCGACCCCGGCGGCCTGCGCGATGTGGTTCACGGCGAACGGCACGAGGGTCTTGCGGACGGCGCCGGCGACGTGCGGGTGGCCGACGAGGTACCCGAGCCGGACGGCGGCGAGCCCGTAGGCCTTGGAGAAGGTCCGCAGGACCGCGACGTTGGGGCGGTCACGGTACAGGTCGAGGCCGTCGGGCACCTCGGGGTCGCGGACGTACTCGCGGTAGGCCTCGTCCAGGATCACGAGCACGTGGTCGGGGACCCGGTCCAGGAAGCGGACCAGCTCCCGCTCGCGGACCGCGGTGCCGGTCGGGTTGTTGGGGTTGCACACCAACACCATGCGGGTCCGGTCCGTGACGGCCTCGGCGAGGGCGTCGAGGTCGTGCGTCTCGTCCGTGAGCGGCACCCGCACGGAGGTGACCCCGGCCAGGTCCGCGAGCAGCGGGTAGGCCTCGAAGGAGCGCCAGGCGTAGACGACCTCCGCGCCCGGCTCGCCGACGGCCGTCAGCAGCTGCTGGAGGAGGCCGACCGAGCCGGCGCCGAGGGCCACGTGCTCCTCGGGGACGCCCAGGTGCCCGGCGAGCGCGGTGACCAGTTCGGTCGCGCCCGGGTCCGGGTAGCGGTTCAGGTCGGCGGACGCCTGGGCGATGGCCTCGCGGACGGACGGGAGCGGCCCGTAGGGGCTCTCGTTGGAGGACAGCTTGATCGATCGCCCGTCGGGCCCGACGACGCGCAGACCGGGCTTGTAGGCGGGCATGCTCTCCAGCACCGACCGCAGATATGGCGATTTCGACTCCGACACCATTGTCCTTCCTCAATACTTTGTGCTAGCCCCGCGACACGCTCAGCAACTCCGCGCCCGGGTCGCTCACCGCTCCCAGCGGAAATATCGCACAAACGAGGAGATACCACCATGCGTTTGCGTCATCGTCCCGCCGATCGGAACCGGATCACGGCTGGTCGGCGCCCTCACACCGAGGAGGCCGGGACCGTCGTCCGATCATTGGCCCTCCCCGTCGCCCTGTCATCGGTGGTCATGGTCAGCGCGTGCGGCGGCGGTGGAGAAGAGGAGACCGGTGGACCGGGCTCCGAGGCCGCCGCGGAACTGCACGACGCGCAGATCCTGAGCCTGCACGACGCCACGCTGATGCCCGAGGGCAGTGAGAGCGGCGTCTACTCCGAGCTTGTCACAGTGCAGTACAGCGAGGAAGTGCGGGCCAGCACCGAGCTGGACAAGCCCGAGTGCGTCGACGCCGCCAACCGCTGGGGCGACCTGGACGGCGTCCAGGACGCCCCCGCCTCGATCGCGGCCTACGAGTGGTCCGAGGGGGCGCTCTCCCACATGCTCGTCCGGCTCGAACCGTCCGTCGCGGAGGAGGCCATGGCCACGGAGCCGCCGGAGTCCTGCTCGTCCTACAGCGCCACCTACGAGGACGGCACCTCGTCCGAGTACGGGGTCAGCGAGTTGGACCTGCCCGCGTTCGCCGACGAGTCGCGGGCCTTCGCGATCGAGGTCACCTCCGCGGACGAGCAGAACAACATGTACAGCGTCATGTACCGCAACGGCGGCCTGCTCGGCACGACCTCGATCCTGGGCACGGGCGACCAGGAGGACTACGAGGACATGCTCGTGGAGTTCACCGAGGCCAGCATCGAGCGCCAGGGCCAGATGCTCGACGGCTAGGGACGGGCGTGGAGACCACCAGGCCCACCCGTCGCCCGCCACCGGCCCACGGCCGTTGCGCGGAACGGGTGGGCCACCCTCAACAGACACCTCCGGCGCCCCCACCCCTGCCCGTCACCCACCACCGGCCCACGGCCGCTGCGCGGAACGGGTGGGCCACCCTCAACAGACACCTCCGGCGCCCCCACCCCTGCCCGTCACCCACCACCGGCCCACGGCCGCTGCGCGGAACGGGTGGGCCACCCTCAACAGACACCTCCGGCGCCCCCACCCCTGCCCGTCACCCGCCACCGGCCCACGGCCGCTGCGCGGAACGGGTGGGCCACCCTCAACGGAGCCTCACCCGCTCGCGGGCTGGCGACCGGCGTCGCTGTCCCGGGCGTCGTGCTCGGCCGCGCCCTGCGCGGGCACCTCGGCCCCGCCCCGGTGTTCCGCGGGGGCGTGCCCGGCCGGGTGCTCCCGGGCGGCACGGAGCGTCTCCGCGGCCCGCTCGGCGTCGATCCTGGCCGCGTCGAGCCTGGCCGCCTCGGCGGGCGAGCGCAGCCGGCGGGGCGGACCGACGAGTTCGTGCGTGGTCACCGTGCCGAACGAGGCCGCCACCGCGCCGCTCTCCCGGTCGACCAGGACCGCGCGCACCGAGGTCCGGCGCCGACCGCCCACACGCACCGCGAAGACCACGTCGACGCGGCGCCCGTACCGCATGCCGTCGAAGCGCTGGAAGCGCCAGCAGCCGTGCCGCCACTCGTCCTCGGGCTCCTCGGCGAGCAGGACCGGGCGGTTGGTCCGCCACACGTCGCTGGACCGCAGCCGCGCCCTCGTCCGGCGCGGGGACACCTCGCGGAGCTCGCACGGCTCACTGGCGAGCGCGCGGGAGCCCACGTCCCGCAGTTCGGGGCTGAGCACGGCCAGGAGTAGGAGTTCGACGCCCAGCACCCAGCCGTGCACGGCCGTCGGCGCGGTGGCGACCTCCCACCCGTCGGGCGCCAGGCCGAGCGTGGCCAGAGCCGCCGCGGCGAGCAGGCCGGCCCTGGCCAGCGTGCGCCACCCGATCGGGGTCCGGCTCAGTCCGCCGAAGCAGCCGCAGCCCGCCTCCGGATCGCGGCGGCGCACCAGGACCAGGACCGCCACCGAGCCCGCGAACAGGGCCGCGGTGCCCAGACGCGCGGCCGTCCCCCACGGCCCGGTGAGCACCAGCAGGCCCACCGCAAGGGCGAGCTCCACGACACCGGTGCCGAACGCGGCCGGGCGGCGCAGGCGCGCGGGGAGCAGGACGGCCAGGCCCGACCCCTCCGACCGGCTCAGGATCTTGGCCGCCGCGCCGAGCAGCAGCAGGGCCGCCAGCAGTGGCAGTTGGACCTGCCGGACGGCGTCGACGGTCTCCGGCGCCACGATGAACTCCGGCATGGTCATCCCTCCCCCTGCGCGACGGTGACCGTCGCGTTGAAACAGCCGTCCTCCAGGCGTCCGCCCAGTGCGACGAACCCGGTCATGGTGAGGGAGGCGATCCGTCCGGCGCCCTGGCCGCCGCACGAGGGGCACAGGTCGCACAGCCAGCTGTCGGCCGCCGCGCAGTCGATCACGGGGACCACCGCGGTGGCGCGCGTGCAGTCGTTGCGCAGGCGCAGGGTGGCGCCGGTCGACAGCAGCGGCAACGGCGCGCACGGGGTGCGGCGGTCGCAGCCGTCGTGCCCGGCGCGGTCGAGCGCCGGGTAGGCGACGCCGTGCACCCGGGCCCGGGGGTCCAGGTGGCTGGCGCGGCCCCACGCGGGGTCGTACCAGGTCGCGATGCCGCCGACCGTGCCGGAGGCCTGGGGGGTCGGCGGCCGGTCCGGCGTGGCGGCGAGGGGATAGGGCGGTTGCGTGGTGGCGGGCCGTACCGCCCGGACCTCGCCCCGGTCCCACACCCCGACGGCGTCGAAGACGTAGCCGGGTTCCAGTCGCGGGTGGCGCACGCCGATCCGCCCCGAGGAGCGGTAGGGGATGACGACCGGCACGCGCGGCCGTCCGTGGCCGGGGTCGACCTCCAGGGTGTCGCCCTCGCGCCCGGTGATGACTCCGCTGACCCGGGCGGCCTGCGCCCAGACGCGTTCGGCCACCAGCCGGCCGTCGTGCGCGCACAGGACGACCACGTCGTCGCCGGGCCCGACCTCGTCGGGGCCGACCTCGGCGCCGCGCCAGAAGGAGGTGACGCGTTCGTAGAGGAAGCGCTCCTCCCCGTCCGGCGTGGCCAGGCACAGCATGTACGAGGTGGCCTCCACCACGACCCCGCGGGACACGCGGGGGCTGACGGGTGTGGGCTCGGGCACGGTGTCGGCGCCCAGCACCGCAGCCGTGAACCTCCGCCGGTCCCGCCCGTGTTCGGTCATCAGTGACATGTCGCCCGCGCCCCCTTGTCGCCCGACTCGTCCTCTGTGCCCATTGTGCTGGTCGGATCACTGGATCACCGCTCACACGCCGACGCGTGCCACGACATGTCGGACGGATGGCCAGGGCATTGCCTCACACGACACTCCGAGGGCGCTGGGCACGGAACACGAGCGCGACGAAGGCCGGAAAGCGACTCCGTCGAGCGGTTTGTCAGTACATGGCATGGCAGAGGCGAAGTGTTTGCGCGCCCTGTGTGAGAGTGAAGAGAGGAAACGTGACCGGTCACACATAGTGCGAAATCGGTGGTCGATGTGGCGGAGGCGACCCGGACCCCCAGGTACGACGAGTTCAGCAGCTACGTGGCCGAGCGCGGACCGGCGCTGCTGCGGATGGCACGGTCTCTCACCAGCAGCCACGCCGACGCCGAGGACCTGCTCCAGGCCGCGCTCGTCAAGACCTTCCTGGCCTGGGGCCGCATCTCCAACCCCAAGGCCCGCGACGGGTACGTGCGCCGTGCGATGGTCAACACCCAGATCTCCGAGTGGCGCCGCACCCGCCTCGACGTCTACCCGACCGACGAGATCCCGGAGCAGCGCGTCGACGACCCCACCTGGCGCAGCGACCTCGCCGACGTGGTCGGGCGCTCCATCGAACGCCTCCCGGACCGCCAGCGCACCACGGTCGTCCTGCGCTACTACGAGGACCTCACGGAGAACCAGATCGCCGCGCGCATGGGCGTCACGCTCGGCACCGTCAAGAGCACACTGTCCCGCGCGGTGGAGAAGCTGCGCCGCGACGCCGACCTGATCATCGAGCGCACCACGTCCTGACGCCGACTCCCAGGACTTTCGTTTTGCGCAGCGGAGCGCGGGGCCGTAGTCTGGTGCGAGCCAGGAGGATTCGCCTAGAGGCCTAGGGCGCCGCACTGCTAATGCGGTTGGGGGGCAACCCCCTCATGGGTTCAAATCCCATATCCTCCGCGCTCGGACCCAGGGCTTCTCGCATCATGAGAGTGCGAGAAGCCCTGGGTCTCCTTCATGTTCAGGGGGTGGTTGGCACAGGATCCGTGCCAGCCAAGGACTCCAGCCACCCACGCCCCGCCTTCCTGGCCACTGACCTGCGAGGATGACTCTGCAGGCAGCTTGCTCCGCCACCACATCCTCCTGCAGTGAGCTCACCGACCGTCACCAGCGGATTGGGGACAGAGCCCTTAACTTGACACACCCTACGGCGTGGGCCGACCCGCATGATCAGGAACCCGCAGGGCGAAGGGTTCTTGCGTCCCGCACGTGACAGGGGACTCCTCTCTCTCCTGGGCTACGGCAGGCAGTCCTGTCCCGTCGAGCGGTGCAGGACAACGGCTGTTCGCACGAGAGCGGATCGCTGGCGAGCGCGCCGTAGCCTCCAGGGCTTCGGAAGTGAGCGAAAACGGACACCGCAGCAAGGTCGGTCGATGACCGCTCGGGGCGCACCAACTACCCAATGGCTTCGATCATGTGGGATGGCGCCGTCTCGTATCGAACGACCGCCCATGCAGCGCCAGACACGTCGTTGTCGTATCGCTGCTTGATGTCAAGGCAGCTTCGGGGTCGCGCGCATGCCGTGGTGCACATAGCTCTCGCCGGTGGGCAACGAGTAGAACGTCACCGGGATCCAGGACGGGCTACCGGCGTACTGCACGAGGTATTGACTGTCCGAAACGGGCACCAGGGTGGTCTCGTAGACCGGTTCCGGCACCAGGCGCGCGAGGGGCCCGGTCGTCGTGTACCGGAGCCGCAGTCCGTCCGTGCCCTCTAGGATGTCGATGCGTGTCCCGGCCCGCTCGTATCGCCCGAGGTGCCGACGGGCGTCCACCGATACCGGGCCGGTCGGCGGTTGCGGGGGCTCAGGTATGGCCATTCCGGCTAGTTCGGCGAAGATCTCCCCGAACAGATCCCTGTACAGGTCCTTTGCCGCACCGCCGTTGGTGAGGAGCGTGACCGCCAGGTCCTGCTCGGGCAGCACCCGCAGGAACGCCGACTGCCCGAGCGTGCTCCCGTCGTGCCCGATCAGCCGGCGACCGTCCCAGCCGAAGCGGATCCAGCCGAGACCCCAGGAGTCCCCGAGCGAGTGCGTCTCCGGCAGCTCGACCTGCTGCTCGGTCATCGCCTGCGCCGCACGCTCCGAGAGCAGCCGCGTCCCATCCGGGGCGGTGCCACCTGTCAGGTGCAGGCGGGCGAAGGCGAGGACGTCATCGGCCGTGGCGGTGATCAGGCCGGCTGGTCCTGAGGAGCGCGGCAGGCCCCAGGCGGGGACCGGACGGGGCGGCTGACCGCCTTCGGAGTCGTGGCCCATTGCGGTGCGGAAACGCAGTGCCTCTTCCGGCAGCGTGACAGTGCGCTCGAGGCCGAGCGGGGCGCACAGCCGCTCGCGCAGCGCACGGTCCCAACTCATGCCGGTGAGCTTCTCGATGACCCGCCCGGCGAGCACGAATCCGGAGTTGCAGTACGAGAAGGTCGCCCCCATCGGATGGTTCTGCGCGGCCTCGTCCAACTGACCGACGAAACGCTCCAGACAGTCGTCGCCGCGTCCGGTGTCGGTGAAAACGTCCCCGTCGATGCCGCTGGTGTGGGTCAGAAGATGCCGCATCGTCACCCGTTGTGCCACCCGTGGGTCGGCCAGGCGCAGCTCCGGCAGGACATCGGCGACCGGGGCGTCCAGATCGAGAGCGCCCTCGTCGACGAGTTGCATCGCCAGGGTGGCGGTCCACACCTTGGTGATGGACCCGATCTGGAAGAGGGAGTCCCGCGTCGTGGTCACCCCGGTGGCCTTGTTGAGCACGCCGTGGGCGGCCACACTGCTGTGCGCGCCGCGGGCGATGCCCAGGACCGCGCCGGGTACTCGGTGCCGTTCGGCCAAGTCCGCGAGGCGCCTCTGCCAGTACCGCGCATCCACGGTTCGCTCGGCCGATTTGACGGAGGAGACCGACGCGGACTCCCCGGCGCGGTGTACGACCCAGTCCACGATGCGGCGCGCGAGGTCGGTGCGGTGCGAGGGCGGTCCGTCGAGGAGGAACCGGTGCGAGCCGCCGGGGTACAGCACCAGGCGGGTGGGCACACCCCGGACCTTCAGCGCGTCGAACCACTGCTCGGCCTGCCCGGCGGGACACCGTTCGTCGGCCGCGCCGTGCAGGATGAGCGTCGGTGTGCGCACGTTCTGCGCCCGGGAGCACGGGGAGGGTTCGACGTACCGGTCGCGGTCGAGTTGAGGAGAGACACCCGCTTCGGCGGTGGCCGACCCGTGCACCGCATCACTGGTGCCGCACACTCTGGTCGAATCACGGAACATCGCACCGGCCACTGCTGCGGTGAAGCGATCGTCGCGGCTGGCGAGGTAGCCGGCGATGCGGCCGCCGCGGCCGTACCCGGCCACGGCGAGCCGGTCGGGGTCGGCGGTTCCCTCGGCGACCAGGGTGTCGATCGGTTCGAGGAAGTCCTGTGCGTCGCCGGTGCCCTGGGCGCCGAGGGTGAAGGTGTCGCCGCAGCCGTCGCTGCCGCGCGGGTCGAGCAGGAGCACCGTCCAGCCGCGGGCGATCAGCTCCTGGTGATAGAGGTGAACGGGATCCGCCGCACCGTTCCAGGCGTCGTGCGGGCCATCGTGGATGTCGAGCAGCAGCGGCGCGGGGCCGGTGCGCTCCGGATCCCGCAGTAGTCGGCCGTGCACCGTCCCGCCGTCGGAGACCTTGAACTCCCGTTCCTGGGCAGGAAAGTGCTCCACCTCGTCGAGCGCCGCACCGTGCCGTGTGAGTACGCGTTCCTTGCCGGTGGCCGGTTCGACGGCCACGATCTCTCCGAAGCGTTCGGGCGTCGCCAGGACCACCACGACGATGTCCTCGGCGTCGGACAGACCCGAGACCATGCGGCCCACACCACCGATGAGCTGCCGCGGTGCTCCGCCGGTCGCGTCGACCGTGTACAGATGGCTACACCCACGGTCACGCACGCAGAAGAGAACGGCGCGGGCGTCGGCAGTGGCCCGGGGCGGGGCGCCAGGGCAGGCCGGGCCGCCAGGCGTCACGTCGCGGCCGAGGCCACGCACCAGGTCGACCGTGGGGCTGCCGTCCAGGGGCACGCGCAGCAAGCCGACGTGTCCCTGTTCGGTGTCGGTGCGGCCGACGACCAGCAGGGCGTCGCCTTCCGCGGTCCAGGTCGCGGTCTGGGCGATGCCCGTTCCACCGCCCACGAGCTGCGGCTGCGACCCTGCCCCGGGGGCGGACACGTCCACGACGTACACCGCGGAGCTCGGCATCATGTCGGCTGCGGGTCCGGGGGTCGCGCAGAAGGCCAGGCTGCGGCTGTCGGGTGACCAGGCCGGAGCGCCGGCGTGCCAGTCCCCATCGGTGATCTGCCGAACCCGGCGGTCGGGGAGGTCGAGGACATGCAGATGGCTGCGTACGGTGCCCTCGAGGCCACCGACGTCGACCCTGTGGTCAAGGGTGTCCACCACGACCGGCGGGGGCGCGGTCGCCTCGGTCCGGGGTGACGGCTGTCGGTCCACCGGTGCGGTGAAGGCGATCGCGGTGCCGTCCGGACTCCACACCGGTGTGCCGGCCCCTAGCGGCAACTCGGTGATCGGCTCCGGTTCGCCGCCATCGGCCGGTAGCAGACACACCTGGGCGGGGCCGTTGCCGCCTCGCAGGAAGGCGATCCGGTCGCCGTCGGGTGACCATGCGGGCGCGGTGTCGACTGGGCCGTCTGTGAGTCGGCGCGCCCCGCCGGATCCGGTCGGCACCGTCCACAGCGTCCGTTCGTCCCGGTCGTGCTCACGCTCGGCGGTACGCAGGACGTACGCCACGCGAGTGCTGTCCGGTGACAGGGACGGCTGCTCCGGCAGCGCGAGGGAGTAGAGATCGTCGATGCGCAGCGGTCGAGTCATGGCGGGCTGTCTCCTCGTGGACGGTACGGATGCGGTGGACGTGTGCGGGACGTGGCCCACGGCCGGAGACGTGAGATCGGTGCCGTTCACGACATCGCGGAGGCTGTCCGGTGGGGCCGTGGCTCCGCGACTGTGTCAGAGTCACGGGAGCGACCCGGCCCACGGTGGTCGCGGACCAGCCCGCTCCAGGTGGCCATGGAGATCCCCACTTCAGAGGCGGTGAACCGTCCAGGCCTGGAGCGATGGTGAGCACGTCGGCACCGGACGTCGACCCGCTCCCGGCCGGGCCATGTCGTCAGCGGAGTGGGTCGACGGCGCTGAGCGCCGCGGGGCGGTGACCCGTGACGATCTCCTCCGCCAGAAGCCTGCCGCTGACCGGGCCCAGGAAGACGCCCCACATCCCGTGGCCGCCGGCCACGTGGACGCGGGGATCGTTCCCGGCGCCGATCAGGGGGAGGCCGTCAGCGGTACAGGGGCGGGCGCCGACCCATTCATCCTGGCGGTCGTCGATGTGCGCGCCTCTCAGTAGGGCGCGCGCTTGGGAGACGAGGGACCGCATACGCCGCGGATCCCCGGGTGCGCCCACATCGCGGAACTCCATCGTCCCGGCGATCCGCAGCCGATCGCCGATGGGGGTACAGGCGACTTTCTGCCCTGGGAAGTAGATCGGTCCCTGAGGCAGCTGATCGACCTCGGCAGTGAACGAGTAGCCCCGTCCGGCCTGCACGATCTGTTTGACGCCTACCTGGCGGGCCAGCCGGTTGATCCACGCGCCGTGGGCGAGCACGACCGAGTCGTACTCCTCCCCGGCCACGGTGACACCGGAGCGGGTCGAACGGACCTCCTGGACCTCGACCCCCTCGACGATCCGGCCGCCTCGCGCCCGTAGTGAGTCGGCGATGGCCCGGACGTACCGGGCGGGATCGATGAACCGTTCGCCGCGGAAGCGGACCACGCGTGTGATGGCGTCGTTCAGGGCCGGTTCGGAGTTCCTGGCGTCGGCGCCGTCGAGGATCTCGAAGTCCACCGGCCGACCGGAGGCTTCGAGGTGCGCGAACTCCTCCAGCAGGCCCTTGCTGTCCCGCGCGCTCGGGAACGCCGCGGTGAGCGGGTCTGCCGCCCGGGTGCGGGCGGCAACCCCGCCGGCCTCCAGTGCGTCGAACGCGGGCAGGGCGTCCCGGATGAGCGGCAGCATTCCCTGCATCGCCTTGTTCCAGCGAGCCGACGTGCAGTTTCGGGCGAACCGCGCCAGCCACCTCAGCGTGCGCGGGTCGGCGGTCGGCGGCACGTAGATCGGCGACGACGGGCTCAGTACGGCGCGAATGCCGAATTTGAGGACCGATGGGTCGGGGAGTGGGGCGGCCAAGCTGTTCGTCAGCCATCCAGCGTTGCCCCAACTGGAGCCCGCGGCGACTGCCGAGCGTTCGAGCACGGTCACCTCGACACCGGCATCCTGGAGGAACCATGCGGTCGACAGACCGACCATGCCGGCGCCGACCACGGCGACTCGCTCGGGCGGCTTGTGCGTCGAGCGGGTCACGCCTGCCCACCGCCTCTACCGGAGTCGGCCGTACCCGCGGGTCGGCGCCCGGTCGCATGAGTCCCCGATCCGAGGGTCGGCTCGGCACGTGGGGTGTCGTACCCCGTGAGGGCGCGCGCCGTGGCCTCCTCGTGTCTGTGCGGCGAGGCCGGAAGTTCTGCGGGATGCATGTGTGTCTCCTGAAGAAAGGAATGTGCCGTGGTGAGTCTCCACGGTGAGCGGGGCTTGGAGCAGAGGAGTCCTCCCGGCGGTCGGTCATCGGCGGCGGGCCCAGGCCTCAAGTTCGACCAGCGCGCCGAACGGCAGCTCGTGCACCGCCACGCACGTACGGGCCGGGGGCTCAGTGCCGAAGACCGCGTTGTACCGCTCGTTGAAGGCGGTGTAGTCGCCCATCGTGGTCAGGTAGATATTGACCTTGACCACGTCAAAGGTCGTCAATCCGGACGCGTCCAGCACGCTCAACAGGTTGGCCAGGGCCTGTTCCGTCTGCTCGGCGGCACCGCCGTCCACCAGACGGCCGTCGAGGAGGCCGATCTGTCCGGAGATCGCCACAAGGTCGCCAGCGTCCACCGTCGGCCGAAAGAGCGGGGAGGAATTCATCGATTCGCCTCGTTTGCAGGGGTGAAGGTCGGTCGGAGCCCGTTCCGGACCACTATCGGCCTTTCGCCGCCCGAAGTCGCCCTCCAGTTGTCAGATGTCGATGGCCTTGATTTCGACGTCTGTCACGTCGGCGGCGGCTCTCTCCGGACGGGAGCGGTCCCCGGCCGGAACGGACGGCGGGCCGCTGCTCGATCACCTCTGGCGGCTCCTGTGGTTCAACGGCCTCCGGACTCCTGGCGCTGACGTTCGGGGCTCGTTCAGCGAAACGCTCGCCGCGTACCTCTTCGGGAGTCGTGGGCGGAGGGCGCATGCGCCGCACGCCTGCACGCGTCAGCCTGTCGCGTCCGCGCGTCCCATCACGTGACTGGTATCACAGGGCATAGTACGACTGGGGCGTGTTCCGTGGATGCCGCCCGTCGCGGGACGGGGGTCTGCGCCGTAGGCGTCCGTCGAGGGTGGTGGCGGGCGACGGGCGGGAGTCCCGGTGCGGCCCTCGCCAGGCCGACGAAGGACCTGCCCTACCGTTACCGTGCCCTGCTCCGCGAAACTCCGCGGCGGCGCACATCGTGGGCCCCACCTGGTTCGGCTGGTGACCGATGAGAACGCGACGAGAGTCGTGCGGGGACGTCGCGCAGTAGGGTGAGTATCCGTGTAACACGCCCTGGAAGCGCTGGCGGGAGTCGTGGGCGGGCGTAGGCCCGCGGCAGGATGGTGAGTCGTGTGTTCGAAGAGCTTCAGCGTGTGGTGGAGGCCCTCGCGCGTCGCCTCGGGCGAGCGGTCGCCGTGGACGACCTGGACTTCAGGTTGCTGGCCTATAGCGCTCACCTCGGCGAGGGCGACGAGTGGCGCACACGTGTCATCCTCGACCGCGAGGCGCCGCCCGAGGCTCTGGCGTGGTTGCGCAGCCAGCGTCTGGGACGCGCGACCGGACCGGTGCGGCTCCCGGCCGACCATGATCTGGGAATCCTGCCGCGGGTGGTGGTTCCCGTCGTGTACCAGAACGTGCGTTTCGGCTACCTGTGGCTGTTCGACGCGGAGGGGTCACTGACCGACGAGCAGCTCGGACTGGCGTCGGCAGCGGCTGCTGACGCGGGCGCCGTCTGCTTCCGCGAACGCGTCGTCTCGCGCCTGCGCACAGCGCGGGAGGGCGAGTTGGTGCGCGACCTGCTCTCGACAGACGAACAGGTGAGGGGCGTGGCCTCGGCCGGGCTGGTCGAGGACGGCTTGTTCGCGCCGCGTGGCGAGGTCACCGTCGTTGTCGCACGCCCGCTTCCAGTCGACGCGGACAGTGTCGATGAGGACGACCGGATCGCTCTCCAAGCCGCTCTGGACAGGGTCTCCGCTCGACTCGGCGATCGAGGGAGCCTGCGCGTGGTCCGGCCGGACCACGCGGTCCTGGTCATCCCGAGCGCGTCGCTGCGACGATCACCGGAGTTGCCGGAAGCCCTCAGAACGAGCTCTCTGGAATGGTTGGGCAGGAGCGCGAAGTGGCGTGATGTGCATGTCGCCACGGGCAGCCCGGCTCGCCGGCTCGACGAGGCCGTGACGTCCTACACGCAGGCGCTCGACGCTCTGCGCGTCGCGGAGGCCATCCCCTCGTTCGCCCCTCTGGTCGCACACGGGGCTCTGGGTATCTACGCGCTGCTCGCCGGCCAACCTTTCGACCAGCTCGGCGTCTACGGAGTGCCTGCGGTGCGGCAGCTGCTCGAAGCCGACCGCGAGCTCTTCACCACGGCCGAGCTGTATCTGGACAGGGCGGGTGATGCCCGGGCGACCGCCGCCGAACTCGGACTGCACCGCGCGAGCGTGTACAACCGTGTCCGCCGCATCGAAGACGTCACCGAGCTCGACCTCTCAGATGGACAGCATCGCCTCCTTCTCCATCTGGGCATCAAGGTCTCTCGACTCCTGGGTCTGGTCTGAGCCGGAAACCAGCGGGCCGGCATCCCCCGTAGCCCCGCGCACCTCATCGGCGTTCGAGCGCGGCAAAGTGGTTCGCCTGCCCCGGAAACGAGCAGGGCAGGCGCCTCCGGCCCCAGCCGCATCCGTCCGTCCCGACTTCCTCAAGGCCCCGAGGTGTCCCAGGCACGGCGGGCCGGCGCGGAGCGTGCGTGGTTCACCGATGCCGTGTCCTGCTCGGCTCACCTGCGGAGCAGGAGCCGTGGCCTCGGCTGTCCGGCCGTCTCAGGTAGTCCGCTCGTAGAGCGTCCCTACGCGGATCAGGGTGGGGCGTCCGTCCGCGTCTCGGTTGTAGAACTGCACGGCCCTGAAGGCCCCTGGACTGCCGAGGTCCATGGAGAACCGGAGCCGCTCTCCGTCGATGCAGACGAGCGGCAGGGCCTGGCCGCCACCGGTGGTGCTTCCCATCAGCCCTTCCCACGCGGCCAACGCGGGTGCGGGTGTCATCCGGAGGTGGAGCCGCCCCTCGCGCACGTCGACGCGAACCTGACCGTTCGGGGACCCGTAAATCCCGGTGAACTGCTCGTTGTCGACCTGGACGACGGGCTCCGGAGGGAACACGGGAGCCGGACTGCGGACGTCAAAACACTCCTGGAGCAGGCTCTCGCACAGCGCCGAATACAGCGCGAGCCCGGTCGTGCTGTTCGTGAGTACCGCCAGAACGGCCTTCTGCTTCGGGATGACATACAGGTTCGAGTGCATGCCGAAGTTGGCGCCGCCGTGCGCCAGGACCGGGTCGTCACCCTCCCGCACGATGGCCCAGCCGAGTCCGTAGTTCACGTACATGGGGAAGCAGCCCCAGTAGTCGTCGAACTGGGGCTCGCGCATCTGGTGAACTGCTGCGGGAGAAAGGAGTCGGTGCCCGTCGGGTGTCGTCCCCTCGATGTGCATCCGCCCGAAACCGATCAGGGCTTCGGCGTCGAGCCACAGGCGGGACCCGGCCGGACCGTTCTCGGGCCATGCGCGCAGTCGGGGGACACGTGACGCGCTCCCGGTGGCAGGGTCGACGGTGTGTCCCACGGCGGTCGAACGTAGGAGGAGCTCTTCGGCGTCGGCGGTCGCATTGAGGCCGAGAGGCCGGAGGACACGCATTTTGAGCGCACTGTCGTAGGTCTCCCCGGTCACCACTTCGACCAGGCGTCCGAGGGTGCTCATTCCCATGTTGCTGTAGGACCATCGCTCGCCAGGGATTCCCGTGACCGGCAGGGCGTGGAGTTCGCGCATCAGCCGTTCGAGCACGTCGTCGCCTGGTGCCAGGTCCGGCATGTAGTCGCCTGGCAGGCCGGATGAGTGGTTCAGCAGCATGCGCACGGTGATCGCCGCTGACCGGTCGGAATTCGCGAGTCGGAAGTCAGGCAGGTAGGTCCGCACGGGTGCGTCGAGTTCAAGAAGGCCCTCGTCCACGAGGGTCATCGCCAGGGATGCGGTGAACACTTTGGTGACGGACCCGGCGGCGAACAGGGTGTCAGGCCGCACGGGTGCGCCGGTGGCCACGTTGACCGTGCCGGTCTCGGCTTTGACAAGCGTGCCCTCGTGCCACAGGGCCGCTGAGGCGCCTACCACGTTGAATTCTCCGGCCAGCGCCGAGAGCCGGCGAGTGAGTTCCTTCGATGTCATCATGCCCACAAAGATAGGTGAGCGGACTATCGGCCACACGCGACACCGGTCTCTCTTGCCCGGTGAGTGTTTTTACATATGTCGTGCAGGCGTGCGAAGACACGGCCGACTGGTTGCGGCTTTTCTCGTGCTCGGCTCCGGTCGCAGCCGCAGTGGCCAGAAAATGACACCGCGCCCCCGATCAACGCTCCGCACTCACGACGAACGACCGGGCAGGAAACTTCGTCCTTTTACGCACCCACGGGCGATCAGCGCGTTTCGTTCACGCAGGTCGGGCAACCGGGCAGGCGAACCCCGTGGTGGAGAAACCTCTTGTAGCGAGCCTCTTCCTCGAGCGGGGCAGGCAGCTCAGCGGTCAGTAGCGGCCGCTCCGGGAGCGTGTCGCGGTTCACCAGTGCACCATCCTTGATGACGGCGTGGATGGTTCGGTAGTTCTCGGCACTCTGCAACGGGTTCTCGTCGAGGACGACCATGTCGGCGATCTTGCCCGCTTCGAGTGTTCCGAAATCGTCGTCGACCTTATAGGCCTTGGCGATGTTGCGGGTCGCGGCATGCAGTAGATCCATCGGCGCCATGCCTTTTTCTTCCATGGCTTTCAGCCAGATGAAGTGTCCTGTCGCCAACCGCCCCAGAGCTTCTTCCTCGGGCAATCCGTTCCAGGTACCCTTGATCATCGGCTCCTGCATGACCTCCGGGGCGAGAATCCCTCCGTCGTTCGCAAGGAGGATCGTCGCTCCGGAGTCGATGAGGTTGCGACAATTGGAATCCGACGCCTTCCACATCGTCCATTCAAGATCCGAAATGGATTCCTTCAGGATTTCCAGCCCGTTATCGGTCAACGGAAAGACAACGGCCCCGCAGTCTCCTTGAGCAAGCACGTCGAGGGTTTCGCGTGGAATCTCGGTAGGTCCGGTCATGTTGCAATGCTGCACGAGGTCACAGCCCGCCTCGATCGACATCCTCAGGCCCTCGACCGACGCACTGTGCGATTGCGCGGTCAGCCCGGAGCGATGAGCCTCTTCGACGATGGCGCGCTGCGTTCGCTCCGAAAATTGAATGAAGGCACCGGCGGCTGTCCCACCGTGTTCGTTCGACGCGTACTTGACAAAGTCGATCCCGTTCTCAATGTACGTGCGAACCTCTTCACCGACCGCTTCGGGCGTCATCCACATCAAATGCCGACCGGTGTTTTCGACCCATGCCGCGTTCACCCGGTCGACGAAATGTGAGCTGCCGATTCCGGGAATCCTCCCATCGAAGTCCGCGGAGAACGGACCGTCGAATCCGATGATGTTTCCGGCGCAGCGGATGCGACTGCCCACGATCTCGCCCCGGTCGATCCTGTCACGGACCGCCATGAGTGCACGCCGAGGACCCCAGGTGTCGAACACTGTCGTCATTCCGGCATTGAGCGCAACCTGGGCAGCCTCGACGATCAGGTCCTCGTAGCTTCCCTCGTATCGAACGAGTGTCTCGAAGAGGACGTTGACGAACATATGCACATTGGCATTCATCAGCCCAGGGATGATGAACTTTCCGTCGAGATCGACCGTTTTCTCGACCGCCGTAACCGGAAGCTCATCCCGTCGTCCGATCGCCGAGATACGGCCATTCTCCACCAGGATCGACTGCCCGTTCACGGCCTTTTCTGAGACACCGTCGATGACAGTCGCACCGGTCAACAGGAGTGACATCGTTTTCCTTTCATGGTCGCCTGCGCCCTTCTGAAAGAACGCGGCGCGTCAAATTGATCTTCGCCGGTCAAGCTTCCGGATATCCGGCTGGAACCGTCGCTGCCTCATGCGCGGCTGTCAATGTGCACCGGATACAGACTCGCCCTCCCCTGAGGGAGGGCGTCGCGGGCCGATGCCGCCCGCAGTGCTCCGCCGGCACCTCACTCGCCGATCCCGACACGCGCGGTACCTCCCCACGACCAGGGACGATCAGCGCCACACGTTCTGTGCTACACGGAGGAAGTTCTCACCGAGAATGCCCCGGACCGCTTCGGGTGGGTAGGAGCGATTCGCCAGTTCCGCCGCGATCTCGGGCAGTCGCTCCGGCTCGACGAAGTCGATACGATCCCATTTCTCGTAGCTCGACGGAAACAGGTCGGGATTCTGGGTCAGCTCCGCGTTGACATCGTCGGCGGCGAAGCAGAAATCGAGACCGATCCCTACATGCTCCCAGCCGACCAGGTCGACGGCGTGATCAATGTGGCGCATGAGCGCTTCGGTGCTCGTGTCGTTGTCACCCAGGAAGATGCCCACACCATTGATACCGATGACGCCCCCGGTCTCGGCGCACGCCCGGATCTGGTCGTCCCACACGTTGCGCTGATGGTCATGGATCGCGCGCGTCGCCGAATGGGAAAGCACGACGGGCGACGTCGACGCGGCGAAGAGGTCCATCGACGTGCGGTAGGAGCAATGGGTCGCGTCGACCACCATGCCCACTCGGTTCATCTCCGCCACCACCTCTCTGCCGAACTCGGTCAGACCGCCGTCAGAATCGTCGTGACAGCCCGAACCGGCTGCGTTCTGCTGGTTGTAGGTGAGCAACATGGTCCGGACGCCGAGGTCGTAGTACGTCTGTACCGTGTCGATGCGACCGCCCAGCGGACGCGTGTCCTCAAGGTCGAACGCCACGGCGAGACGTCCGGTGGCCTTGGCCCGGCGTACGTCGTCGGCCGAATCGGCCATGACATAGCGGTCCGGGTTCGTGAGCACGTGACGGCGGAAGGCGGATAGGACGCTGATCGTGTCGTCGATGTCATGTGGCGCGTACCCCACGTTCACCGACACGAATGAGGCGCCCGACTCTGCGTAGCGCCACAACTCGTCGACGCGGGTGTCCGGGTCGAGCGGAAGGCAGCAGTGCTGCTCCCACACCAGCGCTCGGGCGTACTCCGCCGCCAAATCGGGCTGCGTCGTCGCGTGCTCCTGCTTCATGGAACTCCCAGAGGCGGTAGGCGGGTCTCGTTCGAATGCTAGGACTACGCGGGACGACGGACGAGCACCATCTGTCGCATTGCGGAAGACGCCCGATCGACACATGTCGTGGGTGCCGACCCGACGGGGCCGTATCAGAGTCGGGGCCGAGACGCGTCAGTGCCGGTCACTTCCCTGTGGCGATCGAGGGACCGCCCGCGCCGACGAGCAACGGAGCCCAAAGGAAGCTCAAGGGCCTCGCTCGCCCGGGCCGCGCCACCGGCGGGCGTGGTCCTGGGGGCGTCGTGGTCACCGCCAGGCGTTACCGAACTCTGTGGTCAGTCCATCTCGGGGGCAGCGGGGGTTTCGGTACATCCACGCGAACTTGCCTGAGGTCGGGCGTCTTGTGCCGCCGTCACGGCCGGACGCCGACGCTCGGCGGGGGCCGGAACGAGTGCCCGGCACCCCGGAACGAGGCCCCGGAGAAGGATGGAACAGGCGCCGCGAGCGATTTTGGGGACGAGCAGACAGGTCGAACGTCGAGTTAGGAGGCGGTGCCCTCGGCGACGATGGCGACGAAAGCGGCGCCGAGGGAACCGGCCACCGACGAGGCTTCGCCGAGATAGCCATTCACCATCGCGCCGTCCCGCGCGATCATCAGCTGCCGCGCGACGGAGGTGACGTCCTTTGCCCCGGCCTCCCCCGCGACGTCCGCGAACGTGTCGAGCATCCATTGGCGGTGGGCGTCGACGGTGAGCCGGACCGGGTCCTCTTCGTCCGAGAACTCCGCCGCGGCGTTGATGAACGCGCATCCTCGGAATCCCGGACTGCAGCTCGCGGATCCGATCCCGCCGGCGAGCTCGCGCAGCGAACCCACAGGATCGCCCGGGCGAAGCACGCTCTGCAACCACCCGCGCTCCGCAGCGGCCTGCTCCTCCAGGTAGGCGACGACGAGGTCACTCTTCGTGCGGAAGTGGCGATAGAAGGTGACCTTCGTAATGCCGACCTGCTCGATGATGCGGTCGGCGCTCGTGGCGCGGATGCCGTGGGCGTAGAACAGCTCGTTCGCCGCGGCGAGGATGCGCGCACGCGTGGCCGACCCCGACGTGGTGCGCGTTGACGGCTCGGCGGTATCGGCGTGCATGTCTCTGCTCCGGTTCTGGTTCTGGCTGGTTGCGTCAGTGCTGCGGACAGTCTATGTTCATCTATGTAGACGTACTAGTAACTCTACATCAGCGACTCAAAGGAGACATCATGTCCGCACCCCTGTACACCACCGTCGCGACCTCGACCGGCGACGGCCGCGCCGGAGGGCGTGCCGTGACCGACGACGACCTGCTCGACGTCACCCTCGCCATCCCGGCGTCCATGGGCGGACCAGGCGGCGCGACCAACCCCGAGCAGCTGTTCGCAGCCGGCTGGTCGTCGTGCTTCCACTCGGCGCTGAAGTTGGTCGCTTCGCAGCGCAAGGTGCAGCTGGTCGACTCCGCCGTGGCCGCCGAGGTCTGGATCGTCAAGACGGAAACAGAAGGACTGGGCCTGAACGCCGCGCTGCGGGTACACGTCGGCGGCGGCCTGGCCCCCGAGACCGCCGAGAGCCTCACCGCGGCCGCGCACGAGGTGTGCCCCTATTCGGCGGCCGTCCGCGGCAACGTTCCCGTCACCATCACCACTACGGCCGCCTGACCATCACCCTGCTTCCCGAAGGAAAAACATCATGACCACCACCCAAGCGACCTCCCCGTCGACGTTCAGCCAGGCGCTTCGCCGCCTCTACCTCCTCCGCTTCGCCTTCGCCGTCGTCTGGTCCGGGCTCCTGTTCACGACCTCGACCATGGCCGGGCCCATCCTGACGATCGTGTTGATCGTCTACCCGCTCTTCGACGCGGGCGCCGTCCTCTGGCAGCTCCGGGCCGAGCGGGACTCCCAGCGGTCGAAGGCCACAGAGTGGGTCAACGTGGTGGTCAGCGTTCTCGTGGCCATCGCACTCGGCGTGGCGTCGACCGTGTCCATCGCCGCGGCCCTCGCCGTCTGGGGCGCCTGGGCCATCGGCTCCGGCGTGCCCCAGCTCATCACCGCCGTCCGCAACCGGCGCTCCGGAGGCCAGGTGCCCCAGATGCTCAGCGGCGGGATCTCGGTCCTGGCCGGCGGCGCGTTCCTGTCCCAAGGGCTGCAGGGCGCCGCAGACATCGTCGGAGTCGCCGGCTACGCCACCATCGGCGGGCTCTTCTTCCTGATCTCCGCCATCCGCCTGAGCATCGTGATGCGCAAGCACGCAGCCTGAGGGTGACGTCGAACCACGAGGTCGAGCCGACCTCGGTCAGAGGTGAGGAGGTGGCTCCGGGTGACTTCCCCGGAGCCACCCGCAGGGCCTCAGGCAAGGCGCTTGGTGTTCCCCTGTGAGCCGTGTCCCGACAGGTCCGACAGCGACGCGGCGGTCTCGGCGACGAGCGGTCCGAACTCCTGAGCCGACTGCGAGTTCAAGCGGAAGGACGGACCTCCGATGGTAAGGGCGGCGACGACGGTACCGGTGGAGTCGAAGATGGGCGCCGCGATCGAGTTCAAGCCCTTCTCCCGCTCCTCCTCGGTCAAAATCCAGCCCTGTTGACGGACTAGTTTCAACTGAGCTTCGAGTTCGGGCGGGAATTCGACTCCGGCGCCCTCGTTCATCTCGACGAGCACCGCGCTGAGGAGATGTCGGTCGTAGGCCAGGAACACCTTTCCGGCGGCAGCAGCGCGCATCGGCATGACCTGCCCGACGTAGCCTCGAAAGATGATCGATTGGGTGGACAGCTTGACCGCGACGGCCACACGCGTTGTGCCGCGCGGAATGTACACACCCGCCGTCTCGCCCGTCTGGTCGCGAAGACGCGCCGCCGCCTGGTTCACCGCTTCCAAAAAGTCGGAGCCGGCCGTCGCGGCCGCCATCCACGTGAGCACCCGCAACCCGATGCTGTAGGAGTCCCCGTCCTTGTGGAGCAGTTCCTGCGTTGTCAGCGTGTTGACCAGCCGGGCCACCGTGGACATCGGCACTCCGGTCAGCCGGTGCAGTTCTCCGACAGAGAGGTGGGTGCGCTCCGGTGTGAAGCAGTCGAGGAGCTTGACCGCCTTCTCGATCACGAGTACCGAGGAAACCGCCGCCATGCCACTCTCCTTTGTCCGTCAGGCCAGTTCGACCGCTCGCAGCCGCTGCACGTTCCTTGCTCTCGTTCGTACGGCCCCGGCGCGCAGTCTAGTCCGCTCAGCGGCCGCGGTCGGACGGCTCCCGCCGCGTGTGCGCACCCGGCCATGTTGGTCACGATCCGTTGTATCCATAGCGATCCGCGGTCCAGCGTTCGATCCGCGTGAGGACGACAGTGGGGGCGAGTGCGATCGCCGCGATCAGGATTACTTCGCCGGCGATGTTCTCCATCCGGCCGGTGGAGACGTTTCGCAGGAGCTCCTGCCCGACGCCGGAGGACCCCGCGAACATCTCGGCGATGATCAGCCCGAGGAAGGTGAATCCGAAAGACAGCCGCAGGCCGGTGGCGATCGCGGGCAGCGCGGACGGCCAAACGATCTTCCTCATCACCTGGATCTCACCCACTCCCAGTGACGATGCGAGCTTCAGATGGGTGCGCGACACACCGTGTGCCGCCTCGGCCGCGATGATGAACATGGGCAGGACACCGCACGCGAAAGCGAACGCGCCACGGCTCACGTCCCCCAATCCCAACAGAAGCAGGAAAATCGGGAACAGGGTCACTTTGGGCACGGAGTTCAACGCGTGGACCAGAGGCAGGATCGCGCGGGACCAAAAGGCGCGCACACCCAACAGGGTGCCGGCGATCGCCCCGACGGCGGCAGCGGCGGCGTAGGCGAGCACCAGGACTCGGACGGTATCCAGGACGCTCGCCTGGAATCCGGAGTTGCCGAGTTCGGCCCAGAGCCCCGCGACGGCCGCGGCGGGAGTGGGGACGATGGTGCTCTTCAGTGCGGTCGCGATCGCCCACCAGCACGCCACTCCCAGGGCCGCGAACAGGACCGGCGGCCAGAGGCGATCGATTCGATGGGTGAGACCGGTACGGCGTTGCGGAACCGCGGAGAGCTCGGTCACCGCTGCCTCCAATCGATGGCGGAACCCAGTCGGTTGACGACCAGGATCAGTACAAGGGCGAGGAGGGAGACGAGGAGGATTCCGCCGTACATGTCGGTCGAGTTGAAACCGGTGTACGCGCGGGAGATGAAATGGCCGGCTCCCCGGGTGGACAGGATGAACTCGGTCGCCAACACCGAGATGACGGCATAGGACAGCGCGAGTTTCAGGCCGGAGATGATATCCGGCAGCGCGGACGGCACCAGGATCAGACGGAAGTGCTGGAACCGTGTGAGGCGCAGCGAACCCGAGACCTTCACGACCGAGGCGGAGACAGAGGAGAATCCGTCCCGTGCCCGTGCGATGACCACGACCGCGCTGAACGACGTGGAGATCACGATGATGGGCGCCAGTCCGGTGCCGAGAAGTACGACCAGTAGCGGGTACATCGCAAAGGTGGGGACCGCGTAGAAGACCGAGACGTACGGTTGCAGGGCCAGGTCGCACCACCTGAACCGATGCATCGCGTACGCGGTGACCACGCCGAGGACCGCGGCGGCGACGAAACTGACGCCGATCGTCAGCGCCGTCCATGCCAGGTCGTCCCGCAAGAACGCAGGTTCGGTGATGAGTTCACCGGCACGGGTGGCCATCGTGGTGACGGGCACGAGCTCGAAGGGGGTCGCCAGGATGAAGCGCGCATACACCTCCACGCCGGCCAGGAAGAGGATCAGGACGAGGACGCGCCACATCGGAGCCGGCAGACCGAGTGAACGGTCCTGGTCCAGACGCAGGTAGCCCGGGAGTGCGGTTCGGGGTGCCAGGTGACGGACACGGGTCATGATGTGGACCTCATCGATGTCGAGGCCTGATCGCGCAGCGTTCCCCAGATCCGCTCGGTGGCCCCGATCGCGGTCGGCGTCGTCAGGGTGTCCTCCGCACGCGGGCGGGGCAGGTCGATGCGGATCTCGTCGAGGAACGTCCCGGGGCGGGCACCCATCACCAGGATCCGGTCCGAGAGCAGCACTGCTTCCTGAATGCTGTGGGTGATGAAGAGGACGGCCGTCTCGAGCCGTTCGACGACGGCCAGCAGCTCGAAGGCCATGAGCAGGCGCGTCTGTTCGTCGAGGGCACCGAAGGGCTCGTCCGCGAGGATGAGATCCGGCTCCATGATCAGGGCGCGGGCGATGGCGACGCGCTGCCGCATCCCACCGGAGAGCTGCCCGGGGTGGTGTGAGGCGAATCCCGCCAGTCCGACCTTGTCCAGGAGGGCCTCCGCCCGTTCCCTGCGCTCGGCGCGCCGCACGCCCTGGACCTCCAGAGGGAATGCCACGTTGTCGAGAACCGTGCGCCAGGGGAGGGTGGCCGAGTCCTGGAAGATGATCGCCGTGTGCTCCCGCGGAGCCCGGAGGGGCTCGTCGGCCACCCGTACCGACCCCGAGGAGGGAACCTGCAAACCGGCCACGAGTTCCAGCAGGGTGGACTTGCCACAGCCGCTCGGACCGACGATCGAGACGAACTCTCCCTGGTCGATATCCAGGTCCACCGGACCGAGCACCCTGGTGCTTCCGAACGCGCGAGTCGCTTGCCTCACGTGCACGTGGCTCATGGCCGTTGACGGGCTGGAACCCGCAACGGACGTTGCGGATCTTTCCTGGAAGGTCACGGTGTTCACCTTTCTGTGGTGGGTCGGTCGATGGTCACGAGCAGTCGGCGGGAAGGTCCGCCACCGCTCCTTGGGGGAGGAAGCGGTCATCGATGAGCGTGCAGTAGTCGACGTCGCCCTCCAGGCCGCTCAGCTCGGCGGACGTGGTGCCCGCTTCGAGTGACCGGGCGTCGAAACCGACGTTCCAGGCGGTCGCCTCCGTCGCGTCTCGCACGACCTCGAGAGCGACGTCCGTGGGGACGTCGACGTGCTCGGCATAGATGTCGGCCGCCACGTCGGGGTTCGCGGTGGCCCATTCGATCGCTTCCTGGTAACCGGCCAGGACAGCCTCGACGACGTCGGGGTGCGACTCGGCGAACTGAGGGCTCGTGGTGATCACGCTCGTCTGGAACTCGTCGATGTAGTCCTGGGTCTCGACCACGAGTTTGAAGTCGTCCTTGCTGTGGGCCGCCAGAGTCGGTGGGAGCCAGGCGACGTCGACCTCTCCGGCCTCCAGCAGTGCGACGCCCTCCCCCACACCGCCCGCGGCGACCCGTTCGGCATCTGACGGCAGGCCGGCCACCTCGGGAAGCATGAACGACAGAGCGTAGATCGAGGAACCGGAGTTGGTGTAGGCCCAGGACCGGATGTCCGCGAGTTCGTCGACCTCGTCGTTGTCCCTGAGCGCGTAGAACTCTCCCCCGTAGGTGTTCTGCACGCCGCCGCCGACGGCCAGTACGGGCACGCCCTGCCGCGCGGCGTCCAGGACGGAGTTGTAGCCGACCTCCCCGATCGGAAGGTCGCCGGACAGCTGTGTCCGTAGCGTCGCGCTCCCACCGCTTCCCGCCACGATCTCGCCGATCTCGACACCGCGCTCCTCGAAGAACCCCTGGTTCCTTCCCACGAGCCACGGGATCGAGAAGTACTCGTTGGCCGCCAGCACGGCGACGTCCAACTGGTAGGGATCGCCCGTGTCGGCTCCGTCGCTCGACGCGGAACACGCCGTACCGAGACCGAGGAGTGCCGTCAGCCCGAGGGCGCCCAAGCGGATCCGTGTGTGATTCATTGAAGCCCTCTCAGTCACATCGTGGTTTGCACTACCACATCGTGGTGTGACTGTACTCACACGCCCAACGCCTGTCAACGGCGTCTGCGCAGATGATGGCGAAATTTGCCCGAGCCCTAGCGTCAGCCAATTGACTGATATATGGTTCCTAAAACCACCATGCGGTGACCAACAAACGAAAGGAAGTGAGTCCATGGGCAGGCACGACATCAAGGGCGACGCGCAGAGGATCTACGAGACCGTGGTGGCCGGAGGGGCGGTCATCATGCCTGGCGACGTCGGATACGCGGCGACGGCCACTTCCTCGGAGGCCCTGCTGCGCCTGTTCCGCGCCAAGCGGCGCGCCCCGCACAAGCGGCACGCCATGGGCGGCAACTACGCCCTGCACCGCGAAGTACACCAACTCGACCAGCAGGAACAGGACATCATCGACGCCGTGGTCGTCGACGCGGGACTCCCTCTGACGATCGCGGCCCGCTACGACGCCTCCCACCCGGTGGTGGCGGCCATCGAACCGGAGACCCTGGCGGCCAGCACCGTCGGTGACACGCTGGCGATGCTGGTCAACGGTGGTGCGTTGCACGACGAGGTGGTGAGCATCGCCCATCGCCACTCGGTGCCCCTGCTGGGATCGTCGGCGAACCTGACCGGAACAGGGACGAAGTTCCGTGTCGAGGACATCCAGCAGCCCATCATCGACGCGGTGGATCTGGTCGTGGACTACGGACTCCGCAAGTACCACCACTACGGCCGTTCATCGACGATCATCGACTTCTCCACCATGGAGGTCGTACGTGTCGGCACTTGCTACGAACTGATCAGCGACATCTTTCAGCGGCAGTTCGGGATCGGCCTTCCCTCCGACCCCGGTCGGGAGACGCTGCCCTCGGGCCACCTGCGCGAGCAGGCGTCCGCCGGTTGATGATCTGCGCCATGACGACGATCGACAGCCAAGGAGGGCAGGTGCGCCGTGCTCGGTGACCTCGGTTCCGACACCCCAGGGAAGAGCCTGCGGGAATTGCTCGCCGCGCCGGGCCTCCTCGTGGCGCCCGGTGTCTATGACGGCCTTTCGGCCGCCCTCGTCCAGTCGGCGGGCTTCGACGCCGCCTACATGTCCGGGGCGGCCGTGGCGGCCTCCGCCGTCGGCCTGCCCGACATCGGCCTGGCGACACTCACGGAGATGGTCGCGCAGGCCGGGGTCATCAAGCGGCGGCTCGGGGTGCCGCTGATCGCCGACGCCGACACCGGCTTCGGCGACGTGAAGAACACCTATCGAGCGGTCCGGGAGTACGCACTGGCAGGAGTCGCCGCAATTCAGATCGAAGACCAGGTCTTCCCGAAGAAGTGCGGCCACCTGGACGACAAACGGGTCATCGAGACGGAGGCGTTCGTCGACAAGATCTCCGCGGCTGTGGACGCGCGGGGCGACAGCGGCCTCCTGATCGTGGCCCGAACCGATGCGCGGGCGACCCACGGCTTCCCGGATGCCATCGAGCGGGCGAAGGCCTACTCCGCGGCGGGCGCGGACGTCATCTTCGTGGAGGCCCCGCAGTCACGCGACGAGATCCGGGCCATCCCACGGGAGATCGATGCCCCGGTGCTGTTCAACCTCGTGGCCGGCGGCAAATCACCGGCGGTGACGCTCTCCGAACTCGAGGCCTTCGGCTACGCGCTGGTCATCATCCCCGGCGCGTGCGTGGGCCCCGTCGTCTCCTCGGTGACGGAGGCGCTGCGCTCTCTCCGCCAGGGCGACCCAGAGCCCGGTAGCGGGGTCGCGCCCCGCGAGCTCTTCGACACGTTGGGCCTGCCGTTCTGGGAGGCCCTGCACGAGACCCATGACAGGGGGGCCGAAAGTGCCTAGGACGATGATCGAAAAGATCCTGGCCGGGGCGGCGGGCGTCGACGACACCACCCCAGGTGACATCCTCACCTGCGACGTCGACATGACGGTGCTCATCGACGTGCAGTTCGCCATGAGCAGGCTGATGGACGTCATCGCCGTGCACGACCCGGACAAGGTCGCGATCGTGATGGACCACGCCGTCCCCGCGCCCACGGTCCGCGACGCCACCCACGGCACCCGAGCACGCTCGTTCGCCCGAGAACACGGCATCGAACGTTTCTACGACATCGGTCGACACGGCATCGTGCACCAGGTCATCGCCGAGCAGGGCCTGGCCACGCCGGGCTCGGTCGTCGCCTGCACCGACTCCCACACGTGTGCGGCGGGTGCCTTCAACGCCGCGGCGCGCGGCCTGGGCCCCGCCGAGATCCTGCAGATCGTCTGCACGGGCAAGACGTGGCACAGGGTGCCACCCACGATCCGTTACGAGTTCGTGGGGACGAAACCGGACCACATCAACGGCAAGGACATCTTCCTCGCCATCGCCGCGCACTACGGTGACGCGACGGACCACGCCATCGAGTTCGGGGGCCCGGGACTCGCATCGGTACCGATGACGGACCGCCGAACGATCGCGACCCAAGGTGCCGAGGTGGGAGCCGACTTCACCCTGTTCCCCGCCGACGACATCTGCGTCGACCACATGCGCTCGGTCGCGCCCCACCTGGTCGTGACCCCCTTCGACGCCGACGACGATGCCTCCTATGCCGCGGTACGCACGATCGACCTCGGCGACATCGACGCGATGGTGGCCCGTCCGGGAACCGTCATCGACAACGCGGTGCCTGTGACCGACCTGGAGTCCACGCCGATCCACCAGGCCTTCATCGGCTCGTGTGCGAACGGTCAGCTGGCGGACCTGCGGGAGGCCGCACGCATCATCGCCGGACACCGGGTCGCCCCCGGAGTACGGTTGATCGTGACACCGGCCTCGCAACAGGTGTACCTCGAGGCCGTCGAACGCGGGTACGTGACGACACTGATGGAGGCGGGAGCGGTCGTCACGAACTCCACCTGCGGAGCCTGCTTCGGCTACGCCATGGGCGTCCTCGCACCGGGCGAGGTGTGCGTCACCGCCAGCACCCGCAACTTCCGGGGGAGGATGGGCAGCACGGACGCGTCGGTCTACATGGCCTCGCCCGCGACAGTCGCCGCGTCGGCCGTCGCCGGTCGCATCGTGTCCCCCGCGTTCCTGATGGAGGGGATGCCGGTATGAATGTGCGAACCGACCTCTCGGTGACCGGCCGGGCCTGGGTCTTCGGAGACGACGTCAACACCGACGATATGTATCCGGGCTTCGCGATGAAGCTGCCCATGGCCGAGGCCAGCCGCTTCATGTTCAACGCGACGCGTCCGGGCTGGTCCGACCTCGTCGAACCCGGGGACGTCGTGGTGGCCGGACGGAACTTCGGTCTGGGCTCGAGCCGCCCCGTGGCCGAACTGTTCACCGCGCTGGGCGTCACCGCGCTGATCGCCGAGCAGTACAACTCGCTGTTCTTGCGCAACTGCCTCAACCTCGGGCTGCCGGCCGTCACCGTTCCCGACGCGCGGGCGTTCGTCTCCGAGGGCGACGTGGTGTCGATCGATGTCGAGCACGGCGTCGCCATGAACGACTCCACAGGCGTCGAACGCGCGTTCACCAGGTTTCCGGGCTTCTTGGTCGACATGCTGAGGAGCGGTGGACTGATCCGCCAGCTCGAAGTGGCCGGGCACCTCCGACCGCCGACCGGGGGCCCGGCGTGAGCCGGGCGGGGCGCGGGCACGATCCCGTGTCGTCAGCCCCAACACCCGCGGCGACCAACGAGGGCATCGCGGAGCCGCTCGCCGTCGAGGAACTGGGCAGCTTTCACATCGGTGGCCGCGAGGCCACACTCTCCGGACTCGACACGCGGGAACTGCGCGTGACCCCGGCGGCACCGGCGATCGAGATCGACCCCAACGGTGAGTTCGAAGTGGAGCAGATGTACGTCCAGTACGTGCGGCTTGCATCCCCCCGGGCCCGCTACCCGCTCCTGATGTGGCACGGCGGCGGCCTCTCGGGCGTCACCTGGGAGACAACACCTGATGGCAGGCCGGGGTGGATGAATCTCTTCCTACGCTACGGCCACGACGTCTACGTGTCCGACGCCGTCGAGCGTGGCCGGGCGTCATGGGCCCGGTTCCCGGAGATCTTCGCCACCGAGCCCTTCTTCAGATCGAAGCAGGAAGCCTGGGAGGGCTTTCGCATAGGTCCGTCATGGACCGGCGATCCCGGTGAACGGATCCCCTATCCGGATTCCCAGTTCCCTGTCGCCTCGTTCGACCGGTTCGCCAAACAGTTGGTCCCGCGCTGGGCGACGAACGATCCGTGCACACAATCGGCGTACGACGAGCTGGTGCGGCACGCCGGTCCCTGTGTGATCCTCGCGCACAGCCAGGGAGCGGTCTTCGCCCTGCGGGCCGCGGCGGCGGCGCCCGAGACGGTGAAGGCCGTCGTCGTGCTGGAGCCCGGCGGCGCTCCCGATCCCAGGCACGAGGACATTTCCGCGATGCGCAATACACCGGTCCTCTGTGTATGGGGTGACCATGTCGAGGACCACGAGGTGTGGTCGGATCTGCGTCGTTCTTGCGAACGCTACTGGCATGCGCAGTCCGACCAAGGTGGCATCGCCGACACGATCGATCTGCCCGAGGAGGGCATCAGGGGCAACTCACACCTGATCATGATGGATCGCAACTCCGACCTCATCGCTGCCAGGGTCCAGCAGTGGCTGGAGTCTCGTGGCTTCATGAAGTAGCTGGTCCTCGCACCGGTGTCGGATGCCCAGCCGTGCACCGGATCCACCCGCCGGCCGCTGGGAATCCACGGCGGGCGCTCACGGGCGCGCCTGTGCCGTGCCCCACAGTCCCACCCCAAGCGATGGAGTTCTCATGACAACCGCATTCAACCTCGCCGGCCTGCTAGACGAGAGTGCCGAGAAATATCCTCGGCGCGAGGCGATCGTGTGCACGGCCACCGGATCGCGGCTGGAGTTCGCGCAGTTGCGCAGCGCCGCGAACCAGGTCGCGAACCTGCTCGTGAGCCGAGGCGTCCAGAAAGGCGACAAGGTCGCGCTGAGCTGCGTCAACATACCGGCCTTCTCGATCGTCTACTGGGGCGCCCTCAAGGCCGGTGCCACAGTGGTCCCGCTCAACGTGCTCTTCAAGGAGCGCGAAGTCGCCTACCACCTCGACGACTCCGGCGCGAAGGCCTACTTCTGCTTCCAGGGCACCGCCGAGTTGCCGATCGGACGGGAAGGGCATGCGGGGTTCACTCGGGCCGAGGCATGCGAGCACTTCTTCATGATCACCGCCGATCCCTCAGCCGACAGCCCGATCGATGGCACCGAGACCCTCGCCCAGGCCACGAAGGACATGGCGCCGGAGTTCGAGTGCGCGGACACCGATGAGGACGACACAGCCGTCATCCTGTACACCTCCGGTACCACCGGGCAGCCCAAGGGCGCGGAGCTCCGGCACAGCAACATGCGCGACAACGCGCTCGCGGGAGCCGACATCTTCGGTCTGGACGCCGAAAGGCCCGACACCTTCCTGTGCGTACTACCGCTGTTCCACTCGTTCGGCCAGACCGTGATCCAGAATGCCGCGGTGGCGTACGGCGGCTCCGTGGTGATGCTGCCCCGCTTCGAGGGCGGATCCGCGCTGCGGCTGATGCGGTCCGAGGGCATCACGTTCTTCGCGGGCGTGCCGACGATGTACTGGGGGCTGATCGGTGCGCTCAAGGAGGCCGGTGACGAGCTCGGTCCCCAAAACTTGGAGCGCCTGCGGGTCGCCGTGTCCGGCGGCTCGGCGCTGCCGGCGGAAGTACACCGCGAGTTCGAGGAGAGGTTCGGCATGACGATCCTGGAGGGCTACGGGCTATCCGAGACTTCTCCGGTCGCGTCGTTCTCGGTGTGGGGCGAGAAGACACGGGTCGGTTCGATCGGCAAACCCATCCCCGGGGTCGAGATGAAGCTGATCGACCCCGACTCATGGAACGAGGTCGATCCCGGCGACGACGACGCCGTGGGCGAGATCGCCGTCAGAGGCCACAACGTCATGAAGGGCTACCACGGCCGCCCGGAGGCGACCGTCCAGGCGATCCGGAACGGCTGGTTCCGCACCGGCGACCTCGGACGCCGGGACGAGGACGGCTGGTACTACATCGTCGATCGCGCCAAGGACATGATCATCCGCGGCGGCTACAACGTGTACCCGCGCGAGGTCGAGGAAGTCCTGATGACCCACCCCGACGTCTCGCTGGCGGCGGTCGTCGGTGTAGCCCACGAGACTCACGGCGAGGAGGTCAAGGCGTTCGTGATCCGCGATGCCGGAGCGACGATCACCGAGGACGCACTGGTGGTGTGGGCCAAGGGGCAGATGGCGGCGTACAAGTACCCGCGGCAGGTCGCCTTCGTGGACCGTCTACCGATGAACGCGACCGGAAAGATCCTCAAACGCGAGCTGACGTGAGGAGCCGGGTGCCGGGGTCCGCCCGGGACCCGCCCGCGCCTCCCCCAGCGGTCGCGCGCCGCCAGCAGGTCGGTGATCCGCACGCTCATACAGGTGCGCTCGGTCTCCAGATGGTCCAGGAACCCCCTGATCCGCCATGCCCGAGTCCACGCACGGCACCATTTCGCGCGGCTGGGCCACCGATATCGACCTCGCCGACGGTGAGCGCATCGACGCGGCCGAACCGTGATTGTCGGCGTTCAACCGGAGGAGGTCTCCACGTACCGGCACCGAGCCCGACTCCACCGGAACGGGGCGATGGGTCAGACCGTGTTCCCGGGCGGGCCCGTGGAACTCCCGGCGATCAGGTGGGTCCCGGTCCAGCCCTCGACGGAGGCGTCGGCGAGGGCGAGGGCGAGCGCGTAGTCACGGTAGCCGACCACGCACCGTGTGAACGCGGTTTCATCCTCTCCAGAGCTAAAAATCCGATGGCCCCAGTCACTGGGCCGCCCGGGTCGAACGCCGGTGGCGGGATTTCGAGGTGATCGCGCAGACGAGCGTGGTCACGGCAGCGCGGCAGCGTTCGGGTCGGAAACGCGGGGTGCCGCCAGAACCTCGTCCCCTCGGGCAGGCGGGTGGTGTGGTCGTCTCCTCCGCGGCGTTGCGGGTCGTCAGGCGCGCGAAGACGGTCACGCAGACCGCCGCGAAGCCGAGCAGCGCGGTCAGGACCAGCAGCAGCACCGGGAAGGAGAGCCCCGAACCGACCAGGAGTGGGCCGAGGCCGGCACCGGTGAAAAGCACAAGGCCGTTGACGGCCATCCCGCTGACGCTGTGGGGTGCTGCGGTCTGCGCGAACGGGGTGATCATGGCGGGCACCGCCAGTGCGATCCCGGTGACGAAGACCAGGCCGGCGGTCCCCAGCCCGACCAGTGAACCGGGCACGAGCACCTGCGCCACGAGACCGGAGGCCGCGATCAGGTATCCGGAGCGAGCGAGACCGCCTCACCCAGATACGCGAGCGCGACCGAGGCGAAGCTCACCGCCGCCAGCCCCTGCACCCCGCGCAGCACCGCGAGAATCGGGAGCGGGCCGGCGAACGCGCAGCCGAGCGTCACCAGGACGAGCAGTGCCAGCCCCGCCGTCATGACCCGTTTGAGGCCGTGACGGTCCGCGATCGGTCCCCACAGCAGGAAGCCCGCCGCGTAGCAGAGCCCGTAGACGGTGGGCAACGCGAAGGTGGCGTCCCCACCGAGGTCGGCGTCGACCGGGGCCAGCAGAGGGATCGCCGCGTACAGCTGGGAGAGCACGGCCAAGGCCGTCGTGACCAGCGCTCCCACGGGTAGTGCCCCGGCCGGAAACGCGGCCTCCAACGATCGAATTGGAAATCATCGCAGTACGCTCGGGACTCGTCTCCAAACCCATCGTTGGCGATGTGAACGTCGCGACAGAGAACGGCCGGGCGGAGCGGACGATGGCATGGGACACTGAGGGCACCAAACGCAGGATCCTCGACGCCGCGGCGGCCGAGTGCGCCGAAAACGGTCCAGACGCCACCACGATCGAGCAGATCGCGACGACGGCCGGGGCGAACAAGGAACGGATCTACAACTACCTCGGCGGCAGCTGTTCGCCCGCGTGCTGCGCGACGAACTCGTCAAGGTGGCCCGCGCCGTACCTGTCGAGTCGTTCGCCACCGAGGACGTCGGCGAGTACGCGGGCCGGGTCTACGACTATCACTGTCGGCACCCTGAGCTCAGCAGGCTGTTGCGCTGGGAAGGGCGCGTGTTCGATGCCGAACACGCGCAACGTCGCGCCTCCGTCGTCGCAGCCGCACACCGCCTGGCCCGGCCCGAAAGTCCTGACGTTCACCCCGGTGACCGTCCATGACGACCTCGACCGCGCCGCCGGATGGTTCAGTCGGAGAGTCCGGCGCTGGTCAGCCAGATGGCTCGCAGGTCGCGGACTCCCGCCGCAGCTCCTCGCGGGAATCCTGCAAGGCGTGGTAGAAGTTCCGCTCCGATCATCCAGGCACAGTGCACACGCCATCGCCGCGGCCTGTGCAGTTCGGTGCCAGATGGACATCGAGGCACGATCGCTGCTCCGCGTGAACGTGCTCGGGCTGGTCGACACCACCGGCGCCGTCCCGCCCGACGGAACCACTCACCAGCCTGGGCGGCGGGCGGCGACCAGGTCGAGGACGATGTCGGTGATCATGTCCTCCTGGCCGCCGATGAGCTTTCGGTTGCCGACCTCTGTGAGGATGGTCCGGGCGTCGACATCGTGGTCCGCGGCGGCACGTTCGGCGTGACGCAGGAAGCTGGAGTAGACGCCCGTGTAGCCGAGGGTCAGGGTCTCGCGGTCCACCCGGACGGGTCGGTCCATGAGCGGACGGACGAGTTCGTCGGCGGCGTCCTGCAGGGCGAACAGGTCGGCGTCGTGCCTCCAGCCGTATGCGTCGGCGACGGCGACGAACGGCTCGATCGGACAGTTCCCCGCCCCCGCCCCGAGGCCGGCGAGCGAGGCATCGACGCGTGTCGCGCCTTCCTCGACGGCGACCACGCTGTTGGCGACGGAGAGGCTGAGGTTCTCGTGTGCGTGGATGCCGACCTCGGTGGTCGAGTCGAGTACGTTCCGGTAGGCGCGGATCCGTTCGGCGACACCGCGCGGGGTGAGGTTGCCCCCGGAATCGGTGATGTAGACGCAGTGCGCGCCGTAGGACTCCATGAGCTTCGCCTGATCGGCGAGCATGGCCGGTTCGGCCATGTGGCTCATCATCAGGAAGCCGGACACATCCATGCCGAGCTCGCGGGCGGTCGCTATGTGCTGTGCCGCTACGTCGGCCTCGGTGCAGTGCGTGGCGACACGGACGGAGCGGACGCCGAGATCGTAGGCGCGCTTGAGTTCCCGGATCGTGCCGATGCCGGGCAGGATGAGTGTGGTGAGGCACGCGTTCCGCACGGTCTCCGCGGCGACGGAGATCCACTCCCAGTTCGAATGGCTGCCAGGCCCATAGGTGAGCGAACCCCCGGCGAGACCGTCTCCGTGCGCCACCTCGATCGCGTCGACCCCGGCGGCGTCCAGGGCCGCGACGATCCGGCGTACATCGTCGGGCTCGATTCTGTGCCGGAGGGCATGCATTCCATCTCGAAGGGTGACGTCCTGGAGGAAGATACCGGTCATCGAGCGGGCTCCTGATCCGTGGTGTGCTCGGCGATGCGCTCGGCCACTCGAAGAGCCGCCGAGGTCATGATGTCGAGGTTCCCCGCGTAGGCGGGCAGGTAGTGCGCGGCCCCCTCGACCTCAAGAAACACCGAGACCTGGTGTGTGACCGGCGGTGACCCGGCCGGAGTCAGCGTGTGGACGGGTTCGTCCGAGTCCAGGGGGCGGAACTGCACCTCCTGTTTGAGCCGGTATCCGGGCACGTAGGCGCGGACCCGGCCGACCATGTCGGCGACTGAGTCCCGGATGGCATCGTGGTCAGCGTCCCCGATCAGGGCGTGGACCGTATCGCGCATGATGCGCGGCGGCTCGGCGGGGTTGAGGATGATGATCGCCTTGCCCCTCGCCGCGCCGCCGACCTGCTCGATCGCGGAAGCGGTGGTCTCGGTGAACTCATCGATGTTGGCGCGGGTTCCGGGACCCGCGGACCGGGAGGCGATCGAGGCGACGATCTCCGCGTAGGGCACGTCCGTGATCCGGCTGATCGCCGCCACGATGGGGATCGTGGCCTGTCCCCCGCACGTGACCATGTTGACGTTCGGGGCGTCGAGGTGAGCGCCGAGGTTCACGGGGGGCACCACGTAGGGACCGACGGCGGCCGGGGTGAGGTCGACGATGCGCTTGCCGAAAGGCGCGAGCTTCGCGGCGTTCGCCACATGCGCCCCGGCCGAGGTGGCGTCGAAGACGATGCGAATGTCGTCGAAGCCGTCCATCCCGATGAGCCCGTCGACCCCGTCGGCGGTGCCGGCGACACCCAGTCGCGCGGCTCGTGCGAGACCGTCGGAGGCGGCGTCGATGCCGACGAGCGCGGCGAGTTCGAGGGAGTCGGACAGGCGGAGGACCTTGAACATCAGATCGGTGCCGATGTTGCCCGAACCGACCACGGCGACCTTCGTCCTACTCATGCTGCTCCTTCCCGAACTCGACCGAGACCGAGCCCAGCGATGTGATCTCTGTGCTGACGGTGGCCCCCGGCCTGACCGCCACCATGGGGCCGAGCGCCCCTGATAGGACGACCTCGCCCGCGCGAAGGGGTTCACCGTGCCTCTGCACGGTCTCCGCGAGCCAGAGCAGCGCCGCCAGCGGATCCCCCAGGCAGTCCTCGCCAGACCCTGTCGAGGCCACCCGGTCGTCGACCGCCAGCGACATCCGCACATCGCGGGGCTCGAACTCGTCGAGGGGCCGATGGACGCCCCCGAGCACGAAGAGGGCCGACGAGCCGTTGTCAGCGACCGTGTCCACGATGCCGATGTCCCAGTTCGCGATCCGGCTGTCGACGATCTCGAGCGCGGCGACGGCGTGAGCGACCGCGCCTCGGACCTTCACCGGGTCGAGGCGACCGACCAGGTCCTGGCCAAGCACGAACGCGACCTCCGCCTCGACCTTGGGCTGAAGCAGTGTCCCCGCGGGCACCACCGCGCCCTCCGCGACTCGCATGTCATCGAAGAGCACTCCGAAATCGGGCTGGTCGACGCCGAGCTGGGCCTGCACCGCGGGCGAGGTCAGGCCGACCTTGCGACCGACGACGCGCCCGCCGCGGGCGACGCGGCGGCGGGTGAGTTCGGCCTGCACGGCATAGGCCGCCTCCACGTCCGCCGCACCGATCGCGTCGCGCACCGGCGGGATCGCCACCTGGGAGGCGGCGGCGCTCTCCAACCGGTCGGCGAACACGCCGTAACGACCGGGTGCGGACATCATGCCTCCGCCTTGACCGCGAAGGGGTTCGCGTCGGCGTGGTGGTGGCCCCAGACGTCGGGGACGGCGAAATCGTGGGGAGTCCTGTCGTCGTCCACCTCGATACCTCCGAAGCCGATCTCGAGGTGGAAGCCGCTCGGATTGCGGAGGTAGAAGGAGATGGCCTTGTCGTTCATGTGGCGGCCGAGGGAGATGGAGATCGGCGCGTTGTTCTGCTGGGCCAGGTCGAGCGCACGGCCGATGTCGTCGAGCGATCCGTGCTCGATCTCGAGGTGGTGTAGGCCCACCTGCTCCGCGTGGGCCAGCGCGATACTGTGGTGTGTCGGGTTGCAGCGGAGGAAGTACAGGCCCGGAGCGCGGTAGTCGGTCAGCTTGAACTCCAGGACCGACTCGTAGAGTTCCCGCAGCTCGCCGAGTTTGGGGCCGGCGAGCACGAAGTGGCCCAGGCCCGTGACCCCTGGGGTCGCCTCGGGCGGGCGGCTGGGGGCGCGGCCCAGCCTGGTCTCGCCCAGGACGAGCTCGACACGGTAGCCGACCGGGTCCACGAACCACCTGAGCTCCGTCGCGCCGCGCAGACGCGCTTCGGCCTCCGTTCCGTCGTGCACGGAGAAGCCGGCGTCCTCGAGTCGCCGGCCGAGCCTGTCGAGTTCCCGTGCGCTGTCCACGATCCAGCCGATGTGGAGCGGGGTGTCCTCGTTCGACGGGTAGAGCGCGAGCCGGTAGGTGTACTCGTCCAGCTCCAGCAGAGTGACCTGTCGGTCACCGTCGTCCTCCTTCCATGCCTTGACCCCGAGAGTCCGGTCGAAGAGGTCGACCCAAGCATCGACGTCGGTGACGTTGAGGCCCACATAGCCCAGTCGGCGGATACCCATGCTGGTCACTTCCCTGATGTCTCGGAGGGGTCCGCGATGAATTCGCGGACGATGCGGTTGAAGTCAGCGGCACGCTCGTACTGCACCCAGTGCCGGCAGTGCGGCAGGACCCGGAGCTCGGCGTCGGGGATGCCGTTCAGGATCGCGGGGGCCCAGGTGAGCGGAACCGTCTGGTCCTCGCGACCCCACAGAAGCAGGGTCGGGGCCTGGATCTTCGGCAGGTCCGGGGTCAGGTCACCGAAGTTCGGCGGGATCGGCAGCTCGGGGTGGGCCGCCGCGCTGGCCCGGAATCGTTCGTCGATCAGGGCCTCGGTCGCCAGGCCCTGATCGTGGACCATCAGCCGGACGAAGTCCGCCATGGCGTCGCGGGACGGCTCGGGCCCCGCCATGTAGGCGAAGAGGTGCTCGAGACCGATCGGCCACGGCGGCGCGTCGGTCGGAAGCACCCCGCCCGGTGCCATGAGCACGATCCGGCCGACCCGTTCCGGATGCGCGATCGCGATGCGCATCGCGACCCCGCCGCCGTAGGAGTTGCCCACGAGATGGGCACGCTCGACGCCGAGCGCGGTCATCGCCTCCGTGACGGTCTCTGCTGCGTGGAAGATCAGCGGTTCATCGGTGTGGCGGGGCGAGGCGCCCCAACCCGGCAGGTCGAACACGATGTTCCGGAAATCGGCGAACGCGGGCAGGTTCGGCCCGAAGTTGCTCATTCCCGTGGCCCCCGGTCCGGAGCCGTGCAGCCATACGACCGCGTCTCCCGTACCGGATTCCGTGTACTCGATGCGGGTCTTGCTCAGCTCAAGCATCGACACTGTCATCTCCACTCAATGTATGGAACGCTCACTACAATATGTTTCGATGAGGAGGGAAGTCAACGACCATGGGGATTTACGGACGCGAGCCCCGGCGCTCCGCGGCGAGGCCTCGGACCAGCGCGACGAACGGGGGGACGTGGTCCACGTACGCCCCGCCGTCGAACGTGGTGGCGACCGACAGCCCGTCCGTCATGGCGCGCCCCAGAACGGCCAGCTCGTTCAGCAACGCCTCGTCCTCGGGCGAATCGATCGGAGCGAAGACCGGGGTCAGCGCGTCGATCCACGACCGATGAGCGTAGTCGCGGATCTTGCGCACCAGGACACGGACCGAATCCTCGCTGGCGTGAGAACCGATGCTGACCGCGAGCAACAGCCGCAGGTACTCCGGCCGCTCGTCGAGTCCCCGGCACGCCGAGGTGTACCAGAGCTCGAATCGCTGGATCGGCTCGCGGTCGTCGAACGCGGACGGGCTCGGAAACGCCGCGTGCAAGTCCTCGAACGTTCGCTCCAGCAGGGCTGTCAGGACACCCAGCTTGCTACCGAAGTGGTAGTAGATCGAGCTGGCCGGCAGCCCGGACAGAGCAGACAGGTCGGAGATGCCCATGCCGTCGTACCCGCGGTCCGAGATCAACGTCCGTGCCGCTCGGAGTATGAGGTCACGGCTGGATGTAGAGATGCTGGAGGTCGGCACCGTGCCATTATAGGTTCGCGCCGCACCGGCCCCGCCTCCGGCGGGGATGCGGCGAGGCGGCGGGGTCACTGGTCCCAGAGCTCCTGGAACCGGTCGCCGACGTCCGGATAGCCGGAGAAGCCCTGTGTCGGGTCGAAGGCGATGTCCTCGGGGCGCAGGAACTGATGGACGAGCGCCTCCCCGTCGATCACGTTCTCCTGCGGCTCCTGACCGATGATCAGGCGGGCGGCGGTGTCCACGGCCGTCCATGCCAGGGTGTTCAGATCGGTACCGAGCTCGACCGTCGACTGTCCGTCCTTGAGGTACTGCAGGTTCGTCGGCAGCGGGTTCGCGCCCACGATCTCGATGTCGTCCATCCCCGCCACCGCCAGCTTGGACGGCAGGCCCGTCGCTACGGCCGAGGACTGGAAGACGACGGCATCGGTATCGGGGTGCGACTGGAGATCGCTGACGATGCGCTCGGGCGCCTGGTTCCCGACCTCGGCGATCGGGATCTGCACGACGCGTACGGTACAGCCGGGGCAGGACTCCTCGAGCTGGCTCTCGAAGCCCTCCTTCACCGCAGCCCCGTAGGCGATCTCGGTGTGCTCGTAGAAGACGGCATCGACGGCCTCGTCGTGGTTCGCCACCAGCCAGGCGGCCTGCAGGCGGCCTTGGAGCTCGAACGCGGCCGACCCGTTGGGCTGGACCAGACCGGAGGCCGGATCGGCGACCGTACCGAGGGAGACGATCGGGATGCCGGCGTCGACCAGCTGTTCGCGCTGGTTGTCCCACAGGGCAGGGTCGATGGCGGTGTTGATGACCGCGTCCGGCTCCTGCTGGACCACGGTGCTGAACGCGCTCTGCACTCCACTCGCCGACGTGCCGGCGCGCACCACGTAGAGCTCCGCGCCCAGCTCCTCGGCCGCCGGCAGCATGAGCTGGTACATCAGGGAGACGAGCGCGTTGCCGTTGTCGACGTACGCGATCTGGGTCCCCTCCGGGACCGGCGATTCGAGGGGCTCGGTGATGGGGAAGTCGCTCGGTTGCCCGAGGTAGGGGTCGATCAGCTCCTGCATGGCGCGCTGCGCTTCCTCGGAGTTCGGTGTGGCGGCCTGTCCACCGCCGCCACCGCATCCGGAGAGGAGCACGAGCGAAGCGAGCCCCGCGGTCAGCCCCAGGACCGGGAGGGAGGTTCTCGTTCTCATTGGTCTGGTTCCTTTGGTGTGCGTTGGTCCGCCCGGGAGGAACAGGTGCCTCGCCGGCGCGGGTGGGCTGTCAGGCCGACGTCGCCGTCGGCGCGGGTGCCGGTGTCGTCGTCTCGGTCGGAGCGCCGGGTTTGTCCTTGCGGCTTCGGCGCACGGACGCCTGCCGCCTGTTCGCCGCCACGGCCACGAGGAGCGCCACGCCGTTGAAGAGCTCCGGGATCCAGACCGGGGCGCCGGAGAGCTGGAGCCCCTTCACCCCGATCGCGAGAACATAGACGGCGACGACTGTGCCGAGGACGTTGAACCGTCCGTTGCGAAACTGGGTGGAGCCGAGGAACGCCGCGGCGAACGCGGGCAGTAGGTAACCCGGGCCGATCGTCGGGTCCCCGGTGGCCAGCGAGGAGCTCAGGAGGATGCCCGCCGTGGCCGCGAGCACACCGCAGCAGACGAGGCTGACGATGACCACGCGTTCGGTGCGGACCCCGGCGAGGCGGGCGGCCTCCGGGTTGCCCCCGGTGGCGTAGAGTGCGCGGCCGGCGTGGGTCCTGTCGATGACGTACCAGACCGCCACCGCGATACCGATCATGAAGTAGACGGCCAGAGGGATCTGGAGGACCTGGTGTGTCGCGATCGTCTGGAATTCTTCACCGAGATCGAGGATCTGGGCGTCCCTGGAGATCCAGGAGATGCCGGCCAGCAGGACCGAACTGGTTCCCAGGGTGGTGATGAAGGAGCTGATCTTCGCGCGGGTGATCAGGAGTCCGTTGGCCAGTCCCACCACCGCGCCCACCGCGAGTGTCACCAGGAGGGACGGCCACAGCCCCAGCCCTTGGACGGACAGCAGCCAGGCCACCAGGATCGCGCCCAGGCCGAGCTGGGCACCGATCGAGAGGTCGATCAGTCCGGCGGCCAGCGGGATCGTGAGGGCCACCGCCAGCACGGCGGTGATCGCCTGGTCGTTGAGGACGATGCGCACCGTGTTGATGGTCGGGAACGTCTCCGGCGCCGTGATGGAGAACAGCACGACCATGGCGGCGAGAATGTACAGCGCGCTGATGTTGCGAAACGCCAGGGCGCTGACCAGGCGCTGCCGGACGGTGTGCTGCTGGTCGTCGGTCGTCGTGCTCATGAGGGGACGCTCGCATTCAGGATCGCGGTTTCGGTGAGGCGGGTGCCGGACAGCTCGTCCACCAGCTCGCCTTCGCTGAGGACGAGCACCCGGTCGCAGAGCTGGGCGAGTTCCTTGGCTTCGGAGGAGGCCACCAGCACCGCGGTGCCCTGGTCGGCGGTGGCGGCGACGAGTCGGTGGATCAGTGACTTGGCGCCGATGTCCACGCCCTGGGTGGGCTCCTCGAGCAGCAGCAGGCCGGGCCGGGTACGCAGCCACTTGGCGAGGACCACCTTCTGCTGGTTCCCTCCGCTGAAGTGGGACAGCTCCATGTGCGGTTTGTCGGGCACCACTCCGCACGTGGCGAACCAGTGCTGAGCCTCGCGAGCCTCGTCCGCGGCCCGCACCCGCTCCCACGGCTTCTGGGTCTGCGGGATGCGCACCGACATCAGGTTCTCGGAGGCCGTCATGGACATGACCGCCCCGTACTTGTGACGGTCTCCGGGCACGTACGCGGCCCCGCGTCCGATCGACGCCCGCAGATCGCCCGCCCGCAGCGGCCGACCCGAAATCTCGATCGAACCGCTCCGGTAGGTCCGGCCGCCGAAGATCGCGGCGCACAGCTCGTCGCGTCCGGAACCGAGGATTCCGGCGACGCCCACGATCTCACCGGCCCGGACCCGGAGGCTGATCCCACGGATCGCGTCGCCCTCCAGGTCCGACACGCGAAGGACCACGTCGCCGGGTTCGGACGTCCTGGTACCGAGTTCCTCCACTTCCTCGCCGGCGACCATGCGGACGAGTCCGGCGTAGTCGGTCTCCGAGCACGCCACGTCACCGACGACACCGCCGTTGCGCAGGGCCACCACCGTGTCGGCCACGCCCAGGACCTCGTCGAGGCGGTGGGAGATGAAGAGGATCCCCGCCCCGCGTTCGGCGACCGCGCGTACCACCGCCATCAGGCGGTCGACCTCGGCGCCGTGCAGGGAGGCCGTGGGCTCGTCGAGCACCAGGACGACGTCCTGCTCCTCGTCCCAACCCCTCAGTGCCCTGGCGATGGCGACGATGGTCCGTTCAGCGGGCGAGAGCTCGTCGACCGGTCGGTCGACCTCGAAGTCGACGCCGAAGCGCCTGACGAGTTCGTCAGCCTCACGTCGTTCGTCGGCTCCGCGGATACGGCCGAGCGCGCCGAGTCCGGAAATCGCGCCCAACGACAGGTTTTCGACCGTGGAGAGGGAGCCGACGAGTCCGAGGTCCTGATGGATGAACCGCAGCTCGGTCTCCGCCCCGTCCCCGGTGCGGGTCTCGATGGCACCGGAATCGGGCGTGTGATAGCCGGCCAGCAGCTTGACCAGAGTGGACTTGCCAGATCCGTTGTGGCCCACGACGGCGAGCACCTCACCCGCGCTCACCGTCAGATCGACCCGGTCGAGGGCGGTCGTGGGTCCGAACGACTTCGTCAGCCCGTGCACCCGGACCAGGGGACGGCCCTGGCTCCGGTCGTGGTTCGGTTTCATCGGGGTGCCTCGTAGACATCGTTAGGGAGTGGGTGTCCGACCGGGACGACACGGGAGTAGACGAGCGTCATACAGCCCGGGCAGCAGAGCCGGCGGAACACGACGTCCTCATCGACGTAGACCGACGGGTCGTGCCAGATGTGCGGGCCGGCGGTCGACGGCTCGGCGTCGTCGCGTACCAGCGCGACCACGAAGTCGGAGTTGCGCACCGGACCGATGAACGTCCCGCAGTGCGTGCAGACAACCGTCTCGGATCCGTTCACGCTGACGATCGCGAGGTTGTCGTCCAGACGGCGCACCACGTCCAACACGGGTTCGCTGATGGCGACGGGCTCCCGGGTCGTATCACCGGCCCATTCGGCCCGGATCCCGCGGAGCCCGAGGCGCACGGCGGCGGTGGCGGGCGTGTCGACCGTGCCGTCCTCGTCGACGACCACGCCGTAGAGATCACGTGCTGCCCGCCTGGAGACCCGGGACTGGAGCACGTCCTCGCGGACGCTCTCCACCTCCCGCAGGAGTGGGTCGCCGTAACCGCCGCCCGCCTGCCAGTGCAGGAACAGGGCGTCGCCAGCCCCCAGAACGGACTCTCCCTCGCACGGGAGAACCTCTGTTCGGCCACCCACTTCGTCCAGGCCGGCAGGGATGGTCGTGGCGTCCTTCAACTGGGGCACGGCGATGTCGCGCACGACCATGTCGAGCTGGGAGTTGCCCGGGTAGCCGCCGGCGAGTCCCACATTCTGGTTGGCGACCTTGCCCGTGCCGGACACGACCAGCGACATGGGCTCGTTCTGCCCGGGGTGCTGGACGTAGCAGACCGAGCCGCTCATGCCGCCGCGTTGTCGCCCCGGACCACCGGAATCGGTCTGCTCCCGACGCCAGAGGGCGACGAGCGGGTACAGGTACTCGGTCATCTCGACGTCCGGGGCCTTGGCCGTCGGGATGATCAGGCGACCACCCGTGTCGACGCCGTCATGGTGTACCTGTGCGCCGTAACCTCCGGCCATCACGTCGAAGATGGGGCTGACGAAGCCCTTGCGGCCCCCGTCGCGGGCATCGACTCCCGACACCACGCACAGGTCCGTCGTGCCGTTGCAGATGGCTTGGACGTCCTGCCGGTGGGCCGGTTCGGAGTCGAGCATCTTGGCGAGGACCTCGGCGACCAGGTTGCCCACACCCCACGCGGGCCCGAACGGCCCCTTGCCGACGGCGGCGGGGAACGAGGCGTTGGTGATGGTGTGTTCCTCGGTGACGATGTCGAAGCAGCGCATCAGGCCGCCCGCGGCCCAGGGGATGTCTCCGGCGAGCAGCGGAAGGACCGTGAATACGATCCCGGCCCGCAGACCCGGATAGGGGCAGTTGATGATGCCGGTCTGCTCCGCGGTCCCGGTGAAGTCGAAGGTGAGCCGGTCGCCGCTCTTGGACATCGCCACCTTGATGGCGTGCATGTCGCGGTCCCCCGTGCCGGACTGCTCCTGGTAGCCGATGGCGGTCCAGGTGCCGTCGGAGAGGCCCTCGAGCTTGTTCCTGAGCCGCGTCTCCGCGTCATCGAGCATCCGGCGCATCACCGACTTCACGGTGTCGGCGCCGTACTTGTCGATGAGCCGGAGGATCTGGTCGGCGGCGTTCTTGTTGGCTGCGATCTTCGCTCGCAGGTCGAGACCGACCATGTGGGGCAGGCGGGAGCGCCGGGTCCACATGTCCGCGGTGTCCTGCTGCAGGACTCCGCCTCGGACCACCTTGACGGGAGGGGTGGGAATGGCCTCGGCGAACACGTCCTGGGCCGAAGGGCTGAACGATCCTGGACGGAGGCCGCCGAGGTCGACCTGGTGCGCGATGGCGGTGGTCCATCCGAAGAGTTTCCCGTCATGGAAGACGGGGGCGAGGATCGCCGCATCGTTCTGGTGCAGCCCGCCACCGATCCAGGGATCGTTGCAGAGGAACATGTCGCCCTCCTCGATGCCCGGATTGCCGCTGCGGTGTTGCAGCGTCCAGGTGATCGCGAGGTCCATGGATCCGATGAGTCCGATGTTGAAGGTACCGACCTGGACCTGCTCCCCCAGCTCGTCACAGATCGAGAAGTTGAAGTCGTTGGACTCGGTGACGACGTGCGACCCGGACATCCGTCGCAGGGTCTCGCCCATCTCCTGGGTGATGGCCGACAGGCGGTGTCGCACCACCTCGTACGTCAGGGCGTCGACGTCCCGCGTCCGTTCCTCCGCGACGGAGTGCAGGGGCAGCGTGTCCGGGATCTTGCCGAGCAGCTCCTCACGCGACATCGGACGGCTGGTGAAGTGCTCCGAACCTGGGATCGTGCTTCTCATCTTCTCTGGGTCCTCACTGGTAGGTCACGACGAGGTTGCCGAGGCGATCGACCCGGCCGGTCGACCTCGCGGGGATGACGACGACCGTGGTCGGGACATCGACGATCGCGGGGCCCACGAGCTCGTGCCCGGCCCGTAGGCGTGAGTACTCGTAGACGGGTGTCGTCTCGAATCCCCGTTGGGAGTCCAGGCACACGGATCGCTCCTCCAGGAGCGCCGCAGTCGGGTCGGTCGTCTCCGCGACCTCGATCTCGGGGAGCAGGACCGGGAAACCCAGGCTCGCCTTGGCACGCACGCGGTAGGTGATCGCCTGGACGCCCGCCTCGCGATAACCGGCCCCGGAGCCGTTGATCCGCTCGTACTGCTCCTCGAAGGTGCGGACGATGTCATCGCCGCTGCGCTGGTCGAGTAGCCCCTCCGGCACCGCGGTGGTGAGCTCGGAAACCTGCATCGAGTAGCGCAGGTCGACCTCACGTTGGACGGTGACGTCCTTGAACGTCACACCCTGCCGTTCCAGAGCGCGCTCCACGTCGACCTCCAGCTGCTCGAAGTGGCCTTGCAGCTCGACGTGGTCGATGGGGAACGACGACGGACTGGAGAGCTCGGCGCTGATGACGACGTCGGACGCCACCAGGCCGTACGCCGAGAAGGCCGATGCCACCGGACCCAACGGGACGAGCACCTCGGAGACGCCCAGATCGCGGCAGTAGCCGACACAGTGCGCGGGCCCCGCACCTCCGAAGGCGTAGGCCACGAAGTCGCGCGGGTCGTATCCGGCCTGCACCACCGACCGTCGCAGGAGGTCACCCGCCTGGGCGTTCTGGACTTCATGGATGGCGACGGCGGCCTCGTGCACGCTGAGTCCCAGAGGTTCGGCCACGTGCTCGCGGATCGCGTCCTCGGCGAGGTCCTTGCGCAACGGCTTGCGGCCCCCGAGGAGGCCGCGCTCGCTCAGGATTCCGAGCACCAGGTTCGCGTCGGTGTTGGTGGGGCGTCGTCCCCCGTTTCCGTAGCACGCGGGGCCGGGCACCGCCTCGGCGCTCTGTGGCCCGAGACGAAGGTTGCCGCCCGCGTCCACCGACGCCAGGGCACCGCCTCCGGAACCGATGGTGTGCACGCGGATGGTGGGAGCGTTGATCGGGAACTGGTTCACGATCGAACCAGGGGCCATCACGGGCTCGCCGTCGACGATGAGACCGGCCAGGAAGGTGGTCCCACCGACGTCGGTGGTGATGACGTTGCGGTGACCGAGCTGCTCGGCCATCCGCATCCCCCCGATGACGCCACCGGACAGGACCGAGCCGATGGTGGTGATCGCGTGCTCCGGCGCCCTGTCGGCGGTGATGGTTCCGCCCTCGCTCTGCATCACCAGCAGCGGTCCGCTGAGGCCGCTCTCCTCCAGCTGCTTCTGCAACGGCTCCAGGTACGTCCGCAGCCGGGGGCCGACCTGGGCGTTCATGATCGTGGTGGAGGTTCGGGCGAACTCACGGATGCGCGGGCTGACGTCGGACGAGAGGGTCACGTACATGTCCGGGTCGATCTCATGGATCAGGTCGCGGACTCGACGTTCATGGGCATCGTTCTTGAACGACCACAGCAGGCAGACGGCGATCGCCTCCACACCCTGCTCCACCAGGGAGAGGGCGACGCGACGTACCTCGTCCTCGTCGAGCGGCACCAGGACTCGCCCCGCGTAGTCGATGCGTTCGGTGACCTCGAGGGCCCGGTACTTGGGGATGAGTCCCTGCGGTTTGCGCTGGCGAAGGGTGTCCTGGATCTCGTGCGCCGAACGGCCGAGAGTCCGTCCCTCGGCGTTCATGATGTAGATCGAGTCTCGGTGGCCCTTGGTGGCGATCAAGGCCACATCCGCCACATCACGTTGGATCAGCGCGTTGATCGACGCTGTGGTTCCGTGTGCGATGTAGTCGGTTTGGGACAGCATCTCGCGGACGCTGACGCCGAGCTCACCGGCCAGGTCCTCGATCACCCGCATGACCCCGACCTCCCGGTGCGGAGGGGTGGTCTGGGTCTTGGCGGCGACGATGCGCCCGGCACCGTCCGACGCGACCCCGTCGGTGAAGGTGCCACCGACGTCGATGCCCAGTGCGTAAGCCATCTGACTTCCTTCTTCCGGTTCCGTCTGTTAAAGGGGCTAGGAGCGTCCGGCAGCCGCACGGAGCACGGCCTCGGGATCGACGGCTGGTTCGACCAGGGCTCCGCCCAGCCAGGCGATGTGTTGGTCCGGACGGACGAGCATCAGCGGAGCCGGGAAGCGAGCGGGGTTCTCGGGCAGGACGTCGACGACGTCGAGGGGGATCGACAGCTCCTCCGCGCCCCCGGTCCATGCCGTTGCGTCCGTGCTGCCATCGGTGCGCACGAGGGTGAAGCCCGGCCCGATGACGTCGAGGGTCGATCGTCCGTCAGGAAGCCACGAGTGCGGCATCCGGAAGCCCGCCCGGGCTTCATCCGGATAGCCGGCCATGTCCATGAGCGGTTGCGGCCATCCTCCGACGACCAGCGGGGACTGGGCGTAGTGGTAGCCGAAACTGAACCCGTCTGGTGAGTACCGGTGCGGCTCGGTCACGGCCAGCCGTCGTGCGAGCTCTTCCCGGGCTCGCAGACCGTCCGGGCCGTCGAGGTGGATATCGGCAGATACCTCGGCGAGCGAGGCCTTGGCGGTCGCTCCGACCGAGACGGCGAATTGTTCGCCCACCGGCTTGCGCTCGAGCTCGTAGGCGTCCAGCAGACTGGGCGGTGCCCACCCCTGGTAGACGGCGGACAGCATCCAGGAGAGGGAGGCCGCGTCCTGGATGCCGGCGTTCATCCCGAAGCCGCCGGCGGGGATCCAGATGTGGGCCGCGTCGCCCGCGAGGAACACACGCCCCTTCCGGTAGCGCTGGGCGACGAGCTGGCGCCCGGTCCACCGGACGGTTCCCAACGCCTCGTGCTCGACGACCGCGCCCACGGCTTCGTACAGCAGCTGGGCCGGGTCCTCCTTCTCGGTGTCCTGGTCGGGGTCGAAGGCGACATGGTTGAGCCACAACTCGCCGCCGTCGATGGCGATGACCGCTGCGGGGCGGCGTCCGTAGGTCCAGTAGGTCCACGCCCGGTCCTTGGCCGCGATACGTCCCAGTTCGGGTGATCGGACGAAGGTGGAGACGAACTTCTTGATCGCCTCGACGCCCTCGTACCTGACACCCAGAGCATTCCGCACCGTGCTGTGGGCACCGTCGCACCCGATGACGTAGTCGCAGGTGATGGTCCGTGTCCGACCGCCGGTCTCGACGACGGCCTCCACACGGTCCTCGTGCTGCCGGATCGCCAGCAGTCTGGTCCCGCGTTGAAGGGCCACACCGACCGTGTCGAGCGCGTGTTGCTCAAGGATGGGTTCCAGGAAGAGCTGCGAGATCCGGTGCTGCGGCTCCGGCGTGGGCCAGTCCCGTGATCCGACGCCTGCCTGCACTTGCGCTGACGAGGGAAGTTCCAACCGGTGAATCTCCTCCCCCAGCATCGTGGTGCGGTACTGGACACTGGTGGGGTAGTCGGCGGGCAGGCCTGCCCGCCGAACGTCCTCGGCGATCCCCAGGCGCCTGAAGATCTCCATGGATCGTGCGGATGTGGTGTTGCACCGGGGGTTGGCGGACCGTTCGCCGGTCGCCTCGACCACCAGGCAGTCGACGCCCCGCTGCCCGAGGTCGATGGCCAGGGTCAGCCCTGTGGGGCCCGCTCCGATGACGAGTACGCTGACTCGTTCCTCCACGTCTGTGGTCATGTGCTCAAGAACTCCTCGACCTCGGTACAGAATTCGTGCGGGCGGTCCACGTGGACCCAGTGTCCGGCCGCGGCGACCACCATGAGCCGGGCGTTCGGCAGTCTCCGCACCAAGCGCTCGGAGACCTCGATCGGCGAGACCCGGTCCAGTTCGCCGTGCAGGGCCAGGACCGGAGTGGTGATCCCCGCGAAGTCGGGGGATCGCTCGACGCCCTCATCGGAATCGAACATGGCGCGGAAGGCCTGCTCCGCGCCTGGAGCCAGTGCTTGACGCCAGCGCAGGTCGGTGAGTTCCTCGATCAGCCGAAGGTGATCTCGCTGATCCGCGACCAGTCGCGCCAGGGTCTTTCGCATGGACGCCCGTGTCGGGTCGCCATAGAACGGGATGTCGACCGGTTGTGGACCGGTTCCGGCGCCGCCCATGAGCACGGCACGGCTGACGCGCCCAGGTGCCATGGCCATGAGCGCCAGCCCCGCGGCGCCGCCCGCCGCCGAGTTCCCCACGAGGTGGACACGGTCCAGGTCCAGCTGGTCGAGCAGCTCGAGCAGCTGATGCGCACGTGCCCGGCTCCAGGCTCGCGGGCCTCGGGGAAGATGCGCCCGAGGGATCCGCGTACCGAATCCGAGCAGGTCCGGGGCGATACACGTGAACCGGTCCGAGAGTGGTTCCCACACGCTTCGCCAGTTGCTTCGCGCATCGACGCCGGGCCCGCCCCCGTGCAGGAGCAGCAGCGGCGTCTCGGTCGCCGTACTTCCCGCTGAGCCGACCCGTTCTGACTTCACTTTCGATCGTCCTCCGTGATGTTGACTCGAACATCTCTGTCTGGAACGTTCACTACACAATACACGGGAGAGTGATGCCTGTCACTCCCCCGCCATCCGTGCCGCGGCCGTCAAGCGGGACCGCCTCACCCTGCCCGACCGCCCCGAACAGGGCGACGTTCTGCGTACCCGTGCCGGAGACGCAGTCGAGGCCTTCGGCGTCGAACGGCGCGAACGATGCGACGAGCAGCACGCCGTCGACGTTCTCCGGGGCCGCCGCCGCGCCGGCCAGTGCGTGTGGTCCGCCGGCGGACCACCCAACGACAAGAGGCGGCGTGACACCGAGGTGGGCGAGCAGGGGTGAGCAGTCGGCCGCCGTGTCCGCCACGGTTCGGCCGGGCACAGGGCTCGATGCGCCGTATCCCGCCCTCGATTAGGTGATCACCCGGAACCCGCGTTCCGTCATCGAACCCGCGACCGTGCCCATCGGGACCGCCGAGCCCGGCATGCCGTGGTGGACCAGGACCACTCGTCCTGTCCTCGGTCCTTGTACCTCGTACTCGGGCTAACGCCCATCGGGTAGTGGAAATCGTTGGACTGGACCCTCCGCCGGCTTCTGGTTCGCGTCGAACGCGCGCTGGGTCGCAGCCGTCCCCTGCGAGCGGGTGGGCAGGCACCCACCCGGGTCTCGCAAGGCACGGACGGCGCAGGGGAGGACTGTCCTCCCGTCCTGGCCACGGCCCCCGCACCCCTTACGCGTTCCGGCCGTACGTCTCGAGGAGCCGGAGCCAGACCTCGCTGACGGTGGGGAAGGCGGGTACGGCGTGCCACAGCCGATCGATCGGCACCTCCGCGGTGATGGCGACCGTCGCGGCGTGCAGCAGCTCCGCGACGTCGGGGCCGACCACGGTGAAGCCTACGAGCACCTTCCTGTCCTCGTCGACGATCATGCCGGCCCGCCCGGTGTACCCGTCGGCGTGCAGGGAGGAGCCGGCGAGGGCCCCGAGGTCGTACTCAACCGCTCGGACGCGCAGCCCCGCAGCCTCGGCGGAGGCGGCGGTGTGGCCGACCGCGGCGATCTCCGGTTCGCTGAAGATCACCTGTGGAACAGCTCGTTCGTCGGCCGTGGCCGCGTGCCGGCCCCAGGGAGCGAGATCGACGGGGGTGCCGCCGGCACGAGTGACAATCGTGTCACCCAGCGCCCTGGCCTGGTACTTTCCCTGGTGCGTCAGCGGAGCACGGCGGTTGACGTCACCGGCGGCGTAGAGCCAGCCGTCGTCTGCCGGTGTGCCGTCACTGAGGACGACCCGCAGAGAGTCGTCGACGTGCAGCCAGTCGCCGGGGGCCAGTCCGACGTGCTCGAGGCCGAGGTCGGTGGTGTTGGGCTTGCGGCCGGTGGCAACCAGGACCTCGTCCACGTCGAGCGTCGTGCCGTCCACGAGGGTGATGCGCACGGCCCCGTTCTCGTCGCGGTGGACTTTCTCGGGCTCGGTGAGCAGGTGCAGTGCCACACCCTGCGCCTTCAGCGTCTCGGCGACCAGGTCGCTCGCGAACGGCTCCACCATGGGGAGCAGGCCGTCGCGGGCGATCATCGTCACCTGCGCGCCGAGGGCCGTGTATGCGGTGGCCATCTCGGTTCCCACGACGCCGCCGCCGATGACCGCCAGCCGTTCCGGGACGGACGTGGCGGCCGCGGCCTCTCGACTGGTCCACGGTGCGGCGTCGGCCAGTCCGTGAATCGGCGGGACGGCAGCGCTGCTGCCTGTGGCGATGACGACCGCCTGTCGCGCCTCGAGCACGGTGACACGTCCGTCGGCGTCCGTCACCTCGACGGTCCGGGCCGCGCTGATCCGTCCGACGCCGCGGAACAGGGAGATCCCCGCCCCCCTCAGCCAGGTGACCTGGCCTTCGTCGTCCCAGCGCGAGGCGAACGCGTCGCGGCGCTGCAGGACGGCGGCCGGGTCCAGCTCTCCGGTCACGGCGCCCCTCGCTCCGGGAAGGGCGCGGACGGCGCGCAGCGCCGCCGCATCGCGAAGGAGGGCCTTGGTCGGCATGCAGGCCCAGTAGGAGCACTCTCCGCCGACGAGTTCGCTTTCCACGATCGCCGCGGTGAGGCCACCCCGCACGACTCCGTCTGCGACGTTCTCGCCGACCGGGCCCGCGCCGATGACGACGACGTCAAAGATGTTCTCGGCCATGTCAGTTTCCCTTCTTCGCGACAGAGTGCAGTCGCAGTGCGGAAATGAGGAAGAAGATGCCGCCGAGGACGGCGTACCCGGCGACCGTGGCCAGCGTCCCGTCCGGCGCGGCGGACTCGCGGATGAAGTTCGCCCCGGCGAACACGGAGATGCCGCCGCTGAGGATCATGGGCCACTGCCCGCCGAGCCTGTAGCGGCGGATGGCGACGACGAGCTGGACGAGTCCGGCGGTGATCGCCCAGACGCCCCAGACACGAAGTACGCCGGGGATACCCGAGGTGAGGGCGACGGCCAGGCCGACGGCGGTCAGCAGGCTGAGCGCCGTGTTGAAGTACAGGCCTGCGGTGAGCCGGGCGGTCCTCGATGAGCGGAGGTCGACGACGGCCGCGGCAGCGTCGAAGAGCGGGTACAGCACGATCAACGTTGCGCTCACCGGACCGATGCTCTTGCCGACGACGACCATCAGGGACGCCCAGACGATGGCGAAGCCGAATCGGACGTAGTACAGGTTCCGCAGGGAAGCGGCAGGCGGTGCGGCGGGTAATACCGCGGTGGTGGTCACGAGAGTTCCCTTCGTTGTAAGCCCATGTCACCGATGGGCGACATGGCACAGATCAGAGTTCGGAGCAGACCCCGAACCTCATGTAGACTAACTAGTAACTCTACATGGGATGACAGTACACAGCTCTGACCGCGTGACGCAACTGGGAGACGCGAGAGAAGTTGCTAATGCCCCGGAACTCGCACGCGCCTGGGGCTTCCGGGATTCCCATCCGCAACCGTCGCGGACCTCGACCTGGGCCCTGTGGAGCTCCGCTCCCGGATCCGTCAGGCAGCCCACACCGGCGAGGCGGTGCTGGTGGTGGGCGACTCCACCGCAGGCAAGACCCGCGCGGCGTGGGAAGCGGTGATGACCCTGCGGCCCCGGCGCCGGTTGTTCGTCCCGGCCTTGGCGTCAGACCTGGTGGGGTTACCCGAGTTGGTGACCGTCAGATCCGCGCGGCGCTCTGTTTCGTGCCGGGTGTGATGGAGGCTCTGGTGTGTCCTGCGTTCTTCGGAGTCGGATTTCTGGATTCTGGGTCCGCGCCCTGAACTGGGGCTTTCCGTATCGTGAAAACGAGGAAAGCCCCAGGTTTTTTCACGCCCAAGGGCCCGCTGCACAAAATCCGCGCCCGACGGGCTGTCGGGCCGAGCCTCACTCTCCGGCCGCGACCAGCCCACTCGACCAGGCCCAACCGGCGACGCCCACACGGTTGCGCACGTTCAGCTTCTGCTGTGCGTTCGCCAGGTGGTTCTTGGCGGTGCCCGCGCTGATGAACAGTTCGGCCGCGATCTCGGCGTTGCTGAGACCGCGGGCCACCAACCGCACCACATCGATCTCCCGCTCCGTCAGCACCTCCACCGACGGGCTGACCGCCGGTCCCCTCAGGTGGCGCAGCAACCGCACGGTGATCTGCGGGCTGATCAGCGACTCACCGGCGACTGCCGCGCGTACCGCCTCCACCAGGAGTGTCGGCCCCGAACGCTTCAGGAGGAACCCGCACGCCCCGCCCCGCAGCGCCGCGTGCACGTAACCGTCCAGGTCGAACGTGGTCACCACCACGACCCGTACCGGTTCGGCCACCTCCGGCCCGGCCAGGCGGCGCGTGAGCTCGAGCCCGTCCATACCCGGCATCCGGATGTCCACCAGGACCACGTCGGGGCGCAGCACGCGCACCTGCCTCAGGGCCGCCGCCCCCTCGGCCGCCTCACCCACCACGGACATGTCCGGCTGCGCCTCCAGAACCATCCGGAACGCGCTGCGGATGGACTCCTGGTCGTCGACCAGCAGCACCCGGGTCTTCACCGTTGCCCACCCCCGCGGGTGCCGCCCGTGTACGAGCCACCCGTGCCCCCGGGACCCACCGTCAACGGGAGCCGGGCCCGAACGAGCCAGCCACCGCCCTGCGGCCCGGCCTCGAACGTGCCCGACAGCGCGCCGACCCGCTCAGCCAGAGCAGGCAGCCCGACCCCGCCGCGGCGCCCGGGCTCTGCGGGCACCACCCCGACGGAGTCGTTGCGCACGACCACCTCCACGTCCTCGGCCACCAACCGCACCGCGACCTCCACTTCCGTCATCGCCGGAGCGTGCCGACGCACGTTGGTGAGCGACTCCGCCACGACTCGGTGCACGGTCCCCGCCAGCTCACGCGGGACCGCGTCCGCCAGCCTCGGGTCCATGGTCAACCGCGCCGTGTCCCCGAACCGCTCCACCAGCTCCGGAAGTTCGGCCACCCCGGCGAAACCGCGCTCCTGCCCGGACCGGTCGCGCAGTACCCCGACCGTCCGGTCCATGGACGCCATCGCCGCGAGACCGGAGGCCTCGATCCTGGCCAGCGCCGCGAGTACCGCCTCACGGTCCTCGATCACCACCCCCGCCGCCTGGGCCTGGGCGACCATCGCACTGACGTCGTGGGCCACGTAGTCGTGCAGGTCATGGGCGAGTTCCATGCGCTGGGCCTGCCGTGCCCAGGCGACCTCCCGATCCCGGCGTTCGGCGAGGTACCGCAGGAAGAGTCCCACCGCGGCGGCCGCGAGCGGCCCCAGGGTCCACACCGCCACCACGAAAACCGCGTCCGCGGGGTCCAAGGGCGCCGAAACGGTGGTCGGGATCGCCCGCAGGACACTCGTCGCCGCGCCCGCACCGGCCAGGACCGCGCCCGCAACCGTGCCCCAGACCGCCACGGCGCCCGGGCCGGCCGGTGCGCCGTTCCCCGCAACGTCCCTCTGCTCCGGAGCCCAACGAGCCACCAGTCCGACCAGCGCGCACAGGAACGCGGCCTCCACCATCCCCCAAGGCGGCAGGCCCGGCCAGCCCAGCACGTGATGGCCCAGCGTCGCGGTGAGTGAGGCCGTACCCGCGCCTCCGGCCAACCAGGCCAGCCATCCCCGGGAACGGGGCCACCACACGAGGCCTCCGGACACGGCCAACGCGGCCGCGGCCGGTGTCCACGCCCACGGAAGCACGGCTGCCCAGAGACCCAGTGCGCACGCGAGCACCCCGGTCATCGCCGCTCTGGCCCACCTGATGTCCCACATGCGGTCCACCCTACGGAGAGGGCCCTCCCGCCGCCCGTGCCGATCGGCACATACCGCCCGGCCGAGGTGACCGTTCCCGGCCGATCGGCATCTGGGACGGACCGTCCGCTCCGGCCAGGCTCGGACGTACAGCAGTCAACGAGGAGGGCGAACGCCATGAGCACGAGCACGGGGAAGAATCCCCGAACCACCACCGAACCGGTCCGCCGAGCCCTGCGCCGATGGCCGGCCTGGGCGGGCTACGCCGCGGCCGTGTGGTCGTTCGTCTACGGCGCACTGGGTCTGCTCTGGGCCCTGGGTCTGCCCGGATTCCCCTTCGGTGTGGGAGATCTGCCTGACGCACGAAAGGAGTCGGTCCTCGGTTTCGCGACCGCGACCGGTGTGGGCGCGTGGATCGCCGTGCTCGGCCTCGTCGGAGCCGCGGTCGCTCTGCTCCTCGCCCGATCACACGCGCACGGCGTGGGGCGCGTGGCCCTGCTGGGCTACGGGTGGGCAGCCGCGCTGGCCCTGATCGTGGTCATCCCCGACCAGAGGGTGCTCACGACCCTCGCCTACACACCCATCGCGTTGGTGGGCATCCCCTTCGGGTGGCCGCCGCTGAGCTACGGGGAGTTCGTCGGCCTGGCCTACCCGTGGACCACCACCAACCTCATGCTCTGTGCCGCAGGGGGCGTCCTGTGGGCCGCCGCGACACTGGCGTTCCAGTTCCGTACCAACAACGCCTGTGAACGCTGCGGCCGGACGGACCGAACCTCCCGCTGGGCCGCGCCCGCCGCCGCGGCACGCTGGGGCCGGTGGGCCGCGTACACGGCCGCGCTGATCCCGTTCGCGTACGCGGCCACCCGCTGGGCGTGGGTGTTCGGTTTCCCGCTGACCATCTCCCAGGACTTCCTGGACGAGTTGCACGCGAACGAAATGGTGTGGGCGGGCGCCTACCTCGCGACCTTCGGAGCCCTGGGCGGGGTGCTGACGCTGGGGCTGGTGCAGAGGTGGGGCGTCATCTGGCCCCGTTGGGTGCTCGGGCTGGCCGGGAAACGGGTGCCTCCCATCTTCCCGATCTCCTTCGCGTCCGTCGTGGCGGTGTCGCTGGCCTCGGCCGGATTCGTGATGGCACGCCTGATCGACTGGGGCGACATCGATTCGGTCGTGGGCAACCCGGGCGCGCTGTGGCCGCTGTGGGCAGCGGCCCTGGGCGCAGCCACCCTGGCCTACCACCTGCGGACCCGCGGCGCCTGTGGTGAGTGCGGCCGGGACGACCGCTGACGCCCCACGAGGAAGCGGGTCACATCCCTACCGCCCGACTTCGCCGGAGCCCTGCCCCCCTCATGGGTTCACATCCCCCATCCTGCACGCACTGACCTGGGGCTTTCCGGCGACAGGGAGCCCCAGGTCTGCGGCTGGAGGGCATCACGGCCCCCGCGATCGAGATCGCCGACGCCGAGGGGCCGGCGGGAGTGCGGATGAACAGCGTCGCCCGGAGCATGGGCGTGGCGACGATGTCGCTGTACCGCTACGTGCGGAGCAAGGACGAGTTGCTGGTCGCCATGGCCGACGCGGCGGTAACCGCACCGCCGGAGCCGGAGGTGGCGGGCTGGCGGGACCACCTCACGGTCCGGACCCGCGCCCACCGCGACTGCCTGCTCGGTCGGCCGTGGCTGCTCCACAGCACGCGCGCTTCGCCCCGCCGATGGGCCGAGGTCCCTGCTCTGGCTCGACCGGGGACTGGCCGTGTCCGAGGGAGGCCGCACAGCACGCTGACCGGCCGTCCACGGCGCGCCGCTCGGGCTACCCCCCGGCGTTGAGCCGCCACATGGTGAAGCTCAGCAGCGTGGCGAAGGTCGTCCACGCCCAGTAGGGGACCAGGAGCCAGGCCGCCGGACGCGAGAGCCTCGCGAAGAGGGCGATCGTCGCGCACAGGACCACCCAGAGCACGACGATGTCGGCGAAGGCGGTTCCGCGCAGGCCCAGGGTGAAGAACAGGGGACTCCACGCGGCGTTGAGCAGCAGCTGCAGCGCGAACAGCGAAAGCGCCAGACGCGCCCCCTTCCAGCCGAAACGTCGCCACACCAGCCATCCCGCCAGGGCGATCATGGCGTAGAGGGTCGTCCACACGGGACCGAACAGCCAGGACGGGGGCGCCCAGTCCGGCGCTTCGAGCCGTGCGTACTCCTGGGCGGTGTCAGGGCTCAGGAGCACGCCCACCAGAGCGGCGGCGGCTACCGCCGCCACGAACACCACGAGGCCCACCAGCGCGCCGGAGCCGCGGTGTCGCCGCTCGGGAGATGTGATCGTCACGCCTGCCCTCCTCTCCGGATCGCGGTACGCCAGTGACCGTGCCCGGGCACTGGCGCTTCACACAGCGTCATTCCACCTGCACTCGGAAATAACCTCGGAATCCAAGTATCTTTGTATCCGCGCTGAGTTCCTCACGTGCTCACCGACTGGCGGAGGTCCAGCGGTGACCGGCCACGCCCCGCTCGGTCTCGTGGTCGGTGGCCCGAAGTTCCAGGTCCCATCCCTGCGCGACCAGCCAGGCCTCGACGGCCGCCTTCTCGTGTCGCAGCGAGTGGTACCGGGCCCGGCAGCGCTCCCACCGCTCGGTGTTCCTCGGTGCCTGGCGCAGCGCACGGGCCGCCTGGGCGATGCTCCGTTCATAGAAGACGTCGACGACCGCGGCGGCGTTCGCGTGACTGAGGTATCCGTGCTCCTGCCACGCGGCCAGGTCCTCGGCGTGCAGGTCCGCCATGGCCTCCCCCGCGCCCCGCGCGGCTCCGTCCGCCTGCCGCGCCTTGCGGTACACGCTCAGCGTCCTCTCCAGGCGTCCCGCGAGGTACTCCTCGATGGCCGCGCAGGCGGCTGCCTGCGCGGCCCGCTGTTCAGACTCCTGCACCATGGTCGTCCACCTCCCCCTCCGCAGTCGATCCTAGGACCCCGTCAGGGACTTCGCGGAGGTCACGCGGCCGGGGCCGGGGGAGCCAGCGGAGGGCCGCCGCGCCGAGGACCACGTGCAGCGCCGACGCGACCACGGCGACCAGGTGCAGGCCGCCGACGAAGGCCGTCCTCGCCTCCAGTGCGGCGGCGCCGGCGAGTTCCGGCAGGTGCAGGGTCTCGTCCAGCGTCGGGGCCAGGCCCGGGCCCTGGAGGCGGAACACCAGGGCGGCGAGGGAGCCGAGGAGGGCGATGCCGAGCGCGTTGCCGATCTCGTTGCTCGTCTCGGCGATGGCCCCGGCCGAGCCGGCGCGTTCGGGCGGCACCGCGCCGACGGCGGTGTCGGCGACGACGCTGAAGGAGATCCCGTAGCCGATGCCCGCGATGGCCGCGGACAGGACGTACCAGACCGTCCCCCCGCCGACCGTGGTGGCGAGCAGGAGCAGCAGGCCCACCGCGATGGCGACGTGGGCGGTGACCAGCACCGCGCGCTTGCCGACGCGGTCGACGACGGCGGGAGTGACGATCGAGGTGAGCGTCAGGACCGCCGCGCCCGGCAGGGCGAGCAGGGCCGCGCGCAGGACGTCGAGGCCGAGAACGGACTGCAGGTACATCCCGGCCAGGTAGGCGATCGCCGACCAGGCGGCCAGCGGCAGCAGGCCGGTGATGATCGCGATGGTGAAGACGCGGTCGCGGAAGAGGGAGAAGTCGATCAGCGGGTCGTCGAGGGTCCGCTGGCGCGCGGCGAACCACGCCACCAGGGCGAGCCCGAGGACGAGAGCGGCCAGGGAGGCGGGGGACGTCCCCTCGGCCGCCAGGTGCTTGAGGCCGTAGATCGCGAGCAGCAGTCCCGCCGCTGAGGTCGCCACGCTCAGGACGTCGACGCGTCCGGGACGGGTGGCGCGCACCTCGCCGAGGAGGATCGGCGCGAACACCAGGAACAGGGCGATGACGGGCAGGTTCACCAGGAACACCGAGCCCCACCAGAACCGCTCCAGCAGCACGCCGCCCACGACCGGGCCGATCGCGAAACCGGCCGCGAACGCGGCGGCGAAGATGCCGATGGCCCGTGCCCTGCGCCGCGGCTCGGGGAACAGTTCGCTCAGGACGGCGAGCGCGGAGGGCAGCAGGGTCGCCCCGGCCGCCCCCATCAGGGCCCGGGCGGCGATCAGCAGTTCGGGTGTCGGCGCGAGGGCCGCTCCGACGGAACCGAGGCCGAACACCGTCGCTCCGACCAGCAGCAGGCGCAGCCGGCCGTAGCGGTCGCCGAGGTTGCCGAAGGCGATCAGCAGGGAGCCGACGGCGAAGCCGTACACGTCCAGGATCCACAGCGCCTGGTCGGCGCTCGGTGCGAGGGCCTGGCTGACCCGGGGCATGGCCAGGAACAGGATCGAGCCGTCCATGGACACGAGGAGGACGGGTCCGAGAACGATCAGGAGGCCGAGCCAGGCCCGGAGGTCGGAGGGTGCGCCGCCCTTCCGGCGTCGTGGTGTCTTCGTCATGGCGGCCATGCTCGTCGCGGTCGCCGGTGCCCAGCCATCCCCGTGCTGTGGGTACACCCGACAGGTACAGGCTGGATCGCGGCGCACCGCCTAGGGTCGGCGGCATGGAGAGCCTCGGGACGTTTCTGAAGAACCGCCGTGACCGGATCACCCCCGCCGACATCGGCTTGCGGACCTACGGGAGCTCCCGCCGTGTGCCCGGGCTGCGGCGCGAGGAGCTCGCCCAGCTCGCCGGGGTGAGCGCGGGCTACTACACGCGGCTGGAGCAGGGGCTGGCCGAGACCGCCTCCGAGCAGGTCCTCGACTCCCTGGCCCGGGTGCTGCGGCTCGACGACGTGGAGGCCGCGCACCTGCGCAACCTCGCCCGCCGCTCGACCAGGTCCGGGCTGAGCGAACCCCCCGAGGAGCATCCGCACGACCGCGTCCTCGCCCTCCTCGACGCGCTCGACGAGGCCACGCCGGCGGTCGTGCTGGGCCGGCGCGGCGACGTCCTGGCCTGGAATCGCGCCGGTCACGCGATCACCGCGGAGCACCTGCCCTTCGACGCCCCGCGCGACCCGGACCGGCGCCCGTCGGTCCCGCGCCTGTTCTTCCTCGACCCCCTCACCCGCGACCTCTACCGCAACTGGTCCGAGCTCGCCGAGATCCACGTCGGCTACCTGCGCCTGACCGCCGGCCGCTACCCCGACGACGCCCGGCTGGCCGCGCTCATCGGCGAGATCACCATGGGCAGCTCCGCCTTCGCGTCGTTGTGGGCCGACGGCGAGGTCATGGACTGCACCGCGGCGCCGATGCACCTCCAGCACCCCACGGCCGGTGCGCTCAGCGTGACCTACCAGGTGTGGCTCCAGCCGGACAGCCCCGACCACCGCCTGGAGGTCTACACCCCGAACGACTCCGGTTCGGCCGACGCGCTGCGCCTCCTGGCCAGGCCGGAGGAGGCGCCGGGCGACGCGCGGAGGACCCCGGTACGGCCGTAGCCGTCCCTGCCGCGTCGACCGTCCCCCGGCGGCCGCTCCTCCCCCGCCCGTCGTCGCCCGCCGACCGCTCCTCGCCCGCGCGGAGCCGCCGTCACGACGACCGGGTCGGGCTGCCCGGACGTGACGCCCGCCCCGCCCGCGAGCCACGCGGGCCGCGGGAGCCATGGGAGGCCCGCGCCTCGAGCCCGGCGGCCGTGGCGCGCACGATCTCCTCCCACGGCGTCGCCTCGACCCCGAAGACCTCCGTGGTCACGTCGGCGTCGATGACGTAGGGGGCGTCCCACTGGTAGAGCAGTTCCCCCACTTCCCGCAGGAACGGAGAGAACCGGAAGGCCCCCCGCAACAGCGGCCGCGGGATCCGCGACACGGAGGGGCGGCCGACCCCGAACTCCCGCGCCATGTCGGCCACCATCTCCCGTACCGTGCGCGCCTCGGGCGAGGGCACGTGCCAGCCCAGCCCCCACGCCCGCTCGTCGGTGGCCACCGCGGCCAGTGTGCGGGCGACGTCGGGCACGTAGGTGACGCTGTGCACCTGGTCGGGGTCGGCGAAGGTGAACACGCGGCGCCGGACGCGCGCCTGGTCGGCGTAGAGCTCGGGGTAGCTGCCCATCGGCTTCATGGAGCCCATGTAGTCCGAGGCGCGCACCTCGGTCACCCGGACGGCGCCCGCCTCGTGGCGGGCCAGCGCCTCCGCCCACATCCGCGCGCGCAGCCGCCCCTTGTGATCGGTCGCGGCCAGGGGCAGGTCGCGGTGGATCGGCCCCTCGACCGGGCCGTAGCCGTAGAGGTTGCCGCCGATGGCCAGGACCGCTCCGGTCCGCTCGGCGGCCTCCAGCAGGGACGCGGCCAGCGGGGGCCAGAGCCGCTCCCACATCTCGTAGGAGGGCGGGTTGGCGCAGTTGTAGAGGACCTCGGCGCCGCGCGTGAGCCGGGCGAGCTCGTCCGCGTCGGTCGCGTCGGCCTTCACCCGCTCGACCAGCGGGTGCTCGGGACCGCCGCCGGAGCGCGTGACGATCCGGACCCGGGTACCGGCGTCGGCGAGCTGGAGGGCGAGGGAGGTGCCGAGCGCTCCGGCGCCGACGATGACGTGGAAAGACATGGTGGACCCTTCTCGATACTGGCGAGAACAGTGATCTCGCTCAAGAACAGCGTTCCACCATTGGGCCACCGAGTCAAGATCAGTGTTCGCACTTCACATCACTGATCTTTCGTGGCAGACTCGCCCGCATGTCTGGCATCCGAGACCGCGTCCGCGCCGAGTACGTCGCCGAGATCACCGAGGTCGCCCGCCGCCACCTCGCCGAACGCGGCGCGGCCGGCCTCTCGGTGCGCGCCGTCACGCGCGAGCTCGGCATGGCCGCGTCGGCGGTCTACCGGTACTTCCCGAACCGCGACGCGCTGCTGACCGCGCTCATCGTCGCGGCCTACGAAGGGGCGGCGGACGCGGCGGGCGAGGCGGAGTCCGCCGTCGACCGCGACGACCACGTGGGCCGCTGGACCGCCGTCTTCCGGGCGGTCCGCGCGTGGGCGCTGGCCCACCCGCACGAGTACGCCCTGATCTACGGCTCACCGGTGCCGGGCTACGCCGCGCCGCGCGACACCACCGAGCCGGCCACCCGCGTCGTCCTGCTCCTCACCCGGATCGCCCACGACGCCCGCCTGGGGCCGGGGCTGGACCCCGCGGACCGCACACCCGTGCCGCCGGAGCTGCGGGCCGACCTCGTGGCCCGTATCGGGGACGTCGCCGCCGACATGGACCCCGACCAGGCCGAGATGCTCACCAGTGCCCCGCCCGAGACGGCCCTCGCCGTCATCGACGCGTGGACGGCGCTGTTCGGAACGGTCGGCTTCGAGCTCTTCGGCCACTACGACAACATCATCGACGCCCGCGAGGCACACCTGGAGCGCGTGGCGCGCACGACGGCACGCGCCGTCGGCCTCCCCGGAGCCTGACGCGGACGCTCCGCTCACACCCCCGTCGGGTAGGTCTCCGGCTCGCCCGGGACGGGCTCGTCCTCGCGGCCGAGCGGGGTGAGCGCGCGCGTGCGGTCACAGTGGACGAAGGCGTCGTAGCGACGGGCGACCACGGTGGGGACGTAGTTCCCCCAGGCCTCCGCCCGCGGCCGGTACACCACGCCGATCGCCCGGTGGTCCAGTGTCCGGCGCATCCAGTCGCCCTGGCCGGGCGGATCCGGGAACACGCACAGCGCCTCCTCGCCCGGCAGGGCCCGGTGCAGCAGCGCCTCCAGGCTTCCCGGCCGGGCGGGCGGAACGGTCATCACCCGCGGCTCCGCGCCCCAGTGGTCGCCCGCGATCACGGTGCCCTCGTAGGAGCCGAACCCGACGGCGACCACACCGTCGACGGCGTGCGCCTCACGGACGAGCTGACCGACGTTCACCATGCCCGCCGACGCCATGTCGGTCGCGCGGGCATCGCCGACGTGCGTGTTGTGCGCCCACACGACGGCCTTGGCCTCTGGTCCGTGGTGGTCCATGAGGCGGTCCAGGGTCGCGACCATGTGCCGGTCACGGATGTTCCAGGAGCAGGGTCCGCCGTGGACCATGGAACGGTAGTAGCTCTCGGCGTTCGCGACGACCTCGGCGTTCTGCTCGGCCGCGAGCCGTTCGAGGCCGCCTCCGTCGGGGGCGAGGCCGTCTCCGTCAGGGGCGGGGCCGGAGCCGTGCCCCGGCTCCTCGGCGCCCGTGGGGGCGCGGCGCCGCAGCTCCGCCAACAGGGCGACGACCTCCGACTCGCACCTGGCGGGCACCAGGCTGCTGGACAGGGCGTAGGCCTGCGCGTCCTCGGCGTAGGGCTCGAAGCACCGGTAGGCCTCCAGCGCGGCACCGACCCGGTCGGGCTCGTGCTCGCGCAGGAAGTCCAGGATCGCGCGCAGCGAGTCCCACAGGCTGTAGACGTCCAGGCCGAAGAAGCCGGCCCGGGAGCCGGCGGGCAGGGACGTTGTGCCGGCGCAGCCAGAGCAGGAAGCCGAGCGTCTCCTCGTTCGCCCACATCCAGCGCGGCCAGCGCTCGAAGCCCGCCAGCGCCGCATGGGGGTCCCCGGGCGGTTCCGGGGCTCCGACGACGTAGCGGTGCAGGTCCAGGCAGTCGGGCCAGTCCCCCTCCACCGCGACGAACGAGAAGCCCTTCTCCGCGATCAGCCGCGCGGTGATCGCCGCGCGCCAGCGGTAGAACTCCGACGTGCCGTGCGACGCCTCCCCCAGGAGGACGTAGCGGGCGCCGCCCACCCGGTCCACCAGGGGATCGAGCGCCGCGGTGTCCGACAGCGGATGGAAGGTGCCGTGGATGCTCCCGACCTCGTCCATGGTCGCGCTCCCTTCGGTGCCTCGACCGGTCGCGGGGCCCGCGGCGCGGGCCGAACCGCCCTCCTGCAAGGCCCCTACCAGGGAGAACGTCGGGTATGCGTTCGTCGAGGCAAAAGATCGGGAGAGGTCGGGCGGAGGGGCCGCCCGGACGTGGACGGCCCCGCCGCTCGGTGCTACTCCAGTCCCTTGCGGCGCAGGAGCGGGCCCATCTCCGCGTCGCGACCGAGGAACTCGCGGAAGGCGTCCAGCGGGTCGACGCTCCCGCCGCGCGCCAGCACCAGTTCCCGGAAGCGGTCACCGTTCTCCCTGGTCGGGCCGCCGTTGGCGGTGAACCACTCCACGCTCTCGGCGTCGAACACCTGGCTCCACACGTAGGAGTAGTAGCCCGCGTGGTAGTCGCCGGCGAAGATGTGCAGGAAGTAGGCGGTGCGGTAGCGCGGGCGGATCTGGTCGAGGTCCAGGCCCCACCGCTGGAGCGCGCGTGCCTCGAACTCGGCCGGATCCACGTCCTCGTCCGCGCCGATCCGGTGCCAGGACCAGTCGAGCAGGGCGGCCGCCAGGTACTCCACCATCGCGAAGCCCTGGTCGAAGGTCTCGGCCGCGGTCAGCTTCGCGACGAGGTCGTCCGGGAGCGGCTCGCCGGTCTCGTGGTGTCCGGCGTAGTTCGCGAGGATCTCCGGCCGGAACATCCACATCTCGTTGACCTGGGACGGGTACTCCACGAAGTCGCGCGGCACGTTGGTGCCCTCGAGGCGGGGGAAGCGGACCGACGAGAACAGGCCGTGGAGGGCGTGGCCGAACTCGTGGAAGGCCGTCCGCACCTCGTCCAGGGTGAGCAGCGTCGGCCCGGCCTCCGGCTTGGTGATGTTGAGGTTGTTGACGACCACGGGACGCTCGTCCAGCAGGAACGACTGCTCGACCAGGTTGTGCATCCATGCGCCGCCGCGCTTGGTCGAGCGGGCGTAGGGGTCGAGCAGGAAGAGCCCGAGCGCGGCCCCGTCCTGGTCGAAGACCTCCCACACGCGCACGTCCGGGTGGTATCCGCGCAGGTCGTCCCGCTCGGTGAGGGTCACGCCGTACAGGAGGGCGGCGGCGTGGAAGACCCCGTCCTCGTAGACCCGGTTCAGCTCGAAGAAGGGCCGCAGGGCGTCCTCGTCGATGTCGTAGCGCGCTTGGCGGACCTTCTCGGTGTAGAAGGACCAGTCCCACGGCTCGATGGCGTGCCCGGCCTGTTCGGCGAGAGCCTCGGCCTCCTTCAGCGCGTTGCGGACGGCCGGGCCGACGAGCTGTCCGAGGCGCTCCTCGACGGCGTCGACGGTCCTGGCCGTCTGGTCGGCGACCTTGTAGGCGGCGTGGTCGGGGTAGCCGAGCAGGACGGCGCGCTCGGCGCGCAGCTTCGTCATCCGAACGGCGAGCGGGAGGTTCTCGGGGGCGCGCTCGGCGCTGAGGGTGTAGAGCCGCTCGCGCGTGGCACGGTCGGTGAGCTGGGCGAGCGCGGGCTGCACGGTGCTGTTCAGCAGCGGGAGGACGTACTCGCCGTCCTTCTCGATCGCGCGGATCCGGGCCTCGTCCAACCCGTCGAGCTCGGCGGCGTCCCGGACGACGAGCGCGGACTCGGTGGCGGATCTGAGGGCGTTCTGGGCGAACTCCGTGGAGAGCTCGGCGAGTTCTCCGTTCAGCTCGCGCAACCGGGCCTGCTGGTCCTCGGTCAGGTCGGCTCCGGCCTTGACGAAGTCCGTGCGGTAGCGCTCCAGCAGGCGGGCCTCCTCGGGATCGCCGGCGGTGACGCGCTTGATGCGCTCCCACAGGGGGCGGTGGAGTGTGATCGCGTCCCGGTGACGGGCGAGCCGCGGTGCCAGCTCCCGCTCGATCGCCCAGATCCCCTCGCTCCCGTCGGACTCGGCCAGGGTGTCGAACACCGTCTGGACGCGGTGCAGGATCCGCCCGGACCGTTCCAGGGCAGCGAGGGTGTTGTCGAAGGTCGGCGGCTCCGGATCGTGCGCGATCGCCTCGACCTCGGCCAGGTGGTCGGCCATTCCCCGTTCGAACGCCGGGACGAAGTGCTCCTCGCGGACGGCGGCGAAGTCCGGCAGTCCGTAGGGGAGGGTGCTGGGCGCGAAGAAGGGGTTGTCGGTCAAGGCTGCGGCTCCTGGAGTCGGTGCGCATCGGCCCGTGCGACCCGCTCCGGTGCGGCGGCGGGAACGTCGTGGCGAGCCGAGACTGCTGCTGGGCACGTCGGGACGGCCGGGAACCGCCGGCGGTGGTCCGCGCGTCCGGGACACTGCCTGCCGTTCTATCGCGCCCGACTCGCCCTGTCACGCGACCTTCGGGTGACGTTGGACGGTTGCGCACCGCAGCGCCGCGACCGGGGCCGAATGTCTCATCCTTCGGCGGTGGACGGCCCATGGGGAGGAGGAGACGCCCCGGTTTCCGCACTCGTGTCCAGTTGAGGCACCGGGCTCAGGGCCCGGCGGGCCCGGTCACGGGGTGGCGGGCCTGCTCGGCCAGCCTCCGGTCGGCGCCGTCGGCCAGTTCCTGGAGCGCGTCGTCCAGAGCGGCGAAGACCTCCCACGCCGGGAGTCCCTCCGTGTCGGCGATCCACCGGACCACCCGCAGTTCCAGTTCCTCGTTCCGCGCGCCCTTCCACACCTTGTCGGCCAGGCTGACCAGCAGGTCCTCCAGCGTCCGGTCCGCGTCGGCCCAGTCCCCGTGGGTGGCGCAGAACCGTGCCAGGTGCGGGGGCGTGCCGCGGTCGAGCAGCAGTCGTTCGCCCGCCCGCTCATGGCGGTGTCCGGGCGCGGACAGCTCCTCGGGGTGGACGGTCTTGCCGATGTCGTGTACGGCGGCCCCGAAGCGGACGGCTCCGGTGTCCACCTCCAGGCCGGGGTGGTGCCGGCCCAGCCAGTCGAGCAACCGGACCGCGACCTCGTGCACGAGCCGGCCGTGGGCGACGAGCCTGGGCGGCGCACCGCACTCCGCCAGCACGCGCGCACCCGCCTCGGGCAGTGGTTCGAGCACCAGCGTCATACCGCCCCCGTCCCAGGCGAAGGGAACTCCCATCGGTTCCGACCGGACTCTAGGGTCCGGAGGGATCGGGCGGCAAGGCCACCGGGCGTTCGTACAGGTACTCCAGACCGTCCGCCTTCTCCCACTGCTGGCCCACGTGCTCGAAGCCGAATCCGGCGATGACCGCCAGCGACGCTGGGTTGTCCGGACTGATCGCCGCGCGGACCGTCGTGACCTCCGGTGCCGTGGCGGCCCGGGCGATCAGCGCCGCCACGATACCCCTCGCGTAGCCGCGGCGGCGGAACTCCGGCGCCACGGCGTAGCCGATCTCGACCATCCCGTGGTCGTCCGGCGGCCCGTGGAAGCTGGCGAACCCGACCGCCGCGCTCGGCCCCCCGGCGTCGGCGTCGACGGCCACGTGGGCCAGCCAGCCGGCGCGGTGCGGGTCGTCCATGAGCTGGGACTGCCGCAACCGCCACCACCAGGTCTCGCCCAGGAAGTAGGTCCCCAGCTCGGCCCCCGCGGCCGTACTCGCCGCGTCCAGGTCCCCGTCGGCCAGTGCCGCGAGGGCCGGTACGCCGAGTTCCACGAGGCGCACCCGCCGGGCGCTCTGTCCCGGCGGGTCCGCGCTCGCGTCGATATCCGTCATGGCTCGATCCTCCTCCACGGAGGACCCGCCCCACAACGCCTTTCCCCGCTCTGTCCTCCGGCGCTGCCACCATGGGAGACGGCCACCGCACACCAGCACTCCGAGGAGTCGCCATGCCCCCGACCGACGACCGACTGTGTTCCTGGGCGCAGGGCTCCTCGGAACTGATGCGCGCCTACCACGACACCGAGTGGGGGCGCCCCTCCCACGACGACCGCCACCTGTTCGAGATGCTGGTGCTGGAGGGCGCCCAGGCCGGGCTGTCCTGGTCGACCGTGCTCAACAAGCGCGAGAACTACCGCGCGGCCATGGACGGCTTCGACGTCCACCGGATCGCGCAGTACGGGCAGGCCGACACCGACCGCCTCCTGGCCGACCCCGGGATCATCCGCAACCGCCTCAAGGTCGCCTCCGCCGTCCGCAACGCGCAGGCCTTCCTGCGCGTGCAGAAGGAGTTCGGCACCTTCGCCGACTACCTGTGGGCGTGGGTGGACCACACGCCGGTCGTCCACCACTTCACGGACGCCGCCGAGGTCCCGGCCAGCACCCCGTTGTCGGACCGGATCGGCAAGGACCTCAAGAAGCGCGGCTTCAACTTCGTCGGCACCACCATCGTCTACTCCTACCTCCAGGCCAACGGGCTGGTCGAGGACCATCTGGTCGGCTGTCCCGCCAAACCGGCGGCGACCCCGTAGAGCCGCCGCCGGTCCGGTGGGCCGGGCCCCGGACCCGCCCTAGGCGGGTGTGTCCACCGGGGCGCTCCCCCGCCTGAGGGACCAGCGGCGGACCGCTCCGATCTCCCGCAGGAACGCCTGGTCGTGCCCGGCCACCAGCAGCGCGCCCCGGTAGCCCGACAGCGCCTCGGCCAGCTGCCGTTGGCTGTCCAGGTCCAGGTTGTTGGTGGGCTCGTCCAGGACCAGCAGCCGCGGCGGTGCGTCGGCGAGCAGCAGCCGGGCCAGGCACACCCGGAACCGCTCCCCGCCGGAGAGGTCGCCCGCCCGCTGGTCCACCCGGTCGCCCCGGAGCAGGAACCGCGCCAGGTTGGCCCGGACCCGGTGCGGCGTCGCGGACCGTGCCGCGGCCCGCACGTTGTCGAGCACACTCAGGTCGTCGTCGAGCACGTCCAGCCGCTGCGGCAGGTAGCCGATCCGACCGGTGACCCGCACGACCTCCGCGACCGGACTCTCCCCCTGGCCCACGACGGCCCTGAGCAGGGTGGTCTTGCCCGAACCGTTCGGTCCGACGACCGCGATCCGCTCCGGCCCGCGCACGGACAGCCGCCGCCCGCCGGGGACGAGCAGCTCCAGGACGTCCTGACCGGCCGGGACCTCGGTGCCCGGCAGGTCCACGCGGATGGCGGCGTCGTCGCGCACCGCCTCCTCCGCCCGGTCCAGGTCCTGCCTGGCGTCGGCCAGCTTCCCCTCCTGCATGATCCGGTGTTTGCCCGCCGCGACCTGGGCGTCGCGCTTGCGCTGCTTCATCACCACGCGCGGCTCGCGCTTGGTGTCGTACATCTTCTTTCCGTAGCGCACCCTCCTGGCGAGCTTGACCTGCGCGTCGGCCAGCTGGCGCTTCTCCCTGCGCACGTCGGCCTCGGCCGAGCGCACCATGCGCCGGGCGGCCTCCTGTTCCGCGGCCAGCTGTGCGGTGTAGGCGGAGTAGTTGCCGCCCCACGTGCGCAGGCGTCCCTCACGCAGTTCGGCGATCTGGTCGACCCGCTCCAACAGCTCCCGGTCGTGGCTGACCACGATGAGGACGCCCGGCCAGGAGCCGACCGCGTCGTAGAGCCGCTCACGGGCGTCCCGGTCGAGGTTGTTGGTGGGTTCGTCGAGCAGTGTGACGGACGGCCGGCGCAGGGCCAGTCCCGCGAGCCCGGTCAGGACCGCCTCCCCGCCCGACAGCGTGTCCACGGACCGGTCGAGCGGTTCCGCCCCGTCGAGTTCGACGCCGAACCGCTGGAGCTGGGAGAGGGCGCGCTCCTCGACGTCCCAGTCCTCGCCCACGGCGGCGAAGTTCTCCTCGGTGGCGCGGCCGGCCTCGATCTCCCGCAGGGCGTCACGGGCGCGGTCGATCCCGAGGAGTGCGGCGACGGACCGCCCGGTGTCCAGGGTGAGCCCCTGGTCCAGGTAGCCCACGGTTCCGGACACGGCCAGGGTGCCCGACTCCGGCCGGTTCCGTCCCTCGATGAGGGTGAGCAGGGTGGACTTTCCACAGCCGTTGCGACCGATGAGTCCGGTGCGGCCCGGACCGAAGGCCGCGTCCAGCCCGGTGAAGACCGGTGATCCGTCCGGCCAGGAGAAGGTCAGACCGGAGATGACGACGGAAAAGGACAAGCAGACCTCACAAGGGGAAGGGGACACGGACGGGACCTGGGGGCGCGGGCGGAGTAGCCCATCGTGATCTCCTCCTTCGAGCGAGCTTGATGCGACTATTATCGCGATAGGAAGCATGGTACACGGGCACTTCAAATGCAACTACAGTTGCGTTATGACCTCGGACACGAAGAGCCCCGGATCCGCCCGCCCCGGCGGACGCACCGCCCGCAACACCGCCGCCGTACTTCGAGCCACCCTCGACGAGCTGGGCGAACACGGCTACGGCGCCCTCACCGTCGAGCGCGTGGCCGCCCGCTCGGGCGTGCACAAGGCCACCGTCTACCGACGCTGGGGCGGGGTCGACGGCCTGCTGTCCGCGGCTCTGGAGTGGTCGACCACCCACGAGTGGGAACCCGCTCGCACCGGCGACCTGCGCGCGGACCTCGTCGACCTCGCCGAGACCGTGGTCAGGGGGTTCACGGACGCACCCGAACGCGACGTGTCGGCCGCCTCCGTCGCCGCGGCCTTCGCCTCCCCCGAGGTCGCCGCGGCCCTGCGCGTGTTCATGGCCGACCGCCACGCACGCGCGGCCGTGGTCGTGACGGACGCGATCGAACGGGGCGAGGTGCCCGAGGACACCGACGTCCACGAGGTGGTGCGCGCCGCGGTCGCGCCCGTGTACTACCGGCTCTTCGTCAGCCGTGAACCGGTCACCGAGTCCGACGTTCGACGGGCGGCCGGCCTCGCCGCCGACGCCGCTGCCCGGGGCGCCTTCAGGAACGCGGCGACGCCCTCGCGTCCCGCGTGAGCGGGGCCGCGGGAGGCCGGACGGGCTACGGGACTCGCGCCTGAGGAACGCTGCGAGCGCCGCGCCCGGCGATAGGGTGAAACCACGCGTCGGCCCCGCACCGCGCGCGACCGCGCCGCGTATCCCTGGAGGGGACGGTATGGAGAACCTCGACCTGTCGTTGATCGGTGACCTGTACCGCAGGTACCGCGGTCCGCTGGCCGAGGTCCGGGACGCCCAGCGGGAGTTCCTCCGGCGCACCGACGGCCGGATGACCCCCCAGCTGGACGACCTGGAGGCGGAGATCACCTACCTCCTCCTGCGCGAGCGGCGGCCGGAGACGGTGATGGAGCTGGGCACCTTCCACGGCTGGTCGACCACGTGGATCCTGTCCGCGCTGCGCGACAACGGCCGGGGGACGCTGCACTCCTTCGACATCGTGGACAACGTGGTGGCGAACGTGCCGGACGAGCTGGCGCTGGGCCGCTGGGAGTTCCACAAGGGCGACGTGCGCCAGAACATGGGCGAGGTCCCCGAGGGCATCGAGTACCTGTTCGTGGACGCCGCGCACAACGGCCGCTTCGCGAAGTGGTACCTGGCAGACCTGTTCCCGCGCGTGGCACCCGGGACGCCGGTGAGCGTCCACGACGTGTTCCACGGCAAGCGGGCCCTGCCCCTGACCGAGGGCGCCGTGGTGCTGTCGTGGCTGCGCCGGACCGGCACCGACTTCCTCACGGTCTCCCGCAGGAAGGCGCCCGCCCCCTATACCGCGCTCATGGAGCTGCGGGAGGACCTGGGCCTGGGCGAACCGGTCCGCACGAGCACCCACAACCCGATGATCTTCTTCCGCATGCCGGACCAGGGAGCCGGACAGCCCGTCCGCTGAGCCCGCGCCCCTCGCGCCTCCGCCCCACCGGCGCCGGAGGCCCATTGGGCCGAGGGTCCCCGCGCGCGCACGCTTCCGCTCGGCGCCCTCCGGCACACCCGCCGAATCCCACGGTCCACCGCCCGCGCTCCGCCCTCGGTCTTCCCGCCGACCCCGCGGACCCGCCGCGCTAGCCCCCCGCCGCACCCGTGCACTCCTCTCACCTGCACCCCATGGGTCCGGTCCCTGCCGCACCCGCGCGCCGCCTTCGGCCCTCCCGACAGGCCCGCGGCCCCTCTGCACGGCCCTCGCCGGATCCGCGCGCTCGCCTCGTTCGACTCCCCCAGTCCAGCCCCTCCGCCACTCCCGCACGCCCTCCGGCGCGCGGACCGGGCCGCGACCCGCCCCCGGATCCGTACAACGTACGGAATATCTCGGCGCACCCTTGCGTTCCGCTGTTCCGTACGCTGTACTGTACGGCGTACGGCACAGAGGGAGGCGCCATGACACAGACACCGTCCGCCATCAGCGCGCGGGGCGTGGGCAAGAGGTACGGCAGGTCGTGGGCCCTGCGCGGGTTCGATCTGGAGGTGGCCGCCGGGAGCGTGCGCGGACTCCTCGGCCCCAACGGCGCCGGCAAGACCACGGCCGTGCGCATCCTCACCACGCTCCTGCGAGCCGACGAGGGGACCGTCCGCGTCGCCGGGTACGACGTCGCCGCCGAGGCGGCCCAGGTCCGCTACCGGATCGGTCTGGTCGGCCAGAACGCCGCCGTGGACGAGGTCCTCAGCGGACGCCAGAACCTGGAGATGTTCGGCCGCCTCTACCACCTCGGCGCCAGGCCGGCCCGTCGTCGGGCGGACGAGCTCCTGGAGCGCTTCGGCCTCGACGACACCGGCTCCCGACCGGTCGGCGGCTACTCGGGCGGCATGCGCCGCAGGCTCGACCTGGCGGCGAGCATGATCCTGGCCCCGCCCGTGCTCTTCCTGGACGAGCCCACCGTGGGGCTCGACCCGCGCGGGCGCGGCGAGGTGTGGTCGGCGGTGCGCCGCCTCGTCGCCGACGGCACCACCGTCCTGCTGACCACCCAGTACCTGGAGGAGGCGGACCAGCTCGCCGACGAGGTCTCGGTGATCGACTCCGGTCGGGTCGTCGCCGAGGGCAGCCCGGCACGGCTCAAGGAGCGCCTGGGCGGCGACCGGCTCGACGTGGTCCTGCACGACGCCGGGCACCTGGCGCTGTCGGCGCGGATCATCGAAGAGCTGGTCGGCGGCCCCGTGGCGGTCGACGACGCGAAATGCCTGCTCAGCGTCGGCGTAACAGACCGTGTGGCGGCCCTGACCGGGGCCGTGCGCGCACTGGAGGAGAGCGGTGTGGGCGTGGCGGACGTCGCCCTGCGCCGACCCACGCTGGACGAGGTGTTCCTGCACCTCACCGGCGACCGCGAGGACGAGACCGAGGAGGCCGCATGAGCACCACCACCGCACCCGCCGACCACACCGCCGGCGACACCGCGGTGCCGACCGCACCGCCGACCGGGGCCGCCCGGCTCGCGTGGGCGGTCGCCGACGGCTGGACCGTCACGCGGCGCGACGTCACGCACTGGCTGCGCCGACCCGGCGCGCTCGTCGCCGGCCTGCTCTTCCCGATCCTGATGGTGCTGATCTTCGGCTACCTCTTCGGGGGCGGGATGACCGTGCCCGGCGGCGGGGACTACCGCGAGTTCATGATCCCCGGCATGTTCGCCATGACCATGGTCTTCGGACTGGGCGAGACGGTGACCGCGGTCGTCAACGACACCTCGCGCGGGGTCACCGACCGCTTCCGCTCGATGCCGATGGCGTCGTCGGCGGTCGTCGTCGGCCGCTGTGCCGCCGACATGCTCAAGTCCGCGGTGACCCTGGCCGTCCTGGTGGGCTCCGGCCTACTCGTCGGCTGGCAGTGGCACGGCGGGGCCGGACCGACGCTGGCCGCGCTGGGGCTGCTGCTCCTGCTGCGGTTCGCCCTGGTGTGGGTCGGAATCTACCTCGGGCTCCTCGTGAAGGGCGACTCCGTGGTCACGACCGTGCAAACCATGGAGTTCCCGCTGGGCTTCCTGTCCAACGCCTTCGTCGCGACCGCCACCATGCCCGTCTGGCTGGGCGCGGTGGCCGACTGGAACCCGATGTCGTCCACCGTCGCCGCCGCCCGGGAGCTGTTCGGCAACCCGGGCTGGGGCGGGGAGTCCTGGATCGCGCAGAACGCCGTCCTCATGGCGGTCGTGTGGCCGCTGCTGATCACGGCGGTGTTCGCCCCGCTGTGCGTCCACCGGTTCCGCCACCTGGAGGACTGACCCGAGGACTGACCCGAGGACTGACCGCGGCCCCCGTCGGGGCGGTCCCCTTCCACACCGGGACCGGACCGCCCCGACGTACACTGACCCGTACCGCCACGGCCCACGACCAGGACGGCCCATGTCCACGCAGCGCAACAAGCCCAGTGATCCCGCCCGCAGCATGGCCCTGCTGTGGCGCCGGGGGGAGCCGACCAGCCGTCGGAACAAGCCGGACCTGAGCGTGGACCGGATCGTGGCCGCGGCCTCCGAACTGGCCGACGCCGAGGGGCTGGGCGCGCTGTCCATGCGCCGCGTCGCCGACCGCCTGGGCGTGGGCACGATGTCGCTGTACACCTACGTTCCCGGCAAGGGCGAACTCATCGACCTCATGGTCGACGCCGCCTACGCGCGCATGTACGCGGACGCGCCTCCGGAGCACTGGCGCGACCGCCTCACCGAGGTGGCCCACGCCAACCGCCGCCTGTACACGCGCCACCCGTGGATCCTGCAGACCGTCACCATGCGCCTGCTGGGCCCGCACTGCCTCGCCAAGTACGACCGGGAACTCGCCGCCGTGGACGGCCTCGGCCTGACCGAGATCGAGATGGACTCCACGGTCAGCCTGGTCAACGGATACGTGGAGAGCACCGCCCGGCAGACCCTGGCGCTGACCGAGGCGGAACGGGAGTCGGGGATGGACGTCGAGCAGTGGTGGCGCACCTACGGCCCCCTGCTGGCGGCCCTGGTCGACGACGAGGACTTCCCCCTGGCCTCGCGGGTGGGCGGCGCCGTGGGGGCCGCCCACCAGACCGTCTACGCCCCCGACCACGAGTTCGCGTTCGGCCTGGAGCGGGTCCTGGACGGGATCCAGGTCCTGGTGGAGGCCCGCTCGGCCGGGAACGGCGGCGCCTGAGGGGCTTCTCGGCGGGGATCTGCGGAACCTTCCGCCCGGTCGGCGCGCCCAAGGGAGTGGGAACCGACACCGGGAGCTGGTTCGGATGCTGCTGCTCGCCCTCATCCTCTGCGTCGTGCTCGTGGTCGCCTTCTGGCCCTTCCACGCGCGGTACGTCTCCGAGCGCCGCCTGCTGATCGCCCGGATCACCACGGCCAGGCGGCAACTGGACGAACCCGGCGCCGAGCTGCTCCGCGTCCACGAGACCCTGCTGCGCGACATCGCGCTCGTGCGGGGCGGACACGCGCGGGAGGAGGCCGCACAGGCCCTCGGTACGGCCGAGGACGACCTGCGTCGCGCCGACGAGCTCATCCGGCGCCACAACGAGCTCGTCCGCGCGGCCGACGAGCGCCGGTTCAGCCCGCGTCCGTCGACACTCGGCGACACCGACCGCGCCTGGCGGCGACTGGAGCAGGACGTGCGCACGTACCTGCCCAAGCTCGACGAGCACGAGGCGCGCCTCGCTTCGCCGACGTCCCTGCCCCCGGCCGACGACGACCTCGACCGCGACCTGAGGGGGCCCTGAGGACGATCCCGGCTACGGCCGCCCGCCGCCGCTACGGCCGGATGCGGCCGGGTGTGGCCGGGTGTGGCAGGAACACGGCCCGTTCCCGGGCGACGCGGCTGGCTAGTGTACGAGCATGCACGAACACGGCGTCCCGCCTCCCCAGGGTCCCCCTCCGCCACACCAGCCCGGCCGGCCGGTGCCCTCCCCCGGAGCACCCCAGGGTGGTCCGCCGCCCGGTTCGCCACCCGTCCATCGGCCCCCGGCGGAGAAGGGCTCGGGCGGCAGGACCCTCGCCTGGATCGGCTGCGGCTGCGCCACGCTCCTGCTCCTCGCCCTGACGGGTGCCGGAGTCGGCGGCGCCTACTACTTCGGCTGGTTCGGTCCGGAGGACGTCTACTCCGCTCCGCGGGACCCGTGCGAACTCCTGGACGTCGAGGCCGCGAGCGAGATCGCCGGAAACGGTGACCACCTGGAGGTCTACGAGGCCGATCACTCCCACGCCTACGGCGGCGAGGGCCTGGAGTGCGTCGTCTTCCCCGGGCACGGGGCCACGGCCGGGCACGAGGTGAACCTCCGCACCACCGTCTTCACCAGTCAGGTGGACGGGATCCGCAAGGAGAACGGCATCGAGGCCGCCACGGACCACTACTACTCCAGCCGGCCGGAATCGGACGGCTCCGAGTCCCCGACCTGCCCGGACGGCAGGCTCCCGCTCAGCGGGACCCTGAGCGGCTCCGGCCACGCCCTGTACCGCCTGGACAACCTCGTCGTGGAGGTCGAGGTCCTGTCCGCGGACGCGGAGGTCGAGGAGACGCTCGACGAGGCGGGCCGCGCCCAGGCGGCCGTGGACCTGCTCTGCGACGCCGTGTCCCGCGTGGAGTGACCGCGGGGGGGACGCCTCCCGGACACCCGAACGGCCGTGCGCCTCCTCCTGGTCACGCACGGCCGTTCCGGTCCTGTCGGGGCTCAGCCGCGCAGGGCGGCGGCCTCGCGGGCCAGCGCCTCGACCTTGTCCCACGCCCCCGCCGACACCAGGTCGGCCGGGGTCAGCCAGCTACCGCCGACGCAGCCGACGTTGGGCAGCGCCAGGTAGGTGGGCGCGGACGCGGCCGTGATGCCGCCGGTCGGGCAGAACCGCACCTGCGGCAGAGGGCCGCCCAGCGACTTCAGGAACGGCACCCCGCCCGCCGCCTCGGCCGGGAAGAACTTCATCGCGGTGATCCCGCGCTCCATGAGCGCCAGGGCCTCGGACACCGTGCCCACACCCGGCAGGAAGGGCAGGCCGGTGTCGGCCATGCCCTGGGCCAGGTCGGCGGTGCAGCCGGGGCTGACCAGGAAGCGGGAGCCCGCCTCGGCCGCCGCCCGCGCCTGCTCGGGTGTGGCCACCGTTCCCGCGCCCACGACGGCCTCGGGCACCTCGGCGGCGATCCGCTCGATCGCCTCCAGGGCGGCCGGGGTCCGCAGGGTCACCTCGATGCCGGGCAGCCCGCCCGCCACGAGCGCGCGGGCCAGCGGCACCGCCGTCTCGGCGTCGGAGACCACGACCACCGGCATGACCGGGGCGAGGTCCAGGATGTCCGCTCCAGAGCGGGGTGTGGTCGTCATGCGCGTGTTCTCCAGGGTTCGTTCAGCAGGGGGCTGGGCGTCAAGCGCCTCGGTTGAGGGTGGTAGCCCATCCCCCGCGCGGCGCCCCCATGGGCGATGGCGGGCGACGGGCGGGCCGGGCTGGGCGCGAAGCGCCTCGGTTGAGGGTGGTAGCCCATCCCCCGCGCGGCGCCCCCATGGGCGATGGCGGGCGACGGGCGGGCGGTCAGAGGTGGAAGACGCCCGCGCCCTTCTCGGCGGGACCGACCGAGCCGCGCATGGCCGCGAACAGCTCACGCCCGGTGCCGGAACCGGAGTCGGCGGTCGCCTCGGCGGGCTCGCGTCCGCTGAGGTCGGCCAGCACCTCCAGTGTGCCAGTGGTGGCGTCCAGCCGGATGGGGTCGCCGTCGCGCACGAGCGCCAGCGGACCGCCCGCCTTCGCCTCCGGGGAGACGTGGATGGCGGCGGGCACCTTGCCGGAGGCCCCGGACATGCGTCCGTCGGTCACCAGGGCGACCTTCTGGCCGCGGTCCTGGAGCACCGCCAGCGGCGGGGTCAGCTTGTGCAGCTCGGGCATGCCGTTGGCCTGCGGGCCCTGGAAGCGCACCACCGCGACGAAGTCACCGGTCAGCTCACCGGCGGAGAAGGCGGCCTGGAGTTCGGCCTGGTCGCCGAACACCTTGGCCGGCGCCTCGACGACGTGCCGCTCGGGGGCCACGGCCGAGACCTTGATGACCGCGCGGCCCAGGTTGCCCGAGAGCATGCGCAGACCGCCGTCGCTGGCGAAGGGCTCCTCCACACCGCGCAGCACGCTGGTGTCGCCGGTCTCCTTGACCTCGTCCACCCAGGTCAGCGTCCCGTCCTCCAGTCGCGGAGCCAGCCGGTACTGCGACAGGCCCTCCCCCATCAGGGTGCGCACGTCCTCGTGGAGCAGGCCGGCGTCGAGCAGGGAGCCGATCAGGTAGGCCATGCCGCCGGCCTCGTGGAACTGGTTCACGTCCGCGGCGCCGTTGGGGTACATGCGGGTGAGCAGCGGCACGACCTCGGACAGGCTCGCGAAGTCGTCCCAGGTCAGCTCGATCCCCGCGGCGGCGGCCATGGCCACCAGGTGCAGGGTGTGGTTGGTGGAGCCGCCGGTGGCCAGCAGCGCGACGACGGCGTTGACGATCGCGCGCTCGTCGATCTGCTCACCGATCGGGGTGTGGTGCTGCCCCAGGGCGGTGTGCCCGAGCACGCGGCGCCCGGCCTCGGCGGTGAAGGCCTCCCGCAGCGGCGTGCCGGGCTGCTCGAAGCTGGCGCCCGGCAGGTGCAGGCCCATGACCTCCATGAGCATCTGGTTGGAGTTGGCGGTGCCGTAGAACGTGCAGGTGCCCGGCGAGTGGTAGGCGGCGGACTCGGCCTGGAGCAGCTCGCGCCGCCCCACCTTGCCCTCCGCGAACTGCTGGCGCACCCGCGCCTTGTCCTTGTTGGGCAGGCCGGAGGGCATCGGCCCGGCGGGCACGAAGGCCACCGGCAGGTGTCCGAAGGACAGCGCCCCGATGAGCAGGCCGGGCACGATCTTGTCGCACACGCCCAGCATGAGGGCGCCGTCGAACATGTCGTGGGAGAGCGCCACGGCGGTGGCCATGGCGATGACGTCGCGGCTGAACAGCGAGAGCTCCATGCCCGCGCGCCCCTGGGTGATCCCGTCGCACATGGCGGGCACGCCGCCGGCGAACTGGGCGACGCCGCCGGCCTCGGAGACCGCGGCCTTGATGGTGTCGGGGTAGGTCTTCAGCGGCTGGTGCGCGGACAGCATGTCGTTGTAGGAGGAGACGATCGCCAGGTTGGGGGTCACGTCACCCGCCAGCGCGAGCTTGTCGGAGACGCCGCAGGCGGCGAACCCGTGGGCGAGGTTGGCGCAGCCGAGCGAGCCGCGCGCGGGGCCCTCGCTCGCCGCGGCGGCGATCCGCTCCAGGTAGGCGGAGCGGGTGGCGGCACTGCGCTCGGCCAGGCGTCGGGTGACGTCGGCGACGACGGGGTGGACGGCGGGGCCGTACCCGGCGTCGGGGGTGTTCGCGGTCATCGGTGCTGCTCCTCTTCGTGCCACGTCCGGCCGGTACGGCCGATGAGCCGGTGGGCGCCCGCGGGGCCGGCGCTTCCGGCTGGGTAGGTCTCGGGAGTGGTGCTCAGGCCGTTCCAGGCCTCGATGATGGGATCCACCCAGCGCCAGGCGGCTTCGACCTCGTCACGCCGCATGAACAGGGTGGAGTCCCCCGCCAACACGTCCATCAGCAGCCGCTCGTAGGCCTCGGGAGAGCGGGTGGCGAAGGTGTCGGCGAAGCTGAGTTCCAGCGGGACCGGCCGCAGCCGCAGCGCTCCCGCGCCGGGGGTCTTGGCCAGCATGGTCAGGTGGATGCCCTCGTCCGGCTGGAGGCTGATGACGAGGCTGCCCGCGCCGGGGAGGCTGTTGGTGCCCGGGAAGATCGTGTGCGGGACCTCGCGGAAGCGGATGACGATCTCGGAGCGGGAGTGCCCCAGGCGCTTGCCGGTGCGCAGGTAGAACGGCACGCCCGCCCAGCGCCAGTTGGCGACCTCCGCGCGCAGGGCGACGAAGGTCTCGGTGGTGCTCGCCGGGGAGCCGCCGGGCTCGTCGAGGTAACCGGAGACCTCGGTGCCCTGGACCACGCCGCCGCCGTACTGGCCGCGGACGGTGTCCTCGATGACCTGGTCGCCGGTCAGGGGGCGCAGGGACTGCAGGACCTTGAGCTTCTCGTCGCGCACGGCCTCACGGTCGTAGTTGGCGGGCGGTTCCATGGCGGTGAGGCAGAGCAGCTGCAGCAGGTGGTTCTGGACCATGTCCCGCATCGCGCCGGAGCCGTCGTAGTAGCCGCGGCGCCCGCCCACGCCGACGGTCTCGGCGGCGGTGATCTGGACGTGGTCGATCCAGCGGGAGTTCCAGAGGGGTTCGAGGAAGACGTTGGCGAACCGCAGCACGAGCAGGTTCTGGACCGTCTCCTTCCCCAGGTAGTGGTCGATCCGGTAGATCTGCCGCTCAGTGAAGATGGCGCCGACCTCGTCGTTGACCTCCTGGGAGGAGGCCAGGTCGCGGCCCAGGGGCTTCTCCATGACCACGCGCGACTCGGGCGTGACGAGTCCGGCGTCGCTGAGACCGCGGCAGATGCCGCCGGAGATCATCGGCGGAACGGCAAGGTAGAAGACGCGGTCGCGGTCGGGAGTCAGCGCCGCCACGAGGTCCGCCCAGCCGGAGGCGTCGCCGCCGACGTCCACGGTGATGTGGGAGAGGCGCTCCAGGAACCGGGCGAGCACGTCGGGCTCGGTCACCTGCACGGCCTGGTGGCCGCGGACCGCCGAGGCCGCCTTGTCGCGCAGGTCGGCGTCGGTGAGGCCGTCACGGGAGACCGCGATGATCCGGGTGCTCCCGTCGAGGTGCCCGTCGCGGTCCAGGAGGTAGAGGGAGGGGAGGAGTTTACGCATGGACAGGTCTCCGGTACCCCCGAAGACCACCAGATCGGTGGGGCGGGACACGGACTGCTGCGACATCTCGGCTTCTCCTGCGGGGATGCGGACGGGGAGGGAGGGGGTGACGCCGACCGCCACGATGACGTGTGGCAGGTGAGAGGCGAACCACCGGTTCGGCCCCCCTTGGCCTCTTTTGAGCCTAAGGCCGACTATGGTAAAAAACCAAGCACACTTCAGAACACTTCTTTACATAACCTCCCAGCTTTCCCACCGCAACGCGGGTGAAATGGTTCAATGAGACATGGCTAGAACCCCGGGACGCCTGTCCTCCTCGGCGACCAGCGGCCACATCCTCGAGATGATCCGCACCGGCACCGCGACGAGCCGATCGGAGATCGGACGTGCGACCGGGCTCTCCCGCCCGTCCGTCGCCCTGCGCGTGACCGAACTGATCAACAGCGGTCTGGTCGTGGAGCGGACCGGCGCGGTCTCCAGCGGCGGCCGCCCGCCGACCCTGCTGGAGTTCAACGCCGACAGCGGACTCGTCCTCACCAGCGCCCTGGGAATGGCGCGCAGCCAGGCCGCCGTCTGCGACCTCAACGGCGCGGTCCTGGTGCGCGCGCCGGGCTCACCCGACATGGAGCAGGGACCCGACGCCACGGTCCCCTGGCTGCTGGACACGTGGTCCGAACAGATCGCGGCCCTGGGCCGGGACCCCGCCGACGTGCGCGGCGTGGGGATCGGCCTGCCCGGCACCGTCGAGTTCCACGCGGGGCGCGCCGAGGACCGCCCGTTCTTGGGCAAGTGGGCGGGCGTCGCCCTGGCCCCGCTGGTCGCCGAGCGCTTCCCCGTGCCCGTCCTGGTGGACAACGACGTGAACGTGATGGCACTCGGCGAACACGTCGCCGGAGGACACGGCCACCCCGACGACATGGTGTTCGTCAAGGTCTCGACGGGGATCGGCGCCGGGCTGCTCTCCGGCGGGCACCTGCTCAGGGGCGCGCTGGGCGCGGCCGGGGAACTCGGGCACATCCCGGTGCGCGGGGGCGGCGGCCTGCCGTGCCGGTGCGGCAACACCGACTGCCTGGAGGCGGTGGCCGGGGGCCGGCGACTGCTGGAGCGCGCCGCCGAGCAGGGGCGGTCGGCCACCGGGCTCAAGGACCTGGTGTCCCTGGCCGGCGAGGGCGACGCGGTGGCGGTCACCCTGATCCGCGAGGCGGGCCGACGCCTCGGTGAGGCGCTCGCCGGGGCGGTCAACCTGCTCAACCCCGAGGTGATCGTGCTGGGCGGAGACCTGTCGGAGGCCTACGACCACCTGGTCGCGGGCGTGCGCGAGGTGGTCTTCCAGCAGTGCACCGCCCTGGCCACCCGCCAGCTGCGCGTGGTGCCCAGCAGCCTGTGGGACGACGCGGGCGTGCGCGGCTGCGCCACGCTGGTGACCGAGGAGATCCTGTCCCCGGAGGCGGTCAACAAGCTCCTGTCCGGCTGACGTCCGGGCGTCGGCGGGTTTTCGGCTCTTTCCGGGGCCCGGTTTCGTCCACAGCCTGTGGACAGGAGGTTTGCCACCCCCGCCGCCCCGGGCACGTCTTCTACGGAGGACGTGGCCCCTTCGCCCACGTCCACGCCGACGACCCCGGCCATGCCCCCGCACGTCACCCACGACCGACGCGGTACGGACGCACGCGACCTGCACGGACGCCGTTCACGACGAGCGTCGGTCTCGTCATGACACTTGACAAGCACCCCCTCGGTGGCGAATAGTCCACCAGCACCGTTCCCCACCCCGCACACTCCCGTCACCCCCGTGACCGCACCCCGTGCGGACCCCCGCCCGGAAAGGTCCCCCGTGCTCACAGAGAACCCGATACTGCTGATCCTGCTGGGCGCCGGCATCAGCCTCGCCACCAGCGTGGTCGTGACCGCCGTCCAGGCCCGGATCATCCGACGCGGCGACATCCGCGCCTCCTCGCGGTCCTCCGCCCGCAGCCTGACCAGCGCGTTCATCGCGGAGCGCGACGCGGACGACTCCAGGGAGAGCTTCCTCGCCGAAGCGGAGCTGACGGTCATGTCGATGACCGACCGCAAGACGCGCGACCGGCTCCGCGACACCATCCGGCTGCTGCGCGAGCGCACACTCCCGGAGGTCGAGGAACTCGGCGGCATCAAGGCCGAGCGCGCCCGGCAGGTGCTGTGCGACCACGCCCTGGAGGTGTTGGGCGCCCATCTGCGTTCGGAGCGCCTGCCCGAGACGCCCCCGCAGATCCGCAAGATGCTGAGCATCGAGGAGGAGGCGCTGAGCATCCACTCCGGCGAGGCGCCGCGCCCCAACCCGCCCATCGCCAAGAGCGCCGTCACCTCGCGCCCCCGGCACACACCCGCCAAGACGACGCCCGCGCCCGCGCGCAAGTCCACCAAGAGCGGCGCGAAGACCACCGCCAAGCCCGCGGCCAAGGGCGGACGCACGGGCACCGGCACCGCGACCGCCGACGAGGACGAGAAGCCGAGCGGGTTCTGGGACGACTGATCCCGGCGCCCGACTCCGCCGTTCGCCGTGACCCGCCGTGTCCGATCACGGCGGGTCACGCGTGTTTCCGACCGGTCTGCTGAGAGGATCGGGGTCGGAAGCGTCCACGGACGACGACCGACCGAGGATTTGTGCGGCGCAATTGCGGTCAGGACACGCGTGCGCGGACAACACGAGCGCGCACACCGACGGAACTTCACCTAGGATCGCTGCCACGCGGGGAATCCGGAGCCGTCAGCCGGTTCCCGCCATTGTCGCTGTCGAGGTCCCCCGTGCCCCCGCCGTTCCCGCGGTCGGCCCCCTCGTCGCCCGTGGCCTTCCCCGCGTGTACCCCTCGCGCCCTCCGGACTCCCCCGCTCCGGACGTGCGCGTTCCCCTGGTGTCCGGCCGTTGGCACGCCCCGCCGTCCGCCCTGACCGAGATTGCGCTATGCCCGCTGACGAGAACTTTCCGCCCGACCACGGCGCGGACCACACCCCGAACGAACCGGCTGCCGAAGGGGCCGACTCCGTGAGCGGGGAGGACGAGTCCGAGCCGGCCGCCGAGTCCGGTACCGAGGCCGAGTCCGGCAACGAGACCGCCGCGCCCACCGGGGCGGAGTCCGGTACCGGGGCCGCGGCGCCCGCCGAGGTGGCGCCCGCGCCCCGACGCCGACGCGCACGCCGGATGGTCCTGTGGGCCGCCGCCGGCCTCGCCGTCGTGCTGACCGCCGGGGTCGCCACCGCCTACGGCTACTACCACTCGCTGCGTTCGGGCATGGTCCAGCACGACCTGGAGTCCGTGCTGGACGAGGCCGACCGCCCCGAGCGGCTCAGCGACGCCGTCAACATCCTCTTCATCGGCTCCGACGGCTACGAGGAGGGGAGTACGGCCTACCAGCAGGAGTTCGAGGGCGAGCGCTCGGACTCGATCATGCTGGCGCACATCTCCCCCGACGACCGGGTGTCGGTGATCAGCTTCCCCCGCGACTCGCTCGTGCAGCTTCCCCAGTGCGACGCCTACGCCCAGACCGAGGGCACCTCCGGCTACTTCGGCATGATCAACGCGGCGATGTACCACGGCGGTCCGCCGTGCGTCGTGCGCACGGTCGAGAGCCTCACCGACATCCGCGTCGACCACTTCGTGCACCTGAGCTTCATGAGCTTCCGCGACGTCGTGGACGCCATCGGCGGCGTGCGGATGTGCATCCCCGAACCCATGCGCGACCGCCGCTCCCACCTGGACATCGACGCGGGCGACCAGGTGCTCGACGGCGACCAGGCGCTGTCCTTCGTCCGGGCGCGCTACGAGATCGGCGACGGCGGCGACATCGGTCGCATCGACCGGCAGCAGATGTTCCTCGGGGCCCTGGCCGACCAGGTGACCAGCAACGACGTCCTCACCAGCCCGACCAAGCTCAACGGGATCCTGGAGGCGGTCGCCCAGCACAGCGCCACCGACCAGGAACTCACGCTCAACAAGATGCTGAGCGTGGCCGTGACGCTGACCGACGTGGACCTGTCCGACATCGAGTTCCACACGGTTCCCTGGTACCAGGCGCCCTACGACCCCAACCGGGTCATGTGGTACCCGGAGGAGTCCGAGGAACTGTTCTCCGCCGTGCGCGAGGGCCGCCCCCTGCCTCCGCTCCCGGCGGACGAGGCGGGTGTTCCACAGGAACGGCCGGGCGCCTCACCGACCCCGGCAGATACGGCCGCCACCGAGGAGGCACAGGAGGCCGGGGAGGAGTCATCGGACTCCCTGAACGGCGGAGGCCGCGACGCCACCTCCAACCCGTGCGCCGACGGTCTGGGCTTCGGCTCGGGCGAGGACGGGGGCGAGGACCGCTGAGCCGAATCCGACGGGCCCTCCCGCATGATCAGCGCGGGGGCCCGCGGCGCGTGCGGCTTCCATCGGGCGCGCAGGGCTCCCGGGATTCGTGTGTGTCGAGGAACGTGCGGCACGCGTGGGGTTCGTGGGACGTGCGACGGGCGATGACCCGCGAGGTGCACGGGAACCACCTGCGATCGCTCGGCCGCCGGGTTCGTAGGCGCCCAGGAACGTGCGGCGCGCGTGGGAATCGTTGGGGTGCATGAGGCCTGCGGGACGTAGACCGAGGTCCGGGCGACACTCGCGGCGCCGGAAGGTCGGTAGTACAGGACCGCGGCCCCGGACGGATGTCCGGGGCCGCGGCGTGCCTCGGGCGGCGGGAACTCTTCGTCGGTCCGGTACGCACCGGGAACCCCCACAGTTCTACCGGTGCCACATCGGAGCGACGTGGTTCCGCGCGCCACCCGAGGCGTGTGCGCCCGCCACGACCGGCGGGCGCACGTTCGGGATGGTCCTTCTGTCAGACCAGGCCGCCGGGCAGCAGGTCGGTGACCTGGTCGGTGTCGACGCTGGGCTGGCCCACCGTGGGCAGACCGTTCACCGCGGCGGCGTCACCGCCCAGGGCGTCCGAGCCCACCAGGTCCGTCACCGCGGAGGTGTCGGGCACGCCCGCGGTGTCGGGGGCCAGGTCCGTGACGGTGGAGGTACCGGGCGCGGCCATCGGCAGCGCGTCGGTGTCGGCCGCCCCGGTGAGCGCGCCGACGCCGCCCACGACGTCGGTGGCCTCGCCGGTCTCGGGCAGCGCGGGCAGCTCCGGAGCACCGCCGGCCATGGGCAGGACGTCCTCGGCCGGAACCAGGTCGGTGACCAGGTCGCCCGCACCACCGGTCAGGTCGGTGTTCTCTCCCGCGTCCACGGCGACCGGCTGGTCGGTGCCGGCCATGGCGACGGTCTCGTCCAGGCCGACCAGTTCGCCGCCCACCTGCTCGGCACCGGACTCGGCCAGCGCACCGACCTCGGACACCTGGCCCTCGGCCTGCCCCACGGTCCCGGCCAGGTGCAGCGGCTGGCCGCCCGTGGCGGGCTTCAGGGTCCCGTTGAGCTTGTTGAGCGGCTGGCCCTTCGTGGCGGGCTCGATCGTCCCGTTGAGCCCGTTCAGCGGCTGACCGCCGACCGGGTTGCTCATCGGCAGCGTCTCGGTCGGCAGACCGCCGGTCACTCCGCCGAGCGCGTCACCACCGGTCAGACCGCCGAGCGGGTCGCCGCCCCCGGCGCCGCCCAGCAGGCCGCCGAGCAGGTCCGTGACCGGGTCGCCCGAGGCGTTCGACAGCGGCACGACGTTCGTCTGCGAGCCCAGCCCCACGGTGCCCAGCAGGTCGGAGACGGGGTCGGCACCCAGCTCCTGGCCCTCCACGGCGCCGGTGACGGCACCGGGAGCGTCGGCCGGGTCCACCGAGGACACGGCGTCGGTCGCGCCGGCCAGGGGCAGGGTCTCGGTCAGAGCCAGCGGGCCCAGGTCGGCCGCGTTGTCCTCGGCCACCTCCAGCGGAGCGTCGGTGGAGAGGCCCTCACCCGCGGCCCTCTCGACCGGGGCCGTGGCCCTCTCGACCGGGGCCGTGTTGTGCTCGATCTCCGGAGCCGCCGAGACCTCCCCGGGGTCGACCTGGACCAGGTCGCCCAGCGGGGTGGAGACACCCTCGGTCAGCGGTGCGGGGACCTGGCTGCCCAGGTCGTTGAGCGGGAGACCGTCCGTGGCACCACCGAGCGCGTCGGCCCCTGCGATCCCGGCGCCCAGGGCGACGAAGCTCGCGGCGCTGGCGGCCACCAGCAGGGCCCTGGCGGAGGTGCGGGCGGAGTTGAACATGGGAGTCCTTCCGGAAGTGCGTTGTCTCGCTATGACGGTGTGTACGGCGGGACGGGTGTCGTGCCCCGCCGTGCCGCGGTCCGGTTCCCCTTGGCCGGGGGGAATCCGGTGGTCGCGGTGGGTCGAGCTCTCCGTCCGGGATCCCGTCGTTCGTGGTGGGAACGGCGGATCCGGTCGGTGTTCCAGTCCTTGGTCTGGCCGACCACTGACTGACGTGAGCCTCGCCGCTCGGAGTGCGCGGCTCACGTCAATCCCCAGAGCAATGCAGGATGGTCACCCACCGTGATGTGGGTGTCCCGTGGCTGGGAAGGGGGTGCCAGGAAGGGGTCGCTCAGGCGACCGAACCGGGGAGAGGCGCCGCGCTAGTCGGGCGAGAAGGTGGGCTCGTCGGCGTCTTCGGCGGGAACCGAGCGCAGGACGTGCCACGCGGCCTGGGACAGGCCGGGCTGCGGGGCCGAGGCCCCGACGGTGAACGGGTGGTCCGCGACCAGGCCGCCGACGGCGGTGGCCGGTGCGGAGGAACCGGAGGACGAACCGGTGACGCTGCTCAGCGACGACACGACGGAGGTGTCGGCGGTGACGGCCGGGGTGTCGGACTCGGCCGCGGACTCGTCCGCGTCGGCCTCCTCCTGCGGGGTGTCGGCGACCTGCGGGAACTCGAGGTCCTCGACGGGCGCGAACACCGCGTCGGCGTCCACGTCCTCCCGCTCGGCGGTTTCCTCGTCCTCGGTGGCCTCGGCCTCCGGTGCGGAGTCGTCGGGCCGGCCGTGGCCCGGGTCGGAACCGTGGCCCCGGCCCTGCCCGACGTTGCCCTCGGACACATCGGCGAGGGTCTCGTGCACGGCCTGGGAGACCGCGGACCCGCGGGACTGCCCCTGCGAGGGGGCCGCTGCCGGAGCGGCGTCGGGAACGCCCTGCGCCACCTGTGCGGGCCGCGCGGCGTGTCCCGCGACCGCTGACACGGTGTCGGCCACCGGCTTGTCGATCCCGGGCGGCACCGTGGGTGCGCGCCCCTGGGACCCGTTCGGGCCGCCGGCCCGCTCGGACCGGTCCGCCGCGGCGTTGGCCGCGGCCGCCGGGTTCTCCCCCGCCTGGGCCGGAACGGCGGTCGCCAACCAGGCGGCGACCAGGATCCCGGCGACCAGGCCGACGAGCAGCAGAGCCCGTCGGACCGGTACGGAAAGCACAGCGGAACGGGCGCCGGGGGCGCTCGTCAAGCCGTGGATTCCAGACACCAGGGGTTCCTTCCAGCATGGGGGTGGTCCAGCAGAAGTCGGTCCGACTGTGGGGAGTCGGGCGGGCCACGGTAGGTCAGACTACTTGGACCCGTCTCGACGCGGAAGGGCTGAGACCCTTCCTGCGCCGGCTGATCGCGACGTTAGCATGAATTACTCCGCGTGACCCCGCAACCCCGGGAATTACCGCGGAGTAGGAAGCACGAGTCTGTCCATCCCGAGGTGGCAAACCGGCAAAAAACCGACGACAATTCGAACATTGCAGGGAATAGCGCGCTTCGCCAACAGAGCCCGCCCGAGCGGCTCTGCGGAGGTTGACCGACACCATGACAGAGATCCCCCAGAGCCACCGACCTTCTCCGGTCGGCCTGGACGACCTGCTCGGCGGGATGCGCACGGGCCTCGACTCGGGCCTCTCGGCCCAGGGCCGGGTGCACTCGCTCCTCCAGGCGGTGCTGACCATCGGCGGTGACCTGGACCTGGCCACCGTGCTGCGCCGGCTGACCGAGGCCGCCGCACAGCTGACCGGTGCCCGCTACGCCGGTCTGGGAGTGATCGACGACGACGGCGGCTTCGCCGAGTTCATCCCCGTCGGCATGACCCGGAACCAGTCCGAGCGGATCAACCGCTTCCCCCACGGGCTCGGCGTTCTGGGCGTCCCCCTGCACGCCCGCACGGCACTTCGCCTGTCCGATCTGCGCGAGCACCCGGACTTTCGCGGATTCCCCGAGGGCCATCCGCAGATGACGAGTTTTCTCGGTGTGCCCATCCAGGTCCGTGACGAGGTGTTCGGCAACCTCTATCTCACGGAGAAGGCCAACGGCCGGGAGTTCGACGGCGAGGACGAGGCGATGGTCACGGCGCTGGCCACCGCCGCGGGCGTGGCGATCGAGAACGCGCGCCTGTACGAGGAGGCCCGGCTGCGCGAGCGCTGGCTGGCCGCCTCCACCGAGATCACGACCCGGCTGCTGTCGGGCGCCGACTCCGAGGAGGTCCTCGTCCACATGGCGAGGCAGGCGCGCGAGATCGGCGGCGCGGACACCGCCGTGGTCCTGCTGCCGGACTCCCGCGCCCGGGGCCACCTGTTCGCGGAGTTCGCCGACGGGCCCATCGCCCAGGAGGTGCTGGGGACCTCGGTGGCGATCCACGACACCGCCTGCGGGCGGGTGTTCGCGTCGGGTGAGCCGGAGAGCATCGCCGACCTGCGCCACGCCAATTGCCCGATGCTCACCCAGCGCGGCTACGGCCCCGGCCTCCTGGTGCCCCTGGGCACCCCGGGCAACACCCGGGGTGTGCTGCTGCTCGGGAAGCTGGCCGACCGGGCCCCGTTCGCGGGCACCATACGCCGCATGCTGCACGGGTTCTCCGTCCAGGCCGGTGTGGCCCTGGAACTGGCTGAGGCCCGGCGGGACACCGAGCGCATCGTGGTCCTGGAGGAGCGCGACCGCATCGCCAAGGACCTGCACGACGTCGTCATCCAGCGGCTGTTCGCCTCGGCGATGACGCTGATGAGCACCGTGCGATTGATCACCTCGCCCGACGCGGAGGAGCGGGTGCAGCGCACCATCGACGAACTCGACGGCACGATCCGGGAGATCCGGTCGACGATCTTCGCGCTCCAGCACCCGCCGAGCCGACAGGACACGTCGTTGCGCGGGCGCATCCTGGAACTGGCCGAGAACACCGCCCACAGCCTGGGCTGCCACCCCGGCGTGAGCCTGGACGGACCGATCGACGCGTCGGTGCCCGACGACATCGGGGAGCAGCTGCTCGCCGTGCTCGGCGAGGGGCTGAGCAACGTGGCGCGCCACGCGGACGCCACGGAGGTGCACGTGTCGGTGTCGGTGGAGGAGACCTCGACCACGGGCCGCGCCACGACGCTGACACTGACCATCACCGACAACGGCGTGGGCCTGTCCGAGGGCGGGCGCCGCAGCGGGCTGCGCAACCTGGACGAGCGCGCCCAGGCCCTGGGCGGCGGGTTCACGGCACGCCGCGGCGAGGTCGCGGGCACGGTCCTGGTGTGGCGGGTCCCGGTGCCCGACGACGCGGTCCCGCCGCCGGACAGCTTCTGAGCGAGAGGCGACTGCTGGGCGGGGGCCGGCGCGAGGGGCACAGCATGGCTCAGCGCACGGGCGCCACGACGCAGAACTCGTTGCCCTCGGGGTCGCGCAGCACCTGGAAGGACCCCTGATCGTCGGTCACGGTCCCGCCGACGCGCTCGGCACCCCGTGCGACGACGGCCTCGGTGGCCGCGGCGATGTCGGCGACGCGCACGTCGGCGTGGATCCGGTTCCGCCCCTCCTTGGGCGCGGGATCGGGTTGGAAGGACAGCCGGGGGCGCCCGGCGGCCGGGTCGCTCTCCACGAACGCCCAGCCGTCCGGTCGGGTCACCACCGCACCTCCGAGCACGAAGGCCCAGAAGCGGGCGAGGGCTGGGGGGTCGGCGGCGTTCACGACCCACTGGTCGAGGTGTCCCACGGTCATGGCCGGACCCTACCGTTGGCCGCGGACGGCGCTCGGAGCTGGTGCGGCGATGGCGGGCGACGGGCAGGAGGGGCCGCGGCCGAAGGCCGTCCGTTGAGGGTGGTAGCCGCTCACCACGCGAAACGCACCCCAGCGGCGATGGCGGGCGACGGGCAGGCGGGGCCGCGGCCGAAGGCCGTCCGTTGAGGGTGGTAGCCGCTCACCACGCGAAACGCACCCCAGCGGCGATGGCGGGCGACGGGCAGGCGGGGCCGCGGCCGAAGGCCGTCCGTTGAGGGTGGTAGCCGCTCACCACGCGAAACGCACCCCAGCGGCGATGGCGGGCGACGGGCAGGAGGGTGTGGGCGGGGGCCGGGCCCACACCTCAGTAGCGGCGTCCGCGGAGCTCGGCGATGAGCACGGCCGCCTGGGTGCGGCGCTTGAGGTCCAGCTTGGCGAGCAGCGCCGACACGTAGTTCTTCACGGTCTTCTCCGCCAGGTAGAGGCGCTCGCCGATCTGCCGGTTGGTCATGCCCTCGCCGATGAGGTCGAGGATCTGCCGCTCCTGGGTGGTCAGCTCCGCCAGGGGGTCGGGTTCGGCCTGGGCGCCGCGCAGGCGCTCCAGCATCGCGCCCGTACTGCCCGAGTCCAGGAGCGAACCGCCCGCCGCGACCGTGCGCACCGCCCCCACCAGGTCGGCGCCGTGGATCTGCTTGAGCACGTAGCCGGCCGCTCCCGCCATGACGGCGTCGTACAGCGCGTCCTCGTCGGCGAACGACGTGAGCATGAGGCAGGCGATCTCGGGGTGGTCGGAGCGGATCTCCCGGCACACCTGCACCCCGGACCCGCCGGGCAGGCGCACGTCCAGGATCGCGACGTCGGGCAGGACCACGGGGATGCGGGACAGCGCCTGTTCGGCGGTTCCGGCCTCCCCGACGACGGTCATGTCGTCCTCGGTCTCCAGCATGGCCGCAACTCCCCGGCGCACCACCTCGTGGTCGTCCACGAGGAAGACCCTGATGCGCTCGCGCGCCTCGCCGGTTCCACCGCCGCTCATCCGTTCACCCTCAATCCCTGTGCCTGCGCGGGTCCGACACGACTCCGAGGATGACGGTAGTACGAGCGGACGACACCGCGCGGGCCATTGGGCACGGAAGTCCCCGGACGAAGGTCCCGGAAAGGGACAAAGCCCCCGCCCGGGGAGCGAATCTCAGAAGATGAGCGGTATCAATCCCGTCACGGGCGGCGATCCGCCCACGGGCGCGCGATCTCCAGTGCCCGGCAGGCCGCCAGCACACGGGCGTCCGCGTGCCGGGGACCGACGATCTGCAGGCCCACCGGCAGCCCGGCGCCGTCGAAACCGCACGGGACGCTCGCCGCGGGCTGCTGGGTCATGTTGAAGGGGTAGCTGAACCCGGCCCAGGAGGTCCACCGCTCCCCCGCCAGCTCGGGCGGCGACTCCAGCCCGGCCTCGAAGGCGGTGATCGGCATGGTCGGCGTGAGCAGCAGGTCGTACTCGGTGTGGAAGCGCCCCATCCGCGCGCCCATCTCCATGCGCAGCGCCATCGCCGTCAGGTAGTCCTGCGCGGAGTAGGTCAGGCCCTCCTCGATGGTCTCCCGCAGCCCCGGGTCGAGCAGGTCCCGGTCCCGCGCGGTGAGCTTCTCCGTGGCCTTGGCCGCGCCGGAGAACCAGAGCACGTGGAACTCGTCCCGCGACTCCGGCAGGTCGGGGTCGACCTCCTCCACCCGGGCACCGAGCTCCTCGAAGACGGCGACCGCGTCGGCCACCGCCCTCGCGACCTCCGGGTGGACGTCGATCCCGTTGAGCGTGGGGCTGAAGGCGATCCGCATCCCGCGCACCAGTTCCCCGGCGTCCGTGCGGTACCGCACGTCGGCCAGCCCGGGACCAGGCGGGGCGAGCGCCGCCCAGTCCCTGGGGTCGGGGCCGGTGATGACCTCCAGCATCAGGGCCGTGTCGCCCACCGTGCGGGTCATCGGCCCGGTGTGCGCGAGCGAGCCGAACGGGCTCGCCGGGTAGTGCGGCACCAGGCCCCAGGTGGGCTTGAGGCCGCAGATCCCCGTGAAGCTCGCCGGGATCCGGATCGACCCGCCGCCGTCGGTGCCCGTCGCCAGCGGTCCCATGCCGGCCGCGACCGCCGCCGACGAGCCCCCGCTGGAGCCGCCCGGGGTCGTGGACAGGTCCCACGGGTTGCGGGTGACCCCGGTGAGCGGGCTGTCCGTGACGCCCTTCCACGCCAGTTCGGGGGTGGTGGTCTTGCCGAAGAAGACCGCGCCCGCCTCCCGCAGCCGCGCCACCACCGGCGAGTCCTCCGACCACGGCCCGTCCTGGTGCGTGGTCACCGAGCCGCGCAGCGTGGGCCAGCCCTTGGTGAGGTGGATGTCCTTGATCGCGGTGGGCACGCCGTCGAGCTTGCCCGCGGGCGCGCCGCGCCGCCACCGTTCGGCGGAGGCGCGGGCGGCCTCGCGGGCCTCCTCGGGTCGCACCAGGCAGAAGGCGTTGAGCGCGGGGTTGTCCTGCTCGACCCGTTCCAGGACGGCGTCGACGGCCTCCACCGGTGAGAGCTCTCCGGCGGCGTAGGCCGCGAGCAGCTGCTCCGCGGACAGGTCGGCCGGTGTGGTCGGCGCCTCGGCGCGCGCCCGCGGAACGCCGGCTGCCGCCGACCCGGACGTCTGCGCCCGGTCGGTGTCGGCCCGATCGATCGTCACTTCAGCCTCCTGTGTCATACCTGGTCAGGGGTCACCCGGGGACGTAGCCCCGGCTCTTGTCGACGACATAGAGCAGTTCTCGCCCGTCCAGGTAGCGGGCGAGGTTGTCCAGGAAGAGGTCGACCAGTTCGTCGCGCCAGCCGACGACGTCGCCGGACATGTGGGGGGAGACCAGCGATCCGGGCAGCCCCCACAGGGGGGAGACCGCCTTGAGCGGCTCGCGCTCGAACACGTCCAGGGCCGCCCCGTCGATGTCGCCGCGCTCCAGGGCGGTGGCGAGGTCGGACTCGACGACGATGGGGCCGCGTGCGACGTTGATCAGCCGTGCCGTGGGCTTCATCAGGCCCAGGAAGCGGTGGTCGACCAGGCCCCTGGTGGCGTCGGTCAGCGGGGCGGCGATGACGACGTAGTCGGCCTCGGGGAGCTCGGCGGCCAGGGTGGGGCCTCCGTCGGCCCCCGTCTCCGCGAGCGAGGACTCGGCCACAGTGCCGAAGTCGGCGTCGCCCGAGCGCGCGCGTCGGCCGCCGCCGCGCACGTCCATGCCCACGGCGGTGAGCTTGCGGGCGATGGTGCGGCCGATCGGGCCGGTGCCGATCACCAGGGCCCGCTTGCCGGCGACGCGCTCGGTCTCACGGTGCCGCCACCGGCGTTCGCGCTGCAGGTCCCAGGTGCCGGGGAAGTCCTTGGCGAAGGCGATCACCTGGCCGAGCACGTACTCCGCGATGGGCTCGTCGAAGATCCCGCGCGAGTTCGTGACGACGGTGCCGCTCTCCACCAGGCCGGGGAACATCAGGTTGTCCACGCCGGTGGTGGCGGCGTGGACCCAGGCCAGCGTGTCGGCCTTGGGCCAGGAGGCGGCGAGGGCCTCGGAGAACAGGTCCCAGACGAGCAGGGCGTGCGTGCCGGGCAGAGCGGCGTCGAGGCCGTCGGCCGTGGTGTAGACGACCTCGCCGAGGCGCGGATCGGCGTCGATCCGCTCGTGCCCCGGGGGGAGGTCGCCGCCGTGCAGGACCAGGAGCCGGGGCCGGTCCGGTGCGTTGGGGACGGCCGGTGCGGACGTGGTGGACGGGGCGGAACTGTTCACGGGCGTGCACTCCGGATGGCGACGGGGTCGGTGCTGTCGTGTGCGGTGGGATGTTCGCCCTGCACGGGAAACGCTAGGGAGCCGACATGGGATTGTCAACAATCCACAAAGTGGCGGATCCAGGGCAAATCACCACCTCAATCCCACTCTGACGTGTGCGGCACAGCCCACGTGCGCGATCTATTGCCGCGCCTGGCATGTAGATCATAAGATTGTCGACAATCAACACTGTCGTTGTCGCGAACTTCGTCACGAAAGTCCGTCATCACCAGGCGCCCGTCGAAGGGACTCCCGACATTGCCGAGGTACATCACCATCACGCTGCCCAAACGCGGGGTGTCCTGCGTGGCCGAACTCCTGGACAAGGACGCGCCGCGCACGTGTGAGGCGGTGTGGAACGCGCTGCCCCAGGGCGACGCCGTGCAGCACGCCAAATACGCGCGCAACGAGGTCTACACGATGATCCCCCGGTTCGCCGAGACCGAACCGGGCCAGGAGAACCCCACCGTCACCCCCATCCCCGGAGACGTCGTGTACTTCTCCTTCGACGGAGGCATGCTCGACCGCGGGTTCAAGGAGGACAAGGGGATCGGCCACCTCCCCGGGGTCATCGACCTCGCCCTCTTCTACGGACGCAACAACCTGCTGCTCAACGGCGACGTCGGCTGGGTCCCCGGCAACGTGTTCGCCACCGTCGTCGAGAACCTGCCCGCCATGGCCGAGGCCTGCAACGACGTCTGGCGCTCCGGCAGTGTCGGCGAGCGCCTCCTGTACGAGCGGCTGGTCCGCTGACCCCGGCCGCGCCCACCGCGACCGGGCCCGAACCGCGCGGCCACCGTCCTCCACCAGCCCCGCCGACCGCGGCGGCCCCCGCACCCGGCCGTCATGTCCCACACACGACACACATCCCGGGAGGTGAGTGACCGATGCGAACTGACGGAGACGGCAGGGTCGTCGAGGACTCCGGAACGGACCACGAGGTCGTCGAGCTGGCGGCCGCCACGTGCACACCGTGGCAGTCGGGGGTCGGCGTGATCGCGCCCTACGACTTCGCGCTCGACCGCGAACTGTGGCGGTGGACGCCCGACGACATCTCGCTGCACGTGACGCGACTGCCGTACGTGCACGTTCCGGTGACCGTCGACCAGGCCGCCGCGCTGAGCCAGGAGGAGAACGTCGACCCCGCGGTCCGCGCGCTGCTCGCCCCCGAACCGCTGTCCATCGGCTACATGTGCGCCTCCGGCAGCTTCGTGCACGGGGCCGAGGGCGAGCGGCGCCTGCACCGGACGATGATGGACGCCGGAGCCCCGGCCGCGGTCACCACGTCGGGCGCGCTCATCCAGGCGCTGACCGCCCTGGAGGCCGACCGCGTCGCCGTCGTCACGCCCTACGTCGACAGCGTGACCGACCGGCTCCTGGACTACCTGGGGGAACACCGGATCGACGTGACCTCCAGCGTGGGACTGGGCCTGCTCAGCCACATCTGGAAGGTCGACTACGCGGAGGTCTCCCGGGCCGTGCACTCGGTGGACCACCCGGACGCCCAGGCCGTGTACATCAGCTGCACCAACGTGCAGACCTACGACATCATCGCGCCGCTGGAGCGGGAACTCGGCAAGCCGGTGATCGCCGCCAACCAGGTGACCATGTGGGCGGTCCTGCGGGCCGCGGGCCGGCACGCGGTCGCGCGCGGCCAGCGCCTGCTCAACGCGACGGCGCCGACCACCCTGGTGTGAACCGCCCTGGTGTGGAACCGCGCTGCCGCGGGACGGACGCCCGCGGAACGCCTTCCAGGGACGCAGGACCAACAGAAGGGACGGACATGACCCGCGTCGGATTCCTCTATCCCGGCTTCAGCGCCGAGGACGACTACAAGGTGTTCGAGTCCATGCTCGACGGCGTCGAGCTCCCCGTCGTGCACACGCTCATGCGGGAGGACGCCCACCGGGTGGACGCCCTGCTCGACGTGGGCGGCGGTGACGTGCTCTCCGAGGGCGCCGGGAAGCTCGCCGGAATGGAGGTCGACGCGGCGGTCTGGGCGTGCACCAGCGGAAGCTTCGTGTTCGGCTGGGAGGGCGCGCGCGAACAGGTCCGCGGGGTGCGCGAGGCCGCGGGCGCGCCGGCGTCGAGCACGTCGTTCGCGTTCGTGCACGCCCTGAGCCAGCTGCGGCTCTCGCGCGTGGCGATCGCGGCGACCTACCCCGACGACGTCGCGCAGCGCTTCGTCGAGTTCCTGTCCGCGGCCGGTGTGAGCGTGCTGTCGCTGGCCAGCCACGGCATCGCCACCGCCGCCGAGGTGGGGCGGCTGGACCCGGACGAGGCGGTGGACTTCGTCATCACCAACGACCACCCCCGGGCGGAGGCCGTGCTGGTCCCGGACACGGCCCTGCACAGCGCCGACCTCATCGAACCCCTGGAGGCGCTGCTGGGCAAGCCGGTGCTCACCGCGAACCAGGTGAGCGTGTGGGAGGGGCTGCGGCTGGCGGGCGAGACCGGGGCCAGGACCGGGCCGGGGGCGCTCTTCCGCGCGGGGTCGGCGGCGGTCACCAGCGCGCTGGCCGCCCACTAGGGCGAGCGCCGGCGGAACACGCACTAGCCTCGACGACGGAAACGTCCCCTGTGTCACTGGAACAACCGGAGAAGAAGGAAGATCACGTATGCCCGCCCCAGGTCAGCTGAGACCCGTACCCCGGCGGTCGACCGCCGAACTCATCGCCGACCAGTTGCGCGAGGCGATCATGTACGGATCGCTGTCCCCGGGGGACCAGCTCGGCGAGGCCGAACTGGCCGGGCAGTTGGGGGTGAGCCGCGGTCCGCTCCGCGAGGCGATGCAGCGCCTGGTGCAGGAAGGGCTGCTGCGCAGTGAGCGGCACAGGGGCCTGTTCGTGCGCGAGCTCACCCCCGACGACGTCCGGGACATCTACGTGGCGCGCCTCGCGGTGGAGCGGACGGCGTGCGAGCTGATCATGCGCGGCAACCGGGGCGAGGCGCTGGCGCGGCTCACCCCGGCCCTGGACGCGCTCGCCGAGGCCGCCGCCGGCCGCGACCGGACCGCGATGAGCAACGCCGACCAGGCCTTCCACCGGACGCTCGTCAGCTGTGCGGGCAACCGGCGGCTGGAACGGATGGCGCAGACGCTCCTGGTGGAGACCCGCATGTGCCTGTCGGTGATGCAGGAGGTCTACCCGGAGCCGGAGGAGATCCTGGAGGAGCACCGGCGCCTGCTCGACGCCATCGTCGAGGGTGACGAGGCGCGGCTGTTCGCGCTGATCGAGTCGCACATGGTGGACACGGTCGAGCGGATCAACGCCGAGCGCGTGGCCGCCCCGGCGCCGGTGCACGAGCCGGAGCCCGACTCGGGCGCCTGATCCCGGGCGCCCGCCCCGGTGACGGACACTCCGCCGGGGGAACGCCGTACGACGCTCCCCCGACGCGGCCTCAGACGCCGCCGATGCCCACGTACTTCGTGTCGAGGAACTCGTCGATGCCGACGCGGCCGCCCTCGCGGCCCAGACCGGAGTGCTTCACGCCGCCGAAGGGCGCCGCGGGGTTGGACACGACCCCCTGGTTGAGGCCGACCATGCCGGTCTCCAGGGCCTCGCTGACCCGCAGCGCGCGGTTGAGGTCACTGGTGTAGAGGTAGCTGACCAGGCCGAACTCGGTGTCGTTGGCGACGCGGAGCGCCTCCTCCTCCGTGTCGAAGGTGAGCACGGGGGCCACCGGCCCGAAGATCTCGGTGTTGGACAGCTCCGCCGCGAAGGGCACGTCGGCGAGCACGGTCGGCTGGTAGAAGTGCCCGGCGCCCTCGCCGGGGCCGCCGCCGACCAGGACGCGCGCGCCGCGGTTGACGGCGTCGTCGACCAGGCTCTGGACCTTGTTCCGCGCCTTGTCGTCGATGAGCGGGCCGACGTTGACGCCCTCGTCCAGGCCGCGGCCCATGCGCAGCGCGCCCATGCGGTCGCTGAGGCGCCGGGAGAACTCCTCGGCGATCCCGGCCTGGGCGTAGATGCGGTTGGCGGCGGTGCAGGCCTCGCCGATGTTGCGCATCTTGGCCAGCATCGCGCCGTCGACGGCGGCGTCGAGGTCGGCGTCGTCGAAGACGAGGAAGGGCGCGTTCCCGCCGAGTTCCATGGAGGTGCGCAGGACCTGCCCGGCGCTCTGTTCGAGGAGCTTGCGGCCCACGGCGGTGGAGCCGGTGAAGGACAGCTTGCGGATCCGGCCGTCGCTCAGCAGGGGTTCGGTGATGCCGCCGGGGTCCGTGGTGGGCAGGACGCTCAGGACGCCCTCGGGCAGTCCGGCCTCGGTGAGGATCCCGGCCAGGGCCAGGGCGCACAGGGGCGTCTGGTGGGCGGGCTTGAGGATCATCGTGCAGCCCGCGGCGATGGCGGGGCCGATCTTGCGGGTGCCCATCGCCATGGGGAAGTTCCAGGGGGTGATGAGCATGCAGGGGCCGACGGGCTGGCGCATGATGAGGAAGCGCGACTTGCCATCGGGCGAGGTGGAGAAGCCCCCCTCGATGCGGACGGCCTCCTCGGAGAACCAGCGGAGGAACTCGGCGGCGTAGGCGATCTCGCCGCGGGCCTCGGCGAGGGGCTTGCCCATCTCCAGGGTCATCAGGACGGCCAGGTCCTCCTGGCGCTCCATGAGCAGCTGGTAGCCGCGGTGGAGGATCTCGCTCCGCTCCCGGGGGGCGACCCTGGCCCAGCCGGGCTGGGCCCGGTGCGCGGCGTCCAGCGCGGCCAGGGCGTCCTCCTTGCCCGCGTCCGCCACCTCGCAGAGGGTCTCGCGCGTGGAGGGGTCCTCGACGGCCAGGACGGCCCCTGAGGCGGCGTCGGTCCAGGCGCCCCCCACGAAGAGCTTCTTGTCCACCTGCGCGACGACGCGTGCTTCCCGATCCGACATGTTCGCTACTCCCCAGTCGATATATCGACCCGTGAACGGGCCTGTGGACAGAACTGCCCGACGTGCGCCCTCTGGACACCGTCCGGTGAGGATGTTTCCATAGCAGTGTCGATTGTCAACAATCCTACGGAACTCGCACGACGGAAGTGAGGCAGCGCATGGCGGAGCTCTCCCCGGCCCTGAAGCAGGCGACCCCGGTGGTGGCCGCACGGGGCGAGGGTGTCCACATCTACGACGAGGACGGTCGCCGCTATCTCGACTTCACCGCCGGCATCGGCGTCACCAGCACCGGGCACTGCCACCCCAGGGTCGTGGCCGCCGCCCAGGAGCAGGTGGCCACGCTGATCCACGGCCAGTACACCACCGTGATGCACCGGCCCCTGCTGCGACTCACCGAGCGCCTGGGCGAGGTCCTGCCCGAGGGCGTCGACCGGCTGTTCTACGTGAACTCCGGCAGCGAGGCCGTCGAGGCGGCCCTGCGCCTGGCCCGCCAGGCCACCGGGCGGCAGAACGCGGTGGTGTTCCAGGGGTCCTTCCACGGGCGCACCATGGGCGCCGCGTCCCTGACCACCTCCGGCGTCAAGATCCGCGCGGGGATCGGTCCGCTCGTCCCCGGCGTGGTGGTCTCCCCCTTCCCGTACGCCTACCGGCTGGGCCTGTCCGAGGCCGAGGCCGTCGAGTACGCGCTCAAGGAGCTGGACTACCAGTTCGCCACCGTGACTTCCCCGAAGGACACCGCCGCCGTGTTCATCGAGCCGGTGCTCGGCGAGGGCGGCTACGTCCCGGTACCGGACGCCTTCCTCCAGGGGCTGCGCGAGCGCGCGGACCAGCACGGCTTCCTCCTCGTCATGGACGAGGTGCAGACGGGCTTCGGCCGGACGGGCACGTTCTGGGGCCACGAGCCCTCGGGCGTCCGCCCGGACATCGTCATCACCGCCAAGGGCCTCGCCAGCGGGTTCCCCCTCTCGGCGATCGCCGCCCCGAACGCGATCATGGAGAAGGCCTGGCCGGGCTCCCAGGGCGGGACCTACGGCGGCAACGCGGTCTCCTGCGCGGCCGCCCTGGCCACCCTGGACGTCATCCAGGAGGAGGGCCTGGTGGAGAACGCGGCCCGCCAGGGCGACCGGCTGCGCCAGGGCCTGGAGAAGGTCGCGGGCGCCAACCCGGTCATCGGCGACGTGCGGGGCAAGGGCCTGATGCTGGGCAACGAGTTCACCGCCGCCGACGGCTCGCCCGACGGCGCCACGGCACTGCGCGCCCAGCAGGCCGCCGCCGAGAACGGCCTGCTGCTGCTCACCTGCGGCCCGGCGGGCAACGTGGTCCGGATGATCCCGCCGCTGGTCGTCACCGGCGACCAGGTGGACACCGCCGTCTCCCTGTGGGCCGCCTCCGTGGAGGAGGCCACCGCCTGACCGAAGGGTGCCGCGTCCGTGCCCTGTCCCGGAGCTCCGGGACAGGGCACGGACGCGATGGCAACCGCGCGTCCCCCGCGAACGTCTGATCGGCGCGGGGTCGCGGACCGGTCGGACCGCCGCCCGCCGAAGACGGAGGCTCAGGTGGCAGACCGACAGCGCAGGACCCGCAGCACCATGAGCAACGGTGTCCGGCCCGTGTTCGACCCCGACCTGCCTCGCCCCGTGGCCGCCCGGCTGAAGAAGGACCCGTCCTCGCTCCTTGCCGAGAACGCGCCTCGCCGCGCCCTGAAGCTCCAGGCCGCGGTCATCACGTACGGGACGGCGGTCGCGGCCCTGAACATCGCCTGGGTACTGACGAGCGGCCCTCTTCTCACCGCGTCGCCCGTCTGGTACTTCCTTGGCGCCTTGACACAGGCGGTCGTGGTGGCGGCCGCCGGCCTGAGCGCGGCCCGAGCGCTCCCCCGCACGTGGCTGCCCTCCTGGCTGAGGAGCGCCCGGGGCCACCGGTGGTGGGCCGGCTTCTGCCTGGCGGCGCTGCCCGCCACCGGCCTGAGCTGGATGCTGGCCTTCACCGGATCGACGTGGGCGTTCACACTGGGCTGGCACACGCCCGGGGTGGTCTACGCGATCGCGGCCCTGTGGGTGTCCTGGGTGTGGCCGCGGGGCGAGAGGATGGCCACCGCCCACGTGCACCGCTACCTCCTACCGACCGACTTCCACGGGCGCGGGACGGACCTGCTCGCGGGCGTGCAGATGGTGATCAACGCCGTGGAGGAGGCGGGCCGCAGGCTCGGAGGCTCCTTCGACACGGCCGCGCCCCTGGCCTTGCTGCGCACGGAGGAATGGCGGGTCGCCCGCCTCGTGTACCAGTACCAGCGGCTCAGGGCCGAACACCGCGCCGATGCCGGCGAAGCCGTCTCCGACCGCGTGCGAGCACTGCTCGAGCGCCAGCACGAGCAGCAGGAGGCCTCCTACCGGGAGCTGTCCGCCCACGTCGACCGGCTTCTGGAGTACGGCGCCACCGTCGAGGACATGCTGCGGGCCCACACGGAGTGGGAGCAGATCCAGCGGGCCGAGGAACGCGACGACCGGATCGTCGACCTGCTCTCCCGGACGTCTTCGGACGGCGCCGACGGCGACCGGATCGAACACGAGGCTTTGGGCGCCCGTGCCGCCAGAGACGTTCTCGACGAGCTCATCGACAGGGCGCTCGCCAGTGGGAGCGCGCTGCTGGCCGCTCCAGCGCACGAGGACACCTGACCCAGCACGCGCAGCGCGGCGGCCCATGGCCCGTGTCACACGAATAATGTGCTCAAACCCCTCCCGGCACCGTGATACAGTCGGAGACGTCGCCAGGGAGGCCAAGCCGAACGGGCGACACACAACTGAAGACCTGCACTCGTAGCTCAATGGATAGAGCATCTGACTACGGATCAGAAGGTTGGGGGTTCGAGTCCTCCCGAGTGCACCACCTTGAGACAGTGGAGAAGCCGCCCGAACTGCGAAAGCAGCTCGGGCGGCTTCTTTTGTGCCGTCTTTCGGAGAGACCCGTTCAGGGTCCCGATGCACAGGGGGCAGAGCCGGCATTCGAGGGGCCGCACGGAATCATCGATCACCTCGGGGCACCGGGTGCGATGCCCGTGCGTCGAAGGGACAGCGGCCGGATGCAGACGCGGTGGCCGGCGGCGACCTGGCCGACGACCACGCGGGCCAGCGGTCGCCGGCCGCTCGCGCCGAGTTGCCGACAGGCGTCAGCTCATCCCCACAACCGCAGAGCGGGAGCCCCCACCCCATGCAGCGCGATCGACCGACGTTGTGGTCCTTCCTCGTCAGCATCGCCGTCACCACAGGCGGGTTCACGATGATCGCCGTCGACCCAGGCTGGGGCATGTCGTCCAGCATATGGATGATGACTCTCGTCTGGCTGGCGAACACCGTGGTCCACGTCCTTGCCTACGGGCGTGCGTGGGTCGACTCCCGTGGACATCAGGGCATCTCCCCGACCGACGGCGAGGGCGCCCCGTAGTCGTCGGTCGTGGTCGGGATGCGAGCGGCAGGGACACCGCGGTCACATCGTCAGGGCGTCCTCGAACTCCTCGACGCGTTCCGGGCACACGTGCTCGATGCCGATCCGCAGCGCCTCGGGGTCGCCGCCCTCGTTGAGGAAGCCGAACACGAACAGGGCCGGGTCGTCGGCCTCGCACGCCGACTCCATCTCGGCGGTGACGCTGTCCATGTCGCCAGTGACCGAAATGCCGCGGTCCTCCATGGCTTGACGGTGGGCGTCCTGGTCGTAGCCGGAGCACGCCGTCACGGTGAGCAGTCCGACGGCGGCGGTCAGGGGCAGTACGGCACGCATGGGTGGCTCCTCGCCTTGGGGGATGGCCACGTTGGACGCTTCACCCACCCGGGCGGTTGTCCGTCACCCGGGCACGAGGGTCGATTTCGTGCTGTTCAGGGGCGTGCGCACAGCAATTCACTGACAGCCAGTGATGAACGCGTTTCCCTGGGTATCATTTCCCTACGAACCGTGACGACTCCCCTACTCTCCCTTCCTTCCGCCCTGGAGGCGCCATGCCCGAACCCGACAAGCTTCAGTGGCGAAGCGACTTCGGATGGTCACCGTACTCACCCGCTTCGTCGGCCAACCCCCGCTCCGGGCTGGTCATCCACTACGACAGCACCGACCAGGGCCTCGCCGACAAGTCGCACGCGGCGTGCGTCTCGTACTGGAAGAGGACGCGCGCCTTCCACACCGGCCCGAGTCGGGGATGGGCGGATATCGGATATTCGTGGGGATGTTGTGCCCACGGGTACGTGATGGAGGGCCGTGGGTTGTTCCGCACCCAGGCCGCCCAGCCGGGTGGGAACTCGACCTACTACTCGTGCACGCTGGCGACCGGGCCGAACGACGCGATCACCTCCGCGCAGGTCAACGCCGTCCGACAGCTGCGGGAATGGCTCATGGAACCGCAGTCGTCGATCTCCGGCACGGTCAAGGGGCACCGCGACTTCGTGTCGACCTCCTGCCCCGGCGAGAAGGCCTACGACATGGTGCGGGACGGCACCTTCCGCAGAGCGGCGAAATGGGGTGACGACGCCCCCGACGAGGATGAGCGCCCGGCGCCCGATCCGGATCCGCCGCGTCCGCCCGTGCCAGGGACGGACGCGCCACCGTTCCCACTGCCGAGCGGCCATGCCTTCGGGCCGAGGACCGGACCTGACTGGCAGGTCAGCGGCTACTACTCGCATCGCGAGGACCTGCGCCGGTGGCAGCGGAGAATGCGCGACCGGGGCTGGGTCATCACCCCCGACGGCCTGTACGGCGACCAGACCGAGGGGGTCACGAGGGCCTTCCAGAGAGAAAAGCGCCTGACGGTCGACGGGCTGATCGGCGGACGGACCTGGTCGGCCGCGTGGACCGCGCCCATCACCTGACCGGCTCGCGATGGTCACCGCCCCGGCCCGCCCGCGGGACGTCGACCTCGCCGTTCGTCGGCCTCGGCTCTGGCTCCGGGCGTCCGTCCTTCGAGAACGCCGGCGAGGGCCGAGGCGACGAGGGCGACGGCGTGGTCGTCGTCGTGGGCCAGCCGGCGCATGACCTCCAGTCCGGTGGTTCCCGTGAGCTCGACCAGCGCCTGGGTGAGGCGGATCCTCGTCGCGGAGTCCGCGGTGGGCGCGGCGAGTTCGTCGACCAGCGCGGCCGTGATCCGGTCCGCGTGTGCGGGGTCCTGGGACAGTGTTCCCAGAACCTCCGCGGCCTCGACGTCGTTGGAGCCCTCGACCACCATGGCGACGAGTCCGGGCACCGCCACGGCCACGCCCAACCTGCCCAGGGCCAGGGTCGCGTGTCGGCGCACCGTCGCGTCCCCGTCCTGCAGGGCGTCCGTGAGCGCCGCGGCCGCCCCCGGGGCGTCGGGCATCCCGGCGATCGCCAGCACCGCGCGCCGGCGGACGTCGACGTCCTCCGAGTGCGCGCCCGCGACCAGCTCGGCCACGCCGCCGCCCGAGCGGGCGAGGGCCCAGCGCAGGGCACCGGCGACATGGGGGTCGGATTCGGTCAGGACCGCCCCGGCCAGCAGCTCGGCGGAAGCGGACACGTCGTCCGACCGGGCCAGGACCGCCTGCTGTCTGCGTGCGGCACTGGGCGCGTCGAGTTCCCGCATGAGTTGGACGATGCGCAGGACGTCCTGCCAGCCGGTGGGCGTCGACGCGTCGATCGCGCGGAGCCGTTCGAGTAGTTCACGTTCCCTGGCCAGGCGCTCCTCGGTCCGCTTGATGAGGTCGCCGACCAGGTCGGACGGGGTGAAGGCCGGGTCCTCCAGAGCCCGACCGATCTGCTTGAGCGAGAGCCCGAGGGACCGCAGGCTCTCCACATGGAAGATCCTGCGGACGTCCTCCGCTGAGTACTGGCGGTAGCCGCCGGCGGTGCGGCCCGTCGGCCGGACCAGCCCGAGTGCGTCGTAGTGGCGGAGCATCCGGCTGCTCACCCCGGAGAGACGGGCCACATCGCCGATCAGCAACGTGCGGCCTCCGACGACCCGTCCGTCTGCGACGGCTCGGCCGCCTCCGACGACCCGTCCGACTCCGAGGGCTCGGTGTCGACGGCCGCGGCCGCCACGGCGGCGGCAGCGGCGGCGGCTCGTTCCGGACCGAGCGTGTTCACGCGCTCCGCCTCCTCGATGGCCGCGTCGAAACCGGCCTCCGGGTCCTGCCGGAGCATCTCGGTGGCACGGGCGTGCGCGGCCACCGCCGGGTCGGCCCGCTCCGCGGCCTCCGCCAACGCGGGTTCGATGACGTCGCCGAGGTCGACGAGCGCCCGGCTCAGACTCAGCTGCGCGCCGCGGTCGCCCCGGCCGAGCTGCTTGACCAGTTCACCGGCCAGGTCCTCCTTCTCGCCCTCGGGCACGAGCATGGCCGCGACGCGCCACGCGGTCCGCGCGACCTGGTCGTCGGCGTCGTGCAGCATGTCCCGGGTGATCCAGGCCCATGTGCTCCTGTCGCCGATCTTGGAGAGCAGGTGCAGGGCCTGGCTGCGGGCCTGGGTGCTCTCGGAGCCGAGCTCCCGTCGGATCCTGGGCAGAGTGACCTCCGTCGGGAGGCGGATCAGCGCCCAGGACAGCATGTCCCGGACGAAGAAGTCGGGCTCGACCGCGCACCGGTCGATGAGCGTCTCCAGGAGCCCGGGGTCCGGGTTCGAGCCGACCGCCAGGGCCGCCTGGAGCCGGACCGACGTGTCCTCGGCGGACAGGGCTCTGGCCGCGCGGGTGTTCTGCGGGGTCGTGTTCATCGGGACCACCTCCTGCGCTCAACTGAAGACCTTGTCACTGTGTCAAGGTCAAGTCCACGACCGGCTGAGCCCGGACTCGCTGGTCACGCATCGACGGATCAGGGGTGTGGCCCGGCGGGGAGTCTGCGTGGGAAGCCCGCGTCGGGCGGTGCCCACAGGGCCGCGCGCGGCGGGATTCCGGGGGTTGGGTGGAGACCGCTGGACCAGCGCCGCGAGCTGCGAGGTACCCTCGTCGAGCCAGTCGAACTCCACCTCGTGGGGCAGGGAACCCGGTGCGAATCCGGGACTGACGCGCAGCGGTGAGGGTGACGGGCGGGCACGCCCCGGGACGGTTCCCGGGGCAGTCACTGGAGCGGTACCACGCTCCGGGAAGGCGCTCCGCACCGGTCGATCCCGAGTCCGAAGACCTGCTGGCACTGGCGGTGACGGGCCGCCAGGTCATCCGGGTCCCGCGGAACGGGCCCCTGACCCGAAGGACGCACGTGTCCCTGGATGCCCCATCCGCCGGTCCGGGTACCCCGCGTACCCGGCGCGACCGCTGCCCCGGCGCCCTGCGCCCGTGGCCCGCCGACGACGGGCTCCTCGTCCGGCTCCGCCTCGTCGGCGGCCGGCTGTCCGCCCGCGCGCTGCGCGACGTCGCGGCCGTGGCCGCCGAATTCGGCGACGGCCGGGTCCGGGTGACCGGGCGGGCCAACATCCAGCTGCGTGCCCTGCCCGGGAACGACGGGCGGCTGTCCCCGGACGCGCTCCGCGCGGTGGAGGGCACCGGGCTGCTGCCCTCGCCCGCCCATGAGCTGGTGCGCAACATCATGGCCTCCCCGTGTACCGGTCGTACCGGCGGACGCGCCGACCTCCGAGCGCTCGCCGCCGAACTGGACGGGCTGCTGTGCGCCGATCCGCGCCGTGCCGAGCTGCCGGGCCGGTTCCTCTTCGTCCTGGACGACGGGCGCGGTGATCTGCTCGACCGTTCCTGTGACCTGGGCTTCGTCGCCCTCGACGCACGAAACGGGCAGCTGAGGGTCGGGGACGGCTGGGGCCCGGTCGTGCCGCTCGACGAGGCGCCCTCCGCGACCGTGCGGCTCGCCGACGAGTTCCTGGCACGGCGCGGCGACGGCCCCTCGGCCGCGTGGCACGTCGCCGAACTCGCGGCGCCGCTGACCGATCCGGTCGCCCCGGACCCGCTCCTGCCGAACCCCGCGCCGCCGCTGCCGTACGGCCCGCTGACCGGTGGCGGTCGCCATGTGCCGGTGCCCGAGGAGGGTCTGGACCGGTTCGCCGCCGAGGCGCTCGCGGAGGAGGCACTCGCCACCGGAGGGCGTGGGAGCGGCGAACTCGTCGTCACGCCGTGGCGCGGCGTCCTCGTCCCCGGGGAGGCGCAGTGAGCAAGGCGAACGGAACGAACCCATCTCACCGGCCGGATCCGCTCGATCGCTCGGGCGGACCGGACCGACGTGAGCCCGCGAACCAGCCGGACCGACGTGAGCAGATGAGCCAGCAGAACCGACCGGGCACCCCGGAACAGCAGAACCGACCGAGCGCACCGGAACCGCACGACCGACCGGGCGCACACGACACACCGCGGCGGCCAGGCCGGTTGTACGAGTACATCGACGACGGGCCCGCGATCTACGCCGACTCCTTCGCCATCATCCGGCGCGAGGCCCGGCTGGCGCACCTGCCCGACAACGCCGAACGACTCGCCGTGCGGATGATCCACGGCACCGGCCAGGTCGACCTCGCCGACGACCTCGTCGTCCACCCCGACCTCGTCCCCTCGGCCCGCGCGGCCCTCCGCGACGGCGCGCCGATCCTGTGCGACGCCACCATGGTCGCCACCGGAGTGACCGCGAACCGCCTGCCGCGGGACAACGACGTGCTCTGCTTCCTCGGCGACGAGCGGGTCCCCGCCCTCGCCCGGGAGTGGCGCACCACCCGCACCGCCGCCGCGGTGTCCCTGTGGGAGCCCCTGCTCGACGGCGCCGTCGTCGCCGTCGGCAACGCCCCCACGGCGCTCTTCCACCTACTGGAGATGCTGGCGAGCGGCGCCCCGCGTCCCGCCGCGATCGTCGGCTGCCCCGTCGGGTTCGTCGGTGCCGCCGAGTCCAAGCAGGCGTTGACCGAATTCGCCGAGCGGTTCGGCATCGACGTCCCCTACGTGACCGCACGCGGCCGCCGCGGAGGATCCGCGATGACCTCGTCGGCCCTCAACGCACTCGCCAAGGAGGAGGAGTGACCGGTCGTTTCCACGGCGTCGGTGTCGGTCCCGGAGACCCCGAGCTGATCACCCTCAAGGCGGCCCGACTCATCGCCGCCGCCGACGTCGTCGCCTACCACGCCGGCGTCGGCAAGCAGTCCAACGCCCGGCGCATCGCCGCGGAACTGATCCCCGCGTCGGCGGTCGAGGAGCAGCTCACCTACCCGGTGACCACCGGCGCGACCGACCACCCGGGGGGCTACGCGGGCGCGCTGGCCGAGTTCTACGAGCGGTCCGCCGCCCGGCTCGCCGCCCACCTCGACGCCGGGCGCGACGTCGTCCTGCTCTCCGAGGGCGATCCCCTGTTCTACGGGTCGTACATGTACATGCACGACCGGCTGTCCGAGCGGTACGAGACCGAGGTCGTGCCGGGGGTGCCGGCGTTCGCCGCCGCCACGGCGGCCCCGCTGGCCCGGCAGACCGACGTCCTCACCGTGCTGCCCGGCACCCTGCCGGAACCGGAGTTGGCCCGCCGTCTGGCGGACACCGACGCGGCCGTGATCATGAAGCTGGGCCGCACCTTCCCGGCGGTCCGCCGCGCCCTGGAGGCCGCCGGGCGGCTGGAGCACGCGGAGTACGTCGAGCGGGCCTCGATGGAGGGCGAGCGGCGGCTGCCGGTCGCGGAGGTCGATCCGGCGACGGTCCCGTACTTCTCGTTGGTGCTGGTCACGGGTGACAGCCGCAACGGCCGCCGATCGCGGAGCGGCGCGGCGGCGTCCGCGGTCGTGGCGACCGCTGGGCAGCACGAGCCGGGCTGCGCGGGCGCGACTGCCGGAAGCGAAGGTGGCTCCGGCACCACCGCACTCGCGGAGCGGCCGGATGGCGCGGGGTCGCCGGAAAGCAGCGGGCGCGAGGCAGGTGAGGCAGGTGCGGGCGAGGTGCTGGTCGTCGGGCTGGGGCCCGGCCCCGACCACTGGCTCACGCCCGAGGCCACCACGGCACTCGCCGAGGTGGACCACGTCGTGGGCTACGGCCCCTACGTCGCCCGCGTCGCGCAGCGCGCCGGGCTGACCCGGCACGCGTCCGGCAACACCGTCGAACTCGACCGGGCCCGCCTCGCCCTCGACCTGGCCGGACGCGGCGAACGCGTCGCCGTCGTCTCCGGCGGGGACGCCGGGGTGTTCGGCATGGCGACGGCGGTCTTCGAGGCGGCCGAGGATCCCGCCTACCGGGATGTCCCGATCCGGGTGCTGCCCGGGGTGAGCGCGGTGCAGGCGGTCGCGGCCCGCGCGGGCGCTCCCGTCGGCGGTGACTTCGCGGTGATGAGCCTCTCCGACCGGCTGAAGCCGTGGGAGGTGATCGAGCGCCGGCTGCGGGCCGTGGCCGAGGCCGACCTGGCCCTGGCCGTCTACAACCCGGCGTCCCGGTCGCGGACGGAACAGATCGTCACCGCCCGCCGGATCCTGCTGGAACACCGCAAGCCCGACACGGTCGTCGTGGTCGGCCGGGACGTCGGACGCGACGGCGAGTCGCTGACCGTGACCACCCTGGCCGACCTCGACCCGGCCGCCATCGACATGCGCTGCCTGCTGATCGTCGGCGCGTCCGGCACCCGGGTCTCCGGGGCGGGCCGGGTCTGGACCCCGCGGTGGGTGAAGCCGTGACCGTGCACTTCGTGGGGGCGGGCCCCGGCGCCGCCGATCTGTTGACGGTGCGGGCGACGCGGATGCTCGGCGCGGCCGACGTGGTGCTCTACCCGGGCACGTACCTGGACCCGGAGGTCCTCTCCCACTGCGCACCCGACGCCGAGCTGGTGGACACGCAGGGGCTGGACCTCGACCGCATCACCGATCACCTGGTCACCGCGCACACCGCGGGCCGGGACGTCGTCCGGCTCACGTCCGGCGACCCGTCGATCTACTCGGCGCTGGCCGAGCAGACGCGCCGCCTCGACGCGCACGGTGTCCCGTGGGACGTCACGCCCGGTGTGCCGGCGTACGCCGCCGCGTCGGCTCTGGTGGGGCGGGAGTTGACCGTGCCGTTGGTGGCGCAGTCGGTGGTGCTGACTCGGACGCGGGCCCGTTCGACGGCCATGCCGGAGACCGAGTCGCTGGCCGCGTTCGCGGCGACCCGGGCCACGCTGGTGCTCCACCTGGCGATCAGGCGGGTGCGGGAGCTGATGGCGGAGGTCGGGTCGGAGTACGGCGCCGACTGCCCTGTCGTCGTCGTCCACCGCGCCAGCCAGCCCGGTGAGGCGGTGCTGCGGGGCACGGTCGCCACCATCGCGGACGCGGTGGAGGAGGCCGGGTTCCGGCAGGCGGCGGTCGTGCTGGTGGGGTGGGCGCTGGACGCCGGGAGGGGCGGCGAGTCCTTCCTCTACGCCCCGGACCGGTCCAGGGACGTGGGCACGGGTCAGTGACGGCCCGGTCCCGTCTAGGAGGGCCGGGACGGTGGACGGCAGCGCGTCGGGACGCTGGGAGGCGGAGACGGCGGAACGACAGCACGGCGGGACCGCAGCACGGCGGTGCGGCAGTCCATCGGGACGCTGGGACACCAAGGCGGCGGAACGCCAGCACGGCGGAGCGACGGCGGCGGGGCGACAACTCGTCAGGGCGCCGGCCCGTGGAGACGTCAGCGCCAGGACGTCCGCACGTCGGTCCGACCAGACGTCAGGACGTCAGGAACCACTGGGTGACCGTACGGGCGGGGGCCCATCCCGTGAACGTGCCGATGGGCGCGGTGGATTCGACGGCGACGCGGGTCAGTTCGCCGCCGTGGCGCCGGTAGGCGTCCGCGAGCAGCTGTTCCGTCTCCAGCGTCACACCGTGCACCACGAGTCGGCCTCCGGGCCGCAGCGCCCACAGGCAGGTGTCCAGTACACCTGGCCGGGTCGCGCCGCCCCCGACGAACACCGCGTCGGGGGAGGGCAGCCCTGCCAGGGCGTCCGGCGCGCGACCGGTCACGACCGCCAGTCCCGGCACACCGAGCCGGCCCGCGTTGCGGCCGATCCGCGCGGCGCGCTCGGGGTGGGACTCGACCGCCGTGGCGGTGCAGGTCGGATGGGCGCGCATCCATTCGATCCCGACCGAGCCCGCTCCCGCGCCCACGTCCCACAGGTGCTCTCCCGGGGAGGGCGCCATCCGGGCCAGCGCGGACGCCCGTAGGTCGCGCTTGGTGAGCTGGCCGTCGTGCTCGAACGCCTCGTCGGGCAGGCCCGCCGTCAGGCCGTACCCGGGCGGGCCGACGAGTTCCAGGGCGAGGACGTGCAGCGCCGGGACGGGTCCGGGAGGGGCCGACAGCCAGTCGTCGGCCGTGGCCGTCAGCCGGGACTCCGATCTCGCCTGCGGGTCCGGGTCCGAGCCCGGGGCCGCATCCGGGTCCGACCCGGCGTCCGAACTCGATCCGGCGCCCAGGTCGCCCAGGACCGTCATCCGGCTGGCGCCGTAGCCGGCGTCCGCCAGCAGGGCCGCGACCGCCGCCGGGGTCCCGCCGTCGGAGGAGAGCACCAGGACCCGGTGGCCGGGCGCCAGCTGCCGCAGGACCAGGCGGGGATCACGTCCGACGAGGCTCACCACCGCGCAGCGCTCGGCGGGCCAGCCCATCCGGGCGCGGGCCAGGGCGACCGAGGAGACGGCCGGTTCCACCCGGACGGCACCGGCGCCCAGCAGGTCGACGAGTGTGGTGCCGATCCCGGACACGAACGGATCGCCGGACGCGAGCGCCACCGTGGTGGCGCCGTCGGGGGCGAGCGAGTCGAGCAGAGCGGGCAGCCCCTCCCGCAGGGGCGAGGGCCAGGCCGCCCGGCGCTGTCCGGGCCGCTCCGGCAGCATGGCCAGGTGCCGGTGGCCGCCCAGGACCACGTCCGCGTCGAGGACGATGCGGCGCAGCCGCTCCGGCACGCCGGGCCAGCCGTCGGCACCGACGCCGACGACGGTGATCCGGAACTCGGTGGGAGGGGGCGGGTCGGCCTGCATGGCCTCGACGCTATCGTGGCCACAGGCACGAGGTGCCCCTACGGCCCAGCCATCGGAAAGGGTGGGGACGGCGGAGGGGGAGAATCTGGGAAGCCCGGTGAGATTCCGGCACAGGCCCGCTGCGGTGAACCGAGCCTCCGTGAGGGAGGACTCGGCAAGTCCGAAGACCGGCCTCGCGCCCGTCCTTACGGATGGCGACACGAGCGGGAGCCTCACATGCCATTGGTGCCTTCGCACTACCCCTTCTCCGCGATCGTCGGCTGCGACGCCGACGACCTCGACGACCTCGGCCTCTCCCTCGTCCTGAGCAGCGTCTCGCCGGAGATCGGCGGCGTCCTGGTGCGCGGTGAGAAGGGCACGGCCAAGTCCACCGCCGTGCGGGCCCTGGCGTCCCTCCTGCCGCCCATCGAGGTCTACCAGGGCGACCGCTTCTCCGTGGATCCCGCCGACACCGCCCAGCGCTCGCCGGACGGCCCTTTCGGACCGGGGACGTCCGTGGAGAGCCGGCCGGTCCGGCTCGTCGAGCTTCCGGTGGGCGCCACCGAGGACCGCGTGCTCGGTTCGCTGCACCTGGAGCAGGCGCTCACGCACGGCCAGGTCGCCTACGAACCCGGCCTGCTGGCCCGCTCGCACCGGGGGCTGCTGTACGTCGACGAGGTCAACCTGCTCCACGACCACCTCGTGGACCTCCTCCTGGACGCCGCGGCGACCGGGCGTGTGACCGTGGAGCGCGACGGGTTCTCCGTGGAGCACGCGGCGCGGTTCCTGCTGATCGGAACGATGAACCCCGAGGAGGGCGAGCTGCGCCCGCAGCTCCTCGACCGGTTCGGGCTCACCGTCGAGATCGCCGCGCCGCGCGATCCCGCGTCCCGTGCCGAGGTGGTCCGGCGTCGCATGGCCTACGACGCGGACCCGGCCGCCTTCTCGGCTCGCTTCCACGAGACGGAGAAGGCGCTCGCCGAGCGCATCGCCGAGGCCAGGGAGGTGCTCGGGCGGGTGCTGCTGTCCGAGGCCGCGCTGCTGAAGATCGCCGAGGTGTGCGCGGCGTTCGGGGTGGACGGCCTGCGGGCCGACATCGTCACCGCGCGCACGGCGGTGGCGCACGCGGCCTGGGCGGGCCGCACGTCCGTCACGCTGGCCGACATCCGCCGCGCCGCCCTGCTCGCGCTTCCGCACCGGCGCCGACGCAACCCGTTCGATGCTCCGGGGCTCGATGAGGACCTCCTCGACCGGGTTCTGGGGGACGAGGAACCACCGCCCGATCCGACCGATCCGCCCCCTGGATCGGACGGACCGGATGGACCGGACGAGTCGGAGCGGCCGGACGGAACGGAGGAGACCCCGGAGGCGGCTGAGGCCCCGGAGTCGGACGGACCGGCGGAGGCGGGCGCGGAGAGCCCGCCCGGGTCCGACGGCTCGGCCGAGGCGGACGGCGGTTCCGGTCCCGAGGCCCGCGACGACGACTCGGGCGAAGCGGCGGCCGAGGAGGAACCAGCGCCCGGACGGACGGACCAGGACGGCTCCGATGGCACGGACTCCGGCGGCGACTCGTCGGTCCTGGCCAGGGCCACCGCTCCGTACCGGCCCCGGACGCTCACCGTGCGGGGCGCGGGCGAGGGCGCCGACGGCAGGCGCAGCCGGGCCGTCGGCACACGGGGCCGCCGGATCGGGGCGACCCCGCCCGGCCAGGGGCCCGGCACCTCGCTGCACCTGGTCGAGACCGTGCGCGCCGCCGCGTCCCGACCGCAGGACGGCGACCGCTCCGGGAACGGGAACGGGAACGGAGCACGCCACCCGGACGGCACAACCGGGCAGGAACGCGGCCGCTCACGGCACGAGGACGGACCTCGCCACCCGGACGGCACGCAGAACGGCGACCGGCCGCCGGGCGGAGACGGCACGCTGCGCGCGGACCGCACGAACGACGACAGCCCGGCCCGGAGCGGTGGGCGGCTGCGGATCCAGCCCCGTGACCTGCGTGTCGCGGTTCGCGAGGGGCAGGAGACGAACCTGATCCTCTTCTGCGTGGACGCGTCCGGGTCGATGGCGGCGCGCAAGCGCATGGCCGAGGTCAAGACCGCGGTCCTGTCCCTCCTCCTCGACGCCTACCGGCGCCGCGACAAGGTCGGCCTGGTCACCTTCCGGGGCCGGGGCGCCGAACTCGCGCTGCCGCCGACCCGCTCGGTCGACGTCGCCGCGGCCCGCCTCGACGACCTGCCCGCCGGCGGCCGTACACCCATCGCCGAGGGACTGGTGGAGGCCGCCCGCGTCCTGCGGCGCGAGCGGCTGCGGGACCCGAAGCTGCGCCCGCTCCTCGTCGTCGTCACCGACGGCCGGGCCACGGGCGGCAAGGGCGCCGTCGGTCGCGCGATGAACGCCGCCGACCACGTCGCGGGGCTGGGCGTCACCACCGTCGTGGTGGACAGCGAGACCGGGCCGATGCGGCTCGGCCTCGCCGCCACCCTCGCCGCCCGCCTGGGCGCCGACCACCTACCCGTCAGTGAAGTCAGCGCCGACACGCTGGGCAGTGCCGTACGAGAGAGGGCCGCCTGATGCCTCAGGGACAACCGCTCGTCGTCCCCGACGACGGACTCACCACGCGGCAGCGCCGCAACCAGCCGCTGTTCGCCGTCCACACCGGCGACGGGAAGGGCAAGTCGACCGCCGCGTTCGGCCTCGCGCTGCGCGGGTGGAACCAGGGCTGGCGGATCGGCGTGTTCCAGTTCGTCAAGTCGGCGAAGTGGCGCATCGGCGAGCAAACGGTTCTGGAGCGCCTGGGCAAGCTGCACGAGGAGACTGGCGAGGGCGGTCCCGTGGAGTGGCACAAGATGGGTTCGGGCTGGTCGTGGATCCGCCGCAAGGACGGCACCGAGGACCACGCGGCGGCCGCCGTCGAGGGGTGGGCGGAGATCAAGCGCCGGCTCACCGACCAGACGCACGACCTGCTCATCCTCGACGAGTTCACCTACCCGATCGCCTGGGGCTGGGTGGACGCCGAGGAGGTCGTGGCGGCCCTGCGTGAGCGCCCCGGCCGCCAGCACGTGGTGATCACCGGGCGTCGCGCCGATCCGCGGCTCCTGGAGGCCGCCGACCTCGTCACGGAGATGACCAAGGTGAAGCACCCGATGGACGCCGGGAGGAAGGGCCAGCGAGGGATCGAATGGTGACGCCCCCCGCGCGCTCCGAGAGGGGTGCCGGGGTGTCGCGGGCGCCGGGAACGGCCGGGCGGCCGGGGTCCTTCGTCCTGCCCAGGGTGATGATCGCGGCGCCGATGACCGGGCAGGGCAAGACGACGGTCGCGACCGGGCTGATGGCCGCGCTGCGCGGCGCCGGGCACGTCGTGAGCGGCCACAAGGTGGGCCCCGACTACATCGATCCCGGCTATCACGCCCTCGCCACCGGACGCCCGGGCCGCAACCTCGATCCCCACCTGGTCGGCGAGGACCGGGTCGCGCCGCTGCTCCTGCACGGGGCACGGGGTGCGGGTGTCGCCGTCGTCGAGGGCGTGATGGGTCTGCACGACGGGCGGCTCGGCACCGACGGGTTCGCGTCGTCCGCGCACGTGGCGGCCCTGACCAGGACCCCGGTGGTCCTGGTCGTGGACGTGTCCCGGATGTCCCGGTCGGTGGGTGCGCTGGTGGCGGGCATGGCGGCCTACGACCCGGCGGTCGAGGTCGCCGGGGTGATCCTCAACCAGGCGGGCTCGGCCCGCAACGTCGCCGAGATCATCCGGGCGGTGCACCTGCCCGTGCTCGGCGTCGTCCACCGCGACGCGGACCTCGCCACGCCGTCCCGGCACCTCGGGCTCGTCCCGGCGGCCGAGCGGGCGGAGTCTGTGCAGGTCGTCGAGCGGCTCGGCGAGCACGTCGCGCGCCAGGTGGATCTGGACGCCCTGCTCGACGTGGCCCGCTCCGCGCCCGCCCTGGACGCCGTCCCCTGGGAGGCGCGGGCGGAGCTGCCGGCGAGGGAGGCCCGGAAGGACTCACGAGAGGCGCACGAGGAGCCCCGAGAGGCGCAGCGGGTGGCGGGCGCCTCCGGCGGTGCCCGGCGGCCGGTGGTCGCGGTGGCGGGCGGCCGGGCCTTCACGTTCCGCTACACGGAGACGGAGGAACTGCTCACGGCCGCCGGATGCGAGGTCGTCGGCTTCGATCCGCTCACCGACACCGAGCTGCCGGCCGGTACCCGGGGGGTCTACCTCGGTGGCGGCTTCCCCGAGGTGTACGCGAACCGGCTCGCGGAGAACCGGAGCCTGTCGGCGGACCTGGGAGCCGCGGTGCGCGACGGTGTGCCGACGGTCGCCGAGTGCGCGGGGCTGCTCTACCTGTCCGAGTCGCTCGACGGGGTGCCGATGGCCGGGGCCGTCCCCGCGCACGCCCGGATGTCGGAGCGGCTCACCCTGCGCTATCCGGAGGCCACCTCACCCGGGGACACCCTGCTGACCCGGGCCGGGGAGAGGGTCACCGGGCACGAGTTCCACCGCACCCGCCTGACCCCGGGCGCCTCCGCCGACAGCCCGGCGTGGGAGGTCGACGGCACGTCGGAGGGGTTCGCGTCGCCGACCCTGCACGCCTCCTACCTCCATGTCCACTGGGCAGGATACCCAAGGATCGCCGCCCGCTTCGCGGACGCCGTGGGCTCCTGAACGGTCGGTGGCCACGGCACGTGGATGTCGTCAGAGGGCGAAACGCTTGAGCCCGTCGGTGTCCAGGACGACCCCCGTTCCCGGGACCTCGACCGCTTCCCCGTAGGGGTGTTCCGAACGGTCCAGGTACCGGCCGCCCACGGGCCGGGAGTGCACCACCACGGCGTTGGCTTCGCGGTCCACCAGCACGTACACGCCGATGCCGCTGGCCGCGTAGGCGACGGGCTTCTCCACTCGGTCGCGGGCATGCGTGTCAGCATCCCAGGAGGTCACCTCGACGACCGCGAGGACACCGTCGGGGTCGGCCCATTCTCCGGACCTGTCGAAATGACCGACAGGAGACAGCATGCCGTCGGGGCGGGCGCGTCCCTTTCGGTAAGGGTCGATCTTCAGACCTTGGCCGGTGACGTTGAGGTCCAGGTCCGGACGGTGCGCCATGAACTGGCGCGTCATCCACATGAGGATTCCGCCGTGAGCCCCGTCGGTCACCTTGTGAGCCCAGACCTTTCCGTTGATGTGTTCGAGGGTGACGCCCTCCTCGTTGCGAGCGATCTCGGCGAGACGCTCGAACAGTTCGGGAGTGATGGGCGGTTCCGGAACGGGCGGCGGGTGATGGTCGGCGACGGTCATGTTGACATGGTAGATGAGGGGCATCCCGCCTCCACTGGCCTTGTGGACATGGACGCCGTGCGCGCCGCGGCCCGACCTGGCCGCCGGGGAAGCGGGTCAGGTGCGGGCGGTCACCCAGTCGAGGGCGGACGGGACGTCGTGGACGGTGGGGACGCCCTGGGGGCCCGCGGGACGGCGGACCACGATGACCGGGACGCCGAGTCGCCGCGCGGCCGCCATCTTGGGCCAGGTGTAGGTACCGCCGGAGTCCTTGGTGACCAGGGCGTCGGCGCGGTGCTCCCCCAGGAGGTCGAGTTCGCCGTCGAGGGTGTACGGCCCCCGACTGGTGACCAGGCGCCAGGAGGCGGGCAGGTCGAGGTCGGGGACGTCCACCACGCGGACCAGGGCCTCGTGGCGGTCGAGGGCCGGGAGGAAGCGCGCGAGTTCCTGGCGGCCGACCGTGAGGAAGGGACGCGTGCCCAGCGACGCGGCGGTGGCCGCGGCCTCCTCGTGCGTGTCGACATAGAGCCATGTCGGGTCGGGGTCCCAGCCCGGGCGTTCCAGACGCAGGAGGGGGACGTCCGTGCAGGCGGCGGCCGCGTTAGCGGTCATGCCCAGGGCGAAGGGGTGCGTGGCGTCCACCACCGCGTCGTAGTCGGCGAGCGCCGCCCTCAGGCCGGGGACGCCGCCGAAGCCGCCGGTCCGGACCCTGCCGACCGGCAGGCGCGGGCGCGCGACGCGGCCCGCGAGGGACGTGGTGACGTCGATGCCGGCCTCGACCAGCAGCGCGGCGAGCTCTCGGGCCTCGGACGTGCCCCCGAGGAGCAGGAGTCTCATCGAAGGAGTCTGCGCCGAAGGCGTCCGTTGAGGGGGCTCCTCCGCCGCGAAGCGGCCCCCTGAGCGGTGGTGGGCGACGGGTGCGAGGGCTGCGCCGAAGGCGTCCGTTGAGGGTGCCCCACCCCTCCGCGCAGCGGCTCCCGGGCGGTGGTGGGCGACGGGTGGGCCTGGAGCGAGCAGGGGGAGGTCCGCGGGCGCGCCCTCGCGGGCGAGGGTGAGCAGCGCGTCGACGTCGAGGTGCTCCTCCACGAGGTCGGCGAGCAGGTCAAGACGCCGTTCCCGGGCGTCGGCGAAGCACGTCCCGGACGGCGCGAGGCCCAGTGTCTCGGCGAGGAAGGCGGCGCGGAAGGCGTCGCCCTCCAGGCTGCCGTGCCACATGGTGCCGAAGACGTTCCCCTCACGGACCAGGAAGTCCGCGGGTGTGACGCGCCCGTGGTGGATCTCGTAGCCGTGCGCCGGCGCGCCCAGGGCCGTACCGGTCGGCAGGCGCAGGGTCTTCTCCGCCGTGAAGTCGGTCCGGACGTCGAGCAACCCGAGGCCGTCCGCGGTGGCCGGCTCGGCCTCGATCCCGTCCGGGTCGGCGATGGTGCGGCCGAGCATCTGGAAACCGCCGCAGATCCCGAGCACGGGGCGCCCGCGGCGGGCGTGCTCGGTGATCGCCCGGTCCAGGCCGCGGGAGCGCAGCCAGGCCAGGTCGGCGAGGGTCGACCGGGTCCCGGGCAGGACGACGAGGTCGGCGTCGGCGAGGTCGCGCGGCCCGGAGGCGAAGACGACGTCGAGCCCGGGTTCCAGGCCGAGGGCGTCCACGTCGGTGAAGTTGCTGATCCGGGGCAGCCGCACCACCGCCACGCGGCGGCCGGTGCCCGGGGAACGGCGGCCCTCCAGGTCGAGGGCGTCCTCGGAGTCGAGCCAGAGCCCGGCGTCCCAGGGCAGGGTGCCGTACACGCTGCGCCCGGTGAGCCGTTCGAGGTCGGCCAGACCCGGCTTGAGGAGGCCGACGTCCCCGCGGAACTTGTTGATGACGAAGCCCGCGACCAACTCCTGGTCGGCGGGCTCCAGCAGGCCCACCGTTCCGTAGAGCGCCGCGAACACGCCGCCGCGGTCGATGTCGCCGACGACCACGACGGGCAGGTCCGCGTGGCGGGCCAGGCCCATGTTGACGTAGTCGCCCGCGCGGAGGTTGATCTCGGCCGGGCTGCCCGCGCCTTCGGCGATCACCAGGTCGTAGCGCCCGGCCAGGTCGTCGAAGGCCGTGTGCGCGGCCTCGGCGAGGTGGCGGCGCCCCTCCTCCCAGTTCGCGGAGGAGACGTCCCCGGCGGGGTGGCCGAGCAGCACGACGTGGCTGCGCCGGTCGGTGCCCGGTTTCAGGAGCACGGGGTTCATGGCGGGCTCCGGCGTGGCGCGGGCCGCCACCGCCTGCACCCACTGGGCGCGCCCGATCTCCGCCGTGCGGCCGTCGGGTCCCTGGCAGACCATGGAGTTGTTCGACATGTTCTGGGCCTTGTACGGCGCCACCCGCAGGCCGCGCCGCGCGAACGCCCGGCACAGGGCGGTGGTGACGACGCTCTTGCCCGCGTCGGAGGTGGTTCCCGCGACCAGGAGCCCGGCCCGCCGGCCGCCGCCCCCGGCGGACGCCTGCGACGCGGCCCGCCTCCCGCCCCGCCCGCCACCTGCGGTTCCGCTCACGTGGTCCTCCGTAGCAGCGCGGTGTCCATCACCCATCCGGCCCTCTCCCGCGCCCGGGCGCGGGCCGCCGCGATCGCGGGCAGCACGTCGCCGACCCGGCCCGCGACCAGCGCCTCGGTGTCGGTGCCCAGGTTGGCGCCCCACCACACCGACCACTGTTCCAGCCCCTCGAACGCGGGCGCGCCGCCGAGCATGACGACGATGTTGTCCTGCCCGGCGTCGACGGCCTCCCGCAGCCGGCGCGCGGGGGTGACGTGCACCGGGCGGCCCACCTCGTGCAGGACGATCCGGTGCCGCGCGGCCAGGAGCTGGGGCGCGGCGACGCCGGGGAGCACGTCGTAGTCCACCGGCACGACGCCGCGCTCGGCGATCCGCGCCACGATCCGCAGGGTGGAGTCGTACAGGGAGGGATCGCCCCACACCAGGAACGCCGCCGTGCCGCCGCGCTCGCCGAGCACCCTCTCGTAGGCGGCGACCCGGGCCTCGTGCCAGGAGCCGACCGCCGCCGGATAGTCGGCGGGGTCGTCGCGGTCGCGTTCCGGGTCGGGCACGGCGACCAGGGGGACGCCGTGGGCGTCGCAGACCGCGCGGCGCAGGGCGAGCAGCCCGTCGTCGTCGCGCTTGCGGGCGGCCACCGCGTAGTCGCAGCCGCGCAGGGCCCCGGCGACCTCCTGGGTCAGGTGCCGCGGCCCCATGCCGATGCCCAGGATCCGTACCCTCATTCGGCCCGGTCCTCCAGGTCGCCCTCGACCTCCAGGTAGACCTCCGTGAGGGCGTCGAGGGTCGCCTGGTCCGGCTCGGCCCAGAGCCCGCGCCGGGCGGCCTCGTGCAGCCGCTCGACGATGCCGTGCAGCGCCCACGGGTTGGACCGGCGCAGGAACTCCCGGGTCTCCTCGTCCATGACGTACTCGGCCGCGAGCTTCTCGTACATCCAGTCGTGGACGACCCCGGCGGTGGCGTCGAAGCCGAAGAGGTAGTCGACGGTGGCGGCCAGCTCGAACGCGCCCTTGTAGCCGTGGCGGCGCATGGCGGAGATCCAGCGCGGGTTGACCACCCGCGCCCGGAACACGCGGGCGGTCTCCTCGGTGAGGGTGCGGGTGCGGATCGCGTCGGGCGAGGTGGAGTCGCCGACGTAGGCCCGGGGGTCGGTGCCAGTGAGGGCGCGGACGGTGGCGATCATGCCGCCGTGGTACTGGAAGTAGTCGTCGGAGTCGGCGATGTCGTGCTCGGCGCTGTCGACGTTCTTCGCGGCGACCTTGATCCGGCGGTAGTTGGCGCGCATGTCGTCGGCGGCCGGGGTGCCGTCGAGCCCGCGGCCGTAGGCGAAGCCGCCCCAGGCCGTGTAGACCTCGGCGAGGTCGTTGTCGTCGCGCCAGGTGCCGGACTCGACCAACTGGAGGATGCCGGCGCCGTAGGAGCCGGGCGCGGAGCCGAAGACCCGGGTGGTGGCGCGGCGGTGGTCGCCGTGCTCCTCCAGGTCGGCGCGGGTGTGGGCGCGGACGAAGTTCTGGTCCTCGGGCTCGTCGAGGTCGGCGACGAGCCGCACGGCGTCGTCCAGCATGGCGACGACGTGCGGGAACGCGTCGCGGAAGAAGCCGGAGATGCGGACGGTGACGTCCACGCGCGGGCGGCCCAGCTCCTCCAGCGGGACCACGTCGAGCCGGGAGACGCGGCGGGAGGCCTCGTCCCACTCCGGGCGGACGCCGAGCAGCGCGAGCACCTCGGCGATGTCGTCGCCGGAGGTGCGCATCGCGGAGGTGCCCCACACGGACAGCCCGACCGACTCGGGGTAAGTCCCGGTCTCCTCCAGGTGGCGGCGCAGTAGGGAGTCGGCCATCGCCTGCCCGGTCTGCCAGGCGAGCCGGGAGGGGACGGCGCGGGGGTCGACGGTGTAGAAGTTGCGGCCGGTCGGGAGCACGTTGACCAGGCCGCGCAGCGGGGACCCGGACGGGCCCGCCGGGACGAAGCCGCCGGACAGGGCGTGGACGGTGTGGTCGAGTTCGTCGGTGGTGCGGGCCAGGCGCGGGACCACCTGGGTGGCGGCGAACTCCAGGACGGCGCGCACACCGGGGTCGTCGTGCAGGCCGGCCGCGGCGGCCGGGTCCCAGTCCGCGGCCTCCATGCGCTCCACGAGGGCGCGGGCCGCGGCCTCCACCTCGTCGACCTCACGGGCCGGCGCCTCGTCCTTGAGGCCGAGGGCGGAGCGCAGGCCGGGAACCGCCGCGCCCACCCCTCCCCAGACCTGGGCGGCCCGCAGGACGGACAGGACCAGGTTGACCCTGGCCTCGCCCGCCGGAGCCTCGCCGAGCACGTGCAGGCCGTCGCGGATCTGGGCGTCCTTGATCTCGCACAGCCAGCCGTCGACGTGGAGCAGGAAGTCGTCGAACTCCTCGTCGTCGGGCCGCTCCTCCAGGCCGAGGTCGCGGTGCAGTTCGGCCGCGCGCATCAGGGACCAGATCTCGCCGCGGACCGCGGGCAGCTTGGCCGGGTCCATGGCCGCGATGTTGGCGTGCTCGTCGAGCAGCTGCTCCAGGCGCGCGATGTCGCCGTAGCTCTCCGCACGCGCCATCGGCGGGATGAGGTGGTCGACGACGGTGGCGTGGGCGCGGCGCTTGGCCTGGGCGCCCTCACCGGGGTCGTTGACCAGGAACGGGTAGACGAGCGGCAGGCCGCCGAGCACGGCGTCGGTGGCGCAGGAGGCCGACAGCGCGGCGTTCTTGCCGGGCAGCCACTCCAGCGAGCCGTGTTTGCCCAGGTGCACGACGGCGTGGGCGCCGAAGCCGTGCTCCAGCCAGCGGTAGGCGGCCAGGTAGTGGTGGCTCGGCGGCAGGTCGGGGTCGTGGTAGATCGCGATGGGGTTCTCGCCGAAGCCGCGCGGCGGCTGGACCAGGACGACGACGTTGCCGGCGCGCAGCGCGGCGAGGACGAGTTCGCCCTCGTCGTTGACGTAGAGGCGGCCGGGGGCGGGCCCCCACGCCTCGGTCATTGCGTCCTTCAGGGCCGCGGGCAGGTCCTCGGTCCAGGCGGCGTACTGCTCGGGCGTGATCCGGACCTGCGCGTCAGTCAGCTGGACGGAGGTGAGCCAGTCCTCGTCCTGTCCGCCCGCCGCGATCAGGGCGTGGATCAGCGCGTCGCCGGCCTCGGTGTCGTCCTCCAGGTCGAGTCCGGGCAGGTCGCCGGGCTCTCCCAGGTCATGGCCCTCGTCGCGCAGACGGCGCAGCAGGCGGACCAGCGAGCGGGGGGTGTCGAGGCCGACGGCGTTGCCGATGCGCGAGTGCTTGGTGGGGTAGGCCGACAGCACGACCGCGATCCGCTTCTCCGCCGGGGGGACGTGCCGCAACCGGGCGTGGGCGGCCGCGATCCCGGCCAGGCGGGCGCAGCGCTCGGGGTCGGCGACGTAGCGGGGCAGTCCGTCGCGGTCGATCTCCTTGAAGGAGAAGGGCACGGTGATGATCCGGCCGTCGAACTCGGGGATGGCGATCTGGCTCGCCGAGTCGAGCGGGGTGACGCCGTCGTCGGAGGCCTCCCACTCGGCGCGGGAGCTGGTCAGGCACAGTCCCTGGAGGACGGGGACGTCCAGCGCCGCCATCCGCTCCACGTCCCACGCCTCGTCGTCGCCGCCGGCGCTCGCGGAGGCGGGCACGCTGCCGCCGGCGGCCAGGACGGTGACGACCAGGACGTCGAACGCGCGCAGCGCCTCGTAGAGCTCGTCGGGCGCCGAGCGCAGGGACCCGGCGAAGACCGGGACGCCCACGGCCTGCCCGGTCGCGTCGACGGCGTCGGCCAGGGCGTGCGCGAACGCGGTGTTGCCGCCGGCCTCGTGCGCCCGGTAGTAGAGGATGCCCACGCGCGGCAGCGACGAGTCCAGGGGCTGCTCCCGCGTGGAGGAGGAGCTGCGCCGAAGGCGTCCGTTGAGGGTGGTAGCCCGTTCTCCGCGCGAAGCGCTCTCCCGGGCGTTGGCGGGTGACGGGTGGGCGAGGCCCCACTGCGGGACGGGGGCGGGCGGGTCGAAGCCCTCGCCGGTCAGCAGCACGGTGTCGGAGAGGAAGGCGTGCAGGCGGCCGAGGTTGGCGGGTCCGCCCTGCGCGAGGTAGCGGTGGGCGTCGGCCGCCAGGCCGATGGGGACGGTGGAGTGCTCCATCAGCTCGGCGCTGGGCTGCTGTTCGCCGCTCAGCACGACCAGGGGCGTGCCCCGCTCACGGACGGCGGCCAGGCCCGGCCACAGGTCGTGCGGTGAGCCGAGCAGGCGCACCACGACGAGGTCGGCGCCCTCGACGGCGGCGGTGAGCTCGGTGTCGGAGGCGCGGGACGGGTTCGCCCACACGTAGTCGGCGCCGCTGGCGCGCGCGGAGAGCAGGTCGGTGTCGGACGTGGACAGCAGAGCGATCCGTACCGTCATGGCCGGAATCCTCCCTCGGGGTTCTCGCCCCATCGGCGGTAGGAACGTTCGAGGCCAGTGTCTGGCTGCACCCCTGGTCGGGGTGTCACAGTGGCGGAACCGCCCCGGACTCGCACCGGGTTCCTGCGCCTCGAGCGAAGGATCCACACCCTAACGGTCCGCCGCCGTCCGCGCTGTGGCGGGTGACTCCCGGGCCGCCTCACCGCAGGAACCGGATGACCGGGTACCCGGGCCCCGCGTCGACCTCCGCGCGCACGCCGTAGACCTCCCCGATGAGGGACGGGGTCAGCACCGCGTCCGGGGTGCCCTCGGTGACGACCCGGCCGCCGCGCAGCACCACGAGCCGGTCGCAGTACATGGCGGCCAGGTTGAGGTCGTGCATGGCGATGACGGTGGTGACCGGCAGTCCCGCGACCAGCTCCATCAGGTCGAGCTGGTACTGGATGTCGAGGTGGTTGGTCGGCTCGTCGAGCAGCAGCTCCGTGGGCTCCTGCGCCAGGGCGCGGGCGATCTGGGCGCGCTGGCGCTCCCCGCCCGAGAGCGTGTGCCAGGACCGGTCGGCCAGGTCGGTGAGGCCGGCGCGTTCCAGGGCCGCCGCCACGGCGGCCAGGTCGGCGGCGGACATGGGCGCCCAGGCGCGGCGGTGCGGGATCCGGCCCAGGGCCACGACGTCGCGGACGGTCAGCTCGGTCTGGGTGTGCGCGTTCTGCTCGACGGCGGCCACCCGCCGGGCGGCGGAGCGGCGCGCGGTCCGGGCGAGCGGCAGGCCGTCCAGGGTCACCACACCGGAGGAGGGCGTGAGCACCCCGCTGAGCAGCCGCAGCAGCGTCGACTTGCCCGAGCCGTTGGGGCCGAGCAGCCCGATGGTCTCGCCGGTGCGCGGGGCGACGGTGACACCGTCGAGGATCAGCCTTCCGCCGATCATCCGGCTCACGCGCGAGGCGCGCAGACCCGTCTCCCGTTCATCGGCCAGGGCGGCGCGGTCGGCCACGGCCGGTTCTGCGTCGGTCATGTCGTCCTCCTGACTCGGTACAGCACGGCGATGAAGGCGGGCACGCCGATGAGGGACGTCATCACGCCCACCGGGATCTCCTGGGGGTCCAGGACGGTGCGCGCGGCGGTGTCCACCCAGACGAGGAAGACGGCGCCGCTCAGCGCCGTCACGGGCAGGAGCCGGGCGTGGGCGGATCCCGTGAGCGCGCGGGCCGCGTGCGGCAGGACCAGGCCCACGAAGCCGATCGCCCCGGCCGAGCTGACCAGGGCCGCGGTGAGCAGGGCGGTGGCGGTCAGGAGCAGCAGGCGGGCCCTGACCACCCGGACGCCGAGGTTCGCCGCGGCCTCCTCGCCGAACGCGAACGCGTCCAGGGTGGTGGTGTGGGCGAGGCAGACGGCGAGCACGGCGGCCAGCACGGCCGCGCACAGGGCCACGTCCGCCCATCCGGCGCCGCCGAGCGAGCCCAGCAGCCAGAACAGGACGCCCCGGGTGGTCTCGGCGTCCGCGGAGGTCAGCACGATGAACGAGGTCAGCGCCCCGAACAGCTGCATGGCCGCGACCCCGGACAGCACCACGCGGTCCATGGTCGGGCCGAGGCTCTGGGCGAGCAGCACCACCATCGCGAAGGAGAGCACCGCTCCGGCGAAGGCTCCGGCCGACAGCGACACCACGCCCGCGCCCCAGCCGAGGACGATGACGGCCACCGCCCCGGTCGAGGCACCGGAGGAGACCCCGAGCACGAAGGGGTCGGCGAGGGGGTTGCGCAGCAGGGACTGCATGACGGCGCCGCACAGGGCCAGTCCCGCGCCGCACACCGCGGCGAGCAGGGTACGGGGCATGCGCAGGTTCCACACGATGCCCTCGCGCAACGGGGTCAGGGGGCTGTCGCCCACCCCCAGTCGCGCGGACGCCGAACGCCAGACGTCGGCCGTCGAGATGTCGGCGGGGCCGATGGTCACGGCGACCGCGACCGAGGCCGCCAGGAGCACGAGTCCGCCAGTGGTGAGCAGCGCCTGACGGGCGCCCCTCACTGGGTGAACCCGAGGTCCCGCAGACCGGCGGCGACGAGTTCGATCCCCTCGACCGTGCGGATCGAGGGGTTCATGGCCTGGCCGCTGAGCAGGATGTACCGGCCCTCCCGGACCGCGGTGAGGTCGCGGGTGGCGGGACCGGACTCCAGGAACTCGATCTTGGCGTCGGCGGACTCGGCCGTCTGGGACTCGCGGGTCAGGTCACCGAGCACGATGACGTCGGGGTCGCGTTCGGCCACGGTCTCCCAGTTGATCTGCGGCCACTCGTCGTGGGTGTCGTCGAACGCGTTGCGCGCGCCGACCGCCCGGGTGATGGCGCCGGGGGCGCCGCAGCACCCGGCGAGGTAGGGCGACTCGGAGTTGGCGAACCAGTACATGAGGGAGGCGTCGGAGGCGTCCAGGTCCGCGGTCGCCGCGTCCACCCGGCCTTCGAGTTCGGCGACGAGCGCGTCCCCGCGCTCCTCGACACCGAAGATCCGGGCGAGGTCGTGGATCTCGCCGTAGACCGCGTCGAGCGTGAGCGGTTCGCTGCGGGAGCCGTCGCCCCCGCTCTCGTTGTCCTTGCCGGCGGCGCAGTCGGTCGGGGAGACGTAGGTGGGCACGCCCAGCTCCTCGAACTGCTCGCGGGTGGCGACGCCGCCGGTGCCGAGGGTGGAGACGAAGGAGGCGGTCACGAAGTCGGGTTCGGCGTCGAGCACCGCCTCGAAGGAGGGGTTGTCGTCGGCGAGCCGGGGAATGCCCTCGTTGGCCTCCTCCAGGCCCTCCATGATCGGGTCGGTCCAGGTGGCGGTGCCGATGACGCGGTCCTCCAGGCCGAGGGAGAGCAGGATCTCGGTGGTGCCCTGGTTGAGGGAGACGACGCGTTCGGGCGGGGCGTCGACGCTCACCTCGTGCCCGCAGTTGTCGGTCGTCGTGGCGGCGCCGGAGCCGGAGCCGGAGCCCGTTCCGTCGTCCCGCCCGTCCGCGGACGGGCCGCAGGCGGTCAGGAGGAGGGGCGGCGCGAGGAGGAGGGCGAGGGGGCGGAGCGCGGAACGCAGCATGGGGATGCCTCGGATGTCGGGGCTCGAACGCGGAGCCTGGCATGGATGCCCTCCGCGCACTCGACGCGGAGGGGCCAGCAGGTCTTCGGACTCGGGTTCACCCGGACGGGGTGCCTTCCCAGGCCGGTTCCGCGTCGACGCAGTGGTCGCCGCGGTCTCGCCCCAGTGGCGCAAAGTACCCCGCCCGTCCCCCTCACCGCTGCGCGTCAGTTCCGGATTCGCACCGGATTCCCTGACCACTGGCGTGGTACGACTGGCTCCGGCAGGCTACCAAGGCCCCGCCTCGCCGCGTTCCGGGGCTCCCGGCGCCGGCCGGGCGGGGTGGGCGGGACGGCCGGGCGGGGCTACTCGCAGCCGACGCCGTCGCCGTCGCGGTCCAGGTGGGGGCCGTAGCCGGGGTCGCCCCGGCGGACCGGGGCCGCCCCCGCTTCGCGGGCGGCGGTGCAGTTGTCGTAGTACGCGCTTCCGCCGCCGCTGTCCGAGTCCCCGCCGGTGCCGGAGCCCCCTCCCGTGTCCGCCGGATCGGCCGCGGCCGTCTCCGTCTCGGTGACCGTCACCTCGACCTCCACCTCCTCGGTCGCCGTGACCGTCTCGGTGGCCACCGTCTCGACCTCCTCGGTGGCCCTCTCGGTGGCGGTGACCGTGGCCACCGCGCCCGGTGCGCCGGCGCCGGAACCCTCGGAGAGCGCCGACACGCATCCGGTGAAGAGCACCAGCAGGACGCCGACGCCGAGGCAGCCGGCACAGCCGACACCGACGATCTGGGCCGGGGTGGGGCCGGTGCGCGGCCGCGGGGCGTTGAACTGGGGAGGGAGGTTCGTCATCGCGTGTTCCGTCCGTGGGCTGGGGGTGGACCACGGCGGAGCGGGCGCCCTGGGAGCAGGACGCTACTCCCGCGCGGCCGTCGGCGCCACGGCCGAAGGTCCCGGTCGGCGCCCGCGACGGCGGGCCGACCCGCGGGCGCCGGGGATCCTTTCCGGACGGGGTACGGCGTGGGATCCTGCCGCCATGATCGGACGCCTGCGCACCGTCGCCATCGACTGCCCCGACCCGGAGGCCCTCGCCGGCTTCTACTCCGAACTCCTGGGCCTGCCCGTCACCGAGCGCGTGGACGACTGGGTGGTACTCGCCGGGGACGAGTTGCCACGGATCGCCTTCCAGCGGGTCCCCGACCACCGGCCGCCCGCGTGGCCCGACCCGGAGCGGCCCCAGCAGATGCACTTCGACGTGTGGGTGGACGACATCGACGCCGCCGAAGCGCGCGTGCTGGACCTCGGCGCCACCCCGCTCGCGCGGGTCGAGGACGATCCCGACGACCTCTTCCGGGTCTACGCCGACCCGGTGGGGCACCCGTTCTGCCTGGAGTTCTCCCGGTGACGGCACGGGCGCGCGAGCGGTGGCGCGCCAGCGGATGTGAGCGCTCACATTAACGGGGCCCCAGCCGTCGTGCCGGTCCGGCGCGACCGCTATCCTCCCGGAGGCCGTCCCCTCGCGGCGGCGCCTCGGGAACCGGGACACGACACCTCTCTCCTTCGGAGGGCTCATGCCCACGTCGCACGCTCTGCTCCGCAACTGGGCCGGGAACGTCACCTTCGCCAGTCCGCGGGTGCACCGGCCCACGACCGTCGACGAGCTGCGCCGGCTCGTCCGGGACAGCACCGGGATCCGCGCCCTCGGCAGCGGCCACTCCTTCAACCTCGTCGCCGACTCCGACCGCGACCTCGTGCGGCTGGACGGCCTTCCCGTGGTGACCGAGGTCGACCCGGACGCCTCGACCGTCACCGTCTCCGGCGGCCTGCGCTACGCCGACCTGGCCGCCGCCCTGCACCGCGAGGGCCACGCGCTGGCCAACCTGGCCTCGCTACCGCACATCTCCGTCGCGGGCTCCTGCGCGACCGGCACCCACGGGTCCGGTGACGGGCACCGCTGCCTGTCCGCCGCCGTCCGCGCCCTGGAGCTGGTCGGACCGGACGGCGACCTGCGGTGGCTGAGCCGCGACGCCGATCCGGAGATCTTCCCCGGAACCGTGGTCGCCCTCGGCGCGCTCGGCGTCGTCACACGGCTCACCCTGGAGATCGAGCCCGCCTACGAGATGACCCAGCGGGTGCGGATCGGGGTGCCCCTGGACGAGGTGGCCGAGCGGATCGACGACGTGTTCGGTGCGGCCACCAGCGTCAGCCTCTTCACCGACTGGCACGCCGGCGAGGGGGACGTGTGGCTCAAGAACCGCACCGACCGGCCGGCCGGCGACTGGCACGGCGGACGGCCCGCGACCGGTCCGATGCACCCGGTTCCGGGCATGCCGCCCGAACCCAGCACCGAGCAGCTGGGCACGGTCGGGCCCTGGTTCGAGCGCCTGCCGCACTTCCGGCCCGAGCTGCCCCCGAGCGCGGGCGACGAACTGCAGTCCGAGCTCTACCTTCCCCGGGACGCGGCCCCGGCCGCCTTCGCCGCGCTGCGCGGGATCGGGCACCTGATCGCCCCGGCACTGCACATCTCGGAGGTGCGCACGATCCGCGCCGACGACCTGTGGCTGAGCCCCGCGTACGGCCGGGACACCGTCGCCTTCCACTTCACCTGGCGCAAGGACCCGGCGACCGTGCTGCCCGTCCTGTCCGCCGTGGAGGAACGACTCGTGCCGCTGGGCGCGCGGCCGCACTGGGGCAAGCTCACCGCGCTGGCCCCGGCGGAGGTCATCGGCGGCTACGAGCGCGGCGCGGACTTCGGGCGCCTGGCGCGTGACCTCGACCCGGACGGGAAGTTCCGCAACGCCTTCACCGACGCCCTCTTCCCGCGGGTGTGAGGCGCGGTCCCGCCGTGTCCTTCCCGGCCCCCGGGGTCAGCTCCAGATGAGCCCGAACCCGGTGGTCACCTCGGCGACCGACTCCTGGTACTCGGCGTGGGCGTCACCGGCCTCGATCGTGTGCAGGTCGAGGAGGGGTTCCGGGCCCACCCACCTGTTCCAGGCCCGCTCGAAGTCCCGGGGCCCCAGCCGTCGGCGCTCGAACACGTACGGGACCGCGTGGTGGACGCGTCGGTTCGGCAGGGGGCGGCCCCGGGCCTGGGCGCGGGCGCGCTCGTTCTCCTCCCGCGCCGAACCGGGCGCGGGGAACTCGTACCGGGTCGCCAGGAACCGGCGGTCGTACCCGGTGGTCACGACCCGCTCGTTGCCGACGGTCGGGTTGAGCACCTCTTCCAGGGCGACCGCGAACTTCTCGGCGGCCTCGGGGCCCGTGCCGACCAGCGTGCACTGGTGCACCCCGGCCGTGTCCACGTGGATCCGCACCCCCTGGGCCCCGACCCCGGAGTGTCCGGCGATCAGGAGCGCGTCGGCGACGGCGTACGCGTAGCGGTCGAGTCCGACGGGTTCCCGAGCTTGTTCGATCAGGTGGCGGGCCTCGCGTACCTTCGCCCTGCGCTCGACCGCGGCCGCCACCAGTTCCGAGGCGGCCACGCACGCCAGAGCCGTCACCACCGCGAGCTGCAACGGGCCGAGGGACGCGCCCAACACGAAGCCGGCGACCACGGAAAGCGACCGGACGACCGCGGCGGCGTGCTTCGGCCGAAGGGCGCGCTCCGGCTCCTTGTGAGCCCTCGCCCGGGCCACGCCCGCGGCGGCGGGCAGGACGGCCGGCGGCGAGCGGAGCACGGAGGTCCCGCTCCGTGCAGAGGCCCCACCGTCCGCAGGCGCACCGCCGAGCACGGAGAGCCCTCCATGCGCAGAAGCGCCGCCGAGCGCAGAAGCCCCGCCGTGTCCGGAGGGCGCCGACCGGCCCCAGACCCGCAGCGCGGCGGTCAGCGTGTCCTCGTACGGCTCCCCCAGCCGCCACTGCTCGCGGGTCTCCTCGCGGGCACGCGCCCGGATGAGCATGCGCGCGTTGACCGCGTCCGTCTCCCCCTCCGGCGGCGGCTCGTACGGGGAGAGGCGGGCGTCGACGTGCGCCACCCCGCTCACCACCGCACCGTCGGTGCCCAGGGCCAGGTAGCCCTCGTGTTTGCGGACGAACCGCTTCCAGTCCGCGTCGCCCTTGGGATGGTCATGGCTCACGCACACGACCGTCCAGGTGTGCGCGGTCTTCTCCGGCCACGACGGGTCCAGCCGCAGGGCCCTCCCCCGTCCCTGTACGACCGCCGTCGCCGTGGTAGAGGTCGTCAGGTCCACGACCACGTTGATCCCCCGGGCGTCCCACCCCTCGCCGAGGAGCGCCCTGGTCCCGACCAGCACCCGGCAGCCGGCCCAGTCGAGGAAGCGGGTCACCAGTCCGACGCGTGTGCGGGGCGGCCACGTCCCCTCGATGACGTGGAGCCCGTCCACCTCGCGGACGGTCAGGTCGAGGTCGGGGTGCTCGGCGAGGACGAAGCCGATGAGGGCGTCGCTGGTCCACGGACTGGTCGCCACGGTGCTCCCGGTGATCATGACGGGATTGAGGAAGGCGGTGCGCGGGTCCTCCACGAGCAGGGCCAGTTGGAGCCACGCCGACCCGGCGTCCTCCGCGAGGACACTGCGCAGGGCCCTCGGTGTGCGGGCGCGCTCCTGGTCGCACAGGACCAGGGCGCGCAGCCGGTCGCCGAGCGCGTCCGATTCGGTGTCCACGATCTCCACGGTGGCCTGGGACTTGGCGGCGCTGCGGGCGAGGACGCGGTCGACGGGCGAGGTGGTGGCCCGGATGCCCCGCCGGGTGAGCTGGTACCCGACCGTCGGCAGGGCGGCCCGGATGCTCTGCCGCGCGGCCTTGTTCCGCTCGGTGTCGGGGTCGAGGCAGTGCCGTTCGTAGTCCCTGATGAGCGCCGCCCAGTCGTCGGTGTCCGGCGCGTGGCGGTGCCGTTCCGCGAGGCGGGCGCCCTTGGGGAGCGCGCAGAGCCCTGCGTGGTGGAGCCGCAGGACCGCGTCGGCCTCGTCGGGGCGCTCGCTCGCCAGCCGGTTCCAGTCGGCCCTGTCACGCCCGGCGGTGAAGCGGTGGACGAAACGCACGTCGATCCACGGCAGGAAGTCGGTTTCGGCGAACCCGGGGGTGAGCAGCTCCGTGCACATCTCGGTGAACCGGAGCCCCTGCTCGGCGAGGTACTCGCGCTCCAGCGCGTTGGGCGTGGTGACGTAGGCCAGTTCCGCGAACGGGGCCAGGTACCCGTCGCGGACGAGCGCGGGGACGGACGCGCCGGTGATCGGCTCTCCGAAGAGGCGCTCCACCAGCTTCTTCTCGGTTCTGGTCAGGCTCGCGGCGGGTGTTCCGGTCAGACCGATGACGTGGGCGTCGGGAAGCTCGTCCAGGATCTCGGCGAGCAGGCGGCCCCACACCTGGAGGAGGTGGTGGCACTCGTCGAGGATCACGGTGAGCGGACCCGCGTCGTGGAGGGCCGCCACCAGGGCCTGGCCGTTGGCGTGCAGGCGGTCGCGGACCGACCCGCTCCCGTCGGTCTCGGCCTCGGGGTCGAAGACGGCGAGCGACTGGTAGGTCAGCACGTTGACGTCGTCCGCCAGGCCCCGTTCGGTTCCGGCCGTGCCGCCGTCCGGCCGGTCGTAGGCCTCCCAGTGGGTGGTCCACTGGCCCTGGATGGCGATGTTGGGGGCGAAGACGACGGTGCGGCGGCCGAGGCGGCGGGCTGCTTCCAGCCCGACGAGGGTCTTTCCGGCGCCCGGCGGCAGCACGACCCAGGTGCGCCGGTAGCCGTCGGCCCAGCGTGAGTCGACCTCGCTCAGCGCGTCGTTCTGGTAGGACCGGAACTCGCCCGGCCAGGAGGCCGCCGCGAACACCGACGATTCCGGGGCGTCCGTCCCGGCCGGGACGGTCGCTTCCCCGTGGGGGGTTTCGGGCATGCGCCCGACTCTAGGGCGAGCGGCGGAGTCCGCGCCAGGCGTCGACCCAGCGACGGCGCTCGCCCTCGTCCTCGCCGGCGCAGGCGGTCACGAAGGCCATCAGGAACACGTACTTGGGCAGCTCGGTGCCTTCGAGCACCTCCTGGAAGGTGGCCGCCTTGACGGCACCGCCGCACAGGTACTCCAGTTCCAGGTAGGACCAGTCGCCCGCCCAGACGAGGTACCGGCGCATGGTCAGCAGGAAGGCCTCGGTGCTGCGGGCGTCGCGGGGATCGGGACGCTCCTCGTAGCCGGCCAGGTCGCGGAGCAGGCCGATCCGCTCGACGGTGGTGTCGACCGGCGTGGACAGCAGGCGGTCCAGCCAGCCGATGGCGCGCAGGGAGGCGTTGGGACCGGTCGGTTCGAGAACGGCCGTCGTACTCAATGAGTCTCCGCGGGATGGGGATTCGACCAGGATCGTGCGTGTTCGTCGCTGCGCACGCGCGAACGGCGCATACGCGAACAAGGGTGCGGGAGAACACCGACGGCCAGAGGAGGGGTGTTGCCGAGATAACTCCGACTGATCGGCTACCGGGAAATCTACCGGAAGAAGCCGACACACGAAAGCGCCCCTGGCGTGGGCGGTGTAGAGGCGTGCGACACCCTCGGGTGTGACGCGGACACACCTCCGTGAACGCTCGGGATTATTCCTGAGAAAACGCATCAAAGGTGATCTCGAAGCTTAGTGAATACGTCCTCATTACGACGCATAGATTCCTTGCTGTTGCGCCTGGTAAAAGAGGGGCCGCAGATGACTCGCCTCTTTTTATCACATCCATTTATCCATATTGGGGTCGACCGAAACTCCCCCACCCTGCCGCTGCTCGCCGCCGCCCCGGCCCAGGGGCCGCTGGCGGTGTCCGCCCCGACCGCCGCCCGCCTCCTGCCCCGGCTGCTCTTCTGGTCGGCCTGGGCGCTCGTCGCCGCAGCGGTCTTCGCGGTGGCCGCACCGCTCTCCCTGCGGCGCCTGCGCACGACATCGGCGCGCGCGGACGCCGCGGAGCACGCGGCGCGGCGGGAGGCCGGGCGTGGTCCGCGAGTACCGCCGGGGCCCGGCGGGCCGGGGTCAGCGGACGACGACGGTGGTGTACACCTCCATGTTCCCGCTCTCCCACAACCAGTCCATCGCGGCCATGCTCACCCGGGCGCAGCCGTGCGAGGCGGGCTGCGGAGGCACGCTGGGGTAGCCGTGCACGGCGATGCCGCCGTTGAAGTACTTGGGTCTGTACAGGGCGCCGTAGGGGCCCGGGTCCCACGCGTCGACCTCGCGGAAGACGGAGTAGGTGCCGGTCGGCGTGGTGGCGATCCGCTCGCTGCCGTCGGAGCCCTCGTAGGGCCGGCCCGACCCGGTGGAGGTGTTGAGCACGCGTTCGACCTCGCCGCCGGAGACCACCAGCAGGAGCTGGCGCTCCAGATCGATCTCCAGGACGTCACCCGATGTGGAGGTGGCGGAGGGCCGCACGCCCTCGTCGAGCGCCGCCCGGGTCTCCGGGCCGACGATGCCGTCGCGGTCGATGCCGGCCGCCTTCTGCAGCGCCGTCACCGCCTGGGCCGTGTGGAAGCCGAACTCGCCGTCCACGCCGTCGATCCAGTAGTCGAGCTCGGCCAGGCGCTCCTGGACCTCGGACACCGCCGGCCCGGAGGAACCCCGGCGCAGCTCCGGTGGGGCGACCGCCGCGGCGGGCCGTGCCGTGGCGGTGAGCGCCGCGACCAGCGCGAACGCCATCAGCGCGGCCGTGATCGCGGCGCGGGCGGGGAGGCGCGCTCGGAACCGATGAGGGAGTGACAAGGGGGTTACCATACGTCTCCTTTACCCACCCGGACGGCCTTCCCCACCCTTCGTCCACTTCTGTGGACGAAGGGTGGGGACACCCCCCGCCGTCGATGGAGGTCGGCGACGACCGGGACGGCGTCAGCCGCGGCCGGGCACCACCCGGTCGACGCGGAACAGGGTCGTCGTTCCGCTCACCTCGTGGGCGACCGCCAGGACCGGGACGCCCGGAATCGGGGAGTCGCCCGCCTCGATGAAGGCCATGCCCTCCGGGCCGAGGTCGCCCGCCCCACGCGTGCCGGGCTCCGCGGCGAAGTCGCGGTTGTTGAGGTACTGCACGAACGACGCCGACCGGGGGTCGGTGATGTCGTAGACCATCACCCCGCCCACGCGCTCCAGCCCCACGAAGGCGTAGGTGCGGCCGGACACCCGGCCCACCACGACGGCCTCGGGCTCGGGGCCCTTGTCGTCACTGCGCGCGTCGAAGGAGTGCTCGTCGTTGTCGGAGTTGAAGAACTCCGGCTCGGCCTCCGCGACGATCCGCTCGAAGTCCGACCCGGAGTCGAAGAGCCGCTCGCCGTCGGCCGTCCAGACGGAGAAGGAGCGGCCGCCGTAGGCGTACAGGTCCTCGTAGCAGCTGCCGTCCGCGCGCAGGCCGTCCTCGACGGACACGGTCAGCCGGCCGAGGTTGGCCTCGTCCGTCAGCTCCGCGGCCGTGCCGATCCCCAGGTCGTTGTCCTCCAGGAAGCCCGCCAGCCGCGGGGAGTCCTCGCACAACGGGGTGTCCTCGGTCATGTCGGCCACCCGCGACTCCCCGGAGTACCCGTCCCAGTCGCGTGAGTCCCCCTCGTTCGCCGTGACGAGCAGCGTGCGGCCCCGCCAGGAGTAGGTGTCGAACCCGTCGGGCTGGTACAGGCCCAGGACCGGCCAGTTCTCGACGCGGATCCCGTCGTCCCGGTTGGAGGCGTCGAGCCCGTGGCCCGGCTCCAGGTGGTCCTTGGCCCCGAACGGCACGATGTCGGTGAACGTCGCGGACTCCACGTCCAGGACGGCGAAGGCGTTGGCCTCCTGGAGCACGACGTAGGCGGTGCCGCCGTCCACGGCGGAGACGTACTCCGGTTCAAGGTTGCGCGCCACCCGGCCCGGGGTGCCCGGCTCCCCGGTGGACAGGTCGGGCCCGTGGACGCGCACGTCGGGGTGGAGTTCGCGGTCGCCGTCCCAGGCGCGGAAGCCGGCCGTGGCGACGTCGTCCTGGGTCAGGTCCTCGGGGGCGCCGGACATGCGCACGACGCTCACCGAACCCTCCGGGTCGACGGTGTAGTCGTCGTTGGGCTCGCCCTCGTTGGCCACCAGGAGGGTGTCGCCGCCGGGGCCGAAGGTCGCCATGTCCGGCAGGGCGCCGACCCGGAGCGCGTTGAGGACGGAGCCCTCGGTGTCGAAGAAGACCACCCAGCCGGGCTCGGTCTTGTCCGCGGACTCCACCGCGACCGCCACGACGCCGCCGTGGACCGCCACGGAGTTGGCGACGGCGCCCTCGCCGACCGTCGACCCGTCGGCCGCCCTCGCACCGGCGGTCTCCAGGGCGAAGAGTGCGGCCGGTGCCTCGGGGTCGGAGACGTCCAGCACCTCGACGGTGGCCGACGCGGCACTGACCACGAAGAGGCGCTGGGTGATCGGGTCGTGGGCGACGATCTCCGCCGCGGAGGCGTCGAACACGTCGGAGTGGTGGGTGCCGAGCACGGACAGTTCGATACCGACGGGTCCGCGTCCGCGCCCGTGCCCGGGGTCGGCGTGGGCGGCCGGCACGGCCCCGGTGAGGGTGACGGCGACGGCGGCCGTGACCGCCATGGTCTTGCGCATGGGTGCTTCCTGGTGGCTTCGGGGGATCAGGGCGCGATCACGCCCGCGCCGAAGCCAACCAGGAGGTCGCGAACACCGGGTGACGGCGGGCCTGCCGCCAGGTGAAGGGGGCGCCGTTCAGCGGCGCGCCTCCGCTCGCAGGGACAGCGCCACCTGCACCAGGGCACGGCAGCGGGCGAACTCCAGGGCGGTGAACGGGACCGCGACCTCCCCCGCGCGGCGCACGACGAGGACCCCGCCGTCGGGCGCCGGGAGCGTCATGGTGGTGCCCGACAGGTCCTCCCGCCCCATGCCCTCCGGCGGGCGCGCCAGGTGCCGGACGTCCTGCGCCGCCGACAGCGCCACCAGCGACCGCTCCAGGGTCGTGGCACCGGTGATCAGAGCGCTGACCAGCGCGAGTGTGCGGCTCGTGGTGTCGCTGAGCTCGTGGACGTCGGCCGGGCGCACGATCACGTCCCGGACGCCCGCCCCCTGCACGGCGTTGTACAGGTCGCGCTCGCCCACCCGGGCGGGGGCGTTGACGAAGAACTCGTCTATGGCCTCGGGCCCGCCCGGGTGGACCTGCATGAGCCGGATGTCGATCCCGAGCGCGGCGAACCGGGAGGTGAGCGCGGCCAGACCGCCGGGGACGTCGGCGACGGTCACCCGGACACTCCACAACCGGTCGTCGGCGTGGTCGTGCAGGGGGACGGGGCGCGGGTCGGCGGACGTGTTCGGCTTCGCCGCCCCCGCCGGTCCGGAGGCTCCCGTCGCCCCCGCCGATCCGGAGGGCCCGGACGGTTCACCCTGCCGGGTCCGCCGCCGGGACGGGCGAGCGGCACGCTGGCGGTGCCACCGGTGGAGGCCGGACACCGCGAGCAGCAGGGCGCCCACGGCGATCAGTGCGCGGACCCCGCCGTCGCTGTGCCCGAGGGAGAGCACCACGACGTGCGCCGCTCCGGCCGCGAGCAGGAGGATCCCCAGGTCCATCGCCTCACGGCCGAGGAAGCCGGGGCGGGTGTGGTCGTCGGTTCCGTAACCTTCGGAAGCGTCCATGTCCACGACAGTGCCAAGCCGACGTTGCGGGCGTCCTTCACTCTGTGACGGGCCCGTAACAACGGAGCGTGACGCTGGTCACGGAGCGCGGTCGCCACGTGCGTCCGCCCCGCCGGGACCCCCGCCGCCGGCTTCCGCCCCGCCGGACCGACCGCCGCCGACTTCTCCGCCGTCGACCAGCCAGGCGACCACGACGCGCAGCTCCGCGCGGGCACGGTCGGCGTCGAAGTCCTCGTCGCCCGCGCCGAAGAACACGGCGTCGACCAGGTGCTGGATCCAGCGGGCGGTCCGCTCCGGCGGGAAGACCGGCGGACGCCCCTGGTCGGCCAGAGCGCGGAGCAGTTCCGTGAGGGCCTCGACAGTGCGGTTCTCGTCGGCCTGGAGCAGTCGCGCGAACTCCTCGTCCCGGTTGACCTCGAACAGGGCGGCCGCCATCAGCCCGGGCACGAGCGGGTCGTCGGCGTCCGCGACGAGGTCGCCGACGAGCGCGTCCAGCCCCTCGCGCGGGTCGTCCGCCGCCAGGGCCCGCGCACGGGCGCGCCCGCTCTCGGCCAGGTCGTCGGCGAACAGGGCGTGGAAGATCTCGCGCTTGGTCGGGAAGTAGTGGAAGAGCGTCCCCGAACCGATCCCCGCGCGGCGGCAGATGCTCGCGGTGGAGGTGCCGTCGACCCCCTTCTCCGCGAACTCCTGAGCGGCGGCGGCCAGGATGGCGGCGCGCCTGCGGGCGTGCTGTTCGGGGTTGACGGTACGCATCCCGCGCAGGATACCGGCGCGGAACCGAGCTATTAATAGAGCAGACACTCTGCTAATGTCGCCGGCATGGTCACGACACCGGTTCCCGCCCGTCCGCGCCTCCTCCGCCGCCTCGCCCCGGTGCTCGGTCTCCTCGTCCTCTCCCCGGTCTGCGCGGAATACCTGAGCGGCTACGACGGCAATGCCGGACGCCCCCTCGTCCTCCTCGGCGGCCTGCTCTTCCTCGCTCCGCTCTACGGCGCGGTCGCCGTCCTGATCCGCGAGGCCGCGCGCCGGACCGGCCGTGGCTGGCCGACCGTCCTGCTGCTGGCCCTGGCCATGGGCGTCGTCCAGTCGGGTCTCGTCGACCAGAGCCTGTTCAACCCGGCCTACCGCGACATCGCCTACTGGGACGACATGCGCGCGTCCACGCTCGTGCCGGGGACCGGGGTCAGCGCCGAACTGGCCCTGACCTTCCTGTTCGGGCACATGGTCTGGAGCTTCGCCGCGCCGATCGCCCTGGTGGAGGCCCTGGCACCCCGGGACCTGGCCCGTCGGCCGTGGCTGGGATGGTTCGGCACGTCCGTCCTGGCCGTGCTCTACGCGGCGGCGGCGCTGCTCGTCCTCGACGACCATCTGGACACCGAGGGGTTCGTGGCCGCCCCCGGACAGCTCGTCGGAGCCGCCGCCGTCGCCGCGGCCCTGGTCGTGGCCGCCTTCGCCCTGCCCCGCAGGGCCGCGGGCGGCGTCTCCGTCCCAGGGGACACCGCCCGCGTGCGGGGCAACCGTGGCCGCGCGCCGTCCCCCTGGGCGGTCGGCGCGGCCGTCCTGGCCGCCATGACGGTGAACGTCTTCCTGCCCCAGACCTGGCCGGGCGTGGCGGCCGAGGCCGCGCTTCTGGCCGCGCTCGCCGTCCTGCTGTTCACCGCGTCGCGGCGCGAGGGCTGGTCCGGGCGGCACGTGGTCCTGGTGGCGGGCGCTCCCCTGCTCGTCACGGCGGCGTTCTCCTTCGCCACGACACCGCTCGGCGACCCCGTCTCCCCGCTGGCCAAGTACGGCAGCAACGGCTTCTTCACGCTGCTGGTCGTGGCTCTCGTGGCCTGGGGCCACCACCGTGCACGAGTCGCCGCATGAGCGCGTCCATGGGCCCCGGACGCCCCGCCCGCTCCGACCACGCCGCGAGCGCCAGGCTCGCGCACCAGGCGAGCGCCGCCACGGCGAGGGCTCCGGCACCGCCCACCCGGGTCCCCAGCCCCATCAGCTCGGGGTGGAGGGCGACCGCCACGAGGACGGAGTTCAGGAGGTAGAAGGTCAGGGACCGTCGGCCCATCGCCGCGACCGCGCGGGTCACCCTCCCGCCGGTGCGGTCGAGCCGGATGCTCCACAGCGTGAACAGCGCCGCGTAGCCGGCTCCGCCGCACACGCCGGTCAGCACCTGGAGTCCCATGAAGAGGCCGGCCGTGAGCCCGCCCGCGTCCATCACGCCCACGGCGACCAGCGCCGAGGGCAGCGCGCCCGCGAGCGAGACCGCCACACCGCCCACCGCGATCCGGGTCAGTAGCGCGCGGTGCGCGACCGGGTCGTCCAGCAGCCCGGCCCGGCCCGCCAGGTAGCCGAGGACCACCAGGAGCAGCAGCGGGTAGGCCACCGCGATGAACAGCGGCGAGAACGGCGCCGCGACCAGCCGCGTGCCCCAGTCCGCGAGGGTCAGGTACCCCGGGAGCCCCCAGTCCTCGGAACCGCCGGCGGACCCGGCGGCCATCCCGACCATCGCCGCGGGCACCGCGAGGGCGTAGAACACGGCGAGCACCACCGCCGCGCGGACGACCACCCCGTTCGGGCGCAGCAGCAGCCACCCGGTGACCAGCGCCGCCAGCCCGTAGGAGGCGAGGATCTCGCCCGGGAACACCAGCACGGCGTGCGCGAACCCGAACAGCAGCAGGAAGAGGCCGCGCCGCCGCAGCAGTCGCCGGACCTCGGCGTCGGCCGTGCCGCGCGCCGTCTGGCGGGCGACCATCCAGGCCATCCCGTAGCCGAACAGGATCGCGAACATCGGGAAGGCCCGGTTGTCCAGGAACAGGGTGGTCGCGAAGGCCGCGACCCGATCCGGGAGGGCCTCGCCCGACACGTCCGTGCCGAACCCTCCCCCGGCGTACACGCTCGCGTAGGCCATGGCGATGAGCAGCAGCATCGCGCCCCTGGCCAGGTCGGGCGCGAGTTTACGGTCCTTTCGGTCCGTGGGCGACGGGCCGGTCGGGGCGTTCATCGGCGGTGTCCTCTCGGAGCGGGGTCGCACTGGTCCACTCCCACCCTGGTGCGGACCACCGCCCCGGCGGATCGTCCGATCGGCCATCCGAACGGCCAGATCCGCCCGCCCGCACGACCCGTGCCGCGAGTCCCGCGAGTCCGCGGCGCGCGCTACCCCCGTCCGGCGTAGGGCATCTCCCGTGCCATCACCGTCACCTGCGGCACGGACACCTCCGGCGGCAGCGAGACGACGTGCGCGATGGTCGAGGCCACGTGCGCGGGATCGATCACGGGCTCGGCGCGCACCGACCCGTCGGGCTGGACGGCACCGGCCCCGAACCCCGACACCATCGCCGTCGCCGCGTTGCCCACGTCGATCTGCGTGCAGGCGATCCCGTGGCCCCGCAGGTCGAGGTTCATGGACGCGGTCAGCCCGGAGACGGCGTGCTTGCTCACCGTGTAGGCGACGCTCGACGGGCGCGGCACGTGCGCCGACACCGACCCGTTGTTGATGATCCGGCCGCCGCGGGGGTCCTGCTCCTTCATCAGGCGGGCCGCCTCGCGCGCGCAGTACATCGACCCCGTGACGTTCGTGGCCAGGACGCTCTGCCAGTCCTCGTCGGAGACCGCGTCGACGGCGGCGCTCGGCCCGAACACCCCGGCGTTGTTCACCAGCACGTCGACGCGGCCGAACCGCTCCCTCACCAGCGCGAACAGCGCGCGCACGGAGTCGGCGCGGGTCACGTCGGCCTCCGCCACCACGGCGCGGGGGTGCCCGTCGGCGGTCTCCTCCAGGGCGGCGCGCCGGCGGCCCGCCAGCACCACCGCGTACCCGTCGTCGAGCAGCCGGGCGGCGATGGCCCGCCCCAGTCCCGACCCGGCGCCCGTGACCACCACGACGCCCCGTCCGGCCGTCCCCGTCCTCTCCTGCGCCACCCGCGGTCCCCCCTCGTCCACCAGCGTCCTCACCGCTCCGGCCCGGTCGCGGCCCCGAGCGGTCGTCGTGGAACGTTACCGCCCGCCGGGCGCACGGGCCCGTACCGGTCCCCGGATCTGCTAGCGTCACTTCCTCGCGGCGACCCGGACCTGTGTCTGCATCAGGGACGTGCCGGACCCCCGTGTCTCCTCCGGGGGCGGTCCTGTCCCCAGGTCCCCCCGCCCCTGCGCCGAGACCGGTCGTTCATCTTCTGCACGGTCTCGATCTGCCAGGGAGTACGCGCTCGTGCGTGTCTACTGCGCGGTGGCCGCCCGAGGGCTGCGCCGCTATTCCACCTACCGCGCGGCCGTGGCCGCGGGACTGCTCACCAACAGCGTCTTCGGTGTCATCAACGCGATGGTGCTGCTCGCCCTCTTCACCGCCAGCCCGGAGATCAACGGCTACGACGCCGACGACGCGGTGACACAGGTCTTCGTGGCCCAGGGGCTGATCGCGGTGGTCGCGATCATGGGCCCGCCCCTGGAGCTCGGCGAGCGCGTGCGCAGCGGCGCCGTGGCCACCGACCTGTTGCGGCCGGTCTCGCTGCTGGGGTGGTGGCTGGCCGACGACCTCGGCCGTGCCGCCTTCAACCTGGTGTTCCGCGGCGTCCCCACGTTCGTCGTCGGGGCGCTCCTGTTCGACCTGCTCCTCCCGACCGATCCGTGGCGGTGGGCGGCGGTGGCGGTGTCGGTCGCGCTGGCCACGCTCGTCTCCTTCGCGCTGCGCTACCTGTACGAGCTGGCCGGGTTCTGGCTGATGGACACCCGCGGCATCCAGACGGTGGCCGGGTTCCTGGGTCCGATCGCCGCTGGCATGCTGCTGCCGCTGCCCCTGTTCCCCGCGGGCGTGGGCGACGTGCTGCGCCTCCTGCCGTGGGCGTCCATCGTGCAGCTGCCCGCGGAGGTCTTCCTGGGCAAGGACACCCTCCCCGGCGGCACCGTCCTGAGCGGCCTCGCGATCCAGGCCGGATGGGCCCTGGCCCTGTTCGCGTTCGCCGCGTGGGCCACCTCCCGAGCGACCGGCAGGGTGGTGGTCCAGGGTGGTTGACCTCCTCGGACGCGTGCGCGGCGGCCGGGCGGACCGCCCCGGACAGGACCCGTCGGGCACCCCCGTGCGCACCTACCTCCGGCTGGCGTGGACGTGGTGCCGGGCCATGGCGCAGTACCCGGCGTCGCTCGTCCTGATGAGCCTGGCGACGTCCCTGGGCGCGATCGCGGAGATCGGCGCCGTCCTCGTCGTGTACACGCACGCCGGACGGCTGGCCGGGTTCGACGTGCACGAGGGGCTGCTCATCTCCGGACTGGCCACCACGGCGTTCGGCTGCGCCAACATGCTCATGGGCTCGGTCGAGAGCCTGGGGCAGCACATCCGCACGGGCACCCTCGACGCGATGCTGGTCCGGCCCGTCTCCCCGCTGGTGCAGATGGCCACCGACCGCTTCGCGCCCCGCCGCCTGGGCCGCATCCTGCCCGCCGCCGCCGTCACGGTCTACGCGCTGGCCGCCGCCGACATCGACTGGACCCCCGGGCGGGTGCTGGCACTGCCCGTGGTCGTGGTGTCGGGGACCGCGATCGCCTGCGCGATCTGGGTGATCGGCGCGTGCCTGCAGTTCTTCCTCCCCGACGCCCGGGAGGCGGCCAATTCGGTGACCTACGGCGGCCAGGCGCTGGTGGAGTACCCGCTGTCGGTCTACGCACGCGGGGTCGTGCGCGCCGCGACGTTCGCCGTGCCGCTGGCCTTCGTCAGCTGGCAGCCGGCCCTCTACCTGCTCGGCCGCCCCGACCCCACCGGCCTGCCGGACGCCCTGCGCCTGGCCACCCCCCTCGTCGCCGTCTCGCTGTGCGCCCTGGCCGCCGCCACGTGGCGGTTCGGGCTGCGCCACTACCGATCCACCGGGAGCTGACCGATGCCGCCGAAGACCGCCGCCGCACCCGCCCGGGCCGCCACGGAACCCATCATCGAGGCCGTCGGCCTGGGCCGGGAGTTCACCGTCACCGAGGGCCCCTTCCTGCGCCGCAGGAAACGTACCGTCAGCGCGGTGCGCGACGTCGACCTGACCGTGTTCCCCGGCGAGATCGTCGGCTACCTCGGGCCCAACGGGGCGGGGAAGAGCTCGACGATGAAGATGCTCACCGGCATCCTCAGCCCGACCCAGGGCCGCGTCCGGGTCACCGGTCTGGAGCCGGCCCGGCGGCGCACACGGCTCGCCGCGCGGATCGGGGTCGTGTTCGGCCAGCGCTCCACCCTGTGGTGGGACCTGCCTCTGCGCGACAGCTTCGAGCTCACCCGGCACATGTACCGGGTCCCGGCCGCCGACCACGCGCGGCGGCTCGCCGAACTGACCGAACTGCTGGAGCTCGGCCCGTTCCTGGCCACCCCGGTGCGCCAGCTCAGCCTGGGCCAGCGCATGCGCGGCGACCTGACCGCGGCCCTGCTGCACGGGCCCCGCCTCCTGGTGCTCGACGAGCCCACGATCGGGCTGGACGTGGTCAGCAAGTCGACCATCCGCGAGTTCCTGCTGCGGCTCAACGCCGAGGAGGGCACGACGATCCTGCTGACCACGCACGACCTGGGCGACGTGGAACGGCTGTGCGAACGGGTCGTGGTGATCGACCAGGGGCGGCTCGCCTACGACGGCGGCCTCGCCGGGCTGCGCGCGAGCGTGCCCGCGCCCCGCGTCCTGGTCGTGGACCTGGCCGAGCCCGCCGCGCCGCTCACGGTCGAGGGCGCCCGGTGCGTACGCGTGGACGGCCCCCGGCAGTGGCTGGAGCTGTCCGACAACCCGGCTCGCGTCATCGCCGAGGTGGCCGGGAGGCACGAGGTCGCGGACCTGACGCTGCGCGAACCCGACATCGAGAGCGTGGTCGCCGCCCTGTACCGGGGCGCGGTCGCCGGTCCCGGGTGACCGCGGGCGCCGCGGCGGCGCGGGTGACGGGTGGGAGCGGCACCACCCCGCGGGGTGGGCCGCGCACTCTGGCCGCCGGTCCCGGCACCGCGAATGCTGGAGGGCATGGAGAGAACGAATCCCGCCCCCGTGGTGTGGGCGACGGCGGTGTGGGCGACGGCGGTGGCGTGCGGGGTCGTCGAGACCGTGCTGGCGGTGGCGGAGATGGTGTCCGAGGGCGAGGCGGTCCCCTGGGCGGGCCTGGCCCTGCGCCTGGCCGTCTACACGGCCGCGGCCCTGGTGGTGGCGGCGTTCGCGCGCGGCCACCGGTGGGCCCGGGCGGTCCTGGCCGTGGGGCTCGGCGCGGTCGGGCTCGGCACCCTGGTCGTGCCGATCGCGGCGGCCCTGCCGGACGGCACCGGGGTCCTGGCCGCGATGGGGTACGAGCACGGACCCCTGTACCTGGTGGTCCGGGTCGCGCACATCGCCTCGGTCGTCGCGGCCCTGGTGCTCTCGTTCACCCCGGCCGCCGGCCGCGGGTTCGCCCGCGGGCCGGGGACCCGGCCCTCCTCGGTCGCCGACCGGCCCCGGGACGGCGGGAACGGGCGACGGGCGGCCCGGTAGCAGAACGCGTCACCCCGTGCGGGGCGCGGAGACCGGACCGGCATGATGGCGGGCATGGGGATCTGGCTGGGAATCGTGTTCGGTGTGCTCAGCTGCGCGGCCTACACCGCCGCCGCGGTGGCACAGCGCAGGCTCGCCGTCCGGGTGCGGGCGCCGCTGACGCGCCGAGGTGAGCTGGCCGCCCTGCTGCGCCATCCCCTGTGGTGGGTGTCCCTGGTGTTCAACGGGGGCCGGGCGGGCTTCCAGGTGGCGGCCGTGAGCTTCGCGCCGCTGACCGTGGTGCAACCCCTGGGCGTCCTGGTGCTGGTGTTCGGCATCCCCTGGTCCGCCCGGCTGGGCGGGCGCCGGGTCGGCCGCGAGGAGTGGCGCGGCGCCGCCTTCACGGTGGTGGCGCTGGGCGTACTGCTCGCGGTGACGGTCACCGGCGGGCAGGGCGGGGTGCTCAGCGACACCGGTTCGGTCGTGGTGGGTCTGGGCACAGTGGTCCTGCTGGCACTGACGGCGTGGGCGGCGGGCCGGGCGCGCACGGCGGCGTGGCGCAGCTACCTGCTCGCCGGAGCCGCCGGGGTGGCGTTCGGCGTCTCCTCGGCGACCGTCAAGACCGCGGTCGCGGTCATCGGCGAGACCGGCGCCGTCGGTGTGCTGCACCCCTCCGTGGCGGCGACGGCGGTGATCGCGGTGTTCGGGCTGTTCCTGGCCCAGGCCGCCTACCAGGGGATGGACATCGGGGCCCCGCTCGGCATCACGACCATCGCCAACCCGGTCGCCGCGGCGGTCGTCGGTGTGGCGTTCATGGGCGAGGCCTACGCGGGCGGCTGGTGGGGCGGCGCGGTCGCCGTGGTGTGCGCGGTGCTCGCCGCGTACGGCATCCGCCTGCTCACGGTGCCGCAGAACGGGGCTCCGGCGGACGCGACGAAGGCCCCGGCGCCATAACGTTACTCCGCGCTCCGCGCCCTCCCGGGGACTCCCGGTTTCGTTGCGTTGTGTTTCGTCGTCCCGAGGGCGGCGGGGGCCGCGCCGGCGCGGCCGTCCCCCGTGCCGGTCCGGGCACCGGGGACGGCCGCCCGGGGTCAGAGCAGCCAGCGGTTGGTGATCGGCAGCCGCCGGTCGCGCCCCAGGGTGCGCTTGGTGATCTTGGGGCCGGGCGGGTACTGGCGGCGCTGGTGCTCGGCGCGGTCGACCAGGCGCACGACGTGCCGGACGAGGTCCGGTGCGAAACCGGCCGCGGTCAGGTCCGAGGCGCCGTGGTCGGTCCCGATGTAGGCGTCCAGCAATCCGTCGAGGACCTCGTACCCGGGCCGCTCGGGCGCCGAGTCGACGGCGTCCCACCCCCGAGCCGATTCACGGACCAGGGCTCGCTCGGGCATGGGCGGAGCGCCGTCCGTGGTCGGGCTCTGGGAGTTGCGCCACCGGGCCAGCTCCCGGACCAGCGTCTTCCAGCAGTCCCTGAGGGGCGCGTAGGCCCCCGCTCCGTCTCCGTGGTGGGCGCACAGGCCCATCGCCAGCTCGCTCTTGTCGCCGGTCGCCAGGACGAGGTGGCCCTCCTCGCGGGACAGGGCCTTGAGCAGGACACCCCTGGCCTGTTCGAGCAGGTCCTCCCCTCCGCCCGCCCCGGCGACGGTGATCGTCGATTCCAGGGCGTCGAGCAGCCGGTCCACGGGGTAGAGGCGGCGGGTGAGCCCCTGCCGCTTGATCAGGTCCTCCGCGTCGTCCAGGGCCTCGGGATCGCTGCCCCGACCGGGCATGACGAGCGCGTGGACGGCGTCGGCCCCCACAGCGTCGGCGGCGATCGTGGCGGTCAGCGCGGAGTCGGCCCCGCCGGAGACGCCGACCAGGACCGAGGTGAAGCCGTTCTTGCGGACGTGGTCGCGGACTCCGGCCACGAGCGCCGAGTAGACCTCGCCGAGGTCGTTCAGCGGGTCGCGGCGCGGAGTGAGCGACGGCGGACGCGCCTCGTACGGTGCCGGGGCCCGGTCCGAGACCGTGTACCGGACGACGCGGAAGCCGCCGGCCTCGTCCGCGCGCCAGGAGGTGTCCTCGGCCCTGGGCAGCTCGACGTCGGTGACCAGCAGTTCCTCGTCGAACTGCGCGGCGCGGGCCACGAGCTCCCCGTCGGCGTCGACGATGAGCGAGTCCCCCTCGAAGACGAGGTCGTCCTGGCCGCCGGTCATGTTCACGTAGCCGATGGCGGCGCCGAGTTCGCGTGCGCGGCGCCGGCACAGATCGAGCCGGACGTCGTCCTTGTGCCGCTCGTAGGGCGAGCCGTTGAGGGTGATCAGCATGCCCGCGCCGGCATCGGCCGCGGCGGCGACGGGGCCGCCGTCCTGCCACAGGTCCTCGCAGATGGCGAAGGCGATATCGGCTCCGTGCAGCCGGAGCAGGGGCAGCGTGTCTCCGGGGACGAAGTACCGGAACTCGTCGAAGACCCCGTAGTTGGGCAGGTGGTGTTTGGCCGAGACGAGTCGGATCCGGCCCTCGTGCAACACCGCGAGCGAGTTCTGCGGAGCGCCGGAGGGCTGGCCGAACCGGGGCCCGGGGCCCTTCCTGCGGCCGAGGAAGCCGACGACGACCGGAAGGTGCGCGAGGCCCTCCGCGGCGAGGCGGCCGGCGAGATGGTGGGTGGCCTTGGTGGAAGCGGAGACGAAACCGTCCCGCAGGGCGAGATCCTCGACGGAGTATCCCGTGACGACCATCTCGGGGAACACGACGAGATGGGCTCCAGCGTCACTCGCCTGGCGAGCGTGAGCGACGACGCTGTCGCAATTACCTTCCAGATCCCCGACAACCGGGTTGATCTGGGCCAGAGCTATACGAAGTTGTACCACGGCGGCGACAGTAGCGAATGAGTTAACACAGGCGCAACATGTCACATTTCGATCACTCAGTGAATGCCACCGCCACCCCGGCGGCACACAAAACGGCTCCACGGCCCAACAGGAACCGCGACCTCGTGAGATGAACCACAAGGCGTCCTTCCAGTTCCGGAGCGAAACAGGCGGCCGCACCACCGCCGCCACCCCCGAGGGGAGACGCCCGGAAACCCCAGTTCAACAGCGTTGACCCCCGGCTGTTCAGGAGTTCTCCACCTGCGGTACACCGACACGCCACACCGCCAGAACCCCTCCACGGAAGGAGCGACGGCGATGAATCCCGAATCCCATTCTACTGTGACCCATCTTGCAATTCGGGCGTTTTTCCCTTTATCTGGTCGACGGCTCGTACACCCCACTTCGTGCCAGATCCCCCCACAGGCGAAAACCTCGCCCAAAGCGTCACCCACGTGTCCGGACACGACAGACCACACTCATCCACCACGCAACCTCCGCCCTGCTCACGCGGAACACCGACCGGTCGCGGAGCGAGACAACGCCGTCTCCGCCGACGACGAAGGGAACGCCCCCTGTGGATGCCATCAACGCGGGCATCGTCGCCTTCAGCGACGGGCTCTGGGCCTGGCTGCTCATTCCTGCCCTCATCATCCTGAGCCTGTACTTCACCGTGCGATCGGGCGCGGTGCAGTTCCGGATGATCCCCGACATGTTCCGGGCGCTGCGGAGCGATCCCGGCCTCGCCGCCGACGGCGGCAGACCGATCTCCGCCTTCCAGGCCTTCGCCGTCTCCGCCGCCGCCCGCATCGGCACCGGCAACATCGCGGGTGTGGCCACCGCGATCGCCCTCGGCGGACCCGGAGCCATCTTCTGGATGTGGGCCATGGCGCTGCTCGTCGGAGCCGCGAGCTTCGTCGAGTCGACCCTCGCGCAGCTCTACAAGGTCGGGAGCAAGGACGGATACCACGGCGGCCCCGCCTACTACATGGAATACGGACTCCGGTCACGCTGGATGGGCGTGCTCTTCGCCGTCATCATCACCGTGACCTTCGGTTTCGTGTTCACGAGCGTGCAGAGCAACACGATCTCGTCCGCCGTGGCCACCTCGGTCTCGACCGTCTCCGGCACCGAGAGCCCGGCCTGGCTCGCCCCCGCGATCGGCGTCGTCCTCGCCCTCGCCACGGGAGTCATCATCTTCGGCGGGGCACGGCGCATCGCCCGAGCGGCGGCCCTGATGGTGCCGTTCATGGCCGGGATCTACCTCCTCATGGGCCTGGCCGTGGTCGCCCTGAACATCGGCCAGATCCCCGCGGTGCTGACCGACATCGTCACGCACGCCTTCGGGCTCCGGGAGATCGCGGCGGGCGGACTCGGCACGGCCATCCTGCAGGGCATGCGGCGCGGCATGTTCTCCAACGAGGCGGGCCTGGGGTCGGCCCCCAACGCCGCCGCCAGCGCCGCGGTCAGCCACCCGGTCAAACAGGGCCTGGTCCAGACCCTGGGCGTCTACTTCGACACCCTCGTCGTCTGCTCGGTCACGGCCTTCATCGTGCTGCTGTCGGACCCCACCTACACCGAGGAGGCGGGCCCGACCCTGACGCAGAACGCCCTGGAGGGCAACCTCGGACCCTGGGCGCTCCACCTGCTGACGCTGATCATCCTGCTGGTGGCCTTCACCTCGGTGCTCGGCAACACCTTCTACGGAGCGGCCAACATCGCCTACCTGACGTCGAGCCCGAACGCCATGACCGTGTTCCGCCTCCTGGTGGTCGCGGTGGTCTTCCTCGGCGCGATCGGCTCCGGCGGCCTGGTGTGGACACTGGCCGACAGCACCATGGGCATCATGGCGCTGGTGAACCTCGCGGCTCTGGCCCTGCTGGCGCCGGTCGCGTGCCGCCTGCTCACCGACTTCGTCCAGCAGCGCAGGCAGGGCCTGGACCCGTTCTTCGCCAGGGACACCATGCCCGACGTCACCGGCGTGCAGTGCTGGACGGAGGAGGACCTGCGCCACCTCCGGGCGCCCCTGTCCAAGAGCTGACCGCCGACGACCCGTACCGCCCGCCGCCGTCACCCGCGGCGGCGGGCGGTACAGCCGTCCCGGACCGACGCCCCGGGCACGCGCACGCGGGCCCTCCCGGACGGGGTTTCGGACGGTGGAGCCGGGGACGACGCTCGTTCCACGCGGCGCGGACCGTCCGGCACGGAAGGGCCCGCGTTGTCCACAGGGGGGTGGGCACGCCCGCGGGAGTGCGGCACACTGACGGGGTGCCCGCATCCGCCCCGCTCCGGTTGCCACGCGCCTCGGTGTTCGCACCTGCCCCGCCCCGGCTGGCGCGTGCCCTGGTGTTCGCCGGGGCATGCGTCGGCGTGTCCGCGGGCGGCCACGCGCTCTCCTCCGGGCACGGTGTGGCCCCGGCCGGCGTCGTGGCGGGCTTCGCCCTCGTGCTGGCCGCGGCCCACGGGCTCGCCCAGCGCGAACGCGGCCTGGGCGCCGTCACCGCGCTCATGCTGTGGTGCCAGCTGGCACTGCACCTGCTGTTCTCCGTCACCGGGTCGGAGGCGGCGGCGACCGGTGCGCACGCCGGGCACGCGACCGCCGACGCGGTCGGCGGCCTCGCCGGATCGGGTCTCGGTCCGGGCATGCTCCTGGCCCACACGGCGGCCGGTCTCGCGTGCGCGTGGTGGCTGCGCCAGGGCGAGCGCAGCGCCTTCGACCTCCTCGGGCTGCTCCGCGGCCTGTTCCGACGGCTCCTCACCGTGCCGTCCCCGGTGCCGCCGCCCCTGCCACGGCCCGTCGTCCCCGCGCGGCCGCGGGCCCCACGCCGTGTCGGCGGCGTGCCCTTCCTGCGCCACGTGCGCGTCCTGCGCGGTCCGCCCGCGCCCTTCCTGATCTGAGACACCACCCGGCCGGGCCATGCGCCCGGTCCCCCGTCGGCGTACCCGCCGACGCCCCCACCCGTGCCGACGGCCCCCGCGCCGCTCGGCGCCCTGTCCAGGAAGAACGCACACGTGAGCACAAGAACCCCCGAACACCCCGAACCTCCCGCCTCCTCGGACGCCCGCACGGACGAGGCGGGGACCGAGTCCGCGGCCCCGCGGCCCGGAGCACGCCCCACCTGGTCCGCGCTGCGCCGCCTGCTCCTGCGCCTGCACTTCTACGCGGGGATCCTCGTCGCCCCCTTCGTCGTCGTCGCGGCCCTGACCGGGCTGGTGTACGTCTACACGCCACAGCTGGAACAGGCCCTCTACGCCGAGCAGCTGCGCGTCGAACCCGGGGACGGCGCCGTCTCCCTGGAGCGGCAGGCCGCCGCCGCGGCCGAGGCCCATCCCGACGCCGAGCTGAGCGCCGTCCGGCCGGCCACGGCGCCCGACGAGAGCACCCGGGTGCTCATGAACGCCGACGGCCTGCCCGACGGCCACCTGCTCGCGGTGTTCGTCGACCCCCACGACGCCACGGTCCTGGGCGACCTCACCAGCTACGGCAGTTCCGGCTCGCTCCCGGTGCGGTCGTGGCTCGCCGAGCTGCACCGCAGCCTCCACCTGGGCGACGCCGGCCGCCTGTACAGCGAGCTCGCCGCGAGCTGGCTGTGGGTGGTCGCCCTCGGCGGCCTGGTCCTGTGGACCACCCGGCGGCGGCGCGAGCGCCGACTGCGCCGGATCCTGCTCCCCGACGCCTCCGCCACCGGCCGGGCGCGCACCATGTCCTGGCACGGTTCCGTCGGTGTCTGGGCCCTCGCCGGGCTGGCGCTCATCACCGCGACCGGTCTGACCTGGTCGCAGTACGCGGGCGGCAACATCTCGCAGATCCGCGAGGCCTTCCACTGGCAGACTCCCGCCCTGTCGGCCGCGGCCGACACCGAGCACGCCGCACACGAGGACCACTCCGGCCACGGGGACCACGGCGACCACGAGGGCCACGGCGCCTCCGCCACCGACCTCGACGGCGCACTGGCCGCCGCGCGCTCCGCCGGACTCGACGGACCGGTCGAGATCGGCGTCCCCGTCGCCGAGGGCGCCCCCTACACGGTGAAGGAGACCGTGCGCAGCTGGCCGGTCCAGCAGGACCAGGTGGCGGTGGACGCCGCCGACGGCACGGTCGTGGAGGAACTGCGCTTCGACGACTTCCCGCTCATGGCCAAGCTCACCAACTGGGGCATCGGCTTCCACATGGGGCTGCTCTTCGGCCTGCCCAACCAGCTGCTCCTGACCGCCCTGGCCCTGTCCGTACTGGCCATGGTGTTCTGGGGCTACCGGATGTGGTGGCAGCGCCGCCCCACCCGGGCCGGCGCGTTCGCGATGGGCCGCCCGGTCCCCCGCGGTGCCGGGCGCGCCCTGCCCTGGTGGTGCGTGGCCCTGCTCGTCGCCTGCGCGGTGGGAGTCGGAGTGCTGATCCCGGTGCTGGGGGTGTCGCTGCTGTGCTTCCTCGCCGTCGACACGGCCGTCGGCCTCCTGCGCCGGCGGCGTGACCGACCGCACGCGTCGGTGGCGCCGCCGTCGGCCTGAGCATCCGGCTCCGAGCTGCGAAGATGAAGGAAGCCTCATCCCCGTTTCATGTGCGCGCCGAGGGCGTGCGCCAGGCTCGACGAGTATGAGATCACCCTTCCTACCGCTGCTCGCGGCGGCCGTGGCGGCCCTCCTGGCCGTGGGGGCCCTGGCGTGGTGGCTGACCCCGTCGGAGTCCGTGTCCAGCCATCCGGAGGAGGTCGTGGTGGGTGAGTCGCCCGGAACGGAGCGGTCCGGACCGGGCGGCCCCCGACCGCCCTCCTCCGGGGACCCGGGCGGCGACGTCGTGCCCGCCCCGCCGCCGGTCACCGACGGCACGGAGCCGCCCGGCGCCACCGACCCGTCGGCCGGCCCCGGTCCCACCGGCCCGGCCGCGACCGACCCGCCCGCCACCGCGTGCGGCGGCGACGATGACGATGACGACGACTGCGGGGCGGACGACGATGACGACTGAGTCCCCGCCCGGCACGGACGCGAGCGACACGGCGCTCTTCCCCACCATGGTCCTGCGCGGGCCCCTGCCCGAACCGCGGCAGAGGCGCCGGATCCCGGCCCGCCTGCTCATCACGGCCTGGGTGGTACTGCTCATGGCCGCCGTGCTCTCCCTGGTCACCGTCGTCACCTGGCGCGCGGTCGAGACCAAGGTCGGCGAGCGGGTCGACCGCGCCCTCTCCCAGGAGATCGGCGAGTTCCAGGAGTTCGCCCAGGCCGGGACCGACCCCGACTCCGGCGCGCCGTTCACCGACGTCCCCACCCTGCTCAACACCTATCTGGCACACCAGTACCCGGACGACTCCGAGATCCTCTTCGGCTGGGTGGGCGACGCGCCCGGCACCGCCCCGGGTGCGGGCGGCGCACCCGCCGGATCCGAGGACGGACGCATCCGGCAGGGTCAGGAACCGCCCTTCGACCTGTCCGCCGAACCGGACATGGTCGCCGAGATCCTCGGCTCCCCCGATGCCCGCGGCCGGGCACAGACCCCGGCGGGGACAGTGGAGTGGCAGCGCATCCACGTCGTGCTCCCGGGCGAGGGGACCGACGGCTGGTTCGTCATCGGCTACTTCACCGCCGAGGACCGGGAGGTCGTCGCCTCCACCACGGGCACGGTCGCCCTGGTCAGCGCGGTCGGTCTCCTCGCCGCGGCCACCGCCGCCTGGTGGGTGGCGGGCCGGGTCCTGGCCCCCGTGCGCCTGGTCCGCCAGGCCGCCGCGCACATCACCGAGGAGGACCTCACCCGGCGCATCGACGTGTCCGGGCGCGACGACATCGCCGCGCTCGCCGAGCAGTTCAACAGCATGCTGGACCGCCTGGAGGGCGCGTTCACCGAGCAGCGCAGGTTCGTCGACGACGCGGGCCACGAGCTGCGCACCCCGATCACCATCGTGCGCGGCCACCTGGAGCTGATGGGCGACGACCCCGAGGAGCGCCGCGAGGTGGTCCGCCTGGTGACCGACGAACTCGACCGCATGGGCCGGATCGTCGAGGACCTGCTGCTGCTCGCCAAGGCCCAGCAGCCCGACTTCGTCCGGGCCGTCCCGGTCTCCCTCGCGGAGCTGACCAGCGACATCGACGCCAACGTGCGCAGGCTCGGCGACCGCGACTGGCAGCTGGAGTCGGTCGCGGAGGGCGAGGGGGACCTGGACGCCCAGCGCGTGGCCCAGGCCGTCGTCCAGCTCGCCGCCAACGCGGTCCGCCACACCGAACCGGGGTCGGTCGTGCGGATCGGTTCCGCGCTCGACCGCGACCACGTCCTGTTCTGGGTCGCCGACCAGGGCCCGGGGATCCCCGCCGAGGAGCACGGCCGGATCTTCGAGCGCTTCTCCCGGGGCGGCGGCTCGGCCCGCGGGGACCGGGGCGCCGGCCTGGGGCTGGCGATCGTCCGCGCCATCGCCGAGGCCCACCACGGACGCGTCGACCTGCGCTCCGCACCCGGCGCCGGATCCACGTTCACCCTCGTCATCCCCCACCGGAAGGAGCTCGTGTGAGCCGTGTGCTGATCGTCGAGGACGAGGAGCGGATCGCCTCCTTCGTCCGCAAGGGGCTGACCGCCAGCGGCTTCACCGCGACGGTCGTGGGGACCGGGGGCGAGGCCGTCGACTACGCGGTCACCGGGGGTTTCGACCTCATGCTCCTGGACCTGGGACTGCCCGACACCGACGGCTTCGACGTGCTGCGGCGTGTCCGCGCGCTGGGGGTGGACATCCCCGTGGTGATCCTCACCGCCCGCGACGGCGTCCGGGACACGGTCACCGGCCTGGAGATCGGCGCCGACGACTACGTCACCAAACCGTTCCGCTTCGAGGAGCTGCTGGCCCGGGTGCGGCTGCGGATGCGGACCGAGCGGCCCGGCGCCCTGACCGTGCTGGAGGCGGGCGGCCTCTCCCTGGACCTGCGCACCCGCCGGGTGTCGGTGGACGGGAGCGCGACGGACCTGACGGCACGCGAGTTCGCCCTGTTGGAGCTGCTGATGCGGCACCCCGGCCAGGTGCTCACGCGGCAGCAGATGCTCTCGCACGTGTGGGGCTACGACCACGACCCCGGGTCGAACGTGGTGGACGTCTTCGTCCGGACGCTGCGGCGCAAGGTGGGCCAGGACCGCATCATGACGGTGCGGGGCATGGGGTACCGGCTCGACGGGTGACCCGAAGATGAGGGTCTCCTCATGTCGGACTCATGGACTCCTCACCGTCGGTCACCACGATGGTCACCATGATCTGGTTCGCGCTGGCGGTCGACCTGACCGCGATCACGCTGTTGTCCTACGCCCTCTACTTCCGCCGCCACGGACGGCGCGACCTCCTGCTCGCCTACGTGGCCCTCAACACCGGGATCTTCGGTGTGGTGGCCATGCTGACGAACCAGGAGGTCGGGATGGCGGTCGGCTTCGGACTCTTCGGTGTCCTGTCGATCCTGCGGCTGCGGTCCGACCTGATCAGCCAGGGGGAGATCGGCTACTACTTCACCGCCATCGCGCTCGGCCTGGTCAACGCCGTCGCGATGTCGGCGCCCTGGGTCCTGCTGGGCCTCAACGCACTGCTGCTCGCCGTCATGTACGTGGCCGACCATCCGCGGCTGCTCTCCCGCCACCGGCGGCGGATCCTCACCCTCGACGTCGTCCACGAGGACCCGGTGGCGCTCCGCCAGGACCTGGAGGCCCGGCTGCGCGGGCGCGTCCAGCGCGTGGACGTCACGGAGGTGGACTACGTCCGCGACCTGATGGTGGTCGACGTCCGGTACCGGGCGGCCGAGGAGGTCGACGCGCTCGCGGGGCGGACCGTGCGGTTCCCGGTCCCGGCCTGGGCGGGAGGGCGCCGGTGAGCCCGCTGACGGCGGCCCTGGACGGCCTGCGCCCGATGCCGCTGGCGGAGGTGGACGCCCGCGCGGCCCTGCTCTCGCGCACGTGCCGCAAGTACCTCGTCCCCGTCGACCTGCTGCCGACGCTGTTCGCCGGTGCCGGGGAGCGCAGCGGGGTGCTCGCCATCGACGGACGGCGCGTGTTCCGGTACTCATCGACCTACCTGGACACCCCGGACCTGGGCACCTTCCACGACCACCGGCGGGGCCGGCGGCTGCGGTTCAAGGCGCGGGTGCGCGCCTACGTGGACACCGGGACGCGCGTGTTCGAGGTCAAGCTCGAAGGGCCGCGCGGGGTCACCGACAAGGTGCGCATGGCCTACGACGGCCCGGCCGACCGGCTCACCCCGCGGACCCGGGTGTTCGTGGACGACGTGGTGGGCGCCTACGGGATGGACCCGCCGGACCGGCTGGCGGCCAGCGCGGTGACCGACTACCGCCGGTGCACGGTCGTGGCGTTCTCCGGTGCGGAGCGGGTGACCGTCGACACCGGCCTGGTCGGCTACCGCGGCGGCCGGTGCGTGCGGATGCGCCCGGACCTGGCGCTGCTGGAGGTCAAGACGCGGGGCGGGCTCACCCCGACCGAGCGCCGCCTGCACGAGCACGGCAACCGGGCGGTCGGCTTCAGCAAGTACGGCGCGGTCCTCGCCGCGCTCGAACCCGGGCTACGGGGCCACCGCTGGCACCGCGCCATGCGGACGTGCCTGGGGACGCCCGGCGCGATCCGCCCGGGCGAGGGCCCGTGGGCCTAGGGAGTGTTTCTTGAGGGCTTTCGGGTGAGCGAGCGGTCGTCAGGCCATCGCTCGCAAGACGATGTGCGGAGTTCAGCCTGGTCGTGCTGCACGAGCGCAGAGGCGCAGCGAGGGGGCCCGGCGGCCGCGAGCCCGGCATGCTGCACAGAACACGACCTCGGGAGGCGGGTGCGCGGCGGACGCGGGAGCGCGACAGGGGTGGCGCGCGACAGGGGTGGCGCGCGGCGGGGGTGGCGCGCGGCGGGGGTGGCGCGCGGCGGGGGTGGCGCGCGGCGGGGGTGGCGCGCGGCGGGGCGGGCGTCCGCGGGTCTAGGATCCGGGGATGCTCATCATCGGCTTGGTGTTCGCCCTCGTGGGCGCGCTCGTCCACGTGTACATCTTCGTGCTGGAGTCGGTCCTGTGGACCACTCCGCGCGCCCGCGCGGTGTTCGGCACGAGCGAGGAGAGTGCCCTGGCGACCCGGGAACTCGCGTTCAACCAGGGCTTCTACAACCTCTTCCTGGCGGTGGCCGTGGTCCTGGGCACGGTGCTCGTCGGTATGGGGCTCACGGCCTCCGGGGCCGCCCTGGTCTACGCCGGGGCGGGATCGATGGTGCTGGCGGGCACGGTGCTCGCCGTCTCGTCACCGGCCAAGCTGCGTGCCGCGCTGATCCAACTCGCCCCTCCCCTGGCCGGAGTCGTGCTGCTCACGCTCGGCCTGGCCGGGTGAACCGCGGACCGCGCGGAGTGTGAGAGCTGGCGTGGGGTGTTTCACGTGAAACACGGCGGCCACCGTCCCGTATCCGAGCGGGACGGTGGCCTGTCGCCGGTTCCCTCCGCTACGAGGGGAACGCGCGACGTTCTCGATGTTCCCAGGACCGGCGCCCGCAGTCACGGAGTCCCCGCATGACTGGGCCGGCGCGAACGGCGCCAGGGCTCCGTCGTCGGGGCGGGAGCCGGGTTGCGGGGCCCTGGAACCCGACCGGCGTACCGGGCGTCGGACCGGGTGACACGGCCCATGACCACTGGAGCGCACATGACCTCTCCGGCCGCCGCCGAGCGCCTCTCCCGGGCCTTCCGCTCCCTGGACACGGCGGGCGTCATCGCCCGCGAGGACTTCGGCTGGGGGCGCGGCGACGGGCCGACCCTCATGTACGACGAACGCGAGAAGCACGCCCCCGAGGCGCGCGGCTTCGTCCACGACGCCGTCGACCGCGGTCCCGGACTGCTCTTCTACGGAGTGTTCACCGACCAGCCGCGGCAGGACCCCGAGGAACAGGCCGCGATCGGCCGCGAGGTGGTCGAGGCGCTGCGCGCGCGGGGCCTCGAACCCTCGTGGGACGGCAGTCCCCGCCAGGCCATCGAACTCACGGAGAGCGCGTGGGAGCGGCGCGACCCGAGCGAGCGCGCCGACGGCGGGACCGAGGCCCCCGCTCTGCGTGTGTCCTTCCAGGACACGCGCCTGGACCACGGGGGCCTCCGCGGGCTCCCGGGCGAAGGCGTCCTCGTCCACGACCGGAGCTGGCGCGAGCTGATGTACCGGCTGTCCCCGGCGACGAACTCCTGGATGTCGTTCGTCTCCCCCGACCGGAAGTGCGTCCAGATGGCGTGGGAGCACGGTCCGCGCCTGAGGGTGGAGGTTCCGTACGCGGCGGAGCGGGCGACCCGGTTCCTCCACCTGCCCCTGGACCAGGCCGAACAGGTGGTGGCCGCGCTGGCCGACGAGGGGCGCCTGGCCCTCGACCGGTTCGGTGAGCCGGAGGTCGAGCCCTGGTCGGTGTGAGGCGCGACGGCCACATGACCGACGGCACCGGCCCGGCGGACCCGTTCAGCGGTGCGGGTCCGCCCCCAGCAGTCCGTCCAGCAGCGTCAGGATGGTGGCCCGCAGTTCCTCCGGCGAGGGCGGCGACGCCGAGCCGGCGCCCGCCAGCGCGTCGAAGAGAACACCCTCGCTCCAGTGGGCGAGGACTCTGGCGTGCCGTTCCGGCTCGGCCGACCCCAGCGCCGCCATCAGGCCCGTGATCATCCGGCGGAACCGGAGCCCCAACCGGTCGTAGACCTCGCGGAGTTCGGGACTGCGCCCGGCCTCCAGCGCCAGCTCGAACCGGGCCAGCGAGCGCGCCCGGTCCCGCGTGTACGCCGTGTGGAGGAAGTCCGCCCCCAGGCTCGCCACCGTGGCGCGGTCGGGCGCGCGTCCGGCTCCGGCCCCGGACGCGCGCAGCTCCCGCAGGGAGGGCTCGGACTCCTCCTGCTCCACCAGCCAGGTCAACGCGGCCTCGATCAGCCGGGCCCGGGTGCGGGCGTGGTACGAGGTCGAGCCGGCCGGCAGCCCCGCCGCCTCGTCCACCGCCCGGTGCGTGAGCCCGCGCAGCCCCCGTTCGGCGATCAGCTCCAGCGCCGTCCGGGCGATCAGCTCCGCCCGCGTGCCCGTCTGCGGCATACAGCGCCCTCCCACAAAGATCTCTACACCTGTAGAGTACAGGCACTACAGGTGTAGAGATCGGAGTCGGCATGCGAACGGCAGTGATCATCGGCGGCGGGATCGGCGGGCTGGCCGCGGCGCGAGCCCTCACCCGGCGCGGCTGGCGGGTCCGGGTCCTCGAACGGGCCGAGGCGGTGGAGGGCCTCGGCGCGGGCCTGGCCATGGCACCCAACGCGCTGCGTGCCCTGGACACCCTCGGCCTCGGCGACGCGGTCCGCTCCCGGGGTGCCGTCGGCTCGGCGGGGATCCGTACGTGGCGCGGACGCTGGATCCTGCCCACCGACGCGGAGGCCCTGCGGCGGCGCTTCGGCGACACCATCGTCGTCCTGCCGCGCGCGGAACTGGTCGACCTGCTGGGCGGCGGTCCGGTGGCCGAACTCGTCCACACCTCCGCCGAGGCCGAGCTGATCGATCCCGGCGGCCCCGTCCGCCCCGCCCGTGTCCGCGCCGACGGCCGCGAGCGGACGGCCGACCTGGTGGTGGCCGCCGACGGCGTCCGGTCACGGACCCGCGCACGCCTCTTCCCGCCCGCCGCGGGCCATCCCGGCCCGATCTACTCGGGGAGCACGACCTGGCGCGTGATCGCCCCGGGCGTCACGGTGAAGGAGGCGGGCGAGTCCTGGGGCCCTGAGGGACTGGTGGGGCTGATGCCCCTCGCCGCCGGCGGGACGTACTTCTACGCCATGGCCCGGCTGCTCGCCGGAACCCCCTCCCGACCCGTCACCCACCATCGCCCCGCGGCGCCACGCGAGGGGCAGGGGCTGCCACCCTCGACCGACGAGCACGCCGAACTCGTCCGGCGCTTCGGCCACTGGCACGACCCGATCCCCGAGGTCCTGGCCGACGCCGACCCCGGCGCCGTCCTGCGCAACGACGTCTGGCACCTGCCCGACCCGCCGCCCGCCTACCACAGCGGACGGGTGGCGCTCCTGGGCGACGCCGCGCACGCCATGACCCCCAACCTCGGCCAGGGCGCGTGCATGGCGGTCGAGGACGCCGTCACCCTCGCCCACGCGGTCGGCGCGGGCCCGGCGGACACGGACCTGCGGGAGGCCCTGGCGGCGTACACGGCGGCACGCCTGCCGCGTGCCGCTGGCTTGGTGCGGCGCTCCGCGGCGGTCGGCCGGATGAGCTCCCTGCGCCACCCGATGGCCCGCGCCCTGCGCGACACCGGGATCCGCCTGCTCGACCGGGTGGCCCCGTCCCTGTTCTACGGCCCGCTGGAGGACGTTTTCGGCTGGCGCCCGCCCGCCGACTGACCCCGTACCCCTCCGGTCGCCGACGGACGCGGCCCGCGCCAGGGGTCAGCGCTCGGCGGCGACCCGGGCGCCCTCCCCGTACCAGGGCCACCACTCCACCGTGCGCCCGTGCGGGAACATCCGGTCCAGACGGATGGTCACCCGCAGCGCGAACCCGCCGGCGATCATCCCCGCCACCAGGTCGGTGAACCAGTGGAAGTGCAGGTAGATGGAGACCGTCGACTGCAGCAGCGCGATACCGACGATGCAGAAGGCCAGCCCGCGGATCACGTGCGGCCGGGCCGCGCCGAACCTGATGATCAGGAACAGCACCAGCCCGTAGATGAGGATGGCGTTGGCCCCGTGGCCGGACGGAAAGGCGACGTTGCCCGGTCCGGCGAAGAAGTCCGGGTCGAAGTTCTTGGCGTGCCCCCGGCTGGAGGCGAGCTTGATGACCGAGACGAACGACATCATGCCGAACACCCCGACCGCGCCCAGGACGATCGGCCGCCAACTTCGGTGCCAGTACGCCAGCTGGACCGCGGTGACCCCCAGGACCGGCAGCGCGACCATACGGGAGGCCACGGTGTCCGGCCAGAAGATCAGCGGTTCGCGCAGCAGGTCGTAGAAGGGCCTGGGCAGTTCGTTGAGGAAGTTGTCGACCGGGTGGAGCGGCCCCGCCGCGAGCATGGTCATCACGATGAGCGCCACGGCCAGCATGATGGCGATCCGGTCCGAGGCCAGGCCCCATGCGATCTCGCTCACACTCGGCCACTTGACCGCGCGCACGACGGGTCGCCCCGGGGCGTCGTTCCGTACGCGGACGACCGGGATCGGCCCGCTGTAGGGCCCCGCGACCGGGGCCTGTCTGTCATGTGGTTGCGTGAACTGCCTGGACCGCAGGTGCCGGGTCCGCGAAGAGTGCGTCATGTGCTCAGTGCTGTCTCACATGTCGTGGGCTTGCCTGTGGCACTTGGTTAGCGCGGGGGCACTGGCCAGCCGATGCTGTTGGAACTGATCCTGACGTCCTCAGGGCCGACTCGGGATGCGTGTGGTCGGCGGTGGTACCGCCTCACCCCGTTCGACGGTCGAACCTTCGGACCGGTTCACGTTTTCGTGTCCGGCCGCTGGCAGGCTCGACGTCCAAGGCGACCGGTCGGCGGCGCGTCGGGCGCCGATTTCCGGTCTGTACTCGTATGCGCAGGTCAGGGCGCTCTCATCGGATCCGCCTTCCGTGAGACCGATCACCCACGGCAGGAGGCGGACATTGCCGACAGATGAGCCTACCTGGACACTCCTTCCAAGTGGGGCCGTGCTCGACCAAGTGTGACCCTTCCACCACGGACTTTGCCCGCCGCTCCCGGAGTCGACCGCGACGGTTCACCGCTGTGCGACCGTTTCGTGAGCGTTCCGTTAGCGCTTCGAGGCCTGGGGTCCGCTCGACCCGTGCGCGTGTGGCACTCTTCAAGGAGCTTGTACGACGTGGAGAGGACCGGCCGGCGCGCGGAGCGCGTGAGAGTCGAGGAACGGAAGGGCCCTGGATGGTCGACCTGCCCCGGTTGCCGGATGATCCCTCGAAGCTGGCGCGTGAGCCGCTCCGGGAACAGATCCGGCAGGTCCTGGTCGAGGGTCTGCTGTCCGGCCGCTGGAAGCCCGGCGAGCGGATCGTCGAGCGCCGCATCGCCACCGAGCTGAAGGTGAGCCAGGCGCCGGTCCGCGAGGCCCTGCGCGAGCTGGAGACCCTGCGCCTGATCGAGACCGTGCCCAACAAGGGCGCCCGCGTGCGGGCGTTCGGGGTGCAGGACATGGCGGAGATCTACCCCGTCCGCGCCGGCCTGGAGCTCGTCGCCGCCCAACTGGCCGCGCCCCGCCTGGCCGAGGACGCGAGCCGGCTCGAACACGAGGTCGAGGCGCTCAAGCGGGCGACCGCGCGGGGCGACGTCTCCGAGCAGATCCGGCACAGCGTGGAGTTCCACCGCGAGGTGGTGCGCGCCGCCGACAACAGCGTGCTGCTGCACACCTGGGAGTCGCTGGGCGTGGAGGTGTGGACCGCGCTGTCCGTGCGCTGGCTCAACATGCAGCTCCACGCCAAGGCCGCCGACCACGACCAGATCACCCGGGCCTTCCGCGAGGGCGATCCCCGGGTGGGCCAGATGCTCAGCGACCACGTCCTCAACTACGTGGAGGCGGCGCTGCAGTCGCACGGCGGCACGGGCTGAGCCCAGTGGACCGTCCGCTCCGCGCCGTATGCGCCTGACCGGCCCCGTCGCACCGAACTTCGGTGATCTACCGTAAAGTCGTATTGATCGATCATCGATCAGACCGTAGAGTATGCGCGACGCACGTCACACGGACACGCGCGTGCCCCTCGGGCGGCGGAGTCGTTCATCCGGCCGGTGGACGAACCCTCGCGCCCGACACTGCCACGCCGACAGGCACATGCATAGGGCAGGACAGACCGGGAAGCAATGCGGTCAGGGGTCCGGGCGACAACTGCACACCAGACCCCATCAGCGCTTCGCGTCCGGGGAGGACGAGCCACGGTCCCCGGGACGCGCCCCGCAACAGCCACAAGAGCGTCGCCACCGTTTGAGCCCGGTGGCGTCGCACGTCACGGCCGCGCCCGACAGCGCGGCCACGACGGGCCCCGCGTACCCGCCCCACAGGACGGGGACGGGAGGCCTCTCGCACGAAGAAAGGCACACCATGGCTGACACGGCCAAGCCGAAGGGCGGCACCGCCCGGGCCTCAGCGTCCCGGCGGCGCGGCCGCAAGGACACCTCCCCCGGCCTCGGCGACGAGAAGCCGGAGGTGCTGCTCGACTACTACCGCCAGATGGTGTTCGTCCGGCAGTTCGAGCAGCGCACCGGCCAGGCCTACACGCAGGCCCGGATCGGTGGCTACTGTCACCTCAACCTCGGTGAGGAGGCGACGGTCGTCGGACTGATGACCGCCCTCCAGGAGCGCGACTACCTGTTCACGAACTACCGTGACCACGGGTACGCGATCGGCAAGGGCATGGACCCCAAGCGGGTCATGGCCGAGCTCTACGGGCGCTCCGACGGCGTGTCCAAGGGCTGGGGCGGCTCCATGCACATGTACGACACCGAGACCCGGATGCTCGGCGGGTACGGCATCGTCGGCGGGCAGCTCCCGCTGGCCACCGGTGCGGCGCTGGCCATCTCCTACCGGGGCGGCGACGAGGTCGTCATGTGCCAGATGGGCGACGGCACCACCAACATCGGCGCCTGGCACGAGTCGCTGAACATCGCCAAGCTGTGGAACCTGCCCATCGTGTTCGTGGTGATCAACAACTTCACCGGCATGGGCACCACCGTCGAGATGTCCTCGGCCGAGCCCGATCTGTACAAGCGCGGCGCCGCCTTCCGCATCGAGGGCGAGCGCGTGGACGGCCGCGACGTGCTGGCCGTCCGCGACACCGCGAGCCGCCTCATCGAGCGCGCCCGCACCGAGCAGACGCCGTTCCTGCTGGAGGCCTGGAGCTACCGGCAGAAGGGCCACTCCGTCGTCGACCCGGCCAAGTACCGCACCGAGGAGCAGCGGGACGAGGCCCGGTCCGAGGAGAACGACCCGATCCGGATCTTCGGCGAGAAGCTCGCCAAGGCGGGCCTGCTCACCGACGAGCAGCGCGACGAGATCAACGCGTCGGTCAAGGCCGAGGTCGCCGAGGCCGCCGACTTCGCGGAGAACAGCCCGCACCCGGACGTGTCCACCCTCTTCGACTACACGTACGCCAGCCCGGTGCCCAACGAGTCGCGGCGCATGCCCGCCGACCCGGTGTTCGCAGAGTAGAGAAGGAACGAGCACATGTCTGTGATCACATACCGCCAGGCTCTGCGGGACACGCTGCGCGCCGAGATGGTCCGCGACGAGAACGTCCTCGTCATGGGCGAGGAGATCGGCGTCTTCGAGGGCTCCTACAAGATCACCGAGGGCCTCCTCAAGGAGTTCGGCCCCCGGCGGGTCAAGGACACCCCCATCGCCGAGGAGGGGTTCGTCGGCGCCGCGATCGGTGCGGCCATGCTGGGCCTGCGCCCGGTCGTCGAGCTGATGACGATCAACTTCTCGCTGATCGCCATCGACCAGATCATCAACCACGCCGCCAAGATCTACGGGATGTTCGGCGGCCAGACCAGCGTCCCCATGGTCATCCGCACCCCCGGTGGCGGCGGCCAGCAGCTCGGTGCCACGCACTCGCAGAACATCGAGCTGTTCTACTCCTTCATCCCCGGCCTCAAGGTGATGGCGCCCAGCACCCCCGCCGAGGCCTCGTCGATGCTGCGCGCGGCCATCCGCGACGACGACCCGGTCCTGTTCCTGGAGAACCTGGGCCTGTACAACTCCAAGGGAGAGGTCCCCGAGGGCTACGCCGAGCCCTCGAACGACAACGTGGCCACGATCGGCCGCGCCGGTGTCACCCGTGAGGGCAGTGACATCACGCTCATCGGCTACTCCCGGATGGCCATGGTCGCCACCCAGGTCGCCGAGAAGCTCGCCGAGGAGGACATCAGCGTCGAGGTCGTCGACCTGCGCAGCCTCCGGCCCCTCGACCGCCAGACGTTCGTGGACTCGGTGAAGAAGACCGGTGCCGCGGTGATCTGCGAGGACGACTGGCTGACCTACGGGATCGGCGCGGAGATCGCCGCCTCGATCCAGGAGGGGGCCTTCGACTACCTGGACGCCCCGGTCCGCCGCGTGGCCATGGCCGAGGTGCCGATGCCCTACGCCAAGCCGCTGGAGACGGCGGCCCTGCCGTCGGTCGAGTCGATCAGCACCGCCATCAAGGAGACCCTGAGCGCCGTCGGCAAACGGGTCGGGTAGAGGGAGTTTCAAGCATGAGCGAAATCCAGATGCCGCGCCTCTCCGACACCATGGAGGAAGGCGTCATCAGCACGTGGGTCAAGAAGGTGGGCGACAAGGTCGCCGCCGGTGACGTCCTGGTCGAGATCGAGACCGACAAGGCCGTCATGGAGTACGAGGCCTACGAGGACGGCTTCCTGGTCAAGCAGTCGGTCAACGAGGGTGACACGGTGCCGATCGGCGCGGTCATCGGTGTGATCGCCGACTCCCCCGACGCGGAGGTGGCGGACTCGGCTCCGGCCGCCCCCACCGAGCCCGCCGCCAAGGAGGAGGCCCCGGCCGAGCAGCCCGCTCCCACCGAGGCGGCCGAGCCCGCCGCGCCCGCTCCGGCGGCCGAGGAGTCCGGTGCGTCCGGCGACGGCGAGGGGCCGCGTCCGCGCACCTCTCCGCTGGCCCGCCGCCTGGCCAAGGAGTACGGCCTCGACATCACCCGGATCCAGGGCTCGGGCCCCAAGGGCCGGGTCGTGCGCGCCGACATCGAGGCCGCGGCCAAGAACGGTGCCGCCGCCGAGGCTCCGGCGGCCGCCGCTCCCGCGGCGCCGGCCGCGGCGGCTCCCGCCGCGCAGGCTCCGGCCTTCGACGACGGGCGCGCCTCCGAGGAGCTCAAGGTCAGCAACGTGCGCAAGGTGATCGCGCGCCGCCTGACCGAGAGCAAGCAGCAGGTGCCGCACTTCTACCTGCGCCGCACGATCGACGCCGAGGCCCTCAAGGCCTTCCGCGCCCAGATCAACGAGCAGCTGGCGAGCACGGGCGCCAAGATCAGCTTCAACGACCTGATCGTCAAGGCCTGCGCGACCACGCTGAAGCTGCACCCGGCCGTCAACACCTCGTGGGTGGACGACAAGCTGCTCCAGCACCACCGGGTGAACGTCGGTGTGGCCGTGGCCGTCGACGCCGGCCTGGTCGTGCCGGTGCTGCACGACACCGACAAGGCGACGCTGTCGGAGATCTCCACGCGCACCCGCGAGCTGGCGGGCAAGGCCCGTGACGGCAAGCTGAAGCCGCAGGAGATGAGCGGCGGCACGTTCAGCGTGTCCAACCTGGGCATGTTCGGCGTGGACAGCTTCTCCGCGGTCATCAACCCGCCGGAGGCGGCGATCCTCGCGGTCGGCGCGATGCGCCAGGAGGCCGTGGTCGTGGACGGCGAGGTCGCCGTGCGCAACCGCATCTCCCTGGAGCTCTCGGTCGACCACCGCGCGGTGGACGGCGCCGTCGGCGCCGCCTTCCTGAAGGATCTGGCCGAGATCCTCGAGGAGCCCATGCGGATCATCCTGTAGTAGCGCACGCGCGACGCCCCGGCCGGGAGGCTTCCCGGCCGGGGCGTCGCGCGTGCGGCGGTCTCCGATCGCGCGCGACCTCCGTCCACAGGCTGTGGACGGAGGTCGCGCCGCGGCTCAGGCGTTGCCCAGCCCGGTCTGGTCCTGGCGGTCGCTCCGGAAACCGGAGCCCTGCGGGTACTCCTCCGCCTGCGCGCGGTCGGGGGCCGACCGGGACGCCACGTCGCTGTGCTGTCCCACGCTGGTCGGAACGGAGTGCCGGGCCCGGCCCTTGTCGATCCCGAGCAGCCGGTTGAGGTGTCCCCGGCGGCCGACGACCAGCCAGGCGATCGCGCCGAGCAGCGGCGTCCACAGCTCGAAGACGATCCAGAGGAGCTTGCCGCCCGCGGTGAGGTCGGAGTCGAGGAGGGTGGAGACGATCGCCCAGATGACGAGGGCCAGCATCGCGAGGGCGATGACGAGGAAGATCACCCCCATGATCCCGCTCATCCACACGACGCTGTCGTCGACGTTGTTCGCGAGTTCGTGCGCGACCCCCTGCGCGAGCGCGATGTCCATGACTCCCCCAAACTCACAGTGACCGTATTGGAGCACAGAGTAATGTGAAGGGTAGGCCTCTCCCCACATTTCGACACTTTCGGGCGTTTCTCCGACCGCGGAACCCGGTTCCGAATCACTGGCCGTGACGCGGATTCCGGCGACGACTTTCGCGTAGCGCCCCCCACCAGGCTTTTCCGCTGCTTTACTGGTGACCATGGGCGATCGTCGGCGATCTGGCAGGTTCACTCCCTCGCTCCGTCCCGGAGCCGGCACCGGAAACGGTGGTGGCGCGGCCACCCGTGACCACCGACTCGACCGCCCGGCCGTTCCGCACCGCAGAGCCCGCCCGCCGGCGGAGGACCCCTCGCCCGGGGCCCGGTGACAGTGAGCCGGCAACCCCGCTACCTCTGGTTGGCCGAGCAGCTACGCGGACCGATCCTGCGCGGTGAGATGCCCCCCGGAACGCGGTTGCCCTCCCGCACCAGGCTCGCCCGGCGCTACCACGTCAGCGAGCAGATCTCCCGGACCGCGCTGCGGCTGCTGGTCACCGAGGGCCTGGTCGAGGCCCGTCCCGGCTCCGGGTACTTCGTGCGGTCCGAGCCCGAGCAGTTCCGGCTCTGCCGGACCGACTCCTCCTCCGGTTCCGGCCTGGGCGAGCTCAGCCGCGAGGTGATCGGCACCGAGCAGGAGCGCAGTCCCGCCCCGCTCAGCGCGCGGCTCCGGATCCGCGAGGGCGACCCCGTCTACCGCACGACCTCCCGCGGGCTGTCCACGCACCTGCCCATCACCCTGCACCTGTCGTGGGAGCCCGCCGCCCTCACCGTGGGCACCCTGCGCACCCCCTTCGACGCGTCCCCCGACCTCGGTCTCCTGGACCGCCTCGGCGCCGCCGGCCACCACGTCGACCGGGTGATCGAGGAGGTGGGCGTGCGCGCGCTGCGCGACTCGGAGGCCGCCCTGCTCGGCGCCGCCCCCGGCCGGTCCGTCCTGGTGGTGGAGCGCACGCACTACTGCGGCAGCCGGCCAGTGGAGACCTCCGACCTCATCGGGGCGGCCGAGCAGTGCCGGCTCCTCTACAAGCTCAGCCTCGCCCGCTCCCAGCACCCCGCCGAGCACCGCGGCGACCCCTGACCGCGGGGTCCGGACCGCGGCCCGGGCCCGGCGCACACAGCCGGAACGCACGCCGGAACCCTCTCGGTTCCCGCGTGCGTTCCGGCTGTGGTGGGGTCTGGAGCTAGGGCCTGTTTGGTAACTGGTGTGATCAGGGGCAAAAGCACCGATCCGGTCACGCCAGGCGTGTCGCCCCGCACATAGGCGAAGCCTTCGGTAGATGAGTCAACGACCAAGAAGACCAAGCCCACCGAAGGCTTCGCTGTGACCCTACCCGGCCCCGGGCGCGGTGACCTCACCGACGCCCAATGGTCTGTGCTCGAACCGCTCCTGCCCGTGCCGGCCACCGGCCGTCCGCCCTCGCACTCCAAGCGCACCCTGATCAACGGCATCCGCTGGCGTGTGCGGACCGGTGCTCCCTGGCGCGACGTACCCGAACGCTACGGCCCCTGGCAGAGCGTCTACGACCTCTTCCGCCGCTGGACCCGCAACGGCACCTGGGCCCAAATTTTGGACGCCCTGCGCGCCCTGGCCGACGCGGCGGGCCTGATCACCTGGCAGGTCAACGTCGACTCCACCATCGTGCGCGCCCACCAGCACGCCGCCGGAGCCGCGAAAAAGGGGACCGGGAAGATCACGGAACGGACGAGCCCGACGACCATGGGCTGGGACGCTCGCGGGGCGGGTGGACCACGAAGATCCACCTGGCCTGCGAGCAGCGCCAAAAGCCCCTGTCGGTGGTGGTCACAGCCGGCCAGCGCGGGGACGCCCCCCAGTTCGAGACGGTCATGGAACGTATCCGGGTGGCCGGGCACGGGCGGAGCGGGCCCGCGCGCACCCGGCCGGTGCGGGTGCGCGCGGATAAGGCCTACAGCTCGAAGAAGATCCGTGCCTACCTGCGCAGACGCAAGATCAAGGCGACTATTCCCGAGCCTGCCGACCGGGTGCGCAACCGCAAGCGCAAAGGGGGTCGGGGCGGGCGCCCGCCCGGCTTCGACAAGGTCGATTATCGGGCCCGGCACGCGGTCGAGTGCGCGATCAACCGGCTCAAACGCAACCGGGCGGTGGCCACGCGCTATGACAAGCTCGCCCTTCGCTACGAGGCCACCATCCAGATCGCTGCCATCAACGAATGGCTCTGACTTTCCAAACAGGCCCTAGTCCTTCGTGAACTCCTTGGCGACGACCTCGGCGATCTGCGCGGTGTTGAGCGCGGCGCCCTTGCGCAGGTTGTCCCCGCACAGGAAGAGGTCGAGCGACGCCGGGTCGTCCAGCGACTGCCGGATACGGCCGACCCAGGTGGGGTCGGTGCCGACCACGTCGGCCGGGGTCGGGAACTCCGCCTTGGCCGGGTCGTCCAGGACCTGGACGCCGTCCGACTCGCCCAGCAGCTTGCGGGCGTCGTCGGCGGCGACCTCGCTGTCGAAGGTCGCGTGCACGACCAGCGAGTGCGTGGTGATCACCGGCACGCGCACGCACGTGGCGTTGACGCGCAGGTCCGGCAGGCCCAGGATCTTGCGGGACTCGTTGCGGACCTTCAGCTCCTCCGAGGACCAGCCGTCGTCCTTGAGCGAACCCGCCCACGGCACGACGTTGTAGGCCAGCGGCGCCGGGAACGGGCCGAGCTCGCCGACCGCCTCGCGCACGTCGCCCGCCTTCTCGGCCAGGCTCCGGTCGGCGCCGACCGCGGCCATCTGGTCGCGCAGGACGTCGATGCCCTCCTGGCCCGCGCCGGAGGCGGCCTGGTAGGAGGAGACCACGAGTTCCTTGACGCCGTAGGTCCGGTGCAGGGCACCGATCGCCACGATCATCGACAGCGTGGTGCAGTTGGGGTTGCTGATGATGCCGCGCGGACGGTTGCGGACCTGGTCCGCGTTGACCTCGGGCACCACGAGCGGCACGTCGGCGTCCATACGGAACGCGCCGGAGTTGTCGACGGCGACCGCGCCGCGCGCGGCGGCGATCGGCGCCCACTCCTTGGAGATCTCGTCCGGTACGTCGAACATGGCCACGTCGACGCCGTCGAAGACCTCGGGGGTCAGGGCCTGGACCACGACGTCCTCGCCGCGGACCCGCAGGACCTTGCCCGCGCTGCGCGCGGAGGCGACCAGGCGGATCTCGCCCCAGACGTTCTCGCGCTCGCTGAGGATGCCCAGCATCACGGTGCCGACGGCGCCGGTCGCGCCGACGACGGCCAGGGTGGGAAGTCGCTTGCTCATCGGCCGGTACCTCCGTAGACGACAGCCTCGACCTGGTCGGAGTCGAGCTGGAACTCGCTGTGGGCGGCCTGCACGGCCGCGTCGATCTGGTCCTCCTCGACGATCACCGAGATGCGGATCTCCGAGGTGGAGATCATCTCGATGTTGGTGCCGGAACCGGCGACCGAGTCGAAGAAGCGGGCGGTGACGCCCGGGTAGGAGCGCATGCCGGCGCCGATCAGCGAGACCTTGCCGATCTTGTCGTCGTAGCGCAGGGACTCGAAGCCGACCTTCTCCTGCACCCGCTTGAGCGAGGAGATCGCGGTCTTGCCGGACTCCTTCGGCACGGTGAAGGAGATGTCGGTGCGCGAGGTGGAGACCGCCGACACGTTCTGGACGATCATGTCGATGTTGATCTCGGCGTCCGCGAGGGCCTTGAAGATCGTCGCGGCCTCACCGACCTTGTCGGGCACACCGACGACGGTGATCTTGGCTTCGCTCCGGTCGTGGGAGACTCCGGAGATGATCGGCTGTTCCATGCCTTCGCTTTCCTCGACTTCCGAAACGACCCAGGTACCGGGCTTCTGGCTGAACGACGAGCGGACGTGCAGCGGGATGTTGTAGCGCCGCGCGTACTCGACACAGCGCAGGTGCAGGATCTTGGTCCCGCAGGCGGCCATCTCCAGCATCTCCTCGTAGGAGACCTTGGGGATCCGGCGCGCGCTCGGCACGATGCGCGGGTCGGCGGTGAAGACACCGTCGACGTCGCTGTAGATCTCGCAGGCGTCGGCCTTCAGGGCGGCGGCGAGCGCCACGGCCGTGGTGTCCGAGCCGCCGCGGCCCAGCGAGGTGATGTCCTTGGTGTCCTGCGAGACACCCTGGAAACCGGCGACGATGCAGATCGCACCCTCGTCCACGGCCTCCTGGATGCGACCCGGCGTCACGTCGATGATCTTCGCGTTGCCGTGCAGCGACGTGGTGATCACACCGGCCTGGGAGCCGGTGAAGGAGCGTGCCTCGTAACCGAGGTTCTCGATGGCCATCGCGACCAGCGCCATGGACATGCGCTCACCGGCGGTGACGAGCATGTCGAGCTCACGGGCGGGCGGCATCGGGGAGACCTGTTCGGCCAGGTCCAACAGTTCGTCAGTGGTATCGCCCATGGCAGAGACCACGACGACGACGTCATATCCCGCCTTTTTCTGAGCGACGATCCTCTGGGCTACTCGCTTGATGGCTTCCGCGTCTGCCACGGAAGACCCACCGTACTTCTGCACGATTAGGGCCACGATCGATGCTCCTGAGGAGTTGGGATCAAGACAATTACTAGGGAGTGTAGTCAGCGCCCGGCTTCTGCACCCGGTCCGACCTGGGACGCAGCGCACGGGGACGTGACACACCAGCGCTCGGGCCTACCCGATCGAACGGAGGTTACTCACGTTTCGCCCGGATTACGGCGAAGTGTGAGCTAGAACTCGAGGCTGCGACGGCCTTCGAAGGCGCGACCCAGAGTGACCTCGTCGGCGTACTCGAGGTCCCCGCCCACGGGGAGTCCGCTCGCCAGCCGGGTCACTTTCAGGCCCATCGGTTTGACCAGCCGCGCCAGGTAGGTCGCGGTGGCCTCCCCTTCCAGGTTGGGGTCGGTCGCCAGGATGAGCTCCGTCACCTGGCCGTCGGCCAGGCGCGTCATGAGCTCCTTGACCCGCAGGTCGTCGGGTCCGACGCCCTCGATGGGGCTGATGGCGCCGCCGAGGACGTGGTAGCGCCCCCGGAACTCGCGGGTCCGCTCGATGGCGACGACGTCCTTGGACTCCTCGACCACGCAGATGACCGCGGTATCGCGGCGCGCGTCACGGCAGATCCGGCACTGCTCGTCCTCGGCGACGTTGCCGCACACGGAGCAGAAGCGGACCTTCTCCTTGACCTCGACGAGCGCGTTCACGAGGCGCTTGACGTCCGCGTGCTCCGCGGACAGCAGGTGGAAGGCGATGCGTTGCGCGCTTTTCGGACCGACGCCGGGCAAACGCCCCAGCTCGTCGATCAGATTCTGCACCGCGCCTTCGTACATCGCCTACCCGTCGGTCCGGACCCTTTGGTCGGGAGGTCCGTCGTCCCTGCTCCCACCGTATCGGGAGCGGCGACCTCTTGCGCACGCCGAGTCCGCCGCCCACCGACCCGCCCGCCGGCGACCCGGCCGGTGGTGGCTGGGCCGGGACGCCGCACGGGGCACGTGCTCCGGAGGGGCTAGAAGCCGGGGAGTCCCGGCATGCCGCCGCCACCGGGCATTCCGGGCATACCGCCACCGCCCAGGCCTTCGGCGAGCGGGCCCATCTTCTCCTGCTGGAGCCGCTCGACCTGGGCCTCGGCGTCACGGATGGCCGCCAGGACCAGGTCCGCGACGGTCTGCGCCGTCTCCTCGGCGTCGCTGGGGTCGACCGCCTTGGGGTCGACGGTGATGTCCTCGACCTGTCCGCGCCCGCTCAGCTTGACCTTGACCAGGCCGCCTCCCGAGGTGCCCTCGACCTCCGCCTCGTCCAGGGCCTCCTGGGCCTCCGCGAGCTGCTGCTGCATCTGCTGGGCCTGCTGGAGCAGGGCCTGCATGTCCATTCCGCCAGGGTTCACGGCCGTCTCCTCGCCGCACTCTTGGTGCTGGCTCTCGCTTGTCGTGTCGCTCTGCCTGTGAGCGTAACCGCTCACCGGCGGTCCCGGTCGGCGGGCGACGGACGGGGGTGGTGTCCGGAGGCCGTCGGTTGAGGGTGGTAGCCCATCACCCGCGCTCCGCGCCCGCATGGGCGATGGCGGGCGACGGGTGGGAAGGGCCGCGGCCGGAGGCCGTCCGTTGAGGGTGGTAGCCCATCAGCCGCGCTCCGCGCCCGCATGGGCGATGGCGGGCGACGGGTGGGAAGGGCCGCGGCCGGAGGCCGTCGGTTGAGGGTGGTAGCCCATCAGCCGCGCTCCGCGCCCGCATGGGCGATGGCGGGCGACGGGTGGGAAGGGCCGCGGCCGGAGGCCGTCCGTTGAGGGTGGTAGCCCATCAGCCACGCTCCGCGCCCGCATGGGCGATGGCGGGCGACGGGTGGGCGTTGTCGATCACCGCGTCCAGCGCGGCCAGGCTCCGCTCCAGGCGTTCGACGGAGGCGGCGATGCGCGTGCGCTCCTCGCGCAGGTTGTCGAGGAGGTCCGGCGCGGGGTCACCGCGCTCCTGCGCGTAGATGCAGGGCAGGAGTTCATGGATGGTGGCGCTGCAGAGCCCGGCGGCGAACAGGCACTGGATGCGGTCGACGCGTTCCACCGCGAGGGGGCCGTACTCGCGGTGTCCGCCCGCCGTGCGGGTAGAGGCCAGCAGGCCCTGCTCCTCGTAGTAGCGCAGCGAACGCGGGCTGACGCCCGTGCGCCGGGAAAGTTCGCCGATCCGCATGACCACCCCTGAACGTGATGTGCGCCACTAACCCTTGAAACTGACATTCATGTGAGATTTTAGCCTGGGCGCATGACGACGACAAGCGCCCTGAGCGCCGCCCCGCACACCACCGAGTCCGGCCACCCCCTCCTAGATCCGTACGCGCTGCCCGCGCTGGCCCTCCCCAACCGGGTCGTGATGGCACCGATGACGCGCATGCGCGCCGACCGGAACGCCGTCCCCACTCCCCTCATGGCGACCTACTACGCCCAGCGCGCCGGCGCCGGGCTCATCGTCTCCGAGGGGATCTCCCCCAGCCCGACCGGACAGCAGTACCTCACCCAGCCCGGCCTGTACACGGATGAGCAGGTCGACGCCTGGCGCGAGGTCACCGACGCCGTCCACGCGGCGGGGGGCCGCATCTTCGCCCAGGTCATGCACGCCGGGCGCAACGCCCACCCCGCCAACCGGCACGACGGCGGCGTCCCCCTGGCACCGTCCGCGGTGTCCCGGACCCACCTGGTGCACACCCTCGACGGGAAGGTCGCACCGGTCGCCCCGCGCGCGATGACCCGCGCCGAGGTGCACGCCGCCGTGGCCGAGCACGCCGAGGCCGCCTCCGCGGCGGTCCGCGCCGGGTTCGATGGCGTGGAGATCCACGGCGCCAACAGCTACCTGCCGCACCAGTTCCTCGCCGACAACACCAACCTGCGCACCGACGAGTACGGCGGCGGGACCACCGGTCGGATCCGGTTCGCGGTGGAGGTCGTGGAGGCCGTGGCCGACGCCGTCGGGGCGGAGCGCGTGGGCCTGCGGCTCTCCCCCGGCAACCCGGAGGGCGAGATGGTCGAGCGCGACCCGGCCACCGTCCACCGGGCGCTCCTCGCCGCGATCGACCCGCTCGGCCTGGCCTACCTCCACCTCACCGACGACCCCGTCTACCCGGCCCTGGCCGACCTGCGCCCGCGCTGGAGCGGCACCCTCGTCGGCAACACCGGGGAGCACGAGGAGACCACGCCCGAGAGCGCGACGCGCCTGGTGGGCGAGGGGCGCGCCGACCTCGTCTCGGTCGGCCGGCCCTTCATCTCCACCCCGGACGCCGTGGAACGCCTCGCCGCGGGCATCCCCTGGGCATCGATCAGGGAAAGGGAGTTCCACTACACCTCGGGCCCGCGGGGGTACGTCGACTACCCTCGGAGTAACGGGACACCGACCCTCCCGGCAGGTGCTTCCACCAGCGAAAAGAACAAAGAGTAGGGCTAATATCACTGTCGGTTGAAAAGGTGTCCCACTGGGCACAACCGTCCCGGTGAGGGCCCGCGGGCCCCACTGAAGTCACCGACAGTCACGGGGGACCACGTGTTGACCGCCAGAGAACGCCACTCGGCACTGATCGAGGCGATGATCACGGACGGCACGCTGACCGACGCCGCGCTCATCGACGCCTTCCGCTCGGTCCCCCGGCACGCGTTCATCCCCGAGTCCGGTGCCCTGACCGCCCAGGGCGCCGCCCTGAACGCGACCGGCAACCCCGAGCGCTGGCTGGCGGCCGTGTACACCGACAACGCGGTCGCCACCCGGGTCGAGGGCCCCGGGTCGGACCGGCGTCCGGATGCCGCCGCGGCCCCGACCCCGCGCCAGGGGATGCCCGCACCGCGCGCACCCGAACACGACCCCGACGCGGCCACGTCGTGCAGTTCCGCGCCCACCGTGCTGGCCCGCCTCCTGGGCCTGGCCGACCTCGCCCCCGGCCAGGAGGTCCTGGAGGTCGGCGCCGGGACCGGTTGGAACACCGCCCTGCTCGCCCACCTGCTGGGGGACGACGCGGTCACGTCCGTGGAGATCGACCCGCGGCTGGCGGAGGCCGCGCGCCGCGCGCTGCGGAACTGGCGGCACACGCCCGCCGTCCACGCGGCCGACGGCTATGAGGGCTACGCCCCGCGCGCCCCCTACGACCGGATCCTGTCCACCTGCGGTGTGCGCCGGGTCCCGCCCGCCTGGCTCGAACAGGTGCGGCCGAACGGCCTGGTGGTGTGCCCGTGGGGGCTGTTGGAGGGGGCGGGCGTCCTGACCAGGGTGGAGGTGCCGCCGAACGGGACCGCGGTGGGGCGCTTCCACACGGGTGTGGGCTTCGTGCCGCTGCGGGTACCCGGGCCGCCGTATCCGCCGGTCCGGGACTCGGGACAGCAGCCCGACGAGTACCGGCTCACCCAGGCCGACCCGGTGGCGCCGCTGATGTCGTTCCCGTCGGCGTTCGCGCTGTCGGTGATGGTGGGCGACTGGCGGGTCCGCCGGCGCTGGATCGGCACGGGGTCGGGCATGTGGGTGTGCGACCACGCCGGCACGTCGTGGGTGCGCGTCTACCCCTACGGCACCTCGTGGATGATCGAGCAGGGCGGCCCGAGGAGCATCTGGGACGAGTTCGAGGCGGCCCTGGACGAGTGGTCACGGCTGGGCGAGCCGGAACCGACCCGCTTCGGACTGTCGGTCGAGCCCGACGGCTCGCACCGGGTGTGGCTGGACGAGCCCGGGCGCAGGTCCTGGCCGGTGTGAACGCCGTCGGCCCCCGCCCGTGGAGGCGGGGGCCGACGCGGAGGGGTCATTCCTGACCCCCGTCCTCCCCGGGTTCGGCGGAGCTGTTCTTCTCGCGGAGCTTGCGCAGGAGTTCCTGCTTGCGCTCGCGGGCGTCGGCGCTGGGGCCGCCCTTGGTCCCGCCGCTGGTCCCGCGCAGGGCGGACCGGGAGACCGTGTTGCGCTGCCCGCCCATGCCCAGAAGGTTGTCGCTGTTCCTGGCCACGCGGATCTCCTCTCGCCGACAAGACGATTCGTCTCGTGTTGGTGTGTGCCGACATGAGTCTATCCGCGCCAAGACGATACGTCTCGTCATTTTTCGGCCGCTACCGTGGGACGCATGGCAGAGAGCACCGCACCCGACAGGACGCCGACCCGCCGAGGCCCCGACCCCCGGCGCCGGAGCGAGCGCGCGCGCACGGCGATCCTCGACGCCGCGGCCGCCCTGATGGGCGAGGTCGGGTTCGCGCGGATGACGATGGAGGGCATCGCCGCGCGGGCCGGCGTCGGCAAGCAGACCATCTACCGCTGGTGGCCGTCCAAGGCCGCCGTGGTGCTCGACGTGTTCCAGCGGGAGGCGGGCGGCGACTCCGAACCCCTGCCCGACACCGGCGACCTGGCCGCCGACCTGCGCACCGTGCTGCGCGCCACCGTGGACGAGTACAACACCCCCGAGACGGACCGGATCAGCCGCGCGTTCACCGCCGAGGTCCAGCACGACGAGGACTTCGCCCGGGCGGTCACGGAGGACCTGCTGCGCCCTCACATGAGGGCCTACAAGGAGCGGCTGCGGAGCGCGCGCGAGGCCGGGGAGATCTCCCCGGACGCCGACCTCGACGTCGCGGTGGAACTGCTCACGGGACCGCTGCACCACCGGTGGCTGCTGCGCACCGCGCCGCTCACCCACGACTACGTCGACGTGCTCGTCGACCTGGCACTGCGCGCCCTGCGCCCCTGACCGAACGGCCACCCGGACGCCGTCAGAGCTCGGGGGCCTCGTGCGTGATCTCCTCGATGACGCGCCCGCCCAGCTCCGTCTCGATGAGCGAGGGGCCGCCCGGCGCGGGCGCGGGACGTCCGGTCGAACCCCCGGACGCGCCCGGAGCCCCCGGAGCCGACGGAGGCTCGGGGCGCTGCGCGGGGTCCGGCCTCCGCTCGGGGGCGGCGGGCCGGGAGGGTGCGGGCTCGGGCGAGGAGTACTCCGGCGGCGGCGCGGCCGCGGCGTCCTCGAAGGGGTCGGGCGGCGGCTCCGTCAGTCCGGTCACGATACGGTCCGCGGGCGGACCGGTCGGGCGGGACGGGGCCTGGTCCGGTGCCGGCCCGTCCACGGGAGCGGGGCTCGGCGCGGGCTCCGGGTCGGCGGCGCGCTCGGCCGCGGGGGCCGGTTCCGGGGCCGACTGGGGCGCGGGCGCGGCGGGTGTGTCCCAGCCGGTGGGCTCGACGGGCCGCGCCGCGGGCTCGGGCCGGCGCGCGGGGGCGCCGCCGTTCCCTCCGCCACCGGAGGGCGCCACCCGGACCTCCACGCCGAGGACCTGCTGGATGGCGGCGGCGACGACCTGGTCGCTGCCGCTGTTGGTGAAGCCCTTGGCCTCGTTGGGGCGCGAGAAGCCGAGCAGGACCGCGTTGCCCTCCAGGCCGACCGGGCGTACGTCGCTGCCGGAGAGCACCATCCACGTGAAGCGGCGGCGGCCCTTGACCGCTTCCAGGACCTGGCTCCACGCCGCCTGGATCCGGCCGAGGTCCAGGGCGCCGCCCGAGGGGGCGGCCTGGGGCTGGGCGGCGGCGCGCGACGGCGGTTCGGCGGCGCGGGAACGGGGCGCGTCCGACCAGCCGTCGGGCTCACCGGTCGGCTCGGGCCGTGCCTGCGGAGCCGGGTCCGCCTGAGGCCGCGCGGGCGCCGGGGCCGGGCGCTCGGGCGCCGGATCGGGCTGGGCGGCGGGAGCGGCAGGGGTCGGTGCGGCGGGAACGGCCGGAGCCGTGGAGGGCGCGGGAGCCGGTGCGGCGGGCGCGGGAGCCGGTGCAGCCGCTGCGGCCGTGGCCGGTGCGACGGCCGTCGGCTGGGCCGCGGGGGCGATGGCACCGGAGGCGACCCGGCGCTCCATCTGCTCCAGGCGCGCCAGCAGCGCCACGCCCTGGTCGCCGTCCGTCCCCGGCAGCAGGATGCGGGAGCACATCAGCTCCAGCAGGAGCCGGGGCGCGGTGGCGCCGCGCATCTCGGTCAGTCCCTGGTTGAGGATGTCCGCCGCGCGCGTCAGCTCGGCGGGCCCCATCCGGGCCGCCTGCTGCTTCATCTGGTCCGCCGCCTCGGCGGCGACGTTGATCAGGCCCTTGTCCAGGGCGTCGGGCACGGCCGCGAGGATGACCAGGTCGCGGACGCGCTCCAGGAGGTCGGTGGTGAAGCGGCGGGGGTCGTGGCCGCCCTCGACCATGCGGTCGACGAGGCCGAACACGGCGGCGCCGTCGCGGGCGCCGAGGGCGTCGACCATCTCGCCGAGCAGGCTGGAATCGGTGTAGCCGAGCAGCGAGACCGCACCCTCGCGGGTGATGCCGTCCTCGCCCGATCCGGCGATGAGCTGGTCCAGAACCGACAGACCGTCGCGCGCCGACCCGGCGCCGGCGCGCACCACGAGCGGCAGCGCGGCGGGGTCGTAGGCGATCCCCTCCTCCTTGAGGAGGTCCTCGAACAGCTCCTTGAGCGTGCTCGGCGGGATGAGCCGGAAGGGGTAGTGGTGGGTCCGCGAGCGGATCGTGCCGATGACCTTCTCGGGCTCGGTGGTGGCGAACACGAACTTCAGGTGCGGCGGGGGCTCCTCGACGAGTTTGAGCAGCGCGTTGAAACCCTCGCGGGTCACCATGTGCGCCTCGTCGATGATGTAGATCTTGTAGCGCGAGCTGACCGGCGAGAAGAACGCGCGTTCGCGCAGGTCGCGGGCGTCGTCCACACCACCGTGGGACGCGGCGTCGATCTCGATGACGTCGATGCTGCCGCCGCCGTCGGGCGCCAGCGCCACACAGGAGTCGCAGACGCCGCAGGGGTCCGGTGTGGGTCCCTCGGCACAGTTCAGCGACCGGGCCAGGATGCGCGCGCTCGTCGTCTTCCCGCAGCCGCGCGGGCCGCTGAAGAGGTAGGCGTGGTTGATCCGGCCGCTGCGCAGCGCCTGGCGCAGCGGGTCGGTCACGTGTTCCTGACCGCGCACCTCACCGAATGTCGCGGGCCGGTACTTGCGGTACAGCGCGATGCTCACGGCGTGATCACTCCCCTGGTCCCTGCCACAGGTCCATTCAACCCTCAAGCAGCGACAGCTCGCGCCGGATCCTGCGAACGGGAGGGGTCGGAGAAACGAGAAGGACCCCCCGCGCACCCGCCAGAGCCTACTTATCCTTGCTGCCTTCCGGCCCTGGGGAGGTTCATAGGATGACGCCGCACGAGGGGTCTGCCCCGAGTCTATCCGAACCCCCGACTGCTCGGGCAACCCCTCCGGTCCCGCTTCCCCCACCGCTTCCCACGCCGTTTCCCGTACTGCCCCGATCCGTCGCGGATCAGGACGATCCCGGCGATGATGGGCGCCATGTACGACTTCCACGGAGCCACAGACCACTCCCCCGAGCGCCGCGCGTTCATCGTGGACACACTGGAGTCCGCCTTCGCCGACCTGATGGCGAGCGACCCGTCCGCCTTCCGCGTGAAGTTCCGCAAGATGGCGGCCAACCCGTTCGCCTTCTACCGGGGCAGCGCCGCGCTGTTCTACGCCGACGTCGCCGACATGCCCGACCCGTGGTCCGACGAGCGCACCTCGCGCGTATGGATCCAGGGCGACCTGCACGCGGAGAACTTCGGCACGTACATGGACTCGACGGGCCGGCTGGTCTTCGACGTCAACGACTTCGACGAGGCCTACCTCGGCCACTTCACGTGGGACGTGCTGCGCCTGGTCGCCAGCATCGCGCTGCTCGGCTGGCAGAAGGCCCTGTCCGACGACGACATCGGCACCCTCGTGGCGCGCTGCGTGCGCTCCTACGCCGACCAGGTCCGGCAGTTCGCGACCGAGGGCGGCGACTCCGAGTTCTCGCTCAAGCTCGACAACACCGACGGCACCGTGCACGACGTGCTCCAGAACGCCCGACTCCACAGCCGCGCGGCGATGCTCACGTCCATGACCGAGCGCCACGGCTACGACCGCCGCTTCAGCGAGGGGCCGCGGGTGCGCCGCCTGTCCGACGAGGAGCGGGACAAGGTCCTGGCCGCCTACGAGGGCTACCTGCACACCATCCCCGAGGACCTGCGGTTCGACCCCCGCAACTACTCCGTCAAGGACGTGGTGGGCAGCGGCGGCTTCGGTATCGGCTCCGCGGGCCTGCCGGCCTACAGCCTGCTCATCGAGGGCCTGTCCGAGGCGTGGGACAACGACGTCGTCCTGTCGGTCAAGCAGGGCAACGTGGCCGCGCCGTCCCGGGTGGTGACCGACGAGCACATCATGGCGTCCTTCGAGCACCACGGGCACCGCACGGCGGTCTCCCAGCGCGCGCTCCAGGCCCACGCGGACCCGCTGCTGGGGCACACGGAGATCGACGGCGCCGGCTTCGTGGTGACCGAGGTCTCGCCCTACACCAACGACCTCGACTGGAACCGGCTCACCGAGCCCTCCGAGATCGCCCCCGTCCTGGACTACCTGGGCCGCGCGACCGCCAAGGCGCACTGCGTGTCCGACTCGCACGCGGACTCCACCCTGGTGGGGTGGGAGACCGAGGAGGCCGTCCTGGCGGTGCTCGACGGCCGCGAGGACGAGTTCACGCGGTGGTGCACGGACTTCGCGCACGCCTACGCCTCCCAGACCAGGGCGGACCACTCGCTGTTCGTGGACGCCTTCCGCAACAACGCTATCCGCGGCGTCCGGTCCAGCCGCGCCTGAGCCCGGCCGCGCCCCTCCGGGGAGCCCGGAGAAACCTGTTCGGACCACCCCCCGGCGGCATGTAGAGTTGTGCGCGGAGGATTCGCCTAGTGGCCTAGGGCGCACGCTTGGAAAGCGTGTTGGGTGCAAGCCCTCAGGGGTTCGAATCCCCTATCCTCCGCGGACGCCCCCACCAGGGCAGACGTCAAGGCCCCGACCGGACCCCGGTCGGGGCCTTCGTCGTGTCCGGGGGGTGTGCCGACGGGCGGGGGCGCTGCTCAGGCAAGGTGAGGCTTTGCTAAGTTAGGCTGCACTAAGTCGCACTCCGCGATGCTCATCGCGATCCCCTGCCGAACGGAACACCCCATGCTCCTCCCCGGAACCGGTCTCCCCCGCGGACGCATCCTCACCGTCCTGCCCCTGCCGGTCGCCGCCGTCCTGGCGATCGCCGGATGCGGCAGTGCCGACCCGGCCGGAACCCAGGAGGCCGACGCCGGCGCGGCCGGCACGCACGTGGTCGAGCACGCCCGCGGCGAGGCGGAGGTGCCCGAGGACCCGCAGCGCGTCGTGGTCCTCGAACCGGTGCAGCTGGACACCTCGGTCGCCCTCGGGGCGGTCCCGGTCGGCGCCGCGGTCTTCGACGAGGCCGCCGGAGCGCCCGCGTACCTCGGCGAGGAGGCGTCCGGCATCGAGTCGGTGGGGACGGTCCCGGAGCCCAACCTCGAGAAGATCGCCGCACTGGAGCCCGACCTCATCCTCGGCACCGAGTCACGGCACTCCGCCCTGTTCGACCAGCTCGACTCGATCGCGCCCACGGTGTTCATGGCCTCGCAGGCCGACCCCTGGACGGAGAACGTGGAGCTGGTCGCCCGGGCCCTCGGTGACGAGGAGGGCGCCGCCGAGCTGCTCGCGGACTACGAGGAGCGCTGCACGGAGGTCGCCGACGCCCACGGCACCGAGGGCATGACCGCGCAGCTCATCCGGCCCCGTGACGAGGTCCTGACCCTGTACGGCCCGACGTCCTTCGCCGGCAGCACCCTGGAGTGCGCCGGCTTCACCACGCCGGAGCACGAGTGGGAGGACATCTCCCTGGACATCTCCCCCGAACGCGTGCTCGACGCCCGGGCCGACCACGTGTTCGTGACGGCCGCCGACGTGGACGCCCCCGACGCCGTCCCCGACGCGATCACCTCCAACGAGGACTCGTTCCCGGAGCTGCACACGGTGGACCAGGCGTTCTGGATCGCCGGTGTCGGCCCGCTCGGCGGGATGACGGTGCTCGACGACCTCGACCGCATCCTCTCCGCGTCGGAGTAGGCGTGCCACCCGTACATCCACCGGTCGGGAGCGAGGCCGGGCCCGTCCCCCGCTCCCGACCGGCGCGGCTGGCCGGCGCGGCGGCCCTCCTCGGTGCCGCGGTGCTGCTGTCGCTGCTGGTCGGCGCGAACCTCCTGCCCGTGTCGACCGTCGTGGACACCCTGGCGGGCGGCGGGACCGACGAGTCCCGTTTCGTCGTGTGGGAGCAGCGCGTCCCGCGCACGGTGGCCGGCCTCGCCGTCGGCGCCGCGCTGGGGGTCGCCGGGGCGCTCATCCAGGCCTTCACGCGCAACCCGCTCGCCGACCCGGGCATCCTCGGCGTCAACGCGGGCGCGGCGTTCTTCGTGGCCGTGGGCATCACCTTCCTCGGTGTCACCAGCCCGCTGGGCTACGTGTGGCTCGCTTGCGCGGGCGCGCTCGTCCTGACCGTCGTCGTCTACGGCGTCGGTTCCGCGGGCGGGGACGCCGCGGGGCCCGCCCGGCTGACGGTCACCGGTGTCGCGATCGGCGCGGTCCTGTCCGGCCTCACCACGGGGCTGACCCTCACCCATCCGGACGCCTTCGACCGCATGCGCGGCTGGAGCGCGGGCAGCCTGCTCGAACGCGGCTTCGACATCGTGCTCCCGGTCCTCCCCCTCCTGGTCGTCGGGCTGGCCGTCGCGGTCGCGGTCGCCCCCGGCCTCAACTCCGTCGCCCTGGGCACCGACGTGGCCCGGGCCCAGGGGGTCGACGTGGGCCGCGTCCGGCTGGCGGTCCTGGCCGCCGTGACCCTGCTCGCCGGGGGCGCCACCGCCATCGCCGGCCCCATCGTGTTCGTCGGCCTGATGGTCCCCCACCTCGTCCGGTGGACGCTGGGAACGGACCAGCGGGCCATCGTCCTCGGTTCGCTGGTCGTCGCGCCGACGCTGGTCGTGCAGTCCGACGTCCTCGGCCGGATCGCGGTCCTGCCGAGCGAGATGCCGGTCGGCGTCGTGACCGCGTTCGTCGGGGCGCCGGTCCTCATCGCGCTCGTGCGCCGCTCCGGGGCGAGCGGCCTGTGAGCGCGTCCACACGCCGGAACGGGGCCTCCCGCGCGACCGCGCGCCAGGACTCCGACAGGGCCGGGCTCGACGTCGGCCGGCGCCGGATCGTCGCGGGACCCGACCGGCTGAACGTCGTGTTCGGCGTCCGGTCCGCCACGGTCGCGCTCGCCGCCACGGGAGCGGCCGTCGTCCTCGGTCTGTCGGCGCTCGCCCTCGGAGACTTCCCGATGACCCTGCCCGAGGTGATGGGGGTGCTCACCGGCCGGACCGACGGGTTCGCGCGCACGGTCGTCCTGGAGTGGCGGCTCCCGCGCGCCGTCGCCGCCGCCCTGTTCGGCGCCGCGCTCGCCGTCGCCGGGGGCGTCTTCCAGACGCTGACACGCAACCCGCTGGCCAGCCCCGACATCATCGGCCTGGCGAACGGGTCGTTCACCGGCATGCTCGTCGCGCTCCTGGTGCTCGGCGGGGGCTGGCCGCTGCTGATGACGGGCTCCCTCGTCGGCGGCCTGGCGGCGGCGGTCGCGATCTACCTGCTCGCCTACCGCGACGGGCTCCAGGGGTTCCGGTTCATCGTGGTGGGCATCGGCGTCTCGGCCATGCTCGCCTCGGCCAATACGTGGATGCTGCTGCGCGTGGAACTGGAGACCGCGCTCTTCGCGTCGGCGTGGGGCGCGGGGACGCTCAACGGCGTCACCGGAGCGACGGCGGTCCCCGCGGGCGCGTGCGTGCTCCTCCTGCTCGCCTGTGTCCCGTGGCTCACACCGGCACTGCGCCAGATGGACCTCGGCGACGACTCCGCGCGGGCGACCGGGGTGCGGGTCGACCGCGTCCGCCTGGCGGCGATCGCCGTCGCCGTCGCGCTCGTGAGCGTCGTCACGGCCGTGGCCGGACCGATCGCGTTCATCTCCCTGGCCGCGCCGCAGATCGCCCGCCGGCTCGCCCGTTCCCCCGGCATCCCGCTGGGCGTGTCGGGTGCCGTCGGGGCGGCCCTGCTGCTGGGGTCGGATCTGGTCGCGCAGCACGCCGTCCCGCTCACCGTGCCGGTCGGAGTGGTGACCGTCGTCCTCGGCGGCGGCTACCTCGTCTGGCTCCTCGTCCACGAAGCCAGGAAGCGTCCATGACGACACAGCCGTGCCCCTCCCCCGAGCCCTCGCGGACCGCGGCCCGGGGCCCCGACGGCCCGAGCGGCCCCACCAGCGCCAGTGGCCCCCACGGCCCCGACACCGCCGACGCACGGCTGCGGGCCGAGGCGCTCACCCTGCGCTACGGCCGCCGGACCGTGGTCGAGGACCTGGACCTGGTCGTCCCACCGGGCTCGTTCACCGTGGTCATCGGCCCGAACGCCTGTGGCAAGTCCACACTCCTGCGGTCCCTGGCCCGGCTCCTGCCGCCGGCGTCGGGAACCGTCGTGCTGGACGGCCGGGACATCGCCGCCTACCCGCCCAAGGAGGCCGCGCGACGACTCGGCCTGCTGCCACAGACCGCGGCGGCCCCGGAGGGGATCACCGTCGCCGAACTCGCCTCGCGCGGCCGCTACGCCCACCAGCGCGTGCTCCGCCAGTGGTCGCGCGCCGACGAGCGGGCCGTCCTGGACGCGCTCGCCGCCACGGGGGTCGCGGACCTGGCGGCCCGGCGCGTCGAGGAGTTGTCGGGCGGGCAGCGCCAGCGTGTGTGGATCGCGATGGTCCTGGCCCAGGAGACGCCCCTGGTCCTGCTCGACGAACCCACCACCTATCTCGACATCGCGCACCAGATCGAGGTCCTCAACCTGCTCCACGACCTCCATCGGCGGGGGCGCACCGTCGTGGCGGTCCTGCACGACCTCAACCACGCCGCACGCTACGCCTCGCACGTGGTCGCGATGAGGGACGGGCGGATCGTCGCCTCCGGCGCCCCGAAGGACACCATCACCTCGGGCCTGGTCGACGAGGTGTTCGGGCTGCCCAACGTCGTGATCCCCGATCCCGAGACCGGCACGCCGCTCGTCGTCCCGACCGACACCCGGGTCCGGGGGACCGAGACCGGCGCATGACCCGGGTCACGCGTAGGGGTCGGTGATCTCCCGCAGGCGCAGGAGGACGCGCCTCAGGTGCGCCATCTCCTCCGCCCCCACGTGCGCCGTCCACTCCGCCTCGATCCGTTCGACCTCGCCGGCCGCGAGGGCGACCACCCTGGCGCCCCGCTGCGCGACGCGGACCAGGCGGGCGCGGGCGTCGTCGGGGTCCCGCACGCGCTCGACGTACCCGGCCCTCTCCAGCTGGTCGACCAGGAAGCCCGCGCTCTGCTTGGTGATGCGGGCCTGCTCGGCGAGGTCGGTCAGTCGGCTGCCACCGGGAGAGATCCGCTGGAAGAGGCGCGACTGCGCGAGGGTGATGTCGTCGTACCCGGCGGCCACGACGAAGTCGAACACGCGGCGTTCCATCTCCCGGAAGGGGAGGAACAGCAGGACGCCCGTGCTGATGTCCTCGTCCGTCGTCGTCTCGGCCATGGTTCCCCTGGTGGTCGGTGCCGCAGTCTGTTTAAATGGTCAGAGAATCTTATCAATTCTCCGCCGGGAGAGCACCATGGACCCGGACTCCGCCTGGACGATCATCGAGGAGCAGCGCCGCAGCCTGGCCGATCTGCTCGAAGGCCTCTCCGAGACCCAGTGGGAGACGCCGTCGCTGTGCGCGGGCTGGCGGGTGCGCGACGTCGCCGGGCACGTCGCCCTCGCTCCGCAGCTGACGAGCCTGTCCCGCGCCGCCGTGGAGCTGGTCCGCGCCCGCGGCGACTACGACCGGATGGTGCACGACGTCTCGGTGCGCCACGCCCGGCGGCCCGGCGCGGACCTGGTCGCCGAACTGCGCGACCACGCCGCCTCGCGGGACCTCGTCGTCCTGACCGACCACCGCAACATCCTCTTCGACATCCTCGTCCACGGCCAGGACATCGCCCTGCCGCTCGGCCTGGAGCGGCCCGTCCCGGTCGGGGCGGCGCGCGCGAGCCTGGACCGCGTCTGGGACATGGGATGGCCCTTCCGGGCGCGGCGCCGGCTGCGGGGCCTGCGGCTGGCGGCCACCGACACCGCGTGGTCACGCGGCGAGGGGCCGCTGGTGGAGGGCCCGGCCTGGGCGCTGCTGATGCTCCTGACCGGGCGCACCGCGGCCCTGGACCGGCTGGGCGGCCCCGGGACGCGCGCCCTCACCGAACGGGTGCGCTGACCTCCGAGGGGTGCGGCGCCACGCCGCCCGGCGGGAGGACGCGGGGCACGCCCGTCACGGCCATCACCAGGGAGTAGAGCGAGGTCGTGGCGGTGATGAACAGCCGGTTGTTCTTGGGCCCGCCGAAGGCGATGTTCGAGACCGGTTCGGGCACCCGCAGCCGACCGATCAGCGTGCCGTCGGGGTCGTAGCAGTGCACGCCGTCGGCCATGGCCGCCACCCACAGGCGCCCGCCGTCGTCGAAGCGGATGTTGTCGAACGCCGCGCCCTCCGGCGCCTCGGCGAAGACCCGCCCGTCCGCCAGGGTGCCGTCGTCGCGCACCTCGAACGCGCGGATCCGCCCCGAGACCGTGTCCGAGACGTACAGCTCCCGCTCGTCCGGGGAGAACACCAGCCCGTTGGGCCCGCCGAAGCCGTCGGCGACCATACGGACCCCGCCCGTGCCCGGGTCGACCCGGTAGACGTTCGCCGCGCCGATCTCGCTCCGCGCCCGGTGCCCCTCGTAGTCGCTCGTGATGCCGAAGGTCGGGTCGGAGAACCAGATCGAGCCGTCGGACCGGACGACCGCGTCGTTCGGACTGTTGAACCGCCGGCTCTCGTATCGGTCGGCGATGACGGTGGTCGAACCGTCGTGCTCGGTCCTGGTGACCCGCCGGTTGCCCTGTTCGCAGGTGATCAGCCGCCCCTCCCTGTCGAGGGTGTTGCCGTTGCTGTGCCCCGCCGGGGCCCGGAAGAGGCCGACCGCGCCGGTCTCCTCGTCCCAGCGGAGCATCCGGTCGTTGGGGATGTCGCTGAAGACGACCTGGCGCCAGGCCGGGAGGTACAGGGGCCCCTCCGCCCAGCGGCAGTCGCCGAAGAGCCGCTCCAGCCGGGAGTCCCCGTTCGCACAGCGCCCGGTGGCGAACCTCCGGTCCAGGATCTCGTAGGGACCCGAGTCGACGATTTTGGACATGGTCTCCTCCAACGAGATAAACTCTGAACCACATTCAACCAAAGGCGAGTATTACAGAATCATCTATGGTCTCGCCAGACCTGGCTCCGAAGGGACGGACGTGGACGACACCGACCGCACTCTCGTGGGACTCCTCCTGCAGGACGCGACCCGCTCCTACGCCGCCCTCGGTGACGCGGTCGGCCTCTCGGCGGGCGCCGCGCACGAGCGGGTGCGCAAGCTGCGGGCAGGCGGCGTGATCCGCCGCACCACCGTGGACGTCGACCCGGCCGCACTGGGTCAGGGCGTGCTCGCCTTCGTCCTGGTCGACTCCTCGGCCTGGATGGGCGACTCGGCCGAGGCCTTCGCGGCGGTGCCCGAGATCCAGGAGGCGCACGTCATCGCGGGCAGCGCCTCCGTCCTGGTGAAGGTGCGCACCTCGACCACCGAGCGGCTCCAGGACGTCCTGCGCCGCCTGTACGACATCCCCGGCGTCTCGGGCACCCAGGCCACGGTGGTGCTGGAGACCTTCTTCGAGCGCCCGCCCGATCCCCACTCCCCCGCTTGACAGTGGTCAGATTCCCTTACTACTTTAGTAAGAGAATCTGACTACTGGCCCGGCAGCGCTCCACCCCAGCGGGCTGAGGTGCCCCGCCGTCCGGACCGGACGCCTCCCGATCGGAGCGCCGCCATGTCCGCACGCATCCACTTCACCGCACCCGGGGACGGCCCCGCGATGGACACCGTCGACGGGGTGCACGTCGAGAAGGCCGGAGCCGACCACACCGGCGGTGCCTACGAGCTGTTCGAGATCGACCTCCGGCCGCTCCCGCCGATGCCGCCGCGCCGTACCCCCTGGGCCAAGACCTTCTACCTCCTCGAAGGGGAGATGACGGTCGAGGCCGAGGGGGAGCGCTTCCGCCTGACCCCGGGGGCGGCGCTCACGCTGCCCGCCGACGTCGCGCACACGTTCACCGCCGAGGCCCCGGGGGCGCGCCTCCTCGGCTTCGCCACGGGTGACCGCGCCGGCCGACTGTTCCGCGCCATCGTCGCGGCCCTCGACGAGCACCCGGACCGGGAGGAGCTCGTCCCCACCCTGCTCTCCGTCGCCCGCGCCAACGAGGTCGAGTTCGTCTGAGCCGGTGGCCCTTTGTGCAACTTGTTGCATAATGGATCGCGGGCCGGCCCGACACCGGCCCGCGAGGCACCCGCGCGAGGAGACGAGATGAGCGAGTACCCCCACCTCCTGGAACCCCTGGACCTGGGCTTCACCACACTGCCCAACCGCGTCATCATGGGATCGATGCACGTGGGCCTGGAGGAGGTCCCCCAGGGCTTCGAGCGGATGGCGGCCTTCTACGCCGAACGCGCACGCGGCGGCGTCGGCCTGATCGTCACCGGCGGCATCGCCCCCAACGCCGAGGGCGCCACCTTCAAGGGCGCCGCCAAGCTCACCACCGAGGCCGAGGCCGACGAGCACCGCCAGATCACCGAGGCCGTCCACCGCGAGGGCGGACGGATCGCGATGCAGATCCTGCACACCGGCCGCTACGCCTTCGACGAGAACCTGGTCGCGCCCAGCGCCCTCCAGGCGCCCATCAACCCCTTCGTCCCCCGTGCCCTCGGCGAGGACGAGGTCGAGCGCACCATCGACGACTTCGCGCGTGCCGCGGAGCTCGCCCAGCGGGCCGGATACGACGGCGTCGAGGTCATGGGGTCCGAGGGCTACCTCATCAACCAGTTCATCGTGTCCGCGACCAACCGGCGCGAGGACCGCTGGGGCGGCTCGTACGAGAACCGCATGCGCTTCCCCGTCGAGATCGTCCGGCGCGTGCGCGAACGCGTCGGCCCCGACTTCATCCTCATCTACCGGCTCTCCATGCTCGACCTCGTCCCCGGCGGCTCCACCGCCGAGGAGGTCCTGCGCCTGGCCAAGGCCGTCGAGGAGGCCGGAGCCACCATCATCAACACCGGCATCGGCTGGCACGAGGCGCGCATCCCCACCATCGCCACCTCCGTGCCGCGCGGCGCCTACAGCCGCGTGACCCGGCGCCTCATGGGCGAGGTGTCCGTCCCGCTCGTCGCGGTCAACCGGATCAACACCCCCGAGATCGCCGAGAGCGTCCTCGCCGAGGGCCACGCGGACATGGTCTCCCTCGCCCGCCCCCTCCTGGCCGACTCCCACTTCGTGGCCAAGGCCCGCGCGGGCGCGCCCGAGGAGATCAACACCTGCATCGGCTGCAACCAGGCCTGCCTGGACCACACCTTCAGCCTCAAGGTCACGTCCTGCCTGGTGAACCCGCGGGCCTGCCACGAGACCGAGCTGGTGCTCTCCCCCACGCGCGTGCGCAAGAACGTCGCCGTGGTCGGCGCCGGACCCGCCGGGCTGGCCTTCTCCGTCTCCGCCGCCGAGGTCGGGCACGCCGTCACGCTGTTCGACTCGGCCGGGGAGATCGGCGGCCAGCTCAACATGGCCCGCCGCGTGCCCGGCAAGGAGGAGTTCGACGAGACCCTGCGCTACTTCCGGGTCCAGCTCGACAAGCACGGCGTGGACCTGCGGCTGGGCACCACGGTCACGGCCGACGACCTCGACGGCTTCGACGAGGTCGTCATCGCCACCGGCGTCGCACCCCGCACCCCCGACATCCCCGGGATCGACCACCCCAAGGTCGTCGGCTACGTCGACGTCCTGCGGGGCGGGGCCGCCGTCGGCGACACGGTCGCGATCATCGGCGCGGGCGGGATCGGCTTCGACGTGGCCGAGTTCCTCACCGACGGCGGCGAGGGCGCCTCGCAGGACCCCGAGGAGTTCTTCCGCCAGTGGGGCGTGGACACCGAGCTCACCGCGCCCGGCGGGCTCCGCGGTCCCGAGCGCTCCGCCGCCCCCCGCTCCGTCCACCTGCTCCAGCGCAAGACGACCAAGGTCGGCGCCGGCCTGGGCAAGACGACGGGATGGATCCACCGGCTGGAACTGCGCCACCGCGGCGTGGAGATGGTCGCGGGCGCCGACTACGACCGGATCGACGACGAGGGCCTGCACCTGACGGTCGACGGTGACAAGCGCGTCCTCGACGTCGACACCATCGTGGTCTGCGCCGGGCAGGACTCCCGCCGGGACCTCGCCGACGCGCTCACCGCCGCCGGCCGCACGGTGCACGTCATCGGCGGCGCCGACGTGGCCGCCGAGCTCGACGCCAAGCGCGCCATCGACCAGGGCACGCGCCTGGCCGCATCGCTGTAGCCGCGCCCGGTGCTGCCCGGCCCGCGTCGGGCGGCACCGCGCCGCCCGGACACGGCCCCTGGACGCGCCGCGCGGACACGACGCGCGGACGACCCCTGGACGCGCCGCGCGGACGACATGCCTGGTCAAGGGACCGCCAAGTCCCGCGAACACGCATGTCGCGGGCGGCCCGGGGGTAGTCGTCCGAGCATGAGACTCGGTGAACGCGTACGCGAGATCGAACGTGACGAACGGCTCGACCCGGCGGCGTCCGTCCTCCAGCGGCTGGCCGACAACGTGCCCGAGGGACGCCTGCGCGACCTGCTGCACGGCGTCCAGCTCGGGCACCCGCTCCATCCGCTCTCGGTGCAGGTGCCGCTGGGCGCCTGGCTCTCGGCGGTGGTCCTGGACCTGCTGCCGGGCGACCACCGCCGGAGCGCGCACGCGCTGGTCAACGCCGGCCTGGTGTTCGCGCTGCCGTCCTCGGTGAGCGGGATCGTCGACCTGGCCGACCAGCACGAGCGGCAGAAGCGGGTCGGCGTGGCCCACGCGGCGGCGAACGGCCTCGGCTACGTGCTGTTCGGCGCCTCCTCGGCGGCCCGCGCCGCCGACCGCCACGGCTGGGGCCGTGCCCTGGCCATGGCCGGCCTGGGCGCGGTGGCCGTGGGCGGTTCGCTGGGCGGGCACCTGGCCTACTACCGGGCCTCGGGGGCCAACAGCGCGGACTACCTGGTCGACCTGTTCCCCGAGGACTGGAGCGACATCGGCACCCTCGACGGCTTCCCCGAGGGCGAGCCCGGGCGCGCCGAGGTGGACGGGACGGAGGTCGTGGTGGTGCGGTCGGGTACGACCGTGCACGCCGCGCTCGGCACGTGCACCCACGCGGGCGCCCCGCTGGCCGAGGGGGCCGTGGCCGACGGGTGCCTGCGCTGCCCCTGGCACGGCAGCGAGTTCCGCGTGGAGGACGGCTCGGTCGTCCACGGGCCCGCCACCGCCGGGCTGGAGCATCTGGAGACCTCGGTGGTCGACGGCAGGGTGCTGGTGCGCCTGCCCGCCTCACACGCCTGAGGCGGTCCCTAGAATGCGCACATGTCCCTGCCCCACGCGATCCTGACCGCCCTGTTGGAGAAGCCGTCCTCCGGGCTGGAGCTGACCCGCCGCTTCGACCGCTCGATCGGCTACTTCTGGTCCGCCACCCACCAGCAGATCTACCGGGAGCTGGGCAAACTGGAGAAGTCGGGGCTGATCAGGGCGCTGCCGTCCCACACACCGACCCGCGGTCAGCGCAAGGAGTACGAGGTCCTGGCCGCGGGGCGGGAGGAGCTGGCGCGGTGGGTGTCGGTCCCCGAGGACCCGCGCGCCCTGCGCGACCCCCTGCCGCTGCGCCTGCGCGCCGCCGGGGTCGTCGGTCTGGGTGACCTGGTCGAGGAGCTGCGGCGGCACCGGCGGCTGCACGGCGAGCAGCTGGCGGAGTACCGGGAGATCGAGCGGCGCGACGCCGCCCGGGACCGGGGCACCGAACGCGACCGCGTGCAGCGCGTGGTCCTGCGCGCCGGTATCGACATGGAGACGTTCTGGGTCACCTGGCTCGACGACGCCATCGCCGAACTGGCCCCGGACGCCACCTGACCGCGGACGCCACCCGGCCGTGGACGCTACCCGGCCACGGCCGTGGTGTCCGGGAGCCCGGGCGGCCCCAGGACCGGCCGCACCCGGTGCCAGTCCCAGCAGAGCAGGTAGACGGCACCCAGCAGCATCAGCGACGTGATCAGCGGCGTGCCCGCCCCGAAGTCGATCGAGACGGTGATCACGACGATGCCGGTGATGATCGGCAGGTAGACCGCCGCGCCCAGCGCCGCCGTGCGCGGGACGAGCAGCAGAAGCGCGGCGCCCACCTGGCACAGGCCGACGAAGACGTAGAGCGCGCCGAAGTCCTGGTGCAGTGCCGTGAACATCGTGTAGACGTCGCCGAGCGACTCCTCCAGGGTGAAGGGCTCGTTGACGACCTTGCGGTAGCCCGAGGGCAGGAAGCCGAGCGCCAGCAGGATCCTGACGCACCAGGTGAAGTAGGTCAGCGCACGGATCCTCCGTACACGCGCGTGGAGCCCGTCGAGGCGGGTCAGCAGGCGGTCCATGGGGTCCTCCGGGGGGTCGGTGTCCGTTCACTCCACACTCCCCCGCGCCGGCCCGCCGCGCGTCCCCCCACGGTCCCGTTCGCGGGACCGACCATCGTCGCCCCCGTACTGACGGAAGTCCGTGTTCGGGGCGCTTCACACTGGGGCCTTCGTCGTCCGCCACCACCCTCAACGGACGCCTCCGGCGCAGTCCTTCCTGCTTTGGCCCGGCCTCGGCCTCAGGTGTGCGCCGGTACCGCCTCGGACAGGTCCTCCGGCCACCGCCGGCCCGCACGCAGCGGGACGAGCTGGGACTGCAGCACCATGGTGGCGGCGCCGATGGCGGGTGCCGTCTCCGCCGACGAGGACATCCGCACCTCCACCCCGTGCGTCCCCCGGGCGAAGAACGCCTGGTCGAGCTCGCGGCGGATGGCGGGCAGGTACACCGGTCCCGCCGCCGACAGGCTCGTGCCCGTCAGCACGAGCAGGTCCAGGTCCATGACGTTGGCGAGTCCGCGCACGGCGACCGCGAGCCGCCGCGCCGACCGGTCCAGCAGGGCCCGGGCGGTGGGCTCGCCCCGCCGCGCCGCGCGCACCACGGCCGTGAACTCGGCGGCCACCGACGGCAGGGGCCCGTCGACCCCCCGCTCCAGGCCCGCCGCGCGCGCCAGATCCGCGTCGGCGCGGGCCTGCGCCACCACCGCGGCCGGTCCGGCGACCGCCTCGACGCAGCCCCGGGCCCCGCACCAGCAGGGCGGCCCGTCCACGTCGACGCACACGTGGCCGATCTCGCCCGCGTGGCCGCTGCTCCCGAGGTAGGGGACGCCGTCGACCAGCAGCCCCGCCCCCACGCCGGTGCCCATGTACACGGCCGCGAAGACCGACGATCCGCCGACCACGCCCGACCAGTACTCGCCGATCGCCGCCGCCGTGGCGTCGTTGCCGAGCACGACCGGCAGGCCGACCGCTTCGCGCAGCTCCGTGCCGATCGGGTAGTCCCCCCAGTAGCGCATGGCCGGCTCGGACGTGCGCGACCCGTGGGTGGCCGAGACCACGCCCACCCCGAGGACGCGGTCGCGGTCGATCCCCGCGCCCTCCACGAGCACGTCCACCTGGCGGGCGGTCCGCTCCACGACCACGGACGCGTCCTCGGTCCCGACACCGGCGCTGGTCATCCGGGAGACGACGGCGCCGGTGAGGTCGGTGAGCACGTGGGTGATGCCGACCGGGTCCAGGTGCACGCCCACCGCGTACCGGGCGTCCTGGGCGAGCCGCAGCAGCACCCGCGGCTTGCCACCGGTCGACTCGGCGCGCCCGGTCTCCACGACCAGGCCGTCACCGATGAGTCGGCGGACGACCGTCGAGATCGTGGCGCCGGTGAAGCCGGTGGCCCGCGCCAGACCGACCCGGCTGATGGTGCCCGCGGCGCGGATGACGTCGAGCACCGCCGCCCTGCTCGTCGTGTGGGGAGTGGCCCGTACCGTCCCGCCCAAGAGAACCTCCGCCGGTCGCGTTCCGTGGCGCCCGTGCGGGCGGGGACCCGGTCGCGCGGCGCGCGGGACCCGCCTCCCGACGGCGCGCCCCAGGGTACCGCCGGACCCGCCCCGCGTCCGAGACGGAACGCAGGCCTGTTGACTTACTTAGTTCACTAAAGTAAGAATCCTCCCAGTGGCCGGTGAGCGCAAGAGGCACCGGTCACCGAGCACGTACGCCCCCGCGTACGCACCCCCGTCACCCCACCTCACGACCTGGAGGACCGGATGCGGTTCCGTCAGACCCTGCACGACGGCTGGCGCATGTCCGCCATCGCCGGCCCAGTCCCGGAGAACGTCGCCGGACGCGACCTGCCGGCGGCCGTGCCGGGCAGCACCCACCTCGACCTCCTGGCGGCCGGACTCATCCCGGAGCCGTACCTGGACTCCGCCGAGACCGAGCTCGCGTGGATGCACCGCACCGACTGGCGCTACGAGCTGACCTTCGACGCGAGCGCGCCGGAGGAGGGGGAACGCGTCGACCTGGCCTTCGACGGGCTGGACACGGTGGCCACCGTCGAGCTCAACGGCCACGAGCTCGGCCGCACCGCGAACATGCACCGGTCCTACCGCTTCGACGTCCGTGCGGCGCTGCGCGAGGGCGCCAACGAACTCGTCGTCACCTTCCGCTCCGCGCTGGAGTTCGCCGAGCGGCAGCGCGAGGCCCTGGGCGCGCGCCCGCACACCAACGCCCACCCGTACAACATGATCCGCAAGATGGCGTGCTCCTTCGGGTGGGACTGGGGCCCCGACCTGCAGACCGCCGGGATCTGGAAGCCCGTCCGCCTGGAGCGCTGGACCACCGCCCGGCTGGCCCGGGTCCGCCCGCTGGTCACGGTCGCGCCCGACGGGAGCGGGCGCGTCGAGGTGCACGCCGACGTCGAGCGCGCGGACACCGGGGCCGACACCGGCCTGGTACTCACCGCGGAGGTGGCCGGGCGGCGCGTCGAGGCGGCCGTGCCCGCCGGTTCCGACACCGCGGTCGCCGTGGTCGAGGTCCCCGACGTCCGGCTGTGGTGGCCCGCGGGCCACGGCGAACAGCCCCTGTACGACCTGTCCTTCGCCCTCGCCGAGCCCGGCGCCGCCGAGCCGCTCGACTCCGGTTCCCGCCGCGTCGGGTTCCGCACCGTCACCGTGGACACGGAACCGGACGAGCACGGGACCCCGTTCACCATCGCGGTCAACGGCAAGCCGGTCTTCGTCAAGGGCGCCAACTGGATCCCCGACGACCACTTCCTCACCCGCGTCACCCGGGAGCGCGTGCAGCGCCGCGTGGACCAGGCGGTCGGGGCCAACATGAACCTGCTCCGCGTGTGGGGCGGCGGCGTCTTCGAGAGCGAGGACTTCTACGACGTCTGCGACGAGCGCGGCGTCCTCGTGTGGCAGGACTTCCTCCTGGCCTGCGCCGCCTACCCGGAGGAGGAGCCCCTCTGGAGCGAGTTCGAGGCCGAGGCCAGGGAGAACGTCGCGAGGCTGACCTCGCACGCCTCACTCGCGCTGTGGAACGGCGGGAACGAGAACCTCTGGGGCTTCATGGACTGGGGCTGGCAGGAGCCGCTGGACGGCCGCACCTGGGGCCACGGCTACTACACGGACCTGTTCCCCCGCATCGTGGCCGAACTCGACCCCACCCGCTTCTACGCCGACGGCAGCCCCTACAGCCCCGGGCACGACCTCGACGCGGTCCACCCCAACGACGACGACCACGGCACCAAGCACGAGTGGACCGTGTGGAACCAGACGGACTACCGGGCCTACCGCGACAACGTGCCCCGGTTCTGCTCGGAGTTCGGCTTCCAGGGCCCGCCCACGTGGACCACCCTGACCGACTGGGTGCACGACGAGCCGATGACCCCCGAGTCGCCCGCGTTCCTGCTGCACCAGAAGGCCGAGGACGGCAACGGCAAGCTGGACCGGGGGTTCTCCGCCCACCTGCCCACGCCCACCACGTTCGAGGACTGGCACTGGGCGACCCAGCTCAACCAGGCGCGCGCCATCGTGTTCGCGATCGAGCACTACCGGTCCTGGTGGCCGCGCACCGCGGGTGCGGTCGTCTGGCAGATCAACGACTGCTGGCCGGTCACCTCCTGGGCGGCGGTCGACGGCGACGAGCGCGCCAAGCCCCTGCTGTACGGGCTCCGGCACGCCTACGCGCCGCGCCTGCTGACGGTGCAGCCGCGCGAGGGCCGCGACGTCCTGGTGGCCGTCAACGACACCGACGAGCCGTGGGAGGGCGTGGTCGGGGCCGAGCGCCGGAGCTTCGCGGGCGCCGTGCTCGCCGAGGAGCGGATCGGGCTCTCCGTGGGGCCGCGCGCCACCGCCGAGCTCGACCTGCCCCGGGCGCTGTTCGCGGCCGGCGACACCAAGAAGGAGGTGCTGGTGGCCGCCTGTGGGGACGTCCGCGCCGTGCACCTGTTCCGTGAGGACACCGACCTCCACTACGACCCCGACGCCCTGACCGCCGAGGCGGTCGCGGTCCCCGGCGGCTACCGCGTGGACGTGCGCGCCACGTCCTTCGCGCGGGACGTCGCGGTCCTGGCCGACCGGGTGGCACCGGACGCCGAGGTGGACGACATGCTCGTCACGCTGCTCGCCGGGGAGAGCCGGTCCTTCACCGTGCGGACGGCGGCCGACATCGACCCGTCCGCCCTGACCGCGCCCCTGGTGCTGCGGTCGGCCAACACCCCGCACGCCGGGCGGGGACGCACCTGATGGGCGAGCCGGGACGCGGTCCCGCGGGCTCCGGACGGGTCGGGCTGGTCGTCGCCCGGCCCGTCCGGATGCTGGGCACCGAGCCGTACTTCATGGAGTTCGTGGCGGGCATCGAGGAACGGCTCGCGGGCCGTGGCGTGTCGGTGATCCTCCACCTGGTGGCCACGCCGGAGGAGGAGGCCGCGACCTACCGCCGCTGGGCGGACCGCCGCCTCGTGGACGCCGTGGTCGTGGTGAACCTGACCACCGGCGACGAGCGGCCGGGGTTCCTGCGGGACCTGGGGCTGCCGGCGGTGCTCGCGGGCACGTGGGAGGGCCCACCCGACCTGCCGGCCGTGCGCACCGACGACGCGGCCCCGGTGCGCACGGCCGTGGACCGGCTCGCGGAGCTGGGCCACCGGCACATCGCCCGGGTGACGGGCCCCGCCCGGCTGGCGCACACCGCCGCGCGCACCGCCGCCCTCGCCGAGGCGTGCCGCGAGGCGGGGCTCCCCGAACCGGCGGTGGCGGAGGGCGACTACTCGCACGAGTCGGGCGAGCGGCTGACGGCCGACCTGCTCCATGGCGCGCCGCGGCCGACGGCGATCCTGTACGACAACGACGCCATGGCGGTCGCCGGACTGGCCGCCGCCCGGAAGCTGCGCGTACCGGTGCCGGAGCGGCTGAGCCTGGTGGCCTGGGACGACTCCGTCCTGTGCCAGCTGGCCACACCCGCGCTCAGCGCCATGAGCGTGGACGTGTACCAGTACGGCTCCTCGGTCGCCCGCTCGGTCCTGGAACTCCTCGACGGCGTCCCGGTCGAACCGCGGTGGTCCCCGGCCGCCCGCTTCGTCCCCCGCGGCAGTACGGCGCCGGCCCCGGCCTGAGGCCCGGTTTCGTATCCTCGGAACCGTGCCCTTCCAGCTGGCCGGCGAGGCCGGACACCCCGACCGCGCCAACGAGGACTTCGCGGCCGTGACCGCCGACGGCGTCGTCCTCCTGGACGGCGTCAGCGCTCCGCACGGCGTCGACACCGGCTGTGCGCACGGCGTGGCCTGGTACACGCGCCGCCTGGGCGGCCTCCTGGCCGCCGGGCTCGCGGGCGACCGGGGCCTCGGTGACGTGCTGGCCGAGGCGGTCACCGCCGCGTCCGCCCTGCACGGCCCCGGCTGCGACCTCGGGAACCAGGAGACGCCCTCGGCCACCGTCGTCCTGGTCCGCTTCGCCGGCGACCACCTGGACTACCTGGTGCTGTCGGACTCGGTGCTCCTGACCGAGCACGCCGACGGCACGGTCCACGCCATCGCGGACACCCGCCTGGACCACCTGAGGCGGAGGCTCGCCTCCGCTCCGCTGACGGCCGCCGCGGGCACCCCCGAACGCGCGGCCGAGCTCTCCGAGCGGGGCCGGGCGATCCGGTCCCACCGCAACGTGCCGGGCGGGTTCTGGACCGCCGGAGCCGACCCCCGCGCGGGCGCCGAGGCCCTGACGGGCAAGCTGTCGCTGGACGGGCTGGCCGGGTTCGCCGCGATGACCGACGGCGCCACCCGCGGAGTGGAGCTCTTCGGCTCCCAGACCTGGCGGGACTGCTACGCCCTCGCCGCCGGGGACGGCCCCGCCGCGCTCATCGACCACGTGCGCGCACTGGAGCGGGCCGACGCCGCACGGCGCGCGTTCACGCCCGGCAAACTCCACGACGACGCCACCGTCGTCACCTGGTCCCCCGCCTGAACGGACCCCGCACACGCGCGAGGCGCCGGCCGAACCCGCGCACGAAAAACCGCCCCCGGCTGGTGCCGGGGGCGGCTGGTGGCGGTGGAGGAGGGATTTGAACCCTCGAAGGGTTGGAGTATCCGGGGGCGGAACCCACCTGCGTCCGGAACCAGGAAACCGCCGCTGACCTGCTGCGAAACCCCCAGAGCTTCCCAGCGCTCCCGGCCCCTTCCTGGTGCCGTGTGCAATGAATGTGCACCGTCGTCGGCCCCCGCCATAGCAGGCCAGCCCCAGGTAACCTGGCCTCGTGCGCACTCCTGCGCCAAGCCCCCTCAGCCCCAGTCTTCGGCAACCATCGTGTTCGGTCCGGGATGCCCGATGGCGCCGGGGTCGGCCACCCCAGACAGTCCGAGTCGCGCCATCGTGTGCCCCGGGACCTGAGCACGTCATCAGCCGTTGGCACTCAAAGCGCCGCGCAGCGGGTATGGCCTGCGTCACCATGGCCCGAACGGCCATGTAGCGCACGGCTAACGGCCGTGCGCTCGGGACCGGGCGGCAGCCCGCAGCCCGAGCGGCGGCCGAGAGCCGTTGCGACGGCGCTTGCGCCGTCGCCTTGATCCCATACAGCCCAAATCGGCAACGTCGAGCTAATGGAGCACAGCTATTCTTTAAGTTCTTCGAGTTCACCTGGAACCTCAAACAGATTCTTGAGAACTTGCACGGTGAACCGAAGCGCGCGCTCCACCTCCTCTTCACCCAATCGTTCATCGGTGGCATGCGCTCCCATGTTTCCAATTTTTCGGATGTGCTGCAGAACCTCTCCGAAGTCGCGCGTCACGAGCCCTTTATCGATGAGCTTCTCGATGCTCTGAACGAGATTCCTTTCGGAAACGTCATGGTGGCTCGCTGCAGCTTCGAGGGTTCTGCGCAGCTGAACTGCCGCGCCATCCGGCACTCCGGCACCCATGATCCGCAGTGCATCAGAAAAATAGTCTTCGACGTCTTGCGGGAGGTGCTTAATTTGATGACGACTCCTGTTGGACTCTGGAATTTCTTGAATCTCAACAACTTCAACCGCGTGGCTGAACGTTCCAGGAGAAGCTTGGTTTGGCTGAATTATTCGTAGCTCAATGCACGTTACCCCGGCACAGTTTGGGCAAGAATAGACTGCCCAACTCCGCTTCTTACTTGCCCCCTGAACTTGCTTCTGTGACCAGACCTGATTCATTCCAACTAGCTGTGCGCCACACCAGTTGCAGTCCCGAAAAGCTACTTGTGCGAAGTTTGTCATAGTTTTTACCTTTTGTCAGTACTACCGAACAGGACAGGCGGCGACCTGGAGCTTCAGGGTGCCATCCTGCAAGAGAAATTCTGCCGGGTGTTATCGAAGAGAAACAGATGAAACCCCCCCGAAGGCACCTGAGGCGCACACAAGGGTTATTTGGGCGTTATGTCCTGTATTCGAGTAGGCGGTTTTGATCCTCCTCCAGCAATGCACGGAACGATGGTGCACCGGTTGAGGCGCATCGCGTCTGCGGCTGAAGTGGCCCGCATCTGCCAGAGCAAGTTCACGGTCGCTGCGAGGTGCGGTAGACCTTCGGTATGGCTGACCGACTGCTGAGGGAACTGGGTCACTCGCTGCGTGCGGCGCGCAAGCGTGAGCGCCGTTCGGGTGCTGCACTGGCGTCGCGTGCGGGTGTCTCGCAGCCGACAGTGTCACGGGTGGAGAACGGGCAACGGGTCGCCAGCGTGCAAGCGGTTGAACGGTTGATCGCAGCCCTGTCGTTCTCGCCGGAGGAGGCCGAGCGACTGACGTCCATGGCGCGGGACGCCTACGCGCTCACTTCGTCGGAGAAGCGGGTGGATGCCGGGGTCTCGCTCGTCCCTGGTGTTGGGCGCAAGCTCCTCACGTCGGCGTCGGTGGTGCACGGCTTCCAAGACGCGATGGTGCCCGCGCTACTCCGGGTTCCCGAGTACGCGACGGCTGCCGGTGGCGGAGCGGGCTCGTCTGCGGACTGGGGCAAGGTCCCAGTGGACGACGGCAAGACCTTCCGGTTCGTGGTAACCGAGTCGGCGCTACGCACCTGGCCCGGCTCCGGCGCATTCATGCCGGCACAGCTCGCGCACCTGCTCGACCTCGCCCAACGGCCCGACGTGACCCTCGGTGTCATCCCCTGGGGTGTGGGCCTGCCGGTGATGCCCCCGCACGGGTTCACCGTGTGCGATGAGGCCGGGGTCCTGGTGGAGACCTTTACCGCCGAGATGACCCTCAACGGACCCGACCACGTCACCCCCTACCGCGAAGCCTTCGCAGCGCTCGAAGCCGTGGCCGTGACCGGGGACGACTTCCGGGCGGTGGTCGATGGCGTGAGTGCTGACCTCGCCAAGATTATTCAGTGAATACATTGAATAGATGAGCCACAGTGCCGTAGCCTGCCGTCACGAGACAGGTGTATAGCCCTCTAGACGGCGGTGGTGTAAGTGCGCAACTGGGCACGGATGTTCCCTGGTCATGTCGATGAGATCGCCCGAGTACGCGCCTTCGTGCGCACCCTCCTCGAAGACCACCCCGCCGTCCATGACGCCGAGCTGATCGTGAGCGAACTCGCGACCAACGCCATCCAGCACTCACGCAGCAAGAGCAACGGCGGCCTCTTCGTCGTCCGCGTCCACGACCACGGCGACCGGGTCCGCATCGCGGTCACCGACTACGGCAGTGACGAGCCCTGGCCCCGCGCCGTCCCCACGAACGCGCCCCCGATGGCCGAGCACGGGCGCGGCCTGGTCCTGGTCGACCACATCGCCAAGGAATGGGGCAGCCACCCCGAACCGGTCGGTACCTGCGTGTGGGCCGACATCGCCACCCCCTGCGAGCTGTGACCGGACCGCGCATGCCGCGCCGCCGCAAACGCTTCCGCGTCATCGACGCCGAAACCGGCCTCGACGTTTCGCCTGGCCTGTCTAGGGTCCTAGACTCGGTGCGAGTGACCGAGGGAGCATCCATGCCGGGCCAGTTCGAACGCATAGCGGAGATCGAAGACCCCTTCGAGCTGCTGCGCGCTGCCACCGAACGCCTGGCTGAAGCCCAGCAAGAGGTCACCGAACTCTCACGCCTGCGCCGGCGCCTGATCCAGGATCTGCACGCCCAAGGCATGTCCTATGCCCAGATCGCGGAGAAGGCCGGACTCAGCCGCGGGCGCATCCACCAGATCCGCCACACCGGCCCCGCCCCCGAAGCGGCCTTCCTCGGTGTGGGCACGGTGACCATCGCGACCCCGCTGCGCCACGATCAAGTCAAGGACCGCCCCGTGCTGTCCCTGGACGACATGGCCACCGGCCAAGCCCTCGAACAACTCGTGCGCTCCTTCGACATGCAGGCCGCCTCCGACCACGTCACCGTGGACGGCCGCATCGACCTCAACCGCCCCAACCTCGTCGTGGTCTGCGGACCGGCCATGTCCGAAGCGATGCGCACCGCCTATGACACCGACCCCGTCATCCGGTGGGAGCATCCCGAACCCGGGCTGTGGCTGCTCACCGACACCCGTACCGGTGAGAGCTACCGGTCCGGCCAGGAGATGGACCCGCAGCAGCCCATGGACATCGCCTACCTCGGCCGCCTGCCGCGCCCGGACGGCAAAGGCACCTTCCTGGCCATCGGCGGTATCCACCCCCAGGGCTCGCGCGGTGTCGCACACCTGCTCAACGGCGAGATCGCCTCACTGTGGGGCCAGGTCGGTTCCGAACGCTTCTCGGCTCTGGTGCGCACGGTCTACGATCCCGACACCACCGAACCCCAGCGCTGCGAGCTGATCACGCCCGTGTACCGCCACGACCAGGACTAAGCCCGTGCCCTTCCTTCTGGCCACCGCCCCCGGGAACCCCGACCGCGACAACGAGGACTTCGCGGCCGTCACCACCAACGGGGCCGTGCTGCTGGATGGGGCCAGTGCTCCACGGGGCATTGATATCGGCTGTACGCACGGGGTCGCCTGGTTCACCCGCCGTCTGGGCGGGCTCCTGCTGGCCGGACTCGCGGGCGACCAACCCCTGAAAGACGTGCTCGCCGGGGCGATCACCACCGTGTCCTCACTCCACGGCCACGGTTGCGATCTGACCAATCAGGAGACGCCCTCGGCGACCGTCGTCCTGGTCCGCTTCGACGGGGACCGCGTGGAGTACCTGGTGTTGTCGGACTCGGTGCTCCTGGCAGAGGACACCAACGGCACGGTCAACGACATCACCGACACCCGCCTTGACGACCTGAAGTGGAAACTCGCCGCCGCACCCTTCACCACCCCTGAGGGCACCCCCGAACGCCAGGCCGAACTCCATGAACGGGGTCACGCCATTCGGGCCTACCGGAACGTGCCGGGCGGATTCTGGACCGCCGGCGCTGACCCTCGCGCGGCGGACGAAGCCCTGACCGGCTCCCTACCGCTGGACGAGCTGGCCGGGTTCGCCGCGATGACGGACGGAGCCACGCGAGGTGTGGAGGTCTTCGACTCCCAGACCTGGCGTGATTGCTACGCCCTCGCCGTTAAGGACGGCCCCGCCGCGCTCATCGACTATGTGCGCGCACTGGAACAGGATGACGCTGACCAGCGTGAATACACGCGCGGCAAGCTCCATGACGACGCCACCGTTGTCACATGGGTTCCTGCCTGATTAGCCCCCTAGACAATCGCCTCGCTGTGCTGTTACCTTCGTGCCTAGACCCCTAGACAACTGTCTTCGGTGGCGTCGCCACTGAGTGTCTAGGGGGGTCGACAGAGCTGAGAAGAGGCTGATTGATGGCTATTCAGGGTGCGTTGCCGGTCGCGTTCGGGACGGTGTTCCCGCACGGTGCCTTTGCCCTTGGGGTGGAGGCGATCACCGATTTCGAGACCAAGCGTCCGCAGATGGACAAGGAATCGGGGTTGCCGCTGTGGGCGGTGGACGTGATCGACGCCGACCCCGAAGCGCGGGGCAAGGCCAAGTCGGTGAAGGTCAAGGTGGCTGCCGAGGTGTGCCCGACCCTGCCCGACGAGGTCCCCGGGCTGCCGTTCCGGCCGATCGAGTTCGAGGCGATGGCGGTCATGCCCTACGTGGACGACAACGGCCGCCGTCCCCGGGTGGCGTACTCGCTGCGGGCCCGTGGCGTGAAGGCACCTGGTGGTGCTGCTGGTGGTCGTCGCGGCCCGGCCAAGGAAGCGGCCTGACCGCCTCCTGACATGTAAGCGGGGCGGCCTGGTGTTGGCGCACCTAGCCGCCCCTGAAACCCCTCCCGTTACCTGCGAAAGCTTCGTGAAGAGGTGTCTTCAGTATGTCCGATTACCCCACTGACCTGTCCAGGCTGACGGGTCCGCAGTTGGTCCGGCTGTTCCTGGACGCGGTCGACTCCCGGCCCGCCAAGGATGCCGAGCGTGCCGAGTTCTTCGACTTCAAGGCCCGGGTGTTCGCCACGCTCGCGGACCGGGACGACAACCCGGACGCGGTCAAGGCCGCTGCCCGTGCCCGCGCTGACCGTGACCGGATCCTGGCGCGGATCGAAGACGCGATGGGCGGTGACCGGTGATGGCGAAGATCGGTGCTGCTCAGACTCCTCCGACGCTGCCGACTCCCGCGCAGGGGGTGCGGTGGACGACCCCGATCGTGGAGACGCCGGGGATCGTGGTCCTGGGCTCCTGGATCTGGAGGCTGGTCCGGTTCCTGGTCACCCTCCCGTTCCGGTTCCCGGTCCTGGTCGCCACTGTGACTGTGTCGTTCGCGGCCTGGTGGTGGCTGGGCTGGCCCGGCCTGGCCGGACTGTGGGCGACGGCTTCGGTCGCCTCCCTGGTGTGGTGGCGGACCTCGCCCGACTCCTACCGAACCTGGGTCACGCTTCGCCTGCTGGCGTGGTGGAGGCACGTGTTCGTCTATCGGCGGCACTGGCAACCGGTGCTGGTGATCTCGGGGTTGGCCGAGTCCTACCAGGAACGCCGCTACCTGCCCCGCATCCGTCGCGTCACCTGCTCTGAGTGGGCTGACCGAGTCCGGGTCGCCCTGGTGGCCGGCACGTCTCCGGCGGACTTCGAGACGCGGGTGGCCGAGCTGGCACACGGGTTCGGTGCCCCTTCGTGCCGTGTGGAAGTGGAGGGGCCGCGCAAGATCACTCTGGAGTTCCCCCGGCGCGACACCCTCGCCGAACCCCTCCCCGCCCTGGACCTGCCCGACCGGGTCGACCTCGCGGCGCTGCCCGTGGGGGCGTGTGAAGACGGTTCCGCATGGCGGCTACGCCTGCACGGCACTCACGTCCTGGTCGCCGGGGTGACCGGCTCCGGGAAGGGTTCGGTGATCTGGTCCGCTGTGCGGGCGATGCTTCCGGCCATCGACTCCGGGACGGCGCAGGTGTGGGCGATCGACCCTAAACGCATGGAGCTGTCCTACGGACGGACCCTGTTCGCCCAGTACGCGGACACCGGTGAAGCCGCCGTGGCGGTGCTGGAAACGGCGGTGGAGCGAATGCAGGACCGGGCCGAGCGGTATGCGGGCAAGCAGCGCTCTCACACCCCCACGGTCGATGACCCGTTCGTCCTGGTGGTCCTGGACGAGGTGGCGTTCCTGACCGCCTACCACCCGGACCGGGACATCCGGAAGCGCTCTGAGAACGCCATCGCCACGCTCACATCGCAGGGGCGTTCGGTCGGCTTCGCCGTCCTGGCCGCACTCCAGGATCCGCGCAAAGAGGTGATGAATCTTCGGAACCTGTTCCCGGACAAAGTCGCACTTCGCCTCGATGAGGCGTCCCAGGTCGACATGATCCTCGGCGAGGGTTCCCGCGACCGGGGCGCGAACGCCCACCTGATCGACCCCACCTTGCCGGGGGTGGGCTATGTGCGGATGGAGGGCTCACCGGCTCCGGTGCGCGTGCGGGCGGCCTACGTCTCCGATGACGACATCACCACCATGACCGACGCCTACGGTCCGGACTCTCCCCCAGGGGGTGCGGAGTGGTGAGGATCGCGCAGTCTCCAGTACTTCTTGACCTCGTCGTACAACCCCCAAGCGGACCCCAACACGCCCAAGGACGCCATCCAGGAGAAACGACCCTCGGTAATCCAGAGGAACACCAAGAACGGTATGCCTACAGCGAGCATGAACCCACAGAAGATGATCATCCCGATGTTCTCCTTCTTGGCGTTCATTCGCTGGGGATCTCTCACTCTGTGGTTGTGGGGGTGGGGTAGTGCCGACGCCTACCGGTAAGTCGACACGGGCCGAACGGCTCGCGCAACCTCTGGCCCGTGAGGTCGCCGAACAGGTCGCCGCCGACCACGGCGTGTGCATCCGGCCGGTCTCCCTTCGACGCACCGACATCACCACCGGTGCCACCGAGGTCATCGACGTCCCGTGCGGATCCACGCTGGAATCGCGATGCCCGGCCTGTGCGAAGCGCAAGAGGTCGCTTCGACGGACTCAGTGCGAAGAGGGCTGGCACCTCGAAGCGGAACCCGTCGTGGAGCCGGGTCCGCCGTCCGAGGAACAGCGCGGCTGGGTGGAACAGCGTGCCATGGTGACCGCCGAACGGGACCTGCTCGCCTCCACGGGGGCGGCATCGGCTGAGGACCTGGCACGGCTGGATGCGGTGATCGCTGACCTGGATGAGGAGATCACCGCTTCGGGGCTGCGGGGCTCGGTCACCCGTTCGGCCGACTCCCCATCGTCGTCGGGGTCGCGTCGGGTGCGTTCCACCAAGCGCCGGCAGGACGTGCCCGATCTTCCCAAGCGACCCATGACCAGGAAGACGGTCGGTCGGGCCTTCACCGATCCTGCCTCGGGCAAGGTGTTCCGGCCCTCCCTGTTCATCACGCTCACGCTGGACTCCTACGGGCGGGTGCGCTCGGACGGCACTCCGGTGGACTTCTCGGCCTACGACTACCGGCGGGCGGCTCGGGACGCGCTGCACTTCTCCAAGCTCGTGGACCGGTTCGTGCAGAACCTTCGACGGGTCGCGGGCTTCGATGTGCAGTACTTCGCGGCCGTGGAACCGCAACGGCGTCTGGCCCCGCATCTGCACATGGCCACGCGGGGGACGATTCCTCGTGCCGAGCTGCGGCAGATCGCGGCGGCGACGTATCACCAGGTGTGGTGGCCCAACGCTGATCGTGTGGTCTTCGAGGGTGACCGGCTTCCCGAGTGGGATGAGGTGACAGGTGTCTTTGTCGACCCGTCGACAGGGGAAGTACTGCCGACCTGGGATGAGGCGTTGGATGAACTCGACGCCGATCCCGACGCGGAGCCTCATCACGTGGTCCGGTTCGGCCGTCAGGTGGACGCCAAAGGTGTGGTCGCGGGTTCGGCTGACGCTGACCGGTGTGTGCGCTACCTCGCCAAGTACCTGACGAAGGACCTCGCCGAGTGCCACGCCGCCGAGACGGTTCGCCAGGAACAGCATGTAGACCGCCTCCTGGACGCGCTCAGATTCGAGCCGTGTTCGCCCCGGTGCTCGAACTGGCTCCGCTACGGCATCCAACCCGAGAACGCGAAACCAGGGATGCGCCCGGGATTCTGCCGGTCGAAGGCGCATCGGCGCGAACATCTCGGCTATGCGGGCCGCCGCGTCCTGGTCTCCCGGAAGTGGTCGGGCAAGACCCTGGCCGATCACAAGGCGGACCGACTGGCCTGGGTCCTGGACGCCCTGGGCATCGACCCCACCGACGACGGCCAAGGCGACGAGGACAACCCCCATCCCCCACTGCTGTCCGTCGCCTCCGGCTCCTTCGCCTGGGAGCTGGCCCGACCCACCGACCCCGACGTCGCTCCCCGAGAACGGCGCCTCCTCCGCGCGGTCGGTGAGTCCCTCAAGCGCCGCGCCCAACTCGACGCGGCTCGCGGTCTCGAACATTCGGCAACTCAGGAAGGCAGTGCGGCATGAGTGCAGCGACGGTGGCCGTGGGAGTTCCAGAACCTCGCCAGGATCATCGGCTCTGGTCCGTGAAGGACACCGCATCCTTCCTCGGCATCCCGCCCAAGACGCTCTATGAGTGGCGCTACAAGGGCGACGGACCTCCCTCCTACCGGGTCGGCCGGTACGTCCGCTACGTGCCCGCAGAAGTCCACGCGTGGGTCCGATCCCAGTAACCCCAACCCCCGAGAGGAACTCTCCATGGCTCGCGCGTGGGTCTACGACCGCACCAAAGAGGCGTCCTACAACGAGGCGGTGAAGAGGGCCAAGGAAGCCAAGCGCACTCCTCCCGCACGCTGGATGGTCCGCTACTACGACCCTTCCGGTCGGATCAAGAGCGGTGGCACGTTCAAGAAGAAGCCGGACGCGGAGAAGAAGCAGACCGAGATCGAGAACAGCCTGCACGAAGGCTCCTACCGCAACCCCAACGACGGGAAGGCCACCTTCAGCGAACAGGCCGAGAAGTGGCTGACCACCCGCACGGACATCAAGCGGTCCACGTGGTGGAAGTACCGAGGTCTCCTCGACCTCTACCTCCTCCCCCGCTGGGGAGACGTCCCGCTCTCGGCAATCCACACCGAGGACATCGCCGTGTGGATCGCGCAGATGCAGAAGCCGCGGGAGGAGGGCGGAAGCAATCTCGGGGCCTCCCAGACCCGGCACGTGCACAGCGTCCTGTCCATGGTCCTGGGCTGGTGCGTCCCTCGCCGCATCCCCTTCAACCCGGCCAAGGGCGTGCCGCTGCCCAAGCCCAGCGAAGCCGAACACGTCTACCTCGACCACGTCCAGGTGGAGGCGCTGGCCAACGCCGCCGCGTCCCTGCGGACGGACTACGACCAGGTGGCGGCCGGCGCTCACATCAACCGGCCGCTCATCCTCCTCCTCGCCTACACCGGCCTTCGCTTCAACGAGGCCGCTGCCCTCCGGGTCGGCAGGGTCGACCTGGCCGGACGCCGGATCCGGATCACGACCGCCTTCGCCGAAGTCGAGGGCAAGCTGGTCGAGCAGACTCCGAAGACGGGCAAGAGCCGGACCGTGCCCATTCCGCCGTCGCTGGTGGCGGAACTCCGGCCGCTGGTCTCCGATCGCTCTGATGACGCGCTGGTCTTCGCCACGAAACGCGGGGCTCCACTTCGACTGCGCAACTGGCGGCGCCGGGAGTTCGACAGGGCCTTGAAGGATGCCGGCCTCGACGGCAAGGGGCTGACCCCGCACAAGCTCCGCCACACGGCGGCGTCCCTGGCGATCGCGGCCGGCGCGGACGTCAAGGTGGTGCAGGCGATGCTCGGACACGCCACCGCGACCATGACCCTGGACCGGTACGGGCACCTGTTCCCCGACCGCCTGGACGAGGTCGCCGAGGCCATGGACGCCGCTCGGATCCTGGCGCTCGCTCCCGCCGCGTGATCCCGGTTCCGGCGCTCTCGGATCGCGCCGACCCCGGACACGCGAAAGGCCGGTTGCTCCTCGCCGTGTGCACCATATGTGCACCGGCTCGGACCAACCGGCCTTCGCTACCTCTACCGGCCACACGTTCACCTGCGCGAACGTTGGCCTCGTGCGGTGGAGGAGGGATTTGAACCCTCGAAGGGTTGCCCCTTACCCGCTTTCGAGGCGGGCGCCATCGGCCACTAGGCGACTCCACCGAGAGGAACTCTACCGGATCCTGCGCCTCTCGAAAAATCGAGTCAGGAGATCCGCGCACCGGGCGGTGACGTCCTCGCTGACCAGGTCCGGTGGAACGACTTCCGGACGGTGGTTGAGACGGGGGTCGCGGACCACGTCCCACAGGGATCCGACGGCTCCGGCCTTGGCGTCGCGCGCCCCGAAGACCAGCCGGTCCACCCGGGACAGGACGATCGCGCCGGCGCACATCGTGCACGGCTCCAGCGTCACGGCCAGCGTGCAGCCGCTCAGCCGCCACTCACCGCGTGCGCGGGCCGCGGCCCGCAGGGCGAGCACCTCGGCGTGCGCGGTGGGGTCACCGGTGGCCTCACGCTCGTTGCGGCCCGTCCCCAGGACGGTTCCGTCCGCGTCGAGCACCACGGCGCCCACGGGGACGTCCCCGGTCCGCTCCGCGAGCTCGCCCTCCGCGATCGCCCTGCGCAGGGCCGCGTCCACGGCGTCCCGGTCCGGCACCGGGTCACAGCCTCATGTCGTCGAGGAGCTCGGCGAATCCGGCGCGTTCGGCGACGACCGCCAGGACGTCGCTGGGCAGCACCCCGCCGCCGACCGACAGCGAGCGCAGCTCGTCCTCGGTGATCCCCAGGTCGGTGAGCAGCCGTCCGTCGCCGTCCGGCGCCGGGTTGGGGCGCGCTCCCGCGCTCTCCGCCGGCTGGGGGGCGCCGAGGCCGCCCGCCTCGGAGAGCACAGCCGCGAGCGCGTGGTCGTGCACCACACGGGCGTCGGACAGGTAGACGCGGGGTTCACCGTCCTCCTCGGCCCGGACGAGGGCGAACCACTCGTCGTCGGCCTCGATGAGAAGGAGGGAGAGGTCACCGCCCCGCTCGACGGCGAAGTCGACCATGAGGTCCGTGACGTCGTCGATGACGTCCACGTCCCCGAGGTCGACCTCGGTTCCCCGCCACGTCTTCCCGTTGGGGGCGAAGACAGCTGCGAAGATCGACACCGCGCGCGCTCCTGTTCTCCGGGGTGCTGGTCCTGGTACCCCTTACCCCATCCCGTCGAGGACACGCTGGAAGGACTGGGCGAATCCCAACCGTTCGGACACGCTGGCCAGGACCTCGTCCGGGTACAGGTCCAGGTCGCCCGCCAGGGCGCCCAGCTCCATCTCGTCCAGTCCGAGGTCGGCCACGATCGACAGGTCGCCGGCGGGCAGGACCTGGTCGAGGTCGTCGTCATCCGGCTGGTCGATGTCCAGGTAGTCCAGGACGTCCCGCGCCACCTGCCAGTCGACGGAGGCGGTCACGTCCGAGAGGAAGAGGGAGACCTCCTCGCCGTAGACCCTGGCGATGATGAAGAAGTCGTCGCCGACCGAGACCAGTCCGAGGGACCCGCTGATGCTGGGCTGCTGCCGCAGCGCGTGGACCAGTCCCTTGAGGTCGCGCGTGAGCGACACGGGGAGGAGGTCGACGTCCCAGTACTCCTCTTCCCGGTACGCGATCGCCGCGAAGTCGCCCGAGTCGTCGTCACCATGATCGAGAACAGTCATCGTCACCCCAACCCGGCCGGTGCAATAGGTGCGGGCGAGGTCCCGCCGATCGCCCGTGCGTGTGTCATGGTAACGATCACTTCCGCCTCGCCGTCGCCCTTGTCTCCTGCGTCAGTCCGCCCACGTTCTCATGAGAACCGACGCGCCGCCTCCCTGCGGGCCGTTCCGGGGAATCGGTGCCCGCCGCGCGCCGTCCGGGCCGTGGCCCGCGGTCGGCCTTCTCTTCCCCTGTGGGACGCGAGTGAACCCTGGTACGGGGGTCGCTCACGGTTAGACTCGGGCCGACCCCTTTTCCCCACCACCGTCCTGTTGTCCCAGCTCACCCGGAGAACGTCTTGGAAACCCTGGTCGTCGACCACCCCTTGGTCGCGCACAAGCTGACCACCCTGCGCGACGTGGGAACGGACTCGCCCACCTTCCGGCGGCTCACCGACGAGTTGGTGACCCTCCTCGCCTACGAGGCGACACGGGACGTTCGAGTGACCGACGTCACCATCCGAACCCCGCTCGTGGAGACCACCGGAACGCAGCTCACGCGTCCGACCCCGCTCGTCGTCCCGATCCTGCGGGCGGGCCTGGGCATGCTCGACGGCATGACCCGCCTGCTGCCCACCGCCGAGGTCGGCTTCCTGGGCATGGCCCGCGACGAGGAGACCCTGCAGCCCGCCACCTACGCCGACCGACTGCCGCAGGACCTGTCCGGCCGCCAGTGCTACGTACTCGACCCGATGCTGGCGACCGGCGGCACGCTGGCCGCGGCGCTCAAGCTCCTGGTGGACCGGGGCGCCGACCACATCACCGCCCTGTGCCTTCTGGCCGCGCCGGAAGGGCTGGAAGCGGTCGAGCGGAAGCTGGCCGAAACGCTGAGGCCCGACCACGGCGCGACCCTGCGCGTGGTGACCGCCGCCGTGGACGAGCGCCTGAACGAGCACGGCTTCATCCTCCCGGGCCTGGGCGACGCCGGCGACCGCCTCTATGGCTGCGCCTGACGGCTCCCCCCGCACGCCGACAGCGCCCGACCGGTCTCCGGTCGGGCGCTTTTTCGGTTCTTTTCGGGTGTGGATGAATGAACGTCCGTAAATCGGGCATTGATCCCTCGCCGAGCGCGTCGACCCAGGTGGCAGCCGGAGGTCGGGCAACCTGCGACACGGCATTGCATTAGCCGAATTCATTTCGAGATTGGAACGTAACCGATTACAGTGATCATGGTTCCTGACCACCCGTAACCGGGTCGACCCACCAGGCCGAAACCACCCCACACCGGCACAGCCGCTGACGGCCGAGTGCTTCCGTTCTCGGACGCTCCTCCGCCGACCCCCCAGTGGCTACACAAAGCCCCCGAACGCCTACGCTGCGCCATCAGCCGTCCCCAGGCCCTCAAGGAGTGAGATGCCCGAGAACCGCCACCCCGCGACCAAGACAGCCCCCGACACGCACTTCAGTCCGGTCGTGAGTCGTCTTTCCTCCGAGTTCTCCGGCGTCCACCACTCCTCGACCGTCACCCGTTGCGTCGACGCGGCACGGCACGGGGCGCAGGACGTCACGGGCCGGGCGACGCCCGACCTCGTGGAGCGCATCGCGCGCCAGCACCTCCAGGTGCTCGCGATGGCGTTCGCCGAGCAGCACTAGGACCGGATCACTTCGGCGCGCTGACCTGCGAGAGCCCGCGGCGAATTCCGGACCACGCTTCACTGTGTTACCAACCCCACCGGAACCGGACACTCCCCGCAAGCGTCGAACCGACGACATACCGCCACGCCGAGGGTGGCCCCCAGGCTTTACGGGCATCATCGTCAATGCGAGAATCACTGCTGGGTTGGTGGGTCAGGTGGATTCCAAGGGGAGTCAGTCGTGGCGAAGTTGAAGAAATGGGGCGGTTACGCGCTCATCGGTTTCGTGGCGTTCTATCTGCTCACGCAACCGGAAAGCGCCGCCGGGGTGATCCAGAGCGCCCTGGGCGGGCTGATGGGCGGCGCGGAGTCGATGTCCCGCTTCGTTAACGCGCTGCTGCCGTAAGGGGTTGGTCCGCTGCCATGCGGCTCGTCGCGTCGAGCAACAGCGCTCCAGCGTCCGTCAACCGCTACCTCCTGCCCCATGAGCAGGACGTGGTGACCATCCGTCGGCACCCGGCCGTTCTGATCGGCCCGGTGGGCGCGGTGCTCGGGGCGCTGATCTTCGCCGGGATCCTGAGCAACCTGCCGTTCGCGTCCGACAGCACGGCGACACTGGCCATCATCTGGTGGCTGTGGCTGCTCGTGCTGGTGTGGTTCGTGTGGCGCGTGGCCGAGTGGTCCGTGGACTACTTCGTCATCACGTCGGCCCGCCTGCTGCTGACCACGGGGCTCATCACCCGGCAGGTCAACATGATGCCGCTGGGCAAGGTCACGGACATGCGCTTCGAGCGGACACTGCTGGGACGGTTCCTCGGCTACGGGACCTTCGTGATGGAGTCCGCCGGCCAGGACCAGGCGCTGAGCAGGATCGCCTTCATCCCGTACCCGGAGCAGCTCTACCTCGAGGTCGTGGGGCTCATCTTCAAGGAGTAGCCGCCCGCACCGAGTTCGACGAGGAGCATCCGCCGTCCCGGCGGGTGCTCCTCGCTGTCCGGGCTGTCCGGGCCGGCCGCGCCGCCCGTGTTCGGCGTTCGTTCACCTTCCGTTCACCTAACTCACAGGCCATGCTTCCCTGACCGCGACGCGATGTGACCGAGCCCTCCCGGACAGGCGCCTCCACCGCCGTGAACTGCGACGACACGAATCCGCTCCCGGCGGAGCCGCTACGCCGGGCCCGCGCCGGAGAGAAGTCGGATTGACTTGAAGGTGAACATAGGGTTAACTCAGGTCATCTGATACGGAAACGAGGAGGTTCCCATGGCACGCAGCAGCAATGCGCCACACCTCGCTCGCTCCACCAAGGCCGGTGGGCGCACCCGCCCCGAGGCCGAGACCCGGCGGCTCGCCGGACTGACGACCACCCCGGTCCACGTCCCGCAGCCCCGCGACAGTGCCGACACCACGCGTTCGGGCCACCCGATCATGCACTGGGTCATGGTCACCGACGACAACGGCCGCACGCACCCCGAGGCGCGCTGGTTGTAACCGCGACGGACGCGGCGGAGGCGGCGGCCTCCGCGCCACGGACCCACGGTCCGTCGGCGCGGCGCAGGAGCCGCCCCCGCGACCGGAGAGCCGCCAGGCTTCGGCCATCGAGCGAGTGAAGGGCCGCCCCCGAGGGGCGGCCCTTCGTGTTTCCCGCACCCGCCACCGCCCTCCGGGATCACCCCGACAGCGGCGCCGGGACGCCGCCCGCACCGCCCGCCACCCGGTCGACGTCCACGTGTCGACAAATCGGCATGTCCGTGAATCGGGTTATAGACGTCCGCAACCGGACCACAGACCGTGTTGTGAGGGTGACTCCTGTCTCACTCCCGTGCGCTTGCCCATTGACCAGACGAGACGTATCGTCTTGCTCATGAGGCTGTACTTCTTCCTGTAGAACCGCGCCGGACGCCCGTGTTCCGAGCACCGCGAAGCCGCTGACCTGCGGCGCCGCACCGCTCCACCGGTGTCCCCACCTTCCGCGGTCGCGCCGGGCAGCCTCCACGTTCCCTTCCGACATGATCACCGCCCTCCTGGGCGCGTTCCTGTCCGAAACCTCGTGCCGCAGGCCCTCGTCCGCCGATCCGCGCCCCCACGGACCGCACGACAGAGAGGACGCCCTTCCATGACCACCGGACTTCGCTCCCGCTCCCGCTCCCAGATCGCCCTCACCGACGTGGCCAAGCGCTACGGGGACCACCTCGTCCTGGACCGGCTCACCCTGACCATCGCCCCCGGAGAACGGGTCGGCGTCATCGGGGACAACGGCTCGGGCAAGAGCACGCTGCTGCGCCTGCTCGCCGGACAGGAGCGCCCCGACAACGGTGACGTCGTCGTGCGGGCGCCCGGGGGTGTCGGCCACCTGCCCCAGACCCTCGACACCGTTCCCGGCGGGATCCTCGCGGGCACGGTCCAGGACGCCGTCGACACCGCCCTGGCCGACCAGCGCGAGTTGGAACGGCGCCTGCGCCGGGCCGAGGCCGGCCTCGGCACCGCCACCCGCGAGGAGCTGGACGCCTACGGCGACCTGCTCGCCGAGTTCGAGGCCCGCGGCGGCTACGACGCCGACGCCCGCGTGGACGCCGGGCTGCACGGCCTGGGGCTGCCCGGCCTCGACCGGTGCCGCCCGCTGCGCACCCTGTCCGGCGGCGAGCGCTCGCGCCTGGCACTGGCCGGGGTCCTGGCCGCCGCACCCGAGCTCCTGCTGCTGGACGAGCCCACCAACGACCTGGACGACCAGGCGGTGGCCTGGTTGGAGGAGCGTCTCAGGTCGCACCACGGCACGGTCGTCGCGGTCACGCACGATCGCGCCTTCCTGGCCGGAGTGACCGACACCGTGCTGGAGGTCGACCACGTCGCACACGGGGTCAACAGGTACGGCAACGGCTACGACGGCTTCCTCGCGGCCAAGGCGGCGGCCCGGTCGCGCTGGATCCGGGAGTACGAGGAGTGGAGGCTCGACACCGCCCGCCAGCGGCGCCTGGTCGAGAACAACGCCCAGCGCCTGGACGGCATCCCCCGCCGGATGGCCAAGGCCGCCTTCGGACATGGCGGATTCCGGCTGCGCGGCGCCGACCACGGGGCCCGGAGCCGGATCCGCGTCGCGAAGGAGCGGTTGCGGCGGCTGACCGGGGACCCCGTGCCACCGCCGCCGGTCCCCCTGCGGATGACCGCCGAGTTCTCCTCGGGGCCGACGCCGTCAGCGGAACCGGGCGTCGCCGGTGCGCCCGTTCCGGGAGCGCCGGGCGGATCCGGTGCGCCGCCCGCCGCCGTCCTCGACCGGGTCCGGGTCGGCCACCGGCTGGACGTCGAGGCCCTGACCGTGGCCGCCGGCGAGCGCGTCCTGGTCACCGGCCCCAACGGCGCGGGCAAGACGACCCTGCTCAGGGTGCTGGCCGGGGAACTGGCGCCTGACTCGGGCTCCGTGTCGGTACCCGCCCGGGTCGGCCACCTGCGCCAGGACGACACCGCGCCGCCGCCGGGGCGCACGGTCCTGGCCGCCTACGCCGAGGGACGCGCCGAAACCCCCGAGGAGCTGCGGGAGGAGTTGGCGTCGCTCGGACTGTTCCGGCCCGCGGAGCTGGACCGGCCGGTCGCCGCGCTCTCGGTCGGCCGGCGGCGGCGGATCGAGGTGGCCCGGCTGACCGCGGGGATCCACGACCTCCTACTGCTGGACGAGCCGACCAACCACCTCTCCCCCGGCCTGGTGGAGGAGTTGGAGGAGGCGCTGTCCCGCTACACGGGCGCGCTGGTGATCGTGACGCACGACCGGAGGGCCCGCGAGCGCTTCTCCGGCCGGCGCGTGGAGCTGCGGGAGGGAGCGATCGTCGGCGACTCTGACGCGCGGTGATGTCGAGGTAGCTCTTTGTCGACAAATCGGCTTGGCCATAAACCGATTAAGCGCCTGACCGATATAGGGGGTGTGCCGCGGCGCGGTACGCCCCCTCACCAGCAGACGTATCCGCGCGAACCCCGACAGCATAAGCTGTTCGGCATGCTCAGCGGTACGGCGTCCACCCACGTGGTCCGGCTCGTCCGCGACGCCGCGCTCGCGGCCGGCGTCCCCGCCCCGCTGCTCGCCGAACTCCCCGGCGCCGACGACGCCTCCCTCGCCGAGGACCGCCACCGCGTTCCCCTGGCGACCCTCGTCAGGATCTGGGACCTGCTCGCCCACACCCTGCCCCCGGGCGTGCCGGGACCTGGGACGCCGAGCGCCCCGTCCCTAGATTCGAGGACACGGAGAACAACCGGACCGGGCGGCACCGCCGCCCCCTCGAAGAAGGCGCTCGCCATGACCACCACCGCCCAGCCCACGACCACCACCCGCGAGATCCGCCTGGCCGCCCGCCCCGTGGGCACCCCGGGCCCCGAGCACTTCACCCTGGCCACCGCGGAGCTGCCCCCGTTGGCCGAAGGACAGGTCCTGGTCCGCAACACGTGGATGTCGGTCGACCCGTACATGCGGGGCCGCATGGACGACGCCCCGTCCTACATCCCCCCGTTCGAGCTCGGCGCGCCACCGGAGGGCGGCGCGATCGGCGAGGTGGTCGCCTCCCGCTCCCCGGACGTCCAGGTCGGCGCGACCGTCTCCCACTTCCTGGGCTGGCGAGAGCACGCGGTCCTGGACGCCGCGCACGCCACGGTGGTGGACACCGCCGACGTCCCCGCGACGGCCTACCTCGGCCCGCTCGGCACCACGGGGCTCACCGCCTACCTGGCGCTCACCGAGATCGCCCCCGTCCGCGAGGGCGACACCGTCTACGTCTCCGCCGCCGCGGGCGCCGTGGGCAGTGTGGCCGGGCAGATCGCGCGCCGCCTCGGCGCGGGCCGCGTGATCGGATCGGCCGGCGGACCGGCCAAGACCGCGCTGCTGCTGTCGGAGTTCGGCTACGACGCCGCGATCGACCACCGGCAGGGCGACCTCCCCGGCCAGTTGGGCAAGGCCGCGCCGGAGGGGCTCGACGTCTACCTCGACAGCGTGGGCGGGGACCACCTGGACGCCGCCCTGGAGGCCATGCGGCCCCGCGGTCGGGTGGCCCTGGTGGGCGCGATCAGCGGCTACAACGCGACCGCGCCGGTGCCCGGACCCGACCTGTACCGGGCCGCGACCAAGGAGCTGACGCTGCGCGGGATGATCGTCAGCCACTACCTGGACCGCTTCCCCGAGTTCGTCGGGACCGCGATCCCGTGGATCCTGGACGGGTCGCTCCGCACGCGGGAGACCGTGTACGAGGGTCTGGAACAGGCGCCCGAAGCCTTCCTGGGCGTGCTGGGCGGGGCCAACACCGGCAAGATGCTCGTCCGCCTCGGCTGACGCCGGTGCCGGGAGGACCGGGGGCGTGGCGCGCGACGGGACGCCCCCGCCCGGCGGGCGGGCCGGCGCCGGTCAGTCGAGCCAGCGGCCCTCGCGCATGAGGTCGCGTCCCCGCAGCTCGTTCTCCTCGCGCCAGGCCTGCACGCGCCGCGGCCGGATCAGGAAGTACTGGTACGGCTGGTCGAGCGTGCGGGGATCGAACCCGGTCCGGTCCGCGAAGGCGTCGCCCCGTTCCGGACCGAGGTCGCCGGTGTCCACCGGCTCCGCGGTGCCGTCGACGACGACCACGTCGCGCGTCGGCCCGAGGGAGAGCCGGACCCGGCCGTCCGCCAGGAGGTTGCGCGCGGTGACCGAGGCGCGCGACGTGGCGACCAGGAACGCGGTCCCGTCCCAGAGGTAGGACAGCGGGACCAGGTGGGCGCCGTCCCGCGCGTTCGAGGTCGCCAGCCAGAGGTCGATGTCGCCCTCCAGCCTCGCCCGGGTGTCGCGCAGGCGCTCCTGGCGCCCACGCGGGGGTGCGACGGTCATCCGTCCTCCAGTCGTCGGGCCCTCGGCGGGCCGCTTCGTCGGTTCCGCACGGCCGCGGCCGTCACGCCGGTTGCGGCACGGCGACCGGCGCCGCGTGGCTCCTGACGGGCCTGGTGACCTGTTTGGCCACGCAGGAGGGCATGCCCTCGGTGGCGCGCTCGGCCTGGCGGCGGTAGACGCTGGGCGGCACGCCCACGAGCTCGGTGAAGCGGGTGCTGAACGTGCCCAGCGACGAGCAGCCGACCTCGAAGCAGACCTCGGTGACGCTCAGGCCGCCCCGGCGCAGCAGGGCCATCGCCCGCTCGATCCGCCGCGTCATCAGGTAGGAGTACGGCGACTCCCCGTAGGCCTGCCGGAACCGGCGACTCAGGTGCCCCGCCGACATGTTCACGCCCCGGGCGAGCGCCTCCACGTCCAGGGGAAGCGCGTACTCCCGGTCGATCCGGTCACGCACACGACGCAGCCGGGCGAGATCGCTCAGGCGGTGGGCGTCCGCACGCGCGCGGTCCCACGAGGGATGACACATGGGGGGTCTCCTGTCGTCGCCGTCCACGGGCACCAGGACGGATGAGGGGTGGGAACGCGCCCGTTCAGCGCACTTCCTGGATGCGGACCAGGTTGCCCGCCGGGTCGCGGAAGGCGCAGTCGCGCACACCGTAGGGCTGCTCGGTCGGCTCCTGGACGACCTCGGTGTCGCCGGCCTGCACCCTCTCGAAGGTGCCGTCGAGGTCCCGGGTGGCCAGCAGGATCCAGCCGTAGGTGCCCTTGGCCATCATCTCCGAGATGGTGCGGCGCTCGTCCTCGGTGATCCCGGGGTCGGCGGCCGGCGGCGCGAGGAGGATCGACGTGCCGGGCTGGTCGGCGGGACCGACCGTGATCCACCGCATCCGGCCCTGCCCGACGTCGCTGCGCACCTCGAAGCCGAGGACGTCCCGGTAGAAGGCGACGGAGGCCTCCGGGTCGTCGTGCGGCAGGAAGGTCGTGTGAATGGTGATGTCCATGACTGCGACCCTAGACCGCACGCCCGTCCGGCGCTTCTCGATTCCTGACCGGTGCGCGCGCGTGTCGTGGGCGACCGGCACGGCCGGGCACCTCGCCCGGCCGAACGCCGCGTCCACCCGGGCGCGTTGTCTACCCGGGCGCCATGTCGACGAAGCGGCTGTAGTGGCCCTGGAACGCCACGGTGACGTCCGCCGTGGGCCCGTTGCGGTGCTTGGCCACGATGATGTCGGCCTCGCCCGCGCGCGGCGACTCCTTGTCGTGCACGTCCTCGCGGTAGAGCAGGATGACCATGTCCGCGTCCTGCTCGATGCTGCCGGACTCACGGAGGTCGGACACCTGCGGGCGCTTGTCCGTGCGCTGCTCGGGACCACGGTTGAGCTGGGACAGGGCCACGACCGGTACCTCCAGCTCCTTGGCCAGGAGCTTGAGCGAACGCGACATCTCCGAGACCTCCTGCTGGCGGCTCTCCACCCGGCCGGGCGAACTCATCAGCTGGAGGTAGTCGACGATGACCAGTTTGAGGTCGTGCTGCTGCTTGAGGCGGCGGCACTTGGCGCGGATCTCCATCATCGACATGTTGGGCGAGTCGTCGATGAACAGCGGCGCGCTGGCGACCTCGCCCATCCGTCTGGCCAGGCGGGCCCAGTCCTCGTCGGTCATCAGCCCCGAGCGCATGGTGTGCAGCGGCACCCGCGCCTCCGCCGAGAGCAGGCGCATGACGATCTCGTTGCGCCCCATCTCCAGGCTGAAGAAGACCGAGGTCATCTCGTTCTTGATCGACGCCGCCCGCGCGAAGTCCAGGGCCAGCGTCGACTTGCCCACGGCCGGCCGGGCCGCGATGATGACCATCTGGCCGGGGTGGAGGCCGTTGGTCAGGGCGTCGAAGTCGGCGAAGCCGGTGGGGACACCGGTGAGGGTGCCGTCGTGGGCGCCGATCGCCTCGATCTCGTCGAGGGCGCCGGGCATGATGTCGCCGAGGACGACGTAGTCCTCGCCGGTGCGCTTCTCCGCGACCTTGTAGATCTCGGCCTGGGCGTGGTCGACGAGGTCGTCCACCTCGCCGTCGCCCGCGTAGCCGATCTGCGCGATGCGGGTGCCGACCTCGACCAGGCGGCGCAGGACCGCGCGGTCGGAGACGATCTTGGCGTAGTAGCCCGCGTTGGCCGCGGTGGGGATCGCCTCGGTGAGGGTGTGCAGGTAGGGCGCACCGCCGACCCTGGCGGCCTCGCCGCGCTTGGTCAGCTCGGCGTTGACGGAGATGGCGTCGACGGGCTCGCCGCGGGAGAAGAGGTCGACGACGCTGTCGTAGATGATCTGGTGCGCGGGGCGGTAGAAGTCCGCGGAGCGGATGATCTCGACGACCTGGGTGATGGCGTCCTTGGACAGCAGCATGCCGCCCAGGACGCTCTGCTCGGCCTGGATGTCGTGGGGAGGGGTGCGCTCGTATCCGCCTTCTTCAGGTGGTTCCCCGGCGACACTCACGAACTCTCCCCACGCAGGCCCTGCCGCGGTCCGGGAACGGACCGCCCCCTCCAGGATGCCCCATGGCGGGCGCCGCGGAGGCCGCCGACAGGAGTCTGTGGACGCTCCTGTACCACCATGTCCGCTGCCCCGTAGGGACTTGCGCGGACTGGTTGTGCACATCACCTGTGGATAACTTTCCGAGACTCCCCCGACATAGCACTTGACCTGGGGAAATACCCTTCGTGAACACGTCGTGCAAGATGTCTCACAGCGGGAGTTTCCACAGGTTATCCACAGGCTTCGGCGGGGGTGTGGACAACTCCACATCCGGCCTCGAACGCCTGTCCGGTAATGTGGCCGGGTCATGCTCGGACTCCTTCCCGCCGCGCCCTTCCGGCACCGCCACGACCGCGAGATCCTCGCCCTCGCGATCCCCACGTTCTTCGCGCTCGTCAGCGAACCCCTGTTCCTGCTGACCGACGCGGCCGTGGTCGGAACGCTGGGCACGCGGGCGCTGGCCGGTCTGGGCGTGGCCGGCCAGGTACTGCTGACCTTCGTCGCGGTGTGCGTGTTCCTCGCCTACGGCACGACGGCCGCCGTCGCCCGCCGGTTCGGCGCGGGCGACACCGCCGGCGGTGTGCGCGACGGCGTGGACGGGCTCTGGTTGGCGGTCCTGCTCGGCCTGGCGGCCATCGCCGCCGGCTGGCCGCTGGGCCCCACGCTCGTCGACCTCCTGGGCGCGTCGCCCGAGGTGGCGCCCTACGCCGTGACCTACCTGCGGGTCAGTCTGCTGAGCACCCCGTTCCTGCTCATCGTCATGGCGGGCACCGGCGTGCTGCGCGGGCTCCAGGACGCCCGTACCCCGCTCGTGGTCGCGGTGGCCACCTACGCCGGCAACGCCGCGCTGTGCGCGGTGTTCGTCCTGGTCCTGGACTGGGGCATCGCCGGGTCGGCCTGGGCGACCGTCATCGCCCAGGGCGCGGGCGCGGTCTGGTACGTGGCGACGATCGGCCGCACCGCCCGACGCGAGGGGGTCTCCCTCCTGCCCAGCGCGGCCGGGTTGCGCGCCTCCGCCTCGGCGGGCTTCGCGCTGTTCCTGCGCAGTGTCTCGATGCGCGTGGTGGCGCTGGCGACCACGGCCGTCGCGGCGCGGCTGGGCGACGAGGCGATCGCCGCCCACCAGGTCTCGTACAACATCTGGGCCCTGCTGGTCTTCGCCATGGACGCCATCGCGATCGCCGGGCAGTCGATCATCGGCCGCTATCTGGGGGCGGGCGACATCCGGGGGACGCGCGACGCCACCCGGCGGATGGTGGAGTGGGGCGTGCTGTCGGGGCTGCTGTTCACGGTCCTGGTGTTCCTGGTGCTGCCCTGGGCGCCGATCCCGTTCACCGACGATCCACAGGTGCGGGCCCTCATCATGGCCACACTGGTCGTGGTCGCCCTGCTCCAGCCCCTGAGCGGCGTCACCATGGTTCTGGACGGCGTCCTGATGGGCGCCGGCGACCAGCGCTACCTCGCGTGGGCGTCCCTGTGGACGATGCTGGCCTTCCTGCCGTGCGCACTGCTGGTGCCCGTGTTCACCGGGAGCACCCTGTGGGGCCTGGTCGGGCTGTGGATCGCCTTCGCGGTGTGGATCCTGGCGCGCGCCCTCACCCTGGGCCTGCGCGCCCGCGGCACCGCCTGGCTGGTCACCGGCGCCCGGCGGCCCTGAGCACGGGGGCCGCGCGTCGCGGGAACGGACACGGGCACGGAGGCCGCCGGGCGGGCGGCGGCCCCGTGCCGTGTTCCTCCTACAGGGAGACGTCCAGATCGCCGATCGCCGGGCCGTGGAAGAAGGTCTCCATGCGCTCCGACGACGGAACCGGCGGGTAGCTGGGCAGCTCCTCCAGCGTGAGTTCGGTACCCGCGACCTTGCTCAGGTGGCTCAGCTGCTCGCGCACGGAGCTCTTCACGTCCCGCCGCAGCTTCGGGAGCATCGAGTACAGCTTGTCGCCCGGGCAGCTGGTCGAGTTGTAGTCGCGGTGCCCGACGATCGCGTCCTCGGGGTCCAGGCGGTAGACGAGGCACAGCCAGGCGCACGTCTCCACGAGCGAGGACATCAGCGCGGTCGGCGGGGTCGTGGAGGTGTAGGTGCCCTCGTTCTCGATCCCGATGGTGTGCGAGTTGTGGTTGGCCACGTGCGCGCCGATCACGTGCCGCCCGTCGCGGATCGCGCGGAGCGTCTGGTCGCGGCCCTCCATGATGTGCCCGCCGCGGCTGATGGTGAGCTGCTGGCCGGTGTCGTTCCAGCCGTTGTTGTCCATGTGGTGCCGTTGGATGGCTCTGGAGAGGGCGGCGGCGTGCGACTTGGACATGTCGGACACGTTGCCGGTCGCGGTGTGGTGCACGACGATGTGCGTCGGCCCCTGGTCCAGCACCTGCACGCGTTGCCTGGGTGGGCGCGCCTTCCAGTCCGACCGTGTGTAGACCTTGGGTATCCCCGCGGCGGACGCCGGCCCCGCGGCGCCCATCCCCACCAGTCCCCCGAGGATCACACCCCCGGAGACGAGCACGGAACCGCGCAGCATGGTCCTGCGGTCCAGGGGGCGAGCCGGTTGCGAATGGTTCTCTGCGGCCATGGCGTTGTCTTCCTCCTGAGTCCGGGCACCACGACAAAGGTGCTACTCAGAGAAAACAATAGGTTACAAAGAGTAATCAAAGGACCGCATTCGCCACCCTGGCGTGTCAGAATCCCGCCGGAAACGCCAGGAGAGAACAGGAGCCGGAGGCTCTCCGTTGAGGGTGGAAGCCCTCACCCTCCGCGTAGCGCCCGTGGGGCGTTGGCGGGTGACGGGTGACGGGTGGGAAAGCACGGAGCCCCGCCTCTGTGCAGAGACGGGGCTCCCGACGGGCCGGATCCTGGTCAGGAACCGACGACGTCCAGATTGATCGTCGCGGAGACCTCGGGGTGCAGGCGGACCTGGACCTTGTAGGCACCGACGGACTTGATCGGGTTCTTGATCTCGATCCGGCGCTTGTCCAGCTCGGGACCACCGACGGCCTTGACGGCCTCGGCGACGTCCGCGGGCGTGACAGAACCGAACAGACGACCGCCCTCGCCCGCGCGCTGCTTGAGGCGCACGGTGAGCGAACCGACCCGGCCGGCGACCTGCTTGGCCTCGTCCAGGCTGCGGATGTCACGCGCGGAACGCGCGCGCTGGATCAGGTCGATCTGCTTCTGTCCGCCACGCGTCCACCGAATGGCGAACCCGCGGGGCAGCAGGTAGTTGCGACCGTAACCGTTCTTCACCTCGACGACATCGCCGGGGGCTCCGAGACCGTTGACCTCGTGGGTCAAAATCAGCTTCACGACTAAAACCTCCCTCGGATATCGCCGTTAGCGAGTGGTGCTGGTGTAGGGCAGCAGGGCCACCTCACGCGCGTTCTTGATCGCCGTGGCGACGTCGCGCTGGTGCTGCGTGCAGTTTCCCGTCACGCGGCGGGCGCGGATCTTGCCGCGCTCGGAGATGAACTTGCGGAGAAGCGTGGTGTCCTTGTAGTCGATGTAGGACTGCTTCTCCTGGCAGAAGAGGCAAACCTTCTTCTTGGGCTTGCGCGCTGCCGGCTTCGCCATCGTGGTGCTCCTTCGCAAGAGCCCCGGGGTCCTCCCGGGGATGGTCGGTGACATGTGGACAGTGACGCGGCGCTCAACGAACGCCGGGTCGGGTCAAACGCGGGGTGGGACCGCTAGAACGGGGGCTCGTCGGAGAATCCTCCGCCGCCGCCACCGAATCCGCCGCCGCCACCGCCGTTGGTCGCCCAGGGGTCGTCGGCCGGCGCGCCACCGCGGCCGCCGCCCTGACCACCCTGCTGGCCGCCGAATCCGCCGCCCTGGTTCCCGTAGCCGCCGCCCTGGGGCTGGCCGCCACCGAAACCGCCGCCGCCTCCCCCGCCGAAGCCGCCTCCGCCGCCCGGACGCTGCGTCTTGGTCACCTTGGCGGTGGCGCTGCGCAGGGCCGGGCCGACCTCGTCGACGTCGATCTCGTAGACGGTCCGCTTCTCGCCCTCACGCGTCTCGTACGAGCGCTGCTTGAGGCGGCCCTGCACGATGACGCGCATGCCGCGCTGCAGGCTCTCGGCCACGTTCTCCGCGTACTGCCGCCAGACGGTGCAGGTGAGGAACATGGACTCGCCGTCCTTCCACTCCCCCGACGCCTTGTCGAAGTTGCGGGGCGTCGAGGCCACACGGAAGTTGGCGACCGCGGCTCCACTGGGCGTGAAGCGCAGTTCAGGGTCGTCGACGAGGTTGCCGACGAGCGTGATCTGGGTTTCGCCTGCCATGGGTCGGCTCCGGTTCGAGATAGTCGGTTCAGGCGGATTCGCCTGTTCCCCTGATCATCCGTCCCGGTGACGACAGTTTCGTCATCGTGCGGGATGCTCCGGGGCAGGGGGTGCGGCGCGAGCGCCGCCGAAAGAGGCGAGCTCTAGTGGACCTCGGGGCGGAGCACCTTGGTCCGGAGCACGGCCTCGGCGATCCCGAGCTGGCGGTCCAGCTCCTTGACCGTGGCCGGCTCGGCCGACAGGTCGATGACCGCGTAGATGCCCTCGGAGTTCTTGTCGATGTCGTAGGCGAGACGACGCTTGCCCCAGATGTCGACCTTCTCCACCGAGCCGCCGTCGTTGCGGACGACACCCAGGAAGTTCTCCAGCGACGGGGCGACGGTGCGCTCGTCGAGGTTGGGGTCGAGGATGACCATGATTTCGTAACGACGCATAGGCGTACGTTCCTCCTCTGGACTGTCGCGGCCATGGAATCTCCATGGCAGGAGGGCAGGAGCCCGCGGCCTGTCGCCACCCTTGGTGGTGGGACGCCGCACGGGCTCTGAGCCATACAGCTGCCAAGAATACCAGCGGGCGGGGACCACCGGGGCTGCCTGTGGACACTCCGCCCTCCCCCACTCCGCCCTCCCCCGCACACGCCACGGGGGCCGGTGCGCGTGGTCGCGCACCGGCCCCCGTCGTTCAGCGAAGCGGATCAGTCCTCTTCGCGCCCCAGGGTCGTCCGTTGACTGTTCTGGGCGGCGGTGCCGTTCTGGCCGTCCTCATCACCTTCGGCGGGAGGGGACTCGTCCGGGCACTGCCAGGGGAACGTGCAGTCCGGTTCGTCACCGCCGGTGCCGTCGTCACCGTCTCCGGTGCCGTCGTCCTGACAGGTCGGATCGAACTCATCGCACACCGGGTCGGTCGGCTCGTCGGAGGCGTCGGCGCAGTCACCGTTGCCGTTGCCGTTCCCGTTGCCATTGCCGTTCCCGTTGCCCGGCGGGCACTCGTCGGTGGGCGACTCGGAGGGCTCCTCGACCGGTTCCTCGCTCGGCTCCTCGGAGGGAGACTCGCTGGGACTCGGCGAGGGCGCGAAGTTCAGGTCCTCGCCGACGTAGGCCGGGGGCGGGAAGTCCTGCACCTCCTTGCCCTCCATGGCGATGTCCATGAACTCCTTCCACACGAGGGCCGCCGTACCGCCACCGTAGACCGCGTTGTTGCCTACGCCCTCGAACTCCAGGCCCTCGCGGGACTTTCTGCTCAGCCCCACCGCCGTGGACAACTGTGGCGTGTACCCGACGAACCACGCGGAGAGCGCGCCGCTGGACGTACCGGTCTTACCGGCCACCGGACGACCGTCGTCGAGACGTGCCTTGTCCCCTCCCCCGGCCTCGACCACCTGGCGCATGGCAAAGGTCGCGTCGGCGGCGACGTCGGCGGTGAGCACCCGATCACCGCTCTCCAGCAGGTCGGCGTCGTCCGGCGGCACCACGGTGCCGTTCGCCGTGCGGAGCTCGGTGATCATGTGCGCGGGGATGTGCACGCCCTCGTTGGCGAAGGTGGCGTATCCGCTGGCCTGGTCGAGCGTGCTCACCTCATGGGTGCCCAGCGCGATGAGCGGCCCCCGCTCCGAGGTGGTGACCTGCTCCGGGTCCACGCCCATGGCCACGGCCGTGTCGTCGATGCTCTGCAGGCTCTCGACCCGCGTCGCCAGGTCGACGTAGCTCGTGTTGATGGAGTGGGCGGTGGACTCGATGAGGTCGGTGGGGACGTGGTCCTCCCCGTCCGCGTTGTTCACGGGCTGCGCCAGCCCGGGGAACTCCCGCGGCGTGCTGCCGTCGAGCTGGGTCTTCAGCCCGATGTCCTGTGACAGCGCGGTCGCCAGCACGTAGGGCTTGTAGGACGATCCCGCCTGCGCCCGGTGGAGCAGTGAGTTGTCCGTGTCCGTCACCACGTCGTCGCCACCGTGGAAGGCGACGATTCTTCCGGTGTTCGGCTCGACGGCGGTCAGGCCCTCCATCAGGTCGTCGCCGTTGGCGGGCGGGAGGACGTCGAAGGCCCTGGCCGCGGCGTCCATCAGAGCGGGGTCCAACGAGGTCTGGACCTGGTAGCCCTTGGTGGCGATCTCCTGTTCGGTGATCCCCGCCTCGCTGTAGCGCTCGGCGATCTCCATCATCACGGCCTGGCGGACGTAGCCGTACTTGGCGCTGTTCTCCTCTTCTTCCTCGGCCTCCTCGGCCTCCTCGCTGCCCGGCGGGACGTAGGGAATCCGCTCGGGCACCTCCAGCGCCTCGGCCTGCTCACGCGGGAGACCGTGGTCCTGGTCCTCCTCGTACATCTCGGCCAGGTGGTTCTGGACGTAGTCCCAGCGCTCCCCGTACAGGTACCTGGAGGCGTAGGAGTCCTCACCCGGCTGGACCGTCTCGAAGTTGCTGGGCTGCTGGATGATGATGCCGAGGAAGGCACCCTGCTCCGCGTTCAGCTCGCCCACGCTCTTGCCGAAGTAGGCCTGGGCGGCCATCTCGATGCCCGACGCGCCGCGACCGAAGTAGATCGTGTTCAGGTAGTTCTCGAGGATCTGCTCCGGCGGGAGCTGCTGGTCCAGCTTGATCGCGATGAAGATCTCCTTGACCTTCCGCGTGATCGTCTGCTCCGAGCTGAGGTCGCTGTAGTAGTTGCGCGCCATCTGCTGGGTGATGGTCGAGCCGCCGCCCCGGGTGCCGCCGAAGACGACGCCGCGCAGGGTGCCCATGATGTTGATGCCCGGGTCGGTGTAGAAGGTGGGCTGCTCCGCGGCCAGCACACCGTCGATGACCTCCGGCGGAATGTCCTCGAAGTTCACCTTGATCCGCTGGACCTCGCCTGTGGTGACGGCGACCTCGCCCTCGCCGCCCTCCTCCTCGGGGGCCCACCTGATCTGGGTGGCGGACATGTCCTGTTCCGCCGCCGCCGTCAGTTCCTCCTCGTTCGGGGCCATCGCGTAGAGGATCGCGAAGGCGGCCACGCCGCCGATGATCATCAGGCCGCACACCACGAGGGCGGGCTTCCACACCTTGGACAGGAAGCGCTTGATCCAGGGGCGGTCGTCCGGCTCCTCCTGGTGCGAACGGCGGCGTCCACCACCACCGCCACCGCGACCGCCCGCGCCCCGGCCGCCACGGGCGGGGCCGCGACGGCCCTCCGCACGGGCGGCGTGCTCGCGGTCGCGGGGGTCACGGGGTCCACGCTGGCCGTCGGCGCGTCGGCGTCCGCCGGCGCGCGGGTCACCGTCGGGGCGGCGGCGCTGTCCGTCGCCCCTCCTCCCGGGCTCGCCCTCGGGACGGCGGCGCGGACGCCCGCCCTCCATGGCGGCTCCGGCCGCGGCTCCGCCGGCCGCGCCACCGGCGGCGTCGGGACGCCGGCGCCGGGGACGGTCTCCGTCCTCCGGCTGGCGACGGCGCTGACCGCCCTCGGGTCGGCGGGGGCGCTCCCCCTCGGCCCGGCGGCGACCGCCACGCCCCTCCTCCGGCGCGCCGCCCGAGGGCGAGCGCCTGCGCCGGGGAGGCTCAGGGGAGTCGCCCCAGAAGCCGTCGTCGGATTCGGGCCGTCGGCGCCCGCCCGAAGGCGGGCCGTCGGCACGTCGCCTGCCGCCCTGGCCGCGCGGACCGTCGCCCGGGCCCTCGGCCCGGCGACGGCCGCCATCGGCACTCCGTCGTCGTTCGGTACTCACGTGGTCCTCGATTGCCTCTCACGGCCGGTCGGCCTGACGATTCCTTGGTGGAAACGGGGGATGGTCCCCCTGGGGGATCGGTGATCCGCGACCTGTCCGCGGGTGTCCGGCGGGATGCGGACCAGGGGCCGCCACCACCATGCGCCCTTCAAGGCTTGGTAGATGGACGCCTTGGTGCCGCCGAAGGTTTTCACACAGGTCGCGGGACGAAAGCCGCTACATCCTCCTGGTCGTTGGCCTGCGGGAGCGCTGCCCTGGTCGGTGCTCTCGGCCGACGTCGACGACACCGCGGCGGTGGTGTCGTCCGGGCTCTACCGGCTACGCGCGCAAATCAAAGGTCACGTTAGAGCGATGGAACGGTATAGCACAACCCACGCGCGAGGGTATCGCGTGCAATCGGACACTCGGTCACCCCGCATCCGGAACCGCCCGAATTGCCGGTTCGGGGCGGTGGGGCTGGTCGGAGGCGGTGACATGGTCGAACCACCCGGTGCCCGACCCGGGACGTCGCCGCAGGACAGGGCGCCGCACTGAGACTTTGTGCTCAGTCCGTCGTCCGTGCCCGCCCGTGACCGGTGCCGCGGGTCGTGGGAAGGACCGGTGTCCGCGCGTGGGCGATGCCGGGCCGCCGGCCAGCGAAGATAGAGTCAGATCTGAACAAACCAGCCAGACATGCACGTTCCCACCCGTAGTCGACGGCCGTATCGGGGGAACAGAACCGCCGCGTGCGCTGCTGACCACATACGGGAAACGAACGCGGGATGACAGGCCCCCGACAGCCGTCGGCGCGGGCCCGCCGTCGTGCGTCGTGGAATCCATGTTCGCGGAGAAGAAGGAGCAAGGACCAATGGGTTCGGTACGTGTAGCCGTCGTGGGCGTCGGCAACTGTGCGGCGTCGCTCGTCCAAGGCGTGCATTACTACAAGGACGCCAACCCCGAGTCCCGGGTACCTGGCCTGATGCACGTGCAGTTCGGGCCTTACCACGTGCGCGACATCGAGTTCGTGGCCGCCTTCGACGTGGACGCCAAGAAGGTCGGACACGACCTGGCCGACGCCATCACGGCGAGCGAGAACAACACGATCAAGATCACCGACGTGCCCCCGACCGGCGTCAGCGTGATGCGCGGGCCGACCTACGACGGGCTCGGCAAGTACTACCGGGAGATGATCGAGGAGTCCGCCGAGGACGCCGTCGACGTCGTGGCCGCCCTCAAGGCCACCAAGGCCGACGTCCTCGTCTCCTACCTCCCCGTGGGGTCGGAGGAGGCGGGCAAGTTCTACGCCCAGTGCGCGATCGACGCGGGCGTGGCCTACGTCAACGCCCTGCCGGTGTTCATCGCCTCCGACCCCGAGTGGGCGGAGAAGTTCACCAAGGCGGGCGTGCCGATCATCGGCGACGACATCAAGTCGCAGATCGGCGCGACCATCACTCACCGGGTGCTGTCGAAGCTCTTCGAGGACCGCGGCGTCATCGTCGACCGGACCTACCAGCTCAACTTCGGCGGCAACATGGACTTCAAGAACATGTTGGAGCGCGAGCGCCTGGAGTCCAAGAAGGTCTCCAAGACGCAGTCCGTGACCTCGCAGATCCCGCACGAGCTCAAGGCCGGCTCGGTGCACATCGGCCCGTCGGACCACGTGCCGTGGCTCGACGACCGCAAGTGGGCCTACATCCGTCTGGAGGGCCGTGCGTTCGGCGACGTTCCGCTGAACCTGGAGTACAAGCTGGAGGTGTGGGACTCCCCCAACTCCGCCGGCATCATCATCGACGCCGTCCGCGCCGCGAAGATCGCCAAGGACCGCGGTCTCGGCGGCCCGATCCTGGAGCCGTCCTCCTACTTCATGAAGTCCCCGCCCGTGCAGTACAGCGACGCCGAGGCGCACGACGCCGTCGAGAGCTTCATCGCGGGCGACCAGGGCTGAGGTCGCCGTGCCCGGGGCCGCACGGCCCCGGGCAGGCCGTCGTGGGCCGGGCGGCAGGCCGTACTCTGAGGGCGTGTCCTTCTACGGTGATCTGCGCGTGGTCCTCCGGGGGTCCAGGTTCCGCCGGCTGTTCGGCACCCGCCTGGTCTCGCAGTTCTCCGACGGCGTCTACCAGGCCGGTCTGGCCGGATTCGTCTTCTTCAACCCCGAGCAGCACACGAGCGCCGGCGCCGTCGCGGCGGCCTTCGCGGTGCTGCTCCTGCCGTTCTCGGTGGTGGCGCCCTTCGCCGGGGTCCTGATCGACCGGTGGCCGCGCCGCCAGGTGCTGCTGCTGTCCTCCCTCGTCAAGGCCGTCCTCGCGGTGGTGAGCGCGCTGGTGGTGTCCGGGGGCGAGGGCCCGGCCTTCCTCGTCGCCGCCCTGCTGGTACTGAGCGTCAACCGCTTCTTCCTGTCGGGACTGTCGGCCGGACTGCCGTACGTGGTCTCCCGCGACAAGCTGATGATGGCCAACGCGGTCACCCCGACCTGCGGGACGGTGGCCAGCTCGCTGGGCACCGGCGCGGGCCTGGCCGTCGGCATGGTCGCCGGCGCGACGGCCCTCGGCACGGGTCTGGTCCTGTTCGCCGCCGCGGTCGGCTTCACCGGTGCCGCGCTGGTCTCCCTGACGCTCGGCCGCCGGGAGCTGGGGCCGCACCTCGAACGCGAGCCCGAGGAGGTGCGCGCCGCCGTCCACAGCGCCGTCCTCGGCATGGTCGCCGGGGTGCGGCACATCTGGGCCCGGCCCGCCGCCCGGGACGCGCTGGCCACGATCGGCGGACACCGTGTGCTGTTCGGTGTCTCCACCCTGCTCACGCTGCTGCTGTACAACAACACGTTCACCGGGGGCGGGGTGGCCGGGCTCGCCGGCTTCTCCGTCGCGGCCGGGCTGCTCGCGATCGGGTTCTTCCTCGGCGCGGTGGCGACCCCGTGGGCGACCGCGCGCATGGCGCCCGGCACGTGGATCGCCCTCCAGCTGGCGGCGGCGGCCGTGGCACTGGTGGTCTTCGGACTGCCGTTCTCACCGGCGCTGTTCCCGGTCGCCGCGTTCGTGCTGGGCTTCGTCTCCCAGGGTGTGAAGGTCACGGTCGACACGTTGGTTCAGCGACATGTCGACGACGCCTTCCGGGGCCGGGTGTTCTCCGTCTACGACGTCCTGTTCAACGCCACGTTCGTCCTGGGGGCCGCTCTGGCGGCGGCGCTGGTGCCGCCGTCCGGCGTGAGCGCGGCCGTGGTCGGCGCCATGGCGCTCGCCTTCCTCCTCCTCAGCACCGCGTGGACCGTGCGCGGCCTCCGTCGGGACCCGGTACCGGCACGGTCGGCGGCGGAGAGCACGCTCGGGGCCGAGGCCGCCGTCCGGGAGGGGACCCCGTTCCCGCCGCATCGGCCCCGTTGACGTTCGCGGCCGGATCAGTCGGCGGTCTCCCGGTACACGCGCAGGCCGCGCGCCCGGTAGTTGGCGAGCGCGTGCTCGCCGTCGAGGGTGCAGGTGTGCACCCACACGCGGCGGGTGGGCTCGCGGTCCGGCCACCGCTCGGCCAGGTCCCAGGCGCGGCACAGCGTCCGTGTGAGCATGTGCCCGCCCAGTCCCCTGCCGAGGAAGCCGGGCATGAGGCCGAAGTAGGCGATCTCCACGTCGCCCTCGGGCTGCGCGTCGAGTTCGGCGAAGCCCGCGGGGGTGCCGTGCTCGTACAGGACCCAGGTCTCGCTTCCGGGCCGCTCCACCCACGCACGCCACCGCTCGCGCGACCACGCGAGCCGGTCGGTCCACTGCCAGTCCCGGCCGACGCTCTCGTAGAGGAAGCGGCTGAAGTCGGGGCTGGGGACGCCGCACCGGACGAAGCTCACGTCCCGTGCGGCCTGGGGCTCGCGCGCCGGGACCAGGTCCGACGGCGCGGTCGACTCCAGGTACCAGGTGGTGGTCGTCATCCGGTCAGTGTGCCGTACCCGACGTGAGCGCCTCCGTCGGGGGCCTGCCGTCGAGCGGGCTGGAGTAGACGACGTTGGTGGTGACCGGCCCCAGGGTGGCCGCCCGGCCCACCACCGCCTCCAGGTGGCGCATGTCGCGGGCGAGCACCTTGAGCAGGAAGCAGTCCTCACCGGTGACGTGATGGGCCTCGGTGATCTCCGGCGTGGTCGCCAGGAGGTCGTGGAAGGGCTTGTAGTGACCAGTGGGGTAGGCGAGCCGGACGAAGGCGAGCACGGTGAACCCGAGCCGTTCCGGGGACACGGAGGCGGAGTAGCCGGTGATCACGCCCTCCTCCTCCAGGCGACGCACCCGCTCGGTCACCGCGCTGGGCGACATGGCGACCCTGCGGGCGAGTTCGGCGTAGCTCGCCCGTCCGTCGTCCTGGAGGGCACGAAGGAGGCGCAGGTCGGTCTCGTCGAGGGATTCGGCGGTCATATTACAGATATACCGCTGATTCACCGGCCCTACCCACCCGACCCCGTGGAACTCCCCTGTCCACTGCGGCTCGCCCTCCGTAGATTGGTCGACATGACGACACAGACCCTCGGCCCCGCCGTCCGCGTCCCCGCCCCGTCCCCCGCCGAGGCCGCGGCGCACTTCGCGGCCCGCCTGTCCCTGTACACCGACGTCTCCGACGTCCACGCGTCGATGGCGCTGGACGAGCCCGGCTTCGTCCTGGTCGACACCCGCGACGCCCGCGCGTGGGAGCAGGGCCGGGTGCCGGGCGCGGTGCACCTGCCGCACGCGAGGATCGCCGAGGAGGCACCCGGCCTGGTCGACCCGGCGCTGACCGTGGTGACCTACTGCTGGGGCCCCGGCTGCGACGGGGCGGCGCGCGGCGCCCTGGCCTTCGCCCGGCTGGGCTACCGCGTCAAGGAGATGGTGGGCGGCATGGAGTACTGGGTGCGGGAGGGGCTCGCCGTCCAGACCGCCACCGGTGTGGCCCGAGGTCCGGTCGACCCGCTCGTCGGGCCGGTCGGCGCGCCCGGCTGTGCCTGCTGACCCACCACACGGCGACAGGTCGACACATCGACGCGGAGCACCTTCCTTACGTGATCACATGATCACCTGCTGTAGTGTCCCCGGCAGGACTCGTCGTCTTGCAGGGAAGGTGCACCATGACCGTCGGTTTCGGACTGGGGAACCCGTCCAGCGCGTTCGGCCCGCGCGGGGTGTCCAAGCGCGTCGGGGCCGTCGCCCAGCAGTTGCCGCCCTACGGCGACCGGCTCCTGGACGTCGGCTGCGGCGCGGGCCTGCACACGGCCGAACTGGCGTCGGGCTACGTGCGGGTCGACGCCATCGATGTGGAGCCCGAACGACTCTCCGCGTTCGCCGACCGCATCGCCGGCACCGACCTCGCCGACCGGATCGGCCTGCACAAGATGAACGCGGACAGCCTGGCCTTCGACGCGAACACCTTCGACCGGGTGACCGCCTTCGAGGTTCTGGAGCACCTCGACGACCTGGAGGGGAGCCTGCGCGAAATCCACCGCGTGCTCAAGCCCGGCGGCGCGTTCTCCTTCACCACGCCCAACCGCTGGTTCCCCTTCGAGACGCACGGCGTCCTGTGGGGCACCCGGCGCCGCTCGGCGCTCACCGCCCCCTTCCTGCCGTGGGTGCGTCCGCTGCACGACCGGATGTCGGACGCGCGCACCTTCACCACCCAGGAGCTGGGCCGGGCACTGCGCGGCACGGGCCTGAGCGTGCGCGCCATCGACTACCTGATGCCGCCCTTCGACCGCCGCGGCCGTGCCCTCCAGTCGGTCTCCGACACCCTGGAGGGCACACCGCTGCGCGTGTTCGGCATGGCGATGGCCGTGACGGCCGTCAAATGTAGGTGAGGGTTGGGTTGAGTTCGGGGCGCTTCACGCCGGGTCCTTCGTCGTCGCTACTGCCTGGCTCGCAAGCTCGCTGGCGGCAGAGACTCCTCCTGCAGGCACCGGCGCGCCCCTCACCCCTGTGCCTTCTTTGGGCCGCCGCTCGTTCCTCGCTTTGGCCCGGACAGACCCCCTGTGGTCCCCGCGAGCTGAACCGCGCACCTCTCACCCCCTGGTGTCGAGGTAGGCCGTTTTCGTGCGGCTTCAACCTCCCACGGGCACACCGAGCAGGGACGCCCCACGCCCACCCCCCGGAAGGCACCGAAGGCACATACACAGACCCCATGTGCCCCAGGCCCAGGGGGTCGACGCCGCACGACACGGCCTACCTCAACCCCAAGGGGTGACAGGTAGGCCATCGCGCATCGGATGCCACAAGGGGTTGAAGCAGCACGAAAACGGCCTACGTTCACCCGAGGGGGGTAAAGGTAGGCCGTTCAGTGTTGGGGGCTACAGGGGGGGTTGAAGCCTCTATAGGTGTGGGGTCCATAGGGGGTTGGCTCGGGGCGCGCCAGTGTTCTGCAGGAGGAGACGGGGCCGCAGCGAGCTTGCGAGCAAGGCAAGTCGACGACGAAGAACACTGGCTACTCGGCGCCCCGAGCACGGGCCGAAGCGAGGAACGAGCGGAGGCCCCAAAGAAAACACAGCACCACCCTCACAAATGCTCGGCGGCCCACGTCCTCAGGGCGGCGGCCGCGTCGTCCTTGCTCATCGGCCCGTTCTCCAGGCGCAGCTCCAGGAGGTAGCGGTAGGCCCGGCCGATGACCGGTCCCGGCTTGACGTCGAGGATCTGCTGGATCTCGTTGCCGTCCAGGTCCGGGCGGATCCGGTCGAGTTCCTCCTGCTCGGCGAGCTTCTCGATGCGCCGCTCGATGTCGTCGTAGGCGCGCGCCAGGGCCGCCGCCTTGCGCCGGTTGCGTGTGGTGCAGTCGGCGCGGGTGAGGATGTGCAGCCGCTCCAGCTGTGACCCGGCGTCGCGCGCGTACCGGCGCACCGCGGAGTCGGTCCACTCGCCCTTGCCGTAGCCGTGGAAGCGCAGGTGCAGGGCGACCAGGGTGCTGACGTCGGTGATGACGTCCTTGGGGAAGCGCAGGGCGCTGAGCCGCTTGCGGCTCATCGAGGCGCCCACCACCTCGTGGTGGTGGAAGGTCACCCGGCCCGGACCCTCGAACGCCCTGGTCTTGGGCTTGCCGACGTCGTGCAGCAGTGCCGCCAGGCGCAGGACCAGATCCGGTTCGTGCCCGCGAGCGCGCTCCAGTTCGATCGCCTGGTCCAGGACGATGAGCGAGTGCTCGTAGACGTCCTTGTGCCGGTGGTGCTCGTCGATCTCCAGGCGCAGCTTGGGGATCTCCGGCAGGACGTAGGGAGCGATCCCCAGCTCCACCATGAGCTCGATGCCGCGGCGCGGGTCCGGGCTGAGCAGGAGCTTGACCAGCTCGTCGCGGACGCGCTCGGCGGAGACGATGGACAGCCGGTCGGCCATGTCACGGGCGGCCTCGGCCACCTCCGGCGCCAGCTCGAAGCCGAGCTGGGCGGCGAAGCGGACCGCCCGCATGATGCGCAGGGGGTCGTCGCTGAAGGAGTCCTCCGGCCGGCCGGGCGTGCGCAGGACGCCCTCGGCCAGGTCGGCGAGTCCGCCGAAGGGGTCGACGAACTCCTGGCTGGGCATGCGCACGGCCATCGCGTTCACCGTGAAGTCGCGGCGCAGCAGGTCGTCGTGGATGTTGTCGCCGTAGTGGACGTCCGGCTTGCGCGACTTCGGGGAGTAGGACTCGCTGCGGTAGGTGGTGACCTCCACCTGCAGCCCCTTCTTGCGCAGCCCGACCGTGCCGAACTCGATGCCGACCGTCCACACCGAGTCGGCCCAGCCGTCGACCAGTTCGAGGATGCGCTGGGGGACGGCGTCCGTGGTGAGGTCCACATCGTTGGAGGCTCTTCCGAGGAGCGCGTCGCGCACGGGCCCGCCGACGACGGCGAGCTGCTGGTCGTGTGCGGCGAAGCGTTCGCCGAGTTCGTCGGAGACGGGGCGCACGGCGTCGAGCAGGGCGGTGATCGCCGCTCTCTGCTCACCCGTCAGTGTCCCCGCGGGGCGCGTCGCCCCCGATTCCTCCTGCTTGGCGGTGTCGGTCTCACTCGAAAACTCTGTGTTCGGCACACCACGCAGATTAGGCGATGACGCGCGAAGACCCCGCCTTCTCCCGTCGACTCGTCCGCCGGACCGCGTCGGCACTGGTGGCAGGACGGTGTTCGGTGAGAGGGTGGGTCACCCCCACGGCACCGCGCACGCCGGGCCGCACCCGCGTCCGGGTACCGGGGACACGGTATCTTCGGGGGCAGTGGTAGGACGCCTCCGTCTCCTCGCGTCCACCCGGCCCGCGTCCGCCGAGCGCGCCGTGCGGGTGCTCCGACCGTCTCCGCCCCACGTGCCCACGCCCGGCGGGACGGCTACCTGGACCCGAATCAGGAAACCGGTCAAGCGTTGCGTCGAATTGTCTCCGCCGCCGCGGTCACGGCCATGACCGCCGCGCTGTTCCCGATCCCGGCCGCGCACTCCTCCGCCGGGGCCGCACCCCAGGCCGAGGACACCGCCGAGCCGCTCGTCGTCGACCGCATCACGCCCGAAGCGGTCGACGACGACAGCACCCTGCGCGTGGTCGGCCGGGTGACCAACACCACCGACGCCGAGCTCGACGACGTCACCGTGCGCCTGCGCTACTCGCGCCACCCCTTCACCGGCCGCGACGAGCTGGACGAGTTCGCCTCGGGGTCGGGCTGGCAGCCGAACGCGGAGGGCCCCGAGGAGGACGGTGTCGGCACCCTGGAACCGGCGGCGGAGGGCGACTACTCGCTCAGCACCCCGATCGAGGAGCTCGGACTGTCGGGCTACGGCGTCTACCCGCTGGTCGTCGAGGCCGTCGACGGCGACGGCGAGGTCGTGGGCGCGCAGTACACCTTCCTCCCCTACACGGGCGACGACGACGTCCCCTCGGTCGACATCGCCTGGGTGTGGCCGCTCGTCGCGGACCCCCAGCGCGCGGACGACGACACCTTCCTGAGCGAGCGCATCCCGGAGGAGGTCGCCGCCGACGGCCGCCTGAGCCGCCTGCTGGCCGCCGGGGCGCAGACCACCCTGTCCTTCGACGCCGGCGAGGACGACCTGATCGAACTCCTCGGCCTGGAGGAGGGCCAGGAGGAGACCCCCGTTCCCGACGAGCCCACCGCCGAGGAGACGGCGGAGGGCCTGCCCTCCGAGGAGCCGACCGACGAGGAGAGCGGTCAGGACGGGACCGAGGAGCCCGCGGACGGTGAGGAGGGCGACCAGGCGGAGGCCGGGGACGAGGACGCCGCGGACGAGCCCGAGGAGCCGACCCGGACCGAGGGTGTCCCCGTCACCTGGGCCGTCGACCCCGGCACGCTGGACGACATCGTGCGGCTGGCCTCCGAGGAGTACTCGGTCGTGCAGGACCTGGAGGAGGTCACGGTCGGCTCCGACCCGGCCGTCGAGCGGTTCGAGGCCGACCAGTCCGCCCAGGTGTGGCTGCGCGAGGCCCGCAAGGTCCTGCTCCTGGACACCGTCGTGGCCACCCCCTACGCCTCCGCCGACCTGGCCGCGCTGGTCCACAACGGCATGGGCGCCGACGCCGAGGCCGCCGTCCGCGTGGGTCAGGAGGCCGTCCTGCGCGCGCTGGCGACGGAGGCCGACGGCACGTACGCCGCCCCGCCCGGCGGAGTGATGGACGAGGCCGTCTACGAACTCCTGGCCGAGAACGGTGCCGAGCGCTTCGTGCTCCGCGAGCCGACCCTGCCCACGGCCGACTGGCTCTCCACCACCCCGACCGCCCAGGCCCCGTTGCCGTCCCTGGAGGGCGACGGTGAGGACGTGGAGCGGGTCGGCCTGGTCGCCGACGACGGCCTCACCGACGTGTTGTCGGCGCCGACCGGCGAGCCCGGCGAGACCGCGCTCGCGCTGCAGCGCTTCGCCGCCGAGACCGCGATGATCGCCGGCGAGAACGCGGGCGACGACCGGGTGGTCGTCGCCTCTCCCGAACCACTCTGGGATCCGGATCCCGCGTTCGCGTCGGGTGTGCTGCAGGCGTCCGAGGAGCTTCCGTGGCTGTCCCCCGAGCGGCTGGACGACGTCGAACTGGCGGACGAGTCCGAGCGCGAGGACACCCGCCGCGACCTCACCTACCCCGACGCCGACGAGGAGCTGAGCTCCACCTACCTGGGCCAGATCGAGGACGTCAACCAGGACGTGCGGCTGTTCAACAGCGTCCTGGTCGGGGGCTCCGATCCGTTCCGCCCCGCGGTCCTGAGGCTGGAGTCGATGTACTGGCGGGACCGCGAGGCCCCGGCCGGGGTGGCCCGCTCCCTCGTCCTGAGCACCCTGCAGGAGCACCGCGAGGACGTGCGCATCATCCCCGGCGAGCCGGTCACCCTGGCCTCCCGCACCGGCACCACCGGGATCCTGGTCGCCAACGACCTGGAGGACGAGGCGGTCTACGTCCACCTCTCGGTGTTCTCCGCCAACTCCGAACGCCTGGCCATCGGCGAGTACACCCAGCGCTTCGAGATCGCGCCGGGGACCAAGACCACCGTCTACGTCCCGCTGTCGGCCCGGATCAACGGCCGCACGGAGCTGTATGTGAGCCTGCAGAACACCGCGGGCGAGCCGATCAGCTCCCAGGACACGCTGATCCCGGTGAACGCGACCGGTCTGGGCACGCAGGCCCTGATGATCAGCGGTATCGGCCTGCTCATCCTCGTCGTGGCCCTGGCGCCCCGGGCGCTGCGCAAGTGGGCCCGCCGCCAGGCCGCCCGCTCCGCGGAGGGCGAGGACGCCGGAACGGCGGCCGGCGCCGAGGCGGCGGGGACGGACTCCGGCGACGCGACCGCGGACCCGGTGGACGGGGCACCATCGGAGACAGGGGACGATGGCACCGAGCGCTCCACCGAGGTGGACGCCGCCGAGGAGTCGACGGAGCCCGACACCAGTGGGACCGAGCACTCCCGGAAGCCGGACGGGTCCGGCCGGTGAATCCCCACCGAGCGACGCGCCGACATGTCGCCTGACCGACAGGACGCCATGTCGACACGACCGCACGTCGCCATGTCGGCGTGCGGCGCGGCGCACCCACCGCCCCCGCACCGGGCCCCGCGCCGCGGGGCCCCGGCCGGACACTCCCCAGTCGGACGAAAGGAAGCCTGATCCACGGTGGTCACCGACTCCCCGAACGGCGGCGGACACCCCGCCGACCGTTCCCCCCAGTACCCGTACCGCGACGCCGAGGGGCCGCTGCCCGGCGAGAACCCGATCCGGCCGGCCGGCGGCCCGACGGCCTCCTTCGAGGAGGGCGAGCTGCCCGAGCCGGAGGAGGTCCGGCCCGGCGGGGGTTCCGGCGAGGGCCCGCCCGACGGTCCCGGTGACGGGTCGGGGTCGGGTTCCGACGGCGGCGGGATGATGCGCTCCAGCGCCGTCATGGCGGTCGGCACCATGGCCTCCCGGATCACCGGCTTCGCCCGCACGATCGTGCTCGGCGCCGCCATCGGCACCCACCTGCTCGGTGACGCCTACAACACCGCGCACACGATCCCGTTCATCCTCAACGACCTGCTCATCGGCGGCCTGATGGCGAGCGTCATCGTGCCGTTCCTGGTCAAGCGCCGCAAGCGCGACGCCGACGGCGGCAAGGCCACCGAGGACCGGCTGTTCACCACCACGCTGCTGGCGCTGCTGCTGCTCACCACGGTGGCGGTCCTGGCCGCCGAGTTCCTGATCCTGATGTACGGGTCCCGGTTCACCGACGCGCAGTTCGACGACTCGGTGTTCCTGGCGCGCTACCTCATGACCCAGATCTTCTTCGTGGGCATGAGCGGCCTGCTCAGCGCCATGCTCAACACCCGCGGGAAGTTCGGCGCGGCGGTCTGGGCCCCGGTGCTCAACAACCTGGTCATCATGGGCGTCGGCGCGATGTTCCTGTGGACGGCCGGCCCCGGCCAGGAGCCCCCGGTCGACCACTCCCACCTGACGCTGCTGGGCGCGGGCACCGCGGCCGGCATGGCCTTGCAGGCCGTCGTGCTGTTCGTCGCCCTCAGCCGGTCCGGCTACCGGTGGCGTCCCCGGCTGGACCTGCGCGGCAGCGGTCTGGGCGAGGCCCTGCGCACCGCCGGCTGGATGATGCTCTACACCCTGCTGACGCAGGCGGGCCTGTGGATCACCACCAACATCGCCAACGCCGCCAACGTGGCCGGGATCGAACAAGGGCGCGAGGTCGGAGCGGGCATCACCGCCTACAACCTCGCCTACCAGCTCTTCCAGCTGCCGTACGCGATCATCGCGGTCTCGCTCATCACCGTGCTCCTGCCCCGGATGAGCGCCCACGCCGAGGACGAGGACTGGACCTCGGTCCGCTCGGACTTCTCCCGCACCCTGCGGATCTCGGCGTTCGTCCTGGTGCCGATGGCCTTCGCGATCGCGATGTACGCGGTCCCGATCTCCGTGCTGGCCTTCGCCCGCGGGTCGATCTCGGTGGCCGACGCGGCCAACATCGGCCAGATCCTCGCGGTCATGGCCCTGGGCCTGGTCCCGTTCACGGTCTTCCAGCTCATGCTGCGGGTGTTCTTCGCCATGGGCGACACCCGCACACCGTCGCTGATCGCCATCGCCAACCTGGCCGTCCACAGCGCGCTGGCCCTGGTCGCCTACCTGTTCCTGCCCCCGGAGCAGGTCGTCGTGGGCGTGGCGGCCGGCTTCATGGTCTCCTTCCTGAGCGGCCTCGTCATCGCCGGGAACGTGCTGAGCCGGCGCCTCGGGGGGCTTGACGGCAAGCACTGCATTGGCACATTGTTGCGCCTGCACGCGGCCGTCGTTCCGAGCATCGCGGCCGGCCTCGGTGTGTCCTGGCTCTTCGACACCTTCGTCGGGCCCGGACTGGCCAGTTACATCGGCGCCCCCGCCGTCGGCTGCACAGTCGGCGCACTGCTCTTCCTCGGGTTCGCGCGCCTGCTGCGCGTGCCCGAGCTCACCGCCGCCGTGGAACTGATCCGCGGCCGACTGCGTCGATGACGCCGTACCGTCCCTTCCGGCTCCGCCCCCGCCGGGAGTTCCCCCGAAGACGACCGTTCTGAGAAAAGGACTGCCCGACGGTGTCGAGCGACCACCCCACCGAGTCGAGCCCGCCCGTGGACGACGGCACCCCCGGGTCGCGGTCCCACGAGCGGCACCGCGCACGCCTGCTGATGCCGGAGGACGTGCTCGACGACTACGAGCGCCACGATCCGGAGATCCCCGCGGAGACCGGGCTGACCACGGTCCGGGACCCGAGCGAGATCGGCGACCTGGGCACCGCCGACCGCGCCGGTCTGGAGGACGGCGACGAGATCGGCGGCAGTTCCCACACCGCCCCCGGCAACATCGCCAAGTCGAGCGCGATCATGGCGGTCGGCACGATCGCCTCGCGCGTGACGGGCTTCGTCCGGACGATCGTCCTGGCCGCGGCGATCGGCACGCAGCTGCTCGGCGACGCCTACCAGACCGCGGGCATGGTCCCGTACATGATCTACGACCTGCTCATCGGCGGGTTGTTGGCCAGCGTGTTCGTGCCGTTCATCGTCAAGCGGCGCAAGCTGGACGCCGACGGCGGCGACCGGACCGAGCAGCGCCTGGTCACGCTGATGCTGCTGGCCCTGTTCGTCATCACGCTGGTGGCGGTCGGCCTCGCGGAGTGGTTCATCCGGATCTACGCGGGCGGGTTCTCGGGCAGCCAGTTCGAGGTCTCGGTCGTCCTCGCCCGCTTCCTGGTGCTGCAGATCTTCTTCATCGGCGCCAGCGGCCTGGCGAGCGCGATGCTCAACGCGCGCAACAGGTTCGGCGCGCCGATGTGGGCGCCGGTGCTGAACAACGTCGTCATCATCGGGATCTGTTTCTGGTTCCTGGCCCTGGCCGGGCCGGGCCGGACGGTGGAGTCCATCACCAGCGGCGAGCTGATGCTCCTGGGCCTGGGCACGGCCCTGGGCCAGGTCGTCCAGGCGGCCGTGCTGGTGTGGGCCCTGGCGGCGGCGGGCTTCCGCTGGCGGCCGCGCCTGGACCTGCGCGGCTCCGGCCTGGGCGAGGCGGCCGGCGCCGCCTCGTGGATGATGCTCTACATCGTCGTCGCGCAGGTGGGCGCACTCGTCTCCACCAACGTGGCGACGCGCGCCGGGTCGATGGCGGCCGAGCTGGGCTTCGAGACGGGTTCGGGCATCGCGGCGTACAAGTTCGCGTCCATGCTCTTCCAGCTGCCGTACGCGATCATCGCGGTGTCGGTGATCACCGCCCTGCTGCCGCGGATGAGCGAGCACGTGGCCGCGGGCCGCAAGGACCAGGTGCGCCGTGACTTCTCCCACGGCTTCCGGCTGTCGTCGGTGCTGATCATCCCCATCTCGGTGGCGATGATCGTCTTCGCCGTCCCCTTCTGCGTGATGATCTACGCGCAGGGCAGTACCAGCGCCGAGGACGCCGCCGCGATCGGCCGCATCCTCATGGTCTTCTGCGTGATGCTCATCCCGTTCACGCTCTTCCAGCTGCAGATGCGCGTGTTCTACGCGCTGGGCGACACCCGGTCGCCCGCCCTGGTGTCGATCCCCTCGGAGGCCGCCCACGCGGTCACCGCGATCGGCCTGCTGTTCTGGATGGAGCCGCAGCACGTCGTGGTGTGGCTGCCCGTGCCCTACGGCCTGTACTACGTCGTGGGCTCGGTCATCATGTGGCGCATGCTCGCCAGGCGCCTCAACGGGATGGAGGGGCGCCAGACCCTCGTCACGCTCGCCAAGATCCACGTCGCGACCGTTCCTGCCGCCCTCTTCGGTGTGGTCATGATCTACGCGTTCCGCGGCCTGCCCGGTGACCTGTGGCCGGCGCTCGCGTCCATCGTGGCCGGTGGTGCCGTCGGTGGCGTACTGTTCGTGGTTACCGCAAAGTTCCTCAATGTGACGGAAGTCACATCTTTCCTCGATTTGCTCAAGTCCCGGCTGCGACGACGCTGATCACCAGTCACGGGTGACGTTGGGTAGCCGCGTACCCGTATCGACCAGAGGGTGGAAAGGTATCCCGTGTCCTCCAAACAGGCTGTTCACGCGTCCTAGCATGGACTCGCACCGCTTCACCGCCAGAGCATTGATCATCCGAGCTGCCCGAAGGGAGGCTGGGGACAGCAAGTAGGGCCGACGGCCCGCGCACCCCGCTACCGCTCCACCGATCGGTGGAGACCGCGGACGTCCGCGACGCCACGGCACCGGCGCCCGTCACTCCCATCATGAGCACCTTCCTGATCGAGCCCGGGGCTAAGCTGGCCAACCGCTACCGTCTCGACCACGTGGTGACCGACACCGGCGGGGCGACCCGCTGGAAGGCCACCGACGAGACACTGGCCCGCCCCGTCGCGGTGTGGACCTTCGCCGAGGGCTTCCCCCGGACCTCCGAGGTCGTCCGCGCCGCCCGCGCCACCAGCCGTATTCCCGACGCCCGCGTCACCCAGGTCTTCGACGCCGACGACACCGGCCCCGTCCCCTACGTCGTCGAGGAGTGGGTGATCGGCTCCTCCCTGGCCGAGCTCCTCGCCCAGGGGCCGATGGCGCCCGAGCGCGCCGCCGGCCTGGTGGCCGAGGCCGCCGAGGCCATCGCGGCCGCCCACGCCGGCGGCCTCACCCACCTGTGCCTGACCCCCGACAAGCTCATGTGGAGCAGCGGCGGAGCGGTCAAGGTGATCGGCATCGGCGTCGACGCCGCCCTCATGGGCACCGGCGCCGGCAACGCCCCCGCCATCGACGCCCAGGGCCTGGGCGCCCTGCTGTACGCGGGCCTGACCGGGCACTGGCCCGGAGGCCCGCGGTCCGGCCTGCCCGCCGCCCCCCAGGGCCCCGCCGGCACCTTCCCCCCGGCGCAGGTCCGACCGGGCCTGCCCGAACCGCTGGCCACCATCACGACCCGCGCGGCACTGCCGCAGCTGGCCGGACAGATGGTGCCCGGCCCGCCGATCACCTCGCCCGCCGACCTGTGCGCGGCGCTGGCCGAGGTCCCCCGGCTCATCCCGCTCCCGGTGGCCCCGGCCGAGTCGGCTCCGCCACCGGAGAACGGCACCTCGCGCCGCACCGGCGAGTTCGACGCGACCGGATCGGGGTCCCGCCGCTCCATGCGCGGTGCCGCCCCGGCCGCCACGCGGTCCGAGCGCCCGGAGTCCTCCCGCATGGAGCAGCGCGCCTCCCGCGAGCAGACCTCGCCCAAGCGCTTCCTCATCGGGGTGCTCGCGGTCGTGCTGCTCGTCGCCGTCGTCGCTGGCGCGTGGACCATCGGATCGAGCTTTCGTCCCCAGGACGAGAACCAGGCCGACCCCGGCTCGGACTCCGCCGACGACGGGGCCGAGCCCGAGCTCACGCCGATCGAGATCACCGGCTCCGACGGCTTCGACCCGATGGGGGACGGCTCCGAGCACGGCGACAACGCCCACCTGGCCCACGACGGGGACCCGGCCACCGACTGGAGCAGCGAGGGCTACACGGACCCGCTGGAGATGCAGAAGGCGGGCGTGGGGCTCAAGCTGGACCTCGGATCGAGCCAGGAGGTCCACGCGGTGGAGCTGACCCTGCCCGAGGCCGACCATCAGGTGCAGGTCCGCATCGGCGACAGTGACGCCGTGAGCGACGAGACCACGCTGGACGAGCACCTTCCCACCGCGTGGGAGGGGACCGTCAACGGCACGCAGACCATCCCCGTCGAGGGTGGTGCCAGTGGCCAGTACGTCGTCATCTGGTTCACGGAGCTGCCGCAGGTCGACGGCGACTGGCGTGGAACGATCTACGAGGTCGAGGTGCTCGGCGCCTAGCCGGGCAGAGCGGCCCCGAGTGGAGTATGTGATCAGCACTGATGGACGCGGTCCACGAGCTTCCTGACCGGGAACTCCTGATGAGGCACTCCCAGGGCGACGACCAGGCCTTCGCGGTCCTGGTCCGTCGGCACCGGGAGCGCCTCTGGGCTGTCTCCATCCGGATGATGGGCGATCGCGAGGAGGCCTCCGACGCCCTCCAGGACGCCTTCCTGTCTGCTTTCCGTGCCGCCGACAGGTTCCGCGGCGAGTCGCAGGTGAGCACGTGGCTGCACCGCATCGTGGTGAACGCGTGCCACGACCGCCTGCGCCGCCGGAAGGTCCGTCCGGCCACCCCGACCGAGGACGACACCCTGGACGTCCTGTCCAACGAGCGGCTCGGCCGCGCCGGTGGAGGCCCCGACCACGCCGCGCGGACCGAGACGCGCCTGGACGTCCAGGCCGCCCTGGACCTGCTCCCCCTCGAACAGCGGCTGGCCCTCACCCTGGTCGACATGCTCGGCTACCGGGTCGAGGAAGCCGCCCAGATCCTCGAAGTGGCATCGGGCACGGTCAAGAGCAGGTGTGCGCGAGGTCGCGCGAAACTTCTTCCCTCCCTGGCTCATCTAAGGAACCCTCAGCCCCCGCGAGACGTCACATCTGGGAGAGGAGGTGCCACCCCATCGTGACGTCCCACCCTGACGTGGAGGCACTCGCGTTCTTCGCCGAGGATCTGTTGGATTCCGACGAGCAGCGCACGGTCGCCGCCCATATCGATTCCTGCGCCACCTGTGCGGCGACCTTGGACGGACTCGCCGGGGTGACCCGGGTCCTGGCCGAGGCTCCGGTCCCGGAGCTTCCGGAGGACGTGGCAGACCTCATCGACCAGCGTCTCGCCGCGGCCGCCGGCGAACCCGCGGCCGCGACCGTCGGGACGGAGACCGGGGCCCGCACGGACGACGCCGGCACCGCTTCCGTTGGCGGCTCATCCGACGACGGGGCCTCCGACCTCGCCACGGTCACGCCGATCTCGCGCCGGCGGCGCGCGTTCGGCCTGCCACAGCTGCTGATCGCGGCCGCCGCGGCGGTGTTCGTGGTCGGCGGCGGCGCGGCGGTGATCACCGAGGTGCTCCAGCCCTCCACCGAGAGCGCCGGAAGCGCCTCGGCTCCCATGGAGGCCGCCGAGGACGAGGCGCCCCAGGACATGGGACAGGCCTACCGGCCGGAGGTGCTGGCCAGCGAGACGGTCTACACCGAGTCCGGCCTGGCCGACCAGGCCGGCGGGGTACTGGAGATGTCCGCCGGGGCCGACGCGGACGACGCTGACGAGGAGGGCGACCTGGAGTCGCTGTCCGACGAGGGCCCGGCCATGCGAGGTGTGGAGGAGTGCGCGGCACGGCTCGCCGAGGCCTTCGACACCCGGGTCACGCTGGTGGACGACGCCTTCTACGGGACCGGCTCCGAGCGCGCGTGGGTGCTGTACGCCCCCGCGGACGCCGACCGGGTCGACGTGTACGTCCTCGACCCGCGCTGCGTCCGGGAGGACGACGTCACGCGCAGCGTCCTGGCCGAGACGACCATCGATGCCCGCTGACCCTCCGCGTGTCGACCTGTCGGCGTATCGGCGTGTCGGCCTGTCCGGAAACCGACCTGTCGACCCTTCGTGCCGGTGGGCACGCCCGACGTGTGCCGGGGCGGGGCCTTCGGAAGGCCCCGCCCCGACTCAGTCCCGGGCCCCCGGACGGACCAGGCCGGTCTCGTAGGCGATCACCACCAGGCCGACGCGGTCGCGCGCCCCGAGCTTGGCCAGCAGGCGCCCGACGTGGGTGCGCGCGGTCGCCGGACTCAGGTGCAGGGCCGCCCCGATCTCCTGGTTGGACATGCCCCGGCCGGCCAGGGCCAGGACGTCGCGCTCGCGATCGGTGAGCACGTCCAGCCGCGCGGCGGCCTCGGGGGCGACCGAGGTGTCCGCGAGGCGTTCGATCACCCGCCGGGTGACCCCCGGCGACAGCAGCGCCTCGCCGGCCGCCACCGTGCGGACCGCCTCACGCAGCTCGCGGGGCGCCGCGTCCTTGAGGACGAAGCCCGACGCCCCCAGCCGCAGCGCGGCGAACACGTTGTCGTCCTCCCCGAACGTGGTCAGGACGACGATCCTGGTGTCGGCGTGTCGACCTGGCGACGTGTCGGCACGTCGACGCCGCTCCCGCAGGACCGCCAACCCGTCCAGCACCGGCATCTGCAGGTCCAGCAGCACCACGTCCGGGCACAGCCGGTCCATGTCGGCGAGCGCCGTGCGGCCGTCCGCGGACTCGCCCACCACCTCGATGTCGCCCTCGCGCTCCAGGAGCGACCGCACGCCCGTTCGGACCAGGGGCTGGTCGTCGACCAGCAGGACGCCGATCACCGGCCGCCTCCCGTCGGCAGGCGCGCCCGTACGGCGAACCCGCCCTCCGGCCGCGGCCCCGCCTCCACCGATCCACCCACCAGTCGCACCCGTTCCCTCATCCCCGCGAGCCCGCTTCCACTCGATCCCGCCGTCGCCGTGGCGGATCCGTCGTCGGTCACCATCACCTCCAGTTCCCCGTCCACCCGGTGGAACACCACGTCCGCCCGGCCGGCGTGCGCGTGCCGCAGCGTGTTCGTCAGTGCCTCCTGCACGATCCGGTAGGCGGTGGCGTCCACCATCCCGGACAGCTCCCCCGCCCCCGGCACCCCCTCGACGCCCACCCGCACGCCGGCCGTGCGCACGGAGTCCACGAGCTCGTCCAGGTGCGCGAGGGAGGCCACGCGCTCCTCCCCCGGGTCGGCGTCCCGCAGGGCGCGTACGGTCGCCCGCAGCTCGCTCAGACCGGCCCGTGAGGCCTGTGTGACGTGCGTGAGCTCCGTCCGTGCCGCCGCCACGTCCGCGGGCGCGTCGTCGAGCGCCTCCGCGGCGACCGCCGCGTGCAGCGCCACGACCGACAGGTGGTGCCCGACCGCGTCGTGCAGGTCGCGGGCGATCCTGGTGCGTTCGAGCGCCATCAGCTCCGCCGCCTCGGCCTCGCGCGCCTGCCCGTCCAGGAGCGCGATCCGGGCCCGCTGCCGCTCGGCCCTGGCGCGCTGCCACTGCACGTTGCCCAGGGCGATGGCCGCGCCCATGATCGCCACCGTGGAGGCCAGCTCGTACCCCAGGAGGTAGCCGGGGTCCTGCCCCTCCCCCAGCCGTCCTGCGGTGGACACCAGCACCAGGGCCGCGGCCGTCCCGACCGCCCAGTACGGGCGGCCCCGCTCGGCCGCCGAGTACAGGGCGGCCGCGGCGGGGACGGCCAGGCCGATGGTGGGCAGGTCGATGACGTAGTTCACCACGATGAGCACCGACGTGGCGAGCAGGACGGTGACCGGCCACCGGCGGCGGACCAGCATGAGCGCGCCGAGCACTCCGGCGAGCGCGTATCCGAGGGGGAGGTCGCCCCTGTCGCTGACGTCGGCGCCCACCGCGATGGCCACCACGGCGAACACGGCGAACCCGAACAGGGCGTCGACGACGACGTCCTGGCGTGCGGTCTGGCTTGGCATGCGGCGATTCTATGGAGAGGGAGGCCGCGGGGCGGGGTGCCGCGGTCCCGCGTCGCGACGCGATCGGCCGCTCCCCGGGTACGTCGAGAGTCGTACGGGCGCGGGTCCGGGGACGGACGCCGTGCAGGGCGCGGCTCCCTAACGTCGGGAGTGTCCGCCCACCGTGCGCCCGCCGCACCCCGACCACCGCGAGGTCAGCCATGCACCCGTCCCCTCCCGACCCGAACGCCTCCGGCGCCGCGGCCCAGGGGCCGTTCGCGCGCATCCCGTGGTCGCTGGTGCTGGGACTCGGCGCGCTCGCCCTGGTGCGTCCCCTGCTCGGCGTCACCGGTGCGACCGTCGCCCTCGCCCGGTCCCCCTGGCTCCCGCTGGCGGTGACCGCCGCGGTCAGCCTCGCCTGGATCGCCGCGGTCGTCGTCGCCCGCGCTCCGCGTCCCCTGCTGACGCTGGTCTACACGGGCCTGGCCTACGGGGTGTTCGCGATCGTGCTGAGCGCCGCCCTCTCCCCGCTCCTCACCGGCGTGCTCCAGGGACCGGTCACCCATCCGTTCGGGTTGGTCGCCGTGCTCGCCACCAACGCCGTCTGGGGTCTGGCGTGCGGTGTGATCGCGCTCGCGGTCCGGTCGGGGCTGGACCGCGGCGGCTCCCGGATCTGAGCGCCCGCGGCCCAGCCATACCCCGCCCCCGTACGCTGGGCGGATGTCGGAAAGGGAATGCGGTGCGCCTACCATCGGTTGTGCTAACCAGATTTCCCCCGAGGTCACACCGGGTGACCAGGACACCGACTGTGCGAAGGGCCTACGAGCGTGAGTGACGTCCGCAATGTCATCATCATCGGATCCGGGCCGGCCGGATACACCGCGGCCGTCTACGCCGCGCGTGCCGAGCTGCGCCCCCTGGTGTTCGAGGGCTCCATCACCGCCGGTGGTGCGCTCATGAACACGACCGATGTCGAGAACTTCCCCGGCTTCCCCGACGGCATCATGGGGCCGGACCTCATGGACAACCTGCGCAAGCAGGCCGAGCGCTTCGGCGCCGAACTCGTCCCCGAGGACGTCACCGACGTCGACCTCACCAAGCCGGTGAAGGAGGTCACCGCCGGCGGCGAGACCTTCCTCGCGCACACGGTCATCCTGGCCACCGGCTCCGGCTACCGCGAGCTCGGCGTCCCGGGCGAGAAGGAGCTGTCCGGCCGCGGCACCTCATGGTGCGCCACGTGCGACGGCTTCTTCTTCCGCGACCAGGACATCGCGGTCGCGGGCGGCGGCGACACCGCCATGGAGGAGGCCCTCTTCCTCACGCGGTTCGCCAAGTCGGTCACGGTCATCCACCGCCGGGACGAGCTGCGCGCCAGCCGCATCATGGCCGAGCGCGCGCTGGCCAACGACAAGATCTCGTTCCTGTGGGACACCGAGGTGAAGGAGGTGCTCGGGACCGAGCGCGTGACCGGCCTCAAGGTGTTCAACAACAAGACCGAGGAGACGAGCACGCTGGACGTCACCGGGCTGTTCGTGGCGATCGGCCACGACCCGCGGGTCGAGCTGTTCAACAAGCAGATCGAGCTGGACGACGAGGGCTACGTCCGCGTCGACGCCCCCTCGACGCGCACCAACCGCGCGGGCGTGTTCGCGGCGGGCGACGTCGTGGACCACCAGTACCGCCAGGCGATCACCGCCGCCGGCACCGGCTGCTCCGCCGCGCTGGACGCCGAGCGCTACCTCGCCGACATGGGCAACTAGCCCGCCCGCGCGCTCCCGTACCGCACCGCGGTCGAGCGCGCACAGGACACACCCCGAGCTTTCCCCGACGCAACGGTCTCGCCGAACCAAGGAGAACAATGTCCACCGTCAAGCACGTCACCGACGACACCTTCAAGGCTGACGTCCTGGCCAGCGACAAGCCGGTCCTCGTCGACTTCTGGGCCGACTGGTGCGGCCCCTGCAAGCAGATGGCCCCGGTCCTGGACAAGCTGGCGGAGGAGTACGGCGACAAGATCGAGATCGTCAAGCTGAACACGGACGAGAACCCGAACACCCCGCGCGACTACAACGTCATGTCCCTGCCGACGATGAACGTCTACAAGGACGGCGAGGTCGTCAAGCAGATCATCGGCGCCAAGCCGAAGCGGGTCCTGGAGAAGGACCTGGCCGAGTTCCTGTAACGAGGACCGCCAGAGCACGCGAAAGGCCCCCAGGTGCATGCCTGGGGGCCTTTCGCGTGCTCCGCCTCCACCGGGTCGGGCCGACCTCCCCCGACCCGGTGGTGGCCGCCACAGGGGCGATGTTTCACGTGAAACATCGCCCCTGCCCGCTGCCTCTGCCCGGCGGTCCGCCCGCCGGTCCGCTGTCCGTCGTGCGCGGTACGTGCGCCGCCCGCCGGTCGTCCGTCGACCCGTCGACAGGTGGACGTGTCGACAAGGCGCTCAACCGATCTGGGCGATGATCCGTTCGAGGTCCTCGGGCGTCGCGAACTCCACGACGATCTTGCCCTTCTTCTTGCCCATGTCCACCTTCACTGTGGTGTCCAGGCGATCGGCGAAGCGGGTCGCCCACTCCTCGATCTGCGGCGGGTTGGGCGCCTTCGCCGCCTTGGCCGCCCGGGGCTGCCGCTCGGTCTCCGGCTCCTCCCGCAGGGAGATGACCTCCTCCAGGGAGCGCACGGACAGGCCCTCCTGCACCACGCGGGCCGCGAGGCGGTCCTGGAGTTCGGGGTCCTCGACCCGCAGCAGCGCCCGCGCGTGCCCCGCGCTCAGCACCTTCGCCGCCACCCGCGACTGCACCTTCGGCGGCAGGTTGAGCAGGCGCAGGGTGTTGGTGATGTGCGGCCGCGACCGGCCGACCCGCTGCGCCAGGACGTCGTGGGTCGCCCCGAAGTCGTCCAGCAGCTGCTGGTAGGCCGCCGCCTCCTCCAAGGGGTTGAGCTCCTGGCGGTGCAGGTTCTCCAGGAGGGCGTCCAGGAGGAGGGCGTCGTCGCTCGTGCTGCGGACGATCGCCGGGATCCGCTCCAGGCCGGCGTCCTTGCTGGCGCGCCAGCGCCGCTCCCCCATGATGAGCTCGTACCGCGGCTCGTCGCCGTCCTCGATCTTGCGGACGACGACGGGCTGGAGCAGCCCGACCTCCCGGATGGAGTCGCGCAGCTCCTCCAGCGCCTGGTCGTCGAAGTGGTGACGGGGCTGGCGGGGGTTGCGCGTGATCGCGCCGACCGCCACCTCCTCCAGGTACGTGCCGTCCGACAGGCCGACGGGCACGGCCTCCTCGACCACCTCTGGTGCGGAGGGCGTGTCACTCTCCTGCACCGCGGAAGTTGTCGGCCCTTGGGGGATGATGGCCCCCAGCCCCCTGCCCAGTCCGCGCCGCTGTTGGCTCACCGGCAACTCCTTCCACACTTCTCGCAAGAACTCCGTCCGGGGTCACCGGACCTGCTTCAGCCGACGACCGTGTCCGCCCGGTGCGCGATCTCCCGCGCGGCCTCCAGATAGGCGACCGCCCCCGTGGAGGTCGGGGAGTAGGTCATCACCGACTCGTCGTAGCTCGGCGCCTCGGACACACGGATACTGCGCGGCACCAGGGTCTCCAGGACGAGGTCCCCGAAGTTGGAGCGCACCTCGTCGACCACCTGCTGCGACAGGTTGGTGCGGCCGTCGTACATCGTCAGCAGGATGGTACTGACCGCCAGCCCCGGGTTCAGGTGGGCCTGGACGAGCTTCACGTTGTTCAGCAGCTGCCCCAGGCCCTCCAGCGCGTAGTACTCGCACTGGATCGGGATCATGACCTCGTCGCACGCCACCATCGCGTTGACCGTGAGCAGGCCGAGCGAGGGAGGGCAGTCGATGAGGATGTAGTCGAGCTCGGAGGTGTCGTAGGCGGCCAGGGCGCGCTTGAGACGGGACTCGCGCGCGACGAGCGAGACCAGCTCGATCTCGGCGCCCGAGAGGTGGATGTTGGCCGGAACGCACCACAGGTTCTCGATGTTCGGAACCGGCTTGGCGAGGTTGCGGATCTCCTCGTCCTCGACCAGGCAGTGGTAGATCGAGCTGATGTCGGGGTTGCGCTCCATGCCCAGGGCCGTGGAGGCGTTCCCCTGGGGGTCGAGGTCGATGACGAGGACGCGCTGCCCGTTCATCGCCAGGGCGGCCGCGATGTTGACGGTCGTCGTGGTCTTGCCGACGCCGCCCTTCTGGTTCGAGACGCTGATGACCCGGCAGGACTTGGGTCGGGGCCAGGAGGCCCCGGAGCCGCGCCCGGGCATCGCGGCCTGGGCCGCGTGAGCGAGTGGAGTGTCGGGGACGCCGCCTGTTTCACGTGAAACATCGAGCAGGTCGCCATAGGAGGATGTTTCACGTGAAACATCGGCTGGATTCTGGGACACGAATGAGTTCACCTCTTCCGTCCGCGCTTCTTCTTTCCGCCCCGCGGCGGCGGACCACCCTCGGATGTCACCGTGACGCGAACGACCGTGGTAGCGGGTTCGACCCTACCGTGGCCGACCCGAATGACATCGCAGACGCAAGGGCGCAGTTTCGACACGTCTTTCTCGGCGGCCGCGAGTTCGGCCTCGGCCTGTTCGCCCTTGAGCGCGAGGAGGCTGCCGCCCTTGCGCAGGAGCGGGAGCGCCCACCCCGCGAGCCGGGGCAGCGGGGCGACCGCGCGGGCGGTCACGAAGTCCGCGAGCAGGTCGCCGCGAACCTCCTCGGCCCTCCCCCGGCGCACCTCCACGTTCGGCAGCTCCAACAGTTCGACGGCCTCGTTGAGGAAGACCGTCCGTCGCAGGAGGGGCTCCAGGAGCACCATCCGGATGTCGGGGCGCAGGAGTCCGAGCACCAGCCCGGGCAGACCGGCTCCGGAACCGACGTCGACCACGTGCGCGCCCTCGGGGATCAACTCCTCCACCACGGCGCAGTTGATGAGGTGCCGCTCCCACAGCCGTGGGACCTCGCGCGGGCCGATGAGGCCGCGCCGCACACCGTCGTCCGCGAGGAGTTCGGCGAAGCGCCGCGCCTTCGGCAAGGAGTCCCCGAACACCGTCTCCGCCTGATCGGTCGGAGCGGTCGGAGCGGTCTCCTCAGACCCCGAGGACATCAGTCACCACCTGTCGGAACTCGTCCATCGTCGTTTCTTCGATCGCCAGAGCACGATACGCGCCCCCATGATCCTATGCGCGGGCGCCACCAACGTTTCACGTGAAACATCGGCGAACACCGCCGCCGTGCCCACGGGTCACGAACTCGCCCGATCTCCCCACCGGCCCCGGTGGACATGTCGATACGCCCTGACGCCATGTCGACCTCGCGGGACGCCTTGTCGACTTGCGGAGGCGCCATGGCGGCCTTCCCGGCGGGGAGAGTCGCACACAGGGACCCGGACACAGCGGGAGGGGGTGGCGATGTTTCACGTGAAACATCGCCACCCCCTCCGGGAGTGCGTTCTGACGCGCCTAGTCGGCGGGGTGCACGACCACGTAGCGGTTGGGCTCCTCGCCCTCGGACTCGCTCCGCAGACCGGCGGCCGCGACCGCGTCGTGGACGACCTTGCGCTCGAACGGAGTCATGGGCTCCAGCGGCTCGATCTCGCCGGTCTCCTTGACCTTCGCCGCGGCCTCGGCACCGATCTTGAAGAGCACCTTGCGGCGCCCCTCGCGGTACCCGCCGATGTCGAGCATCAGCCGGCTGCGCTCACCGGTCGCCCGGTGGACGGCCAGCCGGGTCAGCTCCTGGAGCGCCTCCAGGACCTCACCGTTCTCGCCGATGAGCTCGTCCAGCGTGGCGCCCACGACCGACACGAGCGCGCGGTCGCCCTCCACGTCCATGTCGATGTCGCCGTCGAAGTCCGCGATGTCGAGGAGCCCCTCGATGTAGTCCGCGGCGATGTCGCCCTCGTTCTCCAGGGCCTCGACGTCGAACTCGGCCTCAGGCGCGTCAGCCACCGCTACTCCACCGCTTTCTTCCCGTCCCACAGCGAATCTCCTCTGTCCACTCACGCCCTGGCCGTCGCACGCCTCAGGGGCCTTGTCGCCTGCGCACTCGGCAGCCCCGAGCGGGCGCCGATCCTAGTTGGACCCGCTCCCGCCGCGCTTGGAGCGCGACTGCTTCTTGGGCTGCTTACGCTCGATCTTAGGCTGTTCCTTCGGCTCGGGCGTGGATTCGGCGCCCTTCTTTCGACCGAGCATGCCCTTGGCCGAACCGTTGGACTGGCTCTTGGCGTCCGCCGTGTCCTCGCCCGGGACCGGCTGGTTCCGGTAGAGGAAGTGCTGCTGCACCATGGTCCACACGTTGGAGGTGACCCAGTAGAGGAGCACACCGACGGGCATCGCCAGACCGAACAGACCGAAGGCCGGCGCCAGGTACATCATGATCTTCTGCGTCTGCATCATGGGGTTGTCGGGCATCTGCGCCGTGCTGCGCTTGATGCTCTGCCGCATGGTGAGGAACGTCGTGAATCCCATGATCACGCAGGCGAACGCGATGAGGATCTTCGCCATGATCGGGTCGGTGGACCCCAGGGCGAGCAGCTCCTCGTTGGAGCTGTTGAACTGGGCCGCGATCGGCGCCTGGAAGATCAGGGCCTGACGGGCACTGTCGGCGAGCTGCTGGTCGAAGCCGTACTGGGCGTTGCCCTCGGCGACGCTGCGCAGCACGCTGAACAGCGCGAAGAAGACCGGCATCTGCAGGAGGAGCGGGAGGCAACCCATGATGGGGTTGGTGCCGCTCTCCTGGTAGATCTTCATGGACTCCTGCTGCAAGCGCTGCTTGTCGTGCTTGTAGCGCTCCCGAAGCTTCATGATCTTCGGTTGGATGTCCTGCATCTTCCGCTGCGTGTTCATCTGCTTGACGAACAGCGGAACCATGAGGAGCCGCATCAGTACGGTGAGCAGCACGATGGACAGGCCCCAGGCCCACCCGCTGTCAGGGTCCAGGCCGGTGAGGGACAGACCCGTGTGGATCCAGGCCAACACGTGGCCGACGATGTTGTAAAGCCAGTCGAGCACCGGCCAACTCCTATTTGCTTCGGTTCAGCTACTGGTCCCCGGGAGCGGTTCCGGTGTGGCCGGTACCGCCCGCCGACTCCTCGGTCTCCCGGTCCGCGCGCCCCTTGGGCGGCGGAACCGGGTCGAGTCCCCCGGGATGGAAGGGGTGACAGCGGGCGATGCGGCGGATTCCCAGCCACAGCCCGCGTGCGGCTCCGTGCACACGCAGAGCCTCGACGGCGTACGCGCTGCACGAAGGGTAGAAACGGCAGACCGGGGGGAAGAGCGGACTGATGAAGCGTTGGTAGCCCCGAATGGGCAGAATCAGCACCCGCGCGAACGCCGTCGGTCTGTGCTCGGTCATCGGCTCGCCTACCGTTCCCCGTCCCTGTCGGGACGGCGGTCCACCACTGTCTCGCTGCTCGACGCACCGGCGCCCCGGACGCGGTGGGCGTCACGTCCACCGCGGTCCCGGCGAGCGTCGCGGCCCCGCCGGCCGTCACGACCGCGCCGGGGCCGGGTGGCCGCGGCGAGCGCGCTCTCGATCTGCGCGGCCAGCTCGGACTGCCGCGCGGTGGCGGCGGAGGGCTTGGCACGTACTACCAGCAGGCTACCGTCAGGCAGCGCGCCGACCTGAGACCGCATCACGTGCCGCAGACGGCGCTGCACCCTCTTGCGCACCACGGCGACGCCGACGGACTTGCCGACGACGAAGCCGACGCGGGGCGGATCCGGGTCCACCGCGTCGGCCGGGGGCGCGAGATAGACGAGGCCGATGGCGTCGCGGGAGGCACGGCGGCCCGAGCGCATGACGGTGGAGAACTCCGAGCCGCGGCGCATGCGGTTCCTCGGCGACAGCATCGGTACTCCCTCCGGCGTCGGCTCCCACGTGTCACACGAAAAAGGGACCGGCCGGCGAGAAGGCCGGACCGGTCCCTGAGGTCTTGGTACTGCGCGTGGCCTAGTGGCTCACGGTCAGCGCGGAGCGCCCCTTACGGCGCCGCGAGGCGATGATGGCGCGACCGGCGCGCGTACGCATGCGCAGCCGGAAGCCGTGGACCTTCGCGCGACGCCGGTTGTTCGGCTGGTACGTACGCTTGCTCACTACAGGCTCCAGGGGCGTGTCAGGAAAGTACTACGACAGACCCCCAGGATAAGCGGGGCCTCAGAGTGCATGTGCCGTGGCCGCGCCGTCATGCGGACATGGGCGCTGGCAGATCATCGGCATAAGCATAAAGAAGATACGACGGGACGCGGGTGAGGTCAAATCGGCCCACGTCACCCGCCCCGCCGACCGCGGGGCGGTCGTGCCCCGGCGCCCGCGGGGAGCGGTTTTCCACAGCAGGACGGCCCCTGTGGCCTGTGGATGACCACAACCTGTGGATAACCTGACGACGACGGCCGCGCGAGCGCCCTCTCTACGGCTCTACACAGGCTTTGAACAGCGGTTTGTGGATAACTCTGCGCCCTGGGAGCAGGTCTGCCATCCTGTGGATAAACCTGTGCACAACGTGTGGACAACGGCCGATACCTGTGGACACCGGCCTGACGGCGCCAAGTTATCCACAGGCTCGTGGGACCCTGGAACCCCGCCTGTGCACAGCTTCACTGCCCCGGCACCCCTGTGGAGAGAGGACAATGGAGAGCTCACCCCCATGCGCGACGACACAGGTCCCCTCCGCCCGCTCCGAACAGACCCGCACCGAAGGGACGACAACCGTGGCAGGTCACCTTGGCTGACGCACAGGTCAACCTCGCAATGGTCTGGTCCAGTGTGCTGGACGGGATCGACAACGACGCCCTTCCCGCGCATCAGCGCGCCTGGCTCCCGCAGACCCGTCCTCTGGGGCTGATCGAGGACACCGCGCTCATCGCGGCGCCCAACGAGTTCACCAAGAAGGTGCTGGAGACCCGCCTGTACCCGGTGATCAGCCGGGCCCTGTCGGCCCACCTGGGCCGGGACATCCGCGTGGCGGTGACCGTCGACCCGACCGCCGTGCAGACGCCGCCGCCCACGCCCGTACCCCCGGCCGCCCCGTTCGCCGCAGCCGAGGACCACGGCCGTCCGCGCGGCTACGAGCCGCCCGCGCCCCAGGGACAGCACGCGCGCCCGGAGTCCGAGCCCTACCGTCCGGCTCCGCAGCAGCCCCTGCCCCAGGAGCAGGTCCGCCACGAACAGGGCTACCAGGACCAGGCCGGCCGGCAGCCGCACCAGGAGCAGGACGCCTCCCCCTTCCCGCAGGCCCCGGCCGGGTACCCGGACCAGGCCCACGCGCCCGGTCCCTCCCACGCCGCCCCGGCCGAGCGCGACGGCAGCGACCTGCTGGGGCCGGCCCGCGACGACGCCTCCCGCCCCGCGGAGGCACGTCCGCCGGAGTACTCCGGCTACGGGGACCCGCAGGCGCCCGGTCCGTGGGCCGCGACCGGCCCCACGGCGCCTCCCGCCGCGCCCGAACCGCACTCCTGGGACCAGCCGCGCGCCGCCTGGCAGCAGGAGAGCTGGGGCGGGGCCGACTGGGACCGGCCCAACCGGTGGGAGACCCCGCGCCACGACCCCGCGCCGAGTGCCGAGGAGCACCCGGCGGAGGAGCCCGCGCCCGCCCCGGCGCCCGCGCCTCCGGAGGAGGCGCACCGGAACGAGGGCGGACCGCCCAGAACCGAGGCCGCCGAGCCGCCCCCCACTCCCCCGGGCCGCTCGCCCGAGATCCCGCCCGGGGAGCACGCGCGCCTCAACCCCAAGTACACGTTCGACACCTTCGTCATCGGCTCCAGCAACCGCTTCGCCCACGCGGCGTCGGTCGCGGCGGCCGAGGCGCCGGCCAAGGCCTACAACCCGCTGTTCATCCACGGCGGTTCCGGGCTGGGCAAGACCCACCTCCTGCACGCCATCGGGCACTACACGCACCGCCTCTACGAGGGCTCGCGGGTGCGCTACGTCAGCTCCGAGGAGTTCACCAACGAGTTCATCAACTCGATCCGGGACGGCAAGGCGGACGGCTTCCGCCGCCGCTACCGGGACATCGACGTCCTCCTGGTGGACGACATCCAGTTCCTCGAGAACAAGGAGCAGACGCAGGAGGAGTTCTTCCACACCTTCAACACCCTCCACAACTCCGACAAGCAGATCGTCATCTCCAGCGACCGGCCGCCCAAGCAGCTGACGACGCTGGAGGACCGGATGCGCAGCCGGTTCGAGTGGGGCCTGCTGACCGACGTCCAGCCGCCAGAGCTGGAGACGCGGATCGCGATCCTGCGCAAGAAGGCCGCGCAGGAGGGCCTGGCGGCACCCCCGGAGGTCCTGGAGTTCATCGCCAGCAAGATCTCCACCAACATCCGCGAGCTGGAGGGCGCGCTCATCCGCGTGACCGCGTTCGCCAGCCTCAACCGCCAGTCGGTGGACCTGGACCTGACCGGACAGGTCCTGCGCGACCTGGTCCCCAGCACCGAGGTCCCCGAGATCACGGCTGGGTCGATCATGTCCCAGACGGCCGCGTACTTCGGTCTGAGCGTCGAGGACCTGTGCGGGACCTCCCGGTCGCGCGTGCTGGTGACCGCCCGCCAGATCGCCATGTACCTCTGCCGGGAGCTCACCGACCTCTCCCTGCCCAAGATCGGGCAGCAGTTCGGCGGCCGGGACCACACGACCGTGATGCACGCCGACCGCAAGGTGCGCGCCCTCATGGCCGAGCGCCGGTCCATCTACAACCAGGTGCACGAGCTCACCAGCCGCATCAAGGACCAGCCCTAGGCGCGTGTCCGCGGAACAGGCCCCGGGCGCCGGGACGGGCCCGGTGGGAGGCACGGGGGCGGTCCACACGCTGTGGACCGCCCCGAGTCGTGTCCGGAGAGTTATCCACAGGTTCTGGGGACAACCGGCACGGACGCGGCGGTTCCGGTACGTGCCGGGACGACTCCTCCCGGCGCCGCGCGCGGCCGCGGCCGCCCTCCTCCCACCTCCCGCGACGCCGTCGAGCCGCCCCCTCGGGCCGCGCTGTTGCCCTGCCCACATCCCGGCGCCGCGCGTCGGCCACCGCCCTCACCTGCGGCGTCGTACACACGTCGAACACGCGCCTGTGGACAAAGCTGTGCACAGCCTCTTTGCCCCGGTTCGCGTGCTCTGCGCGGGGCCGCCGAAAAAAGTTTCCAGGTTTCTTGGCCGAGTTATCCACAGGAAGGGCGCGAATTCTGTGGATAAGCATGTGGACAACCTGTGGACAACGGCTCCGAAGTTGTGGGTAACCCGGTCGCTTCTGTGGACGGACGGGTGGACGTCCGGAGCGCTCGAACCGGTGCGCCTGTGGAGAACCTGGGGAAAACCTGTGGACGCGGCTGTGGACGGAGTGTGGACAAGCTGTGGGCCCCTCTCACCGTCCACAGGGACCCGGAGTTACGCACAGGGTCGTCCACAGGCTCTGTGGATAAAAATTCCGGTGTTGACCTGGTAAAACGATGGTTATCCACACTATCCACAGCCCCTACTACTACGACGCACCTTCATTAGCCCAGATGTGGCTTCTCAACCGCTCCGCGGAAAAACTGTGGACAAAGCGATGAGTCGGCAGCGACGGCGGCGCCCTCCCGAGATGTCAGCGGCAGCGGAGGAATCCGGGTAACGTGTGGTCTCGCCCCTGTCCTGCGCCGCCCGATCGGAGCGGTGACCCCAACGGGATCCGAGGGCCCTCCCCGGTGGCACCGAACGGAGTCCGCACACACCCTGTGGACGACGCCCGCCCGCCGACGACCGGAGACCTCGGACCACCCCTTCAGACACCACGAGCTGCAACGTTGAGGCTGCGACCGGTCCGCCGGTCGTGCGGAAAGTGAGTCGGAAAGTGAAGTTCCGGGTCGAACGCGACGTACTGGCCGACGCAGTCGCCTGGACCGCGCGCACACTCCCGACGCGCCCCTCGGTCCCGGTGCTCGTCGGCGTCCTGCTCGACGCAGGAGAGTTCGACGGTCGGCAGCAGGTCCGCCTGGCCGGTTTCGACTACGAGGTCTCCACCCAGGCCGCGGTCGACGTCGAGGTGGACGAGCCGGGCCAGGTCCTGGTCCCCGGCAAGCTGCTGGCCGAGATCACGCGCAACCTTCCTCCACAGGTCGTGGAGGTCGCCACCGACGGGCCCAAGGTCGTCGTCAGCTGCGGCAGCGCCAAGTTCACGCTCACGACCATGCCGGTCGAGGACTACCCCACGCTCCCGGAGATGCCCGGGGTGAGCGGGACGGTCGGCAGTGACGCCTTCGCCGCCGCGGTCAGCCAGGTGGCCGTCGCCGCAGGCCGCGACGACACCCTGCCGATGCTCACCGGCGTCCGGGTCGAGATCGAGGGCGAGACCATCACCCTCGCCTCCACCGACCGCTACCGCCTGGCCGTGCGCGAGCTGACCTGGAAGCCGGAGAACCCCGAGCTCTCCGCGGTCGCGCTGGTCCCGGCCAAGACGCTCCACGACACCGCCAAGTCCCTCACCTCGGGTGCCGAGGTCTCCGTCGCGCTCTCCAGCGGCGACGGCGGCGAGGGCATGATCGGCTTCGAGGGCGGCGGCCGCCGCACCACCACGCGCCTGCTGGACGGGGAGTTCCCAAAGTACCGGGCGCTGCTGCCGGACAGCTTCAACACTGTCGCCGAGGTCAGCCGCTCCGAGTTCGTCGAGGCGGTCAAGCGTGTCTCGCTGGTCGCCGAGCGCAACACCCCGCTGCGGCTGGCGTTCTCCCAGGGCCGCCTGGTCCTGGAAGCCGGTACCGGCGAGGACGCCCAGGCCGTCGAGGTCCTGGAGGCCGACCTGGACGGTGAGGACATCCAGATCGCGTTCAACTCCGGGTTTCTGCTGGACGGGCTCGGCGCCATCGGCACCGACGTGGCCCGCCTGCACTTCACCACCTCGACCAAGCCCGCGATCCTCACGGGCAAGCCGGCCGAGGAGGGCGCGCCCGCCCAGTACCGCTACCTCATCATGCCGGTGCGCCTGTCCGGCTGATCCGGGACGGGTTCGATTGACTGACGTCTGCCGCCGCCGGCCCGAGGACACCGCCCGGGCCGATCGGCGTCCACATGTCCACAGGTGGCGAAGGGGAGCGAAGACATGCAACTCGGAATGATCGGGCTCGGGAAGATGGGCGGCAACATGGCCGCCCGGCTCCGGGAGAAGGGCCACGACGTCGTCGGCTTCGACGTCATGTCGCCGGAGCGCGACGTCGACACGCTCCAGGACCTGGTGTCGCGGCTGGCCGCGCCCCGCGTCGTGTGGGTCATGGTCCCCTCGGGCGACCCCACGGTCACCACCATCAACGAGCTGCGCGACCTGCTCCAGGAGGGCGACCTCGTCATCGAGGGCGGCAACTCCCACTACGTGGACGACCGCACGCGCGCCGACGACCTCGCGGCCAAGGGCATCGGCTACCTCGATGTCGGCGTCAGCGGTGGTGTCTGGGGCCGCCAGAACGGCTACGGCATCATGGTCGGCGGCCACAAGGAGGACGTCGAGCGCGCCCGTCCGGTCTTCGACTCCCTGACCCCCGACGAGGGCGGCGGCTTCGTGCACGCCGGAGCGGTCGGTGCCGGGCATTTCGTGAAGATGGTCCACAACGGCATCGAGTACGGCATGATGCAGTCCTTCGCCGAGGGCTTCGAGCTCATGACCGCCTCCGGCATCGTGGACGACGTCCCGGGCACCTTCGAGAGCTGGCGCGAGGGCACGGTCGTGCGCTCCTGGCTGCTCGACCTGCTGAGCCGGGCCCTGGAGGAGGACCCCGACCTCTCCGAGCTGCGCGGCTACGCGCAGGACTCCGGTGAGGGCCGCTGGACCGTCCAGGCCGCCGTGGACCACGCCGTGCCGGCCCCGGCGATCACCGCCGCGCTCTTCGCCCGCTTCGCCTCCCGGCAGGACGACAGCCCCGCGATGAAGGTCGTCGCCGCCCTGCGCAACCAGTTCGGCGGCCACGCGGTCACCAAGTCCGACCCGGACCCGCGCACGCCCTCCCGCGACTAGGACCGACTCCGAGGCGCTCGTCTCGGCGGGGCCGTGGCCGGAGGTTCGGCCGCCGACCCCCGCCTTCGCGCGGGCGCCCGTACGGGGGTTCGTCTTTCAACCCGCCCAAGCCGCAGGGGGGTTGGGTTGGGCGCCGCCAGGGCTCTGGAGAGGTCGTAGGTGGGTTCGTGAGGAACGAGCGAACACACCGAAGCGCCTCACTGTGCTTGCTTCAACCCCATTCCTGGCCACCCGGGCGCCCGACCAAGCGAGCGGAGCGAGCCAGAGCCACTGAGGAGGGCCGGATGTACGTCTCCCACCTGCAACTGGCCGACTTCCGGTCCTATACCTCCGCGCTGGTGGAGATGGGGCCGGGCGTCAGCGTCTTCGTCGGCGCCAACGGCCAGGGCAAGACCAACCTCGTCGAGGCGGTCGGCTACGTCGCCGCGCTGAGCAGCCACCGCGTCTCCTCGGACACCCCGCTGGTACGCCAGGGCGCGCCGCGGGCGATCATCCGGGCCAAGGTGGTGCGCGACGAGCGCTCGATGGTCGTGGACCTGGAACTCAACCCCGGCCGGGCCAACCGCGCCCGCCTCAACCAGTCGCCCGTCGGCCGCCCGCGCGAGGTGCTGGGCGTGCTCCGTACCGTGTTGTTCGCCCCGGAGGACCTGGCCCTGGTCAAGGGCGATCCCGGTGAGCGGCGCCGCTTCCTGGACGACCTGCTCGTGGCGCGGGCGCCGCGGATGGCGGGGGTGCGCTCCGACTACGACCGGGTGCTCAAGCAGCGCAACGCGCTGCTGAAGTCGGCCTCCGCGCAGTTCTTCAGACGCGGCGGGCGCGAACCGGACCTGAGCACCCTGGAGGTGTGGGACGACCACCTGGCGCAGACGGGGGCCGAACTGCTCGCCGCCCGCCTGGACCTGGTCGCCGCGCTGCGCCCGCTGGTCGCCCAGGCCTACGCAGGGCTGACCGACTCCGGCGGCCCCGCCGTCCCCACCTATCGCTCCTCGGCGGTGGAGGAGGGCACAGAACTCCCCGCCGACCGTCCACAGCTTGTGGACACGCTGCGCGCGGCCATGGCCGGGGCGCGGGAACGCGAACTCCAGCGCGGGGTGAGCCTGGTCGGCCCGCACCGCGACGAACTGCTGCTCAGCCTCGGCGACCTGCCGGCGAAGGGGTACGCGAGCCAGGGCGAGTCGTGGTCCTACGCGCTGTCGCTCAAGCTGGCCGCCTTCGAGCTGCTGCGGGCCGACGGCGACGACCCCGTCCTCATCCTCGACGACGTGTTCGCCGAACTGGACAGCGAGCGGCGCCGCCGACTGGCCGAGCGGGTCCGCGACGCCGAGCAGGTGCTGGTGACCGCGGCGGTGGCGGACGACATCCCCCAGGAACTCGACGGCGCGCGGTTCGGCGTGCGCGAGGGGAGTGTCGAGAGTGAGTGAGGCCCGTCCACAGCCTGTGGATCCACGGTCGGCGCAGGCGTCGTTCGGCCCCGGCCCGGGTCCGGGCGTCGGCCGGGTCCGTCCACAGCCTGTGGACGGACCCGCGCCCGGCCCGTCCCCGGACGCGGTGCGGCCCGGTCGCGCCGGGGCGGCCGAACCGGCCCCGCCCGCTCCTGCTCCCGGGTCCCCCTCCCCCGCGGCCGCCGACGCCCCCGGCGCGCCCGCGACCCCCGCCGCCTCCGGCGCCGACCTCGCTCGGCAGGCCCTGGCGCGCGCCCGGGCCGAGGCACGCGAGCGCGGCGCGGTGCCCCGCGGCGCCCCGCGCTCCCGGCGGCGTGGCCGGTTCCGGTCACGCAACGAGCCCCAGCTCTTCGGCGACGCGGTGCGCACGTGGCTGATCGAGCACGGCTGGCAGGAGCAGGTCGCCATCGGCGGGGTGTTCGGCCGGTGGGCGGACATCGTGGGCGCGTTCAACGCCGAGCACCTCCGCCCGGAGAGTTTTTCGGACGGAGAACTCGTCGTCGTAGCCGATTCACCGACGATGGCCGCCCACGCACGCGCGATGGTGCGCGATCTCATGCGCCGCCTCAACGAGGAGCTGGGCGAGGGGACGGTCGTCGCGATCAAGGTCAAGGGACCCGGCTCCCGGCGTCGATAACCGACCAAATATGCCCGTCCGTGTACTTCCGTCCTGCTTGTGGCCATGGTTTCCGCAGGTGAGCGGGGGTACAGGGGTGACCGATCCCCCGGCCTCCGGCGACCGTTTCCCTCGTCCGGCCCGGTCCGGGGGACGGCAGAGGGGGCTCAACGCCACTGAACCGCGCCGGGACTTGCTCGAGGGGCGTCCCGCGTGTAGGGACTCGACTCCCGCCCTGAACGTTCGATCTGGAGCGGCACAGGGCCGCCAATGCCACTTTGTCGCACCGCGCGGGGTATCATGGGGACGGTTCTTCAGACGCCTGTAGCCGGTACCACGCCCCCAGGAGAGGGTGGGCGGACGGCCCGTGCGGCGAGTGGTGATCCCCCAGGTGTGACGGCATGTCGACACCCATGGTCACCGGTCCGCGGGTTGACCGTTGCCGCGCGGCCGCGGTCGGCAGGCGTCCCCAGCAGGAGGGTGTTCCCACTTGGCCTACGACGCTCGATCAATCACGGTCCTGGAGGGGCTTGAGGCAGTACGCAAGCGCCCCGGGATGTATATCGGTTCCACCGGAGAGCGGGGCCTGCACCACCTGGTGTACGAGGTGGTCGACAACTCCGTCGACGAGGCGCTGGCGGGTCACGCCGACGCCATCGAGGTGACCTTGCTGGCCGACGGCGGGGTGCGGGTGGCCGACAACGGCCGCGGTATCCCGATCGACGAGCATCCCGTGGAGAAGCGCCCGGCGGTGGAGGTCGTCCTCACCACGCTGCACGCGGGTGGCAAGTTCGACGGCAAGTCCTACGCGGTCTCCGGTGGTCTGCACGGTGTCGGCGTCTCCGTCGTCAACGCCCTGTCCACGGCCCTGGACGTGGAGATCCGCAAGGACGGCCACGTCTGGCGCCAGCACTACGAGATGACCGCCCCCACCGGCGAGCTCGTCAAGGGCGAGGCGACCGACGAGACCGGTACCCAGATCACCTTCTGGGCCGACGGGTCGATCTTCGAGACCACGGTCTACACGTTCGAGACCCTCGCGCGCCGGATGCAGGAGATGGCCTTCCTCAACAAGGGGCTGTCCATCACCATCCGCGACGAGCGGCCCGAGCACACCGACGGCGGCCCGACGGTCAACACCTTCCACTACGACGAGGGTCTGGCCGACTACGTCCGGCACATCAACACCAAGAAGGAGCCGGCCCACGCCTCGATCATCTCGTTCGAGGAGGACGGCGACGGCATCTCGGCCGAGATCGCCATGCAGTGGAACCAGTCGTACACCTCGTCGGTGCACACCTTCGCCAACACCATCAACACGGCGGAGGGCGGTACGCACGAGGAGGGCTTCCGCTCCGCGCTCACCACGCTGGTCAACCGCTACGCCCGGGACCAGAAGCTGCTGCGCGAGAAGGAGGAGAACCTCACCGGTGACGACATCCGCGAGGGCCTGACCGCGATCATCTCGATCAAGCTGGCCGACCCGCAGTTCGAGGGCCAGACCAAGACCAAGCTGGGCAACACCGAGGCCAAGTCCTTCGTCCAGAAGGTCACCAACGAGCACCTGCGCGACTGGTTCGAGCGCAACCCGGGCGAGGCCAAGGACATCGTGTCCAAGGCCAGCCAGGCGGCCCGCGCCCGCGTCGCCGCGCGCCAGGCCCGCGACCTCACCCGCCGCAAGACCCTCCTGGAGTCCACCTCCCTCCCCGGCAAGCTGTCCGACTGCCAGTCGACCAACCCGGAGGAGTGCGAGGTCTACATCGTCGAGGGTGACTCGGCGGGCGGTTCGGCCAAGGGCGGGCGCAACCCCCACAACCAGGCCATCCTGCCGATCCGCGGCAAGATCCTGAACGTCGAGAAGTCGCGCATCGACCGCATCCTCAAGAACAACGAGGTCCAGGCGATCATCACCGCCCTGGGCACCGGTATCCACGAGGAGTTCGACGCCGACAAGCTGCGGTACCACAAGGTCATCCTCATGGCCGACGCCGACGTCGACGGCCAGCACATCCGGACCCTGCTGCTCACGCTGCTGTTCCGCTTCATGAAGCCGCTGGTGGAGGCCGGGAACGTCTACCTGGCCGCCCCGCCGCTGTACAAGATCAAGTGGGACCAGAAGGGCAGCGACGCCGACTACGCCTTCTCCGACGCCGAGCGCGACCGCCTCATCGAGGCCGGGATCGCCGCGGGCAAGCGCGACCCGCGCCCGCGTGACATGGTGCAGCGGTTCAAGGGTCTGGGCGAGATGAACGCCAACGAGCTGTGGGACACCACGATGGACCCCGACCGGCGCGTCCTGCTCCAGGTGAGCCTGGAGGACGCGGCCCAGGCCGACGACATGTTCAGCGTGCTCATGGGAGAGGACGTCGAGTCGCGGCGCTCCTTCATCCAGCGCAACGCCAAGGACGTCCGTTTCCTGGACATCTAGTCCCGTACCGCAGGCAGGCCCGGTGGCCCCGGGCAGTGAACTACTGAGAAGGGATCGACATCCGTGACGGATGCGAACAACCCGGACGTCCCTGAGGGTACGGAGTCCGCAGCGGAGACGCCGGCCCGTGTGACCGACCGGATCGAACCCGTCGACATCCAGGTCGAGATGCAGCGCAGCTATCTCGACTACGCGATGTCCGTCATCGTCGGCCGTGCCCTCCCCGACGTCCGCGACGGGCTCAAGCCCGTCCACCAGCGCGTCCTGTACGCGATGTACGACGGCGGCTACCGCCCCGACCGCGGGTACTTCAAGTGCGCCCGCGTCGTCGGCGACGTGATGGGCAACTACCACCCGCACGGTGACAGCGCCATCTACGACACCCTCGTCCGCCTGGCGCAGTCCTGGTCGATGCGGATGCCGCTGGTGGACCCCAACGGCAACTTCGGGTCGCCGGGCAACGACCCCGCCGCCGCCATGCGCTACACCGAGTGCAAGCTCGCGCCGCTGGCGATGGAGATGCTCCGGGACATCGACAAGGAGACCGTCGACTTCCGGCCCAACTACGACGGCCGCTCCTCCGAGCCCGTCGTGCTCCCGGCCCGCTTCCCGAACCTGCTGGTCAACGGCTCGTCGGGCATCGCGGTCGGTATGGCCACGAACATCCCGCCGCACAACCTGCGCGAGGTCGCCGAGGGCGTCTACTGGTACCTGGACAACCCGGAGACCGAGGACGAGCAGCTCCTCGACGAGCTCATGGCCCGGATCAAGGGCCCGGACTTCCCCACCCGCGGCCTGATCGTGGGCAAGCGCGGGATCGAGGAGGCCTACCGGACCGGGCGCGGCTCCATCACCATGCGTGCCGTGGTCGAGGTGGAGGAGGACAGCCGGGGCCGCCAGATCCTGGTCGTCACCGAGCTGCCCTACCAGGTCAACCCGGACAACCTCGCCGAGAAGATCGCCGACCTGGTCAAGGACGGCAAGATCACCGGCATCGCCGACGTCCGGGACGAGAGCAGCGGCCGCACCGGCCAGCGCCTGGTGATCGTGCTCAAGCGCGACGCCGTGGCCAAGGTGGTGCTGAACAACCTCTACAAGCACACCCAGCTCCAGGACACCTTCGGCGCGAACATGCTCGCGCTGGTGGACGGCGTGCCGCGGACCCTGCGCCTGGACCAGATGATCCGGCACTGGGTCAAGCACCAGGTCGAGGTCATCGTCCGGCGCACCCAGTACCTGCTGCGCAAGGCCGAGGAGCGGGCGCACATCCTGCGCGCGCTGCTCAAGGCCATGGACCGGATCGAGGAGGTCATCAGCCTCATCCGGGCCAGCGCCTCCGCCGACGAGGCGCGCACCGGCCTGATGGGTCTGCTGGACATCGACGACATCCAGGCGCGGGCCATCCTCGACATGCAGCTGCGCAAGCTGGCGGCCCTGGAGCGCAACGCGCTGACCGCCGAGTACGACGAGCTCATGGCGCAGATCGCCGACTACAACGACATCCTCTCCTCGGACGTGCGCCAGCGCTCCATCATCCGCGCGGAGCTGGGCGAGATCGTCGAGAAGTACGGCGACGAGCGCCGCACGCACATCATCCCGTTCGAGGGTGACATGCGGATGGAGGACTTCATCGCCGAGGAGGACGTGGTCGTCACGATCTCCCGCGGCGGTTACGCCAAGCGCACCCGGATCGACAACTACCGGGCGCAGAAGCGCGGCGGCAAGGGCGTGCGCGGCGCGCAGCTCAAGCAGGACGACATCGTCCAGCACTTCTTCGTCACCACCACCCACCACTGGATCCTGTGCTTCACGAACCAGGGCCGGGTGTACCGGACGAAGGCCTACGAGCTGCCGGAGGCAGCCAGGGACGCGCGCGGCCAGCACGTGGCCAACCTGCTGCCGTTCCAGCCGGGCGAGGAGATCGCGCAGATCATGGCCCTGCGCGACTACGAGGCCGCGCCGTACATGGTGCTCGCCACGCGTGAGGGCCTGGTGAAGAAGTCGCGGCTGGAGGACTTCGACTCCGCGCGCGCGGCCGGCATCATCGCGATCAACCTCCGCGAGGGCGACGAGCTGATCGCCGCGCGGCTGGTGTTCCCCGACGACGACCTGCTGCTGATCTCCAGCGACGCCCAGGCGATCCGCTTCTCCGCCTCGGACGAGTCGCTGCGCCCGATGGGCCGCGCCACCAGCGGTGTGATCGGCATGCGGTTCCTGGAGGGCGACTACCTCCTGAGCATGGACGTCATCCGCCCCGGCGACGGGTCCACGGACGTCCTGGTCGCCACGGAGAACGGATACGCCAAGCGCACCCCCTCCGAGCAGTACCCGGTGCAGAACCGGGGCGGCAAGGGCGTTCTGACGGCCAAGGTGGTGGAGGCCAGGGGCAAGCTGGTCGGCGCGCTGATGGTCGACCCGGAGGTGGACGAGATCTTCGCGATCACGTCAGCCGGCGGGGTCATCCGGACCGGAGCCGACGAGGTCAAGCAGTCGGGCCGCACCACGATGGGCGTCCGCCTGATGAACCTCGACAAGGGCAACAAGATCGTGGCCGTGGCGCGCAACGCCGAGGCCGCGGAAGAGGTGGAGGCCGAGGTGGCCGACACGGGTGACGAGGCAGCCGAGGCGCAGAACTCCGAGGCCTAGACTGCGCGATAAGCCTGGTACGTCCCGTGGGGCACATCGCGGCCCCGCGGGACACCTCTTGCCCCATTCACCGGTCCCAAAGAAAGTCCAGCGGTAACGTTTCTATGTCTGAGAACCAGCGGAACACCACGACGAACGAATCCGACTCGGACGCCCCGGAGACGGCCGCGCCGGAGCCGGGCGCCGTTGACACGGCGGAGCCCGACACCGACACGGCGGTGGACACGTCCGAGGAGCCGGACGGGTCCGAGGCCGGGGAGCCGGCGGAGGCCTCCGCGAAGGGTGCCACGGAGGACGAGGCTGCGGATGAGTCCGGGGCCGAGACCACCGGGGTGACCGAGGAGGCCGAGTCCACCCAGGGGGCCGAGGACACCGAGGCCACCGAGGGCGTCCGGGACGCCGACGAGGCTGAGGACACCGAGGCGGCCGGGGCCGGCACGGTCTCCGAGGACACCGAGGACACCACGGTGTCCGAGGCGGCCCAGGACTCCGGGAAGGCCACGGTCTCCGCGGAGACCGAGCGCCCGGAGGACTCCGAGGACTCCGAGGACTCCGAGGGCACCACGGCCGCGGCCGCGGGGGCGGCCTCAGGCACGTCCGCGGAGCGGGGCGGGGACGAGACGGATGCGGGGCATGAGTCGGTGGCGGATCGCACGGAGGCGGGAGAGGCACCAGTGACGGATCCGAAGGACGCGGTCCCCCAGGGGACCAACGCCGTGAAGGCGACCCTGTCGAGCCGCAAGGCGCACCTGACGGTCTCCAGAGTGGAGCCGTGGTCGGTGATGAAGTTCAGCTTCGTCGTCTCCCTGGTCGCCTTCATCGTCCTGTTCGTGGCGATCACGGTGATCTACGTGACGCTGTCGATGCTGGGCGTCTTCGACGAGCTGACCAACATGATCAACGCGCTCCTGGAGGGCGACGGATCCGAGGACGAGCTGGGGCTCAACCCGGCCGCCTGGTTCTCGCCCGGGCGCGTGCTCGGCTACACGGGTGTGGTGGGAGCGCTGAACATCGTGCTCATCACCGCGCTGTCGACCGTGTCCGCGATGCTCTACAACCTGGTCGCCGACCTCGTCGGCGGTGTGGACGTGACGCTGTCCGAGGCCGAGTAGCGGCACTCGGCACGAACGCGGTGGGAGCCGGCCCCGTCACGGGGCCGGCTCCCACTGTCTCCGGCCGGTCGTCCCTGCCGGTCGTTCCGGCTCAGCGCTTGCCCGGGAGGAACTCCTGGGCCTTGGACTTGATCCCCTGCGCCATCACCGACCACGCCTCCGGGTCGCCCTTGGCCAGCGCCTCGGCCGTGCTCTGCATCTGGTCGAGCGTGGCGTGCGGCGGAATGGGCGGGATGGCCGGGTCGGTGACGAACTCCAGCAGCGCGGGCCGGTCGGCGGCCAGTGCCCGGCGCCAGGCGTCGCCCACACCCTCCGGGCTGTCGACCCGGATACCCAGCAGCCCCAGGCTCTCGGCGAACCCGGCGTAGGACAGGTCCGGGATCCGCTGCGAGGGAATGAACTGCGGCGTACCGCCCATCGCGCGCAGCTCCCAGGTGACCTGGTTCAGGTCGCCGTTGTTGAAGACGGCCACGATGGCGCGCGGGTCGTCCCACTCCTTGGCGTAGTGGGAGAGCGTGATCAGCTCGTTGAGGCCGCTCATCTGCATGGCCCCGTCACCCACCAGCGCGATCACCGGCCGGTCGGGGTGGGCGAACTTCGCACCCGTGGCGTAGGGCGCACCCGGGCACATCGTCGCGAGCGTGCCGGAGAGCGACCCGCGCATGCCCTGGCGGAAGCGCAGGTGGCGGGCGTACCAGTTGGCGGCCGACCCCGAGTCCGACGTCACGATCACGTTGTCGGGCAGCAGCGGCGACAGCTCGTGGCAGACGAGTTCGGGGTTGACCGGGTCCGCCTCGACGTGCGCCCGCTGTTCGAGGACCTGCCACCACCGCTCGACGTTGTTCTCGATCTTCTCGCGCCAGGACCGGTCCGTCTTGCGTTCGAGCAGCGGCAGCAGCATCCGCAGCGACTCGGTGGCGTCGCCGACCAGGTTGCACTCGAACGGGTACCGCATGCCGAGCATCGTCGGGTCGATGTCGATCTGCACGGCCCGTGCCTGGTCGAAGTCCGGCAGGAACTGGCTGTAGGGCAGGTTGGAGCCCACCACGAGCAGGGTGTCGCAGTCGCGCATCAGCTCGTAGGACGGTCGGGTCCCGAGCAGGCCGATCGCACCGGTCACGAAGGTCGGCTCGTCCGACAGCACGTCCTTGCCCAGGAGGGCCTTGGCCACGCCGGCGCCGAGGACGTCGGCGACCTCGGTGAGCTCCCGGGCCGCGCCGCGCGCCCCCTGCCCGGCCAGGATCGCGACCCGCTCGCCGGCGTTGAGGATCTCCGCGGCCTTCGCCAGCCCCTCCGCGGAGGGCATGACCTGGCCGCGCGAGACGCCCAGGCTGGAGGGCACCATCTTGAAGTCGTGCGTCGGCGGCGAGTACTCCAGCTCCTGCACGTCGGACGGGATGATGACCGCGGTGACCGTGCGCCGCGTGATCGCCGTGCGGATCGCCCGGTCCAGCACGTTGGGCAGCTGCTCGGGCACCGTGACCATCTGCAGGTAGTCGCCGGCCACGTCCTTGTACAGCGACATCAGGTCGACTTCCTGCTGGTAGGCGCCGCCCATCGCGCTGCGGTTGGTCTGCCCGATGATCGCGACCACGGGGACGTGGTCGAGTTTGGCGTCGTAGAGGCCGTTGAGCAGGTGGATGGCGCCGGGCCCGGACGTGGCCGCGCAGACGCCGACGCGGCCGGAGAACTTGGCGTAGCCGGTGGCCTCGAACGCCGACAGCTCCTCATGGCGGGACTGGATGAACTTGGGCCGGTTGTCGGCGCGCCCCCAGGCGCCGAGCAGACCGTTGATGCCGTCGCCCGAGTAGGAGAAGACGTGCTCGATCCCCCACTCCCGCAGGCGTGCCAGTACGTGGTCAGCGACCAAGTCGGCCATGGTGCTTCCTCTCCCGGGGGCCAGGACCCGGCCATCGGGATCCCCCGTCTCGTCGCGCTCACTCCCGCGCGTGGTGCCCGCGCCGCGGGAGCCCTCTGTGGCCGCGACTACCCAGCCCGCGTGGACGCACACGTCCCGCCGCCGAATCCGTGGCCGCGCGCGGTGCCCGCCGTCGTGGACGTTTGTGCCAGGGACAGGCGGTTAGGGGGCGCTTAGGGCACACACGGCGGGAGTGCCCGCGGCAGGGCAGCGCGCACCGGTCGAAGGGGGAAATCACATGGCCGCGGAACAGGACCGGCTCCCCGGGCAGGACCGGCTCCCCGGGCAGGGCCGGCCCTCCGGGGACGCGACGGGGACGGACACCGACCCCCTGTTCCGGGACCTGGTGGCACGCGTGGACGGCGAGGTGCGGTTCGACACGGGCACACTGGCCGCGTACTCCACGGACGCCTCCAACTACCGCCAGGTGCCGATCGGCGTGGTCGCGCCGGCCACCGTGGAGGACGGGGTCGAGGCGGTGGCCGTGTGCCGCGAGCACGGCGCCCCGGTCCTGTCCAGGGGCGGCGGCACGAGCCTGGCCGGGCAGACCGTCAACCACGCGGTCGTGCTCGACTGGTCCAAGTACTGCGACGGCGTCCTCGACGTCGATCCGGAGAAGCGCACCGCGGTCGTGGAACCGGGTGTGGTCCTGGACGCGCTCAACGACCGTGCGGGCGAGGCCGGCCGGGGCCTGGTGTTCGGCCCGCGGCCCTCCACCCACGGCCAGTGCACGCTCGGCGGGATGATCGGCAACAACTCGTGCGGAGCCAGCGCGCAGGCCTACGGCAAGACCGTGGACAACGTCCTCCGGCTGGAGGTGCTGACCTACGACGGGTGCCGGATGTGGGTGGGCCCGACCACGGACGAGGAGTACGACCGGATCCTGGCGGAGGGCGGGCGCCGCGCCGAGATCCACCGCGAGCTGCGCGCGCTGCGGGACCGGTACGCCCTCGCCGTCCGCCGGCGCTTCCCCGACATCCCCCGGCGCGTCTCGGGCTACAACCTCGACTCCCTGCTGCCGGAGCACGGGTTCGACGTCGCGGCGGCGCTCGTGGGTTCGGAGGGGACCCTGGTGACCGTGCTGCGGGCGGAGGTGCGCCTGGTCCGGCAACCGGCGGCCTCGGCCCTCGTGGTGTGCGGTTTCGAGGACGTCTTCGACGCGGCCGACGCCGTGCCCGAGGTCCTGGAGTACGGCCCGCACACCCTGGAGGGGCTGGACGACAAGCTCATCGGCTACGAGGTCCGCAAGCACCTGCACCCCGAGGCGGTGCGGCGGATGCCTGAGGGCGCCGGATGGCTGATGGTCCAGTTCGGGGGCGCCGACCGCGAGGAGGCCGTCGGACGCGCCCGCGAGTTCGCGGACTCGTCCGACGCCGTGCGGAGCCGGGACGTCCTCGTGGTGGACGACCCCGCGGACCAGGACCGGATGTGGCAGGCGCGCGAGGCCGGCCTGGGAGCCACGGCCCGGGTACCGGACGAGGCCGACACCTGGCCGGGCTGGGAGGACTCCGCGGTGGCACCGGAGCACTTCGGCGCCTACCTGCGGGACCTGCACGCGTTGATGGAGGAGTTCGGGTACGCGTACCGGTCCTCGTTCTACGGCCACTTCGGCCACGGGTGCCTGCACACGCGCATCCCCTTCGACCTGTCGTCGCCCTCGGGGGTGGACGCCTACCGCCGGTTCGCCGAGCGGGCCGCCGACCTGGTGGTCGGCTACGGGGGGTCGCTGTCCGGCGAGCACGGGGACGGGCGGTCCCGCGCCGAGCTGTGGCCCCGGATGTTCGGTGCCGAGCTCATGCCCGCGTTCGCCGAGATGAAGCGGATCTTCGACCCCGACGACCGGATGAACCCCGGCAGGCTCGTCCGTCCCGGCGACGGGCGCCCCAGCCCGCTCGACGCGGACCTGCGGCTGGGGCCCTCCCGCCGACCGCGCGAGACCCACACGTACTTCGGCTATCCGCACGACGACCGCGACTTCGACCGGGCGGTCCAGCGCTGCGTCGGTGTGGGCAAGTGCCGCACGGAGACCGGCGGGGTCATGTGCCCGAGCTACCGCGTCACCGGGGAGGAGGAGCACTCCACCCGGGGACGCGCCCGGCTGCTCTCCGAGATGCTGCGCGGCGACCTGATCGAGGACGGGTGGCGCTCCGACCGGGTGGAGGGCGCCCTGGACCTGTGCCTGGCGTGCAAGGGCTGCAAGACCGACTGCCCGGTCAACGTCGACATGGCGACCTACAAGGCCGAGTTCCTCGCCCAGCACTATGAGGGCCGCGTGCGCCCGGCCGCGCACTACGCGCTGGGCTGGCTCCCGCTGTGGGCCAGGGCCGGGTCGCTGGCGCCGGAGGCGGCCAACGCCCTGAGCGCCCGTCCGCTGCTGACCGGCCTCGGCAAGCGCCTCGCCGGCCTGGCGCGGGAGCGCCCGGTCCCGGCGATCGCGCCCCGGCGCTTCAGCGACGCCCTGCGCCGGCGCGGGAGCCAGGGGGGCGACCGCGGCGAGGTCGTGCTGTGGCCGGACACCTTCACCGACAACTTCCACCCGCAGATCGGGGCCGCGGCCGTCCGGGTGCTGGAGTCGGCGGGATTCCGCGTCCGGGTGCCCCCGCGCACGCCTTGCTGCGGGCTGACCTGGATCTCCACCGGTCAACTGGGCGTGGCGCGCCGCGTGCTGCGGCGCACCCTGCGCCTGCTGCGCGACGACATCCGCGCCGGGACGCCGATCGTGGGCCTGGAACCCTCGTGCACGGCGGTGCTGCGCTCCGACGCGGTCGAGCTGTTCCCCGACGACGAACTCGCCGCCGGGCTGCGGGACAACGTCCACACCCTCGCCGAGTTCCTGCACAGCCACGCGCCCGACTGGGAACCGCCGCGCCTGGACCGGGTCGCCGTCGCCCAGCCCCACTGCCACCAGCACGCAATCCTGGGCTTCGACGAGGACGCCCGGCTGCTGGAGCGCACCGGTGCCGAGGTGGACGTCCTCGACGAGGGGTGCTGCGGCCTGGCGGGCGACTTCGGTTTCGAGGACGGGCACTACGCCGTGTCGATGGCCGTCGCCGAGAACGGCCTGCTCCCCGCCGTCCGCTCGGCGGACCAGCGCGCGCTGCTGCTGGCGGACGGGTTCAGCTGTCGGACGCAGATCGAGCAGGCGGGGGTCGGGCGCCAGGCCGTGCACCTGGCCGAGGCGCTGGACCTGGCCCAGCGCGGAGCGCTGCCCCGGGAGCGCCCGGAGCGGGCGGCCACGCGGTTCGCCCCGCCGCGCACGGTGCCCGAGTACGACCCGGCCGAGATCGCCGAGGAGGCGGTGCGCGCGGGACGCCGGGTGGGACGGCCGTGAACGGCGCGGACATGGGTGGCGCCGCCGATCCGCTGGTCACCGGGGTGGAGGCGGCGGTGTACACCGTGCCCACCGACCGGCCCTCGGCGGACGGCACGCTCTCCTGGGACTCGACCACGATGGTGCTCGTCCGTGTGCGCGGGGGCGGCCTGGAGGGCCTCGGCTGGACCTACGGGCCGGCCGCGTGCGCGTCCGTCGTCCGCGACCTGCTCGCCGACCAGGTCCGGGGGCGGCCGGTCCTGGACGTGCCCGCCGCCCTGGCGGCCATGATCCGCGCGGTGCGCAACGCGGGCCGCCCGGGCGCCGTCGGCTACGCGGTGTCGGCCGTGGAGACCGCGCTGTGGGACCTCAAGGCCAGGGTGGTCGGCCTGCCCCTGTACCGGCTGCTCGGCGCCGCCCGCACGGGTGCGCCGCTGTACGGCAGCGGCGGGCTGACCAGCTACGGGGACGACGTCCTGCGCGAGCAGCTCTCCCACTGGGTGCACGAGCAGGGCTTCACGCGGGTCAAGATCAAGATCGGCGAGGGCTGGGGGCGCCGGGAGCGCCGCGACCTGGAGCGCCTCGCGATCGCGCGCGAGGCGGTGGGGCCGGACGTGGAGCTCTTCGCCGACGCCAACGGCGCCTACTCCGACAAGCAGGCGATCCGGCTCGCGGGCGCGCTGGCCGACCTGGACGTGCGCTGGCTGGAGGAGCCGGTCTCCTCCGACGACCTGGACGGGCTCCGGCGCGTCCGGGGCTCGGTCCCGGCGGACGTGGCCGCGGGAGAGTACGGGTTCGACCTCACCTACTTCCAGCGGATGTGCGCGGCGGGGGCGGTGGACTGCCTCCAGGCGGACATCACCCGGTGCGGCGGACTCCTGGAGTTCGCCCGCGCGGCGACCGTGGCCGCCGCCCACGGGTTGGAGCTGTCGGCGCACTGCGCGCCGTACCTGCACCGCCACGCGGTCCTGCCGCTGACGAACCTGCGGCACCTGGAGTGGTTCCACGACCACGTCCGCATCGAGACCCGCTTCTTCGACGGCGCGGACCCGCCGGTCGACGGCGTGCTGTACCCGGACCGCGACCGCCCGGGGCTCGGCCTGGACCTCAGGGAGGCCGACGCGGACGCCTACCGCACGGGCTGACTCCGCACGCGTTCGGAGTACTCCCGGTGACGGGATACCATCGGAGGCGAAGCGGGTCGCCCTGTGCGCACCCCCTTCCCGCCCAGGTGAGCCGGTTCGCTCCGGTTCCCAGGATGCGGTAGAGTTCCTCCCGGAACGAGGGCGTATAGCTCAGTCGGTTAGAGCGCATCCCTGATAAGGATGAGGCCCCAGGTTCAAGTCCTGGTACGCCCACACTCGTAAGCAGCACAAAGGCCCCGCCGGATGTTCCGGCGGGGCCTTCGTCGTGCGCGCGGTCGCCGCGCCCGTCGTCTCGTCGCGCTCGTCCCGTTCGTCGTCTCGGCGACATGTCGACACCGGGCCGCATCACCATGTCGACCCGGTCCCGGTCCAAGGGTGCCGGAACGACGTCCCGAACGCCGTATGGTTTACGGCGCACTGTGGAATTCCATAAGAATTCCATTATGGCGCAGGAGGAAAAGAGCAGCACAGTTATATGTTTGTTGTTTTGGTTTGTCTCTGTGTGTCTCTTCTGGTGATTAGGGTCGTTTGTCGGCGGATGAACGCTATTGGTGCTCCCGCGCACCCCCGTGCCCGCTGGTCGAGGGGTCGCGCTCCACCCGCCATCCCCACACAGCCGGTCCGAGAAGCGTGGACCGGACCGATGCGAACGAGGATTCCCTTGGTTTTCCCTTCCCCCGTCTCCGCCCGTCGCGTACTCCAGGGCGGCATCACCTTCGCCGCGTTCGGCGCGCTGAGCGTCGCGGCTTCCGTTCCCGCCCACGCCGAGAACGGAGAGGTCGGTTACGCGTACACGAGTGCCGCCGACGAGGGCAGGATCTTCGGGATCTACCTGCGAGGGGGTGACGTCGGCGGCTACGGTGGCCCCCTCTACGACGGTGAGGTGTACTCCGACTCCGTCCACAGCATCACGGTGGATGTGGTGGAGGACGACCTCTCCGCCCGCGTGATGTTCAGGGAACTGCGCATCGAGCTCACGGAAGCCGACATCGAGGCGATGCGGGAGGCAGCCGAGGACGGGGTGTCCCAGCCCGGCCTCGAAAACGCCGGGGACGGGTCCGGCGAGACGGTCCTCCAGGCCTCCTATGCCGATCCCGAGATCGCGGTCACCCAGAACTGGGCGGGCGACAGGGAGTTCTCCCACGACCCGGGTACGGAGTCCGTCGAGGTGAACGAACTCGGCGCCGAGATCTCCTTCTCCACCGGGACGGCCGCCTGGCACGAGACCCTTGAGGACCGGTCTCTGGTGTACCAGGGGTTGGACGCTGAGCAGGAGCTGTGGGGCGGGATCCAGACCCTGGACATGGTCGTGTCCTTCCCCGACGAGGGGTTCAGCGTCTCCTACCGGGTCGGAGAGGCCATCGTCGCCTCGGACACGGCCCCCGCCGGGGACGGCGATGGCGATGGCGACGACGGGGACACCGGCGGCGACGGGACCGGTGAGGGCGACGGCGACGACGAGACCCCCGGTGAGGACGGGACCGACGGCGAGGGCGACGGGTCCGGCCAGGACGGGAACGGCGAAGGCGACGGGACCGACGGCGAGGGCGACGGAGACAGCCAGGACGGGAACGGCCAGGACGGAAACGGCCAGGGCGCCGACTCCGGGAGCGAGGGAGACCAGGACTCCGCCGAGAACACGGCTGGGGAGGGGGCCGACGATCCCCTCGCGCAGACCGGTAGCCCGGTCGCGGGCCTGATCGCCGCCGGTGCCGCGGTCGCCGCCGGAGGCGGCGCGGCGCTCTACTGGGGCCGCCGCAGGAAGGCCGCGTCCGCGGGCACCGAGGAGCCGAGCCAGAGCTGAGCTGGCGGGTAGGGCTCCGGGTCCACGTCCTGGTACGCCCACACTCACAAGCAGTACGAAGGCCCCGCCGGATGTCCGGCGGGGCCTTCGTCGTGCGCGCGGTCGCCGCGCCCGTCGTCTCGTCGCGCTCGTCCCGTTCGTCGTCTCGGCGACATGTCGACACCCGGCCGCATCACCATGTCGACCCGACGGGCACCCGCGGCCGCCACCCCGTCGGAAGGCACGCCGCGACAGGGCAAGATCGGTCAAGCGGCGTCGGGCGCGGCGCGAACATACTGGTCGCATGACCGTTCCCACCGACGAACCGCCCTCCGGGCGCGACCGTCTGCGCGAGCTTCTCGACGCGGTCCTGGACGAGGACAGCACCCGGCTGGCGGACATGGCGGACCGCGCCCACTCCTCACCCTTCCACTTCAGCCGCCGGCTCTCCCGCGACACCGGGGAGTCGCCCGTGGCGCTGCGCCGCAGGGTCCTGCTGGAGCGGGCCGCCTGGCAGATCGGCCAGGGCAGCAGCGTCACCGACGCGGCCTTCGCGGCCGGGTACGAGTCGGTGGAGGGCTTCATCCGGGCCTTCACCCGCGCGTTCGGTCACCCGCCCGGTGCCACCACCGCCGGGAGCGGGCGGTGGCTGCCCGCCCCGAACGGCGTCCACTTCCACCCGCCGATCCACCTGTGGGTCGAGGGGAACCCGAGGAGCCGACCGGCCATGGACCTGACCGCACTCCAGATCCACCACGACGTGGACGACACCGCGCTGCTCATCCGCCTGGCCGCGGAGCTGCCCGAGGAGGACTACCGGAAGGTGTGGAGCCCCGGCCGTACCGTCCTGACCTGGGACGGGCCGGAGGAGTCCATCGCCGCCACCCTGGAGCACCTCGTGCGGTCCAAGGAGGTCTGGCTCGCCTCCATCGAGGGCTCGGACTTCCCCGCACGCGGCTTCGACGACCCGGCGTCGCTGATGTCCCGCCACGAGGAGGCGGGAGCGCGCTGGATCGCGGCCGTGGACGACATGGGGCGCAGGGACGCCTGGGGCGACCGGCTCATCGACGCCCTGTGCGATCCGCCGGAGAGCTTCCTGCTGGGCGGGGTCGTGGCGCACGTACTGACGTACGCGGCGCACCGCAGGCAGGCCGTCCGGCACATGCTGCGGTCCTCGGGGGTCGAGGTCGGCCACGGGGACCCGCTCGAATGGCTCCAGAACCGCAACGAACGACGAGGAGACACACCATGAGGACCGTCTACAACACCGCCACCAGCCTCGACGGGTTCATCGCCGACCAGGACAACTCCCTGGAGTGGCTGTTCGCGGTGGAGGAGCCCGAACCAGGAGGCGGGGAAGGCGGGTCCGCCGACGACACCGAGGACGCCACCGCCCTCGGCGAGACCGAGGACTTCATAGCCAAGGCGGGCGCGATCGTCATGGGCGCGACCACCTACGAGTGGATCGTGGAGCACGAGGGCGGCAAGCCCTGGCCCTACTCGGTGCCCACATGGGTCCTCACCCACCGCGAGCTCCCGCGGATCGAGGGGGACCTGCGCTTCGCCAGTGCCGACACCGACCAGGAGCTGCGAGACCTGCACGCGAGCATGGTCGAGGCCGCGGGCGGGCGCGACGTGTGGGTGGTCGGCGGTGGCCGCCTGGCCGCGGACCTGGCCCGGCTGGGCCTGCTCGACGAGGTCGTCGTGTCCGTCGCGCCGGTCAGCCTGGGCGGGGGCGCTCCCCTGCTCGACGGACGGGTGCGCCTGCGCGCCCTGGAGGCCAGGCTGCTGGGCCCCTTCGCCTGCCTGCGCTACGAGGTCGTCCACGACTGAGGAACGGCCGCCGCCGAGGGCGGACGCGCCGAGGTATCGACGCGCCGACGACTCGACACGGCGGCCGGGTACCGCGCCCCGGGACCGGGAACACTGGGACGGTCGTCCGAAGACGCGGGCGGCCTCCCGAGGACCCGACGAGAGAGCCCGGCCATGAAGCTCACGAAGAACACCCACTCCTGCGTCCGCGTGGACAGGGGCGGTCGCGCCCTGGTCCTGGACCCCGGCCAGTTCGGCACCGGGGACGAACTCGCGGATGCCGAGGCGATCCTCATCACCCACGAGCATCCGGACCACTTCGACGAGGGCCGTGTGCGGGAGGCGCTCGAAGCCGACGCCGCCACGCAGGTGTGGACGACCGGAGCCGTCGCCGAGCGGCTCTCGTCCGGCTTCCCAGGAAGGGTGCACGTCGTCGGCCACGGTGACGCCTTCACCGCGGCCGGCCTCCAGGTGCGGGTGTACGGCGAGTACCACGCCGTCATCCACCCCGACGTGCCCCGGATCGCCAACGTGGGCTTTCTGGTCGAGGACTCCCTCTTCCACCCGGGTGACGCCCTGACCGTGCCCGACAGCCCGGTGGAGACCCTGCTGCTCCCCCTGGCCGCGCCCTGGAGCAAGACCCAGGAGGTCGTCGACTACGTCCGCGAGGTCGCCCCGACGCGCACCGTCGACGTCCACGACGCGCTGCTGAGCCCTATCGGCACCGCCGTCTTCGACAGGATGGTGGGGTCCCTGACCCCCTCGGAGAACAGCCGCCTGGAGGTCGGGGACTCCACCGACGTCTGACCGGTCGCCGGCCGAGCGGTCCGCGTCCGACCGTCCCGCCCCCACCCGGCGGCACGGTCAGGAGGAGTGGGCCGGGGCCGCGGCCTCCCACGCGAACCCGTCGGGGTCGGTGAAGGCCCCGGCTCCGCCGCCGATGGTGAGCCGGTGCGAACCGCTGCCCTCGGCGGGCACGCCGGCGTCCTTGGCCAACGCCTTGTGCCGGTACAGCGCCAGCTTGACCGGTCTCTCCCCCGACTCGAACTCGACGTACACGCGGCCGAAGCTCTTGGCCACGGTCAGGCCGTGGTCGACGTAGAACCGCTTGCTCGCGGCCACGTCCTCGACGCCCAGCAGGAGCACCATGTCGTCGATCCCCCGCGTGGCGGGACCGGAGTTCTTCTTCGCCCCGGTCGCCACCTTCCAGATGGATCCGTCCGGAGCCCGGACGACGCCGCCGTAGCCCCAGAACGACTTCGCGACGGGCTTGAGCTCCGTCGCGCCGGCGTCGAGGGCGGCTCCGACGAGGGCGTCGACGTCGGCGGGCTGGGACACCATGAGCGACAGGGTGTACCCGCGGAACCCGGCCGACGGCTCCTGCGAGGCACGCAGGCGCACCTGCGGGCCCAGGCCGAAGGCGGTGGAGTAGAAGCGGTCGGCGGCCGTCGTGTCGGCCACGTCGAGGGTGATGGAGTCGATGTTCGTCATGTCCATGACGCTAGTCCTGGGCCGGTGACCGGTGCTTCTCGATTCCTGACCGGTTCGCGCCGCCCCTCACGCGTTCCGCTCGGCCCCGCACGCGTTCCACCCGGCCGCGGACCCGTCCTCGGTTCCGGACGCCATGTCGTCATGCGTCCCTGTCGCCATGGCGTCGTGTCGTCATGCGGACAGATCTCCCTGACCAGGTTCCGTCCGCCCTCCACGGAGGTAAGGGGTAGGCGGTGTCGCCGCACGGTGACACCCGGCGACCACGACCTCCAGGAGCCCTGACCGCATGCGCCGACTCGTCGACATCTCCGTCCCCCTGCGGGCGGGAATCCCCACCGACCCGCCCGGCCTCACGCCGGAGATCGACTACCTCTCCCACCAGCAGACGCAGGACGACCTACTGCGCTTCTTCCCCGGTGCGACCAGGGACGACCTGCCCGACGGGGAGGGCTGGGCCGTGGAGTGGGTCCGGATGACCACCCACTCCGGCACCCACCTGGACGCCCCCTACCACTACGCCTCGACGATGGACGGCGGCGAGCGCGCCATCACCATCGACGAGGTGCCGCTGGAGTGGTGCTTCCAACCCGGCGTGAAGCTGGACCTGCGCCACTTCGAGGACGGGTACGTGGTCACGCCGGACGACATCGACGCCGCGCTCGACCGGATCGGCCACCGGCTGAGCCCGCTGGAGATCGTCGTGGTCAACACCAGCGCCGGCGAGCGCTACGGACACGACGACTACGTCTCCAAGGGCTGCGGCATCGGCCGGGACGCCACGCTGCACCTCCTCTCCCAGGGTGTGCGGCTCACCGGGACCGACGCCTGGAGCTGGGACGCCCCGTTCGTCCACACCGCGCGGCGCTACGCCCGGGAGGGTGACGCGTCGGTGATCTGGGAGGGGCACCGGGCGGGCCGCGAGGTCGGCTACTGCCACATCGAGAAGCTGCACAACCTCGAAGCCCTGCCGGACGTCGGCTTCCAGATCGTCTGCTTCCCGACGAAGGTGCACGCGGCCTCCGCCGGATGGACCCGCGCCGTGGCCGTCATCGACGAGGAGGAGTAGGCCGTCCGCGGTGACACTCCGGCCGGGTCGTTGACACTCTCCGTGGCGGCTTCTACGGTCTCAGTCCAACACTGTCGAAAGTGTGCGGAAACTTTCGGTCGAGGAGACTCCTGTGCCCCAGCGGACCCGACCCCCGAGGAGCCGTTGGCTGACGGCCGTGCTGTCCGTGGGACTCGTCCTGAGCACGGCGGCTCCGGTCCACGCGCGCCCCGCCGTGACACCGGAGCTCGTCGACTCCACCCGGGCGGAAGGCAGGGCCGTGGCCCTGACCTTCGACGACGGCCCCCACCCCGTCCACACGCCCCGACTGCTGGACGTGCTCCGCGAGCACCGGGTCGAGGCCGTGTTCTGCCTGGTGGGCGAGCAGGTACGGCGGCACCCGGACATCGTCCGCCGGATCGTGGTCGAGGGACACACGCTGTGCAACCACACGATGGACCACGACGACCTGGGCGACTGGGGGCCGGAGGAGATCCGCCGGGACCTGGCGGCCACCAACGACGTCATCCACGCGGTCGTGCCCGGCGCCGCCATCCCCTACTTCCGCGCGCCCTACGGTTCCTGGGGCGCGACGCCGCAGGTGGCCGCCGACATGGGCCTGCAACCGCTGGGCTGGAGCCTGGACGTGGTCGACTGGGACCCGCCCGGCACCGACGTGCTCGTCGAGCGGCTGCGGACGGGGATCACACCGGGGGCGGTCGTCCTCATGCACGACGGCATGGGCGACCGCAGCCAGACCGTCGACGCCGTGGACCGGGTCGTCCCGGAGTTCCAGGCCGACGGCTGGCACTTCACCCGGCCCGCGATGCGCGCGTAGCCGCGGGGCCCGGCCTCCCCATGGGCGACCGGGCTCCGCCGCCGTCCCTACCCGGCGTGGGCCAGGGTGCGGAGCAGCGCGTAGAAGGCGGGCTTGCGCTGGAAGCGGTCCGTCATGACCGTCGCGTACCCCTCGTCCTCGAAGAAGTGCGGCACCCAGGAGTACTTGTCGGTGAACCCCCAGATGGTGAAGGAACGGCACCCCTCCACGTTGAGGCACGCCTCCAGCGCCTGCCGGTAGTAGTCGGCCTGCTGGGCGAGCTGCTCCCTGCTCGGCCGACCGTGGCGCCCGTCCGGCGCCATGCGCACGTCGAGCTCGGTGATGGCCGTGTTCAGGCCCAGCTCGTCGAAGCGGCGCAGGTTGTCCTCCAGATCGCCGGGGAACGCGTACTGGAGGCTCAGGTGCGCCTGCGTGGAGAAGCCGTGCAGCGGCACGCCCTGCTCCAGCAGGTCCTGCGCGAACGCGTAGTAGGCGTCGCTCTTGGGATTGACGCCGTCGACGTTGTAGTCGTTGAGGAACAGCTCGGCGGACGGGTCGGCCTCGTGGGCCCAGCGGAAGGCGTCGGCGATGATCCCCGGGCCGAGCTCGCGGATCCAGATGTTCTCCTCCGTGCGCAGCTCCCCGTCCTCCTGGAAGATCTCGTTGGCCACGTCCCACTGGTCGATCCGGCCGGAGTAGCGGCCGACGACGGTGGTGATGTGCTCGCGCAGCAGTGTCCGCAGCTCCTCGCGCGAGAAGTCGCCCTCCTCCAGCCAGTCGGGGTTCTGGCTGTGCCAGAGGAGGGTGTGGCCGCGGACGACCTGGCCGTTGGCCTCGGCGTACTCGACGATGGCGTCGGCCGCGGCGAAGTCGTAGGTGTCCTGGTCCGGGCGCAGGAACTCCCACTTCATCTGGTTCTCGGGCGACAGCGAGCTGAACTGCTGGGACATGTGCCGCAGGTAGCGCCTGTCGTGGGTGAAGGGGTCGGGGTAGTCCTGGTCCTCGTGGTGGCCGCCGCCGGCGACGGCCGTGCCGATCACCATTCCTTCGGGCGCGGCCTCGCGGAGCCGGTGGTGCCACGCGGAGGCGGGTGCGGCCGTCCGCGCTTCGGCCTCCGGGAGCGGGGAGGCGACCGCGGTGACGAGGGGGAGCGCCAGCACGGTCGCGGTGAGCAGTGCGGGGAGAGTGCGCATCGGTCGCACGGGGGGTCTCCAATTCGCGGGGGGCAAGTTTCCGAAACTTTTCGGAAATTTATTACTCCCGACATTAGATCGAGCGCGAAGTCAACGTCAATACCCGGACGTCGTCCACGCCCGTCGGCGTGGGGAGACAGTGATCGTGTAGCGCAGGAAACGCCAGTTGGCAGGGGTGGAGTTGGCCTGCCGGAGAGGTGTGTCCGTGGAAACCCATCAGGGCAAATCCACCGATAGTTTCTGTCACCGGGGGTGCGGGTGTCACATCCGAAAGCGGACCGCCGGGCCCGACGTGGGTCGGACCCGGCGGTGGAGCCGGAACGGCTCCGCGTGAACGGAGCGGGTCAGTCCCGCACGACCAGGACGATCTTGCCCGTGGTCCGCTCGGTCTCGCCCAGGGCGTGCGCCTTGGCGGCGTCGGCGAGCGGGAACGTCGTCTGGACGTGGGCCCGCAGGTGTCCCGCCTCCGCGAGATCGGCGATCGCCGCCATCCCCGCGTGGTCGGCCTCCACCAGCAGGGTCTCCACCCGCACTCCGAGTCGGGCCGCCCGCTCCGCCTCGTCCGGGTCCTGGCCGGGCAGCAGGGACACCAGGACGCCTCCGGGCTTGAGGACGTCGAGTGAGCGGCTGCGGGTCTCGCCTGAGAGCGGGTCCAGGACGACGTCGACGTCCTCGACGACCTCGGTGAAGTCCTCGTTGCGGTAGTCCACGACCTGGTCGGCGCCGAGTTCGCGGAGGAAGCCGTGCTTGGCGGCGCTGGCCGTGCCGATGACGTGGGCCCCGCGCGCCTTGGCGATCTGCACGGCGAGATGGCCGACGCCGCCCGCCGCGGCGTGCACGAGGACCCGCGTCCCGTTCCCGACGCCGGCCGTGTCGACCAGCGCCTGGTGGGCGGTGAGCGCGGCGAGCGGCAGCGCCCCGCCCTGGACGTGGTCGATGGCGTCGGGCTTGTGCGCGAACGCGCGGGCGGGCCCGACGGCGTACTCGGCGTGCGCCCCCACGCCGTGGGGGTAGGGGAGCATGCCGAAGACCCGGTCGCCCGGCTTGAAGAGGGTGACGCCGTAGCCGACGGCCTCGACCACGCCGGAGACGTCCCAGCCCAGGATCAGCGGAAGCCGCCCGAGGAACAGGCCCGAGGCCCGGTGCTTCCAGTCCGTGGGGTTCAGGCCGGCGGCGTGGACGGCGACCAGGATCTGGCTGGGGCCGGGTGCGGGCCGGGGGACGGTGGTCTCGGTGAGGACCTCGGGGCCGCCGTGGGTGTCCTGGCTGATGGCGCGCATGGTGGGTGCGTCGTTCGTGTTCTCCATGGTTCCAGCGTGGCCGAGCCGCCGTGCGACGGCCATGGCAAGATTGCCGTTTTTCGATAGGATCGTGCCATGTCGCGTCCGCACCGAGTCGTCGTCCTCGCCCTGGCCGGGGTGTACCCGTTCGAACTGGGCATTCCGAACCGCGTCTTCGGGTCCGCCGAGGGGCGGTACGAGATCCTGACCTGCACGGTCGACGGCGGTCCGGTGCCCACCAACGCCGATTTCGCGCTCACCGTGGAACACGGGGCCGAGCTCCTGGGCACTGCGGACACCGTGGTGATCCCGCCCTACGACTCCGCCCGGATCGAGCGCGACCCCTCCCCCGCCGTCACCGCCGCGCTGGAGCGGATCCGCCCCGGTACGCGGGTGGTGTCCATCTGCACGGGCGCCTTCGTGCTCGCCGCCGCCGGCCGCCTGGACGGGCGTCCGGCCACCACCCACTGGTCGCTGGCGGACACCTTCCGCCGGTGGTATCCGGAGGTGGACGTGGACCCGGACGTGCTGTTCGTCGACGACGGCGACGTGCTGACCTCGGCGGGTGCCGCGTCCGGTGTCGACGTGTGCCTGCACCTGATCCGCGCCGACCACGGCAGCGAGGTCGCCAACCACGTGGCGCGCGTGTGCGTGGTGCCGCCCTGGCGTGACGGCGGCCAGGCCCAGTACATCGAGCGGCCGGTCCCGGAGGCGCCCGACGACGGGACGTCCGCCACCCGCCAGTGGGCGCTGGGGCGCCTGCACGAACCGCTGTCCCTGGCCGATCTCGCCGCGCACGCCCGGATGAGTTCGCGCACCTTCTCCCGTCGCTTCCAGGACGAGGTCGGGACGAGCCCCGGCCGTTGGCTGATCCGTCAGCGGGTCGAGCGCGCCCGGTACCTTCTGGAGTCCAGCGACCTCCCGGTGGACGAGATCGCGATCCAGGTGGGCTTCGCCACGGGCACGTCCCTGCGCCAGCACCTCCAGGCGGCGATCGGTGTCTCCCCGATCGCCTACCGGCGCACCTTCCGCGGCGCCGCCTGACCGGCCGCCGGTCGACCTGTCGCCAGATCGCCGTGTCGATACGGTGACCTGGCGGCACGGCGCCGTGCCGACCTTCCGCTCACGCTCCGGCCTCGGAGCCCGGGCGCACGATCATGAGGACGACGACGGCCGCCCACACGAGGTTGTAGATCCCGGCGAGCATGGACAGCCTGCGCAGCGGCCGGGTCCCGCCGGGGTTGCGGAGCGCCTCGCGCTGGCGCGGGTAGATCTGCGTGGCGAGCAGGACACCGGCGACGAGGGTGAGGGTCATGGAGACGTTGATCCAGATCTCCCCCATGCGCCCCTGCACGATCGCCAGGGCGATCCCCGCCATGGGGACGACGAGGCCGAACAGGGCGTAGCCGCGGGTGATGCGGTGCATGGACGCGGCCACGGCGCGGTTGCGCTCCCCCACCGGATCGGCGTCCGGGGCCGAGGTCGGGGGCGTGGCGGTGTCCGCTTCCGGAGCCGGTGGCGTGGTGGCGGCGATCGGCGCGTACCGGGGGAACAGGCTCGCGGCGACCGCCGATCCCCCGACGAACACGATGGCGGCCAGGACGTGCACCGAGAGCAGGACGTGCTCCATGGGTTCTCCTTCCAACCTTCAGGGTGGCTGAAGCCTATCCCAAGCTTCAGGCATGCTGAAGGCGGGGTCCGTGGCGGCGGGGACGACGCACGAACGGAGTGGCGCGGGCTCAGTCCTCGCCGGTGAAGGCCGTCAGGATCGCCTGGCCGACCCGGCGCTGGATCGGGTCGGCCTCCGGCCCGAACAGGTGCTCGTCCACACGCGCGATCGCCTCGCGTGCCCGCTGGAGCAGGCGGAGGCCCTCGGGCGTCGGCTCGATCTCCGAGGCCGAGCCCGCGCGCGCGGTGCGGTCGCGGGCCAGCCCGGCGGCCAGCAGGGACCGCACCCCGGTGTGCACGCTCTGGACGGTGATGCCGGACATCCGGGCGAGCTCGCTGAACGAGGCGCCGGGCACCCCCGAGATGTGCCCCAGCAGCCCGAGCCTGGCGACCGTGAGGCCCAGCGGGGCCAGGGCCTCGCCGAGCTCCGTCTCGACGCTGCGCGCCAGGGTCAGCACGAGGATCGAGACGCTCGTGTCGGGCGGTCCGGGGCGGGTGTCATCGGTGCTCACGCCTCCAGTCTCGCGCACCCCGCGTCCTGGACCGCGCTCCCACCCGTGCCCTCGCCTCCGCCCGGTCGCCCCGTCCCGCGGATCGCTCTGTCGACATGTCGCCGTGGACCACGAGTGTCACCCGGCGTGCACGGGCGCCTCCGTTTCCCGCCCACCAACCGACCATTCGGTCACTAGAGCCCCATTCAACTGCGAAAAGGGGGAGCCGACTTGAAAAGTGGAGTGGGTCACATGGCATGGTGTCCTAGTGCGCGTCCACCAGGGCGCGCTCGTCAGTCGACACCGGCACCCCAGCGCCGGTCGAAAGCGAACGGAGCCCCCATGGCCACGTCCGACCCCGCGATTCCCCCGACGGGAGCAGGCAACCAGTCCAGGGAGAGACGTCGCGTCCTCGCCGGGACCATGGTCGGCACCACCATCGAGTGGTACGACTTCTTCGTCTACGCGCAGGCCGCGGGACTCGTCCTCGCCCCGCTCTTCCTCGCGCCGGTGGCCGACTCCAGCCCGGCCGTGGCCCAGGTGCTGTCGTTCGCGACCATCGGCATCTCCTTCCTGTTCCGCCCGCTGGGCGCCGTCGTCGCGGGCTTCCTGGGCGACCGGTTCGGCCGCAAGCGCGTGCTCGTGGGCACCCTCGTCATGATGGGCCTGGCCACCTTCCTCATCGGTGTGCTGCCCACCTACGCCCAGATCGGCGTGGCGGCGCCCGTCCTGCTCATCACCCTGCGCGTGCTCCAGGGCTTCTCCGCCGGCGGCGAGTGGGGCGGGGCGGCCCTGATGTCCGTCGAGCACGCCCCCGTCGGACGCCGCGGCTTCTTCGGCGCCTACCCGCAGATCGGTGTTCCCTGCGGCATGATCCTCGCGACGTTCGTCGTGTGGACGATCACCGCGATCATCGGGCCGGACGCCTTCGTCGAGTGGGGCTGGCGCATCCCCTTCCTCGTGTCCTTCCTGCTGATCATCGTCGGCCACCTGATCCGCAAGTCGGTGGAGGAGTCCCCCGTCTTCCAGCAGATGCAGCAACGGCGCGCCCAGGCGTCGGCGCCCCTGCGCACGCTGTTCAGGAACCACACCCGCGAGGTCGTGCTCTCCGCCCTCATCTTCCTGGCCAACAACGCGGCCGGATACCTGCTCATCGCCTTCCTGGCCACCTACGCGTCCCGCCCCGTGGAGGAGTTCGGCCTCGGCATGGAGCGCGGCCCCGTCCTGCTGGCCACCACGCTCGCCTCGTTCGGCTGGCTGGCGTCCACGCTGTACGGCGGGTGGCTGTGCGACCGGATCGGCCGGGTGCGGACCTTCCAGATCGGCTACGCGATGCTGGCGGCCTGGTCCGTGCCGATGTGGTTCCTCATCGACACGGGGAACATCGTCATGTACTTCCTCGCGCTCTTCCTGTTCACACTGGGCATGGGTCTGAGCTACGGGCCGCAGGCGGCGCTGTACGCGGAGATGTTCCCGGCCGCCGTCCGGTACTCGGGTGTCTCGATCGGCTACGCGCTCGGTGCGATCGTGGGCGGTGCGTTCGCGCCGATGATCGCCGAACTGCTGCTGACCTCGTTCGACGCGTCGTGGACGATCGGCGCCTACGTCGTCGTGGCGTGCGCGGTCTCCTTCGTCGCGGTCTCCCTGGTGAAGGACCCGCACGGCGTCGACCTGAACGTGGACGACGCCGCCGAGGGCGAGCGGGTGTAGGTCACCGAGGCGACGGGACGCGAGTCGACGTGTCGACCTGCCGCCACGTCGCTTCGTCGGTTCGTCGATCCCCGGGTCCGCGGGTGCGGTCGGGGCCGGTGGGTGTTTCACGTGAAACACCCACCGGCCCCGGCGCCCGGGTCAGTCGATCGTGCCGATGACCTCCATGGTCTCCGCGTCGCGGAGTTCGACCACGCCCCGGGAGCGGTTGTGGCCGGCGATGATGCCCTCGACCGCCCTGGTCGTGTGCGGCACCAGCGACTCCGCCTCCTCGGCGACCTCCTCGCCGGTCGCCAGGTCCCACGTGCGCACGCCGCCCGGCTCCTCGCCCACGCGCAGCGCCCCGTAGACCCGTCCCGCCCCGGGGTCGACGGAGACCTGGACGATCTCCCCCTCCCCGTCGAACGGGTACTCGACGAGATCGGCGCCGTCGGCGTAGTCGTGCAGGACGGGGACGCCACCGGAGACGAACAGGATCTCGGTGGAGTCGGCGAAGAGGTGAACCGAGTGCCAGCGGGCGTCGTCCTCGCGCATGCTCGCCAGCCGCTCCCCGGACTCCGCGTCCCACACCATGATCTGGCCGTTGCCCGCGCCCCAGACGCGGTCGCCGTCCGGGGAGAGACCGACGCCGGCGACCTCGGAGAGCCCGTGGAACCGCTGGACGAGTTCCTCGGTCCGGACGTCCCACACGGTCACGGTCGCCCCGCCGTCGGCGATCTCTCCTCCGAGCACCAGCCGGTCGCCGTCCGGGCCGAACGCGGCGGCGGTGGCGGGCCGGTTCCCCGCGGGCCGGGCGAACTCACCCGTGGCCAGGTCGTACAGGCGCGCACCGGCCGAGGTCGGGTAGGCCATCGAGCAGCCGTCCGGACTGAACGCGGGCAGGTGCAGATGTCCTTCGCCGTCCGGGTTGGGCACGAACCCGATCCGCTGCTCGTCGGCCCGCCAGTCGTAGAGCGAGACGCCCCGCGCATCGTCCACCGCGAGCACGGACGCGTCGGGCGAGAGGGTGAACAGGCCGATGTAGCCGGGGTCGTTCGCCGCGCCGGAATCCGGATCGGCGTCGAACCCCGCGGCCACCGTCGCGGCGGTGTCGCAGGACGCGCCGTCCGGCTCGGCGGGGGCCTCCTCGCCGGACGCGGCCGCGGCGGACCCGCCGTCGTCCCGGGCGGCCGACAGGGCGACCAGTCCACCGCCCGCCCCGAGCACGGCGAGGGCGGCGCCGGCGGCGAGGACCGGGAGACGGCGTGAGCGCCGGGCGGGTGCCTGCGCCGCCGGCTCCGGTCCTTCGGGCCCCGGTGCTCCGGGCACCGGACCGTCCGGCGGAGCGGTCGGCGGGTCCGACGCGCGCAGGAGGCCCTCGACCTCCCGTTCGGTCGCCGCGACCATCGCGCCCGCGCCCGATCCGGCCCACGGGCCCGCGAACTCCGCCGGCGCCGGTGCGCCGCCCAGGGCGCGCAGGAGTTCGTCCGCGCCCGGGCGCTGATCGGGGTCCTTGTCCAGGCAGGCCTCCACCAGCGCGCGCAGCCGGGGCGGCACACCCCCGGTGCGCGGCCGGTCCCGGGCGATGCGGAACAGGACGTGCGCGGGGTGTCCGTCCCCGAACGGAGGCGTGCCCGTGAGGGCGTGGACCAGGACGCCGCCGAGGGCGAAGACGTCGCTCGCGCCGGTCACCGGATCGCCCCGGCCGTGCTCGGGCGACATGAACGAGGGCGTGCCCACCATGGTGCCGGTCCTGGTGAGCTGGGCGTCCTCCAGGGCCCGGGCGATACCGAAGTCGATCACCTGTGGTCCGTGCGCGCTGACCAGGACGTTCGTGGGCTTGAGATCGCGGTGGACCGCGCCGGCGGCGTGGACGTGCGCCAGGGCGTGGGCGATGCCCCGCGCCGCGAGCACCGCCGCGTTCTCGGGCAGGGGGCCCGTCCGGTCGACCAGGGCGCCGAGCGAGGGGCCGCGGACGAAGGCGGTGGCCATCCACGGACGCTCCGCCTCGGGGGCGGCCGCGAGGACCAGTGGGACGAAGGGGCCGCGCACACGGGCCGACACGGCGGTCTCGCGGGCGAAGCGCTCGCGGAACTCCGGGTCGGTGCTGTACTCGGCGCGCACGACCTTGACGGCGGCGGGCGCTCCGAAGGCGTCGCGGCCGAGGTAGACCTCGCCCATCCCGCCGCCGCCGACCCGGGCGAGCAGGCGGAACGGTCCCAGGGCGAGCGGGTCGGACCCGTGGAGGGGCTGCATGGGCGCCTTTCGGTCAGCTCAGATCGCCGATGATGTCGAACGTGTCCGGATCCAGGAACAGGACGGTCTCCTCCCCCGGCCACTGGACGGTCGCGACGACGTCGCCCTCCGGCCCGGCGGCGAGCACGTGGAAGAGGTTGGACCGGCTGTCGGCGACGAGTTCCCCGCTGTCGGTGTCCCAGGCGAATCCGCTGCCGTCGCCGGCCGTGGGCTGCTCGTACCCCTCGCCGCTCATCAGGGTGGAACCGTCCGCGGAGAAGGCGAGCGTGTCCACGCGGACGCTGTGCTCGGTGTCCTGGGGCCGTTGGAAGGTCCGCAGGAGTTCCTGGGTGGCGAGGTCGTAGAGGTGGACGGTGTAGCGGTCGGCGGTGAGGGCGAACCACGGCTCGGCGGGGTGGAAGGCGACCTCGGGGGAGCTGAGGAGGACGCCGGTCTGGTCGGCCTCGCGCGAGTACTCGAAGGTGCGCACCGGTTCCAGGGTCTCCGCGTCCAGCAGGATGGTCGTGCCGGCGTACTGGTCGATCAGGACGAGGTACGCCCCGTCGGGGCTGAACCGCAGGACGTCGGGCCTGCGGTCGTGCTCGAACTCGGCGACGGACGCGCCGGTGCCGGTGTCCTGGATCCGGACGGTGTGCGCCGAGTCGTTGTCGCCGTCGGGCGCCCGGGTGGAGGCCGCGACTCGCGCACCGTCCGCCGACACGTCCAGCGGGCCGACGCTGACCTGGTCGTCCTCGGGGCGGAGGAAGGCGGTCTCGTCGGGGTCCTCGGTGCTCCAGAGCGCGATGCCGCCGCGGGCGGTGGTGGCTCCCGTGCCCGACGCGCCCACCGCGACGTCTCCCACGGCGGGGCCGAAGTCGCTCAGCAGCTCGCCCGTCTCCCAGTCCCACAGGGTGACGGTGTCGGTCGTGGTCACGAGCAGGCCGGAGGGGACGAACGTCAGTGCCCGGACGTCGCCGGTGAGGGCGTCGGTGCCGGTGCCCTCCTCGGCGTCGGACGCGTCGGCGGCCGATGGGGACGCGGAGGGAGAGGGGTCGACGGCCGCGTCCGGCCCGCCGCCGGAGCGGTCGGCCAGGACGACGGCGGTGACCGCGGCGGCCGTGACGAGGGCGAGTGCCCCGGCGCCGGCGGCGAGGAGTCGGCGTGTGCGGCGGCGTCGTCCGGGGCCGGGCGGGTGCGGGGAGGTTCGGCCGGTCGCGTCCGTCGTGTCCGTCGCGCCGGCCGGGTGCGATGGCGGCGGCGGTTGTTGCGGTCGCCCCGGTTGTGGCGCGGGCGCGGGGTGGGTCGGACCCGCCGGGTGCCGGGGCGGCTGGTGCGGGCCGGTGGCGTCGGCGGAGGGCTCGGGGAGCTGCCGCGGCGGGGCGGCGATGACGGCGCGCAGTTCGCCGTCCCGCACCTGGATGGCCTGGGTGACCGACGCCGGCAGCCACCCCTCCTCGGCCGAGGGGAGCGGCAGCTCCGAGAGCGCGCGCACGAGGTCCTCGGCGTCCGGGCGCCGCGCGGGGTCCCGGTTCAGACACCGGGCCAGGAGGTCGCGCAGCGGCCCGCCGGGGACCTCGGACAGCCGGGGCTCCTCCGACAGCACGCGCGTCATGACCGCCTCGGCCGGTCCGCGGCCGAACGCCCCCTGGCCGGTCGCGGCGAAGACCACGACCCCGGCCAGGGAGAACACGTCGCTCCTGGGCGAGGTCTCCTGCCCCATGATCTGCTCCGGCGCCGCGTAGGAGGGAGTGCCGAACGCCTCGCCCTCGCGGGTCAGGACCGTGCCCTCCACCGCTCGGGCGATGCCGAAGTCGATGACCTGGGGCCCGCTCGGCGACAGCAGCACGTTCCCGGGCTTGAGGTCGCGGTGCATGAGGCCCGCCTCGTGGATGGACCGCAGGGCACGGGCCAGCCCGATCGCCAGGACCGTCAGGGAGCGCGGCGGGAGCGGCCCGTCATCGGCGACGGCCTGCTTGAGCGTGGGGCCGGGCACGTACGCGGTGGCCATCCACGGGACCGGGGCGTCCGGATCAGCGGCCATGACGGCGGGCGTGAAGGGCCCGCGTACCTTCTGCGCCGTGCGGACCTCGCGTGCGAACCGGGCACGGAACCGGGGGTCGTCGGCGATGTCGGCGCGGACGACCTTGACGGCGGCGGTCGCCCCGGAGGCGTCGCGGCCGAGGTAGACCTGGCCCATCCCCCCGGCACCGAGGCGTGTCAGGAGGCGGAAGGGTCCGACCGCGGTCGGGTCGTCGGGGGTGAGCGGCTGCACGGCGGGTGATGTCCTTGGGGGTACGGGGGCCGTCGGGAGTCTGGGGGGAACCACCGACAATCTAGACGCTACCGGGCAGGGGCGTGCCGGGGCCGGGGCCCGTCCGCGGTCGTCCACAGGCCGCGGGTCGTCCGGGTGCTTCGGATCGGCCCTGACCACAGTGCGCTGTCCGGTTCCGGACAGGAAGGCCACTGGCTCCGGGGCGCCCCCTGTGGTGCGATGTCCGGCGACGGTCGAATCCGAGAGGTGAGCGATGCCCCAGCGATTCCGCACCAGGGACGGCAAGAAGGTGACGGTCGGCGATCAGGTGTGGAGCCAGAACCACTGGCCCTGGACGATCAACGGCGTCGAGCGCAGATACGGCGTGGACTGGGTGCTCATGACGCACGACGAGGTCGGTCGGGACACCCTCGACATGGCGGTCATGGACTTCACGACCTACATCTACAAGTCACACCCTCCACAGGGGTGCCTCGAAGCCGGGTGTCGGCACCGCCCCTGGGGCGCTCTGGGCTGACGCGGGGCGGGCAACCGCCCCGGTTCCGTCGTGCCGGATGCGCCGCGGGCGGTGTCGGTTCGGGCCGGGTGCGGCCACGCGGCTGAGTACCGCTACTCAGCCGCTCCGCCGGCGGCTGTCCCAGCATGGAGACATGACGACAAGGACGCACATCTCCCTGTGGACGAGCGGCGCCGGGGCGCTCGCCCTCGCCCTGACCACGACCGCCTGCGTGCCCGGCTTCCCCGACCGGTCGGACTCCGCGCCCGCCCCCGCGACACAGACCCCCACCGCCGCCGTCGACCAGGCCGAGGAGTCCCCGGAGACCGAGGAGACCCCGCGCGACGAGGGGGCGCCCGACGCACCCGAGGACAACTCCCGGTTCGGGATGGCCAGTTGGGGCGCGCCGGTGCTGGAGGGGTGGACGATGGCGGCCTTCGACCAGAACGGCGTCCACCAGTTCACGCACGGCTCCAGCTCGTGCCAGGTCACGCTGTACCAGAACCGCGCCGACGGGTCCGCTCAAGGCGGCGAGCCGCGCGACACCCTCGACGGATTCATCTCGACACTGGAGGGCGAGGTCGGCACGGTGGCCGCCGTCCCGCAGCCGGCCGTGGAGGTCGGTGACTTCGGCGGCGGGACCGCCGAGTTCGAGGCCGACGAACTGAGCTACACCGGCAACGACGGCGCCGACTACACCATGCTCCTGGCCGCCCAGTGGTTCGAGGACGTGGAGCTGATCATGGCGCCCGTCTGCCGGACCTCCGACTACGGGGCCAACGCGGACGAGGTCGACGCCTTCGTCGGTGCCCTCACCGTCGAGCGCGTCTGACCCGCCCCGCCGGGCGTCGCGGCCCCACCCCGTCGAAGGTCGCGGCCACGCCCCGTCAGGCGTCGCGGACCTGGTCCGGGCGCGTGACGACGGGCGGCAGGACGGACCACGGGAAGTTGATCCACTGGTCGGTGTGCTTCCAGACGTACTCGCACTTGACCAGCGACTGCGGCTTCTCGTAGATGACCGCGCTGCGGACCTCGGCCACGTGCTCGGCACAGAAGTCGTGGACGAGCTTGAGGGTCTTGCCGGTGTCGGCGACGTCGTCGGCGACCAGGACCTTCTTGCTGCTCAGGTCCACCACGTTGGGTACGGGCGGCAGCATGACGGGCATGTCCAGCGTGGTGCCGACACCCGTGTAGAACTCCACGTTCATCACGTGCAGGTTCTTGACGTCGAGCGCGTACCCCAGACCGCCGGCCACGAACAGGCCGCCGCGGGCGATCGAGAGGATCATGTCCGGCTCGAACCCGTCGTCGGCGATCGCCGTGGCCAGGTCCCGCATCGCGGTGCCGAACAGTTCGTAGCTCAGATTCTCGCGCTCGTCGCTCACGCGGTCCCCCTCCGGTGGTGTGGTGTGTGCCCCCGTCGGTCTCGTCGCAGGTGGCGGCGCGCGGGCACCGACTCATGCTATGTGCGCCCCCTTCCCGCACCCGGACGGGTCCGCGGTCCCCCGGCACGTGTCGGTGTCCGCCCCGACCCGCGTCGCGCGTCCCCACGTCCAACGCCGTCCCGGGCGGCGTGCCGGTGACGTGGACCACTTGTCCACCCGGGCGAGTGTTCCGCGTCACGGCACTGGACGGTTGGTCCGAAATCAGGGGGTGTGAACCGACATAATCTTAACTTTTACCTCCCACTAGCGAACATATGGCAACAAACAGCACCATGTTCCTGTACATCTCTCCGCCGTACAGGAGGTAGAAGCATGGCCGGTGACCAGGAACTGCTCCCCTCGGAGCAGCCGGTCCAGCTGCTCGACGAAACCGGGAGACCAGTCGCCGACCCGCCGTTGCCGTTCCCCGACAACGACCGGCTGCTGGCCGCCTACGCCTCCCTGGTGACCGGTCGCAGGGTCAACGACCAGGCCGGAGCCCTCGTCCGCCAGGGGCGCCTGGCCGTCTACCCCTCCTCCCACGGGCAGGAGGCCTGCCAGAGCGGGGCCGCCCTCGCGCTCGCCGACGGCGACTGGCTCTTCCCCACCTACCGCGACACCGCCGCCGTCATCGCGCGCGGCGTCGACCCGGTCCAGGTGCTCACGCTGCTCAAGGGCGACTGGCATTCCGGCTACGACCCCTACGCCCACCGCGTCGCACCCCAGGCCACCCCGCTGGCCACCCAGCTCCTGCACGCCGTCGGCGTCGCGCACGCCGCCCGCCTACGGGGCGAGGACACCGTCGTCATGGCCCTGTGCGGCGACGGCGCCACCAGTGAGGGCGACTTCCACGAGGCGCTCAACTTCGCCGCCGTCCTCCAGGCGCCCGTCGTGTTCTTCGTGCAGAACAACGAGTACGCGATCTCCGTCCCCCTCGCCAAGCAGAGCGCCGCCCCCTCCCTGGCCCACAAGGGCGTCGGCTACGGGGTTCCGGGCGAACGCGTGGACGGCAACGACGCCGCGGCCGTGCTCGCCGTCCTCGACCGGGCCGTGGCCGACGCCCGCTCAGGGAAGGGGCCGAGCCTGGTGGAGGCGCACACCTACCGCGTGCAGGCGCACACCAACGCCGACGACGCCTCCCGCTACCGCACGGACGACGAGGTCGAGCCGTGGGTGGCCCGCGACCCCATCGTGCGCATGGAGGCCTACCTCAAGCGCAGGCGCCTGCTCACCAAGGCCCGCAAGGAGCGCATCGCCGAGGAGGCGGAGGCCGTGGCCACCGCCATGCGCGAAGGGCTGTCCCGCGACACCGAACCGGACCCCGCCGAGCTGTTCGCCCACGTGTTCGCCGAACCCACCCCGCAGCTGGCCGAGCAGGCCGCCTTCCTGGCCGACGAACTGAGCAGAGAGGGCCACTGAGATGACGACGGACCCCACCAAGCTCTCCATGGCCCAGGCCCTCAACCGGGCGCTGCGCGACGCCATGGCCGAGGACGAGACCGTCTACGTCTTCGGTGAGGACGTCGGACCCCTCGGCGGGGTCTTCCGGATCACCGACGGCCTGACCGCCGAGTTCGGCGAACAGCGCTGCTTCGACACCCCCCTCGCCGAGTCCGGCATCGTGGGCATGGCCGTGGGCATGGCGATGAACGGCATGCGGCCCGTCGTCGAGATGCAGTTCGACGCGTTCGCCTACCCGGCCTTCGAGCAGATCGTCAGCCACGTCGCCAAGACCAGGAACCGCACCCGCGGCCGGGTCGGGCTGCCGATGGTCATCCGGGTCCCCTACGCGGGCGGCATCGGCGGTGTGGAGCACCACTGCGACTCCTCCGAGGCCTACTACGCGCACACCCCCGGCCTGACCGTCGTCGCTCCGTCCTCCGCCGCCGACGCCTACGCCCTGCTGCGCGACGCCATCGCCTCCCCCGACCCGGTCGTCTTCCTCGAACCGAAGAAGCTGTACTGGGCCAAGGAGGAGGTCGACCTCACCGCGCCCCGGCCCGGCATCGGGCGCGCGGTCGTCCGCCGCGAGGGTACCGACGCGACCCTCCTCGCCTACGGCCCGTCCGTGCCCACCGCCCTGGAGGCGGCCGAGGCCGCCGCCCAGGAGGGCCGCAGCCTCCAGGTGGTCGACGTGCGCTCGCTCGTGCCCTTCGACGACGAGACCGTGTGCGCCGCCGTCCGCTCGACCGGCCGCGCGGTGGTCATCGCGGAGGCGAGCGGATACGCCGGCGTCGCCTCGGAGATCGTGGCCAGGGTGACCGAGCGCTGCTTCCACTCCCTGGCCGCGCCCATCCGGCGCGTCACCGGGTTCGACATCCCCTACCCCCCGCCCAAGCTGGAGCGCTTCCAGCTGCCCAGCGTGGACCGCGTCCTGGACGCCGTCGACGACCTGCAGTGGGAGGACCAGTGAGCACGCAGACCTTCGACCTCCCCGACCTAGGCGAGGGCCTGACCGAGGCCGAGGTGGTCCGGTGGCTCGTCGCGGTCGGGGACACCGTGGCCGTGGACCAGCCGGTCGTGGAGGTGGAGACCGCCAAGTCGGTCGTGGAGGTGCCGTCGCCGTTCGCGGGCACCGTGAGTGAGCTGCACGGCGACGAGGGCGAGGTGATGGCGGTCGGCCGCCCGCTGATCAGCGTCGCCGCCGACGAACCCGCGGACACCGCGCGGAACGCGGCCCCGGCGGTGTCGCCGGAGGCCGAGCGCTACCGCGAGGAGGAAAGGGCCGGAACCGGGTCCGGCAACGTCCTCATCGGGTACGGCACGCCTGACACCCAGGCCACCGGGCGCCGCCGCAGGCCCCGCACCCGTCCCCCCGCGCGCGGCGCCCAGCCGTCCGTGCCCGCGGCCGGGGTCGGCGCAGCCGTGCCCGCGACCGGTTCGGGCACAGACTCGCCCGCGGCGGGGTCGTCCGGAACGAGGCGGGTGCCGCTGGTGACCTCCCCCTTGGTGCGCCAGATGGCGCGGGAGGCCGGACTGCGCATCGCCGACGTCCCCGGCAGCGGACCCGGCGGACTCATCACCCGCCGCGACGTCCGCGCCGCCGTGGAGTCCGCCCGCGCCGACGCGGCCACGCCGCCCCGGGCACCGGAGACGTCCGACGCGGCGACCTCGGCGACCGCGGGAGCCGAGGCGGCCACCGACGCGCGTACCGGTCTGGCGGAGGCGTCGCGGACCCCGATGAACGGCTTCCGCAAGGCCGTCGCCGCCTCGCTGTCCCGCAGCCGCCGCGAGATCCCCGAGGCCACCGTCTGGGTCGACGTCGACGCCACCGACCTCGTCCGGCTCCGCCGGTCCGACCCCGACGGTCCGGGCCTGCTCGCCTACGTGGCCCGGTTCGTGGTCGCGGGTCTGCGCGCCTTCCCCGAACTCAACGGCCTGGTCGACACCGAGCGCGGCGAACTGGTCCAGTACGACGGGATCAACCTCGGACTGGCCGTCCAGACCGACCGGGGCCTGGTCGCCCCCGCCGTCATGGGCGCGCACGAGCTCACCACCCGCGCGCTCGACGCGCGGATCCGCGAGCTGACCCGCCAGGCACGCGAGGGGACCGTCTCCCCCGCCCAGATGAACGCCGGCACGTTCACCCTCAACAACTACGGCTCGCTCCGGGTGGACGGCAGCGCCGCCATCATCAACCATCCGCAGGTCGCCATCCTCGGCCTCGGCCGGATCCTCGACCGGCCGTGGATCGTGGACGGCGAGGTGGTCGCCCGCAAGATCACCCAGCTGTCGTTCGCGTTCGACCACCGGGTGTGCGACGGCGGAGCGGCGGCGGGCTTCATGCGCGTGGTCGCCGACGCCATGGAGGACCCGGCCGCCGCGATCGCCGACCTGTAGCCGCCGGCCACGCGTCGGCGGCACCGACCGGGCGCCCCGGGGAGTCGGCACCCCGGGGCGCTCACCTTCGCCCTCCGCCGGCTACCGGTCGGCGGGACTCCGGTTCGCGCGCCGGATCGAGCGGACCACCAGGCCGCGCACGCCCGGCAGTAGAACGGCCCGCATCACCAGGTCGCGCGCCCACACGTGGGCCCGGCCGGGCGGGACGAACTGCGCCATGCCCTTGCGCGCCAGGGCCTGCCGCCGGTCGACCTCGGGCCGGAGCACCGCCTCCCAGTCCGCCAGGGCGGCCGGGACGTCCGCGTCCCGCTCCCCCAGGGCGTCGCCGAGCCGGTCGGCCCCGTCGAGCGCCAGCGCCGCGCCGTACCCGGCGAACAGCGTGACGCACCAGGCCGCGTCCCCGACGAGCACGACCCGGCCGCGGCTCCACCCCTCCATCGCGATCTGGCTGACGGAGTCGAAGTAGGCCGCCTCCGGGGCGCCCGCCAGCGCGCGCAAACCGTCGGGCACACCTCCGCCCAGGTCCCCGAAGGCCGTGGTCAGCGCGTCGACCGGCCCCCGGGCCAGCTCGGCCTCCGGATCGTCGCAGCGGTAGGTGAAGAACACCGAGGACCTGCCCGGGCCCAGGTTGACCACCGCCGCCGTGCGCCCCGGGCCGATGAACGTGGTGCCCGCCCCCTCCGGCACGTCCTCCGGGGTGCGGGCGAGCGGGAACGCCCCGACCATGTGGCGCATGTCCACCCGGACGTCCTGCTCCGGCCCGAACACCGTCGCGCGGACACCGGAGTGCAGCCCGTCGGCGCCGACCAGGAGGTCGGCGCGCTCGCGGGTGCCGTCGCTCAGCTCGACGTCCACACCGTCGCGATCCTGGGCCACGCCGCGCACGGTGGTACCGAAGCGGAACGCGACCCTCCCGCGCACCGCCTCGAACAGCGCCGACTCCAGATCGCCGCGGAACACGGTCAGCGCCCGGCCGCCGACCGCGGCCCGGGCGATCGCGGGCGGCACGGTGAACTTCCGGCTCCCGTCGGCTCTGACCAGGATCGAGGTGAACCAGCCCAGGTCCGCCTCGGCCAGTGCGGAGAGCACGCCCAGCCGCTCCGCGGCGTCGTAGCCCCGCCCGAGCAGGTTCACCATGTAGCCGTCGCTGCGGCGACCCGGGGCGCGCTCGACCACGAGCACGTCCCACCCGTCCCGGCGCAGCCGCAGCGCGGTCGCCAGACCGGCGATGCCCGCGCCCACGACGACCACCCGCCGCGTCCGTCCGCCGCCGGCCTCCTGTGCCCCGCCCCGGTCCTCCGCCATCGCCGCTCCTCGGTCCGCCTCAGAATGAACACATGCTCAAACCAGAGTATGAGCGTTTGTTCATACTCCGCGCAACCACGGGCGACGGCGACGTCGGCCGGTGCTCCGGCGAGCCGCGTAGAATCGACGGCATGCCCAGAGGCGTCGCCATTCCGGAGGTCCGGCAGCACCTGTTCTCCGCCGTCGAGCGGGTGATCGGCCGCGACGGACCCGGTCGGCTGAGCGGTCGCGCCGTCACGGTCGAGGCCGGGGTCGCGACCGGACTGCTCTACGCGCACTTCTCCGACCTCGACGACTTCCTGGCCGCCTACGCCGTCGACCGCGCCTTCCTGGTCTCGTCCGGGGCCTCGGCCCTGTCCGGCCGCGCGGGCGAGGGGAGCGTCACCCGGAACCTGTGCGACGCGGTCCTGGCGACGCCGCTGGAGACCGTCCGCCCGTGGGCCCGCCTGCTCGTCGCGCGACCGGACCTGGCGGGCGGCGTTCACGCGGTCCTCGGAGCGGGCACCGCCGGCTTCGACGCGATCGAGGCGGCCGTCGCGGCCTACCTCGCGGACGAACGCGGACTCGGCCGGGTCGCCGCGACCGCCGACCCTGCGGCGCTGGCCCTCGCACTCGTCGGCCTCCTGCACCACGTCGTGCTGTCGGCCGACGCCGGGCCCGACGCCCCCGACGCCTCCGACCGCCTGCGCGGGGCCGTCACCGCGCTGGTCGACGGCAGCACCGCGACCGCGCGGCACTGACCCCGGGCCCCCGGGGCCGGTTCAAAGTCCGCACGGATTTCTTGTGACACTCCACAGCGGTGGATCCGCCCGGTTGTCGATAGCTTGCCTGAGCGAGCGAAGAATCCACCAGGGGGCGCTTTGAACCTGCTCATCACCGGCATCACCACCCAGTCCTCCATCGCGTACGCGATCGCGGAGGAGGCCATGAACCAGGGCCACGAGGTGATCGTCACCAACCCGCCGGGACGGCAGTTCTCGATCTGCGAGCGGATCGCCAAGCGCCTGCCGAAGGAGCCCGTCGCCGTCCTGCCCATGGACGTCACCGACCCGGAGCAGATCGCCGCGACCGCCGCGGCCGTCGGCGAGCACTGGGACCACGTGGACGGGATCCTGCACGCCATCGCGTTCGCGCCCGAGAAGGCGCTGGGCGGCAACTTCCTCGACACCGAGTGGGCCGACGTCGCCACCGCCGTGCACGTGTCCGGGTACTCGCTCAAGGCCCTCACCGTCGGCTTCCGGAGCCTGCTCGGCGCGGCGCCGCACGGCGCCGGGGTGGTCTCGCTGACCTTCGACGCCAGCGTCGCCTGGCCGGTCTACGACTGGATGGGCTCGGCCAAGGCCGTCCTGGAGAACTCCACCAAGTACCTGGCCCGCGACCTGGGCGCCGAGGGCATCCGCGTCAACGCGATCGCCGCCGGCCCGATCAAGTCCCTGGCGGGCGGTTCGATCCCCGGGTTCGCGCAGATCTCCGACTCCTGGGGCGACCACGCCCCGCTGGGCTGGGACACCAAGGACGCCACGGTCGTCGCCGGACCGGCGCTGTTCCTGATGTCCCCGGCCGCGCGGGCGATCACCGGCACGGTCCTGCACGTCGACGGCGGCTACCACGCCATGGGCGCCCCCCTCGTCTGACCCGGCCGACTGAGAAGCGCTCGGGCCCCCGACCGGTCGGGGACCCTCGCACGCCGTGTCGCCCTGTCGCCCTGTCGCCCTGTCGCCGTGTCGACAAGCCGTTCCGACACTCGACGCCTCCGGGCTTCTAGGGGCGCAGGAGGCGGTCAGCCGCGTCGGCGATCCGGCGCAGCTCCTCACCCGCCTCCACGGTGACGACGACCCGCGCCGACCACGCGTCGGAGGTGTGGTGCAGATCGGCCCGGCGCAGGGTGATGGCCAGGCTCACCTGGCTCCGGCCATTGTGGTGCGCCTCCACGGTCATCTCCCGCTCCAGGGAGGTCCAGGACCGGGTCCCCGGCCAGCCCCGCCAGTCCTCCGCCAGCGCGACGAGGAAGTCCCGCAGGTTCTCCGGGGTCCGGCCCTCGAACGCGGACCGCCCTCGGGCGCTGATCCCGTCATCGCTGAGTTCGACTTCCACGGTGTGCGTGTAGCCGTCGCCCTCGGGGTCGACCGGCCTGTGCACGACCCAGCGTCCCGGGGCGTCCACCGGGGCGACGACGAAGCGGTCTTCCAGTGCGGTCACCTCGGTCGCCTCGGTCATCGCACCACCCTGCCACGCCCGGGATCCCCTCGGCCACGGCGTTTCCCGTGACCGGCCCGGATCGCCGACCCGGACGTCCCTACGGGGTGCCGGTCCCGGACTCCTTGGCCTCGACCCGTCCGATCGCGTCGGGGCCCGTGGTGAGCTGCGCGCACGCGTCCCGCCAGGCCGGGTCGTCGGGGTCGAACTCGGTGCGGAGGTAGGCCGACGTGAGCCGCTGGACCGCGGAGACCCGCTCGGGGCTCTCGTCCGTGGTCTCGGCGACGTCGTATCCGGAGACGCCGCCGAGACCGTGCTCCGCGCCGAACAGGGTCAGCAGCGCCTTGCGGCCCGGAGCCAGGCGGTACGGGTCGGCGTGCCACTCCGGGCCGTCGACCGTCAGGTGCTCGGAGGAGTCCTTGTCCCCGGCGACCACGAGCGCGGGTGTCGTCATCGTGGAGAAGTCCGTGGTCGCCAGGAACCCGTAGTTCTCCCGCACGAACCCGGTGAGGGCGTCGCCGCCCCGGCCGGGCGCGGCCAGCAGGACACCCGCGCTGATCCGGGAGTCGGCCAGGTCCACCACCGTGCCGTCGACCGGGTCGGTGAGCCGCGCGCCCAGCAGCAGGCTCGCGGTGTGCCCGCCCATCGAGTGCCCGGCCACGGCGACCCGGCCGCGGTCCACGCGCCCGCCGAGGCCGGGGACGGCGGCCTCGATCTCGTCGAACCGGTCGAGGACGCGCGTCATGTCCTCGGCCCGCGAGCGCCAGTGCATCGGCGCGTCCGGTGCGCCGGTCTCCAGGTTCAGCGTGCGCGAACTCAGGTGGGTCGGTTGGACCACGACGAAGCCGTGCGCCGCCCAGAAGTCGGCGAGCGGCGCGTAGCCGTGCAGCGAGGAGAGGTGGTTCGAGAAGCCCTGACCGTGCGAGAGCAGGATGACCGGTAGGTCGTCGCCGCTCACGGGCGCGGAGACCCGTACCCGCAGGTCGACCGCGCGGTCGGGGGTCGGCAGGACCACCGGGCCGACCGAGAGGGCGGGAGCGGGCGCGACGCGTGTCCCGGTCGGGCGCGTGGGTGCGTTCATGGGGTGTGTGTCCCTTCGACGGCCTCGGCCGCGGCCGCACGGGTCGGCGGCGGGGCGAGGCGGGCAGGCGTGTCGGGCTCGGCTAGACTGCAAGCGGAGCGCCGTTCCGATTAATATACGGAGCACTGCTCCGTTTTGTCAACGAGCATCGGAAGGAGAGCGCGGTGGCCACGACAGGTGAGTCCGGGGAGACGCCGTCCCGCGGCAAGAGGGCGGACGCGCGGCGCAACCAGCAGGCGCTGCTGACCGCCGCGGCCAAGGTGTTCGTCGCGTCCGGGGTGGACGCGCCCATCCGCGCGATCGCGGCCGAGGCCGGAGTCGGCATGGGGACGATCTACCGGCACTTCCCGACGCGCTCGGATCTGGTCATCGCCGTCTACCGGCACCAGGTCGAGGCCTGCGCCGAAGCGGGCCCGCGCCTGCTGGCGGAGGCGGAGTCACCGTTCGAGGCGCTTCGGCGGTGGGTCGACCTCTTCGTCGACTTCCTGGTCACCAAGCACGGCCTCGCGCACGCCATGCAGTCGGGCGGCGGCGGGTTCGACGCGCTGCACGCCTACTTCCTCGACCGCCTGGTGCCCGTCTGCGGTCAGTTGCTCGACGCCGCCGTCGAGTCCGGGGAGATCAGGTCCGACATCCGCGCGTTCGAACTGATGCGCGGCATCGGCAACCTCTGCGTCGGGCGTGAGAGCGACCCCGACTACGACCCCCGCCGGCTGATCGCGCTGCTCCTGCGCGGACTGCGGCGGTCGGGGGCGTCCTGAACCCGGGGTGCCCGCGCGAGGGCCGGGTCAGTCGATCAGCGCGACCAGGTCGTCCAGCCGGGGCGCGCGAGTCGCGTCGCCGGTGAGGATGCGGTACATCACCGTGCCGAGCAGGGCGTCGGCGACGAGGGCGGCGTCGAGCCCGTCCCGGAGCTGTCCGGACGCGATCGCGTCCGCGAACCGTGCCTCCAGCGCCGACCGCGCCGCCAGGGTGAGTCGCGTGTAGAGCGCGGTGCCCACGCGTTCGTCCTCGGCGGCGGCAGCGGCCAGTCCGCGGGCCAGCCCCAGCCGGGCGGGGTCGTCGAGGTAGCGGGCGGCGGTCGCCAACCAGGCCGCCAGGTCGGCGCGGATGTCGCCGCTGCCGGGCAGGGGCAGGACGAGTCCCGCACCGTCCCCGTCGAGCACGCACTCGGCGAGGATCGCGCTCTTGGACGGCCACCAGCGGTAGATGGTCTGCTTGCCGACCCCGGCGCGCTCGGCGATCCGCTCGACCGACAGGCCGCCGTACCCGTGTTCGGAGAGCAGGGTCAGCGCCGCGTCGAGGATCGCCGCCCTCGCCTGCTCGCTGCGCGCCCGTCCCGGCCCCCGTCGATTCACGGGACCACCCTAGCCAAGGTAGGGTGCTATTTTCGAGACGATACGTCTCGATTTTCTGCGCCAGGGGAGCGGCCCATGTCAGGACAGCGTGTGCTCATGGTCATCGGCGCCGGAGGGACGGGCGAGGCGATCGCCCGCCGCCAGGGTCCCGGTTCCACCGTCGTCCCGTCCGACCTCGACGAAGGGCTGCTCGGCACGCTCGGCGGTGTCGCGGAGGCCGCCGCGTTCCTGCTCTCGCCCGGGTCGTCCCTCGTCACCGGTACCGACCTGCCCGTCGACGGCGGAGCCGTCGCCGCCGTGCGGACCGGCGCGCTGTCCGCTCACGCCTGAGGACCTGGAGAGAACCCGCATGGACGCCTCAGCGCTGCACCCGGAACTGCGGTCGGCCTTCCGGCGCGTACCGAACCCGCCGATCGCCCGGGGCTGGCAGCGAAGCCTCGTACGGCTGGGCACACGGCTGCTGCCACGGCCCAGACTCCGCGACGGACTCACCCACGAGTACGTCGCCCTCGCGCCCGGGGTCGGCGCGCACGTCTTCACGCCCGGGAGCGGCGGCTCCGGCGGGGCGCTGCTGTGGATCCACGGCGGCGGCATGGTCATCGGCACCGCGGCGCAGGACCACGCGTCCTGCGTCGACACGGCCGTCGACCTGGACATCGTGGTGGTCTCGGTCGAGTACCGCCTCGCGCCCGAGCACCCCTTCCCCGTGCCGCTGGACGACTGCTTCCGGGTGTGGTCGTGGCTGCTGGACCACGCGGCGGAGCGGGGTGCCGATCCGCACCGGATCGCGGTCGGCGGCCAGAGCGCCGGCGGCGGACTCGCGGCGGGACTCGTTCAGCGGATCCACGACCACTCGGGCGTCCAACCGGTCGCGCAGTGGCTGTTCTGCCCGATGCTCGACGACCGCACGGCCGCCCGCCGCGAACTCGACGCGGTCGACCACTTCCTGTGGAACAACCGCTCCAACCGGGTCGGCTGGAGCGCGTACCTGGGCACCGAGCCCGGCACGCCGCACATGCCGCCCTACGCCGCTCCGGGCCGCCGGACGGACCTGGACGGAATGCCGCCGACGTGGATCGGCACGGGCGACATCGAGCTGTTCTACGAGGAGGACCGCGCCTACGCCGAGGCGCTGACCGGCGCGGGGGTGGACACCACGCTGCTCGTGGTGCCCGGTGCCCCGCACGCCTTCGAGTCGCTCGCGCCCCGGACCCGGGTGGCGCAGGAGTTCGGCGCCGCCGCGCGCACCTGGCTGCGGGGGCACCTGACCCCGCCGGAGTGAACCGCACCGCGGCCTGGACCCGGAGCGGACCGGGGTCCGGCGGGGCGTCACCGTCTCCGACCGCCTCGCCGATCGAAGTCGGCAGCGGCGGGTAACCGGCCACCAGCCCGGCGGCGCGTTCGACTAACGTCCTGGTGATCGTCAACCCACTGCCGGGCTGCGAACCCAACGTGACGTGAGGTCGAGCACGGCCCCCGGCCACGCTCGCAGCCGTGTTGAATCGCCGACGACCGGCAGGCGGGGCGGGCTCGGCTACTCCCGGCCCTGCCGGGCCTCGGCGTCGGCGGCCCAGCCGCGCAGCATGAGGTCCAGCACGGCCATGAACCGGTCCGTTCCCCGTCGGCCCAGCACGAAGGGGGTGGTCTCCGCCGGAGTCGTTCCGGACCTGTTCGGCGCGTGCGAGCCCGTCGTCGATGGGGTGGTTGGCCAGTTCGACGTCCACTCCGGTCCTGCGCATCCGGTGGCGGAGTTGTCGACAGGCCGACGTGTCGGCCCATCGACTCGCCTCCCTGCCTACTCCTCGCCCTTGGCGACCAGCGTGAGCACGTCGTACGTGGCCACCGGCTCGCCGTCCTGGTCGGTGACGAGCGCGTCCCAGCGCACCTCGCCGTACTCGGCGTTCGTGCGCGGCGTGATCTGCTTGGCGGTCAGCGTCACTCGGATCGTCGCCCCCTCCTTCACCGGCGTGAGGAACCGCAGGTGGTCCACGCCGAAGTTGGCCAGCACCGGCCCCGGCGCCGGGTCCACGAACAGCCCCGCCGCGAGCGACACCACCAGGTACCCGTGCGCCACGACCCCGCCGAACAGCGGGTTGGCGGCGGCGGCCTCCTCGTCGGTGTGCGCGTAGAACGTGTCCCCGGTGAACTCCGCGAAGTGATCGATGTCGGCCCGGGTCACCGTGCGCTCCGCCGACTCGATCGTGTCGCCGATCCGCAGCTCCGCCAGGTTCTTGCGGAAGGGGTGGACGTCGCCGACCGACCGCCGCGACCCGGTGGTCCACTGTCCGGTGACCGCCGTGAGCATGTCCGGCGTCCCCTGCACGGCCGTGCGCTGCATGTGGTGCTTGACGCCGCGCACACCGCCCATCTCCTCGCCGCCGCCCGCGCGCCCCGGACCGCCGTGCACCAGCACCGGCAGCGGGGAGCCGTGCCCGGTCGACTCCTTGGCGTCCTCCCGGTTGAGCACCAGGATCCGGCCGTGCCACGGCGCCAGGCCGAGCACGACCTCGCGGGCCACGTCCTCGTCGCGGGTGACCAGCGACCCCACCAGGCTGCCCCGGCCGCGCGCCGCCAGTTCCACGGCCTCGGCCACCGACCCGTAGGTGATGACCGTGGCGACCGGTCCGAACGCCTCCACCTCGTGCGGCTCGGCGGCACCGGCCTCCGCCCGCAGCAGGATCGGCGACATGAACGCGCCCGACTCGGCGTCGGCGCCGGCCACCTCCACCTGGTCGAGATCGCCGTGGACCAGCTCGCACGACGTGCGCAGTGCCTTGACCGACCTGCGCACCTCGTCGCGCTGGGCGAGGGAGACCAGCGGTCCCATCCGGGTGTCCGCCTGGTCCGCCGCCCCCACCACGATCTTGGACAGCCGGTCGGTCAGCGCCTCGGTGACGGCCCCGGCCATCGACTCGGGCACCAGGATCCGGCGGATGGCGGTGCACTTCTGCCCGGCCTTGACGGTCATCTCCGTGACGACCTGCTTGACGTACAGGTCGAACTCCGGGTCCTCGACCGCCACGTCCGGCCCCAGGACCGAGCAGTTGAGCGAGTCCGCCTCGACGTTGAGCTGCACACCGCCGCTGACCACGTTCGGGTGGTTGCGCAGGATCGCCCCGGTGGCCGCCGAACCGGTGAAGGACAGGATGTCCTGTGGCCCCAGCGCGTCGACCAGCCCCTCGTGGCCGGCGCTGAGCAACTGGAGCGAGCCCTCCGGGAGCAGGCCCGACTCGATGATCCGCCGCACGACCGCGGCCGTGAGGTAGGCGGTCTGCGGCGCGGGCTTGACGATGCTCGGCAGGCCCGCGATGAAGGCGGGCGCGAGCTTCTCCAGCATCCCCCAGACGGGGAAGTTGAAGGCGTTGATCTGCACGGCCACGCCCGGACGGGACGTGTACACGTGCTGGGCGACGAATGTGCCCCCCTTGCCCAGCGGCTCGGACGGTCCGTCCAGGATCACGGTGGAGTTGGGCAGCTCGCGGCGCCCCTTGCTGGAGAAGCCGAACAGCGTGCCGAAGCCGCCGTCGACGTCGACCATCGTGTCGCGCGCGGTGGCGCCGGTCCGGTGGGAGAGCGCGTAGAACTCGTCCTTGTACCCCATGAGGTGCTTGGCCACCTCCTTGAGGAGGTTGGCCCTCTGGTGGAAGGTCAGCGCCCGCACCGCGGGCCCGCCCACGGTCCGCGCGTACTCCACCATCGCGGAGACGTCGGGGCCCTTCCGCGAGAACAGGGCGACGGTCTCGCCGGTGTTGGCGTCGGCGAGCGGCGTGCCCTCGTCCGACGGGGTGAACCATGATCCCTGCGCGTAGCTCTCCAGTACTGCGGACACCTGGCGGTCCTCTCCTCCGGCTGCGACTCTGCTGGGAACAGTATTACAGACCGATCGTTCAGTAAATAGGGCATGCGGGGGCACACCCGCATCGACCTGCCGTTTCTCCGTCTCCGAGGATCCGCCCCCAGGCCCCCAGGCCCCCAGGCCCTCAGGCCCGCCCGGCCCCGGCTCTGATCTCCCGCGCCGTCACACCGAACTCCGCGCGCAGCATCCGACCCAGGTGCCCCGTGTCGAGCACACCCCACCGCGCCGCGATCACCGCCGTCGGCCGCTCGGCGAGCACCGGGTCCGCGAGGTCGCGGCGGATCCGCGCCAGCCGCTCCGACCTGACCCATCGGGCGAGCGTGAAACCTCCGGCCCGGCACAGCTTGTACAGGTACCGGGTCGACATCCCGTGCGCCGCCGCCACCGACTCCACCGACAGGCCCGGGTCACCCAGGTTGGCCAGGCAGTACGCCCGCACCCGGCCCATCGGATCCTCGTCGTCGCTCGGGACCGTGTCCGAGAACGCCGCGCACACCAGCGACACCAGAGCCGACGCCAGGTGGTGCTGGGCCGCCCCGCTCGCGCCGTCTCCCACACCGCCCGAGGCCATCCCCCGGAACATCGCCGACACGATCCCGCGCAGCCCGCCGTCCGCACGCACCGGCATCGCGACCCGCCGGCGCAGCACGTCCGCGTGCGCGCCGAACCGGGAGCTGGGCACGCCCACCACCACGGTGTCGTAGGGCTCCCAGAACGGCAGCTCGTACGGGTGCGCCGTCTCGTACACCACCAGGTCACCGGGGGACAGGAGGCACTGGCGACCTCCCTGTCCCACCCCCGCGCGGCCCGAGCCGTGCCAGGCCACCTTGATCAGGTCGGGGTCGGTGGAGGTGATGACGTCCGCGTCCCGCCGCACGACCACGGGCGCCGCGGTGATGTGCGTCAGGACGAGCTGGTCCACGCGCGCCGACGTGAAGGCGCCCTGGAAGGGGGAGTCGCCGGTCGTCCGCATGCGCAGTGGGGCGAAGGCGCCGGAGGCGGCGGCCTCGAAGTGGTCGATCCGGTCGGTGTGCCCGCTGCGGCCGTCCTGTCCGATCTGGCCACCGTCGCCACTCCGGTCATCTCGGGCACCCCGGTCACTCGGACCCACCCGGTCAACGGCCTCTGCTGTGGTCACACCCAGCTCCCTTCCCCCACGTCGCGCGCCTGACGTGGGCGTACGCCACCTGCCGGGTTCTCGGATGTTAACCGCGTCACCATCGGCGGGCAAGGGAGCGCCGAGCCCGCACCGGGCCCGTGCGGAAATCGGCGGACGGCCGTGCGCGCGATGGCGACAGTGACCGGCGTCACCGGCGTAGGTTCCGCAGCACAGCCGAATTCCGCGGGGAGGCGGGGAACCGGCCATGTCCGCCCACACCCCACCGGAGCACGACGTCGTCCTCGCCGACCACACGTGACACGCACCCATCCATGAACCCCGACGAGGGAAAGGCCAGGTGGTCCCCGATGCGGACCGAGATGCTGATCGACGGCGAGTGGAGCAAGGGGAACGGGACCACGTTCCCCACCCTCGACCCGGCCACGGGCGAGGTCCTGGCCGAGGTGCCCGAGGGCACCGAGGCCGACGTGAACGCGGCCGTGGCCGCCGCCGCGCGGGCCTTCGAGTCCGCCGAGTGGGCGGGCATGCTCCCCGCCGCCCGCGCCAAGCTCCTGCTCCGGCTCGCCGACCTGCTGGAGACCGACGCCGACGCGTTCGCCCGCCTGGAGACCAGCGACCAGGGGCAACCGCTCGGCGTCAGCGGCGGGTTCGCCGTCCCCAACGCCGTCGAGCACCTGCGCTACTACGCGGGCTGGGTCACCAAGATCACCGGCGTCACCGCGCCGCTGTCCATCCCGGACGTCGACTACCGCACCCGCCGCGAACCGCTCGGCGTGTGCGCGCTCATCACGCCGTGGAACTTCCCCCTCATGATCCTGATGTGGAAGCTCGCTCCGGCCCTGGCCACGGGCAACACCGTGGTCGTCAAGCCCGCCGAGCAGACCCCGCTCACCACCCTGCGCCTGGCCGGGCTGGTCAAGGAGGCCGGCATCCCCGACGGGGTCGTCAACGTCGTCACCGGTGGGCCGGAGGTCGGCAGGGCCCTGGTCCGCCACCCCGGCGTCGCCAAGGTGTCCTTCACCGGATCCACCGAGGTCGGCCGGGAGATCGGCGCCCAGGCGGGCCGCGAGCTCAAGCACGTCTCGCTCGAACTGGGCGGCAAGGCGCCCTCGATCATCGCCTCGGACGCCGACATCGACGCCGCCGTCGCGGGCAACCTCATGGGCGGTCTGCTCAACGCCGGGCAGGTCTGCGCCGCGTACACGCGGTTCTTCGTGGACGCCGCGCGCCACGACGAGTTCGCGGAGAAGCTCGCGGCCGGAGCCGCGTCGATGAAGCTCGGCCACGGCCTGGCGGACGACACCCAGATGGGGCCGGTGGTCTCCGCCGAACAGCGCGACCAGGCCGAGCGCTATGTACGGATCGGCCAGGAGGACGGCGCCCACCTGCACGACCGCGCCCCGCTCGACGACGACCGCGGATTCTTCGTGCGCCCGGCCGTCTTCTCCGGTGTCACCGACGACATGCGCATCGCACGGGAGGAGATCTTCGGCCCGGTCCTGTCCGTCCTCCCCTACGACGACCCCGACGAACTCGTCGCCCGCGCCAACGACACCGTGTACGGGCTCGCGGCGGTGATCTGGTCCCGCGACATCGGCACCGCCAACCGCCTCGCGGCCCGGGTGCGCGCCGGCACGGTGTGGATCAACATGCCGCCGTTCCTGGACGCCGCGGCGGCCTGGGGCGGCATGAAGGCCTCCGGGCTCGGCCGGGAGATGGGCTGGTCCGGCATCGAGGCGTTCACCCAGGTCAAGAGCATCTGGACCCACCTGGCCTGATCGGCACGGTGGCCGCGGGAGGCGGAGAGCCCCGCGGCCGCCGGCCCGCTCGCGGCTCACCGGTCACGGGCCACGCGCCCCATGACCACCGGCCACTCGCACGGCGTGCCCCGTCACGCCAGGACCGCCCCCGCCCCACCCACCCCCGGAGGAACCGATGGCCACCACCGACACATCGGCGGCACATCCCCTCGATCCCCTCACCCACGACGAGATCACCGCCGCCCGCACGCTGCTCACCAGGACCGGGCACGCCGTCGACACCACCCGGTTCGCCTACCTCGGCCTGGAGGAACCGGCCAAGGCCGACCTCCTGGCGCACACGCCCGGCGCACCCGTCGACCGCCGCGTGCGCGTCCTGCTGCACGACACCGGCGGCGGCCCCGCCCACGACCTCGTCGTGTCCCTCACCCACGGACGCGTGGACTCCGACCGGCCCCTGGACCCCTCCACCGACGGCCAACTGCCCGTCCTGGACGAGGAGTTCGCCCTGGTGGAGGAAGTCCTGTCCACCGACGAGTCCTGGCTGGCCGCCCTGCGCGCCCGCGACCTGGACCCGGCCAGGGTCAGGGTCGCGCCGCTGTCCGCCGGCGTCTACGACGACGAGTACCCCGAGGAGCGCGGCCGCCGTATCCTGCGCGGACTCGCCTTCGTCCAGGAGCACGAGGCGGACCACGCCTGGGCGCACCCCGTCGACGGCCTCGTCGCCTACGTCGACGTCCTCGCCCGGTCCGTCGACCGGGTCCTCGACTTCGGCCCGGTCCCGATCCCCGCCGAGTCCGGCGACTACCCGGACCCCGAGGTGAGCGGGCCGCCGCGCACCACCCAGCGGCCCATCGAGATCACCCAGCCCGAAGGGCCGAGCTTCAGCCTCGACGGCAACGTGCTCCGCTGGGAGAACTGGTCGCTGCGTGTCGGCTTCGACGCCCGCGAGGGCCTGGTCCTGCACCAGATCGCCTTCGCCGACCGCGATCGCGGACGGGAGCGGTCGATCGTCCACCGCGCCTCCATCGCCGAGATGGTCGTCCCCTACGCCGACCCCTCGCCCGTGCGGTCCTGGCAGAACTACTTCGACACCGGCGAGTACATGGTCGGCCGCTACGCCAACGCCCTCAGACTCGGCTGCGACTGCCTCGGTGACATCACCTACATGGACGCCGTCATCGCCGACGAGCGGGGCGATCCACGGACCCTCCCCAACGCCGTGTGCATGCACGAGGAGGACTTCGGTGTGCTGTGGAAGCACAGCGACCTGTGGGCGGGATCGTCCGAGACCAGGCGCCAGCGCCGGATGGTCGTCTCCTTCTTCACCACCGTCGGCAACTACGACTACGGCTTCTTCTGGTACCTCTACCTCGACGGCACGATCGAGTTCGAGGCCAAGGCCACCGGCATCGTGTTCACCTCCGCCCACCCCGGCGGCGACCACCCCCACGCGAGCGAGATCGCCCCGGGCCTGGGCGCGCCCTTCCACCAGCACCTGTTCTGCGCCCGCCTCGACATGGCCCTGGACGGCACCGCCAACCAGGTGGTGGAGGTCGACGCCGCCCGCGTCCCGATCGGCCCGGACAACCCGCGCGGCAACGCCTTCACCCAGAAGCACACGGTGCTCGCCTCCGAACAGCGCGCCCAGCGCGACGCCGACACCTCCGTCGACCGGGTCTGGCACATCACCAACCCCGGCTCCCCCAACCGGCTCGGCCGCCCGGTCGGCTACGCCCTCCAGCCCGAGGGCAAACCGGTGCTGCTCGCCGACCCGGCCTCGTCGGTGGCGGCGCGCGCCGCCTTCGCCACCCGCCACCTGTGGGTGACCGCCTACGACCCCGCCGAGCGCTACCCGGCGGGCGACTTCGTCAACCAGCACCCGGGCGGCGCCGGCCTGCCCGCGTACGCCGCCGCCGACCGCGACCTGGACGGCCGCGATCTGGTCGTGTGGCACACCTTCGGCCTGACCCACGCGCCCCGGCCGGAGGACTGGCCGATCATGCCGGTCGACTACACCGGCTTCAAACTGCGGCCGGTCGGCTTCTTCGACCGCAACCCGACCCTGGACGTGCCCGCCACGGCCGGGGGCTCCTGCCACGCGCCGGGACCGGACACCGACGGGTCCACCGGGGGAACGGACCGCTGCCATGGCTGAGCGCGCCGCGGAGCCGGTACCGGAGACCGGCCCCCCAGCGGGGCTCCGAGGCTCCCTGGGAACCGCGGGCATCGTCTTCCTCGTCGTCGCCGCGGCCTCCCCGCTGGTCGCGATCGGCGGTGCGCTGCCCGTGATGATGGCGATCGGCAACGGCGCGGGCGTCCCGGTGTCCTACCTCGTGGTGACCGTCGTCCTCCTGCTGTTCAGCGTCGGATACGCCGGAATGAGCCGCCATGTGGCGGGCGGGGGCGCGTTCTTCGCCTATGTGACCGCGGGGCTCGGCCGGGTCACCGGCGCCGGCGCCGTGGGGCTGGCCCTGCTCTCCTACACCGCCATCCAGGCGGCGGTCTACGGATTGGCCGGGGCCGCCCTCGGCGGGACCGTCGCCGCCTACGGCGGGCCGGACGTGCCCTGGTGGCTGTGGAGCGGGGTCCTGCTGTCCGTCGTCGCCGTGCTCGGCTTCCGGAGCATCGACGTGGGCGCACGCGTGCTCAGTGTGCTGATCGTGTGCGAGGTCGGGGTCCTCGCGGTCCTGATCGGCGCGGTGCTCTGGCGGGGCGGGGCCGAGGGCCCGAGCGCGGAGCCGTTCACGGCCGGGGCCTTCCTCTCCGGCTCCCCCGGGATCGGTCTGATGTTCGCGGTGGCCTGCTTCATCGGTTTCGAGGCGACGGCGATCTACGGTGAGGAGGCCCGCGATCCGGGGCGGACCGTGCCGCGCGCGACCTACGCGGCCGTGCTGCTCATCGGCGGTTTCTACACGCTCGTGTCCTGGGCCGTCGTCGTGGGGGTCGGCGCGGACCGGGCTCGGACCGCCGCGCTGGACGACACCGACGGCCTGGTGTTCTCCGTGGCGCACCTGTACGCGGGGCCGGGTGTGGCCGCGACCATGGAGATCCTGCTGCTCACGAGCCTGTTCACGGCACTGCTGGCGTTCCACAACACGATCGCCCGCTACCTGTACGCGATCGGCCGCGGCCTCCTGTCACCGCTCGCGGGAACGCACGCCCGACACGGGTCTCCGCACGTGGCCTCGCTGGTCCAGTCCGCGGCGGCGGCCGTGGTGATCGCGGTGTTCGCGCTGGCGGGGGCCGATCCGGTGCTGCAGGTGTTCACCTGGATGAGCGGGATGGCGACACTGGGCGTGCTGGCGCTCATGGTGCTGGTGAGCGTCGCGGTCGTGGTGTTCTTCGCCCGGACCGGGGTGGACACGCGGTGGTGGCACGCCCGGATCGCACCGGTCCTAGGCACCGTGGGGCTCGTGGGCGTGGCCGCCCTCGCGCTGTCCAACTTCACCACGCTCATCGACGGTTCCATGGGGCTGGCGGCGCTCCTCGCGACCCTGCTCGTGGCCGCGTTCGCGGCGGGCGCGGTCCCGGTGGCCGTCCGCCGGGAGTGACGTAGGGGCGTGGTGACGTATCGACCCCTCGCCATGCCGACCCCTCGCCATGCCGACCCCTCGCCATGCCGACTTGTCGCCGTGTCGACCAGCGGTGCCGACACGGCGACGGGACCCGGCCGCCGACGCGTGTCCACGGTCGTGCCTCGGCCGAAGGATTCGCGCGAACGCCCGACCGTGCTCCACCGCCCGGGGTACGGTGTCGAACACCTGGAGACGCGCACGAAAGCGCGATGACGGCGACCGTAACCACTGGTCACTTTGTCGACATATCGACCCCGGCGGCTACTCCTTCACGAGCGACAGCACCTCGGCGCCCGCGAGTTCACCCACCAGCGATCCCGGCACGTACAGCTTCGACCGGCGCAGCCCGCTGCCCACCACGACCGACGGGGTGTCCACCACCGCCTTGTCCACCAGGACCGGCCACCGCGCGGGCAGCCCGAACGGCGTGATGCCGCCGTACTCCATGCCCGTCAGCCCCGTGGCCTCGTCCATCGGCGCGAACGAGATCTTGCGGGCGCCCAGGTGGCGCCGGACCATCCCGTTGACGTCCGCGCGCTGGGTCGCGAGCACCATGCAGGCCGCGTAGGTCACCTCGCCGCCGCGCTTGGCCGCCAGCACCACGCAGTTGGCGCTGGTCTCCAGCGGCATCCCGTAGCGCTCGCAGAACGCGGCCGTGTCGGCCAGCTCGGGATCGATCTCCGCGACCCGCACCCGCTCCCGGTCCCGCTCCCCCAGACCGGCGAGCGCGGCACGGGTCGGCTCGGCCAGCCAGTCCGGGTGCTCGTCGGGTCGCGTCCAGTCCAGTGCGTCGGTCATCAGCGCCTCCATCGTCGAACCGCTCCTCGCCGCCAGCGTAGTGAGCCCCCGCGGAGCCCGCCCCTCACTCCGGCGCCGTTCGTGTGCGGACGCGGATCGCCCGGGCGTCGATCGACTCCCTGGGCGACGCCCGACCGTCAGGAGTGGCGTTCGGTGATGGCCAGGGCGAGTCCGGCCAGGTCCGCCGCCCGGTACCCGGGCCAGCCATGGACCACCGAGAGGTACTCGTCGGGGATCGCGCTCGCGCCGTATCGGGCGCCGAGCAGCGCTCCGGCGATCGCCGCCACGGTGTCGGTGTCGTCCCCCGCCCGCACCGCCGACCACAGGGAGTGCCGCAGGCTCTCCTCCGGTGCCTCCTCCGCCTCCCCGCGGCTGACCGCCGACCACGCCGCCTGAAGGGTGCGGACCACGAAGCCGTTGCCCTCGAAGGCGTGCGGCGGCCGCTCCTCGGCCTCGTCCAGCCACGCCGCCCAGGACGCCTGCCGCCCCACCGGCAGCAGTTCCACGCCCGCGCGCACGCCCGACAGGTCCCCGCGCACGACCGCCCGGCGCACACCCTCGCACCACAGGACGCACGCCTCGGACGCGAGCGGGTCCCCGTGCGTGAGCCGGCTGTAGCGGTCGGCCGCCACGGCCAGACCCGCCGGATCGTCCAGGTAGGCCAGCGCCAGCGGCCCGGTCCGCATCAGGGAGCCGTTCCCCGCGCTCGGCAGGCCGGACTCGAACAGCCGCCGCGCGACGGCCGCCATCTCCTCGGCCACGACCTCGGTCCCCCGCGCGTGCTCCACCTCGCCCAGCACCTTCTGCGTCTGGTGGCCGATGTCGCTGGCGCCGTCGCGCCGCCAGGTCAGGAAGGCCTCGGCGGTCTGTCCGAGCGCCCGGTCGGAGAGCGGGGCGTCGTGGTCGCGCAGGGTCTCGGCGATGCACACCGCCATCTGGGTGTCGTCGGAGTACTCGCCCGGCGCGTACGGGCCGAGTCCTCCGCCGACCATCTCCGGCACCTCGTGGTCGCCGAGTCTGCGTGCGAACTCGTAGGGAACGCCCAGTGCGTCCCCGCAGGCGGCGCCGAGCAGCACTCCGGCCGCACGGTCGCCGACGGTCCCGGGAGGGGGCGGTGTCATGGGGGCCTCGCTTCGGTTTCGGGTACTGGGACCCTATCGAGGCGGTGTGCCCCGGCTCCGTCCGGGAAACCACGGAACCGGTTCGGGGCGCGGTGGCCACGGGACGAATTGGTCACCCATGGTGACCACGGCGTGGTCGTGCGACCGCTCGCGGACCCGACGCCGCTCCCGTTGACGCGGGCTCATGTCCACATTCGGACGAATGGCGATGATCTGTCGTGCTGGTGACCGTAGAATCCGCATCATGGCGACCCCCAGTCCCGACACCCTCTTCGGCCTCACGCTGCACGGACGCTATGTCCTGGGGCAGCGTGTCCGCAGCGGTCCCTCGGGTACCGTCCACACGGCGCACGACCTGACCGTCGACCACCTGGTCATGGTCACGGTGATGCACCCCGAGTCGGTCGCCGATCCGGGCCTCGTCCACGCCTTCGACAGCCGCGTCCAGACACTGGAGTCCGTCACGCACCCGGGGCTGGCGCGCACGCTCGGTCACGGGCGCGACGGCGACCACGTGTACGCCGTCACCGAGTACGAGCGCGGTGAGAGCCTCGCGAGCGTCCTCACCGACGGCGACGCGGCCCTGCGCTACTCCCCCGGCACGGCCCTGACCATCGTCGCCGACGTCCTCGCCGCACTGGACGCCCTCCACCAGGCGGGCATCGTGCACGGCGGGATCGAGGCCGACCACGTCCTGCTCGACGACGAGGGCCGCGTGACCGTCACCGGACTCCCCCTCATCGCCGACGCCGCGGCGGGCGGGGAACCGGACACCAGCGAGGACGTCCACGCCGTCGGACGACTGCTCCACACACTGATCACCGGCGTCGGCACGGTACCGGACGAGGGCCCGCTGCGCCCCTCCGCGGCCGTGGACGGGGTCCCCTCGGACGTCGACATGCTGGTCGCCAACGCCACCGACCCCACCCCGCGCTACCGTCCGCGTGACGCCGCCAAGTACCTCACCATGGTCGAACAGGTGACGCGGTCACTGCCGCGGGTCGACGGCGACGGCGACCCCGCGGACACCCGGCCCATCCCCGTGGTCGGCGCGCAGACCCAGGACCGCACTCAGGCCCGGCCCCGGGTCGGTGCCGCGTCCGCTCTCACCTCCGCCTTCCGCTCCGGCCGGGCCGCCGGGCCCGCTTCCGGCCGCGCCCCCGGCCGCGGCTCCGACGGGACACCGCCGTGGCGCCGCGTCCCCGTGCTGGTCTCGGCCGCGGCCCTGGCCGTAGTCCTCCTGTCCGTCGTCGGCTGGGCCGCCCTGGCCCCCGACGACACGGTCGAGGTCCCCGACGTCACGGGGAGTGCTCCCGCCGAGGCCGAGTCCGTGCTCAGGGGCCTCGGCGTGGATCTGGTCGTCCGGCGGGACGAGGCCTACGACGACGACGTCGAGTCGGGTGCCGTGGCCGCCACCGAGCCCGCCGCGGGCACCGAGGTCGAGACGGGGGACCAGGTCACGCTGGTGGTCTCCATCGGGGCGCGCTCGGTCGAGGTCCCCGACGTCGCGGGCGGAACCGAGTCCGAGGCGCGCACCGTGCTGCGGGAGGCGGGCTTCACCGACATCGAGGTGGTGCAGGAGCACTCCGCCGAGGAGGCCCCCGGCACGGTCCTGTCCACGAAGCCGGCCGCCGGCGAACAGGGCGACCGGGAGGAACCGGTCGTCGTCAGCGTCAGCGAGGGCGTCGTCGCCCCGTCGCTGATCGGCACGGACCAGGCCGACGCCGTCGCCCTCCTCGACGACGCCGGCCTGGCCGCGCAGATCGTCGAGGCGCCGCACGACGACGTGGTCGTCGGCGAGGTCTTCGGCCAGGACCCGGAACCGGGGTCGATCCTGCCCGAGGACGCGAACGTGTCCATCACCGTCTCCACCGGACCCGAGGAGCCCGAGGTGGAGGAGTCGGCGACGGAGGACGACGAGGAGGACCGCGACACCGACCGGGACGAGAACACCGACGAGGAGCGCGACCGGGACCGCGACGACGACGATGACGACAGGGACGGCGGGCGCGGCGACGCCGGCGCGTCCTGCTCCGGCGAGGCCTGGCACCCCAACACCCAGTACGACACCGGCGACCGGGTGCACTACCAGGGCCGCGAGTACGAGGCGCGCTGGTGGGTCGAGGGCGCGCACCACCGTCCGGGCGACGGTGGCGACTGGGGGCCGTGGGCCGACCTCGGTCCCTGCTGACCCGTGGGCGCCTCCGACACTGATCCGTGGCCAAATATGGGCGACACCTACATGTGAATCACGTCACTGCGGTTCTACCTTCGGGTTGGCACCCCATCCCCCAGTGCGGGCGGTGGTGTCCGACGATCGGGTGCCGACCGGAGGAGACACATGCGCAAGACGCCCCCCTTGGCCGCCGCCTGCGCCGCGGCCCTCGCCCTGACCGCCTGCGGGAGCCCCGGTGAGGCGGCCGGAGGCGGCGAGGACGACCCCGTCAGGGTCGGCATCGTCTACTCGTCCACCGGGCCGCTCGCCTCCTACGGCGAGCAGTACCGCCAGGGGTTCGAGGCCGGACTCGACCACGCCACCAACGGCACGATGGAGGTCGGCGGCCGGCCCATCGAGGTGTCCTACGCCGACGACGCGGGCGATCCCACCAAGGCGGTGTCGGCCACCCGCGACCTCATCGGCTCCGGGCACGACATCATCGCCGGGTCGACCTCCTCCGGTATCGCCGCGCAGGTCGCGCCGCTCGCCGAGCAGAACGACATCCTGTTCGTCTCCGGCTCCGCCGCCACCGACGCGCTGACCGGCCTCAACGACCACACCTTCCGGTCCGGGCGCCAGACCTACCAGGACATCCTCACCGCGTCCGCGTTCATGGACGACCCCGAGGGCGCCGAGGTCGTGGTGTTCGCCCAGCAGAACGCCTTCGGCCAGGACAACGTCGCCGCCGTCACGGAGGTGCTTGAGGGGGAGGGCGCCTCGGTCGACAGCGTCCTCGCCCCTCCGGAGACCACCGACCTCACCCCCTTCGCCGAACAGCTCGGCCAGGCCGCGCCCGACCTCGTGTTCGTCGCCTGGGCCGGCGAGACCGCCGCCGCGATGTGGCAGGCCCTCGACCAGCAAAAGATCCTCGACTCCACCGAGGTCGTCACCGGGCTGGACATCAAGCCCTCCTACCCCGTGTTCGGCGAGGCGGGCGGCAGCATCTCCTTCCTGTCCCACTACTTCGACGGGGCCAGTGAGACCGAGGTCGCCGAGATCATGCACGACACCGTGGTGACCGACGGCGGCGAGGTCGACCTCTTCACCCCCGACGGCTTCACCGCCGCGCAGATGATCGTCCACGCGGCCGGAGCCGGCACCGACGTCCAGGACCGCATCGCGGCCCTGGAGGGGTGGACCTTCGACGGGGTCAAGGGCGAGGTGCACATCCGGGCCGAGGACCACGCCCTCATCCAGCCCATGTACCAGGTCGAACTCGTCGGCGAGGGCGAGGACGCCCACCCGGAACTCATCGCGGAGATCCCCGCCGCGGACGTCGAGCCCCCGGTCGCGGAGTAGCCGTGCCCACCGACGCGACCCGCGCGGCGGCCGACGCCGCGACCGAGGACACCCGCCCCGGTGCGACGACCGAGGACACCGGCTCCGCCGCCGCGACCGGCCCCGGCCCGGACCGCGGCGCCGCCGTGCTCGCGCTGGAGCACCTGAGCTGGTCGGTCGGCGGAGCCGTCATCGTCGACGACATCACCATGGACGTCGGCGAAGGCGAGTTCGTCGCCCTCATCGGACCCAACGGGGCGGGCAAGACCTCCCTGTTCAACCTGGTGACCGGACTGACCAGGCCCACCTCCGGCACCATCCGCCTCGCCGGAACCGACGTCACCCGCCAGGCACCCCACCGGCGGGCCCGGCTCGGCATGGGCCGCACCTTCCAGACCTCCAGCGTCTTCGCCGACCTGGGCGTCGGGGCCAACGTCGGCCTCGCCGTCCAGGCCCGCACGGGCGAGTCCCGGCGGTTCTGGCGGCGCGCCGCCCCCGACGGCGGCCCCGAGGTCGCCGCCGTCCTGGACCTGGTCCGCCTCTCCCACCGGGCGGGCGCCCTGGCCGGGGACCTCTCCCACGGCGACAAGCGCAAGCTCGAACTCGCCCTCCTGCTGGCCCGCCGCCCCCGCCTGATCCTCCTGGACGAGCCCATGGCCGGGGTCAGCGCGGGCGAGATCGGCGACCTCACCACCGTCATCCGGGACGTGCACCGCGAACAGGGGTGCACCGTCCTCATGGTCGAACACCACATGGAGGTGCTCCTCGACATGGCCGACCGACTGGCCGTCATGCACCACGGCGCACTGCTGGCCTTCACCGACCCCGACTCGGCCATGGCCGACCCCGAGGTCCAGGCCGCCTACCTCGGGGACGGGGCGTGACCGGCGGGCCGCTCCTGGACGCGGCCGACCTGCACGTGTGGATCGAGGGGTCGCACATCCTCCAGGGCGTGACCTTCTCGACCCCGGCGACCGGTGTGACCGCCCTCCTGGGCCGCAACGGCGTCGGCAAGACCACCACCGTCAAGGCGCTGCTCGGCCTGGTGCCGCGGACCGGGCGGGTGGAGTTCGCCGGCACCGAAATCACCACGCACCCCACCCACGCCATCGTCGCCCGGGGGATCGGCTACGTGCCCGAGGACCGCGGGGTGTTCTCCGCGCTCACCGTCGCGGAGAACCTGCGCCTGGCCGAACGGCGGCCCGGCGCGCCCCGCTACGACCTCGTCCACGAGCTCTTCCCCGAACTGCGCGCCCGCGCCGCCCAGCCCGCCGGCACCCTGTCCGGCGGACAGCAGCAGATGCTCGCGATCGGGCGGGCCCTGCTCAACGACAACCGGCTGCTCATCGTGGACGAGCCCACCAAGGGGCTGGCCCCCAGGGTCGTGCGCGAGGTCGCCGACGCGGTCGCCGTCGCCGCCGAGCGCGTCCCGGTCCTGCTCGTCGAGCAGAACCTGGCCCTGGTCCGCCGGGTGGCGGACCAGGCGGTCGTGCTCGACGCGGGCCGGGTCACCCACACCGGCCCGGCCCTCGACCTCCTCGACGACCCCGACCGCGTCCGCGCGCTGCTGGGCGTGTCCCGCACCTCGGCCGGTCCCGCCGCCGACCCGACCCATGACAGGCAGGTGGACACCGCGTGAGTACCGTCGTGCTCCTCGTCATCACCGGGCTCGGCCTGGGTGCCCTGTACTTCCTCATCGCCTCGGGGCTCTCCCTGATCTTCGGGCTGATGGACGTGCTCAACTTCGCCCACGGCGCCTTCCTGGCGATCGGCGCCTACGGCACCTGGTGGGCGAGCGTGTACCTGCCGGGGGCCGGTCCCGACGGGTTCGGATTCCTCCTGGCGGTCGCGTTCGGTGTCGGCGCGGGCACCCTCGCCGCGACCCTGGTCGAGCTGTGCGTCATCCGCCCGCTCTACGGCCGGCACCGCGAGCAGATCCTGGCCACGGTCGGCCTCAGCCTCGCCGTGCCCGCCCTGCTCCAGGCCGTCTGGGGAGCCGACCCGCTCCCCTTCCCCCGCCCCGCGCTCGTCGCGGGCACCGTCGGCGTCCTCGGCGTCAACGTCCCCACCGACCGCTTCCTGCTCATCGCGGCCGCCGTGGTCGTCTTCACGGCCCTGTGGCTGTTCAACTCCCGGACCCGCTACGGGCTGATCGTGCGGGCCGGGGTGCAGGACCGCGCCATGGTCACCGCCCTGGGCATCGACGTGCGCACCGCCTTCACCCTGGTCTTCGCCATCGGCGGCGCCGCCGCCGCGCTCGCCGGGGCCCTGGGCGGCCTCTACTTCGGTGTGGTGACCCCCACCCAGGGGATGTCGCTGCTGATCTTCGCGTTCATCGTCGTGGTGATCGGCGGGACCACCTCGCTGACCGGCTGCGCACTCGCCTCCGTCGCGGTGGGCCTCATCCAGCAGTTCGCCAACTACTACACCGTCGCCGGACTCGGCGACATCGCCGTGGTCATCGTCCTGGCCGTCGTGCTGCTCACGCGACAGGGCGGACTGACCGCGAAGAAGTCCGCGGAGAGGGTGGCCTGATGACCGACACCGACGTGGCCCCGACGACGCCCGGCACCGGCGCGACGGACTCGGGCACCGTGCCCGACGTGCGCCGGCGCCCTCGGCCGACCGGCTGGATCGCCCCCACGGTTCTTCTGGCGGTGGCGCTCTCCCTGCCCTTCTCCACCCTCACGCTGCCCGGTGTGTTCGAGGGGACCCTCAACAGCCCGCCCACGCTGCACCTGCTCGCGCTGTGCCTGGTGTTCGGAGGGCTGGCGACCAGCTACGACCTGCTCTACGGGCGGGTGGGGCTGCTGTCGTTCGGGCACGCGCTGTACTTCGCCTGCGGCGCCTACACGGCCGCGCTGCTGATGCGGGTCCTGGAGCTGCCCCTGCTGTGGTCGGCCGTGGTCGCGGTCGTCGGCGGCACGCTGTTGTCGCTGGTGCTCGGCGCGGTGTCCCTGCGGGTCAACGGCATCGCGCTGGCCATGGTCACGCTCGCCTTCGCCCAGGCCGGGTCGATCCTCCTCGCGCGCGACCCCGGGCGCGCGACCGGTGGTGAGGAGGGCCTGCCGCTGCACACGGCGGCCGTGCCGGACGCGTTCGTGGGCGTGGTCAACACCGTCAACCTGTACTGGGCGGCCCTGGCCTACGCCGTGGTCGCCACGGGCGTGGTCTGGTGGCTGACCGCCTCGCCGGTGGGGCGCGTGTGGCAGGGCATTCGCGCCAACGAGCAGCGGGTGGCCGTCCTCGGGGTGAACCCGTACCCCTACAAGCTGGCGGCGTTCACCGTCGGCGGCGGACTGGCCTCCCTGGGGGGTGTGGCGTACCTGCTGGTCACCGGAGGCGTGACGCCGGGCATCACCACCGCCGAGTTCACGCTGGCGCTGCTGGTCATGGTCGCGCTGGGCGGCGCGGGCACCCGGTGGGGGCCGCTGGTCGGCGCGGGGCTGTACACGTACCTCGACCACCGCCTGCTCCAGCTCGGCGGATCGGACGCCTTCACGGTGCTGCCGGCGTGGATCGCGGCGCCCCTGTCGCAGCCGCTGTTCGTGCTGGGCACGCTGTTCGTGCTCATGGTGTTCTTCTTCCCGGGGGGTCTGGTGGCGCTGCCCGACCGCATCCGATCGGCGCTCCGGAAGCGGCGCTCCAGCCCCGAGGAGTAGGCTCAGCGCGGGAATGAGTGAAGGGGAGCCCCTGCCATGCGGTGGGCTCCCCTTCTTGCGTGGCTACGCTCCGGCTGTGCGCAGGAGCGCGACCCACTCCAGAGCCGCGAACCCCAGGTGCTCCCGGTCGGGGTGCTGGGAGTCTCGGACGACGGCGCCCCCAGGAACGTCGGCGACCGCAACACAGTCGCTTCGGTCACTGTAGGAAGACGTGCGGAATTCGAGACCTTCGGGAATGAGCATCGGTGCTTCTTTCAGGGTGCCTTGGCTATTTCGCGCAGGTAGGCGACGCTCTGGTCGACGTCAAGTGACCTGCTCACGAGATGGTTGAACAGATTTCTGTATCGGCTGGTCTCGTCTGGCTCCTCCAGGAAGAGGCCGTCCTGGTCCATCTCCAGGTACACAACCGGGTCGGCCGCAGCGAAGTCCATCAGCACGAAGGAACCTTTGGCGCCGGCGTGGATGCCCGCGCTGAACGGGACGATCTGGACCGTGATGCCGTCACCGCCGTCGGCCAGGTCGGCAAGGTGTCCTACCTGCTCGCGGCACACATCCGGGATGGCTCGGAGACGCTCGATGGCGCCTGCGTCGATGATCGCCCACAGCTCCGGCCGATCCGGGCCGGAGAGGAGTTCCTGTCTCCGGCGGCGTGCGTCGATCACGCGTTGTATGTCGATCGGGTCGCGCACGAGGTTCCCCGAACGCATCAACGATTCCACATACGACGGCGTCTGTAGAAGCCCGGGAATGATCATCGGCTGGTAGGTGCTGATGGCGGTCGCTTCTGACTCCAGCACAGGGAATTCGTCCGGGAAGACGTCGCCGTACTTCGTCCACCACCCCTTCTTTCCGGCCTGGCGGGTGATGGCGAAAAGTGCCTCGCGTCGGCGCTCGTCGGTGACCTTGTAGACGTCCAGGAGGGCGCGCACCTCGACCACGCTCGGTCGCAGGCGAACGCCGGTCTCGATGTTCGACACCTTTCCGACGCTCCACTCGGTGGCGGCCGCGGCGTCGTCCAGGGTCATGCCCGCAGCGAGACGCAGTGCGCGCAGCTCCTCGGAGAGTCGGCGGCGACGCACGCTCAGGCGGCGAGGGGTGTCGGGCATGTGCTTGCTCCTGATCGGCGGTCTGATGACGATGCTACGGCCGGTGGCCGATTCGGGCATCCGGTGTCAGAAAGGTTGAAATCCTCATGGTATGAGGCTCAAATACTCATGAAGAACTTGAAACTCTGAGGTTTTCATGTTTTCTTGAGCGTACTCATTCCCACGCCGCCCTCCCAGCGGCATCCCGATCGAGGAGTCGCCCTGTGCGATACCTGAACCCGTCGGCGCTCGTCGCCGTCCGCTACCTCGCCGAAGAGCGCCTACGCCGACGCCGACCCCGCCGCGCCGCTCGTGCCCGTGCCTACGCTCCCTGGCCGATTCCGCGTCCGCGCGTTCCCCTGGACGCCGCCCCCACAGCGATCCTCGCCACAGTCCTGGACGGCCTGCGGCGTCTGGAGGCGAGTCCGCGATGACCGACACCGCGACCGGGACGGAGCCCAGCACCCGGATCACCCTCGCCGACGTCGACGACCTCCTCGACGCGCTCGCGTCCGTCTACCACCTGCCCCCGGCCGCCCTCGGCTCCTGGGACGCGCGCCGGGACCTGCTGGCCGCGCGCGCCCAGCACGTCCGCGGCCTCCTCGGCTGCCGCCGTCGTACGGGCGACGACGTCCGCGCCCTCACCGCCCGCATCCGCCGACTGCACACCGAGCCCGACCTGGCCGTGCGCTACGAGACCAGGAAGGCGGGGACCGAGTGACCGCCGTCTGCGACCTGCGCGAACTGGCCACCCTGGCGGAACTGCGCACCTGGGCCCGCGCCCACGGCGCCCGCGTCCGCTACCTCGGTCCGACCCTGGAGGGCCGCCCTCTCTACGCCGCGACCCGGGGCCCCACCACCCGTGTGGTCGTCGACCCGCGTCCCGACCCGCACCCCCGACCGCTCGTCTGGCACTCGCCGTTGGAACGACTGACCACCGCAATAACGCCCTGACGCCCGCACGACGACATGCGCGTGCGGTGACGCGATGACCGTGGCCAGGGAAAGGAGGTGAGATCTGTGCAGAAGAAGGGGCCCTGCGACGTGTGCGGGGCGGACTGCCCCGGGAAGCTGTGCGGCAAGTGCGGAGGGTAGCTCCGCACAGGCCGTTTCGGTCACTTGCCGAACGGAGACGGGTTGCTGCCCGGCATGCAGGCCCCGCTGGGCAGTACACGTGCCGTCCGTTTCACAGAAGGAGAAGTACGTTGAACGACTTCATGCCCCCGCACAGCACGACACCGGCGATCGACTTGTTCGCCTCGCCCGCCCGAGCGGTGGTCCAGAGCGCCGAGCAGAGCCACGAGTACAAGAAGAGTTCGGGCTCCTCCGATGGTGCGCACACCTACGACACCACCAAGCGCTGACCATCTGGCCCCCGAACCTACGCACGCCCCGGAGCAACCCGCATGTTGCGATTGCGCTTGACCCCCTACAGCGAGAATCCGACCTGGCACTGGTCCGGGGCGTGCTACAGCACCCTGGACACCCGCAGCCGAATCGACCCCTTCGATCACCCCGGCCCCGCTACTCGTCGGAGACCGTGTACCGAGGAGTGCACCGGCTCACAGAACGCGCGACCGCGCACTTCGGCGGACACCTGTGGATCGCCTACCCGGAGCCCGCCCTGCACCGCACCCCTCGCAAGCTCGCACCGGACGCCGATGTCCCAGCCGCGTTCATCGCGACCATGGACGCGGCGATCGACCGGCGCCCCTGGGCGGACCCGAGCACGCTGTTCCACCTGACTGGTGGGTTCGACTCGGGCACCGTGGCCACCCGCGCGGCCGAACGCCATCCTGGCTTGTTTCCGACGGCTACCCTGCTCATCGGCGGTCCGGGGCGTGAGCAGCAGATCCGGCGCCGTGCCGAGATCCGCGACCGTGTCCGCTTCGCCGACCCGGACCTCGTGATCGACGCCACGCAGTACCTCCCCCTCTCGCCCGACTGCCCCTGGGTCAACGGCAATGTGGTCAACCCCACCGAGGAGCCCCTGCACCGGCCCTTCGTGGAGGTGGCCCGGACGATTGCCGCGGCTGGCGCCCGCACCGTTGTGACCGGCCTGGGCGGAGACGAGATGGTGGCCCTCACACAGGAGGAAGAACCCCACCAGGGGCTCGGCGAGATCACCGACGCCCAGATCCTGCCTTGGGTCGGCCCGCGCGCCCGCGCGGTGCTGGAGTTCTCCGACGACGGGATCGCACCCCCGGCGCTCGTCAACTCCATGACGTTGTTGTCGCTGGAGACGACCGCGCCGCCCCTTCTCCGGGAAGGGTTGTGGCCGATGCACCCGTTCGCCGACCCGGCCATGGTCACGTTGGGTGAACAGCTTCCGTTCGTGTGGCGCGAACTCAAACGGCTGCAACGGCGCCGCATGGCCTCGCTCGGTATGAGTGACGACGTGGTCTACCCGGCGGAGCGGGAGAGCTTCGCGGAGGTCGTAGAGCACGCGCTGGTCACTCACGCACCCAAGCTGTTCGCTCGTATGCTGGCCGAGGGGTCGGTGCTGTTCGACGAGGGCCTGGTGGACCCAGACGGGCTGCGTACCGCCGCCGAACAACTGGCGCCCGGGCGCTATGTCGAGGAGCGCGACGCGAAGACCCTGGAAGTCCTGAGCCTGCACATGAGCGCCACGGCATTCCTGCGTTGAGAGGATGAGCCATGTTCACCATGCGTCTCGCCGCTGAGTCCGACGCCCCCGGCGTCGCGTCGATGATCAACGCGCGCTGCGCATGGATGGAACAGCGAGGCCTGGAGTCCTGGCGTGAGGACGTCGATGATCTCGCGGGGCAGGCCGGCGGCGGTTCCATGTGGGTGCTCCAGACCCAGGGCCGCATCGTCGGGTGCACCACGGTCATGACCGAGGCGCCACCGAAGGACTGGACCCCCGAGGAAGCCGCCGAGCCCGCGCTATACCTGTTCACGACCATCACCGACCCCGCCTACCGGGAGCACAAGCCGGGAACGTTGATCGCCTTGTGGGCGGTGGACCGGGCGGCGCGGATGGACCGCGCGTGGGTGCGCAGGGGGTGCTTCTTCCCGAAGCTGGTCGAGTACTACGAGACCCAGGGGTTCTCGTTGGTCAAGGAACAGGACCGGAGCGCGGGACACCTGTACCTGCTCGCGCGTCGCGCGGAGCGTCTCGATCTTGGAGTACTGGGGATGGCAAGATGACGCGCTGAACGCGGACACGACGATGGCGCCCCAGAAAAAGGAGGTCAGCGGGATGGTATGCCATTTCCGCTCTCCCCCCAGCGGTGCGACCTGCGGGTTCACTGACGTACGGGTGAGGCCCGGCGCAACGCCGCGCCGGATCCCGTTCCGCCACCCGTTCCCCGTATCCGGTGGAGCGGTCGCGAGACGCGCGAGAGCCTACTGCTACCGGGTTTCGGTCATGGCATAAGTGTATTTATTCCACGGACAATTGGTGTGACCAGCAGCGTTGCCCTCGTCTGCCGACTCGGGAACGAAAGTGTAATTGGTCCCGTTTTCTGAACTCTTGTGAGGGGTACCGCCGGGTCAGTTGACGCGTTCCCTCCACTGGGGGAGAGAAGCGGCCCTAAAGTGGAAAGAACCACCCCAAGGCGGTGCTCCCCGCACCGTTCGACGCCCGGCCGAGCCCGGGTCGTCCGTGGAGTCCGCCCCCGGCTGTGACACGCGAGGAAGGCAACCGCCGTGAGCCCGCACCCCCCGAGTCCCGCCCCCTTCCCGGCCACGGACGCCCCCGCACCCGTCGACATCCCGCAGACCCGGCCGATCCGCGTCCTGGTGGTGGACGACCACGCCCTCTTCCGGCGCGGGCTGGTCTCCGTCCTGGACGATGAGGAGGGCATCGACGTCGTCAGCGAGGCCGGCGACGGGGAGGAGGCGGTCCGCCTGGCCACCGAGCTGCGGCCCGACGTCGTCCTCATGGACGTGATGATGCCGCACTCCAGCGGCATCGACGCCTGCCCGCGCATCCGCGAGGCGGTACCGCACGCCAAGTTCGTCATGCTGACGATGAGCGACGAGGAGTCCGACCTCTTCGACGCCCTCAAGGCGGGCGCGACCGGCTACCTGCTCAAGGAGATCTCGGTGACCGAGGTGCCCCGCGCGGTGCGCACCATCGCCGAAGGGCAGTCCTTCATCAACTCGGCCATGGCCACCAAGCTCATCGGCGAGTTCGCCGAACTCGCCAAGCAGGAGAGCTCCCCGCCCAGCCGCCCGGCCATGCCCGACCTCACCCCCCGCGAGACCGAGGTGCTCAAGCTCCTCGCCCGCTCGCTGAACAACCGGGAGATCGGCGAGCGCCTGTTCATCACCGAGAACACCGTGAAGAACCACGTGCGCAACATCCTGGACAAGCTCCAGGTGCACTCGCGCACCGAGGCCGCCATCTACGCGGTCCGGGCGGAGTACGTCAAGAACTGACCGCGGTCCCGTTCCTCCGCGCACCGCCCCCCACCACCCGGGCCCGCCCCGAGCCGTCGCCGAGCCTCCCCCGGACCCGCCACGAACCTCCCCCGGACCCGCCACGTGGACTCGTCCCACCTTCACGGCCCCCACCCTGTGCGCCCGAGGGATATCCCCCGGCGCGGCCGGCTCCTAGCATCGGACCGACACCCCGCGGGGCGGCCCCGTCGCCCTCCCCGCGTGTCCGACCGGCTCTCAGGAAGCGGAAGGCGGTCCAGCGATGGCCACCACGTCCACCACGTCCACCCCGGCCTGGCGCGACGGTGACGAGTACACCGTCCCCGTCCCCGGCGGCGACCTCGCCGTCACCCGGTGGGACGCACCCGCGGATCCGCCGTCGCCGACTCCCGTCCTCGCCGTCCACGGCATCACCGCCAACGGCCACGCCTTCGCCCGCCTCGCCGCCGAACTCGCCGCCCGCGGCGGACCGCCGCTCATCGCCCCCGACCTGCGCGGCCGGGGCCGCTCCCCCCTCCCCGGCCCCCACGGGCTCGGTGCCCACGCCGACGACCTCGTCGCCGTCCTGGACGCCGCCGGAATCGAGCGCACGGTCCTGGTCGGCCATTCCATGGGCGCGTTCGTCTCCTGCCTGACCGCCGTCCGCCACCCCGACCGCGTCGCCGGCCTCCTCCTGGTCGACGGCGGCCACGGGCTCCCGCTCCCACCCGCCACCCACCGTCGCCCTGCAGTGCGCTCCGCGCGGGGACGGGCTACCGCCCTCAACGGAGAGCCTTCGGCTCCAGCCTCTTCACGCGACACCGACATCGACGCCGTCCTCGGCCCGGCCATGGCGCGCCTGCGGATGACCTTCGAGGGGCCCGACGACTACCGCGGCTTCTGGCAGCGCCACCCCGCCTTCACCGGTCGCTGGAACACCTGGGTGGACCACTACGTCCTGCGCGACCTCGTCGGCACGCCGCCGCACACCCGCTCGGCCTGCGACGAGGAGGCCGTCCGCGTGGACGGCGCCCAGGTCCTCGCCGACCCCGAGGTCCTCGGCGCCGTGCACCGCCTGCCCTGCCCGGCGCGCCTGCTGTGGACGGCGCGCGGGCTCATGGACGAGTCACCCGGCCTCTACACGCCGGAGCGCCTCGCCGGACTCCCCGACGACCTGGTCACCGTGGAACTGCCCGACGACAACCACTACAGCCCGCTGTTCTCCTCAACCGCCGCCCTGCTCGCCGAGCAGGTCCACGCCCTGGCCGAGCAGACCGTGCAGGTGCAGGGCGAGCTGTAGCTCCAGCGCGCGGTCGGGGCGCTGCCAGTCCGTCCCGATGAGCTGCCCGATCCGCTCCAGGCGCTGCGCCACCGTGTTCACGTGGATGTGCAGGTCGTCCTTGGCGCGCGACAGGTTGCCCCCGGCCGCGAAGTAGGCCCCCAGCGTCTCCACGAGCAGCGTGCCCCGCTTGGCGTCGTACTCCAGCAGCGGCCCCAGCGTCGCCGACACGAACCCCGGCACATCCCGGTCCTGGCTGAGCAGCAGCCCCGGGAACCCCAGGTCGTCGGTGGTGGCGACATCGCCGTCACGGCCCAGGGCCCGCAGGGTCTGCAGACAGCGCGACGCCTCCGCGAACGCCGACAGGAACGACCCCGGGCCGTCCGTGGGCCCCGCCAGCCCCGCGGTCACCGGCCCGTTGGCCGCCGCCGACAGCTCGCCGACCACCCGGCGCCCCGCCTCGGCGGGATCCTCACCCGGCAGCGCCAGCACCAGGCGACCCGACCGGTGCCCGGCCAGCCCGCCCGTCGTCTCGGCCACGTGCGTGGCCGCCGAGCGCAGGCGCGCCGGATCGGCTCCGGGCGCCTCCGCCACCACCAGCACGTAGGGCGCGTCCAGGTCGGCGTGCAGCGGCGCCGCGCGCTGGCGCAGCGACTCCGGATCCCGCGCGGGGACCTCCAACAGCTCGTTGAGCAGGTCACCGCGCACCCGGTGCTCGGTCTCGCTCACCGACCGGCGGATGAGCAGCAGCAGGGCCGTCACCATCGCGGCCCGCTCCAGGACCCGCTGGTCGGTCTCGTCCAGCGCCGCCCCGTGCAGCACCAGCGTGCCCAGCGACTCGCTGCCCGCCGTCGCCGACGCCACCCACGCCTCCCCCGCCCGGACCGCGCGCCCGCTCGACAGGGCGGTGCGCACCGCCTCGACCAGCTCCTCCTCCGGCAGCGGCCCCGCCCCGCCGTGGTGGCGGTCCTCGACGACCGTGCCCTCGGGGGTGGCGCTCACCGACACGTCGGAGGTCTGGTCGTGGATCAGCACGGAGCCGCCCAGCACCTCCGCGATCGCCGCCGCGACCTCGCGCACACCGCCGCCCCGCAGCACCAGGTCGGCCAGCCGGTCGTGCGCCGCCGCCGACCGCTCCACCGACGCCGTGTGCCGTTGCAGCCGCTCGTTGACGGTGTGCAGCTCGTCCAGGGCCCGGCGGGTGTCGTCGATGAGGTTCGCGCTGTCGATCGCGATGGCCGCGTGCGTGGCCAGCGACGACAACAGCGCCACCTCCGAGTGGGCGAAGGGGCGCTCGCTGCGGTTCGCGGCGAACAGCACGCCCACGTCGCGGCCGTTCATCTTCAGCGGCACGCCCAGGATGGCGACCAGCCCCTCCTCGCGGACGGCGTGGTCGATGTTCTCGGTGTGCTCGAACCGGGGATCGGCGAAGTAGTTCGCCGTCACGTAGGGCAGCGCCGTCGTCGCGACCAGACCGCCCAGCCCCTTGCCCGAGGCCAGGCGCAGCCGCTGGAAGGACGCCGACACCGACCCCGACGTCACCCGCATGTACGTGCCGCCCGCCTCCGGGTCGCTCAGCGTCAGATAGGAGACGTCGCAGTTGAGCAGGTGCCGGGCCCGCTCCACGATCGCCTGGAGCACCCGGTCCAGGCTGCGCATGCCCGCCAGGTCGTTCGCGGTCTCGAACAGCGCGCTCAGCTCCGACTCGCGGCGCTGGCGGTCGCGCAGCACCGACCGCACCCGCAGGGCGGTCAGCTTCGCGTTCTCCAGCGCCGCCACGACGTCCGGGTCGGCGCCCTCCGCGCGCGCACGCAGCACCGGGCGCTCGTACTCCACCGGCGGCGCGTCCCGGAGCAGCAGGTCGAGGAAGAACGCCTGGTCGTCCGGGTCGCCCTGCGGGGCGGGGATCGTGTTCAGCTCGCGCTCCATCCTCCGTCGACGGCCAGCGACGCACCGTTGACGAACGACGCGTCGGCACTGCAAAGGTAGACCACCAGCTCGGCGACCTCCTCCGGTTCGATCAGCCTCTTCATCGGGGTGCGGGCCAGCAGGACCTCGGCCAGGACCTCGTCCTCGGGGACGCCGTGCGCCCGCGCCTGGTCGGCGATCTGGCGCTCCACCAGGGCGGTGCGCACATAGCCGGGGTTCACACAGTTCGACGTGACCCCGTGTTCGGCGCCCTCCAGCGCGACCACCTTGGAGAAGCCCTCCAACCCGTGCTTGGCGGTCACGTAGGCCGACTTGAACGGCGACGCGCGTAGCCCGTGCACGGAGGAGAGGTTGACGACGCGGCCCCACCCGCGCTCGTACATGTGCGGCAGGGCGCCGCGGACCACGCGGAACGGCGCCTCGACCATCAGTCGGAGGATGAGGGAGAAGCGCTCGGGCGGGAAGTCCTGGACGGGAGCGACCGTCTGCACACCCGCGTTGTTGACCACGATGTCGGCGCCGCGCCCGGCCTCCTCGGCGGCGTCGAGGTCGGACAGGTCGATCTCCAGGGGTTCGCCGACGCCCTGGTCGGCCAGCGCGCGCAGGCCGGGCCCGTCGAGGTCGGCCAGCCGGACGTCGGCCCCCGCCGCGGCCAGGCGCAGCGCGCACGCCCGGCCGATTCCGCGCGCCGCCCCGGTGACCAGGGCGGTCCGGCCCGTCAGGTCGACCCAGGCGGTGCGCTGGGCGACCGAGGGGGAGGCGGCGGGCGGCGGGGGGATCCGGCCAGGCGCGCCCGGCGGGTACTCGTGCGTCGTCATGTCAGAAAACTAGGCGGGGCCGCGCGGAGCGTGGATAGGCCGGTCCGACACAGGTCGTGGGCGACTCATGTGGACGCCGCCCATGTGTCCGCGCACGGCTGTGGAGATCCCACGCCTGACCTGGGAGTGATCAGGGTCTCGCTGACATGTCGCCCACGTCACACCGGCACTAGTCTCCGGCCACGGAGTTCGTCCGAAGCTCCCCCCGCATTGTTCGGACCCACCCCCCGGAGGCACTCTTGCACCCCCCGACTCCGACCCTCCGACGGCTCGCCGTCGTCCTCACCGCCCTGACCGCCGTCGTCGCGACGGTCGCGGCCGTCCTGCTCACCGCCGCCCCACGGGCATCGGCGGCCACACTCACCCCCGTCAGCTCGTTCGGCACCAACCCCGGCAACCTCGGCATGTACACCTACGTCCCCGACGGGCTGCCCGACGGCGCGCCGCTCGTCGTCCTCCTGCACGGCTGCACGCAGAGCGCGGCCGACTACCACGCGAACTCCGGCTGGGCCGAGTACGCCGACAGCGACGGCTTCGCGCTCGTCTACGCCGAGCAGAAGTCCGCCAACAACGCCAACGCCTGCTTCAACTGGTTCGAGCCGGGCGACGTGGCCCGCGACTCCGGCGAGGCCCGGTCGGTGCGCTCCATGGTGGAGCACGCCGTCGCCGCCGAAGGCCTGGACGCCGACCGCGTCCACGTGTCCGGGCTCTCCGCCGGCGGCGCCATGGCCGGTGAACTCCTCGCCGCCTACCCCGACCTCTTCGCCGGCGGCAGCATCGTGGCGGGCATCCCGGTCGGCTGCGCGGACGGCATGGTCGACGCCTTCACCTGCATGAACCCGGGCAAGACCAGGACGCCGGAGCAGTGGGGCGACGCCGTGCGGGCCAAGAACCCCGGATGGAGCGGGCCCCTCCCCCGCGTCGCCGTCTGGCACGGCACCGCGGACTACACGGTCGCCCCGGCCAACGGCGCCGCGAGCGTGAGCCAGTGGACGAACGCGCACGGGCTGGACGGCGCCGCCGACGCCACCGAGCAGCTGCCCGGCGGGACCACCGCCGACTACCACGGCGGCACGGCGGCCACGGCGGACGTGGCGCACTTCCGGGTGTCCGGCATGGGGCACGGGACGCCCGTGGACCCTGGGCAGGGCTGCGGAACGGCCGGGGCCTACTTCCTGGACGCCGTCTGCTCCACCGGGTACACGGTCGACTTCTGGGGGCTGGGCGAGGTCACCGACCCCGACCCCACCGGCGATCCGGACCCCACGCCGAGCCCGACCGAGGACCCCGAGCCCGGTGAGTGCGTGAAGTCGAGCAACTACGACCACGTGCGCGCGGGCCGGGCGGTCCAGCGCTCGGGCCTCACCTACGCGGTCGGTTCCGACGACCCCCTCGGCCTGTGGAACGTCTTCGTCACCACCGCGCTGACCGAGACCTCGCCCGGCTACTGGGAGCACACGCCCGGCGCCTGCTGACACCGGTCGCGGCGGGGGTCAGGTGTCGCTCCCGCCGCGGGCCAGCCGCCCGAAGTGGGCGACCGTCGCCCCCAGGGCGAAGTGCGCCGCCTGGTGCTCGGTCATCGGGACGAGCCCGGCCGGCACCTGGACCTGGAACGGGAACTCCTCGTCCGGGCGGATGCGGAAGTCGTCGATCACGCCCTGCGACAGCAGCATGGTGAGAGCCTCGCGCACCTGCCCGCTGCGGTTGTCCGACGCCCAGATGCCCATGACCCCAACCTAGGGCATCTTCCACGGGCGGACGGGGGATTCGGCGTACCGGGCCGGCCGGCCGTGTCGGCCGACCGGCCCGGAACGCGAGCGCGTGCGGGCGGACGGGTCCGCCCACACGCGGTGAGGACGGGCACGACCCCCGTGGCACCCGTCTCCGCCGTCGTCGCGTCCGCCACCCACCCCCGGTGACGGCCGCCGCGACGGGGTCTCAGCCCTGACCGGGCAGGCGGGCCTCACCGGCGAGCACGTTCTCGGTGAGGCGGCGCAGGGACAGCCGGGTGGCCTCGAACTCGTCCGAGGGCAGGGCGATGACCTCGCCCACCGCCTCGGGAACGCCCTCCGCGAGCTCCCGCAGCCTGACGCCCTCCTCGGTGAGCGTGACCCGGACCGAGCGCTCGTCCCCCGGATCGCGGTCGCGGTTGACCAGGCCCCTGGTCTCCAGCCGTTTGAGCAGCGGGGTGAGCGTGCCGTAGTCGAGCTGGAGGACCGCACCGATGTCCTTGACCGGGCAGTCCCGCCGCTCCCACAGGAGCATCATCACCAGATACTGGGGATACGTCAGATTCATCCGCTCCAGGAGCGGACGATAGAGGTTCGTGACGGCACGCGACGCGGCGTACAGCGCGAAGCACATCTGCTCGTCGACGGGTGGGAGAGGGAAGTCTCCGCCAGGGGTGGGAGCTTGCTCGGACATCGGGCACATCGTAGTAACCGAGTGCCCGATGTCAAAGACCACAATTGCCTCGGGAACGAGGAATCGTCGGGAAACGTCGTGCCGCGCGTCGTGCCGCCCCTACCGCGGCGCGGTGTCGGTCGGCAGCCGCCGCTTCACCACCTTGCCCGTCGCGTTGCGCGGAAGCTCGTCCAGCAGCACCACGTCACGTGGCACGGAGAACCGGCCCAGCTCCTGGCGGACGAGCAGCCGGACCTCGTTCGGATCGACCTCCCTCCCCTCATAGGGCACCACGAACGCGGCGAACCGGTGCCCGAACTCCTCGTCCGGCACACCCGTCACCACCACCTCGCGCACCGCCGGCAGGGTCACGATCAGCTCCTCCACCGGCCGGGGGAACACGTTCTCCCCACCCGAGATGATCATGTCGTCGTCCCGCCCGGCCACGTGCAGCAGCCCGTCCCCGTCCACGTGGCCGCGGTCCCCGGTCGCCATCAGGCCGTGCGCGACGTCCCTGGTCCCGCCGGTCGTGTACCCCTCGAACAGCATCTCGTTGCCGACGTGGATCGACCCCTCAGTCCCCGGCGGGACCTCCACCCCGTCCGCGTCCAGGACCGCCAGCCGCGTCCCCAGAGGAGGCCGGCCCGCCGTGGTCGGCGACCGCCGCATCTCCTCCGGGGTCGCGATGGTCGCCCACGACACCTCGGTCGAGCCGTACAGGTTGTAGAGCACGTCCCCGAACTCGTCCATGAACTCGGTGATGAGCTTCGGGCTCATCGCCGAACCGCTGCACGCCACGACCCGCAGCGACGACGTGTCGTACCTCGCCCGCACCCGCGGCGGCAGGTCCATGATCCGGCGCAGCATCACCGGCACCGCGAACACCGCCGTACACCGGTGCTCGGCCACCGCCCGCAACACGTCCTCCGGGTCGAACTGGCGGCGCATGACCAGCGTCGCCCGCATCGACATGCCCAACTGCACCCCCGCCAGGCCCCAGGTGTGGAAGACCGGCGCCGCGACCAGGATCCGGTCCGACGACCGCAGCGGAATCCGCGACAGCACCGACGCCGCGTCCTGCGGGCCCTTGGGCGTGGGCCGGCGGGCACCCTTGGGCGTACCCGTGGTCCCCGACGTCAGCACGATCAGCCGTCCCGGACGCTCCGGCGGGGCCGGCTCCTCCTCGGCCCCGGTGAGCTCCCGCGCCCGCCACGGCACACGCGGTCCCCCACGGAGGTCTCGCCCCAGGCCGTGAACCGCGGGACCCGGGCGGCCACCCCCTCGTACAGGTCCTCGAACTCGGCGTCGGCCACCAGGGCGGCCAGGTCGTGGTCGGCCGCCGCGGCCGCCAGCTGCGCGGGCGCCAGCCCCGTGTTGAGCAGGACGCAGTCCGCGCCCAGCCGGCCGCACGCCGCCATCGTCTGCACGAACGCGCCGTGGTTGCGGCACAGCACCCCCACGCGCGCCCCGGGCCGCACCCCGGCCCGGGCCAGCTCCACGGCCAGCAGCCGGGCGCGCAGGTTCATCTCGCGGAAGGTCGTCGGCCCGTTGTCGTCGATGACGGACACGTGGTCGGGCACGCGTTCGTTCGCGGCCGCGTAGGCGCCCGCCACGGTCGCGCCCCAGGTCCGCAGGGCACGCAGCTGCCGGAGGATCCGGTCGGGCCGACCGGCACTGAGGACCCCGGCCCTGACGAGGACGCGAACGGTCCGCAGGGTGCGGCGCAGGTTCGCGGGGGCGGGCGGGTGGCTGACGTCAGGCGCCATGATGTCTCCGGGAGGACGGGGACAGGCGAAGCGCTCCGCGCCGGGTCGCGGAGCCCTCGCCTGGTCGCTCCGCGGAGTACTGCGACCGTAGGAGACGGCCGCACCCCCTGTCTTCCCCGGAGCGTGCGCCGTCACTCCCGCGTTGTTGTCATCCCGGTGAGTTCACCGATGGGGCGGGGCCGCCGCCCCACCGGCTCACAGGTCGAACTTCATCGGCTGCCCGCTCGGCTCCGGCATACCGCCCTCCGGCTCCAACGAGACCCCGACCTGGACCGGCGACCCCATGTCCTTCGCCATCCCGGAGTGCAGGCCCTCCTCCGTCGGCGTCAGCATCCCGGCCGACCGCATGTCGTCGTCCGGGTCGACGTACCACATCTGGTACGCCATGCCCTCCGGTGCGTCCGGAAGCCCGTCCACGACGAACATCAGCGCGTCCATCTCGTAGGACGTGTAGGCCGTCGCCCGCGCCCCCTCGCCCAGCGGACCCTCGTGGATGCTCGTGTCCGGCGCCGACAGCAACGCCTCGACCTGCGACGACTCCTGCCGCATGTCGTCCATGCTGCGTTCCATCGACCACAGGCCGGCCCCCAGGACGACCGCGGCCAGGGCGCACGCGGCCGTCAGCAGCCAGGGCATCCTGCGGCGCCACCGCAGGCGGGCGGAGAGTTCGGTGACCGTGCCGTCCGGGGCGGGGACCTCCACCAGCGGGGCCTCCTGACGGGTCCGCTCCGCGGCGGCCCGCACCCGCGTCCACACCGCCTCCGAGGGCCGGTCCGACTCCGCGTACGCCAGACGCACGAGGGTCTCCCGGAACTCCACGAGGTCGCGCCGGCAGTCCTCGCACTCGGCAAGGTGCCGCTCGGTCGCCACCGCCTCCTCCGGGTCCAGACCGTCCACGGCGTAGCCGGCGATCAGCCCGTGCGCGCAGTTCTCACTCATACGCTCACCCCCAGGCAGTCGCGCAGCCGGATCAGACCGTCGCGCAGACGGCCCTTCACCGTGGTCAGCGGGACATCGAGCAGGTCGGCGGCCTCACGCTGGGTGTAGCCGGTGTAGTAGGTCAGGCGCACGGCGTCGCGCTGCAACTCGGTCAGCCGGCGCAGACAGCGGCGCACCTTCTCCCGCTCCAACCGGTGCTCCACCTGTTCCGAGACCCCGTCGGCCGGGGTCTGCTCCGGTTCGAGCCGGCTCGCGGCCGAGACGCGCGCCGCGGCGGCCTCCTCCGAACGGACCCGGTCCACCGCCCTGCGGTGCGCGATCACCAGCACCCACGAGCGCACGCTCCCCCGCTCGGGGTCGAAGCGCGCACACTGGCGCCACACCTCCAGGAACACCTCCTGCGTCACCTCCTCCGCCTGTGCCACGTCGAGCAGGACCCGCCGCACCACGCCGAACACCGGTCCGGACAACTCCCGGTAGACGCGCTCGAACGCCGCCAGGTCACCGACCGCCGCCAGCCGCAGCGGAGCGGCCAGACCGTCCTCCGGGGGCGCGGCCCCGTGCTCGGAACCGCCGTCCGCGGCGGCTCCGACGCCTCTCAACCGATCCACTGCTCACCGACCCTCTCCCTGTGCCGTCACCGTCCATTCGGCGCCGACCGCCGCGGGGCGACGGCCGACCCCGCAGACGTTTACCGTTTCGTGACCGGGATGACGGTCTCCCTCCCATCATCGGCCCCGAACCCAGGGCATGTTCGACACCACCCGCACCACAGCCCGGGTACCGGCCGCCGTCGCGGGCCTCGTCGCCGCCGGCGCCGCGGTCTCCGTGGCCGAGGTCGTCGCCCTCGTCATGGGCCGGTCCGACGTGACCCCGCTGCTGGCCGTCGGCGACGCGACCGTGGATCTGACACCTCTGCCGGTCAAACAGTTCGCGGTGGACACGTTCGGGACCGCCGACAAGCTCGCCCTGTTCATCGGGATGGGCGCGATCATGGTGGCGGCCGCGGCCCTTCTGGGGGCCGCCGCCGGACGGCGCCGCTCGATCGGCGGGGTGGGGATCGCCGCCTTCGCGGTCGTGGGGCTGGCGGCCGTCCTCACGCGGCCGGGTGCCGGTGTACTCGACACCGTGCCGACCCTGGTGGGGATCGCCGCCTGCTACCTGGTCCTGACCCTGCTGCTGAACGTCGGCGCGAGCTACGCACCCGGGGGCGCTCCAGGGGAGCGGGCCGACAGCGGTGCCCTCCGTAGGGACGGCGGGGCCGGTGGGACCGGCGGGGGCAGCGGTGCCGCTGCTGTGGACGAGGCCGGTGGGGTCGCGGTCGAGGACGCTGACCCGGGGGTCGTCCACGCCGGTGGTGCCAGAGGTGACGGCGAGGCCGATGGCGCGGAGGAGGCCGAGGAAGCGGAGGACCACTCCCCCGGATTCGACCGGCGCCGCTTCGTCCTGGTGGCGGGGACGGCGGCGGCCCTCTCGGCGGGCGCGGGCACGGCCGCCCGGATGCTCGCGGCCTCCGGACCGGGCACGCGAACCGGGGTGGGCGACATCAGCCTGCCCCGACCCGCCGATCCGGCCGCGCCCGTACCGGACGGTGCCGACCTGGAGCTCGACGGCCTCTCCTCGTTCTTCACCCCGAACGAGGACTTCTACCGCATCGACACCGCGCTCTCCGTTCCCCGGCTGGACGCCTCGACCTGGTCCCTCCGGATCCGCGGGAACGGGGTGGAGGAGCGGACCTACACCTACAACGACCTGCTCAACCGGTCCGACCTGGTGGAACGGGACATCACCATCGCCTGTGTCTCGAACCCGGTCGGCGGCGACCTGATCGGCAACGCGCGGTGGATCGGCATCCCGCTGAGGACCCTGCTGGAGGAGCTGGGCGTGGTTCCGCCGTCGCGCGGCGGCCCCGCCGACCAGCTCGTGTCCCGTTCCTCCGACGGCATGACCATCGGCACGCCCGTCGAGGACGTCATGGACGGGCGCGACGCGATGCTCGCCCTCGGGATGAACGGTGAGCCGCTCCCCTACGACCACGGATTCCCGGTGCGCATGGTCGTGCCGGGCCTCTACGGCTACGTCTCGGCGTGCAAGTGGCTCGTGGAGATGGAACTGACCACGTTCGACGCCTTCGACGCCTACTGGGTCCCGCGGGGCTGGTCGGCGCGCGGCCCGATCAAGACCCAGTCCCGCATCGAGACCCCCAGGGACGGCGGCGCGCTCGAAGGCGGCACCACCGTGCCCGTCGCAGGGGTGGCCTGGGCACAGACGACCGGTATCGACCGGGTCGAGGTGAGCATCGACGGCGGCGAGTGGCGGGAGGCCGAGCTCGCCGAGGAGGACACCACCGACACCTGGCGCCAGTGGGTCTACCAGTGGGACGCCGAACCGGGCGACCACGAGATCTCGGTCCGGGCCACCGACCGCGACGGGGACGTCCAGACCGACGAGCACGCCCCTCCGGCGCCGGACGGCGCCACCGGCCGGCACACGGTTCAGGTCACCGTGGCCTAGGCCAGCACCACACCGGACTTCCCGTGCCATGAGCGCGGGAGCAGCCGGCCGCAGCCATGGCCGGCACCGCACGCGACACAACAACCGCACACGAAACAGAGGGCCGACTGATGAACGCACCCAGCACGAAGACGCTCCGCCGACTCCTCGCCGCCGGAGCCATCTCCCTCAGCGCGGTCTTCGCGCTCGCCGCCTGCAACGACGCCGCGTCGGAGGAGCCGACGGTGGAGTCCGAGGAGATGGAGGAGGAGGGCATGGAGGAGGACGACTCCATGGAAGAGGAGTCGATGGAGGACGAGGGGATGGAAGAGGAGTCCATGGAGGAGGACTCCATGGGCGACGAGTCCATGGACGACACCGACATGGAGGAGGACTCCATGGAGGAGGACATGGGCGACGAGGAGATGACGGAGGACGAGGAGATGATGGAGGACGACGAAAGCTGATCCGCCACCTCTGAACGGACCCCCAGCGACGCTCCCCCTCGCCACCCCCGGCGAAAGACGTGCCCGAGTCGCGGTCCCCCAGGGAAGGGGGCCGCGGCTCGTCCGGTGGGAGACGCGAAGTGACCGGCGGCACAGGCGTTGCGGTTTGCCGGAGGGGCACCCTGGGGGTAGTGTTCTCCGAGTCGCCACGGGACGGCGAGCGGCCCTCAGGACCGGCTCGGAACCGGACCGGATCAGGCGGCACCCTTCCCAGAAGCCCAACGGGTTCGAGCAGTGCCTCGGCTCCGGTAAGCTCGGGGAGTTGCTTCGAACGCCGGGCGAATTCGTCCGGTCGGAGAAGCGGAACGGGCTTTACCCCGATCAATTGCTCCGAAACCGCCGATTTGGCGGGGCGCGGAACACCTGATAAAGTAAAGACACAACACAGCGAAGAAGCCGCTCACGCGGTGGAAACGCAGACCAGCCTTCCACGGAAGAGCGGCCGGATTGGAAAGATCCGGGGCTTGTACGGGATGAGCGGTTGTTTCTTGAGAACTCAACAGCGCGTGTTTGATTTTCTTTAAGCCATGTTTGTTTTGGCCCCGTCACACTTCGGTGTGAAGGGTTCCTTTGATTGGCCATCGGAAGATGGTCGGTCAGGATTACTTCTAGGTTTACCCGCCCAGGCCCCCTAGGGTGGCCGGGTTAGGGTTGTATGACCTTTATGGAGAGTTTGATCCTGGCTCAGGACGAACGCTGGCGGCGTGCTTAACACATGCAAGTCGAGCGGTAAGGCCCTTCGGGGTACACGAGCGGCGAACGGGTGAGTAACACGTGAGCAACCTGCCCCTGACTCCGGGATAAGCGGTGGAAACGCCGTCTAATACCGGATACGACCTGTCACCTCATGGTGGCGGGTGGAAAGTTTTTCGGTCGGGGATGGGCTCGCGGCCTATCAGCTAGTTGGTGGGGTAAAGGCCTACCAAGGCGATTACGGGTAGCCGGCCTGAGAGGGCGACCGGCCACACTGGGACTGAGACACGGCCCAGACTCCTGCGGGAGGCAGCAGTGGGGAATATTGCGCAATGGGCGAAAGCCTGACGCAGCGACGCCGCGTGGGGGATGACGGCCTTCGGGTTGTAAACCTCTTTTACCACCAACGCAGGCTCCCAGTTCTCTGGGGGTTGACGGTAGGTGGGGAATAAGGACCGGCTAACTACGTGCCAGCAGCCGCGGTAATACGTAGGGTCCGAGCGTTGTCCGGAATTATTGGGCGTAAAGAGCTCGTAGGCGGCGTGTCGCGTCTGCTGTGAAAGACCGGGGCTTAACTCCGGTTCTGCAGTGGATACGGGCATGCTAGAGGTAGGTAGGGGAGACTGGAATTCCTGGTGTAGCGGTGAAATGCGCAGATATCAGGAGGAACACCGGTGGCGAAGGCGGGTCTCTGGGCCTTACCTGACGCTGAGGAGCGAAAGCATGGGGAGCGAACAGGATTAGATACCCTGGTAGTCCATGCCGTAAACGTTGGGCGCTAGGTGTGGGGACTTTCCACGGTTTCCGCGCCGTAGCTAACGCATTAAGCGCCCCGCCTGGGGAGTACGGCCGCAAGGCTAAAACTCAAAGGAATTGACGGGGGCCCGCACAAGCGGCGGAGCATGTTGCTTAATTCGACGCAACGCGAAGAACCTTACCAAGGTTTGACATCACCCGTGGACCTGCAGAGATGTGGGGTCATTTAGTTGGTGGGTGACAGGTGGTGCATGGCTGTCGTCAGCTCGTGTCGTGAGATGTTGGGTTAAGTCCCGCAACGAGCGCAACCCTTATTCCATGTTGCCAGCACGTAATGGTGGGGACTCATGGGAGACTGCCGGGGTCAACTCGGAGGAAGGTGGGGACGACGTCAAGTCATCATGCCCCTTATGTCTTGGGCTGCAAACATGCTACAATGGCCGGTACAATGGGCGTGCGATACCGTAAGGTGGAGCGAATCCCTAAAAGCCGGTCTCAGTTCGGATTGGGGTCTGCAACTCGACCCCATGAAGGTGGAGTCGCTAGTAATCGCGGATCAGCAACGCCGCGGTGAATACGTTCCCGGGCCTTGTACACACCGCCCGTCACGTCATGAAAGTCGGCAACACCCGAAACTTGTGGCCTAACCCTTCGGGGAGGGAATGAGTGAAGGTGGGGCTGGCGATTGGGACGAAGTCGTAACAAGGTAGCCGTACCGGAAGGTGCGGCTGGATCACCTCCTTTCTAAGGAGTCTTTACAAGATCAACTCTTTCCTATGGTTGGTCGGACTCGAAAGTGGACCCGGCCGGTACCCAGTGGGTACTGGTAACGGGAATGGTTTGAAGAAAACGAACTTTACTCCTGGTGACTAGAAGCACCAGGGGGCGCGCTGTTGGGTGTCTGAGGAAGCAACCTCTGGCTGCTGGCTCTCTCTTGCAGGGGGTTGGTGGCCGGTGTTGTTTCCCGCGGACCGCCTCTGAGAACTCTCAGATGTCTCCAGGACGAGGATCCTGGTGGTGTGAGTGGTGTCGGGGTGTGCGGTTGGTGTTTTGATTTGTGAATAGTGTGCGCGAGCATCTTATTATCTGTAGTGGCCAAGTGATAGTGGCACACGGTGGATGCCTTGGCATCAGGCGCCGATGAAGGACGTGGGAGGCCGCGATAGGCCACGGGGAGCTGTCAACCGAGCTTTGATCCGTGGGTGTCCGAATGGGGAAACCTAGCCCGAGTTGTGTCGGGTTGCCGCCACCTGAATGTATAGGGTGGTTGGTGGTGACGCGGGGAAGTGAAACATCTCAGTACCCGTAGGAAGAGTAAACAACAGTGATTCCCCTAGTAGTGGTGAGCGAACGGGGAAGAGGCTAAACCGTATGCGTGTGATAGACGGCAGTCGTTGCGTGTGCGGGGTTGTGGGGCGCATCTGTTCGGGTCTGTCGGCCCGGAGCGCTGATGCTGGTGATAGTTGAATCCGTTGGGAAGCGGAACCGTAGTGGGTGAGAGTCCCGTAGACGAAGTTGCCGGCTAGGTGTTGGTGTGTTCCCGAGTAGCGCGGAGCCCGTGAAATTCCGTGTGAATCTGGCAGGACCACCTGCTAAGCCAAAATACGTCCTGATGACCGATAGTGCACTAGTACCGTGAGGGAAAGGTGAAAAGTGCCCCGGTGAGGGGTCGTGAAATAGTACCTGAAACCGTGTGCTGTCAAGCCGTCAGAGCTGAAGCTTGTCTTTGGTGATGGCGTGCCTTTTGAAGAATGAGCCTGCGAGTCATGGTGTGTGGCGAGGTTAACCCGTGTGGGGTAGCCGTAGGGAAACCGAGTCTGAATAGGGCGATTGAGTCGCATGCTGTGGACCCGAAGCGGAGTGATCTACCCATGTCCAGGGTGAAGCGGGGGTAAGACCTCGTGGAGGCCCGAACCCACCAGGGTTGAAAACCTGGGGGATGAGGTGTGGGTAGGGGTGAAAGGCCAATCAAACTCCGTGATAGCTGGTTCTCCCCGAAATGCATTTAGGTGCAGCGTCACGTGTTTCTTGCTGGAGGTAGAGCTACTGTTTGGCTGATGGGCCCGACAAGGTTACTGACGTCAGACAAACTCCGAATGCCGGTTAAGTGAAGCGTGGCAGTGAGACTGCGGGGGATAAGCTTCGTAGTCGAGAGGGAAACAGCCCAGATCATCAGCTAAGGCCCCTAAGCGTGTGCTAAGTGGGAAAGGTTGTGGAGTTGCTGAGACAACCAGGAGGTTGGCTTAGAAGCAGCCATCCTTTAAAGAGTGCGTAATAGCTCACTGGTCAAGTGGTTCTGCGCCGATAATGTAGCGGGGCTTAAGTACACCGCCGAAGCTGTGAAGCCCAGGACTTGTTTCTGGGTTGGTAGGGGAGCGTCGTGCATCCGGGGAAGCTGCCGAGTGATCGTGTGGTGGAGGGTGTGCGAGTGAGAATGCAGGCATGAGTAGCGAAAGCAACGTGAGAAACGTTGCCGCCGATTGACTAAGGGTTCCTGGGGCAGGTTAATCCGCCCAGGGTGAGTCTGGACCTAAGGCGAGGCCGACAGGCGTAGTCGATGGATAACGGGTTGATATTCCCGTACCCGTGCACGAGCGTCCAGTATCGAGGCGACGGATGCTAACCACGCCGGCTCTTGGTGGTCCCTTCGGGGACGGCCTCTGAGCTGGTCTGGGAACCGATGTTGTAGTAGGTAAGTGATGGGGTGACGCAGGAGGGTAGCTCTACCCGGCGGTGGTTGTCCGGGGGTAAGCGTGTAGGCCGGTGTGTTGGCAAATCCGCACACCATGTGGTTGAGACGTGATGCCGAGCCGTTTTTGGTGAAGTGAGTGATCCCATGCTGTCGAGAAAAGCCTCTAGCGAGTTCGTGTGTGGCCAGTACCCTAAACCGACGCAGGTGGTCAGGTAGAGAATACCGAGGCGTTCGGGTGAACCATGGTTAAGGAACTCGGCAAATTGTCCCCGTAACTTTGGGAGAAGGGGAGCCCTGTCTGGTGATGGACCTTTGCGTCTTGAGCTGGGTGGGGTCGCAGATAGCGGGGGGAAGCGACTGTTTATTAAAAACACAGGTCCGTGCGAAGTCGTAAGACGCTGTATACGGACTGACGCCTGCCCGGTGCTGGAACGTTAAGAGGACTGGTTAGTGGGTTTCGGCCTGCGAAGCTGGGAATCTAAGCGCCAGTAAACGGCGGTGGTAACTATAACCATCCTAAGGTAGCGAAATTCCTTGTCGGGTAAGTTCCGACCTGCACGAATGGCGTAACGACTTCCCCACTGTCTCAACCATGGGCCCGGTGAAATTGCACTACGAGTAAAGATGCTCGTTTCGCGCAGCAGGACGGAAAGACCCCGGGACCTTCACTATAGCTTGACATTGGTGTTTGGGATGGTTTGTGTAGGATAGGTGGGAGCCTGTGAGACTGTCACGCTAGTGGCGGTGGAGGCGTTGGTGAAATACCACTCTGACTGTTTCGGGCATCTAACTTTGGACCGTGATCCGGTTCGGGGACAGTGTCTGGTGGGTAGTTTAACTGGGGCGGTTGCCTCCCAAAGAGTAACGGAGGCGCCCAAAGGTTCCCTCAGCCTGGTTGGTAATCAGGTGTTGAGTGTAAGTGCACAAGGGAGCTTGACTGTGAGACGGACGTGTCGAGCAGGAGCGAAAGCTGGGACTAGTGATCCGGCACCGGCGTGTGGAAGCGGTGTCGCTCAACGGCTAAAAGGTACCCCGGGGATAACAGGCTGATCTTCCCCAAGAGTCCATATCGACGGGATGGTTTGGCACCTCGATGTCGGCTCGTCGCATCCTGGGGCTGGAGTTGGTCCCAAGGGTTGGGCTGTTCGCCCATTAAAGCGGCACGCGAGCTGGGTTTAGAACGTCGTGAGACAGTTCGGTCCCTATCCGCTGTGCGCGTTGGAGACTTGAGAAGGGCTGTCCCTAGTACGAGAGGACCGGGACGGACGAACCTCTGGTGTGCCAGTTGTCCTGCCAAGGGCATGGCTGGTTTGCTACGTTCGGGAGGGATAACCGCTGAAAGCATCTAAGCGGGAAGCTTGCTTCGAGATGAGGTCTCCTGCCTCCTTTGAGAGGGTAAGGCTCCCTGTAGACGACGGGGTTGATAGGCCGGGTGTGGAAGCCCTGTGAGGGGTGGAGCTGACCGGTACTAATAGGCCGAGGGCTTGTCCGCTGCAGATAATTGGTTGCTCGCGCATTTTTCACTGTTCACATGGTTTTCCTGTCGTGGACTGTGCTCCCTGCTGTTGTGGTGGGTTGAGTGTGGTGTGTGGTGGGTGTTGGTTTCCGTGGTGGTTATGGTGGGAGGGTCACACCCGGTCTCATTCCGAACCCGGTCGTTAAGTCTCCTTGCGCTGATGGTACTGCCCTGTGGTGGGGTGGGAGAGTAGGTTGCTGCCACGGTTTTTCGTTGAAGGGGGAGAGGGCTTTTTGGTCTTCTCCCCCTTTTTTTTGTGCCCGGGTTTGTGCGTTTGTGAATGGTGGGTGGTGTGGGGGTGTTGCGGGGGGTGGGGTCCCCCTGGTTTCCATTGGATCGTGGGTGGGGGTGGGTCCGCCAGGGGCGGTGGCCGCCTTGTGGACAACCGGCGTCGACCGGTACGGCCCTCCTGCGGTGAACCCCGCTCCTGGCACGAGGCGTCCCACTGTCCCCCGTGGTCGCATGAACCGCCGCGGGCGCCCGTGGTCGCCCTCGTGGCCGTCCGTACGGACGGAGAGCTGCCTACGACTGGCTCGACCGGGCGGGCCGTCGGCAGGCGCTCATGAGAGACACCAGGGGGCCGGCCGTGGCGCAACGCGAGCACGTGGGCGGGCCTGGTCCTGAGGGCACGCTGACGAGCCGCACACGGACGCGTCGACGGCCTGGGCGACGGGGAGGGGCCTCACGCTGCCGATGCGGCCTCGGCGGGCATGCCGCCATCGTCCGCCTCGCACTGGTCGCGACACCGCCGTCCGCCCCCTGCCGGCTGAGTGCGTGCCCGGGCCGGGGCATGGTCGCACCGCCACCCGCTACTGGTGGGCGCGCGGGTGCGCGAACGGGTGTGGGGAGAGGTGGCCTTTCACCGGTGGCCGGGCGGGGCCGGGAGGGTCCGGAGTGCCGGGAACCGGTGAATTCGGGGCCGGTATTCAGTCGTCGTCGGCTTCCGGGGTTTCGATGAGCTGCCGAAGCAGCGCCACGAAGTCCTCTTCGCTCATGCTGGACCAGTCAACATGCTCGTTCATGTTCTGCGGTCTCCCCACACTGGCGGTCAATAAGCCTCTGGTGGCCGAATTGATGTGAGAAGTCTGGGTTAACCGCTCGTGAGGACAGGCTGTCGGAACGAGGGACGGGAGAAGAGAATGGCCGCTGCCGGCCGGAGGCGCCACGTCCGGGCCGTCTGCGGAAGCCGAGCCCGGAAGGGTCCGCGGGGACACGCTGAGCGGGCCGAGGCGGCCTTGGACGCGCCGACCGTGGCGCGCACCGGCCGACCGCCGCCGGCCTCCCCTCAGACCCGCTGCTGGAGCGCGCTGCGGCACTCGGGGCAGCGGCAGCGCTTGTTGTACCCCGTCACCGTGCCGTGCGGCAGCGCGGGATCGCGCTGCTCCGTGAGCGTGGCGTCGAGCTGGTCGCCGAAGGGCGTGAGGATGCGCGCCGTGGAGAAGACCTGCTTGGGGCGGATGTCCAGCTCGGCTGCGGCGTCGTCGATGTGCCTCCCCATGCGGAGCTTCGCGATGAGCCGGGACCGGGTGCTCGGAGGCATCTGGGCCTCCGCGTTCGCGATCAGCTGCTCGGTGTCGTCAATGGGGTGGCTCATGGGTTTCCTCTGCGTGTGCGGGTACGCCCGCCGGGACGGGCACCTCAAGCATCGTACGCGGTTTCTTCCCTGTGGCATCAGGTTGAGACGTGCACGACAGAACCGGACAAACAGACCATCTGGTCACGGTGGCCCCCTGAGTCTCGCCGAGCGGAGGTCCAGTGCGGTGACGCGAGTGGACTGAGTGGTTGATGTGGCGACGGTTAAGCCTGTTCTTCGGACGGTGCTGTTGTGACTCCACGACCGGAAGTCGCCACTGCGCTTCGTGACAATCCGTGGTTTTGGCGTCCGATCGGGGCCGGTGCTCACGGTCCCTAATGCATCGAATCCAGCGCTGTTTTCTAGAAACGCATTGCTAGATGCTAGGCACCGTGTTTCGCTGGAGGACGACCACCCCACTCCGTGTCATTGGATCCGCGTTATGGCCAGCCCCACGGTTCGTCGTCGCCGACTCTCCGCCGAACTCCGCCGCCGCCGCATGCAGGCGGGCATGACCCTCAGCGACGTCGCGGACGAACTGGAGTGGTCGCCCGCCAAGCTGGGCCACATCGAGACCGGGATCCGCAAGTGGCCGTCGGTCATGGAGATCTCGGCGCTCCTGCGCCTGTACGGGGTGACCGGAGGGCAGCGCGAAGCGATCCTCACGCTCGTCCGCGAGTCCCGGCTGCGCCCGTGGTGGACGGAGTACGAGGACGTCCTCTCCTCCGCCTACGTCGGCAACGAGGCGGGCGCGGTGGCGGTCCAGTGCTACTCCGGCATCCTCGTGCCCGACCTGCTCCAGGTGCCCGACTACACGGCCGCGGTCGCCCGCGCCCTGGGGCACGGCGAGCACGGGGTCGAGCGCATGGTGGCGGCCCAGTTGAAGCGCCAGGAGATCCTCGACCAGGGCGGGCTGGCGCGGTACCACGCGATCGTGGAGGAGGACGCCCTCCAACGGGTCGCCTCCGACCTCGACCTCCTGCGGGCGCAGACCACCCGGCTCGTGGAACTGGCCACAGGGAGCGACCACGTCACCATCCAGCTCCTGCCGACCTCGGCCGGCCCGCACCCGGGCATCGCGGGCCCGTTCGCCGTCCTGGAGTTCGACGAGGACGAGGCGGCCCTCGCCTACGTCGACGCCACCCAGGGCGGGGCCATCGTCGAGTCGGAGGAGGCGGTTCGCGAGTGCCGTCGGGTCTGGGACGAACTCGCCCGAGTCGCGGCGTCGCCGCAGGCCACCGCGGGCATCCTGCGCCGCATGGCGCTGCTCACCTGACCGGCCGCCACAGAAGTTGGTGTGAATCGGTCCACGGTGGCGGGGACCGCCCGAGAATGCTTGCTAGTGTGCTAGGTGACAACCTCATAAAGTTCTCCATGGACCCCCGACCGGGGGACCGTGTCAGTACCAACGAAAGGGTCCAGGCAGTGAAGAAGATCATCATCCTGGCGCTGGTGGCCCTCGGGGCTTTCGCCGTCTACCGCAAGATCCAGGCCGACCGCGCCGAGCTCGACCTGTGGACCGAGGCCACGGCGGTCAGCGAGAGCTGATCGGCGCACGCCTGGCCGCCGTCAGGAGGCCGGTCCGTTCCCACCGGGAGGACCCTGTGTCCGCCCGTGCGGGACACGAAGACGTGGGTGGGCCGATGAACCCGAGGTGCGACCCACGGCTTTGTGCTGTTCCTGGTTCCTGGAGCGTGGCCCCGCCCGAGTGATCGGGGCATCCTTGTGAGGAAGGTATGCTCCTCCTAGTGACCAGGGCGATCGCCCGGTCCGGGGGCCATAGCTCAGCTGGCAGAGCGCCGGTTTTGCATACCGGAGGTCAGGGGTTCGACTCCCCTTGGCTCCACTCGCGTTCGCGCAGTTCACAGACATGACGACGGCCACCCGGCCATGAGATCCGGGTGGCCGTCGCACGTTCGGGACACCTCCGCGGCGGCCCCCTTCCGGCCATCCGTCCTCCGAAGGGCGCCCAGGCCCTTCGACACGCCCTGAGGCGCCTCGTCGCGCCGTCGGACCCGGGTCGGCCCGGGACCGGTCCCGCCCTGGGGAACACCCGCGCTTCAGCGCGCGTCACATCCGCTCCCGTCGGCCGAGCACGCGGCCGACACACGGCGGCCCGCATCCGGTCGGTTCTCCCCCACGCCCCGGAATCAGCAGGACCGATCGCACGCGGATCGGCTCTGCGCCGACGGCCGCCCGAGGTCGCCCGAGGCGCCTCCGGACCCCGGCGAGTGTCGCATCATCGTCTGTGCCCCTGTGCCCCTGTGCCCCTGTGCCCCTGTGCCCCTGTGCCCCTGTGCCCGGCCCCTCCGGGGGGCGGTCCGTCCCGGGGCCGAGCCGGCGAAGTGTGCGTCGCGAAATAGCTAAAACAGGGCATATACCCATAAGAATGGCACCGGGGGATCGTCGGCGCGCGAAATATCCTGAGTTACCATTCAGTAGGTCAAAGATCGGCTTCTCGGGCTGGTTAATGAGTGACTCATGTGCTTCGGGTGCGAGTCGGACCGGGTGGTCCGTATAGTCCGTTCGGGTGAGTCTGGTCACGGAGAGTCGGACTAGAGAACCGTGAACTTATTGGGCCACTCGATCATCGGATGTTACATCATCGCAGGTCAATCCCCATGCGGAGGAAAGGTTGGGGTGCCGCCTTGCATACTGGTTGCTCGCGGGCGATTCTGGCCCATGCGGTGACTCTCTGTGTGTGTATGATGACACTCCCCCTAAGTGCAATGGTCCTAGTGGGCCATATGAGAAATAGGCCTCTTGGGGTCTGTTGGTGAACTGGGACGATCCGTAGTTTCGACACCAGCGACAACGAGGAAGACAGCACGCCGAAACGATCGACCCCCTAGGCGAACCTGGCGGCCCCCGCCCGGACTCGCCCACCGTCCTCGTTTCGGTCCGCTTCTCCTCTTCCGCCGACGGTCGTGGCAGTCGGTTCGGTCGGCGGAGACCGATCACCACACATGCTGATCTTGGGAGTGGGGCAACATGTGGAACGAAAAGATGGCGGCGCGCGCCAAATGCCGGGAGATCGACCCTGACGCGCTGTTCGTGCAGGGCGCGGCCCAGAACCGGGCCAAACTGATCTGCCGTGGCTGCCCCGTCCGGACGCAGTGTCTGGCCGAAGCGCTGGACAGCCGTATCGAGTTCGGTGTCTGGGGAGGCATGACCGAACGGGAGCGCCGGGCGCTGCTGCGCCGGCGCAAGGACGTCACCAACTGGTACGAGCTGCTCACCAGCGCGGAGCGGCACTACGAGCGCGAGCGCACCGACCAGGAGGCTGCCAGGCCGGTCGGTGTGCCGACCGCCGCGCAGCGGTAGCCGGAGCCCGCGGGGCGAGCGTCGCACGGAGCTGGGGAGGCCCGTGCGGGAGCGGACACCGGGTCGGACGGGCCGACGGAGGGGAGCGGCCGCCGACACGGCGGGACGGGGGTGACCGACGGAAGTCGGTCCGCGTCCGGGACGAAAGTCGCGGACGACCTCAGGGGAGGATCAGGGACAGCCCCCATATCCACGGCCGCGCCCATGACGCATCATGGAAGGGAGCACGGTCGTCCTGGACGGTCTCGACCGTCGACCGTGCTTCCTTCGGCGTTGGGAGTGGGAGTGGCTGTGAAGGACGCTCAGTATCCGGTGAGGCGACCAGGGGACCGGTCCGTTGTCCAACCGCACCTCCGGCTCACCCATGCGGACCGGGACGCCGTCGCGGAGGTCCTCCGCGAGGCCTACAGCCAGGGACAGCTCGACGAGGACGAGTTCGAGGAGCGCCTGGACACCGCCATGCGCGCCAAGGTCGGGGCGGAACTGGAACCGCTCACCGCGGACCTGGGCGTCGCGCCGCTGGGCCCGACCGCCGGGCCGGCCGCCGCGGCGGCCGCCACAACCGGGCCGGGGCCCAAGGAACCCCTGGAGAGCACCTCCACCGAGCGGGTGCTCGCGGGGGTCGGCCACGCCGGGAACTACTTCTTCCCGGTCGTCGCGCCGCTGGTGCTCTTCCTGGTCGGCGACCGCACGTCCCCGTACCTGCGCCGCCAGGCCCTGGAGTCACTGAACTTCCAGCTCTTCTGCATCATCGGCGGGATCGCGAGCGTGCTGCTCGCGTGGCTGGTGCTGCCGGTCGCCATCCTCATCTGCATCCTCGTGGGATGGATGGTGCTGCCCGCGGTCGCCACGGTCGCGAGCCTGCTCGGGCGCAACTGGCGCTACCCCATGCCCTTCCGGGTGATCAAGGACGACTGACGGCCGGGGCCGACGACGGAACGGCCCGGGACCATCGGCGATCGTGCCGTTCGGTCCCGGGCCGTTCCCGTGTCCGCGTCAGCGGTCGGCACGCCCGTTCTTCTGGGCGCGGTCCTCACCCACCGCGGTGCGCACCTTCTCCTTGGCCTTGTCCTTGGTCGCCTTACCGGCCTCAGCGGCCTTGTCGGCGGCCTCGGAGGCCGACTCCTCGAGGTTCTCCCGGGTCTCGCGCACCTGCTCGCGGGCCTGGTCCAGGTGCTCCTCCCACTCGGCGTCCTGGGAGGCCTGGCGCAGCCGGATGAGCGAGTACACGATCACCCCGCCGACCAGAGCGGCACCCCCGATGAGCACGCCCCGGGGGACGCGCCGGTTCCCGCGCAGCCTGCGCAGGCCGCGCCGGGCGGGCGCGGGGTCGACGCGCTGGGCGGCCGAGCTGAGCAGCCCGGACACGCGGGGCGCGAAGGTGTCCTCCACGCGCTGCGCGGCGGTCTCCAGTCGGGGCGCGGTCCAGCCGCGCGCCTGCAGGAGCTTGAGGGCGGCCTGGTCCCGTGCCTGGTCGGCGTAGGGGCCGAACCGCTCGGCCTGTTCCTTGGCCAGGTCCTGCAGGCGGGCGAGAGTCGCCTCCGCCTCCTTGCGTGCCTTGCGACGCTTGGCAGTGATAGGCACGTCGTCAGCTCCTTCGATCGTTCACTGGATCCTGCGTTCGCCACCCGGTGGCCGACCTGGCCACACGGTGGCCTGGAGTCGTCCTTACCCCGTTATCCGGGTGTTATCTCAACTTACGTCCTCTCCGGCGGGGTTTGGAGCTTCGACACCGGCTGTGGTCCTTTCGATGTGTCCTCGTACGTGCCATGGGACCCACGCGCCCCAGTGGTCCCTTGACGCGACGCGGACCCGGAGGTCGCGCCGCCCGTCCCGGGGTGGGCCGTATCGTCCACAACCCGCCCCGTTCCGGCGAACCGCGGTGGCCAGACGGGTAACGTGATCACGTAACCGAAGTCGATCGAAAGGCACATTGGTGTCCGACTCCAAGGGTCAGCCCACCGCGCGGCTGAACACCAACAAGGGAACCATCGTCGTCAAGCTGTTCGAGGAGGAGGCGCCCGAGACGGTCGCCAACTTCATCGGGCTGGCGGACGGGTCGAAGCAGTGGATGGACCCCACCACGGGCAAGCCGTCCAACAACAGCCTGTACGAGGGCACGATCTTCCACCGCGTGATCGACGGCTTCATGATCCAGGGCGGCGACCCGCTCGGCACCGGCCGTGGCGGCCCCGGCTACACCTTCGGTGACGAGATCCACCCGAAGCTGCGCTTCGACCGTCCGTTCCTGCTGGCCATGGCCAACGCGGGCCCGGGCACCAACGGGTCGCAGTTCTTCATCACCGTCGACAAGCCCTACTGGCTCGACGGCCGCCACACGATCTTCGGCGAGGTCGTCGAGGGCCAGGACGTCGTGGGCGAGATCGCGACGACCCCGACCGACGCCCAGGACCGTCCCCGCGAGGACGTGGTGATCAACAGCATCGAGATCGCCCGCTAGGGCATCGTCGGACCGAGCACCAGGAGGCGGAACCCACCCATGACCGCACCCCCACCACCGTCCGGGGCCACGCCCGAGCCGGGGCCGACGGCTCCGCGGACCTGCTACCGCCACTCCGACCGGGAGACCGGAGTGAGCTGCACCAGGTGCGGGCGGCCGATCTGCCCGGACTGCATGGTCGAGGCGGCCGTGGGATTCCAGTGCCCGTCCTGCGTCGCGGAGGGGAGACGCGGAACGAGGACCGCCCGGACCACCTTCGGGGGCCGGACGGTCACTCGGCCGTACGTGACGTGGACCGTCCTGGCGCTGATGGCGGTGGGATACCTGGTCCAGATGGGGACGGCGGATCCTGTGGGGTCGGCCGCGGCGTCACCGCTGGTACGCCTGTTCGGCATGCTCGGGTACGCCTACGACCCGGCCGCCGGCCAGAACATCGGCGTGCTGGGCGGTGAGTGGTACCGGCTGGTCACCGCCGCGTTCCTGCACGGCGGGATCTTCCACCTGCTGTTCAACGGATACGCGACCTACCTGCTCGGCACACAGTTGGAGCGGTGGCTGGGCCACGGGCGCTTCCTGGCGCTGTGGGTCCTCGGTGCCCTGTCCGGATCGGCGCTGACACTGGTCGTCGCCTCGTACGGGCTGGAGCTGTCGCCACTGGGCGGCCTGCCCGAACCGGTGGTCGCACAGCTGTCCGTGCCGCTCAACCAGGTGTCGATCGGCGCGTCCGGAGCGGTCTTCGCCCTCTTCGGGGCGGTGTTCGTCCTCGGCCGCCGACTCAGCCTCGACCTGCGGGCGGTCGGGATCCTGCTGGCGGTCAACCTCGTGCTGACCTTCCTGATCCCGCGGATCTCCTGGACCGCGCACATCGGCGGCCTCATCGCCGGACTGCTCCTCGGCGCGGTCTTCGCCTACGCGGCGGGCTCCGCCGCCCGGGCGACGCGCCGCACCCTGGTGCACGCACTCCTGGTGGCGGCCTACGCCGTCCTGGTCCTGGCCCTGGTGTTCCTCGTTGCGCCGGGTCTTGCCTTCGCCTGACGCGGTTCCGCCGACACAGGACGGGCCCGGACCCGGTCGAGGGGGATCTCCCCCGAGGCCGGGACCGGGCCCGTCGTCGTCCATGTGCCCTGCACGGCGCCGTGTGCCCACGCCCCCGTACCGAGCGCCTGCGTCGGGCACCGCGCCCCCGCAGCAACGCGGACATGGGCGCCGACATGTCGACATGGCGACCGGCGGCCCTGGGCCGCGGGAGAACCACTCGCCACGCGGGCCACGGGACATGGTGACGGGCCGGGGCCACCCGCTTGGGGAGGCCGGTGGAGGGAGCGGATCACCGCGGCGACCGTGGGCCGGCAGCGGTGTCCGGGGCCGGTTTCGGGCGCGCCGGGAAGAGCCGTCCGCGCGAGGGCGGACGGACCGCGTGGGGAGGCCGTCCAGCGGCCGTCCCGGGCGGTGTGCGGCTCAGGAACCGGGGCGGGTGTCCTGGAGCGGCGCCCTAATGCCAGCGGGTGGAGAGGACGACGGCGACGATGATCCCGCTGAAGCCGATCAGCAGGTTCCAGTTGTGCCAGTCCTGCATGTACGGGACGTGCTGCCCCGCGATGTAGTAGACCGCGATCCAGAGGATGCCCAGGACGAAGAAACCCAGCATCGTCGGCACGAGCCAACGCGGACTGACCTGGGGCTTCTCTTTGGAAGGAGGCGGCGTGTAAACAGCCTTCTTCTTGCGATCGTTGCGGGACTTGGGCACGGTCGCTGCTCCAGAGAGGTGGGGCGGTACGGAACGATTCCACAGTCTACGCCCCGGGGGACGCACCCGTCACCGGTGGGACGCCGCGGGCCGCCCTCCCCGGAGGGAGAGCGGCCCGTTCGGTGTCGTCGCCGCCTGGTCAATCGCCCGGCGGGAAGAGCCCTCCGTCGTCCTCGTCCTCGCCCGGCGGCGTCTCACCGTCGGTCGGGTCCTCGGGCTGGGTCGGATCCTCCGGCTGGGTGGGCTGCTCCGGCTGGGTCGGCTCCGTGGCGATCGTGACGGTCACGGTGTTCCCGGCGTTGACCGTCCGACCGGCCTCGGGCGCCTGCGCGATGACGGTCCCCACCGCCGCGCTCGGGTCCTCCTGCTCACGGAAGGAGGCGGTCAGACCCTCCTGGGACAGGGCCGCCTCGGCGTCCTCCCGCGTCATACCGAGCAGGTCGGGGATCTGCACCTGTTCCGGGCCGGAGGAGACGTGCAGGATGATCTCGTCGTCCGGGGCCGCCGAGGTGCCGGCGCCAGGGTCGGTGCCGATCGCGGAGCCCTGGGCGACGTCGTTGCTGGGCCGTTCCTCCGGGGTGACGTTCGGGAAGCCCTCGTCGTTGAGCGTCGCGATCGCCTCGGCCTGGCTCTGCCCGGCCACGTCGGGGATCTCGATCGCCCCCGGTCCGGTGGACACGAACAGGATGATCTCCTCGTCCAGCGCCACCTCGGTGCCCGAGGACGGGTCCGTCTCCACGACCGTGCCCGGCTCCTCATCGCTCTCGCGGTTCTGCGGGGTGACGCTGGTGAAGCCCGCCTCCTCCAGGGTGGCCTGGGCCTCCTCCTGGGCGCTGCCGGTGACGTCGGGCACCGCCTGCAGGTCCGGCTCCTCGGCCGTCCCCTGGCTGATCAGGAAGTAGGCCAGGCCCAGCGACGCGATCACACCGACGGCGAGCAGGATCCACAGCGCGGCCTTGCCGGCCCCGCCCTTCCTGCGGTCGTCGTCGTAGTCGTCGTAACCGTCGTCGTAGTCGTCATAGCCGTCCGCGGGCGGCAGCGTGGTCGTCGCGCCCGCCCCGGCCATCGCCATGGTGCCCGCCTGCGTGGGCATCCCGGCCAGGCCGCGCTGGATGTCGGCGCGCATCTCCGCGGCGTTCTGGTAGCGCTCCTCGCGGTCCTTGGTCAGGGCCCGCAGCGTGATGTCCTCCAGCCAGTCGGGGACCTGCGGGTCCACCTCGGTGGGCGGAACCGGCTCCTCCCGCACGTGCTGGTAGGCGATCGAGACAGGGGAGTCGCCCGTGAAGGGCGGCTGGCTGGTCAGCAGCTCGTAGAGCACACAACCGGTGGAGTAGATGTCGCTGCGTGGGTCCACCCGCTCGCCGCGCGCCTGCTCGGGCGACAGGTACTGCGCCGTACCGATGACCTGCGAGGCCTGCGTCATCGTCGCCTGGTCGTCGCCCATGGACCGGGCGATGCCGAAGTCCATCACCTTCACTTCGGCGTTGCGGGTCAGCATCACGTTCGCGGGCTTGATGTCCCGGTGGACGATCCCGTTGTCGTGGCTGTACTCCAGCGCGTTGAGGATGCCGTCGACCAGCTCCGCCGAGCGCTCGGGCACCAGGCGGCGGTCGTCGTCCAGGAGCTCCTTGAGCGTCCTGCCCTCCACGTACTCCATGACGATGTACGGGATGGACACCCCGTCGACCATGTCCTCGCCGGTGTCGTAGACGGCGATGATCGCGGGGTGGTTCAGGGACGCCGCCGACTGGGCCTCCCTGCGGAACCGGGCCTGGAACACGTGGTCCCTGGCCAGGTCGTGCCTGAGGGTTTTGACCGCGACGAGACGGTCGAGTCGCAGGTCGCGGGCGCGGAAAACCTCAGCCATGCCGCCGCGCCCGATCACCGTGTCGAGTTCGTAGCGGCCGCCAAGGAGCCGGGGCTGGGACATGTCGTGTACTGATCCTCGTGTCTTCCGGGGGCCGCTCGCGGGCGACCCCCTACCTGGAGCGGCGCTCGCTCACGGCCTCGTCACTGTTCGGTCTCTTCTCCCCCGGTGCCGCCGCCGCCCGTGTCGGGAGGCGTCTCTCCGCCGTCGTCGCCACCACCGTCACCGCCCCCGGTCGGTGGCGGGGAGGTCGTGCCGTCGCCGGGATCCTCGTCGCCCGTACCGTCGTCGCCCTCGGAGTCGGAGGGCTCCTCCGCCGGTTCGCTGGGCTCCGGCGACTCGGGCGTCTCGGTCTGCGCCGGTTCGTCGTTCCAGTCGGGGGTGTGGTCGTACTCGGGCTCCACCTGGCCCTCGTCCGTCTCCTCCACCTCCTCGCTGGGGGTGTCCGACGGTGTCGACTCCACCGTCGCGGGTGTGTCGACGGTGTCCCGCGCCGTCTCGGTGTCCGGGTCCTGGCCGCGCCACAGGAAACCCGCGAGCGCGGCACCGGCGATGAGGATCGTCGCGGCCACCGCGGCGACGATGACGGGAAGCCGGACGCGCCGACCGGATGCCGGGCCCAGCCTAGCGGAGTCGTCGACCTGGCCAGCGGATACGGCCGGCTGTCCGGCGGTTCGACGCGGCGAGGGTCCACTGGGGGGACCGGACACCGCGCCCACCAGGGCGGTCGGCGCCACGGGGGAGAATCCCGCGGACGGCGTCGGCGGTCCCGTCCCGGCGTCGGAACGGATCACGGCGGCCATGTGCGCGACCTCGCTGGCGGACGAGGGGCGTTCCTCCGGGTCCTTGACCAGGAGGGCGGCCACCAGGTCGTCGACCTCCAGCGGCACGTGCTCGGGCAGCTCCGGCGGTTCGTCGCGGGTGTGCGCGAGGGCCAGCGCCACGGGGCTGTCCCCGGTGAACGGCGGGGTGCCGGCCAGACACTCGTAGGCCACCACGCCGAGCGCGTACAGGTCCGAGGCGCTGCTCGCGGGCCGGCCGAGCGCCTGTTCGGGCGAGATGTACTGCGCGGTCCCCATGACCATGCCGGTCTGGGTGAGCGTGACCGACATGTCGCCCCGCGCGATACCGAAGTCGGTCAGCTTGAGCTGGCCGTCGCCCGTCACCAGGAGGTTGCCGGGCTTGATGTCGCGGTGCACCACACCGCGGGCGTGCGCGGCCGCGAGCGCCTGGGCGGCCTGGCACAGGAAGTCCAGGGTCTGGTCGGGGGTCAGCCGGCCGTGCTCGCGCAGGACCTGTGAGAGCGGTTCGCCGACGACCAGTTCCATGATCAGGAACGCCCGGCCGTCCTCCTCGCCGTAGTCGTAGACCTGGGCGATCCCCGGGTGGGAGAGCCCCGCCGTGATCCGACCCTCGGTGCGGAACCGCTGCCGCGCCGTCGGTTCGGCCATCTGGGACAGGTGCAGCAGCTTGACCGCCACGGGGCGGTTCAGCAGGGTGTCGGTGGCCTTCCACACCGTACCCATGCCGCCGGAGCCGATCTGCTCCTCCAGGCGGTAGCGATCGCTCAGAACGGTCCCAACGAGTTCATCGGGACCGTTCCGGGGAGTCGGTTCGTCGGCGCTCACTACAGAACCACTGCCTCCATCATCTGACGCGCGATCGGCGCTGCCAGCGAGCCACCGCTGCCGCCGCCGAACTCGATCACGACCGCCACGGCGATCTGCGGATCGTCGGCGGGTGCGAAGCCGATGAACCAGTTGTGGGTCCGGTCGGTGCCGTTCTCGGCGGTACCGGTCTTGCCGGCCACGTCCATGCCCGGGATCGCGCCGTTGAGGCCCGACCCCTCGGGCGGGGTGGTGACCAGGACCATCATGTCCGTGAGCATGTCCGCCGTGCTGGGCTCGACGGCCTGGCTGTAGGTCTCCGGGCTGGCCTGCGTGACCACGGACATGTCGGAGTCGAGAACGGAGTCCACGAGGTAGGGGTGCATGACCTCGCCGTCGTTGGCGATGCCCGACGCGACCATCGCCATCTGCAGCGGTGTGGCCTCCACGTTGGACTGGCCGATGCCGGCGCGGCCGAGGATGCTCTCGTCCGTCTCGACCGGGGCGTAGCTCGGTGTCACCGACATCGGGACCCGGAGCTCCTCACCCTCCTCGGGGTTGAACCCGAAGGCGGTGGCCTGGTCGGACAGCGCCTCGCCGCCCATCTCGATCGCCCAGTTGGCCATGGACGTGTTGCACGAGATCTGGATCGAGTGCGCCAGCGAGTCGGGCTCTCCGCCGTTGCAGGTGCCGCCGGACGTGGCGTTGGGCAGCACCGGGCCGGACGGGAACTCGCGGACGTCGGGGGCGTCGATGGTGGACTCGCCCGTCTTGCCCAGCTTCTCGATGGCGGCCGCCGCGGTCACGACCTTGAAGGTGGAGCCCGGTGCGTAGCGCTCGTTGAGGGCGCGGTTGAGCAGCGGCTTGTCCTCGTCCGCCTCCATCGCCGTGTAGTTGTCGATGGCGGCCTGCTGGTCGGTGATGCTCACGACGTCGTTGGCGTCGTAGGAGGGGTAGGAGACCGCGCCGAGGATGGCGCCGGTGTCGGGCTGGATGGCGACCGCGGCCCCGTTCATGCCGAGGTCGACGAACCCCTGGTAGCCCGCCTCCTGCACCGCGGGGTCGAGCGTGAGCTGCACGCGCGCCCCCTCGGGCTCGCGACCGGTGATGATGTCGCGGAAGTTGCGGACGGCCAGGCGGTCGTCCGAACCGTCGAGCAGCGAGTTCTCGGTCGCCTCGATGCCGGACGCGCCGTAGCTGCGGAACGAGCCGACGACCGGCGTGTACACGCCCCCGCCCTCGTAGACGCGCTGGTACTCGGGCGAGCTGTCCTCCTCGGCGATGTTCTCCGAGTAGGCGACGTTCTCGTCCCCGACGATGATCGGACCCCGGGCCTCGCTCAGCCGCTCGCTGTACAGGCGGCTGTTGAGGGGGTCCTCGATCAGGGACTGGGCCTGGAACCCCTGGATCCAGGTCAGGTTCAGCATGAGCACGCCGAACAGCGCCATGGTGAAGACGCTCAGGCGGCGGATCGGTGTGTTCATCGTCGGATCACCTGTGTCGCGCCCTCGTCCTGGATTGCTTGCGGTGCGGGGCGCCGGGCGTTGTCACTGATGCGCAGCAGGACGCCCATCATGATCCAGCTCGCCATCAGCGCCGAACCGCCGGCTGCCATGAACGGAGTGGTGGAGCCGGTCAGGGGGATGACCCTCGTCAGCCCGCCCAGGACGATGAAGACCTGGTAGGCGAGGACGAAGGCGATACCGCTGGTCAACAGCTTGTTGAAGGGGCCGGTCGCCGCGAGGGCGACGCGCATGCCCCGCTCCACGAGGAGGAACAGGACCATCAGCACGGTCAGCAGACCGGTCAGTCCCAGCTCCTCACCGAGGGAGGAGAGGATGAAGTCGCTGTCGGCGGCGAAGATGTTGTGCGCCTGGCCGCCGCCGAGACCGGTACCGAACACCCCGCCGTAGCCCATGCCGATCAGGCCCTGGACCAGCTGCTGGCTACCGCCGACCTCGTAGTAGACCTCCTGGTCGAACGCGTTCTGCCAGATGTTGACGCGGGCGCGCACGTGCCAGAAGAGGAAGTAGGCGACGGTCGCTCCGGCCAGGAACAGGCCGAGCCCGATGACCACCCACGACGAGCGCTGGGTGGCCACGTACAGCATGGCCAGGAAGGTACCGAAGAGCAGGAGCGAGGTGCCCAGGTCGCGCAGGAGCACCAGCATGCCGATGGCGGCGATCCAGCCGACGAGGATCGGTGCGAGGTCGCGGGCCCGCGGCAGGTCCATCAGCTTGAAGCGGCCGATCTTGATCGGCTTGCCGACGATCGACAGCACCTGGCGCTTGTTCATCAGGTAGGACGCCAGGAAGATGACCAGCGCGATCTTGGCGAACTCGGACGGCTGGAGCGTGAACGGTCCGATGCCGATCCACAGCCGCGCGCCGTAGACCTCGCGCCCCAGGCCGGGGATGGCCGGGAGCATGAGCAGGACGATGGCGACGAGGCCGGTGATGTAGGTGTATCGCTGGAGGACCCGGGGGTCCTTCAGGAAGATGATGATGAGGAAGCAGAGGACCAGGCCGACAGCGGACCAGACCACCTGCATGCCCGCGCCCGCGCGCTCGATGTCCTCGGCTCCGATGGCGTCCAGGCGCCAGATCATCGCGACCCCGATCCCGTTCAGGAACAGGGTGCAGGGGAGGATCAGCGGGTCCGCGTAGGGTGCGAAGAAGCGCATGGCGACGTGTGCCGCGAGGGACAGCGCGCCGAACGTCATGCCGACGGTCCACATGGCGGCGGGGACGCGGCCGTTCAGGTTCAGGCCGGCGATGGCAATGCCGGCCATCGTGATGGCGACGGCGACCGCGACGAGGGCGAGTTCGGCGTTGCGCCGTTTGATCGGCGGTAGCGCGGTGGGCGCCTCAGGGGTGGTCGTGGTCATCGGTTCACTCCGACTCGGTCGCGGGCGATCCGGTGTCGGACTGGCCGGCGCGCTCGCCCATGTCCGCGACGACGTCCTGGGCGCTCTGGAGGTCGTCGGCCGGAAGCGTGTTCTCCACCGACTGGCGGTCGGCCTCGGGCAGGTCGTCGAGCCTGATGCCCGTGTCCTCGACCTGCTCCGACAGGTCGATCCCGGCGATGTCGGTGTTGATGCCCTGGTAGACGCTCACGGTCTCTCCGTCGCGGGACGGCCCGATGTAGTACTGGCTCTCCACGTACTGGCGACCGAAGTAGTAGCCGCCCGCGGCCACGGCGCCGACGATGACGACGAAGACCAGCACGATCGGCCACCAGCGGCGCTGGCGGTACTCCGGCTCGGGCTCGGGCCGCCGCCGGGGGGTGGGGGCGGGCTCGTAGTCGTCGTAGGACTGGTCGTACTGGGCGTCGTAGGGCGCGCCGGCGTAGCCCGGTTCGGGGACGTCGTCGCGGACCGGGTCCATCTCGGCGGTGTCACCGCCCACGCGCAGCTCCTGGGCGCGTCTGGCGGGCGTGTCCGGTTCCGGCTCGACGGTGGCGGCGCGCTGGTCGGCGGCGCCCACCACCTGTGCGGCGGCCGTGGGGCCCTCGCGGTCGGTGTCGGTCTCGATCACGTCGGCGACGACCGCGGTGATGTTGTCCGGTCCGCCGCCGCGGTTGGCCAGGTCGATGAGCTTCTTGGCCGCGGCCCGCGGATCGGTCTCGGTCGCCAGGGTCTCGTGGATGGTCTTCTTGCTGACCACGCCGGACAGGCCGTCCGAGCAGAGCATGTAGCGGTCGCCGACCTTGGCCTCGCTGATGGAGATGTCGGGGTCGACCGGGCTCTTGCCGTCCAGCGCGCGCAGGATGAGCGAGCGCTGGGGGTGGGTGGCGACCTCTTCCTCGGTGATCTTGCCTTCGTCGACGAGGGTCTGCACCAGGGTGTGGTCGTGCGTGATCTGCTCGAAGCGCGGCCCGCGCATGAGGTAGGCGCGTGAGTCGCCGATGTGGATCAGGGCGACCCTGGCGCCGGACCAGAGCATGGCGGTGAGGGTGGTGCCCATGTTCTCGAGCTGGGGCTCCTCCATGATCCGCCGGGAGAGCGAGGCGTTGGCCTGCTCGACGGCGCGCTGGAGGTGCTCAGCCATCTCGTCGGGCTGGTGGTCCTCGGCGTCGAGGCGGCGGATCGAGGAGATCGCGATGGAGCTGGCCACCTCGCCGCCGGCGTAACCGCCCATGCCGTCGGCCACCGCGAGGAGGTGCTGGCCGGCGTAGCCGGAGTCTTCGTTGCCTTCGCGGAGGCATCCTACGTCGGAGTACGCCGCGTATCGGAGAGCGATTGTCATTTGCGCAGTTCCAGGACGGTTTTGCCGATACGGATGGGCTGACCCACCGTGATGGGCTGGGGGCGGTTCAGCTTCTGCTGGCCGAGGTAGGTGCCGTTCGTCGAGTTGAGGTCCTCCACGAACCAGCGGCCGTTGTCGGCGTAGACGCGCGCGTGGCGGCCCGACGCGTAGTCGTCCGTGATGACCAGGGTGGAGTCGGGCGCGCGTCCGATGAGGATGGGTTGGGAGGCGAGGTCGACCGTGGTCCCGGTGAGCGGTCCCTGGGTGACCGCCAGGACGGACGGCTCGTTGCGTCGCTGGCGCTGCGGTCGCGGCCTGGGCGGCTCGGAAGTGGCGGCCCTGCTGGGCGGGGCGGTGCGCGCCCGCGGGCGGGGCTTCTTCTTCTTGGCCTTCTTCCTGGCGCCGAAGAGGTCCGTGCTGATAACGCCGACCGCCATGAGGACGAACAGCCAAAGCACCGCGAGGTACGCGATCTTGATCAGTATGAGGGTCAAGTTGGACATCGAACTGCTCTTCAGCCCCTGTCGTGCTTCGGCCGGGGTGGCGGTCGCTGCCGCCACCATGTCTGCCCCACCTTCGGTCGGTGAGTCGTCGAGTCTGCTGGACCGCGCCCCCCAGGGTCGCGGTCCTCGTGCCAGATCGGTCAGGTCTTCGCGGAGACTACCGTCCCGACCGGATATCCGACAGCAGGCTCCTATTCCACCCGTCTCGGAACTATCGACCGTTCAGACGCCGACAAGACGGCGTTGGTTGCGGTCCTGTCGGCCCTGATCGGCGAAACATGCCGGGCGTGCACTAGTCGCGGCGGAACGTCATGGTCGTGCGGCCGAGGCTGATCCTGGTGCCGTCGACGAGCCGTGCCTGCCTGACCTGCTGCCCGTTGACGAAGGTGCCGTTCGTGGACCCCTTGTCCACGAGGATCGCCTCGTCCCCGTCCAGTCGGATCTCCACGTGGTGCCGGGAGACGCCGTTGTCGACCAGTCGCAGGTCGCAGTCGGTGCCGCGGCCCAGGAGGGTGACCGGTGTGGTCAGCTCGAAGGACTGCTGCATGCCGTGACTGGCGATGCTGCCCTCCGCGGTGGCGCCGCCGGGGGAGATGAGCAGTCGGGGCCGGCCGGTCTGGCGGGGTCCGCCGGAGGCGCCGGGGTCGCCGACGGGCTGGCGCACCTCACCGTCCTTGCCGACCATGGTGCCGCGCACGACGCCGGACCGGATGCGGAAGCGTCCGGTCTTGAGGCCTTCGTCCGACCTGAAGTGCACGCGGACCGGACCGACGAAGGAGTATCCCTGTTCGGTCGCGTAGTCGCGTGCGAGCTTGGACAGCTCCTGGCCGAGGCTGTCGGCGTAGACCTCCAGCCGCTCTTTGTCGCTGGCCGCGAGTTCCACGATGAAGTCGTTGGGGACCAGCGTGCGTCCCTGCGCGACGATCGCGGCTCGTTCGTCCATCTCACGCTGGACGGCGCTCGCCACCTCGACCGGTTGGAGCTCGGACTTGAAGGCCATCGCGAAGGTGCCTTCGATCATGCCCTCAAGCCTGCGCTCGAAGCGTTGGAGCACTCCCACGAGGTACCTCCCTTGTACTCCACTCCATATGTGTAGACGATCGTAACCGGGTCGGGGTGCCCCTGGTTTCAGGTGCACCCCCGCTGCACCCCCGCGAGGGGCCCCGCAGAGCCCGGTTCGAGGTGGGCCGAAACGAGTGTGCGAGCCGCGTTCAGACCGTGCTAGCCTTATCCATGTCGCCAGGCGAACGGCCCACACGAGGGCGGATCACCTGGCAATACAAGTGAATTGAGTTCACCCGGGCGGGTGGCGGAACGGTAGACGCGCACGGTTCAGGTCCGTGTGTCCGAAAGGATGTGAGGGTTCAAATCCCTCCTCGCCCACTTCTCTCCCGGGACGACCCTGTTCGCGCGTCAACGCGCTCACGGGGTCGTTCCGTCGTTTCTCCCGGGGGCAGCCCCCGGACCCCCGATAGGGGCTTCGCCCACCAAGATACCCGGTGATGATCGTGAAGCGATCGTCACCGGGTTTTCGCTTGTCCGGGGCCTCCGGGTTCCGGACACCCCGGATCCCGGGCGTTCCGGTCGGTCGGAGCGGGGCCGCAACCGGTCACGTGTCCTCTTCCCCCGCGCGTGGCGGCGGACCGGCACGGCCGGGGAGCCGACCGGCCCGGCCCTGGGCACGGATCCGGGCGGATGGCACACTTCGCTCGTGAGCACCATCGAACGACTCCATGAGATCGGGCGGCCCCTGGTCGCCGAGCAGCTGGCCCACCCGACCGTCGCCGGCATCGCCCGGGGCGACCTCGACGAGCGCGCCTTCCGCTACTGGCTGGAGCAGGACCACCTCTACCTGCTCGACTACGCGCGGGCGTTCTCCCGCCTGGCCTGGCAGGCGCCCGACGACCACCTGGCCGACCTCGTCGGGATCGCGCACAGCACGCTGAACGAGGAGTTGGAGCTGCACCGCTCGCTCTCCGGGGAGTTCGGCGCCGACCTGACCACGAAGGAGAAGGGTCCGGCGTGCGCGGCCTACACCGCGTGGCTGCTGGAGGCCGCCGCCGACTACCGCGACGGGCTCGCGGCCGTGTACCCCTGCATGTGGGGCTACAACACGCTCGGGCTCGAACTGGCGAAGTCGCGCCCGGCGGATCCGCGCTACGCGCGCTGGGTGGACACCTACGCCGACCCGGAGTTCACCCGGCTGACCGAGCACTACGGGCGCCGGCTGGAGGAGGCCGAGCCGGACCCGGAGCGGGCCGAGCGCTTCTTCCTGGAGGGCATGCGCCACGAGGTGGCCTTCTGGGACACGCCCTACACGTCCTGAACCGCCCACGCCGGTGCCGGGAGGGGCCGGTCCGGGCGGACGGGCCCCTCCCGGCCGGGGTCAGAACGTGATGACGGTCTCGACCGTCTCGAAGCGGTCGATCTCGCAACCGCCGACCTTGTTGAACTCGGTGTCGATCTCTGTGTCGCCGATGTGGCCGGTGACGTGGACGACCTCGGGGCCGCCCATCTGCATCGTGCACATCATGTCGCTGGTGTCCATGAGGAACGGCTCGGTGCCGACCTCGGCGATCTCGTCACAGGCCGCTTCGGCCTCGGGGTGGTCGCCGCCGACGGGGCCGCAGGTGAGCGTCCACACGCCCTCCTCGTAACCGGCCTCCGGGGTGAGGGCCTCGTCGTCGCCGAGGGTGCGTTCGATCGTGAGGGCGGTGTCGGCCGCGGGAGGGGTCGCTTCGGTGTCGTCGGGGGCCTGGGTGTCGTCGTCCGGTTCGGGGGACGCCTCCTGGTCGTCCTCGTCCGGGGCGGAGGGAGAGGCGGATTCCTGTTCTGCCTCGGGAGCGGCCGTGCCCACCTCGTCTGGCTCGTTGCCGCAGGCCGTGATAAGCAGGCCAAGGGCTGCGAGTGCGGCGAGGCGGGCCGGCAGGGCCGTGGCGATGGTGAGCTGAGCCATACAGTTTGGACGAACCCCGTCCATGCGTGGTTCCATCCATCTCGACGAAATGACGACCAGGGGGCGAAATGTTCGGTGGGGGAGTCCCGGAGACGGGCGTCACGGAGGTGCCCGAGGACGGGTACCTGCTCGATGTGCGCGAGGACGACGAGTGGCGGGCCGGTCACGCGCCCGACGCGGTGCACATCCCGCTCGGTGAGCTCGGCGGGCGGGCCGACGAGGTGCCCAAGGACCGGAAGGTGTACGTGGTGTGCCGGGTCGGCGGCCGGTCGGCGCAGGCGGTCATGGCACTGAACCAGGCGGGTTGGGACTCGGTCAACGTCGCGGGCGGCATGGCGGCCTGGGAGCGCGCCGGACGCGAGATGGCGGCCGAGGCCGACGCCGAACCGCGCGTGGTGTGAGCACCGATCCGCGAGGAATTCGATCGGATTGCGCAAAGCCCTGCCACTGAGGCGCTCCCGGGTGGCACTATGACGACGTGAGTTCCGAGCGCGCGCCCCTCAGCGCCGATGCCGTGCTGGCCTCATCAGCGGACGCCGTGGTCGGCATCGACAGCGAGCGCCGAGTCACCGTCTGGAATCCGGCGGCCGAGCGCATGTTCGGCTGGCGCGAGGACGAGGTGCTCGGACGGGAACTGCCGATCGTCCCGGCCGAGCTGACGGCCGAGCACGGCGCGGTGCTCGAACAGGTGCGCGCCGGAAGCCCGCTGGCCGTGTTCACGCGGCGCGTGCGTAAGGACAGCGCTGTCATCGACGTCCGCATCAACACCAGCTGTGCCCGCGACGGCGACGGCGGGCACATCGGCTGGGTGCAGACGCTCTCCCCGTGGAACGAGGTGCAGGTCCAGTCGGCGGCCATGGAACGGGCCCGGCTGGTGCGCCGCCTCACCGACGTGGTGGCCGACATCAACGCCGACCTCAGCCTGAAGTCGGTCCTGGACCGGATCTCCGGCAGTCTCACGGAACTGACCGGGGCCGACGCCGGCGGGTTCGTGCTGCTCAACGAGGACCGGGTCGAGCTGGTCAGCCTCACCGACCTGTCCGACGACCTCCACGGGTACAGCGCTCCCCTGGAGACCAGCCTGTTCGGTGAGCTGCTGCGCAGCGGCAAGTCGGTCCTGCTGGCCAACGACGACACCCGGACGCTGGACGACCTGGTCTGGGCGGACCTGCCGGGGCTGCACACCATCGCCCTGTGCGTGTCCAACGTGCACGGACGCCCCTACGGCGCGCTGTACGCGCTCTACAGCCAGCGCAGGGTCGGACACGTCGAGCTGGAGCTGCTCGAACTGCTGGCGGCGCACGCCGGCGTCGCGATCGGCAACGCGATGGCCTACGAGGAGCTCAACCTCCAGCGGGTCCACGAACAGGCGGTGTCGGACTCCAGCGCCGACGGGATCGCCGTGCTCGACTTCGGCGGGCGTATCCGCAAGTGGAACCGCTCCGCCGTGGAGCTCACCGGCTACCCCGTGGAGGCGGTCGAGGGCCGCCATCCTCCGTTCCCCCTGCCCGCGTCGCACGGTGAGCCGATCAAGCACCAGCTCAAGGACGGGCGCTGGCTGGAGATCCTCATGGCGCGGATCCCGCGCACGCACGAGTGGGTGGTGGACTTCCGCGACATCACGGCGCAGAAGGCGCTGGAGACCGAGCAGGAGTTCTTCCTGGCCACCACGGGACACGAGCTGCGCACCCCCATCACGGTCATCCAGGGGTACGCGACCACCCTGATGCGCAAGTGGGACCGGCTCTCCGCGCAGGCCCAGCGCGAGGCGGTCGGCACCATCGCCGAGCGGTCGGCCACGCTCTCCGCTCTCGTGGACCGGCTCCGGCTGGGGTCGGACGTGGCGCGCGGGGAGCTCGACGTCAAGCGCGTCCGCTTCGACCTGCGGGAACTCCTGCGCCGGTCGGTCACCGCCTTCAAACCGCTCTCGGAGCGGCACGACATGACCCTGGAGGCCGAGGGCGAGCTCGCGCGGACGGTCGGGGACCCCCTGGCCACGGGCATCATCATGGACCAGTTGCTGGACAACGCCATCAAGTTCTCGCCCGAGGGCGGCACCGTGCGCGTGAGTGCCCGGGCGGAGGGCGAGCACGTGACGGTGCTCGTGGACGACGAGGGGCTGGGCGTGGTCCCCGGGGATGAGGACCGCATCTTCGACCGCTTCGTACAGTCCGGGGTGCGCGGGGACCGGCGCGGCTTCGGCGGTCTCGGCCTGGGGCTGTACATCGTCCGCCAGCTCGCGCGGGAACAGGGCGGCGAGGTCACCGCGCACCGGCGGGAGCGGGGGACGCGGATGCGCCTGACCCTGCCCCGGCACGGCGACGAGTCCCCGGACGCCGCGGAGGCGGCCGCAGGGGTGCGGGCGCCGGGCCACGCGTCGGTCCGGGGCCGGACGCGCGAGCGCGGGGGGCGGTCGTCGCCCGGGGAGGTGCCGTTACCACCCGTGCCACCCGCTCGGGTGTCGCAGGGGCAACCTCCGCCCCAAGAAACATCAAACTCCACAAAAGCCGCAGAAGCCTTGCCACGCCAGCGATCCGTGCCTCGGGGCGCCGGTCATCGGCCGTGATTCATCTCCTGGTGGGTTTCCCCCCGAGGTGATCGGGGCATTTCCACCCCTGGTGGAATTCGCTGGCACACTTCGGGCGGGTTCCGGACCGACCGAGAAGGACCGAAACGCGCAGGGAAGAAAGCCGTGTCTGGAGACCACACACCACGTGACGCCGTCAACGGCCGCCACCAGGTCGAGCGGAGCGTCACTCTTCCCTACACCTCGGCCAGCGTCACCGGCGCCCGCCAGCGCCTGTGCAGCGACCTGCGCGCCGTGGAGATCGGCGAGGGCCGGGTCGACGACGCCGCCCTCATCCTCAGCGAACTCGTCAGCAACGCGCTGCGCCATGCGAGCCCCCTGTGCACACCGGACGACCCCGACGGCTGCGTCGGGGTCTCCTGGCGAGTGGAGATCGACCGCGGCGCCACGGGCGGCGGCTGGGTCGAGCTCGCGGTCCGCGACGGCGGCTCCAGCACGATGCCGCGGGTGGCCCGCCCCTCCATCTCCGGACTCGGCGGGCGCGGGCTGGGCATCGTGCAGACGCTGTCCGGGCGCTGGGGCACCGAGATGGACGCCACCACCACGACCGTGTGGGCGGTGCTGGACCTGTCCGCCGACGACGTGGCGACCGCGCGCGACATCAGGACCGAGGTGACGGCGGACGGCGACCACGGGGGCGCCGACATCGTGGAGCTGCGGCTGCGCGTGCGGCAGAGCGCCCCGGCGTGGGGCGCGCTGCTCTGAGCTTTTTTGGGCCTCCGCCTGTGCTTTTCTGGGGCCTCCGCTCGTGCCCACGCCGTCGCCCGCCACCACCCTCAACGGACGCCTGCGGCGCAGTCCTTCTAGCTTTGGCCCGTGCTCGTGCGCCCGGAAGACGCGCCCTTCGGTCCTTCCGGTGCACTCCCTCGTTCCTCGGGAGTGCACCTCCAGGCCCTCCAGGACGCGTCGGCGCCCTCGCAAGCTCGGGCGCGGGGCGCTGGGAGGCCAGTGTTCTTCGTCGTCGACTTGCCTTGCTCGTTCCTCGCTGCGGCCCCGTCTCCTCCTGCAGAACACTGGCGCGCCCCGAGCCAACCCCCCAGCGGTCCCCAAAGCTGAACGGCCTGCCTCTCACCCCCTGGGGTCGAGGTAGGACGCATTCGTGCGGTTCCGACCCCCTGGGGATCCGTAGGGCTGTGGCTGCATTTCAGCCCGGGCGGCGACATCCCCCGCAACGCTCTGGGTGTCACGGCCTGGGGTCTGAGCTGGGGTGTGTGCGGAGGAAGGGGATCGTTGTCGCGAAACGCCGCCAACGAGGTGGCCACGGAGTGACGGGGCCGCTACAGTCACGACTGTGGAGTTGAACATATCGAGCCGATCTCAGGACGATCTCGCAGTTGTCACCGTGGGTGGTGAGGTCGACCTGTACACGGCACCCCAGTTGCGCAACGAGCTCGTCGACGCCTTGGAAGACGGCGCACGACGGCTGGTCATCGACATGTCGCGGGTGGAGTTCTGCGACTCGACCGGCATCAGTGTGCTGTTGTCCGCGATGAAGCGGTCGCGTGACAAGGACGGCGACCTCGAACTCGTGGCGCCCAAGCCAGCGGTCATGAAGGTTCTCGAGGTCACGGGCCTGGACGAGGTGTTCGTCATCCATGCCGACCTCGACGCCCTCCCGGTGGCCGCGGGAACCGGCAACGCGTCGTAGACCGGCCGTGGGTCAAGGGGAGGCCGACGTACCGGTGCAGACGGGCATCGCCGTGATCATCGCGGCCAAGGACGAAGCGGCGCGGATCGGTCCGACCGTCGAGGAGGCCAGAGGGCTGCCCGGCGTGGACCTCGTGATCGTGGTGGACGACGGTTCCACCGACGCCACCGTCGCGCGTGCGCTCGACGCGGGCGCACGCGTGCTCAAGCACCGGCGCAACCGCGGCAAGGGCGCGGCCATGCAGACCGGTGCGGAGGGCGTCCGCCGGATCGAACAGCGCGAGGCCGACGACGGCACCGCCGCGGGCGGACCGCGCCACCTGCTCTTCCTCGACGCCGACCTCGGCGGAACCGCGGCCGAAGCGGCTCCGCTGATCGAACCCGTCCGCCGGGGGGACGCCGACATGGCGATCGCGCTCTTCCCCGCCACCCGGCTGCGCCTGGGCGGACACGGGTTCGTGGTGCGACTCGCTCGGAACGGGGTCCTGCGCGCCACCGGATGGGAGCCCGAACAGCCGCTGAACGGGCAGCGCTGCATCACGCGGGCGGCCTTCGACGCCGCCACGCCGCTCGCCCGGGGCTTCGGCGTCGAGACGGGGCTGACCATCGACGTGCTCCGCGCCGGCTTCCGGGTGGTCGAGGTGGAGGTGCCGCTGGAGCACCGGGCCACCGGCACCGACCTGCGGGCCCAGCTCCACCGCGCCCACCAGTTCACGGACGTGGCCAGGGCGCTCGCCGCGCGCGAGCTGCGGCCGACCCTGCGGCGCCAGTGGGACCGCGCCCGGGGACGAGCGGTCGCCGCTCCGGGTGAGCTGTCCCGAAAAATCATCCCAATGTTCCTTGGGAATCGCCTGGAGTAGCCCCATGGGTGCGGTGTGTAGCGCTACGCTCGCGCTGTGTTCACTACGATCCTGGCTTCGATAGGCATGCTCGCGGGCCTGGGCGGGCTCATCTGCGGCGGATACGCGCTGACCAGGGCCCGGGCGGTCACCAGCGAATCACAGGCACTCGCCGACCGGGCGGCCGCGGCGGGCGCCGCCGGCACCGACCCGCGTGCGGTCCGGGACGTGGCGGTGCTCCACTACGACGCGCTCGAGGAGATGTCGGGCGCCCGGTCGTTCTCCTTGGCGATGCTCAACAGTGACGGCGACGGGGTGGTCCTCACGTCCATCAACGGGCGGACCGAGTCGCGCACCTACGCCAAGGCCATCACCCGCGGCGACGCCGAGAGCCTGCTCAGCCCCGAGGAGTACCGGGTCATCCGCTCCGCACGCCTGGGCGACGGTGTCGGATCGGGGATCCCGGTCACGGTGCCGCGGCCGACGCCGAGCGGTGACGCCGCGAAGGACGCGGACGCGCCGGACGACCTGCGGGTCACCGTCCTGGCCGCCGACGAGGACGCGGAGGACGCCGAGGCGTCGACGGAGGCGGCCGCCGAGGCGGAGTCCAGCGACGGGGACGAGACCAACGCGGGCACGGAGCCCGACGGCACCGAGACGGACGGCGATACCAAGGCCGACGCTGATGAGGCCGGCGCCGACGCCAAGGCCGGCGCCGACGCCAAGGCCGACGCCGGCGCCGACGCCAAGGCCGACGCCAAGGCCGACGCCGACGCCGACGGCGGCGGTCCCGGTGGGCGCTCGCGCGGCGAGCGGACCGGTGCCGGGCGGGTCGGACGCGACGCCGCCTCCGCCCGTTCCCGGCGCGACCGCACCCGCGACGGCCGACCCGTATAACCTGAACAGCATGCCCAACCGTTACGCCTACCTCGGCCCCGAGGGCACCTTCACCGAAGCCGCCATGCGCGATCTGCGCCCGGACGCGCCCGACGAGGCGCGCATCCCGTGTGACAGTGTCGCCTCCGTCTTCGACGCGGTCCGCTCGGGGGCGGTGGACGGCGGTGTCGTTCCGCTGGAGAACTCGGTCGAGGGCGGGGTCACCGCCACGATCGCCGAACTCATCAACGGCGAGCCCCTGCTCATCACCGGGCAGACCGCCGTACCGGTGGAGTTCGCGCTCTTCGCGCGCCCGGGCACGGCCCTGGAGGACGTCAAGCGGGTGGCGACCCACCCGCACGCGCTCGCCCAGTGCCGCGGTTGGCTCGCCCAGCACCTGCCGGACGCCGACACCCACACCGTGTCCTCCACGGCCGCCGCCGCGCGCACCGTGGCCGAGCCGGGCGCCCCCTTCGACGCCGCGATCTGCGCGGTGTTCGCCGGGGAGAGGTACGGGCTGCGCGCCCTGGCCGGCAACGTGGGCGACCGGTCCGACGCCGCGACCCGGTTCATCCACCTGTCCCGGCCCGGCCCGCTGCCCGAGCCCACGGGCACCGACCTGACGTCACTGGTCGCCTTCATCGCGGACGACCACCCCGGCGCCCTGATCGAGGTCCTCAACCAGTTCGCGGTCCGCGGGGTCAACCTCACCCGCCTGGAGTCCCGGCCGACCGGGGACCGGCTGGGCAACTACTGCTTCTGCATCGACGCCGAGGGCCACGTGGCCGAGGCGCGCGTCGGCGAGGCGCTCATGGGCATCCGCCGCGTCTGCCGCGACGTGCGCTTCCTCGGCAGCTATCCGCGCAGCGGCCGCACCGACGACCTCGATCCGCCGCTGCGCCCGCGCTCCACCACCGACGCCGACTTCGCCGAGGCCGAGCGCTGGCTCGCGCGGATCCGCTCCGGCCAGGTCGACTGAGCGGCCGGATCAGCACACCTCGTACTGTTCCTCCTCGTCGTCACTGGCGTCGAAGACCCACTCCTCCTTCGCGGCCCGCCGCAGCTCCAGGTACAGCGCCAGCCGCAGCGCGGTGTCCTCGGGGCGCACGCTGTCCAGGGCCTCCAGGGCCTCGTTGAGTTCCTGGGTGGTCATCTCGCGCAGTGCCTTCACACCGTCCTCCTCCACGGTCGCCGTCCGGCCGCGCGGTCCCGCCGGCGGCCCCCTCGTGGAATGGACGGCGCAGGTGCCCGGCCATGACGCGACTGGCGGAAAAGATGTCGGGCCCGGCGGGCCCTGACGGTAACCTGCTTGACGTGATCGACCTTCGCGCACTCCGAGATGACCCCGAACGACTCCGAGCCTCGCAGCGGGCCCGAGGCGAGGACCCCTCCGTCGCCGACCGCCTGCTCGAACTGGACTCCGGCCGCCGTGCCGCGCTGACCCGGTTCGAGACCCTGCGCGCCGAGCAGAAGAGCGTGGGCAAGTCGGTCTCCAAGGCGTCGGCCGAGGAGCGCGAGGAGCTGCTCGCGCGGGCCAAGTCGCTGTCCGCCGAGGTCAAGGAGGCCGAGGCGGAGGCGGGCAGGCTCGGCGACGAGCTGAACGCCGCGCTCGCGCGCGTGCCCAACCTCGTGCAGGAGGGCGCCCCCGAGGGCGGCGTCGACGACTTCCGCGTCATGGAGACCGTGGGGACGCCGCGCGAGTTCGACTTCACCCCGCGCGACCACCTGGAGCTGGGCGAGATGCTCGGCGCCATCGACATGGAGCGCGGCGCCAAGGTCTCCGGTGCCCGTTTCTACTTCCTCACCGGTGTGGGCGCGCAGCTGGAGCTGGCGCTGCTCAACATGGCGATGAACCAGGCCGTCGAGGCCGGTTTCACCCCGATGATCCCGCCGGTGCTGGTCAAGCCCGAGACCATGGAGGGCACGGGGTTCCTCGGCGAGCACTCCGACGAGATCTACCACCTGCCCGCGGACGACCTGTACCTGGTCGGCACCTCCGAGGTGCCGCTGGCCGGATACCACGCCGCCGAGATCCTGCCCGCCGACGACCTGCCCAACCGGTACATCGGCTGGTCGCCCTGCTTCCGCCGGGAGGCCGGGTCCTACGGCAAGGACACCCGGGGCATCATCCGCGTCCACCAGTTCAACAAGGTGGAGATGTTCGTCTACGCCCACCCGGACACCGCGGACGAGGAGCACCTGCGGCTGCTCGCGTGGGAGCGGGAGATGCTGGACAAGCTGGAGCTGCCCTACCGCGTGGTGGACATCGCCGGCGGCGACCTGGGGACGAGTGCGGCCCGCAAGTACGACTGCGAGGCGTGGGTGCCCACCCAGGAGACCTACCGGGAGCTCACCTCCACGTCGAACTGCACGGACTTCCAGGCCCGCCGCCTCAACGTGCGCTTCCGCGGTGAGGACGGCAGGCCCCGCTTCGCCGCCACGCTCAACGGCACGCTGGCCACGACCCGCTGGATCGTCGCGATCCTGGAGAACCACCAGCGCGAGGACGGCTCCGTGGTCGTGCCCGAGGCACTGCGCCCGTACCTGGGCCGCGACGTCATCGAGCCGGTCACCCCGCCCAGGAAGGGCTGACCTCGATCCCGCCCCCTGGGCCGCGTCCCAGGGCTCGGGCACGCGCCCCAGGGGTGTGAAGCCGCACGCAACGGCCTACCTCGACCGCAGGGGTCGGAGGTAGGCCGTTCGGCTATGCGGTGTGCAGCGGGGTTGGAGCTGCAGAAGACGGCCTACCTCCACCCCAGTGGGTGAGAGGCAGGCCGTTCGGCTTTGGGGGTGTGCAGGGGGTTGGCTCCCCGGCGCCCCGAGTGCGCGGCCGAGCCTGCGAGGGCGCCAACTAGAGGTACGGCCCCGAACCGGCGTTCGGCTCCCCACCGGGTCCGCCCTGGCCCTGGAGGCCGCCCACCCCGGGCGGCAGTGCCTTGCGCATGTTCTCCAGCTGGGCGCGAGCGGCCATCTGCTGGGCGAACAGGGTCGTCTGGATGCCGTGGAACAGCCCTTCCAGCCACCCGACGAGCTGGGCCTGCGCGATCCGGAGTTCCGCGTCGCTGGGCGCCGAGCCCTCCGCGAACGGCAGGGTGAGCCGCTCCAGCTCCTCGATGAGCTCGGGGGCCAGTCCGTCCTCCAGCTCCTTGATGGAGGACGTGTGGATCTCCTTGAGGCGTGCCCGGCTGGCCTCGTCGAGGGGGGCCGCCTTCACCTCGTCCAAAAGCTGGCGGATCATGCTGCCGATCCGCATCACCTTGGCGGGCTGCTCCACCATGTCGGCGAGGGTGCGGGGCTCCTCGGTGCCCTCCTCCGGTTCGCCCGTGTGCTCATCGGACCCCATCACCAGCACCTGGGGCCGTTCGTTCTGGTCGTCTGCGCTGCTCATCAGTCCCCTTCAGCGGATGTCGTCGGCGCGTCGTCAGCGGGTGAGAAGGATCTTGCCGGTGTGCGCGCTCGATTCCATGACTCGGTGTGCCTCCGCCGCGTCCCTGAGGGGTACCTCGCGGTCCACGACGGGGCGGATGGTTCCTTTTTCTACCAACGGCCAGACCTGTTCGAGTACTCCCGCGGTGATGGCCGCCTTCTCTGCGGCGGGCCGTGAACGCAGTGTGGTGGCGTGGACCGACAGGCGCTTGGCGAGCATACGCCCCAGATCGGCCTCCGCCCTGCGGCCGCCCATGAGGCCGATGATCACCAGCCGGCCGTTCGTGGACAGGGAACGCAGGTTCGCGTCCAGGTAGGAGCCGCCCATGATGTCGAGGATCAGGTCGGCACCGCCCTCGGCGCGCATCCGCTCGGTGAAGTCCTCGGTGCGGTAGTTGATGGTGATGTCGGCGCCGAGCTCACGGCAGCGCTCCAGCTTGGCGTCGCTGCCGGCGGTTACCGCCACCCGGGCTCCGAGGGCACGGGCGAACTGGATGGCGAACGTGCCGATGCCGCTGCCCCCGCCGTGCACGAGGAAGGTCTCCCCCTCCTTGAGGCCGCCGACCATGACCAGGTTGGACCAGACGGTGCAGGCCACCTCGGGCAGCGCGGCCGCCTCGACGAGGCCGACGCCCTTGGGGACGGGCAGGAGCTGGCCGACGGGGACGGCGACCCGCTCGGCGTAGCCGCCGCCGGTCAGCAGCGCGCAGACGGGATCGCCCACGCTCCAGCCGGACTCCTCGGTGCCGGGGCCGAGGGCGGCCACGGTGCCCGAGCACTCCAGGCCGGGGTACTCGGAGGCGCCGGCCGGGGGCGGGTAGTTGCCCTGGCGCTGGGCGACGTCCGCGCGGTTGGCCGCGCTCGCGGCGATGTCCACCAGGACCTCGCCTTCGGCGGGGACCGGGTCGGGGACCTCGGTCCATGACAGGACGTCGGGTCCTCCGGGCTCTGGGATACGGATCGCGTACATGACGCAGACAGTACCCAGCGCGGGGCCGGGCCACATCCCCGGATTGCTCTGTTCACGCCCCCTTCGAGGATGCTTTGCTGTGCTTGTGCGGGTAGGAGTGCAGACGGGGTCCCCGGTGCTCCTCCCCACGGAGCACGCGCCCCCACACGGCTCAACCCCTCTACGCAGGAGAACGACGGTGGCAGACCAGGAACACAGCGGTCCGGGCGGCGGTCCCGACGAGGGGACCGACCCGACCGTCGAGGAGCGCTCCGAGGCACTCCGGGAACCGTCGGAGGACGACGCGGAGGAGCTCGGCGAGACGGCCACCGAGGTCACGCGGTTCCCGGAGCCGGCCGCCCCGTCGCCCCGGGAACAGTGGTTCGGCGGCTTCGACGGCGCGGCGCCGCCCCCGCCGCCCTACGCCCGGCTGCCCGAGAACTCCACGGGCGACGGCACCCCGCCCGCCGGGACGGCCGGCCCGCCGCAGGGCGCGCCGCCTCCCGAGCCGGGGACGGGTGTGGCGGCACCGCCGCCGGCCGGGGAGGACCGGGCGGCCGACCCGCCGGAGGAGGAGCTGGGCGGCGGCACGGTTCGGCTCCTGCCCGGCCCGCGCAACCGGCGACCCATCCGTCCCACGCGTCCCACACGTCCCGGCGGGGGCGCCGCGGACCCGCTCGGTCCGAGGAAGCTGCGCGGCGACTCCGACGTGCCCGAACCGGAACAGCTGCCCCCGCTGGACACGGAGCGCGTCGAACCCTCGGGTGCGGCGCCGCCGGAGGCCCCGGCCGCGGACACCGACGTCGTCCGCCCGCCGCGGCCCACCGCCCGGGAGGGCACGGAGGAGGACGGGACCCTCCCGCTCGCGCCCGGCACGGGCTCGTCCACGGTGCCCGCCCCGCCGCCGGAGGCCCCGGCCGCGTCGAGCCCGTGGGCGTCCTCGGCGCCCGGTTCGCGCGGCGGCTCCCCGGGTCCGCCCGCTCCCGCCGGCACGCCGTCCGGCCCCCGGTGGGACCAGGAGCGGCCCCCGGCCGAGCACGGCGAGACCTCGGACTCGCTCAACGCCGCCACCCTGGTCCGCAACCGCCGCCAGGGTCCCAGTACCGGCTGGCGCAGGGCCGTGCACGCCGCGACCCTGGGCCTGGTCAACCCGGGCGAGTCGGCGCGGGTCCTGCACCGGCGCGAACTCGTCGCCCGGGCGTCCACACCGGTCGCGTCCGGACACCACCGGGTGGCCGTGCTCAGCCTCAAGGGCGGTGTCGGCAAGACCACGACCACGGTCGCCCTCGGTGCGACACTCGCGTCGCTGCGCGGCGACCGGGTCCTGGCCGTGGACGCCAACCCCGACCGCGGCACGCTGTCGGACAAGGTGCGCCTGGAGACGGCCGCGACCATCCGCGACCTGCTCAACGAACGGCACCTGGTGGCGCGCTACGCCGACATCCGCGGCTTCACCTCCCAGGCGCCCAGCCGCCTGGAGATCCTGGCCTCGGACCGGGACCCCGCGGTGTCGGAGGCCTTCAGCGACGCCGACTACCGGGAGGTCGCCCGGATCGTCGAGCACTTCTACTCCATCTGCATCACCGACTGCGGCACCGGACTCCTGCACTCGGCGATGCGCGGCGTGCTGGGCCTGGCCGACCAGGTCGTCCTGGTCAGCTCGGCGTCCGTGGACGGCGCCCGCAGCGCCAGCGCCACGCTCGACTGGCTGGAGGCCCACGGTCACGGCCCACTCGTGCGGGGCGCGGTCGTGGTGCTGTCGATGGTGCGTTCCAACAGCAAGAGCAGTGTCGACCTGGGACGACTGGAGGAGCACTTCGCGGGGCGCTGCCGCGCCGTGGTGCGGGTGCCCTGGGACGGACACCTGGAGGAGGGCGCCGAGGTGGACCTGGAACAGCTGGCGACCGCGACCAGGGAGTCCTATCTGCGGCTCGCCGCGTCCGTGGGCGAGGCCTTCGGCCGGTAGCGGGGGGACAACGCGCGGAGGGGCGCCTGCCCGGTCGACGGCCCGTCCCTGTCGGACAATGGAGACGAGGGAAGGGTTGAGGATGAACGCACAGGAACGCCCGCCCGCGGTGGTCGTCGGCGTGGACGGCTCACCCGCCGCCCGTGCCGCCCTGCTCTGGGCGGTCGACGAGGCGGACCGGCGGCGGGAACAGCTGAGGATCGTGCACGGAATGGGGCTGGCGTCGAAGCTGGGCGTCCACCCCCTGCCCGACCGTGCCGCGGTGGAGGAGGACCTCGTGGAGGGCGGCCGCGCGCTGCTCGCCGAGAGCGTGGACGCCGCCCGCCGGGCCAGACCGGAGGTGGAGGTGGTCGACGTCCTGGCGGAGGACGACGCGCCCGCCGTGCTCCTCGACGACGCCCGGCACGGGGACGTGATCGTGGTGGGCTCGCGCGGGCTCGGCGGGATCAGGGCGATCATGCTGGGCTCGGTGAGCGCGCGGACGTCCTCGCACGCGCCGTGCCCGGTGGTGGTGGTCCCGGACGCCGACCGGCCGCGGCGGCGCCGGGGGCGGATCGTGGTCGGGGTGGACGGGTCGGACTCCTCGCACCGCGCGCTGCGCTTCGGTCTGCGCGAGGCGCTGGTCAGCGAGTCCGAGGTGGTGGTCGTCAACAGCTGGGAGGTGCCGCTGCCGGCGGACGTGGACTCGGCGGCGGTCGACGCGCAGTCGGTCCACGAGGAGGTCTTCGACCGCCAGTCGGAGGAGGTCGTCGCCGGGGTGCTGGCCGAGGTCATCGACGACAGCACCGAACACCTGGAGATCAGTGCCGTCCGGATGCAGGCCAATCCGGTGGAGGCGCTGCTCAAGGCCGGCGAGGACGCGGACCTGATCGTGGTGGGCTCGCGCGGCCGCGGCGGGGTCCGCGGCCTGGTGATGGGTTCGGTCAGCCAGGGGGTGCTGCACCACGCCCGCGTCCCGGTGGCCGTCCTGCCGCCGCACTCGGACGAGACCGAGTGACCCGGAGGTAGGGTCTTTCGGCCCTGTGCCGATCCCACATCGCGGTGCCTTCCTACGTCAGGATGGTCCGTGGCTCTCAGGGGGAGGAAGCATGGCAGACAGTGAACGCACAGCCCACGTGGTGGTGGGGTACGACGGGTCCGACCACGCCGACGCGGCGGTCGAGTGGGCCGCGGTCGAGGCGGTCCGCAGGGACGTGCCGCTGAGGCTGGTGCACGCGTTGGGGATGCCGTTGATCGTGAGCGCGTACGGGGGGCCGACGCGCTTCGAGCCGACCGACGACATGCGGGGACACGCCACCGAGGTGCTCGCCACGGCGTCCGAGCGGGCCCGCTCGGTGCGGCCCTCGGTGGTCGTGGAGACGGTGACCACGCTGGAGGACGCGCCGCTGGCGCTGCTGCGCCAGAGCCACCCAGGCGACCTGATCGTGGTCGGCACGCGTGGACTGGGCAGTGTGGCGTCGATGTTCGTGGGCTCGGTGAGCCTGCGCGTGGCGAGCCAGGCGCCCTGCCCCGTGGTGGTGGTTCCGACCGCCGAGGACAAGAAGCCCGCGACGACGTCGCTCGACAAGGTCGTGGTCGGCGTCGACGGCGGTGCGAACTCCCGTCGTGCCCTGGGCCTGGCGATGGACCTGGCCGAGGAGTCCGGCGGCGAGGTCGTGGTCGTCCACAGCTGGGACATCCCGTTCGCCTACGACCCGGTCGCACTGACCGCGTCGGGGTGGCAGCCGCAGGAGGAGCTGTTCGAGGAGCAGTCCGAGAAGCTGGTGGCGGAGCTGCTCGCCGACGTGGTCGACGAACGGCCCGAGCACTCCGAGGTGACGGTCAGCGTGGTGCGCACGAGGTCCCGTCCGGCCGAGGCGCTGCTGGAGGCGGCCACGGGCGCGGACGCCATCGTGGTGGGGTCGCGCGGGCGCGGCAGCGTGCGGGGCCTGCTGCTGGGCTCGGTGAGCCAGACGGTGCTGCACCACTCCACGATCCCGGTGGTGGTCCTGCCCCGGCACGCGGACGAGGAACCGGAGTAGGCGCGGGTACACCGCGGTCCCCGCGCTCCGGGCGGGGACCGCGCCGGGCCGGTGGGAGTCCGGGCCGCTCAGCCGGTCTCGGCCGTGGCGAGGTGGGTGAGCGCGCACCTCCAGAGGCCGTCACGGCGCACGAACACGTCCGTCACCCATTCGTCGGCGTCGAAGCGCCGCCCACGGAAGTACGCCGTGTTCGTCGCCCGTCCGGTCACGACGGCCGTGTCGCCCGCGTCGCCGTAGACGCGGACGCGGAAGGAGCCCGTGTCCCGCATCGCGGAGTGGGTCAGGTCCCCGGAGCGGACGTGGCCGAGGAACTCCTCCCGGGTCCCCACGCCCCGGCCCGAGACGATCACCCAGTCGTCCGTCATGAACGACCCGATCCGGTCGGGGTCGTTGGCGACGATCGCCGCCGACCAGTCCCGTTCCACGGCCACGAGGTGCTCGTGCGCGTGCTCTGCGGCGCTCATGCCGGAAAGGTACCCCGCCGAACCTTCCGGTACCCGGCCGCGCGAAAGGCGAAGGCCGGTGGTCACCGGGCCGTGTGCACCATATGTGCATCGACCCTGAACCACCGGCCTTCGCCGTGTCCTACGGAAGCCCCCGACCTGCGGAGACTTCCGGATTCTGCGGAGGGTGTGGGATTTGAACCCACGAAGCCCCGTCAAGGACTTGGTGCTTTTCAAGAGCACTGCACTCGGCCGCTATGCGAACCCTCCCGGGGAGAGCGGATCTCCGCGAGCCATGGTAGCCCACGACGCCGCGGTCGTCGCGGCGCCGTGGGCGGTCCGTCAGCCGGTGAGGGCGTTCCACCGGCCGGTGAGGGCGCGTCGGCCGGTCTCGGTCAGCGAGCCGAAGACGTGCAGGCGGGACATGCCGCCGTCCGGGAAGACGTCCGTGCGCACGTGGGTGGCGGTCACGGGCGCGTCCAGGACGAAGCGGTGCACGCTGTCGGGCTGCAGGCGGGTGCGGCCCACGATCTCGAACCAGGTGTCCGGGTCGGTCTCGGCGTCGCGGCCCAGGATGGTGACCCAGCCCGCCGAGTTGCCCTTGAGGTAGGCGGTGTCGAGTTCGACGGCGCGGACGGAGGCCTGCGCGGTGAGCCGGAAGCGCACCCAGTCGTTGCCATTGTCGCGGCGGCGGCGGTTCTCCCAGCCGTCGTCCATCTTCGCCGAGCGGCCCGGCGTGATGATGTTCTCCGGCGGGGAGTAGAAGCGGTCCGAGGCGTCCTCCACGACGCCGCCGTTCTCCAGGGCGGCCACGTCGAAGCCCTCCAGGGCGGAGAGCCAGGCGGGGTCGACGACCGACTCGCCGTACACGCGCAGGCGGGCCACGCCGCCGTCCGGGAACTGCTTGAGGCGCAGGTGGGTCCACCGGCGCTCCTGGGCGACCTCGAACCCGTTGGCCGCGTGCCCGTACACGTAGGTGCGGGGTACGATCTCGGTCCACTCGGCGGCGAGCAGTTCGTCGGTGGAGGGGGTGCCCTCCACGTGGGCGGCCTCGACGCTGATCTCGCGCGGGTGGTTGCCGCGGAAGTGGGCGGTGTCCACGACCAGGCCGCGGACGACGCCGGGCAGGCCCAGGCGTACGAGTGCCCAGTCGTGGTCGTCGTCGGTGGGGTGCGGCTGCTCGGCGCTCACGCCGCGGCGGCGCCGGGTCTCCCACCCGTCCATGACCTTGCCCTTGTGGCCGAACAGGTGCGGGTCGAACACCGCGGGCCCGGTCTTGAGGAGGTTCTCGCGCTGGGCGAAGAACTCGTCGTTGGCGGCGACGACTCCGCCTCCCAGTCGGCGATCGGCGAGGTCGACGAGGGCGGAGAAGTCGAGCTTGGTGTCCTTGTAGTCGGCGAAGGGGTCGCCGCCCTGGTACGGCTGTGCGTTGTAGGCGCTCGGATCGACGGGCTGGGTCGCGGTCATGCTTCTCCCGAAGGGTCGGTTGATCGGTCTGCCTCCAGACTGACAGGCAGAATTGATCACGTCCATCGAGAGTTTTCGATCAGTATGTTCAGCTGAGCTGAACGTTTGATCGCGCGATTCCCTGGGCCGTCTCGGTGAGGTACCGGGTGACCTGGACGATCTGCGGGCGCCGGCTCGCGCCCGCGCGCACGGCGGTGACCACGTGCCGGCGGGGCTGGTCGGCGGCGAGGACGCGCAGGGCGACGCCCGGCGTGCGCTCCGGCGCGGCCAGCCGGGGCAGCAGGGCGGTCCCCATCCCCGCCGCGACCATGTCGAGGATGGCCCGCCAGTCGGCCGCCACGTGCGCCTGCCGCGGGGCGAAGCCGGCCTGGGCGCACGCGGACACGGTGATGTCGTGCCAGGGGCCGGCGTCGCCGTAGATCCAGGGCTCGTCGGCGAGGTCGGCCAGGCGCAGGCCGGGGGAGTTGGCCAGCCGGTGGTGCGCGGGCAGGGCGACGTCCAGGGGGTCGGTGAGCAGCTCCGTGCGGTCGTAGCGCCCGTCCTGGCCGGTGGGGGCCTCGGCCGCCAGGGACAGGCCGATGTCGACCTCCCCGGCGGCGAGGAGGTCGTAGACCTCGGCCGCCTCGGCCTGGTGGACCCGGACGGTCAGACCCGGGTGGTCGCGGCGCAGGGCGGTGAGCGCGGGCACGACCAGCGAGGGGATGGCGGTCGCGAACGAACCCACCCGGACGTGCCCGGACTCCCCGCGGGCGAAGCCGTCGAGTTCGGCCTCGGCCCGTTCGAGCTGGGCCAGCACCAGGTCGGTGTGGCGGAGCAGGACGTGCGCGGCGTCGGTCAGGCGGACGCGGCGCCCGTGGGCCTCCAGGAGGGGGACGCCGACCTGGGCGGCGAGGGAGGACAGCTGTTGGGACACCGCGGACGGTGTCATGTGCAGGGCCGCCGCGGTGGCCCTGACGGTGCCCAGCTCGTCGAGGGTGCGCAGGACGCGCAGTTTGCGTAGGTCCCAGTCGGTCATGCTCCCAGAACTACCATTCAGCTCCGCTTAACGGGTGGCGGATCGGGCGATGCGGCTCGGGTGGGTGGCACGGAGTGGTTACTCGGCAGTAACATCGTGGGTATGGCAGACATGAACGCCGAGACGGCGGAAGCGGTCAAGTCCGGATTCCTGGCCTCCGTGCCCTTCGCGCGGACCCTGGGCGTGACCTTCACGGACCTCGACTTCGGGCGCGCGGTGATGCGGCTCCCCGACAACGCAGAGCATCACAACCACGTCGGCGGTCCCCACGCCGGCGCCATGTTCACCCTGGCCGAGTCCGCCTCCGGTGCCATCGTCATCGGCACCTTCGGCGACCAGCTCGACCGGGCCGTGCCGCTGGCGGTGAGCGCCGAGATCCAGTACCTCAAGCTCGCCATGGGCGACGTGACGGCGGAGGCCGTGCTCGGGCGTTCGCGCGAGGAGGTCGTCGCCGACCTCGACGAGGGGCGGCGGCCCGAGTTCCCGGTCGAGATCGAGCTGCGTACGGACGACGGGACCGTCACCGGCCGCATGACGGTGCTCTGGACCCTGAAGCCGAACCGGAAGTAGCCCGGACGGACCGCCCGGCCGAGCCGGCGGGCCGGTCCGCGCGGTCGCGGATCGGCCCCCGCCTCCGGCGTCGAATGTCCGTGCTCATGGGTACGTTCACCACGAGGTTCGACCATGAGGAGGCCCTACCGTGAAGCTGCGAGTGGATCGCGACGCGTTCGCCGAGGCGGTGGCCTGGACGGCCCGCGCCCTGCCCACCCGCCCGGCCGTCCCGGTGCTCGCGGGAACCCGGATGGAGGTCGCGGCCGACGGCACGTCGCTGCACCTGTCCGGCTTCGACTACGAGGTCTCCACGCGCGCCTCGGTGGAGGTGCTCTCCGAGGAGGGCGGCGCGGCCCTGGTCCCCGGGCGCCTGCTCGCCGAGATCGTGCGCAACCTGCCGCCGGGGTCGGTGTTCATCGACTCCGACGGCACCAAGCTGCTGATCACCGGCGGCGCCGCGCGCTTCACCCTCATCACCATGCCGCTGGAGGACTACCCGTCACTGCCGGGCATGCCCGGGCGGATCGGCTCGGTGCCCGCCGACCCCTTCGCCGCCGCCGTGCGCCAGGTCTGCCCGGCGGCCAGCCGCGACGACACCCTGCCCATGCTCACCGGCGCCTACCTGGACTTCAGCGGCGACACCCTGAGCGTCGTGGCCACCGACCGCTACCGCATCGCCGTCCGCGAGCTGTGGTGGAGCCCGGAGGATCCGGGGGTGGACCTGGCCGCGCTCGTCCCGGCACGCACGCTGCAGGACACCGTCAAGGGCATGATCGGCAGGTCCAACGTGGACGTCGCCCTGTCCACGGTCAGCGTGGGCGAGGGAGTCGCCCTCTCCCCGGGCGAGGGCATGATCGGCTTCGAGAACGGAGAGCGGCGCACCACCACCCGGCTGATCGACAGCGACTTCGTCAAGTACGAGTCGTGGTTCCCCCGGGAGTTCGGTGCGCGCGCCGAGGTGGCGGTGGCGCCGCTGAGCGAGGCCGTGAAGCGGGTGGCGCTGGTCGCCGACCGCAACACGCCCCTGCGGCTGGCCTTCACCCCGGGTGAGGTGGTGCTGGAGGCCGGTTCGGGAGAGGACGCCCAGGCGGTCGAGGCGATCGAGGTCGGCTACGAGGGCGATCCCCTGCGGATCGCCTTCCGGCCCGACTACCTCCTCGACGGGCTGTCGGGGGTGGAGACCGACACCGCCTACCTGAACTTCACCGAACCGACCAAGCCCGCGGTGTTCACCGACGTGCCCGCCAAGGAGGGCGACGCCCCGGCGTTCCGCTACCTCGTCCAGCCCCTGAGAGTGCCCTGAGCGGTCGCTCGTGACGTCGCCGGGGTCGCCCCGGCGTGTCCACAGAGTTATCCACAGGCTGGTCCGCGGGTCTGTGGATAACTCAGGGTCATCACCCACGGAAACACCCGAAACACCCTCGGAAAGCTCTCGGATTTCCGCATTGACGTGGGAAAACGCCACATGGGCCGATTCTGTGCACAGCCTGTGGACAACGTCGGCGGTTCAGCGGAGTGAGTGCCCCCGAACACCCGCGAGCGGGCGTGCGAGGGCGCCGGGAGCACGGTTCGGCGGGTCAGTCGCTCTCGGCCAGCGCGGAGGTCCCGCCACTGCTCAGCGGCGTGTCCAGGCCCAGCTGCGCCTGACGGCCGCGGCGGTATCCGGCGCGCGCGCCGGCCGCGCTGTGCGTGCGCTCCGGGCGGTGCTTGCGCAACTGGGGGAACTGCTTCTGGAACTCCTCGTTCACCCGGTGCACGTCGTCCCGCAGAATCAGTTCCGCGCCGCGCGAGCGCGCCCCTTCGGCCGAACCGGAAACCCCTTCTGGAGCCGCCGATTCCTGCAAACGGGCGCGGAACTCACGAATGCGTTCCGCGACGGCCTGCCCGTAGGCGCGCACGAACGACCGGTAGTAGCGCTTGCGCTCCGTCTCCAGTTCCGAGCGCGTGTAGTTGCGCAGTTCCCGGATGTCGGTGACGTGCGAGGAGCTCATGAACTTCGCCGACGCCTCCATCTGCATGGAGATCGACGGCATCAGCATGCGCAGCGCGTCCAGCGCGTCGACCGTTCCCACCAGGATGATGGTCCGGTCCGTGTTCTCGGACGTGTTGCCCCGGACCGCCGACTGGCAGCCGTAGGCCGCCGCGATGTCGGCCAGTGCCCGGACCCGGGCCTTACCGTGGCCGCCCACCCCCGGGACCGTGTAGTCCATGCGGCTGATCGCGTCGGGTTCCTCGCCCCGCTCTGCGCGGGCCTCGGCCTCGGCGATCGCGTGGCGGGTCATCAGCTCGGCGGCCTTGGCGGTGAACGCCTGGCTCTCGGCATCAGTCACCGAGGGGTCCTCCGCCATGCGGAGGAGCCCTCGGACCCGCTCGACCATCTTCTGACGAGCAGCTTCAGTCATCGGCGCCGGTTGTCTCCCGTAGGTGAGTGTCGTCTGTCCCGCCTCCGGACAGGAAACACCGAGCCTAGGCCCTCTTGTTCCTCGCCACCATCTCGGTGGCGCTCCAGAGGGCCGGCGGGCGGTCGCACCGCGCCTAGTTCTTGTTGCCGGCGACCATCGCCACGACGCCGATGAGGACCCACAGCACCAGCCCCACACCCAGTCCAGCGAAGAGGGCGCCGAACAGACCGCTGAAGATCGCGAAGCTTCCGATCACGGATGCGATATAGGTCATCACGGCCGTGGCGCCGCCGCCGAGCAGTGCCGGGGCGGTCGCGTAGCGGAAGGGGTAGGTCGCCGCCCAGCGGCGGCCGCGGCGGTCGCCCTTCTTGCTCAGGACACCGCCGACCCCGCCGATGAGGGCGAAGAAGAAGATGCCGGTCGAGACGGCGGTGGGGATACCGGCCAGACCGAAGTTCATGAGAAAGGAGAGCGCACCGGTCACAGTGCCGCCCAGCAGTGACGCCCCCCAGGGCCAGATCATCGTCGCCGAGGCGACGGGAGTGAATGCGTTGCCGCGCTCCAGCGTCATGTTCACCGCTCCAGTCGAATCGCGTGACGCCCGCTCTTCGCCGGGGCGTCCCATCCAGGATGCAAGGTCGGGGCTCCGCGCGCATCAGGGCCTGTCCCTGACTTACCCCCGAGGCCGCACCCCGGCACCTGCGCTGGGATACGGTCACTGATTTCGGTCGGACCCGCCGCCCGGTTCGGTACCGCCCCGGAGGCGGCCTGACGCCGAGCACCTCACAGGGACCAACGATCAGCCGGAGGCGGAAGTGCCCGGTTCGGCCAGACTCACCGCCGCCACGAGGTCGGCGTGCAGGCGCGGCCAGGCGGTGCGGAACGCGGGCAGGAGGGGGAGCGCCGTGGTGTCGGCCACGGGTACCCAGCGGATCTCCTCGCTCTCGGTGTTGGCCGCCCGGTAGGGCCGCAGGTCGGGCACGCTCGCGAGGAAGGTGTCGTAGCGCCACACGTCGAGGTCGTGCTCGTGCGCGCCGAGCACCGTGTAGCCCTCCAGGTCCCCCGACACCTCTTCGCGGAACTCGCGGACCGCGGCCTCCAGAGGGGTCTCGTCGCGGTTGCGCGCACCGCCCGGGATCCCCCACATGCCGCCCATGTGGGTCCAGCCCGCCCGGTGCTGGAGCAGCACGTGGCCGGTTCCGGCCATGTCCCTGGCGTACAGCAGGAGCCCGGCCGCGCCGTAGACCCCCCACCGCCGGGACCCGTCCGGCAGCTTCACCCAGCCGTTTCCGTCGACCTCGCGCATCCAGCCCTCCCGCTTCGCGTCGCGTGTGTTCGGCAGCGGCCGCCCGCCGCCGGGACCCGACCGTGGAACGCCAGGGGTCCCTCACGGTCATGCCCGCTAATCTCTATGAACCTATGGCCAGACCGACGTCTTCCGCAGTCCTTCTCCCGGCGTACACGATCGACCTCGTGTGGCGCTACTGGGTGCCGCTGCTGTGCGTCTACACGGCCGGCATGCTCGTGCACTCGCTGCTCATGCGCGGCCTGGTGGCCTTCTCCGACGTCAACTCGACGCTGCCGCTGGCCGGGCTCGGTCTGACCCTGCTCGTCACGCTGATCACGTTCGTCGTCATGTTCCAGCTGGTGCGGCCGAGCCTGCGCACCATCGACAGCGAGCTGAGCGCCGAGCCGGTGCGCCGGCACAAGAGGACCGGGTTCGTCGAACGCGAGCGCCGCGTCGTCGACGGTGTGGCTCTGGCGATCCTGCCCTTCCTCCTCTTCTACGGGGCGTGGGGGCTGATCGCCGAGGAGTACAACATCTACAGCATCAGCCTCCTCAACACCGAGGGGCTGGAGGCCTTCGCCGAACCGACCACGCTGAGCTGGTACGGGATGCCGCTGGCCGTGGCGGCGGTGGCGTGGATCCTGCGGCGGGTGTGCGGGCGGTTCTACGAGTCGAGCCGCAACCCGGCGCTGGGCGTCCTCACCGCCCTCTTCGAGGGCGTGTGGATGTTCATGTTCCTGTTCTCCCTGGGGCACCTGGTCACCGAGGCACAGACGTGGCTGACCAGCCGGGTCGGGTGGGTGACGGTCAAGGAGTCGCTCGCCGTCTCCGTCGACGGCCTGGGCACGATGGTGGACCTCCCCCACCTGTCGGACACCGCGGCCGCCGCGATCGCGTCCCTGTGGGCCTCGCTCAAGGCGGGTGTGGCCGGTCCGCTGCTGTGGCTGACCATCGCCGCCGTGATCTACCGCGCCGAGGTGGACGATCACGACGACTACCTGGCGGAGCCCGGTCGGAGGGGCGACCTCGGCCGCGTGGCGGACAAGGCGATCCGGGCCGGCAAGGCGTTCGGTGAGGCCATCGGCAAGGACCTGTACGGCAAGTACACGCCGTGCCTCAACGCCCTGCGCTTCGTGCTCGGCGTCGGGCCCGTGTTCTACCTGTCGTTCTGCCTGGCGTTCGTGGTGCTGGACGTGGTGTTCAGCCAGCTCGGCCGGGCGGTGTACGTGGTGATGGGTCCGGGCTCGTTCGCCGGTGAGTGGTGGCCGTGGCTCCAACCGGTCGACTTCGTCGTGGAGGCCGCGCACATGGTGCTGCGGGTGTGCCTGCTGGGCGCGGCGTTCGAGATCGCCCTGCGCAAGGCGGAGCACAGCAGCCCGGGACGCCGGGTGTGGCGGGTGGCCAACCACGCGCTCGGGCGGCCGGTCCGCCGCTGAGCCGGGGTCGGCGGGGCCGGAAGGGTCAGAGGGGCCGGAGGGCCGTGGCGGGACGTAGGGGCCCAGCCTGACCCGACCGGGCCCGGCGGGGCTGTGGCGGGGCCGTGGCGGCCTGGAACGGGATCGGCGGCGGGGAGACCCGGGCGGCGCCGGTGCCGGGATCACTCCAGGATCTCGGCCTCGAAGAGGACGGCTTCGGGCCGCGGCTGCTGCTCCGCGGTGCTGGTGGCCACGGTGACCTCGAAGAGCAGGTCCTCGGCGACGTCCTCGGGGACGAGGAAGGAGAACGCGAACGCCTGGCCCTCCCCGGGCGCGATCGGTTCGTGTTCGGCGTTCGTGCACCCCCCGCCCGCGAAGTTGCCGGGCTCGTCCAGCAACTGGCGCAGGGAGTACTCGTGCGTCGGGATCCACGAGCGCCCCTGGGCGTCGACGGCGCGGAAGGCGCAGTGCGCGGCCAGCAGTTCGCTCGCCTCCTCGTCCGAGGGGGTGACCTCGAAGGCCATGTCCACCAGCTGAACGCCTTCGGGCGGGGGCTCCTCGTCCCCGATGTTGCCCACGAGGGAGCCGACCGACCGCCACTCGCTTCCCGCGAGCGTGGTCGTGTCGCCGTCCACCAGGCGGGCCTCCGGGGGGATGGTCCCGCGGTCGAGCCCGGCCTGGTACTCGGTGCTGTAGGGCCAGACGAGCATGACGGGGAACAGGACGGCCAGGCCCGCCAGGTAGGGCAGGCGCATGCGACGCCACAGCGGCAGCGCGTGCCGGAGCGTGCCGGAACGCCCGGAGGGTTCGTGGGGCGGGCGGTGCCCGCGGGCGGGCGCGCCGACGGCCGCTGCGGCGCCGGCCGTCCGGGTGTCGTCACCGACTCCCCGGGGCGGGTGGGCCCAGCCCGCCTGCGGACCGGTGGGCGGTACCCGGTGTCCGCGACCGTCTTCGGGCGGCGGGCCCGAGCGCGCCGCGGGGTGGCCGCCGGCCCCCTGCCGCGCGGCGTCCGTGAGCGCCGGTGCCCGCCGGCCGGGAGGCCGCTGAGCCCCGCGGGGGTCGTCCGAGGCCGGGGGCCGTGCGTACGGGTTCCGCGCACCGGTGGCGTCCCGGGGCCCACGTCGGTCAGTGGAGGCCGGGGGCCGTGCGTACGGGTTCTGGGCGCCGGTGGCGTCCTGGGGGCCACGGCGGCCGGCGGACGCGGGGGGCCGTGCGTACGGGTTCCGCGCACCGGTGTCGTCCTGGGGCCGACGGGGCTCCTGCGGGCGAGGGGGACGGGACGGCCGGGGTCCCCCATCGTCCGGCGGTCTCCGCGGTCCCTGGGAGCCGCCGGTCGGAGCGCCGCGACCGCCGTGCGGGTCCTGGGGGCCGGGCGGCTGCCGGGGATACCGGGGTTCCTGGGGCCCGCCACCCGGTCGGCCCTGGCCGCGTCGGGGGTCCCGTGGGACGTCGGGTCCCTGGTCTCCGCCGGTCCCGGGCCGGCTGTGCCGCCCCTGGGCCTGGGGCGCCTGGGGCTGCTGGGGTTGTTGTGGTGTTCGAGGATCCAGCGGGTCCGGTCCGGGGACGCGGCCCGGGCGCTCCTGGGGTACGCGAGGCGGCCGGGGCTGCCGCTCCGGCGCGGGGTCCGGGCGGCCCTGAGGCGCCACGGGGTTCGGCGGGCCCGCCCCGGGGGCGGGTCCTGGTCCGCCCTGGGGGCGTCGGCCGCTCCACGGGTCCTGTTCGTCGGGGAGCCGTCCGCGCCGGCGGCGCGGGTCATTCGGATGCATCGGCGCTGTCCCCCATCTGGACCTCCGGCGGAAGGAGGGCGATCGGTTCGTCGGAGGGAGCCGGGTCGGTGAGGGCCAGGTCGATGTCCGCCTGGGCTCCCAGGCGCCGGTCGAGGCCGGTGGCGTTCGTGAGGAGCAGGGCCGGACGGTCCAGCCGGTCCTGCGGGACCTCGAACACGAACGCGCCGTACACCGTGATCCCGGGGGAGAAGTCCGCCCGGGCGAGCGAGTCCGTGAACCACCCGCGCTCGGAGTAGATCGTGCCGTCGTCCATGCGCAGCTCGGCGTGCATCGCGTCGATGGTGGTGTGCTCGGCCGTCACCCGGACCCACACGGCCACCCACACCCCGTTGGCCTCGACCTGTTCCGTGGTGCCCTCGGTGCCGGCGGCCTCCAGCGCGGTCGACACTCCCGACTCGACCACCTCGGCGGTGAAGTCGTCGGTGGCGACCGCGGCGTCCGCGGTGCCGGAGGTGGGGATGGGGTCGAGCTGGTCCTGCTCGGGCACGACGAACCGCTGCAGGGCGACGATCACGACGACCAGCACCACGGAGGCGAGGATGGTCCACAGGCGGCGGACCGCGGGGCTTGACACGGTCAGACCCTCTCCACGGGGAGCTCGATCACGCCGACGACGACGGGCGTGTCCACCCACAGCTCCTGCCCGTCGCGCGTCCGGATCTTCTCCGCCTCGTGGAGGCTGATCTCGATGCCCTCGACGTCCTCGGCGGTCACACCCTGCTCGGTGGCCTCGTCCTTGGGGCCGAACATCTCCGCGTCCCCGCCCTCCGCGAGCTCCTCCTCGGTGAAGAGGTCGTCCAGGAGGGCGTTGTCCGACACCGACCAGTTCAGGTCGGTCTCGTCCCGCATGTGCGGCTGGTACTCGAAGGTCGGGGAGCCGGGGTAGCGCACGGCGCCGGCCGTGGGGAACGTGATCTCCTGGCCGCCGGGCAGCACGCGCGCGACCATGGTCGAGCCGACGGTCTGGACGGTGACGGGTTCGTTCACCCCGTGGACCTCCACGTCCGCGCGCACGTGGATCTCGAAGCCGTACTCGTCCGTGACCAGCCGCGCCTCGTGCGGCGTGAAAGCGAACAGCTTGTTGCGCATCTCCTCGCCCGGGGAGGAGGGTCGCGGTGTCGCGTCGGCCGACTCCAGCCCGCCGGCCACGGCGATGCCGCCGATCGCGAGCGCGAGGACCGCCGCCGCGGCGGTCGCCACCGCGGCGCGTGCGAGTCGGCTCCGGGGGATCAGCGACCGGCGGGGGGCCTCGTCGGTACTGGCATGGTGGACCACGAGAAGGAAGTGTACGGGCCAGAGCGGACAACCGCCCCGATTCATCCCCACAAGGCCACAAGAGGTCACCGGTGGAACGCTTTCGCGCCCTTTCCGGTGGGGATGACGACGACGGGTTTTCCCGGAAGTGCTCGGTTGCGGGGCGGGCGAAAAGGTCCGTGAGAATTCAGATGCTTTCCTCGCCTTGTGCCAACGGAAAGTGCCGTGGAACGCACGGAACGGATTCACCCGTTCGGGCGGAACACGGTCTGGCCGCACCCGGTCACCGCCCGGTGGCGCCGGACCGAGGTCGCAGTGTGCGGGTGTGGCAACGTTCCGTCATGAAAACCGCTGCTCAGACGCTGAAAGCCGACTGAAAGCGGAGTGGAAGAGGATCTCTCTAGTGTGGAACACGTTCGACGCGATCGGTTCCCACGAGAGGACGGCTCGTGGCCGAAGACCGGTCCGGCGTTCGTTGGACACAGGTCACCCGTGGCGAGTCTGAGGCGGAACCGCCACGGGTGACTGGTCCCCCCAAGGCGGTGATCCCCCATGATGCTTCGTAGACGACGTAGGGCCACATTGCGGCTCTACACCAGCGCAGTGAGACGAGGAGTTCGAGTGCCGAAGATGCTGACGGTTGACGAGCAGTTCGAGGCGATGGTCGCCGGCGTCTCCCCCTCGGCCAAGATGCGTCCCTTCCAGGAGCCCGACCCGGAGAAGAGCGCGCCGGCCGAGGGATCTCCGGAAGAGGGCGTGCCGGCCGAGGAGACGCCGGACGAGAGCAAGTAGCCTCGCGCTGAGGTAGCCAAAGGATCACTCCGAGTACTTGTGCAGAGGGGGGTACTCGGAGTCATTCCTGTGACCGGACTTCTGCTTCACGTCAAGTCGCCTTGCTAGTGTTGGCGATTGTGGAATTCGGCGTGCTTGGCCCTATCACCGTCTGGTCCGACCGCCGGCCGATGCCGGTCGGTGGACCACGCCAACGCTGTGTGCTCGGGGCGCTGCTGGTCTACTTGGGGCGAGAGGTGACGCTGGATCAGCTGATCGCCTTTCTCTGGAACGATGACCCGCCACGCACGGCGCGGTCGGTCATCCAGGTCCAGATCTCCCACTTGCGTCGGCTCCTTCCCGACACCATCGCCACGACGCCCGGTGGCTACGTCCTGAACGTCGACCCGGACTCCGTGGACCTGCACCGGTTTCGGCGGCTCCAGGACACGGCCTCTGAGGCGCCACCCGAGGTTGCGGCAGAGCTACTGAACCAAGCTTTGGACTGTTGGAGGGGAACGCCCTTCTCCGGCGTTGGTTCGGAGTATCTCGACCACTCGGTGGTCGCGCCGCTTCAGGAGGAGTACTGGAGCGCCGTCGTGGCGTGGGGCACCTGTGCGCTGAACCTTGGACGGTACGCCGCTGTCGTATCGCGTCTCAACCCGCTGGTCAGCGAGGAACCGTTCCGGGAACGCCTGCACCATCTGCTCATCACCGCCCTGTGGCGGGACAACGAACGGGCCCGGGCGCTCGCCGTGTACGAGGAGTTGAGGGCACGGCTCGCCGAAGAGCTGGGAGTGGATCCAGGGCCGGAGCTCGTCGCCCTGCACACACGCATCCTCCGGGAGGAGGTCCCACAGAGGCCGGCAGCGCGCTCAGCGTCCGATCCCTCCTCCGACACGGCCTTTCGGTTCGTGGTGCGCAACGACCTTCCCCGGGATCTTCCCGACTTCACGGGGCGGGAGGAGTCCCTGCGCAAGCTCGACGAGGCAGCGTCTCCTTCCGGGGGGCAGGCCCAGGTCTGTGTCATCACCGGCAGCGGTGGGGAAGGGAAAACGACTACTGCGGTCCGTTTCGGCCACGAAGTCGCGAAACGCTACCCCGACGGGCAACTTTTCATAGACCTCTACGGCTATACCTCGAACAAGGAGCCCCTCGACCCTTCGTCCGCGCTCAGCGCTCTGTTGCGTGCCGTCGGCGTTCCACCCGAGTCCGTACCGGAACGGCTCGATGAGCGTGCCGCTCTGTGGAGAGCGACCCTGATGGGGCGCAGAGTACTTCTCATCCTGGATAATGTGGCCAGCTTCGCTCAGGTCAGTCCTCTGCTGGCTTCGGCGCCTGGGTCGATGACGCTGATCACGGCTCGCACCGAACTCTCTGGCCTGAGTGGAGCACGGTTTCTATCCCTGGGCATGTTCGACGAGTCCTCTTCTCTGGAGCTCTTCAGTCGTGTTCTGGGAGAGAAACGCGTCCAGAGTGAGCCGGAACAGGCGCGGGAAATTGCCCGGATCTGTGGTGGATTGCCGCTTGCGCTTCGCGTGATCGCTGGACGCATGCTCACGCGTCCGACATGGTCGTTCGCCCATGTGGTCAAACGTCTCGGTGAACAGAACCGCAAGCTTCGCGAACTGCGGGTCGAGGGGCAGAGCGTCGAGTCTGCGATCGATCTGTCCTACCGAAGCCTCAACGCTCATCAGCGCAGGGCGTTTCGCTTGTTGGGACTGATCATCGGAAATACGGTCGATCTCGTCGGAGCGGCTTCACTCCTCGATATGACGGTCGAGGACGCCGATGACATCCTCCAGGAACTCGTCGGGGTCTGCCTGCTCGAGGAGCCCCAGGGTGACGTCTATCGCCTGCATGACCTGATCAGGGCGTTCGCGTTGGAACGCGCACTGGCGGAGCACGGCCATGAGCAGGTCGCGGCGGCGAGGACACGTCTGGCGGAGTACTACCTGGCCACAGCCCAGCATGCCGCCGACCTCCTGGGCCCCCGCGGGCACAACGATGACGACAGAGTGCGTTCGGGATATCGGACAGACCTTTTCGGAAGGGAGGACGCCGAGGGCTGGTTCTCCCTTCATCAGGAGAACCTCGCGGAGACGATTGAGTACTTCGCTTCGAGTGAGAACGGCGACCTCGCCTGGCGGATGGCGGATTCGGTTTGGCGTTTCTATGCCATGCGGGGCCACATGGCTCTCCTGTTGGGTTCTCATGAACGTGTGCTGCAGATCAGCGGCAGCCAGGGAAATCAGCGTGGCCGTGCCGTGACACTCATCGGTCTGGGAATCGCTCACTACATATCGGGTCGCTTCGATGAGGCACTGTCGCTCCTGGTCGAGGCCCGCGACCTTCTGATCGCCATGCGTGACGACAGAGGAATCATCAGGGCTTTGGCGAATCTGGGTATCGTCTATGAGAGAGTGGGGCGTTTCGTGGACTCGGCCAAGGCCATCCAGGACGTCCTCGAATACGCCTCCTCCTTGGGCGACCCTGCGGTCGAGGCGCTTCAATGGAACAATCTCGCCGTGCTTCGTGGAACGCTCGGCGATCACCGGGAGGCCCTGCGCTGCGCGGAATCAGCTATTCTGGCGGCGCCCGAGGAGGACCGTGATGAATCCAAAGCGTATGCCAAACGCGTCATGGGCGAGGCCCGGGTCGGCCTGGGGCAACTGGAGGTCGCGTTCCAGGACCTGAAAGAGGCCCTGGAACTGTCCTTGCGCCTGCAACTCGCGGGGAACCAGGTGTACGTTCACAACTCACTGGGAGTCGCCTACCGGGCGGCGGGCAGTTCGGAACAAGCGATCGAGTGTCACACCACCGCGCTTTCCCTGGCAGAGAAATTCGGCGATCACAGTGGAGACTCGGAGATCCTCACCGACCTCGGACTGACCTACGCCGCGGCCGGGCGGCACGACGAGGCTGTCACCGCGTTGGAGAAGGCGCATGCCATCGCGGCGGAGCGCAACGAACGCTATGCCGCGGCGCGGGCGGCGCTCGCGCTGGGGCGGATCCCCGCGCCGACGATGGCTCCCGCCCGGGCGCGTGAGCTGTTGACGGACGCCGAGGCGACCCTCACCGAACTCGACCTTCCCGAGGCCGGGACGGCCCGCGCCGCGCTGCTGGATCTGTCGGACCCGGTCGACTGAGCCGGCGGGTCGGACGACGGCCTGCCACCCCGTTCCGTGCCTTCGACGCGGTCGCCCCGTTCGGCCGCAGCCACCCCCCGCGGCCGCGCAGGGAGCGCAGGTACAGGGCGGCGGGCAGGGTGCGGACACCGTCGGGCAGGTGCGGGTAGACGCGCCGCATCGTGCGCATGAGCAGGTCGAATCCGCGCTGGTGGCCGGGTGACCAGGGGATACCGTACTGCCGGCGCAGCTCCGACGGCAGCAGCCCGCCCGACAGGAAGCGCTGCGTGTACGTGAGCGGCCACAGCAGCGGGTTGGCCGGACGGAACAGCTGGGCGGCCAGGCCGCGCGCGACGTCCCCCACCTCCAGGCGGCCCATCGCCTTGGCCCAGTAGGCGTCGAACTCGGCCGGGCTGGCCGGCCACTCCTCGATCGGGAGGCCGAGGGCGGTCGCGAACATCGACGCCTCGTCGAGGTAGTCGGCGAACTCCTCCTCGCTCAACTCGCGGACGGTCAGCTCGTAGAGCCGCACCCCCGAGTGGAACAGCGTGGCCGCCACCCACAACAGCAGGTCCGGGTCGAGCGCGCGGTAGGTGGGGCCGGTGACCTTGCGGTGCATCGCCAGGACGATGGCGCGGACGCGCTCGCGCTCCTCCTCGCTGCCGTAGGCCAGCCCGTACACGTAGTAGAGCGTGCCGCGCAGCCGGTCGAGCGGACGCGACGAGAAGTCGCTGTGGTCGTGGACGCCCTGCGCGACGCTCGGGTGGGCGATCTGCAGCAGCACGGCGTAGCCGGCGCCGCCCAGCAGGCTGGCCTCGGAGGTGATCCGCCTCAGGGGCGAGTCATCGGACGTGGGACCCATGTCTGGATCGTATGCCGGTGACCGCTCGGCACACTGGATGGCACGCCGTCCGCATTCGTGTCGCTACGTCATGGCTTCGGATCCTGCCCCAGGTCCGACCCGCCCAGGGCGCGGAACACCGAGGGCGCGGTCAGGACGTCGGAGTGGTCCGTGAACTGGTCCACCGTTCCGACCGGCGGCCGGCCGCGCAGATCGGGGTCGCGCACGCGGTCCAGGAGCGCGCGGGTGAAGCGATCGGCGTCCAGCACGGGGTAGGGCCGGGAGTGGAAGGGGCGGGGGCGGGTGTCCAGGGGAGCCGCCAGGCCGGTGTCGTTCTGCCGTTCGGCGAGCAGGGAGCAGGCCCGGGCCAGGGCCCCTGTGTCGGCCCGCACCGCCCGGGACAGGAGTGGTGCGATCCCACCCGACCCGGGCAGACGGGCGAACGCGCTCCCGAGCCACTTGGCGTAGGGCGGGTACCGGCGCCCCAGGAGCAGGGCCAGGCGCATGAGGTCGCGGACGACTCCCGCGGCGACGACCCGGGCGCCGAGATCGTCCCCGGCCTCGGCGCACCGGCCGACGAACGGCTCCTCCTGCGCCACACGTCGCCACTGGCAGGCCAGCACGTACCGCCACACGTCGTCGGGGTACCAGGTCAGGCGCCGCCGGAGGCGGGCGAGGTCGCCGACCGGATCGTGGAAGACCGCTCCGCCCACGACCGACGCGAGGCGCTGGGCGGGCGTCGCGAGCCAGTCGGCGGTGGTGACGCCGCGCGCGGGATCGAAACCGAGCCAGGTCCCGCACCACGCGCCCAGGTCGGCCACGTCGACCCCGTGCCGGCCCTCGGGGGAGCCGGCGTGGTCCAGGAGGCGCACGCCTGGGTCACCGGTGGCCGGGACGAACCGGGTGGGCCACCCGCGCACCCGGTCCGGCAGGCGGTCGGCCAGGAGTTCGCGCACGCGCGCCCGGTCGCGGGCATCGGAGAGGAAGAGGTGCAGGCGCGGACCCCAGTCATGGTCGGTGGAGCGCTCGGTGTCCAGGCCGAGGACCTCCGATCCGGGGCCGACGAGCGCCGCGGAGTAGGGGGTGTGGGGCAGATACGCGGCCATGAGCGGGGCGACGGCGTCGGTGTGCAGCGCCCGTGCGAGGTCGAGCCCGGGCAGGAAGCGGGGCGGCATGGCGGCGATCGTAGACGTGTTTACCGGGCGGCGGCCACGGGTTTTCCCGCCGGGACGGATGGCTGCTCCGGGCGCGGGATAGGAAAGTGTGGCCTGGAGGTCAGGTCTGGTCCGGTGGGCGCCCCGGCGCGGCGGGCGCGGTACGGGCGGTGGGGCAGACCGCGGACGGGGCGGGCAGTGTGCGGGCCAGGTCGCCGCCGCGGCCGCTCCCGTGCCCCGGCCGTACCAGTGGGCGACGGCCGTGTCCCCTGGACGGCCACTGGTACGGGGCGCGGCGGTCAACACCGCGTAACCGGGGCCTTGACGTGGAGTGACGGTCTTTCTACGGTCGCGGCGATGGACGGGTGGAGGTGGCCGGTCGCGCCGGTCCGCCTCCAGGACGACGTGGTCCGGTGCCTCGGGAGCTATCCGACCCCGACGGCCTCCCCCGTCCGCCCTGGACCGGAGACGGTCCGTGTCATCCCGCTATGTTCCCCGACGCCGGATCGACGAGGTCCGGAACCCGGGGATCGTGACCGAAGGGCCCCGCACATGACGTTCCGCAACAGAATCCGTTCCGCCTCCGCCGTCGCCGCGGCCACGGCGCTGCTCTTCACGCTCATGCCCGCCGGCGTCGCCAGCGCCCACGGCTACGTCTCGGCCCCGCCCAGCCGCCAGGCCCAGTGCGCCGCCGGCGTGGTGGAGTGCGGCGGCATCAAGTGGGAGCCGCAGAGCGTGGAGGGCCCCAAGGGGCTCACCAGCTGCTCCGGTGGGAACTCCCGCTTCTCCGAACTGGACGACGACGGCCACGGCTGGCAGGTGACCCCGGTGGGCACCTCGCTGACCTTCACGTGGACCCTCACCGCCATGCACTCCACCGCCAACTGGGAGTACTTCATCGGCGGCGACCGCATCGCCAACTTCGAGGACGGCGGGGCCCGGCCTCCGTCGACCGTCACCCACCACGTCGACCTGTCCGGGTACAGCGGGCAGCAGAAGGTCCTGGCCGTGTGGAACGTCGCCGACACGGCCAACGCGTTCTACGCCTGTGTGGACGTCAACGTCGGAGCGGCCTGACGCTCCGATGAGTCGGGGGCGGACCGACTCCTCCGGGCCGCCCCCGACCCCCGACCCCTGACCCGGTCGGCCGTCCCGGTCCGGCTCCCCCACCGGACCGGGGCCCGCGTCCGCGGAGTGATCGGAACAGGTCACAACCGGGGGCTGCCATGGTCTCGCCCGTCCTGCCATGGGACGATGCGGTGCGTCAGGTGTCGACGACCGCTCGGACGGACCTCCGCCCATGGGACAGCCCTTCCCCCCTCCCGGACAGCCCCGGCCGGGCCCGCCGTACGAGCCACAGCCCGGATCCCAGCCCGGCCCGCCGCCCGGTTCCCCTCCCGGTCCGCACGCGACACCCCCGGGGCCACCGGTCGGTCCACCGCCCGGGTTCCCTCCGGGGCAGCCTCCAGGCCCGCCCGGGTTTCCTCCTGGACCACCCGGGTTGCCGCCCGGACCACCCGGACCGGGCCATCCGACGGCCTATCCCACGCCCCCGCGCCCGCCCCGCACCGGCGTGACCGTGGCGGTCACCGCCGTGGTGACACTGGGCGCGGCCGGGCTCCTCACCTGGTCCGTCCTCACCGCGCTCGCCTCTCCCGCGGAGGTGCGCCCCGCGTCGGGCCTGCCGTCCGATCCGTGTTCGGAGGTCGGAGAGGCGGCCCTGGACGCGGTGGACGGTGAGTTCTACTCCTGGTACACGGGTACCTACTCCAACGGGTGCACCTGGACCACCTCCCTGGCCGACCAGGAGGAGACGCGGCTCTTCTTCCGGCGCTCGGTGCCGATGTCCGAGGCCGACGCGACGCTGGCCGAGGAGATCGAAGACGAGGTCCCCCGCGACGCCGACGCCCTGTACCAGTGGACCGTCGACGAGGCGGGTGAACTCGGCTACGAGTCCGAGGACACGGCCGTCGTCGACACCGAGGAGAAGGCCCTGGACTTCGGGGACGAGAGCGTGCTCGTCGTGGCCGACATCGACTACGGCCACACCGGCAGCGTGTCCCAGAACGTGACGCTGGTCGTCCGGGACGGTGACCTCGTCAGCCGGCTCAGCGTCACCCTCTCCTCCTCCGGAGGCGACACCGTCGACGCCGACGAGGCCGAGGACCTGCTCGCCGACGTGGCCACCGACCTCTTCGGGTGAGCCCCGGCTGTCGCGAGCAGTGCCCCGAAGACGCCAAGAATAGGAGACCCCGCCGTGTACGACGGCCCAGCGCAGCAGTTCCCCCAGCCTCAGGCGGTGTCCGCGCCCCCGCCCCCGCGCAGGGGCGGCACCGGGCGCACCGTGGCGATCACCGCGGCTGCGACGCTCGCGGCCTACACCGTCGTGGCCGGAGTCGTCGTGGCGATGAACCTCACCAGCGACGGCGGGGGCATGGCCGGACCGGAACCCGAGTACGACGAGCTGCCCGCCGAACCGTGCACAGCCGCCTCCCGGGACGACCTCGGCGCCCTCTCGGCCCGCATGCCGTCCGCCTCGTTCGCCGCCGAGTCCTCTTCGTGCGCGTGGCAGGCCGAGTTCTCCGACGGTTCCTTCGGGCACCTCAGGGTCGGCTTCCGGCTTCCCACGGACGGCGACAGCGAGCCGAGGGTGGACGAGTCGGCCGCCGAGGGGGACTTCGAGGTGCGCAGGGGCGAACTGGTCGACGGCACCGACGAGGAGTACTGGACCCTGGAGGTCCTGGAGTCCCGTGAGCTCGACATCGCGGACGAGGCGGTGGTGTCGCACTTCCGGGAGGGCTCGTTCGGGGAGACCAGCAGCCGGGCCGAGGTCCTGGTCAGAGTGGAGAGCGTGCTGGTCACGGTCTCGGCGAGCGAGCCCTGGGAGCAGCGGAGCGGTAGCGCGGACTACACGGGGGACGAGGAGGTCCTCGTCTCCGTCGCCGAACGCGCGGTGACCCTCCTGGAGTGAGCGGGCGCGGCGTCCGCCGGGCGTACCCGCGCCCGCTCCAGTCCGATGCCTACCCGTAGACGGCCAGCACGGTGAACACGACCGACGCGTTCCACAGGGAGTGGGCGACCACGGTCGCCGTGAGGCGGCGGGTCAGCAGGAAGAGGCCGGTGTAGACCACGCTCGCCAGGACGATGGCCGCGATGTCGGGGCCAGTGGTCGGCAGGTGCAGCACCGAGAAGAGCAGGATGGACACCGCCGCCGCCCCGTACAGGGCCGCCCTGCGGTGGACGAAGGTCTTGGGCAGCGCCCCCAGGAGGAAGCCGCGGAAGTAGAGCTCCTCGGCCAGGCCGCCGCCCACCACGCCGAGCACCAGCGTGGCGGCGAGGGCCGCGACGCCGGCCGAGGCGTTGGTGAGGACCTCCTGGACGCCCGGGTTCTCGGCGCCCCCGGCCATCGGGATCAGCACGCCGACCTCCAGCAACAGGCGCGGCGGTACGATCGCCGCTCCCAGTAGCGCGTCCCGGACCCAGTGCCGCGAGGTCAGTCCGACGTCGGAGCGGGTCAGGGATCTCCGCCGCAGCCACCAGAACACGAGGACCACCGCCGAGACCAGTTCGGTGAGGGCCACCGCGACCAGGGCCAGGGGCGGGGGCGAGTCCCGGAACAGCAGTCCGAGGGCCAGCGGCGGGACGACGAAGCAGACGAAGGCCCCGGCGAGGAAGACCGCCGACGAGCGGACCGGGGCGGGGGCGGGGGTCACGGCGGTATCGGTCACAAGGGTCTCCATGGCTCGCGTTCGGGGGTGGCGCTCTTATCGATAATCGATACACTAGAGCGAAGGTTATCGATTGTCGATAGGTCCTCATCGCGAGTACGGGAGAAGACATGGGCGTCATACGTCAACGCGCGTTCGAGTGGGCGGCCCTCCTGGCGGTGGCGCTGGGAGTGCTCCTGGCCCTGTTCTCCGCGGTGGGGACACTGGTCGCCGACCACCTCGTCGTGCCCGTCGAGGTACCGGCCGCCGCGCTGTCCGTGTCCTCCGGGGAGGGGGCCGCGATCACCGGAACGGCCACGGCCGATCTGACGGTGGCCGATCCGACCACGGCCGAACGGATGTGGACGATGGGCCCCTCGCTCCTCGTGGCCGTCCTGATCGTGCTCGTGGGAACGCTGCTGCTACGCGTCGTGCGGTCACTGCGCACGGGCGACCCCTTCGCCTCCGTCAACGCGCGCCGCATCGGTGTGTGCGCCGCCATCGTGCTGGTCGGCGGCGTGGTCGTGGCAGGACTGCGGGCCGCCGGCGCCCACGCGGTCGTGGGCGGGGCCGACCTGTCCGCCGTCGGGGGCGCTGCCGTGGAACCGGTGATCGATGTGCCGGTCGGCGCGCTGCTGCTCGGTCTGGGGCTCGCCTCGGCGGCGGAGTTCCTCCGCCGGGGAGCGCTCCTGAACGAAGAGGTCGAGGGCCTGATCTAGGCACCGGTCACGGGAGACCCGGCGGCGGATGCGCCGGGGCCCGCGGGGAACGCTCCCTAGCGGGAGAGGGCGGGGACGAGTTCGGCCAGGGCGCCGCCCGCGGTCAGCGAGCGGCCCACGCCCACGCCGAGCGCTCCGGCGCGCAGGTAGTCGGGCGCGCTGCGCGCGTTGACGCCGCCGGTGGCGACCACGCGCAGCTCCGGGAACGGGCCGGCGATCGCGGAGATCCAGGCGGGACCCAGGATGCTCGCGGGGAACGCCTTGACGGCGGTCACGCCGAGCCGCACGGCCTGGCCGGCCTCGGTCGGGGTGGCGATCCCGGGCAGGAACGGGACGCCCAGGCGCTCGGCCGCGGCGACGGTGTCGGCGTCGAGTCCGGGCGCGACGCCGAAGCGCGCCCCGGCGTCCACCGCGCGGCGCAGCCGTTCGGGGGTGGTCAGCGTTCCGGCACCGACGTCGAAGCGCCCCTCCGCGGCACGCACGACCGCCTCCAGGGCGGAAAGCCCGGACTCGCTCTCCAGCGTGACCTCCACCAGGCGCACCCCGGCCGACCAGGCCTGACGGGCCGCGGCGACCGCGTCGTCGGGGGAGGCGCCGCGCAGGATCAGCATCAGCGGCACCGGGGCCAGGCCGTCGGCGAAGAAGCCGGCCCAGCCGGAGAGGGGGATGCCCTGGGCGGTTCCGGCGGTGGCCCCGGTGGCGTTCGCGGCGGCGTTCGTGTCGGCGTCGGCGCCGGTGCCCGCGGCGTTGTGCGTGTCGGTCATGTGTGGCTCCAACCCAGTTCTTCGCTGATGTCGCGTGCGGTGGCGGTGAGGTCTCCGGTGAGGGCGAGCAGGTCGGGCCGGTCCAGGACCATGCTGGGCGCCGACACCGAGATCGCCGCCGCCACCCGTCCCGCCGCGTCGAAGACGGGTGCGGCCACGCAGTGGATGAACTCCTCGTGCTCGAAGTCGTCCAGCGACCAGCCCCGCTCGGCGGTGCGGGCCAGTTCCTCGTCGAGCGCGGCCCGGTCCGTGCGGGTGTTCGGGGTGCACGACTCGAACGGCGGATCGCCGAGGAGGGCGCCGCGCTCGCGCTCCGGCAGGTGCGCCAGGATCGCCTTGCCGATGCCCGTGGCGTGCAGCGGGGCCAGCGCGCCGATGTGGGAGTACATCCGCACGGCGTGCCGCGACTCCACCTTGTCCAGGTAGACCACGCGGTCGCCCTCCAGTGCCCCCAGGTGGATGGTCTGGCCGGTCGAGGCGCCCAGATCGCGCAGGTGCCGCGCCGCCAGGCCCCGGATGTCGAGGCCCTCCAGCGCGGCCGCGGCCAGGGTGGCCATGCGCGGTCCGAGCTGGTAGCTGCCGTCGTCGGTGCGGCGCACGAAGCGCTGCTCCTCCAGGGTGCGCAGCAGCCGCAGCGAGGTCGTGCGGTGCACGTCCAGGCGGCGGCCCAGCTCACTGATGGTGGTGGGGCCGTCGGCCAGCTCCACGAGTATCCGCATGGCGCGTTCGACACTGTTGGACACCGGTAGTTCTCCCCTTGGTCGTCACGGGCGGGCCCGAGGTCAGGCTCCCAGGTCAGGGCCGGAGACAGTCTCCCAGGCGGTGCGGGCGCCGTGGGAGGCGCGGGAGCCATGCGCGTCGTGGGCGCTGTGGGCGCTGCGGGCGCTGCGGGTGTCGTGGGGGGCGTGGGCGCTGCGGGTGTCGTGGGAGCTCGACGGTTCGGGCGGGATGTCACCGTGCAGGCCAAGGACGACCCCGGCCAGGCGGGCGCCCTCGGCCAGGCAGTCGGGCATGGGCGCGTCGTCCAGGAACCGGTCGAGGAACCCGGCGGCGAACGCGTCGCCGGCGCCGACCGGTTCGACGACCTCGACCCGGGGGGCGGCCTGGAACCACGACCGGTCGCCGCGGACGGCGGTGGCGCCCTCCGCGCCCTGCTTGACGACGAGCAGGTCCGGGCCGCGCAGCAGCTCCCGCAACCCCGCCGGGTCGGTCACGCCCCACAGCGATTGGGCCTCGTCGAGTCCGCAGAAGACCAGGTCGGCGCGGCGCGCGAGGTCCAGGAGCCGGTCGGCGTTGCGGGCGTCGTGCAGGGCGGGGCGGTAGTTGACGTCGAAGCTGCGCAGGGTGCCGGGCGGGGCGGCGTCCAACAGCTCCTCGACGAGTCCGTCGGTGGAGGCGGACAGGGCCGCGGTGATGCCGGACGTGTGGACCAGCCGGGGCCGCAGCCGCCAGGCCTGCGCGGCGTCCGGCCGGCCGAGGGTCGAGGCGGCCGAGTCGCGGCGCCAGTAGCGCACACGTGTTCCCTCGGGTCGCGGCTCCTTCATGTAGAGCCCGGTGGTGCGCTCGTGGTCGGTGCGTGCGACGCAGTGCACGCCGGCGGCGGTGAGGCGCGCCCGGACCAGGCGGCCGAAGGGGTCGTCGCCCAGCGCGCTGAGCCAGGCCGCTGAGCGACCGGCGCGGGCCAGGTGCACGGCGACGTTGGACTCGGCTCCACCGATCTCGGCGTGGAAGCGGGGAGGGGAACCCGGGTCGTCGGAGTCCGGGCCCGTGCCGGGGGCGGCGGGCGGCCCGTCGGTGGACGGCGTGCCGGAGTCCGGTCGGTCCGGTCCGTCGGGCGCGTCCGGTCCGTTCGGTCCGTCCGGTCGTCGGCCGTCGGGGATCAGCAGCGCCATCGTCTCGCCCACGCACACGGCGTCGACCGGTTCCGGCGCGCTACCGGGGTGGACGGAGGAGGAGTGCGGCTCGTCCTCGGTCCGCTGCGGCATGTTCACCCACGACCTCCCGATGGTTGTCCGCGTCACAGGGGGTGTTGACCTGCGGCACTGCCGAATGCTATTCCTGGCGATGGCAAATATGCAACAGTGCTGCGCATGGCGCAGCACCGAAGGGAATGGTTGGTGTGTGGGACCTGTTGCTCCGCGGCGGCCGCGTCATCGACCCCGACTCGGGGCGCGACGGCACCGCCGACGTCGCCGTGCGGGCGGGACGGATCGCCGCCGTCGCCCCCGTGCTCCCGGCGACCGAGGCCGCCCGCACCGTCGACGCCACCGGTCGCCTCGTCCTGCCCGGCCTGGTCGACCTGCACACCCACCTGTGGCACGGCGCCACCTACTGGGGGCTCGACCCGGTCGCGCTGGCCTGGCGCACCGGCGTGACGACCTGGGTCGACGCCGGATCGGCCGGCGCCTACGCCATGGACGGCCTGCGCCGCACCGTCGCCGAGCCCGCGCCCTTCCGGGTCCACGCGCTGATCAACGTCTCCGGCCTCGGCCTGGTCGGACGTACCGGTGAGCACCACGTCCTGGACAACCTCGACGTGGACGCCGCCGTCGCGGTCGCCGCCCAACAGGGCGACCTGGTCCGCGGCGTCAAGGCCCGCATCGACCGCCACACCGTCGGCGAGCACGGCGTGGAGCCGCTGCGCCGGGCGGCGCTCCTGGCCCGTCGGCTCGAACGGCCGCTCATGGTGCACATCGGCTACGGACCGCCCGGGCTGGCCGACGTCGAGCCCTTCCTCGACGAGGGCGACATCCTCACCCACTGCGCCACCGGCGTGGCCCCCGACCTGGTCGTCGACGGACGGCCCACAGACGCCCTCAAACGGCTGCGCGACTCCGGCGTGGTCTTCGACCTCGGCCACGGGTCGGGCGCCTTCGACTTCGACGTGCTCGAAGCCGAACTCGCCGCCGGGGTCGAACCGGTGGTCTCCACCGACCTGCACATCCGCTCGGTGTACGGGCCCGCCTTCGACCTGCCGACCGTGATGGGCAAGGCCATGGCGGCCGGGATGGACCTGGCCCGGACCATCGCCGCCGTCACCGTGCGCCCGGCACGTGCCCTCGGACTCGACGCGGGCACGCTCGCGGTCGGCGCACGGGCGGACATCGCCGTCTTCGACATGGAGGAGGGCGCCTTCCCCACGGTCGACGTGCACGGCGGAGTCCGCGACGCGCCGCTGCGGCTGACCAACACCGCCACCTACGCCGCGGGCCGCCTGCTCGAACCGCACGCCGCCCAGGCCCCGCCGGTGTGGGTCCCGCTCAGCGACGCCCAGCGGCGGGCCGAGGACGAGCGCCGCGCGCGGGTCCGGGCCTCCGTCCAGCACCTGGACCGGCCCGAGGACTTCGACGAACCCTTCCCCCGACCCACGGGAGCACAGCGATGACCGACAGCAGCACATTCCGGCCCGGAGCTGCGTCCGCGCCCTCCGCCCCGTCCGCGCCCTCCGCCCCGTCCGCGCCCTCCGCCCCTTCCACCATCGCCGGGGCCGGACTGCCCGCCGCGCCCCTGGCCGCCCTGGACACCGCGCCCGTCGAAGCGCGGTCCCTCCCGGACAGCCCCACCACCGCGGCCGCGGTCCGATCCGCCGGCCTGCATCTGCGCGACCTCTGGCTGCCCGCCGTCACCCTGGACGAGTCGGCCCTGCGCCACAACCTGGACCGCTTCGCGCGCTGGTGCGCCGACCGGGGCGCCGACCTGGCCCCGCACGCCAAGACCACCATGTCCCCGCACCTGTGGTCGGCGCAGCTCGACCGCGGCGCCTGGGGCCTCACCGCCGCCACCACCGCACAGGCCCGCACCATGCGCTCCTTCGGCGCTCCGCGCGTGCTGATCGCCAACGAGGTCGTGGAGGAGGGGCAGCTCGCGTGGATCGCCGACGCCCTGGCCGACCCGGACTTCCACGTCCTCTGCCTGGTCGACTCCGCCGCCGGAGTCCGCATCATGGAATCGGCCCTGGCCGACGCCCCCCGCCCCCTCCCCGTTCTGCTGGAACTGGGCGTGGCCGGAAGGCGCACGGGTGTACGCGACCTCGACGACGCCCTCGACCTCGCCCGCCGGGTCGCCGCCTCCCCGGCGCTGACCCTGGCCGGAGTCGAGGCCTTCGAAGGGGTCTTCCCTCAGCGGCGTGACGACGACTCGCCCGCGCGGGTCCGCGCCTGGCTCGACCGGCTGCTCGACTTCGCGCGCCGCGCCGACACCGAGGACCTGTTCGCCGGTGCCGACGAGGTGATCGTCACCGCGGGCGGCAGCTGCTACCCCGACCTGGTCGCCGACGCCCTGTCGTCCCCGCCCGAGCTGTCCCTGCCGGTCCGGCGGATCATCCGGTCCGGCTGCTACCTCACCCACGACGACCTCTTCATGGAGCGCGCCTCGCCGCTGCGCTCCGCCGTGGCCGACGACCCGCTGCGGCCCGCGCTCAGCTGCCACGCCCGCGTGCTGTCCCGACCCGAGCCCGGGCGGGCCCTGCTGGGCGTCGGCAAGCGCGACGTGTCGTTCGACATCGACCTGCCCGTCCCCCGCGCCCTGCTGCGCGGGGACCGGCGCATCCCGCTGGACGGCGCCGCCCGCGTCGTCGAGCTCAACGACCACCACGGGTTCCTCGACTTCACCGCAACCGGCGACGCGGCCCCCGCCGTGGGCGACATCGTCGAACTCGGGCTGTCACACCCGTGCACGGTGTTCGACAAGTGGCCGCTGATTCCGGTACTCGACACCGAGGGCCGGGTCGTGGACGCCGTCCGCACCCTGTTCTGACCGCGTCGGCCACACACCGACGCCTCGCACGTACACCCAAGGAGGGCACGCATGGCAAAGAAGAAGCAGGTCATCACCACCCCGGACGCCGCACCGCCCGGCGGTCCCTACTCCCACGCCGTCATCGCCGGGGACTTCGTTTACCTGGCCGGCGCCACCCCGCACCGCACCGACCGCTCGCTGGTGGACGGTCCGTTCGAGGAGCAGGCCCGCGCGACCTTCGACAACCTCGTCACCGTGGCCAAGGCCGCCGGCTCGAGCCTGGCCGACGCCGTCCAGGCACGGGTCTACCTGCGCGACCTGGACGACTTCCAGGCGATGAACGGGATCTTCCAGGAGTACTTCGGCGACGAACCGCCGGTCCGCACCACCATCCAGGCGGACCTGCCCGGCTTCCTCATCGAGGTCGACGCGGTGCTCTACAAGCCCGCCGAGTAGGACCCGCACACGCAGGAGTCCGCGGGGATCCCGCCCCGATCCCGCTCGGGCGCAGCCGACCCCACCCGGGCACACCCGGCACCGCGCCGGGTGTGCCCCACCCTTCCCCGCTCGCACCGAGGCCGACCCCTCGTTCATCACCGAGCGTCACTCCCCTGTCACTTTTGGACATGTACCATGATCGAATCCCATATGGGCTACCTGGTGGCCCTGCTCCTCGCGGTCCTCCTCATGCTCGGCATCAGCTGGTGGGTCGCCCGGCGCACCAGCACCGGGGAGGACTTCCTCCTCGCCGGGCGCAAGCTCAGCACCCCGCTCGTGATGGGGAGCACCCTCGCCACGCTCGTCGGCACCGGCTCCAGCCTGGGAGCGGTGGGCTTCGCCTACCAGAACGGGTGGGCCGGCGCGCTCTACGGGATCGGCGGCGCCCTCGGCATCTTCCTGCTGCTGTGGCTCTTCTCCGACGTGCGCAAGCACGGCTTCATGACCTTCGCCGAGGAGATGAGCTACTACTACGGCGCCAGCCGCGCGGTGAAGGGCGTGGTGGCCGTCCTGCTCTTCCTGGCCTCCGTGGGCTGGCTCGGCGCGCACATCATGGGCGGCGCCATGTACCTGTCCTTCCTCACCGGCATGGACGAGAACCTCGCCAAGGTGGTCATCGCGGCCGGCTTCGGCCTGTACACCGTGGTGGGCGGATACCTGGCGGTCGTCATCACCGACGCCATCCAGGGCACCATCCTCTTCCTCGGCTTCACCATCCTGGCGGTGCTGTCCCTGGTGACCGTGGGCGGCTTCGACGGCCTGCGCGAGGGCGTCAGCGAGGAAGCCGCCTCCATGCTCGGTGTCGAGGCCCTGGGCCCGCTGCCCGCCGTGTCGCTCGCCCTGGTCATCGCCGTCGGCGTGCTGGCCACGCCCTCCTACCGGCAGCGCATCTACTCCGCGGCCAACGTGAGGACCGTCCGGCGCAGCTTCCTGCTCGCCGGGGTGCTCTTCGCCGCCTTCTCCCTCCTCCCGGCGGTCGCCGGGATGTCGGCCAGCGGCCTGGCGCCCGGCCTGGAGAACCCGGACATGGCGTTCCCGTACCTCGCCACGACCCTGTTCCCGCTGTGGGTCGGCGCGTTCCTGCTGGTCGCCGGGTTGTCGGCGACGATGTCCTCCGGTGACTCCGACGCCATCGTCGGCGTCACCATCCTGATGCGCGACGTCTCCCAGGTGGTCACGGGTCGGCTGCCGAAGGCGAAGAACCTCGTCCGCGCCTCGCGGTGGTCCCTGGTCGCCGTGCTCGGCCTGGCCCTGGGCTTCGCCCTGCTGGCCACGACGATCATCGAGTACATCACCCTGATGATCTCCACGGTGCTGACGGGGCTGCTGGTGGCGTCGCTCCTGGGCAAGTTCTGGCCGCGCGCCACCTGGCAGGGCGGCATCGCGGCCATGCTCGGCGGTTCGGTGGCGGCCCTGGTCGTCAACAACGTGGAGTCCTTCGGCGCCTTCTGGGGCAACGCGGTGATCCCGTCGCTGACGGTGGCCCTGGTGGCGGGTGTGGTGGTCAGCCTGGTCACGCCGCGCACCACGGTCACGGGTGAGGAGGCGCTGCGCCGCCTCGCCGAGGAGCGCGCCGAGCTCGACGTCGGCACGGTGGTGCGCGGCGCCGAAGGCGGCGTCGAGACCGGTTCCGAGTCCGAGGAGCAGCCGAAGAGCTGACCCGTCGTCCACCGCCCGCCTCCGGGCGACCGGGTCCGCCCGGCTCCGGGCCCGTCCGCCGACCCACGTGGTCCGCGGGCGGGCCCCTGGTCATCCGCCGCTGCCTCCGTTGTTCGCGACCGGCGTGCCCCTGCCGCTTCCGGACCGGTCCTGGAACCACACACACCGGGCGGGCCGCGGCGGTGGTGGCTACGGTTCGGGCCAGAACTGGGCCAGGTACTGTTCGCGGCCTTCGAGGGCGCGCTTGGCGGCTCTGAACCCGGGTCCCTGGACATCGTCGAACCGGTCGTAGAGCGCCATGTGGGCCTCGCTCACCTCATGGCGGTTGCGGTGCGCGACCCGGATCCCGTACCTGCCCGGTGCCGCCAGGGTGAGCAGGTCGGGTTGCACGCCCGCGGTGATCTCACTGACACCGACCACTCCCGTCGCGATCTCGATGACGGCGGTATGCGAGCCCTCCCAGGAACCCTCGTCCCAGGCCGGTTCGGTATCCCACGACTCCAGGGTCAGGTGAACACGGACGTTGGTCTGCAGGCTGCGTAGGTAGACGGAGCGCTCGCCGACGCTGAAGTCGCGGCGGCCGGGAACGGAGGCCGTGTCGTCGTAGTCCTGGCAGTCGAAGATCTGGAACATGCCGTAGTCGGGGTAGACGAGGGTGCTGTTCCGGCTGAGGATGCGGCTCATGCGTCTGCTCCGTGATCGGGGGCGCGTGGGTTCCACGAGCGTAGGAGGAGGCGCCGTCAAGGCCACGGCGTACTCCGCCCGGGGCCGGCTCTGCTCCACCGGCCCGCCGGTGGACGCGCGCGTCTCCCACCTGCGGAAGATCTCCCTCCGGCGGACCCGCCCCCGAGGGCCTACGGCCGGCCGGTTCATGGCGGGTCGGCCAGGCCGAAAGGGGTCCGTGCCCTTGTCGGGTGACGATCTGTCGACAAGTCCATCTGTGCTCTCGTAGGCATGACCGGACCCACGTGCCGCAAACGCGCCCAGCGAAGAAGGCACAGGGCCGCGGACCCGGGCGGCCATGAGGAGAAGTGAACGCGGGATGCGGCCGTCACCGCATCGGATCGCCGGCGTCCGACCGCCCTCGCGCACGGCGGCTCCGGCCACGGAACCAGCGTGCGGGCACGGTGATGAGGGGGCGGGTATCCGTGGTCCCGGTCTTGAGGTCCTGGTGTGCTCGCCGGTAGGCGAGGGCGCTTCCGAGGCCGCAGAGGGTGGCCGCGACCCCTGTGCACACGCCGTGGAAGAGGGTGCCCGAGAGCAGGTGTCCGGCCGCCAGCATGGACTGGACCACGGTGGCGACCAGGAGGATCAGGCCGAGCCCGGCTTTCATGGCACCTCCGGTACGCGGGGGACACGTACCGGTCAGCCAACCCGCACCGGACAGCCTGCGCAACCCCGGCGCGTAGAACTCCCCGTCCGCCCTCGGATACGGCGGAGGCGGGGCTCCGCCGGACAGGCCTTCGTGTTCGTCGGGGTGACGGGACGCGAACCCACGGCCTCGTCACCCTGGCCGGACCGCGCCACGACGACCTCGCCGTCCCCGGTCTACTCCGCGCCGATGCCCGACGGCTCGGCCGGCCGGCTCTCCCAGCGGCGAACGGCGCGGCGCAGCGCCCGCACGTCGCTGTACCCGACCCGACCGGCGATCGACTTCATGGGCAGCCGGCCGTCCCGCATCAGGGACAACGCCACCTCCTGGCGCGCGGTCTCCACCTCGTCGCGCCAGGTACTGTCCCGCTCCGCCAGGCGCCGCTGCAGGGTGCGCGGGCTGATCGCCATCTGCCGGGCCACCGTTTCCAGAGCGAGCGAGTCCGACTCGAAGCAGGCGTGCAGCGCCAGGCGGAAGACGTCGTACCAGTCCAGCAGCGGCTTCGCCGCGGCCATCATCATGGCGGCGTGCCTGCCCAGCATCTCCTGCAGCCCGAACTGGGCGTTGGGCAACGGCCGGCGGATGTCCCGGGTCAGGAACGTCAGCGAGGTGGCCGGTGCTTCGAAATCCACACAGGAGGTGTCGAACAGCTCCCGCAGCGCCGCGTGCGAGCGCGGGGCCCTCTGCTGCAGCCCCACGCGTACCGGGACCAGGGGCGTCCCCGTCGCCTCGCGGCAGCGCCGCAGCAGCAGCGCCAACACCCACCGCTCGATCGCCGCCTTCACATCCGCTTCGTACGGACAGGTGGAATGGCTGATCGTGTACAGCTCGCCGTCCTCCACCCCCTCGAAGATCTCCGCTCCCGGATCGGCCACGACGCCGATGTAGCGCGAAGCGGAGCGGATCGAGTCCATGATGGTCGGCCCCGAGGTGAGCATGTAGTCCCACACCCCGAGGGTGCCGGGCGGCGGCGCGGCGAGCTGCAGTGCGCCGTCGCGGCTCGGTGCGGGGTTGTGGGCGACCAGGTACCTCCACATCGCGCTCGCGGAGTCGGTCGGTATCCGGGAGAGGTCGTCGGCGAGGACGTCGGTCCGTAGGTCCGGCAGGCGTGCGACCTGGCCGGGGTTGCCGCCGGCCCTGCTCACCTCCCCCGACAGGAATCGCGCCATGGACGCGGAGACCGTCCCCTCCAGCCGTGGCGGTGGGACCGCGGTGGCGAGCCCGTCCGGACGGCCGTCACCGCTTCGGGGATCGGAAGCCGGTCCGACATGGTCGGGCTGCCCGTCACGGGACTCGGTCATGCTGGTGACCCTTCGTCGGCGGCCGGTCTCTGGGGGAGACCGGTGGGGGGTCGGGGCCGGCGGATACCAGATCGTGCGCCCCGGGCGGGACGATCCGAGGTCGATGCTATCCCGCGCCCTATGTCCGGGATGTGCTGGTCCAGAGAACGCCGGGGCCGGGCGCGACGGGCCGAGCGCAGACCGTCCGGGCCTGCTGGGAGGCGATGGCGCGTTGGGGCCCCTCGGTGGCGTATCGGGTCCCTGTGTGGGGCGTTGCGCCGCTTCTAGGTTGAGATCACCGGCTCACCGGTGACCGATCACCCGCCTGAAAGGACCTGACGATGTCCCGACTTCCCCTCATCCAGCCCGAGGCCGCCAACGGCCAGGCCGCCGAACTGCTGACCGCCGTGCAGAAGGCGCTGGGCGTCACGCCGAACATGACCAAGGCGATGGCCAACAGTCCCGCCGTGCTCAAGGCCTACCTGGAGTTCTCCGGCGCACTGGGGGCCGGCGTGCTGTCGGCCGCGGTGCGCGAGCGGATCGCGCTGCTGGTCGCCCAGCAGAACGAATGCGACTACTGCCTGTCCGCGCACACCTACATCGGCACCAAGCTGGCCGGGCTGAGCCCGGAGGAGGCCGAAGCGGCCCGCGGCGGCCGTGCCGATGAGCCCAAGGTCGAGGCCGTGCTGGCCTTCGCCGCCACCGTGCTGCGCACCCGTGGCGACATCGAGGACACCGATGTGAAGGAGGCCCGTCAGGCGGGACTGTCCGACGAGGAGATCGCCGAGGTCGTCGGCCACGTCGCCCTCAACGTCTTCACCAACTACTTCAACAAGTCCGCCGGCACCGAGATCGACTGGCCCGTCGTCCGCCACTGACCGACCGACTGACCGACTGACCGGGTACGGCGGGCACGACCGCCGTACGCGGTCGACACCCTGGCCACCGCGCCGCACGCCGTCTCCGGCGGCCACCGAAGCCGTTTCGCCCCCGGCCGTCCGCTCGGCGCCGCCACCGCGGTACCGGTTCCGTCCGGCCGTCGGGAACCCGTCTCCACCCGATCGACAGGAACAGACCGCAATGACCGTCCACCCGATCCGCCACGCCACCGTCGAGATCGATGGGCTGCCCGTGTTCTACCGGGAGGCCGGCGACCCCGCCGATCCCACGCTCGTCCTGCTGCACGGCTTCCCCAGCAGCTCGGCCATGTACCGGGACCTCCTCGCCGACCTGGCCGACCGCTACCACCTGATCGCGCCCGACCACATCGGCTTCGGCCAGTCCGCGATGCCGCCGGTGGGCGAGTTCGAGTACAGCTTCGAGAACCTCACCCAGGTGACCCTCGCGCTGCTCGACGAGCTGGGCGTGGACCGGTTCGCCCTCTACATCCAGGACTACGGCGCTCCCATCGGGCTGCGCATCGCCAGCCGCCACCCCGAGCGGGTCACCGCCATCATCAGCCAGAGCGGCAACGCCTACACGGACGGCTTCACCCCGTTCTGGGACGTGCTGTTCGCCCACGCCGAGGACCGCGCCGCCCACGAGCCCGCCGTCCGCGAACTGCTGACCGCCGAAGCCACGCGCTGGCAGCACACCCACGGCGTCCCCGCCGAACTGCTGGACCGTGTCAGCCCGGACGCCTGGGTCCTCGACCAGGCGTATCTGGACCGCCCGGGCAACAAGGAGATCCAGCTCCAGCTGTTCTGGGACTACCAGTTCAACCTGGACGGCTACCCGGTCTTCCAGGAGTACTTCCGCACCCATCGGCCGCCCGTCCTGGTCACCTGGGGCCGGAACGACGAGATCTTCGGCCCGGACGGTGCCAAGGCCCATGCCCGGGACCTGCCCGACGCCGAGATCCACCTTCTCGACGCCGGCCACTTCGCCCTCGCGACCCACGGCCACGAGATCGCCGGCCTGATCCGCGACTTCCTCGGACGCAACGTCACCGCCGCCTGAGCACCGATCCCACCACCTCCGAGGCCGGAGGACGGCCTCGACCGAAGGAGCAACCACCGTGTCCACCGCACGTCCGCCGCTTCCGCCGTTCACCGCCGAGACCGCCGCGCAGAAGGTGCGGATGGCCGAGGACGGCTGGAACACCCGTGACCCCCAGCGGGTCTCCCTCGCCTACACACCCGACTCCGTCTGGCGCAACAGGGACGAGTTCCTCTCGGGACGCGAGCAGATCGTGGAGTTCCTGACCCGCAAGTGGGCCAAGGAGCACAAGTACGCTCTGCGCAAGCAACTGTGGGCCTTCACCGAGAACAGGATCGCCGTCCGCTTCCAGTACGAGTGGCACGACGCCGACGGCCGGTGGTGGCGCAGCCACGGCAACGAACTGTGGGAATTCGACGCCGACGGCCTGATGTCCCGCCGCGAGGCCAGCATCAACGACGTGGCCATCAGCGCGGACGACCGCACCATCTTCGGCCCCCGCCCCGGCGACGAGGACCCGAGGTGACCGGGACGCCCGGTGCACCGATTCCGCGGAAGACGCACAATCGACAGGTCACGTTGAACGAGAGGCAGGCGCTGTGGACGAATTCGATGTCGTGGTGGTGGGGGCAGGACCGACCGGGGAGAACCTGGCGGAACGGGCGCACGCCGGCGGGCTGAGCGTCGCGATCGTGGAGGCCGAGCTGGTCGGTGGCGAGTGCTCGTACTGGGCGTGCATGCCCAGCAAGGCACTGCTGCGCCCGGCCGCCGCGCTGGCCGACGCGCGACGCCTGCCCGGCGCCCGCGAAGCGGTCGGCGGGCGGTTGGACGCGGCGGCGGTCCTCAAGAGCCGGGACGGGTTCGCCGCGCACTGGAAGGACGACGGACAGGCCGGATGGCTGGAGAGCGCGGGAGTGGTCCTGGTACGCGGCCACGGCCGGCTGGACGGGCCCAAGCGCGTCTCGGTGCGGACTCCGGAGGGCGGGCAACGGGTGCTGACCGCCCGGCACGCCGTCGCGGTGTGCACGGGCACCCGCGCGGCGCTGCCCGATCTACCGGGACTGGCCGAGGCCCGTCCCTGGACCAGCCGTGAGGCGACCGCGTCCGCGCAGGTGCCGCCGCGGCTGGCCGTCGTCGGCGGCGGCGTGGTGGCCTGCGAGATGGCCACGGCCTGGCGGGCGCTCGGCAGCGAGGTCGTCCAACTCGTGCGCGGATCGTCGCTGCTGCCCCGGTTGGAGCCGTTCGCCGGGGAACTGGTGGCCGAGAGCCTGCGGGAGTCGGGGGTCGACGTACGGTTCGGCACGTCGGTCACCGCGGTGCGCCGGGACGGATCGCTGACGCTCACGCTGGAGGGCGGCGAGACGGTGACCGCCGACGAGGTGCTGTTCGCCACCGGCCGGACGCCGGCCACCTCCGACCTCGGGCTCGAAACGGTCGGCCTGGAGCCGGGCCGGCCGGTCGAGGTCGACTCCACCGGTCTGGCGGTCGGCGTCCCGGACGGGTGGCTGTACGCGGCCGGGGACGTCAACGGTCGCGCGCTGCTCACCCACCAGGGCAAGTACCAGGGCCGCGTCTTCGGCGGAGTGATCGCCGACCGCGCCGCCGGCCGGCCGCTGGACACCGCCGACTGGGGGCGCAGCGTGGCCACTGCGGACGAGCGGGCCGTGCCGCAGGTCGTATTCACCGACCCCGAAGCGGTGTCGGTCGGCCTCACCCTGCGCGAGGCGACCCGCGACGGACACCGTGTGCGGGCGGTCGACTTCGACCTCGGCAACCTCGCCGGTGCCGCCCTGCACGCCGACGGGTATCGGGGCCGCGCCCGGGCGGTGGTGGACCTGGATCGCGAGATACTCCTCGGCGCCACCTTCGTCGGGGCGGGCGTCGCCGAGCTGCTCCACTCGGCCACGATCGCCGTCACCGCCGAGGTCCCCATCTCCCGCCTGTGGCACGCCGTCCCCTCCTTCCCCACCCTCAGCGAGGTCTGGCTCCGGCTCCTGGAGACCTACCGCGGCTGAACACCGACCCCGCGTGCCCTGCCGTCTCGTCGAGACCACAGGGCCAGGGCACGCGGGAGCCCCCATCCGTGGGGGTCCCGCGCTCAAGGGTGAGAGGGCTCCCGACGTGTGGCCTGCTATCCGATGGCGGGATACGTGACGTTTCTGTGGGGGTCGATGACGGCGCCGGGGCTCAACTGTGCCGCATCGATGCGGCCGAGGCCGAGGATGTGCCGCACGTCCTCGTCGTGGGCGAGGAGATGATCGGCGATGATCCTCCGGTGGCAGCGCCACCACACCGCCTCGGAGCACATCACGACCGTGCGTCGCGTGCGTCCCCACGCCCGCAGCTCGGCGAGGGCGCTCCGGAAGTCCTCGGAGAACGCATGGTCGGCGTAGTTGTGGAAGCTGCGGTTCTCCCACCAGGCGTTGACCTCGAACGGCACGTCCCGGCTCACCGGACGACGTCCGGTCAGCCCCTCAGCGCGCCGGTACCCGATCCCCACCTCGCCGAGGGCGACCGAGAGCGCGTCCTGGTCGAACCGCGGATACCGGGCCGAGCCCGGAAGCCTCCGAACATCGACGACCAGCTCGATACGGGACTCCCGGAGCAGCTCGATGAACTCGGCGAGCGTCCGGTTGGAATGCCCGACGGTGAAGGACGGCTCACTCATCGACCAGTCGCAGGGCGCTGCCCTTGTGGGCGGCGACGTGGTCGGTCTTGTCGCTCTTGATCTCGTACTGCGGATCGTCCGGCGACGCCCGGCGGGTGTGGCCCTTGTACTCGAAGTCCTTGGTGTGCACCTTCGTCACCGTGCCCGAGACGTGCCCAGCCTCCGAGTTCCATGTCACATGGTCACCGACGCTGAACCGATCAGACATAACGACTCCCTCCGTGATCAATTCATGGAAACGCCCCAGCCTGACCCAAACACTGGAACGGACACAGCCGCCCCCGACATCCCACCGAAGAACGAACGAAGATCGAAACTTGACGGTGACGTGCAACTGGTCGAAGCGCTCGCCGGGGTCGAGGCCTGACCGATGATGACGCACGGTCCACGGTCAGACGACGGTCAGGGAGAAGGGTTCAGCCGTGGGGTTCTCGCGGAAGCGTGTGGGGCGGGCTGGGAGGCCGCGCTACACCGCCTACTTCAAGGACATTAAGGGCAAGGAGCGGTCGGCGGGCACCTTCGCCAACAAGCGGGACGCCGACAGGGCGTGGCAGCGCGCCGGGGCACGGTTGGCGGAGGGGCGGGTGGGTGATCCGGCCCGAGGCCGGAAGTCCTTCCAGCGCTACGTGGAGGAGACCTGGCTCCCCAACCACGAGGTGGAGGCGACCACTCGGCAGAGCTACACCTACTCGATCCGCAAACACATCATGCCCGAGTTCGGGCCGATGCGGATGGTGGAGATCCTGCCGGAGCATGTCCGGGCGTGGGTGGCCAAGCTCAAGGACGCCGGGGTCTCACCGGTGACGATCAAGTACAACAAGGTGCTGTTGAGCACCATCTTCACCACCGCGCTCAACGACCAGGTGGTTTACCTCCACCCCTGCAAGGGCGTACGCACCCCGCATGTCGCGGTGAAGCCGCGCACGATCGTCACTCCGGAGCAGTTCGATTCTGTGTACCGGGCGCTGCCCGCCGCATGGGCGCGGTTACTGGTCGAGACCGCCATAGAGAGCGGGCTGCGCTGGGGAGAGTTGTCTGAGCTACGGGTCAGGGATCTGGACACGCGAACCCGCATCCTGACGGTGAGCCGTGCGGTCGTGGAGGTCAATCCCGAGTTCCACCCCACGGGCGGCCGGTTCCTCGTGAAAGAGTATCCGAAGGGTCACGAGTACCGGCGGTTCAAGCTGAGTACGCAGATCGTCCGCAAACTTCAGGAGCACGTGGCGGGTAGGCGGCTTCGCTCGGATGACCTCCTGTTCCCGATGCCAGCCGAACCCAGGACTCCCAAGCTCCGAGCCGTTCCCGACCCTGACACCCTGGGTCGCACCGAACCCAATGACAAGGGACGGACGTACAAGCACGGCACCCTCAGCGCGTACGCAGCGGGGAAGTGCCGGTGCCGCTACTGCAAGGACGCCTACGCCTTGTACCGAGCCCGACGCCGCGCGGAAGGCAAGGATGACCCCCGGCTGTCCCGGACCCCAGACACCGACGGTCACATTTCATCCGACCGGTTCCGTCGCCAAGTCTGGAAGCCAGCGATCACGGCCGCAGACATCGGCGTGAGCTTGCGTATGCACGACCTTCGCCAAGCACATGCATCCTGGCTGCTGGCGGGCGGCGCGGACCTCCAGATCGTGAAGGAACGCCTCGGCCACGCCGACATCGCCACCACTGCCCGCTACCTGCACACCCTCCCAGACGCCGACGAGACGGCCCTCGACGCACTGTCACGCATCCGCAACCGTTCCAGCAGCGGCGCTCCGCAATGAGAGACTTGTTCATCGCTGGGAGCTTGACCGAGGAACTTGATTATTTGGGATTACTTAGGAATCATAGGGGTTCAGTCTTGTCCTCAATCGAGGCGAACTTCTGGTTTGGCCTAACTTGTAAGAGGACTGTGGGGGTGGCAATGAGCTCTGGAAATGTCGAGCCTTCCATGGCAAATATTTTCGAAGAGCGAGCGGAGTACCTTTCCAAGGTTGAGCTGGCAGAGTGGACTGCTGAAACCAAAGGGGATCGGTCTATCTTGCCTAAACTGAAAGGACCGGGCGCAAAGCTGCTAATTGGACCACGAGGATGTGGAAAATCTACGCTTCTTCGAAGGGCGTACTTTGAGCTCCAAGAAGAAGGGGCTCACCTATCCGTATACGTAAATTACAGTAAATCACTTGCCCTGGAGCCACTTTTCCATAAATCTGCCAATGCTCTTCAATTGTTTCGACAGTGGGTGCTTCTTAAGATAGCAATCGGGGTAGAGAACTCTCTGCTGGAATGTGGGAGGAGAGTGCCCACTAGCCTCTCGTCTCTTACCCAAGGAGCCAAGTCATTCATTAAGCACTTGGAGGCCGGGGAGACTGTTGAAATGCCAGATGAGTACACAACACCAACGGAGCTCCTCCAGGCTCTCGAGTCGTGGACTCAAAGCTCTGGCCTTAAAAGGTGTGTCCTGTTGCTTGATGACGCAGCCCACGCTTTTTCTCCGGAACAGCAGCGAGAATTCTTTGAGATATTTCGAGAGCTGCGATCCCGGAAGATTTCAGCCAAAGCTGCCGTATATCCGGGAATTACTAGTTATTCGCCAAATTTTCATGTCGGACATGAGGCAGAATTGGTGGAATCCTGGTTTAGGCCAGACGAGGAGGATTATCTCGATGTAATGAGAGAGATCGTGAAGCGAAGGATTCCTGAGTCCCACCTTGAAAGATTGAAGGGTCGGGAAGAGCTAATTGACTACCTGGCATTGGCTTCATTTGGACTCCCCCGCGGCTTTCTGGTTATGCTTTCACAACTTCTGGGTGTGGAAGAAGATGACAATCACAACCCCACTAGAAAAATGGCGGATAATGCGATATCTAATCATGCATCATCGGTGCGACACATATTCGCAACTCTGGCGGATAAGCTGCCAAGGTACAAGAATTTTGTCGAGTATGGAAAAAAGTTGGAGGCAGGATCAGTCCGCCATTTGCAGGCATTCAATAGCGGGCGCCAAGGTCGCTCTAAAGCGACCGTAATTGCTTTTCCTGGTCCAATTGATCCCAAGCTCTCTCGCATGATATCTATGCTCGAATATGCAGGCATTATTCGAGTTGCAGGAACAGTGTCACGCGGAGTCAAGGGGGTATTTCACCGGTATACTATTCACTATGCAATCCTGATCGAGGGAAATGCTCTCAGCCTTGGTCGGGCTTTCTCTGTTTCTGATATTAACTCTACGCTAGCGAGTCGCGATGCGCATGCTTTTTCGCGCCTGCAGCCGAGGAACGTCCTTGGTGACAACTACACAGAAGAATGCACGCTTGATCTTCTTCCGTGCACTAACTGCGGAGCTCCACGACTATCAGAGGACGCACAGTTCTGCATGAAATGCGGCCGAAAATTGCTTACGGCTTCGGTTTATGAAGAACTCCTAAAATCCCCAATAGAGAACCTGCCATTGACCACCAATAAGCTGCAGGGGCTTAAGAAAAATACTTCTATCCGCACGGTGAATGACATCTTGTTGGATGAAGAAAATTCGCAGATTAGGGGAGTTCCGCACATCGGCCCTGTCTGGGCCGCACGCATTCGTCGCTATGCAGAGGAGTTTGTCAGTGTCTAAGGGAAAAGTTCGATCGGCTGATCCACCTTCCTGGAAGAAGGTCAATCTCCCTCCCGAATCTATCGACACGGACTTTTCCTCATGCTGCGCCAATTCTGAAGTTATCGAAAGCCCAATTGATGCTTTCTATAGTAATATTGGAGATGTGCTTCGACTTGGCATGCCAGATGACCTCGATGAAAGTAGGACATTAGGGCGATTGCTGGCCCTGGGAATAGTCACAGGGGCGGAATCCTATTTCAGATCATTATTTTCTGCATTGATTAGTTTGTGTCCGTTGGTGCGGGAGCGTGTTTCGGAGCAGATGGTTCCATTGGGGGCACTAGACTACTACGGTGCAGAGAAAGCTGATATGGGACTCTTTGAGGGTGTCAGCTTTGCAAGCGAATCTGAAATCAAGAAGAGAAGTAACAGCCTTCTGGGATTCACTTGGAAGCCCGAAAGCTCATTGGGTGTAGCACTGAGGGGTTATGATGTTGTTTGCCACATTCGGCATGCAAGCGTTCACTCACATGGTGTACTCAGTCGAGGAAATGCCAAGGCCATAGGCTTGGACAAGGCAGTCAGTGGGTCTGAGGTGATTCTGGACTTCCCTCATCTGCAAAAAATCGCTCTCATTTGCACGAATGTGATTCGAGAATATAATAGCCAACTTCATGCAGCGACCATCGATAAATGGATCAAACATAAAATACTCAAAGGCGCCTGGAGTGAAGATCGCGATTTAGTGGCGGGGGCCTTCGTCCTATTTAGATCTAAAATTGATAACATTTCGCCCAGGGATTCTTATAGATATTATATGCCTCTCCGTTCTATTATCCTGAAGAGATGGAATGAATGAATGTGTGCTCCAATAATAAAATCCTATATATTCTTGGTTTTGGATCGGTGGGGGAGGCGGGGCGGTCCTTGTGCGTGCAGGACCCTGCACAATTCGATCACGTCGCCAGCGCACACCAGAACGGCATGACCCGTGTGCATGGCGTTCGGCTTGAGCACGGCGATGTACTCGGGCAAACCCGACGAGTCGTGCACCTTCATCAGTTCGTAGTGGGTGAACTGGCGGCGCGCCCAGTAGAGGGCGGCGGTCGGATTGATTTCGTAGGTCATCGCAGATCGTCCTCGGGCCACGTGATGAGGAAGTAGACCCCGCGTTCCGGCCAGGGCAGCGGACCCCACTCGTCTGACAGCATGTCGACCAGCGCGAGGCCCCGTCCCGACTCTGAGAGCGCGGAGGAATGGCGCGCTTGCGGCACGTTCGATGGTTCGCGTGGTTCGTCCGTGCGAACGGTGGCCCGCACACGGGAACTCTCGACGGACAGCACCAGAACGAAGGTTCCGTTGCCTTCGCCGCTCATCGTGTGCTGGATCGCGTTCGTCGTCAGTTCGGATACCAGGAGTTCCGCGCGTTCGACCACGTCGTCAGGCACAGTGGTGGTTGCGGACTTCCGCAAGACCTTGACCGTGAAGCGTCGAGCCTCGATCACGTTCTCCTTGGTGCCCCTGAGCCGTATGGAGGAGGTGGGTGCCAGGGCTGTCCGTTGGGGGTGCTGCGTCATCAACCTCACCCTGTGTCTCGGTCGGCTGTTCTATCGTGGTGGTGACGTTACGGAGCGGTCATGCCTGGTCTAAGTGACCACCAGTACGAGTCCGAACCCCCTTCGAGGCCCCCATGCCGAAGAACCGCCGACCAACACTGACCACGGGTCACAGTTCCTCCGTCACACCCGAGTTCGAACGTGAGGGACGGGTCTCCGGTCATGTCCTGAAGGCCGTCCGAAGGTCTGTTGGGCACACGCAGGAGACACTGGCCGAGCGGATCGGCGTGGACGTGACCACGCTGCAAGGGTGGGAGTCAGGACGTCGGCCGCTCATGGCGGTGAGCACCGGACAGTACCTCCGGCTACGGCACCTCCTGCGCCGGCTGGGTGCCGGTCCGCACCTGCTCACGCAACTCGACACCGCGCTTGAGGCCGACCGCTTCATCGGGTACGTGCTCGCTGCTGATCACCAGATCGATCTCGACGGGCACCCGCTCGCCACGTGGGTCATCACGCGCCCTTTCACTGATCTGGTGGCGTGGCCGTTCATAGGCGTCGCGCCGACGGCCATCGCTGAAGCCACACCACCGGGGAGGCGGGGCCCCAGCGCCAGTGGTCCGGAATTGGCTGCGGATGAGCGCCAACACATCAGCGCGCACCTGAGGGCGGCAGCGGAACAGGCCCCACGCGACACGGTGAAGGGCGCTCTGCTCCGTCGGCAGGCTCACTACGTGACGGGGTTCGACACCTCGGCTGAGACGGCCGAATGGCTCGCTGCCATTCAGGGGGAGGAGAAGCGGCGTCTCCGTTCCACCGCGGAATGGTCGCCGTCGTGGGCGGTGGTGCGGTCCGGGGCACATTCGATCGCTCGGAAGGGTGACAGCGAGGCGCTTCCCGAGTTCATCGACGCGCACGTGTCCAGTGAGGAGTGCGAGACCGCCAACCTGAACTACTGGGCGTACTGGCTGGGGGAGGTGGCCGATCCCCAGTTGGCCGACACGTTCATGGTGGAGCTGAGCGTGGACACGTGGCGGGGTGACCACCTGCTCACCCACCTCGTCGGCAAGCTCGATCCGACAAATCCCTATGTCGACATCGTCGTCCACAGCCTGTGGGCACTCGTCATCCGCAAACCCGGCTTCCTGGACGACAGGAACGCGGCGAGCATGACCCCGACCGTGCTCCGCCTCCTGGACGAAAGGTCAGTTTCCCCACGATCCCGGCGCGAACTGGAGGCCGTCCTCTACGCTCTTCGGATGGCACAGCGGAGGTAGAGGAGCCCCATGGAAGACGAGCAGGACACCCGCACCGTCGACTTCTTGTACGAGGTTGGACTGCTGAAGCGCTACAAGCGGACCGGCTGGCAGATCGCCGGAGTGGCCGACCCCGAGTCCATCGCGGACCACTCGCACCGAACGGCCATCACGGCAGCGGTGATCGCCTCACTCGAAGGCGCGAACCCCGAACGCGCGGCGTTTCTGGCGCTGTTCCACGACACCCAGGAGACCCGGGTGATGGACATCCCCTATGTCGGCAAGCGCTACCTCAAGGCCGCGCCCAACACCGAGGTGACCGCAGACCAGATGGCTGGCCTCCCCGAAACGGTGTCCGAGGTGATCGGTACGGCGGTCGACGAGTACGAGGCGAAGGAGTCGATCGAAGCGCGGTGCGCCAAGGATGCCGACAAGCTCGAATGCCTCCTACAGGCGGTCGAGTACCGGGAACAGGGCAACACACACACTCAACCTTGGATCGACACGTCTCTCGCCTCGCTGAAGACCGCGTCCGCCAAACGTCTCGCCGAGGAAGCGCTTGCACGAGGCTCACTTGAGTGGATGCACGAGGCCCGCGACAAGTAACTGCCTCACCGACCTTAGCTGCAGCTTCAGGCCCAGCCAGAGATACGGCTGGGCCACTTGCGTATGCAGGTGGACCCAAACGGCGTTCTCGATCGCAACCAGTAGTAGAAGCGCTTGGACGGAACGGATGTGACGGCATGGAAGCGAAAGGCATCGGACGGCAGGGCTCTTTGGTGACGCTGTGCCCGATCCGGTACGCCAGTCGGCCGGTCACTGACCCGGCCGTTGACCCCACCCGTATGAGTGGCTACCCCCTGCGTGGACGTCTGTCCAGGTCAGAACATATGCAGGGGGCACTAATGGTCCGCCCGACAGGTATCATGGGCGACCATCCTCAAAGTGGGTGCGATGCGGTGTCGTCGGGCGCTCCTCACGTCGACGGATCGATCCCCTTTGGAGAACCCCTTGGCCCTGACCCTGGATGAACTCAAGCAGCTTCCACCCACCATCGACCTGATGACCGCCGCTCGGATCCTCGGCATTGGTCGCACCAAGGCGTACGAACTCGCCCGGGCCGACGACTTCCCGTGCCGGGTGGTGCGGATCGGCGGGCTCTACCGTGTCTCAACGGCGGATCTGTTGCGGGTGATCGGGGCGGCGGACGGCGGGCGCTGAGGGTCGCGCGGTGCCGCTGATGGCCGGTCGCGGCCAGCTCGTGACGTTCAATCCCACGGTCGAACCACGGTCAAACAAGAAGAGGCCTGATCGTGGATGTCCACGATCAGGCCTCTCACCTGGTACTTCTCAGTCGGGGTGGCGGGATTTGAACCCACGACCTCTTCCCGTACCGGGGGCCTGCCGTGGCCTGTGGGTCGCCCCCGGAAACCGCCCCTGACCTCGGACTTCGCCCCGGACGCTTCTCACCGCTTCCGGCACCTTCCCGGAGCCATGTGCACTGAATGTGCAAGGCTCTTGACCCCCGCCACAGCAGGTCCGCCCCCGGTGAGCTGGCCTGTTGCGCACACCTGAGCAATGCTCCCTCAGCCCCGTTCTTCGGCAACCATGGTTTCGGTCCGGGGCGTCCGATGGCGCCGGAGCCGGTCACCCAAGACAGTCCGTGTCGCGCCATCGAGGCCCCGGGGACTGAGCGCGTCCTCAGCTGATGGGCCCATAGCTCTTACGGACGGCTGAGCTGTAGGCCACGATGTAAGAATCGGGTACGAGGCAGAGGCCGCACGCTCGGGACCGGGCGACAGCCCGCAGCCCGAGCAGCGGACACAAGCTGCTGCGACGGCGCTTGCGCCGTCGCCTTGATCCCATACAGCCCAACTCGGCAGAGATGATCAGCAGCTTGGTAATTAACTCTGAAGATTTCCCAGAATCTTCCTGAGTGCTTCGCACAGATCTAGAACATCGGCGCGCGTCAAAGAATCGGGTCGCCATTCTAGGAAAAATTCAAACTCTCCCTTTTTTCCTGGTCGCCTAGTTGTGCGATTTCCATACGAGGCGATTGCGTTGTCTACTCTACGATTAAAGACATCACGCATTTTTTCATTTGAAGTATTTTCTAGGGAGACGCGACGCATAGGCTTGAAGTGAACCACAAGAAAGTCTCCTTGAGTCCTTCGTGTGTGGGTTTGCTCCTTCCATTCGGGGGTCATCTCCCAACTTCTGGCGATATTTGAAAATGAATTCACTTGGGACTCGGGGATTTCCCCAGTCATTTGGAACGCCAGCTCATCAAGGTACTCGCTGGTGCTGAGTTTTCGGTCACTCTCCGTGTGACTAAGTTCCTGTATTACCCTACTCAAGGATGCGATTATAGAAGAGAAGCTCTGAACGCGATCGCTCGGGGCGAACTGAGTGCATTCTCGGTAGAGATCGATTATTCCTCTGGTGGCAACGACTGAACAGGATTGCTTGAGCTTCCGGTTCAAGGATCGACAGTTGCTATCAATGTTTAGGGGCTCAGGGTCGGTGTTAGTGAAGCAGAAGTAGAGAAGCTGGCCAAATGAATATACGTCCAAGGCGGCTGTTCGACTTCGAGCTGCTTTCGGGTTGAACGCTACGTACTGTTCTGGTGCTGCGTAATAGACAACTCCCATGGCAGTCTTCGTTGCCTTTTGTGTTTGCGTATTGAACCACGCTAGATCAAAATCTGTGAGGTAAGGCCTGTAGATGCCATCTTCTCCGTACTTGCATACAATATTTTCTGGCTTAATGTCTCGGTGAATGACATGGTTCAGATGGGCATGCTCAATTGCCTCGGCCGAGGCAAGGAGTAGTGACAAGATATCGACGGGCTCCATGAAAGAGCCTATTCCCAGATCTCTCAAATTCTCACCGTCGATGTAGTCCATGACAAATCCAGGAGGGCAGTCGCTATAGTCATGCACGTTCACAATTCGCGGATCGTCGAGCATACGCATCGCGTCATACCCATTCTTGAAACGCTTCACCTTCTCTCTATCCGAGAGCTCGTTTGCGTGGTAGAGCTTATATGCGAATGTCCTTCCGTCATCTTGACGCACAAGCCAAACTTTTCCAAATCCACCAGCCCCAATCTGCCTTTCGAGTGTTCCCCATCGAGTCTTTGTTCCAGGTTCTACGACGCCTAGTTCGCTCTGGTAGCGCATCAATGTATCTTTGGATCGCCTGAAATCTTTCCTTTGTGACAATCCTTGAATTTTTTCTTTCCTTGAAAACCAGGAATTTATGTTTTCGAGCTTTCGGCATGCAAGTGAATATCCCGCCGTTCTCCAACTGTCGATTTCTGTCGCTCGAATCTTGTTGTATTGGTCTAGATGTTGCCGGGCTTCGAGTTCAATAAGAGCATACTCTTGCTCCGGTCGGGGTGGTGTAAGTACTGGAGTGAAATCACTTCCTAGAACAAACCTACCTTGAACTCGCCCTCCGAAAACGGGCTCCTGCTTTGCGTTTTTGGTTGCAGCCATCTCGCGAGAGACAACTTCATATATGCTATGGATGGTCACGTCACCCTGGTGGTCAGCTGCAGATCCGAGGAGGGACTCTAGTAGATGATGCGTGAATACACCGTGGCCGATATTAGCTGTCTCCAGGGCCACTTGTTCAGGTGCACAAGCTGCGATGATCACTGAAGAGGGATCGGTTTGCCGAACAGCATCAGTTATATCATTATTGGAAATCTTGCGAGTTGATATGCCGGTGGAGCCAGATTGGGCTGCATGACCGGCGTGGCAGCAGTCCAATATGATAATTGTTTCAGTTCTTGATTCTGGACCTGGTTCTGCGATTGTTATGAGGCTGGAAAGGGAGATTCCTTCGTCGAAATCATTATTGTCATGCGTGACAAGGAAGGATCCGAGATCATTGACCACTCCGTGGCCAGCAAAGAAGAAAAGGATCTTTTCTGCGCCGGAGTTTTTTGCTTCTACTATCCACCTCAGAATGGATGATTTGGTGACCTGCTCATCCAAGAGAATGGTTGTTGTGAATCCATATTCTGGAAAGTTGAGCACCTCGGATATTTGATCGGCGTCATGGGAGCAGTACTGGAGGGCGGGCCACCGGTCTTCGTATTTGCTGATGCCAGTAACGAGGGCAAGTTTGTTCGTCAAGAGAATTTTCCTTTAGTTAGAGTGATAATCCAGGGGTAGCTTTCTGTTGCTTCCTCCCCTTGGCCTGGCTTGTGAGGTTGGAAGAAATCAGGGCCAATCAACACGTCAACGCCCTCACGGCGGAGTCGTTCAACGCTGGCATTGAATGGGGCGCGATTGGCGTAGGCGGTGTTCACAAAGGGGAGAATGACGGTTGGTACGCCAAGGCCAATCGCCTCATTTGTCACGTCTAGGACATAGTTATCGGCGATTCCGTTGGCTAGCTTGTTGATGGTGTTGAACGTGGCCGGGGCGATGATGATCGCGTCCGCCTTCGGTGAACGGGGGTCTCCCGGAGCGCGGTGTTGGCTCCGAACTGGTCGGCGGGTCTGCTTCTCCAGCGCCTCGATGTCGATGAAGCTGACTGCGGCCGGGGTGGCCATGACCTGAACGGTCCAGCCTCGTTCCTGAGCCAAACCCACCAGTGTGCCGACTTCCGAAGCCGGCCCCGCTGCGCACACCACCACATAGAGCGTCTTCTGCTCGCTCACTTATTCACGCACCGACCCTTTTTGCGAGTTCGCTGACATTACCGTACAGGTGACCGCTGGCGCGGGTACGGATATCGTTGATCAACTGGTGCACCACCGGTCGTGCGGTCAGTTCCTCGCTCGCCATCTCCTCAGCGTTGCGCAATGCGTGGTAGGCGTGCTCGGTCTTCCCCCACTGCTGGTACGCACGGGCCGCGTCGATGAACAGGGTTACCCTGCGCTCCATGACCTCGATGTTGTCCAACTGCACCTGACGTGCGTAGTCGATGGCGCTCCCCGCGTCGCCCAGTTCGACGGCTGCACTGACCCGGTGAAGGAGAACGTTGGTGGGGCCGAACGCTGTCCACTGGTAATTGAAGTCGCCGCCGAGTCGTTCGCCCGCGTGGCCGGCCTCGTCAAGCAGGCTGAGCGCTTGGCCTCGGTCCTCGCGCTTGGCCGCTGATACCGCGCCGCTCAGCAGAAGAGACCCGTACACCGACAGAGATTCCGGCGTGGGCTCGTCCATAGCGCTGTCCACACGTTCGGCGGTGTTCGTCGCCAGTTCCGTCGCCGCCTTGTAGTGCCGTTCGCGCATCAGCGCTCGGGTGAACGCTCGGGCGCTGGCTCCCACGACCGCCGGGTTCTCGCTGTCCTCAGCGGCTCGCATGCTCCGATCGGCCGCGAGGTAGGACAATCCCCGTTCCTCGCACTTGAGAAGCAGGCTTGCCGCGACGTGATACGCCTCCGCGCGGAGTGCGTGGACCTGGGCGACGTCGTCCTCGTCCACTCCGCTGGCGGCATCATCCAGGTTCCGCAGCAACTCGGGAAGCTGCTTGGCCACGGCCGTGTAGTGGCATGCCTGGTATCCGACCTTGGCGGAGTGCGTCCGCTGGGCGAGTTCTCTCAGACTGCTCGCCGCCCGGGTGGTGCTTCGGCTAGCTCCCGCGTACCTCGTGAGTGCCGCTGCGATCTCGTCCATGTCCAGCATCGAACCACCTGTGGCCTGGAAAAGGGCCGTTCCGGCCAGTCCGACGAATTCACGGCGGCGCACGTTCGAGACCTCCCCCGGGCCTGGGCTCCTCTGCGCGGGCAAGCTCGGGACTGCCGAGGACACCGCACTCTCGTGTCCAGTCAACGCGCCCGGGTTTCTCGGGGCAAGGCCGAACATCATCCGGGACGTGTCGGGCATCCTGACGCCGTCGGCGATCCGCTCGTACACCTCGAAGGCCGTGACGGTCTTGCGGCCGTTCAGGATCTCGCTCACCCGACCCTGAGACAGACCGGTCGCCGCTGAGATCGCCATCTGACTCGCGCCGCCGTACTGGCGCACGAACTGGAAGAGCGCCTGGACATCGCGCCTGCGCAGGAACTCGGCCGTGTGTTCTCGCTCCCATGCCCACGACGGGATGGTGATCCGGCTCGTCGGGTGTCCCTGCATCCTGACTCCTCGGCGCTGCGAGTACGGGGACGGCCAGTATCCCTCTTTGTCATCCCGAGGAGGAATGGGTTTCGGAATCCCAACCCGGGATTGTTGGCCTCATGGATGCCAGGAACGGAACGAAGTGCAGGTCATGCCGTGGACGGGGCTGGAAGTCCGTCCGACCGCGACGACTGGTTGTCGTTCGCTCTGTGCCTGGTGAGAAGCAGGCGACGCGTGCTGCGGTCTGTCCCATCTGCAAGGGGACAGGAGAGCGTTCCGTCACGGCGGAGCCCTCCACTGACAGCGGTCTCGCCTGCTGATCCATGACACGACAGACCCCCGCGACGCGGTGGAAGGCGTCCGGGGGCGCGGCCAACCTGAGGAAAGCAGGCTGACGTGAGAGACCTTATCGCCCTGATTCGGGCGCTGGTGACTCTGATACGACCGACCCGACATGGCAGGCACCACCGTGCCGGCCCTCCGCTGTTCCACGTGCCGGCTCCCAAGCGGGTGGAGGTCTGGCCCGCTCCGGACCCCATCGTGATGGATGGCAACGACCCCCGTGCCTACTCCCTGGTGCGTGGTCCCTACGCGCACGTGGAGCGTCGTCGCTCCGCTCAGCGGGCCGAGAACGACCGCCGGGGGATTGACCTCCTGGTGAAGATCGCGAAGCCGTCCCCCGCTCTGGATGACATGGCCGAGTTGCGTGACCTGGTGCGCATGGCCATAGCCATAGGGGCGGTGCGGCGATGAACGGGGACGGACGCGGCACGGTGATCGACCGCGAAACCCTGATGACCTGGGCCCGTTCCCAGGGGGTGCGGGTGCGTGTGGCTTGTGAGGACTGGGAGTCCATCACCTACGAGACCCTGGCCCGGCAACCGGACGGGACATCCCTCATCCAGCGGCATCGGTGGGTACTGCCCGAACCCATCACACGGCGACGGCTGCTGATGACCTACGTGGTCGGGCTGTCTCACGAGGTCGACGGGGCCGAGTGCAACCACGTCCGGCGCATCGTGCCCCCGGTGCTCTCCTCTGCGGACGAGGCGGCCCGGCATGACGTGGCCCTGGTCGCCGCCGCGATGGTGGAGGTCGAACGCCGGGCGGTGTGCGGGGCGACGGTGGACAACCTGCGGGTCTACACCGTCGAACGCGCTGTGCACTGGCGGCCCTTCTGAGAACCCCCGCGTGCTCTGGCCTCTCTCCCTGACCCCGGGGACCGGGGCACGCGGGCCTCGTTCTTCCTCACACGGTGATGTGCGCGCCCGAGCGGCGTGCTTCCCACCGTGCGTCCTGATCACGGGTCGGGGCTCAAATGTGCCCCCACCTGCTGACAGGGCCAGACCACGCAAGTAAGCTACTCGACCATACGAGTACTAGAGTCACCAGGTGGACAACATGTCGAGTCTGGAGTTCGCTCCGCCCAAGTACGTACAGATCGTGCGGGCGATCCAAGAGCGCATAGAAGACGGTACGTACCCCGTGGGGGAGATGCTTCCCTCGGAATCCCGGATGGTGCGTGAGTTCGGGGCCGGACGCTCCACGGTGGTGCGGGCCTTGCAGATCCTGAGCATGCAGGGGTGGATCGAACGCGAACACGGGCGCGGGTCGTTCGTGCGTGGCGTTCCGCAACAGACCTCCGAGCGCTCCCATGCCGGCGCCAGTGCCTTCGACGCCTCCGAGGAGGCCAAGAACAACCGCATTCTCAAGGCGGGCCGTACTCCCGTGCCCGCTGCCGTGGCTGAGGCAGTCGGTGTGCCCGAGGGTTCCCCGGCGATCAGGCGTCAACGCCTGCTGGTCCTGGATGACGGCCAACCCAGTGAGCTGGTCACCCTGTGGTTCCCCCTCGACGTCGCGGACGGCACCGACCTGGGCGACGAACAGCCGATCAGCATCGGCGCACGCGAACACGTGCAGATGGTCAAGCAAGTGCGGCCATCCCGGGTCTCCGAACGGCTGTGCGCGCGGCTGGCCACGGACGAGGAGACCGAGCGTCTGGGCCTGGACGAGGGGACTCCCGTGCTCGGCATCACCGCTCGGATACTGGACGCGTCAGAGAAAGTGATCGCGGTCGCCGAGGTGGTTCTTCCCGGTGACCTGCACGAACTGGAGGACTCCTACCCGGCGGGGTAGTCGCGGGCGAACACCGGTCACTTATCTACTTGTCCGATCAAGTGTGGCCGGTTATCCTGAACTCGACTTGACCGGACAAGTGGTTGAGTGATCATCAAGTGGAAGGCTGATCGATGGCTATTCAGGGTGCGTTGCCGGTCGCGTTCGGGACGGTGTTCCCGCACGGTGCGTTCGCGCTGGGGGTGGAGGCGATCACGGACTTCGAGACGAAGCGTCCGCAGATGGACAAGGAGACCGGTCTGCCGTTGTGGGCGGTGGATGTGATCGATGCCGATCCCGAAGCGCGCGGCAAGGCCAAGTCGGTGAAGGTCAAGGTCGCCGCCGAGGTGTGCCCGACTCTGCCCGACGAGGTTCCCGGGCTGCCGTTCCGGCCGATCGAGTTCGAGGCGATGGCGGTCATGCCCTACGTCGACGACAACGGCCGCCGCCCCCGGGTGGCGTACTCGCTGCGGGCCCGTGGCGTGAAGGCTCCCGGTGCTGCTGGTGGACGTCGTGCCCCGGCCAAGGAAGCGGCCTGACCGCCTCCTGACACGTAAGCGGGGCGGCCTGGTGCTGCAACACCGTCGGCCGCCCCTTCCACCCCTCCCGTTACCTGCGAAAGCTTCGTGAAGAGGTGTCTTCAGTATGTCCGATTACCCCACTGACCTGTCCAGGCTGACGGGTCCGCAGTTGGTCCGGCTGTTCCTGGACGCGGTCGACTCCCGGCCCACCACGGATGCCGAGCGTGCCGAGTTCTTCGACTTCAAGGCCCGGGTGTTCGCCACGCTCGCGGACCGGGACGACAACCCGGACGCGGTCAAGGCCGCTGCCCGTGCCCGCGCCGACCGTGACCGGATCCTGGCCCGGATCGAAGACGCGATGGGCGGTGACCGGTGATGGCGAAGATCGGTGCTGCTCAGACTCCTCCGACGCTGCCGACCCCGGCTCAGGGCGTGCGGTGGACGACCCCGATCGTGGAAACCCCGGGCATCGTCGTCCTGGCCTCCTGGATCTGGAGGCTGGTCCGGTTCCTGGTCACGCTACCGTTCCGCTTCCCCGTGATGGTCGCCTGCCTCGCAGCATCGTTCGCCGCGTGGTGGTGGCTGGGCTGGCCCGGCCTGGCCGGACTGTGGACGACGGCTCTCGTGGTCTCGCTGGTGTGGTGGCGGACCTGGCCCGACTCGTACCGGTACTGCGTCACCCTGCGCTTGTTGGCGTGGTGGCGGCACGTGTTCGTCTACCGCCGTCACTGGCAACCGGTGTTGGTGATCTCCGGTCTGGCCGAGTCCTACCAGGAACGCCGCTACCTTCCTCGGATTCGTCGCGTCATGTGCGACATCTGGGCCGATCGTGTCCGAGTCTCCCTCGTGGCGGGCACTTCTCCTGCGGACTTCGAGACGCGGGTGGCCGAGCTGGCGCACGGGTTCGCCGCGCCCTCGTGCCGGGTGATCGTGAACCGGCCGAGGGACATCACCTTGGAGTTCCCCCGTCGCGACACCCTGGCCGAACCCTTTGACGCCCTTCCGACCCCCGACGCCCCGGAACTGGACGCGCTCCACGTGGGCCAGAGAGAAGACGGCTCTCCGTGGCGGCTGCGCCTGCACGGCACGCATGTCCTGGTGGCCGGGGTGACCGGCTCTGGGAAGGGCTCGGTGATCTGGTCGGCTGTGCGGGCGATGCTGCCTGCGATCGACTCTGGGACGGCGCAGGTGTGGGCGATCGACCCCAAGCGCATGGAACTCGCCTACGGGCGGGACCTGTTCGCGCACTATGCCGATGACGGCGAATCCGCGGTGGCCCTGCTCGAACTGGCCGTGGCACAGATGCAGGACCGGGCCCGGCGCTACGCGGGCAAGCGGCGCTCCCACACCCCCACTACGGAAGACCCGTTCGTCCTGGTGGTGCTCGACGAGGTGGCGTTCCTGACCGCCTACCACCCGGACCGGGACATCCGGAAGCGCTCCGAGAACGCCATCGCCACCCTGACCTCACAGGGGCGTTCGGTCGGCTTCTCCGTCCTGGCCGCACTCCAGGACCCGCGCAAAGAGGTCATGAATCTGCGCAACCTCTTCCCGGACAAGGTCGCCCTTCGCCTGGACGAGGCGTCCCAAGTCGACATGATCCTCGGGGAAGGTGCCCGCGACCGAGGGGCCAACGCCCACCTGATCGATCCCACCTTCCCCGGGGTGGGCTATGTGCGGATGGAGACCTCACCGGCCCCGGTACGGGTCCGAGCCGCCTACGTCTCCGACGACGACATCACGGCCATGACCGACGTCTACGCCGCATCTGACGAGGAAGTGGGGCGTTGATCATGGTCGTTGCGACGGATTAGCCAGTAACTCACCGGGGCCAGAACCAGCATGACTCCCGCGAAAAGCATGTACGGCCAGATCGGCTCACCCATGAGAGGACTGGCGAACACCAGGACCACCAAGGCACCGAGGAACATCGTTCCGTGAGCCGCCCTCATGACCAGAAGCTCGCGGGAACTGCGGTCTGTCACGAATGCCCCTTCCGCGCGGTTGTGGGGGTGGGCTGATGCGCTCGTTGCGCACGCCGCTGCCGGTGCCATGCGATCCAGCCGAAGAGAGGGAGGAAGTACAGCACAAGCCAGACGACAGCCCACACGGTGCTCACGAAGTTGAACAGGAACATCCCCACCCCACTGGGCACGCTGACAAACACAACGGCGCTCCATGGAGTCAGCGTCATGGGAGCCTCGTTCGGCGGCATGGAGGCCCTTTCGTTCGGCGGTTGCGTCTCGGAAGAGCGGGTGAGTGATGCCCACTCCTACCGGTAAGTCGACACGGGCCGAACGGCTCGCGCAACCCCTGGCCCGTGAGGTCGCCGAACAGGTCGCCGCCGACCACGGGGTGTGCATCCGGCCCGTCTCCCTCCGGCGAACCGACATCACCACCGGTGCCACCGAGGTCATCGACGTCCCGTGCGGGTCCACGCTGGAATCTCGGTGTCCGGCCTGTGCGAAGCGCAAGAGGTCGCTGCGACGGACGCAGTGCGAAGAGGGCTGGCACCTGGCCACCGAACCCGTGGTGCAGCCGGACCCGCCTTCCGAGGAACAGCGTGGGTGGGTGGAACAGCGGGCCATGGTGACCGCCGAACGGGACCGGCTCGCCTCCACGGGCGCGGCGTCGGCTGAGGACCTGGCACGGCTGGATGCGGTGATCGCTGACCTGGATGAGGAGATCACGGCCTCCGGACTCCGGGGATCGGTCACCCGCTCGGCCGACACCTCCTCGTCGGGGTCGCGCCGGGTGCGCTCCACCAAACGCCGGCAGGACGTCCCAAACCTTCCCAAGCGCCACATGACCCGCAAGACGGTCGGTCGGTCCTTCACCGACCCGGTCTCGGGCCAGGTGTTCCGACCCTCCCTGTTCATCACCCTGACTCTGGATTCGTATGGGCGGGTGCGCTCGGACGGGACCCCGGTCGACTACTCGACCTACGACTACCGGCGGGCGGCTCGGGACGCGCTGCACTTCTCCAAGCTGGTCGATCGCTTCGTGCAGAACCTGCGCCGCGTCGCGGGCTTCGACGTGCAGTACTTCGCGGCGGTGGAACCCCAACGCCGTCTGGCCCCGCACCTGCACATGGCCACACGGGGCACGATCCCCCGGGCGGAGCTACGGCAGATCGCGGCGGCGACGTACCACCAGGTGTGGTGGCCCAACGCCGATCGTGTGGTCTTCGAGGGCGATCACCTTCCCGAGTGGGATGAGGCGACAGGTGTCTTTGTCGACCCGTCGACAGGCGAAGTCCTACCTACCTGGGATGAGGCGTTGGATGAACTCGACGCCGATCCCGACGCGGAGCCTCATCACGTGGCGCGGTTCGGACGCCAGGTGGACGCCAAGGGTGTGGTCGCGGGTTCGGCTGATGCTGACCGCTGTGTTCGGTATCTGGCCAAGTACCTGACGAAGGACATCGCCGAGTGCCACGCCGCTGAGACGGTCCGGCAGGAACAGCACGTAGACCGACTCTTGGACGCGCTGCGCTTCGAGCCGTGCTCGCCTCGGTGCTCGAACTGGCTCCGCTATGGCATCCAACCCGAGAACGCAAAGCCGGGGATGCGTCCGGGGTTCTGTCGGTCCAAGGCTCACCGTCGCGAGTACCTGGGCTACGCGGGCCGTCGCGTCCTGGTCTCGCGGAAGTGGTCGGGCAAGACTCTCGCTGATCACAAGGCGGACCGGCTGGCCTGGGTCCTGGACGCCCTGGGCATCGACCCCACCGACGACGGCCAGGGCGAGGAGGACAACCCGCGTCCCGCGATGCTCTCCGTCGCTGCCGACTCCTTCGCCTGGGAGCTGGCTCGACCCACTGACCCTGACGTCGCTCCCCGCGAACAACGCCTACTCCGGGCCGTGGGCGAAGCGCTCAAACGCCGTGCACAGCTCGACGCGACTCGACAGACGGATCTTTCGGCAACTCCAGAGACGAGGGTGGCATGAGTGCAGCGACGGCCCGCGTGGATGTTCCCGAACAGCGTCGGGCCGACGTCCTGTGGTCGGTCAAGGATGCCGCCGCCTACCTCCGGGTCCCCCCGAAGACTCTCTACGAATGGAGGTACAAGGGCGACGGTCCTCCCTCCTACCGCGTCGGCCGCTACGTCCGCTACGTGCCCGCTGAGGTCCATGCCTGGGTCCGATCCCAGTAACCCCAACCCCCGAGAGGAACACTCCCCATGGCTCGCGCGTGGGTCTACGACCGCACCAAGGACAAGGCATACGTGGAGGCGGTGAAGAAGGCCAAAACGACCAAGCGCACGCCTCCCGCGCGCTGGATGGTCCGCTATTACGACCCTTCCGGCCGGATCAAGAGCGGGGGCACGTTCAAGAAGAAGCCGGACGCAGAGAAGAAGCAGACCGAGATCGAGAACAGCCTGCACGAAGGCTCGTACCGCAACCCTCACGACGCCAAGGTCACCGTGGCCGAGATGGCTGAGAAGTGGCTGAGCACGCGCACCGACATCAAGCGATCGACCTGGTGGAAGTACCGGGGCCTCCTGGACGCGCACGTGTTGCCTCGCTGGGGAGAGCTTCCGATCTCGGGGGTGTACTCCGAAGACGTCGCCGTGTGGGTGGCCGAACTCCAGAAGCCGCGGGACGAGGGCGGGGCCAACCTGGGCGCCTCCCAGACTCGGCACGCCTACGGCGTTCTCTCCATGGTCCTGGAATGGTGTGTGCCGCGTCGTCTCCCCGCCAATCCCGCACGAGGGGTGCCGCTTCCGAAGCCGAGTGAGGCCGAACACGTCTACCTCGATCACCTCCAGGTGGAGGCGCTGGCGGACGCGGCCGGATCGCTTCGCACCAAGTACGGCCAGATCGCCGCCGCTGCGAACATCAACCGGCCGCTCATCCTCCTCCTGGCTTACACAGGACTCCGCTTCAACGAAGCCGCCGCGCTCCGGGTCGGCAGAGTGGATCTGGAGACACGGCGCATCCGGATCGTGACGGCCTTCGCCGAGGTGGAGGGCAAGCTTGTCGAACAGTCGCCCAAGACGGGCAAGAGTCGGACCGTGCCCATCCCCAGGTCCCTCGTCGCCGAACTGCTTCCGCTCGTGCAGGGGCGGCCGGACTCGGCGCTCGTGTTCACCACCAAGCGGGGGACTGAGGTACGGCTACGCAACTGGCGCAACCGGGAGTTCGGCAAGGCGCTCAAAGCCGCTGGACTCGACGGGATGGGATTGACTCCGCACAAGCTCCGGCACACCGCCGCGTCACTCGCCATCGCGGCCGGCGCTGACGTCAAAGTCGTACAGGCGATGCTCGGCCATGCCACCGCCACGATGACCCTCGACCGGTACGGGCATCTCTTCCCCGACCGCTTGGACGAGGTGGCCGAAGCGATGGACGCCGCTCGACTGCGGGTGCTCGCCGCCTGATCGCCGGACCGGCCACTCGGCCCCGACTCCCGCCATGTGCAATGAATGTGCACTGCGGCTCTGAGGGCTCCATGCCTGGAAAACGAAGAACGGGTGCCCACCTGCGTGGACACCCGTTCCTTTGTCGGGGTGGCGGGATTTGAACCCACGACCTCTTCGTCCCGAACGAAGCGCGCTGCCAAGCTGCGCTACACCCCGAAGCAACGTCCCCAAGTCTAGCGGACGTGTGGAGTGCTCGCGCACCTGATTTCCGGGCGGGCCGCCGGGTGGGTCAGCCCACCGCCGGGACGAGGTCGAGCAGGGATGCCTCGGGGCGGCAGCAGAACCGCACCGGGGCGTACGGCGACGTGCCCAGGCCGCCGGACACGTGCAGCCAGGCGTCGTCGTACTCGTGCAGCCCCCACGCGCGGCGCCGGTCGATCCCGCAGTTGGTGACCAGCGTCCCGTAGAACGGCAGGCAGAGCTGCCCCCCGTGCGTGTGCCCCGCGAGGAGGAGCTGGTACCCGTCGGCCGAGAAGCGGTCGAGGTTGGCCGGCTCCGGCGAGTGCAGGACGCCGAGCCGGATGTCCGCCGCCGGGTCCGCCGGTCCCGCGATCGCGTCGTAGCGGTCCAGCTTGATGTGCGAGTCGTGCACGCCGGCCAGGGCGACGTCGAGCACGCCCGCCTTGAGCGACCCCTTGCGGTTGTTCAGGTCCAGCCAGCCCGCCGAACTCATCGCCGCGCCGAGCTCACGCCACGGCAGGTCCGGCACACGGCGCTTGTTGTAGTCGTTCTTGCTCGTCCGCCACAGGTAGCGCGCCGGGTTCTTCAGCTGGGGCGAGAACATGTCGTTCGACCCGTACACGAACGCGCCGGGACGGTCCAGCAGGGGCCCCAGGGCGTCCATGAACGGCTCCACCGCGTCCGGGTGTGCCAGGGAGTCGCCCGTGTTGACCACCAGGTCCGGCTCGTAGGCCTCCAGGCCGCGGATCCAGTCGATGAGCATCCGCCGCCCCGGTGTGAGGTGGGCGTCGGACAGGTGCAGCACCCGCAGGCGCGGGCTCCCCGGCGGCAGCAGGGGCAGCTCGTAGCGGCGCAGTCGGAACCAGTTGCGCTCCACGACCGAGGCGTAGGCCAGACCGGCCACCCCGACGGCGCCCGTCACCGCGGCCGCACGCCCCACACGGCGCAGGAATCGTCTGTTGTCGGTGCCCATCCGCCCTCCTTCGTCGTCGACTGATCGTCTCAGATCTCCGGAGACGCCGTGCACAAACGGTTGGTCCGCCCGTGTCCGTCGGCCGTAGGATCAGGTTCATGTCCGAACTCAAAGCCCGCCTCAAATCCGACCTGACCACCGCCATGAAGGCGCGTGACAAGGTGCGCACCGGCACCCTGCGGATGGTGCTGGCCGCCATCGCCACCGAGGAGACCGCCGGTACCGCCCAGCGCGCCCTCGACGACGACGAGGTCACCAAGGTGCTGGTCCGTGAGACCAAGAAGCGCCGCGAGGCTGCGGAAGCGTTCGAGAAGGGCGGCCGTACCGAGGACGCCGCCAACGAGCGCGCCGAGAGCGACATCATCGCCGACTACCTGCCCAAGCAGCTCACCGACGAGGAGCTGGCCGGACTCGTGGACGCCGCCGTCGCCGAGACCGGTGCCTCCGGGATGAAGGAGATGGGCAAGGTCATGAAGGTCCTCAACCCGAAGGTCGCCGGACTGGCCGAGGGCTCCCGCGTGGCCGCCGAGGTCAAGAAGCGCCTGGCCTGACGGACCGGGGGCGCTCTCCGCATCCCACGGGACCCAGGCCTCCAGGCTCCCGAACACGACGAAGGGGCGGCGGTGTCACACCGCCGCCCCTTCGTCGTGTCCTACTGGTCGTCGTCCTCCCGGCCGAGGGAGGTCGCCGGGACCACCGGCATCCACTCCACGTCCGAGCCGTCCGACGGTCCGTCCGCCGTCCCGCCGCCGCTGCTCAGGAACACGTTGACCGTGGCACCTTCCGGCAGGCGGGTTCCCGGGTCGGGGTTGACCGCGGCCACCGTGCCCTCGGGCTCGGCCGAGCGGATCGGCGTCCCGGAGACGTTGACCGTGTACCCGGCCGACTCCAGCGCCGCCACCGCGGCCGCCTCGGGCTGACCGATCACGTTGGGCACGCCACCGGGGTCACTGGCCGGGCTCGCGTCGTCGGTCGGCCTGGGCTGGCGCGGTGCCGACGTGGAACCGAACTTCGACGGGGACGAGGGCAGGTTCTCCGTCTCCAGCCCCTCGTGGGCGCCCCGCATGGTCTCCTGCCAGATCGGCCCGGGGATCGTCGCCCCGTACACCACCCCGTAGTAGCGGTCGCCGATGGTGACGTTGCGCAGCGGGTACTGCTGGGGGCCGCGCGGGTCGCCGACGAACACGGCGCTGGCCATCGTCGGGGTACCGCCGGCGAACCAGGCCGCCGCCGACCCGTCGGTGGTGCCGGTCTTGGCGAAGGCCGGTCGTCCGATGCCCAGGCCGGTGGTGGTGCCGCCGTTGAACGTCTGCGACAGCAGGTAGGTGACGCCGTGGGCCACGTCCTCGTCGATGGCCCGCTCGCACTCCGGCTCCATCTCGATCGTGGTGCCCGCCTGGCGGTCCTCGATCCGGGTGATGGCCTGCGGCTCGCAGTAGATCCCGCCGGAGGCGAAGGTCGCGTAGGCGTTGGCCACCCGCAGCGGGGAGACCTCCTCACTGCCCAGCGTGAAGCTGCTGTTGGCCAGTGAGTTCGGGTTCTCCGTGAACAGGGTGCCGTCGGCCCGCTTGAGGCCCAGGCGCTCGGCCATCTGCATGACGTCGCAGATCCCCGCTCGGCGCTGGAGCTGGGCGAAGAAGGTGTTGGACGAGGCCTTGGTGCCCGACACCATGTTGTGCACGCCCTCGTTGCTGTCGCCGGCGTTGCTCGGTGTCCAGGTCGAGAGGGTGCCGCCGTTGCACGACCGCTGCCCGGACACCGACACCGAGGCCGGGGACGGGAACGACGTGCTGTAGGGCATGCCCTTGTCGAGCGCGGTCGCCAGGGTGATCGCCTTGAACGTCGATCCGGCCTGGAAGCCGCTGCTGCCGCCCCGGTCGGCGTCGGTGGCGAAGTTGATGGACGTCTCGCCGAGCTTGCTCTCGTCCGGGCCGTAGTTGCGGCTCTGCACCATGCCCAGGATCTGGCCGGTGCCCGGCTCGATGATGACCTCGGCGGCCACCTTGCGGGACTCGTTCTGGCGCGGAACCCACTTGTCGACCGCGTCCTGGCCGGACTCCTGCGTCTGCGGGTCGAGCGTGGTGTGGATCTCCAGGCCGGCGGTGCGCAGCCAGCGCGCCCGCTCGGTCTCGCTGGGCCCGAACGCCTCGTCCTGCTCGATCTCCTGGACGACGTAGTCGCAGAAGAACGGCTGGTCACTGGGCACGCACCCGTTGGGCGGGGTGTCCAGCTCCAGGTCCATGTCCTCGGTCTTGGCCTCGGCGGCCTCGGCCTCGGTGATGGCCCCCGTGGCGACCATGCGGTCGAGCACGACATTGCGGCGCTCGATGGTCTGCTCGGGGAAGAAGCGCGGGTTGTAGAGGTAGGGGTAGCGGACCAGGCCGGCGATGGTGGCCGCCTGGTGCAGCTCCAGCTCGCTGGCCGGGACCTGGAAGAAGTGCTGGGCCGCGGACTCCACGCCGTAGGCGCCGTCGCTGAAGTAGGCGATGTTGAGGTAGCCCTCGAGGATCTCGTCCTTGGACATGCGCTGTTCCAGCGCGATCGCGTACCGCAGCTCGCGGATCTTGCGCGCGATCGTCTCCTCGCGGGCCTCGTCCAGCTCCTCCTGGGAGGTGGCCGCCTCGATCTGCACGTTCTTCACGTACTGCTGCGTGATGGAGGAGGCGCCCTGGGTGTTGCCGCCCAGGGTGCGCACGGCCGCGCGCAGCGTCCCCGCCACGTCCAGGCCGCCGTGTTCGTAGAAGTTGGCGTCCTCGATGGCCATGATCGCGTCGATCATCACCGGCGAGACGTCCTCGATCTCGACGAGCTCGCGGTTCTGGTCGAAGATCTCGGCGATGACACCGCCCTCGCTGTCGTAGATCGTCGAGCGTTGGGGGGGAGGCGGTGTCTCAAGGTTTCCGGGCATGTCCAGGAAACCGCTTGCGACGTTACGCGCAGTGATCCCCAGACCGCCGATCGCGGGTAGTGCCAGCGCGGCAACGAGAAGACCCGCTATGGCGCCGACGACGACGAGTTGGCTGATTCGTTGAAGCAATGTCCCCTGACCCACCCCATCAGACTAAGTGACCGCGAACGCGCAAAGTGGTGCGATGTGGAACGGACCGAGAGCGAGTGCGATGAATCGCCCGCGCCGGTCACGCGGACAGTGCACCCGGACTGTGCACCCGGACTGTGCACCTCGAACATCTTTTCATGGTTATCGCAGCTCGATCGCTGAGCGGTTCGGCTGTGCGAGGACCCGCCAGGCCTCTCCGGAGAGGTGCCTGGCCTCACACCCATGGCCCGAGTGGGCCATAGCGGGTGAGATGGAAAGTGGGCCGTTCGGGTTCTGTTGGCGCGGCGTCGGTGTCCGTACGTTCGAGGCTACGGGCGGGAGGCGAGAGCCCCCACACGAGCCACCGCACGCGGCAGCCGGAGCCTACCGCGTCCCCCGTCCGTCCAATGCACACGAGTCCCCCACGCCACGTCAGTGCACACGTATGGGAGAAGGACACATGTGGACCCACCAATGGACGAAGAGCGCTCTGTGCCGCCGCCTGGACCCCGACGCCCTCTTCGTGCGGGGCGCGGCACAGAACAGCGCCAAACTCATCTGCCAGGAGTGCCCGGTCCGCACCCAGTGCCTGGCCGACGCCCTGGACAACAGGGTCGAGTTCGGGGTCTGGGGCGGTATGACCGAGCGGGAGCGCCGTTCCCTGCTGCGCAAGTACCCCGCGGTCGTCGATTGGGAACCGCTCCTGGAGGAGGCGCACAGAGTCGGTGACGGCGACGTGTCGCGCTACGCGGAGGAATACGCGGCCGCCGCCTCCTGAACCGGGCCCGCCGCGATCGACGGCTGACGCCGCGGTCGGCCCTGCCGACCGGTCCCATCGGACCCACCCGTTCTGCAGGACCGCGTCATCCTCGCGCGTCCAGACCCTCGCGCGTCCAGCGTCTTCACCCCTGAACTCGGTTCGGGCCCACTCGCTCGCGAGACCGTGTCACCCCCGCGTGTCCCGAGAGCTCAGCCCGGCACGCGGTCCCATCGGGCCCGCTGTCCGCGGGACCACGTAACCCCCGCGCGTCCCGCGTGTCCCGAGTGCTCACCCCGCCGTGCCGCCCTGGCCCGCGTCGGCCAGTGCGGCGCCGATCCGCCGCAGGCCGTCCAGGTCGTGCACGTCCTCGGGCAGGGCGGCCACCTCGGTCACACGGACCCTGGGGTGGCCCGACAGCATCCGGTCCCGCAGCAGCGTCTCCCGTTCGCGGATGCGCACCCGCTCCGCGTGCAGGCGCAGAGCCGCCGCGGCCAGCGGCCGGTCGCCCGCCCGGTCCAACGCGTCGGCCGCCGACAGGGCCTTGTCCCGGGACAGGTCGGCCGCCGCCCCGTCGGGCAGGGGATGGGCGCGGTTGACGACCAGGCCCGCCAGCGGCATCGCGTCCGTGGCCAGGCGCTCGACGAAGAAGGACGCCTCGCGCATGGCGTCCGTGTCGGGGACGGCCACCACCACGAACGCCGTTCCCGGTGCGCGCAGCAGCCGGTACGTGCGCTCGGCGCGCTCCTGGAACCCGCCGAACACCGTGTCGAACGCGGACACGAAGGACCGCAGGTCGTCGAGGAACTGCGCGCCCACGATCTTGCCGATCGTCGACGTCATGAGGTTGAACCCGGCACCGAGGAGCCGGAAGGCGCCCGTGCTCGCGGGCGCGCTCAGGAACCGGATCAGCCGTCCGTCGAGGAACCGCCCCAGCCTCTTGGGCGCGTCCAGGAAGTCCAGAGCCGACCTGCTGGGCGGTGTGTCCACGACGATCAGGTCCCAGTCGCCGGACTGGCGCAGCTGCCCCAGCTTCTCCATGGCCATGTACTCCTGTGTGCCGGAGAAGCTCGTGGAGAGGGTCTGGTAGAAGGGGTTGGCCAGGATCTGCCGGGCGCGTTCGGGGTCGGCGTGCTCTCTGACGACCTCGTCGAAGGTCCGCTTCATGTCGAGCATCATCGCGTGCATGCTGCCCCGCGCGCCCTCCGGCAGCGGCACCGGACGCGGGGTGTTGTCCAGCGACTCCAGCCCCATCGACTGGGCCAGCCGCCGGGCGGGGTCGACGGTGATCACCACGGCCCGGCGCCCGCGTTCCGCCGCACGCAGGCCGAGGGCCGCGGCGGTGGTCGTCTTGCCGACGCCGCCCGACCCGCAGCACACGACGATCCGCGTCCCGGGATCGTCCAGCAGCGCGTCGGTGTCCAAAGCGCGCCGGAGCGCGCCGTTCGCGCCACGGCCCGCTCCCTGAGTCGCGCTCTCGGTGCCGACCGCCCCACGGCCCGCACCCTCCGATCCATGGCTCACATCACGGCTCGCTCCGCCCTCTGCGCCACGGCCCGCTCCGCCGCTCGCTCCACGGTCCCCCTCGTCCGCTGAGCCGGTCATCGGCTCACCCCCTGCGAGGTCAGGCGCCGCGCCATCCCGTCGAGCGCGGTGCGGCCGACACCGCCCTCCACCAGCGGCAGCTCCACCAGCGGGTGCCCCAGGTCCGACAGCCGCCCGCGCACCCGCCGCTCCAGCGCGACCCGGAGCGCGTGCGCGCGCACCTCGTCGGCCAGGTCCTCGGCGAGCGGGCCGGCGTCCGCCAGCCCCGCCGCCTTGAGCCCGGCGGTGAGGTCCTCGATGTCGGGGCCGCCGTCCACGGACGCCGCCAGGTCCGCCTCGCCCAGCAGCGGGGCGCGCACCATGTTCACCACCACCATGCCGACCTCGATCCCCAGTGCCGCCATCTCCGCGACGCCGTCCCGGCACTCCTGCGCGGGCATCTCCTCCAGCAGGGTCACGAAGTGCACCCGGGTCTGGGCGGAGCGGATGACCTCCATGACCTTGTCCGCGTGGTTGCGGATCGGCCCGACCCTGGCCAGCCCCGCCACCTCGGAGTTGACGTTGAGGAACTGGGCGATCCGGCCGGTCGGCGGGGCGTCCATCACCACGGCGTCGTAGTGGAACGGGCCCGTGGACGGCGCTCCCGTGGGGCGTCCGCGCGCTCCGCGGCGGCGCCGGACGGCCTCGGTCGCCTTGCCGGTGAGCAGGACGTCGCGCAGCCCGGGGGCGATCGTGGTCGCGAAGTCGACCGCGCCCAACCGGTTCAGCGCCTGTCCGGCCCGCCGCATGCCGTAGAACATCTCCAGGTACTCCAGGAGCGCCGCCTCGGCGTCCGCGGCCAGGACGACGACCCGTCCGCCGCCGGGCACGGAGACCATCTCGCGTTCCTCGTAGGGCAGCGGGGCCTCGTCGAGCAGTGTGGCGATGCCCTGGCGTCCCTCGACCTCCACCAGCAGGACCCGGGCACCGTCGGATGCCAGCGCCGTGGCCAGGGCCGCGGCGACCGTGGTCTTGCCGGTTCCGCCCTTCCCGGTGACGATGTGCAGGCGGGCACCGGCGCACGCCTGCCCCGGTCGCGGTGGTGGGTGCTCACGCTCGCTCACCTCACGGAGTCTATGCGGGCAGGCGCGTCCGGGCCGTTCCCGGTCCTCCGGCGGCGTCCGTGTCCGGTCCTCCGGCGGCGTCCGTTCCCGGTTCCCCGGTGGCGTTCCGCCCTCCGTGTGTTCCGCTTCGGTGGTGCCCTCGCCGGCCGTGCGCGGCCGCCCGGGCGCCGCGTCGGGGACGGCACGCACGCGTGGGTGCGCGCGGGTCAGTAAGGTGGCGGCGTTGACGTGCGGTACCGGGTCCGGCCCGGCCGCCGGTTACCGATGGGGGAGTACGTATGAGCAAGTGGGAGTACCAGACGGTGGCGCTGCTGTCGCACGCCACCAAGCAGATCCTCGACAACTGGGGCTCGGACGGGTGGGAGCTGGTCTCCGTCGTCCCGGCGCCGCTGCCCGAGGGCACCGACCCCCGCAACCAGCAGTACGTGGCGTACATGAAGCGGGAGCTGTGATGGCGAGCCCCGAGGAGCGTCTCGCCGAGCTCGGCCTGACTCTGCCCGAGGTCGTTCCGCCGGTGGCGTCCTACACGCCGACCGTGCGCAGCGGGAACCACGTGTACGTCTCCGGTCAGCTGCCGTTCGTCGACGGCAAGCTGCCCGCCACGGGCAAGGTCGGCGCGGAGGTCACGCCCGAGACCGCCCAGGAGCTGGCCGCCCTGTGCGCGCTGAACGCCATCGCGGCCGTCAGGGCCGAGATCGGCGACCTGTCCAACGTGGTCCGGGTGGTGAAGCTGGGCGGGTTCGTGGCCAGCGCCCCCGACTTCACCGGGCACCCGGGCGTCATCAACGGCGCCAGTGACCTGATGGGCCAGGTGTTCGGCGACGCCGGCGTGCACGCCCGTGCCGCCGTGGGTGTGGCCGCCCTGCCGCTCGACTCCCCGGTCGAGGTCGACATGATCGTCGAGGTCGTCTGACCGGGTTCGGCCGATGACCGGGAGCGGGGGCGGCGTGCGGTGCCGGGAGGTGCCGGCCGCCTCCCGTGTCCCGCTCGCATCCCCGTATCCCGGTCGCCGCCCCGCCTCACGGCCGCCCCCGCCCCGTGCCGCGCCAGACCCGAGGAAGGACTTGCCATGCCCGAGCAGACCGGTCCCGTGACGCCGCGGCCCGCCGCCACCGTGATGCTCCTGCGGGAGCCGGCCGCGGAGCCGCGGGACGGGCACGGTCTGGAGGTCCTGCTCATGCGCAGGGTCGGGTCCATGGGATTCGCGCCGGGCGCCTACGTCTTCCCCGGCGGCGGAGTGGACGAACGCGACGCCGACGGCGACCTCCCCTGGACCGGTCCCGGCCCGCGGGAGTGGTCGCAGGTGCTGGGGACGGACGTTCCCATGGCCCGCGCGCTGGTGTGCGCGGCGGTGCGGGAGACCTTCGAGGAGACCGGGGTGCTCCTGGCGAGCGCGCCCGGCGCGAGCACGGACGCACCCGCCCTGGACACCACCACCGCCGACTGGGAACGCGACCGGCTGGGCCTGATCGACCGCACCCACTCCTTCACCGAGGTCCTGTCCCGGCGCGGGCTGGTCCTGCGCTCGGAGTGGCTGAGGGCCTGGTCCCGGTGGATCACGCCCAGCGCGCAGCCGCGCCGCTACGACACCTGGTTCTTCACCGCCGAGCTCCCGCCGGGGCAGCGGTCCCGCGACGTGGGCGGCGAAGCCGACCTCACCTGCTGGACCGACCCCGCGACCGTCGCCGGGGAGTGGAGCGCGGGACGGATGCCGATGCTGCCGCCCACGGTGGTGGCCTGTGCGGAGCTGGCGAAGTGCCGGACCCTGGAAGGTGTACGGACGGCTCGACGGGATATCGTCCCCTTTGAACCGGACGTTCGGGAAATCGACGGTCAGCTCCGCGTCATTGCCCCCGACGGGGCTGAGTTCCCCGTACCGAAACCCGACGCGCGATCCTGACGACCCGCGTGCCAGCGCGGGCCGCGGGAGGGCGGAGAGGTCTCACAGCATGTCCTCCAGACCAGTCCGGTCTCGGCGATCGAAGCGAGGTGCGATGAGGATCGACGGTTCCGGGACACTGCGCGCCAGCTGTGTGCTGTGCCCCAACCCTGGCCCGATGACGTTGGAGGGGACCAACACCTGGATCCTGCGCGAGCCCGGCGCTCGCGGGGTCGTGGTGGTCGACCCCGGCCCCCACGACGAACGCCACCTCGAACGGGTGGCGCGCACGGTGCAGGAGCAGGGCGCACAGGTGCTGATGACCATCGTGACGCACCGGCACCCGGACCACTCGGAGGGCTCCCGCTACTTCTCCGAGCTGACCGGGGCACCCGTCCACGCCGTCGACCCCGCCATGCGCTGCTCCGGTGCCGGCCTGGCCGACGGTGAACTGCTCTCGGTGGACGGGCTGGGCATCCGGGTGGTCGCGACCCCCGGCCACACGGACGACTCCGTGTGCCTGCTGCTGGAGTCCGACAACGCACTCCTGACGGGGGACACCATCCTGGGCCACGGCACACCCGTCATCGACGGGGACGACGGCCTCGGGCCCTACATGGACTCCCTCTACCGCCTCAGGGACCTGGTGCGCGAGTACCAGATCCGCACGCTGCTGCCGGGCCACGGTCCCATCCTGACCTCGCCGGGGTCGGTGCTCAGCTCCTACATCGACCACCGTGAGTCGCGCCTGGACCAGGTCCGTGACGCCGTCGGAGCGGGCGCGACCAAGGTGGAGGAGATCGTCGACCGGGTCTACCCGGACATCACCGAGCAGATCCGGTTCGCGGCGAGTTCGTCCGTGCGTGCCCAGCTGCGCTACCTGGCCGACCGCGGCGAGCTCCCCGAGGGCATCGACGCCTGACCCGGACGTCCGTCGCCAGGACCGCCCGCCTGGACCACGTGCCGGGACCGCTCAATAGTCCGCCCACCCACTGGGGCCGCCTGCCGGACCACCCCCCGGGAGGCCGCCCGCCTGGACCCCTTCGGGCCGCCCCCGGACCGCTGTCCGCCAGGACCGACGAACCGCCCGACCACGGGGGCCGGGGCCACTCGCCCCCGGACCGCCCTCCGCCAGGCCGGCCCGGCGCGGTCGGCCGGGGCGCGCTCGGTCCGGGCGCGCGATCGGGTTCCCGGGCGGCCGTGCGGTCGACGGCCGGGCGGCCCCCTCAGCAGGTGACGACCACGGTCCCGGCTTTGCGGCCGCTCTCCGCGCGCCGGTGGGCGTCCACGAGGTCCTCGAGCGGGTACACACGGTCGATGACGGCTCGGATCGCGCCGGAACCGGCGAGTGCGTCCAGATGGGCGAGGTTGTCGGGGCTCTGGCGCAGCCCCGTGGCCGCGAACCGGCAGGTGCGTCCCCGTCCTCTGGCCGTCCACAGGCTGTGCACGACGGCGGAGGGGTCGGGGGCGGTGGTCAGATAGGTCCCGGTCGGTGTGAGCGCCCGGCGCGCACGACCGAACGAGCTCTTGCCCGCCGCGTCGAAGAAGACGTCCTGCAGACGGTGCTCCGCGGTCCCCGGGAGGGTGGGGTCCACCCGCGTGCGGTCGATGACCCTGTCGGCGCCCAGCGACCGCGCCAGGTCGGCGTTGGCGGGGCCGCACACGGCCGTGACCTCGGCGCCGTAGTGCTTGGCGAGCTGCACGCCGTAGCTTCCCACCGACCCGGTGGCGCCGTTGACCAGTACCTTGTGGCCGGGCCGGACCGGCCCCACGTCCCGCAGGAAGGTCAGCGCGGTCGTCGCCTCGACGACGCTCGCGGCCTCCTCGTAGGTCGTGTCGCCCGTGATCCGCGCCATCGGCCGGTCCTGCGGCAGGCACAGGAACTCCGCGTGGGCGCCGAAGTCGTTCGGACTGACGCCGAGGACGCGGTCGCCCACCGAGAACCGCCGCACGTTCGCGCCCACCGCCGCCACGTCCCCGGCGAAGGAACCGCCCAGCACGGGGAACCGCGGCCGGACCAGGCCGGAGTACAGGCGGGCGGCGAACGGGCGTCCCGACCGGAACGCGCAGTCGGCGGAGGTGACCGTCGTCGCGCGGACCCGGACCAGGACGTCGTCCGCCCCCGGTTCCGGGGTGGGCATGTCGCGGGGTTCGAGGACGTCGGGCGGTCCGTATCCGGGGCAGGCCATCGCTCGCATGGTGCGCCTCCTCAGGCGTGGTCCGCGGCCCCGGTGGGCCCGGGGTCGTCGGGGTACTGGAAGACCTCCTCCAGCGGCGCGCCGAGCGCCCGGGAGATCTGGAAGGCCATCTCCAACGTGGGCGAGTAGCGCCCCTTCTCGATGGCGATGACGGTCTGCCGGGTCACGCCGACGCGGTCGGCCAGCTCCGCCTGGGTCATCTCGCCCCGCGCGAAGCGCAGCGCCCGGATGCTGTTGGTGACCCTCGTCTGCCTGGCCATGGTCAGAATCCCCTGCGGTAGGCGACGAGCTTGACGGCCGAGGACGCGATCGCGGCCGTGACGTAGGCCAGGTAGAGGGTGTTGGCGATCCAGAAGTGCGGCCACTCCAGCAGGGCGAGGCTGAACGGCACGACCGTGAAGGCGGACATGGCGATGAAGCCGACGTACTCGCCGCGGCGGTCGATCTCCTTGTCCCGCGGGTCCTTCTGGTAGGCGCCCTTGGGCCACAGGGCGGCGGAGACCATGTTGAGGACGATCGTCGCGACGACCGACACCCCGACGGCCGTCAGCAACGGGCGCTGGTAGGCCAGGTCCGCGACGTCCGTGCCCGCCGCCCGGGCGAGGACCACCGCGAGGTAGGCGGAGGGCACCAGGACCGCCACCGCGAGGTAGATCCAGATGCGCCTCTCCTCGAACGACATGTCCGCTCCCTCCGTGATGTCAAACATCCTTGACATCTTCGAACGTAAAGCAGCGCGGACACCATGTCAAGGATCCTTAACATCGATGGGCATGGGAGGGCCAGTGTGGCCAGGTGACCGAGGTGGCCGCTCCGACGCCGGCCGCTCCGAAACCGGGCGCGGACAGCGCTGCGGCCGCCCACCCTTCCGGGTGAGCGGCCGCACAGCGTGATCGCTCCGGTCGGAGCCGCGTGTTCGCCTAACGGGCGCGGCGACGCATCCGCTCGACGTCGAGCAGGACGACGGCCTTGGCCTCGATCCGCAGCCATCCGCGCAGGGCGAACTCGGCGAGCGCCTTGTTCACGGTCTCGCGGGAGGCGCCGACCAGCTGGGCGAGCTCCTCCTGCGTGAGGTCGTGGTGGACGTGGAGTCCGTCCTCGCCCTCCTTGCCGAACTTGTCGGCGAGCTCCAGCAGGGCCTTGGCCACGCGGCCGGGCACGTCGGTGAAGACCAGGTCGGCCATCACGTCGTTGGTCCGGCGCAGGCGCGCGGCCAGCGACTTCAGCAGCTGGAGCGACACGTGCGGGCGGCTCGACAGGAACGGGCGCAGGTCGTCGTGACCCAGGCCCGCCAGTACGGAGTCGGTGACCGCAACGGCGCTCGCGGTACGCGGGCGCGGGTCGAACAGGGAGAGCTCACCGAACATCTCGCTGGGGCCGAGCACGCCCAGTAGGTTCTCGCGGCCGTCGACGGCCGTGCGGGTCAGCTTCACCTTCCCGCTGAGGATGACGTACAGGCGGTCGCCCTCGTCACCCTCACTGAACAGGGTCTGGCCGCGACCGAGACGGACCTCGCTCACCGAGGCGCGCAGCCCGGCCGTGTCCTCCTCGTCCAATGCCTCGAACAGAGGGGCCTTCCGCAGCACCTCGTTGACTTCGTCCACCACACGTCCTCCTCAAACCTGACCATCAACAGTGTGACGTATATCGCACCCGGGTGTGACACCAGGTCGTTACCTCGGCTTGCCCGCCGGGAGACAACGTGCCCACAACCGCCGACGTCAGCCCATGCGATCTTAGTCGTGGTCGCTATCTATCAGGGCGATCCGCGCCGTGTCACCGGACATTGGTTACATAATCTCGGTCACCTGGGGGAACTTCCGGTGGAGCGCGAGGGCCGGTCGTCCGGTCCGCGCGCGGGAAGCCCTCCCGCCGTGGCGCCTACCCTGTGACGATGCCCCGTGACACACCTGACGCGCCCGTGCGGTCGTCGACCCCGTCGGGCGAGAGCCGACTCGCGCTGGTCCGGCGTGCCCGCAAGATGTACCGCGAACTCGTCGAGCTGTACCCCGACGCGCACTGCGAACTGAACTTCACGACCCCGCTCGAGCTGTTGGTCGCGACGATCCTGTCGGCCCAGTGCACCGACAAGCGGGTCAACCTGGTCACCCCCGCCCTCTTCGCGCGCTATCCCGACGCGGAGGCCTACGCCTCCGCCGGGCGCGAGGACCTGGAGGAGATGATCCGGTCGACCGGCTTCTTCCGGGCCAAGGCCAACAGCCTCATCGGGTTGGGCCAGGCCTTGTGCGAACGGCACGGTGGCGAGGTTCCAGGGAACCTCGCCGACCTGGTCAAACTACCTGGTGTAGGACGAAAGACCGCAAACGTACTGCTCGGTAACGCCTTCGGTGTGCCCGGTATCACGGTCGACACGCACTTCGGCCGCCTCGTCCGCCGCTTCCAGTGGACCGACGAGCAGGACCCCGTCAAGGTCGAGCACGCGATCGGCGACCTGTTCCCGCCCAAGGACTGGACGATGCTCTCCCACCGCGTGGTCTGGCACGGGCGGCGCGTCTGCCACGCCCGTCGGCCCGCGTGCGGCGCCTGCGGTCTGGCCCGCTGGTGCCCGTCCTTCGGCGAGGGTCCCACCGACGAGGCGACCGCCACCAAGCTGCTCAGGATGCGCTCCTTCGCCTGACGGGAGGGGTCGCCGACCTCCGGCGGCGACCGGGGCCGGTGGCGGTGGTTTGTACTCTGATGAACGTGAGTGCGCGCACACCGGCCCCGAACCGCCCTCCCCGGCGGCGGCCCCACCGGCCTCCCGGCGCCGCTCACCGTGGGGAGGGTCCGAGCACGCGCGGGGTCCCCCGGCCCGCCGGCGGCGACGGGGACACACGTGTCCTCCCGTCGTTCTCCGTCCCACGATCCGACCACCGACGGCGCGACAACCTCCGGAACAGGCTCTGCGTATGAATCCGACCCCGCTCTGGCTGGCCTCGCTCGCGGACGCCGCCGCCACCATGACCGTGCCCGACCTCATGCGCCCGCCGGGGAGGGGCGGCCGCGAGTCGGCGGTCCTCATCCTCTTCGGCGAGGGGCCCCAGGGCCCCGACCTCCTGCTGATCCAGCGCAACGACGGGCTGCGGCGGCACTCCGGCCAGCCGGCCTTCCCGGGCGGCCGGATCGAACCGACCGACGCCTCCCCCGAGGCCGCGGCGCTGCGCGAGGCCGAGGAGGAGACCGGCCTGGTCCCCGCCGGTGTGGACCTGGTGGGCCGGATGCCCGAGCTCTACCTGCGCTTCAGTGACTTCCGGGTGGCCCCGATCCTCGGCTGGTGGCGCGACCCCTGCGAGGTGCGGCCCACCGACACCGGCGAGGTCGCGGCGGTGTCGCGCGTACCGATAGCGGACCTGGCGGAACCCGACAACAGGGTCATGGTCCGCTACGGGAGCGGCCCCGGCTGGGGCCCGGGTTTCCGGGTGAACGGCATGCTGGTGTGGGGGTTCACCGGCACGGTCGTCGACCGCCTGCTCGCTTTGGGAGGCTGGGAACTTCCCTGGCACCGCGAGGGTCTCACTGACGTGTTCGAAGCAACTCCGCAAGGCCTCAGGCCGGTCGGGTAGCGCTCACATCCTGGAGGGCAATGTGCTCGACGTCGTCCTGTTCGTCCTGCTCCTGCTGTTCGCCGTCACCGGCTACCGGCAGGGGTTCATCGTCGGGGTCTTCAGCTTCGGAGGATTCATCGGCGGAGGCGTCCTCGCCGCGCTGACCGCGCCCGACCTCATCCGCGACTGGGTGGGGGACACGGGCCGGCAGGCGCTGCTCGCCATCGCCGTGGTGTTCCTGTCCGCGGCCCTGGGCCAGTTCCTCGCGTCCTACCTGGGCACCATGGTGCGCAACAAGGTCACGTGGGACTCGGCGCGCGTGCTGGACGCGGTGGGCGGCGCCATCGTCAGCGGCCTGTCGGTCCTGCTGGTGGCGTGGTTCATCGGCAGCACCGTGGCCAACTCGGCGCTGCCGTACGTGGCCACGCAGGTGCGGGACTCGCGGATCCTGCAGTCGGTGGACACGCTGATGCCGGAGGCCGCCCACAACGGTTTCTCGACCTTCCGCAGGATCGTGGACCAGAGCTCGTTCCCGCAGGTGTTCAGCGGTCTCGGCACGGGAGAGCTGGCCGAGGTGGAGCCGCCGGACCCGGACGTGCTCACCACACAGGAACTGATCGACTCCAGCCGCAGTGTGGTGAAGGTGCTCGGAACCGCCCCCGAGTGCCAGCAGCGGGTGGAGGGGACCGGCTTCGTCTACGGCGAGGACCGGATCATGACCAACGCGCACGTGGTCGCGGGCGTCACCGACGACCTGCGGGTGGTGACGCGGGAGGGCTACCAGCTGGAGGCCACCCTGGTGCTCTTCGACCCCCAGCAGGACCTGGCGGTGCTCGACGTGCCCGGTCTGGACCTGGAGCCGCTGGAGTTCGACCACGAGGCCGCGCAGGGCGACGACGCCGTGGTGGCGGGCTTCCCGCGCAACAGCGGCTTCACGGCCGTACCGGCCAGGGTCCGGGCCCGGCAGACGGCGCAGGGGCCGGACTTCTACCACTCGCAGCAGGTGAGCCGCGAGATCTACCAGGTGCGGGCCGTGGTCCGCCCCGGCAACTCCGGCGGCCCGCTGCTGTCCCCGGATGGATCCGTCTACGGCGTGGTCTTCGCGGCCGCGACGAACGAGGACGAGACGGGCTACGTGCTGACCGCCGACGAGATCGCTGAGAACGCACAGGCCGGACTGGCGGCCACGGAGGAGGTCTCCGCCCAGGTCTGCGAGTGACCGGACCCGAGCGGCGGTCTCAGAGGCCCGCAGAGGGTGCCGGACGGTCGCGGGGGGCGCGTTGGCCGGTGCCCGCGCGGGAAAGCCGTGCGGGGGCCGGAGCGCGAGGCGACGGCCGCCGGCCCGGGTCCGGTGGCCCGGGCGCACGCGAACGGGCGCCTCCCCGCCGAGGGAGGCGCCCGTCGTCGAACCGGTCGAATCCTGCTATCTCCTAGTTGGAGCTGGGGTCCTGCGCGTGTTTGGCCGCGAGCGGCCAGCTCATGCGCACGACCGTGCCCTGGTCGGTCGGCTCGATCCTGACCTCGTCGGCGAGTCCGGTGATGACCGCCAGGCCCAGGCCGGGCGAGAATCCGGAGATCCCGCCCGGAGGCGTGTCCTCGCCGTCCAGGAAGAGACCGTCGAGGATGGGCTCGTTGTGGTCGGCCGTCTCCTCCGTGTCCTTGGCCGGGGCACGGTCGGTCACGACGACCTCGAAACGCTGTGTGGCGCTTCCGTTGGCGCGCAGGGGACGGCCCGGGGCGTCGGGTCGACCCCCCGCCGTGTCCTGGCCCGCGGCCGACCCGGAGGCGCCGCCGTCGATCAGCTCCAGCTGGATCGGCTGCGCGGGGCAGTGGAGCTTGTGGGCCGCCACCGCCCGGGAGCAGGCCTCACCGACCGCCAGCCTGATCTCGTCGATCGCCGAGGCGGCGATGCCGGCCCGACGTGCCACCGTCGCGGCCATGAGCCGCGCGGTGCGCACGTGGGCCGGAAGCGCGCTGATGGTGAGCGTGATGGTTGCCATCGCTCGCTCAGGGCTACTTGGAGGAACGCTTGTCAATGGCTTCCTGCACCGAGCCGTGGATACCGAAGACCTTCGTGAGACCGGTGATCCGGAAGATCTTCAGGATGCGCTCCTGGGTGCAGACCAGGTCGAGCGTGCCGTCGTGCGCCCGGACGCGCTTCAGGCCGCCCACGAGCACTCCGAGCCCCGTCGAGTCGAGGAACTCCACCTTCTCCATGTTGACCACGAGGTGGAAGTTGCCCTTGTTGACCAGATCGATCAGCAGCTCGCGGAGCCGGGGCGCGGTATAGACATCGATCTCACCCTCAACGACGACGATCTCGGTGTCGCCCTCGGTGTAATGATCAAGTTTCAAGTCCACTAGTCCTCCAGCGCCGAACCGCGAATTCTCGCGAATGATCTCTGCCGGGCGTTACCCCACCAGGACGCATTCAACCACGGCTGTCAGGTGTGTCTTCCAGTCCTGTACAAAAAACCGTGACTCCGCGGCACTCTTCCCTCGGATGTCACACTGAAACCGATGCGCATCAGTGTCTCCACCTTGGTCGGAGGGCGTCGAACGTGTCCAGTGAGGAGGGGTCTCGGATGAGGCGACCGGAGCCCGTGCTTCCCGGTGTGTGGCGTGACGATACCCGGTACCCGCAGGTGACCCACATCGAACACGTGGCCCGCAACGACGGGGTCAGTGGGGAGTGGCCGGAATGGACACCGCCCCACCTGGTCGACAAGCTCGCCGAACGCGGGATCACGGGTCCGTGGTCCCACCAGGCTGCCGCCGCCGACCTCGCTCGTTCGGGCCGTGATGTGATCATAGCCACGGGTACCGCCTCGGGAAAGTCACTCGGGTTCCTTATGCCCGCCGTGGAGGCTGTTGACGCGGGTGGAACGGTGCTCTACCTCTCCCCGACCAAAGCGCTCGCCCAGGACCAGCTCCGCTGGATCACCGAACTGGGCCTGCCGGGCCTGCGCCCGGCCGTCTACGACGGGGACACCTCGGTCGAGGAGCGCTCGTGGGTGCGCGAGCACGGCAATTACGTCCTCACCAATCCGGACATGCTCCACCACGGGATCCTGCCGCGCCACGGGGCGTGGTCGCGCTTCCTGCGGCGGCTGCGCTACGTGGTGATCGACGAGGCGCACCGCTACCGGGGGGTGTTCGGCTCGCACGTGGCGCAGATCCTGCGACGGCTGCGCCGGGTGTGCGCACGGTACCGGACCGAGCCGGTGTTCGTGCTCGCGTCGGCGACCTCCGGCGGCCCCGCGGAGAGCGCCACGCGGTTGACCGGGGTGCCCGTGACGGCCGTGGACGAGGACGGCTCGCCGCGGCCGGGGATGTCGGTGGCGCTGGTGGAGCCGGAGCTGACCGACCTGACGGGGGAGAACGGCGCCCCGGTGCGCCGGACCGCGCCGTCGCAGGCCGCAGAAATGCTCGTTGACCTGGTACGGGACGGGGTGCGCACGCTCGTGTTCGTGCGCTCGCGGCAGGGGGCGGAGGTGGTCGCGATGACCGCCCAGCGCCTGCTGTCGGAGCGGGGCGACCACACGCTGGCCGGGCGGGTGGCCGCGTACCGGGGCGGCTACCTGGCGTCGGAGCGGCGCGGTTTGGAGGAGGCGCTGCGCTCGGGTGAACTCCTGGGGCTGGTGAGCACCAACGCGCTCGAACTCGGGGTGGACATCAGCGGGCTGGACGCCGTCCTCATCGCGGGATGGCCGGGCACGCTGGCGTCGCTGTGGCAGCAGGCGGGGCGCGCCGGGCGGCGCGGGGAGGACGCCCTGGCGGTGTTCATCGCGCGCGACGACCCGCTGGACACGTATCTCGCCCACCACCCGGACGCCATTTTCGGACGCTCTGTGGAGGCCACGGTCCTTGACCCGGAAAACCCCCACATCCTCGGCCCACACCTGTGCGCGGCCGCGCAGGAGCTCCCGATCACGCGTGAGGACTTCGCGTTGTTCGGATCGACCACGGAGGGGCAACTGGCCGAACTCGTCTCACGGGGACTTCTTCGGAGGCGTCCGCGGGGCTGGTTCTGGGCCAGCAATGAAAGAGCAAGTGACCTAGCCGATATTCGCGGGGCGGGTGGTCCGCCCGTGCAGATCGTGGACATCGGCAGCGGGCAGCTGCTCGGCGAGATCGACGAGGCCGCCTCGCACGGCACCGTGCACCCCGGGGCGGTCTACCTCCACCAGGGGGCGACCTATCTCGTGACGGACCTGGACCTGGAGGAGGGTGTGGCCCTGGTGCGCGCCGAGGAGCCCCCGTACAGCACGTGGGCGCGTGACACCACGGACATCACGGTCCGTTCCACCCTGCGGCAGGAGGAGTGGCCGAGCGGGGCGACCGTCTACTTCGGCGAGGTGGAGGTGCGGCGCCAGGTGGTGGGGTTCCTCAAGCGCGACGTGCGCACGGGCACGGTCCTGGGCGAGCAGTCGCTGGACATGCCCGAGCGGACGCTCCACACCCGCGCGGTGTGGTGGACGCTGCCCGCCGACGGCGAGGCCCGGCTGCGCAAGGAGGACGTGCCGCTGCTGGGCGCCGCCCACGCAGCGGAGCACGCCGCGATCGGTCTCCTGCCGCTCCTGGCGACCTGTGACCGCTGGGACATCGGCGGTGTGTCGACCGCCGTGCACGGCGACACCGGTCTGCTGACGGTGTTCGTCTACGACGGGTACGCGGGCGGAGCGGGCTTCGCCGACCGGGGCTACACCCAGGCGCGCGAGTGGCTCACCGCGACGCGGTCGGCGATCGCGGACTGCGAGTGCGACCAGGGCTGCCCGTCGTGCATCCAGTCCCCCAAGTGCGGGACCGGCAACGAGCCGCTGAGCAAGTCCGGTGCCCTGCGCCTGCTGGACGAGGTCCTCGTCACGCCCTGACTCCGTCCACAGGCTGTGGACAACCGGTCGGCTCGGCCCGGGCGAGTGCCTCCGGATCGGGCGGGCGGTCGCCCGGACTGGTTGGTGCCCTCGATCGGGCATTCGTACCCGGCCGGGCGGTCGCACTCGGTCGGGTGCTCGTCCCCGGTCGGGCCTTCGTGGCCGGTCCGGTTGGTGGACTCGGGCCGAGGGGCCCGTACCTGGTCGGATCTTCGTGCGCGGATCAGCCGTCGCACTTGATCGGGCGGTCGCATCCGCACCGGTCGGTCGGAATCGGGCCGAGCGGTCCGCCGTGGCATCGGGGCAGCGGTCGCCTGGCCAGGCCCTGCCGAGGCAGGCGGCACGCACGCGGACGCGGTTGTCCACAGCCCGTGGACAGGGGCTTCCGCCGGGAGCCCGCCCGCCTGAACCTGGTGGGGAGGGCCGACACCGGGTCGGTCCCGTTCCGGGAGGTCCCATGCCCGCACAACGGCTCCTGCCGTCCGATGATCACGGTATGACCACGGCCGAGTACGCACTGTGCACAGTGACGGCCGTCGCGTTCGCGGGTGTCCTGTACGCCATCCTCACCAGCGACACCGTCCGGGACGTCCTCACGAACCTCGTCGTCGATGCGCTCGGCTCCGGGTTCTGACCGCGGCTCCGCCACCATGGAGACCGCCATGGTGCTGCCCTCGCTCCTGCTCGTGCTGACCCTGGCCCTGGGCGCCGTCGCCGCGGCGGCAGCCCAGCTCTCCTGCGCCGACGCCGCGCGGATGGGAGTCCGGGCCCTGGCCCGCGGTGAGAGCCACGAGCGGGCCCGCGCGCTGGCGCTGTCAGCCGCGCCCGAGAACGCCGAGGCCGATCTCGTCGTCGCGGCCGAGACGGCCGAGGTCACGATCCGCGTCGAGTTCCACGTGGGTCCGGGACTGTCCCTCCCGATCCGGGCCGAAGCCACCGCGCCACGGGAATCGGAGGTGTGACCCGTGCGCGCCGACGCCGGTTCCGCCACCGTCTGGTGGGTGACCCTGTGCGCCCTGCTGTGGTTCCTCACCTTCGCCGTGCTCATGGCGGCCTCGGTACGAATCGACCGGGACCGGGCCGCCACCGCCGCCGACCTCGCCGCGCTCGCGGCCGCTGCCCGGGCCGCGCAGGGCACCGACCACGCCTGCGCCCGGGCCCGAGCGATCGCCGAGGCCAACCGGGCCGCACTCCACACGTGCGACCTCGACGGCCCGGTCGCGGAAGTGTCGGTGTCGGTGCCCTCTTCTGTCCTCGACCGGTCCATCGTCGCCCGGGCCCGGGCGGGTCCGGCCCACGTCGTCCCGCCCTCCGGCTGAGCACGCGGCGGTCTCGCCGAAGGTTCGAGAGGAGGCGGGTGTCCGCGTTCCCCACTGATTCTGCGGTGGGCCTCGCCGGGGGAGCGGTTCGCGTGCGGTCCTTCGGTCGCACCTGCGGAGGTTCTCGCCAGAGGGCCGGTGTACGTGTCGCCTCCTATGGCATCGGAGGGGTCACCGCAACGCCTGGGCCAGGAGGTCGGCGGCCATCGGGACGATGCCGATGAGCACGAACGCGGGCAGGAAGCACAACCCCAACGGCGCGACCACCAGCACTCCGAGGCGTTCCACCCGCGCGGTCGCCCGGGCCCTCAGCTCACGTCGCAGATCCGCGACGTGCCGGTCCAGCAGGTCGGCCACCGGGGCTCCGGTATCAGCGGCCCGTGCGAGGTCGCGGCCCACCGCGGTCAGCGGCGCGGGCAGCGCGGACCGCCGCCAGGCCTGCTCGGGGTCGGCTCCCAGCCGGAGCCGTTCGGCCACCGCCGAGAGTTCCGCCCCGAGCCGCCCGCCCACCGCACGCGCCACCGGGGGCAGGCACCCCTGAACGGTCGCGCCGGCCCGCACACCGGCGGCCAGCAGACCGATCACCACGGGCAGCTCACCCGTGACCGGCAACCGGTCGGGACGGACCCGGCCGCGACGCGCCCGTACCCACAGCGCCGTACACGCCCCGGCCGCGATCCACCCGCCTACCGGGCCGAACACGGCCGCCGCGACCGACACCGCGAACGCGGCGGCCGTGGCGAGCAGGAAGGGGCGGACCGGTGGCCCGGCCCTCCGAGACGGTCGCACCTCACGCAGCCGTCTCGCCGCCCCACCGCCCATCGCCACCCATGTCGCCAACGACCCGAAGAACACCATGGCCCATGCGCCCATCCGATTCCTTCCCTGTCGTGCGGTGGTGACCAGAGCTCGAACGCTCTGGAAGAGGGACCGGAAGCTCTCGATGAACCGGCGACCCCGTGGCTCGATCCGGACACGCGCTGAACCGAGCCGACTCGCGTGTCCGTGCCGTGCGAGGCGGGGCTCCCCGAGTCGATCCGGGCGCCCTCCTCCTCGGCCGATCCGCGGGCGGGTCCGTTCCGACCCGGTGGGCCGGGCCGTGCTCAGGGCTCGGTCAGCGCCGAACGCACCATGCGCAGCGTCCACCACGCCCCGAGCACGTCGAGCGCCACACCCGAGACCAGGCACGCCCACCCCAGCGGGGTGGTGAACAGGAAGACCAGAGGTGACCCGCCGAGCCCGGAGGCCATCAGCAGGCCCACGAGCGGCAGTCCGCTGAGGACCGCGGCCGTGGTACGCGGACCCGCGGTGCGTGCGGCTGCCTCGGCCCGCTGTTCCTCCTGTTCGGTCAGCCCTTCGGCCAGCGTGTCCACCACGTCGGCGAGTCGCGCACCCGTGTCCGCGGCGACCTCCCAGCACACCGCCAGGTAGCCCAGGGCGCGCAGGTCCGGATCGCGTTCGACCAGGGCTCGCATCGACTCGGCGTCGCTCACCTCCGCCAGAGCCGGTCCGGCTTCGGCGGCCGACAGTCGAAGTGCCTCCAGCGGCGGTTGGCCCGCACGTAACTCGGTGGCCAGAACCCGGCAGAGCGCGATCACCGCCTGGCGGCGCGCTACCCCCTCACGGGCACCGGCCGACCGCATCGCTCCGCGTCCGGCATCCGAGAGACGGCGGCCGACGGAGCGCAGCCACCCCAGCGGGTCACCATGCAGCCGAGTGCGGGGGCCACCGCGGGAATCGGTGCTGCGAGTGAGTACGGTCGCCATCCTCCGGCGCTCGCCGGACGGCACCAGGGCCAGCAGTACGAGACCGACACAGCACACCACCAGCAGGGTCACCGTCGATCCCGCCCCACGCCGATCCACCGGCCCCTGGGCGTGGCTCCCGCCTCCGCGTTCTGCCGACCCGGGGCGGCGACCCGGTCCGTCGTCTCATCGCCCCGGTCGCGTCCAGGACGAGAAGGGGCCGCCCCCGGCCGTCCCCGGGCCGACGCGTCCTCGGCCGCGGCCGTCGCGTCCCTTCCGACCGGTGGTCGGCTCCAGTCCGGTTCCGGGCCGTCCCTCGTACCCGCTTTCGGCCCACGCGCCGACGGGTTCTCCGTCGGGAGCCGCACCGGCCCCTGACCGGAGGCGTTCGACTCGCGCCATCGGCTGCCCAGACGGGCATCGAGGTCCGCCACCGCCGTGAACTCGCGGCAGACGCCATCAGGGGTGAAGGCCACCGCGGGAACAGCGTGCACCAGGCCGGAGCGGTCCCGCCGCAGAACCCGAAGCTCGGACAGCCGCCGCCCCCGGGTGTCGCGGACCAGGTGCACCACCAGCGCCCGGGTGGCCGCGAGCTGGCTGTGCACCGCGGCGCGGCCGAGACCCGCCGCGCACCCCAGCGCCTCGATCCGGGCCGGGACGTCCTCGGCGCCGTTGGCGTGGAGAGTCCCCGCCCCGCCACCGTGGCCGGTGTTGAGAGCGCCCAGCATCGGTACGATCTCCGGTCCCCGGGCCTCACCGACCACCAGCCGGTCCGGGCGCATCCGCAGCGCCTGGCGCACCAGGACCTGCAGCGACACCTCACCGCTGCCCTCGATGTTGGCCGGGCGGGCCTGCAACCGGACCACGTGCGGATGCTCCGGCCGCAGTTCCGGGGAGTCCTCGGCGAGGACGATCCGCTCCCCCGCGTCCACCAGCGACAGCAAGGACGACAGGACGGTCGTCTTGCCCGCGCCGGTGCCGCCGCTCACCAGGAACGGAGCACGGGCGATGACCAGGGCGCGCAGTAGGGCCGCCCCGGTCGGGGTCAACGTCGCGCACGCCACCAGATCGTCCAGGCCGAACACCCGCCTGGGCGGCATCCGCAGGGAGACGCACGCGCCGTCCGGAGCCACCGGGGGCAGGACGGCGTGCAGCCGGGCGCCGTTCGGCAGCCGGGCGTCCACGTAGGGCACCGCGGCGTCGAGCCGGCGGCCCGCCTGGGCGGCCAGCCGCTGGGCCAGCCGGCGGACCTCGTCCGGGGAACCGAACCGCGCGTCGGCGCGGTGCAGGCCGTCCCCGTCGTCCACCCACACCTCGTCGGGCCCGTTGACCAGGATGTCGGTGACTCCACGGGTCATCAGTGCCTCCAACGGGCCCGCACCCGACAGGTCGGCGGCCAGCCGCCGGGTCAGGGCCAGCAGTTCCGTGTCGCCCAGGACCCCGCCCTCCGCGCGCAGTGCCGCCGCGACGGTGGCCGGAGTCACGGGTTCTCCCGCGTCCACCAACCGGTCGCGGACCGTCGCCGTCACGTCGGCCGCGCGGGTACTCATCGTGCCTCCCGCACGTCGGACAGCTCGGCCACGGCGCGGTCGGCGAATCCGGCCAGGGGTGAGCGCCGCTGACGCGTCGGGACACGGCCCGCGGCCAGGTCCCGGTCGAGCCCCCGCTCGTCGGGCAGGTCCGCGCCCAGGGGCAGGCCCAGCGTCCCGGCCACGGCGTCGGCGGTGAGTTCGCCGTGGGCGCCGCGCACGACGACCCGGACCGACGAGGCCTCCTCCACCAGCCAGGGCACCAGCCGGGCCGCCGCCACGACGGAGGGGACGTCGGCGGGCACCACCACGTACACGACGTCCGAGCGGTTGAGGAAGACGGCCGACGCCGGGGTGGGACCGCGGGGGAGGTCCGCGACCACGAGATCGGTCCCGTGCCGGGCCGAGGAGAGCACGGCCCGGGCCGCTCCGACGGGCAGCGAACCCGTCCGGGCCGGAGCCGAGCGGCGCGTCCAGGTCAGGACGGACACCCGGGGCGTCCCGGGCAGGCCTTCCCGCAGGTCACGCCAGTGCACCCGGCCGTGCCGAACGAGAAGGTCGCCCCATCCGGTGCGGTCGCCCGGACCGGCGTCCTCGCACCCCAGGTAGATGTCGCTACCGCAGCCCAGGGGGTCGGTGTCGAGCAGGGCGGTCGTGCGGCCGGCCCGCTCGCCCGCGAGGGCGAGAGCCACTCCGAGCAGACTCGCCCCCGCGCCGCCGCGCCCGCCGACGACCGACACGGTGGGCGCCGGAGCCCGGGTGGGGGCGTCGGCCCGCGCCAGAAGGCCGGCCAGGGCGGACTCGTCCCTGGGTAACAGGAGGAGGGAGGCCTCGGAATCGGGCGGTGCGCCGGCCGGGGGCCGGGTCCCGCCGGTGGCGCGTCCCACCACGACGAGACGGGGATGCGGGGGAGGGTCGGCCGTGCGCAGCGCGGCGCGCAGGTCGGCGCCGACCACGGCCAGCGGAGCGTGGGTCCACGAGCGCAGGGCCTGGTCGACGGTACGGGCGATGTTCACCTCGGTGGACGCGGCCGAGGCCAGCCGGAGGAGGTCGTCGAGGAGGGCGGGGTCGGCGGTGGCGAACAGGGGGCGGCTACGAACGTCCAAGGCGGTCTCCGATGGCGGGAAGTCGTACTTCCGACCATCGGCGACGCGCGTTCGCGGCGAAAGGCCCGATGTCGATCTGTGGATAACTTCGCGCGGCGCCACGGGCCCCGGGCACGGATAAATTCGCGAGGCGCCACGGGCCCCGGGCGCGTCGAGCGGTGCTACAGCCTCGGGCGGAAGGGCGACTGGGATCGGGCGCCACACGCCACCGGTGTCGTCTTCTCCGGCGCCGCGAGCGCGGCACCGTTCGGCACGACGGCACCGGGTCCCACCCGACGGGCGGGATACGCGTACGGGGGCGAACGCGCATCCCCGCCCGACAGGCGAGAGGAGCGGACATGGAGACGGTCTCGCAGGGGGAAGGAGACCGTCGATCGCTTCCGGTCCCGGGGGGAGAGGACCGGGCCCACTCTCTGGAAGGGCACGCCGGTACCGAAGCACCGACCACCATCGAAAGACCTGGTCACGCACACGTCCACGCCGGAACAGCGGTGGCCCTGCGAGGCCGCGATCGTGTCGCGGACTCCGACCGCCGGGTGACGGCGGTGGTGTGGGCACTGTTCCCTCGTGGAACGCCGGACCCGACGCTACCACGGTATCCGCGTATCGGTTCGGGAATCTCCTTGGAAAACTTGGGCCAACCGTCTTTTCGGAACACGGGCCCCGGCGTAGAAAGAAAGCAGTTGGTGGCGAAGACCCACCCCGACTCGGCGTCCGGGAACCCACGCGCCTCCTGGCCGCGTAAGGCCTGTCTAGGCCGGGCAAGTCGACATCGTGCCTGGTCAGACTATGCGAATGGACGCCTGTTAGCCCGGTCCGACGAGTCGGAAGCGGCGCCTTGAGAGGTTCTCTCGGGCGCCGTTCGCCATGCATGTGCAGATGCAGACGTCAATCCGAAACATTCGCCGATGGAAGAGCGTGACCGAACCGGTATCATTCGCGCTGACTACTGGTTGGTAATTTAACCAGTTTCCGAACTCGGCGCCTTTCCGTCGGATGTGCGCCGCGACGCTCAGCCGCGTTTGAGCGCCTCACACGTGGCAAGGGAGTCCTGTGCGCCGGCCCGCACGGCGCGGCAGCAGTACACCACCCACGCCGCCACCCCCTCGGGAGTGCCGCCCATGTACCCGCGCAGCGCCGGAGCGTACTCGTCCTTCAGCGTCTGGTGCCCGAGTTCCGAGGTCACCAGCGACTTGGGGTCCAGGCCCCGCTCCACCAGCGTCAACCGCTCCGCCGCGCGCGCCACCAGGCCGTCGCCCCATCCGAACGGGCGGATCGACATCAGCTCGCCGTGCACCAGCGCCGACGTCACCAGCGCGGGCACCGACGTCCGGGCGCCCAGCAGCGCGTACAGGCCCTCCAGCCGGGCCAGTGCCACGGCCGGCTCCGGCGCGGGGCCCAGTTCCAACGGGTCCTCGACGCGTTCGCCCGCCATCCGCGGACGGCCCAGGGCGTCACCCGCCACCGCGTCGGCCGCCACCAGGGTGTGCATCCGGGCCAGCGCCTGCCGCGGCGCCTTGGGCCAGGTGTCCACCAGCGTCCCCAGCTCACTGGACACGCGGAGCGCGCCCTTGATCCGGGTGTCGTACACGTGCCCGTCCCGGATCTCGTCCATCGAGACCTCGGCGCCCTCCAGCGCCGCCGACGCGCAGGCGCCGCGCAGGGAGGACTCCATCGACACGTCGCTGCTGCGGCGACGCAGGATGCGGTGGCCCAGGAGCTTGTCGACCAGGGCACGGGTCTCGGCGACCGCGTCGCTCACACCGGGCAGTCCGGCGATCCGCGCCAGCGGGTCGGGCAGGGAGTCAGAAGTCGGTTCGCTCACGGAGAACAACACTACGCGCCGGTAACCGGGAGAGCCGACACCGACTCCGCCGAGCTCCCGACCAGGTCGGGGCCGACCGCTCGTCGCGGGTCGCCGACCGTTCGCCGTCCGTTCGTCGCGCGCCCGGAGGTCCCCGCCGCTGGAGCGGCGCCCAGCTGTTCACGCGGTCTGGACCACATGATTAATTGGGTGTCAATCGCCAACGTAAGGAGAATCACAGTGGCTGACAGCACTCCCCCGAGCCAGGAGACACTGTCCAACCTTCTCCACGAGACCCGCAGCTACCCGCCCCCCGCGGCACTCGCGGCCGACGCCAACGTCAAGGCCGACGCCTACGAGGCCGCCGCAGCGGACCGTCTCGGCTTCTGGGAGGAGCAGGCCCGACGTCTCCAGTGGGAGCAGCCCTGGGACACCGTCCTGGACTGGAACCCGCCGTTCGCCACGTGGTTCGACGGCGGTCGGATCAACGCCTCGGTCAACTGCGTGGACCGGCACGTCGACGCCGGGCTGGGCGAGCGGGTCGCCCTCCAGTGGGAGGGCGAGCCGGGCGACACCCGCACGATCACCTACGCCCAGCTCAAGGACATGGTCTCCCAGGCGGCCAACGCCCTGACGCAGCTCGGCGTGGCCAAGGGCGACCGTGTCGCGATCTACATGCCGATGATCCCCGAGACGGTCGTCGCGATGCTCGCCTGCGCGCGCATCGGCGCCGTCCACATGGTCGTCTTCGGCGGGTTCTCCGTCGACGCGCTCGGCTCCCGCCTGGACGACAGCCAGGCCAAGCTCGTCATCACCGCGGACGGCGGCTACCGGCGCGGCAAGGCCAGCGCGCTCAAGCCCGCCGTGGACGGCGCCGTCGCCGACCGCCCCGCCGTCGAGAAGGTCCTCGTCGTCCGCCGCACCGGCCAGGACGTGGAGTGGACCGACCGCGACGTGTGGTGGCACGAGGTCGTCGAGACCCAGAGCACCGAGCACACGCCCGAGGCCCACGACGCCGAGCACCCGCTGTACATCATGTACACCAGCGGTACCACGGCCAAGCCCAAGGGCATCCTGCACACCACGGGCGGCTACCTCACCCAGGTCTCCTACACCCACTGGGCGGTGTTCGACCTCAAGCCCGAGACGGACGTCTACTGGTGCGCCGCCGACATCGGCTGGGTGACCGGGCACTCCTACATCGTCTACGGACCCCTCTCCAACGCCGCCACCGTCGTCATGTACGAGGGCACCCCGGACACCCCGCACCGCGGGCGCTTCTGGGAGATCATCGAGAAGTACAAGGTCACCATCGCCTACATGGCGCCCACGGCGATCCGCACCTTCATGAAGTGGGGCGACGAGATCCCCGCGAAGTACGACCTGTCCAGCCTCCGCGTGATCGGGTCGGTCGGCGAGCCCATCAACCCCGAGGCCTACGTCTGGTACCGGGAGAACATCGGCGGCGGCAGCACGCCCGTGGTCGACACCTGGTGGCAGACCGAGACCGGCGCCATCATGGTCAGCCCCCTGCCGGGCGTGACCTCCGGCAAGCCGGGCGCCGCGATGCGGGCCGTCCCCGGCATCGTGGCCGACGTCGTCGACGAGAACGGCGCGTCCGTGCCCGACGGCGACGGCGGCTTCATCGTGATCCGCGAGCCGTGGCCGTCCATGCTCCGCGGCATCTGGGGCGACCCGGAGCGCTACAAGGACACCTACTGGTCGCGCTTCGAGGGCCTGTACTTCCCCGGCGACGGTGCCAAGAAGGACGAGGACGGCGACCTGTGGCTGCTCGGCCGCGTGGACGACGTCATGCTCATCTCCGGCCACAACATCTCCACCACCGAGGTCGAGTCCGCGCTGGTCTCCCACCCCCGGGTGGCGGAGGCCGCGGTCGTGGGCGCCGCCGACAAGGTGACCGGCCAGGCCATCGTCGGCTTCGTCATCCTGCGAGGTGGAGGGGAGGAAGTCCCCGAGGACCTCGTCCAGGAGCTGCGCAACCACGTCGGCACCTCGCTCGGGCCCATCGCCAAGCCGGCCCGCCTGCTGGCCGTGCCGGAGCTGCCCAAGACCCGCTCGGGCAAGATCATGCGCCGCCTGCTGCGCGACATCGCCGAGAACCGGGCGGTCGGTGACACCTCCACGCTCACCGACTCCTCGATCATGGACGTGATCGCCAAGCAGCTGCCCTCCGCCTCGACGGGCGAGTGAGCGGCGGCCCCGGTGGGACTCCCGGCGGGGCCGCGTCCACGGCGCGCGGCGGTGTCCCGGTCCCCGCGGACCGGGACACCGCCGTCCACGCACGGGTGTGACCGAACGGAACACCGGAGTTGTGCGTGCCGTGTGAGGCCCGCGAGGTGGGGCATGTGCGAGGATGCGGAGGATCATCCGCGTGTTCGGACCGAGAGAAGGGAACCCCCACGATGGTGGACAAGCCGGGTGCCGGTGAACCTGGCGCTCCCAGCGGCACCGACCGTTCCATCGGTGAACTGGTCTCCGACGCCACCGACAACCTCTCGCGGCTGGTGCGCCTGGAGCTCAAGCTCGCCAAGCTGGAGGCCAAGGCCGACGCCGTCAAGATCGGCAAGGGCATCGGCGAGTTCCTCGCCGCGGGCGTGATCCTCCACCTCTTCGTGATCCTGCTGTCGGTGACCATCGGGCTCGGACTCTGGGAGATCTTCGACCTCCCGCTCTGGGGCGCGTTCGGCATCGTCACGCTCTTCTACCTGCTCGTCGCCGTCGCCTTCGTCCTCGTCGCGCTGATCAACTTCCGCCGGCGCCAGGGACTCGCCCGCACGGCCCAGACCTCGTCCCGGCTCGTGGCGATCCTGCGCGGAGAGATCCGCCCGCCCAAGGGCGAGCGCTCCGTGGTTCCGGCCGACACCGGACAGGCACCCGCCTCCTCCGACTCCGCCGCCTAGTACCGCGAGGTGTTGGACGACTCCGCCGCCTACGTCGACGGCCCCTGGACCCACCGCGTCGTCAGCGCGGCGGGTACGCGGTTCCACGTGGCCGAGGCCGGCGAGGGACCGCTCGTACTGCTGCTGCACGGATTCCCGCAGTTCTGGTGGGCATGGCGGTCACAGATCATCGCCCTCGCCGCCGCGGGATACCGCGCGGCCGCCGTCGACCTGCGCGGCTACGGGGCCAGCGACAAGCCCCCGCGCGGCTATGACATGGTCACACTCGCCCAGGACGCCGCCGGGCTCGTGCGCTCCCTCGGTGAGGCCGAGGCGGTCGTGGTCGGGCACGGCCTGGGCGGCGTCATCGGCTGGACCATGACGGCCTACCACCCGCGTGCCGTCCGCGCCCTCGCGACCGTGGCGGCGCCGCACCCCGCGCGTGCGGCACGACTGGCGGCCTCCGGCGGCCCCGGCGTCCGCCACATGCTCAGGGCGCAGGTGCCGGTCCTGCCCGAGCACCGCCTCCTGGCCGACGGCTGCGTGCGCGTCGGCGACCTGATCCGCCAGTGGAGCGGTCCCGGATGGCCCGACGAGGAGGCCGAGGAGCGCTACCGCAGGGCGTTCGCGATCCCGAAGGTCTCCCACTGCTCCCTGGAGTACCACCGCTGGATCTTCCGGTCCCGCTGGCGCCCCGACGGGGCCCGCTACGCCGCCCGGATGCGCGCCCCCGTCCGGGTGCCCGTCCTCCAGCTGCACGGCGCCCTCGACCAGGCCTGTTCCGCCGAGGCCGCACGCGTCGCGCGCCGCCTCGTCGACGGGCCGTACCGTTGGAGGCAGGTCGCGGGTGCGGGGCACTTCCCGCACGAGGAACGGCCCGAAGAGGTCTCCGGCGCGCTCGTGGAGTGGCTGGCGGACGTGGACGGGACCCGTGGTGAGCGCTGAGGAGAGGGTGGTGGAGCGATGGCGACGGCATCGGTGACCGGAGACGGCCCAGGACAGGGCGACGGCAGGGACCGCGACGTGTCCGGACGCGCGCAGAACCAGCGCCCCCGGGACCGGTACGGTCGTCCGCTGCCGCACGGCAGCCGGGGCGAGGTCGAGCGGGTCCCGGACGACGCCGAGTTCACCGCCGAGGAAGGTCTGGAAGAGGCCCAGCGGCTGCTCGACTCGGGGTACGCTTTCACCGCCCACGAAGTCCTCGAAGCCGTGTGGAAGTCCTCCCCCGAACCCGAGCGGGAACTGTGGCGCGGGCTCGCCCAGACGGCCGTGGGAGTGACCCACGCCCAGCGGGGCAACACGGTGGGCGCGGCGCGGCTGCTCCGGCGCGGAGCGGACCGCGTGGAAGTCTTCGGGCCGCGTGCGCCGCACGGTGTCGACGTGGCGGGTGTGGCGGTCTTCGCCCGTGCGCTGGCCGACGACCTGGACGCCGGCCGGGCCCGCCCCGGTGACGGGATCGATCCGTCGGGGATGCGGCTGCGCGGCGCGTAGCGGGCGGCGGCCACGGTCGGCGCACGTTCCTGAGCAGGACCGCATCGGGCGAGGTCTGGGACGTCGCGCGGTACTCGCGGGTCCGCTGGTGCGTGTGCGGCGGATGCGTGTACGGCCGACGTGCGTGGCGGATGCGTGAGCAGCCGATGGGTGTGCGGCGCGGGGGGACGTTTGCGGAGGGCTCGGACCCTGATACGGACCGGCGGTGCCGGTGCCGGCACCCGGCCGACGCGTGCTCTGATGCGTTCTGCTGCCGTCTGGGGCCGATCAGTATCTCTGTGCCGAAATAAGGCCTTTAACGTTAACATCGTATTACGGCATTATGAGAAACATAAAAAGCCGAATGTCATCGATAAAGGCATTTATCCGCTTCCCTAGATCACCAAGTGATCACATCTTTGATCTCTCTTGGGGAAATGCTGAATCGGCTCTCACCTTTATTTCGCACGGTGCGTAGAATCCCCGGACCACCGCCCGTGCGCGGAAAGCGCGGGTGGGGCGCTCCACAACCAAAGGTGGCACCGCTTCGACCCCGCCAAGCGTGCCGTCGGGCCAGCTCAGGCACCTTCCGGACGGCGGTACGTCCACGGCCGCACGCGGGACCGGCACCCACGGGGTGAACCGTTCCCGGCGTGTCCGAGGACGGGGCCGAAACGGTCGTGCCCGTCGCAAGGAGGACGGATTGTCTGGGCTCAACCTCGCCGCGGAAAGCGGCACGGCCCTAGCACTGGAAGGCAGCGACTTCACACTCGTCATCATCGTCATGGTGGTGGCGCTCCTGGCCCTCGCCGTCGCGGGGATGCTGGTACGTGAGGTCCTCGCCGCAGGGCAGGGCACAGAGCGAATGCGCAACATCGCGTTCGCGGTACAGGAAGGAGCGGCGGCCTACCTGAAACGACAGTTCCGCACCCTCGCGGTCTTCGTCGTCCTCATCCCGCTCCTGCTCCTCCTGCTCCCCGCGGACTCCTGGGCCATCGCCATCGGCCGATCGGTGTTCTTCGCCCTCGGCGCGCTGCTGTCGGCGGCGACCGGCTTCATCGGGATGTGGCTGGCCGTGCGCGGCAACGTCAGGGTCGCGGCCGCGGCGCGGGGCGGCGACGCCGCCGCCGGGCACACCGCGATGCGGATCGCCTTCCGCACCGGCGGCGTGGCGGGCATGATCACCGTCGGACTCGGCCTGTTCGGCGCCGCCGTCGTGGTCATGCTCTACCGCGGCGACGCGCCCATCGTGCTGGAGGGCCTCGGCTTCGGTGCCGCGCTGCTCGCCATGTTCATGCGTGTGGGCGGCGGCATCTTCACCAAGGCCGCCGACGTGGGCGCCGACCTCGTCGGGAAGGTCGAGCAGGGCATCCCCGAGGACGACCCCCGCAACGCCGCCACCATCGCCGACAACGTCGGTGACAACGTGGGCGACTGCGCGGGCATGGCGGCGGACCTCTTCGAGTCCTACGCGGTCGTGCTCGTGGCCTCCCTGATCCTGGGCCGCGTGGCCTTCGGTACCGAGGGCCTCGTGTTCCCGCTCCTGGTCCCGATGATCGGCATCATCACCGCCATGATCGGCATCTTCATCGTCGCGCCCCGCCCGGGGGACAGGACCGCGATGACCGCGATCAACCGCGGGTTCTTCATCTCCGCGGCGATCTCCGCCGTGCTCGTCATCGCCACCTCCTTCTGGTACCTGCCCGGCAGCTTCGAGGAGCTGTCCGGCGTCAGCCCGCAGGTGCTCGCGGAGATCGAGGCGGCCGGCAACGACCCCGACCCGCGCATCATCGCGGTGGCCGCCGTCCTCATCGGCCTCGTGCTCGCCGCGGCGATCCAGATGCTCACCGGGTACTTCACCGAGACCGACCGTCGTCCCGTGAAGGACATCGGTGAGAGCTCGGAGACCGGCGCGGCGACCGTCATCCTCTCCGGCATCTCCGTGGGCCTGGAGTCGGCGGTCTACTCCGCCCTCCTCATCGCGGGTGCCGTCTACGCCGCCTTCCTGCTGGGCGGCGGCTCGATCACCCTGAGCCTGTTCGCCGTGGCGCTCGCCGGCACGGGGCTGCTCACCACGGTCGGCATCATCGTGGCCATGGACACCTTCGGGCCGGTCTCGGACAACGCCCAGGGCATCGCCGAGATGTCGGGTGACGTCGAGGGCCCGGGCGCGGAGATCCTCACCGGCCTGGACGCCGTCGGCAACACGACCAAGGCGATCACCAAGGGCATCGCGATCGCGACGGCCGTGCTGGCGGCCACCGCGCTGTTCGGGGCGTTCCGCACGTCGGTGCAGGAACAACTCGGCGACGCGGAGGCCTTCTCCCTGTCCATCGACCAGCCGGATGTGCTCGTCGGCGTGATCATCGGCGCCAGCGTCGTGTTCTTCTTCTCCGGACTGGCCATCATGGCCGTCGGCCGCGCGGCCGGCCGGGTCGTGCTGGAGGTGCGCAACCAGTTCCGGACCCGTCCGGGGATCATGGACGGCACGGAGAAGCCGGAGTACGCCCGGGTCGTCGACATCTGCACGAAGGACTCGCTGCGCGAGCTGGTCACGCCCGGCCTCCTGGCCGTGCTCGCACCGATCGCGGTCGGCTTCGCCCTGGGCTACGCGCCGCTCGGCGCGTTCCTCGGCGGTGCCATCGCCGCCGGTGTGCTCATGGCGGTCTTCCTGTCCAACTCCGGTGGAGCCTGGGACAACGCCAAGAAGCTGGTCGAGGACGGCCACCACGGTGGCAAGGGCTCCGCGGCCCACGAGGCCACGGTGATCGGCGACACGGTCGGTGACCCGTTCAAGGACACCGCGGGCCCGGCCATCAACCCCCTCCTGAAGGTGATGAACCTGGTCGCGCTCATCGTCGCGCCCAGCGTGGTGATCTACGCGGACAACGTCGCGCTGCGCGTGGGCGTGAGCGTGGTCGCGGTGGGCGTGCTCATCGGAGCGGTCCTGTGGTCCAAGCGCCGCGGCGCGGGGACCGAGACCGAGCTCGCCGAGATCGACCGCGAGGTCGAGCCCAAGGACGCGCCCGAGAACGGGGACGCCGACCAGGGGACCCCGGACCAGGAGCCGACGGCGTCCGGTGACGGCGACACCGACGGCGACGAAAAGGAGAACGTGCCGGACCACAAGGAGGAGGCCCGGGCCGGAGACGGCAAGGGCTGACGTGCCTCGGGAGGGGTGAGGACCGGTCCTCCGGTCGCGCCACCTTCCTCCGCGGCAGTGGGCGGCCGTCCGGGAACCACCCGGGCGGCCGTCGTCATGCGCGGGGTGCGGGCGGGGTGCGCGGCAGGAGTCGGGGGGCGGGCCTCTTCGGGTTCGGGTGCCCGTCGGGTCGGGAACGGGTTCGGACGCCGGTTGGGGTGCGGGCGCGCGTCGGGCTCGGGCGCCGGTTCGGGCCATCGATGCCCACGGGAGTCGGAACCGGTCTCGGAACCCTGGCGAGAAGAGGTGAGAAACGGCTGCGAGGGGGCACTGTTCCGGGTGTGAAGGGCGCACCTAACCTTGGGTCGGGGCACCGATGCGGGCGGCGACCGTGCCGCGGCGGTACCGAGCGACGAGAGGGAGGTGCCTGGTGACCGGGATGAAGGGCTTGTTCGTCATCGTGGGAGTGATGGTGGGGTTCATCGGAGCACTGGCGCTCGTAGCAACGGCCCTCGCGTCATGAAGCGGACGCTGTTGCTCATGCGCCACGCCAAGGCCGACGTCGGCCACGGCGAGGAAGACTTCGACCGTCCGCTCAACGACAGGGGCCACCTCCAGGCCGCCAACGTCGGCCGGATGCTGGCGGAGCGCGGGTACGCGCCCGACCACGTGATCTGCTCCGGGTCCAGGCGCACCAGGCAGACGCTCAAGGGCGTGCTGCACGAACTGGGTCTCGCGGGCTCCCCCGAAGTCGACTACGCGGACGAGGTCTACTCGGCGGGTCCGGACCAGCTCCTGGAGATGATCAACCGCCTCGACCCCGGCGCGGAGACCGTGCTGGTGGTGGGGCACAACCCGACCATCGCCCAACTGGCGGCCGGTTTCCTGGGGGACGACACCCTGACGCGGTACGCGCCGGCCACGGTCGCGGTCGTCGAGCTGGAGGTCGACTGGCTCTACGCGGCGCCGGGAACGGGCACGGGAGAGATCCTCAACTAGTGTGACCCAGGTCACCTCTCGGATGGTTTGCGGGTGTGCGGGGCGGAGGGTAATGTTCTCCGAGTCGCCTCCGACCGGTCCAGGACCGCAAGGGGTCGGCCATCCACCGAGCGAAACGAACACGGACTCACGTGGGCGTGCCGGTGACTCTCTCCGCGTTTCAGACCTTCGGTTCTTCTCTGATGTGCTGCGCATGTCGTGATGTGGATCAAAGGGTGTGGGCAGAGCTTCTGGTCCGAGCACTGATTCGGCTCCGGTAGGCTCGGGGAGTTGCTTCGAACGTCGGGCGAATTCGCCAGGTCGGAGAAGCGGAACGGGCTTTACCCCGATCAATTGCTCCGAAACCGCCGATTTGGCGGGGCACGGAACACCTGATAAAGTAAAGACACAACACAGCGAAGAAGCCGCTCACGCGGTGGAAACGCAGACCAGCCTTCCACGGAAGAGCGAACGAACCGAAAAGGGTTCGCAGCTTGTACGGGATGAGCGGTTGTTTCTTGAGAACTCAACAGCGCGTGTTTGATTTTCTTTAAGCCATGTTTGTTTTGGCCCCGTCACACTTCGGTGTGAAGGGTTCCTTTGATTGGCCATCGGAAGATGGTCGGTCAGGATTACTTCTAGGTTTACCCGCCCAGGCCCCCTAGGGTGGCCGGGTCAGGGTTGTATGACCTTTATGGAGAGTTTGATCCTGGCTCAGGACGAACGCTGGCGGCGTGCTTAACACATGCAAGTCGAGCGGTAAGGCCCTTCGGGGTACACGAGCGGCGAACGGGTGAGTAACACGTGAGCAACCTGCCCCTGACTCCGGGATAAGCGGTGGAAACGCCGTCTAATACCGGATACGACCTGTCACCTCATGGTGGCGGGTGGAAAGTTTTTCGGTCGGGGATGGGCTCGCGGCCTATCAGCTAGTTGGTGGGGTAAAGGCCTACCAAGGCGATTACGGGTAGCCGGCCTGAGAGGGCGACCGGCCACACTGGGACTGAGACACGGCCCAGACTCCTGCGGGAGGCAGCAGTGGGGAATATTGCGCAATGGGCGAAAGCCTGACGCAGCGACGCCGCGTGGGGGATGACGGCCTTCGGGTTGTAAACCTCTTTTACCACCAACGCAGGCTCCCAGTTCTCTGGGGGTTGACGGTAGGTGGGGAATAAGGACCGGCTAACTACGTGCCAGCAGCCGCGGTAATACGTAGGGTCCGAGCGTTGTCCGGAATTATTGGGCGTAAAGAGCTCGTAGGCGGCGTGTCGCGTCTGCTGTGAAAGACCGGGGCTTAACTCCGGTTCTGCAGTGGATACGGGCATGCTAGAGGTAGGTAGGGGAGACTGGAATTCCTGGTGTAGCGGTGAAATGCGCAGATATCAGGAGGAACACCGGTGGCGAAGGCGGGTCTCTGGGCCTTACCTGACGCTGAGGAGCGAAAGCATGGGGAGCGAACAGGATTAGATACCCTGGTAGTCCATGCCGTAAACGTTGGGCGCTAGGTGTGGGGACTTTCCACGGTTTCCGCGCCGTAGCTAACGCATTAAGCGCCCCGCCTGGGGAGTACGGCCGCAAGGCTAAAACTCAAAGGAATTGACGGGGGCCCGCACAAGCGGCGGAGCATGTTGCTTAATTCGACGCAACGCGAAGAACCTTACCAAGGTTTGACATCACCCGTGGACCTGCAGAGATGTGGGGTCATTTAGTTGGTGGGTGACAGGTGGTGCATGGCTGTCGTCAGCTCGTGTCGTGAGATGTTGGGTTAAGTCCCGCAACGAGCGCAACCCTTATTCCATGTTGCCAGCACGTAGTGGTGGGGACTCATGGGAGACTGCCGGGGTCAACTCGGAGGAAGGTGGGGACGACGTCAAGTCATCATGCCCCTTATGTCTTGGGCTGCAAACATGCTACAATGGCCGGTACAATGGGCGTGCGATACCGTAAGGTGGAGCGAATCCCTAAAAGCCGGTCTCAGTTCGGATTGGGGTCTGCAACTCGACCCCATGAAGGTGGAGTCGCTAGTAATCGCGGATCAGCAACGCCGCGGTGAATACGTTCCCGGGCCTTGTACACACCGCCCGTCACGTCATGAAAGTCGGCAACACCCGAAACTTGTGGCCTAACCCTTCGGGGAGGGAATGAGTGAAGGTGGGGCTGGCGATTGGGACGAAGTCGTAACAAGGTAGCCGTACCGGAAGGTGCGGCTGGATCACCTCCTTTCTAAGGAGTCTTTACAAGACCAACTCTTTCCTATGGTTGGTCGGACTCGAAAGTGGACCCGGCCTGATGCCCCTTGAGGGTGTTGGTGATCGGGAGTGGCTTTCAGAAGATCGAACTTCACCTCCAACGACTAGAAGCGTTGGGGGGCGCGCTGTTGGGTGTCTGAGGAAGCAACCTCTGGCTGCTGGCTCTCTCTTGCAGGGGGTTGGTGGCCGGTGTTGTTTCCCGCGGACCGCCTCTGAGAACTCTCAGAACCTGGGTGGGGCCCTTGTGGTCTTCTGCTTCTGGTGTGAGTGGTGTCGGGGTGTGCGGTTGGTGTTTTGATTTGTGAATAGTGTGCGCGAGCATCTTATTATCTGTAGTGGCCAAGTGATAGTGGCACACGGTGGATGCCTTGGCATCAGGCGCCGATGAAGGACGTGGGAGGCCGCGATAGGCCACGGGGAGCTGTCAACCGAGCTTTGATCCGTGGGTGTCCGAATGGGGAAACCTAGCCCGAGTTGTGTCGGGTTGCCGCCACCTGAATGTATAGGGTGGTTGGTGGTGACGCGGGGAAGTGAAACATCTCAGTACCCGTAGGAAGAGTAAACAACAGTGATTCCCCTAGTAGTGGTGAGCGAACGGGGAAGAGGCTAAACCGTATGCGTGTGATAGACGGCAGTCGTTGCGTGTGCGGGGTTGTGGGGCGCATCTGTTCGGGTCTGTCGGCCCGGAGCGCTGATGCTGGTGATAGTTGAATCCGTTGGGAAGCGGAACCGTAGTGGGTGAGAGTCCCGTAGACGAAGTTGCCGGCTAGGTGTTGGTGTGTTCCCGAGTAGCGCGGAGCCCGTGAAATTCCGTGTGAATCTGGCAGGACCACCTGCTAAGCCAAAATACGTCCTGATGACCGATAGTGCACTAGTACCGTGAGGGAAAGGTGAAAAGTGCCCCGGTGAGGGGTCGTGAAATAGTACCTGAAACCGTGTGCTGTCAAGCCGTCAGAGCTGAAGCTTGTCTTTGGTGATGGCGTGCCTTTTGAAGAATGAGCCTGCGAGTCATGGTGTGTGGCGAGGTTAACCCGTGTGGGGTAGCCGTAGGGAAACCGAGTCTGAATAGGGCGATTGAGTCGCATGCTGTGGACCCGAAGCGGAGTGATCTACCCATGTCCAGGGTGAAGCGGGGGTAAGACCTCGTGGAGGCCCGAACCCACCAGGGTTGAAAACCTGGGGGATGAGGTGTGGGTAGGGGTGAAAGGCCAATCAAACTCCGTGATAGCTGGTTCTCCCCGAAATGCATTTAGGTGCAGCGTCACGTGTTTCTTGCTGGAGGTAGAGCTACTGTTTGGCTGATGGGCCCGACAAGGTTACTGACGTCAGACAAACTCCGAATGCCGGTTAAGTGAAGCGTGGCAGTGAGACTGCGGGGGATAAGCTTCGTAGTCGAGAGGGAAACAGCCCAGATCATCAGCTAAGGCCCCTAAGCGTGTGCTAAGTGGGAAAGGTTGTGGAGTTGCTGAGACAACCAGGAGGTTGGCTTAGAAGCAGCCATCCTTTAAAGAGTGCGTAATAGCTCACTGGTCAAGTGGTTCTGCGCCGATAATGTAGCGGGGCTTAAGTACACCGCCGAAGCTGTGAAGCCCAGGACTTGTTTCTGGGTTGGTAGGGGAGCGTCGTGCATCCGGGGAAGCTGCCGAGTGATCGTGTGGTGGAGGGTGTGCGAGTGAGAATGCAGGCATGAGTAGCGAAAGCAACGTGAGAAACGTTGCCGCCGATTGACTAAGGGTTCCTGGGGCAGGTTAATCCGCCCAGGGTGAGTCTGGACCTAAGGCGAGGCCGACAGGCGTAGTCGATGGATAACGGGTTGATATTCCCGTACCCGTGCACGAGCGTCCAGTATCGAGGCGACGGATGCTAACCACGCCGGCTCTTGGTGGTCCCTTCGGGGACGGCCTCTGAGCTGGTCTGGGAACCGATGTTGTAGTAGGTAAGTGATGGGGTGACGCAGGAGGGTAGCTCTACCCGGCGGTGGTTGTCCGGGGGTAAGCGTGTAGGCCGGTGTGTTGGCAAATCCGCACACCATGTGGTTGAGACGTGATGCCGAGCCGTTTTTGGTGAAGTGAGTGATCCCATGCTGTCGAGAAAAGCCTCTAGCGAGTTCGTGTGTGGCCAGTACCCTAAACCGACGCAGGTGGTCAGGTAGAGAATACCGAGGCGTTCGGGTGAACCATGGTTAAGGAACTCGGCAAATTGTCCCCGTAACTTTGGGAGAAGGGGAGCCCTGTCTGGTGATGGACCTTTGCGTCTTGAGCTGGGTGGGGTCGCAGATAGCGGGGGGAAGCGACTGTTTATTAAAAACACAGGTCCGTGCGAAGTCGTAAGACGCTGTATACGGACTGACGCCTGCCCGGTGCTGGAACGTTAAGAGGACTGGTTAGTGGGTTTCGGCCTGCGAAGCTGGGAATCTAAGCGCCAGTAAACGGCGGTGGTAACTATAACCATCCTAAGGTAGCGAAATTCCTTGTCGGGTAAGTTCCGACCTGCACGAATGGCGTAACGACTTCCCCACTGTCTCAACCATGGGCCCGGTGAAATTGCACTACGAGTAAAGATGCTCGTTTCGCGCAGCAGGACGGAAAGACCCCGGGACCTTCACTATAGCTTGACATTGGTGTTTGGGATGGTTTGTGTAGGATAGGTGGGAGCCTGTGAGACTGTCACGCTAGTGGCGGTGGAGGCGTTGGTGAAATACCACTCTGACTGTTTCGGGCATCTAACTTTGGACCGTGATCCGGTTCGGGGACAGTGTCTGGTGGGTAGTTTAACTGGGGCGGTTGCCTCCCAAAGAGTAACGGAGGCGCCCAAAGGTTCCCTCAGCCTGGTTGGTAATCAGGTGTTGAGTGTAAGTGCACAAGGGAGCTTGACTGTGAGACGGACGTGTCGAGCAGGAGCGAAAGCTGGGACTAGTGATCCGGCACCGGCGTGTGGAAGCGGTGTCGCTCAACGGCTAAAAGGTACCCCGGGGATAACAGGCTGATCTTCCCCAAGAGTCCATATCGACGGGATGGTTTGGCACCTCGATGTCGGCTCGTCGCATCCTGGGGCTGGAGTTGGTCCCAAGGGTTGGGCTGTTCGCCCATTAAAGCGGCACGCGAGCTGGGTTTAGAACGTCGTGAGACAGTTCGGTCCCTATCCGCTGTGCGCGTTGGAGACTTGAGAAGGGCTGTCCCTAGTACGAGAGGACCGGGACGGACGAACCTCTGGTGTGCCAGTTGTCCTGCCAAGGGCATGGCTGGTTTGCTACGTTCGGGAGGGATAACCGCTGAAAGCATCTAAGCGGGAAGCTTGCTTCGAGATGAGGTCTCCTGCCTCCTTTGAGAGGGTAAGGCTCCCTGTAGACGACGGGGTTGATAGGCCGGGTGTGGAAGCCCTGTGAGGGGTGGAGCTGACCGGTACTAATAGGCCGAGGGCTTGTCCGCTGCAGATAATTGGTTGCTCGCGCATTTTTCACTGTTCACATGGTTTTCCTATCGTGGACTGTGCTCCCTGCTGTTGTGGTGGGTTGAGTGTGGTGTGTGGTGGGTGTTGGTTTCCGTGGTGGTTATGGTGGGAGGGTCACACCCGGTCTCATTCCGAACCCGGTCGTTAAGTCTCCTTGCGCTGATGGTACTGCCCTGTGGTGGGGTGGGAGAGTAGGTTGCTGCCACGGTTTTTCGTTGAAGGGGGAGAGGGCCTTTTGGTCTTCTCCCCCTTTTTTTGTGCCCGGGTTTGTGCGTTTGTGAATGGTGGGTGGTGTGGGGGTGTTGCGGGGGGTGGGGTCCCCCCGGTTTCCATTGGATCGTGGGTGTGGGTGGGTCCGCCAGGGCTGGTGGCCGGCCTGTGGACAACCGGCGTCGACCGGCGCGGCCTCCGCTGGAGGGAGTCCCCGCCGGCCCAGGATCAGTTCCCGGTGTCGGCGGCGTGGAGGTCGGCCGCTTCGATCTCCTCGCGGGTGATGCCGAGGATGAAGGCGATGGTGTCCAGGTAGGGCACGTTCACCGACGTGTCGGCCTGCTCGCGCACGACCGGCTTGGCGTTGAACGCGACACCGAGCCCCGCGGTCTGGAGCATGTCGAGGTCGTTGGCGCCGTCCCCGATGGCGACGGTCTGCGACAGCGGGACGCCCGCCTGTTCGGCGAACTGCTGGAGGGTCGTGGCCTTGCCCTTGCGGTCGACGATCGGGCCGATCAGTCCGCCGGTCAGCTTGCCGTCGACGATCTCCAGCGTGTTGGCGGCCGAGTAGTCCAGCCCGAGCCGGTCCACGAGGACGTCGGTGATCTGCGTGAAGCCACCGCTCACGATCCCGCACTCGTAGCCCAGCCGCTTGAGCGTGCGGACCAGGGTCCGGGCGCCGGGGGTCAGCTGGATCTCCTCGCGCACGCGATCGATCGCCGAGGCGTCGAGGCCGTTGAGCAGCGCGACCCGGGCCCTCAGGGACTCCTCGAAGTCGAGTTCGCCGCGCATGGCCTCCTCGGTCACCTTCGCGACCTCGGCCTCGCAGCCCGCGTGGGCGGCCAGGAGCTCGATGACCTCGCCCTGGATCAGGGTGGAGTCCACGTCCATGACGATCAGGTGCTTTCCGCGCCGGTGCAGTCCGCTGGGCTGGACGGCCACGTCCACGGACTGCGTGGAGGCCTCCATCGCCAGTTCGGCACGGAGCTGGGCGGCGTCGCCGGCCGCGCCGCCACCGGAGATCTCCATCTCCACGGAGGTCACGGGGTAGCTGGACAGGCGCTCGATCCGGTCGATGTTCGCGCCGGCGCGCGCCACGCACGAGGTGAGCGCGCCCAGGGCGCCGGGGCGCAGAGGGTCGGCGAGCACGGTGACGTGCAGACGGCCGGTGCCGGACTCGGTCACCCGGCCGTTGCCCCGTCCGTACTCGACCTCCATGTCGAGGTCGATGGCGACCTTGTCGAGCGCGCTGCGGACCTCGTCGAAGACCCGGTGACGGCTCACGCCGGGAGCGACCCGTTCGTCGACGTCGATCACGGTGCCCAGGACCAGCCGACCGGCGAGGACGACCTGTTCGAGGTCGACGATGGTCACCGGGAAGACGGAGAGCGTGTTCAGGAGGCGCGCACTGATGCCGGGACGGTCGCGGCCCGTCACGGTCACCAACAGCGTGGAGTCATCATTCATGGCGCCACCCACGGTACTCGGCCGCTCTTGGGGCCCGTCGTGCAGGGCCGCCCGTTTTCGCAGGTAGTTCACTATGTGGACAGGCCGGGGTGCGCTTCAGGTCACCGTACGGCCGTCTGACCGTGTCACTTGTCGCGCTTGTTCCGCTTCTTCCGGCGGGGACCCTTGGCCTTGATGTCGATCCCGCCGAGCATGCACGTGCCCGTCAGCCGCACGACCGGCGCGTTCGGGTCCGTGAGCTGGTCCGTTCCGTGGACGTCGGCTCCGCCGAGAATCGCGGACGTGTTGTTGATCACGCGGACGCCGTGGGGCACGACGATGCTGACTCCGCCGAGGATGACGGCCAACTGGATGGTGACCTCGCGCGTGCTCAGGACCGCCTCGCGCAGGTCCAGGTCGACCCCGCCGCACAGCACGGACACGTTCGTGCGCGGCTCGACCAGCCACCGGCCCTTGCGTTCGGCGCCGCCGAAGACGGCGACCAGGTTCTCCGACCCCTTGCTCTGGCCTGCGAGGTCGCGGGCCTCGCTGCCGAGGATCTCCATGCCGCTGGGGGCTCCGGAGCGCTGCTCCATCGCCGCGTAGTCGAACCCGCCCGTCGGCAGGTCGGCGACCAGGGGCGACAGCTCGCCGATGGTCTTGGCCTTGTACAGGCCGTCCAGTCGCTCCTCATGCTCCACCGGAGACAGACGGCCCTCGGCCAGGGCCTCCCGAAGGCGCTCGGCCACCTTGTCCCGGTCCGCGTCGGAGGCTCGGATGTGCTCGGGCTGCATGATGACTGGTCTCCTCGTTCCATCCGGGCGGTCGGGGTCCCGACCTGCCACTCTTCCAGTATCGGCTCGTCGGCGCCCGAGGGGATCAGGTATCGACCCTGGTACGACCCGGAGACCTGATTCTCCCCGACCCGGGGACGCTCCCGCTCACGTGGACGCGGGACTCCGGGACGGCCCCGGAGGGCCCCGCCCGGGTGCGGGCCCCAGGCCGGCCGTGCGGTCCGCACCATGGTGGCCGTCCGGGCGCCGTCCTAGCGTGGCCGGATGACTCCAGCCCCGCAGCCCGGGCGTCGCCGGGCGCACTTCGTCCTCTGCCTCCTGGGCGCCCTCGCGCTGGTGTGCGCGCACGCGGTCCCGGCCGCCGCCGGGGCGCCGCGGACCGAGGGGCCCCGGACCCCTTCCCCCGCCGCCGTCGACGCCCTGGTGGAGGAGTACCGGGAGGCCACCGGCCTGCCCGGCGCGGCGGTGGTCCTGACCCACGGAACCGAGGTCGTGCACGCCCGCGGGTACGGCGAGACCCCCGGGGGCGAGCCCGTCACCGAGCACACCCCCATGGCCGTGGCCTCCCTGAGCAAGTCGGTCACCGCGCTCGCGGTCGTCCAGCTGGCCGAGGCCGGTGCCCTCGCCCTGGACGACCCCGTACGGGAGCACCTGCCCGAGTTCACGATGGCCGATCCCCGCGCGGACCGGATCACCGTGCGCCGGCTGCTCGACCAGACCTCCGGTATGTCCGACACCGAGTTCGCCTCCTACAGCCGGGGCCGCAGTACTCTCACCCTGCGCCAGTCCGTGGCGGACCTGCGCGACGTCCGTCTGGCCGCCGAGCCCGGGACGCGCTGGGAGTACCACAACCCCAACTTCCAGGTCGCCGCGCGCCTGGTGGAGGTGGTCGGCGGCCGATCCTTCGCCGACCACCTGGCCGAGCGGGTCTTCGCTCCGCTGGGCATGGACGACAGCACCACCATCGACACGGACCTGGACCTGCCGCCGAGCGCGCGCGGCCACGTCCTGCTCCTCGGCCGCGCGTTCGCGGCGGACGAGCCCCGGGGGTTCGGGAACGGCTCGGGCGGGGTCGTCAGTACGGCCGCCGACATGGGTGCGTGGCTGGTCGCCAACACGAACGGCGGGCGGGGGCCCGATGGCACCCGCGTACTGTCCGCGGAGGGTGTGCGGTCCCTGCACAGCCCCTCCCGGGTCTCCGGTTCCTACGCCCTGGGCTGGTCGCTGGACGAGACCTCCTCGGGAGCGCCGGTCGTCGAGCACGGAGGGGACCTGCTCACCGCCACGGCACACCAGGCCCTGCTGCCCGAGAGCGGCCACGGTGTGGCGGTCATGGCCAATGCCGGGGGCTCCGTGGCCGGTGCCGGTCCCCTGGCCGCCGCGCTCGTGGACCTGATCGACTCCGGAAGCGCGCCGGCCCCGCCGACGGGCACGGCGGCGTCGGCCCTGGACGCCGTCCTGCTCGCCCTGGGCGCCGCGGCCGTGCCGCTCGCCTGGCGCGGGGTGCGTCGTGCGCGCGTCTGGGCGCTCGCGCGCACGGGACGGCCGTGGTGGGCCGTGTCGGCCCGCCTGCTGCCCTACGCCGCCCCGCCGCTGCTACTGGCGGTCCTGCACGAGGTCGTCGGCCGGCTGTTCGGGGGCAGGGACGTGGCGTGGTTCCAGGTGCCCTACCTCTTCACGTCGTTCTGGATCGCGCTCCTTTTGACCGCCCTGTCCTGCGTGGCGGTCGTCGCGGCCCGCCTCGTCCACGTCGCGGCCGGGCGCCGTCGCGGTGCCGCCGGTGCCGCCGGGGATGCAGGGGGTGCCGGTGCGGGTCTCAGCGGCCCGGATTCCCGGGGGCGGACGTCGTGATGGCGGCGTGGGCGGCCACCTGGGCGCGCCGCACGGCCATGTCGAGTTCGCGGAGCGCCTTCGTGCGCGCCGCGGCCTGCTGGGCGGTGAGCCCGCGGCCGGAGTTCGGCTCGGCCAGTTCCACCACGCGCGAGAGCCGGGTCGCCTGCGCGGCCACCCGGTGGGCGCGCGGCGGGTAGCCGGAGGCCAGGGGCGGCGCCTCGCGCTCGCCGAGCGCGCCCACCCGGTCGTGCACGCCGGGGGTGAATCCGGCGATGTCGTCGACGTCCTCCAGCGTCCGGGTCACTTCGAGCAGGGTGAGTTTGAGCCGCTGTTCGGCCTCGGCCAGATCGGGTACCTGCGGAAGCGCGTCGTTCGCCGGATACGGCGTCCAGGAGACGCCGACGTAGGATGAGCCACGCCGATCGATGGCGGGCACCAGGCCCACCTGTCGGTCGGCGAGGCGCACCAGGACCCCCTCCTGGGCGTGCAGGGCCGCCTGGTTCAGCTCCTTCGGGCCCACCAGCCCGAGGGGATCGCCCTGGGCGGGCAGCGCGAGCCGGAACACGGACAACCCCATCCCGCCGAGGCGGACCAGGGCCGTGCGCAGCGGTACGCCGCTGTCGAAGGGCAGGTCTCCTGGGGGTACTGTCCCGATCAGGTTGGGGCCGCTGCGGCGTTCGACGGCGTCGACGGCGTCGTCCAGTCCGACGTGGCCGGACAGCCAGGCGTTGCCCCAGGCGACGAGCGGTGCGGACGTGTGATGCATTGCTACAGGGTAGGGCGGCCCGTGCACCGGCGTGGGACGTGACGAGGAGGAGGACGATGGACGGGCGGGTTCTGGGCCTGAACGGGGTCACGGTGCGGCGCGGCAGCGCGCATCTGCTGAACAGTGTGGACTGGTCGGTCGCCGAGGGTGAGCGGTGGGTGATCCTCGGCCCGAACGGTGCGGGGAAGACCACACTCCTCAACGTGGCCGCCAGCCAGTTGTTCCCCACCACGGGGCAGGTCGACATCCTGGGCGAGCGGTTGGGCCGGGTCGACGTGTTCGAGCTGCGTCCGCTGATCGGCTACGCGGGAGCGTCCGTCGCGGGGCGCATCGAGCCGGGGACGACCGTGCTCGACATCGTCGTCAGCGCCGCTTACGGCTATCTCGGTCGCTTCCGGGAGGAGTACGGGAACCCGGACTACGGTCGCGCCCGCGCGCTGCTGGGGCACTGGGGTGTCGCCGAGTTCGCCGACCGCAGGTTCCACACGCTCTCCGAGGGCGAGCGCAAGCGCGTGCTCATCGCGCGGGCGCTGATGGCCGACCCCGAGCTGCTGCTCCTGGACGAGCCGGCCGCGGGGCTGGACGTGGGCGGCCGCGAGGACCTGGTGCGGCGGCTGGGCAACCTGGCCCGCAACGAGGACGCGCCCTCGCTGGTGATCGTCTCGCACCACGTCGAGGAGATCCCGGAGGGCTTCACGCACGGGCTGCTGTTGCGCGAGGGCGGGGTCGTCGCGGCCGGGCCGCTGGACGAGGTGATGACGGCGGACGTGCTGTCGGAGACCTTCGGCCTGCCGTTGAAGGTGGAGCGCGACGGGGACCGCTGGTCGGCGCGGGCGGTGTGACCTGAGGGGGCTCGCGCGGTCCGGTGGACCGCGGGGGTTCGGCCCGGCCGGGGCGTGCTGGACGGGGGCCGTCACAGCACGGCGGTGGCCGGCGTCTGATGGGCGAACGGTCGTTCCCGGCCGGGGCGGGCACTGACGCCGTCCCTGTCCGGGGCGCACACCGCCGCCGATGTCAGGGGGAATCCCGATGAACCTCGCTCTGTGGATCGTGACCGGGCTGCTGGCCGCCGCCTACGTGTTCGGGGGTGCCGGCAAGCTGATCGTGCCGAAGGAGAGGATCGCCGCCTTCGGGCCCAGCGCGAGGTGGGTCGAGGACTGGAGCGCCGGCGGTGTGAAGGCCATCGGGGCGCTGGAGGTGCTGGGCGGGGCGGGTCTGGTCCTGCCCGCCGTGACCGGTGTCGCGCCGGTCCTGGTGCCGCTGGCCGCGGTGGGGCTGGCGATGATCATGGTGGGCGCGGCGGTCACGCGGGTCCGGCGCCGCGAGTTCCGCCTCATGGCCGTGGACCTGGCCTATCTCGTCCTGCTGCTCTTCGTGGTGTGGGGCCGGTCCGTCCTCGAACCGTTCACCGGCTGAGGCGTTCCGCCCGCCGGACGGCCTACGGCCCGGACAGCTGTTCGTGGCGACGAGAGCGACCGAACCGGCATAAAGGGTTGCGGTATTGGTGAAAAGCTAGAGTCCGGAATTTGGATTTCTGTCCGGATGTAGTCCGCCGGGGCGGATATGGGGTAGCGTCATCGATCGTTGAGCGGACCGCTCCATTTCAGCGCGCTTGATGATCGATCGGGTGGGCGGGGCCGTCAGCGCGCAGTCCGTGCCCGCGCCCGCCTGCCACCCTGTCAGGAGATCCGGAGCCGCCCAGATGCCGCTGCAGAACCCCACCCCACGCGCCGAGAACGGGGTGGCCCCATGACCATGATCATCATCGTCGCGCTTTTCGTCGCCGTTCTGTTGATCATCTTCTGGAGGAGCGTCCGCATCGTCCCCCACTCGATGGAGGACGTGGTCGAGCGTTTCGGTAAGTTCCACCGAACCCTGAGTTCCGGTTTCAACGTCGTCATCCCCGGCGTCGACCAGGTGCGCGAGCGCATCGACCGACGCGTGCAGGTGGTCAGTTTCCCCCCGCAGTCGGCGATCACCGAGGACAACCTCGCGGTGGAGGTCGACTCCGCCGTCTACATCCGCGTGGTCGACGCCTACCGGGCCACCTACGAGGTCGCCAACTTCATCCAGGCGGTCGAGCAGCTGACCCTGGCCACCCTGCGCAACGTCATCGGCGGGATGAACCTGGAGGGCACCCTCACCTCGCGTGACCAGATCAACCGCGAGTTGAAGTCGGTGCTCGACGAGGCCACCCGCGACTGGGGCATCGAGATCAGCCGGATCGAGCTCAAGGGCATCGAGCCGCCGTCCTCCGTGCAGGAGGCGATGGAGATGCAGATGCGCGCCGATCGGGAGAAGCGCGCGCAGTTGCTCAGTGCGGAGGGCGAGAAGCAGTCCGCGGTGCTGCGTGCCGAGGGTGAGCGCACCGCCGCCGTGCTGCGGGCCGAGGGCGCGGCGGAGGCGCAGGCGCTCACGGCCAAGGCGGACGCCCAGGCCCAGACGACGCGGGCGCGCGGTGAGGCCGACTCCATCCACATGGTGTTCAAGGCCCTGCACACGAGCCGGGTCGACCCGGACGTGCTCGCCTACCACTACCTGCAGAAGCTGCCCGAGATCGCGCAGGGCGACGCGAACAAGGTGTGGATCGTGCCCGCGGAGATGGGTTCGGCGCTCCAGGGGCTGGGCGGTGCCTTCGACCGGCTGCGCAGCGAGGTCGTCAACCTCCCCTAGCTCACGCACCGGCCCGCCCGCGGAACGCTCCGCGGGCGGGCCTGCTGCTGTGCCGTGGGTCACGCGACCCGCTTCGGGGGTCGGCGGGGCCGCTCTCGTAGGCTGAACGGGTCCCGATCGTCGGGGCGGAGCAGGGGCCGGATCGGACGGACATGGAACTCTGGGAGGCAGTCGCCGTTCTCCTCGCGGGAGTGGCGGCCGGCGGCATCAACGCCATCGCCGGGTCGGGAACGCTGTTCACGTTCCCGGTCCTTCTGGCGCTCGGGTACCCGCCCCTCACCGCGACCATCTCCAACAGCATCGGTCTGGCGCCGGGCACGCTCAGCGGCACCATCGCCTACCGCCGGGAGCTGTCGGGCCAGCGCGGGCGGATCCTGCGGTTGGGGTCGATGTCCTTCCTGGGGGCGGTCACGGGCGCCCTGCTGCTGGTCTACCTGCCGGCCGACGTGTTCGAGACCGTCGTGCCGTACATGATCGGCTTCGCCTGTGTGCTGATCCTGCTGCAACCGCGCATCGCCCGGTGGGCGCGCTCGCGCAAGCCGGCGAAGCCCAACGGCGGCCCGCTGATGCCGCTCGGCGCGTACGTGACCGGTACCTACGGCGGCTACTTCGCCGCGGCCCAGGGCATCATCCTGCTGAGCTTCCTGGGCACGGCGCTCGATGACGGCCTGCAGCGGATCAACGCGCTCAAGAACGTCATGACCACGATCGTCAACAGCACGGCCGCGGTGTTCTACATCGTGCTCGCCGAGCCCTCGTGGCCGGTGGTCGGACTGATCGCGGTCGGCACCATCGTCGGCGGCTACCTCGGGGCGCGCTTCGGCCGCAGGATGAGCCCGGCGGCCCTGCGCCTGTGCGTGGTGGTCGTGGGCCTGACCGCGGCCGTGCAGCTGCTCCTCGGCCGGATCTGACCGGTCAGTTCCGGAAGTACCCGCGCCGGTCGGCGTCGTCGACGAGCGCGGTCGCGTACGAGCCCAGGGCCTCGGAGCCCTCGGAGATCAGTTTGACCTTCGCCATGACCTCGGTGCGGGTGACGCCGAACCGCAGCCAGGTGCCGCCCTCGTTGTGCCAGTTGGCGAGCATCGGCGCGAGGCGGTCGACGGCCCGGGCGAAGCGGGCCTCGGGGGTGGCCCCGGCCTCGAACTCCTCCCACAGCTCGCGGGCGCGGGCGGCCTGGTCCTCGGGCAGCAGGGGGAAGAGGCGGTCGGCCGCGGCGCGTTCGCGCTCGGCCTGGGTCTCGGCGTTGACCTGGTCGAAGACGAAGGTGTCCCCGGCGTCGATCTCCACGATGTCGTGGACCACCAGCATCTCGGTGACGCGGTCGATGTCGGTGCCCTCGGGCGCGTACTCGGCGAAGGTGCGGGCGGACAGGGCCAGGTGCCAGGAGTGCTCGGCCGAGTTCTCCCGGCGCGAGCCGTCCACCAGCAGGTTCCGCCGCAGGACGCGCTTGAGTTTGTCCGCCTCCAGAAGGAAGCGCAGCTGCGCGTTCAACCGCTCGTTGTCGACCCCGCTGGCAAAGACCGGTGCCGGTTCCGTCACGTGGTTCGCCCTCCTGAAGGATGAGTCGAAACGGTCAGGTGGACCGCGGTTGCGGCCGCCCCTGGATGATCCCATGGAACGCGCACCAACTGTCGCGGCGGCGTCGGCCAGACGGATACCGGGAGAGGTCGCGCCGTGCGCGCGGTGAACGATGGGTGTCGCACGGGGCCGTGGTGCGAACAGCGGGCGGCCAGGGGGCTGATCAGGCGTCCGCGGTCGCCTGGACCTGGGCGGAAGACGTGAGGTGGAGGTGGAACCACTCGGTCAGGGCGCGGTCGGTGAGGACGCCGGCCGGGGTGAGCGGTCCGGGTTCGAGTCCCGGTTCCGGTCCGATCGCGTGGGCCAGATCCGGAACCACGATGTGACGGAGTGCATGCTCGTCGCCGTGGTCGGCCCTGGCACCGCCCAGGGCGTCGTGCAGGGCCTGGCCGTGCTGGGGCGGGACGACGGGGTCCTGGCGTCCGGTGACGACGAGGAGGGGGACCCGGTTCCGGGCGATCTCGTCGGCGCGGGCGGTGAAGTCCAGCCAGCCGCGCACCTGTCGGGCTTGTTCGGTCCAGGTGTAGGGGGTTCCGCTGCGCTGCTCGCGGGCGGCGATGACCAGGGCGGGGTCGACGACGGGGTTGATGACGGCGGCGGCCCGCACGGGCAGGGCGTCGTCGGCCAGGGCCAGGAGCGCGGCGGAGGCGCCGGCGCCGACACCGACCAGGCCGACGGGGTCGTCGGTGACGGGGAAGGCGGCGCGCAGTTCGGCGGTGACGCGGCGGAGTTCGGCCGCGGCCTGCTCGACCACGGGTCCGAAGAGTTCGACCAGGTAGTCGCGTTCACCGAGCCGGTTGACCTCGGTGACGCCGCCCTCGGGCAGGCGTGCGCCGAACATTGGCAGGCCGAGGAAGACGCGCCAGGCGGGGAGCGGGGCCATGGGGACGGCCCCGGCGAGCGCCGACTCACTGCGCGGCGGCTCGAAGGCGTGCAGTCCCAGGACGAGGGGTGCGGGGACCCGGCCGTCGGCGGGCGGCAGGGCGAGGTAGGGGACCCCGGCCGCGGTTCCGGTGACGGGTCGGGTGAGGGCGCTTGCGTCGGCTACCAAGGATGGTCGCCTCCGGTTCGTACGGAGTAGTTGGACAGGTAACTGCTGACCAGGCGTTTGGCCTCGGTGATGAGGTCGGGGTCGCCTTCGGCGTCGTCGCGGAAGGCGAGCTTGAGGACGGCGTCGGCCGCCTCGACGGCCACGTTGACCGCCCGGTCCAGTTGATCATCATCGGGGATGCCTGTGACGGAAACGATGATTCTGCGCAGGCGCACGGAGATGACGCGGTTGTTCTCGGCCCCTCCGTTGAGCAGCCGGGTGTCGACGATGTCGCCGAAGTGCAGGCTGCGGAAGCCGGGCACGTTGCGGTGCATGTCGATGTACTCGTCGATGACGGTGTCGACGGCACCGGTCCAGTGCGTGAAGGAGGCGTCGGCCAGGCGTTCGGTGACGCGGGCGCTGAACTGATCCAGGTAGCGCAGGCCGAGGGCCTGGGTGATGGCCTTCTTGTCCGGGAAGAACTGGTAGACGGACCCGATGGCGACGCCTGCGCGTTCGGCGATGCGGGTGGTGGAGAGGTTGTCGTAGCCGACCTCGTCGAGGAGGTCGGCGCAGCAGTCGAGCATGCGCTGGACCCGCAGCATGCTGCGCTGTTGGGCGGGCAGGCGGCGGAGCGGCGCCTGGGCGAAGGCGAGTTCGTCCTGTGCGGTGCCGGCGGGCCCGCGGCTGTCGCGTGACACGTCGGGCCCGTCCGTCGCGCCTGTGGACCGCCGGGGCCGTGGGGGCGTTGTGCTTCGGGAGTTTGTCGTCACACCACCTATGATGCCTTTCCGGATTCACCTGGTTCCGGGGAAATTCCAGTTTCGTTCCGGAAGCGGTCGCCCCGGGTACCGGTAGGGCCCTGATCCGGGCTTTCGCATCGGCCTCCGTGGAGGGCGGGGGTGTGGGCCGCCCGGTTGGATAGCGCTTTCCAAAGCGGGGCGTGGCATGGTTGGATCGTGCCCGAGGCAGTGCACACACGTCCCAGGAGGATGAGGCATGACCACCGTCCCGCCCGACACCACGCCGGAAGAACTCGACGCCGCCCTCACCCGGGCGTCCGCCGCCGCGCCGCTGCTGGCCGGCCTCGCGCCGAGCGAGCGCGCCGCGCTCCTGGAGGCCGTCGCGACCGCCCTGGACGCGGCCGCCGACGAGCTCGTCCCCCTGGCGATGGAGGAGGCCCACTACCCGGAGGCGCGCTGCCGCGGCGAGCTCGGCCGCACCACCTTCCAGCTGCGCGAGTTCGCCGAGCTGCTCCGGGACGGCTCCTACCTGGAGGTGGCCGTGGACCCGGCGGACCCGGAGTGGGGCACGCCCCGCCCGGACGTACGCCGCGTCCTGGTCCCGCTCGGCCCGGTCGTGGTGTTCGGCGCCAGCAACTTCCCCTTCGCCTTCGCCACCGCGGGCGGCGACACCGCCTCGGCCCTGGCCGCCGGCTGCCCCGTCGTGGCCAAGGCGCACCCCGGGCACCCGAAGCTGGCCCGGCGCACGGCCGAGATCGTCGTCGACGCGCTCGCGGGGGCCGGTGCCCCCGAGGGCACGTTCGGCCTCGTCCACGGTGTGGAGGCCGGGCGCGCGGCCGTCCTGCACCCGCTCACCCGGGCCGTCGGCTTCACCGGCTCCATCCCCGGCGGGCGGGCCCTGTTCGACCTGGCCGCCTCGCGTCCGGACCCGATTCCGTTCTACGGCGAGCTCGGCAGCGTGAACCCCGTGTTCGTCACCCGCGCCGCCATGGGCGCGCGCGGCGACGAGGTCCTCCAGGGCTACGCCGAGTCCGCCAACATGGGGGCGGGGCAGTTCTGCACCAAGCCCGGGGTCGTCTTCCTGCCCGAGGACGCCAAGCTCGACGCCCTCGTGGCGGACTTCGCCGAGCGCGGCGCGTCCTCGCTGCTCAACGACCGGGTGGCCCAGGGTTTCGACCGCGTGCTGGGCGGGCTCGTGGACCACCCGGCCACCGAGGTGCTGGTGCGGGGCCGCCGGACCGACGAGGGCTGGTCGCCCTCGCTGCTGCGTACCGACCTCGACTCCCTGCTGGAGAACGCCGACACCCTGCTGGAGGAGTGCTTCGGCCCCGCGACGCTCGTGGTGACCTACGCCGACGAGCGGCGCCTGCTGGAGGCCTCGGGTGTGCTCAAGGGCCAGCTCACCGTCACCGTCCACGGCGAGGAGGACGACGCGGTGGCCCCCGCGCTGCTGGCCCTGGGCGCGTCCGTGGCCGGGCGCGTGGTCTGGAACGGCTGGCCGACCGGCGTCGCCGTCACGCACGCGATGACGCACGGCGGCCCCTACCCGGCGACCACCGCGCCCCTGCACACGTCCGTGGGCACCACGGCGATCCGCCGCTTCCTGCGTCCGGTCACCTACCAGTCGGTCCCGCAGTCCCTGCTGCCGGCGGTGCTGCGCGACGACAACCCGCTGGGCGTGCCCCGCCGGGTCGACGGGGCGCACCCGTCCGTGTGACCCGAGTCCTCGGTTCCGGCTCCGGCTCCGGCGCGGGTCCCGTCCTCACTCCGTGGGGGCGGGACCGGCCGCGTGCCGGTCGTAGTCGGCACGGAAGCGCTTCAGCCGGGCCTGCCGGCTCCGCGCGTGGAAGAACAGGGCGATCATGGCGGCCACCAGCAGGGCCGGTGGCGTCAGCTGGGTGAGCATCAGCGGCTCGAAGCCGGGGCCGGCGATCTCGGTGAGGGTCGGCACGGAGACGACCGCCGCGACCGGCACCAGCGGCGCCAACACGTAGCCCGGGCTGCACGCCCGTACGAGGTGGTCGCTCATCCGCCGGGCCGCCCGGTTGATCTCGGGGTCGGGCCCCAGCAGCCCGGTGCGCGCCTGGAGCCCGGCGGCGGCGTAGACCTCGGGGCGGCTGGTGCCGGTGTCCGGCAGGCCCCGGGCCGACAGGTACAGGAGGGCGCCCACCACCAGGACGGCCACGAGCCCGGCGGACGGGACGACGGCGATCGTCCACACAGGGGTCCCGGGAGCGGTCGGGCCCGGGGCGGCGGCCAGCACGATGAGGGCGGCGCCGACCAGTCCGGCGGCGCCCGCACCGTAGAGGGCGTGGGCGGCGGGGCGGCGCTGGGCGTGGAGGGTGAACCGAGCGCGGGTGATCCGGAACGGCCCGGGGCGGGGCGGGTCGGTCGGGGCGGCGGGCGTCTGGAAGCTCATGCCCGCCAACGTACGGCGGGGGCACCCCCGGCGCCCACGGCCTTGGGTGATCGCTTCGGGGGCGGTATCCCCCACTTTCGTTGTGCCGGTGTTCGTTGTGCCCGTGCCGACGGGGCCGGCCCCCGAGGGAGCCGCGCGGGGGCCGGCCGCGTGCCGGTCGTCGTCGGCGGGGACACCCGCGGCGTACCGGGTGCGGGCTTTCTGACCGGCCGGTGTGAGCTTGCCGCGCGAGGGGTTGGGAGCGGGGGCGGGCGCGCGTAGTCTCGCGCCATGGAGACCGATCCCGCCCTCACGGGCGTCGAAGCACTCGTCCGGGACCTGCCGAAGGTGGAGCTGCACGTCCACCTGGAGGGGTCCATGCCGGCCGAGACCCTGTTCGAACTGGCCGGGCGGCACGGAGTGCGGGAGCTGCCGGACACCCTGGAGAAGCTGCGCGAGTGGTACGCGTTCACCGACTTCCCGCACTTCGTCGAGGTGTACCTGGCCTCGGTGGGCACGCTGCGCGAGGAGGAGGACTTCGCCCTCCTGGCGTCGGTGGTGGCCCGGAGGCTGGCCGCCCAGAACGTGCGCTACGCCGAGCTGCACGTCAGCCTGTACGCGCACCTGATGCGCGGTGTCCCGGCCCGGGTGGTCTTCGACGGTATCGAGCGGGCGCGGATGGACGCCGAGCGCGAGCACGGCATCCAGCTGCGCTGGATCCCGGACTTCCCCGCCGACTTCGGGGTGGAGTGCGCCGAGGCGACCGTCGAGGCGGTGCTGGCGGACGGCCCGCCGAGCGTGGTCGGCTTCGGGGTGGGCGGGGTGGAGACCCCGCTGGGCCAGTACGCGGACGTCTTCGGGCGGGCGCGCGCCGCCGGACTGGCGAGTCTGCCGCACGCCGGGGAGCACGGCGGGCCGGAGCGGGTGCGCGAGGCCCTGGACGTGCTCGCGGCGGAGCGGATCGGGCACGGCATCGACTCCATGAAGGACGACGCCCTGGTGGACCGCCTGGTGACGGAACAGGTCCCGGTGGACGTGAGCCCCACCTCGAACCTGTGCACCCGCGCCGTGGCCGACCTGGCGGAGCACCCGCTGCCGCGCATGCTGGACGCGGGCCTGTTCGTGACCCTCAACAGCGACGACCCGACCATGTTCGGCAGCGACCTGGGCCAGGAGTACCTGGCCGCGCACCGGATGGGGCTGGGCGCGGACGACCTGGTGCGGTTGGCCGCCAACGGTGTGCGGGCCTCCTACCTGGGGGCGGCCCGGCGCCGGGCGCTGCTGGCGGAGATCGACACGGTCGCGGCCCGGTACGGTGTGGCTCCCGTGCTGTAGGCGCGGGCGGGCCGGCGCGGGCACTCGGTGGGCGGCGGGCCCGGCGCGGGCTTCGCCGTGTCGGGGCGGGCCCCGGCGGGCGGCGCGGGCACCCGTCGGCCCCGCTGTGCGGGCGACGGGTGCCCCGTGTGCCTAGGCGGGGGAGTCGGTGAGCGGGAGACCGCACTCGGTGCGCATGTCCACCCACGTCTGGTGCGCCCGGTCGGCCGCCTCGCCCTCGTAGGGGACCGGCACGCCGCCCTGGATCTGCGCGGGGGCCCAGTCGGACTCGGTCACGCGGCCCTGGTCGAAGGTCAGGGTGAGCACGCCGGTCTCGGCGGTGGGCCCGTTGAAGTTGTAGAAGACGAAGTTGCCCAGGCCGTAGTGCACGTAGGAGTCACCGCTGAACCCGCCCGGGGAGAGCACGTGGGCGTGGCCGCCGACCACCGCGGTGGCGCCGGCCTCGACCAGCTCGTCGGCCAGGGTGGGGGCGTGCGGGAGGGGGCAGTGCGAGCCCTCCAGGCCCCAGTGCAGGAACACGACGACGTTGTCGGCCTCGGCGGCGGCCTCGGAGACCGCCGTGAGCATCCGGTCCTTCATCTCGTTCTTGGTGGAGGCCAGGCCCGGCTTGCCCTCGCCCGCGGTCCACTCGGCCATGAGGTGGTCGTCCATCACGTCGGTGGCGCCGAACATGGCCACGGTCTGGCCGTTCACCTCGGCGATGTGCGGCGTGTAGGCCTCGTCCGCGTCGCGTCCGGCGCCGACCAGGGTGACGGGCGAGGCATCGCCGTTGTCGAGGGTGTCGTTCAGGCCGTCGGTCCCGTAGTCCATGCCGTGGTTGTTGGCGACGCTGGCCACGTCGACGCCCGCCGCGTCCAGCGCCTCCAGCGCGGTGGCGGGGGCGCGGAACAGGAACGCCTTGCCGGGTGCGGGGGTGCCGCCCTCGGTCACCGCCGTCTCCAGGTTGACCATGGCCAGGTCGGCGGCGGAGAGCTGTTCCGAGATGGGGTCGAGCGCGGTGGCCGGGTCGTTCAGGCGTGACTCCAGGACCCCGTCGAACATGGTGTCGCCGCCGAAGGCGATGGTGAACGGCTCGCCCGTCTCGGCGGGTTCGCTCGGCTGCGTCTCGGGCGCCGAGGAGGACTCCTCGGGCGACACCGCCCCGACGGCCTCGTCCGCGGGGTCCTCGCCGGAGGAGCAGGCGGTGACGAGCAGGACGAGTGCGAGTGCGGCGCTCCCGGTGCTGAGGGGGATGCCGCGGCGGGGGGTCGGGGTTCCTACGGGCTGCATGCGTGCTCCAGTGCGGGCGGGGGAAACGGCGAGCGGGGTCCTCGTTCGTGTCTCAGGGTTAGGACGCGTGCTCGGTCGCTCCGGTTGGCCGTCGTGGTCGGACGAATGGCGTGCGGGCTCCGACCTTCTGTCGGTTGACTACTTTTCGTAATCAGTCTAGTGCGGAAAGTCAGGGTGTGCGGAGGTCGGCCGTGCGGGTCCGCGGCCGAGTGTTCCAGGTTAGGTGTTGTTGACCAGCGGTTTTGTCGCCCTTTGGGTAGCGGATGCCGGGTTGCCGCCCTGGAGGGCGATGTGGGGCCACGCGGGGCCGACGGCGGTCGGCGAAGGGCGGCCGCGGGTGTCGTGGGGGCTCCGAAGCCGTCGACGGTGTGCCGACCCGTCTCTGTGAAGGATGCCCGTGGTGACGGAGGGTGATGGCTTGAGTGGATCGGGGCGGGCCAGGGTGGGGCGGGTGGCGGGCGTGTCAGGGTGCGTTTCTTCGCGTTCGCGGCCTTTCCGGCAAAAGGTGCGCCGCTCCTTTGTCGGTCAATCTCCGGCGTTTCTTCGCGGGGTTTGGGGCTGGCGGTGGAACGAAGCAAATTCGTAGACCTTGGGCGGGCTCCGCGGAATTTTTTTCGGCCATATAACTACGTAGGGCTTTAATCTCAGGACGCAGAGTAGCTATTGATGACCCTGTGAACTGCTTCAATGTCTTTGAGTAGTCAGTCGTACGCATATCGTGCTGGCATTGCGGCGAGTCATTTTCTGAAATGGCTGGCACGTCGTCGGTGTCTTGCTAACGTTTCGGTCCATCGGCGGTTCACCGGGTGGATGACCCCATCGTGAGCCGCCGAAAGGGTCTTCCCGCCGTCTCGCCGTTTCCGGGTGACGGACCCGCCGTGCCGTTCGGGTGCGAGGCCGAGTGCCACCGCGATACGCGGCCACCGGATGCACCCGCGGCCCCACCGACGCCCCGCACAGGCGCCGACTACCCGGCTGTCTTCCCTGAAAGGCTCCACAGCACTATGCGCAACACCTTCCGTTACTCCTTCGCCACGGTCCTCACCGCCGGGCTGGTGGTCGCTCCCCTCACGTCGGCCTTCGCCGACACCTCCACCGACGGCTCCGGCGGTGTGGCCAGCGGCAGCCAGGTCGTCGTGCCGGCGGACATCGAGGCCGACCTGTGCGGCAACTCGCTCGCCGTGCTGGGCATCTCGCAGGCGAAGTGCACCGAGGTCTCCGAGGTCCTCTACGAGAGCAGCGGCCAGGGCGGCCCGTCCACCGACGGTTCGGGCGGCGTGGCCAGCGGCAACCAGATCGTGGTCCCCGTCGACGCCGCGCTGGAGGCCTGCGGCAACGCCGTGGGTGTGGGCGGGGTGTCCCAGGCCGAGTGCGAGGAGGTGGTCGAGGTCCTGGAGGAGGAGTCCGGGTCCGATGAAGCGGCGACCACCAGCGGCTCCGGCGGTGTCGCCAGCGGCAACCAGATCGTCGTTCCGGTCGACGTCGCGCTCAACGTCTGCGGCAACTCGGTCGCCATCCTGGGCAACGCCAGCTCCACGTGCACCACGATCATCAACGTCATCCAGGCCTCGCCCGAGAACGAGGCCGACGGCCCGTCCACCGACGGTTCGGGCGGTGTGGCCAGCGGCAACCAGGTCGTGGTGCCGGTCGACGCCGCCGTCGACATCTGCGGCAACGCGGTGTCGGTCCTCGGACTCGCCGAGGCGACCTGCCTGGAGACGATCTCTGACGGCGAGGACGACGGCGGGGACGACGGCGACGACGGTGACGACGGTGACGACGGCGGGGACGACGACAAGGAGCAGGACCGCGACGAGGACACCGACGAGGGCGACAACGGCGGCGACGACGGTGGCGACGACACCGACACCGGTGAGGACGGCGGCGAGGAGGGCGACGACTCCAGCACCGCCGACGAGCGTCCGACCCCCGAGCCGCAGGCCGACGAGCAGCTCGCCCTGACCGGTAGCGCCCTGGGCGGCCTGGTCGCCGCCGGTGTGGCCGCGATCGGCGCCGGCGCCGCCGGGCTGTACTTCGCCCGCAAGCGCCGGAGCGCCGCGGCCGAGGACGTCCCGGCCGACGACCAGGAGTAGGCAACGCGACAGCGGCGCGGCACGAGCGTCGCGCGGTGCGGGGCCGCCGGTGACCGGCGGCCCCGTTCGCGTGCGCGGAGGGCCTGCGGCCGGAGACCGGTGGCCGCGTGCGTGTCCGGGCGCGCCGCGCCCGCTGGGCCAGGGGCGGTGCGGGGCGGCCGGGAGCGTCTCATAACCTCGAAGACGTGCTCAAAGTCCTGTTCTCGCGACGCATGGTCGCCTTCCACCTGCTGGTCCTGGTGATCGTGCCCAGCTTCGTCCGGCTCGGCTTCTGGCAGTTGGACCGGTGGGAGACGCGCAGCGAGTCCGTGCGCCTGCAACAGGACAACGTGGCCGCGGAGCCGGTCCCCGTCGAGGAGCTCACCGGGGTCGGCGAGGAGGTGTCGCCTCGGGACCGGTGGCGCACCGTCGAGGTGAGCGGCACGTGGGACACCGAGCACGAACTGCTGCTGCGCAACCGCGACGGCTCCCGCGGTGTCGGCTTCCACGTGCTGACGCCGCTCGTCACCGAGGACGGGTCGGCCGTCCTGGTCAACCGCGGCTGGATCATGCGGGGCGACACCGCGCTCGACGTGCCGGACGTGCCGCCGGCGCCGGAGGGCACCGTGGAGATCGCCGGGCGCCTCCAGTTCACCGAGACCGAGGAGAACACCGGGCTCGCCAACCGCGACGGCCTGCCGGAGGGGCAGATCATGATCGTGGACGTGGACATGCTCGCCGACCGGCTGCCCTACCCCGTCCTCGGCGGGTACGTCGAACTCACCGAGCAGGACCCGGTGCCCGACCCCGCGCCCGAGCGGATCGCGCTGCGGGAGGTGGACTCGGGGATGAGCCTGTCCTACGCCGTGCAGTGGTGGGTGTTCTCGGTCGTGGCGGTCGTGGGCTGGGTGGTGCTCATGCGCCGCGAGCTGCGCGACGCCCGTGCCGAGGAGGAGGGAGGGGAGCCGGGCGGCTCCGACCGCCCCGGTGGTTCGGGCGGTACGGACGGCTCGACGGACCCCGATGCTGCGGGCGGCTCCGGCGACACGGACGACTCGGAGGATCCCGATGGTGCGCGCGGCTCGGACGGTTCCGATGCCGCGGGCGGTTCGGCCGCCTCGGGCGCCCCGGCGACACCCGAGGGGACCCATGCCGGACGACAGTGAGCGCGCCGAACGGACCGGGGCCGCGGACGGCGCGGACGCCTACCCGGCGCCCGGCCGGGTCGAGCGCCGGATGGTGGACGCGGACGAGAGCGCGCGGGCCGGTCGGTGGTGGTGGGACGGCGCGGCCGACGCCTACCAGGCCGACCACGGCGCCTTCCTCGGCGACGCGGACTTCGTGTGGTGCCCGGAGGGACTGACCGAGGCCGAGGCGGGGCTGCTCGGGGTCGAGGACATGGCGGCGACGCGGTTCCTGGAGGTCGGGTGCGGGGCCGGCCAGTGCGGCCGGTGGCTGCGGGCCCAGGGCGCCCGCGAGGTGGTGGGATTCGACCTGTCCCTGCGCCAGCTGCGGCACTCCCACCGGATCGACGAACGGACCGGACACCGGGTGCCGGCCGTGCAGGCCGACGCCCAGCGGCTTCCGTTCGCCGACGCCTCCTTCGACGTGGTCTTCTCCTCGTTCGGGGCGTTCCCCTTCGTGCCCTCGGCCTACGACGCGCTGGCCGAGGCGGCCCGTGTGCTGCGGCCGGGCGGGCGCCTGGTGTTCTCCGTGACGCACCCGGTCCGGTGGGGCTTCCCCGACGACCCCACGGAGGAGGGGTTCACCCTGCACCAGTCCTACTTCGACCGGCGCGCGTACGTCGAGGAGGACGACCACGGCAACGCGCTCTACGTGGAGCACCACCACACGGTGGGCGACTGGGTGCGGGGGATCGCGGGAGCCGGACTCGTGCTGCGCGACCTCGTGGAACCGGAGTGGCCCGAGGGGCACGACCGGGTGTGGGGCGGATGGGGACCCGTCCGCGGGCGGATGATCCCGGGCACGGCCGTCTTCGTGGCGGTCAGGCCCGATCGCGGCGGTCGGTAGGGGCGCCGAGGTACTCCGGAGGGACGGCCGGGACGAGCCAGACGCCGTTGCCGGTGACCCGGAAGGCGTGGCCGTCGTCGTGCATGCGCCCGGCGTCGACGGTGAGGACGACCGGGGCGCCCCGGCGGGAGCCGACTCTGCGGGCCGTGGCCTCGTCCGGGGACAGGTGCACGTCGTGGCGCCGCATGGGGAGCAGGCCCTCGGCCGTGATGGCGGGCAGGAAGCGGCCCGTGGTGCCGTGGTAGAGCAGGCGCGGGGGCCGGCTCGGTGCCAGGCCGAGGTCGACCCGCACGGAGTGGCCCTGCTGTGCGCGGATGCGGGCGCCGTCGGGGCTGAGGACGAACCGCCTCTTGTCGTTGGTGGCGACGACCTCCTCCAGGGCCGTGCGGGTGAGGCGGACCCCCGCCCGGGAGCAGCCGCGCAGCAGGGAGTCGACGTCCGTCCACCCCTGCGGGTCCAGGCGGACCCCGCCCAGGTCGGGGTCGTGGCGCAGGACGCGCGCGAGGAACTTGGACGCGCGGACGAGTTCCTTTCGGTTCATGGTTCGAGGATGGCGTGCCGCGGGGCGGGAGGCCAGGTGTTTTCGGCGGGAAAAGGCCGTGCGGACGGATCGGTGCGCGGATAGGCTCGCGCTCCGCGAGTGAGGGGGAAGGGCCTTGTCCCAGAGGTTGCGCCAGGTGTGGCGGGAGACGCGTACGGCCTTCGAGCGGGAGCGGTACACCGTGGGGGACCGCACGGTGGACCTGTCCGGCGCGATGGCGGCCATGCGCACGGGTACCAGGCTCCACCTGCCCGAGGAGCTGGAACGGTCGGCTCCGCCGGACCCCCGGAGGCGGACGACCGGTTTCGCGGTCACCGGGGAGAGCACACTGGCGGCCGTCGTCCGACTGGCCGGCGAGGAGGCCGGGTCCGGGGCGGCGGCCGAGGCGGGGCCCGAGGCGGAGGCCGGGGCTTGGACTGACGCGGGAGGCGGCGCGGCCGGGAGGGTGGGCGCGCTGAACTTCGCGTCGGCGCGCAACCCCGGCGGGGGCGTGGCCAACGGCGCTCGTGCGCAGGAGGAGAGCCTCGTGCGGTCCAGCGCCCTGTACGCCTCGTTGACCGCGTGTCCGGAGTTCTACGAACACCACCGTGCCGAGCGCGGTCTGCTCTACACCGACCGGGTGATCCACTCACCGGGCGTTCCTGTGTTCCGTGACGACCGGGGAGGGTGGCTCACACGGCCGGTGTCGGCGGACTTCCTGACGTGTGCCGCGCCGAACCGGCGGATGATCGAGCGGAACAGGACGGGCGAGGCGGAGCGGATCCCCGGCGTGCTGGTGGGGAGGGCGCGCGGCGTCCTGGCGGTGGCGGCCCACGCGGGGGTGGAGCGCCTGGTGCTCGGAGCGTGGGGGGGCGGGGTGTTCGCGAACCGTCCGTCCGAGGTGGCGGAGGCGTTCGCGGAGCACCTGCGCGGCGAGTTCGAGGGTGTGTTCGCACAGGTGGTGTTCGCGGTACTGGGCCGCGACGAGGAGGTGCGCCGGCCTTTCCGGGAGGCGTTCGCCGCCGAACGGTGGGGGCGCCCGCAGGATCGCGGGGCGCGGCCCCCGGCAGGACAGGAGTTCTCATGACCGACGTTCGGATCCGGGCGGCCCGGTCAACGAGCGCTCGATCGCCTTCCACCGGGCGTTCGGCTTCACCGTCACGGGACCGCACCCCGACTACGAGGGACCGGGCGTGGACCGGATGGTGTTCGTGCTGCGGTTGTGACCGCGGGGGCCGTATCATCCGGGGCAAGCGGACGCGGGAGGCGAAGCGATGCGGCTCAAGCTGGACCTGCACGACATCTTCAACAAGGGCCGGGACATCGACCGCGCCCTGAGCGAGATCATGGACGAGGCCGAGCGCACCAAGGCCAAGACCGTGGAGATCATCCCGGGCAAGGGGTCGGGCCAGTTGAAGAAGCGCGTCCTGCGCTTCCTCGACCGCAGGGACATCAAGGCCCGCTACCACCGCGTGGACAAGGACTCCAAGAACTTCGGCCGGCTGTTCGTGCACTTCAAGCACTGAAGCCCGAGGGATGCGCGGGGCCGCTGCCCGAACGTGCCCGAACGTGCCCGGAGGTCCTGGTAGCGTCCGCCTGCCTCCGATCATCCCTCCCACCGAAGACTGGAGCGAGCGTATGCGCGTCACAGGCCGGTCCGTGTTCGCCGCGACCTGCCTGGCGACGGCCACCCTGGCGGCCACCGGCTGCGCGGCGGTCGAGACCGGGGAGTGGGATGTGGGCGTGTCCGTCGGAGAGCCGGCCCCGGCGCCCTTCGGCACCCGCGTGGACCACAGCCTCGTGTGGACCGGTACGGAACTGTTCGTGTGGGGCGGGAGCGGTGGGGAGCGGGGCAGCCTCCACGCCGACGGTGCCGTCTACGCCCCGGACACCGATTCCTGGCGGGTGATCGCGGACGTCGACCTGTCACCGCGGACCCGTCACACCACCGTGGCCCTCGGGGACGGGCGGGTGCTCGTCTGGGGCGGTTCCACGGCCACGCACTCGGGGGGCGGGGACGGGGACGGCCTCATGGCCAGGGACGGTGCGATCTACGACCCCGGAACCGACTCCTGGGAACCGATCGCCGACGCCCCGGAGGCGAGGCGCCTGGCACCGGCGGCCGTGGCGGGCGACCACGTCGTCTTCGGTGGAGGCGGCTACCGGGGCGATCTCCTGGTGTACTCGCCAGCGGACGACGCCTGGGACTCCGTCTCCGTGACCGGTGCCGGAGAGCTGTTCCGTGTGTTCGACCTGGCGGCCGTCGACGACGAGGTCGTCCTGGCCGGTGCCACGTTCGAGCGGATGTTCACCGGGCGGTTCCGGATCGGCGACCCGAGCGTGCCCCTGGTCGAGTTCCCGGACGTCGAGGACGTGGGCGGGATGTACCTCGGGCTGGCGGCCCGGCCGGAGGGCGGAGCGCTCCTCGCGATCGAGGAGGGCCGGGAGGGGCGCCTGTACGAGGTCGACGGCCGGGGGCGGGTCGCGACCGCCCACGAGGCCGAACACTTCCAGCCGCCGGTGCACACGGCCGCCTTCCCCCTCCTGGCGGGCGAGATGGAGTTCGTGGACGGGCTGGGCGTGGTCGCGACCAACGCCGGCGGGTTCAGCCTGTGGAACACGGACACCGGCCTGGCCCACCGGTCCGGGAGCGGGACGCTCGACGGCTACTGCGGACCGGTGGAACCCGTCGGCGCGGACGTCCTGATCGGGTGGGGCGGCCGGTGCGAGACCGGCCGGATCAGGATCGACCTACGGGCCTAGATCCTGGGGCCGTGGGCCGGGCGGCCCGGGTCACCACCAGGGGTGGTCGGCCCGCAGTGCGGCGACGCGGGACGCGCGGGCGTCCTCGGACAGGACGTAGCCGTCGTGCCGGGCGTGGTTCACCGCCCGGTTGACCTGCCACACGTAGCCGCCGCGGCGCGGGTACAGCTCCTCCAGGGTCTCCTCGGTGAAGGGGACGTGCACGCCCATGAGCACGCAGAACGGGTCGCCGGTGTTCGTTCCCTGGTTGAGAGCCGTGGCCACCTCGTGCTCGGACAGGCGGATCCCGCCGAGCCGGTTGCCGTGCTCGTCGCGGCTCGGGGTCGTGGCGTCCGCCCACTCCAGCCGCGGGGCGGCCGGGGGCGCGGTGCCGTCCTCGACCCAGTCCACCAGGTGGTCGTAGGCGGAGTTCAGCACGTGGTGGAAGGGGATCCGGCTCAGCGGGGGGCGGTCGCACCGCTGCGGCTCGCTGCCCGGGTTCTCGCGGGCGATGAGCGGGGCGAAGGTGAGGTACTCGTGCGCGCCGACGTGCGCGGTCCCGGCCACCTCCCACCGGCGGTAGTGCTCGGAGTCCGGCTCCCGGCTCTGCGAGCGCAGCCGGACGTCGGTCTCGGCCATGAGCCGCATGACCGGTGTGGTGCCCTCGTCCAGGTCGCCGGGGGCGCCGTGGATCATGAAGCCGTCGACGGCCCCGTGGGCGGGGTGGACCGCGTTGTGGTAGCCGATGAGGTAGCGGGCCGACTGGGAGTGGCCGGTGGCGATGACCGTGTCGACGTCGAAGCCGGGCAGCGGGTCGACGCCCTCGGGCACGCGCAGGGTCCGCGCGGTCTGGGAGTAGATGTCGAACGCGGGGGCGTCGCCCGGCTCGCTGCCGCCGACGCTCAGCCCGCCGTAGCGCTCGGGGTCCCATGCGCGCAGCGCGTCGACGCCGACCCGCTGGGCGGAGAGGCCGACCCAGACGTGGCCCTCGCGCATGAAGTAGTCGTTGGACAGGAACCAGTCGATCTCGATGTCCTGCCCGAAGCTCACGTTGTTCCACTCCAGGAACGCGGTCCCGCTGGAGTCACGGGCGTGCGCGGGGCGCCGGACCACCATCCGGGTGGTGTAGGGGGACGTGCCGGTCACCGCGCCGGTGGCGGGGTCGTAGTGCTCGGCGGTGCCCTCCAGGAGGAACTCCTCCTCGACGTAGCCGTACGCGTCGAGGTCGACCTCCACGGCCTCGCCCGCCTCGATCGGGGGCGCCTCGGGTCCGTCGGCGGACATGAAGGGGTAGGAGTCGGCGGTGACGGGGACCGGGCCGGACACGGTCGCGGCGGGTCCCTCGACGGGCTCCGAGTGGGCGGGTGGGGCGAGGACCAGGACGGAGGCGACGGCCAGACCGGTCGCGGCGGCGCCGAGGCGCAGGGGGGTGCGGGGGCTCATCCGTGACCACCTTCGGGTAGCTCGATGGTGCCGGAAACGTTAGGGCGCGGCCCGCGGCCCGACAAGGAGTCCTGGGCGCACTTCGCCCCCGTCGGGCGAGAACGCGTGGATCCACCGATGGCCGCGCGGCCGTCCGTGCCCCCTCGCCACGGACCCGGCCGCACGGGATTCGGCCGCTGTGCCATCGTGTGCGCCATGGTGGACGCTCAGCGAAGCATCACGACCCGCAGGCTGGTCCTCGAACCGCTGTCGGAAGGGCACACCGACGCGGTCGTGCGGCTCTTCTCCGCACCGGAGATGAGCACCTACCTCGGCGCGGACCTGTCGGACCGCGAACGGGCGCGGACCATGGTCCGCGCCCGACTGGCCTACGCGGGGCCGCCGGAACTCGGCCACTGGGTCTTGCTGCTCGACGGCGCACCGGTCGGATTGGCGCACCTGCGGCCGTCGCACGAGCTGCCGGGCGGGCTGCCGGAGATCGGCTGGTACCTGGACGCCCGGTACGGGGGCAGGGGCCTGGCGACCGAGGCCGCGCGGGCCCTGCTGCGGTACGGGCTCGACGAGGTCCGGCTGTCCTCCGTGTGGGCCCTCGTCCACGTCGACAACGCTCCCAGCCTCCGGGTGGCCGCGCGGCTGGGGTTCCTTCCCGTGGGGGAGGGGGAGCACTACGGCGGGCCGCACCGGGTGCACGTCGCCCTTCCGGGGCGTGGCCGGTGACCGACACCCCGGGCGGTCCAGTTCACCGGCCGGAGACGGGGGCGGGGGTGCGGGCGAGTCCGGCGAGGCGCTCCTCGGAGGGGGATCCCGGGTCGGCGCAGTAGGTCATGAGGATCTGCCCGGAGTCGCCGGGCAGGACGGCCTTCGAGTAGTGCAGGTCCAGCTCGCCCACCTCCGGGTGCAGGATCCGGTGGACGCCGAACGGGTGCTCGCTCACCTCGGCCTCCTCCCAGAGTTCGGCGAACCGCGCGTTCCCCCGGCGCAGGTCCATGACCACCGCGCACAGGCGCGGGTCGTCCGGGTCGCGGCCCGACTCGACGCGCAGCTTGGCGACCAGGGCGCGGCGCATCGACTCGGGGTCGGCGTGCAGGCCCGCGCCCGGGGCGTCGCCGAAGACCATCCGCGCCAGGTTGAGCTCCGACTCGGGCAGGTCGTCCACGCCCGGCCACAGCCGGCCCGTGATCCGGTTCCACACCAGCAGGTCGAGCGACCGGTTCAGCACCATCGCCGGCACCCGGTCCATGGCGTCGACGAGGGCGACCAGCTCCGGGCGCACCCGCGGTCTCGGTGCGTCCGGCGGTACGCACCACCCGTCGCCGGCCGGTTCGCCCGGCCTGCGGGCGCGTCCCGCGGCCAGGTTGTGCAGGTAGCCGCGCTCGACCTCGGACAGCAGCAGCGCCTCGGCGATGGCGTCCAGCACCGACGCCGACACCCGGCCGCCGCGGCCCTGTTCGATGCGCGTGTAGTAGTCCACGCTGACACCGGCGCGCAGGGCGACCTCCTCCCGGCGCAGCCCGCGCACCCGGCGCCGGTTGACTCCCTCGGGCAGGCCGACGAGGTCGGGGGTGAGGACGGCCCGTCGGCCCTTGAGGAACTGGCTGATCTCCGCGTCCGCGTTCACCATGGACCCCAGTATCCACCGGGCCTGCCTGGTACTGCCAGACCCCGGTTGGAGCGGACCTGGTCCGGTCCCCGCCGCCGCGCCAGTGTGGTGCCCGCACGGACACCACGACGAGGGGAACGACATGGAACGGCGCACACTCGGACGGACGGGGATCTCGGTCAGCGAGTACGCTCTCGGCACGATGATGCTCGGGGCCTGGGGGAACACCGACCACGACGACGCGGTCCGGATGGTGCACACCGCGCTGGACGCGGGGATCAACCTCGTGGACACCGCGGACATGTACTCCGACGGCGAGTCCGAGAGGATCGTCGGCCGGGCGCTCAAGGGCCGCCGGGACGACGTGGTCCTGGCGACCAAGTTCCACAATCCGATGGGACCGGACCTCAACCACCGGGGCAACTCCCGGCGGTGGATCGTCCGCGCCGTCGAGGACAGCCTGCGGCGCCTGGACACGGACTGGATCGACCTGTACCAGGTGCACCGGCCCGACCCGGAGACCGACATCGACGAGACGCTGTCGGCGCTGTCGGACCTGGTGCGCGCGGGCAAGGTCCGCGCGATCGGCACGTCGACGTTCCCGGCGGAGCAGATCGTGGAGGCGCAGTGGACGGCCGCCGAGCGCGGGCACGTCCGGCCGCGCAGCGAGCAGCCGCCGTACTCCATCCTGGCGCGCGGCATCGAGCGCGACGTCCTGCCCACCGCGGCGCGGTACGGCATGGGCGTGCTGACGTGGAGCCCGTTGAGCGCCGGGTGGCTGTCGGGCCGCTACGGCGGACCGGGCGGGGCCGACCCCGCCTCGGCGCACCGCGGCGCGCTGCTGGCGCCGATGTTCGACCCGTCCGTGCCCGCCAACGCGGCCAAGCTGGCCGCGGTCGAGCGGCTGCACGGGGTCGCGGCCGACGCGGGCGTGACACTGCCCCACCTGGCGACGGCGTTCGTGCGCGAGCACCCGGCCGTGACGTCGGTGCTCATCGGGCCGCGCACGCACGAGCAGTTGGAGGACCTGCTGGCGGGTGTCGACGTCCGGCTGGGCGGGGAGGTGCTCGACCGGATCGACGAAGTCGTGCCGCCGGGGACCGACGTCAGCCGCGACATGGTCTTCTACGAGCCGCCGTCGCTGACGGACCCGCGGCTGCGGCGGCGGTAGGGCACCGGAGTCAGGAGGGCGGGGCGGCGAACCGCGCGGGGCGCCGCTCCAGGAACGCGGTGATGCCCTCGTGCAGGTCACCGCTGCGCACGGCCTCCTCGTCCCAGCTCCGGGCCAGGTCGGGGGTGAGGCCGCCCGCGCCGATCGCGTCGACGAGGCTCTTGGCCGCGCGCACGCTCACCTGGGAGCGGTCGCCGACGGTGGCGGCGAGCCCGGTGACGTGGTGGGCGAGTTCGGACTCGGGGACGACCTCGTCGAGCAGCCCGGTGCGCAGCGCCTCCTCGGCCCCGAGGAGGTCGGCGGTGAAGAGCAGGCGCTTGGCGGTGGAGGGCCCTGCCAGGGCGACGATCCGGCGCAGGGACGAGGCGGGGTAGACCACCCCGAGTTTGGCCGCCGGAACGCCCACGCGCGTCCGCGGTGTGCCGACACGCAGGTCGCAGGCGGTCGCGAGCAGGCAGCCGCCGCCCACGCACAGGCCGTCGACCATGGCGATGGTGGGTTTGGGGAAGGCCGCCAGCGCCTCGCCCGCGGCCTCGGCGAGCCGGTCGTCGAGCACGCGCGCCCCGGCCGCGTCGACGTCGACGGCACCGCCGCCCGCGGTGCCGTCGGCGCCCGCCGTGAGCTCGGAGATGTCGGCGCCCGCGCAGAAGTCCGTCCCCGCTCCGGTCAGGACCACCACCCGGACGGAGGGGTCCTTCGCCAGGGGCTCCAGCAGCCGGGGCAGCAGGCCCCACATGTGCGCGGTCATCGCGTTCTTGCGCTGGGGGTGGTCGATGCGCAGGGTGGCGGTGGTGCCGGAGGTGGTGAGGTCGATGGTGGGTGCGGTGGGCATCGGTTCGCTTCCTCGGGGACGGGACGCCCGGGGCGGATCCGGGCGCTCCCCATGCTCCACCAGTGCTCGCGCGCCGGCTCGCCCGGGCCCGCCGCGGGACTAGAGGTAGGTCTCCATGCCCGGGACGAGTCCGAGGAGGAAGGCGACGGCGGCGATGAGGAGGGTGATCCCCACACCGATGCCGAAGGCGATCCACGCGGCGCGCGTGAGCCTGGCCTCCGCGCGCGAGTCGTCGGTCTTGTTCAGGGCCAGGGCGGCGAGCACGATCATGACGATGCCGACCACTGGGTTGCAGCACACGGTCAGGAAGATGCCCGCGATGAGCGCGGCGAGAGGGTTGGCGGACTGAGCGGATCCCGAGGTCATGGCCTGGCCCTTCGGTCGAGACGTGGAGCGCCGAAGACATCGCTGTACGCGGTGGCATCGACACTGTACGCGTTGGCGCTGGTCCGGGAGGGCGCGCCACGCTCGGACCGCGGCGATGCCCGGCGACCTCCGCGGACCCCCGGCACCCTCCGGTGGCGTCCGGCGCCGCCCCCGTGCGCCCCCTACACGGGCCGCTCCCACCAGGGGACGAAGTCCAGGACGATGGCGAGGACCACCACGAGGGCGGTGAGGATCATGCCGACCGCGAAGGCGACCCAGGCGTACTGCGTGAACCGGGCCTGCTCCGGCGAGCCGTCGGGCCTCCTGATGGCCACGACGGCCAGGACGACCATGACGACGCCGATCAGCGGGTTGAGGCACAGGGTGAGGAAGACCCCCGCGATCAGTGCCGCGGTCGGGTTGACGGACTTCGCGGGTTCGGAGGCCAAGGTGTTCCGCCCTCCAGCCGGGTGTCGAACGCTGGGTGCTCTCTCCTGGTCAGAGCGACCATACGTCGACTCCGGGGCCGGATCGGGCGTGCCACGCGGAGCGGGTCCGTCCCGACGGCCCGCCTCACGCCCGGGTGGCGCGGTACAGCTCCAGCCCTTCGGCGCGGATCTCGGCCAGCGCGGACTCCGGCGTCCCCAACAGCCGCAGCGCACCGTCGGCGACCTCCGTCCCGGCCGTCGCCCCGTCCAGTGCGGGCGCGCCGCCCCGGCGCAGGATCACGCTCTCCACCAGCCCGAACACCAGGTCGGGCAGGGAGCTGCCGACCGACTCCGGCGCCGCCCGCGCCACCAGTCGCGCGTAGTGGTCCCGCAGGGCGTCGCGCCGGGTGTGGAAGCCCCCGAAGCGGTCCCGGCTCACCTCGGGCGACAGGTAGAGGGCGCCGACGTTGTGCGGGTGGGAGCACAGCAGTTCGACGTCGGTCCGGCAGAGCGCCCACAGCCGCACCGGCGCGAGCGCGGGGTGGCGCTCCAGCCGTTCGGCCACCGCCAGGGACGGGCCGACCGTGCCCTCCAGCAGCCGGGCCAGGATCGCGTCCTTGTTGGCGAACAGGTGGTAGAGCGACGCCTGGCGCAGGCCCGCGCGCTCGGCGACGGCGCGTGTGCTGGTGGCGGAGAACCCCTGGGAGGTGAACAGTTCGGCCGCGGCCCGCAGGACGTCCTCGGTACTGCTCGCCCCGGTCGGGGACGCCCCGGCGGCGCGCGGCCGGCCCACGCGCCGCCCGGTCTGTCGCTGTGTCACGGTCCGCCTCTCGACCGGCCGGTCACGCACCGGCCTTCGACGCGTATTCTGCCTCCTCCACGACCGGTGCGGTGGGCTCGGGGTCGGTGGCCGCGGCCGGGACGGCCGGCCGCAGGAGGGCGACCACCGTGTAGGCGGTGAGGGAGGCGCCCGCGGCGATCATCGTCGACCAGCCGTCCAGGTCCGGTACGGCGGGGCCGCCGGACAGGTACAGCAGGTCGTTGTCGGCGCCGTAGACGGTCGGGGTCAGGACGAACATCGCCAGGCGGCTGCCCAGGCCCACGACCAGGGCGGCGGTCGCCGCCGCGGCGCCCCCGCGCCGCCAGGCCATGCCCAGGACGAACGGGACGGCCAGCCCGGCGAGCATCAGGTCGAAGGCCAGGGTGAGCAGGATGCCGGTCTGGGGGACCCGCAGGGCGAACACCACGCCCAGTAGCGCCATCGGCACCATGGTGTACCGGGTGAACCGCAGGACCTGGGCGCTGCTGAGGTCGGTGCCGCGGCGCCGACCGCGGATGTTGCGCACGACCACCGCCGCCGTGCTGAGAATGACGCCGCTGGCGGTGGTGAAGGAGGCGGTGACCAGGCCGGACAGCACCAGGACGGCCAGGAGCGCGGGTGCCGTGCCGTCCAGCAGCGCGAACAGGACGGGGCCGTCCACGTCGTCGCCGAGCACGCTGACGCTGGACAGGGCGACCAGGGAGAAGGGCACGCCCACGGCCAGGGTGATGCCCGCCCCCGCGAAGCAGGCGCGCTGGGCGGTCCGGGGCGACCTGGCGGCGAAGATGCGCTGCATGAAGTCGATCGCGATGATGTCGCCGATCCCGAGTGCCAGCAGGGTGGCCAGGTTCACGGGCGCGCCCTGGGCCGGATCGGTGAGCTGGCCCAGGTCGAGGGGGCCCATGCCCTCGGGGATCGACAGCCCGTGGGTCAGGGCCATCCAGGTGGTCAGCGCGGCGACCGCGACCAGGGTCAGGACGGTCTGCGCCAGCGCCGTGTACACGTCGCTGTACATGCCCCCGGCGATCGTGTAGGTGAGGATGAGCCCGACGACCACGAGCACGCCGGCCGTGTACGACAGCCCGGTGAAGTGCTCCAGCATCAGGCCGACCGCGACGAGGTTTCCGGCGAGCAGGATCGCGAAGCAGGCGATCATGATGAGGCTCGCGGTGACCTCGATCCCGCGTCCGAACCGCAGCCGGTAGTAGTCGGGCAGGGTGACCAGCTTCATCCGGTTCATCGGCTTGGCGAAGAACACGCCGGTGATGAGCAGGCACAGGGCCAGGCCGACGGGCAGTGAGGCGCCCGCCCAGAACCCGAACTCGAAGGCGAGGTCGGTGTTGCCCGCGGTGGCGTTGGAGTCCACGGCCTGGGCGGCCAGCGCGACCGCGACGAGCGGCAGGCCGAGGCTGCGCCCCGCGAGGAGGTAGTTGTCGGCGTCGCCGCCGACCTTGCGGGCGACGAGCAGTCCGAGGGTGACGACGCAGAGGACGGCTGTGCCGACTCCGAGGATGATCATGCGGCGCTCCGAGGGGGTCTGACGGCCGTTCCGGCGGCCGAGTGCGTCCGAGGGGGTGTCGGTGCTGGTGGGCGCGTTCTTGTCAACTGACAGGAATTGAACGCCTCGGAGTGGAGGGCGCCTTTGCGCCGATGATGCGTTTCCGTGAAATCGGCCTCACCGTGTGACGGGCGTGTTGCCTCAGGGCGGTGAAACGCGCCGGAAACACGCGCGGCCCCCGGTTCACGCGGTGCTGATCGTCCCGGCATCGCGGGTTCATCGTCGGTGCCTAATTTCGGTCGGGCGACAGAAAACCCGCACCGGGCACCAGGGAGCCGCCATGGCCACGCCACACACAGGACCGACAGCGACCACCGGCGCCGCTCGCGCGCACGCCCGGGCCCAGGAGGGGGCTCGCGCCGACGCCATGCCCTACCGGCCCGCCCGGACCTGGCCCGCGCCGCCGCCCGGCGTCCCGGCCGAGGACCTGACCTGGGCGGAGACCGTGGCCGGTGGCGGCTACACCCACAAGATCATCGCCCGCGGCACTTCGCTGCGCCTGGCCGACCCGGTCGGGGACGCCTGCGCCCACGTCCTGCTCCACGACCCCGACCACCCGGTCGAGCGCCTCAACGTCGCCGACACCGTCAAGGTGCCCTGGCAGGCCTACGTCACCACCGGACACCCGCTGCTGTCCGACCAGGGCCGTGCGATGGCGACCGTGCTGGAGGACACCTCGAACCGGCACGACGCCCTGTGCGGTACCTCCTCCCTCGCCCGCAACACCGAGCGCTACGGCGACGGCACCGCCTACGGGCCGGCGCCGGCCGGCCGTGAGCTGCTGCGCCTGGCGGCCGCCAAGTACGGGCTCACCGCGCGGGACGTGCCGCCCAGCCTGTCCTTCTTCCAGGGGGTGCGCGTCGCCGGGGACGGCACCTGCGACTTCACCGGCTCGGCCGGGCCGGGAACCCACGTCACGCTCCGGGCCGAGCGGCCCCTGCTCGTGCTCATCGCCAACGTGCCGCACCCGCTCGATCCGCGGCCCGAGTACACCTGCTCGACCCTGGAGGTCCTGGCCTGGCCGGGAGAGCCGACCAGGCCGGGCGACGAGCTGTGGGAGAGCACTCCCGAGGTGCGCCGCGCCCTCACCAACACCGCCGACCACCTCGCCGCACGGGGGATCCAGTGACCCACACCGCCCACGCGTCCACTCCCGCCACCTCTGCCGGTGCTGCCGGCGCCGCCGGTGCGTCCGACGGAGCCCCGGCCTCCGCCGCGCCCGCCGAGTCCCGGACGACCGTCCCCGCCCGCGCGCCCTGGTCCGCCGTCGTCCCCGCGGGGTACACGCTCACCATCGTCGACCTGGGCGGCAACCAGGCGGTGGACTTCCTCGCCTACGCCGCGCACGACACGGCCCGCCGCTACAGCGCGCCCGACACCGTCCAGGGCCAGGGCAACGTCTTCCTCACCACCGGCAGCGTGCTGCGCGACTGCGAGTACCAGCCGCTCATGACGGTCACCGCGGACACCTGCGGGCGCCACGACACCCTCGGCGGCGCCTGTTCCAAGGAGTCCAACACCCTGCGCTACGGGCACCACACCGCCCACCAGCACGCGTGCGTGGAGAACTTCCTGCTGGCCGCGGCCGAGCACGGGCTCGGCAAGGCCGACCTGGTCTCCAACGTCAACTGGTTCATGAACGTCCCGGTCGAGGAGGACGGCACGCTCGGGATCGTCGACGGCCTCTCCGCTCCCGGGCTGTCGCTGTCCCTGCGGGCCGAGACCGACGTGCTCGTGCTGGTCTCCAACTGCCCCCAGATCAACAACCCGTGCAACGGCTTCGACCCCACCCCCGTCGAGATGGTCGTCACCGCGCCGGGCGGGGGAGACCGATGACCGGCGCCCCCACCCCCTCCTCCGCCACGTCCACACCCCCGACCGCGTCCGGTTCCCGTCCGGCCGGTCCGCTGGGCGGCCGCACGCTGCTCGTGGCCAACCGGGGCGAGATCGCCGTCCGCGTGCTGCGCACCGCCCGCCGCCTGGGCCTGCGCACCGTCGCCGTGCACTCCGAGGCCGACCGCGGCGCCCCGCACGTGCGCCTGGCCGACACCGCGGTCGCCCTGGGACCGACACCGGCCGCCGACAGCTACCTGCGCGGCGACCTGGTGCTCGAGGCGGCCCTGGAGGCCGGTGCCGACGCCGTGCACCCCGGCTACGGATTCCTGTCCGAGAACGCCGACTTCGCCCGTGCCTGCGAGGACGCCGGGATCGCCTTCGTCGGGCCCACACCCGCGCAGATCGACCTCTTCGGCGCCAAGCACACCGCCCGGGCGGCGGCCGAGGCGGCCGGAGTGCCGCTGCTCGCCGGGACGGGGCTGCTCGACGGGCCGGACCACGCACGCGCCGAGGCCGAGCGGATCGGCTACCCGGTCATGCTCAAGGCCACCGCGGGCGGTGGCGGGATCGGCATGCGCGCCTGCGCCGACGCCGCCGCCCTCACCGAGGCGTGGGACTCCGTCCGGCGCACCGCGGGGTCGGGGTTCGGCTCCACCGACGTCTTCCTCGAACGCATGGTCACCGGGGCGCGCCACGTCGAGGTGCAGGTGTTCGGGTTCGGCGACGGCCGCGTCCTGGCCCTCGGCGACCGCGACTGCACCCTCCAGCGCCGCAACCAGAAGGTCTGTGAGGAGGCGCCCGCCCCCGCGCTGCCGGACGCCGTCCGCGAGCGGATCACCGAGGCCGCGGTCGGCCTGGCCGCCTCCGTGTCCTACCGCTCCGTCGGCACCGTGGAGTACGTCTACGACGCCGCGCGCGAGGAGGCCGCGTTCCTGGAGGTCAACACCCGTCTGCAGGTGGAGCACGGGGTCACCGAGGCGGTGTACGGGGTCGACCTGGTCGAGTGGATGCTGCGGCTGGCCCTCGGCGGGGCCGACGACCTGCCGCGGGAGGCGCCGGAGCCGCGTGGGCACGCCGTCCAGGCGCGCGTGTACGCGGAGGACCCCGACGCCGGGGACCGGCCCAGCGCCGGTCGCCTCACGCACGTCTCCTTCCCCGACCACGCGCTCGGCGGCGACCCGGTGCCCGGAGCCCTCGGAGCCTCCGCCACACCGGGAGCGCACGGGACGCCTGGGGCGAGCGGGGTGGCCTCCGGGGCCGGGGAAGTGCCACAACCCGCGGGGACGCCGCTGCCGCGGGTGGACACGTGGGTGGAGACCGGAACCGAGGTCACCGCGGCCTACGATCCCCTCCTCGCCAAGGTGATCGAGCACGGCCCCGACCGGACCGCCGCCTGGGCCCGGCTGGGCGCGGCGCTCGACGGCACCCGGGTGCAGGGCGTGGCCACGAACCTGGGCGTCCTGCGCGCCGTGTGCGAGCACCCCGACGTGGCCGCCGCCGCGCACACCACCGCGACGCTGGCCGGGGTCACCGACCCCGCCCCGCGCGTGCGGGTGGTCACCGCCGGGACGCGCACCACCGTGCAGGAGTGGCCCGGCCGCACCGGCCTCTGGCACGTGGGCGTGCCCCCGTCGGGCCCCATGGACGCCCTGTCCTTCCGGCTGGGCAACGAGGCCCTGGGCAACCATGAGGGCGCCCCCGGGCTGGAGTGCGTCCTGGACGGCCCCGAACTCGTCTTCACCGCCGCGTGCCGGGTCTGCGTCACCGGGGCGCCGGCGGCGGTCGCCGTCGACGGAGCACCCGTGCCCCAGTGGCGCCCGGTCGAGGTACCCGCCGGCGGCACGCTGCGGGTGGGCTCCGCCGACGGGGCGGGACTGCGCGTCTACGTCCTGTTCGAGGGCGGGCTCGACGTGGCCCCGGTCCTGGGCAGCGCCGCGACCTTCGACCTCGGCGGTTTCGGCGGGTACACCGGAGGCCCCCTCCAGCCGGGCGACGTCCTGCGCCCCGCGCCGCCGACCACCGGGGCGGCGCGGCCCGCGTCGGCCGAGGTCCCGCCCGAGCGGCGCCCCGTCATCGGGCACGCGTGGCACGTCGGGGTCCTGGAGGGCCCGCACGCCGCGCCGGAGTTCCTGACCGAGCAGGACGTCGCCGACTTCTACGCGGCGGAGTTCACCGTGCACTTCAACTCCTCGCGCACCGGCGTACGGCTGACCGGTCCCAAGCCCCGCTGGGCCCGCCCCGACGGCGGCGAGGCCGGCCTGCACCCCTCCAACATCCACGACACCGCCTACACGGTCGGCGCCGTCGACTACACCGGCGACCTGCCCATCCTCCTGGGGCCGGACGGCCCGAGCCTGGGCGGGTTCGTCTGCCCGGCCACGGTCGCCACCGGCGAGCGGTGGAAGCTGGGCCAGCTCCGCCCCGGCGACACCGTCCGCTTCGTCCCGATCTCCGAGACCGCCGCCGAGGCCGTGCGGGCGCGTCCGGCGGCGGTCCCGCTCCCCGACCGCGCCGCGCTCTCCGACGGCGGCGTGCTCGCCCGCGCCGAGGCCACCGACACCCGGCCGGAGGTGACCTACCGGCGCGGCGGCGACGACAACCTGCTGGTCGAGTACGGCCCGATGCGGCTCGACCTGGGTCTGCGCATGCGCGTGCACGCCCTGGCCGAGCAGATCGCCCTGGAACGTCCCGCCGGGATCGTGGACGTCACCCCCGGCATCCGGTCGCTGCAGATCCACACCGACCCCGACGTCCTCCCGGTCTCCCGGCTGCTCGGCCTGGTCCGCGAGGCCGAGGAGCGCATCGCCCCCACCAGTGACCTCACGGTCCCCAGCCGTACCGTCCACCTGCCGCTGTCCTGGGACGACCCGGCCACGAGGGAGGCCATCGAGCGCTACATGTCGGGGGTGCGCGACGACGCGCCCTGGTGCCCTTGGAACATCGAGTTCATCCGCCGCGTCAACGGCCTGGACAGCGTGGACGACGTGTACCGCACGGTCTTCGACGCCGAGTACCTCGTGCTGGGCCTGGGCGACGTCTACCTGGGGGCGCCCGTGGCCACGCCGCTCGACCCCCGCCACCGGCTGGTCACCACGAAGTACAACCCGGCCCGCACCTGGACCCCGCAGAACGCCGTGGGCATCGGCGGCGCCTACCTGTGCGTGTACGGGATGGAGGGGCCGGGCGGTTACCAGTTCGTGGGCCGGACCGTGCAGGTGTGGTCCACCTGGCGCCAGGACGGGCCGTTCGATCCGGGCTCCCCGTCGCTGCTGCGCTTCTTCGACCGGATCAGCTGGTATCCCGTCGAGGCCGACGAACTGCTGGAGATGCGCGCCGAGATGGCCGCCGGACGCCTGGACCTGGCGATCGAGGACGGCGAGTTCTCCCTGGGCGAGCACGAGCGCTTCCTCGCCGACAACGCCGCCGGCATCGAGGCCTTCGCCGCCCGCCAGGGCGCCGCGTTCGCGGCCGAGCGCGCCGCGTGGGAGGCGGCGGGGGAGTTCGACCCGCGCCCCGAGCCGGAGCCGGCCCCCGTGCGGGCGCGCGTCACCGCGCCGGCGGGCGGCCACGTGGTGGAGTCGCCGCTCACGGCGACCGTGTGGCGGGTGGGCGCCGCCCCCGGGGACACCGTGGCCGCGGATCAGGAGCTGGTCTCGTTGGAGGCGATGAAGACGGAGGTGCCGATGCGGGCGCGCGAGGCGGGCGAGATCGTCGAGGTCCTCGTGAAACCCGGCGACCAGGTGGCCCCCGGTGACGCCCTCGCGGTGGTCGGTCCGCCGCGCTGACCGGAGCGCCCCTCGCACGGTTGCGGGAACTTTGCCGTGCGGGGGGCCTGTCTTGTCGCACCCCCGGGACAGACTCTGTGGTGGTGTGCATCACATTCGACCGAGGGGACCGTCATGATCACCACCGACTTCGTTCCGGGCTCACCCTGTTGGATCGAGCTCAGTGCGTCCGACCTCCAGAAGTCGCTGGACTTCTACCGCGGCCTCTTCGGCTGGGAGGCCGAGTCGGCCGGGCCCGACACCGGCGGCTACATGATGCTCAGGTCCGACGGCAGGGCCGTGGGCGGCGCGGGGCCGCTCATGGAGGAGGGGCAGTCGCCGTCGTGGACGATCTACTACAAGACCGATGACGCCGAGGCCACGGCCGCGGCCGTGACCAGGCTCGGCGGCACCGTCCACGTCGACGCGATGGACGTCATGGGCCTGGGCATCATGTCGCACTTCGGCGACCCCCAGGGCACGGAGTTCGCCACCTGGCAGCCGTTGTCCTTCCCGGGCATGGAGGTCGCCGACGAGCCCAACAGCCTGATGTGGGTGGAGCTGTGGGCCCCCGACGGCGAGGGCGCCAAGAGGTTCTACGGTGACCTCTTCGGGTGGAGCTACACGTCCTTCCCGCTCCCGGAAGGGGCCGGCGCCTACGAGATGATCACCCCCGAGGGCCAGCCGGAGGAGCGCATGCACGGCGGCATGATGGGAGCCGACGAGCAGATGCTGGCACCGCTCGGAGGCAAGGGTGACTGGCACCCGGTGTTCCACGTCGAGGACCCCGACACGGTCACGGCCAAGGTCGCCGAGAGCGGAGGACAGGTGTTCATGGGGCCCGAGGACGCGGAGGGCGTCGGGCGCCTGTCCACCTGCGCCGACCCCGACGGCAACGTGTTCGTGCTGCTCAAGCCGTCCGAGATGTGAGCGGTGGGGCACTCCAGCCGCCGAGGGAGGAGGGCCCCGGGACGTCCGGCGGGCCGCGGGCCGACCGGCGGGGCCGCCCGCCGACACCGCCGCCCGGGCCGCCCGACGGCGTCCGCCGCTACTGGCGGGACACCGCTGAGGCCCCGCCGCGCAGCACGTACTTCTGGATCTTGCCCGTGGCGGTCTTGGGCAGCTGTGCCACGAACTCCACCTGGGTGGGCGCCTTGAAGTGCGCCATGTTCTCGCGCGCGAACGCGATCAGGTCCTGCTCGGTGGCCGCGGCCCCGTCCCTGAGCACCACGGACGCGCGCGGCGTCTCGCCCCAGCGCTCGTGCGGTACGCCGACCACCGCCGCCTCCAGTACGGCCGGGTGCCGCAGCAGGACCCCCTCCACCTCCACCGACGAGATGTTCTCCCCGCCGGAGATGATGACGTCCTTGATCCGGTCCTGGATCTCCACGTAGCCGTCGGGGTGCGTGACGGCGGCGTCCCCGGTGTGGAACCAGCCGTCCCGCATGACCTGCTCGGTGGCCTCGGGGTCGTTGTAGTACCCCCGCATGACGACGTTACCGCGGACGGTGATCTCGCCGACCGTCGTGCCGTCCCAGGGGACCTCCGCGCCGGACCCGTCGACCACCCGCAGTTCGCCGGAGGTGATGAGCTCGACGCCCTGGCGGGCCTTGACGGCGGCCCGCTCACGCGTGCCCAGGGCGGCGTGCTCGGGCCGGGGCTCGCACACGGTGATGAACGGGGCGGTCTCGGTCAGGCCGTAGACCTGCGTGACCGTCCACCCCAGGCCGTCCTCGAGGCGTTCGATGGTGTCGGCCGCCGGTGAGGCGCCCGCCGTCACCACGTTGACGCCCGGCGGGACGTCGCCGCGCACGTCCTTCGGGGTGTTCGAGAGCATGATGAGGACGGTGGGGGCCGCGCACATCCAGGTGACGCCCTCGGAGCGCACCAGTTCGTACACGGTGGCAGGGTCCATGGCCGGCAGGCACACGTGGGTGGCGCCCGCCGCGGTCACCGTCCAGGTGTAGGTCCAGCCGTTCGCGTGGAACATCGGCAGGGTCCACAGGTACCGCTCGCCGACCTCGATCCGCAGGTGGGTGAGGACGCCGACGGTGTTCATGTACGCGTTGCGGTGGGTGATCATCACGCCCTTGGGGCGTGCGGTCGTCCCGGACGTGTAGTTGATGGTCAGCAACTGGTTCTCGTCGATCTCCGGGCGCGGGAAGTCGCGCGCGGCGCCGGCGAGCAGGGCCTCGTAGTCCTCCCAGCCCGGGCGCGCCCCCTCCAGGGCGACGAACCGCTCCACGCCCGGCATGCGGTCGCGCACCCCGTCGACGGTGTCGATCTGGTCGGCGTGCACGCACAGGACCTTCGCGCCGGAGTGGTTGACGATGTAGACGAAGTCGTCGGCGGCCAGGCGGAAGTTGACCGGGACCAGGACGGCGCCCAGCTGCGGTACCGCGTAGAAGGACTCCAGCTGGGCGTGCGTGTTGGGGGCGATGTAGGCGACGCGGTCGCCGGGGGCCACGCCCATGCCCGCCAGGACCGAGGACCAGCGGTCACAGCGGTCGAAGAACTCCTCGTAGGTCAGGCGGAGCCCCCGGTCGACCACCGCCTCGCGGTCGCGGTACAGGCGGCGCGCGCGTCGGGCGAAGTCCAGGGGGGTGAGTGCGAGTTCCATCCGTCTTCTCTCTGCTTCGGCGGTGATTCAGAGGTCGAACAGCCGGGCCGCGTTGTCGTGGAGCACGCCGCGCAGCCAGTCGGGACCCAGGCCGAGGTCCTCCAGAGCCCGGATCTGGTCGAGGTAGGGGTAGGGGATGTTCGGGAAGTCGCTGCCCAGCAGGACGCGGTCGCCGAGCGAGCGCAGGCGCGGGAGCTCGGCGGTGGGGAACGGGGAGTGCCGCTCGGTGTAGGCGGTGAAGGCCATGGTGGTGTCCAGGTGGACCCGTTCGTGGCGTTCGGCGAGGTCGAGGAACTCGGTGTACTCCGGTGCCCCGGCGTGCGCGACGACCACGGCGAGCCGGGGGTGGGCGCGCAGGACCTCGGCGATCGGCCCGGGGCCGGTGAAGGGGCCGGGCAGGGGTCCGGAGGCGCAGTGGACCACTACGGGTGTACCGGACTCCGCCAGGGCGCCCCACACGTCGGCGAGCAGCGGGTCGCGGGGGTCGTACGCGCCGACCTGCAGGTGGGCCTTGAACACGCGTGCGCCCGAGCCGATCGCCGCGGCCACGTAGTCCTTGGCGTCGGGCTCGGGGTAGAAGGTGGCACTGCGCAGGCAGTCGGGGTGGTGGGCGGCGTAGTCGGCGGCCCAGTCGTTGAGCCAGCGGGCCATGCCCGGCCGGTGCGGGTAGGACAGGGCGGTGTGGTGCGTGACGCCGAAGCCGCGCAGCAGGGCCACGCGCTCGTCCTGGGTGCCCCGGTAGGTGATCGGCCAGACGCCCTCCCCGAGGGCGTCGAAGTAGGCCCAGACCTTGCGGAGGACGTTGGCCGGCATGAAGTGGGTGTGGACGTCGATGAGGCCCGGCAGCCCGAGCGAACGCCACGACGCGCGGACGGCGGCGGCTTCGTCGGGCTCGGGCGAGGATGAGGCCTGGGTCACAGGAGTCAGCCTAACCAGAACCGTGCTCGGCCCGGCGTGCCGGGCCGCCGGCCGGCCGGGCTCCGCGACCGGCCGGGCTCCGAGACCGGCCGGGGTCAGGCGCGGCGGCGGCCGTGGGCGTTGGTCGGCGTGATGCGGTCGTTGCGCAGGTGCTCGTAGACGATCGAGGCGCGCACGTCGGCGACCTCGGGGCGCTCGGTCAGTTTGTCGATGACGAACGCGTACAGGCTGTTGTTGTCCGGCAGGGCCACGTGGATGAGGAAGTCCTCGCTGCCCGAGGTGACGAAGACCGACAGCGTGTCCGGGAGCGAGCGGACCCAGTCGCGGAAGGCCTCGATGTTGTGCCGCGAGGGCTTGACGACGCTCACGGTGATGAGCGCCTGGACCGGGCGGCCGATGAGGTCCAGGTCCACGTCCAGCAGTGAGCCGCGAATCACACCCCTTTCTCGCAGCGCACGGGTCCGATCGAGGGTCGTGGTGGGCGACGCGCCCACCGCGGCGGCCACGTCGCGGTTGGTTTTTCGTGCGTCCGACTGGAGTTCGGCCAGGATCGCCGTATCAAGTTCGTCTAGATCAGCCATGTGCGCAGCATACCCGTATTAAATACGGAAAGTTGTCTGTAAGCCCGGAGTCTGGTTAACCTTTAATCGAAAAGGTCGTATTTGGCTCGCCCGGGAGAAGATCCTTCCGCGGCAGGCAGTGTCGCCCGCCGACGGCCACGCTCCGATGCGACGACGCATCACCGCAGACCCAAGGGACGTCCGTCGCCGTTATGAGACCTTCCTCCCTCCTGGCCCGCCCCGACCGACCGTCGGCACGGCCGGACACCGCGGCTCCCACCGGAGCCCCCGTACTGAGGGGCCGCCTCCTCGCCCTGGCGGCCATCACCTGCGCGGCACTGAACCTGCGCCTGGTGGTGACCTCGCTCTCGCCCCTGCTGACCACGATCGGGGCGGAGTTCGGCTTCACCACCACCGTCGTGGGCGTCTTCGGTGCCCTGCCGCTGGTCGCCTTCGCGCTGTTCGGCCTGGCCACCCCCGCCGTCATGCGCAGACTGGGCGCCGAGGCCACCGCCGTGCTCAGCATGCTGCTGGCCGCCGTCGGACAGCTGGCCCGTGCCTTCGCCCCCGACACCGGCACCCTGCTGCTGCTCACCGCGGTCGCCCTGACCGGAGCGGCGCTGGGCAACGTCGTGGTGCCGCCGCTGATCAAGCAGTACTTCCCTGACCGGCTGGCCGCCCTGAGCACGGTGCAGATGGTCGCGATCCACCTGGGCGCCCTGTTCCCGCCGCTGGTCGCCGTCCCGCTGGCCGAGGCGGCCGGCTGGCGCGTCGCCCTCGGTGCCTGGTCGCTGCTCGCCCTGGCCGCCGCCGGGCTCTGGGCCGCCCAGTGGCGCCGCCCGGGCGGCACCGCCGCGCCGAGCGCGGTCGTGCCCGCCGGAGGCGAGCCGCCGCTGGCGCGCCCGGTCTGGCGGGTGGGCATGGCCTGGCGGATGGCGGTCCTCTTCGGGATGGTGACCTGGAACGTCTTCACGCTGTTCACGTGGCTGCCGACGCTGCTGGCCGACGCCGGCCACTCCGGGGCGTTCTCCGGTGGCATGGTGTCGCTCATGGTGGGGTCGAGCCTGATGTTCGGCCTGGTGGCGCCCACGATCACCGTGCGTGCCGCCAACACCTTCCCCATCGTCGCCTTCGGGATCGCGGGCTACGTCGTGGGCTACCTCGGGATCGCGCTCGCGCCCCAGTCCCTGGCCCCCCTGTGGTCGGTCTTCCTGGGGCTGGGCACCGGCCTGTTCGTGGTCATGATGACCATGATCAACGCCCGCAGCACCACGGCACGGGGCTCGGCGTCGCTGTCGGGCTTCGTCCAGGGCGCGGGCAGCGGCATCGCGTTGGGCGGACCGCTCCTGTTCGGCCTGCTCGGCGAGCTGACCGGCGGCTGGACCGCGTCCTACGTGCTGGTCGCCGGGGGATCGCTGGCGGTCGCCACGGTCGTCGCCTACGTGGAGCGCACGCCGTGGAGCATCGAGGCGGCCGCCGCCGGACACCGCCCGGAGTGAGCCCGCGGCCCGATCGGGGTCGACAGCGAGCCCGTCACCCGCCCGGTGTCCAGAATGAGCCCGTGGCCCGACCGGGGTCGCCAGTGAGTCCGTCACCCGTCCGGGGTCCGGAGTGAGTCCCTGACCCCGTCCGCGCGGGCCCGGGAACGCCGTCCGCGCGGGGCCGCGCGAGCCCGTCCGGGAGGGCCGTGCGGGCGGGCCCGCGGGGCCGGGCGTGGTGCCTGTCACGTCCGCGCGGAGGAGCGCGTGGTGGGAGACACGGGCGTGTCGGACACGCGTGACAAACGCTCGCTAATGCGGGCAATGCGCGCATAATGGCGACATGACTACGACGCCCCCGGACCGGCCCTCCGCCGGGGTCTCCGGGTCGGTCCCCTGACCCCCCACGGCCCACGAGGACGCCGCTGTCACACGGTTCCCACGGGCACACGACGACCAGTCCGGGCCGGAGCCGTGGTTCCCCAGTCGCCCGCGGGGACCCGAGGGGAACGATCACGATGACGTCGGAGCGGGAGCACTCGTCCCGGCCCCCCGGACGGGTGTCCCCGATGGGCGGTGCCGGGGAGTTCGTGCCCCTCATCCGCAACCGGGACTTCCAGGCCCTGTGGACCAGCCGCTTCTTCGCCGGGCTCGGCAAGGAGAGCGGCGAGGTCGCCTACCCCCTCCTGACCCTCCTCCTGGTGGGATCGGCCGCCCAGGCGGGCGTCATCGGCGCCTCACAGGTCGCCACCGCCATGGTCGCGGCGGTGGTCGGCGGCTCCCTCGCCGACCGGGTCAACCGCCGCGTGGTCCTGCTCTGCTGCGACGCCGGCCGGCTCCTCCTGCTCGCCGGCTTCGCCGCCCTCCTCCTGGCGGGCGAGGTCACCCCGACGGGGGTCGTGGCCGTCGCCGTGTGCTCGTCGGCGCTGACGGGGGTGTCCAACCCGGTCGCGATGGCCGCCATCAAGCAGCTGGTACCGGCCTCCCAGGTGGCCGACGCGGCCGCGCAGAACCAGATCCGCTTCTTCACCACCACCGCGCTCGGCGCGCCCCTGGCCGGGTTCCTGTTCAGCCTCGGCCGCGCGTTCCCCTTCGCCGCCGAGGCCCTCACCTACCTGGTCTCCGCCGGACTCGTGCTGTGCATCCGCCGCCCCATGCAGGCGCTCACCCGCGAGCCCCGCGAGCGGTGGACCCTGCGCGGCGCCGTCGGCGGGTTCGTGGTCCTGGCCAAGCACCCCATCCTGCGTCCGATGATGCTGTGGATCGTGGTGTTCAACGTGGCCTTCACCCACACCGGAGCGTTCCTCGCCATCATCGCCACCGCCAACGAGCAGGGGGCCACCAACGTCGAGATCGGCCTGACGGTGTCCGTGGCCGGGGCCGGCGGGCTCCTGGGGTCCCTGGCCGCCGGGGCGGTGGTGCGCTGGGTGCGTCCGACGACCACCTTCCTCGCGGCGGCCTGGTCCGCCCCGGTCTGCGGTCTCGCGCTGGCCGTGGCCCCGAACGTGCTCTCCCTCGGGGTCATCGTCGGCTGCGTGTTCGCGACCGTGCCGTGCGTCAACGCGGTCTTCTACGGCTACGTCGCCGCGTCGGTCACCGACGGCTACCAGGGGCGGGTGCTCGGCGCCGTCATGTTCATGTCCCTGGTCTCCCAACCGGTGGGCATCCTCGGGATCGGGCTCGTCTTCGACCACGCCGGACCCACCTGGGTGTTCCTCATGATGGCGCTGGTCTCCGGCCTCGCCGCCCTGTTCAGCCTCTCTCCGGTCATGCGCGACCTGCCCCGCCCGGAGGACGTGTCCGTCGCGTGACGCGCGGACCCCGGGACCGGACGTCGGCTCAGGGACGGTCCGGCCCCGGGGAGTCGGGGCGGCGGGGCGGGGTCAGCTCTCCAGGGGCATGGCCATCAGCGGGTCGGAGGTGGGCCGCTCGGAGCCGCCCTCCGGTTCGAGGGTGACCGCCACGCCGCTGTCCCGCCCCTCGGCGACCCCGGCCAGCAGCGGTTCCGCGACGCCGGACGCGTCGATCGAGAGGACTCCGGCCGAGGTGACGGATCCGTCGTCCCGGGTCAGCCACAGCTGGTAGTCCTCGTCCTCCGGGTCGGCCAACCCGTTCGAGCTGAACACCAGGCGGCCCTCGCTCTCGGAGTAGACCAGCGACACGGTGACGCCCTCCATCGGCTCCGCCGTGGTGTACGCGGCGTCCGGTGCGGAGAGCACGGCCGCGATCCGCTGTTCGTTCTCGCGCAGCTCCCGCACCTGGCGGACCTGGTCGGCGGCCACGGCGCCCAGGGCGACCACGACCGCGAGGCAGGCCGCCAGGACCAGGCCGAAGCCCCATCCCCACCGGCGGCGGGGCTCGGGCAGGCGTTCGGGCGCCGGAGCGAGCTGCCGCGTCCGGGCCACATCGGCCAGGACCCGCTCGCGCAGACCCTCCGGCGGCGTGCGGGCCGTGGCCGCGGCGAGCCGCGCCGCGGTCTCGGAGAACCCGCGGACCTCCTGCCGGCAGGAGTCGCATCCCGCCAGGTGGTCCTCGAACCGCACCGCTTCGGACGGTGCCAGGGAGTGCAGGGCGTACGCGCCCGCCAGCGTGTGCTGGTCCTGGCTCAGCGGCCTTCTCACCACTCCACCCCCAAACAGTCCCGGAGCCTGATCAGCCCGTCGCGCATCCGCGTCTTGATCGTCCCCAACGGGGTGGACAGCAGGCGGGCGACCTCACGGTAGGTGTACCCGCCGTAGTAGGCGAGCCGGACCGACTCGCACTGCAGCTCGGTGAGGGTGTCCAGACATCGGCGCACCCGCTCGCCCTCCAACCGGTCGGTGACCTCCTCGGCCACCTCGTCGTAGGGCCGCTGGGTGTCGGAGGCCGCCGCACGCGCCTCGCGGTCGGTCGCGGCCTGTTCGGAGCGCACCCGGTCCACCGCGCGGCGGTGGGCGAGCGTCATCACCCACGCGTGGGGCGTGCCCCGGCGCTCGTCGTAGCGGCACGCGGAGCGCCACACCTCGACCAGGACCTCCTGGGCGACCTCCTCCGACTGGGCGGGGTCGCGCAGGATCCGGCGCACGAGGCCGTACACGGTCGGGCTCACCAGGTCGTACACCTCCCCGAAGGCGCGCTCGTCCCCGCGCGCCACCTCGCGCAGCAGCGCGCCGAGCCGTTGAGCGGCCGGAACCCCCGGTCGCGCCCCGACCTCGCGGGGCACCGCGGCTTCCTCGTCCATCTGCACTCTTCCTCGTCGGTTCCGGAAAGTACTGGAGCCACAAGCTCTCGTTTGAGGGTGTAAGCCCCCACTTCTCGCGTAGTACTTCGGGGGCGTTGGCGGGTGACGGGTGGGAAGAACCGGAGCCGAGGGCTCTCCGTGGCTCTCCGTGGGGGGACAGCGGGAACCGGGCCGCCCGGCCCCAACACGCGGGCGGCCCGGGGCTGTGGTGTCTACTCCGGCATCAGCACGGTGTCCACGATGTAGACGGTGGCGTTGGCGGTCTGCACGTTGCCGCAGACCACCGCCGAGTCGCCGTTCACCGTGAACTCCTCGCCGGAGCCCTCCGTGGTGACCTCGCCCCCCTGCAGGGAGGTGAACGTGCCGTCCTCCAGGTCGGCGGGCGCCTGGCGGCCCTCGACGACGTGGTAGGTCAGCACCTCGGTCAGCTGCTCCTGGTCGGCCAGCAGGGCGTTGAGGTCCTCCTCGGGAATCTTGGCGAACGCGTCGTCGGCCGGAGCGAAGACGGTGATGTCCTCCGCGGAGTTGAGCGTGTCGACCAGGTCGGCCTCGCCCACGGCGGTCACGAGCGTGGACAGCGCCGGGTTGTTGGACGCGGCAGTCGCCACCGGGTCGTCGGCCATGCCCTCGAAGCTGCCCTCCCCGTCCTCGGGCACAGCGGCGCAGCCCGGGCCGAAGTTCTCACCCGCGGTCTCCGTCATGCCCTCGCTCTCGGTGTCCTCCGCTCCCGCGGTCTCCTCGGCGCTCGTGTTCTCCGACGCCGCCTCGGGGTCCTCCTCGCTCATGTCCCCGCAGGCCGTCAGGCCGAACGCCAGGGCGGCAGCGGCGGCGGTCACGGTGAGAGTGCTCTTGCGGATCATTGTTCTCTCCTTCAACGTGTTCAACTGTCAGGACCACCGGTGTGGCGGGTCTGGTGTCGCCTATTCGGCGGTGAAGCGGATGCTGTGCCAGCCGGAGGCCCCGTCGGGGATCGGCTCGGCACGCTCCGAGGTCTGTGTGCGTCCGGTGGCGTCCGTGGCCCGGACCTCCACGGTGTGCTGTCCTGGATCAAGGTCCGCCTCGGCCACCCACTGGACCCAGGTGTCGATGCCGGGGACCTCGGCGAGGTCGGCCTGCCACCACTCGCCCTCGTCCACGCGCACCTCGACGGCGTCCACGCCGCGGTGCTGGGCCCAGGCCACTCCCGCCAGCACGACGTCTCCGGAGGGCACGCGGCCGAGCGGGGCGGGCACGTCGACGCGGGACATCACCTTGATCGGCGCCCGGACCGCCCAGTCGCGCTGGGCCCAGTAGGCCTTCTCGTCCGCGAACCGGGTCAGCTCGATGTCGGTGACCCACTTGGTGGCGCTGACGAATCCGTAGAGGCCGGGCACGACCATCCGCGCGGGGTAGCCGTGGGTGTGCGGCAGCGGCTCGCCGCCCATGCCCACCGCGAGGAGGGCGTCGCGACCGTCCATGACGACCTCGGTGGGCGTGCCGCAGGTCCACCCGTCGTCGGAGGTGCTGAGGATCTGGTCCGCGCCCGACCGCACGCCCGCCCGGCGCAGCAGATCCGCCAGGGGGAACCCCAGCCAGCGGCTGTTGCCGACCAGGTCGCCGCCGACCTGGTTGGACACGCACGTCAGGGTGATGTCGGCCTCCACGAGCGGCATGGCGAGCAGTTCGTCCATGTCGATCTCGAAGGGCTCGTCGACCATGCCGTGCACGCGCAGGCGCCAGCGGGTGGAGTCCAGCCGCGGCACGGTGAGGGCGGTGTCGATCCGGTAGAAGTCGGCGTTGGGGGTGCTGAACGGGGTGATTCCGGGGATCCCCAGGTCGGTTCCGGCCGGCAGGGCGGGCAGGGGTTCGGCCGCGGCGGGCAGGGCGAGCCGGGACCGGGCCCCCGCTCCGCCCAGCGCGTCCGGGAGCCACCGGCCGACGGCACCGGCGGTCGCGGACCCCGCCAGGACACCCGTCGCGGTCAGAACGAAACCGCGTCTCCCCGGGCCCTCGGCGGGTCCCACCTGAGGGTGGGCGGCTTCCGCGTCCGCCGATGCCCGCGGCCCCTTCCTCCCCGGTCCGTGGACCGCGCCGGCGCTCCGCAACAGGAGCGCGAGGGCGAGCGCTCCCGCCGCCGCGCCGACGAGGACCGGTGCGGCGGCCCACGGGTCGTCGGCGCGGCGCAGGAGCACGGCGGCCAACCCGGCCGCCGCGAACACCGCCAGTCCCGTGTAGCCGAGCGCCGGACGCCGGAGCGCGAGCACCCCGAGGACGGCACCGGCCACGAAGAGGACGACCACGATGCCTGAGACGAGCACGAGCTTGTCGGCCGTCCCGAACAGAGCGATCGCCCACTCCATGAGGAACGCCGGCGTGGCGTCGACGACGACGTCGCCGACGGCCACCACGGGGGACACCGAACCGGTCAGCCCGGCCGCGAGCTCGGCGGCGCCCAGGGCGGCGCCGACGGCGAGCAGGCCGGTCACCGACCCCACGACGATGCTTCGCCTGTCACGTGGCGGGGTGGTCCCCCCGCGTCCCTCGGTGTTCACGTGAGGTATTCGCGGTGGTCCGCGATCCGGATTGGCCGGACGCCGATCTTTTCTCGGACGGGTTCCGTGAGCACCGGGAAAACGGCCGTTCCGATAGGGTTCGCCCGACTCGTCCGCCCTCCGGTCGGTTCGACTCCGTGAGTGCTGGAGGATGTTGCCCGTACGCCCTGTCAATGATCGGAGTTCCCCCACATGGCGCGGAAGTCGCCCCTCACCGTGGTCGCGCTGTTGGCCTCGGGCAGCCTCCTGCTCACCGGCTGCTCCGTCACCGAGGACGTGTCCGGCTGGTGGTCGGAGACCTTCGGTGACGCGTCCGGTCCGCCCGAGGTCCGCGAGGAGTTCCCCTACGTCCGTGAGGGCCGGATCTTCCAGGACACCGGCCAGGACACCGAGATGCGCTTCGCCGTCACCGGCCTCGAACGGACCGACGAGTACACGGTCATGCGCTACGAGGTGACCTATCTCGGCGACTTCTCCGGACCCAACCGGAACCTGAGCATGGCCCACACCCTCGTCGATCCGCTCACCGGCCGCGTGTACCGCGAGTTCCTGGACGAGGAGGGCCTCAAGTACGGGTCGGAGAGCCCCAACCAGGACGGCCTCTACCCCGTGCACGACGGGGTCACCAACGAGTACGTCCGCTACTTCCCGCGGCTGCCCGACGAGACGGCCCAGGTGACCTTCGTCGGCAGCGGCCTGGGTGCCATGACCGGCATCCCCGTCCAGGACGTCGAGGAGGAGACCCCGGGCCCGGAGAACCCCAACGGGGCCGACCACCTCACGCTCGACGATCCGCCCCCGTCCGGTGAGAACCTGACCTTCGCCAACCGCAGGCCGGACGAGGACGCGCTCGCCGACGAGGGCTGGGTGCAGAGCTTCGTCGACTCCGAGATCGCCTCCACCACCCGGGACGGCGACCGCGAGATCATCTCGCTGCACTCCGACGTGATGTTCGCCTTCGACGAGGCCTCCCTGACGGAGGAGGCCGAGGAGGTCGTGCGCCGCGCGGCCACCACGCTGGCGACCAACGTCGACCCCGACGACCCGACCATCACCGTCATCGGCCACACCGACGGCATCGGCTCGGCCTCCTACAACGACAATCTGTCGGTGGAGCGCGCGGAGAGCGTGCGCGACCTGCTCGCCGAGGAGATCGGCACGGGCTACACGCTGGAGGTCGAGGGCCGCGGCATGGACGAGCCGGTGGCCCGCGAGGGCGGCCCGGACGACGAGCAGGCCCGCGCCCGCAACCGCCGCGTCGAGTTCTCCTACGTCTTCGACGACACGGTCGAGGCCACCGAGGAGGAGTACGACGACGACGGCCTGGGCACCGCCCAGCGCAACGTCACCTGGCCCGCGCCCTTCAGCGACGACCCGGGGTCGGTCGTGGCCGAGGGCGAGCTGGACGGTGTGCGCCTGGAGATCTACCCGTTGCGCCGCGACGGCGCCTACGTGATCGGCACGGTGGCCTTCACCAACACCACCGACGAGCCGCTCGTGCCGGAGCTGGGCGGCACCGAGGCCATCCAGGCCGGCGGGCCGGAGCAGTTCAACAAGGGCACGCTCGGCGGGTTCCAGCTCCTGGAGCCGGAGGCCGGGCTCGTGCGGTACGTGGCGCAGATGGACTTCGGCGAGGGGCGCTACAGCAGCTTCGCCGAGGAGGTCCACATGCTGCAGCCGGGCAACACCTACGACCTCGTCGCGGTCTTCCCCGCGCCCGCGGCCGACGTGGAGGAGCTGACGCTGCGCGCCGGGCCGTTCGGCGAGTTCGAGGAGATCCCCGTCGAGTACTAGGGGTGCCCCGCCTCCGGTGGGAGGACGGACGAGGGGCCGCCGACGCGTTGTCGGCGGCCCCTCGCCGTGTCCGCGAGCGCGGTCCGGCCGTGTCCGGGGGCGCGGCCCCCCGGGGGGGGTCCTAGCCGCGGACCTGCTCGGCGGCCGTCATGACCACCCGCTCCAGGTCCTCGCGGGCCACGTCCTCGCCGAAGGCGATCGCGGCCACGTAGAAGTCGCCGGGCAGCGACAGGAAGAGCTGGCGGCTGGAGCCGTCGACGGTCCCCACGTACTCCAGGTCGCCGCCCAGAGCGTCGGTCTCGTCGTTGTGGTAGGTGTCCACGTCCACGTCGACGTCCACCTCCCAATTCATCTCGGCCTCCGCGCCGGGCACCCGCACGACGTCCGGGTTGGCGCTGGGGTCGGCGTTCGAGGTGAACACGAGGGTGAACACGGGCGTACCCGGCTCGGTGCTCCCGTCGCTGAAGGAGCACGTCAGCTGCTCGGCGTCGTCGATCCCCTCGACCGCGCCCGACTCCTCGGCCAGGACGGGCCCGGGCGCCAGGTCCCCCACGACCTCGGCGGCGCCCGCCGCCGCGCAGGACTCCGGCAGGCCGTAGGCGGACGCCTCCTCCTCGGGAGAGGGGTCGCCGCTCGCGATCACCCCGCCCTCGGGCAGTTCCATGTCGATGTCCTCGAGGCTGCCGAAGTCGCCGACCTCGTCGAGGTCGACCACGTCGCAGCCGACGAGGACGACTCCGCCGACGACGACGGCGACGACGGCCGTGCCCAGGCACGACAGGGGCTTGGACGGGATGAGTCGCATGGGTGGCTTTCGGTTCGGGGAGAGCCGGACGGGGAGGGCTTCCGGCGGGGGACACTGGGCAACTTAGCAAGTTCCCCGGCGTGCCACCGACGGGCGTCCGCTCCCCGTCCGGTCCTGGTCCGCTCCCCGCCGGCTACAGGTTGATCATGTGCCCGGCCAGACCGTGGACGGCCTCCTTGACCGCCTCGCTGAGCGTGGGGTGGGCGTGGATGTTGCGCGCCACCTCGTGGACGGTCAGGTCCCACTGCTGGGCCAGGGTCAGCTCCGGCAGGAGCTCGGTGACGTCCGGGCCGATCATGTGGGCGCCCAGGAACTCGCCGTACTTGCCGTCGGAGATGATCTTGACGAACCCGCGGGTGTCGCCGATGCCGTGCGACTTGCCGTTGGCCATGAACGGGAACTTGGCGACCTGGACGTCGTACCCGGCCTCGCGGGCCTCGGTCTCGGAGTAGCCGAAGCTGGCGATCTGCGGCTGGCAGTACGTGGCGCGCGGAATGAACCGGTAGTCGATCTCCTGCGTCTCGGCGTCCGCGATGGTCTCCACGGCGACGATGCCCATGGCCTCGGCGGTGTGCGCGAGCATCAGCTTGGCGGTGACGTCGCCGATGGCGAAGATGTGCGGGACGCTGGTGCGGCCGCGGGAGTCGATCTCGACGGCACCGCGCTCGGTGAGCCGGACACCGGTCCGGTCCAGGCCGAAGCCCTCGACGTTGGGCGCGAAGCCGATCGCCTGGAGCAGCTTGTCGGCCTCCAGCGTCTGCTCCTTGCCGTCGCCGCCCTTGACGGTGACGCGGACGTTCCGGCCGGTGTCCTCGACGGCCTCGACCCGGGTGGAGGTCATGACCTTGACGCCGAGCTTCTTGTACGCCTTGCCCAGCTCCTTGGAGACCTCCTCGTCCTCCAACGGGACGAGGCGGTCGAGGAACTCCACGACGGTGACGTCGACGCCGTAGTTGGCCAGGACGTAGGCGAACTCGACACCGATCGCCCCGGCGCCGGCGATGATGATGCTCTCCGGCAGGGTGTCGCTGAGGATCTGCTCCTCGTAGGTGACGACGCGCTCGGACAGCGTGGTGCCCGGCAGCAGCTTGGTGGAGGAGCCGGTCGCGAGCACCGCGTGGTCGAAGGTGACGGTCTCGGTGGCGCCGTCCTCGCCCTTGACCTCGATCGTGCGGTCGTCGGTGAAGGTACCGCGCCCGTGGATCTCGGTGATCTTGTTCTTCTTCATCAGGAAGTGGACGCCCTTGACGCGGCCCTCGGCCACCTCGCGGCTGCGGCTGTGGGCCTTGCCGTAGTCGAACTCCACCTTGCCGTCGACCTTGATGCCGAAGTAGTCGGCGTCATGGGAGAACAGGTGGGCGAGCTCGGCGTTGCGCAGCAGCGCCTTGGAGGGGATGCAGCCCACGTTGAGGCAGACCCCGCCCCAGTACTTCTCCTCGATGACGGCCGTCCTGAGGCCGAGCTGGGACGCTCGGATCGCGGCCACGTAGCCGCCCGGACCAGCGCCGAGGACGACGAGATCGAAGTGTTGTTGTCCCATGACGGGATCTCCCAGAGTGTGTTTGTGACGCACCCAGTGCAGCCGGCTTGCCCGGGGTGTCGGATTGCCGAAGGCCAGCTTAGTCGCGGCTTCCGCCCGCGCGTGTGACCGGGGACACCATCGGTGCGACTTTCCGCCCGGGCGGGGCGGTGCGGGTCAGGACGCGTCCCCGGCGGCTGCCTTCACCTCGTTCGGGTTCGTGGCGTCCGCCGCGCCGTTCGCGTCCGGCGTCCCGTCCTCCGGGCTCGCCGCCTCCGGCTCCGCGTCCTCCGCCGGGTTCTCCGCGTTCTTCGCGCGGGCCCGCTCGTCGGCCTTGGCGCGCAGGTTCTGGCGGATGACCGGCGCGAACGCCATGGCGAAGATGAGGGCGAGGGTGATCCAGAGGGCGTAGCGGTCGACCGTGAGGATGATGTCCACCCCGGCCTGCCCGGAGGCGTAGCCCGCGGCGGCGACGACACCGGTCATCAGCAGGGCGCCGCACGCGTCCAGGAGCATGAACGTCCGCAGCCGCATGCCGGTCCAGCCGGCGACGACGAGGAAGAGGGCCGCGGGGACGCCGGGCACGTAGGAGACCAGGACGGCGAACCGGATCCACCACGGGTTCGCCTCGCGGACCCGGTCCGCGAGGCGCCGGGCGCGCTCGCTCGGCGTGATGAGGTTGACGATGCCGCGCCCCCAGCGGCGCCCGAGCCACCAGAAGAGCCAGTCGACCTTGATCTTGCCGAAGACGCCGGCGACCAGGACGAGCCACAGCGGGATCTCACCGATCCGCGCGAAGGCCGACGCGGCGCCGATGGCGGCGTTGCTGCCGGTCACCACGGCGAGGCCGACCGGGTGGTCGGCGATGAGCAGGGGTTTGAGCGGGGTGAGCGCCAGGAAGAACGCGGGGATCACGATGAACGCCGCCAGGAGCGCCTTGTCCTGGCGGGTGGCCTTGCCCTCCCACGGCTTGATCGCGCGCAGGGCCGCCCTGGCCTCTTCCTCCTTGCGCTCCTTCTCCCGGCGCCGCTCCTCCTCGGGGGTGAGCGGTCCGTCGGCGTCCGGAGCGGCGCCGGACGCCTCGGCGGCCTCCGGGGCGGCCCCGTCCGTGTCGCCGGGGCCGGTGCTCGTGCTGTGCGGCTGCGTCGTCATGTCCCCAGGGTTCCCTGTCGGTGCGGAGGCCGGTAGTCGCAGGCGTCACCGGGCCCGTGTGAGCGGTTCAGCGGTTCCGGCATGACAAGTGTCATCCGCCGTCGGTGGAGCCGGCGTCCGGGACCGAGCCGTCCCGCCCGTGCCTGGGCGGCAGCGGCCACTTCCAGTCCGGCGCCCAGGTGCTGCTGTCCGAGACACCGGGCGGCATGGGCGGGAGCAGCCGGGCGCCCGGGGCGAGAGGGGCGGGGGCGGCGGGGCGGGCCAGGGGCTCCTCGGGAGGTACGGGGGAGGACTCGGGGAACGGGGGCGCCTCGGCGGCGTGGTTCGGGACGAACCCGGGGAAGGGCGCCACGTGGGGCAGGGGGTCGTCCGCCCACGGGTGCGCCGCCGTCTCGGGGTCCGGTTCCGGGGCCGGAGCGGGGCCGGGGACGGACTCGGGCCCGCGGGCGAGTTCCTCCAGGAACTCCTGGGGGACGCCCCACGGCTGCTGCGGGCCACCGGCGGGCGCGTCGTCCTGGAGCGGCTCCGGCGGGAACACCGGGGCCGCTGGGGCCGGTGTGGCGCCGTCGTCGACGCCGAGACCCGGCCAGGCGGGACCCGGCTCGTCGTCGGCCCCGTACCCGGAGTGCTCGGTGTGCTCGGGGTACTCCGGGTATTCGGCGTACTCGGTGCGCTCCGGGTGCTCGGCGTACTCCGGCGCGAGATCGGGGTCGGGGAACGGTGCCGGCATCGGGCCCGAGTCCACCTCGGCGAAGTGCGCCGCCACCCCGAAGTGCCGGGGCGGCCGGTGCGCGCCGGTGTCGTCGTGCTCGATCGGCGTCGCGAGCGGGTGGCGGACCGACCCGGCGGGGTGCAGCCGCGCCCACCAGGCCTGGGCCTGGTCGTAGGGCAGTTCCGACACGACCGACAGCGACCCCGGGATGTGCGGGTGCCGGCGTCCGGCCCGCCAGGAGTGCGAGAGCGACTGGGCCTCCAGGACCAGCACGCGCTCACCGTCCACCACGGGGATGTCACCGGGGACGGCCTCGTTGCCCACCCAGGTGCCGTCGCCGCCGACCAGGTCCCACTCGCCCTCGACGACGTCGGCCAGGGGGTCGGCGGACGCGTCCAGGCAGGCGGCGGTCCAGCGCGGGTCCGGCCGGGTGCCCGCGAGCATGCGGCCCTCCTTGCCGATGAGGGCGTCCGCGAGCAGGGTGTGCAGCTGGAAGTTGTCGCCGATGCCGTCGAAGCGCACCCGGAAGCCCCGCTGGGAGGCCCGCTCCAGGACGAGCGCCGTGTCGGCCTCCGCCATCCGCAGGAGTTCGCCGACCTCGCGGAACTCGCTGAGGTGCGTGGACAGCGCCTGCACGATCTGTCCGAGGCCGTCCAGCGCGCTGGCGTCCGCGCGTACCGCGGAGCGCACCTCGGCGTCGCCGAGCATCGCCTTGGCGGCCAGCCCGTAGCGCAGCGAGGTCCACCAGCCGACGGTGGCCAGCGGCGCGTTCTCGCCGAGGACCTCCTCGACACGGGCCTCCTCCGCCTCGCCCACCTCGGTGGGGCCGGGGAGCGGTCCGCCGCCGGTCTTGTCCCAGGCGTGCATGAACGCCACGGCGGCCTGGCCGTAGCGCCCGAGCTGCCGCAGGACCTCCAGCCCGACCTCGCCCGCGGGGGCCCCGGACTCGACCAGGGCGCCCGCCAGGACCGCGAGGTCGGCGGCGATGCCCGCGGCCGGTTCGCAGTCGCTCAGGACAGGGGTCAGGGCTTCCATGGCGATGGCGAGTTCGTCCGTCGGCACGTGGGAGGACAGCCGGAACACGTCGTGCACGGCGTCCGGAAAGTCGGGTGCCTGGCTTGCGGCGGTGTCGAGCACACGTTGGAACGCGGCGCGGAACTCATCAGTCACCCGTGAATCCTTCCATATCCTCACGTATCGTCCGCGCTCGGACACATGGGTACACGGTCGGCGTCAGGGACCGGACACGAAGCGGACCTCACGCCCCTCGGCGTCCGGTGCCAGGAAGTCCAGCAGCCGCAGTCCTTCGGCCGTCACCTCATCGGCGTCCCTCCCGGTGATCGGGGCGAACGGGACGACCTCGACGGCCGTGTCCGATCCCCGGCCGACGACCTTCCACGCGGCGCGGACCCGCCCGTCCACCAGGACGGTCGAGGGAGGCATTCCGTTGCGGGACGTGATGCGCTTGAGATCCTCGGCGGAGATGACGCGGCCGCGGTCGGCGTGGCCGCGCAGCAGGTTGTCGAAGTCGTAGAGGAAGCGGACGGGCGCCGGGGTGTCGGGATCGGGACGGGGAGCGTCGGGCAGGTCGAAGAGTTCGGCGCCGTCCTCCGTGCGCAGGACGACGAGCCGGTCGCGCAGCCGGTCCACGACCTCGCGCAGCCGGGTCAGCCCGGACCACGCCTGGACGTCCTTGACACTGGCCGGGCCGAACGCGGCCAGGTAGCGCAGGACGAGGGTGTCCGGGTCGGCCGGGGCGTCCATGGCCAGCCCGGTCCAGGTGTCGGCCGGCGCCAGCGCGGGCGGACCGGAGGCGCCCCACACCCCGCGCGGGGGCACCTGCACGACGGGCAGCCGGTTGCGCACGACGTAGGCGAGGTCCACTCCGGGGACGTCCGGCCACTCCTCGGCCAGCAGCGCGCCCAGCTCCTTGGGCGTGAGTGGCTGTTTCTCCAGGTGCGCGCGCCCGGCCGCGACGACGGCGTCGAGGTCCACGTCCCGTGTCGTCCTGCCGTGGCTGCTGTGCGCGAGGTCGCGGTCCATGGCGGTCTGCACGGTCGCGCGCAGGGAGCGGCAGTCCTCGGGGGTGACCAGGTGGAGGGTGGAGCGCATCAGCGAGACGCGGACCAGCGCGCCCTCGGTCAGCCGGCGGCCGACCTCGTGGGGGGAGAGTGACGCGATGCGGTTCTGCAGGCCGACGTACCAGGTGTGGGTCGTCTGCGCCTGGAGGCCGACGAGGTGGCTCACCACGTCGGCGACGGGGCGGTCGACGCGGCGCAGGAGCAGTTGGCGGTCGAGGGTCGCGCGGTTGAGCGCCCGCGGCGTCAACACGGGTTCGGTCGTGGCCATCCTGGGGTCCCTCCGGCCGGTGCGGTGGCAGCACCCTACCGGCACGGTGTGACGAAACGGGTCGAAGGCGGAGCCCGCCGGACGCCGGGTCCGGCGGGCTCCGCCTTCGACGACGCGAGTGCGGTGGTTCTAGTCCCGGTCCAGGAGCTGGGCGCAGCGGATGAGCCCGAGGTGCGAGTACGCCTGCGGGTGGTTGCCCAGCGCCCGCTCGGTCACCGGGTCGAACTCCTCCGGGATCAGCCCGGTCGGTCCGGCGCAGTCCACCAGGTGCTTGAACAGTTCCTCGGCCTCGGCGCGCCGGCCGGTCAGCACGTAGGCCTCGATCAGCCACGTCGTGCACAGGTGGAAGCCGCCCTCGCCCCCGGGCAGGCCGTCGTCGCGGTGGTACCGGTAGACCGTGGGGCCGCTGCGCAGCTGCGCCTCGATCGCGGTCACCGTCGCCTGGAAGCGCTCGTCGGAGGGGTCGATCATGCCGGACAGTCCGATGTGCAGCGACGCGGCGTCCAGGTCGGTGCCGTCGTAGGCGGTGGTGTAGGCCTGCGCCTGCTCGTTCCACCCCGACTCCAGCACCTCCGCCGAGATCCGCTCGCGCAGCTCGGCCCAGGCCGGGTCGGCCGCGCGCCCGTAGTCGGCGGCCAGGGCCAGGGCGCGGTCCAGGCTCACCCAGCACATCACCTTGGAGTAGACGCGCTGGCGGGGTTCGTCGCGCTCCTCCCAGATGCCGTGGTCGGGCTCGTCCCAGCGCCGCGCGACGGCGGCGCACATCTGCTCGACCAGGTCCCAGTCCCGGTCGGCCAGGTGTCCGCGGGCCGCCGACAGGTGGGTGATGAGCTCGACGATGGGGCCGAACACGTCCAGCTGGACCTGGTGGTCGGCGAGGTTGCCGACCCGGACCGGGCGGGAGCCCGCGTAGCCGGACAGCGTCTCGATGACCTCCTCCGGGCCCAGGTCGGTGCCGCGCAGGCTGTACAGCGGGCGCAGCAGCTCGGGGCCGGGCAGGGTGGCGACCACGTCGTGCACCCAGTCCAGGAACCTCTCGGCCTCGGTGGTGGATCCCAGGGAGACCAGGGACTGCACGGTCAGGGCGCCGTCGCGCAGCCAGCAGTACCGGTAGTCCCAGTTGCGGACCCCGCCGATCTCCTCGGGCAGGGAGGTGGTCGCGGCGGCCATCACGCCCCCGGTGGGGGTGCACAGCCCGCGCAGGGTGAGCGCGGAGCGCAGGGCCAGGTCCCGGGCGGTGACCGGCAGGTCGAGGTCGCGCACCCAGTCGGTCCAGTGCTCGTGGGTGGCACGGCGGCGCTCCGGCTCCCCGGTCCCGCTCGGCGCGGTGTCGGTGGTGCCGCAGCGCAGTTCGAGCACGACCGGGCGCTCGGAGGTGGGGTGGACGGTGGCGCGGGCGGTGTCGTGGGTGCCGTCGCCGCTGACGTGCCAGTCCACGCCGGGCGAGAACAGCACCATCGGGAAGTCGCCGCCCTCCACGCGCAGGCCGCCCTCGACGGGGACCAAGTGCACGGGCGCGCGGCCGAAGTCGGGGCGGGGGGCGAACTCCACGGTGGCGGGGACCACGCCGGACACCACGCGCACGAGGTCGGTACGCCCGGCGGTCTCGGTGCGGGCGAGGTAGTCGGTGGTCTCCAGCCGGGAGAAGCGGGTGCGCACGGTCATGGTGCCGGCCTCGTAGCGCTGGCCCAGGGGGCGCCCGCCGTGGGCGGGGGCGATCGCGAACACGCCGGCGCTGCGCCCGCCGAGGACCTCGGCGAACACGGCGGGGGAGTCGGGCTCGGGGTGGCAGAACCAGGCCAGGCGGGCGTCGGGGCCGACGAGCGCGACGGCGCTCTGGTTGGACAGCAGGCTCATGCGTTCGATCGGGGTGGGGCGTTCCCCGAAGACCCAGGCGCGGCGCTCGGCGGCCAGGGCGGTGAGGAGCTGGGCGGCGGCGGGGGTGTCCGCGACGCGGTGGGCGGCCACCGTGGGCTCGCTCCCGACACGGATGCCGGTGTCGGGGCCGTTCAGGCGCAGGAAGACCGGTTCCTCGCCGTGGCCGCCGCCGAGGTAGCACGTGGCGGTCGCCTCGACCTGGTCGCGGAGCTGCTCCAGCGCGGTGGCCTTGTCGGCGGCCTGGAGGGGGCGGTCCAGGGTGGTGTCGTAGTCGGTGCCGTGGGAGCCGATGAGGTGGATCTCGGCGGGCAGGCGCGACAGGGTCGCCAGGTCGGCCAGGGGGCGGGCGGAGATGACGGCGCAGGTGGTGCCGGGCAGGTCGGCCAGGTCGCGCAGGGCGCGGACCGCCTGGGGGAGGGGCCGCGAGGCGGAGGCGTCCGTGGGGGCCAGGGCGCCGTCGTAGTCACAGGTGACGAGGAGGTTGGAGGAGCGGGCCAACGCCGACACGCGTCGGCGCACGTCCAGTGGCAGGGCTTCGGGAGCCGTGCCGGACGTCTCCGGCGCTGCCGCCGGGCTCGCCTCGACCGCGTGGGTGAGCGTCACGTTGCCTCCTCCGTCGGTCCAAGGTGACCTGGGGAAATCGATGAGAGTTAGGACTCCGCGCGCATACGGGTGGTTCACACCTCACGGGTGTGCACAACGTAGACCCAGGGCTTGTGGCGCGGGATGTGCTTCCGAGGACCTTGGACAGATATGGGGAGTTTTTAGCGCGGATGTCGACAAACCGGGCCTACCGGTCGCCGAGGCAAAACTCCAGTCCACAGGAAGTCAACGCGAGACTACCCGCGACCTGCGCTCTCCGGGTCGCCGAATGCGTGTGATGCAAGTCACTCGTAGGGGGGAATTCGGGTGCCGACCGGTACGGTCCCCTTCGACGGGAACCCCCGATGGGTAAGGACTTCGTGATGATCGCCCCCTGCTCCCGACCCCCTCCCTCCGCCCCGGGCGTCGGCGACGTGCCGTGGCACACGCTCGGGCACGCCTTCGGGAGCGCGGTCGGGCTCCTGGGGCCGGGCCGGAGTAGGCGGGACCCGCCGCGGGGCGGGCCCCGAGGGTCAGACCGGCTTGCGCAGGTGGTGCACCCACGCGGGCGGGAGGTTGGCGAACACCGTGTCGGTGCGGATGCCGTAGCGGTCGATCCAGTCCTGGACCACCCAACTGGTCCGCGCCTGGCGGAGGTAGTCCTCGCGCCGGGCGATGACCGCCTTGACCTCCTTGGTGTACAGGTAGCCGTAGAAGGACAGGGTGCCGCCGGGTTCGAGGACCTCGAAGTAGTAGTCGAGGATCTCCCTGACCTCGTCGGCGGTGAAGTTGGCGAAGGGCAGCCCGGAGACGATCGCGTCGTAGCGGCGGTCCGGGCCCATCTCGTTGACGAGCTTGGCGTGGACCCGGGCGCTGTCGGCGATCCGCGACAGCTCGGGATCGGTGGTGAGCAGCCCCTCCAGGTGGGCGGCGAACTCGGGATTGGCCTCGACCAGGTCGACGCTGTCGCCCGGGATCATGGCGGCGGCGATCCCGCGGCTGATCGCGCCGGTTCCGGCGCCGGCCTCCAGGATGCGCAGTGGCTGTGCGGGGTCGGGGCGCTCGCGGACGAACTCGGCCAGCGCGTCGGCCAGCGCCCGGCTGCTCGGCACGATGGAACCGGTCGCGTGGAAGGTCCGCAGCGCCTGGCTGAAGAACAACCTGGTGTCACGCAGGCGCTCGTCGAGTCTGAGGGCGGAAAACGGTCCGGCGGGGCTCTGGGTCTCGGACATACAGGCACGCTAGCGCGTGGCGGCCGCCAGGGGGAGTCACCGCGGCGTTTCCTTCCCTGGTCGTGCCCCGTGCCCAGGTCGGGGGCGGTGTGCGACGCGCCACGGCGCGTGCGCGGGGCCGGGTCGGCGCGGTCCCCACGGGCCAGTCGGCCGGTACGGCCTACGCTTGGCCCATGAGCGCAGCGCAGAGCACCCCGCAGGACTCCTCGCAGGACTCCTCCGCCCCCAGGACCGCGCTGGTCACCGGTGCCTCCAGCGGGATCGGTGAGGAGTTCGCCCGCCGCCTGGCCCAGCGCGGCTACGGCCTGGTGGTGGTCGCGCGGCGCGAGGACGCCCTGCACGCGCTGGCCGGGGAGATCGGTGAGCGCTACGGCACCGACGTGGAGACGCTGTCCGCCGACCTCGGTACGCGCGAGGGGGTCGACGCGGTCGCCGCGCGCCTGCGGCGGGACGGCACGGACGGGGCCGCGCCCATCGACCTGCTCGTCAACAACGCCGGGCGCGGGGACGGCGGCGCCTTCGCCGAGCAGGACCCCGAGGACATCGACGCCATGATCGACCTCAACGTGCGCGCCGTCCTTCAGCTGGCCCGCGCCGTCCTGCCGGTCCAGATCGCCCGGCGCGAAGCGGGTGAGACCGCGCGGCTGGGCGTGGTCAACGTGTCGTCGCTGGCCGGGGAGCCCGCGGCCAACCCCGGCGGATCGGTCTACGGCGGCGGTAAGAAGTTCGTCACCCTGTGGAGCGAGAGCGTGGCCGCCGAGGTCCGGCGGAAGGGCGTCCACGTCACCGTGGTCCTGCCCGGGTTCGTGCGCACGGACATGACGCGCCGGGTGCAGGAGCAGGGACTGCCGGAGTTCGCGTTCGTTCCCAAGGAGCAGATCGTGCGCGAGACCCTGCGGGCGTGGTCCGCGGGCCGCTCCCAGGTGGTTCCGGGCGGGCAGTACAAGACGGCGGACGGCCTGCTCAAGGTGCTGCCCCGCAGCCTGGTCAGGGTCCTCGCCCGGCGGATGGCCTGACCACCCCTCCCACATGGTGAGACATCCGTCCCCGGGTGCGGCGCCGGCTCCGCGCAGCGCCTACCCTGGTAGCGCACTGTCGGTCGAGGAAAGACACCATGAAGACCTTCGAAGAGCTGTTCGCCGAGCTGTCCGAGAAGGCGCGCTCCCGCCCCGAGGGGTCCGGGACCGTCGCCCAACTCGACGCCGGCGTCCATGCCATCGGCAAGAAGGTCGTCGAGGAGGCCGCAGAGGTCTGGATGGCCGCCGAGTACGAGTCGGACGAGAACGCGGCCGAAGAGATCTCGCAGCTCCTCTACCACCTCCAGGTCCTGATGCTGGCCCGCGGCCTGCGCCTCGAGGACGTCTACAAGCATCTCTAGGCCGCCGCGCCACCACCGGCGCGGGCCGGCCCACCGGACGTCCCCGAACCGCAGAGACCACGAAGGAAGGCCACCCCTATGTCCGACCTGTTGAGAATCGCCGTGCCCAACAAGGGCCAGCTCTCCGAACCCGCGGTCGAGATGCTGCGCGAGGCCGGGTACCGGCAGCGCAAGAGCAGCCGCGACCTCGTCATGATCGACCCCGACAACGAGACCGAGTTCTTCTTCCTGCGCCCCAAGGACATCGCCGTCTACGTCGGCGAGGGCATCCTCCAGGCCGGGATCACCGGCCGCGACATGCTGCTGGACTCCGGCGCGCCGGTCGACGAGGTCCTCGCCCTCGGCTTCGGCGGGTCCACGTTCCGCTTCGCCGCGCCGGGCGGCGCGGACATGAAGGTCTCCGACCTCAACGGCAAGCGCATCGCGACGTCCTTCGACGGACTCCTGCGCTCCTACCTGCAGGAGAGGGGCGTCGACGCGCGGGTCATCCACCTGGACGGCGCCGTGGAGAGCTCGGTGCAGCTCGGCGTGGCCGACGCGGTCGCCGACGTCGTGTCCACCGGCACCACCCTGCGCCAGGCGGGCATGGACACCTTCGGCGAACCGATCCTGGTCTCCGAGGCCGTCGTGATCCGCCCCAGCGACGCCGGGGACGACCCCAAGATCGAGCAGCTGCTGCGGCGGCTGCGCGGCGTCCTGGTCGCCCGCGACTACGTGATGATGGACTACGACGTGCACGCCGAGCGCCTGGAGGCGGCGGTCGACCTCACCCCGGGCATGGAGGGGCCGACGGTCTCGCCGCTGCACCGCGAGGGCTGGGTCGCGGTCCGGTCGATGGTGCCGCGCAAGGACGCCCAGCGCATCATGGACGACCTCTGGGAGCTCGGGGCCCGCGCCATCCTGGTCACCGACATCTACGCCTGCCGCCTCTGACGGCCGGGCGCACCCGCCGCCGTCGGGCCCCGCGCGCCGCGCGGGGCCCGACGGCGTGTCAAGACGCGGTCAGTGTCCCGAACCCAGCTCGATGAGCAGGACGCCGGCGATGATCAGGCCGATGCCCAGCACCATGACCTTGGTGAGGGGCTCGTCGAAGAGCACGCGGGAGGCGAGCGCCGTGAGCGCGACGCCCGAGGCGGCCCAGATCCCGTAGGCGACGCCGACCGTCATGCCGCCGGCCAGGGCCAGGGTGAGCATGCCGAACGCGGCCAGGTAGCCGGCGGCCACGGCCGCGAACCACCACTTGTTCGCGTTCTCCTGGGAGGCCATCCGCAGCGACAGCGTGCCGCCGACCTCGGTGATCACCGCCCCGGAGATGAAGAGCCAGGTCATGCGTTCGTCCCTTCCTGCTCGGGCGCGGCGGCGTGCGCGGCCTGGGAGCCGAGTTCCACGCACAGCACGCCGCCGATGACCAGGGCGATGCCCAGGCCCATGGACGCGGTCAGGGGGTCGCCGAAGAGGAACGTGGCCAGGACGGCGGTGAGAGCGACGCCGGTCGCGGCCCACACGCCGTAGGCGACGCCGACGCCCATCCCCAGGCGCAGGACGTGGGAGAGCGCGACGAACGCGCCGAGGTAGCCGAGGGCGACCACGGCGAACCAGGCGGGGTGGTCGAGCGCGGCGCGCAGGGAGAGGGTCGCGGTGACCTCCAGGAGGATCGCGGCCAGCAGGGACAGCCACTGCTTCATGGGCTCTCGTCTCTCAGCAGGTCGTCGGTGATCGCGACCAGCTCCGCGCGGTCGCGTTCCAGGACGGGGAAGACGTCGGTGGCGGCGGCCGTCCAGTAGCCGTCCGCCAGGAGTCGCGCGGCGGTGAGCCTGGCGCGGTCCCGGGCCGGCAGGTCGTCGGGCAGGAGCAGCCAGGGCTCGAAGCGGCGCTCCCACATCTGGTGGAAGGCGTCGCGGTACAGCGCGTCGGTGCAGACCGCGTAGTCGGCGCGGTCGAACGGGGCGGTCAGCGCGACCTCCACGTAGGCGCGCGTGCGCTGGTGCGGCGAGGTGCCTTCGAGCGGTCCGCCCAGGCGGTCGAGCAGCATCTCCTCCCACCGGGCGGCGACGTGGTCGACGATGCCGAGCTTCAGGGCCTCCTTGGTCGGGAAGTGGTACATCAGCCCGGGCTTGGTCAGCCCCGCCTGCCTGGCGGCGGCGTCCAGGGTGACGCTCCCGCCCCCTTCGGCCCGGAGCAGGTCGAGTGCGCCGTCCAGGATCCGTGTCCTCGTGCTGCGTGCCATGGCCCAACTTTACCTTCCGGAAGGTAAAGTTGGGCCATGGCTCCGGATGTGTGGTGGGTCACAGTGTCGGCGACCGCGGCTCTATTCCTCGCCCTTGGAGGGGCGCGACTGGAGCGCGGCCCAGATCAGCGGGATCTGGAGCGGCACCCGGCCCCAGGCGACCACGGGGTGGTCGGCCGCCGACGGCAGGCGCCCCGATCCCGCGTCGAGGGCCATCTGGACGTTGGCCGGCCAGACGGCCAGCAACAGTGCCGCGCTCGCGGGGCCGGCCCACCGCCGTCGGGTGAGCAGGCCGGCGCCGCAGGCCAGTTCGACCGCGCCGCTGCCGTAGACCCAGGCGCGTGGGGCGGGCAGCGCCCGCGGCATGATCGCCTCGAACGGCTTCGGTGCCAGGAAGTGCAGCAGGCCCGCTCCCAGGAAGAGCCCGCCGAGGGCGAGTGGAGCGGCCGTGCGGACCGGGGCCGGGACGGGAATCGAACGGAACATCGGGTCCTCCTCGTGTGACGGTCGACTCAACCTACTCGCCGGTAATGGCGGTGCCGCGCGCAGCAGGCCCGCGGAGCGGCCGCGGACGGGCACAATGTGGGGATGGAGCAGCGAGACACCGCGCTCGACGCGCGGTACACGGCCCCCGAGGGCGAGACCGCCACCCTGGCCCGGGTCACGGGGGAGACCGGCGGTGACCTGGTTCTCAAGCGCGTGGGCGCGCACTACGAGATCTACTCCAACGGCCTGTTCCTCATGGACACCCGCGACGGCACCTCCGAGCGGGAGATGGTGCGGGTCGGCCTGGCGGCCCTGCCCGCCGGCCGATCGCGGGCGAGCGTCCTGGTGGGCGGGCTCGGCGTCGGCTTCACCGCCCGTGAGGCGCTGGACCACCCCCGGGTCGCGCGCGTGGACGTGGTGGAGCTGGAACCCCAGGTGATCGCCTGGCACGACGGCGAACTGGGCGAGGCGGCCGAGTACGTCCACCGTGACCCCCGGTGCCGGGTCCACAACGCCGACATCGTCGCGTGGCTGGAGAGGGCCGCCGCCGCGGCGGACCCCGCCCGCTACGACCTCATCTGCCTGGACACCGACAACGGTCCCGACTGGACCGTGATCGAGGGCAACGGCCGGCTCTACGAGGCCGCCGGACTCGACCGGTTGGCCCGCCTGCTCACCCCCGGCGGGCTGCTGTCCTTCTGGAGCGCCAACGCGGTGCCCAGCTTCGAGGCGGCGCTCACCGCCCGGTTCGCGTCCGTGCGCGTGATCGAGGTCCCCGTCGCCCGGGGCGTACCGGACACGGTCTACCTCGCGAGCGCACCGCGGTCCTAGGGCGTGTTCGGTGGGTGCCGCCCGTTGCGAGCGGCGCATCCAGTGGTGCTATCGCAAGGCCGAAGAAGGAGTCAGCCTGGTCTGGCTGTCGACTGATGAGAACGCCGCGAGAGTGCCGCTGGGGCGACCCGCAGCAGGGTGAGTATCCACCGAACACGCCCTAGGGCGGGTCCGCGAGGGGTCAGGCCTCGTGGTCGGACATGTACCCGATGAACTCGTCCAGGGTGACCAGGCCGTCGCCGTCCTGGTCCATGGCCTCGATCGCGGCCAGTGCCTGGGCCTCGGTGCACGTGTCGCCCAGACGGTGCATGAGGTCGGCGTACTCCTGCGCGGAGATGAGGCCGTCGCTGTCGGCGTCGACGAACGCGAAGGTCGCTTCGTACTCGGTGGTGTCGGGCATCTGCCTACGTCTCAGGTGTGCGGGGCGTGGTCGGGGACCAGGCTACTGGGGCCGTGCGGCGAAGCGCCCGCACGGCCCCGCTTCGCGTGTCCCTACAGCTCGCCGTAGAACTGGCGAACGTCGCGGACGAGGGTGTCGGTGGCGGAGTGGGCGGCGTAGTGGCCGCCCTCCCCGTAGGAGTTCCAGCGGACGATGTTCCCGTGGTCGCGCTCGGCGAAGGCGCGGATGGACCGGAAGTCGCCCTCGAACATCGCCAGCGCCGTCGGGACGGTCGTCGGCCCGGTGTCACCCGGCTCGGCGTGGGCGTTCTCGTAGTAGAAGCGGATCGAGGACGCCGCCGTCCCGGTCAGCCAGTACACCGCCGCGTTGGCGACCACGAACTCGTCGTCCAGGTCGTCGTCCATCAGCTGGCTGTTCCACGCCAGCAGTCCGGCGGGGGAGTCCGCCAGCGCGTAGGCCAGGGTCAGCGGCTGCTGGCTGTGCACCTGGTTGAAGGAGAACTTGTTCTCGTAGAACCACTGCAGGTGCGCGAGGGCCGCCTGGTCCTCCTCGGTCAGGTTCGCGAACTCGGCCGGGTCGCCCGAGGGGAACGAGAACAGCTGGGTGACGTGCACCCCGACCACGTGGTCGGGCGCGAGCCGGCCCACCTCCGGCGAGACCATCGAGCCGCCGTCGTTGCCCATCGCGCCGTAGGAGTCGTAACCCAGGCGCGCCATCAGCTCCACCCACGCACGCGCCGTGCGCACGGTGTCCCAGCCCCGGTCGCGGGTGGGGCCGGAGAAGCCGAAGCCGGGCATCGAGGGCAGCACCACGTGGAAGGCCGGGTCCTCGGGCGACTCCGGCTCGGTCAGGGCGTCGATCGCGTCCAGGTACTCCAGCACGGAACCGGGCCAGCCGTGCGTGACGACCAGCGGCGTGGCGTCCTCCCGCGAGGACCGCACGTGCAGGAAGTGGATGTTCGCGCCGTCGATCTCCGTCGTGAACTGCGGGTAGGTGTTCAGCCGCGCCTCCAGGGCGCGCCAGTCGAACTTCTCCAGCCAGTGGGCGCGCAGGCGCTCGACACGGTCCTCGGGCACGCCGTAGTCGGCTCCGGCGTCCGGCAGCGCGTCGGGGCGGCGGGTACGGCGCAGGCGGTCGGCGAGGTCGTCCAGCCGGGCCTGCGGGATGTCGATGCGGGCGGGGAGGATCTCGTGGGTGCCCATGGCTGTTCCCTTCCTGGAACGGAATGCTTCGTTCCCCTTCACTGTAGCAGAACGGAATGATCCGTTCCAGTGTTAGGGTCGGAGCATGGCGAAGAAGAACGAGGATTCCGCCGGCGCCGGGCTCTCCGGGCGCCGGGGCCAGGCGGCACGCAACGACGAGACGATCCTGGAGGCGGCCCGCGCGGTCTTCATCGACGATCCCAAGGCGCCGGTCTCGGCCGTGGCCGCCCGCGCGGGCGTCGGGATGAGCGCCCTCTACCGGCGCTACGCGGGCAAGGAGGAACTCCTGCGCAGGCTCTGCCACGACGGCCTGCTCCGCTTCGTCGGCGAGGCCGAGGAGGCGCTGGCCGACCCGGATCCCTGGCGGGCGCTCACCGCGTTCCTGGGCCGGGTGGTGGACGCCGACGTGCACTCGCTCACCGTCCACCTGGCCGGGTCGTTCACCCCGACCGAGGAGATGTACGAGGACTCGCTCAGAGCGGCGGAACTGGGCGCCCGGCTCGTGGAGCGGGCGTGGGAGTGCGGGCGGCTGCGCGCAGACGTCGTCCCCGACGACCTCACGCTCGTCCTGGAGGGGTGCGCCGCCATCCGGCTGCCCGACGCCGGGCGCACGCGGCAGCTGCGCAGGCGCCATCTGGCGCTGCTCGTGCGGGGCATGGACACCGCGGCACGCGGCGACGGTGCCGAGCGCGGCCCGGCCGGTGGCGACCGCCAGGACGACCACGGCGACGGCGGCGATGGCGCGGACCGGGGGGACGACGGCCAGGGCGCCCTCCCCGGGCCGCCGCCGACCGGGGAGGAGCTCGCCTGGCGGTGGCGGAGGTGAGGTCCGGTCAGACCTGGTTCCGGGACATGTAGTCGGCGAACTCCGCCAGCGAGATCAGGTCGTCGTGGTCGCCGTCCATCGCCGCGACGACCTCCGCGGCCCGCTCCTCGGTGCACTCGTCCCCGAGCCTGCGGATGAGCTCGGCCAGCTCACTGGCCGAGATGCGCCCGTCGCCGTCGGCGTCGACGAGGGAGAACGTGGCGGCGTACTGGGAGGTCTCCGTCATGGGGGCCACACTTTCCAGGGGTTCGAGGGCTCGGATCGCGCCAGGCTATCGGCGAAGGCTCCGGGCACGGAAGACAGGACCGGGGACGGCGACGGGGCCGCGCGCCGGGAAGTCCCGGCCCACGGCCCCGTGCGGTCGGAGCGGGCGGTCAGCTGGTGCGCGCGGCTCCCCGGGAACCGATCCAGCGGGCGACCACGGTGAACAGCAGCACCAGGGCGAACAAGCACAGTGCCGCGCCCCAGGCGCGGTCGATCCCGGCCTCGAACGGCTGGGACGCGCCCCGGTACAGCTGCAGGGGCACGGCGCCCTGGGCGCTGCCCTGGAACGCGGTCACGATGAGGCCCGAACCGAACGCGGTGAGCATCAGCGGCGCCGTCTCACCGATACCGCGCGCGACCGCGAGCATCGAACCGGTGGCCAGGCCGGGACCGGCGGCGGGCAGCACCGTGTGCACGATCGTCTGCCACTTGCGGGCCCCCAGGCCGTAGCTGGCGTTGCGGATCTCCTGCGGGACGAGGCGGAGCATCTCCTCCGCCGACCTGGTCACGATCGGCAGCATCATCACGGCGATCGCCACGGCGCCGACGAAGGTACCGAAGCCCAGGCCGCCCCAGCCGACCACGAGCAGGCCGTAGACGAACAGACCCACGAAGATCGACGGGATGCCCGTCATGACGTCGGTGAAGAAGCGGATCACCGCGGTCAGCCGGTTCGGCCCGTACTCCACGATGTACACGGCCGTGGCGATGCCGAACGGGATCGACATCAGGACGGCCAGCGCCATGATGTAGAGCGTGCCGACGAAGCCGGCCGCGTAGCCGCCGCCCTCACGGCGGGGCGGGGGCTCCCTCTGCGTGAGGAAGTCCAGGTCGACGACTCCGATGCCGCGCCGGGTCACCTCGAAGATGATGAGGACCAGCGGGATCATCGCGAGGACCATGGCGGCGGTCAGGACGACCGAGGCCACGCGGTCCTTGGCGCGGCGCGTGCCGGCGCCCCGGCTGCGCACGCTGAGCGGCGTGTGTCCGGAGGGGGCGGACGGCGTCGGAGGAGTGGTGGTCGTGGTGCTCATACGGCGGCGTCTCCCGTGTGCTGACCCAGGCGCCACACGATCACCCGGGCGAGGATGTTGACGATCATCGTGACCAGGAACAGGGCGACACCGATCGCCATCAGCCCGGTCCGGCCCTCCGGGGAGGCCTCGCCGAAGGTCGCGGCGATGTGCGAGGCCATGCTGCTGCCCGTGCCGAACAGGCTGGCGCCCCAGGACTGGGAACCGCCGATCAGCATCAGCACGGCGATGGTCTCGCCCAGCGCGCGGCCCAGCCCCAGCATGGTGGCGGCCACGATCCCGGAGAAGCTGGAGGGCAGGACCACCTTCGAGACGACCTCCCACCGGGTGGAGCCCAGGGCGTAGGCGGCCATCTGCTGTTCGAGGGGCTGGACGGCGACCACCTCGCGGATGATCGCGGTCATGATCGGCAGGATCATGATGGCCAGGACGATCCCGGCGGGCAGGTAGCCGACGCCGCGGACCGGGCCCTCGAACAGGAAGAACCAGCCCAGTGTGCCTTCGAGGAACTCGAAGAAGGGGCGGAGCACGTTCGGCAGGAACCAGTGCAGGCCCCAGAGGCCGAAGATGACGCTGGGCACCGCGGCGAGCAGCTCCACCGTGTAGGAGAGCGGCTTGGCCAGGCGGCGCGGCGCCAGGTGGGTGAGGTACACGGCGACCATGATCGCCAGCGGCAGCGCGATGGCGAGGGCGATGACGGCCGTGACCAGGGTGCCGTAGATGAACGGCCAGGCCCCGTAGGTGCCGGTGATCTCGTCACGCGAGCTGCCCGCGTCCCACTCGTCACCGATCAGGAAGCCGAAGAAGCCCTCCTTGACGAAGACCGGCCAGGCCTCGGAGACGGTCCGGAGCACCATCAGGGCGAGAATGACCAGTACGAGGGTGCCGCAGGCGGTGACGACCCACTTGAAGATCGGGTCGGCCAGACGTCCTCTGCTGGACGTCAGCGTCCCCCGCCGTGAGTCCTCACGTGCTGGAGGCGTCTCGGGGGCCTCGGTGGACATGGGCTTCTCCTCTGTGGCTTCGGGGGGAGTGCAGACCAGTGCCGCCCCGTCACTCCGGGGCGGCGGAAGGGAGGCGGTCGGGCCGCGTGTCGGCCCGACCGCCCGGAGGTGTTACTCCTCGGAGTCGGTCGCCTCGGCGTCCGTGGCCTCGGCGTCGGTGGCCTCGGCGGCGTCGCCCTCGGCCTCCTCGTCCTCGGCTCCGGCGTCGCCCTCGGCCGCGGAACCCGGGTCGCCCGGGAGGCCGCCGCTCTCGGCGTTGGTCAGCTCGACGGTCTCGAGCACGCGCTCCTTGAGGCTGTCGCCCAGCGGGGCGTAGCCGAGCTCCAGGGCCAGGTCGTCGGCGGCCTCGTCGGTCATCGCCCAGGTCCAGAAGTCGGTGATCATGTCGGCCGTGGCGGAGTCGTAGCCACAGGTGTAGGTGAAGATGAAGTTGCTGCCCGCGATCGGGTAGCCCTCACCGCCGATGTTGTCGATGGTGAACTGGAAGTTCTCCGGGATCTCGGCCTCCTCGGAGGCGATGGTGGTGGCCTCCAGGGTCGGCTCGATCGGGTTGCCGTCCTCGTTGACGATCGAGGCGGTGGACAGGCCGGCCTCCATCGCGAAGGACTGGTTGACGTAGCCCACGCCGCCCGGGTTCTGGGTGATGCCCTGGGCCACGCCGTCGTTCTGCTGGCCGCCGACCAGGCCGTCAGCCCACTGGATCTCCTTGTCCGCGCCGAACTCCTCGGCCCACCAGTCGACCTCGGTGGACAGGTAGTGCGTGAAGACCTTGGTGGTGCCCGAGCCGTCCGAGCGGTGCACCGGGACGATCTCGTCGTCGGGCAGGTCCATGTCGGGGTTGAGGTCGGCGATCGCCGGGTCGTCGAAGGAGGTGATCCGGCCGGCGAAGATGCCGGCCACGGCCTCGGCGTCCAGGACCAGGCCGTCCAGGTCGGGGTTGTCGAAGGCGACGACCACGGAGCCGAACACGACCGGGAACTGCACGGCCTCGCAGCCACGGGTGTCGAGCGCGGTCTGCAGCTCCTCCTCGGTCAGGGGCTCTTCGGAGGAACCGAAGTCGACCGTCTCCTCGAGGAACTGCTCGACGCCGGCACCGGAGCCGACGCTCTGGTAGTTGACCTCGACGCCCGGCTGGACTTCGTTGTAGGTGTAGATCCAGTCCTGGAAGAGGGGGTCGGGGAAGCTGGCGCCGGCGCCGGTCAGGGTGCCGGAGAGGTCACCGGAGGCCTCGTCGGTGCCGGCGTCGCCGCCGCCGCTGCTGCACGCCGCCGCGAGCAGGGGGATGGCCGCCAGAACGGCGAGCTTGGAACGCCCGTTGCGCATGTCGAAGTTCTCCTCGTTGAATCACCACTGTCGGGCTGACGTGAAACGACGGTATGCGCGCAGAAAGTCGCGGTGTCATCGAAATGAAGGCGAATCAGTGGAAGCGGGGTGAATGGAGGGTGAATCGCGGTAACCATTTGATAACGTGGGCGTGTGTCGTTTGAGTAGTCGGTCGTCACTCTTCGTCATGATGTGTGGCTGTGACACTGTGTAAGCCCGTCAGGGGTCGGGTTTCCGCGACCCCGGTGACATTGTCGATTCGCGATCAGTTCACCATGCCGTGGGCATTCCGGAAATAATGACGCCAACATGAACAATGGGCCACACGGCACTCGCCGTGCGACCCTGGACATCAATTCATGGACCCCCGCATGAGGTCAGCCGCCGTTTCCGGTGTCCAACCGGTAACCGATACCGCGCACCGTGTGGATGAACCGCGGTTGTGCCTCGGAATCACCGAGTTTGTGCCGCAGGCGCCGGATGTGCACCGCGATCGTGTTGTTCACCGGAGGCAGCGGCTTGTGCCAGACCTCGGTCCACAACTCCTCCCGGCTCACCACCCGCCCGTTGTTGCGGAGCAGGAAGTCCATGATCCCGAACTCCCGCAGGGCGAGGTTGACCGGCGAGCCGTCCACGAACAGCCGGTGTCCCAGCGCGTCGAGCTCCAGCGCCCCGGAGCGCAGTGCGAGCGGCGTTCCACCACCGCCCTCGGTGTGGTGGCCGTCGCCGCCGGGCAGCGAACCGCGCAGCAGCGCCGCGAGCTCGGGAATCCGGTACGGGCGGCTCACGCAGGCCGTGGCGCCGACGGCCAGCGCGCGGACCGCGCGCTGGGAGTCGCCGGGGCCCACCCCGATGAGGATCGGGATGTCGGTGGCCCGCCGTGTCACCCGTACCAGCGTCTCCAGGTCCACCTCGGGCGGGGCCGCGCTGGTGACGAGCGTGTCCGGTCTCAGCTGGCCCACCCGCAGCAGTGCCTCGGCGCCGTCCACGCACACGGTGATGTCCACGTCGTGGCCGCTCAGTGACAGCACCAGCTGGTGTGACTGCTCCGACTCGGGCTCCACCAGGAGGACACGGAGCGGACCGTCGGCGCGCTCCACGCGCGGCGCCCGCTCCATCCGCTCCTCGCCGTCCGGTGAGCCTGCGGGCTGCGGGACGGAGGCGGAGGAGGTGAGCGCTGGCATGGCGGTCCACTTCGTCGAGAGGGCGGGAGGGGGAGTCCGACGAACGGCTCAGCCGAAGCGGCCCGAGATGTAGTCCTCCGTGCGCTGGTCGGCCGGCTTGCTGAAGATCGTCGCCGTCTCGTCGAACTCCACCAGGCTGCCGTAGCGGGCGCCGGCGTCGTCCACACCCGCGGTGAAGAACGCGGTCCGGTCGGACACGCGCGCCGCCTGCTGCATGTTGTGGGTGACGATGACGATGGTGAACTCGTCGGCGAGCTCGTACATCAGGTCCTCGATCTTGAGGGTCGCGATGGGGTCGAGCGCGGAGCACGGCTCGTCCATCAGGATCACCTCGGGGTTCACCGCGATCGTGCGGGCGATGCACAGGCGCTGCTGCTGGCCGCCGGAGAGGGCGAACGCGCTGTCCTTGAGCTTGTCCTTGACCTCGTCCCACAGGGCGGCCTTGGTGAGCGTCTCCTCGACCAGGTCGTCCATGTTGCCGCGCATCCCGTTGATGCGCGGGCCGTAGGCGATGTTGTCGTAGATGGACTTGGGGAAGGGGTTCGGCTTCTGGAAGACCATGCCGATCCGGCGGCGGACCTCGATCGGGTCCACCTCGGCGGCGTAGAGGTCCTCGCCGTGGTACTGGACCTTGCCCTCGATCCGGGCGCCGGGAATGAGGTCGTTCATCCGGTTGAGCGTGCGCAGAACGGTGCTCTTCCCGCAGCCGGACGGGCCGATCATCGCGGTGATCTGGCGCGGGCCGACCTTCATCTCGACGTCGCGCACGGCCTTGTTGTCGCCGTAGTAGATCGACAGGTCGGAGATGTCGAAGACGGGGTTGTCCAGACCCGGCACCTCGCGGTTGTAGCGGATCGTGTCGGGGGCGGTGCCACGGCCGGACGCGGTGTCGCGGGGAGAGGCGGTGTTGCTGACAGACATGGGGCCACTTCCGGGTCGGACGGTGCTGGTGCGGTCGCCGATGGGCGTCACCCGCGGAGCGCGGTCGAACCCATGCAAATATGCCCGAATGAAGGGGAGGTGAACGAACCTCGTGGCCCGGATGAACGTGGGCGGTGAACTCGGATGTGCCACACGCGTGATTCGTCCTGGTTTCGTCATGTACCCAGGTGACGGAGGCGGAACGTCCCATGGTGGGGGCGTGTCCGGGCGACCCGGCACGCCCCCCTCGTGACGGGGCTCAAACCGCGGGCATCAGGTCGGGCCGGGTCCGTCCGAAGGCCCGCACCAGGTCGCCCTGCGGCCGGGTGCCGGGTTTGATCGTCACCATCGTGAGCGGCTGGAGGGCGCTCGCCGGGGCGACGCCCATCTCCCGCGGATCGAGCCGGCACCAGGTCGGCACGTGGTTGAGCAGGTCGGGCCGGTTCAGGAAGACCCGGACGACGTGGTCGGTGCTCTTGCCGGACCGTACCTTCTCCGGCCGGACCAGGTAGACGTCGTGCCAGGGCAGGAACGCCGTCCGGCCCTCGAACCACAGCATCGGGTCCTGCGTCAGCGTGATGCCGGCCTCGTCCACGGCCACACCCTGGTGGGTGAGGCAGCGCGGTGCCGCGCGGACCGACCAGACCAGGAGGAGGCCGACCACGACGAGCCAGAACAGGGCGGGAAGAAGGCCCCGTACTCCTGCCGCTCCAGGTTGCGCTCCACCTCCATCGCGCCCATGAAGGCGATCGCCGACAGCATGTAGGCGCAGGCGCCGAAGCCCAGGGCCCAGATCCAGCCCCGGCGGGCGCGCAGACTCCTCCAGTACGGGGTGAGGGGGACGCGGTACGCCTGACCCGCGTACCGCGCGGGCGGTGTGCCCGGCGCGGCGCCCTGGGGCCGGTTGCGCTCGGGGCGGGCGTCCTCGAACAGGTCCCCGCGCGCGGCCCGCAGCATGGACAGCAGGTCCGCGGCCGGGCCCTGGGACCGCGGGTCGATCAGGAGGACGGGCCGGGTCGCGGTCACGCCCCACGTGGACTCGCCGCCCATCGCCAGGGCGGCCCACATGGGCAGGCGCAGTTCGCGGTCGACGTGGTGCAGGTGCACCTCGGCCATGACCCGGTGGGACCGTCCGCTGCCCCGGCTGCCCACGGCGATGTGGTGGACGTCCGCCCAGGGGACGTGGGCCCGGTGGCCGCCCGACCACCACAGGGGTTCGGTGACCACGCTGATCCCGAAGCGGTCGATCGTCACTCCCTGCTTCGCCCAGTACTGCGGCAGGTAGACGATGAGGACCGGAAGGGCCACGGCGCCGATCAGGATCGGGACGAGCGCGGGGGCGAGGGGCAGGAGTCCGGCGGCCGAGAGCTCGCCGCGGAGGACCTCCGGGCGCAGTACCTGGTAGGCGACGACCGTGAAGGGCAGGAGGCCGCTGCCGACGACGATGAGGTAGAGGATCCACTGGAAGATCCGCCATCCGCGCATGCTCACGGTGCCCTCGGCGCCGACCCGGGACGGCCCGGCCGCGCCCGCCGGGCCGTAGGGCCCGCCTGCACCGCGGCCTCGCACGGGAGCGCCGACGGGGGCGACCTGCACCTGCCCGCTGAGCAGATCGGGGCGGTGGCCCCCCACCGCGCCGACCAGGCCCTCCCGCCGGCTCGCGTCCGGGATGACCGTGATCTGCGGGTGGGGGCTGGCGACGGTGGCGTGGACGTGCTGCGTCGCCGCGTCGACATGGACGGCCCACGTCGGCGTCATGTCCTTGGGCGGCGCGTGCCGGAGGTGGAAGGAGACGCTCGTGGGCGAGGGCCCGGACTCGGACCGGTCGCCGACCGCCCTGGCGGTCACGCTCACGATCTCGTGCCACGGCAGGGTCAGGGAGCGTCCCCTGAACCACCACTTGGGGCGCTGGACCAGCCCCACCCCGGTCGCGTCCACCGAGACGCCCTGCTCGGCCAGGACGCGCGGCATGTGCCGCAGGAGCAGGGCGCTGAGCCCGAGGGCGGCGACGAGGAGGACCACCAGCATCCCGAAGGCCTCACCGTCGGCGCTGAACTCCCCGCTGCCGACGATGCCCAGCGCGCACACGAGCGCGAGGATCGGCAGGACCGCTCCGCAGCCCCAGAGCGTGCGCCGGCCCTGGCCCATGTCGATCCACGCGGGCGGCGGAGGCGGCCCCTGGGGCGCGGCCGGGCTCTGGGTCGTGTAGCCGCCCTGGGGGCCTTGGTGACCCTCTGGCGGCAGGGGGCCCCGGGGCGGAGGCTGAGGAGGCCGGTGCGGGTGGCGAGGGCCGTGGGAGGCTCCGTGGCCCGGGGGAGGGGAAGGCATGCGCCCAAGTGAAGCAGAACGGTTCCCGGCCGTCAGGTCCCCGTCCGGACCCGGCCACGCGGCCCCGGCCCCGGGCGGGCGCGCTCCCGCCACTGGTGAGGGCATGCCCGGCCCCGGACACGACGGCGCCCCGGTGGAAGCACGTGTGCGCCCACCGGGGCGTTCGGTCGCGGCTCGGGCGGCCGCGGCCCGGGCGGCCGTGGCGGACTCGTCCGTCGCGCACGGCCCAGGAGCCAGGTCGTGTCCCTAGCTCTGCTCCTTGGCCTCGTCCCCCTGCTCGGCGAGCTTGCTGCGCACCTCGTCCATGTCCAGCTCCTTGGCCTGGGTGATCAGGCTCTCCAGGGCCTCGGAGGGCAGGGCGCCCGGCTCGTTGTAGATGACGGTGCGGTCGCGCACGATCATCAGCGTCGGGATGGACTGGATCTTGAACTCGAAGGCGAGCTCGCGCTGCGCCTCCGTGTCCACCTTGGCGTGCACGATGTCGGTGTGCTGCTCCGCGGACTTCTCGAAGACGGGAGCGAACTGACGGCAGGGCCCGCACCAGTCCGCCCAGAAGTCGATGAGGACGAAGTCGTTGTCCTTCAGCGTCTCGGCGAAGTTGTCCTTGGTGAGTTCGACGGTGGGCACGTGGTCTCCTGAATCTCTTCGTCGTCTGGTGTCGACCGGTGGCCAACTGCCATCTCTGTCAGTGCTACAGCGGTCGTGCCCGCTCATTTGTTCCACATGCCCCGCCGCGGGCCCGCGGGCCGGTGCGACTTGGCGATTTCCTACCTCGCACGTGGTGTCGACCTGTTTGGGAGGAAGAGGCATGTGAGACTAGTGTCGTGACGAGGGGCACGAGTTCATTGTGGTCAGTGACCGGCACCGCGTGGGCCGAAAGCCCGAAAGCGACGGCGTAGGGGGGAACGGATGGCTTCCGACACCCCCGACAGCGGCGACGGCGTCGACTACCGGTTCACCCTGGCCAATGAACGCACCTTCCTGGCCTGGGTCCGCACGGCCCTGGCCCTCCTCGCCGGAGCCGTCGCCGTCCTGCACCTGCTCCCCCTCGAATGGGCCGACGGGTCCCGTACCGCGGTCGGCCTGGTCCTGGCCGGACTCGCGGGCGTCATCACGATCTACGCGCCGCTGCGCTGGTTCCGCGTCCAGCGGATCATGAGCCGCGGCGACACCCTGCGCATGAGCCTGCTGCCGGTGGTGACCACTCTGGCCGTGGCCGCGATCGTGGTGCTGATCCTGCTGGGGAACCTGCTGTGAGCGGGCCCGTCGACCGGGACCCGGGGCTCCAGCCCGAGCGCACCCTGATGTCCTGGCAGCGCACGCTGATCCTGATGGTGCTGGTGGGGTTGCTGTTCATGCGCGGCTCGCTCGTGCCCGAAACGACCCACATACCCGAGCCCTCGATGCCCATCCGGGCCACCATGATGGCGATGTCGATCATCATGGCCGGACTGCTCGCCCTCCACGTCCAGCTCCGCTGGCGGCGGTGCGGCCACGGCACGCGCGACCCCGAGTCGGGCCGTCCGCCGCTGAACGTGGCGACACCGTGGGCCATGGTCACGGTGAGCGCGACGGTCTTCGTCCTGAGCGTCGTCCTCGTCGTGGGGACGGTCCTCGCCGTCTGATCCCCCGCCGGGCGCCGCCGCGGAGTGCTCACACGGCGGAGCGGGTGCCCGGCCCTCCCCCTCCGATGCCCTCATGGCGGGCGCGCGGGCGGCCCTGGCCCTGGCTCCGGGCGCGGCGGCCGTGCGGTGACGGGCGCGGCGGGCGGCGGTGACGACCTCCCGGGCGGCGGGCGCCGCGGGGGTCGCGGGTCGGCGACTAGACGGGCTGCGGGACCGGGGCGCTCCGGTGGTCCACGATCGAGCCGATGATGGCGTCGAGGCCGCGCGTGGGGCGGTAGTCGATCAGCCGCGCCGCCAGCGAGGTGTCCGGGTAGCGCCGCTGCATGTCCTCGTAGCCCTCGCCGTAGGCCTGCTCGTAGTCGACGTAGGTGATCGGGCTGGCGGAGCCGGTGAGCGCCACGACCCGGTCGGCCAGGCCCTTGATGGAGACCTCCTCGTGCCCTCCCAGGTTGACCGCGCGGTTGTACGCCTCCGGCGTCGCCATCAGCCGGGGCAGCGCCGGGATGATGTCGTGCACCGAGCCGAAGCAGCGGCGCTGCGTCCCGGTCCCGTAGACGGTGATCGGCCGGCCCTTCAGGGCCTGGTCCACGAACCGGGGCACGACCATGCCGTAGCGCCCGGTCTGGCGCGGTCCGACGATGTTGAAGAAGCGGGTGATGACGCATGGCACGCCGGACTCGGTGCCGTGCACGTAGGCCACGAGCTCGTCCAGGCCCTTGGCCGCCGCGTACGACCACCGGCTCTTGGTCGGCGAGCCGTAGATCCGGTCGGAGTCCTCGGTCAGGCCGTCGGCGTCGTTCTTGCCGTAGACCTCGCTGGTCGAGGCGACCATGTACGGCACGCCGTGCGCGACCGCGGCCTCCACCACGTTCTCCGTGCCGTGCAGGTTGGTCCGCAGCGACTTGAGCGGGTTGTCCACGATGGTGTGGACGCCCACCGCCGCCGCGAGGTGGTAGACGGTGTCGGCCTGCGCGACGAGGTCGTCGACCAGGTCCCTGTCCAGGATGTCGCCGTGGACGAAGCGGAAGCCGGGGTGGGCCTCCAGGTGCGCCACGTTCGCCCGGGACCCGGTCGACAGGTCGTCCAGGACGATGACTTCGTGCCCTTGGGCGACGAGGTGGTCGCACAGGTGCGACCCGATGAAACCGGCTCCGCCGGTGATGACGGCCTTCATGGTGTCCCCTCCATATGGGCGCTGTGTGGTGCTGTACTCAGGGGGAGAAAGTTCGTGATGGGACGGGTGGGGGAGTGCGGTGGCTCGGGGGGCGGGTTCCGGGCACGACACCGGTCCGCGCGGCTCAGGCCAGACAGCGCGCGACGTGGAATCCCTCTCCCAGGGCGACGCCGGCCTGCATCCCCCGCAGTACGGCGAGGCTGCGCAGGGTCGGCTCGGACCGGGTGTGCGGGTGCTCGTGCGCCTGCGAGCCGTACAGCCCCATGCCCTCGACCTTGGCGTCGAGGTCGTCCTCCTCCAGCTCGACGATGAGCGACGGCGACGCCACCGGGTCGGTCCGCCACTGGTCGGCGGCCTCCTCGTAGGACAGGACGAGCCGCGGGTGGTGGCGCACGGCGGTGTTGGACGGGCGCAGCGCGGTGTGCACGGCCCGCGCCACCGCCCGGTGGTCCTGGTTGTAGCTGGAGCCGTGCGGCGCCAGCACGACCGTGGGTTGCGCGCGCGCGATCGAGATGGGGCTCTCGCGCTCGATGATCTGGGTGAGGTCCACCTGGGCGACGGTGTCCAGGCGCAGGTGGAAGTGGTCGCCGGGCAGCGCCATGTTCCAGTCGTCCCAGCGGAAGTGGTCGGACACCTTCTTGATCTCGGCGTAGCGCTCCTCGGCGGTGGAGTAGCCCTTGGCCGACTCGTCCGCGGTGTCGCCCACGGTGATGAACTGGACGAGGACCTCGGCCCCGGCCCGTTTGGCCTTGCTGAGCAGACCGCCGCAGCCGAGGGTCTCGTCGTCGGGGTGGGGGGCGAAGACCAGGATGCGCTCCTGTGCCCAGTCCGTCGTCATGGCGTTGTCCCGTTTCCTTGGCCGGTGTGGGATGTCGGGTCGTTCCCGAGTCAGTGGTGCGGGGCCGCCCGTTGTCGTGGGCGGGCGGTGGACCCGGGGTGCTGGCTCGGGGCCGGCGGCGGGTCAGGCGTGCGCGCGTGCCTGCCGGAGCACGCGGAGAGCGTCGGGGCCGGTGTTGAGCAGGAGGTCCAGGGCCGACAACCGGGGCACGAAGTCCCCGGGGCCGCGGGTGTGCTGGCGGTACACCGGGTGGCGGAAGTCCTGCCACTCGACGCGGACCCCGTGGTCGCGCAGGATCCCCGGGTCCAGGTAGTCCCTGGACCCGGATCCCGAGACGAGTGTGTCCGCTCCGGTCCTGGCGCAGATCCGGGCGAGGAGTTCGCTCTTGGTGCCGGCGAGGTCTCCCATCTCGCTGGTGCGCAGCAGCGGCGTGGTGATGCCGAAACCGCGCAACAGCAGCCGTGTGGTCTCCAGGGCCAGGTCCGCGACTCGTTTCCACTCGCTCTCGTACAAACGGGCGATTTCTTCCGCGTAGTCGTCCCAGTACGGAGCATTTCGGTAACAGTGTTCGGCCAGTGCCTTGTAGTGCTTCCGCTTCCATTGCTGCGTGTTGTCTATGTATTTGTCCACTATGCGATCCGTCCGGTGTCCCTGAGTCACCGGCACGGTCAGCAGGATCGGATCCGCGCGACCCACGACGTAGTTTCGGTTCTGCCAACCACGCCGTTCGTACTGAACAGTGTCCAGAACGACGAAGTGGTCGGATCGGTCGATCTTGTCGATCAGGCCCAGCCACGGCAGGTAGTGCGGCTGGTGGATCGCCACTCGGATGTTGCCGGTGTCAGTGCTGGTCACAGGCGCGAACGTGTCGGTTGCGCTGTGTGCCCGGCCCTGGTTCGCGCGGTCAGGAACGGGCGACGACGTGGCAGTGGGGTCGCCGATCACGCCGGGCGTTCTCCTTCTCCTCGAGTGAGGTGGCCGAGCGGTGCGCGCGTGTCCCCGGGCAGCCGTGAACGAACCACTGGCATCATGAGCCCCTCGGTCTTCCTCCCAAATATCTTCTAATGGGTACCACCTCCCGCAAGCCCGTGGATACGATTTGCGTGGCCTACATAGGACGCCAACCCGGGTCAACCTGCCGGTGTCATAGTGCGTCAACCTATCGCCGACCTTTTGGGTTATTGTCGGTCCGAAACCACTGATCTTCGGAGGAGTTCTAGGCCGTGCGTATCGTGCGCTACACCGCCGGGCTGCTCACGGGGCTGGTCGCCCTGGTGCTGACCGTCGTGCTCTTCTTCTCCTGGTTCTCCTACGCCTCCGGGCTGGCCGCCGCGGCCGGCGGTGCGCTCGCCTATGCCTTCCTGTGGCTGGCTTTCGGCGCGAACCTCCTGCTGTGGACGGCCATGGGGCTGCTCCGCCTGACGGAGGAGACCGCGAGGTCCGTCCTCAGGAGGAGGCCCCGTGCCGGAGGGCGCCGGGCGGTGTCCCGGGAGGGTTCCGGGGACCGGGTCCTGGTCGCCGCCGGTGCTGCCGGCGGCTCCGGGAGCGCCTCGGAGCTGTCCGCTTCCGGCCACGCCGAGGGCGCTGCGACGGCCCTGGCCGATACCGGTCAGCAGTCCTCCGACGTGGCGGAACGCGGCTCCGGAGGAGTGGAGGCGGCCGTTGACGAGGACCTCTCGCTCGCCGTCGTCATCCCGGCGCACAACGAGGAGCCGGTCATCGACGGGGCCATCGCCTCCGCGCTGCGCCTGTTCGACCGCTGGGACATCTACGTGGTCTCCGACTCCTCCGGGGACGCCACGGCGGAGATCGCCGCGAACACGGGCGTCAACGTCCTCGAACTCCTCACCAACCGGGGCAAGGCCGGCGCCATCGAGGCGGTGATCGAGGAGTTCGCGCTCACCGACCACTACGACGGCGTGGTGATCCTGGACGCCGACACCGAGCTCGACGAGGGCTACGTGCGCGGCGCCAAGCGGCAGCTGCGCGACCCCGCGGTCGCGGCCGTCGCCGGGTTCGTCGTCTCGGAGTGGAAGCCGTGGGAGCGCACGTTCGTCGGTCGGCTGATCTCCTCCTACCGGGACCGCCTGTACTTCCTGCTCCAGTACTTCATGCGGTTCGGCCAGACCTGGAAGCGCACCAACACGTCCTTCATCGTGCCGGGGTTCGCGAGCGTCTACCGCAGCAGTGCGCTGCGCGAGGTGGACATCAACCCCAAGGGCCTGGTGATCGAGGACTTCAACATGACGTTCGAGGTGCAGCGCAAGCGCCTCGGCAAGATCTCGATGCGCCCGGACACCAAGGCCTACAGCCAGGACCCGTTCACCTTCCGCGACTACTACAAGCAGGTCGGGCGCTGGACGCTCGGATTCTGGCAGACGGTGCGGCGCCACAGGGTGTGGGCCAGCGTGTTCTGGCTGGCGCTGGCGCTGTACATCGTCGAGGTCGTCGTGGTCGCGTTCACCCTGCTGGCCACGACCCTGATCGGCGTCTTCGTCCTGGTCGGCACGCTGTGGGGCGAGACCGCCCTCACGGTTCCGTACTTCGGGGACGGCTTCACCGCGGTGTCGGCGTTCCTGCCGCTGACGGCGATCGTCATCGGCCTGTTCGTGCCGGACTACATGCTCACGTGCGTCATGGCGATGGTGCGGCGCAGGCCGTCGTACCTGCTCTACGGCCTGTTCTTCTTCCCGATCCGGCTGGTGGACGCCTACCTGTCGCTGCGGATGATCCCGAGGGCCTGGACCGCCAGCTCCGACGGCCGCTGGAGCAGCCCGATCCGCGTCTCGAACAAGTCCTGACCGGCCCCGTTGTGAGATCGTTCCTGATCGCCCACCCCGGAGCGGAGTCGTTCCACCCGGCGGGAGTGCTGCGCCGGAGGTGTCCGTTGAGGGTGGTAGCCCTCATGGTCCGCGGAGCGGCCCCCGGGCGGTGGTGGGCGACGGGCGGGCTTAGTCTCGAAGACGGTCCCGATCGGGGCGGTCGTCGTTGAATTGGGTGAAGTCGCCGTGGACAAGAGGCGTGTGTCGTTCGCGTTGTACCGGGTGCTCGCGTACGTGACGGGAGTCTTCCTGCTGGGTCTGACCTTCGTGGCGATGCCCGCGAAGTACCTGGTCGGAGAGGACTCGATGTTCGCGCTGGTGCCGGCCCCGCAGGGGTGGGAGCACTGGTTCGGGCCGGAGTCGCCGCTGATGCTGTTCATCGCGATGCCGCACGGCTACATCTACATGGCCTACGTGCTGGTCGTGCTGTGGGTGTCGCTGGACCGCCGCTGGGGCGCGGGGCGCACCCTGGGCGTGGTGCTCGCGGGCACGATCCCGGTGCTCGGGTTCGTGGTCGAGCACCGGGTGGTGCGCTCTGAGCGGGCGAAGGAGGCCGAGCGGGCTCAGGAGCCCGCGGCCGCCTGAACCGTCTCCTCCTCGCCGTCGCCCTCCCGCCGGGACCGCTCCGCGCGCAGTTCCCGGCGCACGCTGATCGCCCAGTAGGCGACCGCGGACAGGCCGAAGAGCGCCCACTGGAAGGTGTAGCTGAGGCTGCGCCAGTTGATCGTGACGCCCGTGGGCGGCTCCGGCGGCGGTGAGGGCACGAGCGACGCGGTGGCCGGGTCCTCCGCGGGTAGCGTCAGGTGGCCCTCGTAGAGGCGGTAGTCCCACTCGTTGACCAGGACCGAGGGGGCGATGCGCTCGACCTGGCCCTCGGGGACCTCCACCGGCACGATGCCGTCGGGGGCGGTGGTGGGCGGTACCAGCCAGCCCGCGACGGTGACCTCGCCCTCCGGTGCGGCGGGGACGTCGTCGGGGTCCCCGGTCCAGCCGCGGTTGACGGCGAGCGCGACGCCGTCCCCGGTGACCAGGGGCAGCACCACGTCGAAGCCCTCGACGCCGTCGTGCTCGCGGGGCACCAGGAGTTGGGCGCCGGTGTCGAAGGACCCGGTCGCGGTGACCGCCGTGTTGGCGTAGGAGTCGGGGTGCGCGTACTCGCCGGGGACGAGCAGGGCGTCGAGATCCTCCGCGGCCTCGAGGTCGGCGACGGGGTTGGTGACGACGTCGCGGTCGGGCTCGAAGGCGCGGACCGACTGCCAGTACGTGCCGGCGACGCACACGACGAGGGCGAGGACGGCCAGCACGTGCAGGCCGATCCACCGTGGGCTGAGGAGTGCGGATCTCACCGGACCAGGCTATGCGTGCTCGTCGAGCGGCCCGCCATGACCCCGGGTTGACACTGCCCACAGCTCATTGGCGTCAGCCCTGTACGACAATGACGATCACTTTAAGTAGTTCTCCGTGACAGAGGGTTGTCCTTCGAGGGTGCGGTGGGTAGTGTCTCTATCAACAAGGAACGACGAGATCGTTCCTCGTGGCAGACCATTCAGGCCGCGACTCCCGGGGGGAGGAGTCGCAGGCCGTTTCCCAGAGCGGGGGTCGCCTCCGTACTTTGAGGGGGGATGCGGAGGCGACCCTCGCCACCTCTTGCCGGGGGCGTTCTCACCGAAGGGTGGGGGCGTCCCCGTCGCGTTTCCCGCCACCGCGAACCGGGCTCAGCGGGGCCGAGAACGGAAGTCGGCCCAGAGATCCACCGCCTGCTCCAGATCGAGCGCCGCCACGTCCTCAGGGAGCAGCCCGACGGTGTGGAGCAGGCGTTCGGCCAGCCAGTCCGGGACGGGTTCTCTCGTAGGGGTCGGTTCCCCTCGGGGCACTCCCGCTGGTGCGCCGAGGTGTTCGATGACGGCGGCGAGGTGCTGGGCGACCGGGTCGTCATTCGACGCCGTGCGGACTCGCCGGGAGGCCTCGGCGTAGACCTGGGCGTCCGCGCGGGGGCCTACGGCCCAGACCTCGCAGATCTCCACGTTCTTTCCTTCGGTCACGCGGTACACGACGCGCCACGTGTTGCGTCCCACGACCAGTTTCCGGAATCCCGTGAGTTCACCTCCTAGCGGGTACCCGGCCTCAGGATTCTCTTCCAGCAGGAGGATCTTCTTCAGTACCTTGGGCACGGCGTCCGGGCCGAGTCGCCGCAGGTCGTCGATCGCGGCGTCGGTGAAGGTGATCTCGGCCATCAGTCCTCGGGGATTTCTTCGAGAGAGGCACGACTGTGCCCGAAGGCGGTCAGTACGTCGTCCAGTGCGGTCCGCCGTCCGGTGTCCGTGAGTTCCCGTGCCATGACCAGGGCGAGGTCCCTCAGGTCCGCCTCCGCCTGCTCCAGCTCCGCGAGTCGGGAGAACGCGACCACGGCCGCGACCGGCTCGTGCCGGCGGGTCACGATGACCTCGGTTCCCTGTTCCGCGTCGTGCACGATGCCGGCGACGCCACGTCTTGCCGCATCGGTGACGCTGATCTTCTGGGTGTGCTCGAGAATCGCCATTCCTCAACTGTATAGAAAAATATACAGATTGGCGAGGGGCGGTCGACCGCCTCCCCCGCGCGGGGGACGGCGGTCCCGCCGGGGGGTGAGGCCCCCGACGGCCCCCGCGCCGGATGATGGGTCCATGGACCGACACACCGCGGCCGTCGTCGTCGCCGCGGCGGGCGCCGCCGCCTACGCCGCCTCGAAGGTCCACCTCGCGCTGCGCGGTGAACTCGGCATGCCCGGGTTCCCCGCCTCGCCGGAGGCCTACGAGGTCTACGACGCCGTCGGCGGCCAGCTGTCCAACGCCGCCGTGGGCGCGGTCATGGTTCTGCTCGTCCTCGCCCTGCTGCGCCCGCCCGCCCGGGCCCTCTGGCGCCTACCGCTGCTCGTGGCCAACGGCGCGGGCGCGCTGCTGGTGGGAGCCGGGGTGGCGACGTTCGCCGCGCGCGCCACCGGTCTGGCCCCCGGCCTGGGCGAGCCCGCGGGGAGTCCCGCCGCGTGGGCGTCGCTCGCGGTCGGCGCCGTCTGGGCCGCCGCGTGGATCACCGCCGTGGTCACCACCAGTGCGCCGCGCCGGCCCTGACCCCCCCGTACCCGGCGCGCGGCACCGTTTCCCGGCCCTGGCGGGCGGGTCCCCGGGGCCGGGCCTACGCTGGGAGGCCCCGCGCGGAAGGTGGAGACGGTGGACCACGACGAGCTGGCGGAGCGGTTCGAGGAGCACCGGCCGCGGCTGCGGTCGCTGGCCTACCGGCTGCTCGGTTCCCTGAGCGAGGCCGACGACGCCGTCCAGGAGACCTGGCTGCGGCTCGACCGTGTCGGCGGCGACCACGTCGACAGCCTCGGCGCGTGGCTCACCACGGTGGCCACCCGGGTGTGCCTCAACACGCTGCGCTCGCGCGAGCGACGGCGCGAGACGCCCATGGAGCCGCACGTGCCCGACCCCGTCGTCGGCCCGGAGGACGGCGCCGACCCCGAACACGAGGCCCTGCTGGCGGACTCCGTGGGGCTGGCGATGATGGTGGTGCTGGAGACCCTCTCCCTGGACGAACGGCTCTGCTTCGTCCTGCACGACATGTTCGCCGTGCCCTTCGACGACATCGCCGAGGTCCTGGAGCGCTCCTCCGCGTCCGTGCGCCAGCTCGCGAGCCGCGCCCGCCGCCGGGTGCGGGACCGGGCCCCCGTACCCGACGCTGACCTGCGCCGCCAGCGCGACGCGGTCGACGCCTTCTTCGCCGCCGCGCGCGAGGGCGACTTCGACGCGCTCGTGGCCACGCTGGCGCCCGACGTCGTCCTCCGTTCCGACGGCGGCGACGCCCGGCCGGGACTGACCCTCGTGCTCCGGGGGCCGCGGGAGGTCACCGGCCAGGCGGTCCGGACCGCGGCGCTCTCCCCGTACCTGCACCCCGTGCTGGTCAATGGTGCCGCCGGCGCGCTCGTCGCGCCGGACGGGCGGCCGATGGCCGTCATGGCCTTCACCGTCTCCGGCGGCCGGATCGCCGCCATCGACGTCCTGGCCGATCCCGACCGACTCGCCGCGCTGGACCTGCCGCCCGTCGGGGTGTGACCGCGCGCCCCGCGCCGGTGCGGGGCCCGCGGTCACACCGTCACGCGGTCACGCCGTGCGCCGGGCACGCGGCCGGGTCAGCCCATCGTCTTCTGGCCGTCCAGTTCCTCGCGGATGATGTCGGCGTGGCCGTTGTGCTGGGCGTTCTCGGCGATGATGTGCAGCAGGACCTCGCGGGCGGTCCAGGAGGTCTCCTCCGGGAACCACGGGGCGGTCGGCAGCTTCTGCGTGACCTCCAGGTCCGGCAGGTCCCGAACGATCCGCTCGGTGCTCGCCGCCACCCGCTCGTACTCCTCCAGCACTCCCTGGAGGGTCTCGCCCTCCAGCAGCCGGAAGCTGTCCTCGTGCACGGCGTAGGTCTCCGGGGACTCGTAGTCCGTGCCCGGGTCGCCCTCCAGGATGAACCGCACCCAGTGCTTCTCGCCGCGCGCCACGTGCTTGACCACACCGCCGAGGCACAGGGCGCTGACCGTGGTCCGGCGCCGAGCCTGCTCGTCGGTCAGCCCGCGCACCGCGTACCGGAGGTTTCCGCGCTGCTCCTCCAGCACGCGCAGCAGCGCCTCGCGCTCGGTGTCGGCCGTCCGCGTGTTCTCGGTCCGAGTCGTCATCCTGATCACCGTTTCCCGTCGTTCCTTCGGATCTGGACACGACAGTAGGAAGAACAGCGGTCAACGACTGTCCTCCACTTCGCGCGAAGGGCAGGAAGCCGTTGGATCCCCCGAAAGGACTCCGGATAGCCTGGGAGTCCTGGTGACTCGGAGGTTCCATGGCCCTGATTCCGCTGCAGTACCGACTCGACGGTCCACGGCACGCCCCCGTCGTCCTGCTGGTGCCGCCCTTCGGCACCAGGATGTCGGTGTGGGAGCCGCAGATCCCCGAGCTCACGCGCGATCACCAGGTGCTGCGGATCAACCACCGCGGGCACGGGTTCTCACCCGCACCGGAGGGCCCCTACTCCGTCGAGGACATGGCCCTGGACATCCTGCGCCTCCTGGAGGAGCGGGGCTTCACCCGTGTGTCGGCCGTCGGCGCCGGGTTCGGCGCCGCCCTGCTCGTGTGGATCGCGGCCAACTCGCCCCGGACACTGGAGCGGATCGCGCTGCTCGCGGCCGCGCCGCGCACCCCCCGACCGCACCGCTGGGACCGGGTGGCCGCGCGTGTCCGGGAGTCGGGGATCGAGTCGGTGGCCTCCGACGTCGTCCTGCCGTGGTTCACCCCGGACATGGCGGAGGACCACCCCGACGTCACCGAGCGCTTCAGTGAGGACTTCCTGCGCACCGACGCGGGCGCCTTCGCCGCGATCTGCGACGCGGTCGCGGACATGGACCAGCGCCACCTGGCCTCCGCGGTCCGGGTGCCGACGCTGGTGGTCTCGGCGGCGCACGACGCGCTGGTACCGCCGGGCCACGGGAGGCGGCTGGCCGACGGGATCGCCGACACCCGGTTCGAGGTGGTCTCCGGAGCCGCCCACCTGCTCGGTGTCGAGCGCGCCGAGCGTGTCAACGAGCTGCTGGTGGACCACCTCGCCGGGTGACGTGCGGGCTCGGCGGGTGGGGTCCGGGGCCGAGGGGTCTCAGGGGCTCGGCGGGGTCGGCGGGAGGTCCACGGGGACGAGCGGGTGGTTGATCTCCAGCAGGTAGCCGTCGGGGTCGCGGAAGTGCGCGGCCCGCACACCCCACGCCGTCCAGTCATAGGGCGCTCTGACCTGGCGGGCGCCGTCGGCGACCAGCTTGGCGGCGGTCGCGTCGACGTCGTCCACCTGGAAGACGACCGCGAGCCGGTCCTGGTGGGGGAGTTCGGGGTCGGCCGTGTCGGTCTCCAGCGCCTCGGCCATCACCTCGCGCTGGTTGATGGCGAGCCGCGTCCCGGACTCCACGTCGAACTCCGCGTACCTGCTCGCCTCGTCGCCCCACAGCACGGGGAACTTGAGGATGTCGGCGTAGAAGTGGAAGCAGGCCTCGTAGTCGTTGACGAGAAGCCGGATGTAGCTGCAGCGCATGGGGCCTCCTGCGGTCCTGAACCGAACGTTCCCGACCATTGTCGTCCCTGATCCCCCTCGATCACCGAGTACCCGTACCCAGGTGTGGTGTGGCCGGATCCGGCCACGCGTCCGACGGCCCCCCGACGTGCGCGTTCGCCCCCCGCCGCCGAGGCGGGGCGCATCCAGGGAACCCGGCCGGCAAGGACGTGCGTCTGCTCCAGTTTGTAGTACATGTACTATCGATGGCAGTAGACGAACAATGGACGGATGGAGTGTTGTGATGAGTACTCCGACCGGAGAGGTGTCGCGGGCGGCGGCACAGGCGTCGGGGGAGCCCGCCGACGCCGTGGTCCGGGTCAGCGGTCTGCGGATGAACTACGGCACCGCCGAGGTGCTCAGGGGCGTCGGCTTCACCGCCCGCCGGGGCGAGGTGGTCGCGCTCCTCGGTCCCAACGGCGCGGGCAAGACCACCACCATCGAGATCCTCGAAGGGTTCCGGAAGCGCTCCGCCGGCACGGTGGACGTGCTCGGCGCGGACCCCGAACACGGCGGTGAGGACTGGCGCGCCCGCCTCGGCGTGGTCCTGCAGACCTGGCGGGACCACGGCGGCTGGCGGGTCCGCGACCTCCTGGTCCACTTCGGGCGCTTCTACGCGCCCTACTCCACCCCGGACCGCGCGCGCCCCCACGACACCGACGCACTCCTGGAGCGCGTCGGCCTCGCCGACCAGGCGGGCACGAAGATCAACAAGCTCTCCGGCGGGCAGCGCCGCCGCCTGGACGTGGCGATCGGCGTGGTCGGCCGTCCCGAACTGCTCTTCCTCGACGAGCCCACCGCCGGATTCGACCCCCAGGCGCGGCGGAGCTTCCACGAACTCGTCCACGACATCGTCGACGCGGACGACACCACGGTCCTGCTCACCACGCACGACCTTGACGAGGCGGAGAAGCTCGCCGACCGCATCCTCATCCTCGCGGGCGGCACCATCGTCGCCGACGGCAGCGTGGAGCAGCTGTCCGCGCTGGTCGAGCGGGAGAGCGAGGTCTCCTGGCGGGTCGGCGACCAGCGCCACGTCCACGTCACCGACGCCCCCGCCCGCCACATCGCCGGACTGCACGCCGAGCTCGGCGAGGACCTGGCCGACCTGCGGGTCGTCCGGCCCTCCCTGGAGGACATCTACCTCGACATGGTCGCGCGGTACGAGTCCGGCGACGCCGAGTCGGCCGCGCACGAGTTCGTGAAGGAGATCCGATGAACCCCTCGGCCAACGCGGTCCGCGCCGGCCTGTCCCGCGGGCTGCAGGAGTTCCGCAGCTCGTTCGCCAGCCCGATGGAGCTGTTCGGCTACTTCTACATGCCGGTCCTGTTCGTCGTCCTCGGCGCGTTCATGTCCCGCGGACGGGTGGAGGAGGCCGACACCACCTACGGCGCGGTGACCTACACCGGCGGCGTGGTCTTCACCCTCGTGATGGCGGCCATGCTGACCGTGGCCCAGGTCCTGTCCGCCGAGCGCGAGAACGGCACGCTCCTGCGCGCCAAGACCCTGCCGCACGGCATGCTCGGCTACACCGTCGCCAAGGTCGTCCACATCGTGGGGATCGTGCTGACCTCGCTGGCGCTCATGGTCGTGCCCGGGCTGTTCCTGGTCGAGGGCTTCGGCCCGCCGAGCTGGGGCGCCGCGGCCACCCTCGTCTGGGTCTGCGCGCTGGGCGCGCTGGCCCTGGCCCCGTTCGGGGCGATCGCCGGCTCCCTCATCTCCAACCCGAGGTTCGTGGGACTCCTGATGGTCCCGATCGTGTTCCTGCTGATGGGATCCGGCATCCTCTTCCCGCTGGACTTCCTGCCCGACTGGGTGGGGACGGCCGCGCTGTTCATCCCGGTCTACTGGATGGGGCTCGGCGTCCGCGCCGGTGCGCTGCCCGACGACTACGCCGCGCTGGAGATGGCCGGATCGTGGCAGCTGCCCCAGGTGGCCGCGGTTCTGGCACTGTGGGCCGTGGTCGGGTTCCTCGTGGCGCCGTGGGTGCTGCGGCGGATGGCCCGTCGGGAGTCGGGGTCGCGCGTCCAGGCGGCCATGGAGAGGAGCTGGGGCCGGAGGCCCCTCCGTTGAGGGTGGAAGCCCCACTCCCTCGCGAAGCGCCCCCGGGGGCGATGGTGGGAGACGGGCGGGAAGAGCTGGGGCCGGAGGCCCCTCCGTTGAGGGTGGAAGCCCCCCTCGCGAAGTGATGGTGGGAGACGGGCGGGATAGGGCGATGAAGCGTGCCTACTGAGAACAAGAGCAACGGATCCGGCCGCCGAGCCAAGGCGGCGGCCGGCGGCTCGGAGACGATCTACAACCGCATCGCGGTGCTGCGCGCCGAACGGGGGGTGTCGCGCCGCGCGCTGGCCGAGGCCCTGGGGGTCCACTACCAGACCGTCGGCTACCTGGAGCGGGGCGAGTACAGCCCCAGCCTCCACCTGGCGATGCGGATCGCCCGCTACTTCGAGGTGCCGGTGGAGGTCGTCTTCTCCACCGAGCCCTTCCCCCGCATCGGCCAGTAGGGCGCGTCCCCCGGACGCCCGCCCCGGCCCCACCCGACTCCGTGCGTGAAAGGCGGACCCATGACCATCCGTGACCTCATCGCCCCCGTCATCGACGAGTTCCGGCCGTCCCGTCTCAGGGACGAGTTCGAGGACGTCAACCGGATCAACGCCGAGAACCCCCGGCTCCGCGCCCGCTGGGCCGCGCGCTCGCGGCGGCGCGTCGGCGCCGCGCTCATGGGCGTGTTCGTCCTCACCGGCGCCGTGCTGCTCGGCCTGCTCACCTTCCGGGACGGGGACGGCCCGTTCCTGCTGGTTCTGGCGTTCCTCACGTCGACCGGCGGCTACCTGTACCTGTTCACGCAGCTCAACCGTGCCATGCGCACGGGCCTGCGCTACCAGTCCCTGGACGAGCGCCAGCGCGTCGAGCGCGACCACGCGACCCGCGTCGGCCACCACACCACCGGCGTGCTGCTGATGGCCGTGTTCCTGCTGCTGGCGGCCGCCAGTATCCTCCCGCCGGAGGTGCTCCACCTCCCGAACGAGCTGATGATGCCGCTGGTGTGGCTGGCCCTGATGGTGCACAGCTCCACGCCGTGCGCCTACCTGGCGTGGACCCGTCCCGACGACATCCCCGACGACGAGGACGACGTCCCCGCCGCCTGACCGGCGGGGCTACCAGATGTCCGGGCCCGCCCAGCCGTAGGTGTCGCGGTGGCGGACCTGGGCCAGCTCGTCCTCCGAGAGCGCGCGGGGCTCCCCGACCTGGCGCGCCCGCAGGTACGCGGTGCTGAGCCAGTCCAGCAGGCGCAGGTTCTCCAGGGCGTGCTCCAGCCCGTGCCCCAGTGCGAGCCCGCCGTGCCCGGCGAGCAGGGCGGCGTCGCGGCCCTTGAGCGCCTTGACCGCGTGGTCGGCGATCTCGCCGGTGCCGTAGAGCGTGTAGGGGGTGACGGTGATCGCCCCGCCCAGGGCGGCCGCGCGGTGGTGGATCGGGGGGAGTTCGGCCAGGACCGCCGACACCGCGACGGTGTCGGCGGTGAAGGCGTTGACGACCGCGGTGACCTCGTCGCCGTGGTCGGCGGCCCGGCGGTGCACGGCCAGGTGCAGGGTGGCCTCGGCGGCCGGGTCGCGGCGCCCCTCCAGCACGCGGTCGTCCAGCGACATCACCGGGCAGTCCGCGGCCTGGAGCTGGTCGAGCGGGACGCCGTGCGGGGTGACGACCACCAGGTCGCCGCTACGGACGCTGACGGTTCCCGATTCTCCGGGGGCGGTACCGGTACCGGCGGCGAGGGCACGGGCGGTCAGGCAGACGTCCCGTCGTTCCTGTTCAAGCAGCATGCGCTTCCTCGAGGGGTGCGCCGGTGCGGTGGCGCGGTCCTGGGGCGGGCGGGTCCATGGCCGCCCGTGATCCGGGCGAATCCACTTAGGTACACCTAAATGTACGTCAAACTCTTGGCCTGGTATTCCCCAGACCCGCGTTTGGGTCCGTCAGGACGCCGGGCCGGGCGCGTAGACGTGGTGATGCTGTGCACACGTGACTCACACCACGGGTTCGCGTGCGCCCGGAGCGTGGTTTTCACTGCTCAGACGGGCTTGTGGGAGCCTTGGGACGAAAGTGTCGTATGAGACGAGGCAGTTTGTGACCACCGATCTTGGGCAAACCGGACCCGTGAACGAGCCCGACGTATCCCTGCCCACCGTGCCCTACCTGTCCGAACCGGGCGCGTCCGAGGCCACGAGCCTCTACATCGACGGCCAGTGGCGAGCCGCCCACAACGGCCGTGTCAGGGAGATCCTGAACCCCGCCGACGCCTCCGTCCTCACCATCGTGAGCGAGGGCGGACGCCCCGACAGCGAGGCCGCCATCGCCGCCGCGCGGCGCGCCTTCGACACCGGGGAGTGGCGCGAGACCGCCGCCGACGAGCGGGGACGCGTCCTCGACCGCATCGCCGACCTCCTCCAGCGCGACCGCGAGGAGATCTCGGTGATGGAGTCGCTGGACACGGGCAAGACCATCGAGGAGGGCGGGATCGACGTCGACGACGTCACCAACGTCTTCCGCTACTACGCCGGACTCGCCGACAAGGACGCGGGCCGCATCGTGTCCGCTCCCGAGGGCGTGCACAGCAAGGTCGTGTACGAGCCCGTCGGGGTCTGCGGCATGATCACGCCCTGGAACTACCCGCTGCTCCAGCTCGCCTGGAAGATGGCCCCGGCCATCGCGGCCGGCAACACCATGGTGATCAAGCCCAGCGAGATCACCCCCGTCACCACCTGCAAGCTGGTCGAGCTGGCCACCGAGGCCGGCATCCCCGCGGGCGTGGTGAACCTGGTCCTGGGCAGCGGCCCCGACGCCGGCGCCCCGCTGTCGGAGCACCGCGACGTGGACCTGGTCTCCTTCACCGGCGGCCTGGCCACCGGCCGCCGCATCATGGCCTCGGCCGCGGAGACGGTCAAGACCGTCGCCCTGGAGCTCGGCGGCAAGAACCCGAACATCATCTTCCCGGACGTGGACCTGGACACCGCCGTGGACTACGCGCTCAGTGCCGCGTTCTTCCACTCCGGCCAGGTCTGCTCGGCGGGCGCCCGGCTGATCGTGCACAACGACATCCACGACGCCTTCACCACCGAGCTCGCCCGCCGGGCCGAGGCCATCCGCATCGGCCGCGGCCAGGACGAGGGCGTGCGCTGCGGGCCGCTGGTCTCGGCCGAGCACCGCGCCAAGGTGGAGGCCGCCGTCGCCCGCGGCGTGGAGGAGGGCGCCCGGATCATCGCCGGCGGCAAGCGCCCGGACGACCCCGCGCTCGCCCGCGGCTACTTCTACCGGCCCACCGTGTTCGTGGACTGCGACCGGTCCATGGACATCGTCCAGACCGAGGTCTTCGGCCCGGTCGTGACCGTGGAGCGGTTCGAGACCGAGGCCCAGGCGATCGAGCTGGGCAACGACACCGACTACGGGCTCTCCGGCGGCGTGTGGACCAACGACACCGCCCGCGGGGAGCGCGTCGCCGCCGCCCTGCGCCACGGCACCATCTGGGTCAACGACTACGGCCCCTACTTCCCCGGCGCCGAGTGGGGCGGCTACGGCCGCAGCGGCATCGGACGCGAACTCGGGTTCGCCGGCCTGGACGAGTACCGCGAGGCCAAGCACATCTACCGCAACCTGGCTCCCGAACCCCAGCGCTGGTTCGGTTAGCCGCCGCGCCGCGCCGCCCCGGACGCCGGGTCCGGGGCGGCCGCGCAACGAGGGACGGCGCGGCGCCGCGGCGGATCCGCCGGATCGGCGGGCGCGCCGCGCCGCCCGCCCCCACTCACTCCCCGAACACACGAGAACACAGCAGAGGTCGGTTTCCCCCCGGGCTATCCCCCGACTCAGCAACAACGAGAGGAACAGGCCGTGTCCGACACCCAGGCCACCTATGACTACGTCATCGTGGGCGGTGGCACAGCGGGCTCCGTCATCGCCAACCGGCTGACGGAGGACCCCGGCACCACCGTGTGCCTCATCGAGGGCGGTCCCGACGACCGCGACCACGAGAACGTCCTGCGCCTGCGCGACTGGCTGAGCGTTCTGGACAGCGACCTCGACTACGGCTACACGACCGTCGAGCAGCCGCGCGGCAACTCGCACATCCTGCACTCGCGCGCCCGCGTGCTCGGCGGCTGCTCGTCGCACAACACGCTCATCAGCTTCCGGCCGTTCGCGGAGGACCTGGACGACTGGGTCGCCGCGGGCGCCGAGGGCTGGGACAACGCGACCGTGCAGTCCTACGCCGACCGGATCAAGTGCAACATCGTCCCGATCGCGGAGAAGGACCGCAACGCCATGGTCAAGGACTGGGTGGCCTCGGCCGCCCAGGCCGCGGACGTCCCCCTCGTCGAGGACTTCAACGCCCTGACCTCGCACGGCGGCGGCTTCTCCGGCGGCGCGGGCTTCCTCTCCATCGCCTACGACCCCTATACCGGATACAGGTCCTCGGCCTCGGTCGCCTACCTCCACCCGATCATGGACGTGCGCGAGAACCTCACGGTCATGCTGGAGACGTGGGTGGACCGGATCGAGTTCGACGGCGACCGCGCCACCGGGGTCAGCGCCACGACCAAGGACGGCGAACGCGTCACGGTCCGCGCCCGGCGCGAGGTCGTCCTGTCCGCGGGCGCGGTCGACAGCCCCCGCCTGCTCATGCTCTCCGGGGTGGGCAACGCCGGGGAGCTGCGCGACCTGGGCATCGAGGCCCGCCACGACCTGCCCGGCGTCGGCGAGAACCTCCTGGACCACCCCGAGTCGATCATCATGTGGGAGACCGACCGGCCGGTGCCCCAGGAGACCGTCATGGACTCCGACGCGGCGCTGTTCGTCCGCCGCCACGACGGCGACCCGCGCCCGGACCTGATGTTCCACATCTACCAGATCCCCTTCGACGACAACACGAAGCGACTGGGCTACGAGTCGCCGGAGGACGGCTACGCGGTCTGCATGACGCCGAACATCCCCCGGTCCCGCTCGCGCGGCAAGCTCTATCTCACCAGTAGCGACCCGCAGGCCAAGCCCGCGCTGGACTTCCGCTACTTCACCGACCCCGACGGCTACGACGAGCAGACCATCGTGGACGGCCTGAAGATCGCCCGCGAGGTCGCCGCGACCGAGCCGTTCCGCTCGTGGATCAAGCGCGAGGTCGCCCCCGGACCCGGAGTCCGGACCGACGAGGAGCTGTCGGAGTACGGCCGCCGCGCCGCGCACACCGTGTACCACCCGGCGGGCACCTGCCGGATGGGCGCGGCCGAGGACGGCGGCGCCGTCGTGGACCCCCGCCTGCGCGTACGCGGGCTGCGGGGCCTGCGCGTGGCCGACGCCTCGGTGTTCCCGACCCTGCCCACCCCCAACCCCATGGTGATGGTGCTCGCGCTCGGTGAGCGCGCGGCCGATCTGATCCGCGAGGACCACCGCCAGGAGACCACCCGATGAGCACACAGACCGTCCAGGAAGAGGGAGCGCCCGGAGGCGGCACCGATGTCACCTTCTCCGTCCGCAACCTGTGGAAGATCTTCGGCAAGAACGCCGACAAGGTCATCGGCACCGAGCTGGAGACGGCCGACCGCGACCGGATCAAGGAGGAGACCGGCTGCACCGTGGCCGTGCGCGACGTGTCCTTCGACGTCCGCCCCGGCGAGATCTTCGTCGTCATGGGCCTGTCCGGATCCGGCAAGTCGACCCTGATCCGCTGCCTGAGCCGCCTCATCGAACCCACGGCCGGGCACGTCCTGCTCGACGGCGAGGACATCGGTGACGCCACCCAGCAGCGCCTGCGCGAGCTGCGCCGGCACAAGATGGCCATGGTGTTCCAGCACTTCGGCCTGCTGCCGAACCGGCGCATCGTCGACAACGTGGCCTACGGGCTGGAGGTGCGCGGCATGGGCCGCGCCGAACGCTACGCCCGGGCGGGCGAGATGATCGAGATGGTCGGCCTGTCGGGCTACGAGAACGCGCGGCCCGGCGAGTTGAGCGGCGGCATGCAGCAGCGGGTGGGCCTGGCCCGCGCGCTGGCCGTCGACCCCGAGGTGCTGATGTTCGACGAGCCGTTCAGCGCCCTCGACCCGCTGATCCGCCGCGACATGCAGGACGAGGTCTCCCGGCTCCAGCGGGAGCTGAACAAGACGTCGGTGTTCATCACCCACGACCTCCAGGAGGCCCTGAAGCTGGGCGACCGCATCGCCATCATGCGCGACGGCGAACTCGTCCAGGTCGGCACCCCGGAGGAGGTGGTGGGCCGCCCGGCCAACGCCTACGTCGCCGACTTCACCTCCGACGTCGCCCGCACGACCGTGCTGACCGCGCGGTGGCTGGTGCGCGACGCCTACCCCGGGGAGCGCACGGACGGCCCGGTCACCGAGCCGGGCACCGTCCTCGCCGAGGTCCTGCCGATGCTCGCGGCGAGCACCGCGCCCGTGCGGGTCGTGGAGGGCCGCACCCTCCTCGGCTACGTGGGCCGCGACGACGTGCTGCGGGCCATCGCCGAGGACCAGCTCTCCGAGAACGAGGTGGCCGTGGCCATCGAGGAGACCGTCGAGGAGCTGTCGGACGAGTCCACCGACCCCGCCGAGCGCGCCGCCGGCGGGACGTCCGGCGGGACCGCACCGGGCGGTGCGTCGAAGCCCACCGGCCACGGCGGTCCGGCTCCGACAGGGAACGGTGGGTGACATGGCCGCTCTGACCCGACCCGCCACCGGCGGGTCCGGAGGGGTCGGAGGGGCCTCAGGCCCCCGACAGCCCCACGTCCTGTCCAACCGCTGGTTGCAGGCCCTGGCCGTGATCGTGGTCTTCGTGGCCGGATACTTCCTGTTCCGGCGCCTGGGATCCCCCTCCTGGGCGGGCCCGTTCCCGACCGGCATCGGCGACGAGTTCATGGCCTGGCTCGACGGCGTCTACGCCTGGATCGTCGAGAACCGCAACACCAGCCCGCTGTTCCTGTACGGCTTCAACTACGTCTCGGTGGGCCTGGGCTCCGCGGTCGTCCTGATCAACCGGATCCTGGACATGCTCACCTGGTCCGGCGTCACGGTCATCGGCGTCCTGGGCGCCTGGCGGGTCGCCGGCTGGCGGGTGGCCCTGCTGGTGCTGGCCACCTTCGCGGTGTTCGCGCTGACGGGGCTGTGGAACGAGTCGATGACCACGCTGGCGCTGATCATCACCTCGGTGTCCATCGCGCTCCTGATCGGCATCCCCCTGGGCATCCTGGCCGGCCGCAGCGACGTCTTCTACCGGGTGATCCGCCCGGTCCTGGACTTCATGCAGATCATGCCCGCGTTCGCCTACCTGCTGCCGTTCGTGCTGCTGTTCGGCATCGCGAACCCGGCGGCGGCCGTGGTGACGGCGGTCTACGCGATCCCGCCCGCGGTGCGCATCACGGCGCTGGGCATCCGCGAGGTGCCCAAGGGCGCGGTGGAGGCGACGACGTCCCTCGGCTCGACCCCCTGGCAGATCCTCACCAAGGTGCAGCTGCCGATGGCCAAGCGCACCATCCTGCTGGGCGTGAACCAGACCATCATGCTCGCCGTCTCCATGGTCGTCATCGCGTCGGTCATCGGCGCCGGCGGCCTCGGCGACGCGATCTACCAGGCACTGGCCAAGGTCAACGTCGGCGAGGCCTTCCAGGCCGGTCTGGCGATCGTCATGCTGGCGATCGCGATGGACCGCGTGACGGGCGCCGTGGGCCACGGGGCGCACACCCCGAACATCGCCCCGCGGTTTCAGCTGCCGATCCTGGGAGCGGGCCTGATCGTGGTGATCGTCGTGGTCACGGCGGCGCGGGCCATGGGCGTGCGCGGCTGGCCGCGCGACCTCTCCGTGGACCTGAGCGCGCCGGTGAACGCCTTCTACGAGGCCCTGCAGGACGGGATCGGGACCTACACCGCCGCCCTGTCCGAGTGGACGCTGACCTGGGTGCTGTCCCCGCTCAGCAACCTGCTGACGGGTTCGCCCTGGTGGTTCGTGCTCATCGTGGCCGCGGCCCTGGCCTGGATCTTCTCCGGATGGCGCGCGGGACTCGTCTCGGCGGCGTCGTTCCTGGTCATCGGGCTCCTGGGCGTGTGGGTCAACGCGATGGACACGCTGTCCCAGGTGCTCGTGGCGGCACTGGTCACCATCGTCCTGGGCGTGGTGGTCGGCGTGCTCATGTCGCGCAGCGACGTGTTCGCGACGATCCTGCGGCCCATCCTGGACGCCATGCAGACGCTGCCGCCGTTCGTCTACCTGATCCCGGCGGTCGCGTTCTTCACCATCGGCCGGGTCCCGGCCCTGGTGGCCGCGGTCGTCTTCGCGCTCCCGGCGGTCATCCGACTGGTCAACGACGGGGTCCGCGGGGTCCCGGCGGGCACCAAGGAGGCTGCGCTCTCGCAGGGGTCCACCCGGTGGCAGCTGCTGAGCAAGGTGGAACTGCCGATGGCCCGCGGCTCGCTGCTGCTGGCCGTCAACCAGGGGATCATCCTGGTGCTGTCCATGGTCGTCATGGGCGCGCTGGTCGGCGCCGGATCGCTCGGCTTCGACGTGGTGTTCGGCCTGGCGCAGAACGAGCTCGGCCTGGGTCTGGCCTCCGGCCTGGCGATCGTGTGCCTGGGCCTGTTCCTGGACCGACTGACGCAGGGAAGGAGGGCACCCCGTGCCTAGGTTCATGAGGAAGGGTGCCCGGCTGCTGGCGGTCGGTCTGGCGCTGGCGATGGTCAGCTCGTGCGCGGTGCGCACCGACCAGATCGCCCGGGACCCGAACACCGTGCGCATCGCCCTGAACGGATGGGTGGGCTACGAGGCCAGCGCCGAGGTGCTCGCCTACGTCCTGCGCGAGGAGATGGGCTACGAGGTCCAGCTCATGCGGGTGGACGAGCAGCCGTCGTGGCAGGCCCTGGACCAGGGCGTGCTGGACGTGATCGTGGAGAACTGGGGGCACGAGGAGCTCATGGAGCTCTACGGCCCCGAGGGCAACGGCACCGTGGTCGACGGCGGCCCCAACGGCAACGAGGGGGTGATCGGCTGGTACGTCCCCGCCTACATGGAGGAGGAGTACCCGGAGATCACCACCGTGGAGGGGCTCAAGGAGCACACCGACCTCTTCCGGACCGCCGAGACCGGCGACAAGGGCGAGTTCCTGGGCGGCGCGCCCGGGTTCGTCACCCAGGACCAGGGGATGATCAACGCGTTCGACCTGGACCTGGAGATCGTCTACGCCGGGTCGGAGGCCTCCCAGATCACCGAGGTCCGGCGGCGGTACGCCAACGAGGAGCCGGTGCTCTTCTACTTCTACGACCCGCAGTGGCTCCAGGAGGAGCTGGACCTGGTCCGGGTGGACTTCCCGGACTACGAGGAGGGGTGCGCCGACGACCTGTCCAGCGTCCCCTGCGACTACCCGGCCTACGAGCTGAACAAGATCTTCCGGGCCGGGTTCGTGGAGACGGGCGACCCCGCCTACCAGTTCCTCGACAACTGGACGTGGACCAACGCGGACCAGAACCAGGTGGCGCAGATGATCGCCGACCAGGGCATGGACCCGACCGACGCGGCCGAGGTCTGGGTGGAGGAGAACCCGGACGTCTGGCGGTCGTGGATCCCGGAGGGCTTCGAGCCCCTGTCCTGATCCGGATCCGTCCCGCCGGCGCCGGGTCGGGGAGGAGGCTCCCCGGCCCGGCGCCGCGTGTTCGACCTCGGGCCGGACGCCGCGCCGGACGGGTTCAGGGCCGCGGGTGCTCGTAGCGCAGCCGGCGGCTCACCCAGAACACGTTCGCGCAGGCGGCCACGAATCCCACGGCCAGCAGGACGACCAGCCAGGTCTCGCTCGTCCACAGCAGCGCCGCGATCGTGCCGCCCAACAGGACCACGGCCCCGAACACCGCCAGGACCATGCGGAACCCGAGCGCGCTCGCCGGCCGGTCATGGCTGCCCAGCGCTCCCTTCAGCCTGCCCCGTCGCATGGCGTCCCCCTCCTTCGCGTCGCCCCCGGCCCCATCGTCGGCTCCGAGCCCGTCGTCCACCCCCTACCCGCCCCGCGCCGGCGCGCATCCGTGTCTCGGAAACGGGTCCCGGACGCGACGGAGCGGGGGCGCCCCGAAGGCCACCCCCGCTCCGGTCGATCGGGTCCCGCCGGGCCCTACACGCCGTCCATCAGGGCGGGCAGCGCGGACTCGTAGGCGGTCCGCAGCTCCTCCAACGGAATCTGCACGACCCCGCCCGGGTGGGTGACCGCCAGGGCGTCGCCGCCCACCGTGCCGATCTCCGCGACCGGAACACCGTGGTCGGCGGCCAGCGCCAGGAAGGCCTCCTCCTGGCCCGGGCGCACCGCGACCACGGCGCGGGCGGCGGACTCGCTGAACAGGGCGGTGAACGCGTCCCCGTCCACGGACACCCGCAGGCCCAGCCCGCCGCGCAGCGCCGACTCGGCGAGCGCGACCGCCAGGCCGCCGTCGGACAGGTCGTGCGCGGCGGCGGCCAGACCGCGGTCGGCGGCGGTGGCCAGCACCTCGCCCAGCGCGGCCTCCGCGGCCAGGTCCACCCGGGGCGGCAGGCCGCCCAGGTGTCCGTGCACCACGTCCGCCCACGCCGAGCCGCCGAACTCCTCGCGGGTCTCGCCGAGCAGGAACACCCGGGCGCCGTCGGTGTCGAACGCGCTCCGCAGCCGCGTGCGCACGTCGTCGATGACGCCCAGCACCCCGACGACCGGCGTCGGGTTGATCGCCACGTCGCCGGTCTGGTTGTAGAAGCTCACGTTGCCGCCGGTCACCGGCGTCCCGAGCTGCAGGCAGGCGTCGGCCAGGCCCCGGGTGGACTCGGCGAACTGCCACATGACCCCGGAGTCCTCCGGCGAACCGAAGTTGAGGCAGTTGGTGACCGCCAGCGGACGGGCGCCCGTGGCCGCCACGTTGCGGAACGCCTCCGCGTACGCCAGCTGCGTGCCCGCGTACGGGTCCAGCCGGGTGTAGCGGCCGTTGCCGTCCGTGGACAGCGCCACGCCCCGGTGGGAGTCGTCGGCGATGCGGATCATCCCGGAGTCGTGCGGCGTGGACACCACCGTGTCGCCGCGCACGTAGCTGTCGTACTGCTGGGTGACCCACGTCGGGTCGCCCACGCCCGGCGCGCCCAGCACGCGCAGCACCTGCTCGCGCAGCTCCGCGTCGTCGGCCGGCCGCGGCAGCGCCGCCGCGTCGTCGGCCTGGAGCGCGTCCTGCGCCGCCGGGCGCGCGTACGGGCGCTCGTAGACCGGGCCCTCGTCGGAGGCGGTCCGCGGCGGCATGTCCACCACGGTCTCGCCGTGCCAGGTCATCACCAGGCGGCCGCCGCGCTCGGCCTCCTCGGGCGTGACGTCGGTGACCTCGCCGATCTCCGTGGCCAGGATCTGCCACTTCTCGCACACGGCCAGGAAGTCGGCCATCTTGGCGGGCTCGACGATCGCCATCATGCGCTCCTGCGACTCGCTCATGAGGATCTCCTCGGGAGTGAGCCGGTGGTCGCGCAGCGGCACCCGGTCGAGCTGGATGCGCATGCCGCCGGTGCCGCCCGCCGCCAGTTCGGTGGTCGCGCAGGACACGCCCGCCGCGCCCAGGTCCTGGATGCCCACGACCATGTCCTCGGCGAACAGCTCCAGGCTGCACTCGATGAGCAGCTTCTCCATGAACGGGTCGCCGACCTGCACGCTCGGCCGCTTGGCGTGCGACTCGTCGTCGAACGTGGCGCTGGCCAGCACCGAGGCGCCGCCGATTCCGTCCGGGCCGGTGGTCGCGCCGAACAGCACCACCTTGTTGCCCGGGCCGGGGGCCTGGGCGAGCTTGATGTCCTCGTGCTTCATCACGCCCACGCACAGGGCGTTGACCAGCGGGTTGCCGATGTAGCCGGCACCGAAGCCGATCTCGCCGCCGATGTTGGGCAGGCCCAGGCAGTTGCCGTAGAACGAGATGCCCGAGACCACGCCGGGCAGGACCCGCTTGGTGTCGTCGGCGTCGGCCGGGCCGAAGCGCAGCGCGTCCATGACCGCGACCGGCCGCGCGCCCATCGTGAGGATGTCGCGGACGATGCCGCCCACGCCGGTGGCCGCGCCCTGGTGCGGCTCCACGTAGGACGGGTGGTTGTGCGACTCGATCTTGAACGTCACGGCGCGGCCGTCGCCCACGTCCACGACGCCCGCGTTCTCGCCCATGCCCACCAGCAGGGCGTCGTTCTCCGGGGCCTTCTCGCCGAACTGGCGCAGGTGCACCTTGGACGACTTGTAGGAGCAGTGCTCGCTCCACATGACCGAGTAGATCGCCAGTTCGGCGGACGTGGGCCGACGGCCCAGGATCTCTCGGACCCGCTCGTACTCGTCCTTGGCCATGCCCAGTTCGGCGTACGGCTGTGGCGTGTCCGGGCTGCTGTGCGCCGCGGCGACGGTGTCGGGACCGGGGACTTCAGACATGCGTGGTTCCGTTCGGGATGTGCGGTTGTGAGCCGGGCCGTGGCGTCCGCCGACCGGCACGGAAGGTCGTGGTCAGGAGCCCGCCTGGGCGGAGTCGCCGACCATCAGGACCGCCGGGGTCTCGCCGTCCTCGTGCTGGGAGGAGTCGGCGACCATGACCTCCTGGTCGGTCAGGACGGTCTGGTTGAGCGGCACGTCGTCGGGTGACTCCACGCCCTCGGGGAGCATGATCAGCCAGTCGTTGTCCAGGAGGTGGTCGAAGACGTCCTGGACGGTGGCCTCGGTGTCCTCGGTGGGCTCGCCGTCCTCGGTGAGGACGCGCACGAGCCGGACGCACTCCTGCTCCTCGCAGTACACGTCGTCCTCACCGGAGGTGTAGCTCAGGCCGTCGGGGGCCTCGCCGAGGACGGAGACCGCGGGCGGCTCCTCGGGCCGTGGTGCGGGAGCGCCCTCCTGTCCCTGCGGCTGTGCCGTCGGGGGGACCGTCGGGGCGGTCGCGAAGGCCTGGAACAGGCCGGCGGCGGCCGACACGATGAGGCCGACGACGACCACCCCCACCAGGACCGCCATCGTCCTTCGCGAGCGCAGCTGTGCCTTCATCGGATCGTCTCCCGGTCGAGGTGCGGGTCAGGCGCGCACCGGCGTACCGGCGGCCAGTCGGGCGAGGATCGAGGTGAAGAACCCGAGTCCCTCGGTGGAGGGGCCGGTCAGGGCCTCGACCGCGTGTTCGGGGTGCGGCATCAGGCCGACGACGTTGCCGTGCTCGTTGGTGATCCCGGCGATGCCGCGGCGCGACCCGTTGGGGTCCTCGCCGACGTAGCGGACCACGACCCGGCCCGTGGACTCCAGCTCGTCCAGGGTGGCCTCGTCGGCGACGTAGCTGCCCTCGCCGCTCTTGAGCACCACCAGGATCTCCTGGCCCTCGGTGTAGGCGTTGGTCCACGCGGTGGAGGTGTTCTCCACGCGCAGCACCTGGTCGCGGTTGACGAACCGCAGCGAGGAGTTGCGGGTGAGGGCACCGGGCAGCAGGTGGCTCTCGCACAGGATCTGGAAGCCGTTGCAGATGCCCAGGACCGGAAGGGCGCCCGAGCGGGCGGCCGGCACCAGTTCGGACATCAGCGGTGCGAAACGGGCGATGGCGCCGCAGCGAAGGTAGTCGCCGTAGGAGAACCCGCCGGGCAGGACGACCGCGTCCACGCCCTTGAGGTCGGCGTCGGCGTGCCAGAGGGCGACGGGCTCGGCACCCGCCAGCGCGACGGCGCGCGCGGCGTCCTTGTCGTCGAGGGAGCCTGGGAAGGTAACGACACCCACACGGGCTGTCATGAGCACACTCCGGGAAGGCGCATCCCCCGCGGGCGGGGGAGGCATCGGTTGTTCGGCAGGGAGACATCGGTGCCTGCCGTCCTGGGTCGCGCGCCGTGGAGGCCTCGTCGGCTCCACGGAACACGCCCCGGTCGACGGCGCGTCCGCACTCCGCAGCGTACCCGCTCGCCTGTAGTCGGGTACGACGGTCACCCCCGGTCGGGGGGCCTGGCCTGGAGGATCATCCGAATCCGGCGCCCTGGCGGCGGGTGTGCGGTGTGCGACCCGACAGGAGCGGTGGTGTGCGTCACTGCCCGTGCGGACGAACGCCACACCTCGCGCGGACGGTACGCGAGGTGTGGCGAGCTCAGGTGCGGGGGATGGCGGGCCGGGCCCGTCGTGGGCGGTCAGAGCGTCGCGTAGCGCATCTCCGGGATGCGGTGGCCGCCCATCGAGGGACGGTCGCAGCGGGTGATGTGCTTGCGCAGCAGGACCGTGGTGCGCGGCTCGCCGCGGAAGGCGACCTCGTCCATGAGGTAGCGCATCAAGAGAATGCCCCTGCCCGACTCTGCTTCGAGGCCGGGGAGGGGCGGGCGTTCACGGGTGAACCGGGCTGCGAGCTCGGAGCCGTCCGGCGCTCGTCCCGGATGGGACACGCGTAGCTCGCACCAGTCGTCGTCGAGGTCGGCCTCGACCACGTACTCACGAGCGGGCGTTCCGTACTCGACCGCGTTCGCGCAGGCCTCGGAGGAGGCCAGCAGGACGTCGTCCACGCACTCACGGCACAGGCCCGCGCGGTGCAGGAGAGTGCCGAGGACGTCGCGGACGACGGCGACCGTGTACGCCTGGCGAGGGAGGGAGAGCGAGAAAGCGGCGTCCATGCATGCACCTCGCGTGCTCCGTTGTCGTGATCGACTGTCGCTGTAGGGAACCTTCCCGACCCCGGATGGGGCAAAACGAACAGCCGTGTCCGGTAGAGGACACGGCTGCGAAAATCCGGCACCAAGTCGGGTGCGGATCCGGTGGCGGACTCGGCGGCGGTTCCCGCCTCGGATCCGGCGGGAGGGTCAGGCGTCGACGCGGACCTCGAAGTCCTCGATGACGGTGTTGGCCAGGACGGTCTCGGCCAGGCGGCGGACGTCGGCCAGCTTGGCGTCGTCGACCTCGCCCTCGACCTCGACCTCGAAGCGCTTGCCCTGGCGGACCTGAGCGACCCCCTCGAAGCCCAGTCGGGAGCAGGCCCCGGCGATCGCCTGGCCCTGGGGGTCCAGGATCTCCGGCTTGAGCATGACGTCAACCACGACGCGGGCCACAGGGTCCTCCACAAGAAAACGGGGTATGCCGGACTCGCCTGCCACGGAACGGGCGGGCGCCACTCCTGACTGGTCGGAGGGGGCGACGTAAGCGTACGACACGGCGCGGTGCGCCGGGTGCGGACCCGTCCCCCGCCGCCGGCGCCCACCGCCCGGCGGGTTTCTTTACCCGACACTTAACGGGACTGGCGACGCTTTCGGTACGTTCGTGACTCGAATCACTCGGATAGCTGTCATCATTGGAAGCGTGCGGCGGCGTCTAACAGGGTGGAAGTGATCGTCCGGTCGTCCCGAGGGGGAATCTTGGCGACTATCGAATTGGACCAGACCTCCACGACCGGTGAGACCCGTGACGGCGAGCAGACGCTCGACTTCGCCACCGCGGTCACACCGTTCGCCGACCAGCTCTATCCCACGGCCCTGCGGATGACCCGCAACCCGGCCGACGCAGAAGACCTCGTCCAGGAGACGTTCGCTAAGGCCTTCGCCAATTTTCACCAGTTCCGCGCCGGCACGAACCTACGTGCCTGGCTCTACCGGATCTTGACCAACACCTTTATCAACGGTTACCGCAAGAAGCAGCGCGAACCGCGCCAGGAGACCACCGACGAGATCAAGGACTGGCAGCTCGCCGCGGCGGAGGCGCACACGTCCTCCGGCATGCGCTCGGCCGAGAACGAGGTTCTGGACCACCTGCCCGACTCCGACATCAAGCAGGCGCTCGCGCGGCTGCCCGAGGAGTTCCAGGAGGTCATCTACCTCGTGGACATCGAGGGCTACGCCTACAAGGAGGTCGCGGCGCGCATGGGTACCCCGCTGGGGACCGTGATGTCGCGACTGCACCGGGCCCGCCGCCAGCTCCGCGAGATGCTCGCCGACTACGGCCGGGAGCGCGGGATGCGCGTCCCCGCCGAGGCCGCGGCCACGTAACCGCCGTCCGGCCGCGCATGGCCGCCGGCCACGTGCCGCCCGGCCGCGCATGGCCGCCACGCCGCCGCCCGGCATCGCTCCCCGTCGCTCGGGAGCGACCGCCGTCCGGTCCGCGCCGACCGGCTTCCACTCGTTGCGGGAAAGTAGTTGGAAGTCCTTGTATCTGCTAGGAAGCCCTGGTAATCGGGCCGGTCGAACGTCGTGGATCATGGGCCCGACAAGTTAAAAGGTGACGCTGGGGGCTTGCGCTCCCCATAGTGAGGTCTGTCACGATGTGGTGAGGGCTGTCCGCCTCCACCCACCACCCCCGGGTGGGCGGACCGTGATCCGGCCGATCAGCGTTCACCAACGCGAATTCGGCCCCGAGTACCCGAGGAGCGACGTGTCGGATACCACCGCGCACGAGGAGCCGGAGCTCATCCAGCTCCTGACACCAGAAGGGGAACTGACGGGCCACCCCGACTACCCCCTCGACATCAGCGCGGAGGAGATCCGCGCGCTGTACAGGGACCTGGTCCTGGTACGCAGGGTCGACAGCGAGGCCGTCTCCCTGCAGCGCCAGGGCGAACTGGGACTGTGGGCGTCCCTGCTCGGCCAGGAGGCCGCCCAGATCGGCTCCGGCCGCGCGCTCGGCGAGCGCGACATGGCCTTCCCGTCCTACCGCGAGCACGGCGTCGCCTGGTGCCGCGGCATCGCTCCCAAGGAACTGCTCGGCATGTTCCGCGGCGTCACCAACGGTGGTTGGGACCCGCACGAGCACGGATTCCACCTCTACACCATCGTCATCGGCAGCCAGGCGCTGCACGCCACCGGCTACGCCATGGGCGTCCAGCGCGACGGCGCCGTCGGTGAGGACGGCACCGCCGTCATCTCCTACTTCGGCGACGGGGCCACCAGCCAGGGCGACACCAACGAGGCGTTCAACTTCGCCTCGGTCAACAACGCCCCGGTGGTCTTCTTCTGCCAGAACAACCAGTGGGCCATCTCCGAGTCCACCGAGCGCCAGTCCCGCGTGCCCATCTACAAGCGCGCCGCCGGCTTCGGCTTCCCGGGCGTGCGCGTGGACGGCAACGACGTCCTGGCCTGCCTGGCCGTCACCCGCGCGGCGCTGGACAACGCCCGCGAGGGCAACGGGCCCACGCTCGTGGAGGCGTTCACCTACCGGATGGGCGCCCACACCACCAACGACGACCCCAGCCGCTACCGCGCGTCGGCCGAGCTCGACGAGTGGAAGGCCAAGGACCCGATCCTGCGCGTGCGCCGGTACCTGGAGAACAACGGGCTGGCCGACGACGCGTTCTTCGCGTCCGTGGAGACCGAGTCCGAGGCCATCGGTGAGCAGGTCCGCTCCGAGTGCCGTGCGCTGCCCGACCCCGAGCCGCTGGACATCTTCCACGAGGTCTACGCCGAGCCCAACGTCCAGATCGACCGACAGCGGTCCGAGTTCGCCGAGTACCTCGCCTCGTTCGAGGGCGCCGGCGCCGAAGGGGGCCGCTAGGCCATGGGAACCAACCTCACGATCGGCAAGGCCATCAACGCCGGCCTGCGCGCGTCCATGGAACACGACCCCAAGGTCCTGGTCATGGGCGAGGACGTCGGCAGACTCGGCGGTGTCTTCCGGGTCACCGACGGACTGCACAAGGACTTCGGCGCCGACCGCGTCATCGACACCCCGCTCGCCGAGTCGGGGATCGTCGGCACGGCGATCGGCATGGCCATGCGCGGCTACCGCCCGGTGGTCGAGATCCAGTTCGACGGCTTCTTCTTCCCGGCCGCCAACCAGACCTTCACCCAGCTGGCCAAGATGCGCCGCCGCTCGGCGGGCAAGCTCAGCATGCCCATCGTCATGCGCATCCCCTACGGCGGCGGCATCGGCGCGGTGGAGCACCACAGCGAGTCCCCGGAGGCGTACTTCACGCACACCGCGGGCCTGCGGGTGGTCACCGTCGCCAACCCCGAGGACGCCTACTGGATGATCCAGCAGGCCGTCCGCTCCGACGACCCCGTCATCTTCCTCGAGCCCAAGCGGCGCTACTACGAGAAGGCCGAGGTCGACACCGCCGCCCCCATCGAGGAGGCGACCCCGATGGGCGCCGCCCGTGTGGCGCGCCACGGCACGGACGCGACGCTCCTGGCGTACGGTCCGATGGTCAAGACCGCCCTCCAGGCGGCCGAGGCCGACACCGACCACTCCATCGAGGTGGTGGACCTGCGCTCGCTGTCGCCGGTCGACTACCCGACCATCGTGGAGTCGGTCAAGCGCACCGGTCGCCTGGTGATCGCGCACGAGGCGCCGCTGAGCGGCGGCCCCGGTGGTGAGATCGCGGCCCGCGTCACGGAGGAGTGCTTCTACCACCTGGAATCGCCGGTGATCCGTGTTGCCGCTTTCGACACGCCGTATCCGCAGTCTCGTCTGGAGGAGCACTACCTTCCGGACCTTGACCGCGTTCTGGACGGTGTGGACCGGGCGTTCGCGTACTAGGGGATCGGGGAAACCGAAGAACATGGGGATTCAGAAGAGCGCGCCGTCCACGGGCGGCGTGCGGGAGTTCAGACTGCCCGACGTCGGTGAGGGACTGGTCGACGCCGAACTGCTCACCTGGTACGTGAAGCCGGGCGACGAGATCGTCGTCAACCAGAACATCTGTGAGATCGAGACGGCCAAGGCCGTGGTCGAGCTGCCGAGCCCGTACGCCGGGACCGTCCGGGAACTGCTGGTGCAGGAGGGGCAGACGGTGGACGTCGGCACGGTGATCATCACCGTGGACGACGGCTCCGGCGGCGACTCCGGTGACACCGGCGACTCCGGTGCGGCGTCCGACGCGGCCCCGGCCGCCGAGGAGGAGACGGAGAAGCGGGAGAAACCGCTGGTCGGCTACGGCGAGAAGGCGAGCTCCACGCAGCGCCGCGCCCGCCGCCGGCCGACGCCCTCCGGCCCGGCCTCACCGCCCGCGCCCGTCGCCGCGCCCGAGCGCACCACGGCGCCGCCCGAGCCGCCCAGGCCCGCGGCGGAACCGGCCACCCCCGGAGTGGTGGCCGCGCCCGCCGCTCCCGCTCCGGCGTCGGGCCGCCCGCTGGCCAAGCCGCCGGTGCGCAAGCTCGCCCGGGACCTGGGCGTGGACCTGGCGACGGTCACACCCACCGGAGCCGGCGGGATCGTCACGCGCGAGGACGTCCGGGCCGCCGCCGACGCCGCCCAGGCGCCCGAGGCGCCCGCCGAGGCCGAGCCGCGGCCCGCGGCGGCCGGAACGGTGTCCGCGACCGACCGGTCGGCCCGCGAGCGCAGGGTGCCCATCAAGGGCGTGCGCAAGCACACCGCCGCCGCGATGGTGGGCAGCGCGTTCACCGCGCCGCACGTCACCGAGTTCCTCCAGGTGGACGTCACGAAGACGATGGAGGCGGTCGCGCGGCTGCGGGCGCGTCCGGACTTCGCCGACGTCAAGGTGTCACCGCTGCTGCTGGTGGCCAAGGCACTGCTCATGGCGGTCCGGCGTCACCCGGAGGTCAACGCCTCCTGGGACGAGGACCACCAGGAGATCGTGGTCAAGGACTACGTGAACCTGGGGATCGCCGCGGCCACCGAGCGGGGTCTGGTGGTGCCCAACATCAAGGACGCCGACGCCAAGACCCTGCCCGAGCTGGCGGCGAGCCTCAAGGACCTCACCGACACCGCGCGCGCGGGCAAGACCAGCCCGGCGGACATGTCGCAGGGGACCATCACCATCACCAACGTCGGCGTGTTCGGCGTGGACGCGGGCACCCCGATCATCAACCCGGGCGAGGCCGCGATCCTCGCGTTCGGGCAGATCCGGGACATGCCGTGGGTGCACGAGGGCGAACTGGCGGTCCGGAAGGTGACGACGCTGTCGCTCTCCTTCGACCACCGCCTGGTCGACGGTGAGCTGGGCTCCAAGGTGCTGCGCGACATCGGCACGGCCCTGGAGGACCCGGAGCTGACAGCCCTGGCCTGGGGCTGACGGCACTGACCGGGGGTCAACCGCCTTGGCCGGGGCTGACGGTTCCGGCCAAGGCAGCCTCTCCGGTGTCAGGAAGACGAAAGGCCGGGTGTCCCCGAGGCACCCGGCCCAGGGGGCCGGTGTCCCACAGCGTGAACGCAGTGGACACCGGCCCTTTCGCGTGTCCGGACGGACGCCAGGCCCTGGCCGGCGCCGTGTGACTGGAGGAGGACCCGCCCCGCAAGGGGGAGGGGACGGGTCCCTGCCGGTCAGTGTTCCCTGTGCGTCATTTGCCGACACATGACTCATCTACCTTGCTCACGAGGAAATTTCGCGGACGGTTCCGGGCACGGCGGGCCGGCCGGGTCCGCGCCGTTCGTGCTGGTCCGTGCTGGTGCGCACTGCCCTTCGATATCCGAGCGGATGAGTTCGTGGGGTTCACGGGTGCGCGGAGTCGGCGCCCGGCGCGTCATCGGGTGAGCCGGGAGACGGAGAGTCAGGGAGCCCGGAGAGCCGTCAGACGTGCGTCCACCTCGTCGGCGGAGGCGTGTCCGCGGGCGAGCAGGGTGGCGCGGCCGTCCCCGACCGCGATCAGCGTCGGATAGGACGAGACGCCCAGCTCTGCGGCACGCCGGAAGTCGGACTCGGCGGCGGCCTCCGACTCGGGCGACTGGAAGGCGGCGACGACCGCGTCGGCGTCGAGGCCGGACTCCTCCGCCACCACACGGTACGTCTCGGAGTCGCCCAGGTCCCTTCCGTCGACGTAGAAGGCCCGCTGCAGCGCTGCGGCCAGCTCCGCGGCCCGCTCGGGGGCGGCCTGGCGCAGGGCGGCCACACCGCGCGCGGCCCGTTCGGAGTCCAGGACGAACGAGCCCTCGGTGAAGAGGCGGTCGAAGCCCTCGCCGAACTCCGCCCCGGTCAGCTCGGTGACCCTGGCGTTGGCGCTCGGGATGAAGTCCAACTGCCCGAGGGGCGGGCGCCGCTCGCCGGTGAAGAGGCCGCCCGAGACCACCTCCACCGGAAGGTCCGGGTGTCGCCGGGTGATCTCCTTCAGAGTGCCGTTGAAGCCGTAGGACCAGCCGCAGTAGGCGTCGAAGACGTAGACGAGCTGCATGGGGAGAACCTCGCGTGCGTGTGGTGTCCGCCGGGTGCGGACCGTGCACCCAGACTCAACAGTTCCTGACTAGAAAGATATTTCCCCATGTGTGAACCTCGGCGAGGGCATCCAGGGCACCCAGGGCATCCAGAGCCTCCAGGGCCTGGACCCGACCCGGCTCCGGGGCCGGGTCGGGTCCAGCCCTAGACCTCGGACTCGGAGAGCCCGTCGATGACGTCGTCCAGGACGAGCGTCCGGTGCACCGAGGGCATGAGCCGCAGTGCCCGCAGCGCCGGCCGGGTGTCGACGTCCTTGCCGCGCTTGTCCACCGTGCACACCCGCAGGCAGTCCTGCGTGGGGGAGTGCCAGAAGTCCCGTTCGTCGACCGGGGCGAGGCCGTGGGCGGTCGCGGGGTAGGTCTGCGGATGGCCGGGGGTGAACCACTGCGGGACGCGGGCGAGGATGAAGCCGGTGAGAAGGGAGTCGAACACGCCGTCCTCGGCCAGGTCGGCCAGCGCGTCCCGGTCGCCCTCGGATCTGCATTCCTCGCATCCGGCCAGTTCGGCTCGCAGCAGCCATCGGGCACGGGCATGGGCGATGTCGGGGTTCTTCAACTGGCTCGGGTGACGGTGTCCCATAGGGGGAGGGTACGCGGGGAGCGACCGTTCCTGCCGGGCGACCGATTCCTTTGCTGGTGGGGCCTGTAGGACCGATGGGGTTCGTGGGGCAGATGGGATTGAGAGGGCGTCAGGGGTGGCAGGACAACCGGGTCGGCCGACCGGTGTCAGTGTCACCCGGGGCTGGGAGTCATCCGAGCAGGAAGGTGACGGTGAACAGGACGGGGATCGTGAGGAATGTGGTCATCAGAACGACCTCCCGCACCATCACCTCCGACGTTCGGAACAACGTGGCGTAGTTGAAGACGTTCTGGGCGGTCGGAAGGGCGGCCAGCACCACTACCGCGAACAGGGCGGTGCCGTCCAGACCGAACACCAGCGCGCCCAGGAACCAGGCCACCAACGGCTGCACGACCGACTTCAGCGCGACCGCCAGCAGCACCGGTCCGCGCTCGGGCCCGCGTCCGGGCATGCCGCTGCCGTGCAGTGAGATTCCGAACGCCAGCAGCATCGCGGGGACCGCCATGCCGCCGATCAGCTCGAACGGCTCCATCAGCGGCGCGGGCGGGACCCAGCCCGACGCGGAGACGGCCACGCCCGCCAGGGAGCCGATCACCACGGGGTTGCGGACCGGCGTGCCCACCGCCCGCCGCAGCACCGGGCCGAGACCGCGCACGTCGCCGGTGTGCAGGTCCAGGATCGTGAGACTGACCGGGGTGATCACCAGCAGCTGGAGCAGCAGGACGGGCGCGACCATGGAGGCGTCGCCCAGCACGTAGGAGGCGATCGGGATACCCAGGTTGCCCGCGTTGACGTAGCCGGACGAGAGGGCGCCCACCGTGGTCCTGCCGAGGCCCCAGCGCCGGACCAGGCCGAACGTCACGAAGACGGCCGCCACCGCGGCGACGCTGAGCACGGTCACCAGGACGGGGGCGGACACCAGGACCGACAGGTCCGCGTCGGCCAGGATGGTGAAGAGCAGTGCCGGGCTGGCCACGTAGAACGCCAGCTTGGTGAGGACCTCCTTGGCGCCCGGACCGAGGATCGGCAGTCGGCCGAGCATGTAGCCGATGACGACGACGCTCGTGATGACACCGAACCCGATGATGACCCCGGACAAGGGGCGCCCCCCGACAAAAGCTCTGGTCAGACCCTGAAAACGCTATCCAAGACCGGGCCGGGGCGACACGGCGTGGGTCACATATCGGAGGATCGGATCACTTTCTGGGCACGCCGGTCGCCGGTGCCGCCGGGTCCATCGGATGGGCTGGGTGCGCCCGGAGCTCGGGCGGTGCCAGGCGCCTCAGGGGTGCCGAGCGCTCCGGGGGGCTGGAGCCGGACCCTCACGGTCGATCTCGAACCACACGGTGGTCCCGCGCCCCTCGTGCACCACGCCCCACCGGTCCGCCTCCAGCGCGACCAGCCGCAGGCCCAGGCCGCCGACCCGCTCCGGATCGCGCGGTCGGACGCAGGGCGTGGCCGCCTCGTCGCCCAGCGGACCCTCGTCGGTCACCTTGACCTGCACCCGCCCCGCCAACCGGAAGACGGTGACGGTCACCAGCCCGCCGGGGCGTCCGCTGCGCGAGTGAGTGATCGCGTTGGTGAACAGTTCCCCGGCCAGCAGACGCAGCAGGTGGCGCTTCTCGCCGGGCAGACCCGACAGCGACCCCAGGCGGTAGCGCAGCATCCGCGCCTCCTCCGGCACTCCTGCCACGACCACCGCGTGTCCCCTGACCTCCGCCCTGCGGTCGATCACGATCGGCGCGCGGTCCTCCGCGTCGCGTGACCTGCGAGGCAGCATCGGCGGGACGTCTTCCCGCCGTTCGTTCCCCGCGCCGTCCCTGAACGTCTCCATCCGGACCACTGATCCCCTCCGCTTTTTCTCACATCCCGGTCTTCCGGCTGGTCAACACCTTGGAGCGGGCGGGAGCGCCGCGCCAGGGAAAGAACAGGGGTGGCGACAGAATGCCGATTCCGGTTGCGCGGGGTCTCAGGATCGACGGACAATGGTTTTCCCGGTCATTTCTCGGTTGAGGAACGATGCGCATGGACAAGCGCGGCAAGGCCAAGTGGCGGCGGGTCGGTGAGGAACTCACGGCGCTCCGGCAGAGAAAGGGATTGAAACAGACCCAACTCGCACCGGACATCAACGTCGTTCCGGCACATATCTCCGCGTGGGAGCACGGAAAGCGGGGCATGACCGAGGACCAGGCGCTCAGGCTCGACGAGGCGCTCGACGCCAACGGGCGTTTCCACAGGGTGTGGAAGAACGCGAACGCGCCGAAGCAGCTGCCCGAGTGGTACGAGCGGGTGCCGGGCATCGAACGCAAGGTCTCCGAGCTGCGCGAATACCAGTGCCTGCTGTTCCCGGGGCTCATCCAGACCCCCGACTACGCCCGCGTGGCGATCCAGGACGCTTTGCCCTGGTGTTCGCCGGCCGAGGTGGCGCGCATGGTCGAGTCCCGCATGCAGCGCCAGGAGATCCTCTACAAGGAGCATCCCCCGCTCGTCTCCATGGTGGTGGAGGCCTCGGTGCTCAACCGCGTGATGGGCGACCGGACCATCATGGCGGGCCAGTTGGAGAGCCTCCTCGCCCTCGTCGAGGAGGGGCGGCTGCGCTTCCAGAGCATGCCGTCAGAGCCGCAGCGCCACCCGGGGTCGGCGGGTCCGTTCTGCGTCTACACCTTCCCCGACGCCCCGGCTCTGGCCTCCGCCGAGTACGCGGGTGGCGAGGTGCTGATGGATGATCTGGAGAAGGTACAGCAGCGCATGACCATCTTCGGTTTCCTCCAGGCCGACGCCCTGTCGCTGGACGCCACCGCGGAGCTGGTCAGCACGATCAGGAAGAGGATCGATGAGTAGACACGACCACGGTCGGCGCGCGTGGCACACGAGCAGCCACAGCTCCGGTGAGGGCCGCTGTGTGGAGGTTTCGGAGGGGGCCGGTGTGCTGGTCCGGGACACCCAGAACCGCTCCCTCGGCCACATCGAGTACTCCGCCGACGCCTGGACGACGTTCCTGGACGGCGTGAAGGCGTCCCGAGCCTGAGCCCGACCCTCCCTCACCACGGCTGACCGGTCCTCCCGGTCAGCCGTTCTTCGTATCTCCAGAAAAGCCGCAACCCGGACAAATCAATTCCGGGAACTCCAGGTTCCGAATTTTCTTCCCTCGGCCCCTACCTGCGACAACTACCCGCCGCTCGATACTACTCTCCGGTATCGTCGCCATTCCCTCCCCCCACCCCCTAGTCTTTTTTCCAAACCTCCACAAGCGGAGACCCCGCGGCGTTCATCTGCGCCCGGGGCCGTGGCCAGCAACCTCAACCCTTTTAACCAAAGGAAATTGCCGACATGGCTCAGTCTATCCATGCCGTCCTCACCCGTGCCCTGGGCTTCCTCGAAGCCCTCCTCACCCCGCCGCGCGGCCGTCACAGCGCCGCCGCCCTGCGTCGGCGCCGCTCCACCCGCGTCCGCCGCTACGCGCCCCTCCCGGCCCCGCCGGCCGCCCGAGTCCGGCGCCCCGCCTCGACGACCCCTCCCCGCGCGCCCCTCCCGGCCGACGACGTCGCCCTCGTGCGCGGCTACTACCGGGCCTTCGAGGACGAGCGCGACCGCGTCCAGGCCGACGCCGAGGCCCGCCTGCACCGCTGGACCTCCTCGGCGCCAGTCGGAGACCTCCTCGCCCCGGACCCCGACGACCTCGCCGACCTGCGCCGCGTCACCCGCCAGTGGCTCGCCCAGCAGCGCCGTCAGGCGGTGGCGGCCTGATGGGCACCCTCGTCGTCCCCACCCGCACCTGGCCCCACCGCGACTACCGGAGCGACCTCGCCCAGCTCCGCCGCGTCCGCACGGACATCGCCACCGACCTCGCCGACTTCTCCCCCGACCTGGTCGACACCGTCCAGCTCTGCGCCGGCGAGCTCTTCGCCAACTCCGTCAAGTACGCCTATGCCGAGCCCGACCGCATCCGCCTGGTCCTCAAGCAGCGCGACCCGCGCACCCTCACCCTCGTCGTCGGCGACCCGGGCGGCCCCACCGTCCCGCACATCCCGGACCGCACCCCGGACGCCTGGGACTGGGCCGAAGGCCAGCGCGGCCTCCTCCTGCTCGACCGCCTCGCGACCACGTGGGGCCACTTCGCCTACCCCCGCCCCACCCGCCTGGGCACCTGGATCACCGCCCACTTCCCCGTCCACCCGTAGTGCCGGCCCTGCGGGGGCCACCCCCCCAGAGGGGCCGCGGCGCCCGCCTTCTCGGCCGGCCCCAGCGGAGATGTTCTTCATCGGAAGATGGCTATGGCCCGGGGCTGGGTGGCTTCGCTGGTGGATTCGTCAATGGAACCCGACAACGGTGATGCCATCACGGTCCTCTATAGGCGACTCGATCAGCACCACCGCACCCGGCACCAGGATGAACTCCTGGCTCTTCGCGAACTCCTCGGAGGGCACCGCGCCCCGCACGCTCCTCGGCAGGGGGACCTCATGCGTCTCCTCCGCTCCCCACGGGGCCACGGTCAACACACTGTTCCCCGCGACTCCGCCCGAGGGTTCCAACTTCACGAACGCCTCATCCAACGGAAGGAGATAGTCCAGCAGGGACGAGGTCTGCACCGCCTCCGCCGCGGTGGCCGCCACCGTCTCACCATCGAAACCGCGCAGCTCGAAGCCGAAGGTCCGCTCGACACCGGACCTGTTCGAGAGCAAGTACCCCTGGTCCACGGTCCTGGCCAGGAACTGCCCTTCCTCCAGTTCGATCCCGTCGCTCAGCAGCTCCCCGGAGACCGGATCGACCACGACGGTCTCGCGGTACCGGTCGCCCCCTGCGGGCTCCAGCTCCGGGGCACCGTCGTCGATGGCCAGCAGTTCCCCCATCCGACGCACGCCGCCGTCCGCCGCGAGGACGTTGCTCTCCTGACTCGTCATCGACCACAGGACAGAACCGTTCGCCGGGGCCAGGGCGGTCAACTGCGCCTCCCCCGAACCGCACACCGCCCGCACCACGACCGCGCCAGGAAACACCACCGGCCGGTCGGCCCGATCCACCGTAGACTCGCCGCAGGAGAACAGATCCTCCGTGTGCCAGAGCACCTCATCATCGGTGTCCGAACGCATCACGGCGTCCAACTGCGGCTCAGGCGCCAGGCCGAACAGCCCCTCGTCGGTCGCCACCTCCACGTCGAAGACCCCCAACTCCTCGACGTCCCCGGAGATCTCCTCCTCGTGGTCACCGACCACCTCACCGGTCACCCCGTCCAGGACCACACGACGCCCCGGCACCCCGGACCCGTCCTCCTCAGCGTCCCCGGCTGCCTCTGTGTCCTCTTCCCGCTCCTGCGGCTCGTCCGGGAAGAGTATGTGGACCCGTTCCCCCGACGCGGACACATCCGTCCACACCCGGGTCCCCTCCACCCGGTAACTCCACATCTCCTCGCCGGAGGCACCGTCCAAGGCGACGACACCATCCTGCATGCGCAACAGCACGCCTCCGGGCAGCGGGGATTGGGCCACGTTGCCCTCGGCCTTCTCGTCGGACCACTCCCAAGCGTGCTCCGTGACCGTGCCAGGCACCTCCCCCGGGGCCCACTCCCCGTCGAGCGCCTCATGCCGCACCCGTGGGTCCTCCCGCAACACCAACCAGCCCCCGAACACCCCAGCCGCGACCACGACCGCACCGCCTCGCACCCACCACGAACGCCGCAGCAACACGGTCACTCTCCCTTCGGCGTTGTTGTCACTCTCGCCATCGACCAAGCGCCCCAGGGTGAGCGATCGTCTTCGGTAGAGATCTCACAAGGTATCGACGGGCGCGTCGGCTCTCGCGCGCTGGTCGGTGACAGCAGTTCGGGGTGGCCGGGGGCGACGTGACCGGAGTGGACGAGGGCTCTGTCGTGTGGTCGGACGAGGAGGGGACCTTGCTGGGTGTCTGGAACCCACGCACGCGGGGCTACCGGGTTCAGAACATCGAGGGCGATATCCGCGACGTCCTGGAGATTGACGGCGTACGCGTCGTGTCAGGCGTGGTTGCCGCCTCCTTCACCGACCACGCCGGGCGGAGCGGCGTCGTCGTTTTCCACTAGTTGTCGGAGGGGCGGGGGGACGGGGGCGGACTGGGGTCCTCCTCGGCCTCCTCTTCGGCTTCCTCCTCGGCCGCCTCTTCCTCGGCGAGGCGCTCCTGCTCCGCGCGGGTGGCCGCCCGGGTCGTGCACACCTCGTCGGTGGCGGCCGAGGAACCCTCGACCGCGACGACCGTGAAGCAGTACTCGATCTGCGTGTTCTCCGTCATGATCTGCGCCGTCACGACACCGGGGCCGGTACGTGCGAGCGTCGTCGGTGCGTGTCCGCTGGGGCCGCCGAGCACGAAGTACGAGGCGGTGCCACCGCTGTTGTCGGTCCAGGTCAGATTGACGGCACTGAGCGTGTCCTGCAGAACGAGGTTGTCGGCGGCGGGCACTTCGGGCGGGACCGAAGGCTCGACGACCTCGTCGGGTGCGGAGGCCTCCTCGTCCGGGGCGGCATCGGTATCCGCATCGGGCTCAGCCGTCTCCGCCGCCTCGGCCGCCTCGACGGGCGCGGGCTGTGAACCGCTCGCGGCGAAGGCGCTCGCGACACTGGTGGCCACGAGGATGCCGCACGCCGTCACGGCGATGTGCATGTGCTTGCGCCAGCGCGGTTGGCCCCGGTCCGGCTCGTGCAGCGGGGCCCATTCGGGAGTGTCGTCCTGCTCGGCCTGAGCTTCGTCGGCCGGGAGGACGGAGGACTCGGCGGTGCCGCTCCAGCCCTCCAGCCGGGCCCAGGCGCGGAGCGGGGAGACCTCCTCCCCGCGCAGCTTGGCCATCATCAGCTCGGCGGTGCCGCCGGCGTCCGTGGCGGGCAGTCGGCTGCCCGCCTGGTCGTCCGCGGCGGCCGGGTTCTGTGGGCCCCGGAGTTCTCGCGCACTGCCCAACCGCGCCGCGGGCGGACGAGGGTCGCGCAGCGGGGGCTGCGGCTCCACGGGGAGAGCGTAGGGCGCGGGAGGCAGGTTCGGGGGCGTCGCCGGGGGAGCCGGAGTGTGCTGCGGTTCCTGCGGGTACTCGTGCTGCGGGCGCTGTGGTTCCTGCTGGTGCTGCTGCGGTGGCTGTTGCTGCTGCCAGGAGACGGGTGGCTGTGGCCCGCCGCTCTGGGGAACCTGCGGACCCGATGGCGGATGCTGGACGTTCGCCATGGAGGCCTGGGGCCCGGAGGGCGGAAACCAGGCAGTGGTCGGTGGCGCCTCTGCGGCGGCTGCCGGGGTCTGCTGTGCGGCCGGCGGAACCTGGGGCCCCGTCGCCGGGGCTGTCTGGGGTCCGGTAGGCGAGGGGTAGGGGTGAGCCGGCGGAGCCTGGGGGCCCGTTGGGGGAGTCTGCGGGCCGATGGGTGCGGCTTGAGGACCCGTGGGGGCCGCCTGCCGGACTGCGGGTGGCGTCTGCGGACCGGTGGTCGGGAACTGGCTGGTCGGTGGCGTCTGCGGACCGGTGGAGGGCGCCTGACCTCCGGTCGGCGGCGTCTGTGGCCCCGTCGAGGGCGCCTGGCCGCCGGTGTCCGCCGACAGGGTGGCCACCGGGCGGGACGTGCGGGCCTGCTCGAAGGCGGTGGCGAACGCGGCCGCGCTGGGAAAGCGCTCCTCGGGCGCCTTGGCCAGGGCGCGGGTCAGCACCCCGCGGAGCTTGCGCGAGATGTCCTGACGGGGAACGGGGCGGGGCTGCTCGGCGAGCGCCCGCTCCGCGTAGGTCCTGGCGTCGAAGGGGGTGCCGTCCGTGTTCGCGAACGGTGTGGAACCGACGAGCATCGTCCAGATCGTGGACGCGAGCTGGTAGACGTCCGAGGCGGGGGTGCGCGGCTCCCCACGCAGCGCCTCGGGCGGTGCGTGCAGGAAGGACTCGCGGCTCGGGCCCGGCGGCGGAAGTGCCTCGCCGGACCGGTGGACCGAACCGAAGCCGGTCAGGACGGGGGTCCGTCCCGCGCGGAGGACGTTCCCCGGGCAGACGTCGTTGTGCAGCAGCCCGCGCCCGTGCATGGCGCCCAAGGCGGCCGACACACTGCGCGCCACGGCCGCCGCCTCCTGGATGGGGGCGGGGCCCTTCTTCGCGAGCATGTCGCCGAAGGAGCCGTCCGGGTAGAACGGCAGCACCACGAACATCTCGCCGTCGGACGTCTGGCCGGCGTCGAGCAGCGACACCACGCCGGGCACCCCGCTGAGGTCGCGCAGCCAGGCGAGTTCGGCACGCCCCTGCTCCGCGGGCAGGACCTTCAGTACGACGTCGGCACCGCTGGTGGACCGGGTCGCACGGACGATGCGCGCACGACCGCCCTGGCGAAGGACTCCGGTCGTGTCGTATCCGGGAGCCCAGGTCGCGGTGCGGTTGGAGCCGGACATGCGTGAGCGACCCCCATGGTGCTGTGCGTGGACGTGGTGTGGTGGATCAGGTCCGGCCGCGAGCGACGTGGCGCGTCACAGGCGGTCGGACTCCGGCGGAGACCCGAGATCGGGACTCTCGATCATCTGCTGGCCGACTCTGGTGCCCCACCCCCGCTCCTCGTTGACCTCCTGCTGGCGGCCGAAGGCACCGATCAGGGCGATGACGCCGCAGATCAGCGCGATGAGGATGGCACCGCCGATCACCGACGGCCACACGCGCTGACGTCGGCGCCAGTACCGGCTGGAGCCGTACAGGAGAGCCGACCGGAGCTGCCGGTGCCGGAGCGCGTCCGCTTCGAGGACGTACTTCTCCTCGTCGGGCGTGTAGTGGAACGCCTCGGGAAGCTGGGGATCCGGGTCCGGGGGCGCCGGCGTGCTCGGCGAGGACGGGGGTGGGGAGGACATCGGAGCTCAGTCTACTAAAACAGGCTGTCCAGGTACTTGGTCAGCTTGCTGTAGTTGTCCGCGGTGTCGCTGGTCGCGTTGATCATCTTCGAGAACGCGGCGTTGACCTCGGAGAAGTGGGTGTCGAACTCCTGCGCCTTGGCCTGGAAGGCCTCGCTGCCGGAGCCCTCCCACTGGCTGACCGTGGTCTGGGACTGCTCGTCGATCTGGCTCATGATCGCGGCGAAGCGCCCGAGGTGCGCCTGCTGGTCGGCCGCCAGGTTCTGCAGACCGCTGACGTCGCCGTAGACATCGAGATTGCTACCCATGGGGTGGCGCCTTTCTGGGAAGGGGGAGGGGGCTAGGCGTTGACCGGACGGGACAGGCCGCCGAGGTCACTGCCGGCCTGCGAGAAGTCGTCGCTGGAGTCGCTGTCGGTGATGTTGAACTGGGTCTGGCCCTCGTTCAGCTTGATGCCGTTCTGGTTGCACCAGGTCATGAGCTCGTCGAAGCGCTCGGTCAACGAGTTCCGCGCGGCGCGGAAGTCACTGAGGGCCTGGCCCTGCAGCGAGTCGGCGTCGTTGCTCATGTCGTCGATGAGCTGGTTCATCTGCGTGCGGAGACCATCGGACTCCTGCCCGAGCTGCTCACCACCCGTCGACAGACTGTTGACATTTTCAAGACCAGCGTGCTGGGACATCTGGACCCTTCCGGGGAGTGGTGCGGAACACGAGAATGACCCGTCCCCCAAGGTCAGGGTGTTCGACCGGGGGCACATGCGAACACGGGAGGCACGGGAACAAAAACACTAGTAAGGGTGTGACGTATCGGTCAATGCGCATGCACGTGTCGTGATCCGAGGTGCGCTGTGAGAATGCGCTCCGTGTGTCAGGCGAACCTTCGGGTGCCTATGAGCATCACAGGGCGTCAGGGAGCGGAACCCGCCTGTGCGCTACTCTCCCATCCGTACCCCACCGTGAGGGCGAAGGCGGCGGGCCCAGGCCCCCTAGGAACGACCCCCAGGAGTGATCACAGATGGGACATGAGTCGGGCGCCGACGTCACCGACGCGCACTCCGGAGGAGTGTTGGCGGAGAACGCGGCTCTTCGGATCATCGGTGCGTCGGCGGACTTCGAAGACGCCATCGAGGCAGCCAAGGACGCGGCAGGAAAGACGCCTGGGGTGACTGGCTGGTCAGGATATTCGAGCACGCAGGTAGAGAGCATCCGCGACGTCGAAGACCATGCCAGGGACATTGCGGGAAATATCCAGTCCAGCGCCGAGGAAATCTCCTCCACTGACCAGGAGTCGAGTGGCGGTTTCTCCGAGAGCGACGGTGATCTCTCCCGCCCGATCAACCACGGTCCGTACAGCATTTACTGATCCGATCACCCCCGATGCACCAGGACAAGCAACGATGACTTTTTCCTACACCGAAGATGATGCTGACCTCGGTGGGCTTATCTCCGCGCGCATAGAACTGGACCGGATCTACACCCATCTCCGCGGTGACACGGTGGAGTACAACGACATCGTCACCAACACCGCGACCAGCTTTACCGACCTGATCAGCGCGAATATCCAGTCGGTCGCCAGTGAGAACGAAAGCGCGTGGCAGGACGCGCTGATGGCGTGCGTCTGTGCCCATGGCGTGATCGACCAGTGGATCAGCGATGTGCGGTGGTACCGGGAGCGGATCGAGGAGATCCGTTCCAACTTCACCACCGCGGTCACTGGACTCGACAACATGACCGAATACCAGCAGAAGGAGGTCATGTACACCAGCCAGGCCACCCAGGCCTACTCTGAGCTGGAAGAACGCGCTGACGAGTGCTCGGACATGCTGGCGGACGGACCTACCCCGGCCACCCTGCGCAAACTCAACGAGGCCGGTCATGTCGGGAACGTCGCCTTTGCCATTACTGGTGACTACGAGTACTGGCCGTACGACGAGGAGAGCGGCGAAGAACTCGGCGAGATGATCGCCAATGGAGAGTTCGGCGGCGACTACGAAGCACTACACGCGGCCATGGTGGCGCTGGCGGCGCGCGCCGCGGAGGCTTCCCAGCGCGGGGATGAGCTGCCCGAGGGGGAGTTGGACTTCCTGGAAGCGGTCCTGGCCGGAACAGATGACATCCTCCTCGATCTGCCGGACGGCTTCCGCGGAGAGCCATCGGACCAGCAGAAGAACGAGATTGCCACTTTCCTCGGTCTGTCCATCGTCGCCCTCTCCCACGAGAGCACGGGTGGCGGGCACGACCGCTTGCCGGACAGTGTCCGCAACGTGGCCGCGGGTGTGCAGGGAGGCGACGGCTACTTCACCGGAGGGCCGGGGAGGCAGAACGGGGGCTATGACACATGGATCGAGGACGCCGCAGGCCTGATGTACCTGCTGGACGGCGCCACTCACCCCAACGGCACGCCGATGGAGCTGGGTAGCGAGACCTCTCTGAAGCTGACGGCCGCCGTCAGCGAAGTGGCCGGAGCGCTCCCGAGCGAGCACAACATGTACACGACGGACATCACGTACACCCCAGACGACGAGGGCAACGCCACCCTGTCCTCTCTGCTGCGTGTCGCCGCGGCCAACGAGGACGCCAATCATGCCCTGCTCACCGGTTCGGAGGAGCCCAACGGCCGCGACGCCGAGGAGATCTTCACCGACCTCTACACCTTCGAGTGGAACGATGACGGCCGGGCAGCGGCGGAGCTGACGAACTGGATCGCAGACGGGGAGACCAGCCACCACCCAGACGAGCCGGACCGTTCACGGGAAGCACTGGTCGGGCTCATGGACATCGTCACCAGCGAAAGTATGCAGGCGAGGCTGTCGAGTACCGGACAGGAAGTCGAAGACAGCATGACCACCATCGACAAGAATGGTGAGGAGAAAACCAGGGAGTTCGATTGGAAGGATGTCTCCATCGGTCATCTGAATCCCGAGATCGCGGGTGGGTTCGCCGACATTTTTGAATCGCATGTCGATGTTTTCGCCAGTCTGGATGGAATGGATGGCGGGAACCGAATCGATGACTACCCGAACAGTTACGAGGACGGAAACGTCTCCCTGAGTATGGATTCCCGGGAAGCCTTCGCTGAGCTCATTGCCGGCTCTGAGGAGGCGGCGAGTCGGATGTTCGATTCCACGGTCGAGTACAACGAGACCAGCCTCGCTGAATACATGTCGGCTTTCAACGGGGCCCCGGACACGGATGCAGCAGCCCAGGCCGGCAACCTGTGGAGCATCGTGGACACGGCGGTCACCAACGAGGCCGATACCCGCGTGCAGAACCACAACGGTCAGGTGGACGAGGAGAACAAGCGGGAACAGTTCATTCTGGGCCTGGTGAACTCCTACAACCCCCATCCGCAGGCATCATCCGCTATCGGCTTCCTCGGTGGCGAGCTGCTCAAGGAGGAGCACCTCAAGCTGACGGACACGGATGGCGACCACGAGTCCTTGCCGAGGAACACGTGGGTGTATGAACGAGCGCAGATCCACGCGATCGATGGTCTCGCCGGCCGTGGTGAGGGATACGAGGACCTCATCGATCCACGCATGACTCCCAATAACGACAGTGTGAGTCTCAACAGGGAGGACTGGTTCGAGTTCAGCGAGGAAGAGAGAGCAAACCGCGAAGAGGAGATCGGCCGCAGTCCCAGCGAGGACCCTCTCACCGACTCCTGGAACAGCGTCAGGAATCGGGAGTGGCCGGACGACAGGTCCCCTGAGCAGCGGCCAGACGTCTCCGACACCATTGATGAGCGTGGCGAGGCCTTCGACACGCCCCGGACCTATGTCAACGACTACGTTGACACGTTCTCCAGGTATGCCGCGAAGTAAGGATGTTCGCTGATGTCGCCCGCCTCCGCCACCGAGCATGAAGAACTCCCGAACACGAGGGGCGGACCTCGTCGCACGATGTGGATCATCGGTGCTGTGGGCACTGTCCTCGCCCTTGTCGCGGGGGCGGGTGCCGTCGTGCTCTGGGCGGACGTCCGCCAGGACCACCGGACGGCGGACGGTTCTCCCGCCCCGTACGAGGTCCCAGGCACCGTGACGGCGCAAACCTGGGAATGGGAGCCCCCTGAGAACGAAAGCGGTGGGATCACCGACGTGCACGCACTCCCGTTCGGACTGGCCGCCGAGCTCGACGACGGCGTCGTCGCACTCGACGGTGCCACGGGCGAGGAGATCTGGCACTTTCGACGCCCGGAGACGACTGTGGTGTCGGCCTCGGCCACACCTGACGGAGACCTTTTCGCTCTCGCGTTCCAGCAGGCCGCGGAGGGCGCCGAAGGAGCCGAACAGGACGTCGGGGAAGGGGATGAACCCGGCACGTGGGGAGTCGTGGTCCTCGATGCGGCCACCGGCGAGATCGCCAACGAGTACGAGATCGAGCAGGAACAACCACCGAGACTCGACCGCCAACCGGTCGTCGGTCCGCCGGGGTCGGATTTCGACGCGCCCGCCACGGGCGTCCACCACCTCACCGACGACGCGCGCCTCGTCCATGCGGTCGGCCCAGCCCGTGTCGAGGCCCGGGCGCTGGACGACGGCGGGATGCTCTGGTCGAACACCGAGGCGTTCGAGGGCCCCGTCCAGTCGGATGCGGACGGCTTCAGACACCTCGGTCAGGTCCTCGTGGCGGGTGACACGGTCCTCGTGTCGCAGTTCTACGCGACCCATGAGGATCCCCGCTTCCATCACTACGACCTGACCGCGATCGACAGCGCCAGCGGTGACGTGCGTTGGAGGAAGTCCTGGGAGCTCGGCGACATCCGTGGCCAGGACGACCCCACCTTCAGTGCTCCCTCGCCCGAGGGCGGGGTGGCGGTCTGGTTGCCCGGCGAGGACCCCGGCGTCCTGTTGGATCTCCGAACGGGCGAGGAACTGACCACCGATCTCTGGGCGGACGGCCAGGTGGTCGGTGTCCTGGCCGACGGCTATGTCACCGCTGACGGGTCGTCCCACGTCTATCGCGACCGGAGCGGTGACGCCTCTCAGGAGCTCCAGGTGCCCACTGGTGAGGACGGGCGGACACTGGCCGCCTCGATCGCCACATCAGAGGCGGTCGTCGGACTCTACGCGGCGTCCGGGACGGGGGACGCCGGTGCCGCACAGTCAGAGGAGGCGGTGGTCAGGGTGTTCTCGTGGGATGAGGGATCGGAGACCACGTCGATACCGTTGAACGTGGTCCTCCAGCCGCGAGCGGGGGAGCTGGCCACCCGTGTGAGCGAGCGAGTGGCCGAGCAACCGCGGTTCCTGCGCTCGGTCCCGGGCGCCATCGTGATCCTGGACCAGGGGCGAGGGGCGGTCGACGAGCCGGTGCCCCGGCGGATCATCGGCCTCACGTGACGGCCACACGGATCGGGTGCGTTCGTCGAGGGACGGTCAGGACTGGCAGCCGACGTATCCCTCGATGCTCTCTACGTATTCCTCTTCCGTGTCGAACGCCTCCCAGTGCTCGTCGAGGTAGGACCGCACGAACTCGTCGCCCGGGACGGTCTCTTCGCACCAGGTGACCTCGTTGGACGACATGGCCTCGGCCAGTGCCGCGTCGAGGTGGGTGGTGAACGTGACGGCGTCGGGATCCCACTCGTCCTTGTCCAGTTCGACCTGGTATCCGGCCTCGCCTTCCTGGACGATGCGGGTCTCCAGGAGCCGGTCCCCGAGGTCGCCGGTGTTGTCCATGACCTCCTGCGGATCCCCTTCGGCCATCATGCGGTCGAGTGTGCGCACCCGCACCTCTCGCTCGACCCAGGTCCGGGGGATGACCTCGGGTGACGCGCTCTCCGGGGCTTCGGGTGCCTCCGTCGGCTCACCGCCCTCTTCTGAGGTGCAGGCAGCCAGGACCAGACAGGCGGTCGCGGCGGCCGTCAGCAGTGCGCTCATCCGGCGCTCACGGTGGGACAACGGGTACTCCATGGTGTCTCGGGCAGGGGCACGGCCCGTCGGCGGGCTCCGGCCTGGGCCGGGTCCCGCCGTCAGCGGGTCGCCTGCTAGTTGAAGTAGTCGCGGGTCGTGTCGTAGGCGCTCGTGTAGTCCTCGGCGAACTCCCTGACGTAGGAGTCGCCGGTGGCCGTCTCGCCGTCGGCGGTGACGTCGACGTTCTTCAGGACGTTGCGCAGGGCGCTGTCCATGGAGTCGAGCTCCGACATCGTGTTGGCCGACCACTCGGAGGGGTTCTTCTCCAGGCTGACCGTGACCGAGTCGTCGAAGACGAAGCCCTCGTCGATGTCCTCGGCACTGATCGCCTGCCCGTCCCTCTCGATGGTCAGGGCGCCGCCCTCCACGAGCGTGCTCAGGTCGTCGGGGTCGCTGACGTTGTTCAGCTCGTCGGGGGTGTTCTGGTTGACGAAGTCGAACGCCTCCAGGCTGAAGGTGCGTTCGATGTTCTCGTCGGTGGAGTAGGTCGGGAAGCGCGGCGAGACCTCGTACTCGCCGTCGATGATGGCCTGCACGATGCTGTCCTGCCCCAGCTCCATGCCCTTGGACACGGCGACACCGATGACCGGGATCTTCTCCGAGAGGTTGCCGGCCTCGCCGACGACGAACTCCGTGATCTGTGTCTCGCGTTCGATCTGCTCGTCCAGGTCGTCCGAGCGGTCCTGGGACTCCATCTCCAGGGACTGCTCCAGCAGGGCCTGCAACTGGCCGGCGCCGCGCGCGCTGCTGGGGGCGTCCCCGCTCTCCAGGTAGGCGACGGACTCGATCTGCTGGTAGACGTCCACGGAGTTGACCACACGGCCGGCCGACTCGTCGTTGCCCATGAGGAACTGCATGTACATGGCCCGTTCCTGCGGGCCCATCTGGACGAGTCCGGTGTCGTGGTCGTACTCTCCGATGCCCTCGATCGGGTTGTTGTCGACGTCGTAGATGTCACCGTTGGCGAAGCTGTAGATGTGGCTGTCGAAGACGTCGGCCAGGCTGTCCGCCAACCCGCCGTTGAACTGGGTGAACGAGGCGTTCGAGTACTCGTTGTCCCCCTCGGTGACGTCCACGCCCGTGTTGACGAGGGCCTCGTGCAGGTCGGCGTCGGTCATGGTCTCCATGAACCCGGCGAAGCCGTCCCCCGCGCGCGTCGCCTCCTGCTCGTCGGCGCTGTGGATGTCCTCGGCCAGCCAGTCGGTGAGCTGGCGTGCCGTCTCCCCGCCGTCGTGCCACTCGTAGGTGAACATGCCCTCCAGCGCGCTCGTGCGGAGGTCGTCCTCGTACTCGATGCCCGGCTCCGGATCCATGTGCTCACCGGTGAGCATGAAGTAGTTCGAGTCCTTGTTGCGGGTGCCGACGTCGATGAGGGCGGCCATCTCCTGCGAGCTGGGCAGGACTCCCTCGGGGTCGTGCTCGTCGCCCCATCCGTCGAGGAAGTTCCCCATGGACAGCTGCATGTTGGTCGAGAGGCCGTAACCGCCCTCCAGGCCCTCGTCGGTGTGCGCGAACAGGGCGGAGAGCGAGCTGAGGTCCTCCCAGTAGACCGCGGGAGCGCTGACGAGCTTGTCGTCGTGCTGGTTGAGGTAGGGGCCCTCCACCGCGTACCGGATGCTCTGGGGCAGGCTGTCGTAGCCGCCGCCGAGACGCGGGTCGGAGAGGGCGAGCAGTCCGTCGCCCAGGACGCCGAGCGCGTGTTCGCGCTCCTCGTCGGTCATGTCGGATTCGGCCATGTCGGCAGGGATGGCCAACAGACCCAGACCGTACCCGTCCTCGGTGGTGTTCTCGCTCTCGAGGCGGTCGTAGAACGCCTCCAGGAAGGCCATCTCCTCGGGGCGGAAATCGGTGCCGTTCTGCTGGGCCTGCTTGGCGTTGGTCCCGACCATGGCCATCATGAGCATCAGCTCGTGGTAGCGCTCGTCGATGGGCTTGTCGCCGGACCAGTAGGCGCTGAGCTCGTCGGCCCAGTCCTCGGCGTTGTCGGCCGTCAGGTCGCTGCCGTCGACCAGCATCGTGTACCGGCCGGGGTCGATGTTGTAGAAGGTCCAGTCGGCGTTCCCGGCGTTGATGAGCTTCTGGACGTTGGCCTTGGTGGGGCCCTGCTCCAGCATCTCCTTGATCTCGGCGGCGTGGTTCTGGAACGTGGTCCAGTTGGTGTTCTCCCGCTCGTTGAGGGAGGAGAGCGTCGAGTTGAGCTCGTCGTAGAGGTCCCGGCACTTGTTCTCGTCGCCGGCGCCCCAGCCGGTCACCCACATGCCGCCCCGTTCGGGGTAGGAGGCGGTGATGACGTCGTCCTGGTACTGGCCGGGGACCGCGTTCTCCTTCTCGCTGCGCGTGGTGTTCCAGTCCGAGACCTGGCCGGCCCGCTCGGAGTGGAAGTCGCTGACGTGTCCCGCCCACATCTCGGCGACCGCGGCCGCGTAGGTCACCGCCACGGCGGCGTCCCGCCACATCTGCAGGTCCTCCTCGGAGAGGCTCTTGATGTCCCAGGCGATGAGGTCCGTGAACTGTGTGGCGGCGGAGTCGAAGCTTCCGCCGAGGTCGTCCGCCCGTCCGAGGATCCGGGCGTTGAGGACCTCCAGATCACTCGCGCACTCGGTGATCGGGGAGGACGTGTAGGAGATGGTGCGCGGGGAGAACGCGAGGGAGAAGGATGCCACGGACTTTCCTCAGGGGGTCGGTGGAGCGGGGGGAGGTAGCTGTCGGGGATTCCCCCAGGGGCAGGTGGAGGGGCGGGGCGCGGATGCCGAAGGGGCCGGGGCCGCGGGAGGGGTCAGTCGAAGTTGATGTCCCGGTGGGACTCCCAGGGGCTGCGGAGCTCCTCCGCGCTCTCCAGGTCGTTCTGGGCGACGCTGCCCGCCCCGGCCTGGATGTTGTTCGCCAGGCTCAGGCCGTGCTCCTGCACGTCGATCAGGTCCTGCGCGTAGTCCTCCTTGTACTTGCGGAACCCGGCGATGACGTCCTCGTGCCCGGCGGCGGACTCGGTGTTCTCCATCAGCAGGTCGAACATGTCGGCCAGGCCGGCCATCGCCGAGGCGAGCGTTTCGGCGTACTCACCGCCCTCCATCGCCTCGATCGGGTTGGCGCCTGCTTCGGTCATCCGCGGACTCCTCTTCCACTCGAAACCGGGGTCGGGGTGCGCACACCCGCCTGAACGCACGAAGTCCGTCCCCACGGGACATGGGTGACGGACGGGTTCAGGGTCACGTGTGAGACGACGGGATGACGTCGAGAGTTCCACACGTACGGAGGATTGTAGGCAATCATGAGGTTAAGGTCGGCGTCGTTCTGTTCACGCCCGCGTCACGACCGGGTCGAGGCGCTGCCATATAGGGGTCGCGGGGGGCAGGGCAGCGGCGTGAGACGGGCGGGGAGGGCCTGGCTCAGGAGGTCGGGGACGCTTCGTTGCTGGGGCGCTGGTTCTCGCCCAGGGCGAGGGTGCCCTCCTGGTTGGGCGTGCCGCCCGGGGCGTCCAGCGGGACCGCCATCACCTGGGGTGGTTGGCCGTCCTGCGTGTTGTCGGAGACGAACCACAGCCGCTCGCCGTGCACGACCGGTTGAGAAAGCACATGACGGAACCCAGTTCCTTGGCGGTCGGTCCCTATGTGCGCTCCGCGTTCGACATCACGTGACCGTGACCAGAGCGGTGTAGGACGTGTCGTCCCAGGCGTAGACGATGACTCCACCTGGAGTGACGTGAACCCCAGCGTGTTCTTTGCTGTTGAGGTCACGGCCGAAGACGTTCTCTACGATGCTCGGTTCCGATCCGTCCCACGGATAGGCGGTGAGCGTGGCGGGCGCTTTGGCGCCCGGTTTCCAGTCCACGACATAGAGGGCTTCTTCGGTTGCACTCATGGGCCATGAGCGGCCTCCGTCTTCGTCTCGCAGGGGGATTTCCAGTATGTGCTCGGTCTCACCAGAGGCATCGGTGAGGGAGAAGGTTTGACCTTCATTCAGCAGAATCCCCTCTCCGAGGACACTGTCCCATACGTTGTCCTCCGGACCTGGTCCTTCCCAGTGGCCGGATCCGACCTCCTGGCCAGTCGATGAATCGAGGGTGAAGTAATCTCTCGATACGTTTTCGTACCGGTAAAGCAGGGACCCATCAAATGACGTTGCCAGGACTCCGCCTGTAGATTGGGTCGCGTCTTCGATCTCATGAGTCCAAATGAGTTCACCACTGGCCGAGTCAAAGGCGTGCACGACGCTGGTGAGCAGGTCCGGTGGTTGGCCATTGTCAAGGCAGTACATCGAGGCGAATACCTGTGTTTCGGTCACCGCTATACTGCTGACCACATTATCCGCACGTGAAGTGTCGGGGGCACATTCTGGCGTTCCGTCGAAGGTCCACAGCTGAGCACCCGATGATGCGCCATATACCGCCAGCGGTGGGTGCTCCCCAGTCACTGGGATGACGTTCTCGCCCTCGAATGGAACGCCTTCGTCTGACGCGTCGATGGCAGACAGAGACTCCAGGACGCGCTGACGGTCCTCGACTGTGTGGAGGACTTCACCGCTGCCAGCGTCGATCGTGACGCGTGAGGTGACCTGCTCGGGGTCCTCCAAGCTTCCTCGGGGGGTCAGCTCGACCACGACCGTGCTCATGTCCGGCGAAACAAAAGACTGTGCAACCGCGCCAGGGTGGCGGTAGCGCCAGATCTCTTCGGCTGTCTCCGGGCTGACGGCCAAGACTCCGTCGTCAAGCTCCAGGAGAAGCCCCGAGGAGATCGGCTCGAGACCGTTCATCCTGTCCCAGGGGAGATCCAGCGCTTGGACGTCCCCGCTGAGACGTCCCGGGATGTCCGGTGTGGGGTGTTCCTGACCTGAGAACACCTGCTGGACGGGCTGAGCGAGGGAGCGCATCGTGTGCTCGGCTGCCGCGCCGACCCCGGCGATGAGCACCAGGCCCACAACGAGAGCTGCCCCCTTGCGGGGCGCGGGCCACGTGCGCTCGTGGGCAAGGTGGACGAGACATGCCAAGACGAGTTGGAGCGCGCTGGTGCCGGCCAAGGCTACGATTCCAGAAAGCAGCCTATAACTCTCACCCGCGTTCAATTCCGCCTGGACATACCCGTACAGGTAGGAGACGGAGAACGCCGTGGTTGCGGTGGAAAAAACGATCGCGCCCCAGAGAAGACCCAATCTTCTTCCACTCGACCTCAGCCCCAGAGCCCAGTGCATGAGAAGGCAGACTGAGGCCGCCAGAGGTATGTACAGGAGGTACGGAGGCGCTGGCATATGGAGTGCTTCAGAGCGAGAGCTTTGAAACTCGACAGCCAAGGGAACAAGCCCCAGGAGCGCCCCGGGCAAGGAGAAATGTCTTCGAATTCCATGCATGACGATACTCATGTAACTGTGATTGCTTGCGGCAGGAGGCAGATCAATTTCGACGACCAGGGTTGATATCGATCTGACCGGCTCCTTCCTGGATGTTGTCGGCGAGCTGCATACCGTGTGCCTGAACGTCGATGAAGTCCCGGGTGTGCCGTTCATTGAACGCGCGATATCCGGCGGCCACGTCCTCGTGACCGGCTGAACCCGCCGCGTCGTCGGTGATGAACTCGAACATGTCGGCCAAGCCCGCCATGGCGGAGGCGAGGGTCTCGGCATACTCGCCGCCTTCCATCCCTTCGATCGGGTTGCCGCCTGCTTCAGTCATGTGGGGGTTCACTCTTTTCTGAGCGCGCCAGGAATGGTGCCTTCGTTTGATTTGTTACGAAAGTTAGAAGTTATGACGGACAGTCAGTGCTTGGGGTCAAAGGGCCCCGGACTCGGTGCTCTGCATTGCCCCAGGTCCTTCGCTGCCATGAGCGGATGGGTCGGCTTGCATTGGCCGGTTCCGGTCAGATGTTAGGAACCCTCGGACGCCTCGTCGCTGGGGGAGGCGTCGGCGTCCTCGGGGGCTTCCTGGGCCCAGCGGACCACGAGGGGGTAGCCGTCCATGGAGGCGTCGTGGAAGCGGGGGAAGAGTTCAGTGGTCTCGGTGACCTCGCCCTCCTCCAGGTCGACGCGGAACCAGTTCTGTTCCGTCTGCAGGAGCACCGCGTCCCGCTCGGGGGCGGGTGCGTACTGCAGCACCGGCCCGTCGCTGTCCTCCAGGAGCCTGGTCGCGGTGTGGGTCTGCCCGTCCACGGCCACGAGGTAGGCGCCCGCCTGGGCCTGGTCCGGGAGGGCGGGGTCCGGGCCGAGCACGGCGGTGCCCTCGCCCCAGACCAGACCTCCGCCGAAGGACTGCCATTGCGTTCCGCCGACGTTGAGTGTGGCGTTGACGACGCTCCCGTCGGTCTGGCGCACCACGAGGCTCTCGCCGGCCGCACCGTTCAGCTGGGTGGTGGGCACGCTGTTGCGGATGTGCAGTGAGCCGTCCGGGGTGAGCGCCCAGTCGCTGGGGCGCTGGTTCTCGCCCAGGGCGAGGGTGCCCTCCTGGTTGGGCGTGCCGCCCGGGGCGTCCAGCGGGACCGACATCACCTGGGGCGGTTGGCCGTCCTGCGTGTTGTCGGAGACGAACCACAGCCGCTCGCCGTGCACGACCGGTTGGGAGAGGACCTCCTCGGGCGACGCGGAGATCGCGTCGACGGGCTGGTAGGAGATCGCTGCCGGGCTCTCCCCTTCCTCGGTCTCCTCTCCCTCCGGGGCAGTGGCGTCCTCGGGGTCGGTGAGGGTGGCGATGTGGATCGCGGACGGTTCGGTGGCCGCGTACACGAAGTACTGCCAGTCCTCGGAGAACTGGGAGTGCACAGGCAGGTCCGGGGCCATGGGGTCGACCGCGCCCTCCGGGAGCGCGATCCGGTGGACGGGCTGTCCGGTCTCCGGGTCATGGAAGACCAGGACCTGGTCCACCTCGGGGTCACCGCCCTCGAACCCGCGGTGCAGGAGGGCCAGGCCCGTCAGTCCCTGCTCGGTCAGCTCCTCGACCGTCTCCGCCGGCCCGTCGGAGTCGGCCGAGCCGGTGGTGCATCCGGCGACGGCCAGCAGGCACACGGCCGAGATGAGGGCGAGGGAACGCCGCATGTGGGCTGCCTTTCGGGGGAGAGGACGTCGGGAAGTGGGACGAGCGGCGGGGCCGCCCGGTTCGGCGGCCACGCCGACTGTTGGCCGGTGCTTCCTGGGACCCGAGCCCCGAACGGTGCCCGCTCGCCCTGGTCCAGGACGGACCGGGTCCCCGCTCCTACGGTGCCAGACCGGTCGGGTCAGGCCGGGGGCTGGCTCCAGCCGACCTGGACGAGGTCCGGGCGCTTGCCCCGGAGGGCCAGCTGCGCCCGGCCCTGCGGGAGCGGTTTGGAGGCGGTCCCGTTGGCCAGCCGGCCCTCCATCCGGTCTCCGGAGAACAGCATGCCCGGCGTGGCCATGTCGCTCAGCGACTGGAGGACCGGCTCGAACATCGCTCGCGCGGTTCCGCCCGTGCGGCGCGCGGCGATGACGTGCAGTCCCAGGTCGGCGCCCTGCGGGATGAAGGGCGCCAGCGGCGCCAGCGGGTTGGAGCGCGAGGCGATCATGTCCATGTCGTCCACGACGATGTACAGGTCCAGGCCCTGCCACCAGCTGCGCTCGCGGAGCTGCTTCGGCGTCACGTCCGGCCCCGGCAGGCGCTGCTTGAGCGATCCCGCCAGGTTGTCCGCGACCGCCTTGGTCTGCTCCGCCGTCGTGCAGTAGGCCAGCAGGTGGTCCTCCGGTACCAGCTCCAGGTGGGAGCGCCGGAAGTCGACCATGACGATGCCCAGTTCCTTGGCGGGGCGCTGGACGATCTGTTTGACCAGCCCCCGCAGCAGGGTGGACTTGCCGGACTGCGGGTCGCCGAACACCACCAGGTGCGGGTCGCGCGAGAGGTTGGTGGTGACGGGGGCGAGCGAGCTCTCGCCCATGCCCAGCACCAGTTCCCGGGACCTGCCCTTGGTGCCCTTGCGTCCCTTGAGGAGGTCGTCCAGCTCCACCTTGAGCGGGAGCGTCCGCACGCCCTGGACGGCCTCCTGCGGCCAGCGCTCCTTGACTCGTGCGATGAGGTCGTGGATGCCGTTGGTGAGGTCCTCGTCGTCGGCGACGCCGTCCACCCGGGGCAGGGCCACGTGCGTGTGGTTCTCGCTGGACGACAGGCCGCGGCCCGGGGTGTCCTTCGGGATCTCCTCGGCGATCTTGCGGCCGATGCCCGAGTCCATCGGGTCGCTCAGCCTCAGCTCGAAACGACCACCGAACAGCGCCTGCAGCCTGGACCTGACCTGCGACGACGCCGCTCCGGTGAGGATCGTGTGCACGCCCAGGGAGGGGCCGCGCGTCGCGATGTCCATCAGGAAGTCGTCGGCCGCGTCGAAGGCGTCGCGGACCGCCGACCAGCCGTCGATCATCAGGAACAGGTCGCCCACCACGCTGGAGGGCACCCTGCCGTCCGCGCGGGCCTGGCGCAGCGCCGCCGGGGAGTCCAGCTTGTGCTTCCTGAACACGCGCTGGCGCCGGTCGAGGTGTCCCGCCACGTCCGTGAGGATCCGCTGGACGCGTTCCGGGTCCGCCCGGCCGGCGACGCCGGCCACATGCGGGAGTTCGTCCATCGCCTGGAGCGCGCCGCCGCCGAAGTCGATCGCGTACACCGCGACCCGGCCGGGCGGGTACCGCCACGCCAGGCTCGTGATCATCGTGCGCAGCAGGGTCGACTTGCCGGACTGGGGCCCGCCCAGGATGACGACGTTGCCCTCGCCGCCGGTGAAGTCCATCTCCGCGGGCACCACGCGCTGTTCGCGCGGGATGTCGGTGAGGCCGAAGACGGCCTTGGCCTCGGCCGGGTGGGGTTCCGTGCCCGGCCCCTCCAGGGCTTCTCCGCCCTCGCCGAGGTCGGTCAGCACGGAGTCGAAGGTCAGCGCCTCCGGGAGTGGGGGAAGCCAGACGGGGCGCACCGGGTCGGCTCCCGAGGCCACCAGCCGGTCCACGGTGACCTGGAGGGTGGTGCGCTTCTCCGTCTTCCGCTTCTCCTCCGCCTTGTCCTTGATCTCCCCCATGAGGGACTCGACGAGCGAGTCCGCGCCCGTCACCTTGGCCAGGCCGTTGAAGGAGAGCAGCGGCAGGACCGGCTCGTGCTCCTCCTTCTCCTCCTTGACCGGCGGTACGTAGGGCTGGGACACCATGGCGGCCTTGAAGCGCTCGAAGACGGACGTGTCCACCTTGAGGTAGCCGGAACCCGGCTCGGGCGGCAGGTGGTAGGCGTCGCCGACCCCGATCGCCTCCCGGCTCTCGGCCTCGGAGAACGTGCGCAGGCCCACCCGGTAGGACAGGTGGGACTCCAGGCCCTTGATCTTGCCCGACTCCAGGCGCTGGGTCGCCAGCAGCAGGTGCACGCCGATCGACCGGCCGATGCGGCCGATCGCCACGAACAGCTCCGCGAAGTCCGGGTGGGCGGTCAGCAGCTCGGAGAACTCGTCGATGATGATGAGCAGGTGCGGCAGCGGATCCAGCGTGGGGTCGTTCTCCCGCGCCGCCTCGTAGGCGTGCAGGTTGGGCAGGTTGCCCGCCTCCTTGAGGAGTTGCTGGCGCCGGACCAGCTCGCCGAAGGTCGCCTCACGGAACCGGACGACCAGCGAGTCGTCGTCGGCCAGGTTGGTGATCAGACCGGCGCTGTGCGGCAGCCGGTCGGTGTCGGCGAAGGTCGCACCGCCCTTGAAGTCCACCAGGAGCAGGGCCAGGTGCTCGGGGGAGTGGTTGATCACCAGGGACGCCACCATGGTGCGCAGCATCTCCGACTTGCCGGAACCCGTCGCCCCGACCACCAGGCCGTGCGGTCCCATGCCGCCGAACGCCGACTCCTTCAGGTCCAGCAGCACCGTGTTGCCGCTCGGGCCCACGCCGATGGGCACCCGCAGGTAGTCGCCGGTGCTGCGCCTGCGCCAGGTCCGGCGGGTGTCCAGTTCGGCGACGTCGGGCACGCCCAGGATCTCGGGAAGTCCGACGGTCTCGTGCATGGCGTCGTCGCCGTCGGTCACCGAGATGCCGTACGGGGCGAGCAGGCGCGCGAGCATCGTCAGGTGGGCGACGCTCGCCCGGTCCGCGGTGCCGGACAGGGGCGAGTGGGAGGCGTCCTCACGCGCTCCGGGGTTCTCCGTGTCCTCGCTGAGCGTTCCGTCGGCCTGGACCATGAGCCGCAGGCTCACGGACTCGGGCTCCTCGCGCCGGTCCGCGACCAGCGTGATGACGTGGATGCCGAGGCTCGCCAGGTCGGGGACGGGCGGTTCTGCGTGCAGGCCCGACAGCGTCGACTGGTGCTCCCCGTCCAGGACCACCACGAGCCGCTGCGTTCCCGGGCCGGGCGGCTTGCCGCGGCGCCGCTGCAGGTCGACCGTGCGCCGCTCGATCTCGTCGGCGAGCAGTTCCGCGACCTGGACGGTGTTCCCCGAGACGAAGCGGGCGGGCATCGGCCCGTCCTTGGCGTCCTCGAAGCCGTTGTGGGGGAGCCACTTGAGCCACTCCCACCGCGTGCGGACCTTGTGGTCGCGCACCACACCGATCCGCACGTCGTGCGGGGAGTGGAAGACCGCCAACTGGGCGATCATCGCGCGCACCAGGCCGCGGCCGGCGTCGCGGTCGCCGACGACCGAGATCACGCTGTGCCGGCTCAACGGGACGACCAACGGCATCTCGGGGACGTCCGCGTACAGCTCGATGAGCTGGTCGGCCGATCCCTGGCAGACGGGGTCGTAGACGATCAGGGGGGACGAGGTGTCCACCTTGAGCACGAGCCGCCTGGCCAGCGGGCGCACGCCCGATCCCACGCGCACGTCCAGGAAGTCGGGGTCGGAGGCCCGGCGCTCCCATCTGCGTGTCCGGGCGCGCGCCGGCTCGGTGAGCAGGTCCGGGGCCGGATGGCGGAAGGCGCTGTCGGCGCGCTGGGTGGCGGCGACCTCGCGGACGATCTCCCGCAGTTGGTCGAGGTAGTCGACGTAGCGCTCCCGCTGTTCGCGGATGCGCTTGCGGGGGCCGTTGTGCTGCGCGACGAACATGATGATGCCGACGATCACGCTCGCCGCCATGATCATCACACCGGCCACCATCATGAGCGGCCGGTGCCCCATCGTGATGGACATGAGGAGGGAACCCGATCCGGTGATGATCGGCATGATGATCATCGCGCCGGAGCTCCCGGCGGGAGCGTTCTCCGGCATCTGCGGCGGAGTCGCGATCACCAGGGGCTTGTCGCCTGGGGAGGGGGGTGTGCTCCGAGCTGGTCGGGGAACCGCTCTCGTCGCCACGGTGCTCTCTTTCCGGTCCACCTGGTGGGGGGCTGGTGTCTGGGGGCTGGGCTACACCAAGGGTAGCCTCGCAACCACCGTGAAACATGTGATCCGTTCCGAAGTCGACCTTCGGGGTGGAAACCACCACGCGGTGGCCGGAGGAACCCGGTCGGCGCGAACCTCCGAGCCTCCCGCTCGCCCACGCCTGGCAGTACCCGACATGTCACGGTAGCGATAGCCTCGCGGACACGGCGCATCGAGTTCCCGGCGACCGCAGGCGGGGGCGGGCGTCACCCCCGAACGATGAGGAACCATTGGCGTGAGTGGATACTGCCGGGTCACCGTCACAGGGCCGCGGCGCTGGGCGGATCTGGCCCTGCCTGGCACGGTGCCCGTGGCGGCCCTGATGCCCCGCATCATCGAGGTCTGCGCCCCGGAGGAGGCGAGCAGCGAGCCCGCGGCCTGGACGCTCAGTACCGTCGACGGAGGGCCCGTGCCCCCGGAGGAGCCGCTGGAGAGCGCCGGGATCTACGACGGTGACGTGCTGCTCCTGAACCGCCGAACCGCCCCGAGCCGCCCCGAGTTCGTGGACGACGTCCGGGGCGCGGTGGAGGACCGGGTCGACGAGACGACGTGGACCTGGAACCACACCACGACGCTCTCGTTCGGACTTCTCGTGGCCGGAATCGGCCCCCTGCTCATGCTCGCGCTGATGATGTGGATCAGCCCGTCCGTGGGGAACCTGGGCGTGGCCGCGGTGGGGACCATGTTCACCGTCGCGGTCATGCTGTTGGCCGCGCGCAGGCCGCTGCCCGCGGTCGCCCACGTGCTGTTCGCGACGGCCTGTGTCTGGGGCGGGCTGACCGCGGTGCTCGCGGCGGGTCTCGTGACCAGTTCGACCCCGCTCGTGGTGGCCGCGTTCGCGATGTCCGGAGCCCTGCTGGTGGCCGTCATCGGTTGGGCCATGCACGAGACCGGCCTCGCCTACATCGCCGGGCTCGGCGTGGTCGTCGTGGTCGCGGGCGTGCTGGTGGCGGTCGGGCTCTTCGTCGACCCGACCCAGGGGGCCCGGGCCATGGGCATCGCGCTGACACTGTGCGTCGGCGCGCTCCCGCGGGTGGCGATGGTGATGGGCGGGCTGTCCGGGTTGGACTACGAGGTCGGCCGTTCCGGGCAGGTCTCCACGGACAGGTTCGAGGACACCTACTCCAACAGCGACCGGTTGCTGCTGGGCATCGTCCTGGGGGTGGCGGTGAGCGGCGGCGCGGTCACGGCCATGCTCGCGTTCATGGCCCGGGGGCTGCCCGACCTGCTCCTGTGCGGACTCCTCGCCGTGCTCCTGGTCCTGCGCTCACGCCTCTTCGACCGGATCCGGCACGTGCTCCCCCTGCGTCTGGCGGGTGTGCTCGGGCTGGGGGCGGCGGGTGTGGCGGTCATCGGCGAGTACCCGTTCCTGTCACCGTGGCTGCCGGTCGCGGTCCTCCTCGCCGGGATGGTGACGGGGGTCCTGAGCTGGGTGCGTCTGGCCGACGTGCCCCGCGCGTCCCTGCGCCGGGTGCTCAACTGGACCGAGGTCGTCGTCATCATCGCCATGTGCGCGGTCTTCGCCTGGGGCATGGGCCTGTTCGACTTCGTCGCCCGGATGACCGGCGCGAGCTGACCCGGCCGCGCTCTCGTACTTTGGGCCGATCCGGGGCGGGGCGCGTCCTCGTAGGCTGAGGGGGTGTACGACCTCCTTCGAGCGGTGTGGGACGAGCCGCGCCCGCCCCGTCCGCCGTCGAGCGGATGGTGGGACCGGGCGCTCGTGGCGGTGCTCGTGGTGTTGGCCCTGCTGGAGGGGGTCCTGCGGCCGGACATGCCCTGGCGGGTGCTCGGGGTGGCGGTCACCGCCGGGCTCGCGCCGCTGCTGCTGTGGCGGCGCTCCCATCCGTTGGCCGTGCTCGTGGCCGCGTTCGCCGTGTCGGCGCTGGTGCCGCTGGTGACGGGCGGCGAGGCCACGGAGACGTACACGATCGCGTACATGCTGGTGCTGGTGTACGCGCTGTTCCGGTGGGGTTCCGGGCGGGAGATCGTGGTCGGCTCCCTGGTGGTCGTGGCCAAGGCCGTGCTCTGGGGCGTCCTGGGCTACACCGCCGCCGCGGACGTGCTGCCGGGCCTGGCCGTGCTGTGCGCGGCGGGGGCGCTGGGGACGGCGCTGCGGTACCGGGCCGGGTCGCGGGAACGGGAGCTCGAACGGGCCCGGATGCTGGAGCGCGAGAGCGTGGCCCGGGACCTGCACGACACAGTGGCCCACCACGTCTCGGCGGTGGCGATCCGGGCCCAGGCGGGTCTCGCCGTGGCGGAGTCGCGGCCGGGCGCGGCGGTGGAGGCGCTCACGGTGGTCGAGTCCGAGGCCTCGCGCGCCCTCGCGGAGATGCGCGCCATGGTCCGGGTGCTGCGCAGGGGCCGCCCGGCGGACCTGGAGCCCAGCCCCGGGATCGGCGACCTGGCCGCGCTCGCCGGGTCGGCGGGTTCCGGTCCGGCGGTGGCCGTGGCCGTCACCGGTGACGTCGAGGGGATCGCGCCGTCGCTCGGGACCGCCGTCTACCGGCTCGCCCAGGAGGCGGTCACCAACGCCCGGCGGCACGCGCGCGGCGCGACCCGGATCGACGTGCGCGTCGAGGCGGACGACGCGTCGGTGCGCCTGTGCGTGCATGACGACGGCGACACGGGGCCGCTGCGGACGGCGGCTCCGGGGTACGGGCTGATCGGTATGGCCGAGCGCGCCGACCTGCTCGGCGGCACGTGCGCGGCCGCCCCGGACCCCGACGGGGGATGGAAGGTGACGGCCGTGCTGCCCAGGAACGGGGCCGGGGAGTGACCGTGCGGGTGGTCGTGGCCGACGACCAGGAGATCGTCCGCACCGGGCTGACGATGATCCTCGACGCCCAGCCGGGCATCGAGGTCGTCGGGCAGGCCGCCGACGGGCGGAGGGCGGTGGAGCTCGCGCGGCGGCTGCGCCCCGACGTGTGCCTGTTCGACATCCGGATGCCCGTGCTGGACGGCATCGAGGCCACCCGGGCGCTGGCGGGACCGGGCGTGGCGGATCCGATGGCGGTCGTGGTCATCACCGTCTTCGACCTCGACGAGTACGTGTACGCGGCGCTGGGGGCGGGGGCCCGCGGGTTCCTGCTCAAGGACGCGGGGCCGGCGCTGCTCGCGCAGGCCGTCCGCGCCGCCGCCGACGGTGACGCGCTCATCGCGCCGAACGTCACCGTGCGCCTGCTGGGGGCGTTCGCCGACTCGGCGCCGACCGCGCCGGTGCAGCCGGTGGAGGCGCTCACCGACCGCGAGGAGCAGGTGCTGGCCGCCGTGGCGCGGGGCCGGACGAACCGGGAGATCTCCGACGACCTCCACATCACGCTGAGCACGGTCAAGACGCACGTCGCCAGCCTCATGGCCAAGCTCGGTGCTCGCAACCGGGTCGAGATCGCGATGTGGGCCTACGAGACGCGCCGGGTCCGGGCCGGGAACGGGAAACGGGACGGGCGCGGTCCGGGGGCCGCGTCCGGGAGCCCCACGGCGCGCTGAGGCCCGGCCGGGGGTCCCACGGCGCGCTGAGGCCGCTCCCGTCCCGCGCACCGTACTTTCGGCCGAGCCGGCTCGGGCCCGACGACCGATGAACCGGACCCGCTCCCACCGCCACGATCGGAGACGACGGCGGGAGCGCGACTCGGTGCCCCGCCCCAGCGGTCGCCGACGCGGCCGGTCGAAGCGACGAAGGGGCCCTTCCGTGACGTCGTCCTCCTCCAGGGCGGACTGGCTCGTGCCGGTCTCGTTGATGCTGCTCAGCGCGGTTCCGGTGCTCGCCGGCGCCGTCCGACTCGGTGAGGTCGCGGGCGGCGCGACGCCCACGCCCGAGAACACCCGGTTCCTCACCGATCCCGTGCCCCTCGTGCTGCACATCGTCAGTGCCAGTGTGTTCTGCTTCGTGGGCGCCCTCCAGTTCTCGCCCGGCCTGCGCCGCCGCCACCTCGGATGGCACCGCGCCTCGGGCCGGGTCCTGCTCCCGATGGGGATCGTCGCGGCGCTGACCGGCCTGTGGATGACGTTCGCCTACGACGTCCCCGCGCCCGACGGCGTCGTCGTGTACGCCCAGCGGATCCTGTTCGGCTCGGCCATGGCCGTGGCGCTGGTCCTGGCCTACGTTGAGGTGCGGCGCCGGAACATCGCCCGGCACCGCGCGTGGGTCGTCCGCGGCTACGCCATCGGCCAGGGCGCGGGGACCCAGGTGTTCACGCACCTGCCGTTGACGCTGTTGGCGGGGGAGTTCACGGAGACGTCCCGGGCGCTCGCGATGGGTGCGGGCTGGGTCGTCAACATCGTCGTGGCCGAGTGGATCATCCGGCGGCGTCCCCGCCGGCGCCCCGTGGGCCGGACGCCCGCGGCGGCGGCCGGGCCGGAGCCCACCGCTACCGCGCGGTCCCGGTAGCGGGCTCGGCGGCGTCGGCGGCACCGGCGGCGCCCGGGTCGGGGGCGCCCGCGGCACCGTCGGCCGCGCAACAGGGCGAGGCGGCGGTCATGGCGGCGGTGGCGGTGGCCTGGCGGGCCGCGACCTTCCGGCGGCGGCGCGCCTCCCGCACGGACACGCCCACGATCCGGGTCACCGTGACGGCCGCGATCGCCGCGAGGGGGATGGCGAGCATCGCCGCGGGTTGGCGGATGGGGCGGAAGGACGTCCCCGAGCCGTCGAGGACGATGTACCCGGAGGGGCGGACGCGGCTCAGCCCCAGGCCGCCGGCCCCGTCGCCGAGCGGGACGCGGCTCGATCCCCCGCCCATGCTGGTCAGGAGACTGACCCGTGCCACCGGGATGACCGTGGTCTCACCGGACCGGACGGGCGGTCCGAAGGCGGCGGTGGATCCGGCCGACGCGCCGGCGGTCTCGATGAGGCGGGTGAGCGCGGCCAGCGCGGGGCTGCGGAGGGCGCGGTCGGGCTCGCCCGTCCCGCCGACGTGTCGGGTGGCGGAGTTCAGCATGGTCCCGGGTCTCCTCGTCAGACGTGGCTCGGACGCCTCACGCTATCGGCCGCGGCCCGGACCCGGCGGCGACCGGGCGTGGCCACTGTCGGCCGCCGTCGGCCGCGCACGGCGCCCGCTCGTCCCGGACGGCCCGGGACGGACCCGGACCAGCGGTCACCCGGAGCAGCCGGTCACCCGGAACAGCGGGCCCCCTCAGAACAGCGGGTCCCCGGGTTCCAGGGTGCGCGCGTCGGCGATGACCACCCGTCCCTCCGGGGTGACCATCGCCAGGACCTCGCCGCCGGGGTGGAACGACACGTGCCGGAACCGCACCCCGTCCCCGACCTCCTCGCCGCTCTCCAGGTCCCACACGCGGCCGGCGTAGGCGTCGCCCTCGTCCTCGACCACCTGCGCGCTCGCGAAGAGCCGGGACCCCTCGGGGTCGACGGCGACCTGCAGGACCGTGGGCGCGGAGCCGGTGAGCTCCGACATCGGGAACGAGCCCAGCTCCTCGCGTTCGGCGTAGTCCCACCGCACGAGCCGGTCCCCGTCCACGTACACGATCTCGTCGGTGCCGGGGATCGCGGCGAAGGCCGTCCCCGTGGTGCCGCGCACCCGGTACAGCTCCTCGCCCGTCCCGGCGTCCCACACCGTCACCGTGCCGGAGGCCGCGCTGACGAGGCGTCCGTCGCCGGTGAACGTCATGCCGTAGGGCCCGGAGTCCGTGATCGAGGTGTCCTCCCCGCCGCCGGTGGTGTCGACCAGGCCCACGTTGTCCGACTCGGTCGCCTCGAACGTCCCCTCCAGTCCGACCCCGAGCAGCGACCCGTCCGGGCTGAACGCGAGGCCCTGCACCGCCCGGGGCCGGGCCGACCAGCCGCCCTCGGGCGTGTCCGGCCCCCGCTGCGGGCCCAAGTGCTCGGTGGTGGTCCCCGACGGCAGGTCGAAGGTGTGCGCGACGCGCACCGGGGCTTCCTCGCCCGGGTACTCGACCAGGACGGGGGCGGCGATCAGGCACCCGACCGGTGCGAACACCGGGGGCACCACGGCGTCGACCCCGGGTGCGGGGCGCGCCACCTCCTCGCCGGTGCGCCAGTCCCACACCATGAGCCCGTACGCGTCGGTGGCGACCGCGAGGACGTCCCCGCCGGGGCCGAAGGCCGTCGCGGTGGCCTGCGCCGCCGCGCCGTCCACCCCGCCGCCCTCCCCGTCGGGGACCGGGTAGCCGTTGCCTTCCAAGCAGCCCGCGTCGGTGATCAGCCCGTCCGGCTCGGCGGGCTCCTCGGGACCGGCCCCGCCGAAGCGGTCGAACCCCCAGTAGGCCCCGGCCCCCGCGACCAGCGCGAGCGCCAGCCCTCCGGCGGCCAGGGGCAGCAGCCGCCCGCGCCGGCCCCGCCGCCCGTCCGCCTCCTCCGCGGCGGCGGGCGGACCGTTCGTGGCGCCGGACCCGCCGGGCTTCCCGCCGGACGGCCCGGACCCGCCGGACGCCCCGGCGGCCTCGGCGGACTCCGCCGATTCCAGCACGTGCCGCTGTTCCGAGGCGGCGGACTCCACGGCGGCCAGCACGGCGGGCGGCCAGGACGGCGGGTCCACGGGACCGCCGAGCATGCGCACCAGGTCGGCCGCGCTCGGGCGTAGCGACGGGCTGCGCTTGAGGCAGGTGTCGACCAGTCCGCGCAGCTGGAGCGGCACACGGGGCAGTCCCGCCGGTCCCTCGACGCCGCCGGCCGCGTACGAGACGGTCGCCGCCCACGCGAACACGTCGGTGGCGGGGGACACGCCTCCCTCCGGCGCGGCGAACGAGGGGTGCGGGGCCCGCTCGACGACGTCACCCGCCGCCCACTCCAGGCCGGCGTCGGCGAGCAGGGCGCCCTCGCGCGCCATCAGGACCGCGTCGGGCCACAGGGACCCGTGTACCCGGTGCGCGGCGTGCAGGTCGGCCAGCGCCTGGGCGAGGGTCAGCGCGAGCGTGTGCAGGGCGTCCGCGGCTACCGGGCCGTGCGCCCCGACCAGGCCGGACAGGCTCGGGCCGAGGGGGCGGGACACGGCCGCCCAGGGGACCGGGCCGCGCAGGTCGGCGTCGCGCACCGCGCACACGTACGCGCTGCCGGAGGCGTTCGCGCTCTGGACCAGGCGTCCGAAGGCGGCGCGGAAGTCGGGGTCGGTGGCGTGCCCGGACCGCACGACCCTGACCGCCACCGGGTCACGGCCGGCGGCCGAGCCGAGGTAGACGCGGGCGCAGGCGTCCTCGCCCAGCCGGGCGTGGAGGCGGTACGGGCCGACGGACGGCGGATCGTGCGGGTGCAGGGGGAGCATGGGCCTCTGTGGGTGGTGTGGGGCGGGCCGGGGTCAGCCGAGGGTCCCGGCGAGCCGGACGGGGTCGGGCTCGACCAGCCAGAGCGGGGTGTTGTCCAGGGGGAAGCCGGCGAGCATCCCGCCGCCGGGACGGGCGGTGACCAGGCTCATGTACCCCTCGTCCTCGTCGGCGGTGAGCTCCTCTCCGGTGGAGAGCTCGAACACCTTCATGCCGTAGGCCTCCTCGTCGGTCACGACGAACTCGCCCGGGGAGTAGGGCGCGAACACGCGGTCGTCCGCCATGCTCACCGCGAACTCGGTGAACCCGTCCTCCAGGTCGTCCTCCGTCGTGAGGACGCGCACGTGCTCCCCGGTCAGGTAGTTCGTGTGGACGATGCTGCCGCCCTCGTTCGCCATGTACAGCAGGTCGCCCTCGTCGGTGGGCAGGAACAGGTTGTCGCCGAACCCGTGGTCGCCGTCGTCGGCCTCGAACACCACGTCGCCGCTCTCCACGTCCCAGACCCGGGTGTGGCCCTCGAAGTCGACGGCGGCCATGTGCTCGCCGTTCGGAGTGAAGGCGATGGTCTGGGCCGCGCTCACCTCCTCGTAGGTCCGGACGATCTCGCCCGACTCCAGGTCGAGGAGGAAGATCGCTCCGCCCTGTCCGGCCGAGGCGCCGGACACGGCCACGGTACGGCCGTCGGGGGAGAAGGCCATGTCCTCGATGTCGGAGCCCTCGCGGTACACCGTGTGCTCGCCCGTCCCCAGGTGGTACACGTGCGCGCCGTCGGTGTCGGGGTAGCCCAGGCGGCAGCCGTCCGGGCTGAGCGCGGGGCTGACCATGAACTCGTCCGTGTCCACCTCGACGCGGGCGATCTCGGTCTCCCGCTCCCAGTCCCACAGCACCACGGCCTCGGAGGCGGCCACGGCGAGCGCGCGCCCGTCGGCGGAGAACTCCGGCGCGTTGACGGAGGTCGACGGCAGCGTCGGCCGGTCCTGGGCGTTCTCGGCCAGCTCCGGCGCGATGTCCGCGATGACGTCGCACTCGGTGCTCGGCTCCGGGGACGCGCCGCCCTCGCCGGGTTCCGCCCCCGGACCGCCGCGCAGGGCGAGGGCCGCCCACGTGCCCGCCCCGGCGAGCAGGAGGAGGGCGGTGGCGGCGCCGCCGACGAGCAGCAGGCGCCGCCGCCGGGCGCCCGGGCCGCCGGCCGGGCCGGGTGTACCGGGCGGGGCGTGCCCGGCGGCTGCCTGCTGCGCGGCGATCCCCTGGTACTCGCGGGCGACGGCGTCGACCGCCTGGGCGGCGGGCGGCGGCAGCCAGGCGGTGGCCGCGGGCGCGGGGGCGACGGGGCCGCCCAGGACCTGGAGGACCTGGGCGGCGGTGGGGCGGCGGCCGGGGTCCTTGTCCAGGCAGGCACGGACGAGGTCGACCAGGCCCGCGGGTACGCCGGTCAGCACCGGCTCCTGGGTGGTGATGCGGAACATGACGGCGGAGGGGTGGCCGTCGCCGAACGGCCCGGACCCGGTGAGGGCGTGCACCAGGACGCCGCCCAGCGCGAAGACGTCGCTCGGCGGACCGCTCTCCTCCTGGCGCACGTGCTCCGGGGACATGTACCCCGGGGTGCCGATGATCGCGCCCTCCGCGTCCTCCCCGCCTTCGCCGTCCCCGGAGCCCTCGCGTCCCCCGGCGTCCTCGCCGCCGCGCCGGCCGTCCTCCATGGCGCGGGCGATGCCGAAGTCGATGACCTGCGGGCCGGCCGCGGAGACCATGACGTTGCCGGGTTTGAGGTCGAGGTGGACCATGCCCAGCGAGTGGACGTGCGCGAGCGCCTGGGCGACACCGCGGGCCAGGTGCCGGACGGCCTGCTCGGGGAGCGGGCCGGTGCGCAGCACGAGGTCGTGCAGGGACGGGCCCACGACGTACTCCGTGGCCATCCACGGCATCTGGCCGGAGGGGTCGGCTCCCAGCACGCGCGGGGTGTAGGCGCCGTGCACGCGCGAGAGCAGGTCGAGTTCTCCGGCGAAGCGCGCGCGGAAGTCGGGGTCGTAGGCGTACTCCGCGCGGACGACCTTGACGGCGGCGGGGGCGCCGTCCGGGGCCAGGCCGAGGTAGACGCGGCCCATACCGCCGGCGCCGAGCAGGGCGACGATCCGGTACGGGCCCGCCTGGCGCGGGTCGCGGGGGTCGAGAGGCTGCATGGGGTGTCTTCCGGTCAGTGCAGTTCGGTGACGACGCCGAAGTCGGCGTCGAGGACGAGGATGCGGGAGTCCGAGGTCATCGTGGCGAAGTGCCCTCCGTCGTCCTGCTCGGCGAGCGGTTCGTAGAGCAGCGGGCCGGACTCGACGACGAGCTCGCCGGTCTCCGCGTCCCACACGCTGCCGGGTTCGGTGGCGCCGCCGCCGGTGACGGCGTAGACCCGGCCGCCGTCGGCGGAGAAGTGGATCCCCATGACACTGGCGTGGTCCTCGCCCAGGTCCGCCAGCGGCACGGTCACCTCCCCGGTGTCGAGGTCGATCAGCTCGTAGCCGGTGGGGCCCTCCCCGTCGCCGTCCGGGGCGCTGACGGCCATCGTCCGCCCCTCGGGTGCCAGGGCGAACTGGTGCCCGTACCCGTCGGTGAAGGTGTGCAGCCGCTCCCCGGTCGCGGCGTCCCACACCGACACGCCGAGCGGCCCCGAGCCGTCGGCGGCCTCCTCGCGGCCCACGAGCAGGGAGCCGTCGGCGGAGAACTCCAGCGCGTACAGGATGCCCTCCAGCGGGATCTCGACGTCCGGGGTCTCGCTCGCCACGTCCCACACCTGGAGGACGTGGTCGTTGCTCGGATGACCGTCCTCCGCCGCGGTCGCGGCGACCTTCGTGCCGTCGTCGGTGATCGCGGGCGTCTGGTAGTAGCCGCGGTCGCCGTTCTCGTGCGCGGAGCCGAAGTGCGCGGTGATGTTCTCGCTGTCGCCGTCCCAGACGCGGATGTGGTCGACGTAGGCGGCGACGATGAGGCCGTCGTGTCCGATCGCGCCGCTGAGGGGTGTGGGCTCGAAGACGTCGACCGGCACGCCCTCGCGCCAGTCCCAGGCGGAGAGCTCCGTGCCGTACACGTACAGGGTCTCGCCGTCGGCGGAGAAGCCCAGGTCGAGGGTGAAGCCGTCGAGGTCGACGGACAGGGCCCCGCCCCCGGTGGAGTCCGGGCCGGCGGACGGGTCGGTCGACGGATCGGCGGAGGGGTCGGCGCCGGTGCCGGACGCCCCGGGAGAGCCGAGGGGGAGGGCGGTGAGGGCGAGGGCGCCCCCGCCCGCGACGACCAGCGCGGCCGTCGCGGCAGCGGCCACGACGGCCGCGCGGCGGCGCCACCACGGGCACGGCGCGCTCGCGCCGGGGGACGGTCCGTCCGCGCCGGTGCCCTCGCCGGGCACGGTGCCCCCGGTCCGTCCGGGGTCCTGGCCCGGCCCGGTGCCCTCGCCCGGCACGGTCGTGTCGGGCCACCCCGGGGTCGAACCGGTGCCGAAGCCGTCCGGGGCGCTCATGTCGGCGGTCGTGAGGTCGGACTCCTCCGCGCGCCGGGTCCGGCCCGCGTGGCGGTCGATCTGCTCGGTGACGGGCGCGGGGAGCCATCCGTGTTCCGCCGACGGCAGCGGCAGCTCGGCGAGGGCGGCGCGGACCTCCTCGGCCTCGGGCCGGTGGACGGGGTCCTTGGCGAAGCAGCGGGCGAGGAGGTCGCGCAGCGTGCCCTCGGGGACGGCGTCCAGGGCGGGCTGTCCGGACATCACGCGCCGGAGGACCCGTACGGGCGGCCCGGACCCGAACGGGGGCTCACCGCCGGCCGCGAACACCACGGCGCCCGCCATCGAGAAGAGGTCGCTGCGCGGGGAGACGTTCTGTCCGACGACCTGCTCCGGGGAGCTGTAGGCGGGGGTGCCGAAGGTCTGGCCCGTGCGGGTGAGCACGGTGCCCTCGACGGCGCGGGCGATCCCGAAGTCGATGACCTGGGGGCCGCGCGGGGAGAGCAGGATGTTGCTCGGCTTGAGGTCGCGGTGCATGAGCCCGGCGGCGTGGATGGTGGCCAGGGCGCGGGCGAGGCCGAGTGTGAGGACCAGCAGGGACGGCTCGGGGAAGGGGCCGCCGTTCCTGACCGCCTCCTTGAGGGTGGGACCGGGCACGTACTCGGTGGCCATCCACGGCGCGGGGGCGTCGGGGTCCGCGTCCACGACGGCGGGGGTGAAGGGGCCGCGCACGCGCTGGGCGGCACGGATCTCGCGGGCGAACCGGGCCCGGAACTGGGCGTCGTGGGCCAGGTCCTCCTTGACCACCTTGAGCGCGCACAGGTGCCCGTCGGGGGTGCGCGCGAGGTAGACCTTGCCCATGCCGCCGGCGCCCAGGCGGGCCAGGAGGCGGTGCGGGCCGATGCTCTGGGGATCGTCGGAGGCGAGTGGCTGCACGGCTGCTACGCGTTCCTTACTGCGTGGGGCACGGGGCGGCGGGCGGGGTGGGGTGGAGCCGTCCCCCGCCAAATGTAGCCGTCCCCGGACGAGCGCCCCAGGGCGTGGCCCGAACCGGCCGACCGGCCCCCGATCGGCCTCCCGGCGCGCTCCCGACCGGTCGCCGGCCCCGTCCCCGTGCGGCCCCTCGGGGCCGCGGTCACTGCGCCAGCACGCCGACCAGGGAGAAGTCCATGTCGTAGACCGCGATGTCGTGGGACCCCGCGCGGAGCCCGGCCAGGTGGTTGCCGGAGGGCGAGAGCACCATCGGGTACACGGCGGGCGGATCCTCCGCGAGCCGCACCCGCTCCGCGGTCCGTACGTCCCAGGCGACCACGGACTCGGCGCCCATCGCGGCGTCCAGGCGGGCGGCCAGCACGCGGCCGGTCGAGCGGCTGTAGGCCACGTCCACCAGGACGCCGTCCCCGGGCGGGGGCACGAACTCGCGCTCGACCTCGCCGGTACCGGGATCGACCAGGACCACGCGGTCGGACTGGACGAGCAGGATGCCCGAGCCGTCGGGCAGGACGGCGAACGCCTCGCTGCCGGAGCCGTCCCCGATCAGGGACACGTCGCCGGGGCGGTCCAGCCGCCAGACCGCGAACCCGGCGTTGTCCTCGCTGCCGACCAGGGTGCCGCCGTCGGCGGAGTAGCGCAGCGCGCCGAGCCGTGCCGAACCCGCCAGGGCGGACACGGTCTCGCCGGTGGCGGGGTCGAGCAGGTGGAGGAGGCGGTTGTCCGGGTCCCCCTCCACGCCGACGGCGAGCGTGCCGCCGTCGGGGCTGAACGCGACGGAGTGCACGGCCGAGCCGCCGCCCACACGGGTCGCCTCCCCGGTGGGCAGGTCGGTCACGGCGGCGCCGTCGGGACCGCCGTGGACGAGGACGCAGCCGTTGGGGCTGAAGGAGACCGGACTGGGCGGGACGACGGAGCCGTCGGTGGGGATCGCGGCGAGCGGGCTAGAGCGGTCCCAGTCCCAGAGGTCGACGCCGCCGACCTGGGAGACGGCCAGGACCGAGCCGTTGGGGGAGAAGGAGAGCCGGAAGGGGACGTCGGGGCTGAAGCGGGTCCGGGGCTCCTCGGTGGGGGCGAGCGCGGGGTCGATGCCGACGGGGGAGGAGCAGTCCGGGGCCTGGACGTCCGCGGGCTGGACGTCCTCGGAGGACAGGGTGGCCGTCACGGCCAGCCCCGTGGTCACGAAGAGCACCGCGGCCCCGGCGGCGGCCGCGATCCGTACCGCGACGCGCCGACGGCGGGCCGCCCTGGGCGCCCTGGTCGCGGCCGGGGACCGGAACCCGGACCCGGACCCGGTGGCGGGGCCGGACCCGGTACCGGGGTGCTCCCGGCGCGGGGAGGCGGGGACGGCTCCGGGGCGGTCGGCGGGTCGGCCTTCGAGGCGGGGCTGGGGTGCGGCGGGCTCGCGCGCGTCCGTCGCGGCACCGGCGGCCGGGTCCTGGCCGGTCCCCGGCCCGGGACGGGCGGTCCGCAGGGCCGTGGCCGAGTCCTCCTCGAACCGGGCGACCAGGGCGCGGGCGCGCGACGGAAGCCACGGCTCCGGGTCGTCGGGGAGCGGACCGCCGAGGGCGCGTAGGAGTTCGGCCGCCGAGGGGCGGTGCTCGGGGCGTACGTCCAGGCAGGCGGTGAGGGCGTCGGGAAGGGGGGAGGCGGCCCCGGCCGAGCCCGCGCGCAGCGCGTCGACCAGGGCGGCGGGCCCGTTGCCGGACGGCGCCCGGCCGGTCGCGGCGAACGCCAGGACCGCGCCCAGGGAGTAGAGGTCGTCGGTGGGGGCGGACCGGTCGCCGGGCAGGTGCTCGGGCGCCCAGTACACGGAGTCGCCGGGAGAGGTGATCCGGGCGCCGTCGGCCGCCCGGCGGATGCCCGCGTCGACGAGTCTCGGCCCGGCCGCGTCGACGAGCACGTGCGCGGGGGTGAGGCCGAGGTGGATCGTTCCCGCGGCGTGGACGTGGTCCAGGGCCTCGGCCAGTCCGCGCGCGATGTGGGCGAGCGCGGAGGCGGGCAGGGGACCGGTCCGGTGCACGAGGTCGAGCAGGGAGGGCCCGCTGACGTACGCGCTCGCGGTCCAGGGGTGCGCGGCGGCCAGGTCGTGGCCGAGCAGGGGGACGACGAAGCGGTTCCGGATCCGGGCGACGATCTCCGCCTCGCGGTCCAGGAGGGAGTGGAAGGCGGGGTCGGCCGCGTCCTCGGCCCGGACGGCCCGTACCGCCGCCGCGCCGCCGTCCTCGCGCACGCCGGCGAAGACGGGTCCCAGGGCACCGGAACCCAGGTGGGCGGTAAGCCGATACCCGCCGAGGTGTGTGGGATCGTCCGGAGTCAAGGGGCGCATGGGTCCTCTGCGGCCAGGGATGAATGAGGACGCGGAGCCCATCGACGAGCGGGGGGCATCGGGGCATCCGAAAAATCACCGTAACCCCTCAAGGTCGCCCTTGGGGAACGATTTCGGATGTTCTCCGTGGATATGCGGTCGTTGGTCCGCGACCGCGGGGACCGGAATCGTCGGCGAGGGCGGCGGTGGCGCGCGGCCATACCCGTGCCGGTGTGTCGCGCGCGGCGCGCGGACGGCACGGGACGTGGCGTGTCACACCCTGGCTCGCGGGGATGCGGAGGCCGTGACCGGGTAGGAGACCACCGGCGGCGGCGGTGTCGCCCGCACGGGGGAGCGCGGCGTCACGGGGCGGACGCGGCGCGGCCGACGGGCGTGGATCCTGACCGGGACGTCGGTCTCCGGCCGGAAGGGATCGAAAGTGCGGTCGGGCCCTGCGCGGGCCCGTGCGCTCAGGCCGCGGTGAGACCCGCCATGGGGCGGTGGTGGCGCTGGATGACGGGCTCCGGTACCCGCGTGCACGGGTTGAGGAGCGCGGCGGCGCCGACCGGGTCGCTGGCCGGGTGGGAGACCGTCTGGCCGTTGCGGAAGAGGTCGTTCCAGAAGAAGCGTCCGTCGCGGCACCAGACGTTGACGTCACGCCGTACCGACATCACGGCCATCTCCGAGGTCCCGGACCAGTAGAGCTGGCGGGGAGTGAGAGAGGCGAGCTCGCCCAGCAGGGCGGTGATCGCACGCTCCGCGCAGAAGGCGTGGCGGGGCTTGTGCTTGATTCGCCTGGCGAGAGCCGACTTCGCCCGGGTGGCCCGGGGGTTGTTCAGGCGCCAGTGACTCAAGGTCGTCTCCAGTGGTCTCTAGGGTTTCCGCGGTACTGACCGTGTGCGCTTGTTGCGGCCACGACGCCGCGGTGCGAGGGGCTTCCTCGGCCGGAGCGGTCCGGGGTGCTTCCTCGGCAAAGATTGGTGAGGTGTGAACGGTGTCGTTACCTCGTAGTTATTCTTTGCGCTCCGGATGCTAGCAGTAACTCACCCCTCGCAGTCGAGGCTTCAAGATGTGACGCATATCACATTTAACGAAAGGGTATCGATCGGGTTGGATGGTGAACCACCTGTTCAGAGCATCCTTTCCGGATGCGTGTTCGAAAGATTCCCGGCGGAAAAACAGTCCCTGGGTCACCGGGGGCTGTCGTCAGCATCACCCGTTTTGCCGACCCTTGGCATGCCCGGTGTCACTTACAGTGACTTTGCGCAGCTTGCGAACGCTTGACCTGGAACGACGGGGTCTTTGCGTGGTCCAGACCTCTGGCCGTGCCGAAGGAGGTGGGCGATTTTGCGCTCCCGTTCACCCCGGTGTAAGGGGCATTCGTCCGACTGGGGGACACTTGGGGACGGAGCACCACGAGACATCCCCCGAGGAGAGAAGCAGCGCGTGACGCAGACGCAGCCCGAGACATCCGGTGACAGGACGAGCGTGGGCGCGCGGCCCGCCGAACCCACCGGAGGGACGCGCGCCTGGCTCGTCTGGGCCGTGGCGGTGGCCGGCTACTTCCTGGCCATGCTGCACCGCAACGGCCTCGGCGTCGCGGCCCTGGAGGCCCAGGCCCGCTTCGACGTCGGCCCGGCCCTGCTCTCCGTGCTGCCGATGCTCCAGCTCCTCGTCTACGTCCTGCTCCAGGTGCCCGCGGGGCTGCTCGCCGACCGCCTGGGCCCGCGCTTCACCCTCGGCATCGGCATGGCCGCGATGACGCTCGGCTCCGGGCTGTTCGCCCTCGCCCCCGTCGTGGAGCTGGCCGTCGCCGGACGGTTCCTCATCGGCCTCGGCGACGCCCTGGTCTTCCTCAACGTCATCCGGCTCGCCGCCCTGTGGTTCCCGCGCTCGCGCTACGCCCTGGTCAGCGGACTCACCGGGGTGGTCGGCGGCACCGGTCAGGTCGCCAGCGCGGCGCCGCTCGCGTGGGCCCTGGGCGGGTTCGGCTGGGAGGCCGCGTTCCTGGCCACCGCCGGAGTGACCGCCCTGATGGCGCTGCTCGTGCTCCTGGTCGTCCGCGACCGGCCGGCCGGCGCCGCCGGCCACGCCACCATCGCCGCGCCCATCTCCCTGTGGGCGGCGCTCAAGGAGGCCCTGGCGGCCCGGGGGCCGCGGATCGGCATGGCGCACCACGCCGCCGTCATGGCGCCCTTCACGATGATGATGGTGCTGTGGGGCTACCCCTTCCTCGTGGGCGGCCTGGGGCTGTCCGAGGGCACGGCCGCCGTGACCCTGACCGCCCTGGCCGCGGGCGGGCTGTGGGTGGCGCCCTTCGTCGGGGTGCTGATCGGCCGCAACCCGAACGTGCGCGGCGGCCTCGCGCTCACCCTGGGGACCACGCTGAGCGCGGGCTGGCTGCTGCTGGTGGTCTGGCCGGGCGGGGCGCCCCTGGCGGTGGGCATCGGGGTGCTCGCGGCGAGCGCGATCGGCCAGACCCTCGCGCCCACCGTCTCCTTCGACTTCGCGCGCGACGGTATCCCGGCGAGCCGGACGGGCGTGGCCTCCGGCCTGGTCAACATGTCCGGCTTCACGACCGCCGTGGTCTGCACGGTGCTCGCCGGGGCCGTCCTCCAGGCGCTCCCCGAGGGGCCGACCGCGTTCCAGCTCGCGTTCGTGCCGATCTGCGCGACGACGGTCTGCGCGACGGTCGTGCTCTACGTCTTCATCCTGCGCCGCTCGCGCGCCTGACGCGCGCCTGACGCGCGCCTGACGCGCGCCTGGCGCCCCGCGCGGACGGGGGCGACGGTGATCCGTCGCCCCCGTCGCGCTGTCCCGAGGGTGATCCACCTCACCGGCCGAGGGTGAGCGGGGGCCTTCAGGTGACCCCCGCGAGCTCGCCCACCTGCACCTCTGCCGAACCTTGAGCGGTTCACCGCCGCGCCTTCGGCGTGCGCGCGGCGATCCTGCGCGACTCCTCCCCTCCGTCCCCCCGGACCCCGGATCACCGGTTGCCAGATTGGGGGTGAGCCGGTCCACCAAGGGCCCAGGGGAGGAACGGGAAGCACCATGACGATCACGCCGGACCAGTACGAGCTGTCGTTCGACCGGCCGCTCGAACGCACACTCGTCCACCGTGAGGCCGTCGCGGAGGTCTACGTCACCGACGCCCGCGCACTCGGGGACGGCTCCTACCTCGTGGGCGCCCAACTGCCGCGGCGCCACTTCCACTACACCGATCACCACGTCGCCCCCGACGTGCCCGACCACCTCCTCGTGCTGGAGTGCTGCCGCCAGGCGGCCACGGTCGTCGCGCACCGGTGGCTCGGCGTGCCCCAGGACACCTCCTTCCTCGTCACCGACTGGACCAGCCGCGTCCGCGCACCGGAGACGGCGCGGGACGGGCACGACCGCCCCGGGCGGCTGTCGATCCGGATCACCGCGCGCGAGGTCGTCCGACGCGGGGAGGACGTCCGGTCCGCGGTCTTCGACACCGAACTCCGCCTGGACGGCGACCCCCTCGGCTCCGGCACGGTCTCCGCCGGCTACCTGGCCAAGCCCGGGTACCGCTCCTACCGGCGGCTCCGCCGGGGCTCGGCGCCGCCGCTCTCCGCGGAGATGCCGACCGGACGGCGCGGCACCCCCGTGCCGGCGGCCCTGGTCAACCGCTCCGACCCGCGCAACGTCGTGCTCGTCGAGGGCATGTGGGGGACGGGCACGGCCGAGGCCCGCCTCGACGTCCCCCCGGACCACCCCGTCCACTACGACCACCCCCTCGACCACGTCCCGGCGATGTCCCTGCTGGAGGCCGCCTCCCAGGCCGCCGTCCTCGCCGCCGGAGCGGGGCGGGCGCACCCGCAGGGATACGCGCACAGCGTGCGCGCCGTCTTCGCCGCCTTCGTCGAACTGGACGAGCCGACCGACGTGCGGGCGCACGTCGAACCCGTGCTGGACACCGGCCGACGCGACAGGAGCGTCACGGTCCGGTTCGACCAGCGGGGCGAGGAGGTCTGCTCGGTCACCGTCGGCGTCACCCCGCTGGAGGCGTGACCATGCGGCTGACACCACCCCTGGCACTGACCGCCGAGGTCTGGTACCCGCCGGGCCGGCAGACCGTCCAGGAGGCGCTGGCCGCGTCGGACGTGGACTCCAGGACCGCCCGCGACCTCGGCTACACGAGCCTGCCCGTCAGCGAGGACGTCGCTCCGCCGGACATGGCCGTCCGCGCGGCCCGCACCGTCCTCGCCCGCGCCGCCCGCGCGGCCGGCGGGGTGTCCCTGCTGGCCCACGCCAGCGTCCACCACCAGGGGCACGACGCCTGGTCCGCTCCGCACTACATCGCCAACGAACTCGGCGCGGGGGACGCCGTCCCCGTCGGGCTGCTCCAGCAGTGCAACGGAGGCGCGATCGGGATCGAACTGGCCGTGGACCGGCTGGCCCGGGACTCCTCCGGCGCCGCCCTGGTGACCACCGCCGACCGCTTCCTCATGCCGAGCTGGCACCGCTGGCTGACCGACTACGGGATGGCCGCGGGCGACGCGGGCACCGCGGTGCTCGTCGAGCGCGACGAGGGGCTGGCGACCGACCTTCTGCTGCACGCGGTCACCACGCGCGCCGCGCCCGAACTGGAGGTCATGCACCGCGGGGACGACGGACTCAACGGCGGCCCCCTGGAGCACAGCCCGATGATCGACGTGCGCCGCCCCAAGCGCGACTTCGTGCGCACCCGCGGCGCGGAGACCTTCACCAAGACCGCGCACGCCCGGATCGAGGAGACGGTCGCCGCCTGTCTGGCGGAGGCCGGCCTGACCCGGAACGACCCCCGCCTGCGCTACGCGGTGCTGCCGCGCCTGGGCCGCAAGGCCATGGACGAGGCCTACGAGCCGCCCCTGCGGCGGGCCACCGACGCGGAGGTCCTCGACCTCGGCCGCGCCAGCGGGCACGTCGGGGCGGGCGACCTCAACGCGTCCCTCGCCGAGATCGTCGCCCACGGGTACCTGGCGCGCGGCGAGCACGCCCTCGTCCTCAACGGCGGCGGGGGATTCACGTTCACGGCCGTGGTCGTGAGCCGCCCCGAGCGCCGCCCCGCCCGCCCCGCCGACTGACCGACCGACCCGGCCCCCGGACCGCCCCCCACCGCCCGCCCACCCACCCATCCCGAACCGACCAAGGGAGAACCCCATGTCCGCCACCCAGGACCTCTTCTTCGACATCTTCAGCACCGTCGCCGGCGTCCCGCTGGAGGAGCTGGCCACCGACGCGACCCTGGACTCGCTCGACGTCGACTCGCTCCTGCTCATCGAACTGACCGTCGCGGTGCAAAAGCGCACCGGCGTGGTGATCGAGGAGACCGACATGGTCCCCGAGGCGACCCTCGGGGAGATCGTCGCCCTGCTGGACAAGCAGCTCCAGGAGGCCTGATGACCGGGAACCACTTCGACGCGGTCGTCACCGGCCTCGGCCTGCTCACCCCGGCCGGGATCGGCGTGGCCGACAACACCGAACGCATCTGGTCCGGCGTCCCCACCGCCGCGCACACCCCCGCCCTGGAGGGCCTGCCCGTCGACTTCTCCTGCGAGGTACCGGGATTCGACCCGGTCCAGGCCCTGGGGCGGCGCACCGCGGCCAGGGTCGACAGGGTGAGCCAGCTCGGCATGGCCGCCGCGCGCGAGGCGGTGGCCGACGCCGGGCTGGACCACCGCACGTGGGACGGCGCGCGCGTGGCCGTCGTGGTCGGCACCTCCTTCGGCGGGGCCGCCAGTCTGGAGCGCGAGCACGACACCTACCGGGAGCACGGCCACGAGCTGGTCTCGCCCCTGCTCATGGTGACCGCGCCCGTCAACATGACGGCGGGCTACATCGCCATGGACCTGGGCGCCCTCGGCCCCAACCAGGTCGTGTCCACGGCCTGCGCCTCCGGCGCGACGGCGGTCGGCTACGCCCGGCTCCTCCTGCGCACCGGGGCGTGCGACATCGCGATCGCCGGCGGCAGCGAGGCCGCCCTGACCCCGACCGGCGTCGCCAGCCTGGCGAAGATGGGGGCGCTCTCCCACCGCCGGGACGACCCGTCCCGGGCCTCACGCCCCTTCGACGCCGACCGCGACGGGTTCGTGGCCGGCGAGGGCGCGGGGATGCTGGTCCTGGAACGGCTGGAGGACGCGCGCGCCCGCGGCGCCCGCGTACGGGCGCGCATCAGCGGCTTCGGCGCCTCCGCCGACGGCCACCACCCCTCCGCGCCCGACCCCACGGGCTCGGGCGCCGAGCGCGCCGTGCGCGCGGCGCTGGCCGACGGGGGCGTGGCCCCCGCCGAGGTGGGGCACGTCAACGCGCACGGCACGTCCACGCCCCTGAACGACGTGACCGAGGCGGCGCTGATCCGCCGCGTCTACGGCGAGGGCCCGGCGGTCACCTCCACCAAGGGGGTCATCGGCCACCTCATCGGCGCCGCTGGCGCGGTCGAGACCGCCTACACCGTCCTGGCCGTCGAGCGGGGAGTGGTGCCGCCCACGGCCAACCTGGACGCCGTCGACCCCGACGTCGGCGTGGACGTGGTGGCCAAGGAGCAGCGCAGGGTCGGGATCGAGGCGGCCGTCTCCCACTCCTTCGGGTTCGGCGGGCAGAACGCCGCGGTGCTGGTGACGGCCCCGTGAGCCGCTCGGTGCTGGTCACGGGCGGCAACCGGGGCATCGGGCTCGCCGTCGCCCGGTCGCTCGCCGCGCGCGGCGACCGGGTGACCGTCACCCACCGCTCCGGACCGCCGCCCGAGGGCCTGTCCGGCGTGCGGTGCGACGTCACCGACCCGGAGGCCGTGGCGGAGGCGTTCGCCACGGTCGCCCGGGACCAGGGGGACGTGGAGGTCCTGGTGGCCAACGCCGGGATCACCCGTGACGGCCTGCTGCTCGGCATGTCCGACGCGGACGTGGACGCGGTGCTCGACACCAACCTGCGGGCGGTCGTCCGCGCGGTCCGCCACGCGGCGCGCGGCATGCTCGCGGGGCGGTGGGGGCGGATCGTCCTCGTCTCGTCGTCGGTGGCCATGACCGGCTCGCCCGGCCAGGCCAACTACGCCGCGGCCAAGGCCGGCCTCGTCGGGCTGGCCCGCTCCCTGGCCTGGGAGGTCGGGTCCCGCGGCATCACCGTCAACGTGGTCGCGCCCGGACTCGTGGACACCGACATGACCCGAGACCTGCGCCCGGCCCGGCGGGAGGAGTACCTGCGGTCGACCCCGCTGGGCCGGCCCGGGTCCCCCGAGGAGGTCGCCGCCGCCGTCGGCTTCCTCACCAGCGACCACGCCTCGTACATCACCGGTGCCGTCCTGCCCGTCAGCGGCGGACTCGGCATGGGGCACTGACCCCCACCACGGAAAGGCGCGACACATGCCCACAGGAGTCCTGTCGATCGGCGCCCACGTCCCGGAACGGGTCGTGGACAACCGGACGGTCGCGGACTGGTCCGGGACCACGCCGGACTGGATCGCCGAACGGACCGGCGTCATGGAACGCCGGTACGCCGAACCGGGCACGGCCACCTCGGACCTCGCACTGCCCGCGGCGCGCGAGGCGCTGGCGGGCGCCCCCGACGGCCGCCCGCCCGCGGCCCTGCTGGTGGCGACCTGCACGCCCGACGTGCCCCAGCCGTCCACCGCCGCCATCCTCCAGGCCAAGCTCGGCCTGCCCACCCTGGCCGCCTTCGACGTCAACGCCGTGTGCAGCGGATTCCTGTACGGGCTCACCGTCGCCGACGCCCTGCTCCGCGACCGGCCCGGCGAGCGGGCGCTCGTGGTCGGGGCGGACATGTTCTCCGGCATCATGAACCGCACCGACCGCCGGACGGTGAGCCTCTTCGGCGACGGAGCGGGAGCGGTGGTCCTCGGGCACGTCCCCGACGGCTACGGCGTCCACGGCGGTCACCTCGTGGCCGACGGCGAACTCCACCGCTACGTCGGCGTCGACGCCGGGGGCACCTCGCTCCCCCTCGACGACGCCGCCCGCGAGGCCGGCGCCCACCTGTTCCACATGGACGGCCGCCGGGTCAGGGACTACGCGATGTCGACCCTGCACAAGCTGGTGGGCCAGACCCTGGACGACGCCGGGCTGGGCCTGGCCGACATCGACCGGTTCGTCCTCCACCAGGCCAACACCCGCCTGCTCACCGCCTTCGCCGACGAGGCGGGGATCGACCCCGCGCGCATGACCCTCACGGCGCCCCGCCTCGGCAACACGGCCGCGGCCTCGGTTCCGCTCACGCTCGCCGCCACGCACGCCGAACGCCCGCTGGAGCGGGGCGAACGGCTGCTGTTCGCGGCGGTCGGCGGCGGGATGACCGCCGCCACCACGCTCATGACCTGGTACTGACCCGACGCCCTAGGAGGACACCCATGCTCATGGAGGGGACGACGGCCGTCGTCACCGGCGGCACACGCGGGCTCGGCCGCGCCATCGCGGAGCGCTTCCTCGACGAGGGGGCGTCGGTGGTGTGCGCGGCGCGCAACCCCTACGACATCAAGGAGGTGGCCGACCGCCACCCCGGCCGCCTGCGGTACCACGAGACGGACGTGACCGACGAGGACTCCGTCCGCGACCTCGTGGAGACCACCGTGGCGGAGTTCGGCGGACTCGACGTCCTGGTCAACAACGCCGGCGTCAGCCGGGACGGCAAGATCACCAGGCTCACCCTGGACGAGTGGAACACCACGGTGACGACGAACCTGACGGGGGTCTTCCTCGGCACGCGCGCCGCCGCCCCGGTGATGGCCGAGCGCGGCGGAGGGCGGATCGTCAACATCTCCTCCTGCGTGGCGACCCGGCCCGCCCCCGGCACGTCCGCCTACAGCGCGAGCAAGGCCGCGGTGGAGATGTTCACCCGCTCCAGCGCCGTGGAACTGGCGCCCAAGGGCATCGTCGTCAACGCGCTGGCCCCCGGCTACATCGACGAGGGCATGGGCCGCCAGGTCGCGGCCAATCCGAAGGTGTGGGAGGTCTACCGGCACAGGATGCTCGCCGGGCGCTTGGGCCGCCCCGACGAGGTCGGGTCGGCCGCGGTGTTCCTCGCCGGCGCGGAGGGGTCCTACGTCAACGGGCACGTCCTGGAGGTCAACGGGGGGCTGATGTGGACGTCCTGATCGTCGGCGGCGGCCCCGTCGGCATGCTCCTCGGCTGTGAGCTGCGCCAACGGGGGCTCTCCGTCCGGATCGTCGACGCGGGCCGCGACTCCGGACCCCACTCCCGGGCCAACGTGGTCTGGCCGCGCAACCTCGAACTCCTCGACCGTGTCGGGGCGACCGCCCGTCTGCTGGAGCGGGGCCACCGGCTGTCGGGGACCTCGTTCTACTCCTCCGGCCGCCGGATCGGGACCGCGTACATGAGCGGGCTGGGGGACACCCCGCACCCCTACGCGGTGATGATCTCCCAGAACGAGACCGAGCGCGTGCTGGCGGAGCGGCTCGGCGAGCTCGGTACGGCCGTGGAGACCGGCGTGCGCCTGGTCGGCGTCGACTCCGCCGGTTCCGGCGCCTCCGGGGACCGCCCGGCGGCGCGCCTGGAGCACCCGGACGGCCGGGTCGAGGAGGTCGAACCGTCCTGGCTCGTGGGCGCGGACGGCGCGCACAGCACGGTCCGCTCCCTCCTCGGGATCGGCTACACCGGGCGGCAGCCGGAGCTGACCTTCGCGATCACCGACGCCGAGCTGACCACGGGCCTGTCCGCCGACCTCTCGCACTACTGCTACTCGCCCCGGGGCGCGGTCGTCCTCGGACCCATGGGCGGCGGCGTCTTCCGGCTGGCGGTGAACGTCGCGCCCGACGCCCACCCGGAGCGGCCCGGCCCGGAGGTCTTCCAGCGGGTGCTGGACGAGCGGGCGGGCGGCGGCTCAACCGTGGAGCGCCTGCGCTGGAGCGCGCTCTTCCAGGTGAGGTGCCGGCTGGCGGAGACCTTCCGTGTCGGGCGCTGCTTCCTCGTGGGGGACGCGGCCCACATCATCAGCCCGGCGGGCGGCCAGGGCATGAACACCGGCATGCAGGACGCGGTCAACCTGGCCTGGCGGCTCGGCGGCGTGCTCGGGGGCGAACTGGACGACGCGGTCCTGGACGGCTACGACACCGAGCGCCGCACGGTCTCCCACCGGGTGGCCCGCTCCACCGCGTTCATGACCCGGTTCGGCGTGGTCACCACACCGGTCCGGACAGTGGTGCGGGACACCGCGTTCAGGGTCGCGGACCGCACGGGCGCCCTCCAGAGGTACATGGCGCCCCGGCTCAGCCAGACCGACATCGGCTACGAGCAGGAGGAGGCGGGCGGACCGCTGGCGGCCGTGCGGGCGCTCGGGCGCCGGACGGTGCCGGTCGGCGGGCGCCTTCCCGCGGTCTTCGAGGGGCCGGCCGACCGGCCGGAACCGGCGCGGTGGCCGGTCCTGGACAGGGACCGGTACACGCTCGTGCTGTGGCACGGCAGGGGGACGGTGTCGGGCGACCCCGCGCTGCGCCGGAGCCGCGTCCGCGCGCTGACCGCCGACCGGGCGGCGGTGGTCGAACCCGGCCGGACCGTCCACCCGTCCGTCGCGCGGGCCCTGGGCACCGACCCGGTCGCGGTGGTCGTGCGCCCCGACGGACACGTACACGCGCGTGTGGCACCGGACGACACCGGCCGCCTGGCCGGGGTGCTGGACGCACTGCCGCTGGCGACCGTGAGGAGCGGACGATGACGACGGACCGGACGACGGACCGGACGACGGACCGTATGACGGCGGACCGAGGGGGCGCCGCCCCCGGCCGGAGGGGCGGCGCCGTCGCCTTCTTCGACGTGGACGAGACCCTCGTGGCCATGAAGAACCCGTTCGAGCTGGTCCGCTACCGCCTGCGCGGCCAGGGGGACGACGGGTCGGGCTACGAGGAGTTCGTCAGGCCGCTGCGCGAGCTGGCCGCCACCGGCCTGGAGCCCGTCGAGGTGAGCCGCGCCTTCTACCGCGCGCTCGCCGGGGTCTCCTGGTTCGAGCTGTGCGACCTGGGCCGCCGCTGGTACGCCGACCTGCGCGGGCGCGGCGTGCCGTTCGTGGCCTCGACGGTCGCGGCGCTGCGCGAGCACCAGGCGCGGGGCCACGTGACGGTGGCGGTCTCCGGAGCCTGGGCGGCGAGCCTGCGCCCGATCACGGACGACCTCGGCATCGACCTGGTCCTGTGCACCGAGCCGGAGCTGGACCAGGCGGGCAGGCTCACCGGGGAGGTCGCCCGGCCCATGTTCGGCGCGGCGAAGGCGGTCGCGGTCCGGTCGGTGCTGGAACGCTACGGCGCCGACGCCCGCGCGTGCCACGCCTACGCGGACGACTCCACCGACCTGGACATGCTCGACCTGGTCGGGCACCCCACGGTCGTCGGGGACAACCGGGTGCTGGCGGAGGTCGCAGCCGACCGCGGCTGGCCCGTGGTGCCCGGCGGCACCGTGCCCGGGACGGAGCGACTGCGCGTGTGACCGCCGTGCCGTGGCGGGACCGCGCGCGGAGAACGGGGCGGCCCGGGAGTCCACTCTCCCGGGCCGCCCCGTTCGTCGTGCGCGGCGACCGCCCGGTCAGGCGGGCAGGTCCGGGCACCCCGGGTTCTCGGCGGGGACGGCGGGCGAACCGCCCTCCGGGAGCATGTCCACGACGTACAGCTCCAGGGGCTCGTCACCGAGGTTGAGGCCGATGTGGACGTCCTCGGGGTCGGCGGGCTCGACCAGGGCGTCGCCGGCGGTGTAGACGTGCGGTTCGCAGTCGGCGTCGTAGCGGGTCAGGGTTCCGGAGACGATGACGGCGACCTGCTCGCCGTCGTGGGTGTGCCACCCGCCGGTCGCCCCCGGCTGCACGGTGAGTTCGCGGTAGACGAAGGTCCGGTCCTCGTCCGAGGTGACGGTGTAGGGGCGGTCCGTCTCGCCCTCGGCGAGGGTGACGCTGCTGACGGGCGGCGGTGCGGTCGGATGGGGCTTGTGCGGGGGGCCGCCCTGCGAGCCGTCGGCCGTGGCGGCGTCGGCGGTCGCGCACGCCGCGGTCGTCAGGAGCGCGGCGGCGGTCAGGGCCAGGGCGGCGGGTCTGTGGGGCATCGGGGATCCCTTCGTGGGGTGGTGGAAGAGGGAGAGGGGTGCGGGAACCCGGCGGGGTCCCCGCACCCCTGGTGTGCGGTGGCGGTACGGGTGGGTCAGGACGCGGCCGCCGTGGTCGCGGTCTCGGAGGGCGCGCTCGCCGGACGCAGCAGGACCGCGGCCAGGACGGCTCCGACGAGCAGTACGCCGCCGGCCACCAGCACGCCCAGGTGGGCGCCGCTGAGCGTGGCCACGTCCTGCGCGGTCCCCTCGCCCAGGGAGCTCATCCGCGCGGCGGCGATGGTCCCGAGGATCGGGGTGCCGACGGTCAGGCCGAGCTGCTGGGCCGTGTAGGCCATGCCGGTGGCGAGGCCCTGCTGGTCGTCGCGGACGCCCGAGGTCGCCGTGATCATGTAGCCGACGACGGCGAGCAGGTGGCCGAACCCGCCCACGGCGGTCGCCACCAGCAGCAGGACCAGCCCGGAGTCCTGGGACAGCAGGACCAGGGCGGCGGTGCTCAGCCCCTGGAGGAGCAGCCCGATCACGAGGACCTTGTGGACGCCCAGCGCGCCGACGATCCGGGCGGACACGGCGCCGCCGAGGACGGCCGCGACCCCCAGCGCGGCGAAGGCGAAGCCGGTGGTCAGCGGGGTCATGTCGCGCACGTGCTGCATGTACAGCGTCATGAGGAAGACCATGCCGGTCATCATCGAGAAGGTGAGCAGACCCATGGTGTTGGCCCAGCTCACACTCCGCTTGCGCAGCAGCCCGAGGTCGATGAGGGGGTCCTTGACCCGCGACTCCGCGAGGAAGAACGCGATCAGCAGGACCACGCCCAGGGCGAGCGAGCCCAGGGTGACCGGGCTCGACCAGCCGTTGCGCTCCGCCGAGGTGATGCCGAAGATGACCGAGAGCAGGCCCCCGGTGACGGTGACCGCCCCGACGAGGTCGAGCCGGGGCGCGTGCGCGTTGCGGCTCTCCCGGATGAGGATCGGCGCGGCGATGACGGCCAGGATGCCGATGGGGACGTTGATCAGCAGGGTGACCCGCCAACTGGTGAAGTCCGTGATCACACCGCCGAGCACCACACCGGTGAGGAATCCCAGGGACAGCAGCGTGCCGTTGATCCCCAGTGCCTTCTCCCTCAGGCCGCCCTCGTTGAACGAGGTCGTCAGGAGGGACATCGCGGCGGGGGTCAGCATCGCGGCGGCCAGCCCCTGCCCGGCACGGGCGGCGATCAGTACCGCCGGGGACCAGGCCAGCCCGCCCACCAGCGACGCCACCGTGAACAGGCCCATGCCGGCGATGAACCAGCTGCGCCGGCCGTAGAGGTCGGCGGTGCGCCCGAACAGCAGGAGGAGCCCGCCCGAGGGCAGGGCGAAGGCCGTCACGATCCATTGGAGGTCGTTGAAAGCGAATCCGAGTTCGCTGCCGATGACCGGTAGTGAAACGCTCAGGATGGAGAAGTCGAGCGCCAGCATGAACTGCGCTCCACACAGCAGGATGACGATCATCCACTGGTGTCCTGAGAAACGAGGTGTGTTCACCTCGTTGGAAGTGTGAGTCGTCATATCGATGAGCGTCCCAAACACATCGACAGTCCGGGAGACTCCATTTATCCTGACACTGTGAACATCACCCAGGAATCCACGCAGGGACGGAATCGGCAACGTACCGAACTGAAAGATTTCCTGCGGACCCGCCGTGCCCGCCTGACCCCCGGCGACGTGGGCCTGCCCCCGGGTGGGCGCCGCCGCACCCCCGGGCTGCGCCGTGAGGAGGTCGCCGTGCTCGCGGGCGTGGGGACGTCCTGGTACATCCAGCTCGAACAGGGGCGGGACATCACGGTGTCCCCCTCGGTGCTGGACGCGGTGAGCCGGGCCCTGCGGCTGACCGTGGTCGAACGCGACCACCTGTACCGGCTCGCCGGGGTGAACCCGCCGCTGGTGAGCGGGCCCGAGCCCGACGAGGCGGAGCTGGCCCGCATCGTCGACCACTGGGCGCCCTCGCCGGCGCACGTGATCGACCAGCACTGGAACGTCATCGCGATGAACCACGCCTCGGAGACGGTGTTCGGGTACTCCAGGACGGAGGGGGAGACGCTGAACTGCCTCGTCGCCTTCTTCACCGACCCGGTCTACCGGGGACGGCACCGCCACTGGGCCGACATGGCCCCGGACCTGGTGGCCGAGTTCCGCCGGGACGCGGCGCGCCACCCCGACGACCCGGGGTTCGGCCGTCTGGCCGACCGGCTGCGCCGGGCGAGCCCGGAGTTCGCGGAGCTGTGGGCGCGCCACGACGTGGTCTCCCGGCCGCAGCGGCTCAAGGCGGTCGACCACCCGTGGCTGGGGCCGCTCCGCTTCGAGCACTCCGTGCTGCACATGCCCGACCGCCCCGGCGTACGGCTGATCCTGAACACCGCCGGCGCGGACGCGGCGACGGCCGAGGCGCTGGAGCGGATCAGCGCGGGTGCCTCCGGGCGCCTGCCCGTCGGAGCCCCGTGAACGACCGCACGCCCGCGCCCGGAAGGACTCCGGGCGCGGGCGTGCGCGTGTCCGGGCGCCGCCCGGCACGGGGACTCCACGGGGGCGGGGCGGGGACTCGGGTCGGTGCGCGGGTCGGCGCGGGCGTTCCTGTGTCCGCGGGTCAGCCCGCGGACGTGGGCGCGGCCTCCGGGCGCAGGAAGGGGTGCAGTCGCCGCTCCGCCCGCAGGGTGGTGGGGTCGCCGTGACCCGGGTGGATCGTGGTGGCGTCGGGCAGGAGCGCGCAGTGCCGGTTCAGCGCGGACCGCAGCCGCCGCTCGTCGCCACCGGGCCCGTCGGTCCGGCCCAGTGCCCCCGCGAGCAGGGCGTCCCCGGTGAAGAGCGCCGACTCCCCGCCTTGGACGTGCAGGACGATCGACCCCGGCGTGTGCCCGCCGGTGTGCAGGGCCTCGATGTCCAGCCCGGCCGCGCGCACGGTGGTCCGGTCGCCGTCGACCGCGCGCAGGCCGGAGGGGTCGGCGTTGGGGTGCCCTTCCAACAGGTGCGCGGGGAAGTCGTCCGGCAGGCCGCGGGCCGGCGCACCGACCATGAAGCGGTCGGCGGTGTGCACGTACACGGGCACGTCGTAGCGTGCGCCGACCGGGACGGCGTCCCAGGTGTGGTCCATGTGGCCGTGGGTCAGCAGGACCGCTTCCGGCTCCAGCCGGTGACGGGAGACGAGGTCGCTCAGCCCCTCCAGCGACCGCTGGCCCGGATCGATGATGACGCAGCCCGCTCCGGGGCCTTCGGCCAGGACGTAGGTGTTGGTACCGAACACGCCCGCGGGGAATCCGAGGATCAGCACGGTTCCCCCTAGTAGCGCGTGCCGACGGCCTCGGGCACCGCGTCGAGCAGCGCCAGCTGCTCGGAGGTGAGGGTGACACCGGCCGCGGCCGCGTTCTCCTCCAGGTAGCGGGGGTTCTTGGTGCCGGGGATGGCGACGACGTGCTCGCCCTGGGCCAGGACCCAGGCCAGGGAGACCTGGGGGACCGTCACGCCCAGTTGGCGCGCGACCTCGCGGGCGCGGTCGATGATCGGCTGGTTGGCCGCGATCGCCTCCGGTTGGAAGCGGGGGGTGCGGTGGCGCCCGTCCACCTCCGGCAGGTCCTCGGGCGAGGAGATCGCCCCGGACAGGAAGCCGCGGCCCAGCGGCGAGTAGGAGACGAAGGTGATCCCGGCCTCCGCGCAGTGCGCCAGCACCCCGTCGGCCAGCGGTTCGCGGCTCCACAGCGACAGTTCGGTCTGCACGCTGGTCACGGGGTGGATCGCGTGGGCCGTGCGGATCTCCTCGACACTCGCCTCGGAGAGCCCGATCGCGCCGACCTTGCCCTCCTTGACCAGTTCGGCGAGCGCGCCCCAGCTCTCCTCCAGCGGGACCTCGGGGTCGATCCGGTGCAGCTGGTAGAGGTCGACGTGGTCCACGCCCAGGCGCCGGAGGCTGGCCTCGCAGGCGGCGCGCAGGTGCTCGGGCCGGCCGTCGCGGTGGCTGGCGAAGGTCTCGGGGTCGTCGACCACGAGTCCGCCCTTGGTGGCGAGGTAGGCCCGGTCCCGGTGGCCGCGCAGGGCCCGGCCGACCAGTTCCTCGTTGGTGAAGGGGCCGTACTGGTCGGAGGTGTCGATCAGGTCGGCGCCCAGGTCCAGGGCCCGCCGGATGACCTGGACGGACACGTCGGCGTCCCGTCCGAGCTGGTCGTACCCCCACGACATGCCCATGCAGCCGAGTCCTACCGCGCCGACCCGGCGCCCGGTCCCGCCCATCTGCCTCGTGTCCATGGTCGTGCTCCCATCGTCGCGCCCGGTCTCGCCCAGGTGTAGTCGGCACAGTGGTTCCGCACCCGAATAGTAGCAGGGTTCTGTCACAAGACAGGGGATTGGGTAGTGTGAGGGTGTGGGCGTCCGCCCGCGACGGAGAGTTCGGTGCCCACGGAGGTGCGCGATGGAGCAGGTCAGCCTCGGTCCGGTCGAGGTCGTGTCCGGATACGAGCGGGAGCAGTTGGTCGAGCGGTTGGGGATCAGCATCACGGAGTGCGGACCGGACCTGGTGGTCGGCCGGATGCCGGTGTCCGGCAACCGGCAGCCGGTGGGACTGCTGCACGGCGGCGCGAACGCGGTGCTCGCGGAGACGCTGGGGTCGCTGGCGGCCTGGGTCTGGGCGGGGACGGACCGGATCATCGTCGGGCAGGAGTTGTCCTGCACGCACCACCGGGCGGTCCGGTCGGGGTCGGTGACGGGCGAGTGCCGCCCCCTCCACCGGGGCACCGACAGCGCCACCTACGGGATCACCATCCGCGACGAACTCGGCCGGCTCACCTGTACGGCCCGCCTGACCTGTGCTCTTCCGCGTTCGCGGGGGCGCCGGGGCGGTCGTGCGGCGGGTCGGGCCAAGGGCGCGGGCGTGGCATGATCACTGGAGGTCGACAGGCCGGATCGCGAGGTGGGAGACATGATGGAGCGTAGGCCGGCCGGGGATTCCGGGCCGGAGCACGGATCCGTGGGGGCCGACCGGCTCGGCCACACGATCAAGCGTGCCGAGCAGGCGCTCATCAGCCGCAAGTCCCGCGTGCTGCGGGAGTTCGGGCTCACGGTCCCCCAGTACGCGGTCCTGCTCCTGCTGTCGGTGTCGGACGGGATGTCCGCGGCGCAGTTGGCCCGCGAATGCATGGTCACCCCGCAGACGATGGCCACGGTCCTGACCAACCTCGACCGCTCCGGCCTCATCGAGCGCTCCCTGTCACCGCTGCACCAGAAGGTGACCGTGAACAGCATCTCCGACGAGGGCCGCGCGCTGGTGGCCCGAGCCGACAAGGCGGCCCTGCGCGTGGAGGGCGGGCTCGCGGCGGAGTTCACGGAAGCGGAACTGAGTACCTTCAGTGACCTGCTGGAGCGCGCGATTGCGAAGCTTAACTCGATGGAATGAATTCATCACATTGCGTCGCCTTTTCTGTTGTGGAAGACGCGGTTTCTGGCCGAATGTGGCCAGGGGCCGCGGTCCGCTTTTATCGTCGGCGCGCCCAACCAGCGGGGACTTTCTCGGGGTGCTTGGTTCGCCATTGATCGGGTGAGCCTGATCACATTGAACAGGTCGTCCGTGGTCGTATTCTTCCTGAGTCCTGCGGAAATGCATTAATTCTCCGCATGGTGAGATGGTATTCGCCCGCACTCGTGTTTGGTTGAAACTTTGACATTTCCGTCCGGACACCGGGCGGCGCGAGGCGGGCACCGGTGGTTTACAGGGGGTCTTCTGGTGGAGCATGAAGGATCGTTGAAGGTCGGGGTGTTAGGGCCTCTGACCATGGCCAACGGGGACGACAAGGCGGCGCACCTGCCTCCGAAGCCGCGGACGGTGTTCGCGCTCGTGGCCACCGATCCCGATCGGGTGGTCTCCGCCGAGAGCATGGTGGACGAGCTGTGGCGGGAGAACCCGCCGCGCACGGCCGTCACCACCGTCCAGACCTACGTCGGCCAGGTGCGCCGGCTCATCGGCGCCCTCGCGGGGACGACCACGGACCGGATCGCCGAACGCGTGCTCGTCACCGAGGGCGCGGGATACCGCCTCTCGACGGACATGATCGACATCGACGTCGTCGCCTACACCCGGCTCACCCGTTCCGGCTGCGCCGCCGCGAGCGCGGGCGACCACGAGCGGGCGGCGCGGCTGTTCCGCGACGCGCTGGCGCTGTGGCGCGGCCCCGCGCTGGTCAACGTCGAGACCGGGACGCGCCTGGACGCCCAGGTCACCCGCCTGAGCGAGGCGCGGCTCTCGACCCTCGAACACCGTCTGCGCGCCGAGCTGAACGCGGGCGGGCACGCCGACCTCATCGGTGAGCTCGCGGAGCTGGTGGCCCTGTACCCGCTGCACGAGGTCTTCCACGAGTACCTCGTCCTGGCCCTGTACCGCAGCGCCCGCCGGGCCGAGGCGCTGGGTGTGCTCGACTCCCTGCGGAGCAGGCTGCGGGGGGAGCTCGGTCTGGACCTCTCCCCCCGCCTCTGCGTCCTGCAGCAGGCCGTCCTCCACGACGACCAGGACCTGCTGTCGGGCGGTGTCGGCCTGGAGCTCAGCCGCTCACCAACAGGCACGACCAGGTGAAGCCGGCGCCCGCGCTGACCACGAGCGCGTGGTCGCCGGGAGCCAGCAGGGGGACGAGGTCGGCCAGCCCCGCCGCGGCGTCGCCCGCGCCCAGGTGGCCCGTGGTCTCGCCGAGGAGCAGGGCGGGGGCCGACGTCACCTCCGACAGCGGCTTCACGTAGGCCTCCTCCAGGGTCGTCCGTCCCAGCCGGGGCAGCACGACGTGCCGCAGGCGGGGGTCGGCTCCGTCGACACCGCCCGCGGCCAGGCAGCGCCGCACGACCTCCTGCAGGCGTGAGCGGCTGTCGGCGGAGAACTCCGCCTTGCCGCCCTCCTCGAAGTAGGCCTTCTTGGTGCGGCGGATGTCGATGCGCTCGGACACCGAACGGGGCGCGGTGCCGAACGGGTCGCGTCCGCGGTGCATGCGCTCCAGCCGCGGCGCCGCCATGCTCTCCAGCGCGTGCAGGTAGAGGTCGGGGCGGCGCGCGGCGGCGCGGTGCAGCAGGACCGAGGTCGCCCCGTCGCCGTAGCCGATGCCGTAGTCGCCGCTCCAGCGGTCGAAGGCGCTGTCGGGGAAGCGGTCGGCGGTGGTCACGAGCGCGAGTTCCAGGTCGGGGTCGGCCACCAGGCGGGCGATCGCCGTCTCGATGGCCGCCGCGCCGCCGTTGCAGACCTGCTGGATGCCGAGGGGGAGGCCGTCGTGGGCGCCGATCCGGTCGGCGACGTAGTGCGCGGGGGACCACAGGTCGTGGCCCTGGTAGTGCATCCAGGCGTGCAGGACCAGCCCGATGTCCGCGGGGTCGGTGCCGGTGCGCCGCAGGGTGTCGCGGGCGGCCAGGACGGCCATCCGCGGGGGTGCGGCCTCCGGCTCGACGGGGAGCGCGGAGTACCCCAGGTCGGCGGCCGTGTCGGCGTCGACCAGGCCCTCGGCGACGGCCCGCTCGGCGGTCTGGGCGCTGTCGGGGAGCCATGTCGTGATGCCGGACAGGCCGACGGGTTCGGTGAGCCGCATGCGTCCTCCTCAAGGGTTATGACAGACCTCTGTTATACATTAGGGTTCTGGCAAGTACACGCCCTGGAACGCCGGGCGCGCCCGCCACGGGCCGCCCACGACCGAAGGGACCACGCCATGGCCGATCAGGACCGGGGCGTCCGCACCGCCACCTCCGGGGGAGTGCGGACGATCACCTTCGCCCGGCCCGAACGCCGCAACGGGATGGACCTGGACATGTTCCGGGCCTACTACGACGCGCTGGCGGAGGCGGACGCCGCGCCCGACGTGCGGGCGGTCGTCGTCACCGGCCAGGGCGGGAGCTTCTGCTCCGGCGCCACCGCCGACCTCCTGGACCGGCTGGCCGCGGGAGCCGCGGGGCAGGACCTGGTCGAGGAGCTGGGGCACCCGCCGGACCTGCCCCTGCGGCTGGGCACGCCGGTGATCGCGGCGGTCAACGGCGGCGCGGCCGGACTCGGCCTGGTCCACGCCCTGTACGCGGACGTGCGCTTCATGGCGGACGGGGCGCGCCTGTCCACGTCCTTCAGCCGGTTCGGCCTCGCCGCCGAGTACGGGTCCGCGTGGCTGCTGCCCCGCCTGGTCGGCACCGCCAACGCCCTGGACCTGCTGCTGTCGGGGCGCGCGGTCGGCGCGGACGAGGCGCTCCGGATGGGGCTGGCCCAACACGTGCGGCCCGCGGACGAGGTGCTCCCGGCCGCACAGGCCTACGCGGGAGAACTCGCCGCGCACGCCTCGCCGGCCGCGATGGCGATGATCCGCCGCCAGGTCTGGTCCGGCCTGGAGACGCCCCTGGAGGAGGCGGTCGCCGAGTCCGTCGAACTCATGACCCGCGCCTTCGCCACACCCGACTTCCAGGAGGCGGTCCGAGCCGTGCGCGAACGGCGCGCGCCCCGGTTCGAGCCGCGGTGACCTCCGGCGCCCGGCCGGCTCGACCGGCCCGGGCCCGCCGTTCGTCACCACCCGCCCCCACTTCACCCAGCCGCCCTTCACCCAGAGGAGTCACGATGCGCGCAGTCCACGTCAACGCCTACGGTCCGCCCGAGGTCCTGGAGCCGGGAGAGGCCGCCGCGCCGACCGCCGGCGCCGGTGAGGTCGTCATCGACGTCGAGTACGCGGGGGTCAACTTCGCCGAGGTCATGTTCCGCCGCGGCCAGTTCGAGATCGGCGTGCCGCACGTCCCGGGCCTGGAGGCCGCCGGCACCGTCCGGGAGGTCGGAGCCGAGGTGACCGGTCTGGCCCCCGGCCAGAGGGTCGCGGCCCTGACCCTGGCCGGCGGCGGGTACGCGGAGCGCGTCGTCGCGCCCGCCGCGCTGACGGTCCCCCTCGACGACTCCGTCCCGTCGGACCTGGGCGCGGCCTTCCCCTGCAACGTCACGGTGGCCCTCGGACTGCTGCGCGACGCGGCACGGCTCCAGGACGGCGAGAGCGTCCTGGTGACGGGTCCCGCCGGCGGCGTGGGGACGGCGGCCGCGCAGATCGCCCGGCGCATGGGCGCCTCGGCCGTGTACGGGGTCACCTCGTCCGCGGACAAGGCCGCCTACGCCTCGGACTTCGGCTACGACCACGTGTTCACCTACGACGACCTGGTCGGGCAGGTGGCCGAGCGGACCGGCGGCACCGGTGTCGACGTCCTGCTCGACGCCGTCGGCGGTCCGGTCCGCAGGGAGGCGATGGACCTACTCGCGCTCTTCGGCCGCCACATCGTCTTCGGCGACGCGGCGCGCGAGGACGCCGAGTTCACCGGGGTCGGCCTGTGGTCGTCCTCGCGGTCGGTCGGCGGGTACAACCTCGGGGCCATGGTGGGCGCCCGGCCCGACCTGGCGCGCCGGCGGCTGCTGGAGGCGGCCGGGCTGGTGTCGGAGGGCGCGGTGCGCATCGACGTGACCGCCTTCCCGCTCGCGGAGGCGGTCAAGGCGCACGAGCTGCTGGAGACGCGCCGGAGCACGGGCAAGTACGTCCTGTCGACGCGCTGACCGGCCCGTGTGGGCGGTACCGGCACAGGCTCCGGTGCCGCCCGCACGGATGTGGGTAGGCGGGGGGTATGCACGAGATCGAGACGCTCTACCGCCGCTGGCTCTTCGAGGTGTGGGCGGGCGACTTCGCCGTCGCCGACCACATCCTCGCCCCGGACTTCGTCGGGCACTGGCCCGGGTTCGACGTCCACGGCCCCGCCGGGGCCGTCGAACAGGTCCGCCGCTCGCACGAGTACTTCGACGACGTCCGCACCACCCTGGACGCGGGCCCGGTGGTCGGGGACGGCATGGTCGCCGCCCACTGGACCTTCCACGGCTCCTACCGGGGCGGGATCCCCGGCGCGGACGCCGCGCCCGGGACACCGGCCTCGCTCGTGGGCAGCGACGTCTTCCGGGCCGCCGGCGGCCGCCTCGTGGAGTACTGGGTCGTCTCCGACGCCGCGGGCATGATGCGGCAGCTGTCCGCGGGGGCCGACCCGTCGGGGCCGGATGACGCCTAGTCTTCGGCCATGAACGACGATGACTGGCTCGCGGCCTTCGACGAACAGACCCGGGGCACGCCGGCGCTCCTGCCCGACGGTGTCGAGGCGGAGTGGGACGGCCCCGTGCTGCGGATCACCGGACGGCACCGGGGCACGGTCGTCCTCGCGCCGGGCGCGCGTGTGGCGGACGGCGACCTCGACCTGCTGATCGCCCGCCAGCGCGACCTCTTCGCGGCCCGGGGCGAGGCGGTGGAGTGGAAGGCCTACGGCCACGACCTCCCCGAGGACCTCCCCGAGCGGCTGCGCGCGGCCGGGTTCGCCCCGGAGGAGCGCGAGACGGTCATGGTGGGCCTGGCCGCGGAGCTGGCCGTCGACGCCCCGCCACCGGACGGCGTCGTCCTGCGGCGGGTCACCGGCACGGACGACCTGCGCCGGATCGCGGACCTGAAGTCGGCGGTGTGGGGCGACGACGGAGGCTGGCTGGTGGAGCACCTCGCCGCGATGATCGCCGCCGATCCGGGCGGGACCGCCGTCCTGACCGCCGAGGGCGGCGGGGAGGTCGTCTCCGCCGCGTGGCTGGAGTTCGTGCCGGGAACGGAGTTCGCCGGCCTGTGGGGCGGCTCGACCCTGCCGGCGTGGCGCGGGCGCGGGATCTACCGCGCCCTGGTGGCCGCGCGCGCCCGGATCGCCGTCGAGCGCGGCACGCGGTTCCTCCAGGTGGACGCCTCCGACGACAGCGCGCCGATCCTGCGACGCCTGGGCCTGCGGCCCGTCACCACGACGACCCCCTTCGTCTGGTCCCCGGACGGCGCCCCGCGGACATAGCCCGGCCGTCCCGCCCCCGCCCGGCGCGTCGCGGGGCGTCGGCCCTCCGGCGCGCGAGTCCAGGACCGGTCCTTCGATCGCCGCGAAAGCGTGGCGGAATGCGCGCCCGATTGATATCAGGAGATATCACATGGAGGTGGTCGCATGGCCGACGTACTGATTCGCCACGTGCCGGACACGGTGCTGGCCGCGATCGATGGGGACGCGAAGAGACAGGGACTGTCGCGGAGCGAGTACCTCAGACGTGCGCTGGAGCGCACGGCACGCGCTTCCACCGACCCGGTGACGGTGGCGGATCTGTCGCACTTCTCCGAGGCTTTCGCGGACCTCGCTGATCCGGACGTCATGGAACGGGCGTGGGAATGAGCTGGCTGATCGACAAATCCGCGCTGGTGCGGCTGGCTGCCAGCCCGGACGCGCCCGAATGGGCCACCCGGCTCGAACGAGGGCTGGTCCGCGTCTCGACGGTGACCCGACTCGAGGTGGGCTTCTCCGCGAGGTCGGCGGGCGAGTTGCGCAACGCCGCCGGTCGTCCCCCGCTTTCGGCTATGCCCATCGAGTACCTCACACCCGCTATGGAGGACAGAGCGGTCGAGGTTCAGGCGATGCTCGCGGACAGAGGGCAGCATCGGGCTCCGGGAGTTCCCGATCTTCTCATCGCCGCGGTGGCCGAGCGTGCCGGCCTCACCGTTCTCCACCTTCACAAGGACTTCGAGTTGATCGCCGAGATGACCGGGCAGCCGGTCGAGCGATTGCGCACGGCATGAACACGTACGACCGAACGGGCGGGGCGGCCCGAAGGCCGTCCCGCCCGTCGTGTGACTCCCGCGCCTCCTAGAAGGCGGACTCGGGCACGTCCATCAGGTCCAGGTTCACGCCCTGGGCGATCTTGAGCTCGGCGGCCAGGCGCGGCAGGAACTGGTCGGCGAAGAAGCGCGCGGCGGCGATCTTGCCGGTGTAGAAGTCCTTGTCCGCGGCGTCGGCGCCGTCGACCTTGGTCAGCGCGACCTCGGCCTGGCGCAGCAGCAGCCAGGCGAGGACGACGTCGCCGAAGGCGAAGAGCAGGCGGGTGGAGTTCAGGCCCACCTTGTACAGCTCGCGCTTGTCCTCGGCGGCGGCCATCGCGTGGCCGACCATGAGGCCCACCATCTCCTCGACGTTCTCCGCGGCCTCCAGGAGCAGCGCGCGCTCCTCCTTGAGCTGGCCGTTGCCGGCCTCGCTGCGGGCGAAGTCCTTGATCTCGCCGGCGAGCTTGCCCAGGGCCGCGCCGCCGTTGCGGACGATCTTGCGGAAGAAGAAGTCCTGGGCCTGGATCGCGGTGGTGCCCTCGTAGAGGGTGTCGATCTTGGCGTCGCGGATGTACTGCTCGATCGGGTACTCCTGCAGGAACCCGGAGCCGCCCAGGGTCTGGAGGGACTCGGCGAGCAGCGCGTAGGAGCGCTCGGAGCCCACGCCCTTGACGATCGGCAGCAGGAGGTCGTTCATGGCCTCCAGCTCGGTGACGTCCTCACCGGCGTCCTTGGCGATCTGGATCGCGTCCTGCTGGGTGGCGGTGTAGATCACCAGCGAGCGCATGGCCTCGACGTAGGCCTTCTGCGTCATGAGGCTGCGGCGCACGTCCGGGTGGTGGGTGATGGTGACCTTGGGGGAGTCCTTCTCACCGGCCAGGTCGTTGCCCTGCACCCGCTCCTTGGCGTACTCCAGAGCGTTGAGGTAGCCGGTGGAGAGCGTGGCGATCGCCTTCGTCCCGACCATCATCCGCGCGTACTCGATGATGAGGAACATCTGGCGGATGCCGTCGTGCTTGTCGCCGACGAGGTAGCCGATGGCGGGGTGCTTGTCGCCGAAGGTCAGCTCGCACGTGGTGGAGGCCTTGAGGCCCATCTTGTGCTCGACGTTGGTCACGTAGGCGCCGTTGCGCTCACCGAGCGAACCGTCCTCGTTGACCAGGTACTTCGGGACCAGGTAGAGCGAGAGGCCCTTGGTGCCGGGGCCGGCGCCCTCGGGGCGCGCCAGCACCAGGTGGAAGATGTTCTCGGTCATGTCCTGCTCGGCCGAGGTGATGAAGCGCTTCACGCCCTCGATGTGCCAGGTGCCGTCGCCCTGGTCGGTGGCCTTGGTGCGGCCCGCGCCGACGTCCGAGCCGGCGTCCGGCTCGGTCAGGACCATGGTGGCGCCCCAGCCGCGCTCGATGGCGAGCTTGGCGAACTCCTTCTGCTTCTCGTTGCCCTCGGCGAAGAGGATGCTCGCGAAGCCCGGGCCGGCGGAGTACATGTGGACGGCGGGGTTCGAGCCGAGGATGAGCTCGGCGGCGGACCACACCAGGGAGCGGGGGGCGCCCAGGCCGTCCAGCTCCGGGGGGAGGTCGAGGTTGTACCAGCCGGCGTCCATGTAGGCCTGGTACGACTTCTTCAGGCTCTCGGGGACCGTGACGGTGTTGGTCTTGGGGTCGAAGACCGGCGGGTTGCGGTCCGCGTCCTCGAAGGACTCGGCGACGACGCCCGTGGCCAGGCGGTTGACCTCGCCGAGGATGGTCCGTGCCGTCTCCTCGTCGAGCTCCTGGAAGGGGCCCTTGCCCAGTACGTCCTGGCGGTCGAAGAGTTCGAAGAGGTTGAACTCGATGTCGCGCAGGTTGCTCTTGTAATGCGTCATGGACAGCTCCGCTGTGTGTCCCTGGCCGCGGTGTCTGTACACGCGGATCTACCGACTAGTAACAAGTCAATGTTACTACCCAGTAGTAGGAGACGCCAGCACTGGGAGCGACTTGTGTCCACAAACTCACGCATGCGAGACAAAAAGCCTGCTGTGTAGGTATATCGGACTTCCCTGACCGGTGTTGGGAACGCTCCCGAATTCCTGGACCGGCGCCCTCTGGCCCGCGAGCGTGTGACGGAGGATGATGGACCCATGGTCAGGCGTGTGCCCGGAGGCCCCGCCACCGGTCCCCAGCTGGGCGGACCCGAGGCGGCGGAGGACGTGCGCCCGCGTGCCGACCGGGGACGGGCGCCCCGGGAGCCCGTGCCCCGGCCCGTCCCCGGCCGCGCCGGCCCGCGCCGCCGGCAGTACCGGTGCTCGCGCTGCGGCGGCCTGTGGCCCACCGGCTGGCCCGGGGCCCGGACCCCCGGGACGGGCCGCCGGCCGCCGGAACCCCGCTGCCCCGACTGCGGCCACCCGGACGCGGTGACCGTTCGGGACGGCGCCCCCGGGGGCCGCGAGCACAGCGCCATCGACCTGCACTGGCTGATGTCCCGCTTCGCGCCCCTGGACCCGGGCCCCTGCCCGGTGTGCGGCACGCGGCGCGAGTTCGCCGACGCGGGCCGGGTCCCCGGGGCCGTGTACCGGCCGCTGGACTGGGCGTGCCCCGCCGACGACGCGTGGTCCTCGCGGTTCGACCCCGACGGCCACTACTGGGCCTCGCTCGAACCGGTGCGGTGGGAGTCCGAGGCGGCGCACCACGCCTACTGGCTGGCCGCGGACCTGCTCCGGGTGGCGGAGGACGCGGGCGAGGTGACCGCGCTGCCGGTCGGCGCCGAGTACGAGTCCCTGGACGGCGCCGGCGAGTACTGGGTGTACGACGAGGGGGGATGGCGGCTGGCCTGCGAGATCTGAGGTGTGCGGCGCGGCTGGACGGACCGGCGTCCCGGGTGCCCGCCGCGCGCTTCTATGCTCGGACGTGCACGAACACCTGATGTGGGGGGCCACGACACCATGCTGGAGCTGCTGCCCGGGCTCGTCCGGATCTACGAGGGGTGGGCCGAGCGCTACCCCGGCGTCGAACCGCTGACCGTCCAGTTCGCCCCGGACGGCGACCAGGGCGGCCTCAACGGGGTCCTCGCCTACCCGCTGGAGGACCACTGGCTGCTGGTCACGTTCGGTCTGACCGAGCTGGGCGAGAAGACCAGCGAGCAGACCGCCGTCTCCGGCGCCGGCTTCGAGTTCACCTGCCGGATCCCGCGCGAGCCCGAGGACACGTCCGTGCCGGCGTGGATCCTGCGCGTCCTGCACGCCCTGGCCGACCGCTTCCTCGCCGGCGTCGACCTGGACGTCGGCCACTGGATCATCACCCCCTCGCCGCTGGGCGGCGACCCGGCCAACGGCGAGATGACCTCGCTCGCGATCGTGCCGGACGTCGACCTGCGGTTCCTGGACACCGACAACGGCCTCGTGCTGTTCTTCCAGATCGTCGGGCTCCTGGCGGAGGAGGGCGAGGAGGCCCAGCGGGCCGACACCGTCGCCCCCCTCATGGCGCTCCTGCGCGACCGCGACCCGAAGATGATCACCGATCCCGGACGCGAGCCCGTCCGCATCTGAGCGGAGGGCCGCCGCCCCACGCGGGGCGGCGGCCCTCCGCCGGCCGGATCCTCCGGCGCACGGTGCCGCCCGGCTACCGTTCGGCGGCGCGGTCGATGGCGGATCCGATCGAGCCGACCCGGTCGGCGAGCAGGCCCATCGCCCCGATCGCCCGGGTCATCGGATCGTCCTCGGAGCCGCCCAGCGCGCGGCCGCGCAGGAAGCCGTCCTTGACCTCCGCCCACCGGGTCTTCTGCTCCGGGGTCATCACCCCGCGCAGCTCGGCGAGCTTGAGCAGGTTGGCCTCGGCCCCCGAGGTCAGGGTCTGCGCCTCGCCCAGGTAGTGGTCGTCGATCGCGGCCTCCACCTCGGCGTCGTTCATCACCGGCACGATCTTCTCCGCCAGCCGGTTCATGTTCCGGTACGACCCCTGGAGCTGGAACGGCGGCTCCGAGCGCGCGTCCTCCGACTGCGCGGCCGAGGCGATGTAGGCCTGGTTGTTGGCCAGCACCACCTCCTGCACCCGCAGCAGCTTGCGCAGGACGGACAGGATCCGCTCCACCTCGGTCGCCGAGTACGGGTGCTTCAGCTCGTCCGTACCGACCGAGTCGTCGCCCCGGGCCATCCGCACGAACGTGTACACGTCCTCGCGGTCGCGTGAGGACAGGGGCGACAGGGTCGGGTTGGAGGTGAGCGCGTTCTCGATGTAGCTGAGCGCGAACAGCTCCTCCTTCCCGGAGAGCACGTCGCCCAGGTTGTACACGTCGGCGCGGTTGGCCAGCATGTCCGGGATCCGGAACTTCTTGCCCTGCTCGGTGTAGGGGTTGCCCGCCATGCACACCGCGAACCGCTTGCCCCGCAGGTCGTAGGTGCGCGTGCGGCCCTCCCACACGCCCTCCATCCGGCGCTGCCCGTCGCACAGGGAGATGAACTTCTGCAACAGCTCCGGGTTGGTGTGCTGGATGTCGTCCAGGTACAGCATCGTGTTGCTGCCCATCTCCAGCGCGAAGGAGATCTTCTCGACCTCCTGGCGCGACGTGGCGTCCGGTGCCTCCGCCGGGTCGAGCGAGGTCACCGCGTGCCCCAGCGCCGGCCCGTTCACCTTCACGAACACCAGGCCCAGGCGGCTCGCCACGTACTCCATCAGCGTGGTCTTGCCGTACCCGGGCGGGGAGATGAGCAGCAGCAGGCCGCTCTGGTCCGTGCGCTTGTCGTCGCCGGCCGCGCCCAGCTGCTTGGCCAGGTTGTCGCCGATCAGCGGCAGGTACGACTCGTCCAGCAGCCGGTTGCGGACGAACCCGCTCATCACCTTCGGCCGGTACTCCTCCAGCCGCAGCCGTTCCCGCTCGGCGGCCACCAGCTCGTTGCGCCGCCGCTGGAAGTCCCGGTAGGCGGGCACGTCCCGCTGCCGGAACGCACGGGTGCGCGGCAGGATCTCGTCCAGGCGCACGTCCAGCGAGCGCTCGCGCACCCGCGGGTGCGAGCCCAGCAGGCCCGTCACCCTCTCGTGCACCGCGGCCGACGACTCGTACCGCTCCACCCCGCGCCCGGTCAGCTCGACCACGGCCGCCTCGGGCAGGTCGCCCGCGTCGAACGAGCCCTCCTCCAGGGTGGTCGCGAACGCGTCCAGCCACGCCGTCACCAGCTGGTGCCGCGCCGCCACGTCGCCCTCCAGCTTGCGCAGGTCCTCGGCGAAGGCCCGGCGCGTGGTCTCCTGCGCGCTGCCCAGCGCCCGGTGGAACCGGTCCAGGAGCAGCCTGGCCCCCGCGCCGGACACGAAGCCGCGCTCCGAGGGGCCGTCCGCCGCCAACTCCTCGAACAGGTACTCGCCCACCAGGTCCAGCTCGGCGTCCTGGTACAGCCCGGTCTCGGTGAGGAACGCGTCCACGCCCCGGGCCAGCTCCCCGCGCAGGCCGTCGATCGCCGCCGACCGGCGCGCCCCGAACACCTCCCGCGCCCGCGCCAGCGACCCGGCGCGGGTGCGCCAGGCCGCCCGCTGGTCCTCGTCGGTCCCGTAGGCCCAGAACAGCTGCGCCACCGCGCGCGCGGGCCCGGGGTAGCGCAGCAGCCCCGCCCCGGTCCGCAGCCGCAGCAGCGCGGACAGGATCCGGGCGGCGTCGTGGTCGTGCACGCCGCGCTCGTACCCCTCGTCGTACCGGGTCTCGGCGACCCCGCGCACGATGTCCAGCAGCGAGCCCTCGGACTGCACGTCCGCCTCGGCCAGCGCGCGCAGGCCCACCCGTCGCCCACCGTCGCCCCGGGGCGCTTCGCGCGGAGTGGGGCTACCACCCTCAACGGACGGCCTCCGGCCGCTGTCCCTGTCCATCCGTCGCCCACCGTCGCCCCGGGGCGCTTCTCGCGGAGTGGGGCTACCACCCTCAACGGACGGCCTCCGGCCGCTGTCGTACTCCAGCGCGCCTTCCTCGGCGGCGGCCAGGATCGACGTGGCCAGGTACTCCGCCCGGTACACCCGCTCGCTCTCCGACACCAGCAGCCGGTCCCACAGGTACCGGGTCTCCCGGAACGCCTCGTCGGTGACCGGCGCCCGGAAGTCGGTGCCGGTGACGGCCACCGACATCTCCCCCTGGTGCGGGGTGAGCGTCAGGTCGATCGGCTGGGTGTTGACCGCGAACCGGTGCCGGCCCAGGCGGATGGTCTCCCCGCCCGCGCCGCCCTCGAACAGGTCGGCGCGGTCCCGCAGGGCCCGGCCCGCCTCCTGCCGTGCGGCCAGGATCTGCCCGTCCAGCTCCTCCGCGCGCACGGTGTCGCCCAGCGCGCGCATCTCCTCGACGGTGCGGCGCAGCCGGGTGACCATCGCGTCGGAGGCGAAGTAGGTGTTGATGTCCTCCAGCGTCGACAGCGTCGAGACCCGCCGGTGCACGCCCTCCAGCACCCGCGCCGCCGACGACGCCAGCCGGTCGGCCCGCCGCGCCCGCTCGTCGACCAGGGACTGCTTGCGGGTGGAGAACGCCTCGTAGACGTCCTCCCGCTTGTCCGACAGCTCCCCGAGGAAGTCGTCGAACTCGGCGAAGCGCGACTCCAGGTTCTCCAGCTGGAGCATGATCCGGCCGAGCTGCTCGTCGCACCGGTCGGGGGAGTCCGCGGCGGCGAGCGCCCCGGTGATGGCCTGCCCGAGCAGCGCGAACTCGGCCGCGAACTCCGCCCGGCCCTCCAGGGCCAGCAGCTCCTTGCGCCGCGACTCCAGCGTGGCGCGGGCCCGGTTGATCCCGCCCATCACCTCGCTGATCCGCTCCAGGATGCGCGTGCGCACCTGGGCGTCGCCGATGTCGAGCGACCCGATGACCTCGGTGACCACCTGCAGGCCCTCGGTCTGCTCGGCGATGCGCTCGCCGACGGCCGTCGCGGCCGTGACCGCGTCGATCGCCTCGGCGTCCGCCACCAGGCGGTCCACCTCGGAGTGGTACCCGGCGAACGCGTCGTCCTGTTCGAGGAAGGCCACCGTCCGGCGGCCCGCCGCGGCGATCTCCTCGTCCATCCGGTGGTCGAGGTCGTCCAGCCGGCCGGCGTCCACGTAGCGCATCTCGCGCAGCGTGGCCGCCTGCCCCTGGGCGCGGCGCAGCTCGGTCAGCCGCGCCACCCAGCCCTCCGCCGACCGCGGCGCCTCACCGCGCGAGGTGCGGATGAGCGAGGCCGCCCGGCCCTCCGCCTCGGCCAGCGCCTCGGCCGCCTGCCGGGTCAGGGCCTGGACGGTCTCGAACTCCTCCAGGACCTTCTCCGCGGTCGCCCGCACCTGCGACAGCGGCTCGGCCAGGTCGCCCAGCTCCGGCTCGCCCAGCCAGTGGAACTGGTCCGACACCCGGCGGCACGAGGCGATGAGCGCCTCGAACACCTCGGTGGAGGGCCGCATGTCGCTGGCGATGCGCGCCACGGACAGGCACTCCGACACGCCGCGCACCAGGTCGGCGTTGCCGATGCGTTCCAGCGGACCGGTCCCGGCGGGCTGAGCGGCGGCGTACACGTCGGACACGAACGGGGTGCGCCACACCTGCATCGGGTGCACCCGGGTGGGCTCGCCGGAACCGTCGCGGAACACGGTCATCGTGCCGTCGTCGAACAGCGAGTACCCGTGGCAGACGATCGGGTTGGCGACCTCCTTGCGGATGGTGTTGTACGACAGCAGCAGGCTGCGGCCGTCCTCCCGGGAGTGGAAGACGTACAGCACGTCCTCCCCGTTGGGGGAGCGCACCACGCGCTCGAACTCCAGGTCGGTGACGTCGGTGTCGAACGTCCGCGCCGTCCCGGTGGCCAGGTAGTAGCCGCCGGGGAAGATGAGCCCCTGGTCGTCGGGGAGGCGCTGGCACGACTGGCCGATGCCGTCGAGCCGCTCGACCTCCTTGGTGCGCGTGTTGAAGACCAGGTACCGCCACGTGGTCTCGTTGTAGGGCAGCACCTTCATCAGGATGAGCGCGCCCACCCTGGCGTAGTGCACCTCGGCGTCGGCCAGGCTCTGCAGCGGCTCGTCGACCGGCTCGCTGTAGACGCCCTCGCCGACCTCGGTGTTGTTCTCCACCTTGATGGTGAGGTCGCCGTTGAGCGTCTCGACGAACAGCTCGTCGAGGATCGAGATGTGCGGGTGGCGCCCGGCGACGTGGTCCTCGCGGGTGGTCTGCACCCACGGGAAGTCGTGCGAGGGCGGGAACACGTGGTCGCGCTCGCCCCGCGCGTCGAGGTAGGCGATCTCGCCGGTGGGCGAGACCGACCAGCGCAGCACCCGCACGTCCTCGGTGCGCGGGCCGGTCTGGAACACGGCGAGCAGCCGGTCCTCCACCACCCGCAGCTGGAGCAGGTGGGCGTCGCGGTAGTAGCGGTAGAGCTGACCGAAGTCCTGTCGGAACCGCTCGTCCTCCAGCAGGCCGGGGGCGGCGTCCCCGGGGGCGTCGGCGAAGGCGAAGCCCTCGCCGTCCCGCTCGTACCGGTGCAGCGAGAACACGTCGGCGACGTGCGTCTCCCGCTTCATCCCGATGAAGACGTTGTAGCCGAACAGGATCATGGCGCCGTCGGCGTCGGCGCCCACGGAGCGTCCCACGCTCACGATGTCCCGCGGGACGCAGTTGTGCTCGGTGCGGATGCGCTCGGTGCCGAGCAGCTTCAGTTCGGTCCCGCCGAACACTTCCAGCCGTCGGTCGTTGAGCGCCTCGGTCCGCCGGGCCAGCTCGCCGGTCTGTTCGCGCAGCCGGGCGCGGAGCACCTCGTAGGTGCCCGCGTCCAGCGACTGCGCGTCCACGGCGTCCGGCCCGGCGCCTTCGGTCTCCAGGGCCTCGGTCACGGAGGACTACCTCACTGCTTGACGGGGGCGATGGCGGTCACGGGGAGCTGGTCCAGGCCCAGGGAGCGGGCCGTGGAGAGCAGCGAGTCCAGCTTGCCGCTGTTCTGGCCGCCGGCGGCGATCAGCTTGAGCAGCAGGGCCGAGACCGTGAGGTTCTTGATGTCCTCGGTGTCGGCGTCGGCCAGGATCCGCCGGATGTCCTCGGTGAAGTTGCCGCCGTTGCCGTTGCCGTTGGTGCTGAGCCAGTTGCCGCCCAGGGTCTGGACGGTGTCGGAGTTGCCGACGAAGCCGTCGATGGCCTTGCCCATGCCGATGGAGTTGACCATGCGGTCGAAGAACGCGCCGTCGCCGCCGACGATGCTGATGTCGGCGCTCTCCAGCCCGGCGGCCATCGCGGTGGCCTGGGCCTCGGCGACCTGGCGGTGCACGTCGATGCCGGCCAGGCGCACCTCCTTCTCGGCGTCCAGGCGCAGGCGGTACTCCTCGTGCTCACGGCTGACCTGGTCCAGGGCGGCCATGGCGGACGCCTTGTCGGTGAGGCCGGCGGCCTCGGCACGCAGCTTCTGCTCGATGCCCTCGGCCTCGGCCGCGGCCTTCTCGCGGGACACGACGGCCTCGGCGCGCCCGACCTTCTCCAGGGCCTCGGCGTCCTGCTGACGGACCTGGACCTCGGCCAGGCCGGCGGCGGCGGCCTCGGCCTGCAGGCCCTCGGCCAGGCGGATCTTGGCGCGGGTGTCGAGCTCGGCGGCCTGCTGGCGGGCCTCGGCGAGGGTCATCTCCTCGGCGGCGCGGTGCTTGGCCGCGGCTTCGGCGGCCTCGGCGGCCTTGATGTCCTTGACCAGGTTCTCCTGGGCCTCGGCCTCGGCCTGGATGATGATGGCCTGGCGGGTGCGCTCGGCCTCCTCGACGGCGCGCAGCCGCTTGATCGCCTCCTCCTGCTCGGCGACGGTGCGGTCGACGGCGATGCGCTCGCGGACGACGTCGGCGACCTCGCGCTTCTCGGCCTCGACCTCCTTGTCCTTGGCGATGCTGCTCAGCTCGGTCTCGCGCTCGCGGCCGATGACCTCCAGCATCCGGTCCTTCTCGATGCGCTCGGTCTCGATGGCGATGACGCGCTCGCGGTTCTTCTCGGCGACCGCGATCTCGCGCTGCTGGTTCTGGTGCTGGACGCCCAGCGCCTCGCTGGTGCGGATGTTGGCGGTCTCGGCCTTGAGGCGCTCCTCGGCCTGCACGCGGGCGGTCTCGGACTCCTCGCGGGCGCGGATGATCTCGATCTCGCGCTTGGCCTTGGCGGCGGCCTCCTCGCGGCGCTTCTCCAGCTCGGCGAGGGTCTCCGCGGTCTCGGTGTTCTGCCGGTCGAGTTCCTTCTTGCGGTCGTTTTCGAACTCGTTGGTGCGCTTGTGCTCGATCGCCGTGCGCTCGGTGATCTTGCTGATGCCCTGCGCGTCGAGGATGTTGTTCGAGTCGTGCTGGTGCAGCGGGGTCTGCTCCAGCTCGTCGATGGCCACGTCCTCCAGGCTGTAGCCGTTGAGGTCGGTGCCGATCAGCGAGACGATCGCGTGGCGGAACTGCTCGCGCTGGGTGAACAGCTCCTCGAAGTCGAACTGCTTGCCGACGGTCTTCAGCGCCTCGGAGAACTTGGAGTTGAAGAGCTCCTGGAGGGTCTCCCGGTCGCTGGCGCGCTCGGTGCCGATGGACTTGGCGACCTTCTTGACGTCCTCGGCGGTCTCGTTGACGCGGACGTAGAAGTACACGCGGATGTCCGCGCGGATGTTGTCCTTGCAGGTGAGGCCCTCACGGCCGCTGCGCTCAAGGGTGAGGGTCTTGAGCGAGATGTCCATGATCTCGGCCTTGTGCAGGACCGGGAGGACGACGGCGCCCGTGAAGGTGACGTGCACGTCACGGGTCTTGGAGATGATCAGGGCCTTGCCCTGTTCGACCTTCTTGAAGAGCCGCACGATCATGATGATCAGCGCGATGAGGACGATGAGGCCGACGGCCAGGGCGACACCGAAGGTGAGGAAGGTGGCGTCCGCCGCCTCCTGCCCGGTGGTGGTTGCACTCAGGAACACGTAGGGGTCGCTTTCTGGGAGTGGGACGTGCGGGTGCGGGGCGAGCGCCGGGGCTGGGGCGGTGGGGTACCGCTTCGGGCTCGTCGGGGGTGAGACGCGGTCGGGCGCGCCACGGTTCCCCGGATGTGGCCGATGGGCTGGTCCGGGCAGGTGGCGCGGTGTGGGTCGGGCGTGGGGCGGCCGGCCCGGTCAGCTCTGGCCGGGGTCCAGGGCGGCGTCGAAGTGGGTCACCAGGAAGACGTCGTCCTCGGCCCGGTGGTCGAAGATCAGCGCGGTGCCGCCCAGGGGGAGCACCTCGCCGCCGGTGGTGCGGACGGGGATGGTGAGCGCGGCGCCGCCGGAGGTGGTGATCTCGGCCTGGCCGAAGTCCGCACCGGCCTCGCCGATCCGGATCACGCAGGTGCGGCCGACGAGTTCGTGCTTGGAGTCGCCGCCGCGGCGCGGCAGGAACCGGGCGACGGCCATCACCAGGCCGCTGGTGACGGCCCAGGCCGCGACGAGCGCGATGAGCAGCACGACGGCGCCGAGGGCCAGCAGGAGGGGGGTGGACGTGGTGTCGAGGAGACTGGTCATGATGCCTCCCATCATGCTCACGAACCAGGCGACGCAGACCAGCATCGAGAGCGCGACGGTGACCGGGACGGCCCCCAGGCGGGCCCTGTGCATGATCGCGCTCAGGCCGGTGGCGGCGCCGTCGGAGTCCACGGCGTCCAGGAGTTCGCTGTCGGTGGCGCCGACGAGGACGAGCACCCAGTAGGCGGCCACGACGAGCAGCAGGGGCGTGAAGAGCACCGTGGGGAAGCCGAAGGCCGTGCCCAGGAACAGATTCATGTTTCACCTTCCACCCCGGTAGACGCGCTCGCGGCGCCGATGGTTCCGAAACCCTATCGAACGCCCAGGTCAGCTGGGAATTCGGGGTGAGGCGGGGCGTGGGGGCCGACTTGCTTCAAGGTGTCGAATGGCAACGTGACGCGATCGAAGCTGAGGATCCAAGTTCCGGATTCAATTATATTCCTCGCGGGTTTGGTCGTCGTCACGATCATTCGATCGGCTGTGACCTGTGCGGTCATGGTCTGATAGAGGGGTCTGGTTCGAAGGGCGGAAAATCCTGGACGTGTCGTCGTCCGTACCGCTATCGTTCCGGTCGGATGACGGATATTTCGGAGTCCGTTGAAACGGAGCCTGTGGTCTTAAGGCCTATGCGAAGCGGGTCACGGCAACGGAATTGGTATGTCACGGTGAGTATTTATTCTGAAGCCGAGCGCGATGCCGAGATAGTGCGTTTCCGGTTGCTTGGGCCTCTCGAAGTGGATGGTGGTGCCGGGCCCCTCCGTGTGCCACCGGGACGTCAACAGGCCGTTCTGGCGGCGCTGCTGTTGGACCTCAACCGGGTGGTGTCCACAGACCACCTGGTCGACATGCTCTGGGCGCACGATCCACCCGAGACCGCCCGCACCCAGGTGCAGATCTGCATCTCCCGGCTGCGCCGCCTTCTGCGCCCTGTCCGGGCCGTGATCGAGACCAGACCGCCCGGCTACCTTCTTCGGGCCGAGCCGGAGAAGGTCGACCTTCACCTGTTCCGTGCGCGAACGCGTGAGGCGGTATCCCTGCGCAAGAAGGGTCGCCTGGAAGAAGCGGCCGCGCTCCTGCGTGAGGCGGACGCCCTGTGGCGCGGACCGGCGCTCAGCGGGATCGAGGCCGGCGCCCTGAGGACTCGGGCCACGCGGATCGGAGCCGACAGGGTCGACGCCCTCGAACAGCGTGTGGGCATCGAACTCGAACTCGGGCGGCACGCCCGCCTGGTAGCGGAGATCCCGGCTCTTCTGGAGGAGAATCCGCTACGGGAAGGGTTGTGCGCGCACTTGATGCTCGCGCTCTACCGGTCGGGCAGGAAGGCCGAGGCACTCCAGGTCTACCGGTCCAGCCGGGACCGGCTCGTCGAGGAACTGGGCCTGGAACCCGGTGCGGAACTGCGTGCCCTGGAAGTGGCCATACTCAACCAGGACCCGGATCTCCATCCGGATTCCCGCGACGATCCCGGACCGCTTCCCGCTCCGGGAAGCCTCCCCTCGCCCGACCAGCACATTCTGTTCCAACTGCCCAGTGACACCTCGGACTTCGTCGGGCGCGGGGACACGGAGGCCGCGGTGGCCGATGTCCTGGTCCGCGCCGGCGAGTCGGCCGGAATCGCGGTGTTGCTGGGTCCGCCCGGGGTCGGAAAGAGTGCCGCGGCCGTCCACGTCGCCCATCGCCTGGCGGAGGAGTACTTCCCGGACGGCCAGCTCTACTGCGATCTGAGGGGCACGAGCGAGGCGGCGCTGACGCCCTCGCAGGTGCTGGGCCGTTTCCTCCGGGCGCTCGGTGTGCCTGGTCAGGCCATCCCGGACGACCTGGACGAACGTGCCGTGATGTACCGCGGGCTCCTGGCGGCGCGGCGGGTCCTGATCGTCCTCGACGACGCCGCCTCGGAGAGGCAGGTGTCACCGCTGATCCCCGGTGGCGACGGTTGCCGGGTCCTGATCACCTCGCGTGCCCGGCTGACGGGGGTACCGGGCGCTCGTCGCTTCGAGCTCGGCCCCCTGGACGAGAAGCACGCGCTCGCGCTGCTGCACCGGGTCGTCGGCGCCCGTCGCGTGGAGAACGAGCCGGAATCGGCGCGCACACTGGTGGGGATGGTGGGCCGCTTGCCGCTGGCGCTGCGGATCGTGGCGGCCAGGCTGGCGGCCAAGCCGCACTGGACGCTGTCGATGATCGTCGCGAGGCTGTCCGACGAGCGGCACCGGCTCGACGAACTGGAACACGGTGACATGACCGTTCGGGCCAGCCTCTCGCTCACCTACGACGGACTGGACGGGGCCACCGCACGGCTGTTCGGGCAGCTCGGTCTGGTGGAGGCGCCCACCATTCCGGTGTGGGGGGCGGGCGCACTGCTGGACGACCGCCGCGCGTTCCCCGCCGACCTGGTGGAGCCGCTGGTGGACACGCACATGCTCGACACCATCGGAGTCGACGGTGCCGGAGAGCCGATCTACCGCTTCCACCACCTGGTACGGGAGTACGCCAGGGAGAAGGGGGGCCAGGATCCCTCCGCTGCACGGGAGCGGGTGCGCCGATGGGTCGGTGGCTGGCTCTACCTGTTGGAGGAGGCCAACAGGAGGGTGTTCGGTACCAACCTGCTGCGGGTCCGGGGGCGCGGCGCCCGCTGGTCTCCCCCACAGGCGTATGTCGAACGGTTGCTCGCCGATCCGCACCAGTGGATCGAACGCGAGCGGACCAGCATCCTGACCGCCATCAGGCAGGCGGCGGACTCCGGCCTGGACGAGGAGTGCTGGGAACTGGTCTCCCAGTTCTGCGTGTACGCCGAGCGGCGCGGTTTCTTCGACGACTTCGAGGAGGCTCTGCGGTCGGCGGTGGCGATGGTGCGCACGGCGGCCAACGTCCGGGGTATCGCGGCCATGGACTTCTCGACCTGTTCGTTGCGACTCAACCGTGGGGAGAACGACGCCGCCGACGAGGCGCTGGCCCGGTCGCTCACCGGGTTCGCCGAGGTCGAGGACCGGTTCGGTGTGGGGCTGTGCCGGGCGTGGATGGCCGAGTCCGCGTACATGCGCCAGGAGATGGATGAGGCCTGGTCCCTGTGCGAGACGGCGCTGGCCGACTTCGAGGCGGTGGGGGAGCCCGAGGCCATGTGGCGCCCCCTGACACTGTTGGGCCGGATCCGTGCCGATCAGCGGAGGTTCGACGACGGGCAGGTGTATCTGGAGCGGGCGCTCCGCCGTGCCGAGGCGACCGGTGATCCCCGGGCGCGGTCCCAGGTGCTGTACCAGAGGGCCAGGGCGGACCTGTCGTGCGGCCGGTACCTCAGTGCGAGGAACCGCTTCCACGAGGCCCTCGCGCTGATCACCCGCCCTGGTGATCCCATGGGCGAAGCGCTGATCAGGTTCGGACTGGGGCGCGTCCACCTCGCTCTGGGAGAGGTGGGCCCGGCAAGGGAGTTCTTGGGGCGTTCCTTGGAGTTGTGGGAACGTCTGGACGATCACGAGGGCGTGGTCCAGGTCAGGGGCGTCCTCGACCGACTCTCCTCCTGTGACGGGAGCATGGTCACGACCACCCGGTGATCAGGTGGGGCCCGGGCAGCGCAGCCAGTTTCCGCTCCACCCCCCATCCTCATCACACGGCTCGTCCCTCGGGAGGATCAGTGGTGGCCCCGTCGGCGTCTCGGGGACGAGATCCCCGCGTTCGGCCAGGGCGGGGACGGCCGGCGCTGAGAGCGCCGACGCGACGGCGATGGCGGCGGCCAGCCTGCGAATTCTCATGACAACCTCCTGAAGGGGTGGGGGAGGGCCCTCCGAACCGGTTCGGAAAGCCCTTGCTGGGTGGCTGACCGAACGGTAGCGGGACGCTCCTGAGACGGTCCTATCCCGCGGCTATCTCCGTCACGTCCGTACCGTGAGAACCCTCGACCGGACGAGTCCCGCCGCGACGCCGCCCCGTCATCGCTGAGGAAGCCGTGGTCCGGGATGCCCCTGTGATAGCGGCCGGATCCCTCTCGCTGCTTGGCTGTCGGCGTTCGAGTCCTGGCCAGGGGCGATCCCCCTGCCTGATCAGTGCGCGAGGTACGGCTGATGCCCTCCGAGACTCCCCTCCCCCGTCCGACGAGGGAAGACCGGCCACACATGTTCGTCGGCTGTCGCCATTTCCCGGCGCCCGTGTACGACCGGCGCTCCCTCGAGGAACTGACACACCGTGAACGCGAGGTCCTCACCTCCCTGGGGTCAGGTCTCTCCAACCGGCAGATCGCCCGAAGGCTCGACGTCACGGAGCGAACGGTCAAGGCGCATGTCACGCGGATCCTCGAGAAGCTGTCGGTGCAGTCGCGTCTGGAGGCCGCTCTCGTCGTGGTCACGCATCACTGGAGCCGGGATCTCCACGGCGGTGAGGCCGCCTGTGGATGTCATCCGGATCCCGTGCCGAAGTGGCAGGGGACCCATGCGCGCGGTGCCCGCGGTCCACGGGGCGCGGGCGGGGGTTCCGCGGATCGGAGGCGTCGCGCGGACCCCGAATGACCGGGGCCCGCGGACGTCACCTCATGGGCAGTTCGGGAGCTCGGGCATGTCGATGGTCACACAGATGAGAAGGGTGGCGACCGGGCAGCCGACCAGGCTCGGGGCGCAGACGAACCCCGCGGTCGCGGCGGGCCCGTCGTCCGCGGCCGCGGCCCCGGACAGCGCCTGGTCGTTGATCTCCTCGAGAATTCCGACGTTCATGTCACGCATGATCGAACTCCAATCCCGGAGTACATGGGTGTGTTCTGCTCATTCCTGCTTGAGTACGGCCGGATGTGCTTCACTTACACGATGCGCAGGTGACGACGGTGGCCAACGAGATCACTCCGCCGTCGCAGACGGGGGACATTGTCGGTCCACAGATGGTGATGATGGAGACGGACGGAGGGTTGTCGCCCGAGGCGACGAACAGGTTCTGGTCTTCGATCTCTTCGAGGATTCCCGCGTTCATGTCGGACATGGAAGCTACTCCCTGTTGCTCTCAGTGTTCAGGAGGCGTAATGCCTTCTCAATGGAGGACTGTGGCATTCCATGTCATCGACTTCAATTGGACTTTGGGGAGGGTGGTCGAAGGGAGTGAATGGTGCCTATGATCATTCCCTTTGAGGTTTCCATGAGAGGAGCCTGATCGGTGCGCATTTCTGTGCTCTATCCAGCGCAGCCCCGGAGCGGGAACGGCATCTTCCCCTACGCGGATCTGGTGCGCGAAGGGCTGGCCGATCGGTTGTGGATGGGTACATCGATCATCGCGGAAACGCACCAGCAGTTGGCCTTCCTGGCGGGCGCGGGGTACCGGATCCCGGTCGGTACCTCGGTGACGCTCACACCACTGCGTCATCCCTTCGAGGCCGCGGTGGAGGCCCGTTCCCTGGCTCTGTTGACGGAGCGACCCGTGGTGGCCGGTTTCGGGGCGTCCGCGCGGACGCTCGTCGCCTATCTCCTGGGATCCCCGTACGAGCGTCCGGCGACGGTGGTCGGTGACTATGTCCGCGATGTCCGGGCGTTCCTGGACGGGCGCGACGGCGCGCTCCCAGCGGTGGAACACCCCGGGGTGGAGGTCGGCGCGGGTGTGCTCCGCCCTGGCATGGCCAGGGTCGCGGGTGCCGCCGCCGATGCGGCCATCACGTGGTTGACGCCCCCCGCATACCTCTCCGGAACCCTGATCCCCGCTCTCGACGAGGGCGCGGCCGAGGACCGGGAGCGGCCGCGTGTGGTGACGGTCGTGCCCACCGCGGTCGACCGTCCGGGCCGGAGTGCCGTCAAGCTGGCCTATGCCGCGGCGGCCAGACACCTCAGCCTTCCGCACTACGTCGACATGCTTCGGAGGGCCGGTACGGACGTGCACGCCGATGATCCGGTGGCGGGGGCGCACCGCCTGGTCGATGACGGGAACTTCCTGTTCGGTAGCCGGGAACGGATCGCGGCCGGCCTGTTCGCATACGCGTGTGCGGGTGTCGACGAGGTCGTCGTCAACACGGCCGGGGTCCACCTGACCCTGGGGCCGAAGGCCGCCGTCGAGGACGCGGAGGAGATCCTACGGGCGGTGGCGGGTGGCTGCTGATTCGCCCCCTATTGGCCGGAGGTGCCGTCGACGGGACCACCCCAAGGTCCAATGGCACCCTCGCCCGGTGAGATGCCAGGATCCCTCTTGTCAGAAGGTCGGAACGTCCTCTCTGGAAGGAGAGTGAAGGTTCAAGGGGCGACGATCGTTCTGCACTTATCGAGTTCGCCTGGCCGTTTCAACTGCGAATTCAATGATTCCGCAGTGAAGGTACTTCTTCCATTGGACGCTTGTTGAGTGAAGTCCGTGTCAGGTGGATTCGGCAGTACGCGGATCGCCGTCGCCGCGAACTCGCGACCTTTCCCCCTCGCCGCGGTCCCACCCGTTCTCCGGTTCGCGGCGATAGAGCTGGCCCACGCGGTGCGTGAGTGTCCGAGGGCCATACCGAACCTCCGAAATCCGGGGGCTCAACAGAGTGTTGTGGAAAGGACCGTCATGAACAAGATCCACCTGGACAAGAGTACGGGTTTCGTCAACGAGGAGGAGTTGCTCCAGCTCGCCGAGCCGCCGGAGGGCTTCGTCGGTGAGGGTGGCGTCGAGGTCAACTCCACCACCATCGTCTGCGGCATCACGGCCGTTTCCACGATCACCGTCGGCGCGAGCGCCGCATGGGGTGATGCCTGCCCCACCACGGCCTGCACCTCGAGGTGCACGTCCAGTATCTAGCGGCGTCAGGGGCGTCCCGGCCGTGAGCCGGGGCGCCCCGTCGTGTACGGACCGACCGAGAGACGAGTCAGGAGAGAGCGCGTATGGCAGGGCGATTGGACGGCGAGTTCCTTCAAGGTCTGGTCGACGAGTGCGTCGACCGCAAGCGGGATGTCTTCGGTGGTTTCTATCGCTCGGTGCTCTCGGACTGCGCGCGGCGCATGCGGGCATGGGACGAGGAGTGGTTCGGGGAGGACGAACGGTTCGTCGACCTGCGAGGCGTCGCCGAGTCCGTCCTTCGTTCGGTCCTGGACCTGTGCGACGCGATCGGTGTCAGGACCCTCATCACGGTCTTCCGCTCGCAGGAGTACGGATCCGACCGCCCGCCCCTGGACTACCACGACTTCCACGACTTCGTCAGCCGGGGCGAGGGCCGCGGGGAGCTGCTCGGCGCCTTTCCTGAGTTGTCGCGCCTGTTCGACCTGGCGGCCGGGGGAAGGCTACGACTGGCCGAGGAGATCCTGCGCGCCGCGTGGAACGACCGGCGACTGCTGGGGAAGCGCTTCGGAACGAGTGGCCCGATCGTCTCACTGGAGCTCGCGTCGGGAGACTCCCACCGCGGCGGACGGACCACGAGCTTCGTGCGTTGGTACGACGGGACGTCGGTGGTCTACAAGCCGCAGCGCAGGAGTTGTCACCGACTCCTGGACGACGTGCGCGCCCTCGTCGATGAGGATCGCACCTTCTTCGGACCCCTGTGCCCGGAGTCGGTGACGCGGGCGGAGCACATGTGGCAGAGGCTCGTCTCGCACACGGACGTCGATGGAGAGCGCGGAGCCGAGATCTACTTCCGTCGCTTCGGACGGGCAGCCGCCCTGCTGAGCATGCTGGGTGCCAGTGACCTGCACCACGAAAACGTGATCGCCACGGCTGAGGGGCCGGTCGTGGTCGACATCGAGACCCTCGTGACCCTTCCCCACCGAGCCTCGTACACGTCGGACACCGCACTGGCCGCCGACGTCGAGGCATCGGTGCTCAACACGATGCTGTTCGCCGTCCGCAGTCCGGGGTCCAACATCGACATCGACATTTCGGCCATAGGTAACGTCCAACAGTCGGCTTCGCGCCGCCTGAGCACCTTTCTCGTCGTGGACGCCGGAACGGACGACATCAGGTTCGACGAGGTGCCGGCCGGGGTGGAACCCGGCCCGAACATGGCGACAGACGGTGGGGAGCGGCTTGATCCCCGGAAGTGGGCCGACGACATCGTCGCCGGGTTCCAGGAAGCGTGTGATCTCCTGTCCGACCGGCGAGAGGAGATCAAGCGCGTCGTGCGGGACTCGGGGGGCTGGTCGATTCGGCAGATCCTCCGCCCCACCTTCCTCTACTTCCGATTTCTGACCGCCTCCACCCATCCCGCCTACCTGCGCGACCGGCGGGATCGCGAGGTGCTGTTCGACAAGCTTCCCCAACGTCACCGCGGCGTCTCCGATTCCGCGGGGGGCACGGTGTGCGCGGAGGAGACCCAGGCCCTCCTCGACCTGGACATCCCCTTCTTCGAGGTCGGGTGCGACTCGAGGGCGCTCCTGAGCAACGGCGGTGAGGAGATTCCGGATGCCGTCCTGGCCACACCCCGGGAGGCAGCGCTCGCGCGCGTGGACTCGTTTCTGTCGCGTCCCCCCGCGCGTGATTCCGCCTACATCCGATACGCTCTCGCCAGTTCGGTGGACGACCTCGGGGAGGAGGGCCGTCCCAGCGGCTATGTGGCGACGGCCGGCCACAAGTCCCTTTCGGCGCTGAACGATCGCCGGCGGTGGCACGACGATGTCCGTGCCCTCGTCGTCGGCGGTCCCGAACGGCCGACCTGGCTCATGCCCACGTTCGACGGCGTCGGATTTCGCCTGGACTCCCTCAACACCCTCGTCTACGAGGAGGGAGGACTCCTGCTGTACTTCGCCGCAGCCGCGGCGGTCGAAGGGGAGCCGGTCCTCGGCATCGGGCTCGGTGACGCGTACACGTTCGGGGTGCGTAGGGGGGCGGCGCCGTCCAGGCCACAGTCGCTGTCTCCTTTCACCGGGGCCCTCTCGCAACGGGTGACCGGCCTCGAACTGGAGCGTGCGGGTGTCGGATTGAGCGACCCTCTTCCGGGGCCGACCATCGACCCGCACGGATTTCCGGACGTGGCGGAGCTCGGGGCCTCGGACTTCGACTACCTCAACGGCTTCGGCGGTTACCTCGTCTACACCGCCGAGTACGACGACCCGGACGGCCCCCGGGTCCTCGGGCTGGAACCGGAGCGTCTCCTCACCAGGCTCGTCGAGGTCGACGGGGCGCCGGAGGAGCATTCCGCGGATGTGGGACTGGCCCATGGGCGCTTCGGCCGCATCACCGCGATGAGCGCGATGGTAGCGGGGGAACGGGACGAGACCGGCCGCGCGAGGAAGCATCTGGAGCGCTTCGCTGCCGCCTACCTGCGGCACCGGTGGACCGACGAGGCCCTCGAGACCCCCTCCCACCGGAGCGGGTGGTGCAAGGGGTACGCGGGAGTGGCCTTCGCCATGACCAAGCTCCTGCGGGCCCTCGGCCACCCGGTCACGGAGGTGCGTGAGGCCATCGCCCCTGAAGTGGAGCATGTCGTCACGGGCGAGCTCGGACGGGATCTCAGCCTCTGCCACGGTGTCGCCGGACGGATCGCCGTTCTCTGCTGGCTCGCGGACCGACTCGACTGGCCGGAGCTGCGGACGGAGGCCAGGAAGCTCAACACCCGCTTCCTGGAGGAGTACGCCGACGGCGGCTGGTCGAGCGGGGCCGGCGTCGCCCCCGAGCTGGCCTCGTTCATGCTCGGGGTATCCGGTTGGCACTTCACCCAGATGATGATCGACGACTCGACGATCGAGCTTCCCGCGTGCCTGGGGGGCCGTTGAGGGGTGCCCGCCGTGTCCGCGAAGTCCGGCGGCCGTGCTCGAAAAGAATGGTCATCGATCGGCGGCCCCTGGTTCCTTTGCTCTCTTTCCCCAAGGTCCAATGGTGGCCTTGGTGGGTTGGTGTCAGGATTCTTCGCAGAGGGAGGAGTTTCCTCTTTGTTCGAATCTGGAAGTCAGGTGTTCGCCATGCCGAATATGAATGCCAGTATTTTCGAGGAGATCCAGGACCAGAAGCTGGACTCCGTCTTCGCCGGTGAGGCCGCCAACCCCGACAGTCTCTGGACCACGCAGAGCATCGCGTGGTGCATTGTCAGCCCGCTCGCGGGAAACCCCGGACAGGTGTGCACCGTCACTGTGGAGTGCCAGGACGTCTGCTGACGTTCTGTGATCTGATCCGAACGGGTGCGCGTGCTTCTGGTGCGCGCACCCGTCCGCCGTCTTCTTCGTCGGCGGCCCTGAACCGGCCGAGTCGGTGATACCTGAGGGCCGCTCCTGTACGGGCGGCCCTCCCCAAGGTCCAATGGTGGCCTTGGCGGGAGGGTGTCAGGATACGTCGTGCAGGGAGGAGAATCCTCTCTTTGAAAACCGGATGGACGGATATTCACCATGCCGAATATGAATGCCAGTATTTTCGAGGAGATCCAGGACCAGAAGCTGGACTCCGTCTTCGCCGGCGACGCCGTCAACCCTGACAGCATCGTGACCCACAACGTGCCTCTGAGCTGCACGATCACGACCTTCTTCAATAACGGCTACATCTGCACCGTTACCGTCGAGTGCATGAACGGTTCGGGCTGCTGACCCTCGACCGGGATCCGCTTGACCCGGGGTGGATGCGGGCATCCACAGGTCGGCATCCACCCTCCGCCCAGGAACCCGAGATCCTGATCCAGGCGTCTCGCTGATTCTCCATGTGAGATTCTTTTGTTCGTGGAAGAACAATGTCGTCCATCTTTATGGTTGTTCGTGAGGATTCTAGGAGTCGGAGCATGGTCAGAGTAGATTCGGAGTCGGTTTCCCGGGCGCTGGACTCGTATCTTCCGGAGCTCACCTCCGGCGAGATGCGGGACTATCTGTCGCGCAGGCTCGAAGAAGTGGACTCGGTTGCCGAAGGGCTCTCCGAAGCGGAGTTTCCCGCGCCGGCCTCCTATGATCCCGAACTGGACACCGATGGTCGGCTCGTGGACTATTTCCGGCACTTCGTCCTGGCGTGGACGCGTGACCTGGAAAGGGAAGTGTCCGGGTTCACCTGTCTCAGTGAGGACAACACGGTGTTCCAGGACCACGTGGCGGCACAGGTCCAGGTCGTAGCCGAGCTCCTGGTGCGCACCCTCCTTCAGGAGCTCTACCTGAGGAGATCTCGCGATCAGCTCCAGGGGGAATCCCCGGAAGGGCGCTACCGGAGCTTCCGGGAGTGGACGAACAGCGCCGAAGGACACAGGGAACTCCTGTCACGCTATCCGCGTGCTTTCCAGACGGCGTGCGCCAGCGTGCGGACGGCCGGGTCCGGGCTCCTGCACATCCTGTCCCAGGTCGAGCTCAACCGTGAGCGCCTGGACTCTCTGGCCGGTGTCACGGAGGGGGTCTTGATCGCCACCGTCGCGGCCGGTCGGGGCGACATGCACAACGGTGGCAGGTCCGTCGCCGAGATCGTCTTCGAGGACGGGGCGCGGATTCTGTACAAGCCGCGGCCGCTGGACTCCGAGGTCGGCTTCAACGCCCTCGTCCGCTGGTTCAACGAGCGGTTGGGGACGAGCCTTTCCACCGTGGAGGTGCTGACGTGCCGGGACGAGGGGTTCGTGGAGTACGTACGGGCGGGTGAGCCCCGCTCGGGCGAGAGGGAGTACTTCGCCCAGATCGGACAGCTCCTTGGCATCCTCTATCTGGTCAAGGCCATCGACATCCACTTCGAGAACGTGGTGACGTGTGCGGAGGGGCCGGTGGTCGTGGACACCGAGACACTGCTGACACCGGCGCTGCACGGCCTGGCTTCGGGCGACGCCCGATCCGCACGGGAGAAGGCCAACGCGGCACTCAGGGAATCGGTCTTCGGGATCGGTGTGCTCCCCTTCGCCATGAGGGCGGGAGAGTCCGGCGAGGCGGCTCTGGACGTCGGGGTCATCGGCTACGACCCCGGACAGCAGACCCCGTACAAGCACCTGCAGCTTCGCAACCCGGGGCGCGACGACATGTTCGTCGAACTGGCCCAGGGAACGTCCGCCAACGCCACCACGAACCTCTCGATCTCCAGGGCGACCGGCATGCCCGTGCGGGAGCAGCGGGACACCATCAAACGCGAGTTGCGGCGTGTCCTCGGGTACACGGCTTCCCACAAGGAGGAGGTCAGGGCTGCCATCGAGGAGTTCCTCGGGGACGCCTCGTTCCGCTTTCTCCATCACGCCACGTCGTTCTACAGCCAGCTCAGGCGCATGGTGACGCATCCGGACGCGATGGTGGATCCGCTGGCCCGCAAGGCCCTGCTCAGCCGGGTGTTCCTGGGGGCCAGAGGCAGGTACGAGATCGCCGAGGACGAGGCACGCCAGCTCGCCGAGGGGGATGTTCCCTACTTCTGCTACTCGGCGCGGTCCCGGGCGCTGCTGGCGGGAGACGGGCGGGTGGTCCTCGAGGACGCCTTCCACGAATCAGGGCTGGACGCCGCCCTGAACCGGATCTCCGAACTGGGCGACGAGGCCATCGATCGGCAGTCGACCCTGGTCGACCTCTCCTTCGTACCCAAACTCCTCGTGTCCGACGACGTCACCGGGTTCGCTCCCCGGCGATCGTCGGGAAGCGCACCCGTACGAGTGGATCGGAGCCGGCTTCTCGAAGAGGCGACTCGTGTCGGCGATGCGTTCGTCGACGGAATGGTCGACGGCCCCGATGACGGCCCCGCGGTGTGGATCGGCCCTCAGGTGGCGGCTCCCGAAGGGGAGGAGTGGAATCCCGGGGTCTCGGGATACGACCTCTACAACGGTATGCCGGGGATCGCCCTGGCCCTGGCCGGTCTGGCCCGTGAGACGGGGGAGGAACGCTTCCGGCGAGCGGCTCTGAGGGTCATCGAGCCATTCGAGCGCCTGCTGAGCGAGGGGCCGGGGGACCTGACGGGCACCGCTTACAGGGGCATGTGCGGAATGGACGGCATCGTCTACACCACGGCCACGGCCAGGCGCATCCTGGGTGGTGGCGGATTGTCCGTCGGTGAGTTGGCGCGCGCACTCCTGTGGGACATCGAGCCTCCGAAGCTGAGCGACTTCATCACCGGTTCGGCGGGGACACTGGCGATCTGCCTCTCCCTGCACCGCAACGCCGTTGGCGAGGACGACCGCAAGTTCACCGAGGAGGCAGCGAAGGTCTACGCCGCTCGTGTGATGAGTGACGCGGCCGAACACGGCACGGCTGACGGGCGGCTCACCGAGTACATCGGCTACGCGCACGGGGACATCGGGATCGCCGCGCCGCTGCTCGAGTACGCCTCCGTCTTCGGCGACCGCGACGCCGCCGAACGGGGCACGCGCATGGCCGCGGCGGTTCGCGACGCCCAAAGGGACCACACTCGGGACTGGCCCCGGATGTGGGAGGAGGTGGACGACTTCTCCTATGCCTGGTGCCACGGCGCACCGGGCATCCTCCTGGGTGCCCTGGAGGTGACGCGGCACGTGCCCGGCATCTTCCCAGAGCAAACGCTGAGCCGTCTGGCGGAACTGACCGTCACGCGAGGGTTCGGCACCAACCCGACGTACTGTCACGGCGACCTGGGCAGCCTGGAGACCGTCCTGCTGGCGGAACAGGTGTCCCCCGGGCTGTTCGGCGACGGCGTCGACGACCTCTATCCCCGGTTGTTCACCGACGTCATCGAGCGCTACTCGGAGCGGGCGGACACGAAATACGCCTACAACCACGGCTTCATGCTCGGCCAGGCCGGCATGGTCTGGTCCGTTCTCCGCCACCTGGACCCCGGGACCTACCCGTCGGTCGTCCGCCTGGAGTGATGTGCCCGGGGCGGGCGCTGAACCGGAGGAACGCGGGAGCACATCGAGTGGTGGGCGCTCGGCGGCTCAATGTGCTTCCTTTCGTCCCTCCCCAAAGTCCAATGGTCGTCTTGGTCGGTGTGTGTCAGGATTCTTGTGCCAGGGAGGATTCGCCTCCTCATGGGAATATGAAAGTCGGGTATTTATCGTGTTCGAAAAGAATGCAAGTATCTTCGAGGAGATCCAGGACCAGAGCCTGGACGGCATTATCGCCGGTGAAGCCGGTGTCAACACCATCAGCGTCACGAACCCCCTGATCGCCTGCGCGATTCTCAGTCGGAACAACACCGGGCAGTACTGCACTGTCACCGTCGAATGCAACAACCCTGGCAGCGTGTGCTGATCTTCTGAGATCCGGGTGGTGCGGGAACCCGGGGTTCTCGCACTCACCTTGTTCTCAATGAAGTGAAGTGTCCGGGATCGGGATTTCCGTGTGGTGCGGTCGGTAGTGAGAACTCTAGGAGCCTCAGAATGGTCAAGGTGGATCCGGATGCGGTGTCGCGGGTTCTGGACAAGTACCTTCCGGAACTGTCTTCCGAGAAAACGCGTGACCACGTGTTCCGCAGGCTCCAGGAAGCGGAAGCCGCTCCTGGAACGCTCTCCGATGAGGACTTCCCCGCACCAGGACCGTACGATCCCGAGCTGGACGCCGAGGGCCGGCTCGTGGACTACTTCCGGCACTTCGTCCTGGCGTGGACGCGTGATCTGGAAGCGGAGGTGTCCGATTCCTCCTGCCTCAGTGAGGACAACACGGTCTTCGCGGACTTCGTGGCGGCGCAGATCCCGGTCGTCGCCGAACTCCTGGCGCGCACCCTCCTCCGGGAGCTGTTCCTGAGGAGGTCGGGCGAGCTGCTCCAAGGTGAGTCTCCGGAGGAGCGCTACCGGAGCTTCCGGGAGTGGACGAACAGCGCCGAAGGCCACCGCGAGCTCCTGTCACGCCATCCGCGTGCGTTCGAGACGGCGCGTGACCGCGTGCGGACTGCTGGGACCGGGCTCCTGCACATCCTGTCCCAGGTGGAGCTTCACCGTGAGCGCCTGGACTCCCTGCCCGGTGTCACGGCGGGATCCGCGGTCTCCGCCGTCCTGGCAGGTCAGGGGGACACGCACAACGGCGGCAGGTCCGTCGCCCACGTCGTCTTCGCCGACGGGGGGCGCGTTCTGTACAAACCCCGGCCACTGGACTCCGAGGTCGGCTTCAACGCCCTCGTCGGCTGGTTCAACGAGCGGTTGGGGACGAGCCTGCCCACGGTGGCCGTGCTCCCCTGCCGTAACGAGGGATTCGTGGAGTACGTGCGGGCGGGTGATCCCCGCTCCGGTTCCGGGGAGTACTTCGCTCGGATCGGACAGCTTCTCGGCATCCTCTACCTGGTCAAGGCCATCGACATCCACTTCGAGAACGTGGTGACCTGTGCCGACGGTCCGGTGGTCGTCGACACCGAGACACTCCTGACTCCGAGACTGGTCACCCAGGAGTCGGACACGGACCGGTCCGCGACGGCGGTGGCGCATTCCGCGCTCGGGGAGTCCGTCACCGGTATCGGTGTCCTTCCCTTCACCATGAGGAAGGGGAAACCCGGGGAGGCCGGCATGGATGTCGGGGTCATCGGCTACGACCCCGGGCAGGAGGTTCCTTACAAGAGTCTGCAGTTCCGCAACCCCGGGCGCGACGACATGTTCGTCGAGCTCGCCCAGGGCACGTCCGCCAACGCAACCACGAACCTCTCGGTGTCCAGGGCGACCGACCTACCGGTACGTCAGCAGCGGGACACCGTCAAGCGCGAGCTGCGGCGGGTCCTGGAGTACGCGGCCTCCCACAAGGAGGAGGTCGCGGGCGCCGTCGAGGAGTTCCTGAGCGGTGCCCCCTTCCGCTTCCTCCACCACGCCACGGTGTTCTACAGCCAGCTCCTGCGCATGGTGACGCATCCGGAGGCGATGGTGGACCCGCTGGTCCGGAAGGCCGTGCTCAGCCGGGTGTTCCTGGGTGCCAGGGGGACGTACGAGATCGCCGAGGACGAGGCGCGTCAGCTCGCCGAGGGGGACGTGCCCTACTTCTGCTACTCGGCGAACTCCCGGGCACTGCTGGCGGGGGACGGCCGGGTCGTTCTGGACGACGCCTTCGAGGAGTCCGGAATGGACGCCGCCCGCGCACGGATCACCGGACTGGACCGGGAGGCCATCGATCATCAGTCGACCCTGGTGGATCTCTCCTTCGTCGCCAAACTCCCCCTGTCCGACGACGTCACCGGGTTCACTCCTCTGCGATCGTCCGGGCCCGCGCCCGCCCGGGTGGACCGGTCCCGGTTCCTCGAGGAGGCCGTCCGAGTCGGTGACATGCTCGTGGACGGCATGATCGACAGCCCTGACGAGCGGTTCCCGGCGGTCTGGCTCGGCCCCCAGGTCGCGGCCCCCGAGGGCGAGGAGTGGACCCCCGGGGCCTCGGGATACGACCTCTACACCGGCATGCCGGGGATCGCCCTGGCCCTGGCAGGGGTGGCTCGGGAGACAGGGGAGGAGCGTTTCCGGCGAGCGGCCCTGAGGGTCGTCGAGCCACTCGAGGGCCTGCTGCTCGGGGGTTCGCTGCGCACGTTGAGCGGAGTGGTCGGTGGCATGTGCGGCCCGGACGGCATCGTCTACACCGCCGCCACGGCCAGGCGCCTTCTCGGTGGCGGGGGGACGAGCGTCGGTGAGATGGCCCGGGTACTCGTGTCGGACACCGATCCGCCGAACCTGGCCGACTTCGTCACCGGCTCGGCGGGAACCCTGGCGATCTGCCTCTCCCTGCACCGGAACGCCACTGACGAGGAGGACCGCAAGCTCACGGCGGAGGCGGCCGAGGTCTTCGCCGGCCACGTGATGGCCTCCGTGCGCGAGAGCGGTGCGGCCGACGGCCGGGTCACCGAGTACACCGGCTACGCCCACGGTGCCATCGGGATCGCGTCGCCACTGCTCGAGTACGCCTCCGTCTTCGGGGACCGGGAGGCCGCCGAGGCGGGCACGCGCATGGCCGAGGCGGTGCGCGACGCCCAGAGGGGGCACGATCGGGACTGGCCCCGGGGCTGGGACGAGGACAGGGTCTCCTATGCCTGGTGCCACGGAGCACCGGGCATCCTCCTGGGCGCCCTGCAGGTGACGCGCCACGTCCCCGGACTCTTCCCCGAGGAAACGCTGGGCCGCCTGGCGGAACTGACCCTGGCACGGGGCTTCGGCAACAACCCGACCTACTGCCACGGGGACCTGGGCAGCCTGGAGACCGTCCTGCTGGCGGAACAGGTGTCCCCCGGATTGTTCGGCGACGGCGTCGACGACCTCTACCCGCGACTGTTCACCGAGGTCGTCGAGCGCTACTCGGAGCGGTCGGACACGAAGTACACGTACAGCAACGGCATCATGCTCGGGCAGGCCGGACTGATCTGGTCCATCCTCCGCCACCTGGACCCCGAAGCCTATCCGTCGGTCGTACGCCTCGAATGAGACGACCGTGCTCCGGACGTGCGGTTCTCCCGAAGGCCGAACCGGACGTCCGGAGACCCGTTCAGCCGAGGTCCTCGGCTTCCGAGGAGTCTCGCCGAGTCAAGTGAAGGAGTTCTCCGTGGACAGGAGCGGTTCTCTGCTCGGGTACGGAGCCGGTCGCGTCCCCGCGACCGGCCTTCCTCTGTGTGTTGGAGGCCGTTGATGCGTACACGTCGTGTGCGGGAAGTCCAGCAGTTCACCCAGACCGAGTGCGGCCTCTGCTGCATCGCGATGGTGTTGTCGGCCTACGGTTCCCGCGGAACGGTGTCGCCGCTGCGTCGCGACCACGAGACGGGGCGGGACGGCCTCTCCCTCAGGGACGTCGCCACGATCCTCCGTGACTACGGCATGGCGGTCCGGTCGTTCCGCGCTTCGACGGGGAAGCTGAACGAGCTGCGGTTCCCGCTCGTGGCCCACTGGAACGACAACCACCTGGTGGTCCTGGAGGAGGTCACGGAGAGCTCGGTCACCGTGGTCGACCCCGCCTCCGGGCGCCGCAAGTACCCGATCGAGGAGTTCGAGAGCCACTACAGCGGCATCGTCCTCGAGGCGACCCCCACCGACGCCTACCGTCCGGTCACCCATCGGGACCCGAACGTGTGGCGGGAGTTCCTGCGGTCGCTGGCGGGGGCGAAACGGACCCTCGCCCAGGTCTTCGCGCTGTCCCTGCTGCTCTACGCGTTCATGCTGTGCGTGCCGATCGGGGTCCAGTTCGCGATCAACGGCCACGACGCGTACTTCGCGAACACGTCGGTGGGGCCGGTGCTGGCGATGTTCGTCCTGCCCATGGCGTTCTACTACCTCATCTCCTTCCTCCGGAGCCTGTGCATGGCGTCGATCATCCGCCGCCTCGGTGAGGAGATGATGGGCAAGGCGTTCGGGAAACTCCTGACACTGCCCTACAAGTACTTCGCCGGCCGGTCCCAGGGTGAACTCATGTACCGGTTGGCGAGTATCGCCTCGGTGCGCGACATGATCTCCAGTCAGGCGACGGCGGTGATACTGGACGTCGGGAGCCTCGTCGTCGTCTTCGGCTACATCTTCTTCCGCTCCCCCCTCCTCGGGGCGGTGGCCTTCGCGGTCTTCGTGTGCATGGTCGCGGTGGCCGTGGCCAGCTATCGTCCGATCCGCTCGGTGACCGACCGGGAGATCGGGGCCAGCGCCGAGTCGAACAGCCTCCAGATGGAGGCCCTGTCCTCGATCGAGACGCTGAAGGTCTCGGGGATGACCGGGCCCTTCCTCGACAACTGGCGGGAGGTCTACGCGGGGGCGATGAAGCGGACCTGGCGGCGGATCGTCCTCCAGGGGGCCGCCTCCAGCGGGTACTCCGCGTTCCAGGTCTTCGGCCCCCTGATCGTCCTGGTGACCGGGCTCTGGCTCGTCCACGAGGGGCGGTTGGACCTGGGATCCGCGGTGGCCGTGCAGACCCTCACCGCCACCAGTCTCGGCATGGTGACGTCCCTCTCCGGGGCGTTCACCCAGCTGATCACGGCGAACGCGCAGGTGGACCGGGTCGGAGACATCCTGAACCACCCGTCCGGGAACGAGATGCCCGGCGACCGGCGACCGGCGATCACCGGGGAGATCTCTCTGAGGAGTGTGGACTTCGCCTACCCCGGCTCCAAGGTGCCCGTCCTGGAGGACGTGTCCTTCGACGCCCCGGCCGGCTCCCGGGTGGCGATCGTGGGAAGCACCGGTTCCGGGAAGAGCACGCTCAGCAAGCTCCTGATGGGGCTCTACCCAGTGGGATCCGGCGAGATCAGGTTCGACGGTGTTCCACTGACCGAGATCGACGCCGACTGGTTCTACCGGCACGTGGCCTACGTTCCCCAGGAGATCTCACTGAGCAACCGGTCGATCGCCGACAACATCGGGTTCGGTCTGCCCGACGTCGACTTGGAGACGGTTCGGGAGGCCGCTCGTGAGGCCCAGATCGACAGGGACATCGAAGTGATGCCGCTGGGTTACCACACCCAGGTCAAGGAGATGGGCGGAAGCCTGTCCGGTGGACAGCGACAGCGCCTCGCCATCGCGCGTGCGCTCGCGAGGCGGCCCCGGGTGCTCGTCCTGGACGAGGCGACGAGTTCGCTGGACACGGTGACCGAGGCCATGATCTCCGGAACGCTGGACGGACTGGCGTGCACGCGGGTCATCATCGCCCACCGGCTCTCCACCATCATGAACGCCGACCTCATCGTGGTCCTCCAGGAGGGAAGGGTCGTGCAGACGGGACGGCACGAGGAACTGGTGTACGCCCCGGGTCCCTACCAGGCACTGGTGAGGTCGCAGGTCGACGTCAGGGCCTGACGGCCGTCACGGGCAGCGGAGCGAACCGAGCGGGAGAACGGAGGACGTATGGAACGGTCACGGGCCCTGGAGATCCTGTTATGGGCGTGCGCAGCCGTCTGTGGGGTGTGCGCGGTGATCACGCTCATCGTCCAGGACAACACGGGTGCGGCCGTGGTTGTCGGCGTGGCGGGCGTGATCACCGCCGTCAACGCCTCGACGCAGCGGGCTCGGCGGCTGGGCGAGTAGGTTCGAGCGGAACGCCCGGCCAGTAGTGACCGCAGGACGCCCTCCTCACCCAGCCCCACGCCGTAGCCGCCCATGACCGCCTGGGTGGCGAGAGGCACGGGACGTCAGGACGGTCTGGACGGCCTCTGGTCCAGGTGGTGCGGAACCGGCCGCGAAAGAACTCCGAGAAAAAATCAGGGAGGGTGTCGATCCGCGCGGGGCCCGTTCGACGTGTGGATGAGAGCGGGGGAGAACGAGCCCCCCACACCACGAGAGGCGAACACCATGCGCTACCTGATGTCGATCATGTCCAGCCCCGAGTCCGAGGCCGCCGACTACGAGGTGGGACCCGAGGTCTACGAGGCGATGGCCAAGTACAACGAGGACCTCGTCAAGGCCGGCGTGCTGCTGTCCGGCGAGGGCCTGGCCCCCACGGCCGAGGGCGCGGAGGTCGTGTTCCGCGACGGCGAGGTGACCGTCACGGACGGGCCCTTCACCGAGGCCAAGGAGTTCATCGCCGGGTACTGGGTCATCCAGGTGTCCTCGCGCGAGGAGGCCCTGGAGTGGGCCAAGCGCGTCCCGCACCCGCCGGCGGGCAGCGGCGCCGAGATGAAGCTCCAGCTGCGCCGGATCGGCGAGCTGGAGGACATGGACGAGATGCCCGAGGAACTCAAGGAGCGCGAGCGGGAACTGCGCGCGAAGGGCTACTAGGGCCTGTTTGGTAACTGGTGTGATCAGGGGCAAAAGCACCGATCCGGTCACGCCAGGCGTGTCACCCCGCACATAGGCGAAGCCTTCGGTAGATGAGTCAACGACCAAGAAGACCAAGCCCACCGAAGGCTTCGCTGTGACCCTACCCGGCCCCGGGCGCGGTGACCTCACCGACGCCCAATGGTCTGTGCTCGAACCGCTCCTGCCCGTGCCGGCCACCGGCCGTCCGCCCTCGCACTCCAAGCGCACCCTGATCAACGGCATCCGCTGGCGTGTGCGGACCGGTGCTCCCTGGCGCGACGTACCCGAACGCTACGGCCCCTGGCAGAGCGTCTACGACCTCTTCCGCCGCTGGACCCGCAACGGCACCTGGGCCCAAATTTTGGACGCCCTGCGCGCCCTGGCCGACGCGGCGGGCCTGATCACCTGGCAGGTCAACGTCGACTCCACCATCGTGCGCGCCCACCAGCACGCCGCCGGAGCCGCGAAAAAGGGGACCGGGAAGATCACGGAACGGACGAGCCCGACGACCATGGGCTGGGACGCTCGCGGGGCGGGTGGACCACGAAGATCCACCTGGCCTGCGAGCAGCGCCAAAAGCCCCTGTCGGTGCTGGTCACGGCCGGCCAGCGCGGGGACGCCCCCCAGTTCGAGACGGTCATGGAACGTATCCGGGTGGCCGGGCACGGGCGGAGCGGGCCCGCGCGCACCCGGCCGGTGCGGGTGCGCGCGGATAAGGCCTACAGCTCGAAGAAGATCCGTGCCTACCTGCGCAGACGCAAGATCAAGGCGACTATTCCCGAGCCTGCCGACCGGGTGCGCAACCGCAAGCGCAAAGGGGGTCGGGGCGGGCGCCCGCCCGGCTTCGACAAGGTCGATTATCGGGCCCGGCACGCGGTCGAGTGCGCGATCAACCGGCTCAAACGCAACCGGGCGGTGGCCACGCGCTATGACAAGCTCGCCCTTCGCTACGAGGCCACCATCCAGATCGCTGCCATCAACGAATGGCTCTGACTTTCCAAACAGGCCCTAGCCCCCACGGGTCCGGCCCGCGCGACTTGCGGTGAGGTGGCTCACGGTGCTGTGATGGCTCCGTGAGCCACTCGGACGCGACACGCGCGGTGGAGGCGGTCTGGCGGATCGAGTCGGCCCGCCTCATCGGTGCGCTCAGCCGCATGGTCGGCGACGTCGGCCTGGCGGAGGAGTTCGCCCAGGACGCCCTCGTCAGCGCCCTGGAGAAGTGGCCGGAGGAGGGCGTGCCCGCCAAGCCCGGCGCCTGGCTGACCACCGTCGCCAAGCGCCGCATCCTCGACCGCTGGCGCCGCGACGAGCGCTTCCAGGACCGCATGGTCGAGCTGGGGCGCGAGATCGACGAGCGCGACGGCCAGGCCGAGTTCGACGCGGTCCTGGAGGAGGACTACGGCGACGACCTGCTGCGGCTGATGTTCGTGTGCTGCCACCCCGTCCTCACCACCCAGGCACGGGTCGCGCTCACCCTGCGCATGCTCGGGGGGCTGACCACCGACGAGATCGCCCGCGCCTTCCTAGTGCCCGAGGCCACCGTCGCGCAGCGCATCGTGCGCGCCAAGCGCACCCTCGCCAAGAGGAACGTGCCCTTCGAGGTCCCCGTCGGCGAGGACCGCGACGCCCGGGTCGAATCCGTCCTGGAGGTCGTCTACCTCGTCTTCAACGAGGGCTACGTCGCCACGTCCGGCACCGACTGGACCCGCCCCCGGCTCAGCGAGGAGGCGATGCGCCTGGGCCGGGTGCTGTGCGACCTGCTGCCCAAGGACCACGAGGTCCACGGCCTGCTCGCCCTCATGGAGCTGAACGCCTCCCGCTTCCCTGCCCGTGTGGGCCCGGACGGCGCACCCGTGTCGTTGGACAAGCAGAACCGCGGCCGGTGGGACCGCCTGCTGATCACCCGCGGTCTGGCCGCCCTCGCCCGGTCCGTCCCCGACGACCCCGGGCTGCCCCGGGGCCCCTACTCGCTCCAGGCCGGCATCGCCGCCCAGCACGCCGTCGCGCCCACGGCCGCGGACACCGACTGGTCGGCGATCGCGGTCCTGTACGAGGATCTGGTGAGGACCACCCGCAACCCGGTGGCCGAGCTCAACCGCGCGGTCGCGGTGTCGATGGCCCTGGGGCCCGAACCGGCGCTGGGCATCGTCGACCGGCTGCGGGAGGTCCGGGCGATGGCGGACTACCCCATGCTGTCCGCGGTCCGGGGGGACCTGCTGGCCCGCCTCGGGCGCGCCGACGAGGCCCGCGCGGAGTTCGAACGTGCCGCGCGGCTCACCCGCAACGAGAGCGAGCGCGCCCTGCTGCTGGGCCGTGCCGGCGCCGTCTGACCGGGCGGTTCACGCCCCTTGGCGGCGGGTCACGCTCCCGCGGTGGCGGCGGGCCGCCGGGCCGCCACGGGCGCGTCGGCGGCCACGGCCTCCGCCAGGTCCGCCAACCGCCGCCGGGTGAGGTCGTCCACCGGGGTGATGGTGACGAGCTGGACGCTCCGGGACCGGTCCAGCCAGAGCCGGGTGAACCGGGTCCGCAGCAGGCCGACCCACGGATTGTGGAAGCCCTTGACCCGGGTGTCCGAGCGCCGCACGTCGCGGCGGTCCCACAACTCCTGGAAGAGCGCGGACCCCCCGCGAAGCCGGTCCACGAGGCCGAGCCACCGGGGGTCGTCGAAGTGGCCGGCCATCGACGCCCGCAGGCGGGCGACGATGCTCGCCGACACCAGTGCGTGGTCCTCGTAGCGCTCGGCCCACAGCGGGTCGAGGAAGTTGAGCACGGCGCAGTTGCGGTCGCGGGTCGGCCACTGCTCGATGTCGCTGATCAGGTGGCGGTAGGCGCGGTTGTAGGCCAGGACGTCGAACCGGGTGGTCTGGATGCACGCGGGCAGCGGGAGGAGCTGTTCGAGCACGGTCAGGTGGTCCTCGGTGACCGCGTGGTGGCTGGTGTCGTCGAGCGTGGCCTCGCTCCCGGCCAGGCTCAGCAGGTGGGCGTGCTCGTCGGGGTCGAGCCGCAGGGCGCGCGCCACGGCGTTGAGGACCTGGTCGGAGGCGTTGATCGGCCGCCCCTGTTCCAGCCACGTGTACCAGGTGACCCCCACGCCGGCGAGCTGCGCCACCTCCTCGCGCCGCAGGCCGGGCGTGCGCCGCCGCCCGAGGGCGGGCAGCCCGACGTCGGCCGGGGTGACGCGCTCGCGGCGGCTGCGGAGGAAGGCGGCGAGCTCGCGCCTGCTCTGGTCGGCCATGGGGCGGCGTCCTCTCCGTCGGTCGGTGGAGCGTGCTGCCGGGTGGTGTCGGTACCAGGATGAGCAGGCTCCTGGTACCAGGATGCCACCCGTCGGACAGTGGAGCGGTGACTACGAGAACAACGCGGATCCCCGCGGAGGGGGAGCGGCCGGCCCCCTCCGCGCACACCGAACCGCCCCGGCTGCGCGGGCGCGGACTCCTGGCCCTGCTCGTCGGCGGCTTCCTCGCCAACTACACCTTCTCCAGCGTGAACGTGGCGGTGCCCTTCATCGCGCGCGACCTGGACGCCACCCCCGCCCAGCTCGGGCTGGTGATGGGCGTCTACGCGACCTGTTTCGCCGTCCTGCTGATCATCGGCGGCCGACTGGGCGACGGGTACGGCCGGGGGCGGCTGTTCGTGGTGGGGCTCCTCGCCTACACGGTGACCTCCGTGGCGGCCGGGCTGGTCGGCGGTGTCTGGTGGCTCATCGCGATCCGAGGCGCGCAGGGCCTGGCGGCGGCGCTGATGGTGCCGCAGGTGCTGGCGACCATCCAGGCCACCACCCGGGGGCCGGCGCGGCTGCGCGCGGTCGCCCTGTTCGTGGCGACCAGCGGGGTCGGTACGGCCGCAGGGCAGGTGATCGGCGGTGTGCTGCTCACCCTGGACGTCGCGGGCACCGGCTGGCGGTCCGTCTTCTGGTTCGGCGCGGTGGTGGCGCTCGCGGTGCTGCCGGCCACGCCCGCCCTGCCGCGGACCGGCGGCGACCGCCGGGGCGGGACCGACGCGGTGGGCGGCGCCGTGCTGGCCGTCGCTCTGCTGGCGTTCCTGGTGCCGGTCACGATCGGCCCCGAGGACGGCTGGCCGCCGTGGACGATCGCGTCGCTGGTGCTGTCCGCGGCGGCGTTCCCGGGGTTCTGGTGGTGGGAGCGGCGGCGCGAGCACGGCGGCGGGTCACCGCTGGTGCCCACGAGCGTGCTCGGGCACCGCTCGGTGCGGCTCGGCCTGGTGATGGCGTGCGTGTTCTTCGCCGGGTACGGGGCGTTCATGTACGTGTTCGCGCTGACCAGCCAGGGAGGGCTGCACCAGAGCCCGCTGGTGGCGGGGCTGACGCTGCTGCCGTTCGCGGTCGCCTTCATCGGCGTGTCGATGGGCCTGGGCGTGGTCCGGCGGTGGCTGGGCTCCTCGGTCATGGTGGTCGGCGCGGCGGGCCAGATCACGGCGCTGCTGATGGTCGCGGCCGTCGTCGTCCTGGGCCGGCCGGACCCGTCGCAGTGGCTGCTCCAGCCGTCGCTGGTGCTGTTGGGCGCCACCCAGGCGATGATGTTCTCGCCCCTGGTCAACGTGGTGATGGAGGGGGTGCCGCGGGCGGTCGCGGGGTTGAGCGGCGGCCTCTTCTCGACCGTGCAGCAGGCGGCCCTCGCCCTGGGGGTCGCGCTCTACGGCGGCGTCTACACCGCCGCCGCCCCGGAGCTGTCCCTGACGGGGGCGTTCGGGGTGTGCCTCGCGATCCAGGCGACGACGTCGGTCGCCTTCGGCGCGATGGCGCTGCGGCTGCGGGCACTCGGCCGCCCGGGGTGAGGATTCTGCTGAGAGCAGGCGGGCCTGGCGTGCGCGGCGGCGCGGCGCCAGACTGGCGCGCATGAGACTTCTGACGCTGGGCGGGACCGAGTTCGTCGGACGGGCCGTCGTCGAGGAGGCGCTGGGCCGGGGCTGGGACGTCACGGTGTTCCACCGGGGCACCCGGCCCGCTCCGGACGGCGCCGCCGTGCGACGGGGCGACCGCACCTCCGAGGGCGGGCTGCCGCGCTGGCGACGGGGGAGTGGGACGCCGTCGTCGACACCTGGTCGGGCGCGCCGGAGGCGGTCCTGCGCGCCGCCCGCCTCCTGTCCGGCCGGATGGGGCACTACGCCTACGTGTCCAGCCGGTCCGTGTACGCCCGACCCGCGCCCGCCGGACTCGACGAGGACGGACCGCTGGTGGCCGGCGAGCCCGGGGCGGGGGCGACCGACTACGCGGCCGACAAGCGCGGGGGCGAACTGGCGGCGGAGGCGGTGTTCGGGGACAGGGCGCTGCACGTGCGCGCGGGGCTCATCCTCGGACCCCACGAGAACGTCGGGCGCCTGCCCTGGTGGCTGGGCCGGATCGCCGTGGGCGGGCCCGTCCTCGCCCCGGGACCGCGCGACCTCCCGATCCAGTACGTCGACGCCCGCGACCTGGCGGTGTGGACCCTGGACGCCGTCGAACGCGGCCTCGGCGGCCCCTTCAACCTGGTGAGCCCGCCCGGCCACGCGACGATGGGCGAACTTTTGGAGGCCTGCGTCCGGGCCACGGCCTCGGACGCCGACCTGCGCTGGACCGACCCCGACACCGTCCTGGCCGCGGGCATCCAGCCGTGGACGGACCTGCCGGTCTGGCTGCCGCCGGGTGCAGACCACGCCGCCCTGCACCAGGGCGACGTGTCCCGGGCGGTCACCGCCGGGCTGCGCTGCCGCCCGGTCGCCGCGACCGTCGCCGACACCTGGGCGTGGATGCGCTCCCTGGACGGCCCCGTCCCCCAGCGCCCGGACCGCCCCGGCCCGGGCCTGGACCCCGCCGTCGAAGCCGCCGTCCTGGGCACCTGAGCGGTGCCGCTCCCCTAGTGGCCGTACCGCTTGAGGCCGTCGGTGTTCAACGTGACCCCCACCCCGGGGATCTCGACGGTGTGGCCGTAGCCGAGCTTGGTGATACTGCGGTACCGGCCGCCGACGGGCTCGCTGTGGACGGTGACACTGTCGTCGTCGCGGTCGACGAGCACGTACACGCCGATGGAGCAGGCGGCGTAGGCATGGGACTTCTCGACCCGGTCACGGGCGTTGGTGTCGGAGTCCCACGAGGTGACTTCGACGACCGCCAGGACTCCGTGGGGGTCGGCCCACTCCCCCTGCCCGGCGAAGTGGTCGATGGGTGCGAGGATGCCGTCCGGGCGTGCGCGGCCCTTGCGGTAGGAGTCCACCTTCAGGCCCTGGCCCGTGACGTTCAGATCCAGGTCCACCCGCTGGGTCATGAACTGGCGCATCAACCACATGAGAATCGCGTTGTGGTCGCTGTCGGGCACGGTCCGGATCTCCATCTGGCCATTGAGGTATTCGAGGGTGACATCCTCGCGGGCGGCGGCCTGGGCGATGATCTCGAACTGTTCGACGCTCAGCTTCTCGGCAGGGGATCTCGGCGAGTGGTCTTCGATCACGGTCATGGTGTGCGACCCCTTCTGCCGTGGACACAGGACCCTGGACGCATCGCGGACTCCTGGAACCAGGGTACTGGCACAACCTCGGCCGCCCCCTCGAATCCACGTGGGACAGGGGGCGCCCCGACGGGGCGCCCCCTGTTCGGCCCCGGGTCAGAGCTCGGGTTCGACGGCCTTCTTCGGGGACACGCGGAGCTTGTCGACGGCCTCGTCGACGTCCACCACCACCGTGTCGCCGTCGGCCAGGTGGCCGGACAGCATCTCCCGGGCGAGCGGGTCGCCGATCGCGGACTGCACCAGGCGGCGCAGCGGTCGGGCCCCGTAGCTGGGGTCGTAGCCGGTCAGCGCCAGCCACTCGCGGGCGGCGTCGGTGACCTCCAGGCCGAGCTGCCGTTCGGCCAGGCGCCGCACCAGCTTGTCGACCTGCAGGTCCACGATCCGGGTGAGGTCCTCGGTGGACAGCGCGTCGAACATGATCACGTCGTCCAGCCGGTTGAGGAACTCCGGCTTGAAGGTCGAGCGCACCACGTCCATGACGCGGTCGCGGCGCACCGACTCCTCCAGGGACTGGTCGACCAGGAACGGCGACCCGAGGTTGGAGGTGAGGATGAGGATCGTGTTGCGGAAGTCCACCTGGCGGCCCTGGCCGTCGGTCAGCCGACCGTCGTCCAGCACCTGGAGCAGGGTGTCGAACACCTCCAGGTGGGCCTTCTCCACCTCGTCCAGCAGCACGACCGTGTACGGGCGGCGGCGCACCGCCTCGGTGAGCTGGCCGCCCTCCTCGTAGCCCACGTATCCGGGCGGCGCCCCCACCAGGCGCGACACCGTGTGCTTCTCGGAGTACTCGCTCATGTCGATGCGCACGATGGCGCGCTCGTCGTCGAAGAGCAGCTCCGCCAGCGCCTTGGCCAGCTCCGTCTTGCCCACGCCCGTGGGCCCCAGGAACAGGAACGAACCCGTCGGCCGGTCGGGGTCGGAGATCCCCGCCCGCGCCCGCCGCACCGCGTCGGACACCGCGGCCACAGCCTGCTTCTGGCCGATGAGGCGGCGGCCCAGCTCCTCCTCCATGCGCAGCAGCTTGGAGGTCTCGCCCTCCATCAGCCGCCCCACCGGGATGCCGGTCCACGCCGAGACCACGTCGGCGACCTCGTCCGCGCCGACCTCGTCCTTGACCATCGTGTCGCCGGTGCCCTCGGACGCGGCGTTCTCCTCCGCCTGGGACGCCTCCTCGATCTGCTTCTCCAGCGTCGGGATCTCCCCGTACATCAGGCGGGAGGCCGTGTCGAAGTCCCCCTCGCGCTGGGCCAGCTCGGCGCGGGTGCGCAGGTCGTCCAGCTGCCCCTTGAGCTCACCGACCCGGTTGAGGCCGGCCTTCTCCTGCTCCCACCGGGCCACGAGCGCGTTGAGCTGCTCCTGCCGGTCGGCCAGGTCGGCGCGCAGCCGATCCAGCCGCTGGCGGCTCGCCGGGTCCGACTCCTTGTCGAGCGCCATCTCCTCCATCTTCAGGCGGTCGACCGTGCGCTGGAGCTCGTCGATCACCACCGGGCTGGAGTCGATCTCCATCCGCAGCCGCGACGCCGCCTCGTCGATGAGGTCGATCGCCTTGTCCGGCAGGAAGCGCGCGGTGATGTACCGGTCGGACAGCGTCGCGGCGGCCACCAGTGCGGCGTCGTTGATCTGGACCTTGTGGTGCGCCTCGTAGCGCCCCTTGAGCCCGCGCAGGATGGCGATGGTGTCGGCGGACGACGGCTCGCCCACCATGACCTGCTGGAACCGGCGCTCCAGCGCCGGGTCCTTCTCGATCTTCTCCCGGTACTCGTCCAGGGTGGTCGCGCCGACCATGCGCAGCTCGCCGCGCGCCAGCATGGGCTTGAGCATGTTGCCCGCGTCCATCGCGCCCTCGGCGGCGCCCGCCCCCACCATGGTGTGCAGCTCGTCGATGAACGTGATGACCTGGCCCTCGGACTCCTTGATCTCCGAGAGCACCGCCTTGAGCCGCTCCTCGAACTCGCCCCGGTACTTGGCGCCCGCCACCATCGCGGACAGGTCCAGGCTGACCAGGCGCTTGCCGACCAGCGACTGCGGCACGTCCCCCGCCACGATGCGCTGGGCCAGGCCCTCCACGACGGCGGTCTTGCCCACGCCGGGCTCGCCGATGAGCACCGGGTTGTTCTTGGTGCGGCGGCTCAGCACCTGGATGACGCGGCGGATCTCCCCGTCCCGGCCGATCACCGGGTCCACCTTGCCCTCGCGGGCGCGCTCGGTGAGGTCCACCCCGAACTTCTCCAGCGACTGGTAGGTGTCCTCGGGGTTCTCCGAGGTCACCCTGCCCGACCCGCGCACGCGCTCGAAACCCTCCAGCAGCGCGTCCGGGGTCGCTCCGGCCTCCTCCAGCAGGCGCGCCGCCTCACCGCCGTCGGCGGCCAGCCCCACCAGCAGGTGCTCGGTGGAGACGTACTCGTCCTCCATCCGCTGCGCGCGCTGGGCGGCGGTGTTGATCGACACGATGAGCTGGCGCGAGGAGCTGGGCGAGCTGACCGTCGACCCGGCGGCCCTGGGCAGCGCCGTGATCGCGGCCTCGACCTTGTCCCTCAGCTCGTCGGGGCTCGCACCGACCTCCTTGAGCAGGGGGCGTGTGACGCCTTCGGCCTGCTCCAGGAGCGCGGCCAGCAGGTGCAGGGGCTCGACCTGCGGGCTGCCGTCCGTGGTCGCGCGGCGGATGGCCACCGACAGAGCCTCCTGGCTCTTCTTGGTGAGCTTGTAGTTCACCGGTGACTCCTTTCACAAGTCATGTGACGCAGAGTGATGAACGATGGCCGGTCGCGCCCCCGTGCCCCCGCACTGAGCTCGGTCAGCCCTGGTTCTCGGTACCGTCGCCCGCCTCGGGGCCCTCACCGGCGGGACGGTCCTGTCCGGCGCGCCGGGTATCGTCCTCCGGCGGCTCGGCGGTGTTGAAGATCGTAACGCGTGTGCGGCGCACCAGCTCGCCGCGGACGGCGCCGCCGCCCGAACCGGTCGGGCGACCGCGCCGCGCCACGGCCCGGCGTGCCGCCTCCAGCTCGTTGGCCAGGTGGAACACCTGCTCGCGCAGCTGCTCCACCTCGTGCCCGAGTTCCAGGATCCGCTTGATCCCGGCGAGGTTGATGCCCTCCTCCTGGGACAGCCGCTGCACCTCGCGCAGCGTCTGTACGTCCCGCATGGAGTAGCGGCGGCCCCGGCCGGACGCGCGGCCGGGCGACACGATCCCCAGTCGGTCGTACTGACGCAGTGTCTGCGGGTGCATCCCGGCCAGCTCGGCGGCCACCGAGATGACGTAGACCGGAGCGTCAGCGCCGAAGGAGTCGTTCACGTCGATCACGCACCCTTCGCCCGCGCCTCTAGCCCGGCACGCGGATCGTGGTCGGACGTGGCGGCGCGGAACTTCTCGAGCGCCTCGCGGGCGCCCTCGTTGAGCGTCTTCGGAACCGCGACCTCCACCGTGACGAGCATGTCGCCGGTGGTGCCGTCCTTGCGGGTGGCCCCCTTGCCGCGCACCCGCAGCTTGTGGCCGTTCTGCGTGCCCGGCGGGATCTTCACCGTCACCGGGAAGCCGGTGAGGGTGGGGATGCGCACCTCCGAGCCGAGCGCGGCCTCGGGGAAGGTCACGGGCACGGTGATGGTGATGTTGTCGCCGCTTCTACCGAACACCGGGTGTTCCTTCACATGGACGACGACGTACAGGTCTCCGGCCGGCCCGCCGTTCTCTCCGGGCGCGCCCTTGCCCTTGATCCTGATCCGCTGGCCGTCGGAGACGCCACCGGGGATGCGGGTCTGGATGGTGCGGGTGCTCTTGCCGCGCCCGCTGCCGTGGCAGGTCACGCAGGGGTCGTCGACGACCAGGCCGCGGCCCTTGCACTCGCTGCACGGCTCGGACAGCGAGAAGCCGCCCAGGTTGGTGTTCTCGTGCCCCGTGCCGCTGCACTTGGGGCACATCCTCGGGGCGGTGCCCGCCTTGGCGCCCGTGCCCTTGCAGGTGGGACACGGCGCGTCGCTGGCCAGCTGGAAGGAGCGCGTGACCCCGTCCGCGGCCTCGCGGAAGTTCAGTGTCGTCTCGGTCTCGACGTCGGCGCCGCGCCGGCTGCGGGTCGCCGTCCCACCGCGCCCCCGTCCGCCGAACAGCCCGCCGAACAGGTCGCTCAGGCGCTCACCGCCGGGTGCGCCGCCGGTTCCCTGGCCGAACAGGTCGCCCATGTCGAAGCCGCCGGGGCCCGATCCGCCGCCCGGGCGGTAGGCACCGCCGAACAGCGAGCGCGCCTCGTCGTACTCCTTGCGGCGCTTCTCGTCCGAGAGGACGTTGTACGCCTCGGAGATCTCCTTGAAACGGTCCTCGGCCTTGGGGTCGTCGGTGTTGGCGTCGGGGTGGCTCTCCCGGGCCAGCTTCCGGTAGGACTGCCTGATCTCGTCCTTCGAGGCGGTCTTTGAGACTCCGAGGACCTTGTAGTAGTCCTTCTCCAGGTAGTCCTTGGTGCTCATCGACTGGTGCCTTCTCCCCGCTGGTGCCGGTTGCGTCCGATGCTTCCACGTGACCCCGGGCCGCCGGAGGCCGGGGTCGCCCTCCGGCCGCGGCCGCCACGGGAGCGGCGGCCGCGGCCGGGCGGTGCGTGCCTCCCCGCGCCGCCCGGCGGCGGCGCGGGGACGCGGCCCCTGGGCGTCTTCCGCGAATACTCACCCTGCTGCGCGGCGGCCGGCATCCACGGAACACGCCCTACTTGTTGTCCGACTCGTCGCTCTCGGAGGAGCCGTCGGCGTCGGCGGCCGGCTCGGCGGCCTCCGCCGAGGCCTCGTCGCCGTCCTCCAGCGGATCGCCCACGACCACACGGGCCGGGCGCAGGATCCGCTCACCGATGCGGTACCCGGGCTGGAACACCTCGATCACCGTCTGCGCGGTGATACCGGGAACCGGCACCAGGGTGAGCGCCTCGTGGAGGTTCGGATCGAACTCGTCGTCCTTCTCGCCGTACTTCTCCAGCCCGAGCTTGGTGACCAGGGCCTCCAGCGATTCCCCGACCGCCTTGAACCCGCCGGTGAGCTCGTCGTGCTCACGGGCGCGCCCGACGTCGTCCAGGATCGGGAGCAGGTCGCCGACCACCTGGGCGGTGGCCATCTCGCGGACCGCCACGCGGTCGCGCTCGACGCGCTTGCGGTAGTTGGCGTACTCCGCCTGCACCCGCTTGATGTCGTTGGTGAGTTCGACCACCCGTTCGTCCGCGTTGACGGCGTCCACCACCGACTCGGGCGTGTCAGGGATCTCGGAGACGTCCACCTCCTCGGCCTCGACCGCCTCCTCGGCGGTGTCGGCCTGCGGGTTGCGGACCTCACCGGTGTCCGGGTCGATCCGGCGGTTGTCGCGGATCACCGGTCCCTGGTGCTCCTCACCGTCGCCGGTGCCGGAGTTGTTCGTCTTGTCCGACGGCGCCATGTCCGACGCTTCCTCCTTCCTCGTCTCCCAGCGGACAGCGGCCTCAGGACTGCTTGCCGTTGTCCTCGTCGACGATCTCGGCGTCCACGACGTCGGCGTCGTCGGCCTGGGCGCCCTCGGTGCCCTGGGCCGCGTCACCCTCGGCCTGCTGGCCCTGGCTGTAGATCGCGGAACCGATCTTCTGGCTGGCCAGCGCGACCTTCTCGCTCGCGGTGCGGATGGCCTCGACGTCGGTGCCCTCCAGCGCCGTCTTGAGCTCGGCGAGGGCCGACTCGGTCTCGGTGCGGGCCTCCGCCGGGATCTTGTCCTCGTTGTCCTTGATGACCTTCTCGGTCTGGTAGACGAGGGACTCGGCGTTGTTGCGGACCTCGGCCTCCTCGCGGCGCTTGCGGTCCTCCTCGGCGTACTGCTCGGCGTCGCGGACCATCTTGTCGATGTCGTCCTTGGACATCGCCGAACCACCGGAGATGGTGACGGACTGCTCCTTGCCGGTGCCCAGGTCCTTCGCGGTGACGCTGACGATGCCGTTGGCGTCGATGTCGAAGGCGACCTCGATCTGCGGGACGCCGCGCGGCGCCGGGGGCAGACCGGTCAGGTCGAAGACGCCCAGCTTCTTGTTGTACTGGGCGATGTCGCGCTCACCCTGGTACACCTGGATCTGCACGGACGGCTGGTTGTCGTCGGCCGTCGTGAAGATCTCTGAGCGCTTGGTCGGGATGGTCGTGTTCCGCTCGATGAGCTTGGTGAACACGCCGCCCTTGGTCTCGATGCCCAGCGAGAGCGGGGTGACGTCCAGCAGCAGGACGTCCTTGACCTCGCCCTTGAGCACACCGGCCTGGAGCGCGGCACCGATGGCCACGACCTCGTCCGGGTTGACGCCCTTGTTGGGCTCCTTGCCGCCGGTCATCTCCTTGACCAGGTCGGCGATGGCGGGCATACGGGTCGAACCGCCGACCAGGACCACGTGGTCGATCTGGTCGAGGCTGATCCCGGCGTCCTTCATGACCTGCTGGAACGGCGTCTTGGTCCGCTCGACCAGGTCGGAGGTCAGGCGCTGGAACTCGGCGCGGGTGAGCTTCTCGTCCATGTGCAGCGGGCCCTCGGCCGAGGCCGTGATGTAGGGCAGGTTGATGCTCGACTCGCTGGAGCTGGACAGCTCGATCTTGGTCTTCTCCGCGGCCTCGCGCAGGCGCTGGAGGGCCATCTTGTCCTTGGACAGGTCCACGCCGTTGGCGTTCTTGAAGCGCTCGACGAGCCAGTCGACGATCGCCTGGTCCCAGTCGTCGCCGCCCAGGTGGTTGTCGCCGTTGGTCGCCTTGACCTCCACGACGCCGTCACCGACCTCCAGGAGGGAGACGTCGAAGGTGCCGCCACCGAGGTCGTAGACCAGGATGGTGGCCTCGTCCTCCTTCTCCAGGTGGTAGGCCAGCGCGGCCGAGGTCGGCTCGTTGATGATGCGCAGGACGTTGAGGCCCGCGATCGTGCCGGCCTCCTTGGTGGCCTGGCGCTGGGAGTCGCTGAAGTAGGCGGGGACGGTGATGACCGCGTCGGTCACGTCCTCACCGAGGTAGGCCTCGGCGTCGCGCTTGAGCTTCTGCAGGACGAAGGCGCTGATCTGCTGGGAGTTGAAGTCCTTGTCGTCGATCCGCTGCTTCCAGTCGGTGCCGATGTGGCGCTTGACCGAGCGGATGGTCCGGTCGACGTTGGTGACGGCCTGGCGCTTGGCCACCTCGCCTACCAGGACCTCACCGTTCTTCGCGAAGGCCACGACGGACGGGGTGGTGCGGGCGCCCTCGGCGTTGGCGATGACCGTGGGCTCGCCGCCTTCCAGGACCGCGACACACGAGTTCGTCGTACCGAGGTCGATTCCGACCGCACGTGCCATGGTTGCTACCTCCGTCAAAGTTGAGTCTTACGGGCACAAGTTTGCTTCGCCCGGCGGAAGCTGTCAAGTCAGTTGAGTCGACCAGACTCACGTTTGTTCCTACGCCCTGACAACGGACGGCCGGGCGGGGATGTTCCCGGCCTGCGGGTCCTTCACCAGGAAGATGGGAGAACCCGGGGTGATCCTTGACCCGAAGACCAGGGGCGTCTCAGGGGCGGGTCAGGGTGCCCCCGACCGGTGGCATCACCGATGCCCGCGTGCGTCGTTCCGCCCCGTGCGTCCGCTACACATAGGTGTGTGGGGTGTGTTCGGAGTCAACTCGGGTGTACCCGCGTGATTTCGTTGCGAGGGCGCTGGCTAGCGTTGATGGCCGCGCATGCGGTGGCCGATGACGACTGCGCCATTACTCGCTAGTAACATATGTCTCGACCGCCGGTGTGTGGCGCACCGGACGACGAAGCAGGATGGGAGGCCACGGACGATGCTGTACCTGACACTGGGCATCATCACCTCGGTCTTCGCCGTGGTCGCGTTCACCATGTTCGGTCTGGCCCTTCGCCAGATCGTGCGGACAGTGGGCATCGGCCGTCCGGTGGAGCCGGAACGCAAGGGGCCGTTCGGCCAGCGGCTCACGATGACGCTCATCGAGATCATCGGTCACGGCCGCATGCTCAAGCGCCCGTGGATCGGTGTGGCCCACTGGTTCGTGATGGTGTCGTTCCCCCTGCTGGTCTTCACCGTCATCGAGGCCCAGGGCGAGGTCTTCGACCCGCACTTCCACCTGCCGATCATCCACGACTGGACGATCTACGGCCTGGCCATCGAGATCATCGCCGGGGCCAGCCTCGTCGGCATCCTCGGCCTGACCGGCTACCGGCTGCTCAACAGCCCGAAGCGGATCGGCCGCGCGTCCCGCTTCATGCACTCCAAGCACTGGACGGCGTACTACGTCGAGGCCTACATCATCGGCCTGCTCATCGCGATCTTCGCGATCCGCGGCTTCAAGGCCGCCCTGGGCGACTTCCCGTTCCCGGTCTGGGCCACCCCGATCTCGCACGCCGTCGGCTCGTTCCTGCCGGGCGACGCGGCCGTCGCCGAACCCGCGATCGCCTGGATCGCCGCCTTCAAGCTGGTCATCAGCTACATGTTCTTCATGGTGCTGGCGTCCAAGCTCACCATGGGCATCGGCTGGCACCGCTTCATCGCGCCCGTCAACATCTACTTCAAGCGCAAGGCCGACGGCGCCCCGTCGCACGGCGCCGCCAAGCAGATGATGGACAAGAGCGGCACCAAGCCCCTCGACTTCGAGGAGGCCGACCCCGACGAGGACCCGTTCGGCGCCGGCAAGATCGAGGACTTCACCTGGAAGGGCCTGCTCGACTTCAGCAGCTGCACCGAGTGCGGCCGCTGCCAGTCGCAGTGCCCGGCGTGGAACACCGGTAAGCCGCTCTCGCCGAAGAAGGTCATCCTCGACCTGCAGCAGCACGCCTACGAGAAGGCCCCGTACCTGCTCAAGGGCATCACCGAGGAGACCCTCGCCGAGAAGCCCGACGAGAGCCACGCGGGCGTCGACGTCCTCGCCCTCCTCAACAAGCCGCTCGTCGGCACCGAGGAGGAGGGTGGCGTCATCCACCCGGACGAGCTGTGGGCCTGCACCAACTGCGGTGCCTGCGTCGAGCAGTGCCCGGTCGACATCGAACACATCGACCACATCCTCGACATGCGCCGCTACCAGGTCATGGTCGAGTCCAACTTCCCGTCCGAGGCCAACACCCTCCTGAAGAACCTCGAGAACAAGGCCAACCCGTGGGGCATGGCCGAGGACAAGAGGATGGACTGGATCCAGGAGCTGGCCGAGCAGGAGAACCCGGTCGAGGTCGAGGTCGTCGACGACAAGCTGTCGCCGGAGACCGAGTACCTGTTCTGGGTCGGCTGCGCCGGCGCCCTGGAGGACCGCGCCAAGAAGACCACGAAGGCCATCGCGGAGCTGCTGGACATCGCGGGCGTGAAGTTCGCCGTCCTGGGCGGCATGGAGGCCTGCACGGGTGACCCCGCGCGCCGCCTGGGCATGGAGTACGTCTTCCAGATGCTCGCCCAGCAGAACGTGGAGACCCTCAACGAGGCCGGCGTCACCAAGATCGTGGCGAGCTGCCCGCACTGCTTCAACACGCTCGCCAACGAGTACCCGCAGCTCGGCGGCACCTACGAGGTGGTCCACCACAGCCAGCTCCTGGCCAAGCTGGTGGACGAGGGCAAGCTGATCCCGGTCGAGAACATCGACGAGAACATCACCTACCACGACCCGTGCTTCCTCGGCCGCCACAACAAGGTGTACACGCCGCCGCGCGACATCATGGCCAAGGTTCCCGGCGTCAAGACGCAGGAGATGCACCGCCACAAGGAGCGGGGCTTCTGCTGCGGCGCCGGCGGCGCGCGCATGTGGATGGAGGAGCGGATCGGCAAGCGCATCAACACCGAGCGGGTGGACGAGGCGCTGACCACCAACCCGGACACCGTCTCCACCGCGTGCCCGTTCTGCCAGGTCATGCTCGGCGACGCGATCAACGAGAAGAAGTCGCAGGGCGAGGCCAAGGAGTCGCTGGAGGTCGTGGACGTCTCCCAGCTCCTGCTGCGCTCGGTCAAGGGTGAGAAGGAGAAGGCCGAGGCCTGATCCGCGGTACGTCAGGCGGGGCCGGTCCGAACCTTCGGACCGGCCCCGCCGCGTGTTCCGGGCGCTCCGGGGACGCGTCCCGTCCCCGCCCTGCGTACCGGCCTAGGACCCGTCCCCGCGCCGCGCCTCGTCGACCAGCCGTTCGGACTGGCGCAGCCCGGCCACGCACCACACGGTGAGGACGGAGAGCAGGACCACGTAGTACAGCGCGCGGCCGTCCCAGCCGCCGACCACGGCCGCGTGAGCCAGGACGGCGGCCAGCAGCGCCAGGACGACCCCCGTGGTGGTCCGGCCGAGGTTCCGGCTCCGCAGGTGCAGGCGCAGGCGGGCGCGGTCGGCCTCCGCCCGCGAGACCTCGCCGCGCGCGAGCCGCGCGGAGAGCGCCGCGTGCGCCTTGGACCCCTGCCGGGCGGCGATCACGACGGTCACTCCCGCGGCCACGCCGACGGACGTGACGATCAGGTCGAACACGCGGGCCTCCCCGCGGCGGCGGGGCCGGTGTCGCCGGCGGCCCGGGGCGGGTGGGCGGGCACGGACGGTGTTGGCACGGGGAAAGCCCTCCGGTCGGCGGTGCGGTCGAGGGCCTTGATACCGGATCGACGGTCCGGACGCGAGGGCCGTGGTCAGGCGCGCGCCTCCGCCGCCAGCGCCAGGAGCTCGTCCACCGACCACTGGTCGGCCGCGTGCGCGCCGTACCTGAGCGCCCGGACGCGGCCCTCCGGACCGATGAGGAAGTCCGCCGGCAGGCCGATGGGGTCGGTGCCGTCGGGCGACCCGGTGAGCCGGGCCCCGTTGCGCACGCCCTTCATGTACGCGGACCAGCTGCTCGGCCGCAGCGGCGAGGTGAACGCCTTCGGGTGCAGCAGCGCCCGGACGCTCCGCCCGACTCCGAACGCCGCGTACAGCTCCCGCCCGGGGTCGGCCACGGCGTCGAAGGGCAGGTCGCCCTGGTACGGGAGCATGTCCCGCACGGACGAGTGGAACACCGCGACCTCGCGGACCCCGGCGGCCCTGATCTCGTCGTGCCGAAGGGCCAGCGACCGCAGGTGCACGTTGCAGACGGGGCAGCCGGCGAAGCGGCGGAACTGCAGGTGGACGAGGCGTTCCGGGTCCGGCAGTGGAACCGTTTCGCCGCGGATGTCGGCCGGCTCGCGCGGGGCGATGGTCTCGCCCACGGAGAGCCGGGCCGCCGTGGGATCGGGTGTCGTGGTCACGGTCGGCTCCTGGGGTGGTCGTGGTGGTCGGAGTGGTCGGGGAGCGCGGTCCGTCCCGCCTCGGCGCCGCGGACGTGGGCGAGCTTGTCGGGGTTGGCGACGGTGTAGACCGCGCGGACGCGGTCCCCTTCGGGTGTCAGCTCCAGGACCATCACCCCGAAGAGCGCCCCACCGCGCGTGAGCACCGCGGACGGTGTGCCGTTGATCGTGCGGTAGTGCGCCCCGAAGCGGCCCCCGTCGCGCTCGGTTCCGCCACGGGCCACGCCGACAAGGAAGCGCGCCACCTTGTCGCTGCCGTACAGCGGGCGGCGGCTGGCCCTGGGCACCTTGCCGCCGCCGTCGTTCCACATCGTGACGTCGGGGGCCAGCAGCTCCAGCAGCGCGGCCAGGTCGCCGTCGGTCGTGGCGGCGACGAAGCGCTCGGTGACCCGCCGCTGGACCTCGGGATCGCTCCGGTACCGGGGGCGCCGTGCGCGCACGTGCCGCCGGGCGCGGTGGCCGAGCTGGCGCACCGCGGCGGGAGTGCGGCCGAGCATGCCCGCGATCTCCGTGTGGGCGTAGCCGAACACCTCGTGCAGGACGAACACCGCCCGCTCCAGGGGCGAGAGCGACTCCAGGACCACGAGCAGTGCGACGGAGACCGACTCCGCGCGCAGCGCCGGCTCCGAGGCGTCCTCCTCGGTGACGAGGGGCTCGGGCAGCCAGGGGCCGAGGTAGGCCTCCTTGCGGCGGCGGACCGCCTCCTGGCGGGCCAGGGCCTGGTTGACGGCGACCCGCACGAGGTAGCCGCGCGGGTGGTCGACGGGGCGCGCGGCACCGTCGCGGCAGCGGGCGGCCCAGGACAGCCAGGCCTCCTGGAGCACGTCCTCGGTGTCGGCGACGGTGCCGAGCATGCCGTAGACGATGGAGAAGAGCAGCTCCCTGTGCCGCACGTACACCTCGGTGGCCTCGTCCGAGGCGCGGCCGGGGTGCGAGTGCGGATCGGGCGCGGTTCCTGCGTCGGACATCGGGAACCTCCTTCGTGCGATCACCCCCTGAGAGGCTTCCCGCGCCCGGAACGTGACATCGGGCCACCATGACATTTGTCAGCGGTCGGTCCGGTACTCGCGCTGGTGAAGGCGGTGACAGCGGTGTCTGTCGGCCGGGAGCCCTGTCCGGGAACCTGGGGACATGACGACGACGGACGACAGAGACCAGGCCCAGGACGCCCCCCGCGCCGACGACGACGGCGCGGCCGTCGTGGTGCGCGGCCTGCACCAGCGCTACGGCTCCTTCGAAGCGGTCAAGGGCGTCTCCTTCGAGATCCGCCCCGGTGAGCTGTTCGCGCTCCTCGGCACGAACGGCGCCGGCAAGACCACCACGATCGAGACCCTGGAGGGCTTCCGCCGGCCCAGCGCGGGCACGGTCCGCGTCTTCGGTCAGGACCCCTTCGGCCAGCCCGCCGGCGTCCGCGAGCGCACCAACGCCGTCCTGCAGGGCAGCGGGCTCCTGGAGGACCTCAGCGTCCAGGAGACCATGTCCGTGGCCCACGACCTGGCGGCCGACCCGCGCCCCGTCGCCGAGGTCCTGGACCTGGTCGGCCTCACCGACAAGTCCCGCGTCGCCGTCCGGCAGCTCTCCGGCGGCCAGAAGCGCCGCCTGGACCTGGCGCTGGCCCTGCTCACCCGGCCCGAGGTCCTCTACCTCGACGAACCCACCACCGGGATGGACGCCGAGGGCCGCATCGAGACCTGGCGGATCATCCAGGGGCTCAAGCGGGACGGGACGGCCGTCCTGCTCACCACCCACTACCTGGAGGAGGCCGAGCGGCTCGCCGACCGGCTCGCGATCATGCACCGCGGCGAGATCCGCGTGGAGGGCGTGCTCCAGGACGTCCTGGCCGGATGGGGCGACCGGGTGAGCTTCGTGGTCCCGGACGAGGTGAGCACGGGCGACCTGCCCGCCGTGCTGGGAGCCGACCCGGTCGTGGAGACCCACGGCCAGGAGCTCTGGGCGACCTACACCGTCACCGAGGGCGACATGGCCGAGCGCGCGCACCACGCGCTCGCCGCGCTCATGGCCTGGGCCGGCGACCGCCGCACGGTGCTGCGCCGCCTCCAGGTGCGCGGCGCCTCCCTGGAGGACGTCTTCCTCCGGGTCGCCGACGGCGCCGCCGACCTCGTCGGCTGACCCGGCCCCGGCCCCCGCCCCCACCGAGCCCTGAGGAGACCACGATGAACACGACCACCACGCGTCCGGCCGAGACCCGGTCGGCCCGCCGGGCCCCAGGAACGGCCAGGCAGCTCCTGCGCCTGACCCGCATGGAGTTCACCCTCTTCGTCCGCTACAAGACCGCCTGGATGTTCCTGGCCCTCCCGCTCTTCTTCAGCTTCATGGCCCTGCAACTGCCGGACGACGAGGTCGTCCCCGGTTTCGGCCTGGGCGAGATGGCCATGCTCAGCTCCATCGGCTCCATCAGCCTCATCCTCGGGATGGGCCACGCCTCGAACGTGTTCACCGCCCGGCGCGAGTCCCTGGCGCTCAAGCGGTTCCGCGTCAGCGGCGTGAGCCAACCGGTGATCTTCGGCGGCGTCATCGGGGTGGTGGCGGTCTTCTCCCTGGCGATCGCGCTGATCATCGGCGGGTTCATCGCCGCCATGCCGAACGGGACACTGCCGCGCGACCCGCTGATGCTGCTCGTCGCCATCCTCCTGGGCAGCGTCGCGTTCTCGCTCATGGGCCTGCTCGTGACGCCGCTGGCGCGCAACGCCGAGAGCGCGCAGCTGGCGGTCATGGTGCCGATGCTGATCCTCATCTTCGCGGGCGGCGGCATCATCCCGCTGGAGGCGCTGCCCGAGGGCGCCCGGCAGTTCTTCAGCCTGATCCCGTCCGTGCCCCCGGGCGAGCTCGTGCAGGCCGCCTACACCGGCTACGACGTGTTCGGCGGCGCGGCGGGCGCCGAGCCGAAGGGCTTCCTCGACCTGTGGATCGCGGCCCTGCCCTCGATCGGGATCATGCTCGCCTGGATCGCGGTCTCGGCCCTCGCGGTGCGGCGGTTCTTCCGGTGGGACCCGCGTCAGCCGTGACGGCGCGGCGCGCGACCGCTCCGGACGCGAGCGCGCCGAACGCGACCGCGTCCTCGACTACGCTCGTCGGGCGGTCGCGCGCGGAGCCCTCGGGCACCGGGACGGGCCGGGGGCGATCAACGAAGGGAGCCCGCGTGAACGAGGACGAGGCGGTGGCCGGCACCGACCCCTCCGGGCGGAACAGCCGCAAACTCCGCGTCTCGCGGCGGCTCGTCATCGTGTCGATGAGCCTGGTGCCCCTGACACTGCTGTCCTGGCCGACCATGGACCTGGTGCTCTCCACGGGTCAGGACTGGTCGTTCTGGCGCTCGGCGGTGGCGACGGTCGTCGCGCTCCCGGTCGCCGTGCTGCTCATCTTCCTGATCAGGGAGCGGATCGGGGTCGATGGCGTCACGGGCGACGCCTCTTCGTGGAAGTACTGGGTCTCGCTCGCCCTGACACTGCTCTGCGCCGCGCTGATCCAGAGTCCCTTCAGCATGATGTTCACTCTCGGGACCTGGTGGTGCATCGGCGTCTTCGTCGGGTCGCGCAGGCGGTCCGCCGTGGTCACCGCCGTCCTCCTGGTCACGCCATGGCTCCTGACGCCGCTCGTCCCCGGGGACGTCAACGTCGGTCTCTACGCCGCGGTGTGGGTGGGGACCATGGTCTGGGCGGTGTTCCTGGCGGCCGGTTTTCTCATGACGATCTGGTTGTGGGACCTGACGCGGGACGCGATCAACGGCCAGAAGGCGCGCGCCCAGCTCGCCGTGAGCGAGGAGCGCCTGCGGTTCGCGCGCGACATGCACGACCTGCTGGGGCACAGCCTGTCCGCGCTCGCGGTCAAGGCCGAGCTGGCGGGCCGGCTGGTGGACCGCGCCCCGGAGCGGGCGGTCGCCGAGATGGCCGAGGTGCAGGACCTCGCCCGGCGGGCCCTCCAGCAGGTGCGGTCGGCGGTCAACGGCTACCGGGAGGTGGACCTGCCCACCGAGGTGGGCTCGGTGCGCGAGGTGCTGCGGGCCAACGGGACCGACGTCACCGTGACCGGCCTGGAGGGCTTGGAGGTCCCGGGCGACAAGGCCGGGCTGGCGGCGTGGGTGGTGCGCGAGGGCGGCACGAACGTGCTGCGGCACAGTGACGCCTCGGAGTGCAGGATCGGCTTCTCCGTCACCAGGGACGCGTCGATGGAACGCGAGGCGCTGGTGGTGGAGGTGTACAACGACAAGGTACGGGGCCCGGACAAGGAGGACGGCCTGTCCTCCGGCAACGGCCTCTCGGGCCTGTCCGAACGCGTGGCCATGGGCGGGGGAGCGCTCTCCGCGGCCCGCACCGGCGACCACGGCTTCCTGCTCCGCGCCATCATCCCGCTCGCGGAACCCGCTTCCCCCGCTCTGAGGGACCGGTTGCGCCGGAACGCCGGGAGCGCCGCGGCGGCGGACCCGCGCGGCTGACGCCGCGAGGGGTCAGCGGGCGCCGACCGAGGCGAAGGCGGCGTCGATGTGCGCGGTCGCCTCGTCGCCGCCGGCGGTGTTGACTCCCAGCATGAACGCCGCGGTGCCGTCGCCGGTCTCCACGAGCAGGAAGCGGCCGTAGACGCCCTCGTCGCCGTCGGTACCCACGGACACCCCGATCGCCGGGGAGCCGTCCACCTCCCGCTCTCCCGAGGGCTCGGCCCACGGGGTGCCGCCGCCCGTCAGCAGCGGACCCGCGGCCTCCAGCGCCAGCCGCGTGCCGGCCGCCGCCAGGGGTTCGACGGCGTTGAGTTCCCGCGTGCCCGTGACGATGAGGGCGTCGGGGTCGTCGTCGGAGCCGTGGACCGCGTACGAGGTGTACTCCTCGGGGACGTCGCCGGCGTCGAGCCGGTGCCATCCCCGGCCCGGGAGGGTGTAGGCGAGACCGTCACCGCCCACGGTCACCGGGGCGGCCGACCCGTCGCCGCCGGTCGCGTCGGAGGACTCGCGCGTCGAGGCCGCCTCCGCGCCGGCGTCCGGCTCGTCGGACCCGGTGCCCGACAGTGGTCCGCCCTCGGAGAGGAACCAGCCGACGCCGCCCGCGGTGACCACGAGGAAGAGGAAGGTCACCACCAGCGCGACCGTCCGCGTGACCCGCCGCGCGGGCTCGCTCGCGTCGACACCGCGCACCGCTCCGCCGGGCGCCGCTCTCCCCGGGGCGTCCCGCCGCTCCCGCGTGTCCGACTCGTCCATGTACCGCTCCTGGGAGGCCGTTCGTCTCGCGGGGCGCGTGCACGCGCCCCCACAGGAGTGACTACCCGGCGGCGCCCGCCGCGCAGCGTGCGCACCGTGGCCGGAACAGGACTCGGCGACGGCGGCGGAACTGACGCTCTCCTGACGCCCCGGCCGCTAGGGAGCGCCTGTCGGCTCCCGCGTGAACGGGCCCGCGATGCCGCGCGGTGCTCCCTAGTGCGCCCAGAGGGCCGTCGGCGGTGGTGCCGGTGCGGACGGGAGCGGCACTTCGTAGGCGAGCGGGCGCACGGTCCAGGGCAGGCCGGGGGCCGGCAGGGGAGCGGGCAGGGGCCGCGGTTCCGGCACCAGGGCCGAACCCCGCGGCGGGGCGGTGGTGTCGGACTCCCGCTCGTCGGGCGGGGGTGGAGCCGGATCGGGGCCCCTGCCCGGCATGCGCGAGGGCGGACCGGTGGGGCCGCTCGGACCCGGCGGCCTGGTGGGCTCGTCGCCACGGCCGGAGGGCGCCGTGTCCGTCGCCGCGGCGGCGCGTGCGGGCGGTGGCGCGGGCGCCAGGCCCAGCACCTGGTCGATCTCGGCCGGGCGCAGCGGACGGTCGGCGTCGGCCACGGCGATGAGGACCTCCGCGTAGAGCTCGATCTCGTCCAGGGCGACGTGGTCGTGCAGGGACAGGCGGTGATGTGGGGGAACGCCGTTGGTCATCGGGTCCTCCCGGGGGTACTCCGGAACGCACGCTGGAGAGGGGGTGGGGCGGGGCGGATCCGCCCACCGGACAGCGCCACCGGGTCTCACCTCCCCTGATGTCTGGTCAGGTCCCTGGCCCGCCCGGGCGAGGGAGCCAAGGGCGTCTGTGCCGTTCGGTGAGCCGCGCTCACCGGACGGTGGAACAGCGTCGCGTGAGCGGGTCGGCGCCCCGGAACGAACGGGGACGGGCCGGATGCGACGGATACCGGTCCACGGGACGCCAGGTGTCCCAGGCTACGCGGCGGTGCGGCGCGTCCGCATGACCCAGGAGGACCAGTCCCGGCCTCACCCGGGTTAGCCAGGAGCGTTCGAGCGACCGGGTGGACCGGTGCTTTCGGGCCCCTGAGCGGCGGGAACGCGCCGCCGGTCCGGAGGCGCGGCCGCTCCCGGGGCGGGATCCGCCGTCAGCGCCAGTCGACCTCCCGGTGCCGGTCCGCCAGATCGGCGTAGTGGGTCGGCGTGTGCTCCAGGACCAGGCGGTCGTCGTCGTTGAGGTCCCGGATCACCTTGCCGGGCACGCCCGCCCACAGGGTGCCCGGGGGGACGGTCTTGCCCGGGGGCACCAGCGAGCCCGCCGCGACCAGCGCGCCCTTGCCGACCCGCGCGCCGCCCAGGACGATCGCGCCGATGCCGATGAGGGCGCCCTCCTCCACGACCGCGCCGTGCACCATGGCCTTGTGGCCCAGGCTCACGTGGTCGTGCAGGATCGCGGGCTGCCCCGGGTCGGCGTGCATACCGCACTGGTCCTGGATGTTGACCTTCTCACCGACGATGATGTCCTCGGTGTCGGCGCGCAGCACCGACCCGTACCACACGCTGCTCCGCGCGCCCAGCCGCACGCGGCCGACCACGACGGCCCCGGGCGCGATCCAGGCGGTGGAGTGGATCTCCGGGTCCCCGAACGGCGCGCCGCCGATCCGCGGTCCCCACGCTCCGCTGCCGCGGGAATCGTTCGCCGCGCTCCCCGATGCGTGGTCGTTCATGCGTCGCCTCCGTGTGTTCGCGGTCTCCGGGGCCGGTGGGACCCACGGGAAGTTGACCGGTCCGCCCCCGTACGGGGATGATCGCGCATACCTTAGTAAGAACGTGACCGGGGTCCGCACGGCGAACCACCCACGCGGCCTCTTGACGCCGCGACGCCGTGCGTGCCTACCTTGGTCGTTCGGACGGTGTCACGGTGTGGCGCCCGCGCGACCAGCACCCCCACTGGACGCGGGCGAGTAGCGAAATGGACACCCGCGTGCGGTCAACGCTTTGCTGGAGCCCGTGGGTGTTCCAGTGACAAATGGGTACGGGGCAATTCTCACCTTCTGCGACGTGCAGTCAAACGGTGTTAAGGACAAGAAAGGCACATGAGCGATATGTTGCCGGGCGGCGGACTGCAGCAAGACAGGTTCCCGACAGTGCGCAAGGGCGGCTACGACAAGGCGCACGTCGACGACTACTACGTCCGTATGGACAACCAGTTCAAGGACATGCGCGAGCGCCTGCAGCGCATGGACGACGAGCGGGAGCAGTACAAGCGCGATCTGGCGATCGCTCAGGAGAAGGCCCAGGTCAAGCCTGAGCACGAGCAGATCAGCGAGCGCATGGCCGAGATCCTCCGGATCACCGAGGAGGAGGCCCAGGAGCGTCGCTCCAAGGTCGCCGCCGAGGTCAAGGAGATGGAGCAGAAGGCCCAGGAGGAGATCGCCAAGCTCCGCAAGGACGCCGAACAGCACGCCGAGCGGATCGTGGCCTCCGCGCGCGAGGAGGCCAACCAGATGGTCTCCAGCGCCAAGAAGGAGACCGACCAGCTCCGCGAGCAGGCCAAGGCCGAGGGCGACCGCCGCCTGAACGAGGCAGAGGCGCGGGCCAAGAAGATCCACGACACGGCCGACCGCAGGCTCGCCACGCTCACGGCCACGCACGCCGAGGCGCTGCGCCGCCTGAAGGACATGCACTCCACGCTGGCGGACCTGGTCACCGCGGAGGACAAGGCCGGCGCGCTGGAGACCGGGCTGTCCCGCGAGGAGGCCGTGGCCGAGGCTCCGGCGCCCGCTCCGGCCCAGGGCCCCGCCGCGTCCGGGCCCGGCAGGCCGGGGGCCACGGCGGCGGAGCCCGCCAAGCCCGCCGCCAAGCCCGAGCCGGCGGCGAAGGAGGAGGCCACCACCAAGCTGCCTCCGGTGCCGCAGGAGCCGGACGAGGCGACCGTGCGCATCAAGCCGGTGGCCAGGCCCGAGTCGGCCGGCCAGGAGCAGCCGAAGCCGGACGCGCCCCAGGGCGGCGACGCCAAGGCCGCTCCGCCGCAGGGCGGCCGTGTCGCGGGTCCCGCTCCGGGCCGGCAGCCGTCCGGACCGCAGACTCCTCCGCAGTCCGGTCCGCAGCAGTCGCACTCCCCGCAGCAGCCCCAGAAGCCGCAGCAGGGCCCCCAGGGGCAGCAGGGTCAGCAGGGCCGACCGGCGACCGGCGGCGAGGACGAGGGCGGGGACCCCGGGATCACCGGTGTCTACCGGCGCCCGGACGGCAACCGCGAGCAGTCCGCGCAGCAGCCCCAGAGCGATGAGGGCGTGCGGGTCATCCGCAAGCCGTAGGGCGCGCGCGGCGCACGCGCCGAAGCGACGGAGATCCGGGGCGGGGACCGAGTCCCCGCCCCCGGTGTTTTGTGGTCTGTTGTAGGCCGACGTCCGCCTTGTCGCAGGCTGTCGGCTACGATGCCGTCAGCCATGATTATCCGCGCGGCCATTCGGTCGGACCTCGGCGCGATCCTGCGGCTCCTCCGTGAGCTCGGCGACGCCGACCACTCGCAGAGCGCGCACGTCCGCATGTCCTCCGCGGCCGTGCGCGCCTGGACGCGCATGGAGAACGATCCCGACCGCACGGTCCTCGTCGCCGAGCAGCGAGGGCAGATCATCGGCACCCTCGATCTGCTGGTGGTGGCCAACCTGACCCACGACGCCCAGCCCTGGGCCGTGGTGGACAACCTGGTGGTCGACCCCCTGACCCGGGGCAGGGGCATCGGCCGGGCCCTCATGGACGACGCGGTGGACCGGGCGGCGCGCGCCGGCTGCTACAAGGTCGAACTGCTCTCCCACGAGAGCCGCCACGGCGCGCACCGCTTCTACGCCGCCCTGGGCTTCGAGAACTCGGCCGAGGGCTTCCGCCGCTACCTCTGAGCGGCCTCGTCCGCGCCCGCGGCGTTCGCGGCTCCCGCGGCGGGCTCGGCCCTGCCTCCGCGCAGCGGTGTGCCCTTCATGAACGCCACGGCGACCAGACCGAGCACCGCGACCGGGATCCCGGTGACGAACACGCCCTGCATGGCGTGGTCGAAGGCGCCGACGATGACGTCGCGCACCGGTCCCGGCAGCGAGTGCACCAGCTCCGGCGACCCCGTGGCGGACTCCGCGGCCTCGGCCAGCCCGGTGGAGAGCGCCTGCGCGCCCGCGTCGCCCCCGCTCCCGTCCGCGTTCCCGGCCGCGACCCGGTCCCGGGCCGCCGCGGCCGCCGCCGCCAGTTCGCTGTTGAGGCGGGACACCATCACCGCGCCGAACGCGGCCACGCCGGTGGCGCCGCCGAGGTTGCGGAAGAACGTGATCGCGCCCGTGCCCGACGCCAGGTCCGCGCTGGGCAGCGCGCTCTGGGTGGCCAGCAGCAGGATCTGCATGCACAGGCCGAAGCCGAGCCCCACGAGCGCCTGGCCGGCGACGACCGTCGTCAGCCCGGGGTCCAGGTGCGCCACGCTCAGGGTCGCGAAGCCCGCGACGCACAGGGCCATGCCGGCCACGGGGTAGATCCGCCAGCGGCCCGAGCCGCTCACCGCGAACCCGGAGCCGATCGAGGTGACCAGGAACGACCCGACCAGCGGCAGCGTCATCATGCCGGAGACCGTGGGACTCATGGCGTGCACCATCTGCAGGTACTGCGGCATGTAGATGATGAGGCCGAACATCATCACGCCCACGGCGATCGACCCGACCGACGCGAGCACGAACGTGCGGTCCCGGAACAGGCGGGTGGGGATGATGGGCTCCGCGGCGCGCCGCTCCACGGCGACGGCCGCGACGGTCAGCACGAGCGCGCCCGCGCCCAGGGCGTAGGACGGCACCGAGTTCCAGTCGAACTGCGTGCCGCCCAGGCTCAGCAGCACGATCATCGAACTGGCCGCGCTGAAGATCAGCCCCGCGCCGAGCCAGTCGACGGGGACGCCCCGGCGGGGGACGAAGGGCACGTTGAGCATGATCTGGATGACGGCGAAGGCCACGACCGCCAGCGGCACCGTGATGAGGAAGCACCAGCGCCAGCCGAGCGGGCTGTCCACGAGGAAGCCGCCGACCAGCGGGCCCAGGACCGTGGACACGCCGAAGACCATGCCGATGAGCCCGCCGTAGCGGCCGCGCTCCCGCGGGGACACGACGTCGCCGAGGATGATCATCGGGAGTGTGGCCAGGCCGCCCACGCCCAGCCCCTGGAGGGCGCGCGCGGCGATGAGGGTGTTGACGTCCTGTGCGAAGCCCGCGGCGAGCGAGGCCACGATGAAGACGCCGAGGGCGATCTGGAAGAGGAGCTTGCGCCCCCAGATGTCGGAGAGCTTGCCCCACACCGGTGTCGACGCGGTCATGGTGAGCAGGGCCGCGGTGGCGACCCAGGCCAGGCGGTCCTGGCCGCCCAGCTCGCCCATGATCGTCGGCAGGGCGGTGCCGATGATCGAGTTGGTCAGCATCGACGTGAGCATGGCCAGCACCAGGCCGACCATGATCCGGCGGACGGTCCGCCGGGAGGGGGCGGCGGGTTCGGCGGTGGGCTCGGCGTCGGCGGGGGCCGCGGTGGCCGTCGGATCGAGCGGGAGCGGGGACGCGTGGTCCCGGTCCTGGTCCCGGACCTCGGGCGGGGCGTCCGCGACGGGCCCTCCGGTGCGTCCCTTCCGGTGAGTCGACTGCTCCACTGGTCCCCCGATCCTGGACGCGCGAAAAGCCCCGCGGCGCAGGGCCGGGGGCGACGTCCTCACACAGGTATATGTAAACGCTGTTGACTCTGTCAAATCGGTATCTGTCTGCCCGTTTCGGTAGGCGTTCGGTGTTCGCGGGTGTCAACCTGGAATCCTGAAAGCCAGATCACGGCCGCCGAGGGGTGTTCAGATGGACCGTCCGGAGCGAACCGGAGGCGGCGCGGTGCCCACGCGCGGCCGTGCGGTCACGCGCGCCCGCATCCTGGCCAGCGCGAAGGAGCTGTTCACCGACGAGGGGTACGGCGCGGTCTCCTCCCGCAAGATCGCCTCGCACGCGGGCGTCAACGTGGCGCTCATCAACCGGTACTTCGGCGCCAAGAGCGGCCTGTTGGCCGAGATCCTGCGCGAGGACGGCGTCTTCCCCGGACTGATCGAGGGGGACCCCGCCACCCTCAGCCGCCGCCTCGCCGAGCACGCCGTGAGCCGCCTGTACGGCGAGGGGACCCCGCTGCAGCGGGCGCTGGACGACTCCGCCGGGGACCCCGACCTCCAGGCCGTCTACCAGGGGCGCCTCAAGACCGCCATGCTCGACCCCCTCACCGCCTACCTGGGCCGGGAGAACGCGTCCGTCCACGCCTCCCTGGTGGCGGCGGTCATGCTCGGCCTGACCAGGGTCCGCCTCATCGAGGGCGGCACGGCCCTGCGGGCGCACGAGCGGTCCCAGCTCACCGACCGGATCGAGGCCATGCTCGACCTGTGCCTGGCCGAGTTCGGTCCCACCGGCGAGGACTGACCGTTTGCCGGTCCGGCAAGCCCGCTCGCCGGATCCGGGGCCCGCGGGGAGAGTGGTGCGTGGAGGTGGTCGAGATGCACCACGAGAACACCGGGTCCCACGCGCACAGCCTGCCGGAGGAGATGGGCGCGGACTTCTGGAACGAGCGCTACCGGACCAAGGACCGGGTCTGGAGCGGCAGGCCCAACCGCCAGCTGGTGGCGGAGGCGGCGGACCTGGCGCCCGGCCGCGCCCTGGACGTGGGCAGCGGTGAGGGCGCCGACAGCGTCTGGCTGGCCGAGCGCGGATGGCGGGTGACCGCGGTCGACATCTCGACCGTGGCGCTGGAGCGGGCCGCGGCCCACGCCCGCGAACGCGGGGACGCGGTCGCCGACCGGATCACCTGGCGGCAGGCGGACCTGACCGGATGGGCCCCGCCCGAGGCCGCCTTCGACCTGGTGTCCGCGCAGTTCATGCACCTGCGCCCGGAGCCCATGGCCCGGCTCGTCGGCGCGCTGGCCGCCGCGGTGGCGCCCGGCGGACACCTGCTGATCGTGGGCCACCACCCGGCCGACGTGGCGAACCACGTGCCGAGGCCGCCGTACCCGGAGATGTTCTACACCGCCGAGGACCTCGTCGCCCTGCTGCCGGACACGGGCTGGTCGGTGGTCGTCGGCGAGGCGCGCCCGAACTCCCAGACCCTCGACGGCAGGGTCTACGAGGTCCACGACGCGGTGCTGCGCGTCCGCCGCGACCCGGCCTGAGGCCGGCCAGGAGTGGGAAATCGGTGTCCGACGTACCCGAAGCCCTGTGCGTGACCGGTCCGCGGCGTATCTTGGGTCACACCGAATCCGGCCGGTCGCGGCCCGAACGGAGGAACCGTGCAGCCCGAGACCGTACTCACCGGCGGCCGCGTGGTGGACGGCACCGGGGGCCCCGCCCGCCGTGCCGACCTCGTCCTGCGGGACGGCCGCGTCAGCCACATCGCGCCGCCCGGACGCGCACGGAGCACCGGCGAGACCGTGGACGTGGGCGGGCTGGTCGTCGCGCCCGGCTTCATCGACATGCACGCCCACTCCGACCTGGCCATCCTCGCCGACCCCGCGCACGAGGCCAAGACGCTCCAGGGCGTCACGCTGGAGGTCCTCGGCCAGGACGGCCTCGGCTACGCGCCCGTCACCGACGGCACCGTGGACGAGATCCGCACCCAGATCGCGGGCTGGAACGGCACCCCCGACCTCGACCACGCCTGGCGCGGTGTCGGCGAGTACCTGGACCGTGTCGACCGGGGCGCGGCCGTCAACGCCGCCTGCCTCGTGCCGCACGGCAACGTGCGCATGGCGGTGGTGGGCGGCCAGGACCGGCCGCCCACGGAGGCCGAGACGGCGCGCATGCGGGCGATGATCGCCGAGGGGATGGCCGACGGTGCGCACGGGCTGTCCACGGGGCTCACCTACACGCCCGGGATGTACGCGACCGACGACGAGATCGTCGACCTCCTGGCGCCGGTGCGCGCCGGGGGCGGCTACTACTGCCCCCACCACCGCAACTACGGCACCCGGGTCGTGGAGTCCTACCAGGAGTGCCTGGACGTCGCCCGCCGCGCCCACGTCCCGCTGCACCTGGCGCACTGCCACGTCAACTTCCCGATCAACCGCGGCCGCGCGCCGGAGGTGCTCGACGCCATCGACGAGGCCACCGTCCGCTACGGCCTCGACGTCACCCTGGACAGCTACCCCTACCAGGCCGGCGCCACCTACCTGGGCGCCCCGTTGCCGAGCTGGGCGCAGGCGGGCGGCACCGCCGCCACGCTGGAGCGGCTGCGCGACGGGCCCACACGCGCGCGGATCCTGCACGAGATCGAGGTGGAGGGGACCGACGGCAACCACGGCGTTCCGATGGACTGGTCCGCGATCGTGGTCACCGGCGTCGCGGACCCGTCGCTGTCCTGGGCGGTGGGGTCGGCCGTCGCGGACCTGGCGAAGAGCCGCGGGGAGGAGCCCGGCCGGGTCTACGCCGACCTGCTCGTCGCGGACGAGCTGCGCAGCGGGTGCCTGCTCCAGGTCGGCAACGAGGAGAACATCCGTACCATCATGCGGCACAGCTCCCACACGGCGGGGAGCGACGGCATCCTCGTCGGCGACAGGCCGCACCCGCGCGGCTGGGGCACCTTCCCCCGCTACCTCGGCCACTACGTGCGCGAGCTGGAGGTCCTGACCCTGGAGGAGTGCGTGCGGCACCTCACCTCCCGGCCCGCGCGCCGCCTGGGGCTGACCGACCGTGGAGCCGTCCACCTCGGCGCGATCGCCGACCTGGTGGTCTTCGACCCGGACACGGTCGCGGCGGGCGCCACCTACGAGGAACCGCGCCGCGCGCCGGTGGGCATCGAGCACGTGCTGGTGGCGGGGGAGTTCACGGTCCGGGACGGTCGGCGCACCGACCGCCTCCCGGGGCGCTCGGTCCGGTCGGGCGCCTCGGTCCACCGCGCCAACCTCTGACCCCGGCGGCCGGCCGACGAGGACGGCGAGGCCCCCGGGGCGGTCAGCCGATGGGGACGGTGGTGAACGCGGGGCGGTCAGCCGATGACGATGGCCCCGGCCAGGACCGGGTCGGCGAACGACACGGTCCCGTGGCCCGAGGCGAGGGCGCGGCTGCCCTGGCAGCTGGTGCCCGCGAAGAGCGCGAACTTGATCCGGGCCTCGGTGGCGACCTCGGTGACACCGCCCTGGCCGGTCTCCAGCGGGCGGCAGCCGCCGTTGTTCAGCGTCTGCTGGTGGCCGGACTCGAAGGTGACCCGAACCGTGGCGGTCTCGTCCCCCTTGCGCGACAGGCCGGAGATCGCTCCGGCGATCGTGGCGGACATGGTCGCGAGGTTGGCAGGGCGAATCGGCACGGGGTTCCCCTCTTCCGCCGTACGCGTCCGGACACGACAGAATCCGGAGAGCACGGAGTTGATTACTCTGTGTCATTTAGCTACAGGTCGGCCCGAAAGGAGAGGAGGGCCGACGGAGTGTCGGCGGATTTCTCCGGAGGAGGGTGCGTTGTCGCGGCGTGCGGCGGCGGTTAGGATCGGGCGGACCGAGACGAGAGGGGGACCGACGTGACGCTGCTGCTCGCGCTCGCCGAGTTCCTCCTGCTGGGCGCCCTTCCCACGGAACTGGTGGCCACGCCCTCGTCCCTCGGGCTGCTCGTGCTCGCCCTCGGTGCGGCGCTGGCCTGCACGGTGCTCTTCGGAGCCCGCAGCCTGCCCACCGGCGACACGGCGACCGGGACCGCGCACGCGATGCGCCGCAGGTCCCGGCGGTTGCCCGTCCTCACCCTGTGCGACCCCGACGCGGCGGGCCGACCCCGCCCCCGCGCACCAGGCGGAGCCCTCCCGGCCGCCTGCTGACCGAGCGCACCCCCGTTTTCCCCGCTGGTGCCCGCGCGCCCTCGTGCGCGCACGGTCCGGGCGGCCCGACGTCTGTTCCCACCTCGGACGAAGGGCCTCACCTTGTACAGCTTCGGGCCGATCGCGGCCGCCATGTCCCTGCTCTCCACGATCCTGTCGGGCCTGGCCGCCTGGCTCACACCCCTCACCGCCGGCCTGTCGTTCGGGCTCGCGGTGGTGCTCCTGACCGTCGTTGTGCGCCTCGTGCTCGTCCCGCTGGGCGTGGCGCAGGTGCGCGCCGAGAAGGCGCGGGCGCGGATCGCCCCGCGGCTGGCCGCCATCACCGCCGAGCACCGGAACGACCCGCAACGGCTGGTCGCCGAACAGCGGAAGGCCTACGAGGAGGCCGGCACCTCGCCGTTGGCCGGGTGCATGCCCGCCCTGCTCCAGATGCCCGTGGTCATCGCCCTGTACGGGGTGTTCATCGGGGCCGGGGGAGTGGACGAGCCGCTGCTGACGCACACCTTCGCCGGCGTCGAACTGGGCGCCACGATGCTGGGCGGCGCCGAGGGACTGCTGGTGGCACCGGTGTTCGCGGTGCTGGTGGGGTTGATCGCGCTGGTGGCGTGGGCCAACCGCCGGTACCTCATGCTGCCGATGATGCGTGCCAACGCGGCGGCCGCCGAGGGGCGGCCGCCGGTGCCGGGCGTGCTGACCTACCTGCAGTTCGTCACGGTCGTGGTGGCCGTGTTCGTGCCGCTGGCCGCGGTCCTGTACCTGCTGACCTCGACGTCCTGGGCGCTGGGCGAGCGGCTCGTCCTGCGCCGGATCCTGCCCGACTGAGCCGCGGGGGCGGTGGCCGGGCGGCCCGGGTCAGAACTCGACGGTGACGCAGGCCAGGCGGTCGCCCGCGGTCCCCGCCTCGCCGTGCTCGGTGCTGGTGTGCTGGTCGTGGAGGACCAGCGACCGCGCCTCGCCCTCGCGGAACGTCCAGTCGACGGTGGCCGTCGTGACGGCGTTGCCGTCGGCGTCGGTGGTGAAGTCCAGCCACACCTCGTTCTCCGGGTTGGCGTAGGCGGGGTCGGAGGACGGCTCGTCCTCGGTCGCGGCGGGGTCGGCCTCGTTCTGGTAGTGCGGCCCGGCGTCGGACGGCTCCTCACCGCACGGCTGGGTGTGCACGTGGGCGCCGAAGTCGCGGTCGCCCTCCAGCCCGGTCGCGGTGAACTGGACGCTGGTCTGTTCACCCTCCTCCCGGACCTGGACGTCGGCGGTGGCGCCCACGGGCACGGCCGTCTCGTCGTAGGTGACGGCTCCCGCGCCCTCGCTCCACTCCATGAAGATGGACGCCGTCACGCTGGGGGAGGTGGTCGGCTGCACGGACTGGTCGGTGGGGGTCGCGGTGCCCTCGTCGGGGGTCTCCGCCTGCGAGCACCCCGTGGCGAGGATCGTGGTCAGGGCCAAGCCGACGGTGAGCGTGGTCGTACGCATGACGGGTCTCCCGGTGTGGTCGCTGTCTTGCCCGCAACGTTACCCAAGGCACCCGATGGATAACTATGCGTGCTGGGGGTGGCTCGCCGGGGGCGGGAAGGGGGTGCGGAGAGTGAAGGCCTCGGGGGAGGGGCCGATCTCACGCAACAGGTCGAGCTTCCTTCCGGCCTCCTCGACAGTGGGGATCGTACCGGCGGGAATCCACCACAGCGCCACCAGGACCCCGTCCATGCGCTCGAACCACGTGCGCCGCCGGCGGAGCAGGTCGAGGTGGTCGGTGCGGTACGTGAAGTCCCAGAGCGAGTCCACGTCCGTCCAGACGGAGAAGTTGATGATCGTGTTCGGTCCGAACGGGCGGAGCCGGGTGGCGTCGCTCTCGCCCTGTTCGATCAGTCGCCACACGAACCCGGGGGAGCGGTCGGCGAGCGCGTTGACGGGTTCCAGCTGGTCGGTGAAGCCCCGCATGGAGGGGTCGTCGAGCTCCGCCTTGAGCAGGCCGAGGTTGATCTGCGCGAGGTGATGGGCGGCGTCGGCGCCGGTGGGGGCGGGCGTGGAGGCGGGGGTGGAAGCACTCATGGGTCCGAGCACACCACAGCCGCGGCTTCTAAGTCAATCTTCATTGTTTTTGGAAACCGTGACGCAGCAGCGGCCCTCGGCCGGATCCATCCGGGCGCGCGACCCGTCCTCGCCGCGGCCCTCCAGCACGCCCCGCAGGAGTTCGAGGTTGAGGCCGCAGGCCAGCGGCGGGAAGGCCCGCGCGAGGGAGTGGAACGGGCAGTTGCGCAGCCGGAGCGCCTCGCCCGCGGGTTCCGGCTCGTAGCCGCGGTCGCGCAGGAGGTCGGGCAGGGCGGCATCCCGGCCCGCCGCCGCGCCGATCCGGCGCCCCTCCTCGCGGGCGGCGGCGTGCAGTGCTTCCTCCGCGCCGTGCCGCTCGACCGCCTCGGCGAGGACGCGCGCGGCCAGTGCGTAGTCGCGGGGCGGCAGGTGCAGCGACAGCTCGCGGTCCGCGCGCCGGTACAGCTTGGCCGGGCGCCCCGAGCCCGGCCCCTCCCGGCCGTTCACCTTGCGCCGGGTGACCTCCAGCAGCCCCGCCTCGGCGAGCTTGTCCAGATGGTGCGCGGCGAGGGTGCGCTGGACGCCGAGGGCGTCCGCGGCCTCCCCGCGGCTGACGTCGTCGTCCGCGGCGGCCACGTACTCGTACAACCGGCGCCGCAGCGGGTCGGCGAGCGTGTGGGCGGCGTGCGCGGCGTCGATCGAGGCGTGGTCCATGCCCCCATTGTGCGCGCGGCCGCACTGGAGGTGCCCCGCCCCGGCCGCCCGCCGGCGAGCGGCCGGAAAGCGTGCACCACGGGGCGGTTGGGCGGGGAGGGAACGGAGAAGATGTAACACATATCACATCGAAAGGCTGATCTGTGAGTACCGATCACTCTCCCGGTCCCATCGAGAGCCCGCCGCCCGCGCACGACCCCGACTCCGGTGAGGCGCGGTCGACCGTGATCCGCAAACTGACCGGCGTCGTCGCCGGGGTGGTGGCGGGGCTGGTCGTCTACCTCCTCATGCCGGCGGTCAACCTGCCCGTCGACGCCGACGGCACCATGGTCCCCGAGGGCGACCCGTCCTCGAACGCCGCGATGGTCGCCGCCGTGGCCACCGTCATGGCCGTGTGGTGGATGACCGAGGCGCTGCCCCTGGCCGCCACGGCCCTGCTCCCGCTCGTGCTGTTCCCGGTCCTCCTGGCGGACACCGAGATCGGGGACGTCACGGCCCCCTACGCGAACCAGATCATCTTCCTGTTCATGGGCGGGTTCATCATCGCCCTGGCCATGCAGCGGTGGAACCTGCACAGGCGCTTCGCGCTCGCGATCATCGGCGGGGTCGGCACGGGCCCGGTCACGATCATCGGCGGGTTCATGCTCGCGACCGGCGTCCTGAGCATGTGGGTGTCGAACACGGCGACGACCATGATGATGATGCCCATCGGTGTGGCCGTGATCGGCCTGGTCACCCAGCTCAGGAACGGCCGGACGGACGCCAACTTCGCCACGGCGCTCATGCTGGGCATCGCCTACGCGGCCTCGATCGGATCGGTGTCCACGCTCATCGGGACGCCGCCCAACGCCTTCATGGCGGGGTACCTGTCGGCCGAGCACGGCATCGACGTGGGCTTCGGCCAGTGGATGATCGTCGGCGCCCCACTGGCCGCGGTCTTCCTGGTCGTCTGCTGGCTGGTGCTCACCAGGGTCGTCTACCCGCCCACCCCGGGCGGGATCGGTGAGGCGCGCTCCCACATCCGCCAGGAGCTACGGGAGATGGGCCCGCTCTCGCGCGGCGAGTGGACGGTGCTCGTGGTGTTCGTCCTGACCGCCCTGGCGTGGATCACCATCCCGCTCCTCGCGGACAGTGCGACCATCGGCACGGCACTGCCCTGGCTGGCCAGTATCTCCGACGGAGGGATCGCGATCGCCGCCGCCGTCGTGCTGTTCCTCATCCCGGTCGACAACGCGCGGGGCATCCGGGCCATCGACTGGGAGACCGCCGTCAAGCTGCCGTGGGGCGTGCTGCTGTTGTTCGGCGGCGGACTGAGCCTGTCCGCGCAGTTCGGGTCGAGCGGCCTGAGTCTGTGGATCGGTGACGTGGTCGGCGGGATGGCCGGCGTACCGGGATGGGTGTTCATCCTCATCGTCACGGCACTGGTGCTGCTGCTCACCGAGCTCACCAGTAACACCGCCACGGCCTCGATCTTCGTGCCGGTGATGGCGGGCGTCGCCCTGGGCCTGGACCTGCCGGTCATGACGCTGGTCGTACCGGTCGCCCTGGCCGCCACGATGGCGTTCATGCTGCCGGTCGCCACACCGCCCAACGCGATCGTCTTCGGTACGGGCCACGTCCGGATCGGCCAGATGGTCAAGGCGGGCGTCCTGCTCAACGTCCTCGCGGTGGTGTTCATCATGCTGACGATGTACACGACCGTCCTGTGGGTCTTCGGCCTCTGACGAACCGGCCACCGCGGCCGTCGCGACTCCTGGAGCCGGACGCGGAGAATCGTGGGAGGCGTGGGCGTGGCGTTCGGCATGTGTCGGCACGATCCGATGCCGAGTCCGCGTTCCCTCCACGGGCCGTTGTCGCGAACGTCCGGTGCGACCGATTCCTTCCGCATGTGGTCCTGAAATGGCGTGTCCCGCGTCAGCTCCGCTGCCGTTCACGACGCGCGGGAGAACGCCCGGGCCGTGCTCGTGTTTCGGCTGCGCGGGACACGACGGGAATGGTTCGTCCGCCGCGTTGTCAGGCATGCGGAAGCGGCGGGCCGCGTTGGGGCCCGCCGCTTTGTCACCTCTGAAAGGTCACCCGTCGGTCACGTGCTCCCGCATCAGATATAGGGGCAGGAGTCGCGGTAGTCGGAGTACGGCGATCCCCAGCCGGTGCTCGGCGCGGGGCAGAGGAACTGCTCGTAGCGGTCGTCCTCGTCCACGAACACCTTCAGCCAGGAGACGCTGTTGCTCGCGAGCTCGGTGTTGCGGCTGCTGGTGACGAGGTGGCCCTCGCCGTCCAGTTCCACGTAGGCCCGCTCGGTGCTGGTGCTCAGGCTGTTGTAGAAGGGGATGGAGTGGGAGGAGTTGGGCGCGATGGTGTCGTTCTCGGCTCCGATGATCATGGTGGGGACGGTGACACCGCCCCAGGTCTTGTCGGTGTGCCAGGGAGTGAGCGGGATGGCCGCCTTCAGCTCGGGGCGGTCCTCGGCCGCGGCGAGGGTGCCGCCGCCGCCCATGGAGTGGCCCATGGCGGCGAGGCGGTTGGGATCGACCAGGTCGGACACGTCGCTGTCCTCGGCCAAGTAGTCCAGCGCGGCCTCGATCTGGCGGCCGCGGCTGTCGGGCTGGTCGTAGCGGGTGTTGGTGTCGATGTTGAAGGCGACGAACCCGTGCGAGGCCAGGTACTCGCCCAGCCACGCCATGGCGGAGGAGGACTCGGTGTAGCCAGGGGCGATGACCACACCGCCGTAGGTCTGGCCGTCGTCCTCCGGGTAGTAGACGGTGCCGCCACCGAAGCCGCTGACGGACCAGGAGGAGACGGAGTCCTCGTCGACGTCGAAGGGGCCGCTGGAGGCCTCGATGCTGGAGGTGGTGGGGTCCGGGCCGCGCTCGTAGGGGCTGTCGGCCGCGGCGGGGGCGACCGCGCCGAGGGTCAGGCCGGCGGCCATGGCGACGGCCAGAGCGGCGCGGGAGGCCACGCGGGTGGCCAGCGGCAGGAGAACGGACTCGGAACCTTCAGGGGAGGGGGTGTTCTTCGTTCGCACGTCGTTTCCTTCTTTGCGGGGGGTGAGGGCCCAAAGGGGTGAGGCCCACCCGTTGACCCTGGAGGGAAGGGAACGTGATGGGTGTTCTTTTCGCCTCGTGTTTCACTATGGTGTCCTGCTGGTGAAGACGAATCAGGGAAACCACCGGCTATCCGTACCGCCGAGTTCGGGCAGGGGAGAGCAGGTGGAAACACCGACCTGAACCTGTGTTCTCCGACGCGGCGCTCGGGTGTTTTCCGCTCTTCCGCGTCGCGCGCCCCCCAAGGGTGGTTTTCTCCGGCCCCGACGGCATGTACGGACCATTGTCATGATTCGCGTGACCGAAGTACGAGCACGCCCCGAGTCCTCTCGCCGCTCGGGCCCGGGCGGCTCCGACAGGCCGGGCGGTGGGAGACTGGCGGGGACCACGACACCTGCTGAACAGGCGACATGCGAACGATCAGACGCGGCGGCGAGCACGAGTTGGAGATCAGGCGCTCCAGGTTCATCTGCGCGCTGGCCCGGGTGGACGACGAGGAGGCCGCGCGGGCCTTCATCGCCGAACGCCGCAAGGAGCACTGGAACGCCAACCACAACTGCACCGCGTACGTCCTCGGCGACGACGGCGGGGTGCAGCGGTCCAGCGACGACGGTGAGCCCGGTGGGACCGCCGGGGTGCCCATGCTGGAGGTGCTGCGGCACCGGCGGCTGACCGACACCGTCGCCGTGGTCACCCGCTACTTCGGCGGCGTCAAGCTCGGGGCCGGCGGGCTCATCCGCGCCTACGGCAGCGCCGTCTCCGCGGCCGTGGACGAGGTCGGCGTCCTGGAGCGCCGGGAGCTGCTCGTCGTGGACGTCTTCGCGGACTACGTGCTGGGCGGGCGGTTGGAGAGCGACCTGCGCGGTTCCGACGTCACCGTGCGCGAGGTCGCCTACGAGGACCGCGTCCGCATCGAGGTCGCGCTGGCCGAGGCCGACCTTCCCGACTTCGAGATCCGCCTGGCCGAGATCACCGGAGGACGGGCCGAACACCAGGTCCGGGGCACCACGGTGGTCGAAGTCGAGCCGTGACGCGGCGGGCAACGACGTTTACACATGCGTAACGAGTGGTGGGACGTGTGTACCCGCGTTCCCCCGCCGCTTAGGATTTGCCGTAAACGTCGTCGTTCGCGGGGAGTCACCGTCCATGCGCAGCCCAGGAGTGCCCCAGGCGTTCACCTGTGGCCTCGTGGTGCTGCTGATCGTCGGCTGTACCGGCGACACGGAGCCCCCGGAGCCCCGGCCGGAGGACGAACCGGCCCCCCTCCCCACCGAGTTCGAGGGTGACCCGCCGCCGGGGATCGAGGGCGAGGTCCTGCGCTACCTGCACGGTGACGGCGCCGAGGCCCCCGACCTGCTCAACGATCCCCTCGGCGTGCGGATCAGTCCCGTCGAGGCGGCCTTCCTCATCAGTTCCGACGGTGAGGACCGACACCTGCTGAGCGACGCCGCCACCGGTGACACCCTCTGGGAGGGCGAGGCGCGCTTCCGCGGGTTCGCCGAGGACCGGGACGGCGAGCGGGTCCTGCTCATGGCCGGAACCGACGACGTCCCCTTCGTCCTGGACGCCGGCGGCGAGCAGGTGTGGTCCCCGGAGGAGACGGGCGACACCTACCTCGACGGCGTCGTGGTGCGCTACCCCGACGAGTGGAGCTTCGACGAGCCCCACGGCGCGTACACCGTGCTCGACACCGGCGGCGACGTGCTGTGGGAGTACGAGTTCGCGGACGGCGGCGCGGGCGAGGACGACCCCGTGGGCGAGCCGTCCGAGGACGCCACCGCCGACGACGAGGCGGCGGAGGCGGACGAGGAAGCGGAGGCCGAGGAGGGTTCCGAGGACGAGGACCCGTCGGACGACACGTCCCGAACCGGGGTACCCGTCGCCGCCCGTGGGGATCTGCTGCTGCTCTCGGACGGCGGCTCCGAACTCCGGGCCCGTTCGCTGGACCCCGACTCCGACTCCACGGGAGAGGAGTTGTGGTCGGTCTCCGGCACCGACGAGGACCTCGGGCTGTCGGCCTCCGGCCCGGTACCCGCGCCACAGGTGGTCGGCGTGTACCCGGCGGCCGAGGACCCGGACGAGGACGGCTCCGACGACACCGACGGCTCAGGTGACTCCGAGGGCTCGGGCGATTCCGAGGACTCCGGCTCCGCCGACGATCAGAACGGGGACGGTGCCGACGAGGGCAGCGGCGAGCAGTCGGCCTCGGATTCCGCCTCCGGCTCCGACTCCGGCACTGACCCGGGTTCGGACTCCGACGAGATCGTGCTGCTGCGCTGGGCACTGGCCGAGTCCCCGTCGACGCTCTCCGCCCACGACGCCGACAACGGTGACCTGCTGTGGACGCTGCGGGAACCGGGCCCCAACCCGGTCGCCCAGCCGTTCGACCCGGCCGGGCTCACCGGCAGCCTCCACGACGACGCCACCGGCACGCTGATGCTGCCCCAGGCCAGCGGCGAGGCGACGGCGATCGCGGTGGACATGGCCACCGGCGAGGTCCTGTGGAGCCTGGAGGACGACGACGTCTCGATCTCGCTGGCCTTCGCGCACGACGGCATGTTCTACGGGGACATCCGCACGAACGACGACCAGGGCGAGCAGTTGGTGTTGGACGCCCTCACGATGGACACGGTGAGCGACGAACTCACGTCGTACGTGGAGGCGGTCACCGAGAGCGGGCACGCCGTGCTCGTGCAGGACCGGCAGCGTTTCGTGTACGGTCCGCCTCCGCAGGACGACCCCTCCGACGAGGGCGCGGAGGACGCCGATCCGTCAGCGGATCCGGAGGACGAACCCTCCGAGGACCCCTCGTAGAGCGAGTGCTGCCCAGGCCGGTCGAGCGCTCGGACCCCAGAGTTCCCGAGCCCCCGAGCCGGGGTCACCCCGTGCCTCCGGTGCCCCGGCCCCCTCCCGCCGTCAGGACCGGCGGTCGGGCACGCGCACGATGACCTGGAGCCCGAGGGCGCCGGTGTCCACCGTGCCGTCCTCGAACGCCTCCCACTGCCAGCGGGCCAGGTCGGACTCGCCCACGCCCACCACCAGCGTGTTCGGCGGGATGTTGCCCAGCACGTGTTCGTCGGCGGTGCCCAGCGGACGCGGCACGATGACCACCAGCGGGTGCTCCCGGCTCTGCTCGACGCCGTGGATCGGGTCCGGGGCGGACAGGTCGGGCATCGTCGTCGGGATCAGCGAGTGCAGCGGCTGACCCGACTTCAGCACCCGGATCGGCAGCCCCTGCGCGTGCAGCGCGTCGGCGATCACCCGCACGGTGTCGGAGCCGAGACCGCGCTCGCCGCCGACGGCCACCAGTCCCCGCACGCGGGTGAAGTCGATGTGCACGAGCGTGTGGCCGTCCTCCAGCGTGCCCAGGCACACCAGGACGCCGCTGACGACGGGCCGCGCCATCGTGTGCGTGGAGGTGGCGAAGTTGACCGGCCCGGAGACGCCCGAACCGCGCCCGTAGCGCCACGTGGTCGTGTTGACGACCCGCCAGGACGTCGCCGGGGGCGTGGCGCCGGCCGGCACGATCGCCGTGGTCTCGTCGGGCGTGGTGAGGATCGCGACGGGACGCGCGGGCACGTCGGCGGGTGCGCCCAGCAGGTCCGAGTGCGCCCCACCGGCCCGGTGCACGGCGTCGGCGTCGTCGGCGATGCGCTCCGTCGCCTCACGGCGCCGCCGGGCGGCGACGGCGGGTCGCGCGGCCCGCGGGTTCTTCGGCCTGTTCCTCCTTATCGCGGCGATCGTGCGGAACGGCCACGCGATCCCGCGGAACACCGGCTGCCAGAACAGTGTCAGCAGGGTCAGCAGCACGAGGCCGATCGCGCCCGCGATGAGGATCCGCGGGTCGATCTTGGGCCGCTCCTGCTCCTCGTTGAGGTCGACGGTCTCGCCCTGCGCGGGCGACTCCTCCTCCTCGGGCGGCGGGGTGTAGGCGGGCGGGGGCGGCGGCGGGGTCGGTGGTGCGACGCCCAGGGCGTTGGCCTGGTCGACCGCGACCACGCACAGGGGGTCCCGCCCCTCGTAGACGCCCTCACCGCCGGAGTCGAAGGGGACGACCAGCCGCCACTCCGGCAGGACCGCGCGGTCCTCGCCGAGGGCCTGGCCGTCCGCCTGCGTGCGGCCGGCGTTGAGCTCGTAGATCTCGTCGGCCCGCTCGGCGTCGTCCAGGATCAGGTCGGCGATGGCCTCCAGCCCCGGGGACCCCTCGGGGACGACGTAGTAGTAGACCTCCGGGCAGATGTCGTAGCCGGTGGTGGCGTCCGCCGTCCCGGTCGTGTCGGTCCCGGTGCCGTCCGTGCCCGTCCCGGTCGTGGTGTCGGGCGCCGTGGTGTCGGCCCGGGCCGGAGCGGCGGGAACCGCCACGAGCGCGGTCGCGAGTGCGCTCGCGAGGGCGGCACCGGTGGCGAGTGCCGCGGCGGACCTCGCCACCCGCGTCGTCGCCGACCGGTGCGTCAGGGGCCGTGCCGCCGCTGTCAGGGTCACTCGCTCTCTCCCGTGGATGGTGGATGTCTGCGCTGGTGGGCGTCGCTGGAGGGAGGATGCCGCGAATCTCCTCCCGGTTCGGGGGAACTCGGCACTCTCCAGGAGCATCTGTTCACTCGCGGGCATGGGAGTCTATGATGTCGGACTCGCACGGTGCCCGAGGCCCCGGGCCTTGCACGAACCCTCACACGGATCGGACCGCACCCTCGGTGTGCCGTCGGACCGACGCCGATCCGGGACTTGGAAAGCGAGCACATCGGGACGTGGCGAAGCAACCGCGTGACTACCTCAGGTGGGACCTCCTCGACCGTGGCGAGGACCCTGTCCCGTGGTCCGTCAGCGATGTGCGCTCGCTGAAGACCTTCTACGAGAAGCTGTCGGACGCCGCCGAGCAGGCGGCCACCGACATGCGGCGACTGGAGGGCGACAAGCTCGGCGAGGGCGACACCGTCTCCGCGCTCAAGGAGCTCGTCAACGAGCTGCCCAAGCACCTGGACAAGGCCCAGGACGCCTACGAGGGCGGCTACAAGGCCTTGGACAAGTGGATGGTGGCGCTGGAGCAGGCCAGGCGCGACAGCGCGGTCGTCGCCAGGCAGGCGTCGGACGCCTACCTCGCGCTGGAGGACACCGAGGCCTGGAAGGAGAAGGTCGACGGCGACGACCCCGTCCGCGAAGCGCACATCCGCAGGCTCGACTCGGTCCTGAGCGACATGAACGTCGCGGCCGAGGAGTGCAAGAACGCCCTGGACGAGGCGAAGCAGGGCAACCCGAACGAGCTGTGGGGCTGGCTGGACGCGGTCGTCACGTGGGTGGAGGAGAACCCGCTCATCTACGCGGTGGCCATGGTCGTCGTGGGACTCGCGGCCATCTTCATCCCCGGCCTGGGCATCGCCCTGGCGCTGGCGGCGCTCTCGATCAGCGCGGCCACCCTGCACCGGGAGGGCAAGCTCGGCTTCAACAAGGAGTCGGTCTTCACGCTGGGCATGGACGCCGTGTCGCTGATCCCCGGCGGCGCGCTGCTCAGGGGCGGCCGTGCGGCGAGCCGGGCCGTGGGTGCCGCCGCCACGCGGGTGCCGGGACGTGTGGGCAGCCGGGTGACGAGCGCGGCCACAGCGGTCCGCAACTCGGGTGCCGCCCGCACGGTCACCAGCGCGGCGGGGCGGGTCAACCGCGCACGCAACGCCGTGACCAGCACTCGGACCGGGAACATCGCCTACAGCGTGGGCCGGGACACTTCGGCGAGCTTCGCCGCCTCCGTCAGCACGCAGATGATCGTCGACGGGAAGAGTCTCAGTGAATTCGGCGGGGACGGCTGGGGTCACGAGATCGCGACCGCCTTCGCCACCAGCGTCGCGGGTGCCACCGTCAGCGCCGTCAAGGCCGGGCCCACCCCGGTGGCGGATCCCGGCGGCGGCTCGCCCGATCCGGTGAACGTGTCCGATGGAGGCGGTCCGGCCGCGGACGGCGGCCCGGGTGCGGATGGCGGTCCGGCCGCGGACGGCGGCCCGACTCCTGACGGGGGACCGACTCCTGACGGGGGACCGACTCCTGACGGGGGACCGACTCCCGGTGGTGGCGCACCGGACCCGTTGGGCGCACCCGACTCGGTGGACGCGACGGGCGGTGCCCCGGCTCCGGACAGCGGCCCGACTCCCGCCGGTGTCGGCCCGGACGGCAGCGACGCCCCCGGTACGGGCGGCTCCCCGACCGTGTCCGCGGGCCCGGATCCGAACGGGGCGCCCTCGGGAACCCCGGCCCCGGCGCCTGACTCCGGCGATGCCTCGACCCCGGCGGGGATCGGTGAAGCCCCACAGGCCCCGACCACTCCCGATACCGCGGACGCCCCCGCTACGGGCGACGCCTCACACGCGGGTGACACCCCCGGTCCGGGCGAGACGGGCGGACCGCGCGGTGACGGGGACGGTCCCACCCGCGAGGAGCCCGCGCCCGTGGCGGCCTCCGGGGGAGCGGGAGACATCCACCGTGCCGGCCAACGGCCGTCGAACCAGCCGGGAGACCTCGACGCGGACGGGTCCCCCCGGACCACGAACCCGGACACGGCCGACTCCGCCCGCGGCCGGAACCGGGACCCCGAACCGGCCTCGAACCCGGACCAGCAGGGGTCCCCGGCCGCCGACGCGGTCGCCCACGGGCCCGTCGACGGCGCCGCCGACCCCGGGACAGGAGGCGCACCGGACACCGCCGACCCCTCCCGTGGTCCGGACACCGGTACTCCCGCCCCGGACGCGGGTGACGGACATGGCGCGCCGCGGCGGTTCGGCACGGACGGGGAGTACACGACCTCACACGGCCCGGACGGCGGGCGGACGGTCAACTTCCGCTACCCCGGCAACGGGGAGGGTGTCCGTGACTTCAGCATGGACGTGAGCGGCGACGGCGTGGACGTCGACGGCTCCACCGTGCGCCGTACCGCCGACGGATTCGGCGTGACCGCCCCGGACGGTGCGTCGGCCACGACCGGCCTCCACGGCGAGGGTTCGGTCGATCTGACCGGCCCGGGCGGCCGACCCGGCGCCTCGTACCGGGACAACGAGGTCACCGTGCCCACCCGGGACGGCGGCGTCACGGTGTCCCGGACCCTTCCGGGGTCCTCCGACGGCGCCGACGGCACCTCCCCCGCCGGCCCCCGCCGCCCCACTCTCCACACCGACGACGGCCCCACCATCCGCACCGACGACGGCCTGTACGTCACCCGTGTGGACGACGCGGGCCGGACCAGGATCAACCACACCGGCGACGGTCCCGTCGACCTGCGCTTCGACGGCCAGGGACCGGAGATCTCCAGGCCCGCGCCGGACGGTTCGTCGTCCTCGACGCCCCGAACCCGGGTCGCGGACCCCGCGACCGGCAGGACGACGCAGATCGGCGTCGACGGCTACCGCGTCGACACCCCGGACGGGACCGCGCACTCCTATGACCGCGCCACCGACACCGCGTCCGTGGACTCCGGTACCACGCGGGTCGAGGCCTCGCCCGGTTCCGTCCGCGTGGCCGACGACTCCAGGGGCATCGACCTGTGGCAGTCGCGCGACGGGGTCGGCCAGGCGCGCGGCGCCGGGTCCAGCGCCCTCGTCCGCGGGGACGGCAGCGCCGAGATCGGGACCGACAACGCCACACTCACACCTCGGGCCACCCAGGACGCCCAGGGCAACGTCACCATCGCCGGCACCAGCACCACACCCGGACAGGTCCGGACCGACAACGGCACGGACGTGCGCATCGCCGCGGAGAACGGTGTCGTCACGGTCCAGGTCCGCGGCGACGACGGCATGACGCGCGTCTACGACACCGAGGGCCGCCCCATGGGCCCCTACCCGCCGCTGCGTCCGGACCCGGCGACCGGGCAGCCCTCCGTGGTGACCGACGGGACGCGGGTGACGCTCACCCCGGGTTCCACACCGGGTCCCTCGGGGTACCCGGCCCCGGCCTTGCGGGTCGAGACCTCCCAGGGGTGGACCGTGACCACGGGGGCCGACGGAGAGGTCTCCGTCCGCACACCCGCGGACGGCCGGGGCGACGCGCTGGAGATCAGCCGCCGGCCGGACGGCTCCACGGAGATGCGCAGCGGCGACCACAGTGTCGTGTCCGCGCGGGCAGGCCAGGGGGTGGACACGCCCTCGCGCGTGCAGGCGTACGGCCCCGGCGGTGTCCGGGCGGGCACCACCAGCGGCGACACCTACGTCAGTGACGGGTCGACCAGGACGGATGTCACGGCCGGACCCTCCTCCGGTCTGGGAGAGGGGCGGACCGGGAGCGCGACGGAGCCCCACGGCACCTACGCGGGCCAGGACGGTCGCGGCGGACGGGTCGAGACCGGTGACGGGGTGACCGTCCGGACCAGCGGCAACGAGGTCCAGGCCGACGTCCCGCACCGCGACGGCGGTGCGCGCGCCGTGCGCAACGGGGATCGCACCATCGAGGCCGGTTCCGGACACACGAGCATGAGAGGGTCCGATCCGGACAGCGGCCGCCCCGTGTACCGCCCGGGAGAGCAGGCCGGGGACGCGGGCCGAGTGCCGCCCGGCTGGCGCGTGAGCGCTGACGGCGACTCCATGCACGGCCGGACGCGCCCGGGGTACGAGATCGACGTGTCGCGTGATCCGAACCCCCTGACCCGCCCGTTCAGGGACACCGACCATGTCGCGTTCCGCTCCGGCGACGTCGTCGGCGAACGCGCGCCCTCCGGCCGGACCGAGGTCACCGACGGCCGTGGCAACACCATGCGCGACGGCCGGTCCGGTGTCCGGGTCCAGGGCGGAGACGGTCGGCCCGAACTGCGCATCACGGACGACCACGTCCGGGTCAGCGCTCCGGACGGGTCGCGCCAGCGCGTGGACATCCCGCACCGGAGCGATGGCTCCGGGGCCCCGCGCACGGACGACGGGTCGACGCCTCCGCGCCAGGACGGCGAGGGCGGTGCTCCACGTGCGGACGACGACGCTCCTCGCCGAGACGACGCCGACGCCGACGTCCCCGTGCGGCCGGACCCGGACGGCTCTCCCGCACCCGGGGACGGCGGTCGGCCCGGAGGCGGGGACGAGCCTCCCGCCCGCTCGTTGCTGAACAGCCGGCGGGTGGCCCTGGAGGGGATCCCGTTCGAGGTCGCCAAGAACGCCCTCAACCTGGTCACCGGGCTCGGGGCCGACATGTTCCGGGTCTGGGCGGACCTGTGGGTCGACCCGGTGAACGGCCTCAACCCGGAGTTCCTCAGCGACCCGAAGTACTGGTCGCAGGCCGCCATGCAACTCGCTACGGCGGTACCCAAGGGCGCGTCGGAGAGCCGGTACGGCGGAACGCCGGGCCTGCCCGACGAGGGCGTCGGCGGCGACGTCGCCGGGTTCCCCCTGGAGTTCGCCCACCAGGCGTCCCGCAACAACCTCAGGGACGCGTACATGGAGGAGTACCACCCGTCGGGCCCGGAGGGCCCCGAGGACGTCTGGGAGGAGATGGAGGCCGCCGACGAGGCCGAGGCGGAGCAGGGGCGCGCGCAGGACATCCGACGTGAGATCAAGGTCCTGGACGCGATGCTCTCCGACGACATGTCCGCGGAGCTCCAGGGCAGGCGCGACGGGATGTCACCGGAGCAGCGCCGGACCCTCGACCGCTTCCTGGAGGGCGCGGAGGAGGAACGGGACCGGCTCCGCCGGGAGCTCGACGGACTACACGGAGGCAGGGATTGATGCGGTACGACTCCGATGGGGGGAGCGGCTGATGGCCAGGTGCGTCAGGATCGACATGGACGCCGTGATCGAGATGCAGAACTCGCTGGTGCGCATCGTCAACTCCTTCGCCAACGAGGACGTCGAGAGTCCCGAGGAACGGGCCGAGGACATCGGCCCCGGCAACCTCGTGGACAAGGCCAAGGACTACGGCAAGGACTGCAAGAAGAACTACGAGCGCCAGTCCGAGGACCTGAACGCCCTGCTCAAGGCCCTCACCCCCGTCATCGAGTCCTTCCAGGAGACCGATGACGAGCTGGGCAGGAGCCTGACCGACGACAAGGCGTGCGCGCCGCCCGCCCGGCGCGACCAGCCCGTCTGACGCCCGGCCCGACCAGCGCCGCGGCCCGAGGAGGAGGACCAACGCATGCCGTACCTGTTCGAAGAGGATGTCCCGCGGACGGACATCATGTTCGACATCGACATCCCCGAGACCTGGATGGAGTACGACCTGTCCGGTGACGCGCTGGCCGGTCTGCGGGCCCAGGCCCTGGAACGGCACGGCAACCGTCCCGAGGAGACCGAGGCGCTCAACGATCTGTTCACCGACATCGCCAACGTCACCAGCGACGCCACCGGGGCGGGCATGCTCTCGGCCGCCGGAGCCTTTGAGGAGTACGACGACGGCTTCTTCATGGCGACCGTCTGCGTGTTCGCGTTCCCGGCCGGCAAGGGGGAGCAGACCCTCGATCCCCTCCGCCTGGTCGAGTACATCCACCCGGACTCGGCCACCGCCCGCGAGGGCACCTGGCTGCGCAAGACCGCCGTCGACCTCACCGAGCAGGGGCTGGGCCGGTGCGGGCGCATCTACGGCGTCACCGACTACGACACCGACGAGGCCGTCATCCGGTCGGTGGTCATGCACACGGCCTTCGAGTACGCCGACCTGAACAAGCGGATCCTGGTCAGCTGCACCAGCCCCAACTCGCGGGAGGCGGCGGAGGTCCTGGACCTCTTCGACGCCATCACCGGGACCGCGCGCTTCTGGGAGCGCGAGGTCGTCCCCGGGCACTGACCCGAACGGTGATCAGTGGTAAACACTGTGGCACCAGGAGCGAACCACCACACCACCGGACGTATCCACCACAATGGATGGCCGGGTCGGCCCTCGGCCCCGGACCCCGCCCCCTCCGGCGGAGACCGCCGGCCAGGACGGTCGGCCCGGCCCCGCCCGGTCCACCCTACGGACACATGAGGAGAGACACATGCCCGCCTACAACGTCGACAGCGACAAGACCGAGGAGACCTCGGGCTCCCTCACGCAGGAGTTCAACGAGTTCACCGAGCGGCTGCAAGGCATCAAGAACAAGGTCGACGCCCTCATCTCCGACGGCTACAGCACCCCCGCCGCCGAGAAGCACTTCCGGCCGTTCTTCGAGGACTTCAACAGCGGTTTCGAGGACGTGAACAACGGCCTCGACGGCATCGCCAAGTACATCAAGCAGGTCGGCACCACGTTCGGCGAGACCGACGAGAAGCTCGGCGAGGGCCTCAAGGGCTAGGCGGTGCTCGGCGGACACCCGCACCCGGCGGGGTGCGGCTCCGACTCCGGCGGTGCGCCCGTGGGGGCGCACGGGACCCCGCGGGCCCCGGCCCGTGACGGGGCCCGCGGGTGGCCGCGGACCGCGGCGGTGTCCGCGGCGTGACCGCCCGGGTCCGTCCCGCCCCGCGCCGCCCCCCCGCCCCCGCCCCGCGCCGTACCGGCCGCGGTGCTCTCCCGCCTCGATCCCTGACGAACCGGAAGCAGTCCCCACCGTGCGCCTCCTCTTCACAGCGACCCCAGCCACCGGTCCGGCCGTGAACGCCCCGGACGGCTCCGGTCCCGTCGCCTCCTCGCCCCTGCGCCTGGACATGCTCGTCGACGCCGACCCCAGCGCGACGGTGCGGCAGCTCGCGGACGTCGTCGACCCCATGGTCCGGACCCTGCCGCGCACCGACGGCCGGAGCGTCCCGCTCTACGTCGGCGACCAGCGCATCGACCCGGCCACCTCCCTGGCCGACGCCGGCATCCTGGACGGGGCGGTCATCGGGGTCGGCGGACCCGCCGAGGTCAAGGACGAGCCGCCCGGCGTGGCCGAGGTCCGCGTCGTCTCCGGCGCCGACGCCGGACGCGTGGCCCGGCTCGACCCCGGCGACTACCTGGTCGGCGACCACGAGAGCGCGGTGCTCGTCGTCGACGCCGACGGCTACTGGGCGCGCGTCCGCGTCGCCCCCGACGGCAGCGCCACCATCCTGTCCACCAGCAGCGGCGACGGCGCGTCGCTGGAGGGCGACACCGTCGCCCCGGACACCGCCTGGCCGCAGGGTGAGCAGCTCACCCTCGGCGGCACCCTCTTCGAGGTGTGGCCCAACCACCGCCCCGACGCCTCCGTCGTGCCCTCCGAGGACGGCACCGGTCTGGACTACAACCGGCCGCCGCGCCTGCACCCGGCACCGACCAAGACCAAGTTCAAGCTGCCCAACCGGCCCGAGCAGCCGGACCGGCCGATCGCCCAGCTCATCATGATGATCCTCATGCCGATCACGATGGCGGTCGGCGGCGCGCTCATCATGAACCGGCCGCAGATGCTCCTCATCGGCCTGCTCGCCCCCGTCTCCGTGCTGTTCATGCAGCTGATGCAGCGCCGCACCTCCAAGGCGCGCTACGAGAAGCAGCTCCAGGAGTTCGAGGAGAAGACCGAACGGGTCACCAGGGACGCGCGCGACGCCCTCGTCGCCGAACAGCGGCGGCTGCGCGACACCTGCCCCGACCCCGCCGCCGTCCTGCTGCTGGCCACCGGACCGCGCTCCCGGCTGTGGGAGCGACGCCAGATCGACGAGGACTTCACCCAGCTGCGCGTGGGCACCGGCAGCATCCCCTCGCAGGTCGTCCTCACCGACCCGGAGAAGGACGACCACCGCAGGGAGGTCACCTGGGACATGCGCGACGTGCCGGTCAGCGTCTCGGTCAAGGACAACGGGGTCGTGGGCGTGGCCGGCCGCGGCGAGGGCGCCCAGGCCCTGGAGCGCTGGCTGGTCGCCCAGCTCGTCACCCTGCACAGCCCCGCCGAGCTGCAGCTCTACCTCCTGTCCATGGAGGGCGACCACAACCGCTGGCGCTGGACCCGGTACGTGCCGCACCTGCGCGGCGACCTGCCCCAGCTCTCGCTCGGCCGGATCGGGATCGACGCCACCACGTGCGCCCGCCGCATCTCCGAACTCCTGATGATCCTGGAGAGCCGCACCAGGGCCCGCAACGACGCGAGCGCCGAACCGGCGATCGTGGTCGTGCTGGACGGCGCCCGCCGCATCCGCTCCCTGCCCGGTGTCGTCCAGCTGCTGCGCGAGGGTCCCGAGGCGGGAATCTACGTCCTGTGCCTGGACGCCGAGGAACGGCTGCTGCCGGAGGAGTGCCAGGCGGTCGTGAGCATCACCCCGCACGGCATGCGCCTGCGCCGCACCAGCTTCGACAACGTCGAGGACGTGCGCGCCGACGTCCCCTCCGCCGCGTGGGCCGACCGGCTGGGCCGGGCCCTGGCCCCGGTCCGGGACAGCAGCGTGGGCGACAGCGGCGGCAACCTGCCGCGCAGCTCCCGCCTGCTCGACGTCATCGGCCTCGAACCGCCCAACGGTGAGGCCATCGCCGCGCACTGGGCCGGCGGCGGACGCAGCACGGTCGCCACGCTCGGCGTCGGCCTGGACGGCGCGTTCTCCGTCGACATCCGCCGCGACGGCCCGCACGCGCTCATCGCGGGCACCACCGGTTCCGGCAAGTCCGAGCTCCTGCAGACCCTCGTGGCCTCGCTCGCGGCGGTCAACCGGCCCGAGTCGATGTCCTTCGTCCTCATCGACTACAAGGGCGGCAGCGCGTTCAAGGACTGCGTCGCGCTGCCGCACACCGTCGGCATGGTCACCGACCTGGACACCCACCTGGTCGGGCGCGCCCTGGTCTCCCTCGGCGCCGAGCTGCACCGCCGCGAGCACATCCTCGCCAAGGCGGGCGCCAAGGACATCGAGGACTACCTCGAACTCCTGGACCGCGACCCGCGGATGCCGCAGATGCCGCGGCTCATGCTGGTCATCGACGAGTTCGCGTCCATGGCGCGCGAGCTGCCGGACTTCGTCAAGGGCCTGGTCAACATCGCCCAGCGGGGCCGCTCCCTGGGCATCCACCTGGTCCTGGCCACCCAGCGCCCCGGCGGCGTGGTCACCAACGACATCCGGGCCAACACGAACCTGCGCATCGCGCTGCGGATGACCGACGAGAGCGAGAGCCGCGACGTCATCGACGCCGCCGAGTCCGCGCACATCGCGATCGACACCCCGGGCCGCGCCTACGCCCGGCTCGGCCACGCGTCCCTGCTGCCCTTCCAGTCCGGCCGGGTGGGCGGCCGCCGGATCGTCGCGGCCGCCGACGCCTCCGACCCCGTCGCCCACGCGGTGAAGTGGTCGGACCTGGCCCTGCCCGCGCCGACCGCCGCCGCCGGCCAGCAGGAGGGCGGCGACGTGGAGGTCACCGACCTCACGGCGCTCGTGGAGGCGATCAGGGAAGCGACCGAGCGGGTCGGCGCGCGCCGCCAGCCCAGCCCGTGGCTGGAGGCGCTGCCCACCGGGCTGACCCTGTCCGAGCTCCTGGGCGGCCGGCCCCCGGCGGTCGAGCCCGGCCGCGTCCGGCCCGTGCCCGTGGGCCTGATCGACGTGCCCTCGCAGCAGCGCCAGTACCCGTACACCTTCGATCTGGCCAAGACCGGGCACCTGCACGTGATGGGTTCGGGCCGCACCGGCCGCTCCCAGACCCTGCGCACCATCGCCGCCTCCCTGGCTCTGGGCCACCACCCCGGCGACGTGCACATGTACGGGCTGGACTGCGGGAACGGCGCCCTGCTGCCGATGGAGCGGCTCCCGCACTGCGGCGCGGTGGCCCAGCGCACCCAGGGCGACCGGGTCGTGCGGCTGCTCGGACTGCTCGGGGAGGAACTGGACCGGCGGCAGAAGCTGCTGGCGGCGCACGGCTGCGCCGACCTGGAGGAGCTGCGCGCCAAGGTCGCCCCGGCCGAGCGGCCCGCCCACATCGTGTTGTTCATCGACCGCGTGGACGCGTTCGAGCAGGCCTTCGGCGAGTACAACTACGGCGCGCTCGTGGAGGACGTCACCACCCTGATGCGCGACGGCGCGGGCGTGGGCGTGCACGTGGTCGCCACCGGCGACCGCATCCTGACCCGCACCAAGTACTCCTCCACGACGGAGGACCTGCTGGTCCTGCGCTGCAACGACCCCGGCGACTACAGCTCGGCGGGGCTCCAGGCGCGCTCGCTGCCCGAGGAGATCCCGGACGGCCGGGCCTTCCGCGCGTCCGACCACCTGGAGGTGCAGATCGCGCTGCTGACCAAGAACCTCCAGGGCGCCGCCCAGGGCGCGGAGGTCGGGCGCATCGCCGACTTCGTGTCCCGGCGCCCGCAACCCGAGGGCATGCCGCGGCCCTTCCGCGTCGACGTGCTGCCGGACCAGCTCGCCTACGCGGACATGGGCCGGTACCGCACCGGGCGCCCGCGGCCGCTGCACGCGCTCGTGGGTGTGGGCGGCAACGAGCTCGACGCCGTGTACGCCGACCTGTCGCGGGTCCCCACCTTCCTGGTGAGCGGGCCACCGCAGTCCGGCCGGTCCAGCATGCTCACGACGATGGCGATGTCGCTGCTGGAGGCGGGCACGGAGCTGCTGCTGGTCACCCCGCGCGGGTCCCGCCTGACCTCCCTGCGCTCGCACCCGGGCGTGCGCGCGGTCGTCGACGCCGCCGAGCCCCGGCTCTCACAGCTGCACGAGGCGCTGGGCAGGTTCGAGGCGGAGACGGCCGTGGTGATGATCGACGACGCCGAACTGCTGCTCCAGAGCGATCTGGGCAAGGAGTTCACCCGTATCGCCCGGGGCATGGTGGGCGAGGGCTGGGGGATCGTCGCCGCGGGCACGAACGAGGCGCTCCAGGGCGGGTTCAACGGTTGGCACGTCCACCTCAAGCGGAACCGGATCGGAGCCCTGCTGTCCCCGCAGTCGCAGGCCGACGGCGAGGTGCTGGGGCTGCGGCTGCCCAAGGGCGTGGCCGGTCCGCGGCTCACGCAGGGGACCGCCTACCTGCATCTCGGCGACGGCCGTGTGCGGCAGGTGAGGGTGCCGATGCCGTGATCCGGTCACGGGCGGGCGAAGCGCTACTATCCAGAGGCCCCCTTGGTCACGGTTTCTCCCACCATGCCCACCCGTCACCCGCCACCGCCTGCCCCCATCCGGTGCTCTTCCGCCCGTCGCTCACCAGGATCTGTTCGCAGTGAACCCACACCCCTCATCCGTCACACTTCCGGCGTCAGCCACCGACCTGACCTCCACCGACCCCGCCCGCATCGGCCCCTACCGGCCGATCAAGCGGCTGGGCTCGGGCGGCATGGGCGTCGTGTACGCCGCCCAGGACGCGGGCGGCGACCTGGTCGCGGTGAAGCTGATCCACCCCGAGTACGCGTCCGACGCCGAGTTCCGGGCCCGCTTCGCCCGTGAGGTCGACCTGCTGCGGACGGTGGGCGGCGCGTGCGCCGTGCCCCTGCTCGACGCGGACACCGACGCCGAGCGGCCGTGGCTGGTCACCCCGCTGATCCGCGGCCTGACGCTCAGCGCCTACATGCGCAAGTTCGGTGCCCTCGACGAACAGCTGCTGATCGGGTTGGCCGCGGGCGTGGCCGAGGCGCTCGCCCAGATCCACGAGGCGGGCATCGCGCACCGCGACCTCAAGCCCGCCAACATCGTCCTGTCGCCGGACGGGCCGCGGGTCCTGGACTTCGGCGTGGCGCGGGCCGTGGACCAGACGGCGCTGACCCGGACCGGCTCGGTCCTGGGCTCGCCCGGCTGGATCAGTCCCGACCACTACCGCGGGGCCCCGCCCAGCACCTCCGACGACATCTTCGCCTGGGGCGCGCTCGTCACCTACGCGGCCACCGGCCGCCCGCCCTTCGGCAGCGGCGACCCGGCAGCGATCGCCCACCGGGTGATCAGCGGCGAGGCCGACATGGACGGCTTCACCGGGCCGCTGGCCGATCTGGCGCGGCGCGCGCTCGCCAAGGAGGGCGCCCAGCGGCCCACCGCCCTGGAGATCGTCTCCGGGGTCGTCGCCGCGAGCCACCCCGGGCGCTCCTTCGCCCCGGTGGCCTCGGCGGAGGCGGCGGGCGGCGTCATGGGCGCCCTGGTCGACAACAACTGGCAGGGCGTGCAGTCCGCCCCCGAACGCGACGTCGCCGTCACGGCGGTCCGCGGGGAGCGCGGTGCCGGGCGCGTCCTGGCGCTGGTCGGCGCGGGTGTGGCGGCCCTGGCGCTGATCGCCGGGCTGGGTTTCGGCGGCGTGGCGCTGGCCAGGAACTGGGACGCCCTGCCGATCGCCTCCTGGTTCTCCACCGAGGAGGCCGCGGGCGAGGGCGGCGAGGCCTCAGGCGGCGACGGGTCGGGCGAGCAGCGCCGGCCCGGTCCGGTCGGCCAGGAGCCCACCGAGGACGCCTCCCCGTCCGAGGACCCCTCCGACGACCCCTCGGAGGAGGCTTCGGAGGACGGGGAGGACGAGGACTCCGACGGCGGCTCGGGCGGCGAGGAGACCACCACGACGGCCACGGTCGGCGCCGGGGTCAGTGCCAGTGGCGCGCGGCCCTCGGGCCAGCACGTGGTGGCGTTCCAGCCCTCGGGCGGCTCGGGCCGCTACGCGGTCCTGGACGGAGCCACCGTGCTGTGCGCGTGGAGCTTCTGCCAGGGGAGCCAGAGCGGGCAGGTCGGCGACGGCAGTGCCGGATCGGTGTCCTCCAGCCCGCAGGCCCTGACGGGCTACGCCAACGCGGGCAACCGCACGGTGCTGGCCGAGGTCACCTACACCACCGACGAGGACGGCACCGTCACCATCACCCGCCTCGTCGAGCAGCACCGGGCCTCCGGCTCCGGCTCCACCCCCTGGTAACGACGGACGACCGATGAACACGAACAGGACTGACATGCTCCGGACCTCCGCGCACCGGGCCTCGACCAGGATCGTCCCGGTGCTGAGCCTGGCACTGAGCCTGGCCCTCCTCGTGGTCGTGGCCGACCCGGACCCGGTGTCCGCCGCCTCCTACGGGGGGCAGTGCGGCAGCGGGTACTCCAAGGTCAACGACGCCGCGATCAGCGGCGGCACCGTCTTCCTCACCTACAACTCCTCGTCCGGGAAGAACTGCGTGGTCGTGGTGCGCAACAGCACCGGTGCCGGCATGAACATGCACGCGGCGCTCAAGACCAGCGACGGCACGGCGTGGCAGACCGACAAGGGCGACTTCACGCAGTACGCGGGGCCGGTCTACGTCTCGGCGGCGGGCTCGTGCGTGGACTGGGGCGGCCAGATCGGCAACGAGTGGATCGTGCGCACCGGCACCAACTGCGGCTAGGGCGGACGACCGGGAACGCCCGCGAACGCGGATCGCCGGAAGCGCGAGCGGCCCCGCCGGGGCGGAGCCGCTCGCGTTCCCGGATCAGACCGGGTAGAAGCTGAAGGCTCCGTACATCGAGATGCTCAGGGTGTGCTCGCTGACGGTGCCGCTCGCCTCGTCCAGGGACTGGCAGGTGAAGGGCGCGTCGGTGTCGGTCTCGCCGCGGACCAGGTCGGCGTCCATGTCGCAGAGCACGTACTCGGTGTTCTCGCTGTAGCGGAGGGCGTCCTCGACGACCTCGCGGATGAGCGGCCCGTCGTGCAGTTCGGCCTGGTAGTTGATGAGGATGCCGGAGGACTCGATGGTGATCGTGTACTCGAACTGCTCGCCGAGGAAGGTCACGGTGCAAGTGGCCGACTCGCCCTCCTCGCCGGCGATCGCGGGGCACTCGTAGGTGGCGTCCGGGTCGTTGACCTTGGCGAACGTCGCGACCTGCTCCAGAGCCTCCCACGCGATGCGGTCGCCCAGGGGCGCGTCGGAGGCGGGCTCGGGCGGAAGCCCGGACGTGTCCAGTTCGGGAGCGGCGGCGGGGATGGGGCCCTGGTTGAAGTCCCCGGTGTCGGCCGCCGCGGCCTCGGTGGTCTCCTCGACGGGGTCGGCGGTGTCCACGGCCCCGGTCGGTGCGGGTTCCTCCGCGCCCGAACAGGCGGTCAGGGCCAGAGCGGAGCCGGCGGCGGCCAGGCCGAGGGCGATACGGCGCTTGCGGGTGGGGTTCTGCATCAGGATGTCGTCCTCAGTGCTGAGTGTGCGGGGTGAGCGGGGGTGAGCACCGGGCCAGTGGCTGTGGCTCGCGGATGGTGAGTGTCCTGAAGTGGCCGGTCGGTTGCGCCTCTGGGTAGGATGTGACACAGGTCACCTCGTGGGGCGCTGGGCGGAGGGAGTCCCTCCCGACCAGCGCGGCGTGATCCGGCGGTGGCCGGACCGGGCCCGACACGGCGGGGGCGGGAACCGTTCCCACGGGTCGGCTTCCCCGGACACAGCGGGAGACGGCGGTGGAGCGGAGTGAAGCGCCACACCCCGCCGCCCCGGAGCCGAATCTCGTTCTCTACCATCTCGAAGTATGGACGTTTCCGAGAGCGGGGCCGGCGGAGCCGCGGCCGGACCCAACTGGGCCGGGGGGTTCCCCGAGGCCTCGTACGAACAGTGGCGCGGACTCGTGGCCGGCGTGCTGCGCAAGAGCGGGGTCGCCGAGGAACGGCTCACGGACGCGCCCGAGGCGGTCCTGGCCACACCCACCTACGACGGCTTCGACATCGCCCCCCTGTACACCGCGGACCCGCCCGGCGCCGACCCGGGCCTGCCCGGCCAGGCCCCCTTCGTGCGCGGCTACCGGCCCGGCGGGCACGCCCGCGACGGCTGGGACATCCGCGCGCGCCACACCGACGCCGACCCCGCCACCCTGCGCCGCCGCCTGCACGACGACCTGATGAACGGCGTGTCCTCGCTGTGGATCGCCGTGGGCGCGACTCCCGAAGCACCGGCCCGGCCCGCCGGAGCGGCCGTGCGCGGGCTGCCCGCCTCCGCGCTGGGCGAGGCCCTGACCGACGTCCACCTCGACCTGGCCCCCGTCGTCCTGGACGCCGGACCGGACTACGCCGAGGCGGCCCGGGCCCTGCTCACCGCGCACGCCGACGCCGGCGTCCCCGACGGGCGGATCATCTCCCACCTGGGTGTGGACCCCCTCACCACCGCCGCCCGTGCCGGCGCGCGGCCCGGGGTGGCCGACGCGGTCCGCTTCGCCGCCGAGCACGCCGCCGACCGTCCCGGGCTCGGCCTCGTGGTCGCCGACGGCACGCTGGTCCACGACGCGGGCGGCTCCGAGGCCCAGGAGATCGGCTTCGCCGTCGCCGCCGGCACCGCCTACCTGCGGGCCCTGCACGAGGCCGGGCTCGACCTGGCCGACGCCGCCCGCCGGATCGAGTTCCGGCTGGCCGCCAACGCCGACCAGTTCTCCGTGATCGCCAAGCTGCGCGCCGTGCGCGGCATGTGGAACCAGGTGCTGGCGACCTGCGGCGTGGCGGCCGAGCACCGCACGATGCGCCTGCACGCCGCCACCTCCACGGCGATGATGACCCGCCGCGACGCGCACGTGAACATGCTGCGCACCACCGTGGCGTGCTTCGCCGCCGGGGTGGCCGGCGCCGACTCGGTGACCGTCGCGCCCTTCGACTCCGCCGTGGGCCTGCCCGACGACTTCGCCCGCCGGATCGCCCGCAACACCCAGTCCCTGCTGGTGGAGGAGTCGCACCTGGCACAGGTCATCGACCCGGCCGGCGGGTCCTTCTACGTCGAGTCGCTCACCGGGGACCTGTACCGGGCCGGCTGGTCCTTCTTCCAGGAGGTCGAGGGCGCCGGCGGCGCGGCCGACGCGATCGGTTCCGGGCTGCTCGCGGAGCGGGTGGACGCGGTGTGGGAACGGCGCCGACGGGACCTGGCGCACCGCCGTGCCCCGCTGACCGGGGTGAGCGAGTTCCCGCACCTGGACGAGATCCCGCTGGTGCGGCCCGCCGATCCGGCGCACCGGCCCTCCGCGGGGTTCCCCGTGCGGCACTACGCCCAGGACTTCGAGGAGCTGCGCGACCGGGCCGACGCCCAGGCGGGCGACACCGGCCACCGCCCGACCGCCTTCCTGGCGACCCTCGGTCCGGTGGCGGCGCACACCGCTCGGGCCTCGTTCGCGGCCAACCTGCTGGCCGCCGGGGGCATCGCCGTGCACGAGCCGGGGCCCCTGGAGGAGGCCGGGGCGGTGGCCGAGGCCTTCGCGGCCTCGGGCAGCCGGATCGCGGTGATCTGCTCCTCCGACACGGTCTACGCCGACCGGGCCGAGGCCGTGGCCCGCGCACTCAAGGGGGCCGGGGCCCGCAGGGTTCTGCTGGCCGGCGCGCCCCGCGACGCCTACCGGGAGGCCGGGGTGGACGCCTTCGCCCACCGCGGGTGCGACGCCGTCGCCCTGCTCACCGACCTGGCGGACGTGATGCTCACCGACCCGGCCCACCCGTCGCCCACCACCGCCCGAGGGGGGCGTTCCACGGGGGGCGGGCTACCACCCTCAACGGACGCCTCCGGCGCAGATTCTTCAGGACTCGTGGAGAGGGCGAGCTCATGACCCAGGACCGGATCCCCGACTTCTCCACCGTGGAGGCGTGCCCGCCCGAGCCCTCCGCCGCCGCGGGGGCCGCGAGCGCCGCGGCCGACTGGCGGGCCGCCGTGGAGGCGGACACCGGCAAGGCGGTCGACGCCCTGGAGTGGGAGACCCCCGAGGGCATCGGCGTGCGGCCGCTCTACACCGCCGCCGACCGCGAGGGCCTGGACTTCGTGACCGGGCTGCCGGGCGTGCCGCCCTACCTGCGCGGCCCCTACCCGACCATGTACGTCAACCAGCCCTGGACCATCCGCCAGTACGCCGGGTTCTCCACCGCCCAGGAGTCCAACGCCTTCTACCGGCGCAACCTCGCCGCGGGCCAGAAGGGCCTGTCGGTCGCCTTCGACCTGGCCACCCACCGCGGCTACGACTCCGACCACCCCCGGGTGGCGGGCGACGTCGGCATGGCCGGCGTGGCCATCGACTCCATCTACGACATGCGCCAACTGTTCGACGGCATCCCGTTGGACCGGATGAGCGTGTCCATGACCATGAACGGCGCGGTGCTGCCGGTCCTGGCGCTGTACATCGTCGCCGCCGAGGAACAGGGTGTGCCCCCCGAGAAGCTGTCGGGGACCATCCAGAACGACATCCTCAAGGAGTTCATGGTCCGCAACACCTACATCTATCCGCCGGGCCCGTCGATGCGGATCATCTCCGACATCTTCGCCTACACCTCGCAGCGGATGCCGCGGTTCAACTCCATCTCGATCTCCGGCTACCACATGCAGGAGGCCGGGGCCACGGCCGACCTGGAGCTGGCGTACACCCTGGCCGACGGGGTCGAGTACATCCGTGCCGGCCAGCGGTCCGGGCTCGACGTGGACGTGTTCGCGCCGCGCCTGTCGTTCTTCTGGGCGATCGGGATGAACTTCTTCATGGAGGTCGCCAAGCTGCGCGCGGCCCGGCTTCTGTGGGCGCGCCTGGTCAAGGACCTGGGGGCGCGCAAGGACAAGTCGCTGAGCCTGCGCACCCACTCCCAGACCTCGGGGTGGTCGCTCACCGCCCAGGACGTGTTCAACAACGTGGCCCGCACGTGCGTGGAGGCCATGGCCGCGACCCAGGGCCACACCCAGTCGCTGCACACCAACGCCCTGGACGAGGCGCTCGCGCTGCCCACCGACTTCTCCGCCCGCATCGCCCGCAACACCCAGCTGCTGCTGCAACAGGAGTCGGGGACCACCCGGGTGGCCGACCCGTGGGGCGGCAGCTTCTACGTGGAGCGGCTCACCGAGGAGCTGGCGGACAAGGCATGGGCGCACATCCAGGAGGTCGAGAAGGCGGGCGGGATGGCCGCCGCGATCGACGCAGGCCTGCCCAAGATGCGCATCGAGGAGGCCGCGGCGCGCACCCAGGCGCGCATCGACTCCGGCCGCCAGCCGGTGATCGGGGTGAACAAGTACCGCCCCGACACCCACGACGAGATCGACGTGCTCAAGGTCGACAACTCCAAGGTGCGCGCCGAGCAGCTGGAGAAGCTGGCGCGGCTGCGCGCCGAGCGCGACGAGGAGCGGGTGCGGGCGGCGCTGGACGCCCTGTCGGCGGCGGCCGCGGGCGAGTCGACCGCCGACGCGTCCCTGACCAACAACCTGCTGGCGGCGGCGGTCGACGCGGCGCGCGCCAAGGCGACGGTGGGGGAGATCTCCGACGCGATGGAGAAGGTCTTCGACCGGCACGCCGGCCAGGTCCGTACGATTCAGGGCGTGTACAAGGACGAGGTGGCCGGCAGCGCGGACGCGGCGGGGATGATGGACCGGGTGATCGCCCGCGTGGACGACTTCGCGGAGGCCGAGGGGCGGCGACCGCGCATCCTGGTCGCGAAGATGGGCCAGGACGGGCACGACCGGGGCCAGAAGGTGATCGCGACCGCGTTCGCCGACCTCGGGTTCGACGTGGACGTGGGCCCGCTGTTCCAGACCCCGGCCGAGGTCGCCGCCCAGGCGGTGGAGTCCGACGTGCACGTGGTCGGGGTGTCGTCGCTGGCGGCGGGCCACCTGACCCTGGTGCCGTCGTTGCGCGAGGAACTGGCGGCGCTGGGCCGCGCCGACATCATGATCGTGGTGGGCGGGGTCATCCCCCCGGCCGACTTCGAGGCGCTGCGGCGGGCGGGCGCGTCGGCGATCTTCCCGCCCGGCACGGTGATCGCCGAGGCCGCGATCGGCCTGCTGGACCAGCTGGAGGAGCGCTTGGCCGAAGACGGGCCGCAGGAGGGGGAGTGAGCGCGTGACCCCCCGACGCGGGCGGCCGGTGGACGTGGACGCCCTGGCCGAGGGCGTCCTGGCCGGTCATCGTCCCACCCTGGCCCGGGCCATCACCCTGGTGGAGTCCCGCCGGGCCGACCACGCGCGGGCCGCGCAGGACCTGCTGGTGCGGCTGCTGCCGCACACAGGGAACGCGCGGCGGGTCGGCATCACGGGCGTCCCGGGCGTGGGCAAGTCCACGTTCATCGACGCCCTGGGCAGCCGCCTGACCGGGGACGGGCACCGGGTGGCGGTGCTGGCGGTGGACCCGTCCTCCACCCGCACCGGCGGGAGCATCCTGGGGGACAAGACCCGGATGGCGCGCCTGGCGGTGGACCCGAACGCGTTCATCCGCCCCTCGCCCACGGCGGGCACCCTGGGCGGGGTCGCCAGGGCCACCCGGGAGACCATGCTGCTGATGGAGGCGGCCGGGTTCGACGTGGTGCTGGTGGAGACCGTGGGCGTGGGCCAGTCCGAGGTGACGGTCGCCGCGATGGTCGACTGCTTCCTGTTCCTGACCCTCGCGCGCACCGGTGACCAGCTCCAGGGCATCAAGAAGGGCGTGCTGGAGCTGGTGGACGTGGTGGCCGTCAACAAGGCCGACGGTCCGCACGCCGACGACGCGCGCAAGGCGGCCCGGGAGCTGTCCCGGGCGCTGCGGCTGCTCCAGCCGGTGCATCCGCGGTGGCGCCCGCCCGTGCTCACCTGCAGCGGGCTGACCGGGGACGGGCTGGACGAGGTCTGGGCCGCGGTCGGCGAGCACCGCGCGGTCCTGGAGGACGACGGCGGGCTGGCCGACCGGCGCGCGCGCCAGGGGGTCAGCTGGATGTGGGACCAGGTGCGCGACCGGCTGATGGACTCCTTCCTGCGCGATCCCCGCGTGAGCCGGCTCACGCCGGGCCTGGAGGAGGACGTGCGCTCGGGGGAGACGACGGCGACCCTGGCGGCCGACCGGCTCCTCGACGCCTTCACCCGTGGTGACGACACGGGGGAGGAGCGCACGATCGGTGACCGTGTCGTCGGTGATGGTCACGGTGACCGTTGACCGAGCGCGCGAGGTGGGCGTGATGTCGTGAAATGACCCACGGTCAAGGGGACAAAACGGGCTGCCGGAAGGGGGTTCGTGCCTGCGAGGCGAAATTTTCTTTCGCGATGCCATTTCCTCCCGGGCGGTTCGCTTATACCGTGTGTGTCCAACGACTGACCTGACCCTCGAACGCGAGCCTTCTCCTCAAGGTCCGGCACTGTGGGAGTGCTGCCGGACCGGTGGCCGCCGTTCGTCGGTCTGCGTATGGTGAACCGAAGGGACCCCTCACCATCACAACGTGGGGCCGGGAGGAGTGAACGTGCACAGGCTTGGGCTGAGCACGCGGGTCGAAAGCCACAGCGTGATCGTCGCGATCGTGGGAGAACTCGACATCGCGACCGCCGCCGACCTCCAGGAACACATCCAGTCCGCGATCGAGGACCACGGACCGTGGTTGATCCTGGACCTGTCCGAACTGGACTTCATGGATTCGAGCGGTCTGAACGTCGTCATCAACGCCTACCGCACCGTGCGTGAGCTGCACGGTTCGCTGGCGTTGGCCGCGCTCAACGAACGCGTCACCAAGGTCGTCCGCCTGGTCGGCCTGCACCGACAGGTTCCGGTCCACCAGACCGTGGCCACCGCCGTCGCGGCGATGGACGCGCTGGAGGCCAAGCGCCAGGCCGGATAGCCGGGGAGCATGAACCGGTTCCTTCCCCGGAGTCCCATCGACGTCTCCTGGGACCACAACGGCCACTACCACGACCACCTCCTCCGCCAGATCCCCGCACACGTCGACCGCGACCGGGGGCGTGCCCTCGACGTCGGATGCGGTGAGGGTCGGTTCGCCCGGAGACTGGCGGAGCGTGGACTGGTGGTGGACGCGGTCGACGCGTCGGCCGACATGATCGCGCTCGCCCGGGCGCGCACGCCGACGCGTCTGTCCGTGCGCTACCAGGCGGCACCGCTGGCCGAGGCCGAGCTGGATCCGGCGGGGTACGGGTTCGTCAGCGCCATCGCGAGCCTGCACCACATGCCCTTCGCCCCTGCCCTGGAACGCCTGGCGGGCGCCCTCGCGCCCGGCGGCACTCTGGCCGTGCTCGGCCTGTACAGGGAGCAGGACTGGACCGACCTCGCCACGAGCCTGGCCGCGCTGGGCCCGCAGTGGGCGATCGGGCTCGGACTGCGCGCCGGCCGGTTCCTGACGGGCACGCCCGACGTCGGGGCGCGGGAGAAGAGCGCCAGGCCGATGCCGATGCGCGACCCCGAGATGGGGCTGCGCGAGATCCGCGAGACCGCAGCCGACGTCCTTCCCGGCTCCCGCGTGCGCCGCCTGCTGATGTGGCGCTACTCGCTGGTGTACACCCGCCCCGCCTGAGCCCAGGCTTGACGTCTCGCCTGGTGGTGGCCGGTGCGCGCCCGGTCGCCCGACCCGTCCCCGACCTCCTCCTCGCCCACGGGACACGGAGGCGGAAACGTGCCGGGGGTGCTCGGACAGAAAGCTCCCACGAGAAGTATCTTGGTATCCGTGCTGAATTCACGAGGTACCGCTGGGACACCGCACCCGAACTTCGACGGCTCCGGCGCCGGAACGGCGGCCGGCCGGTGAGCCGCCCCTCCCGCCGCCGGATACTCGTCGCGGTCGGCGTCGCCCTCTGCGTGCTCGTCGCCTCCGGGGCCGCGGTGTGGGTGCTGACCCCGCACCGGGCCGAGGACGAACCCCTGGCCGAGGCCGAAGCAATGCCGGGCGTGCGGGTCGAGATCAGTGACGACGTCGTCGTCCTGGAGCCCGAGGGCGCCGCCTCCGGCACCGGGGTGGTGTTCTATCCCGGTGCCCGTGTGGAGGCCGAGGCCTACGCGGCCTCCTGGGTGCCCGTCGTCGAGGCCACCGGGACCACCGTCGTGATCCCCCGGATGCCGCTGCACCTGGCGGTCCTGGACCCGGACCGCGCCGACGCCGCCGTGGCCGACCACGGTGAGGGCGTGGAGCGCTGGTACCTGGGCGGTCACTCGCTGGGTGGGGCCATGGCCGCCGCCCACGCCGGAGGCGAACCGGCGTTCCCCGTGGCCGGGGTGGTCCTGTGGGGCTCCTACGCCACCGGGGGCGCCGGGCTGGCCGACCGGAACGACCTCGCGGTGCTCTCCGTGTCCGGGAGCGAGGACGGACTGTCCGATCCGGCGGCGATCGACGCGAATCGGGGCCACCTGCCCGAGGACGCCGTCACGGTGGAGATCGACGGGATGAACCACGCCCAGTTCGGGGCCTATGGCGACCAGTTCGGTGATGGCACCGCCCGGATCGACGACCGTGCCGCTCGGAGCGCCCTGGCCGAGACCGTGACCGCGTTCCTGGAACAGCACTAGGGGAGGTAGCGAACGCGCCGCACCGGGATGGTTCCGGTGCGGCGCGGCGTGGACGTGGTCAGCCCTGGGGCGGCTCCTGCGGACCCGAGGGGCCGCCCTGCGGCGGCTGCTCCGGGCGCTGGCGGCCTCCCGGGCCCGGCTGCTGCGGCGGCTGCTGGGGTCCACTGGGAGGCTGGGGCGGCTGCTGATAGGGGTTCTGCGGTCCCGTGGGGTGGCCCTGCGGCGGCTGCTGGGGCTGCTGCGCACCGGGGTACTGCTGCTGCGGGGCGCCCTGCTGCGCGTAGGGTGCCTGGCCCGGTGCCCGGCCCGGCTGGGGGCCGTACCCCTGCGGGCCGCCGGGCACCGGCGCGCCCTGAGCGGCGGCCTGCTTGCCGCGCGCGCTCAGCACGCCGAACACCAGCAGGACGATCGCGATCAGCAGGCCCAGCCGGGTCACGAGGGTGTAGGTCGAGGCGACCCAGGGCGGCATGAGGCCCGGCGGGGCCACGGCGTCGAGGTCCAGCATGGGGAAGGCGAAGAACCGCAGGTAGACGGTCCAGCCGATCGAGGCCAGGCCGAGGAGGACGAACAGCGCGCCGCTGGTGAGGATCAGACCCTTGCCGCTGGGCGCTCCGCCGGCCCGGACGAGCGCGATGGCGCCCACGGCGATGAGGGCGATCCCCGAGAGCAGGACGGAGAAGACGAGCGAGATCATGATGGGCTCCGGGTCGGGATCAGCGCTGGGCGGGGCCGGGCTGGTACGGCCCGACGGGAGCGTGCGGCGGGTGGGCGGGCCGCGGTCGGGCGAGGCGGCGGGTGGCGGCGAACACGAGCAGGACGAGCCCGGCGTCGAAGAGCGCGAGGAACAGGAAGTCGATCACGTCGAGGAGGATGAACGAGGTCCGGCCGTCGAAGAAGGTCGCGAAGATCTCCTCCAGGCGGAAGTAGGCGACCGTCAGGAACAGGAAGACGATCGACGCGACGAGGATCAGCCCGCCCGCGGCGGCGGTCAGCCCCTTGCGCCCGGACGGCGCGGCGAACGCGCCGATCAGGGCGGCGATGCCGGCGAGCACGAGGAGGATCGCGCCGATGAGGGACGGTAGGTGGACGCTGCTCTCGAGCATGAGACTCCTGGTGGGGAGGAGGGGCGGGCGGAGACCGGTCCGTCCGCTCCCGGGCCGCAGGGGTGCGCGTCAGACCCTAGCGTCCCGTCCTGACCAGGTCGATGCCCTGACCACTGGCGGCCAATGGACGGCCAGGGGGCGTTGCGCGAGCATGGTGTCGTGCGTAACATCGCATCGAATCGATTCGATCACGGAGGGGATGGCACGGTGCGGATCTCCGACGTGGCCAAGCACGCGGGCGTGTCTCCGAGCACGGTGTCCTATGTCCTCAGCGGCAAGAGGTCGATCTCCGAGACGACCCGGCGCCGCGTCCGGGAGAGCATCGACGCCCTCGGCTACCAGCCGCACGCGGGCGCGCGCTCCCTCGCCAGCCGCCGCAGCAACGTCATCGCCCTCGTCATCCCCCTGCGCGAGGACGTGCACGTCCCGGTCGCCATGCGCTTCGCCGTCTCGGTGACCACCTCCGCCCGCACCCACGACCACGACGTCCTGCTGCTGACCCAGGGCGAGGGCCCCGACGGGCTGCGCCGGGTGGCGGGCAGCGCCATGTGCGACGGCGTCATCGTCATGGACGTGGAGGCCGACGACGCCCGCGTGCCGGTGCTGCGCTCGCTGGACCTGCCCTCCGTGCTCATCGGTGTCCCCGAGGACGTCGAGGGCCTGACCTGTGTGGACCTCGACTTCGCCGCCGCGGGTGCCGCCTGCCTGCACCACCTCGCCGACCTCGGGCACACCGACGTCGCCTTCGTGGGCCAGCCGCCCTCGGTCTACGAGCGGCGCACCGGGTTCGCCGAGCGCACCGTCGCCGGATACGAGGCCGCCGCCCGCGAACGCGGCGTGCGCGCGACCCTGCACCCCTGCTCTCCCGACACCGCGCGGGACGTCGCCGCCGGGCTCGTCCGCGACCGTCCCGACCTCACCGGCCTCATCGTCCACAACGAACCCTCGGTCGCCCCGCTGCTGGACGCCTTCCAGGAGCTGGGCCGCACACCGCCCGAGCTGTCGGTGGCCGTCATCGGCCCGCCCGCCCCCGTCGTTCCGCCGCTCACCTCGGTCGACCTGCCCGCCGAGGCGGTCGGCGCCCGGGCCGTGCAGCTGCTGATGGACAAGATCGACGGTCTCGGCGGCCCCGGCGTCACCCTCCTGGAGCCCCGGCTCACCCCCGCGGGCAGCACCGCCCCGCGCACCTGACCTCATTCCCCCTGGCCCGACGATCCGCCCGACCCGACCCCCACCCCCGTTGTCGAAGCGCTTCGACAGCACCCCCCAACCGGAAGGACGACGCGTGTTCAACGAGATCGAGGACGGCATCGAGTGGCGCGGCAGCCATCAGGTCGTCCGTGCCCAGGCGTGGGGCCCCGACGGCATCCGCGTCCGCGCCGGACTGTCGGTCCTGCGCGAGGACCTGCCCGGCGCCCTGGTCGAGCCACGGGTGCCCGCCACCGCCACGGTCACCGTCGAGGCGGACCGGGCCGTCCTCGCCAACGGGGCCCTGACCCTGGAGATCGACCACGCCGGGATGCTCCGCTTCCTGGACGCCTCCGGCGACGAACTGCTCGCCGAGGAGCGCGCCCACTTCTGGTGGCCCGGACCCCGCGCCTACAGCTCCACCGGCCACGGCTACTACCGCATCGAGCAGCGCTTCCGTGCCTACGACGGCGAGAAGCTGTTCGGGCTCGGGCAGCACACCCACGGGCTGTTCGACCAGAAGGGCGCCGTCGTCGACCTCGTGCAGCGCAACGCCGAGGTCACCATCCCCTTCATGGTCTCCTCGCGCGGCTACGGGCTGCTGTGGAACAGCCCCGCCACCGGCAGGGTGGAGCTGGCCGGCAACGGGACCCGGTGGGTCAGCGACAGCGCCCGCCAGATCGACTACTGGGTCACCGCCGGCGACGGCCCCGCCGGGATCATGTCGAACTACGCCGACGCCACGGGCCACGCCCCCGAGCTGCCCGAGTTCGCCTCCGGGTTCTGGCAGTGCCGACTGCGCTACAAGACCCAGGACGAGCTCATGGAGGTCGCCCGCGAGTACAAGCGGCGCGGACTGCCGCTCTCGGTCATCGTCAGCGACTTCTTCCACTGGACCCACCTGGGCGACTGGAAGTTCGACCCCGCCGAGTGGCCCGACCCCAAGGCCATGGTGGACGAGCTGCGCGAGATGGGCGTGGAGCTGATGGTGTCCGTGTGGCCCTCGGTGAGCCCGCTCAGCGAGAACTACGACGAGATGCTCGCGCGCGGCTACCTCGTCGCCACCGAACAGGGCCCGCCGGTGCACGCCGACTGGGCGGACAAGGGGGTCGACGCCCACGTCCAGGTGTCGTTCTACGACCCCACCAACCCCGACGCCCGCGCCTTCGTGTGGGACCGGGTGCGGCGCAACTACCTCGACCTGGGCATCCGGGTGTGGTGGCTGGACGCGTGCGAGCCGGAGCTCAAGCCCGGCCACCCGGAGAACCTGCGCTACCACGCCGGCCCGGGGACGGAGGTGGGCAACATCTACCCGGCCGAGCACGCGCGCGGCTTCCACGAGGGCATGCTCGCGGCGGGGGAGCCCGACGTCATCACCCTGTGCCGGTCGGCCTGGGCGGGCAGCCAGCGCCACGGCGCGGCCCTGTGGTCGGGGGACATCCCCGCCACCTTCGACTCCCTGCGCACGCAGATCCGCGCCGGGCTGAACGTCGCCATGTCCGGCATCCCGTGGTGGACCACCGACATCGGCGGCTTCCACGGCGGCGACCAGGAGTCCCCGGAGTACCGGGAGCTGCTGGTGCGCTGGTTCCAGTACGGGGTGTTCTGCCCGCTGTTCCGGCTGCACGGGTTCCGGGAGCCGTTCGTCGACGCCCTGCACCCGGACATGTCGGGCGGGCCCAACGAGGTGTGGTCGTACGGGGAGGAGGTCTACCCGCTGCTGCGGGACATGCTCTTCCTCCGCGAGCGCCTGCGGCCCTACGTCATGGAGCAGATGCGCGCCGCCCACGAGCGGGGCCTGCCCCCGATGCGGCCGCTGTTCGTGGACTTCCCGGACGACCCGCGCGCCTGGGAGGCCGAGGACGCGTTCCTCTTCGGCCCGGACGTGCTCGTCGCCCCGGTGACCGAGTTCGGGGCGCGCTCCCGCAGGGTGTACCTGCCCGAGGGCTCCACCTGGGTCGACCCGTGGTCCGGCGCTGTGCACGCGGGCGGCACGGAGATCATGCTGGACGCGCCCCTGGACCGGGTCCCGGTCCTGGTGCGCGGCGGCGCCGACGTGCCGATCGTCGGCTGACCGGGCACGCCCCAGGCGGCCCCGGCGGGCCGTGCCCCCTCCACGGCCCGCCGGGCACCTCGGACACCGGCGCCCCGGTGCGGGCGTCGAACGAACGCTCGTTCTACCGTGGTGCCATGGTTCGTATGTCCCAGGAGCGCATGGACGCGCGCCGCCGGCAGATCCTCGACGCCGGCCGGCGCTGTTTCGTCCGCAACGGCTTCCACGCCACGTCCATGCAGGACCTCCAGTCGGAGACCGGCCTGTCCATGGGCGCGGTCTACCGCTACTTCAGCGGCAAGGAGGCCATCGTCGCGGCGATCGCCGCCGAGGCCCTGTCCGAGGTCGCCGGGGCCTTCGAGGAGGGGGACGGGGCCCTGCCGCCGGGCCTGGAGGACTTCGTCGACCTCGTGCTGTCGGGCGGCGGGCCGGTGATGAACGCGACCGCGGAGTCGGCGGGACTCCTCGTCCAGATCTGGGGCGAGGCCCTGCGGTCGCCGTCCCTGGCCGCACGCCTGCGGGAGGTCATGGGCGGAGTCCGGGCCCTGATCGGCGCCCTGGTCGCCCGCCACCAGGAGCGGGGCGGACTCCCCGCCGGCGTCCCGCCCGAGCACGTCGCCGATGCCCTGATCGCCGTGGTGGACGGCTTCATGGTCCGGCGCGCGGTCTACGGCGACGCGGACCCGGCGGCGTTCCGGGACGGGCTGCGGGCGCTCATGGCGGCGTCCCGGTCGCCGGAGACATAAAAGAACGAACGTTCCTCTTGTATGGCGGAGGGCTTCGTGTTCTCCTAGAAAGAACGAACGTTCATTCTGGGAGGTTGGTATGAGTACCGACAACGACGTCCTCATCGTGGGGGCCGGGCCCACCGGGCTCGTCCTGGCCATCGAGCTGGCCCGGCGCGGAGTCGTGCCACGCGTCATCGACGCGGGACCCGCGGACGTCCGCGAGAGCCGGGCCGTGGCGGTCGTGGCGCGGTCCCTGGAGATGCTGGACGACCTCGGCGTGGCCGAGGCCGCCGTCGCGCGGGGCATCCCCCTGCGCACGGTGTCCTTCCACCAGGGCGCCTCGCCGCTGGCCGACATCGACCTGTCCGCCCTGGACTCCCCGTTCCCGATGGACCTGTGCCTCCCGCAGTGGCAGACGGCCGGGCTGCTGCGGGCGCGGGCCGAGGAACTGGGCGTCACCATCGAGTGGGGCACGCGCCTGGCCGCCCAGGCGACCGACGGGGACGCCGTCACCGCCGAGATCGTCCACGGGGACGGCCGCGTCGAGCAGTGGACGACGCGCTGGCTCGTGGGGTGCGACGGGGCGCACAGCACCGTGCGCCGCACGTCGGGTTTCGGATGGGAGACCGACGACCTGCGCCGGGGCTTCATCGTCGGCGACGTGGCGGCCGACTGGGACCTGTCGCGGGACCGCTTCCACGCGTTCTTCGGCACGGGCGGTGTCCTGGCGGTCTTCCCGATGGTGGGCGGCCTGTGGCGCGTCCTGGCCAACACCCCCGACGACCGGCCGCCCGCCGTCCCCGCGCTGGACGACTTCGCCGGGTACGTCGACCGGCGCACGCCCCTGGAGGTCCGTCCGCACGAGCTGGCGTGGAGTTCCTCGTTCGTCGCCCGCGAAGGGCTCGCCGACCGGTTCCGGCACGGCCGCGTCCTCCTCGCGGGCGACGCGGCGCACAGCCACAGCCCGGTGGGCGGCCAGGGCATGAACACGGGCATGCAGGACGCCTACAACCTCGGGTGGAAGCTCGCCCTCGTCGCCACCGGGCTCGCGGACCCCTCCCTGCTCGACAGCTTCGAGGACGAACGCCGACCGGTCGCCCGCTCGGTGATCGAGGCGACCTCCACCGCGACGCGCGTCGTGACGAGCCGATCCCTCGTCGTCCGCCGGGCACGCCGCCACGGCCTGCGCTTCCTGGGCCGCCTCAACGCCACCCAGCGCAGGATCGCGACCGCCCTCGGGGAGCACCTGGTCAACTACCGTGACAGCGCGCTCGTGTCCCAGGCGTGGGAGGGGTCCCGGGCCCCGGCGTGGAGCGACGGCGCGCGTACCGGTCCCGCAGGAGGCGAGCAGGCACCGGACGCCTACCTGGAGACCCGCGCGGGCGCCACCGCGCTGCGGCACGTCTACCGCGACCCCGGGCACCACCTGGTGCTGTTCGCCGCGGACGTCGCCGATCCCGCCGTCCTGCGGTCCTGGGCCGACGCCGGACGCGCGGCCATGGGCGGGTACGGGCGCGTCCACGTCGTGGTGCGGGGCCACCTGCCCGCCGAACCCGTCGAGGGGGTCGTGGCCGACCTGCGCGGGGAGGCCCACAACCGCTACGGGGTGCGCCGCCCGAGCCTGTACCTGGTCAGGCCGGACAAGTACGTCGGCTACCGGGCCGACGGCATCGACACCGCACCGGTGCGGGACTACTTCCGCGCCCTGGCGGAGGTCCGGGAGGCGGTCCGCGAGGACCCGCCCTCACCGGGCCGGACGGGGCGCGCCGCATACTGGCCGGATGAGTGAACTCGAAGAGACGGGACGGACCCCCGAGGCCGTCGACACACGGGCCCTGCTCGACCTCGCCGGGCAGCACCACGCACGCACGTCCCGCACGCTGGGGAGCAGGGAGCTGGGCGGCCACCTGGTCAAGGCCTACGCCCTGGAGGCGCCGCGCCGCCTGGTGAGCGCCAAGGTGGAGGCCGAGGCGCTGCGCATCGCCGAGGCGCACCTGCGGCTGGGGAGCGCGCGGGGCTCGCTCGGGCTCGCGGTCCTCATCGTGCACGCGGGCGGGGACGGCGACTACGTCCTCGTGCACAGCTGGATCGAGGGCCACATGTCGGACCTGGCGGTCTTCACCGGGCCGGCCGGACGTCCCGAGCGACTGCGGCCGGGACGCAACGGGCTGGCCCCCTGCGTGTGGGAGGCGGCGATCCTGGCCCACGAACGCGACGCGTTCACCCGCCACGTGCTTGACGCCCGGGGCGGGATCGCCGACCGCCTCGCCGCGTGGGAGGCCGACACCCTGGAGGGGGAGGTGCGATGAGCCCCGCTCCCCGGGTCCGCCCCGCACGGCGCGAGGACCTGCCCCGCGTCGCCGCGCTCGCCGCCGAGCACGCCGCCTTCGAGAAGGCGCCGCCGCCCGCGCCCGACCTCGCCGAGCGTCTGGCGGCCCTGCTGTTCGACACCCCCGAGCCCCGGCTCGCGTGCCTGGTCGCGGAGTCCGCCGGGGGCGAGGTCGTCGGCTACGCGACGTGCTCCCCGGAGGTCTCCACCTGGGCGGGCCGCGAGTACCTGAGCATGGACTGCCTCTTCCTCCGGGACGGCACCCGCGGACAGGGGCTCGGCGCCCGGCTGGTGGACGCGGTCGTGGCCGAGGCCCGCCGCCGCGGCCTCGACGAGGTGCAGTGGCAGACCCCGGTGTGGAACACGGACGCGGCGCGCTTCTACGACCGCCTCGGCGCTCGCGGGAAGGAGAAGCTCCGCTACACCCTGCCGACGACGTGAGGCAGACCTGTCCCGTGCCGGCCACGGCAGGACGCCCGTCCCGCGGTCCGGGGGAGAGGAGGCGGGTATCCCTCCTCCATGAGCGAAAACCTCCGCCGACTGTTGGGCCTCGGGGTCTGGATCGTCCTCCTCGTATTCCTGTTCGCGGTGCAGAACTCCGACGAGGAGGACGAGGAGAAGGAAGCGCCCCCGCCCACGGACGTGTACCAGCCGCCGGACCCCTATGTCCCGCCCCCGCTCCCACCTCAGTTCCCGCCTCAGGCCCCGTTCCCGGACACCCCGTACCCGTAGCCGACCCGGACACCCCCGTCGTGGATCCGGTCGGAGCATGAGGCGGTCCGGCCCGCGCACCCGCCGGACGGCGCCGCCGAGGGCCGCGCCGCCCGGTCCGGCCTCGGCCGCGTCAGTGCTGCCTGGCCTCCTGGACGGCCTCGGCGAGCTCCTCCTTGCTCATCTTGGAGCGGTTCGGCACGTCCAGGTGCCGGGCCTGCTCGTAGAGGCGCTGCTTGGGGATCTTCGCCGAGGCGGGGTCGAACAGCTCCAGCTCCTCCGCGCGCCGGCGGCTGAAGGCCGTACCCAGCTCCGTGACGCGCTTCTGGCCGACCGCCCGCTTCAGCGCGGGGAGGATCTCGCTCTCCTCCTCCTCGACGTGGTGCTTGACCGCGTCGACGAACTCCCGCAGGCGCTCGTCGAAGGTGTCGCTGTCGGGCTCGCAGTCGCGCAACCGGCCGAGCAGCTCCTCGGCCTCCTGGTGCTCCTCCGCGCTGTGGCGGACCTGGGGCACCTCGCCGGTCGTGCGGACGACGACGGGGTACACCTCGTCCTCCTCCGCCCGGCTGTGCGCGGTGAGCATGGCCTCGACCTCGTCCAGCAGGCGCGGACGCTGGTCGCGCTCGTTCTCCAGCCGGTCGAACAGCCGCTCCATCTCGCGGTGGTCACGGGTGATCAGGGTGATGGCGTCCTCGGCCATGGTCTCCTCCGGTTTCACAAGGGCTGAGACCACCGCCACTACCCAGGGCCCGGACGGCCAGACACCGGTTTTTCGAACCTTGACCGTCCGGGTCCCTCCGGGACCGCCCGAGCCCCGCGTACCCCGCGCCCTCCGACGGCTACCGGACGCCGAAGAGGTGCTCCAGGGCCAGCTGGTCCAGCTTCTCGAAGTGGTAGCCGCGCTCGCCGACCTCCGCCAGGTCGATCTCCTCGGTGAGCAGGTCCGCGACGCTCTCGCCCTCGGCCAGCGTGGGCCGGGACAGCTCCGGCACCCGGGCGGCCTCCAGCGCGGCGGCGACCTCGGGGTCGGCGCGGAAGGCGCGCGCCTTCTCCCGCAGGATGAGGTAGTTGCGCATGCACGCCCGCGCCGACTCCCACACGCCGCTCATGTCCTCGGTCCGCGGCGGCTTGAAGTCGAAGTGGCGGGGCCCGTCGTAGCCCGCGCTCTCCAGCAGGTCGACCAGGAAGAACGCCTCCTTCACGTCGCCCGCGCCGAAGCGCAGGTCCTGGTCGTACTTGACGCCGCGCTGCCCGTTGAGGTCGATGTGGAAGAGCTTGCCCGCCCACAGCGCCTGGGCGACCCCGTGCGCGAAGTTCAGCCCGGCCATCTGCTCGTGCCCGACCTCCGGGTTGACCCCCACCATCTCGGGGTGCTCCAGCTCGTTGATGAAGGCCAGGGCGTGGCCCACGGTCGGCAGCAGCACGTCGCCGCGTGGCTCGTTGGGCTTGGGCTCGATGGCGAACCGCAGGTCGTAGCCCTGCTCCCGCACGTAGCCGCACAGCAGGTCGAACGCCTCGCGCAGCCGGTCCAGCGCCGCGGCGTCGTTCTTGCCCGCCTCGGTCTCCGCGCCGTCCTGGCCGCCCCAGCACACGTAGGTGGTGGCGCCCATGGACACCGCGAGGTCGATGTTGCGGATGACCTTGCGCAGCGCGTAGCGGCGCACGTCGCGGCTGTTGGACGTGAAGCCGCCGTCCCGGAACACCGGGTGGGTGAAGAGGTTGGTGGTGACCATGGGGACGGCCAGGCCGGTCTCCTCCAGCGCGCCCCGGAAGCGCTTGAGGATCGCCTCCCGGTCGGCGTCCGAACTGCCGGGCGGGATGAGGTCGTCGTCGTGGAAGGTGATCCCGTGGGCGCCCAGTTCGGCCAGCCGCCGGACGGCGTCGGCGCCGTCCAGCGGCGGCCGTACCGGGTCGCCGAACGTGTTGACCCCGCGCCAGCCCACGGTCCACAGACCGAAGGTGAACTTGTCCTCGGGCACCGGGCGGAAGTCGTTCATGCGTGTCTCCAGGAGTGGCGGGATCAGTCGGCCCGCTCAGTCTGCCCAGAGTGCGGCTAGTTTGTCTAGTGGAACAACTAATTAGCGGCGGCGTGTCCCCGCAACACCGCGAAACCTCCTCCCGGCACCACCAACCCGTCGGCGGCACGCCCGGTGACCAGGTCGTGGGCGTCGGAGTCCAGGCCCAGCCGCACCGGGTCGATCCGCCGCGGCCCCGCGCCGTGGTTGGTGACGAACACCCACACGCCCCCGTCGCCGACCCGCCGCACCACGTCCAGTTCCGGCTCCGGGAACGGCCCCGTGCCCGCCGCCTCGGCGATCAGGCTGCCCAGGCCCCGGTCGGTCAGCCGCGCCGACACGTACCAGGCCTCCCCGGCGCCGTACCGGTGGCGCGTCACCGCCGGTTCGCCGTCCAGCCGGCCGCCCGCGTACCGGGCCACCGCGTCGGCGCCCTCCAGGTGGACGTGCTCGCTCCACTGCGTGACCTCCTCGCGGACCGAACCCAGGTCCAGCGCGGCCGTCTCCCCGGGGAACAGCGGGTGGAACTCCTCCACCCGCACCCCGAGCAGGTCGCGCAGCGCGCCCGGGTACCCGCCCACGCGCACCGTGGAGTCCGGATCGGCCACCCCGCTGAGGTAGGTCACCACCAGCGTGCCGCCGCCCGCGGTGAAGTCCGCCAGTCGACGCGCCGCCTCGTCCGACAGCAGGTACAGGGCGGGGACGACCAGCAGCGGAACCGGGGGCAGCGGCCGGTCCGGGCGGACGAAGTCGACCGTGCGCCCCGACCGCCACAGCACGCGGTGCACCTGGCGCACGGCCTCCAGGTAGTCCGTCCGGGCGGGCAGCGACGGACTGCCCAGCGCCCACCAGCACTCCGGGTCCCACGTGACCGCCGCGTCCGCGACCACGTCGGCGTCGCGGGCCTCCGCGATCCGGCCCAGGACGCCGCCCAGGTCGCACACCTCCCGGAAGATCCGCGAGTCCGGACCGGCGTGCGGCACCATCCCCGAGTGCCACTGCTCCGCGCCGCCCCGCGAGGCCCGCCACTGGAAGAACATCGCGCCCTGCGAGCCGCGGGCCACGTGCGTCATGCTGTGCCGCGCGATCTCGCCGGGCGGCTTGGGGCGGGTGATCTCCCCCGTGTAGGCCACACCCGCCGCCTGCTCCATCAGCAGCCACGGGCGCCCCGGACCGGGAACGCGGGTGGCGAAGGAACGGGCCAGATCGCCCGCGAACGCGGTCTGCTCGGCGCCCTCGGTCCCCATCCGGTCCGGGTAGTCGTCCACCGCGATGAGGTCCAGGTGCTCGGCCCACCGCCAGGGGTCGACCGGCACCCAGTCGCCGAAGGCGAAGTTCGTCGTCACCGGCACCTCCGGCCGGGCGCGGCGCAGGACGTCGGCCTGGTCCAGGAAGTGGTCGAGCATCTCGTCCGACAGGAACCGCCGGAAGTCCAGCACGTGCGCCGGGTTGGGCCGGTACTGGGTGGCGCGCGGCGGCTGGACCTGTTCCCAGTCCGTGTAGGTCTGGCTCCAGAAGGAGGTGGTCCACGCCCGGTTGAGCGTGTCCAGGTCGTCGTGGCGGCGGCGCAGCCAGTCGCGGAACGCGCGGGCGGCGTGCTCGGAGTGCGTCCAGGAGCCGTACTCGTTGTGCACGTGCCACATGGCCAGCGCCGGGTGGTGGGCGTAGCGGTCGGCCAGGGCGGTGGCCATGCGCACCGACGCCTCCCGGTAGGCCGGGGCGCACACGTCGTAGGTGTCGCGGCTGCCGTGCGTGAGCCGTGTGCCGTCGGCCGTCACGGGCATGGCGTCGGGGTGGGCGAGTCCGAACCAGGGCGGCGGCGAGGCGGTCGGCGTGGCCAGGGCGACACCGATCCCGGCGCCGTGCAGCCGGTCCAGGACACGGTCGAGCCACGCGAACCGGTACTCGCCCTCCGCCGGTTCCAGCAGCGCCCAGGAGAACACGCCGACGGTGGCCAGGGTGACCCCGGCCGCGCGCATGAGCTCGACGTCCTCGACCTGGACCGCCTCGGGCCACTGCTCCGGGTTGTAGTCGCCGCCGAACCAGAGTGGAGCGGACATGCGGGACTCCTTGATTGGGGGACAAAGCCAACTAAGTATGGCGAGTGACCGCTCGCCCGGGTAACACCCCTCATCCCTGGAGTCCCGATGGCCGACATCCCGCCCCTCCTCACCCGCCATCCCGTCCGTGACTGGGAGGACGCGCTGATCACCGGGAACGGCCGGGTGGGCGCGCTCGCCCACGCCACGGCCGACCGGACCACGCTGACACTCGCCCACGAACGGCTGTTCCTGCCGGTGGAGGCGTCCCTGCCCGCCCCGGAGACCGCGCGGATCCTGCCCGAACTGCGGTCCCTGCTGCGGCGGGGCCGGTCACGCGCGGCGGCCGAGCGGATCACCGCGTTCGCCGCCGCCGAGGACCCGGGCTACGCCGCCGGGACGCGGTGGACCGACCCGCTGGTGGGCGCGGCCGTCCTCGCCTTCGCGCCCACCGCGCCCGGGACGGGGCCGGTGCCGCGCCGCTGCGACTTCGGCTCGGGCGTGGTCACCGAGCACCTGCCGGACGGCACGGTCCACCGGGTCTTCGCCTCGCGCGTGCCCGACGCGGCCGACGCCGTGGTCGCCGAGTTCACCCGGCCGGGCACCGAAGGACTGGACGGACTGCTGCGGCTCACCCTTCCGGACGACGAGCCCCCTGTTCCGGTCACCGTGGACTCCGAGATCCGGACGGACCGGTTCGCGCTGCGGGTGGGCTTCCCCGAACGCCCGCCGGGCACGCTGCCGGGGTACGCGGTGACGTGCGAGATCGTCGCGGAGGGCGGCCGGGTCGACGCGACACCGGACGGCCTGCGGGTGCGCGGTGTCACGCGGCTGCTGGTGGTGGCCCGGGTCCGGGTCGGCGCCCCCGGGGAGTCGGACCCGCCGCCGGTCGAGTCGGCGGAGCCGCCGATCACCGGCTTCGACGAGCATCTCGTCCGTCACCGGGAGGTCCACGGCGAGCTGATGGGCCGCTTCCGCGTCCACCTGCAAGGTCCGGACCACGCCGGCTCCGAGGGCACCGGAAGCGCGGAAGACGCGCCCGGTGGGTCGGAGGTGGCCGGTGGGGCCGCTGCGGAAGCTCGCGGAGCCACCGGTGTGCCCGGTGCGGCCCCGGCGCCGGAGGTGACGGGGGAGGAACTTCTGGCGTCCGGGGCGACGCCCGAACTCGTCGCCCGGCTGGTCGACGCCGGACGGTACGCGATCGTGTCCAGCTGCGGCGACCTGCCGCCCACCCTCCAAGGGGTCTGGAGCGGCACCTACGACCCCCCGTGGCGCTCCGGCTACACCTTCGACGGCAACCTGCCCTCCGCCGTGGCCGCCCTCCACACCACCGGCACGCCCGAACTCATGCACGGCCTCTTCGACCTCCTCGATGGCATGGTCCCCGAACTCACCGAGAACGCCCGCCGCCTCTACGGCTGCCGGGGCCTGCTCCTGCCGGCGCACGCCTCCACCAGCGGGCGGCACAACCACTTCGGCCCCGAGTGGTGCCTGACCTGCTGGACCTCCGGAGCCGCCTGGATGGCACGGCTGTACTGGGACCACTTCTCCCACACCCGCGACCGCGCCTTCCTGCGCGAGCGAGCGCTGCCCTTCCTCACCGGGGCGGCGGAGTTCCACGAGGACTTCCTCACCGACGACGGCTTCGTGCCCTCCTACTCACCGGAGAACACCCCGGCGGACGGCGACGGCCAGGCCGCCGTCAACGCCACCCTCGACGTCGCCGCCGTGCGCGACCTCACCCGCAACCTCGTGCGCGCCCACCGGGAACTCGGCCTGCCCGGCGCCCGCCGCTGGCTGCGGCTGGCCGCCCGCGTGCCCGGCTACCGCGTCTCCGACGCCGGCGAACTCGCCGAGTGGGCGGGCCCCGCCGGGCCCGTGGAACAGCGCGACCAGCACGCCCACCGGCACGCCTCCCACCTGTTCCCGCTCTGGTACGAGCCCGACCCCGCCTTCGCCGACCCCCGCCTGCGCGCGGCGGCCGTCCGCACCGTCCGGGCCCGGCTCGCCTGGTGGCGGGGCCAGGAGTCCGACGAGATGGCGTTCGGGCTCGTGCAGCTCGGCCTGGCGGCGGCCCGGCTCGGCCTGGCCGAGGAGGCGCATGAGACGCTCGCGCTCCTGGCGACCCGGTACTGGCGGCCGACCCTGGTCTCCACGCACAACCGGGGCGCCCTGTTCAACGTCGACATCGGCGGCGGCTTCCCGGCGGTCGTCGCCGCGATGCTCGTCCGCTCGTCCGAGGGGCGGGTGGATCTGCTGCCGGCGCTCCCGCGCGCCTGGTCCACGGGCCGGGTCGAGGGTCTGCGGGCGCGCGGCGGCGTCATCGTCGACCGCCTGGAGTGGGGGAGCGGCGCGGGAACCGCGCTGCTGCGGTCCGTGGAGCCCCGAACCGTGCGCGTCGGCCTCCCCGGCGGCGCGTTCCACTCCGTGCGGACCGGCCCTCGGAACGGGGTCACCGTGCGTTTCCGGCTCTGCTCCGAAGCCGATCGTCGAAGCGCTTCGAAAATTCTGGGTTGACCCCCTTGCTCTCCGTTAGTCGGATTACCAAACTAATGGGGACTTCGCGCCCGTCTCCGTCGGACATCCGGCGGAGACGGGTCTACCCCCACCCCTGGAGTCCGTCATGTCTCCACACCCCCCGCATCCCCCACATCCCGCACACCCCACGCACACCGACTCCCCGCGGCCCCGGCCCCGGCCGCGCTCCGGCCGCACCCTCCTGGCAGTCGCCGCCGCGGTCCTGCTCACCGCGACGGGCACCGCCGCCGTCCACTCCGCACCCGACCCGGCCGCCGCCCAGGAGAGCGCCTACACCTGGGACAACGTCCAGATCGCCGGCGGCGGCTTCGTCCCCAACATCATCTTCAACGAGTCCGAACAGGACCTGATCTACGCCCGCACCGACATCGGCGGCGCCTACCGCTGGGACCCCTCCACCGAGCGCTGGAACCCGCTGCTCGACTGGATCGGCTGGGACGACTGGGGGTGGACCGGCATCGTCAGCCTGGCCACCGACCCCGTCGACCCCGACCGCGTCTACGCCGCCGCCGGGACCTACACCAACGACTGGGACCCGAACAACGGCGCCATCCTGCGCTCCGACGACCGCGGCGAGACCTGGGAGGTCACCGAGCTGCCCTTCAAGCTCGGCGGCAACATGCCCGGCCGCGGCCTCGGCGAGCGGCTGTCCGTGGACCCCAACGACAACAGCGTCGTCTACTTCGGTGCCCGGGGCGGCCACGGCCTGTGGCGCAGCACCGACTTCGGCGAGACCTGGGCCGAGGTGGAGGAGTTCCCCAACCCGGGCGACTACGTCGAGAACCCCGACGACGAGTTCGGCCTCCAGAGCGACATCACCGGCGTGACCTGGGTGGAGTTCGACCGCCGCACCGGCTCCGAGGGCTCGGTGACCCAGGACGTGTACGTCGGCGTCGGCGACCTCGGCGACCCCGTCTACCGCAGCCAGGACGGCGGTCGGACCTGGGAGCCGCTGGCGGGCGCCCCCACCGGGCACCTGCCCGCGCACGCCGTCCTGGACCACGAGGGCGGCCAGCTCTACCTCGCCACCACCGACACCCCCGGCCCCTACGACGGCGCGTCCGGCGACGTGTGGCGCTTCGACACCGGGACCGAGGAGTGGGCCAACATCAGCCCCGTCCCCTCGACCTCCGAGGACAGCGCCTTCGGCTACGGCGGGCTCACCATCGACCGCCAGAACCCCGACACCCTCATGGTCACCTCCCAGATCTCCTGGTGGCCGGACAACCAGATCTTCCGCAGCACCGACCGCGGCGAGACCTGGACGCAGGCCTGGGACTGGGGCAACTACCCCGAGCGCGAGACGCGGTACGAGATGGACATCTCCACCGCGCCCTGGCTCGACTTCGGCGGACCGGGCGAAGCACCCGAGACACAACCGAAGCTGGGCTGGATGAGCCAGGGCATGGCCATCGACCCCTTCGACTCCGACCGGTTCATGTACGGTACCGGCGCGACCATCTACGGCAGCGACAACCTGACCAACTGGGACACCGACACCACCGTCGACATCGAGGTCAAGGTGCACGGGCTGGAGGAGACCTCCATCCGCGACCTCGCCGCGCTGCCCGACGGGCCGCTCGTCTCGGTCATGGGCGACATCGGCGGCTTCGTCCACGAGGACCTGGGCACCGTCCCGGACGAGATGCACCAGGACCCCTACTGGGGCAACGGCACCGGTGTGGACTTCGCCGAACTCGCGCCCGACACGGTCGTCCGCGTCGGTGACGCCGAGGACGACGCCACCTCGCACATCGGGGTGTCCACCGACGGCGGCCAGAACTGGTGGGGCGGACAGGAGCCCGACGGGGTCACCGGCGGCGGCACGGTCGCGGTGAACGCGGACGGCTCCGCGATCCTGTGGAGCGCCGAGGGCGCGGGCGTGCACGTGTCCACGACCACCGGTTCCTCCTGGACCGCGTCCTCCGGCGTACCGGCGGGAGCGCGGGTGGAGGCCGACCGGGTCGACCCGGACGTGTTCTACGCGGTCGCCGACGGCACCTTCTACACCAGCACCGACGGCGGCGCGACCTTCACCGCCTCCGACGACACCGGCCTGCCGGCCGAGGGCGACATCCGCTTCGGAGCCGTTCCCGGGCACTCCGGTGACGTGTGGGTCGCGGGCGGCGAGGCGGACGGCGAGTACGGCATGTGGCGGTCCACCGACGCGGGCGCCTCGTTCGAGCGGATCGAGGCCGTGGACGAGGGCGACGCGGTGGGCTTCGGCGCACCGGCGCCCGGTGAGGACTACCCGGCCGTGTACACCAGCTCCCGGATCGACGGCGTCCGCGGGATCTTCCGCTCCGACGACGCGGGCGTCACGTGGACGCGGATCAACGACGACCAGCACCAGTGGGGCTGGACGGGTTCGGTGGTCACGGGCGACCCGGACGTCTACGGGCGGGTCTACGTCGGGACCAACGGGCGCGGGATCATCTACGGCGACCTCGCCGACGGAGGCGGGAATCCGGATCCGGACCCGTCGCCCAGCCCGTCCGAGGACCCCGACCCCTCGCCCAGCCCCTCCGAGGACCCCTCACCGGAGCCGGGGGCGTGCGAGGTCGCGTACACGGTCAACGGCGCCTGGTCGGGCGGATTCGGTGCCGACGTGGCGGTCACCAACACCGGGACCGAATCCGTCGACGGCTGGGAGCTGGCCTGGGGCTTCACCGCCGGTGAGCAGGTCACGAGCCTGTGGGGCGGCAGCCACGAACAGGCCGGGGACACCGTCACGGTCACCGACGCCGGGTGGAACGCCCGGATCGAGCCGGGGGAGTCGGTGACGGTCGGCTTCAACGGCGCCGTCGACGGCACTCCGGGCACACCGGAGGAGTTCACGTTGAACGGGCAGGCGTGCGACTGACCTGAGCCTCCGCCACGGAGGGATCGACCAGGGCCCCGAGGACATTGCTGACCTCGGGGCCCTACCCATCGGTGTCGGGTCTTCGCTACCCGGGCTCAGGTCTCCTCGGACGAGTCTGCGGACCGCAGTTCCTCGTTGATGCGCAGGGCCTCCTCCAGCTGATCCTCAAGAATGATGATCTTGCAGGCGGCCTCGATCGGGGTGCCCTCGTCGACGAGTTCGCGGGCACGGGAGGCGATCCTCAGCTGGTAGCGGGAGTAGCGGCGGTGGCCGCCCTCCGAGCGCAGGGGCTCGATCAGCTTGGCGTCGCCGAGGGCGCGCAGGAAGGCCGGCGTCGAGCCGATCATGTCCGCGGCGCGGCCCATCGTGTAGGCGGGATAGTCATCATCGTCAAACCGGTCACCGGTCTTATGACGGGACAAGCGCTCTTCTTTCTCTCTCCTGAACGCACGTCGAGGGCCCCAGCGCCGAATGGCGCCGGGGCCCGAGAGTTCAATACCACCTACCGGCTGATGCCGGTCTTCCGCTTCCCGAGGTCAAGCTGGGACGGGATCGCGGGGATCGCGGTTGTGAGACCGTGGACCACCTTCTTCCGAACCGGGGCCTGCGGTACCCGAGCGGAACAAGCCCACGCCCGGGCGATCCTGATGGCATCTACTCCTCTCGATCTCTTCGTGCGTTTCCTGCTCAGCGGTGCTACCGGCTCCCGACGCCGTGTTGCGATGCGCGCCGGTCGAGCCTTACCGCGTCCTTCTTTCCTGCTCCGGCTTCCCCCGTGCTGGCGGGATGCCGGTCCTGCTGTACTGCTACGACCTCTCCTGTGAGAGCGAGACGCCGGTCCTTCTCTACTGCTCCGGCTTCCCCCGTCCTGGCGGGACGCCGGTCCTTCAACCTGCTCCGGCTTCCCCTGTCCGAGCAGGATGCCGGTCCTTCCTTACTGCTCCGATGTCCCCCGTGCTGGCGGGCCATCGGTCCTGCTGCGGTGCTACCGGCTCCCGACGCCGTACTGCCATGCGCGCCGGTCGAGCCCTACCGCGTCCTACTTTCCTGCTCCGGAATCCCCCGTCCTGGCGGGACGCCGGTCCTGCTCTCCACCGGCGTATCCGGTGGTCCTGCGGTGGATCTCTGTGGCTACGACAGGAAATCTAGCAGTGCACTCTGCGGATGTCTACTCTCGCCACTGGAGATTTTTGTGAGTCCCGGGAACGAGTATCGAGGACGCGCGGAGCGCGTGCCTGTGCCGGGTCATCCGTCGACCAAGGTCCGGTCGTTCCGCGCGTCAGTCCCGCTCCCACGGCCTCCCTGGCGCGAACCTGGAGTCCGTGCACGCAGGACAGCCGAACCCGAGGGGGGACGATGATCGTCACGATCGTTGGTGCCGGGAACATGGCTCGTGGCATCGCGACCCGGGCGCTGGCGGGTGGACACCAGGTGCGCCTGGTCGACAGGACGGCGGCCAAGGCCGAGAACCTGGCCATGGAACTCTCGGACGACACCGGCGGTACGGCCACGGGGGGCTCGTCCATCGAGGAGGGCGCCACGGGCGCGGCCGTGGTCGTTCTCGCCGTGCCCTACCCGGCCGGGCGCGAGGTGATCCAGCAGCTTCCGCAGACGCACCCGGTCGTGGTGGACATCTCCAACCCGGTGGACTTCACGACCTTCGACTCCCTCGTCGTGCCGCCCGGGGTCTCGGCGGCCGAGGAGATCGCGGCCGAGAATCCGGGGGCTCGCCTGGTCAAGGCGTTCAACACGACCTTCGCGAGCACACTCGTGGCCGGCGAGGTGGACGGCCGACCGCTCGACGTCTTCCTCGCCTCGGACGACGACGGCGCGAAGGAGACCGTGGCCGGACTCGTGCGTGACGGTGGTCTGCGGCCCCTGGACGCCGGCGCGCTGCGTCGGGCACGGGAGCTGGAGGCGTTCCAGTTCCTGGTGATGACCATGCAGGACCGGCTCGGCCTGGGCTGGTCCAGTGCGGTCAAGATCCTGCCCTGATCCGGCTGGGCGGGCCGGAACTCACGCCGTGGCGGCCTCGATCTCGAACCAAGCGTGGGTGCCGTGGACCGGGTGCGGGGTCAAGCCCCAGCGGTCGGTCACGTTCTCGACGATGAAGAGCCCGCGGCCGGACTCGGCCTCCTCGGCGGCCTCGCCCGCCACGGCGTGGAGGGTGACGTGGCCGTGGTCGTGGACGTCCACGCGCAGGGTCGGTGTGCCGCCGGTGAGCCACGTCAGGTCGAGGTGTACGGGCGGTCGGCCGTGCGTGACGGCGTTGGTGACGATCTCACTGATCGCGAGGGTCGCGGCTTCGGCGAGCCGGTTGTGCTGTAGGCGGTCCAGGAAGTCACCGACCAGGCGCCGGGCCTTGATCGCACTGGCGAGGGTTCCCGGTAGCCGGTGGGACTCGTGGGCCCGGGCGTCGAGCGCGAGCGTGTCCTTCGCTGTCGAAGGCTCCACGGCGGGCTCCTCCCTGGCTGCGGTGGTAGGGCCCTGGCCGATGAGGCCGGTGGTGCTGGCGGTGGAGATCATCACGCCGTTCCTCGGAGCAGATAGCGGTGTCGATGGTGGTGGGAACGCTCCCGAACAGGGACGTCGACGGGCCACGGTCCCCAGGGGTCTGGGGAAGCCGGTTCGACACCGGTGTTGCTGGCCGGTTTCCGCTTGCTCTCACCCTGGTCGTTAAGGTGATCATGGCCACATCCAGGAGAGGTTTCAATGCATGCGGGCTCGACTTGAGGTTTTTCTGACCTTTCTTCACTCAACGGCGCCCGGTGGTGCCTCTGGGTGATGATCCCTGGTCGTTCGTCCCACGAGGGGCATGGTCGAGGTGGCCGGCGGCCCCGGAAGAGTCGCTCGCCGGGGCCGCCGCCCCTGAGGTCCGGGGTCGCTCCGCTCGACGGTGACGGCTTTGGGCACCCACTTCTCCAGGGTTGCCAAGTCGGTGCAGCTGGTGATCCTGGACCGCTCTTCGTCGGAGACGGCGAACCCGCGTGCCTGGAGCACCGCGATCACGTTCTGGGCCGCCTCAGCCGCGCGGCCCTCTTCGCGGCCCACTTCCAGGCCCTCTTCCCGGCCCATTCCGACGTACTTCTTGGCGAAGTCACTCTGCCACTCATAAGGCTTGACGGACATCAAGCGCTCCAGCTCCATCCGGGCGACCTCATTGAGAACGGTGTGCAGGATGGGGATGCCAGGTTGGATCTGGACGATCCGCAGCGGGATCTCGTGGTCGCGGGTGGGCAAAGGGGTCCTGTCTGTCGAGGGTGGGTGCTGGTCGGTCAGCGGGTGAAGACGTAGGGGCGCAGGCCGGGCGGTGTCCGGTCGGGGGCGAGCGCGAAGGTGGCCCAGACGTGGGTGCCGAGATCGGCCCAGGGCGCGAGTCGGAAGTATCCCCAGGCTGTGGACAGGTTCTCGACCAGAACGAGGCCGCGCTGGCCCTCGGCCCAGTCCCATTCGTCGGCGGTGCGCTCGGTGGGGATGCGCGGTGTGCCGCCGCCACCGCCGAGGTCGCTGAGCGAGACGCGCAGCGTGCACGGGCCGGGCATGGACAGGGCCCGGATGACCTCGCCCCCTTCGCCGCCGGAGTCGGTGTACTTGACGCAGTTGGCCAGCAGTTCGCTGGTGACGAGTTGGAGGGTGTCGACCAGGTCGGCATCGAATCCGGCCAGGTCGGTGGCGAGGTCGGCGCGGACCCGCCTGAGTTCGGACAGGTGGCCGCGGTAGGTGCGGTGTTCCCAGAAGACGACCGGGCGTGCCTCCTCGGTGGGTGCGTACGTCATACGGCCACCGCCGTGCGCTGCTGCTCGATCCAGGCGCGGGTGACCCGGCGGAGTTCGGACAGGTCGTCGGCCGACTGCCAGGGGCGGGGCACCGGCACCGGCACGGGCGCGAGGAGGTCCCCGGACGGCGCCGGAGCCGCGTTCGGGACTGGTGAGCGCCAGGGCGTGGAGGCCCATCGGTCGAGGCGTGCGCGGGCCTGGGCCTGCACACGGGCGAGGTCGCGTTCGTTCTCGAAGGCCCGGTAGTAGCCGCGCACGAGGGCGACGTCTTCGGCCGGGATGCGTTCGCGAGGAGGGGCCAGGCGGGGCGAGGGGCGAGGTGCCGGAGGGGCGCTGGCCTGCGCTGGAACGGGGGCGGGAAGGGGTGCGTAGCGGCGGACCCTGGTGGAGCGGCGACGGCGGGCGACGGAGTGTCGTCCGCGCGCGGGTGCGAGGAAGGCCCGGAGGAGGGCGATGGCATAGCTGAGGACGGCAGGGCTAAACTGAGCCATGTCGGCAATCCTTTGGTTAAAGGGGAACGTTGCTGGCCACGGCCTCGGACGCGAACTAGCGTCGCGGGGCCTCCGCTTGTTCTGTTGTGTTTGCCAAGAAGATTAGGGCATGTTCGAAGTGGAAGGCGAGCTTACCGGTGAGTATTTTTTCCGGTGCTCGGAATTTTTGGAAAACCCCAGGTCGGGTGGGTACTGAGTGAAGTTTTCAGAATGGTAGGAATGGTGGGAGTTCATCCGAATAATGGGTGATTTGCCCTATCTCTCTGGACCCCTTCTGTACGAAGGGAGCGGCGCGTCGGAACCCGAGGCGGCGTTTCGGCGTCGAAGCACCTGCCGTCGGACACCGCCGGACACTGCCGGAGCAGGCCGGTTACGGGGCGAGCCCTGACGAGAGGACTCACGTGGTCGTGGACGGGATGGACCCTCAGGACCGGAACGCGCTGATCCTCCTGGCCGCCGGGGTCCTCGTGCTCGCCGTGATCGGGCTGGTCGCCTTTCTTTCCACACGCGCGAGCCGGGGCGCGGACCCCGAGTTCTGGGGGCATGACGCGACGCCCTGGTACCTGGATCTCTTCGGAGCGCTCTCCGGGCTGCGGGAGAGCCGGGAGCAGGAGCATCGCCGACGCCAGGAACGTCCGGACCGAGGCGCGGGACGTGCTGGCACTCCTACGGCTCTGGTGTGAGAACCGGCGGGGGCAGCGGCCGGAGCGGTAGGGCCGGCGCCGATGTCGCCTCGGGTGGGGAGGACCAGCGCTCAGAGTCCCGAGGACGGCACGCGTGTGGCCGCGAGCGGGATCGCTCGCGGCCACAGGTGGTTCGTCAGGGCTTCTAGGGGTGCTGCTTGAGGGAGTCCACGAGCGCGGTCCACTCGGCAGCACCGAACGCGAGGTGCCCGAGCTCGCGGTTCTGGGTGTCCCGCACCGCCGTGGCGACACCCTCGGCGACCTCCACGCAGTTGCCCGTACTACCGCCGCTGTAGCTGGACTTGTGCCATGAGGGAGCGGTCAGCAGGGCTTCGACACAGTTGGTCTCTGCCTTGCTGTAGCTGGACTTCTGCCACGTTCCTACGGTGATCACTCGACTTCTCCTTGTGCTTTCCTGATCAGCGCTCGTGACTGATCCGGGGGCAGAGCGAACCCTCGAAGATCCCCCATGCGGGATGTGTGCTCTTCCACGGTGTCCGTGTCGATGACCACACCTCCGACTGACCCGGTCTCCAGGTAGACGACGTTGCCGACGTCCGGAACCTTCAAGAGCATGAACCCGTTATCCAACCCTGGATGGTCCCAGGTGGCGGCTGGGATGATCAGCACCTCGACGCGACTCCGTTGCGAGGCTTCCCAGAGGTACTCAAGCTGCTCTTTCATGGTGGCAGGGCTACCGAGGCGCCGGTAGAGGACCGTCTCATCCAGGACGACCGAGAAGAACGGGGGGTCCTCTCGGCTGAGTATGTCCTGCCGCTTCGTTCGTTCCTGCACCTTCGCGTTCACCACGGCCTGATGTTCCGTCCGGCGGCCAGCCCGGATGGAGGCATGCATGTAGTCCCGTGTCTGGAGCAGCCCAGGGACCAGCAGCGGATGGTATTGCTGGATCAGAGTTGCGCGCAGCTCCAGGACCGGCAGCTTGCGGTACCAGTGCGGCGGTTCGTAGACCTCGTACTGGGCTTCCCACGCCGCGACCACGCGCCCGTCGCTGTTAAGGACGGTGTCGATTCGTTCTGCGGTGTCCTTTTTGGCGCGAGTCTTTCCCAGCTCTAGATCACTCACCGACGCCTGCGACGCCGGTAGCAGTCTCGCGAGCTTCGTCTGCGAAAGGCCCGCGTGTTCACGCAGCCTGCGCACTTCCGCGCCGAATTTTCGAGCCGCCGGGTCCACGCCATCCACCATGTATCGATACCTATCAGGTCTCCATCAGCCGCCAACAGTGGCTACGGAGTAATTCCGCTGTCCAAGCCGATCAGTGGAACGGGATCGCATTCCGGTGACACGGTGGTCGTCAGAGCAAAGAGGCCCGGCGGCTGAAACCGCAGCCCCGGGCCGTGGCTCGCACCCGTCACTTCGAGTACACCAGGCACGAACATGAACGAACGTACCTTTCCCGGTTCCGCTCCGGAAGGGATTCCCGCTCTCCGTCGATCGGCCATCCCTCCGCCCTGGCGACTGAACCTCCCCTCACCCGGCAAGCACGGCATCGTACTCGGCCTGGACCCGCACCACGTCGGCCTCGCCCGCCGATGGGCCGATCGCATCGCCCGGGACACCGACAGCGCGTCCTTCGCCCTCATCACCACCGTCAGCGAACTCGTCACCAACGCCCAGCGCCACACGCGGTCCGGCGACCCCGGCGGCACCACGACCGTCGTGGTCGAACGCCGTCCCTTCGCCTTCGTCCTGACCGTCACCGACAACGGCCCCCGGCCCGGTCCGACGATCCCCGTGCCCCGGATCGAGGACCGCCATGAACCCCTCGCGATCGGCGGGTACGGGCTCCGCGTGCTCGACACCCTCGCCGCGTACTGGGACTGGTCCGGCACGGCGGGCGGCCCACTGACCGTCCGTGCCCTGCTCGAACGGACCGGCGAACCCCCGGGAGCCGCCGTCCCGTGGACCGTGGTCGATCCCCGCTCGTAGAGCCGGGTGGCCGCCGGGACCGTCGTAGGGGGAGCCATATCGCCGGGTGGGACGCGCACTCACAGGTATCGAACCGTCACGGTCGGACTTGAGCTATACATAACGAAGTGGTATCGATGGGGGATGGCAGTTGATGTGACCCCCGCGGGCCGCCCGGCGTCGGCGCCGCCCTCTCCCGCGCCGACGACGAACTGGGTCGGATTCGCCCGGGTCGCCGCCATGGTGGCCGTGGTACTCGTGCACGCGTTCTCGCCGCTGGTGAGCACCGCCCACGCCGACCTCGGCGGTCCGGCGTGGTGGGCCGCGCACGTCCTGGACTCCGCGCTGCGCTGGTGCGTGCCGGTGTTCGTGATGATCAGCGGCGGTCTGCTGCTGCGTCCACGGGAGGAGGACGCCGGCGCGTTCTACCGCCGACGCTGGGCCAAGATCGGCGTGCCCCTGGTCGTGTGGTCCGTCGCCTACCTGGTCTGGGAGCAGTGGCGCGACGGTCTCGACCCCGCGGGCGCCGTCGCCGAGGCCGCGTCGGGATCGCCCTCGATCCACCTGTACTTCCTCTACGTCATCGCGGGCCTCTACCTGCTCACGCCGTTCCTGCGGACGGTGGTGGCCCACACGCCGCGCACCGGGCTGTGGTGGTTCGCCGGGACGATGCTGGCCCTGGGCGCCACCGACCAGCTCCTGGGCCTGGTCGACGGCGCGGGCGGGGTGACCGCCGCGACGCGCTTCCTCCCGTTCCTGGGCTACTACCTGCTGGGGTGGCTGCTGATGACCAGCACCGCCGGGAAGCGCAACCTCCGCTACGGCATCGCCGCGTTCACCCTGGGCACCGCCGCCACCGTGACGGGAGCCTGGGCGGGCGCGGCGGCGGAGGGGGACTGGGGGCGCGGCGCGGAGTACGTGTACGGCTACCTGTCCCCGACGGTCGTCGTCGCGTCCCTCGGGGCGCTCCTGCTGCTGCGCGCCGCGGGCGAGCGCCTGGCGGGGGACGTGCCCGACGCGACCCGGTTCGGCAGGGTCGTGGGAACGGTGTCCGGACTGAGCTTCGGCGTCTACCTCGTGCACGTCATGGTGCTCAACACGCTGCGCGACATCGGGGGCACGCCCGGCGGCGTCCTGGTCCTGGCCGCGGCGAGCGGGTACGCCGTCGCGACCGCCGCCGTCAGCCTGCTCCTGGTCGCCGCCATGCGGCGGATTCCCCTGCTGCGCTCGACGGTCTGACTCCGGGCCGCCGAGCACAGCGCACGGGGTCCCGCGATGGGGGCGGCCGTCAGACTACGGTGACGCTCACCTGGTCGAGGAGGTCCACCAGGGCCTCGTCCGCGCTGTCCCAGTCACCCCTCAGGCAGCTCTGCGAGAAGTACAGCTCGTCGTCGCCCGCCCAGAACACGCCCGCCCTGGCGTCCGTCGTGTTCATGGTGTCGCTGTGCCCCCGGACCACGGCGAACTCCACCGTCCCGGAGTCGGCGGCCACCTCGACGGTGCCCAGGTCCTCGTACTCGGCGTCGTTCTCGGGCTCCGAGCCCTCCTCGACGATCGTGAACCCGGCCATGGCGACACCCACCCAGTCCGCGGCACTCTCCACGGCGGTCCTGCCCGCCTCTTGGCGCTCGGCGGCCCGCCCCTCGATGAGGCCGAACGTGGAGCCGCACCCGGAGCCGATGCCCGTGGTGTAGGTGAACAACGCCAGTTCTTCCTCGACGTTGATGATCCAGTCGTCGAGCTCGCCCTCGTCGGGGACCAGCCAGGCGACGTCGCCGTCCGCGGGGACGGCGGCGAGCGCGGGACCCTCCGGCTCGGGCGAGGCCTCCGCCGACTCCTCCGCCGCGGCGTCGGCCGCCGCTTCGGTGCTCTCCTCCGGCTCCTCGGCGTCCTGCGCGCATCCGGCCAACAACAGGACGGCTCCCGCCCCGGAGAGGACGCGGGAGCTGATCTTCGTCGTGGGATTCATCCGGACAGCATGCCAGGACGGCCATTGGCCGCAGGGAGGCGGTCCCGTGGCCTTCTGACGGCGTCAGTCGGTCGTCGTCCGTCTCCCGGCGAGGAGGAACGCGCCGATCGCGAGGGCGCCCGCGGCCAGCATGACCACGGCCAGCGGGGCGGCGGTGTGCTCTCCGCCCAGGCCCACGAGTGGGGTGACGGCGGCGGCCAGGCCGAACTGGAGGGCGCCCATCAGCGCCGACGCACTGCCGCCCGAGCGGGGCACCGCCGCCATGGCCAGCGCCGTGGCGTTGCCCATCACCAGGCCGATGCTCCCCACCGACACGAGCATGGACAGGGCCAGCCACCCGGCGGGCGCGCCGGTGGCCACGAGCAGTCCGGTGCCGACACAGCCGGCCATGCACAGTGCCAGTCCGGCGCCCAGGAGGCCGCGTACCGACCGGGTGGCCGCCAGGCGGGCCGACAGGGCGCTCACGGCCGACAGCGCGAGGGCGTTGGCCCCGAACGCCGCGCCGTACATCGCCGCGTCCAGGCCGATCATGGTCTGGTAGACGAACGGCGAGGCCGAGATTTAGGCCATCATCACCGCGAACGCGAAGCCGAAGGTGAGCGCGTAGGCCAGGAAGGCACGCGAGCCCAGTCCCGAACGCGCGGCGCCCGTGGCGGTCGCCGAAGGGCCTCCCGTCGCCGACCGGTCCCGCTCCACCGCCCGCGCCGCCGCCGGCCGGGACTCGGGCACGACCAGGAGCACGGCGGCCAGCATCGCGACGGACAGGGCGAGCACGATCCCCAGCAGCCCCCGCCAGCCCAGCGGTCCCAGCAGGAGGCCGCCGAGGACGGGAGCCACGACCGGGGCCACGCCGCCCACGATCATCATCAGGCTGAAGGCCCGCGCGGCGGCCCTCCCGCGCGCGAGGTCGGAGACGACCGCGCGGCCGATCACCATCCCGGCGGCGCCGCCCAGACCCTGCACCAGACGCGCCACCACCAGCACACCGGCCGTCGGGGCGAGGGCCGCCACCGCGCCGGCCACCACGCACAGCACCGCGCCCGCGATGAGGGGCCGCCGTCGTCCGAAGCGGTCCGAGAGCGGGCCGAAGACCAGGTGTCCGGCGGTGAGCCCGACGAGGAAGGCGGTCAGGGTCGCCTGGATCGCGGTGGAGCCCGCGGACAGGTCCTCGGTCATGGCGGGGAACGCGGGCAGGTACAGGTCCAGGGCCAGCGGAGCCATCGCCGAGAGCAGTCCCAGGACCAGGAGCAGGCCCGCACCGATCCGGTCGGCGTCGGCGTCGGTGCCGGTGCCGGTGCCGGGGGAGTCGGGTGTGCCGGGAGGTGCTTCGCGTGGGTGGTGCCGTGCGGTGTCGGGCATGGGTGGGCCGCCTCGTCGTCCAGATGGTTATTTTTTAATAACTATGCTGACATAATAGTTACACTGGACGCGTGACACCACATGACGACGATCACGACGAGCTGCTGGCCGACCTCGCGCACGCGGTCCACCACCTGTCGCGGGAGCTGAAGACCGGTGACGAGCCCGGCATCGTCCCGCTCACCGGGACGCAGCTGACGGTGCTCCGGCACATCCAGACGCACCCCGGGGTCCGCCCCGCGGCCGTCGCCGAGGCCCTGGGCCTCCAGCGCAGCAATCTGAGCGCGGCGCTGCGCGTCCTCCAGAACCAGGAGCTGGTCCGCCGCGAGCCCGACCCCGACGACGCGCGCGTCAGCCGGCTCCAGCCCACGGAGAGGGCGGCCGAGAACCTGCGCCGCGTGCGCGCGATGTGGTCGCGGCGGCTGGCGTCGGTGGTCGGGGGACGGCGGGAGCGGGTCGCGGACGCGGTCGAGCTGATCGACGATCTCGCGCGGGCCCTGCGCGCGGGCTCGGGGCCGGGAACCCGCCCCGTTCCGTGACAGGCCGCGACCGCCCGGATCCTCGACCGGCCGCGCCCGCCCCGGGTCCCTGACCGGCCGCGCCCGCCGCCGGGGCCGGACCCCGGCCCCGGCGGGCGGTCTCAGCCCTTGACGGCGCCGATGATGACGCCCTTGGTGAAGTGCTTCTGCACCAGCGGGTAGATGAACGTGACCGGGACCAGGGCCACCACCACGATGGCCATCTGGATGGCCAGGTTGGGCGCCGACGACGTGCCCTGGACGGCGTCGCCGATCACCGAGTTCGAGCTCAGCTGCTGGCCCTGCTGCACGTACTGGCGCAGGATCAGCTGGAGCGGCCACTTGGAGTTGTCGTTGATGTAGAGGATGGCGTTGAAGAAGGCGTTCCAGTAGCCCACCGCGTAGAACAGCCCGATGACCGCCGTGACGCCCTTGGACATCGGCAGCACCAGGCGGGTGAGGATCGTCCACTCGCTCGCGCCGTCCACGCGGGCGCTGTCGCTGATCTCGCCCGGCAGGTTCATGAAGAACGCCCGCATGACGACGAGGTTGAACGCGTTCACGGCGGTCGGCAGGATCAGCGACCAGTAGCTGTCGATCAGCCCGACGTTGCTGACCAGCAGGTACAGCGGGATCATCCCCGGCGCGAACAGGAACGTCAGCAGCACCGCGAACAGCAGCGGCCGGTGCCACAGCGATCCCGTCTGGGACAGCCCGTAGGCGGCCAGGATGGTCGCCGCCAGGCTCACGGCCGTGCCCACGGCCGTCACGCCCAGGCTGACCAGGACGGCCCGCGTGACCACGCCGCCGCTGAACAGGTCGGCGTAGGCCTGGAAGGAGATGCCCTGGGGCACCAGGACCAGGCCGCCCGCGCTGTTGACCGCCGAGGCCGGCGAGAGGCTGGTCAGGACGACGATGTACAGCGGGAAGACGATGACGACCGCGATGGCCGCCAACGTGGTGTTCTTCGCGGCGCGTGCCGGAAGGCTGGGGCGCTCCGCCCACACGGGGCGGTCGGCGAACAGTGTGCTCATGAGCGTCTGTAGATTCCGTTCTCGCCCATCTTGTGGGCCAGCTTGTTGGCCAACACGATGAGGATCAGTCCGACGATGCCCTTGACCAGGCCCGCGACCGCTCCCGCGCTGAAGTTCCCCGTCACCAGCGTCTGGTGGTAGATGAAGGTGTCCAGCACCTCCGAGACGTTCGCGCCGAACGCGTCCCGCTGCAGGTAGAACTGCTCGAAGCCGACGTTGAGGATGTCGCCGAGCTTGAGGATCAGCAGCAGGATGATGACCGGGCGCAGCCCCGGCAGGGTGATGTGCCACATCCGCCGCCACCGGCCGGCGCCGTCCACCGCCGCGGACTCGTACAGGTTCTGGTTGATGGCCGCCAGCGCCGCGAGGAAGATGATCGTCCCCCACCCGGCGTCCTTCCAGATCATCTGGGAGGTGACCACGAACAGGAACGCGTCCGGGTTGGTCATGACGTCCAGCGGCGCGTACCCGTTCTGCCGCAGGATCTGCGAGAAGAGCCCGGCACCGCCGAGGACCTGCTGGAACAGGGTCACGACCAGCACCCAGGAGAAGAAGTGCGGCATGTACACGATGCTCTGGAGCACCAGGCGCATGCGGCGGGAGAGGACGCTGTCGAGCAGGATCGCCAGAGCGATCGGGATCGGGAAGAAGAACACCAGCTGGATGCCGGCGATCATCAGGGTGTTGCCCGCCGCGCTCCAGAACCGGGCGTCGGTGAAGAGGCGCTCGAACTGGCTGAACCCCACCCACGGGCTGCCGATCACGCCGTCCCACGGGTTGTAGTCCTGGAAGGCGATGATGTTGCCGAGGGTCGGCGTGTAGTGGAACACCGCGAGCAGGGCGATCGCGGGCAGCGTCATCAGCAGCAGCTGCCAGTCGCGGCGCAGTCGCGACCGCAGGGACCGGCGCCGCGGGCGGGGCGCGCCGGCGCCCCGTCGGCGGACGGCGCGCGGGCCGCGGCCCACGCGCCCACCGCGGCCCCCGTCCGACCCGCTCCCGCCACCGGATCCGGTGGCGGCGGGAGCGGCCGAGCGGGGGGCCGGCGGGGCCGTGGTGCCGCCGGAGGAGTCGGCCCGGTCAGTCACGGCCGTGCTCCTGGAGGACGCCCATGTAGAACTCGCGGCCCTCGTCACCGCCGTCGCGCCGCCAGTCCGAGATGGCCTGGTCGAGCTGGTCGAGGCCCTCGCGCCCGCGGATGATGTCCTCGACCTTGTCGGTCATCGGCGTCTCTGCGGCGGAGAACCGCTCGGGGCGCTGGATGCGGATGCCCGCGAAGGGGTCCTCCTCCGCGAACTGGGCCGCGTGGTTGTACCAGTCGGTCTTCCACTGGACGAAGTCCGGGTACTGGCTCTCCGTGATCGCCGGGGGCCGCCCGCTGATGAAGTAGTAGCCGTCGTTGACCTCGGAGTTGCCCAGGTCGGTCAGCTCGGGGGCGCCGTCGTCGTTGCGCTCGTGGTGCACGCCCTCCTCGCCGTACCGGTAGTCCATGTACTCCCGGGTGCCGAACGGGGCGGCGCAGAAGTTCAGCACGCCGAGGATCTCCTCGACCTGTGCCGGGTCCATGCCCTTGCGGATGAACACCGACTGGCCCGAGGGGTCGGACTTGTGCATGACGGGGTCGTTGCCGCCCTGGCCGAAGACCGGCATGAGGTCCAGGCGGAAGTCGGAGTTCTCGCCGAGCATCTGCGCGTAGGCCTCGTTCCAGGCGCCGAGGCCGTCCTGGTTGAAGATGATCTGCCCCGAGTTGAGCAGCTCCTTGGAGTTGTCGGCCTTGGCGACCACGTCGGGGTGCATGAGCCCGGCGTCGAAGATCCGGCGCATGAACTCGATGCTGGCGCGCCATTCCTCCGTCTCGAACATGTGGATGAGCTCGCCGTTCTCGTAGCGCCAGAGCCTGGGCGCGCCGAAGACCTGGCGCATGCTGAGGTTGAAGTCGCCGAACGCCCACCGGTTGTTGTCGGGGTCGTTGATCTCCTCGCCGATCGCGAACAGTTCGTCGGGCGAGGTGGGCGGGTCGATCCCGAGCTCGTCCAGGATGTCCTGACGCATGAGCACCCAGTTGCCGAAGGGCTCGGCGGGCCACGGGACGCCCATGAGCTTCTCGTTGAAGACGTTCCAGCGCCAGGCGTCGCTCTCCAGGTTGGCCAGGAGGGGGTAGGCGCTCGCGGCGTCGCCGGCCAGGTGGGGGGTGAGGTCCTCGAACAGCTCGTCGACGGCCCGGTTGAACTGGGGGATGAGGTTGATCGTCCAGTCCGGGAACATCGTGATGTCGGCGACGTCGCGTCCGGCGATGACCGCGTTCATCTTGTCGATGACCGTGTCGCCGTCCTGGAAGTTGAACTCGACCGTCGTCCCGATCCGCTCGTTGACGTAGTCGAAGAAGGAGTTGTTGCCCAGGCCGGGCGGTACCGGGCCCCACAGCGGCGTCATGGCGGTGTAGTGGCCGCCGCTCCCCGGCGGGTTCGGCAGCGCCTGGACGAACGTCTCCGGGTAGGAGGTGAAGCCGCTCGGTGCGCCGTGCAGGCCCTCGATGTCGGGGGCGACCCCGTCGAAGGGGATGTGCGTGGGGATCAGGTCGTCCAGCGAGGTGGCGGCCGAGGCGGATCCGCCGCCCCCGCCGCCGGAGTTCGAGCCGCACGCGCCGAGCGCTCCGGCGGTGAACGCGGCGGTGGTGGAGGCGCCCACCAGGCCGAGGAAGCGGCGGCGGGTCGGCGCTGGTCTACGAGGAGTGGGGGGCATAGCGTCGTTCCTTCGGTCGATCAGGCCGCGGGGCCCACGGGGGTAGGAATCGAAGGGCCATTTTGCTATGAATTAGTTGGCCGTTTGGACAAACAAATTACTGCACTGTGAACTAGCACACAAGGTCTCGTCGGGCTCGAAGTCGAAGCGTTTCGATTTCGATTCGGCGAGACGTCGGCGCACCGAACCAGAGACGGACACCCCCCATGGCCCACCCGGTCACCCCGGACTCCCAGGACGAGCAGCGCGTACGCGGGCTCCTGGACGCCCTCACCCTCGACGAGAAGATCGGGCTGCTGCACCAGCACCAGGCGCCCGTCGAACGACTCGGCCTCGACGCCTTCCGCACCGGCACCGAGGCCCTGCACGGCCTGGCCTGGCTCGGCCCCGCCACGGTCTATCCGCAGGCCCTCGGGCTCGCCGCGACGTGGGACCCCGACCTGGTCCGCCGGGTCGGCGCGGCCACCGCCGACGAGACCCTGGCCTTCCACGCACGCGACCCGAAGGGAGCGGGCCGCAACGTCTGGGCGCCCGTCGTCAACCCGCTGCGCGACCCCCGGTGGGGGCGCAACGAGGAGGGCTACGCGGAGGACCCGTGGCTCACCGGGCTCATCGCCACCGCCTACGCCCGCGGCCTGGCCGGGGACGGGCCGCGCCTGCGCACCGCGCCCACGCTCAAGCACTTCCTGGGCTACAACAACGAGACCGACCGGTGCACCACCTCCAGCGACCTGCCGCCGCGGGTCCTGCGGGAGTACGAGCTGCCCGCCTTCCTGCCCGCCCTGCGCGAGGGGGCGGCGGTCGCGGTCATGCCGTCCTACAACCTGGTCAACGGCCGGCCCGCGCACCTGAGCCCGCTGATCGACGAGGTCCTGCGGGACGCCGCGCCCGACGACCTGCTCGTGGTGAGCGACGCCTACGCGCCCGCCAACCTCGTGGAGCTCCAGCGCTTCCACCCCGACCTGCCGACCGCCTACGCGCACGCGATCCGCGCCGGGCTGGACAGCTTCACCCAGGACGACGAGCGGACCGAGGCCACGCTCGGGCACATCCGCGCGGCCCTGGACCGGGGCCTGCTGGCGGAGGCCGACATCGACCGGGCGGTGCGCCACGCGCTGTCCGTGCGCGTCCGGCTGGGCGAGTTCGACGCCGAGCCGTCACCCGCCGCCAGCGGCGCCGCCGACACCCCCGAGCACCGCGCGCTCGCCCGCGAGGCGGCCACGCGCTCGATCACGCTGCTGCGCAACGACGGGCTCCTGCCGCTGCGCGACGTGCGCCGGGTGGCGGTGGTCGGCCAGCTCGGCGACACCCTGCTGGAGGACTGGTACAGCGGGACCCTGCCCTACAAGGTGACCGCGCGCGAGGGCATCGCCGCGCGCGTGGAGACCGTGTTCTGCGAGGGCGCCGACCGGATCACGCTGGCGACCTACGGCCACGGGGCGGTCGTCGCGCCGGCGGACGGCGGGCCGCTGCGGCTGGTGAGCACCGGGGCGCAGGGCCTGCACGAGGGCGACGCGGCCGTGCGCGCCCGCACGCCCGGCGCCGTGTTCGACCTCCTGGACTGGGGCGGCGGCGCTCACGCCCTGCGCTCGGCGGAGACGGGCCGGTACGTCAACGAGGGGCCGGACGGCACCCTGGTCTGCGACGCCCCCGGCCCCGGGACGTGGGAGGTGCGCCAGACCTTCCGGCTGGAGGAGGACGCCGCCGGCCACACGGTCCTCGTCCAGATCCACTCCGGACGGCGGGTCGGGGTCGGCGACGACCTGGTCCTGCGGTTGGTCGAGGCCCCCGACGAGGCGACTCCCTTCCTCGTCGACGGGCTCGGCTCGGGCGCGCGCGAGGCGGCGCGGGTGGCCTCCACGGCCGACGTCGCGATCGTGGTCGCCGGCGACCACCCGATGGTCAACGGCCGCGAGACCGAGGACCGCGCCGACCTGGACCTGCCCGAGGCCCAGGAGCGGGTGCTGCGGGCCGTGCGCGAGGCCAACCCGGCCACGGTCCTCGTGCTGAGCAGCGGCTACCCGTTCGCCGTGACGTGGGCCGACGAGCACGTGCCCGCGATCCTGTGGTCGGCGCACGGCGGGCAGGAGTACGGGCACGCGCTGGCCGACGTGCTGTTCGGCGACGCCGAGCCCGCCGGGCGGCTCACCCAGACCTGGTACCGGTCGGCGGCGGACCTGCCGGACCTGCTCGACTACGACGTCATCACCGCGCGCGGCACGTACCTGTACTTCGAGGGCGACCCGCTCTACCCGTTCGGGCACGGGCTCGGCTACACGAGTGTCGAGTACGGGGAGCCGTCGGTCCGGGTGGACGGCGGCCGGGTGACGGTGGAGGTCGAGGTCGCCAACAGCGGACCCCGGACGGCCGAGGAGGTCGTGCAGGTGTACACCCGCCAGTTGGAGTCGAGCGTGCGGGTGCCCCTGCGGGCGCTGCGGGGCTTCGCGCGGCTGTCGGTGGAGCCGGGCGGGTCGCGTACGGCCGTGGTGGGGTTCGACGTCGACGACCTGGCGCTGTGGGACACCACCCGGGACCGGTTCGTCGTGGAGGAGGCCCCGCGCGAGGTGTTCGTCGGCCGGTCGGCCGGGGACGTCCGCGCGAGCGCGCCGCTGGAGGTGCCGGGCGAGGCGATCCCGCCGCGCGACGCCTTCGGCCGGGCGTGGGGGGCCGCGGGCTACGACGACGCCCGCGGCGTCCGCCTGTGCCCGGTCACGCGCGAGCGCGGGGACGCGGTGCGCGCCGCCGCGGACACCGCGTGGGCGGGCTTCCGCGGGGTGGACCTGGGGATGGGGGCCGCGGAGGGCCGGCTGGTGGTCAACGCCGACCGGGAGTGCGTGGTGCGGTTGCGCCTGGACGATCCGGAGGAGGGGCCGGTGGCGGCGGTGTTCACCGTGCCCGCCGCCGACGACCCGTTCGCGTTCACCGAGGTCGGCGCGCGGGTCGAGGGAGCGAGCGGCGTCCGCGACCTGTACCTGGTCTTCGAGGGCGCGGGGGCGGCGGTGGCGTCGTTCGCGTTCGGTCCGGCCTGAGGGCCCGCCCGGCCGGGCGCGGCGGTGCCGTCGGCGTTTCGGCCGGGCCGGGGGCTTCTCCCGCCGGGATCACCCGGCGCGGACCCGGGGCGCGGGCAGCGGCAGCAGTCCGGCGTCGAGCGCGTGGACCATCGCCGCCGCCCCGCCCCGGGCCGCCGCGCTGAGCCCCAGGGACGACAGCTCCACCCGGCAGCCGCCCGCGTCGGGCGCGAACACGTCCGCCGACGCCGTCGCCCGGCAGTTCGGCAGCAGCCACGGGCCCATCGGCACGAAGTAGCCGCCGAGGACGACCACCCGCGGGTTGACCACGTTGGCCAGCATCGCCACGCCCCGGCCCAGCCACGTCCCGGCCCGCTCGAAGGCGTCCACCGCGGTGGCGTCGCCCGCCGTGGCGCGCTCCACCGCGACGGCCACGAGCGCGGTGATGTCGCTGGCCGAGAGGAAGCGGTCGGGGACGCGGTCGGGCACGGCCTCGCGCAGGATCGGATCGATTCCGGCCAGCGCCTCCAGGCAGCCGCGCCGCCCGCACGCGCACGCGGGACCCTCCTCGGTCAGCGGCACGTGGCCGATCTCCCCGGCGAAGCCGCCGGTGCCGCGCAGGAGCTCGCCGCCGGTCACCAGGCCGGCGCCGATGCCGACCTCGCCCGTCAGGTAGACCAGGTCGGGTGTGCGGGCGAAGGACCCGGTGAGGTACTCGGCCAGCGCGCCGAGGTTGGCGTCGTTGTCCACCTGCACGGGCAGGCCGGGGTCCGGGAGCAGGTCGCGGACGAGGTCCCGGAGCGGCACCTCGACCCAGCCGAGGTTGGGGGCGCGTCTGACCGTCCCGGTGGCGGTGTCGATGAGGCCGGGCACGGCCAGGCTCACGCCGACGACCGTCCGTCCGCTCAGCTCCGGGCCGTCCATGGTCTCCCGTACCGTGGCGGCGATCTGCCGGACGCACTCGTCGGGGCCCGCCGAGCGGGCGTCGAAGGGAACGTGCCTGGTGAGGAGGTCGTGGGTGAGGAGGTCGACGGCGACCACCGACAGGTAGTCGACGTTCACCTCCACGCCGATCGCCGCCATCGAGGTCTCGTCCAGGGCCAGCATCACCCCGGGGCGCCCCACGCGGTGCTCGGCGGTCACGCCGGTCTCGCGGACCAGTCCGCGGGAGATCAGATCGGAGACCAGGCTGGACACGGTGGTCTTGTTCAGCCCCGTGGCCGAGGCGACCGCGGCCCGCGAACAGGGCGCCATGGCGCGCACCGTGCGGAGCACCACGCCCAGGTTGGTCTCCCGGACCGTCTGGAAACTCACCGAACCCGTCGACACGGTTCCCCCTCTTTCCTCCCCGCCGAGGCGCACCGGGCGCTGTGCCCGGATCGTACAGGGCGTAAGGAAAACCGGTTGCCCGGGCGCGGGGCCGCCTGCTTGGATCCCGGACATGGTGCCCCCCGACGTGTTCCGCGAACAGCCCGTGCTGACCGGCTGCCGAGTCCGCCTGGAACCCCTCGACGGGGAGAACGGCGCGGCCCTCGTCGACGACTACGTCGACATGGACCCGGTGGTGCGCAGGCTCACCGGCACGCACCAGCGGTTCACTCCGGAGGTGCTGCGCGACTGGTTCGCCACGCGCCCGGACCAGCACGACCGCGCCGACTGGGCGATCCTCGAACGCGAGGGCGGCACGGTGGTGGGGGAGTGCGCGCTCATCGACCTGGATCCGGACAACGCGGCGGCCGACTACCGGATCACGCTGCGGGACATGGCGCTGACCGGCCGGGGGTACGGCACGGAGGCGACCGACCTGGTCCTGGACTACGCGTTCGGCACGGCGGGGCTGCACCGCGTCGCCCTCCAGGTGTTCGCGTTCAACGTCAACGCCCAGAAGTCCTACGCCAGGTCGGGCTTCGTGCGTGAGGGGGTCTGGCGGAGCCACCTGCGCTGGGACGGCCGGTGGCACGACACGGTCCTGATGTCGGTCCTGGCCGGGGAGCACGCCCGCCGCCGCGCGGAGCGCGGCGCCGACGCCTGAGCGGGAGCGGTCGCGGGGCCGCGGACCGCGCGGGGCCGAGCGCCCTCAGTCGAGTTCGCCGACGTGCAGCACGGCCGCCCACCCGTCCGTGAGCAGCAGGTGGTCCACCCAGGCGAAGTCGTACTCGCAGCGGCGACCGGCCGATCCGGTGATCCGGTAGGCCCGCCGGACCTCCCCGAACCCGAGTTCGACCTCCAGCGCGAGGTCGTCGACCGCCCTGCGCAGCGACGCGGCCGGGTCCTCGCGGCCGGTCCCGGGGCCGGCCGGGCGCCGCCACGCGGCGTTCCGTTCGACGAGGCCCCGGAAGAGGTCGTCGTACCAGGCGTGCCGCACGTGCCGGACCTTGGTGATCCGGACGTCGGCGCTCGATGGGGACTCGGCGTACACGCGGCGGGCCAGGCGTTCCGGGTCCTGCGCCGCCGGGCCGGACACGGGCCGCGCGGTCGCGCCGGTGAGGCCGACGACCAGGGCGGTCAGCCCGCCGGTGCGGGTCCACTCCTCCTCGATCCGTTCGAGCGGACCGTCGATCTCCGCGCCCGTCGCCTCCAGGTGCTCCGCCCACGCGGGCCGCCGCACCCCGCGCCGGTCCCTTCCACGCGCCATTCCCGTCCTCTCGCTCGATGGAACGGACGCCGGATCAGGCCCGCGGGTTCCCCGGGGCCTTGTGCCGCTGGTAGTAGCGCGCCACGCGTGCCCGGTTGCCGCACCGGCTCGGCGAGCACCAGCGCCGCCGCGGATGCGCGGGGAGGAAGAGCATCACGCAGTCCTCGGCCTCGCACTCGCGCACCCGGGCCACGGACGGGTCCGTGAGCAGGTCGACGGCGGCCTCGGCCAGCAGCGTGGCGAGCCGGACGCCGAGCGGTCCGGGGCGCTGACGGGTGAAGGTGAGTTCCCGTCCGTCCCAGACGAGCGCGCGGACGGCGGGCGCGGTGCGCTGCGCGCCGTTGAGGGCGTGCAGCGAGCACGGGGGCGGCGCGGCACCGCGCATGAGGGCGCGAACGGTCTCCTCGGTGTGCCGGCGCACGGCGTGGACGGGCGGCAGGTCGTCGGGCGTGGGGTCGGTGTCGGGGACGAGTCCGGGCAGCCGGGCGGTCTGGAGGGCGAGCCACGCGGAGAGCTGCTCGGGGGTGGCGAGCAGGTCGTGGCGGCCCTCGGGCCCGGCGGGGCGGGTGTTGACCAGGTCGAGGGCCAGCGGCTCTCCGGTCAGGGGGATGTCCTCACTCACCTGGCTAACGCTACATCCGGCCATTGACGAATTAGAAGGGGGTGGGCTAGAACTAATGCATCTTCCTTAGAAAGAGGCATGTGAGATGACGCCGTCGTACTCTCGCCCCGACTCCGCCCCCGACTCCGCCGCCCCCGCCGTCGCCGTGCCCGCCCGTACGGTGCACCGCCGGATCGAGGTGGACGGCGTCGACGTCTTCTACCGCGAGTCCGTGCCCGACCGCGCCGACGCGCCCGTCCTGCTCCTGCTGCACGGATTCCCCTCCGCCTCCCACCAGTTCCGCCGCCTCATCGACGCGCTGGGCTCCCGCCACCGCCTGATCGCGCCCGACTACCCCGGTTTCGGGCACACCGGGGCGCCGGCGGGCTTCGACTACACCTTCGACCGCCTCGCGGACGTCACCGAGGGCTTCGTGCGCGCCCTGGGACTCACGCGCTTCGCGGTGTACATGTTCGACTTCGGTGCGCCGGTGGGCTTCCGGCTGGCCCTGCGGCACCCGGAGTGGATCGCGGGCCTGGTCGTACAGAACGGCAACGCCTACGCCGAGGGCCTGTCGGAGGCGGCGCGCGCGTTCACCGCGCTCACACCCGACACCCCGGGCGCCGAGAAGACCATCCGGGACCTGTTCACGCCGGCGGCGACGCGCGCGCAGTACGAGGGCGGCACCGGCGATCCGGCGCTCGTCGCGCCGGAGGGATGGCTGCTGGACCAGTACTTCCTCGACCTCCCGGGCCGCGCGGAGGCCCAGTTGTCCCTGGCCTACGACTACCGCTCCAACATCGCCGCCTACCCGGACTGGCAGGCCTGGCTGCGCGAGCACCGGCCGCCCGCACTGATCACGTGGGGCGTGGGCGACCCCTTCTTCCCCGAGCCCGGCGCCCGCGCCTACCTGCGCGACCTCCCCGACGCGGAACTGCACCTGCTGGAGACGGGGCACTTCGCGCTAGAGGAGAAGCTGCCGGAGATCGCGCCGCTGGTGTCGGACTTCCTCGACCGGATCGACCGGACCGACCGGTGAACGCGGACCGGCCGGGGCGTCGCGCGGCGGCGCGGGTGTGCGCCGGACACCCACTAGCCTTCGGACCATGCCGGTCCCAGACTTCGTACTCGAACTCCGCCGACGCATCGGCCACGACCTCCTGCCCCTCGTGGGGGTGACGGGCGTGGTCTTGGACGACGGCGGCCGCGTCCTGCTGCACCAGCGCACCGACGACGGCCGCTGGTGCACGCCGGGCGGGATCCTGGAGCCGGGTGAGCAGCCCGCCCGGGCCGTGGTCCGGGAGGTGTGGGAGGAGACCGGCGTGAAGGCCGAGGTGGAGCGCCTGGTCAGCGTGGTGTCCGCGGAACCCTTCACCTACCCCAACGGCGACCGCGTCCAGATGCTCGACCTGGCCTTCCGGTGCCGCGCCGTGGGCGGGAGCCCGGGTCCGGTCGGCGACGAGTCGCTCGACGCGCGGTGGTTCGCCCCCGACGACCTGCCGGAGATGCCCCCGCGCATCCTGGAGCGCATCCGCCACGCCCGCGAGAACCGGGTCGAGCCCTACTTCGTGCTCTGACGGCTCCCCGGGCCGCCGCGCCCCCGCTCACGGCGGACGGCCCGCGCGGTGGGCCGCGCGGGCCGTCCGCCGTGAGCGGGGGCGCGGCGGCCGGTCACTGCCACTGGCGCCGCATGGTCCAGGTGTCGGAGGCGGCGTCCCTGGTGATGTCGATGATGCTGGGGTGTCCCGCCTCCGACTCCGCCGAGACGCGGAGCAGGTGGACCTGGGTCGCGGGGGCGCCGGGCGACTCGGCGCGAGCGGGCCAGTCGCCGATGACCCGGCGGACCCGGAACGTGTGGCCGCGCCAGGTGAACTGGGCGGGGTTCCCACCGTGGGTGGAGCGGACGTCGATCTGTTCGTTCAGGAGACTCACTCGCACAGTTTATCGAACATGTGTTCGACCTCGTCAAGTCCCCTCGCGTCCCCGCCGGGTGCCAACACCCTAGAGCCGGTCCCCACGGGCGCCCGGGTTCCGCCACGGCGTGTCCCGCGCCGGCTCCGCGCCCCCGCGCGGACCCCGCCGGTCCCTCACGCCATGGCGGTGCCCGGTCAGGGCGTCACGACGACCTTGCCCCGCACCCCGCCGCGTTCGAGCATGCGGTGGGCCAGGGCGATATCGTCCATCGCCAGCACGGAGTCGACCATGGGGGCGATCGTGCCCTCGTCCACGAGCGCGGCCAGTTCCTCCAGTTCCCGCGGTGACGGGTCGTTGCTGAACGCGATGAGGCGCGTGCGCCTGTCCAGGCCGCTCGCCAGGACCCACAGGGCCGCCCGGATCGGCCGGCCCGGGTCCAGGGCGAGCGGGAACAGCGCGCCCCCTCGGTCGAGTCGGCCCCTCACCTGGGACATCCGCGTGCCGACCAGGTCGACGACCACGTCGAACCGCCCCAGGTCATCGAGACGGGTGCCGCGGTAGTCGAAGGCCTCATGGGCGCCCAGTCCGCGCAACCAGGACAGGTGGTCCGCTCCGGCCAGTGCGGTGACCCGCGCGCCCAGGGCGGCGCCGAGCTGCACGGCGACCACCCCCACGCCCCCGGCGGCCCCGCGCACCAGCAGCCGCTGTCCCGGGCGCAGGCGCACCCGGCGGGTCAGGGCGTGCAGCGCGGTCGTGCCCGAGGCCGGCAACGCGGCGGCCTCCTGGGGCGGGACCGAGCGCGGGGCCGCAGCGACGCGGTCCTGGGGCACGACGACCGACTCGGCGACGGCCCCGAAGGTGCCGTGCGGCAGCACGCCCCACACCAGGTCGCCGACGTTCGCGCGGGTGACGGAGGGCCCCGCCTCCGCGACGGTCCCCACGAAGTCGACACCCGTCCCGGCCGGGAGGCGCTGGCGCAACACGTGGCGCAGCCGTCCGGCGCGGATGGGGGCCTCGCCGCCGCCGACGGCGGCGGCGGACACCCGCACCCGGACATCGGTGTCCCCCACCGGGGGCGTCGCGAGCCCGTCGACGACATCCAGGACCTCGGGTCCCCCGTAGCGGTCGTAGCGCGCTGCGCGCATGGTTCCTCCTCGTGCGGGGAAGTATCCGCCGCGTCCGTCCGTTCTCACCGGAGGTGTCCGGTGCCGACCTGGACAACCCGGACCCTCCGACCGCCCATCCCGACGACGGGAAAGTGAGACCAGACGTGGCCGAGGACGCGCAGATCCACGCCGGGGCCGAGCCCCAAGGGCCTCCCGGACTGAGGCGGGACGCCCGGCGCAACCGGCTCGGCGTGCTGCGGGCCGCGCGCGAGGTCTTCCGTGACCGGGGTCTGGACGCGACCACGCGGAGCGTGGCCCGCCACGCCGGGGTCTCGGTCGCCACCGTCCATCGGCGCTTCCCCGGCCGAGAGGTTCTCGTGGCGGACCTGGCCGAGCGGGCCGCGGACGACCTGATGGCCTGCTTCCGGGACCTGGAGCGGACGGTTCCGGCCGACCTGGCGCTGGAGCGCGCCCTGCGCGTGGTCGCCGCCGAGACGGTCGCCACGCGCGCGTGCGCGCCGGATCACCGGGAGCGCTTCGCCGACCGGGCGCGGGAGCTGGAGGAGCGCGTCGACGCCGCGCTGGCCGGGCTCCTGCTGCGCGCGCGGGAGGGCGGACTGATCAGGTCGGCGGTCACCGCTCGGGACCTGGGCCTGGCCAGGGTCGCCGTGGCGGCGGCAGTGGCCGCCGAACCGGACACGGAACGGGCCGGTTGGGCGGCCCAGCGGACCGTGACGCACTTCGTGCGGTCCTTCCGCGGTACGGACTGAGCCGGTCCCCACGGGCGCCCGGGTTCCGCCACGGCGTGTCCCGCGCCGGCTCCGCGCCCCCGCACGGACCCCGCGCGGTGTCCCGGGCCGGGTCAGAGGAAGACGCGGCCGCGGCGGGCGCGGTCGCGGAGCGCGGCCATCCGGCGGGTGTTGCTCGGGCGGCGGCTGAGCAGGTGGTACACCAGCAGCGACAGCCCCCGGTCGGTGCGGGCGCGGTCGGCCATCTCGCCCATGTTGACGCGCGCGTACAGGTGCTTGCCCCCGGCATGCAGCCGGACCGCGTGCACGCCCTGCGGGCAGTGCGTGAAGGCGTGGTTGTCCGCCGTGTACTCCATGGTCCGGGACAGGGCCGCGCCCAGTCCCGGCACGAGGTGGGCGCCCAGAGTCGCCAGCCGGCGCCAGAAGCCCGTGTGCCCGGCGGCGACGTGGCCGAGCTGGTGGGCGATCAGGAACGCCACCGCGTCCGGGTCGCGCAGCCGCTCGCCGACCTCGAACAGGTCGTTCGGCAGCACCAGGTACCGGTGCAACCGGTGCCCCCCGGCGTCCGTCCGTGCCGCCCAGTGCTCGCCGCCCGCCCGCACGTACGCCTCCGGGACCCGGCTCAGGCCCATGCCGACGGACAGGGACGCCACCATCCGGTAGGCCTCGGGGAACTGGGTGGGCGAGATCTTCACCGACTCCGCGCGCTGGCGGGCGTAGCGCAGCCCCCGGGCCGCCCAGAGCCCCACGGGCACCGCCGCCGACGCTCCGGCCGTCCACCAGGGCGAACCCGACACCGACCACACGGCGTACGCGAACGCCGCGACCACCACCAGGTTCACCACCGAGCACACGACCAGCAGCGGCACCTCCCACGGGTGCGCGGGCGCGGGGAGCAGCTCCTCGTCGGCGTCCAGGGAGCGCGACGGGTCCGTGTGGCCGTGCGAGGTCCGCGGTCCCGGCCCACCGTGCGCGTGCGCCCCCCTGCCGGACGTCGCGGAGCAGCCGTGCGCCCCGTGGGTCGAACAGGTGGCGTGGCCCTGCGGGGGTATCGCGTGTGACATCGTGCCTCCCCTCAGGTCGCGGGTCGCGCTCATGGCGATTCGGCTACACTCTGTAGCTGAATATTACGTTCCGCTTCCCTTGGGATGGTGTTGTCGGGCGACGGCGTGTCAGGGCGCGTGCCGGTCAGTGCCCCTCGTAGCGCCGCAACTCCTCCGCGAGCACGTCCAGGAACCGGTCCACCTGGGCGGGGTCGTACCCCGGGCGGGCCCGCGTCGTCGCGAACTGCACCCGCTCCACCTCGGCGGCCGACAGCGTCGCCCGCTCCGGCCGCCCCTGGAGCAGCACGTCGAGCGTGAACTCGGCCCGGTCCAGGAAGTCGTCGACCTCCTGTTCGTTGTAGCCGGTGGTCAGCCGCGTGGTCGCGAACTGCTGTTCCCGGATGTCGCGCGGAGTCATCGGCGGGCGCTGGTACTGCGGCCCGCCGTGGGGCGGCGGCGTTCCTGGGCGCTGCGGGCCGGTCGGGTCGTGCTGGGACGGCGCCGCGGGCGGGCCGCCGGGCCCCATCGGTCCGCCCTGGCCCATCGGTCCGCCCTGCCCCGGACCGGTCATGCCGGGCCGGCCCGGCAGCGGCGGGCTCGCGGGCCGGCCGAGCCCGCGTCCGACCAGGTCGGCGACCACGACGTCGAGGAAGTCGTCCACCTCGTCCTCCCGGTACCCCGGGCTGAGCCGCGTGGTCCGGAACCGGGAGTTGCGCACGTCGTCGGCCGTGAGGAGGGGACCGCGGCGGGGCCCGCCCTCCAGGGCGACGAGCGTCGCCTCTATCCGGTCGAGCAGGGCGTCGACGTCCTCCTCGTTGTAACCCGGGCGCAGACGCACCGTATGGAACTTCTTGTTGCGGATGTCCGCCGGTGTCAGAGGCATGGTCCCCATTGTGCAGTTCACGTGGTTCGACGGGGGGTCATCCCCGGTCACCGCGTGATTCGGCTTCGGTGATCCGGTCGGCGAGGTCGCTGAGCACGTCGACGACCTGGCTCCTGTCGTACCCCCGCAGGGTCACGTCCAGCGAGGACTCCCGCAGTTCGGCGGCGCTGATCGGCTCCGGCGGGCGGCGCTCCGGGAACCCGGGGACGGGCACGGCGGCGTCGGTGAAGGCGGGGACGCCGGTCAGCGTGGTCAGCGTGACGTTGGCGCGGTCCACGAGGTCGTCGACCTGTCGGCGGTCGAACCCGCGCAGGACGACGTCGATCGCGGGGACGCGCGGGGGTACGGGGGAGCTCATGCAGGGCATTATGGCCGAGACCCCTCGCGCTCGCCAGGGATGACGGCGGTTGTGGCCGGGAGCGGTCGTCCGTGCCCGGTTCACTCGCGCATGAGGTAGACGGCCAGTCCGCGCGCGATCGCGTCGGCCGCCGTCTCCTGCCACTCCGGGTCGGACAGGAGCGCGGCGTCCTCCTCGTTGCGCAGGTTCCCCGCCTCCAGGAACACCTTGGGCACGGTGGACAGGTTGAGGCCGCCCAGGTCGGTGCGCTCGTCGAGGCCGTCACCGGAGAGGTAGTCGGCGTAGGGCATGCCGGAGCCCTCCCGGTACTCGCGCCGCAGGTCCTCGGCGAGCAGCCGCGAGGGCTCCACGATGTCCTCGGTGAAGCCGTCGACCTCTCCGGGGGCGATCACGTGGAAGCCGCGGCCCGACGGAGGGGCGCCGTCGGCGTGGATGGACACGGCCGCGTCGGCCTCGGCCTCGTTGCCGATCGCGGCGCGTTCGTCGATGCAGGGACCGACGCTCTCGTTGTCGTCCCGGGTGAGGACGACCGTGGCGCCGTCCGCCTCCAACCGCTCCTTGACCAGCAGGGACAGTTCCCAGTTGAACTCGTGCTCGGCGTAGCCGTCCCCGGTCTCCGAACCCACGGTGTCGCAGGCCTTGCGCTCGGGGCCGGCGGAGACGAGTTCGCTGATCTCGTCGGCGGCCTCGGCGTTGCCGCCGTTGTGCCCGGGGTCGATGAGGACCACCCGGGTGCCGAGGGGGCCGTCGCCGGCCGGGGTCTCGTCGGTCCCCGCGCCGTCGGGCGGCTCGGCGTCGTCCCCGGAACCCCCGGACGTGTCGGGACCGGTGTCGGCGCCCTGGTCGCCGTCGTCGGGGCCGGGCAGGGGGATCGCCGCGGTCGGGTCGCCCTCGGGTGCGGCACCGGACCCGCTCGCGCACGCGGTGGCGAGCAGGACGGTGGTGGTCAGGGCGACGAGTGACAGGGCGCGGACGGCACGGCTCCGGGGCCCCGGCGGTACGGAGGCGGGCATGCCCACAACCTAGGGCATGTTCGGCGGGCGCCGCCCGTCGCGATCGGCACCCACCGAACACGCCCTGGCCCTGCACCGCGACCGGGACCGACCCCCGGTGGCCGGGGGCGCACCGGGCCGGTGACGCGTCAGGACGCGTTCCGGTTGACGCCGAATGGTGTGAAATCCACCGGAATTCCACGGATGCGGAGCGTGGCGGCCGGTAGGCCCGGTCATTCGGCGCGGGCGTTCCGCCGTTCGGGCGACCATTCTCCGGAGCGGGAGTTCTGGTAACGGTACGGGGCAGGAGTGTCCTCCGGGTGCGGTCGCCCCTCACTCCCCAGCCGGGTCACCTGCGGTGCGGTGGGCGGGCCACTCCGTCGAGGCGCGCCCCCTTCTCGGACGCGCATCCCGAATCCGGGTTGACAGGCAGGCGAAAAAAATCCCGCAGAAATGGTTCGGTTGCGCAGGGTGATCCATTCCCTCAGTGTTACCCATTTGTCATCACATATCGGATGATGCGGACTTTGTTTTACGGTTAAGGTACTTTCTGGAAGCGGGACGCGGTCCCACTCTTGGTTGACGAGTCCCACTGTCCTGGGACTGGTGCGCTTCCGCTTCCGGTTGGCAGAGGCCCCTCGCGGCGCCTGTCATCCCCCTACCAGCCCCTGGGTCAGCTGCTCCGGACCTCGCGGATCTCCCCGCGTCCCGAGGAGGCGGAGTGCGGCCAGGCCAGCCTGTCCAGCACGGGCTGGATTGATCCGAATGAGGATGACCTTGAAGATCAGTCCCCGATTCTCCGCGCGCCGCATCGCGCAGGGCGGCGCCACCTTCGCCGCCTTCGGTGCGCTCAGCATCGCCGCCGCCATGCCGGCCGCCGCCGACACCACCTACGGCTGGGGCTACGCCACCGCCACGGGCGGCGCCGCCGAGGCGATGACCGACGTCACCCAGTCGGGCTCCGCCTCCGACGCCACCGGCGGCGTCATTCAGGTGGACGACTGCTTCTCCCTCGACGCCGAGACCACCGCGACGGTCAACGCCAGTGGCGTGACCGCCACCACGGTGATCAACAGCGCGAGCATCAAGCTCACGCAGGACTGCTTCGACGAGCTTCCCGAAGAGGAGGCCCCGGAGCCCACCGAGCCCATCGAGGACGAGGACGACGACGAGACCGAGGGCGAGACCCCGGAGGAGTCCGACGCCCCGACCGACGGTGCGGACGACGCCGAGGGCGACGACGAGAGCCCCGAGCCGACCGAGACCCCCGCCGAGGGCGAGGGCGACGACACCGAGGGCGAGACCCCGGAGCAGACCCCGGCCCCCGAGGGCGAGGGCGACGACGCCGAGACCCAGGACCCGGAGCCGACCACGGCCCCGACGACGGAGACCGCGTCCGAGGAGACCACCGAGGTCGTCACCCTGGACGAGGAGAACTCCACCACCGTCAGCGCGAACGGTGACCTGATCGCCGACGTCAGCGTCTCCGGTGCGAGCGTCACCACCACCCAGTCCTGGGACGGCGACGTCGACTACTCGCTCAACCCCGGTTCCTCCGAGGGCGGCGCGTCGGTCTACCCCGTCCACTACGTGGAGGCCTTCGAGGACGACGGCGTCACCTGGAACGACGGCATCACCGACCTCTACGTGACCTTCACGGTCGAGGAGGCCCAGGTCACCTACTACCTCGGCACCACCGCCGCGGCCGTGGCCACCGTCGAGGACGGCGAGCCCGGTGGCGAGAACCCCGGTGGCGAGGAGCCCGGTGACGGCGACGAGCAGAACCCGCCGGCCCGTGACGAGGAGCCCGAGGAGGAGGCGCCCGAGCCCAAGTCGGTCGAGCCCCTGCCCCAGACCGGTTCCCCGGTCATCGGCCTGATCGGCGCCGGCGCGGCGATCGCCGTCGGGGGTGGCGCCGCCGCCTTCCTGGCCCGTCGCAAGAAGACCGCCGCCACCGCCGAGGAGAACGGCGAGGGCTGAGAGTCCGAGCTGAGGGCCTGACGGCCTGACGCGGCCCCGGGGACGAGTTCCCCGGGGCCTTTTCGCGTCCCGGGGCCTTTTCGCCGCCCGCGGGCGGGCCGCGGAACTCCCGGGGGTGGGAGCCGCGTTAGGCCCTAGTAGACACAGGAACCGATCCGTGGCGGACCGTGGCGGACCGCTTCCCGTGCGGTGGCCCACCGACTAGGCTCGCGGTGGGCACTCCGGTACCCCGGCAGTCCGGGCCCGCACCGGGAGGAGGACCCCTCCCGTGCCGCGGGCACCGCTCACGGCACGAGCATGCCGACCGGACCATCCCCCAGACGCAACAGGAGCGAAGTGGTGACCCCCCACAGACCGTCCGCCCGACGCCTCCTCGCCGGAGGCACCCTGTTCGCGGCCCTGGGCGTGCTCGGCGCCGCCTCGGCGGCCCCCGCCACCGCCGACGCGACCCCGCTGGTGTGGGGCCACGCCCAGTCCTGGGTGGCCGACGGCGACCTCGTCACCGGCTACTCCACCGTCGTCGGCTTCGGAGGGGACACCGAGGAGAACGTCCGGGCCGAGACCCTCTTCGGCCCGTTGGCCGAGCACGCCCTGGTGCGGGGCGGGAGCAGCGCCGTGGTCGACGGCGACGGAGCGAGCGCCCGGTCGACCGTGGACAGCGCGATCGTCCGTCTCGGCGTGCACGACCTCGCCGCCCTCGGCCTGCTCGACCTCCCGGACGGCGCGGCACCGCCGTCCGCGAGCCCCAGCGCGCCGGAGAGCCCCCCGCCGGTCACGGCCTCGGAGTCCGACTCCGACTCCGACGCCGCCTCCGACCCCGAGCGCGACCCCGGCACCGAGCGCTCCCCCGGTACCCAGGACGGGACCGGCGACGACGCAGACGGGCCGGTCATCGCCGAGGAGAGCGGGCCGGAGCCCGAGGCCCCGGAGGAGGAGACCCTGCGGGAGCCCTCCTCGTCGCCCTCCGCGGAGTCGGCCTCGCCCAGCGCCTCTCCGAGCGACGGCACGGGCACCGCGAGCCCCGCGAGCACCGGCGACGACGTCGTCGTGCTGGACGAGAGCAACTCCAGGACCGCCTCCGGGAGCGACAACTCGGTCGAGTTCACGCTCGCCGACGTGACCGGCACGGCCGACGCCGATTTCGACGGCTCGACGGAGGCCTCCCTCGAACACGGCGACCTGACCGCGTTCGGGGTCCCCGTGGGGCCCGTGGACGCCGAGGGCGTCACCGTGGACGACACCCTGGAGGTTCTGGGCGAGGACGGCGAGGTCCTGGAGACCGTGCCCGTGAGCGTCCGGTTCGAGGCCACGGAGGCGACCTTCGACGACCAGGACGAGGACTGGACCGGGGAGGGCGTGCGCACGGCACTGACCGTGTGGATCCAGGTCGGCGACGACGAGGAGGACGTGCTCGGCGTGGACTTCGCCGACGCCTGGGCGCTGGGCTCCACCTTCGGGGACGCCGTGGGAGCACCCGGGCCCACGGACCGGTCCGCCGATCCGAGCCCGAGCCCGAGCCCCAGCACCACGCCGGCCGCGACCGACAACCGGCTGGCGACGACCGGAAGCTCGCTGGCGGCCCTGGTGACCGCGGCCGTCGTGGCGGTCGGCGGCGGTGCGGCCGCGACCTTCCTGGCCCGCAAGCGCACCACCGCCCTGGACGACCAGATCGAGGACTGAGGGGCCCGCGCCACCGGGCTCCCGTACACGCTCCGTCGATAGTCCTGTGACCGGGAGTGAACGAACAGGGCGGGTCTTCGTTGTCGGAAGACCCGCCCTCGCACTGCTCTGGCCGACTTTCACCCGGGCCTCTCCGCCCGGCCTCGCGCCGCCCGAACTTCGTTGTTTCAGCCGGAGTACGTCCGGCCGTTCCCCCCGGAATCGGCACAGACCGGGGAGATCACTCCGTACGCTGGCTGGGGATTCCGGCCAGCAGGGCGCGGACCTCAGTTTCGCGGTAGCGACGGTGTCCGCCCAAGGTGCGGATCGAGGTCAGCTTGCCCGCCTTGGCCCAGCGTGTCACGGTCTTGGGGTCCACGCGGAACATGGTGGCAACCTCGGCGGGGGTCAACAGGGGCTCCGCCTCGGGCGTGCGAGTTGACATGTGTACGGCCTCTCCTCCTGGATCTGTGTGCCGATCCTTGAGCCTTCATCCTGGCACTTGACCCGGATGTCCAATATTTCCTCTAGGTCTATATTGGCATCACCCGAGGTGATTGTGCGACCACTCCAAGCAACTTTGCACGTGGGAGGCCAAAGAAAGCCGCCCGTGGCCGCGTCACGCTAAGTGATTCTAGCGACACGTTTAGTGGCATGTGGCGTATTCGGTCAAAACTTCGTTCTCCGGCCTCGTTTTTCTCGATGCGGAGAGTCCGAAGTGCTACGTGAGCTTGACCGAAACCCCTCCCCCGGAGGCGGGCGTCGGCGGTGGCGTCCCTGGTCAACCGTGGTGTGGGAGGAGGAGCGGTGGGGCGTCGGGCGGGAGTCCCGTCGCCCCCGGGTGGCGGGCGGAGCCACGCGGATCCCCGGCGTGGCAAGGGGTTTCGTCGTGACACAGAGTGCGGTCAGTGATCGGTCGGCTACAGTCTAGGCCGATCCCTATCGGCCGTTATGCCCAGTTTCACGCTGCTTGATGTCGTGCACCGCACGCGTCCGGACTCGCACCGTTGTCACGTGCGGAAAGTCCGGAGACGAACCCGAAGAAACCTGGTGTACCAGGTTGCGACACGGCGTGGCGCCCGGTCGGCGGCGCGGATTTTCCACGACAGACGGCCCCCATGTGTCCGCGAAATCCTGAGGAACCGATGACCCTCAGTTGGCGTGCTCCAGGGCACGCACCGACCTCCAGCGCCGCGTGATGCGCCGGCGCAGCGTCGTGACGGTCTCGGTGTCGCCCTTGGCCAGCGCCTCCACGGCGGCCGAGACCTCGCCCACGGAGTGGTCTTCGCTCAGGTGGTCGTCGCTGAGCAGGTGGGGCAGCCCGCCGTAGTCCAGCTCCAGCAGCGAGTTCGGGTGCGCGGTCAGCGACAGCCAGTCGACCAGCTGCTCGGTCGACGCCGACACCGCGTGCGCGCCGAGGTGCTCCCGCAGCACCGCCACGGTGTGCTCCAGCCGCCGCCTGGCCATGGAGGTCCGCGTCAGGTACAGCAGCGTCCGGGTGGAGTTGGCCGACAGCACCAGGCACCGCTCGCGCTCCTCGAAGGGCACGAACCACGCCACCGGGATGGTCCAGTTGCTCGACAGGATGCCCGGGCGCACCTGGCCCCCCGCCCCCTTCCACTCCTGGTAGTCCTCCTCCACCCGTTCCGCCTCGGGGAGGGGTACGAAGGCCTCGCTGACCGCCACCGGGGTCGCGTTCGTGAACTCGGTGAAGGCGCGCCAGGAGCGCAGCCTGGTCTGCCAGGGGCACACGTACAGGCGCTCGTTGACCCGGCGCAGGTAGGCGTCCCCGCTCTCCTGTTCAGGGGCCACCACGGGCGGGGTCGCGATGAGTCGGTGCAGGCTCGCGGTGTGCTCGGCGGACAGCGCGTTGATCCGGCGCGGCCGCTCCGAGGACATGGAGTACTCCTCCCAGTACCGACGGTCGCGTACCGGGAAGGCATCGATCGGCTGGTAGACGCGAAGGTAGGCGGTGTAGGGCAGCACGATCGCATCGTGGCACATATCGTGGTGGGTGGCACCCACCGAATTCCCCTGGCCGTACGCGGGGATCGGTCGCGGACCACACCCGTCACACCCGGGTGGCGTAGGCACGGCGGGGCCCGACCAGGTACGGTTGTACGTGTACGTAAGCTGGCGCCTGTCGTCAGTCGCGTTTGACGGCCGTCAGCCCGATAGTGCGGGTTAGTAAGTGATCTGGGGTTCGTCGGAACCCAATCGTTGAGGGGGTCGAGCCAATGGGGCGCGGCCGAGCCAAGGCCAAGCAGCAGAAGGTCGCCCGGAAGCTCAAGTACAGCTCCGGCGGGACCGACCTTGATCGGCTGCGGTCGGAGCTGGGTGTCGCTGAGGACGAGGGGTCTCCCTCCGGGCCGTCGGGTCCGGACGACTCCTATGGAGATCCTCAGGACGATCTGGTCGACCGTTACGCGGATCTAGCCGACAAGTACTCGGACTCCGACAAGTAGAAGTCGTCGGTCGGGTACTTTCAGGTCGCTCGGACAACAACCGCTGACCTGTGACTTCCGCTGACTCAACCGAGGCAGCGGCGGACAGGTGGATATAGCCGGTGCGAACCACGCTCGTGGTTCGCACCGGCTATGTTCGCGCCCTCCCCCCACCACCGCCCACCGGGGCGGATCCGTGGGGAGGGCGCGAACATGGCGGACGACTCCGGCGCGGTGTCCCGCCCGTCACGCGTCGGGGTGGTCGCCGGTCAGGTTCGCCTGGCCGGCACCGGGCACCACGTCGCCGAGCCGCCATGCCGTGGCACCGCGTTCGGCGAGCACCGCCAGGGCGCGTTCGGCGTCCTCCGCCGAGACGATCGCCACCATGCCCACACCCATGTTGAAGGTGGCCTCCATGTCCTCGCGGGCCACGTCCCCCTTCTCGGCCAGGTAGCCGAACACGGGAGCCGGCGTCCAGGTCGAGCGGTCCAGCCGCGCGTCCAGGTGGCCGGGCAGGGAACGCGCCAGGTTCGCGGCCAGACCGCCGCCCGTCACGTGCGAGTAGGCGTGCACCTCGACCTCCGCGGTGAGGGCCACGCAGTCCTTGGCGTACACGCGGGTCGGTGTGAGCAGGACCTCTCCGAGGACCCCGTCCAGCTCGGGGACGTGCGCGCGCAGGTCGAGCCCGGCCCGGTCCACGATGTGGCGGATCAGCGAGTAGCCGTTGGAGTGCGGTCCCGACGAGGCCATCGCGATGACCGCGTCGCCCTCGCGCACCCGGTCCGGGCCCAGGATGGCGTCGCCCTCCACCACTCCGGTGCCCGCGCCCGCCAGGTCGTACTCGTCGGCCTCCATGGCGCCCGGGTGCTCGGCGGTCTCCCCGCCGATCAGCGCACAGCCGGCCTGGGCGCAGCCCTCGGCGATCCCGCCGACGATCTCCGCGATGCGCTCGGGGACCACGGTCCCGCAGGCCACGTAGTCGGTCATGAACAGCGGCTCGGCCCCGCTGACGACGAGGTCGTCGACGACCATCCCCACCAGGTCGATACCGATGGTGTCGTGCCGGTCCATCGCCTGGGCGAGCATCACCTTGGTGCCCACGCCGTCGGTGGAGGTCGCCAGGACGGGGTCCTTGTACTTGGCCGTGTCCAGGCGGAACAGGCCGGCGAAGCCGCTGGCGTCGGTGACCTGCTCGGGCCGCCGGGTCCGCGCGACATGGCGCTTCATCAAGTCGACGGCGCGCTCACCGGCGGCGATGTCGACGCCCGCGGCCGCGTACGCGCCCGTCGCCCCTGTGCTGTCGGCTGCCACGCGAGTTCTCCTCGTGCTGTGTTCGGGTGGTGGTACGGGCCCGGTGCTCCCCTCCCAGGGCACGCCGGAGCCCGACGCGGCGGGTCGGCGCCGGGCGCCGCTCCGCCGCACGGCTCGTTACTTGGTGGCCAGCTTCGTCGAAGGCGTGCCGCAGGACTTCTCCAGCAGGAACTTGCCCCGGGAGTCCGCGTCGACCTCGATCGGGTACACGCCGTCGAAGCAGGCCCGGCAGAGCTCGTTCTTGGGCACCTCGGAGGCGGCGATGAGCTCGTCCAGGTCGACGTAGGCCAGGGAGTCGGCGTTCACCGACTCGGCGATCTCGTCCACGGACAGGTTCGCCGCGATGAGCTCGGCCCGGGTGGCGAAGTCGATGCCGTAGTAGCAGGGCCACAGGACGGGCGGGCTGGAGATGCGCACGTGCACCTCGGCGGCCCCCGCGTCGCGCAGCATCCGCACCAGGGCGCGCTGGGTGTTGCCGCGCACGATGGAGTCGTCCACGACGACCAGGCGGCGGCCCTGGATGACCTCGCGCAGCGGGTTCAGCTTCAGCCGGATGCCCAGCTGGCGCAGGGTCTGGCTGGGCTGGATGAAGGTGCGCCCGACGTAGGAGTTCTTCACCAGGCCCTGGGCGAACGGGATGCCGCTGGCCTCCGCGTAGCCGACCGCGGCGGGAGTGCCGGACTCGGGAACGGGGATGACCAGGTCGGCCTCCACGGGGTGCTGCTTGGCCAGCCGGCGGCCGACCTCCACCCGGGTGGAGTTGACGTTGCGCCCGGCGATGGTGGTGTCGGGGCGTGCCAGGTAGACGTACTCGAACAGGCAGCCCTTGCGCTGGGCGGGGGCGAAGCGCTGGGAGCGCACGCCGCGCTCGTCGATGGTGAGCAGCTCGCCCGGCTCGATCTCGCGGACCATGGTCGCGCCCACGATGTCCAGGGCGGCGGTCTCGCTGGCGACCACCCAGCCGCCGGCGCCGGAGGTCTCGCCCAGGCGGCCGAGCACGAACGGACGGATGCCCTGCGGGTCACGCGCGGCGTAGAGCGTGTGCTCGTCCATGAACACCAGGGAGTAGGCGCCCTGGACCTTGGGCAGGAGCTCGCGGGCCGCCTGCTCCATGGTGCGTCCCTCGCCGTTGGCGTAGTCCGCCAGCAGGTTGGTGAGCACCTCGGTGTCCGTGGTGGCGCCCCTGCGGGAGTCCGGCAGCATCGCCGCCAGCTCCGGGGTGTTGATCAGGTTGCCGTTGTGGCCGAGCGCCAGGCCCCCCTCCCGCGCGGAGTAGAAGGTGGGCTGCGCGTTCTCCCACACCGGCGAGCCGGTCGTGGAATAGCGGCAGTGGCCGATCGCGAGATCGCCGCGCAGGGAGTCCAGGGTCGCCTCGTTGAAGACCTGGGAGACGAGTCCCATGTCCTTGTAGACGACGATCCGTTCCCCGTCGCTCAGTGCGATGCCCGCGGATTCCTGACCGCGGTGTTGCAGCGCGTAGAGGCCGAAGTAGGTGAGCTTGCTGACTTCTTCGCCGGGAGCCCAGACCCCGAATACACCGCAGGCGTCCTGCGGGCCGCGTTCGAGCGGATCGTGGTCCATGGAGAGCCGGCCGTCGGAGTACGACACACCCACAGCTTAGTGCCTGGTCCCGGAGTCGGGACCACCCGGGGGATGATCCGACCACAACGGGAGGAGTTCGGACAGGTCGGAGCGGGCCCCGCTGGCCTGGACGCGGTGCTCGGCGAGGGCCTCGTCCCAGGTGGTCAGGCCGGTCGCCAGCCGCAGCCAGGTCGTGGGATCGGTCTCCACGACGCCGGGCGGGGTTCCCCGGGTGTGCCGGGGCCCCTCGACCGCCTGGACGGCCCCGTAGGGCGGCACGCGGACCTCCAGGCTGTTGCCGGGCGCACGGTCGGAGAGGACGGCCAGGGTGGCGCGCACGGCGGCCTTGACCGCGGGGCGCAGGGGCTCGGGGGAGCGCAGGACGGCCACGGCGCAGGCGGCCGCGGCCTCCTCGTCCCCGCCCTGGAAGGGCGGTTCGCCGAGTGCGTCGAGCTGGTCGTCCAGGGCGGCGCGCAGCCGGCGCACCGCGCTCGCGGTCATCGCAGAGGGCATGTTCGCACCTTAGGCCGCCGATCGCCGGAGGCGTCCGTTGAGGGAGGCCCGCTGTGCCGCGGAGCGGTTCTCGGGCGGTGGCGGGTGACGGGTGGGCATGGTCGAACTCCAGAGGGGGCACGCCGGAGTGTGATCGCTCACCCAGGTCGGGGGCGGCCCGGTCGGCGTGCGGCCGTCGCAGGTCGGGTGGTGTCCAGGATCACGGGCCGCGAACGATCGGGTTAACTCGACTAGGACTTGTCATTGCGGGGGAATGGACCGAAGGTGGACATCGGACGGACCGGGGGGACCGGTCCTACCTTGTCCGCACGATTGGGTGATTCCTGTCTCAGCGCACCGGTGGCCAGCGCGGGCGCGAGACGGTAGCGTCCCGATGCGTCCCGGTGTTGTTGAGATTGGGAGGATTGCGATGGAACCCGTGTGCCATCGAGTTCCGCGCACGGACATCGACAGATGAACAAGGGGTGACCCGGCGCGGAGTGCCCCGCTCCCCCTCGGGGTAGAAGCCGCGCCGCCTCGTGCTGTCGAGCTGGTCCAGCTGGTCAGCGCCCTTAACATCCACCAAGGAAGACCACCGCACCATCGGGAGAACGACGTGCGCCTGCGCTTGCGCCCGCGTGATGACAGTTACTACGAGATGTTCACCGACTCGGCGAACAACCTGGTCATCGCGGCCCGCCTGCTGGTGGAGCTGATGAGCGACGGGGCCGACCGAGAGGCCATCACCGAGAAGATGCGTGCCTGCGAGCACGCGGGCGATGACGCGACCCACGCCATCATGCGTCGGCTCAACAAGAGCTCGGCACCTCCCATCCACCGGGAGGACATCTACCGCCTCGCGTCCAACCTGGACGACGTCATGGACTCCATGGAGGCCGCCGTCGACCTGATCGGTCTGTACGGACTGGAGCGGCTGCCCAAGGGCATCATCGACCAGATCGAGGTGCTCGAACGCGCCGCGGAGCTCACAGCCGAGGCGATGCCCCGGCTCCGGACCCTCCAGGACCTCACCCGGTACTGGATCGAGATCAACCAGCTGGAGAACCAGGCCGACCGCATCTACCGCAAGCTCCTGGCCCGCCTGTTCGGCGGCGAGTACGACGCCCTGACCGTCCTCAAGCTCAAGGACGTCATCGAGGAGCTGGAGACGGCCGCGGACGCCTTCGAGCACGTCGCCAACACCGTCGAGACGATCGTCGTCAAGAACAGCTGACGCCGCCGGCCCGGCTCCCGCGAGCCGGGTCCGGGCGCCGTTCGCGGACGTACCGTCCGACGTCGCCCGGACGGAGGACCCCCGGCGTTCACGCGGACGGTTCCGCGTACGCCTCCAGGGCGATGGCCAGCGCCAACCGGGCGCGGGGGCTGTCCAGGTCGAGCGAGGCGACCCCCGCCATCCGGCGCATCCGGTGCCGGATGGTGTTCGGGTGCACTCCGAGCTCCCGGGCGGCCTCGTTCGGGTCCCCCAGAGCGCCCAACCAGGCGCGCAGCGTCTCCGTGTACCGGGTGCCGTGCCCGGCGTCGTGCGCGACCAGGTCGGCGACCGGTCCGTCGGCGGGCCGGCGCCCGGACGACGACGCCATGCGCAGCCGGTGCACCAGCACCTCGTCCCAGGACTCGTCGTAGGCCGGCACCGGGCGGTCCGCGCCACCGGGCCGGGAGGCGTGCAGCGCGAGGCACTCGTCGGCCTCGCGGCGGCTGGACGGCAACCGCGCCAGATCCGCCGGACCGCCGATACCGGCGTGCACCGTCACGTGCGGGGGCAGCCCCCGGGTGGTCGCGGTCAGCCACTCACGGGCGGGAGCCGGATCGGGTCCGCACGGCAGCACGGTGTACACGGTGCTGCCGAACACCGTGCTCCGGCCGGGGCGCGACCAGCCGAAGCCGGTGGTGGCCCGCTCGAACGTCATCAGGGTGGCGGCGTGGCGTTCGTCAGGGGTGTGCGCCTGCAACGCCAGCACCCGGTGCGGCGTCGCGGCCAGGCCCAGTCTCCCCGCCGCTTCGGTGGGGTCCATGGCGCTCTCCAACAAGCGGCTCACCAGGTCGGACTCCACCTGCCGCTCCAGATCCGCGCTCACCCTGGTACGCAGCATGTGCAGGGCCACGGTCCGCGCCCCCTCGGCCAGCAGCGCGGAGCGCTCCTCTCCCAGGGGCCGATCGCACACGACCCACAGGGAACCGAGGAACTCGCGGCCCACACGCACGGCCACCGTGGTGCGCCCACCCAGCCCCAGAGCCGGCTCCGGGGGCAGGTGCAGCGGTTCGGCGGAGGACTCCAGGTGCGCGGTCACCCCCGTGCGCTCCATGTGGCGCTGGAGCTCGTCCGAGACCCGGCGTCCCAGGATGGTGTCCAACCGGGCGCGGTCCGAGTCCGTCTGCCGCTGCGAGTAGGCCAGGAGCCGATAACGCGGATCCTCGATGGTCACCGGCCCGTCCACCCGCTCCGAGATGGTGTCCGCGAGGGCGGGCAGGTCGGCCGGGCCGCGCCCCGCCTCGGTCTCGCCGCCCTCCAGCACCAGCCCGTAGACCACACCGGCCACCTGCCCCCAGGACACCGAGGAGTCCACGACCAACAGGGCCACGCCCCGCTCGCGCGCGTTCGCGGCGGCCTCGGTGTTCTCGTGGACCCCGGCGGACCCCGCGGGGCGCACCAGCACCGCCACCGCGCCGGCGCGCACGGCCAGCTCCACCGCGAGCGAGGGGTCGTTCACGCCCACGGCCAGGAGGATGTCCCCCTCCTCCCGGCCGGGAGAGCCGGGGTCGTGCAGGGCCACCCCGCGCAGAACCGTGCCCGGGGCGGGGCGCGACCCGACCAACCGGGTGCCATAGGTACCGAGGATGGTGACCAACCGGTCCACAAGGACCACAGCGCTCCCCCTGTTGTCTCGAACTGACTTCAGCGTAGGCCGAGATTGTCCGGAACGGACAACGGGCGGCCCGGGGTTCCAGGGCACACTTTGGTGACAGAGGGCGACCGTGCCCTCGCGTCGTCGTGCACAGGGAGAGGCCATGGCCGGGAAGGGCGCGGAGGCTCCGCGTACCGTCAGCGTCGTCGGCGCCGGGATCGTGGGTCTGTCGACCGCCTGGTTCCTCCAGCGGTACGGGATCGGGGTCACGGTGGTCGAACGGGACACGGTCTCCTCCGGCGCCTCGTGGGGGAACGCCGGCTGGATCGCGCCCGGACTGACCATTCCGCTCAACGACCCGTCGGTCCTCGGCCACGGCGTGCGTGCGGTCCTGGACCCGACGTCCCCGCTGTCCATCCCGCCGACCACCGACACCGGGCTGCTCGGCTTCCTGGGCGCCTTCGCGTTCAACAGTCGCCGCTCGGCCTGGGAACGGGCGCTGATCGGCAACACACCGCTCAGCTCCGTGAGCCTGGACGCCTTCACCGAACTCGTCGAGGCGGGCGTGGGCCTGCAGGACGGGCCCAAGATCGAGGACGCGCCGGTCACCGCGCTGTTCGGCAGCGAGAGACGCGCCGCCCACCTGCTCGCGGAGCTGGAGCGGATGCGGGCCTCGGGGCTCCCGCTGTCCTACGCCGCGCTGGACCGGGACGCCGTCCGGGCACAGAGCCCGTTCGTCTCGGACACCGTCCGCGCCGGTGTCCGGATCGACGACCAGCGCCACGTTCATCCGGGGCTGTTCACCCACGCGCTGGCCGACGCCGTGCGCTCCCGCGGGGGCAGCGTCGTCGAGGGGTTCCGGGTGACCGGGGTGGAGGCGCGCGGGGACGGTCTGCGCCTCCACTCCGCGCACGGTGAGACCGAGGCGGCGGACGCCGTGGTGGTCGCCACCGGCGCCTGGCTCGGCCGCCAGGGCCGCCCCTGGGGCGTCACCGTCCCACTGCGGGCGGGCCGCGGGTACAGCTTCACCGTGCCGACCGACACACCGGTCCCCGGGCCGCTCTACCTGCCGGAGGCCAGAGTCGCCTGCACACCGCTGGCGGAGGGTCTGCGGGTCGCCGGAACCATGGAGTTCCGCGACATCGAGGCCCCGATTACGGAGGGGCGGATCTCGGCGATCGCCTCCTCGGCGCAGCCCTACCTGACCGGGGTCGACCTGGTCGGCCGCACCGACCCATGGGTGGGCTCGCGCCCGGTCACCGCGGACGGTCTCCCGCTCATCGGTGGGACGCGTGTCCCCGGCCTGTACGTGGCCGGCGGACATGGCATGTGGGGCTTCACCCAGGGTCCGGCCACCGGCCGCCTGCTGGCCCGGGCGGTCGCCACGGGCCGCCCGCCCGAGGCGCTACGCCCCTTCGACCCACTCCGGTGAACGAACGACCCGTCCACCGGGCGCCCCGCCGAACCGTCGGCCGGGCGCCCTTCCTCTTCCCAAGGGAGAAGCATGATGCCCAACGACAGCCGCGTCTGGATCACTCCGGGTGCCCACCGCCGGCTCACCGTGGAGCTGGCGGTCCTCCGGGGCACGGCGGACCCCGCCGAGGCCGAGAGCATGGGGATCCACCTCGTCGAGGGCCCCGACGCCCGTGAGGCGCGTATCCACAGGATCGAGGAACTGCTCCGGGACGCCGTCATCGGTCAGGCCCCGCCGGACGACGGTGTCGCCGAGCCCGGCATGGTCCTGACCGTCCGCTACGCGGACGACCCCGACACCGACACCTTCCTGCTCGGCGCCCGCGAGGGTGTGTCGGGGGAGGAGATGAGCGTCTACTCACCGGAGTCGCCCCTGGGGCGTGCCCTGCTGGGCGCCGCCCGCGGGGAGGAGCGCTCCTACAAGGTCCCCAACGGCAGGACCGTGAGCGTCACCCTCGTCGAGGCCGTTCCCTACCGCGACTGACCCGCGGGGCCGCCCGTCGTGGGCGGCCGCGGCCGCGGGGTCAGGCGGTGTGCGAAATCGTCCGGGCGGGGGTGGTCGGGGTGGCCAGGAGGTCCCTGAGGTAGGTGTGGAAGGCCTCCGCGTCGACCGCCTCGACCACCGTCGCGTTGGGCTCCAGGCCGTGCACGCCCCACGACATCGCCGAGTAGCCGCGGGTCAGCTCGCCCGCCGTCTCCACGTCCACGTGGTAGCGGCCGGTGCGCAGGACCAGCTCCGGGTGGAGCAGCACGGCGGCGGTGAGGGAGTCGGGGTGGGTCGTGCCGTCGATGCCCACGCTGCGGTCGAACTCCAGCGTGGGCGCGCACACCCGGGTGAAGAAGTCGGACAGCGGCGTGCCCAGGGCGGAGATCGCGTCCAGCCGCTCCTGCCCGAACACCGCGTCGCGCAGCGTGAGCGGGTCCCACGGGACCACCGTGACCTCGAAGCCCGCCGCGAAGACGGCCTTGGCGGCCTCGGGGTCGACGTAGAAGTTGAACTCCGCGGCGGCCGTGATGTTGCCGCGCGCGTTGTTGGAGCCGCCCATGACGTAGAGCGCGCCCACGTTGCGCACGAAGGCGGGGTCCTTGGCCGCGGCCATCGCGATGTTGGTCAGCGGGCCGATCGCCACGACCGACAGCTCGCCCGGGTGCTCGGCGGCCAGGCGGATCAGCGCGTCCACCGCGTGCTCGGCCTCGGGCTCCAGCCCGGTCTGGTCCATCCGCAGCCCGCCGGAGCCGTCTCCGTGGACGTTCTCCGCGCTCACCCAGGGGCGCATGAGGGGCGCGCGGCAGCCGAGGTGGACCGGGACGTCGCGGTCCGCGACGTTGAGCGTGAGGAAGGCGTTGCGCACCTGCTGGTCGAAGCCCACGTTCCCGGCCACCATGGTGACGGCGCGCAGGTCGGCCGCGGGGTCCAGCAGTCCGACCAGGAGGGCGACGCAGTCGTCCTGGGCGGTGTCGGTGTCGATCACCAGGGGTACGGGCACGGGGAGCTCCTCACGGTCGGACTCCTGAGAACCTACCGGAACGCGGGCCCCGTCCCACCTCGGGGCCGCAGCTCTGACCTGGGGTTACCCGAAGCGGCCCACCCATCACCGGTCGCGCACGCTCAGCTTTATCCGAAGCGGCCGGTGATATAGTTCTCGGTCTCCTTCTGCTCCGGGCGGGTGAACATCTGGTTCGTCTCGCCCATCTCGATGAGCCGGCCCGGCTTGCCCGGGGCCGAGAGGTTGAAGAAGGCCGTGCGGTCGGACACACGCGCCGCCTGCTGCATGTTGTGCGTGACGATGACGATCGTGTAGTCCTCCTTCAACTGGTGGATGAGGTCCTCGATCGCCAGCGTCGAGATCGGGTCCAGGGCCGAGCAGGGCTCGTCCATCAGCAGCACCGACGGCTTGACCGCCGTGGCCCGCGCGATGCACAGGCGCTGCTGCTGTCCGCCGGACAGGCCCGCACCGGGCTTGTTCAGCCGGTCCTTGACCTCCCCCCACAGGTTCGCGCCGCGCAGCGAGTTCTCGACCAGTTCGTCGGCCTGCGCCTTGCTCATCCGCTTGTTGTTGAGCCTGGCGCCGGCGATGACGTTGTCGTAGATGGACATCGTCGGGAAGGGGTTGGCCTTCTGGAAGACCATGCCGACCTCGCTGCGGACCATCACCGGGTCCACGTCGGGGCCGTAGATGTCCAGGTCGTCCAGGAGCACCTTGCCCTCGGCGCGGGCGCCGGGGGTCACCTCGTGCATCCGGTTGAGCGTGCGCAGGAAGGTGGACTTGCCGCAGCCGGAGGATCCGATGAACGCCGTCACCGATCGCGGCTCGATGGTCATCGACACGTCCTCGACGGCGAGGAAGTCGCCGTAGTAGACGTGGAGGCCGGAGACGTCGATTCTTTTCGCCACTGGATGGTTCCTCGTGAGTTCAGGTGCCGAGCGCGGAGCGTGGGCGGTGGTCAGCGGGACTTGGGCGCGAACAGTCGGCCGATGAGGCGGGCCAGGAAGAAGAGCAGCATGACCGTCAGGATCAGGGTCAGCGCGGCGCCCCAGGCCCGCTCGTAGTTGACGGCGTCGCCCATGCGCACCTGGGAGTAGATGAAGACCGGGAGGCTCATCATCTGGCCGTCGAACAGGTTCCAGTTGATCGACACCGCCGACGATCCCGCGGTGAGGACCAACGGCGCCGTCTCACCGATAACGCGCGCGATGGCGAGCATGATTCCGGTGGTCAGGCCCGCGGCGGACGTGGGCAGCACCACCTTGGTGATCGTGCGCCACTTGGGCACGCCCAGGGCGTAGGAGGCCTCGCGCAGGTCCCGGGGGACCAGCCGCAGCATCTCCTCGCTGGAGCGCACGACCACGGGGATCATCAGCACGGAGAGCGAGATCGCGCCCGCCGCGCCGTTGGTGTGGCCGGGGCCGAACAGCATCATCCACAGCGCCACGACGAAGAGTCCGGCGACGATGGACGGGATGCCGGTCATGACGTCGACGAAGAACGTGATGACGCGCTTCATCCGGCCCTCGGCGTACTCCACGAGGTAGACGGCGCTCATCACGCCGACGGGCACCGCGATGAGCGTGGCCATGCCGGTGATCGCCAGCGTGCCGACGATCGCGTGGTAGACGCCGCCCGCGTCCATGCTCGGCAGGACGCCGTTCATCGACACGGTGAGGAAGTAGCCGTCGAACCGCGCCATGCCGTTCTGGGCCACGGTCCACAGCAGCGACACCAGCGGCAGCATGGCCAGCAGGAAGCACCCGTAGACCAGCGCGGTGACCAGCCGGTCGGTGGCCTTGCGGCCGCCCTCCACCCGCGCGGACACGGTCACGACGATGGCGGTGTAGGCGACGGCGGTCAGGATCGCCCACAGGGCGAACCCGAAGGTGGAGAAGGCCAGGAGGACCCCCGCGACGACCGCGGCGGTGGACGCCAGCAGGACGGCGGGGAAGCGGTGCGGCAGGGCGCCGCGGCGCAGGTCGAGTGCGCTCCGGGTCGCCTCGGGCTCCGGGGGCTGCGTGGTCGTCGTGCTCATCAGGACTCCTTGCTGCCCCGCGCCACGATGTAGCGCGCGCCCATGTTGACGGCCAGGGTGATCGCGAACAGGACCAGGCCCGCGGCGATCAGCGCGGACACCCCGTACCCGGTCGCCTCCGGGTACTGGAGGGCGATGTGCGCGGCGATGGTCTGGTTGCCGCTCTGCAGCAGGTGGAAGGACATCATCAGCGAGGGCGAGAGGATCATGGCCACGGCCATCGTCTCGCCGAGCGCGCGTCCCATGCCGAGCATCGCGCCGCCGACGATCCCCGACTTGCCGAACGGCAGGACGGCCAGCCGGATCATCTCCCAGCGCGTCGCCCCCATGGCCAGGGCGGCCTCGCGGTGCCCCTGGGGCACCTGGTGGAAGACGTCGCGCGACATCGCGGTGATGATCGGCAGGATCATCACCGCGAGCACGATGCCGGCGGTGAGCATCGTGCGGGCGGAGGTGGAGGCGGGCCCGGCGAACAGCGGGATCCAGCCCAGGTGCTCGGCCATCTTCTGGTAGACGGGCACGAGCTGCGGCGCCAGGAAGCCGATGCCCCACAGGCCGTAGACGACGCTGGGGATCGCCGCGAGCAGGTCCACCAGGTACCCGAGCAGGGACGCGAGTTTGCGGGGGGCGTAGTAGACGATGAACAGCGCGATCCCGATGGCGATCGGAGTGGCCAGCGCCAGGGCGATGGCGGCGGCGAGCACGGTGCCGAACGCCAGCATGCCGACGCCGAAGGCGGGCGACTCCCGGTCGTTGGCCTCCCACACGTTCGAGGTGAGGAAGTTGGCCGTGTTCGCGGACAGGGAGGGCCACGCCTGGATGATCAGGAACGCGGCGACCCCGGCGAGGATCGCCAGGATCAGCAGGCCCGAGCCTCGGGCGAGCCCGGCGAAGGCGGTGTCACCGATCCGGCGCCGGCCCGCGGGCGGCCGTGGGGCCGCCTCGGGCGCGTCCGTGGTCGTCATGGGTGCTCCGGTTCGGGTTCGGGGCGGGTTCGCCCGGTACGAACGGGTTCGTCCGCACGTGCCGGGTCTCGGCGCGTGGTGGTGCCGGTGGGGCCGGCTGGTTCCGGTGCGCATTCTGCCTGCCGGAGGCCGCTGTGAGGCGGATGTGGCCGGTGGGCCTCCGAACGTGTCACGGCCACCGCGCGCGGAATGGCCGTGCCGCACCGAATGTGAAGGTAGGCGGGCTAGGTGACCAGTTGTCCCAGGGAAGGTGAACGGAAGATGAACGGGAAATCGCACTCCCGTGGCGCACGGTGGTTGCTCCGGTTAATGTGACGATGCGCACGTCACCGGAGCGGCCCGTTCCCGGTCACTCGCCGGGGGCGTACATCACGTCGGTGTCCCACATCCCGAAGCCGAGCGACTCGTACAGGCGCACCGCGGCCTCGTTGTCACCGTCGACGTACAGGTGCACCCACGGCAGTCCGGCGTCCCGCAGGTGCCGCAGGCCGGCCAGCGTCAGGGCGCGGCCCAGCCCGCTGCCCTGCCAGTCGGGGTCCACGCCCACCACGTACACCTCGCCGACGGCCTCGGTGTCGGAGAGCCCGGCGCCGTCCCGGTGGACCTTGGTCCAGTGGAACGCGGCGACCGAGCCGTCGGTGGTGGCGGCGAGGAAGAAGCCGTGCGGGTCGAACCAGTCCTCCACCTCGCGCTGGAGGAGGTCGTCCAGCGTCAGCTGGCCCTGTTCCGGGTGGTCGGCGAACGCGCGGGCGTTGGCGGCCAGCCACGCCTGCTCGTCCTGGCCGACCACGAACGGCCGCACGCGCACCCGGGCGGCCACGTCCGGGCGCAGCTCAGGTTCGGGCAGCTCCGGGGCGGCCCAGGGGCCGCCCGGCGCGTCGGCGGGGACGTCGCGCAGCGGCATGCGCATCTTGTGGAGTTCGCGGACCGGGCGCCAGCCGTCGGCGGCGGCCACGGCGGCCGCCTGGGGCGTGCGGCCGTGGGCCCACACGCGCACACCGTGCGGACCGGCGTCGGCGTGGACGGAGTGCAGCAGGGCCTTGCCGTGGCCGCGGCCGCGGTGGGCAGGGTCGACCACGATCTCGCCCGAGTCGGGCTCGCCGGCCACGCGCTCGACGAACGCGAAGCCGACGACGCGGTCGTCGGCGGTGATCACGTGGAAGCGGCTGCTGCCCGAGGGCGCGCCGTGGCGCACACGCAGGACGGTGTGCTCGGACAGCGGGGCGACGCCGTCGGCGCGTCGCGCGGCCTCGGCGAGTGCCAGGACGTCGTTGGCCGGCTCGCGGGCCAGGTCGTCGGTGACCAGCGGGGTGCTCATGGGGCGAGATCCTACGTCCCCGGGGCCCGGCGGTGCGTGACAGGCCCCGGGTCGGGGCTTGCGGCGGCCGGCGCGGCGGTCGCGCGGCGCCCTGAGCGCACACGGCGGTCCCCCGCCCGCGGCGCGGACGGGGGACCGGAGTGCGGTGGTCGCGGGGCGGTCAGCCCTTGCGGCGCTTGCCCTGGTAGCCGGAGCCGACCCGGACCCGGCGGGCCGGGGCGAGCGGTGTGGCCAGCAGCAGGGCCAGCAGGAGCGCGGCCAGCAGCACGGCCGGCGCCCAGTTGGGGCCCAGATCGCTGGTGTCGGCGGCGACCTCGGTGCCGCCGTCGCCGGCGTCGTCGTCGGAGGACGGCGTCACCAGCGGCAGCTCGGCGAGGTCCTCCGAGCCTCCGGTGACACCGGGCAGGTCGGCCTCGTCCCGTGGAAGGGTCGGGATGTCGCTGTCGCTGGTCGGAACGTCGTCGACACCGGAGCCCGACCCGGAGCCAGAGCCAGAGCCGGAACCCGATCCCGACCCGGAACCCGATCCCGAGCCGCTGGAGCCGTTCGAGGAGTTCGACGAGCTCGGGCCGCTCGGCGTACGGGACGACGAGGGCGTCGACGGGGGAGGGGACGAGGTCTCGGGGTCGTCCGTGTCGTCCGTCGGCCGCTCCGACGCGGGCGGAGTGGGCCGGTCGCTCTCGTCCGGCGACTCGCTCCCGTTCGGCGGGTCGGGCGTGGGAGTGGGAGTCGGGGCCACGGGCGGATCGGTGTGGAACACCGTGACCGACCACGCGCCCGAGGTCGCGGTCACCACGGCCCCGGAGTCGATCGCGGAGCAGCCGGTCTCGGGGTCGGCGAGCGCGTAGGCCAGGGTGGCGACGACGTCGGTGTCCCGTCGCGGCGAGCCCGCGACCTGTCCGACGTCCGCCTTGTGGCCGGGTTCGAGCAGCTGGGCGGAGAACCCCTCGGCCGAGAACTCCCGGACCTCGACGGTCAGGTCCACCAGGCAGATCGGCGCGTCACCGTCGTTGGTCGCGGTGACCGGGTTGGGCTCCGCCGACGAGCCGAGCCGCACCCGGTCGGCGGAGCGGTGGAACGCGATCGCGGCCGACGGGGTCGGCGCGGGCGGCGAAGGGCTGGTCGAGGGCGAGGGCGAGGGCGAAGCCGAGGGGCTCGGCTCGGAGGAGGACGAGGGGGAGGGCGTGGGCGAAGGGCTCGGGTCGGCGTGGGCCGGTGCGGTCAGGGCGACGAGGCCGGAGCCGACGAAGACCGCGCAGAGGGGGATGCCGAAGCGGCGTCTGAGGGGAGTCCGTGCGCTCGCGGCGGTGGTGGGCATCGGGGCGGTTCCCTCCTTAGGGCGATGCGCCTGACTTGCCTCACCCGCCCGGGGAGCGTACGCCGCGCCAGACGACCCTGCGTGCGGGTGCGCCACAGATCCTAGGCGTTCTCGCTCGGTTACACGACCCCTGCACAGGGTGCGGTTCAGGTCGTCACCGAGGAGGAACGCGGACGTGACCTCCGCCGCCCGTGCCCGCTCCGACGCCCCCTCCGCCGTCCGCGCGCCCCGGAAACGAGTCCGGGGCGCCTCGCGCGAGTGCGCGGCGCCCCGGTGCTCATGGCGTGTGTCGCGGCGAACCGTGCCGCTGCACCGCCCTAGGACGTGCTGGGCTCCGAGGTCCGGGCGGCCGGAAGCTGCTCGGCGGCCTCGGACGCGGCCTGCGGCGCCTTGGCGACCGGGTCGGGCACGAACCGGTAGCCGACGTTGCGCACCGTGCCGATCAGCGACTCGTACTCCGAGCCGAGCTTGGCACGCAGGCGCCGGACGTGGACGTCGATGGTGCGGGTGCCGCCGAAGTAGTCGTAGCCCCACACCTCCTGGAGCAGTTGGGCGCGGGTGAACACCCGGCCCGGGTGCTGGGCCAGGAACTTGAGCAGTTCGAACTCCTTGAAGGTCAGGTCCAGGATCCGACCGCGCAGGCGGGCGATGTAGGTCGCCTCGTCGATGACGAGGTCGCCGCGGCGGATCTCGTCGGGGTCGTCGGTCCCGGCCTCGGCCGAACCGACGGCCAGGCGCAGCCGCGCCTCGACCTCCGCGGGTCCGGCGGTGGCCAGGATGAAGTCGTCGACCTGCCAGTCGGGTGTGAGGGCGGCGACGCCGCCCTCGGTCAGGACGACCAGCAGCGGGCAGTCCAGCCCCGTGGTGTCCAGCAGGCGGCAGAAGTTGCGGGCGGTCGCCAGGTCGGTCCGCGCATCGACCAGAATGGCGTCAACGGGCGCGTTGGAGTTCCCGGTCGCACCGGACGCCAGGAGTGCCCCCGCCTCCGCGGGAGCCACCCGCACGGAGTGCAGGAGGAGTCCCAGGGCAGGAAGCACGTGGTCAGACGGTTCGTTCGAGTTCGTCAGTAGCAGCAGATGGCTCATGCGTCTCTTCTCGTCATCCCGCGCTGTGCGGACGATCGAAGGCGCCTTTGCCCCCGGTGAAGATTTGTTTAATACGTCGCCTCCGAGCAACACCAAGGATAATCAATAGATGGCGAAGTGCACTATCAGGTACTGGGCAGCGGCCAAGGAAGCGGCGGGAACCGCCGAGGACCTGGTCGATGCCGACACCCTCGGCGCGGCTCTCGACGCCGCGTGTCTGCTCCATCCCGACGACCGGTTCCTGCGCGTACTCAGGGCTTCGTCGCTTCTCGTGGACGAGCGCCCGGTCGGCAGGAGACCGCACGACGAAGTCGCGGTGGCCGGCGGGACTGTGATCGAGGTCCTACCGCCGTTCGCCGGCGGGTGAGGCCTCCGACAAGTGATGGGAACCGGGAGGAAACATGAGTGAAACCCCCGAGTGGGCGGGGCGTGCGCGCGTGGTGATGCTGGGCAAGCCCGGCTGCCACCTGTGCGAGGACGCGTGGACCGTGGTGGAGCGGGTGACGGACCAGCTCGGGGTCAGCAGGGCCGAGGTCGACCTGAACGGGGTGGCCGCGGCCGACCGGGAGGAGTACTGGGACAAGATCCCGGTGACCTTCGTGGACGGCCGGCAGCACGACTTCTGGCGGGTCGGAGAGGCACGGCTGCGCGCGGCCCTGGAGGGCTGAGCCCGCGGGAGGCGTGCGTCCGGGGTGATCATGCGCCCGGGGCGGGTGTGTGTTCCGTGAACACGCGCGCAGAATCCGTGCTGATGTGCGTTCTGTGCCTCATCCGGGTGATGTGAAGTCGTGTTTCCGGATTGTGGCTTCCGGCGTCATTGGTGAGAATTTTTGGTCCGCACGTCACAAGCGACCCCACTTTGTGCGCGCTTTCACAAGCGCGTAATCTATGTGCGAGCGGGAGGCGCGGCGCCACCGGCCCTCATGGGGCGCCGCGCCTCCCGGGCCACGTTCGAACCGACCTCCCCCCAGGAGCGCCCGCCTGTGACAAGCCGCCCACCCCGGCCCCGGGAGAGGGGAATCCCCGAGGCCACCGTCGCCCGGCTCCCCGTCTACCTGCGCGCACTGCAGGCGCTCCAGGACCGTGGCACGCTCACGGTCTCCTCGGAGCACCTCGCCTCGATCGCCGGCGTGAACTCCGCCAAGCTCCGCAAGGACCTCTCCCACCTCGGCTCCTACGGCACGCGAGGGGTCGGCTACGAGGTCGAGTACCTCGTCTACCAGATCTCACGTGAGCTTGGTCTCACCCAGGACTGGTCGGTCGCCATCGTCGGGATCGGCAACCTGGGCCGCGCTCTGGCCAACTACGGGGGATTCGGCACGCGCGGGTTCCGCATCGCGGGCCTGCTCGACGCCGACCCCTCCGTGGTCGGGAAGACCGTGGCGTCGCTCGACGTCAGGCATATTGACAACCTGGAGGACGTTGTCAGGTCGAAGGGCGTGTCGATCGGGGTCATCGCCACACCGGCGACCTCCGCCCAGGGCGTGGCGAGCCGCTTCGTCGAGGCGGGGGTGACCAGCATCCTCAACTTCGCCCCGGTCGTGCTGAATGTGCCGGAGGGAGTCGATGTGCGTAAGGTCGACTTGTCCATCGAACTCCAGATCCTCGCCTTCCACGCCCAGCGCAGGGCCGACGGCGACAGCGGACGGGGCGTGGACCGGGCGGGGCTGGAACTGACGTGAGAACGACGCACCCAGGCGACGGGGCCCGGGCGGAGCGACGTGCGCGAGCCGGAGCAAGCGGGGGCCGCCCCGCTGTGACGGAGACCGTGCCCGAGCATAGAGACGCAGCGTCATGGGGGCGCTGTGGTGCCTGCGTAGGAGAATGCGGATGAGTGTCCTGGCCGTGGGGTTGAGCCACCGGAGTTCGCCGGTGGCGCTGCTCGAGCGCGTCGCTCTGAACGGTGAGACCCGGACCAGGGCGGTCGGCGAGATGGTCGCGTCCGAGTCCGTCCACGAGGCGATGGTCGTCTCCACATGCAACCGGACCGAGGTCTACGCCGACGTCTCCGCCTTCCACGGCGGCGTCGCGGCCATCACCGAACTCCTGTCGTGGCACACCGGCGTCGCCCTCGGCGAGCTGTCCGACCACCTCTACGTGCACTACGAGGACCGCGCGGTCCAGCACCTGTTCTCCGTCACCTGCGGCCTCGACTCCATGGTCGTCGGCGAGGGCCAGATCCTCGGCCAGGTCCGCGACGCCCTCAAGCTCGGCCAGGAGACCGGAACGGTCGGCCGCGTCCTCAACGACCTGGGACAGCGCGCCCTGCGGGTCGGCAAGCGCGCCCACACCGAGACCCACCTGGACCACGCGGGCGCCGACATGGTCAGCTTCGGCCTGGAGCACGCCCTCGCGTACCTGCGGCCGCGCCCGGCCGACGCCGGACCCGCTCCCACGGTCGGCCAGACCGCACCCGTGGCCGGCGCCGTCCCGCCCGCGGCCTGCCCCATGTCCGGAGCCGGGGCCACGGACCCGGAGGCCGCCGCGGCCACCGGCGGCCCGAACGGCCTCGACGGCTCCGCCAAGGCCTCCTCCGGCCCGCTGGCCGGACTGCGCGTCCTCGTCCTGGGCGCCGGATCGATGAGCGCGCTGTCCGCCAACACCGTCGCCCGCCAGGGCGCGCGGACGGTCATCGTGGCCAACCGCACGATGGAGCGCGCCGCCCGCCTGGCCGAGTGCCTCACCGAGGCCTACGACACGGTCGGCTCCCGCGCCGTCCCCTTCGCCGACGCGGCCGACGTCCTGCCCGAGGTCGACCTCGTCATCTCCTGCACCGGCGCCCAGGGCCTCGTCCTCACCGCCGAGGCCGTGGCCGCGGCCGACACCGCGCGCACGACGCCGCTGGTCTTCCTCGACCTGGCCCTGCCGCACGACATCGACCCGGCCGTGCGCGACCTCCCGCACGTGGACCTGGTCGACATCGAGGCCCTGCGCCAGGCCACCGCCGCCACCCGCGACCACGAGTCCGGCCGCTCCGGCGCCCTCACCGTCGTCCGCGAGATCGTCGACGAGGAGGTCACCGAGTTCCGCACGGTCCGCCGCGCCAACGAGGTCACCCCGACCGTCGTCGCCCTGCGCGCCCAGGCCAAGGACGTCGTCGAGGCCGAGCTGTCCCGGCTGCACGGCCGCCTGCCCGCCGACCTCGACGACCGCGCCCGCGAGGAGATCACCCGGGCCATGCGCCGCGTCGCCGACAAGCTCCTGCACCGGCCCACGGTGCGGGTCAAGGAACTGGCCGCGGCGCCCGACGGCGAGTCCTACGAGGCCGCGCTGCGCGAACTCTTCGACCTCGACCCCAAGACGCCGGAGGCCCTGTCCTCGCCCGCGCGTCCCACCACCGCGGCCGAGGCCGCACAGGAGCAGGTATGACCGCGAATCCCGCCGGCGGCACCCCGGCCAGGCTCGGCACCCGCCGCAGCACCATGGCCACCACCCAGTCCCGGATGGTCGCCGACGCGATCACCGAGCGCACCGGGCGCCCGATCGAGCTGGAGCTCATCACGAGCTTCGGCGATGTCACCAAGGCGCACCTGACCCAGCTCGGCGGCACCGGCGTGTTCGTCAACGCCCTGCGCGACGAGCTGGTGGCCGGCACGATCGACTTCGCCGTCCACTCCCTCAAGGACCTGCCGACCGTCCCCGCGGACGGCCTCGTCCTGGCGGCCATCCCCGAGCGCGACGACCCCCGCGACGCCCTGTGCGCCCGCGACGGCCTCACGTTCGAGCGGCTGCCCGCCGGCGCGAGGATCGGCACGGGCTCCCCGCGCCGCGTCGCCCAGCTCGCGGCCCTGCGCCCCGACCTCGTCTACGTCCCCATCCGCGGCAACGCGGAGACCCGCCTGGGCAAGGTGACCTCCGGTGAGCTGGACGCCGTCGTCCTCGCCCACGCCGGACTCGGCCGGGTGGGCCGCAGGGACGCCGTCACCGACGTCTTCGACGCCGACCGCATGCTGCCCGCCCCGGGCCAGGGCGCACTGGCCGTGGAGTGCACGGCCAAGCGCCGCGAGGACGACCTGGGCTACCTGGCCTCCGTCGACCACGCGCCCACCCGCGTCGCCGTCGTCGCCGAGCGCACCGTGCTGTCCGTGCTGGAGGGCGGCTGCGCCGCCCCCGTCGGCGCCTTCGCCGAGTACGCCGACGGCCGGCTGCGCCTGCGCGCCGCCGTGGTCGCCACCGACGGCACCGCCGCCGTCCGGGGCGACCGCACCGCGGACCTCGCCTCCGCCCACGACCTGGACGCGGCCGTCGCGCTCGGCCGGGACCTGGCCCGGGAGATGATCGGCGAGGGCGCCGACCGCATCGTCGCCGCGGCCTTCGCGGAGAGGGACACACCCTAGGGCGTGTCCCGCGAACACTCGCCCTGTTGAGCGACGCCCCAGCGGCGCCCTCGCTTCGTTCTCATCAGTCGACAGGAGGCCCACCCTGACTCCCTCTTCGGCCTCGCGAGGCCACCACTGGACCGCCGCTCACGACGGGCGGCGTCCACGGGACACACCCTAGGAACACGAAAGACGGGCCGGGCGCCGACGTGGCCGCCGCAGCCCAGCCGTCACCGCCCCGGTCCCGCGCACCGGGGCACAGGCGACCCACACCCGAGGAGCCAGTACGTGAACGCCAACGCCATCCCCCGTCCGGAGGAGCCGCGCCCCGCCCCGCGCCCCGGGCACGTCGCCCTGGTCGGCAGCGGCCCCGGCGGCGCCGACCTGCTGACGCTGCGCGGCGCCGAACTGCTGCGCCGCGCCGACGTGGTCATCACCCTCCGCGAGCCCGCGGCCGAGGAACTGGCCGGCTTCCGTACCGAACTCCTGGCGCACTGCCCCGAGGACGTGACCGTGATCGAGGCCGCCGAGTGCGGCGGCGACATCAACGCCCTGGCCGTCGCCCGCGCCCGTGAGGGCCGCCGGGTGGTGCGCCTGTACTCCGGCGACCCGTTCTTCGGCTGCCGCGGCGCGGACCTGGTGGCCGCGTGCGAGCAGGCGGGCGTGGAGGTCGAGGTCGCCCCCGGCGTCTCCGCGGTCACCGCCGTGCCCACCTTCGCCGGCATCCCGCTGCTGGGCGAGGGCCCCGAGGTGCGGCTGCTCAACGCCCGGCCGCACGGCGGGGCCGAGGTCGACTGGCACGAGGCCGCCGCCGGCGACGCCGCCCTGGTGATCCTCGGCGCCGACGCGCCCCCCGGTGAGGAGCCCGGCCACCAGGGCCCCGGGTTCGACGTCATGTGCAAGACCCTCATCGCCGGCGGGCGCCCGCCGGCCACGCCCGTCGCCGTCGTGCGCGCGGGCGGCACCACCCGGCAGACCACGGTCACCTCGACGCTGGCCCGGCTGGTCGCCGATCTCAAGTCCAAGGACACCAAGGGCCACCACGTGACCGCTCCGGCCCTGATGGTCGTCGGGGCGCCGGTGGCGCGCCAGTCCGAGCTGTCCTGGTACGAGACCCGCCCCCTGTTCGGCTGGCGCGTGCTCGTGCCCCGGACCAAGGAGCAGGCCGCCGCCCTGTCGGACCAGCTGCGCGGCTACGGCGCGGTGCCCGAGGAGGTGCCGACCATCTCCGTGGAGCCGCCGCGCACCCCGCAGCAGATGGAGCGCGCCGTGCGCGGCCTGGTCACCGGGCGCTACCAGTGGGTCGCCTTCACCTCCACCAACGCGGTCCGGGCGATCCGGGAGCGCCTGGAGTCCTACGGCCTGGACGCGCGTGCCTTCGCCGGGGTCAAGGTCGCCGTCGTGGGCGAGGCCACCGCCAGGGCCGTGCGCGACTTCGGCATCCAGCCCGACCTGGAGCCGCCGGAGGACGCCCAGTCCAGCGCGGGACTGGTGTCGGTGTGGCCGCCCTACGACGCCGAGATCGACCCCATCGAGCGGGTGCTGCTCCCGCGCGCCGACATCGCCACCGAGACCCTGGCCGCCGGACTGGACGAGCGGGGGTGGGAGGTCGACGACGTCACCGCCTACCGCACGGTCCGCGCGGCGCCGCCGCCCGCGCCTGTCCGAGAGGCCATCAAGGGAGGTGGTTTCGATGCGGTGCTGTTCACGTCGTCCTCCACGGTGCGCAACCTGGTGGGCATCGCGGGCAAGCCGCACAACACCACCGCCATCGCCGTCATCGGCCCCGAGACCGAGAAGACCGCGATCGAGTTCGGCCTGCGGGTCGACGTCGTCGCACCGAAGGCGTCGGTTTCGGCCCTGGCGGAGGCACTTTCGGAGTACGGTGCCGCCAAGCGCCGTGAGGCGATCGAGGCGGGCAAGCCCGTCCTCAAGCCCAGCCAGAAGCGCCGGGGCCGTCGCCGCAAGGTCTGACCCCGCCCCACGGCCCATCCGTCCGTCCACCCGTCGTCCGCGACCAACCGCCACCGCCATGAGGAGCCCGCATTGACCGCCTCCGACGCCGCCTTCCCCGTCGCCCGGCCGCGCCGTCTGCGCCGCGGAGCGGCTCTGCGTCGCCTGGTCGCCGAGACCCGGGTGCGGCCGGAGAACCTCGTCCTGCCCATGTTCGTCAAGGAGGGCCTCACCGAACCGGTGCCGATCTCCTCGATGCCCGGCCAGGTGCAGCACACCCGTGACAGCCTGCGCAAGGCCGCCCAGGAGGCGGCCCAGGCGGGCGTGGGGGGCGTGATGCTGTTCGGGATCCCCGAGCACAAGGACGAGCGCGGATCGGGCGCCGACGACCCGGACGGGGTCGTGCAGGTGGCGCTGCGCGACCTGGCCGCGGACGTCGGCGACGAACTGGTGGTCATGGCCGACCTGTGCCTGTGCGAGTACACCTCGCACGGCCACTGCGGGCCGCTGGAGAGCGGCGGCCACGTGGACAACGACCTCACCCTGGAGCGGTACGCGGCCGTCGCGGCCGCCCAGGCCGAGGCGGGCGCCGCCGTGGTGGCGCCCAGCGGCATGATGGACGGCCAGGTCGCGGCGATCCGCCGCGGACTGGACGGCGCCGGGTTCACCCAGGTGCCGATCCTGGCCTACGCGGCCAAGTACGCGTCCGCCTTCTACGGGCCCTTCCGCGAGGCGGCCGAGGGGGCGCCGCAGTTCGGCGACCGCTCCGGCTACCAGCAGGACCCCGCCAACGCCCGCGAGGCGCTGCGCGAGGTGGCGCTGGACGTCGCCGAGGGCGCCGACATGGTCATGGTCAAACCGGGACTGGCCTACCTCGACATCGTGGCCAAGGTCGCCGAGACCTCGCCGGTGCCCGTGTCGGCCTATCAGGTCAGTGGTGAGTACGCCATGATCGAGGCGGCGGCGGAGAAGGGCTGGCTGGACCGGGAACGGGCGATCGTGGAGACCCTCACCTCCTACCGCAGGGCGGGAGCCGAGCAGGTCCTCACCTACTGGGCCACCGAGGCGGCCCGCCTGCTGAGGTAGCACGACCAGGCCCTTCGCCCCGGTCGCGGTCGCCGGGCGGCGGGCCAGGAGACGTCGGCCGCGCCTGGATCTAGACACGACCACCGGGGGTTCCATGGCCGACGTCCTGTACCGACGGAAGCGACGGCATGCGGCGGACAGCATGCTGGAGTCAGCGCTGCGCTACGCGCGGCTGGGGTGGCCGGTGGTGCGGGGCGCCGCGCCCGGCCAGGACCGGGCGTGTACGTGCGACCGGATGGGCTGTCCCGACCCGGCGGCGCACCCGGTGACGATGGCCTGGGGCGTGGAGGCCAGTACCGACCCCGACCGGATCCGCCGCTGGTGGACCGCGACCCCCGACGCGAACGTCATCCTGCCGACCGGCCGGGTGTTCGACGTCTTCGACGTGCCCCGCGAGGCCGGGGTGATGGCGCTGGCGCGGATGGGCCGTTCGGGCGTCCCGGCGGGGCCGGTGGCGGCGGTGGAGTCCTCGCGCTACCTGTTCTTCGTGGCGACCCGGTCCCCGGTGGACGAGGACGAGTGGTGGTCCTGCCACCTGGACACCGTCCCGGAGTCGGTGGCGGAGACCCCCGGGCTGCGGTGGCACTGCCGGGACAGCTTCGTGCCCGGGGCGCCCTCGGCGCTGCCCTCCGGCGGCCGGGTCACCTGGATCCGCGCCCCGCGCGACGAGGACGGCGCGGTACCGCTGCCCGACCCCATCGCGGTGCTGGACGTCCTCTCCGACGCCAGCGAGGAGTTCCCCCACCGGAGCTGACCGGAAGCGGGCCGGGGCCGCCTGAGGGCCGGCTGGGAGCCGCCTGCGATCCGTCCGGAGCGCACTCAGGGCCTGGATCTGGCTCTCAGGCCATGGTCGGGCTGCTCGTGCCCGCGATCACCCTGGGGCGCGCCGCCCCCTCGTCGGCCGACCGGAGCTGGAGGCGCGGGACGCCTCCACGGTCTGGCAACGGACCCGGAGGCCCACCCGGAGGCCCACCCGGAGCGCCGCCGCCGGGAGTGAGCCGCCGCCTCAGATCCGGGTGGCGTTGACGACGATGCCGTCCTCGTCGCTGTAGAGCCACTCGCCGGGGACGAAGGCCACGTCGCCGAACGTGACGGTGACGTCCGCCAGCCCGGCGCCGTCCTTGACGGACTTGCGGGGGTTGGTGCCCAGGGCCTTGACGCCCAGGTCGAGCTCCGCCAGCGCGACGCTGTCGCGCACGGCGCCGTGGACGACCACGCCCGCCCACCCGTTGGCCACGGCGGACGCGCCGATCATGTCGCCCAGCAGGGCGCTGCGCAGCGAGCCGCCGCCGTCCACGACCAGGACGGCACCGTCGCCGGGCGAGTTGAGGACCTTCTTCACCAGCCCGTTGTCCTCGTGGCACTTGACGGTCCGGATGGGGCCGTGGAACCGGGCGCGCCCGCCCAGCAGGCGGAACTGCGTCGAGCAGCTGCGCAGGGTGTCGCCGTGGTCGTCGATGAGGTCCGCCGTGGTGAAGGCCGTGGCCATGACAGCTCCGATGGGTGGTGGGGACGGGTGGTCGCCCCCAAACTACTGACCGGTCACCCCACCGACCTTCGTCGGGGCGGCGCGTCTCCTTCGTCGATCCGGGCGGGTTTCCGGCCTCGGCGGTCACTTTCCGGTGACAGGATGAGGAACTTCTCGTTCACGAATCCCTGGGAGTTCAGTCACCTGCCGGACATCTGAACGTTGTCCGATCGTTCCCCCAACATGTGACTTCTCCCCGAGCGCCCCCTGGAGAGAGATGATCACGGAGATCCTCCGCGTCAGTTCGGCCTGGTCACGTGCGGTGGTCGGCGCGGTCGCCGAACTCGATCCCGCGTGGCGGCACGCGTTCGACCTGGGCACCGAACTCCTGCTCGGCGTGTTCGCGGTGCTGTTCCTGGCCTCGTGGTGGCGCGCCCGGTCCGTCGACGCGCGCACGGTCGGCCTGGCGCTCCTCGCCCCGGTCGCCACGGTCATCGCCTACCTCGTCAGCCGCACCGTCAAGGAGGCCGTCGCCCAACAGCGGCCCTGCCAGGCGATGACCGACCTGGTCACCGCGGCCGCCTGCCCGCCCGCCGGCGACTGGTCCTTCCCCAGCAACCACGCCGCCATCGCCGGCGCCTCCGCCGCGGCCCTGGTCCTGGCCTGGCGCCGCATCGCCGTGGTCATCGCGGTCTTCGCCGTGCTGGAGGCCTTCTCCCGGGTCGTCGTCGGCGTCCACTACCCGCACGACGTCACGGTCGGCCTCCTCCTCGGCGCCCTCGTCGCGACCCTGGTGTCGCTCGCCCTGGCCCGCCCGCTCACCCGGTGCGTCGACCGCCTCGCCGCCGTCGAACGCCTGCGCCCCCTCGTGCGCTCCTCCGTCGCCGACCGGACCGCCGGCACCCGCGACGACGAGCACACCCTCACCCCCGCCTGACCCGGACCCGACCCCGTGACCCGCCCGCGTACGACTCTCGGGGCCCGACACGCGACGCGGAGCCCGCCGGAGTCATCCTCCGTGACCGATCCGCTGCTCAGGGCCCTGGTGGAGCCTCCGGTGCGGGGCGGGTCACGGTCAGGTCGGAGGGTACAACTGACACACTGGTGGCGTGGGTACTCAACAGACTTCCGCAGAGCTCTTCCGTCGGGCCACCGCCGTCGTCCCTGGTGGCGTGAACTCTCCCGTGCGCGCCTTCGGTGCCGTCGGCGGCACTCCGCCCTTCTTCACCAAGGGTGAGGGCCCCTACCTCACCGACACCGAGGGGCACCGGTACGTCGACCTGGTGTGCTCCTGGGGTCCGCTGATCCTCGGCCACGCCGCGCCCCCGGTCGTGTCCGCGCTCCACCACGCGGTCGACGCCGGGACCTCCTACGGCGCGCCGACGCGGGGCGAGGTCGAACTCGCCGAGCTGATCGTGGCGCGCACGCCCGTGGAGAAGGTCCGCCTGGTCAACTCCGGGACCGAGGCGACCATGTCCGCGATCCGCCTCGCCCGCGGCTACACCGGGCGCAGCAAGATCATCAAGTTCGCGGGCAACTACCACGGCCACGTCGACGCCCTCCTGGCCGCCGCCGGGTCCGGTCTGGCGACCTTCGGCCTGCCCGACACCCCGGGCGTGACCGGCGCCAGCGCCGCCGACACGCTCGTGCTCCCCTACAACGACCCCGCGGCCGTCGAGCGCGCCTTCGCCGAGCACGGCGAGGACATCGCGTGCGTCATCGCCGAGGCCTGCCCCGCCAACATGGGCGTCGTCCCGCCCAAGGACGGTTTCAACGCCCGCCTCAAGGAGATCGCGCACGCCAACGGCGCCCTGTTGATCCTCGACGAGGTCCTCACCGGCTTCCGCGTCTCCGCCTCCGGCTGGTTCGGCCTGGAAGAGGTCGCCCCCGACCTCATGACCTTCGGCAAGGTCATGGGCGGAGGCCTGCCCGCCGCGGCGTTCGGCGGCCGGGCCGAGATCATGGACCGCCTCGCGCCCGACGGCCCCGTCTACCAGGCGGGCACCCTCTCCGGGAACCCGCTGGCCACGGCGGCCGGGCTCGCCACGCTGCGCGCCGCCACCCCCGAGGTCTACGCCCACATCGACCGCGTCTCCGCGCAGGTCGAGGCGGAGGTCTCCAAGGCGCTCAGCGGCGCCGGGGTCGCCCATCGGGTCCAGGGCGGCGGCAACCTCTTCACGGTGTTCTTCACCGACCAGGAGGTGACCGACTTCGACAGCGCCCGCACCACCGACACCGCGGTCTTCTCCGCGTTCTTCCACGCCATGCTCGACCAGGGCGTGTACCTGCCGCCCGCGGCCTTCGAAGCGTGGTTCTTCTCCGCGGCGCACGACGACGCGGCCATCGACCAGGTGGTCTCGGCCCTGCCACGGGCGGCCCGGGCGGCCGCCGAGGCGCAGGGCTGACCAGCCCCGACACCGAGACAAGGACGACCACGATGACCACGACCACCGTCGTGCACCTGCTCAGGCACGGCGAGGTGTACAACCCGGACAAGGTCCTGTACGGACGGCTGCCCGACTACCACCTGAGCGACCGCGGCCAGCGCATGGCCGAGATGGCCGCCGAGTGGTTCGAGGGGCACGACATCGCCGCCCTGTACTCCTCGCCGCTGGACCGCACCCAGGAGACCGCGGTCCCGTTGCAGAAGACGCTGGACCTGCCGGTGACGTTGGACGACCGCCTCATCGAGGCGGGCAACAGGTTCCAGGGGATGTCCCTGTCGGCGCGTTCGGCCCGTGACCCGCGGGTGCTCAGGCGGCTCTACAATCCGTTCCTGCCGTCCTGGGGCGAGCCCTACGCGGAGATCCTCGACCGGATGGTGTCCGCGATCAAGGTCGCGCGCCGGGCCGCGTGGGGCCGGGAGGCTGTCTGCGTCAGCCACCAGCTGCCCATCTGGACGGCCCGCCGCGCAGCCGAGGCGAGGCGGCTGTGGCACCGCCCCGACCGGCGCGAATGCAATCTGGCGAGCGTGACGTCACTGACCTTCGCCGACCATCGCCTGGCCAGTGTCAGCTACGCCGAGCCGGCCGCCTCCCTGTACGTCGACGGGCCGTCCGTCCCCGGGGCGTGACCCGGACCGCACACCCGTCACGGTAAGCTGGGCCTTCGGGTGCGGTAGGCGTGCGTTTCCAGCGTCGGCCTCCCCGGGGTCCGCCCCGGATCGCCCGGCATCCGCGCGTGCGCCGTACGCGCCGGTGCCCGGCGACCCCAGCAGCGCATCCGAACCCCTGCCGGTGCTCACCGCCAGCGGTTCGGCATGTCCGTACGCATCGTCAGCGAGAAGGTGATCCCATGGGTTCCGTCATCAAGAAGCGTCGCAAGCGGATGGCGAAGAAGAAGCACCGCAAGCTGCTCAAGCGCACGCGTGTGGCGCGTCGCAACAAGAAGTAGACCGGTCGCGGCCGATGTCGTCTCTCCGCGGGCGTGGGCGTGCCCCAGGGCTCGTCCCCGACGCGGAGACACCTTCCTCCTTGCGTGGCCTTTGCCACCCCTATGGAATTTTCTGGGTGAGGCACCGTTGTGTCTCACGGGTCGCGGCCGCCGGTTCACCTTCTCGGTGATCGGTCCGCGGGCCGTCCGGATCTGACTTTCCGTCTTCCCAAGGAACGTGTCGCCATGACTCGTGTCGTCCTCGTCACCGGTGTCTCCAACCCTGTGGCCGCCAGGGTCGCCCAGGCCCTGAGCGCGGAGCCCGGTGTACGCCGGGTCATCGGCGCCGACTCCGCCCCGCCGCCGGCAGCGGAGGTCGGCCCGCGGTCGTCCGCCGAGGACGGTGACGGGCCGGGCGGCGTCGAGTACGTCCACGTGGGTCTGCACGACGAGAGCCTCGGGCAGATCGTCGCCGACTCGGGCGCGGAGATCATCCTGCACCTGGGCCTGGACACCGCGCGCGGTCCCCACCGGGAGGACACCCTCCTGGGGACCATGCGGGTGCTCGCGGCCGCGCAGCGCTCGGCCCGCGTCAAGCGGGTCGTGGTGCGCTCCAGCGCCAGCCTGGACGCCGACGACGCCGCCGAGGTCGAGCGCGACACGCTCGGCCTCCAGCGCCGCCGCCCGGACGTGTCCGTGGCGGTCCTGCGCCTGGCCAACCTGATCGGCCCCTCGGTCGACACCCCTCTCACCCGGTACCTGGGCGCGCGCTTCGTGCCCACCGTGCTCGGCAGCGACCCCAGCGTGCGCTTCGTGCACGAGGACGACGCGGCCGAGGCCCTGGTCCGGATGGCCCTGAGCGACGAGACCGGGCACTTCGACGTGGCCGGCGCCGACTCGGTGCCGCTGTCGGACTGCCTGCGCCGCGTCGGCGGCCAGCGCCTGCCGGTGCCCGCCCGCGGCCTGAAGGTCCTGCGGAGCATGGCCAAGCACGGGCGTATCGACTACGCCAGCGCGAGCAACACCCGGGCCGTGAGCGTCGGCCGGCTCGCCACGGGTATGGACACCGCGCCGCTGGAGAAGGCGCTGGACTGGTCCCCGTCCTACAGCTCCCCGCAGGCGTTCGAGACCTTCGTCGGCAGCCGCGCCCAGGCCGCCCCGACCCGGGGCGCCGGCCTCCGGCCCGTCCACGTCCTCGCTCTCGCCCGAGCCACCCTGGGCCGCTAGCGTCTCGCGCGGCCCCTCGGCCCGGTGGCCCCTCGGCCCCTCGGCCCCTCGGCCCCTCGGCCCGGCGGCCTCGCGGCGCCTCTCAGTCCCTCGCGGCCCTCGGCGTCACGCGCCGCACCGGTTTCGCCTGATCGCGAGGCCTCAACGCCCTCACCAGTCACACCGGCCTCACACACCCCTCAGGTGCCCTCCTGGGCGACGCACGCCCCACGCGCGGGTCCGAGCCGCGCCCGGGCGCCTCGGCCGCCGTCACGGCCGCTGCGGCCGCCTCAGGCCGCTCCCGCCGTCCGGCGGTGTCTGATCGCCCGCATCGCCACCGCTCCGGCCACGGCCCCCGCCATGGCCGCGGGCACGGCCACCTTCAATGCCGTCCGGTGCCGTCTGAAGTCGTGTACGGGCCACCCGTGCGTGCGCGCGTACCGGCGCAGGTCCCCGTCCGGGTTGACCGCGTGCGGATCACCGACGATGGACAGAAGCGGCAGGTCGTTGGACGAGTCGCTGTAGGCCGAGCACGAATCCAGGTCCCACCCCTCACGGCGGGCGAGCGCGCGTACCGCCACCGCCTTGGCCGGGCCGTGCAGCAGGTCGCCGTTGAGCCGGCCGGTGTACACCCCGTCCAGGTTCTCCGCCTCGGTGCCCAGGGCCCCGGTCAGGCCGAGTCTGCGCCGGATGATCTGCGCCAGCTCGACGGGCGTGGCCGTCACCAGCCACACCGGCCGACCGGCGTCCAGGTGCCCCTGGACGAGGGCGCGCGTGCCCTCCCAGATGCGGTCCGCCATGGTGTCGTCGTAGATCTCCTCGCACAGCGTGACGAGGTCGCTCACCCCGTGGCCCGCGACGAAGGCGAGCGCGGCCTCCCGGGCGGCGTCGATGTGCTCGGGCTGCTCGCTCCCGGTGACCCGGAAGACCGTCTGGCCCCACGCGAAGCGCAGGAGGTCGCGGGTGGTGAACAGGTCGCGGGAGGCCAGTCCACGGGCGAAGTGGTAGATGGACGCGCCCCGCATGAGGGTGTTGTCCACGTCGAAGAAGGCGGCGCCCTTCGTCGACGGGGGCACGGTGTCGTGAGGCACGGTCGTCTCCTGGCTCGGATGGGGGCGGTCCGTCGGCTGTGCGATCCGCCCGAGGGTGCGCGCTCGGCGGACATGTCCGGTCGGGCGCCGGCCTGCCGCTCGCGAGGGGCGGCGTCCGTGGAGCACGCCCTGAAGGCGAGACTACGGCCCTCGGCGGGTCGTGTGCGGTCACAGGGATGCGGCCGGAATTCACGTGAGGAAAATCACAGTGTGAACTGCGGGTTCGCGCCACACTCTGCGGGATCGCCCCGGAGACTGTCCTCCCGATCCTGTATGTAGTGCACATCCACCCGTCGGAGTGCAGCATCATTGTCGGGATGGTGACGGTAGGACTGGCATTCGTAAGCGCGTTGGTGGGCTGGAGCGCCACCGCCGCGCTGGCCGCGTACGCCCAACGCCGTCCCAGCGTGGCCTCCGTCGCTTGGCTGGTCGCCGCGCTGGGTATGACGGTCGGGCTGAGCGCGGCCGTCGTCGGGGCGATGTTCGACTTCGGCGATCTCACCTTCCGGCTGCTGCAGATCGGTATCAGCCTCGTCGGGCCGCTCTATCTGGGCTGGGGAGCGCTCGAACACGGCGTGCGGTCGTTCCAGGGCCGCTTCACCTCGCGCCTGTTCGTCACCGCGTTCACGATCGTCCCCCTGGTCGTCCTGAGCGTCGACCGCCTGAGCGGCAGGTTCGGCGCCTCGTTCCCCGGGCTGGCCGACCACTACGACCTCATTCCGCGCGTCCTCGTCAACGGCGCCCAGGCCGTGGCCCTCGTCTTCCTGGTCGTCGGCCTGATCGGCGTCGCCCGCCGCGGCGGGCGGGACCTCTCCGCGGACCTGTCCGTGCTGGGCCTGGTCGCGCTGTCCCTGGTGCTCTCCGTGGCCGTGGGCCGACTCGGGCTCGGGCCGGGCGGACCCGTCCTGATGCTCGGCGCCATCGCCGCGCTGTGGGGCGCCTGCGCGCTCGGCGCCCGACCCCGGCGCGGGCTGGAGGACGACTACGACGACTACGACGACGACTACTACGACGACGACGACTACGTCTATGACGATGACGACGACGCGGACGCGGAACCCGCCGCGTCCATGGAGGAGCCCGTGCGCCGCAAGCGTCGCAACGCCGACACCTACGCCGACCACCGGGGCGGCGCCCCCGTCCGTGAGGCCGCGCCCCCGCGCGGCCGCGGCGTCATCACGATCTACACGCTCGCCGAGGGCCAGAGCGCGGGATTCGACCAGCTCGCCGCCGCCGTCGTCGCCCACGTCGCCGAGCACGAGCCGGACACCCTGATGTTCGCCTGCCACACCGTGCCCAGCGCTCCGCTCCAGCGGATCGTGTACGCGATGTACCGCGACGAGCTCGCCCGGGAGGAGCACGAGCGCCAGCCGCACGTGATCGAGTTCGCCAGGCGCGGCGCCGCCTTCGTGACCGCCACCAACGTGATCGAGCTGTCCCTGTCGGGCGCCGCGGCCAGCGACGGCCTCGCGGCCATGCTGATGCCCCACTAGGGCGCGTCGGGCGCGTGCGGCGGGCCCGTGACCGCGTCCTGTGCGTCCGCCTTCATCTCGTCCGGTGACGGGATGTCTCGAACCGGTGACTTTGCCCGGAGTCGGGGAACCCGCCCGGCCCCGGCGGAGTCCAACCCCGGTTGAAGTACCCTTCCCTTTGGGTTTGTCATGACCGGCACCCGTCGGGTGCCGATGGCGTGTGACCTGGACCGGCCGGAAGACCCAGCCGCGAGGCGCGCCGGAGCGAAAGAAAGTGTGCTGGGATCCAGATGCGTAAGTTTCTCGTCGTCTTCCTGATCCTCCTCGTGGTCGTCGTGGTGGGAGGCGACATCGCGCTGCGCGGCTTCGCCGAGCGCATGGTCGCCGAACGGGTGGCCCAGCAGATGCAGACGTCCGAGCAGCCGGACGTGGCCATCGGCGGCTGGGCGTTCCTGCCGCAGGCGCTCGGCGGCACCTACTCGGAGATCACCATCACCGCGGGCACCGCCACCGTCCGCGGGGTGACGCTGGAGCAGATCGAGGCGACCGCGACCGAGGTCGACGCGCCCCTGTCCGACCTGGTCAACGAGCCGTCCGTGGTCGCCGGACAGGTCGAGGGTTCGTTCGTCGTTCCCTACTCCTACTTCAACCCCCACCTGCCCGAGGGCGTCACCATCACCACCGAGAACGGCGAGCCCCGCATCACCGGTGAGCTGGCCATCCCGGAGCTGGGCGTGAGCACCTCCATCAGCGCGGCCGGCGAGTTCGAGGTGGACGGCGGCACGGTCACCGTCACCCCGGTCGACATCGAGGTCAGCGGTGCCCCGGACGGCGTCAGCGACATGGTCGGCGACATGCTCACCTTCAGCGTCGAGGCGCCCGAACTGCCCTTCGGCCTCACCGTGACGGAGATGGAGAACGTCTCCAGCGGTGTGCGGATCACCGGCACCGGCCAGGACGTTCCCCTGATGGGCTCCGAGGCGGCCTAGGTGGACGCGGCCGGACTCGTCGTCCTCGCGGTGACCCTGCTCGCGGCCACCGCCGTCGGACTCGCCTGGCGGCGGGGCCGGGGGCGCTTCCGCGAGCACACCGTGCGGGGACGGCGCGTCGGCGGCCCGCCCGCGGGCGGAGCCCGGAACCCGGGAGAGGAGGAGCCGATGACCGCGCACCAGGACACCCGGGCCCAGGGCGTCCGGACCCAGGGCGCCCATGCCGAGGAGGTCCGCGCCGAGGAGGGCGCCGACACCCCGCCCTCCGGTGACGTGCTCACGGCGGGGGACATCGACGGCGACCTGGGGGAGCGCGCCACCCTCGTGCAGTTCTCCACCGCCTTCTGCCAGCCCTGCCGGGCCACCCGCCGCATCCTCGACGAGGTCGCCGGGATGGTCGCGGGCGTGGCCCACGTGGAGGTGGACGCCGAGGCCAGTCTCGACCTGGTCCGCCGCCTGGGCATCATGCGCACGCCCACCGTCCTGGTCCTGGACGCCTCGGGCCGGATCACCACGAGGGCGAGCGGCCAGCCGCGCAAGGCCGACGTCATCGCGGCCCTCGGGGCGGCCGTCCCGTAGGCCGTGCGCGGAGGACACCGCCGGTGTCGCGACCGGCGCGTACGTGAAGTTTTGTGATCCAGCACACCAGTGACAAACACGCCGGGCGGCCTGTAGCGTCTAGACGTGACTTCCTTGACGAGCGCGTATCTGACGAAGCGACGGGCAGTGGACTTCTGCCGCGTCGCCGCCGCGCTCTGTCTGTGTCCTTAGGGCGGACGGGCTCGCGAGCCCTCGCCTCCTCCGTGCGACTGGCCCATTCCGTGCACGCGACTGGGGACATCACACCATGCAGGTCGACCCCCGAGGGCAGCGCTTCGCCGCGGCCCTGACCACCCTCGTACTGGCCCTGGCCCTGGCCACCGGAGATCCCCGGATCCTCGGATTCCAGGCCCTGGTGTTCGGCGTCGCGGTGGTCGTGGGGGTTCGGCACTCGCCCTACGCGCTGGTGTTCTCCGCCCTCGTGCGCCCCAGGCTCGGTCCGCCCGAGGAGACCGAGGACGCCCGGCCGCCCCGGTTCGCCCAGGGAGTGGGACTCGCCTTCGCCGTTCTGGGACTCGTCGGATACCTGGCGGGCCCGCAGTGGCTCGGCGTCGCCGCGACCGCCCTCGCCCTCTTCGCCGCCTTCCTCAACGCCGCGTTCGGCTTCTGCGCCGGATGCGAGGCCTACCTCCTCGTCCGCCGTATGGCGGCGACGGGAACGGCCCGTTGAGAACGGCGGAACGACCCCCGACACCTGGGACCCCCGCGTCCCGGCCCACGTACCGACCGCACACGCGACACCGCACAAGAAACACTGGAGGTTCCCTATGAGCCGCTCCGACGTCCTCGTGGACGCCGACTGGGTGGAGGCTCACCTGGACGATGACAACGTGGTCCTCGTCGAGGTCGATGAGGACACGTCCGCCTACGACAAGGGACACATCCGCGGCGCCGTCAGGATCGACTGGAAGACGGACCTGCAGGACCCGGTCCGCCGCGACTTCGTCGACAAGACCGGTTTCGAGGCACTGCTGTCGGCCAAGGGCATCGGCAACGACGACCAGGTCGTGCTCTACGGCGGCAACAACAACTGGTTCGCCGCCTACGCCTACTGGTACTTCAAGCTCTACGGCCACACCAACGTCCGCCTGCTGGACGGCGGCCGCAAGAAGTGGGAGCTGGACTCCCGCGAGCTGGTCAAGGACGTCCCCGAGCGGGCGGCCACCCAGTACACGGCGCAGGAGCAGGACCACTCCATCCGCGCGTTCCGTGACGAGGTCGTCCAGGCCATCGGCGCCAAGGACCTGGTCGACGTACGCTCGCCCGACGAGTTCACCGGCAAGCTGCTCGCCCCCGCGCACCTGCCGCAGGAGACCTCGCAGCGCCCCGGCCACATCCCGACCGCGCGCAACATCCCGTGGGCCAAGACGGCCAACGAGGACGGCACGTTCAAGACGGCCGAGGAGCTGCGCGAGCTCTACACCGAGGCCGGTGTGGACCTCGACAAGGAGATCATCGCCTACTGCCGCATCGGCGAGCGCTCCTCGCACACCTGGTTCGCCCTGCACGAGATCGTGGGGCTGGGCAACGTGAAGAACTACGACGGTTCGTGGACCGAGTACGGCTCCCTCGTGGGCGTTCCGGTCGAGCTCGGAGAGGCGGAGGCCAAGTGAGCGACAGCTGCGGAGCTCCGGTCGGCGGCGTCGTGCTCGCCGACGTGGACGCGGGAAACCAGGCGGTCATCCAGGGCACGGTGACCCGTGAGGGCAAGCCGCTCAGCGGGGCCTACGCCCGGCTGCTGAACGAGTCCGACGACTTCGTCGGCGAGGTGGCCACGGGCGACGAGGGGACCTTCCGGTTCTTCGCCGCCGACGGCACCTGGAAGGTGCGGGTCCTGGCCTCCCAGGGCTTCACCGGCGAGTTCGCCGTCGAGGCCGAGGTCGGCAAGGTCGTCGACCTGCAGGTCGAGGCCTAGGAGGAACACGGGGGCGCGGCCGGCGGAAGCCGGGCGCACCCGCGAGCGCGCACGAGGCGCCGGTGGCGGACGGGCGACCATCCACCGCCGGCGCCTCGCCGCGTCCGGGCCCGCGGGCGGGTCGTCCACGGGCCGTGGGGCCGGCAGCGGCTCGGCCGTTCAGACCAGGGCCGGCAGCGGCGGCGCGCCGACCACCAGCATCGCGCCCGTGACCACGAGCAGGCCGCCGACCACCCGGCCGACCGCCCCGCCGCCCGGGAACACCTTCTCGGCCAGGATCACGGCCGCGACCAGGGCCATCCAGGTCAGGCTCATCATGCCGAGCAGCAGCAGGACGACCATCAGCGCCCAACAGCAGCCCAGGCAGTAGGCGCCGTGCGCTGCACCGACACGGCCGGCCGCCACGGGTCCGGCCCGAAGGCGCTCGGCGTGGGCGGCGACGAAGGCCAGCGGCGAGCGGCACTGGCGCAGGCACACCCGCTTCAGCGGGCTGAACTGGTAGACGCCGACCAGGACGAGCGCCGCCCCGCCCAGCGGCACACCCGTCGCCCCCGAGGGCAGGAGCGGCACGAGGAGGACGACGACGGCGTAGGCGGCCACTCCCGCCGCGGCCCAGACCAGCAGATAGCCGCCCACGAACAGGGCCGTGACCGTACGCGAGCGCCCGGTCCGCCGGACCCAGCGGTCACAGGCGAGGACCACCGGCAGGACGGACGGGAACATCATCGCCGCCATCATGACGGTCCAGGTGATGAGGAACAGGCCCAGGGCCGCGGGCGAGGGGCCGGTGCGCCCTCCGCCCGCCATTCCGTCGGCCATCCCGTTCGCCCCGGTCAGCAGACCCGCACGCATGTGCGGCTCGGCGAGCCGCCCGGTGACCACCCAGGCCAGGACCGCCAGCCCGAGCAGGACCACGACCAGGGCGGGCTCACCGGCCGACGCGACACGCGGCCGTTCGGTCCCGGTCCTGCTCACGGCTCGTCCGGACCACTCCAGTCGAACAGCATGTGCGTGCTCGACTTGCCGGACCGGTCCCATTCGAAGGCCAGCGCCCCGGCCGTGTCGGTGACGGCCACGCCCTGCGCGGCCACGGCGCCCGGACCCACCTCGCTCCCGGCGGGGTTGTGCACCTGGACGCGCTGACCTGGCAGCGATGTCGGTCCGGCCAGCGCCTCGGCCCGTGCCTCGACGCGGCCGGGCACGCGCGCGCTCCACCGGCCGAGGTCCTCGTCCACCTCGAACTCGATGGGCGCGGTCTCCACACCGCGCATCTCCCCGATGAGTTCGGCGAACCCCTGGGGCCAGCCGCCGGCCCCACCGGTGAAGATCGTCTGGATGGCCTCCCGCTGGCGCTGGTCGGCGCGCTCGTCGAAGAAGAGCCCCATCGCGGCCTTGGTGCCCTCGGCCCAGATGTTGCCGGTGAAGGCACCCAGGGCGAGGACGTTCAGCCCGTCGAGGACGACCTCGCCGTACCGGCCCTCGCGGACGTGCCAGACGAGCGTGCCCTCGCAGGAGCCGCCCGTCGGCGGTTGCGCGAAGTAGCAGGGGCACGGGATGTCGCAGCTGCAGACGTCGAACCAGTCACCCTTCAGGGACCACTGCGGAACCTCGTTCATGGCCTACCCCTTCTCCTGGTGGGGGCGGTGGGCGGGGGATCCCCTCTCCGATCTACGAGCCGGGACCGGGGTGGCACGGGGGCTCGCACCTGCGAGAACGCGCGTCCGCGAGCGGGCGCGTGGACCGCGCGCGACACCCACGCCCCCGCAGCGGAATTCCTCCCGGCGCGGACTCGGCCGGAACCGGTCACGCGCCGACCCGTGGCGGTGACGGGAGGCGGACCCGGTCGGACGGGTCGGCCGCGGCCGACCGGGGCACAGCGCGCACGAGGTGCGGCCGGGGGCGGTCGTCCACAGGCCGCGGGCGGGGTCTGGCAGGCCGCCGCGCGTCCTGCTTCACTTGAGGTCGGGCAGGTGGCAGCATCGGCCCACACTCCGGCTGCGGCCGGAGCCCCCGTTGGACCAGACTCCGCTCACCGCGCAGGCAGGGAGCGGACCCGCTTCGAGGACGCCTCCCGCCCCGCGCGGAGGGGCGCCCCGATCCCCGACGCCCCCCACGGCGGTCGGTCAGGAGGTGTTCGTACGGTGCCCACACCACGGTCAGGCGGTACACCCCGAGCCGAGGCAGGCCGGACCTACCTCGGCTGGCGCCACGCGGTCCTGCTCCCGGCGCCGGGACCGGCACCCCGCCGCCCCGCGCCCGCCGACGCCGAGTCGCTGAGCGAGGACTGGCTCAGCGGACAGCGCGACAGCGAGGCGCGCACCAACCGACCGCTGTACTTCGCCCTGGTCGGGCTGGCCGTCCTGGCCCTGCTGTGCCCCCTCCTGTGGAGCGCCCGCGTCCTCCCGGGCAGCCTGGCCCTCGGCGGCGTCCTCGCGTGCGCGGCGGTGGCGGCGCCCATCTCCTTCGCACTGGTGCAGAGCCGCCTGGTGATCGCCCAGCGGCTCGAACGCGCCAGGGAACGGCTGGCCGCCGAACGCGAGCAGCGCGACCGCGCGCTGCGCGAACAGCAGGAGGAGCACGCGCGCGCCCACAGCGCGTGGCAGGCCGCGGCCCGCGCCTACGAGGCGCAGCCCCGCTGGTACGGGGTGACGGTCCCGCCCGGTGTCGGCTCCGTCGTGGTCACCGGCGGCACGGACACCGGCTGGTCGGCCCTGCTCACCACCGTGGGGATCTCCCGCCTGCGCGAGGGGGGCGACCTCACGGTCATCGACCTCACCGGGCACGCCGTGGCACGCGAGCTCGTCCACCTCGCCCGCAGGTGCGCGGTCGCGCCGCGGCGCTGGGTGCTCCCCGCCGACCTGCCCAGGATGACCCTGGGCACCAACCTCGACGCCGGGCAGCGTGCCCGCGTCCTGTCCGCGGTCGCCGCCGCGGCCGGGGCGGGCGATGGCGCCGACGCCGACGAGACCCTGCTCCTGCGGCTGATGGAGGTGCTCGGGCCGCACGCCGGGATCGGTGAACTCATCGGCGGCCTGCGCGCGCTCATCACACCCGAGGACGACACCGCCCGGGACGACGCCGCGCTGGCGCTGCTCACCGCGAAACAGCGCACCCGCGTCCGGGAGCGCTGTGCCGACGACCCGGACGTCCGGGAGCGCGCCTGGGAACTGGAGCGGCGCCTGAGCCCGTTCGAGTCGGTCGGCACCCGCGCCGACGACGGCGACTACGCGCAGGTGAAGATCATCTGCACCGACCGCGCGTCCGGGGCGTCCGCGGCCCGGGCGTACGGCACCTACGCCGTGGCCTCGCTCAGCGAGCTCCTGGAGGTCGGCGCCCCTCGTGAGAGCTCCGCCGGCGGGACGCGCCCGGGCCGGGTGCGCACCGTCGTGGTGTGCGGGGCCGAGGCCCTGCCCGACGACGAGGTGGACCAGGTCCTGTCGGCGGCGACCGGCGGCGGCGTGGAGGTCGTGCTGATGTTCCGCTCGGCCACGCCCGCCGCCCTGGCCCGCCTGGACGACCCCGCCTGCCTGTCGGTGGTGATGCGCGAACCCGGGGCGGCCGCCGACGCCGTCGCGCGCGCCGCGGCCGCCGCCGGAGGGAGTGGTCGCCGGGCCGGGGACCCGGCCGCCGGGACGGACCTGCACCGCCTGAGCGAGGTGATCGGTGAGGCCGTGCGGGGCATGGTCACCGAGGCCGGGACGGACCCCGACGCCGACCCGATGGCCGACATGGAGTCCGACGACCGCTTCTTCCCGTCGCCGCACACCGAGTCGGGCGCGGTGATCCGCAACGCGGCCGCCGCGGTCGCCCCCCTCGACCTGGTCAGACATGTGAGATCGGCCACCGCGTGGGGCAGGGCCACCGCCCAGGCGGCCGACCTCGACACGCCCGTGGCGGTCGTGGAGGGCGAGGACGCGGCCGTACGCCCTCTGGACCTCGGCGCGGAGGCCCTGCGCGAACTCCCCGACACCGTCGCCGTCGTTCTCACCGGCGATGGCCCTGTTCTCGCCGACACCAACCCAGGTATCCTCACCCTGTCCACAGCAACACTGGCCACGGTGGACGACTCCCGTCACACGAGTGACGGTTCCGCCGCCCGCGCACGCGGGGGCGGTTCCGACGCCGAGCAGTCCGCCGAAGGCGGCCGGCCGCGGATCGCCGCACCCGGCGCCCCGGCGGCCGCGGTCGACGGTCGCCGGCCGGCCCCGGTCGGTACCGACGTCCGGGAACGGCGGGTGCCGCCCAATCTGGGTCCGCCGCCCGAGCGGTTGGACTGGCGGGTGTGACCACCGGTGGACACTAGGCTGTGCCCGAGACATCACCTGCCGTGCGGACGCGCACAGGCGCGGGTGATCAAGCGACGTGGAGAGTAGATTGAGCGACCTTCCCCTGCGTGCCCAACTCGCATCGGTCCTGGGCAGGAGTGCGGCCGGCCTGTCCCGCGCGACCGGGCGGGGGGACGGCTCCGTCATCGGCGGGCGGGTCGCGCTCAAGGTCGAGCCGGATCTGCTGACCAAGCTCGCCAAGGGCCGCCGCCTGGCGCTCATCAGCGCCACCAACGGCAAGACCACCACGACCCGGCTCATCGCCCAGGCCCTGCGCGAGTTCGGCGACGTGGCCACCAACGAGCACGGCGCCAACATGCCCACCGGGCACATCACCGCGCTCTCGCAGAACACCTCCGCCGTCAACGGCGTGCTGGAGGTCGACGAGAAGTACCTGCCGCAGGTCCTGGTCGCCACCCAGCCCGCGTTCGTGGTGCTGATGAACCTCAGCCGCGACCAGATGGACCGCGCCTCGGAGATCAACCTGCTCGCCAAGAAGTGGCGGACGGCGCTCGGCAAGACCAACACCCACGTGATCGCCAACGCCGACGACCCCCTCGTGGCGTGGGCGGGACTCGGCGCCGCCAACGCCACCTGGGTCTCGGCCGGCCAGCGCTGGAAGGAGGACTCCTGGTGCTGCCCCGAGTGCGGCGGCCACCTCAAGCGGGACACCGACCCGTACTGGGAGTGCCCCGAGTGCGGCCTGTCCCGCCCGGAGACCACGTGGGCGGTGGACAACGAGTCCGACACCCTCATCGCGCCGGACGGCCAGCGCCTCAAGCTCCGACTGAACCTGCCCGGTGACGCCAACCGCGCCAACGCGGCGATCGCCGCCGCGACGGCCGCCGGGTACGGCATCCACCCGGAGCGGACCGTGGAGCGCCTGCGCGAGATCACCTCGGTCGCGGGCCGCTACACCTCGCTGGTCACCATGGGGGTCGAGGTGCGGCTGCTGCTGTCCAAGAACCCCGCGGGCTGGCTGGAGTCCTTCGCGGTCCTGGACCCGCCCCGGGTGCCGGTCATCCTCGCGGTCAACGCCCAGATCCCCGACGGCAAGGACACCTCCTGGCTGTGGGACGTGGACTACACCGTCCTGCGCGGCCGACGCGTGTTCGTCATGGGCGAGCGCCGCACCGACCTGGCCCTGCGCCTGGAGACCGACGGTGTGGCCTTCGAGGTCGCCGACCGCGTGGACGAGGTGCTCGGCCGGCTCAAGGCCGAGCGTCCCGACACGACCAAGGTCGACGTCATCGCCAACTACACAGCCTTCCAGCAGATCCGCACGGCCTACGGCCGCGTGCAGTAGGGGAGACCAACTCATGACGGACACCAGCAGCGCCCTGCGGATCGTGTGGATCTACCCCGACCTGCTGAGCACCTACGGGGACCAGGGCAACGTCCTCATCCTCAAGCGCCGCGCCGAACTGCGCGGCATCCCCACCGAGGTCCTGCAGGTCACCTCCAGCAGCCCGGTCCCCGAGCACGGCGACATCTACCTGCTCGGCGGCGGCGAGGACCGGCCGCAGATCCTGGCGGCCGAGCGGCTGCGCAAGGACGGCGGGCTCGCCCGCGCCGTCGCCCGCGGCGCCTGCGTCTTCGCGGTCTGTGCGGGCTACCAGATCATCGGCGAGTCCTACGGTGACGACGAGTCCAACCCGCTGCCCGGCATCGGGATCCTGGACATCCGCAGCGGTCGCGGCCAGACCCGCGCGGTCGGCGAGATCGTCGCGGACGTGGACCCCTCCCTGGGCGTCGGCCGCATCACCGGTTTCGAGAACCACCAGGGCCGGACCGCCATCGGCCCGTCGGCGCGCCCGCTGTCGACGACCGTGCGCGGTATCGGCAACGACGACCGCACCGAGGGCGCCTACCAGGGCCAGGTGCTCGGCACCTACCTGCACGGCCCGGCACTGCCCCGCAACCCGGAGCTGGCGGACCTCCTGCTGCGCTGGCGCGTGGGCGCGCTGCCCGCCGTGGCCCCCTCCTGGGGCGAGCGCCTGCACGAGGAGCGCCTGGCCGCCGCCCTGCGCTGACCCGACACGGGACCCCGACGGAGCCCGGCACGCCCCTGGGGCATGCCGGGCTCCGCCGTGTCGCCGGCCGCCACGGGCGTCGGCCACGGCCCGTCACACGCACCCCATCGGCCCCCACCGGGACGGTGTGAGCGCACAGTGGTCGGCCGATGTGTGCGCACGGATACGTTCTCCCTACGTTCCACCCGGCAGCACGACGAGGAGAACACGAATGGATCTGGGACTCTCCGGCAAGACGGCGGTGGTCACGGCCGCATCGGGCGGCATCGGGGGCGCCGTGGTACGGACCCTCATCGAGGAGGGCGTCCGTGTCCTGGGGGCCGACCTGGCCGTCTCGGCCGAGCTCAAGGACAGCGGTGCCCTGACGGTCGAGGGCGACCTGACCACCGCCGAAGGCCTGGACGCCCTCAAGGCCGCGGTGGACGCGGAGTTCGACGGTGTCGACCTGCTGGTCAACGGCGTCGGGGGCCTCTCCGACCACCCCCTGGGCAAGCTCGACGACATCGACGACGAGGTCTGGCGCAAGGCCTTCGAGCTCAACTTCTTCGCCCCCCTGCGGACCACCCGCGTGCTCCAGGACCGGCTCCGCGAGGCCGTGGTCAACGTGTCCACGAGCGTGGCCCGCTGGCCCAACACCGGCCCCTTCTTCTACAGCACTCCCAAGTCCGCCCTGACGACCCTGAGCAAGGGGCTCGCCGACGAGCTGGGCGCGCGGGGGGTGCGCGTCAACACGGTGTCCCCCGGCCTCATCAGGACGCCCCTGTGGGACGAGTACGGGCCCCGCCTGCGGGACAGCTACGGCATGGACATGGACATCGACGAGTTCCTCAACGGCATGCCGCTGCTGGCGGGAGTCACCGCCGGGCGCTGGGGCACCCCCCAGGAGGTGGCCAACCTCATCGTCTTCCTCGGTTCGCCGGCGGCCGGGTTCATCACCGGCCAGGACTGCCTGATCGACGGCGGAGCCGAGAAGGTCGTCTGAGGGACCGCACGAGCGACGGGGGCCGCCGCGGCGGCCCCCGTCATCCTTGCCCCGGTCAGGGGGCCAGGGCCTGTTCGTCGGACTCGCGCAGGACGAGGGCCACGTTGCGCAGCGCCTGCTCCAGCCGGTCGATCTGCTCGTCCCCGATCCCGATCGAGGGAGCCAAACGCAGGGTGTTCACCGCGCTGGCCGTGGGCAGTGCCCGGATGTCGTGCTCACGCAACAGGTAGCCGGACAGGACGTAGCCGAGGACGTCCGCCTCGGCGAAGAAGCGGAACAGCTCGGAGGGCGAGTCCGAGGTGGAACGGAACTCCAGGCCCAGCATCAGCCCCCGGCCCCGGACCTGCGCGACCACGTCGGGGAAGTCCTCCCGCACACGCTCCAGGGCGAGCCGGAGGCGTTCGCCGCGCTCCCGCGCACGGGAGTAGGCCGCGCCCCCGTCCGCTTCCAGCAGTTCCAGGACCCGGACGGCGACAGGTGTGGAGAACCCGTCCTTGGCGAACGTCGAACTGTGCACGAGCTCGAACTCGGCGCGGTAGTGCTGCTCGCGGACGAGCATGACCGAACTCTTGGCGATTCCGCCTCCCAGGCTCTTGGCCAGGGCGTAGTAGTCGCCGCGCAGCCCGATGCGCGCACTGGCGAGGAAGCTGCCGGTGCGCCCCATCCCGCTCTGGACCTCGTCCACGATGATCGGGCACTCGATCTCCGCGCACACCGTCTGGATCCGTTCGGCGAACTCGCGGCCGACCTCGTGGATGCCGCCCTCACCCTGGATCGGTTCCACCAGGAAGGCGCCGAAGACCGGTGCGGGGCGTTCGACCACACCGACGCGTCCGTCCTCGACCACGAGGTCCCAGACCACGGCCCGCTCCTCCTCGACCGCCTTGACCAGGGCCTCACCCTCGTTCATCGGGACGAACCGGGCGCGTGCCGCCATGGCGGCGAAGGGCGTGCGGAAACCGGGGTTGTGGGTGAGTTGGACGCTTCCGGCGAGTTTGCCGTGGAAGGAGCCCTCCAGGGCGAAGTAGACGGGAGGCCGGGACAGGACCTCGTCGTTGTGCCGCTCCAGACGCGCCACCAGGTGTTCGAGCACCTGGTCCGCCGCCTGGGCGGTGTCGGCCCCCGCGCGCTCGTACACGTCCGGACCGGGTTCGGCGCGACCCGCGGCGACGGCGGCACGGGCCGAGGCGACGTTCCCGTCGATCCCGGTCGCGAGCGCCGCGAGCCGCTGGGACCGGACGAACTCCGCGTGCTTGGTCGCGGCCTCGACGGCTTCGGCCCCGGTGCTGGAGAAGAAGGCGAAGTAGGGCTCCTCCGTACCCGTCTCCCGCCTGATGATGTCGTTGATCAGGTGCGCGGCCCGATTGGCCGCCGGATGGCGGGAGAACTGCGTGTAGACCGGCACCTGCCGCTCCAGCAGGTCCCGGGCCAGAGCGGTGATCTCGGGGTGGTTGTGGCCCAGGATGAGCGCTCCGTAGCCGCCGGCGAAGTCGGTCACCGGGATCTCCCGCCCCTCCTCGTCCAGGCGGTACAGGGTGTCGCCGTGTGCCCTGACGTACTCGACGTTCACGCCCACAGTGGCCAGGGTCCCCAGCAGATGGGGTTCGGCCAGCTCTCTGTCCGTCGGTTCCGGGTTCATCGTCTCCTCCTGTGGGGAAGCGGACCGTCCGGTCCGGATCGGTGACCGACCGGTGACGGATGGCCGCCCCCGGGGTGCCCCCGATCATCCCCCGCGCGCGACCACGGATCGGTAATTCCCGCGGTAATTGGAATGAGCGCTCAGTTATTTGCGCGTGGATATTCGGTGGGGAAGATGGAGTAATTTCTCGAAAAGGTTCTGCGAAAAAAACTGGTCGGAGTCGCTGTCTCCGCGGGGAGTGGATCGCTATGGATAGTCGTGGTGCGGAACACGCGGTCGTGGTCGGAGCGGGCATGGCCGGGCTGCTGGCCGCCGCGGTCGCCTCGCGGCACCACGGGCGCGTGACGGTCGTGGAGCGCGACGTACTCGCCGGCCGCGGTGACAGGCGCGGGGTACCGCAGGGCGGCCAGGCCCACGACATGCTCGCCCGGGGCCACCAGATCATCGAGGAACTCCTCCCGGGTCTCACCGCGCGACTGGAGGCCGAGGGCGCCCCCCGCGGGGACGCCGGACAGAACGCCCGCTGGATCATCAGCGGCGGTCCGCTGCCCCGGGTCCACGCGGGGCTGGACGTGCTCCCGGCCACCCGGGCGCTGCGTGAGTCCCTCGTCCGCGAGCGGGTCGCGGCGCTACCGGGGGTGACGGTGCTCGACGGGACCGCCGTGCTCCGGCCGACCACCGGCGGCGACGGAACGGTCGTCACCGGAGTGGTCTGCGAGGGCGCGGAGGGCCCGTTCACACTCGACGCCGATCTCGTGATCGACACCGCCGGCCGGGGCTCCCGTACGGCCGCCTGGCTCCAGGAACTCGGCTACCCCAGACCCGAGGAGGAGCGTCGCAGGATCGACGTCAACTACGTCACCTGCCACTACCGCACACCCGAGGAGGCGTTCCGCGGTGACGTCTCCATCAACACCATGGCGACTCCGGAGACACCCCGCGGCGCCAGCTGCCAGCGGGTCGAGGACGGCCGCACGGTCCTCACCGTCTACGGGATCCTGGGCGAGCGCCCCCCGGCCGACCACGACGGCCTGCTGGCGTTCACCAAGTCACTGCCCACCGGTGACGTCCACGAGGTCATCGAGGTGTCCACGCCCGTCTCGGAGCCGGTGCGGTACCGGTTCCCCGCCAACCTCCGCCGACGCTACGAACGGCTGGAGGACTTTCCGGCCGGACTCCTCGTCCTGGGCGACTCGCTGTGCAGCACGAATCCCCGCTACGGGCAGGGCATGACGGTCGCGGCCCAGTCGGCGCTGGTCCTGGACGAGCACCTGGGGCGCGACCCGCGCCCGGATCCGCTCGCCTTCCTCCGGGACCTGACCGCCAGGGTGGTCGACGGGGTGTGGGAGACGACGATCGTCACCGACCTCAGTTACCCGGGAGTGGAGGGGGAGAGGACCGAGGAGGTCCTCTGGATGCACCACTTCTTCCTCAGGGTGCTCGCGGCCGCCGAGCAGGACCCCGAGGTGGCCCTCGCCGTGATCCGCGCCTGCACCCTGGTGGACACCTTCGAGTCCCTGGCCGAACCAGGTGTCATGGCCGCCGTCGAGCGTCACGGCGGACCACTCTGACCGACCGGAGCGGGCGCCCTGGGCGTTCGGCACGGGTGCGCGACCGCCCGCTCCGACGAACGACGGATATGTCATTTCGGGCGTCTCCCGAGGCGATTTCTTTTTCGGGCATGAGGGGATTGTTGTGTCGGTTGAATCTGGTGGTCTGCGGGGCCAGGACGGTCTTTTCACCGAGAGGGACGGATGGGACGAGGCGATCGCGGTCGTCGGTCTCTCCTGCCGGCTGCCCAAGGCTCCGGACCCCGCGAGCTTCTGGGCGATGCTGCGCAGCGGCGGACACGGGCTCGACGAGCCTCCCGCGGACCGCCGCGCGACCGCCGCGGGTGTCGCCCGGACGGGTTCCTCCCAGGCCGGCTACCTCGACGGTGTCGGTGACTTCGACGCCGCGTTCTTCGGGATCTCCCCGCGCGAGGCCGTGGCCATGGACCCCCAGCAGCGGATCGTGCTGGAACTGGCCTGGGAGGCGCTGGAGGACGCGGGCATCGTTCCCGACACGATCCGGGACACCTCCACGGGCGTGTTCGTCGGCTCCCTGCGGGACGACTACGCGGCCCTGGTCGGCCGGTACGGCGACGAGGCCATCACCCAGAACACCATGACCGGGGTCAGCCGGGGGCTGATCGCCAACCGCGTCTCCTACCACCTCGGCCTCACCGGCCCGAGCCTCACCGTGGACGCGGCCCAGGCGTCCTCCCTGGTGGCGGTGCACATGGCCTGCGCGAGTCTGCGCACGGGAGAGTCCTCCCTGGCGCTGGCGGCCGGCATCAACGTCAACATCCTCCCGGAGAGCGAGCTGGTGGAGGAGCGCTTCGGCGCCCTCTCCCCCGATGGCCGGTGCTACACCTTCGACGCCCGCGCCAACGGGTTCGTGCGGGGCGAGGGCGGCGGTGTCGTCCTGCTCCAGCCCCTGGACCAGGCCCTCGCCCAGGGTCGGCGCGTCTACGGCGTGATCCGCGGCAGTGCGGTCAACAACGACGGGGCCACCGCCGCCGGGCTGACCGTCCCCGGTGAGCGCACCCAGTCCGAGGTCCTCCGGCGCGCGTACGAGCGGGCCGACGTGGTCCCGGAGTCCGTCCAGTACGTCGAACTGCACGGCACCGGTACCCCGACCGGGGACCCGGTCGAGGCCGCCGCGCTCGGCGAAACGATCGGACGGCACCGCAGCCCCACCGAGCCCCTGTACGTCGGCTCGGTCAAGACCAACATCGGCCACCTGGAGGGCGCCGCGGGCATCGCGGGACTGATCAAGGTCCTGCTGAGCCTCCACCACCGCGAGCTGCCGCCCAGCCTCAACTTCGAGACCGCCAACCCCAGGATTCCGCTGGACGAACTCAACCTCTCCGTCCGGACGGAGGCGGGCGCCTGGCCCTACGCCGACCGCCCCCTGCTCGCCGGCGTGTCCTCCTTCGGCATGGGCGGGACCAACTGCCACGTGGTGGTGGAGGAGGCGCCCGAGTGCCGTCCCTCCACGGAACCGAACGACCAGGACCCCTCTGCTGTGGCGTGGGTGGTGTCGGCTCGTTCTGAGGGTGGTTTGCGTGGTCAGGCGGGTCGGTTGGCGGGGTTTGTGCGGGGGGGTGGGGGTGTTTCTGTTTCTGATGTGGGTTTTTCGTTGGTGTCTTCGCGTGCGGTGATGCCGGTGCGGGGTGTGGTGGTGGGTTCTGGTCGGGGTGAGTTGTTGGAGGGGTTGGAGGGTGTGGTGTCCGGGGGTGGGGGTCCGGGTGTGGTGTGGGGTTCGCAGGGTGTGTCGGGTGTTCCTGGTGTGGTTTTTGTTTTTCCGGGTCAGGGGCATCAGTGGGTGGGGATGGCGGTGGAGTTGTGGGATTCTTCGCCGGTTTTCGCTGCTCGGATGGCGGAGTGTGGTCGTGCGTTGTCGGGGTGGGTGGATTGGGATTTGGAGGATGTGGTTCGGGGGGTGGGGGGTGCGCCGGGTTTGGATCGGGTGGATGTGGTGCAGCCGGTGTTGTTTTCGGTGATGGTGTCGTTGGCTGCGTTGTGGCGTTCGTGTGGTGTGGTGCCGTCTGCGGTGGTGGGGCATTCGCAGGGGGAGATTGCGGCGGCGTGTGTGGCGGGGGCGTTGTCGTTGGAGGATGCGGCGCGTGTGGTGGCGGTGCGTTCTCGGGTGTTGCGGGGGTTGTCGGGGCGTGGGGGGATGGTGGTGGTGGGTGCGTCTCGGGGTGAGGTTGAGGGGTTTTTGGAGGGGTGGTCTGGTCGTTTGTGGGTGGGGGTGGTGAATGGGCCTGGTTCGGTGGTGGTGTCGGGTGAGTTGGGGGCGTTGGAGGAGTTTGTTGGGTGGTGTGAGGGGGGTGGTGTGAGGTGTTGGCGGTTGGATGTGGATTATGCGTCGCATTCGCCGTTGGTGGATGAGGTGTCGGGTGAGTTGTTGGGTTTGTTGGAGGGGGTTGTTCCTTCGGCGTCGGAGGTTCCTTTTGTTTCGGGTTTGGTGGGTGGTGTTGTTGAGGGTGAGGAGTTGGGTGCTGGTTATTGGGTGAGGGGTTTGCGGGAGCCGGTGTTGTTCGAGGATGCGGTGCGGTGTGTGTTGGGGGGTGGTTCTTCGGTTTTTGTGGAGGTGTCTGGTCATCCGATGTTGGGGGTGGGGGTGGAGCAGACGGGTGGTGTGTGTGGTGTTGATGTGGGGTTTGTGGGGTCGTTGCGTCGTGGTGAGGGGGGTTGGGGTCGGTTTTTGTTGTCGTTGGGTGAGGTGTTTGTTCGTGGTGTGGGGGTGGATTGGGCTCGGGTGTTCGTGGGTGGGTCTCGGGTGGATTTGCCGACGTATGCGTTCGAGCGTCGGCGGTTCTGGTTGGGGGAACGCCACCGACAGGCCATCACCTCGGACGGCACGGGCGACGGTCTGCTGAACCGGCTGGCCCGCGCCGACGACCAGGAGCGCAGGCGCGAACTGGAGCACCTGGTGCGCACCCACGTCGCGGACGTCCTGGAGCGGCCCTCGTTCGGCGCCGGCGAGATGAACCGGCCCTTCAAGGAGCTCGGATTCGACTCGACCGCCTCCGTCGAGGTGCGCAACCAGCTCAGCCGCGCCACCGGACTCGGCCTGCCCGCGACCCTCCTGTACACCCGCCCCACCGCTGAGGCACTGGTCGAGCACCTGGAACAGGAACTGGCGGGGATCCGGCCCGAGGAGCGAGCGCGACCGCTCGCCGGCACCACCGGCACCGCCGACACCGCTGACGGCGACGAGACCGCCGCCGACGACGACCCGATCGTGATCATCGGCATGGCCTGCCGCTATCCGGGAGCGGATTCGCCCGAGGCACTCTGGCGCCTGCTGCGGGAGGGCGTGGACGCGACATCGGAGTTCCCCGGGGACCGGGGCTGGGGGGCCGACCTGTACGACCCGGACCCCGACGGGGACGGCACCAGCTACGTGCGCAGGGGCGGCTTCCTCCGCGACGCGGGCGACTTCGACGCCGCCTTCTTCGGGATCTCACCGCGCGAGGCGCTGGCCATGGACCCCCAGCAGCGGCTGCTGCTCGAAACCGCCTGGGAGTCGGTCGAACACGCGCGCCTGTCGCCCTCCTCACTGGCCGGTACCCGCACCGGCGTCTTCGTCGGTGTCACCGCGTCCGACTACGGACCCCGCATGCACGAGGCCGCGGGCGGAACCGGCGGATACGTGCTCACCGGCGGCACCGCCAGCGTCGCCTCCGGCCGGATCGCCTACCAGCTGGGCCTGGTGGGCCCCGCCGTGACCCTCGACACGGCCTGCTCCTCCTCCCTGGTGGCCCTGCACAGCGCGGTGCGCTCCCTGCGCTCGGACGAGTGCTCCATGGCCCTGGCGGGCGGGGTGAGCGTGATGCCCAACCCGGGGATGTTCGTCGAGTTCTCCCGACAGCGCGGACTGGCGCCGGACGGGCGGTGCAAGCCCTTCGCCGCCGGGGCGGACGGCACGGCGTGGGCGGAGGGCGTCGGTCTCGTCCTGCTGGAGCGCCTCAGCGCGGCCCGCCGCAACGGCCACCGCGTGCTCGCGGTGGTCCGCGGCAGCGCGGTCAACCAGGACGGCACCTCCAACGGGCTCACAGCGCCCAACGGGCTCGCCCAACAGGAGGTGATCCGCCAGACCCTGGCCGACGCGCGGCTGTCCCCCGCGGACGTGGACGCGCTGGAGGCGCACGGAACCGGCACCACGCTCGGCGACCCGATCGAGGCGGACGCGGTCCTGGCCACCTACGGACGGGACCGCCGGGACGGGCACCCGCTGCTGCTCGGCTCGCTCAAGTCCAACCTCGGCCACGCCCAGGCCGCCGCGGGCATCGGCGGAGTCATCAAGATGGTGCAGGCCGTGCGCCACGGACACCTCCCCAGGACCCTGCACATCGACGCGCCCACCCCCCACGTCGACTGGGAGTCCGGAGAGGTCGAACTCCTCGCGGACGGAAGGGACTGGCCCGAGACCGGCCGGCCCCGCCGGGCGGCCGTCTCGTCGTTCGGTATCAGTGGCACCAACGCGCACGCCGTCATCGAGGAGTACACGGGCGCGGACCCCGCCCCGGCCGAACAGGGAGTCGCCCTGAGGGACTCGGCGCCCTGGGTGCTGTCGGCGCGGGACGACGACGGACTGCGCGCCTGGGCGCACCGGCTGGCGGAGACCACGGGGGAAACCGACCCGGATGGCGTCGCCGCCGCCCTGGTGGTCTCCCGGGCCACCCTGCCCAGGCGGGCCCTGGTGACCGCCGCGGAGCCTGAACAGAGGCGCGCCGCACTGCTCGCACTGGCCGAAGGGGAGGACCACCCCGGCCTGCGGACGGGCGGGCCAGGGGCGGCCTCGGTCGTCCTGCACTTCCCGGGCCTCGACGCGACGGAACCCGGCACGTGGTCCGACGCGGCGGACGCCGTACCCGCCTTCGCCCGAGCGCTGGAGGAGACCGCGGCCCAGGTCGCACGGGTGTCGGACCGATCCGCCGCCCGGAACGCCCCGGCCGCCGCCCCCGTGGCCCTGCTCACCGCGCAGATCGCCCTCTTCCGCCTCCTGGAGTCGAGCGGGCTCGTGCCGGACGCGGTCCTCGCCTCGGACGAGGGGGAACCGGCCGCGCTGCACGCCGCGGGCCTGCTCACCCTCGCGGACGCGGTGCGCCTCGCCGAGCTCCCCGCCGAGGACGGCACCGGACGTGCCTCCGCCGCTTCCGGCGCCCGCGACCCACGGATCCCGTGCGTCTCGTTGCGGACGGGTGGCGCGGTGTCGGCCGCGGACGCGGGGACGGCCGGCTTCTGGACCGGGGAGCACCGGGCCGACGCCGGCTCCGTGGACGCCCTGGCCAAGATCCTCGCCGACCGGGACACGGCCCTCCTCGTCGGCATCGGGTCCCGGACCGACGACACCGGTATCGTGCGCGCCGCCGCCCCGGGCGACGTCTCCGAGATCGCCCTGGCCCCGGACGGCAGGGCGTCCGCGGACACCCTGCTCGCCGGACTCGCGGCCTGCCACGTGTCCGGGGCGGACGTGGACCTGGCCCCGTTCCTGCCCGCCGCCGTTCCGGCCGACCTGCCGACCCACCCCTTCCAGCGCCGGCGCTACTGGCTCACGTCCGCCCCGGCCGCCGAGGGGGGTGACGCCAGATCCCTCGGGCTCGAAACGGTCGGCAACCCGCTGCTGGCGGCCGGGGTCGAGATGGCCGACAGGGACGCATGGGTCTTCACCGGGACCGTCTCGGCCGACACCCACCCCTGGCTGACCGGGCACGCGGTCGACGGCACGGTTCTGCTGCCCGCGACCGCGTTCCTGTCGCTGGTGTTCACCGCCGCCCACCGCGTGGGATGCGACGTCCTGGAGGAACTGTTCCTGGAGGCCCCGCTGCGCCTGGACCCCGGGGCCGAGGTCACCGTCCAGCTCACCGTGGGCGCCGAGCGCGACGGCCGCAGGGACCTGACCGTCCACTCCCGGGCCGTGGGCGAGGACGAGGGCGAGGGGTCCGAGCCCTGGACCCGCAACGCCACGGGCTCCCTGGCCCGGGACGGCCGGGCCCCGGTCGAGCCGGACGTCCAGTGGCCGCCGAGCGAGGCCGTTCCCGTCCCGCTGGAGGGCGCCTACGACCGGCTCGCCGAGGCGGGCTACCAGTACGGGGAGTCGTTCCGCGGCGTGACCGCGCTGTGGCGCGCGGGCGAGGACCTGTGCGCCGAGGTCGCCCTCCCCGAGGACCACACGGGCGCCGCGCACGCGTTCGACCTGCACCCGGCCCTCCTCGACGCGGCCCTGCACCCCCTGTTGTTCTCCGCCGACCTCTCCGACGGCCGACTGCTCCTCCCCTTCGAGATCCGGGGCGCGGCCCTGTACGCGGCCGGGGCCGGCGCCCTGCGCGTCCGGATCGGCCCGGTGGGCGAGGACGGGCACCGAGTGACGCTGACCGACCCCGCCGGCCGACCGGTGGCCGAGATCGAGTCGCTCTCCCTGCGCTCGGTGTCCAAGGAGCGGCTCGCCGACGCCGACGGCGTGCCCGGCTCCCTGCTCGGGATCGAGTGGCCCGCCGTCGCGGCTCCCGAGCCGGCGGTCGGGCGCACCGAGTGGTGGGACGGCCGCGACCCCGACACGGTCGGCGGGTCCGAGACGGTCCTCGTCCGATTGCCGGCGGACGACGCCGACGTGCCCACCGCCGCCCACGACGCCGTCGTCGAGGTTCTCGCCCTGCTCCGCCGCTGGTCGGCGGACGACCGGTTCGCCCGCTCCCGGCTCGCTCTGGTCACCAGCGGCGCCGTCGCCGTCCTCGACGGAGAGGGTGTGGCGGACCTGGCCCGCTCGGCGGTGTGGGGAGCCGTCCGCGTGGCACAGAACGAGCACCCCGACAGGTTCGTGCTGATCGACACGGACGGCCGAGGGGACACGGAGTCGCTGGTCCTGGCGGCGGCCGCCACCGGCGAACCGCAGGTCGCGGTGCGCGGCGGTGCGCTCCACGTGCCCAGGCTGGTCAGGTCCGGTGCCGCCGCGGTGCGGCCGCGGCGTCCGCTGGACCCGGAGGGGACCGTCCTCATCACGGGCGGGACCAGCGGGCTCGGCGGTCTGGTCGCGCGACACCTGGTGGAGGAGCACGGCGTCCGACACCTGGTGCTGTGCAGCCGCCGAGGGGACCGGACCCCGGGCGTCGGCGACCTCGTGGCCCGACTGGCCGCATCGGGCGCCCGGGCGACCGTCGCCGCCGTGGACGCCTCCGACCGCGCGGCCCTGGCCCGGCTGGTGGATTCCGTCCCGTCCGACCATCCGCTCACCGCGGTCGTGCACGCCGCCGCGGTCCTGGACGACGGGGCGGTGGAGTCCCTCGGCCCGGAGCGGACGCTCCCCGTCCTCCGGCCCAAGGTCGACGCGGCGTGGAACCTGCACGAGTCGACACGGGACCTGGACCTGTCCGCGTTCGTCCTCTTCTCCTCGGTCTCCGGCATCACGGGCACCCCCGGACAGGCCAACTACGCGGCGGGCAACACGTTCCTGGACGCGCTGGCCGCGCGCCGGCAGGCCGAGGGGCTGTCCGCGACCTCCCTGGCCTGGGGACTGTGGGACGCCACACTGGGCTTGGCCGGAACCCTGGACCAGACCGACCTGGACCGGTGGCGGTCGCGCACGGGCATCGTTCCGATGACGCCGCGGCAGGGGCTGGACCTGTTCGACGCGTCCCTGCACGATCCGCGGCCCCTGCACGTTCCCGTCGCCCTCCACGGTTCCGGGCCGCGGGCGGACGGGCACGACGTCCCCGCGGTGCTGCGCGAACTGGTGCGCGCTCGGCCCCGGGACGTGGCCAGGGTGAGCGCGGAACGGGCCGAGGCCCCCTCCTGGGGCCGCCGGCTGGCCGCCCTCGACGACGCGGGCCGGACGGAGGCCGCGCTGGACCTGGTCCGGTCGTACACCGCACAGGCCCTGGGCCACGCCGACCACACGGAGGTGGATCCGGACCGGGCGTTCCAGGAGTTGGGTTTCGATTCGTTGAGCGCGGTGGAGCTGCGCAACCGGATCAACGGTGAGACCGGTCTGCGGCTGCCGGCCACCGTGGTCTTCGACCACCCCTCCGTCCGTGCGCTGGCCGCCCACGTCGTGGAGCGCACCGCCGCCGCCGAGGCGGCGGCCCCGGTCGAACCCCTGCTGGAGGACCTCGACCGGTTCCGGGACCGGCTCGACGCCCTCGAAGCGGTGTCCGACCCCGACGTCCGGCAGAGGATCACCGAACGGCTCCATCGGCTCCTGGGCGCCGTCGGTGCCGGAACCGGTACCGCGGAGCCCCGCGGCACCGACGACAGCGATCTCGACGACGCGAGCGACGGCGAGCTGTTCGCGTTCATCGACGGCATCGACTGACGGGTGCCCCGGACCCGTCGACCCCGACTCTGACAAAGGTGGAAGCACGTGGCTGATGAGAAGGAACTGCGCGAGTACCTGCGGAAGGCTGTGGCGGATGCGCGGGAGGCGCGTCGGCGGTTGAGTGAGGTGGAGGGTTCGGCTCGGGAGCCGATCGCTGTGGTGGGGATGGCGTGTCGGTTCCCTGGTGGTGTCGAGGGGCCGGATGGTCTGTGGCGGTTGGTGGAGGGTGAGCGGGAGGCGGTGGGGCCGTTTCCGGAGAACCGGGGTTGGGATCTGGAGGGGTTGTTCGATCCTGATCCTGATGCGTTGGGGAAGTCGTATGTGGATCGGGGCGGGTTCCTGTATGACGCGGATCGGTTCGATCCGGAGTTCTTCGGGATGTCGCCGCGTGAGGCGTTGGCGGCTGATCCGCAGCAGCGGTTGTTGTTGGAGACGGTGTGGGAGGCGTTGGAGGACGCGGGTATTCCGGCTCCGTCGTTGCGGGGGTCGCGAACCGGCGTCTACGCCGGTCAGATGTACCACGAGTACGGAATCCGGCACGGACTGTCCACGGAGGGGATCGAGGGTTTCCTCTACAGCAACAGCATGGGCAGTGTGGCCTCGGGCCGGGTGGCGTACACGTTCGGGTTCGAGGGTCCGGCGGTGGCGGTGGACACGGCGTGTTCGTCGTCGTTGGTGACGTTGCACATGGCGGTGAACGCGCTGCGCCAGGGCGAGTGCGATCTGGCGCTGGCCGGCGGTGTGACCATCATGCCGACTCCGTTGTCGTTCGTGGAGTTCTGTCGTCAGCGTGCGCTGTCGGTGGACGGGCGGTGCCGTCCGTTCTCGGCCGGCGCGGACGGCACCGCCTGGTCCGAGGGTGTGGGCCTTCTGGTCGTGGAGCGTCTGTCGGACGCGCGTCGTCTGGGGCACCGGGTGCTGGCGCTGGTCCGGGGCACCGCGGTGAACCAGGACGGTGCTTCCAACGGGTTGAAGGCGCCGAACGGACCCGCTCAGGAGCGGGTGATCCGCGAGGCGTTGGAGAACGCGGGGTTGTCGGCGGCGGATGTGGATGTGGTGGAGGCGCACGGGACCGGGACCCGGTTGGGTGACCCGATCGAGGCGCAGGCGCTGTTGGCGACCTACGGGCAGGACCGCCCCGAGGATCGCCCGCTCTACCTCGGTTCCCTGAAGTCGAACATCGGCCACACACAGGTCACGGCGGGCGCCGGAGGCGTGATCAAGATGGTGCAGGCGATGCGCCATGAGCTGATGCCGCGGAGCCTGCACGCGGAGGAGCCCTCCCCGTTCGTGGAGTGGGACTCCGGGCGGGTCGAGTTGCTGGACCGGGCCCGTCCCTGGCTGCGCGGGGAGCGCCCCCGACGCGCGGGTGTGTCCTCCTTCGGCATCGGCGGCACCAACGCCCACGTGATCGTGGAGGAGGCCCCCGTGGAGGAGGAGGCCGTCCGGCCGGAGGACGCCGTCGACCTCCCCGCCGTGCCGTGGGTGCTCTCGGCACGGTCACCGCAGGCCCTGCGGGGACAGGCCCAGAAGCTGCGGGAACACATGGTCGACCACCCCGGACTCGCCTCCTCGGACGTGGGTGTGTCGTTGGCTGTGCATCGGGCGGGGTTGGAGTTTCGGGCCGCGGTGTGGGGTGGTGACCGTGGTGAGTTGTTGGCGGGGTTGGAGGCGTTGGGTCAGGGCCGTGAGGTGCCCCATGTGGTGGTGGGTGGTCGTTCGCGGGTGCGGCGTTCGGCGTTTCTGTTCACGGGTCAGGGTTCGCAGCGGTTGGGGATGGGCCGTGAGTTGTACGGGTCGGTTCCGGTGTTCGCGCGGGCGTTGGACGAGGTGTGTGCGCGGATGGACGGGTTGTTGGATCGTCCGTTGAGGGAGGTGTTGTTCGCCGAGGAGGGGTCCGAGGCGGCGGGGTTGTTGGATCAGACGGTGTTCACCCAGTGCGCGTTGTTCGCGGTGGAGGTGGCGCTGTTCCGGTTGGTGGAGTCGTGGGGTGTGCGGCCTGATTTCCTGCTGGGTCATTCGGTGGGTGAGGTGGTGGCGGCGCATGTGTCGGGTGTGTTGGATCTGCCGAACGCGGTGGCGTTGGTGGTGGCGCGTGGGCGGTTGATGCAGGCGGCTCGTGGTGGTGGGGCGATGGTGGCTCTGCAGGCGGGTGAGGCCGAGGTGGTGGCGTCGTTGGAGGGGCGCGGGGCTTCGGTGTCGGTGGCGGGTGTGAACGGTCCGGAGTCGGTGGTGGTCTCGGGTGATGCGGATGCGGTGGGGGAGGTGGGGGAGCTGTGGCGTGGTCGTGGGCGTCGTGTGAAGCGGTTGGTGGTGAGTCATGCGTTCCATTCGGCGCATATGGACGGTGTGTTGTCGGAGTTCCGCACCATCGTCGCCGGACTGGAATTCGGCACCGCGAGCATTCCGGTGGTCTCCAACGTCACGGGGGTCGCGGCCACGGAGGCCCAACTGCGTTCCGCGGACTACTGGGCCGAGCATGTGCGCGGTGCGGTGCGGTTCATGGACGGGGTGCGGTTTCTGGAGTCGCAGGGGGTCACCGACTTCGTGGAGCTGGGTCCGGACGGTGTGCTGTCGGCGCTGGTGCCGGGGTGCCTGGTCGGGGATGGCGCGGGGTCGTTGGTGCCGTTGCTGCGGCGGGGGCGTTCGGAGGCGGCCTCGGTCGCCGGGGCGCTGGGTGAGTTCTTCGTCCGTGGCGTGGAGGTGGACTGGGCTCGGGTGTTCGCGGGCGGCTCCCGGGTCGACCTGCCCTCCTACGCGTTCCAGCGGTCCTCGTTCTGGCTGGTGCCCGAGGGGACGGGCGGGGACGCTTCGGCCCTCGGCCTGAGTGCGACGGGCCATCCGCTGTTGGGTGCGGGGGTGGAGGTCGCCGGCGGTGGTGAGGTGTTGTTCACCGGCCGGTTGTCGCTGCGCACGCACCCATGGCTCGCGGACCACGCCATCTGGGGATCGGTGCTCGTCCCGGGCACCGGCCTGCTGGACATGGTGTTGACGGCGGGCCGGGAGGTGGACTGCCCCCACGTCGAGGAGCTCACCATGGCCGCGCCGTTGGTGCTGCCCGAGCGGGGCGGTGTGCTGGTGCAGGTGCGCGTGGGCGAGGCCGACGACCGGGGTTCCCGCACGGTGACGGTGCACTCGCGGGCCGACAGCGGAGCCGACGACGTTCCCTGGGAGGTGAACGCCACCGGGACGGTCACCGACACCGGCCCCGAATCGGAGGCGATCGGCTCACTCGGCGCGTGGCCACCCGAGGGCGCCGCGGAGATCGATCTCGCCGGAGCCTACGACCGCCTCGCGGAGCGCGGATACGCCTACGGCACGGCCTTCCAGGGTCTGCACCGGGTATGGCAGGCCGCCGACGGAGCCGTGCTGGCGGAGGTGCGGCTCTCGGAGGAGACCGGAGTGACCGCCGGGAAGTACGTCGTGAACCCGGCCCTCCTGGACGCGGCGCTGCACCCGATGCTCCCGGGCGTGGTCACCGAGGGGGACGACGACACCCGACTGCCGTTCTCCTGGTCCGGGATCCGGGTGTACTCACCCGGGGCCTCCTCCCTCCGCGTCCGCCTGGAGACGCGCAAGACCGGTGGGGACTCCCCGGAGGTGTCCCTGACGGCGACCGACTCGACCGGTTCCCCCGTGTTCGAGGTGGGTTCGCTGGCGTTGCGGACCGTGAGCAAGGAGGCCCTGTCCACACGCGCGGGTGCCCTGCGGGACGCGCTCTTCCGGGTGGACTGGACGTCCCTCGCCGTCGAGCCGGGCACCGGAGAGGACGGGACGTGGGCCCTGGCCGGTCCGGTCCCCGGCGCCCTCCCGTCGGCTCTGGCGGAACGGATCCCCTCCTATCCGGACCTGGCGTCCCTCCAGGAGGCGATGGGCGAGGACGCGCCACCGTCCACGGTCCTGCTGCCGGTGCCCGCCCGCCCCGCGGAGGGAGCGGACCTGCCCCGGGCGGTGCGCGCCACCCTGGCCGACCTCCACGCCGGACTCACCGCGTGGCTGGCGGACGACCGTTTCACCGAGACCCGCCTCGTGGTCCTGACCGAGGGCGCGGTCGCGATCGAGGACGGAGGGCCGGCGGATCTCGCGGGCGCGGGCGCCTGGGGGCTGGTGCGCTCCGCGCAGAGCGAGAACCCGGACCGCATCGTCCTGGTCGATGTGGACCCGGAGGGCGCTGACGCCGAACTGGTCGCGTCGGTGCTGGCCACCGAGGAGCCGCAGGTCGCGATCCGCGGCGACAGGGCGCTCGTCCCGCGACTGGCACGGACCACCGGAGAGGACGAGAACGCCCTCCCCACCGGGTCTGGTTTTGGTGGGGGGACGGTGGTGGTGACGGGTGCGACGGGTGTGCTGGGTGGTGTGGTGGCTCGGCATGTGGTGGCGGAGCACGGTGTGCGGCATGTGTTGTTGTTGAGTCGGCGTGGGTGGGATGCGCCGGGTGCTGGTGAGTTGTGTGCGCAGTTGTCGGCTCTGGGGGCGGAGCCGGAGTTGGTGGCGTGTGATGTGGCTGATCGTGGTGCGTTGGCCGCGGTGTTGGGGGCGGTGCCGGGTGATCGTCCGGTGTCGGCGGTGGTGCATACGGCTGGTGTGGTCGATGACGGGACGTTGTCGGCGTTGTCGTGGGAGCAGTTCGAGCGTGTGTTGGCGCCGAAGGTGGATGCGGCGTGGAATCTGCATGAGTTGACGCGGGGTCTGGATCTGTCGGCGTTCGTTCTGTATTCGTCGTTGGCGGGTGTGTTGGGGAACGCGGGGCAGGCGAACTATGCGGCGGGTAATGCGTTCCTGGACGCGTTGGCGGTGCGTCGTCGGGCGGAGGGGTTGCCCGCGACCTCCCTGGCCTGGGGGCTGTGGGAGGAGAGCAGCGCCATCACCGGTGACCTGAGCGAGGTCGACCGGAGCCGGCTGTCACGGAGCGGGCTCCTCCCGCTCGCCACGGACGACGCGTTGGCCCTGTTCGACACGGCCCTCGGCACGGAACACGCCGTGCTGGCGGTCACCCGCCTCGACACGGGCGCGCTGCGCAACCGGAAGACGGATCCGCCGCTGCTCCTGCGCGGACTGGTCCGCCGACCCGTCCGCCAGGACTCGGCCGGGAACGGGCCGACGCTCTCCCAGCGCCTGGCCGGGCTCGCCCCGCAGGACAGGGAACGCGCGCTCACCGACCTGGTGCAGGCCTACGTGGCCGGGGTGCTCGGCTTCGCCGACCACACGGAGGTGGATCCAGACCGGGCGTTCCAGGAGTTGGGTTTCGATTCGTTGAGCGCGGTGGAGCTGCGCAACCGGATCAACGGTGAGACCGGTCTGCGGCTGCCGGCCACCGTCGTCTTCGACCACCCCTCCGTCCGGGCACTCGCCGCGTATCTGCTCGACCGGATCGTGGTGGACGAGGCGGCGGCTCCGGCCGACCCGTTCCTCGACGACCTCGGGCGGCTCAAGGACCGGATCGACGCGCTGGACGCGGACGGCATCGACACCGATGTCCGCCGCCGGATCACCGAGCAGCTCAACCACATGCTCTCCGCGCTCCGGGACGACACGGCCGACGAGGACATCGAGTCCGCCAGCGACGAGGAACTGTTCGCGTTCATCGACGGCACCGAGTAGTCCGGACCGACCTCACACGCTTGTCTGTCGAGAAGGTGGAAGCACGTGGCTGATGAGAAGGAACTGCGCGAGTACCTGCGGAAGGCTGTGGCGGATGCGCGGGAGGCGCGTCGGCGGTTGAGTGAGGTGGAGGGTTCGGCTCGGGAGCCGATCGCTGTGGTGGGGATGGCGTGTCGGTTCCCTGGTGGTGTCGAGGGGCCGGATGGTCTGTGGCGGTTGGTGGAGGGTGAGCGGGAGGCGGTGGGGCCGTTTCCGGAGAACCGGGGTTGGGATCTGGAGGGGTTGTTCGATCCTGATCCTGATGCGTTGGGGAAGTCGTATGTGGATCGGGGCGGGTTCCTGTATGACGCGGATCGGTTCGATCCGGAGTTCTTCGGGATGTCGCCGCGTGAGGCGTTGGCGGCTGATCCGCAGCAGCGGTTGTTGTTGGAGACGGTGTGGGAGGCGTTGGAGGACGCGGGTATTCCGGCTCCGTCGTTGCGGGGGTCGCGAACCGGCGTCTACGCCGGAGTCGGGTTCCAGGGTTACGGAGCGCTGAGTTTCGCCGATCTCCCCGCCGAGGTGGAGGGGTACTTCGGCAACGGCGGTTCCAGCGCCATCGCGGTCGGCCGGGTGGCGTACACGTTCGGGTTCGAGGGTCCGGCGGTGGCGGTGGACACGGCGTGTTCGTCGTCGTTGGTGACGTTGCACATGGCGGTGAACGCGCTGCGCCAGGGCGAGTGCGATCTGGCGCTGGCCGGCGGCGCGACCGTCATGTCCACTCCGTTGTCGTTCGTGGAGTTCTGTCGTCAGCGCGCGTTGTCGGTGGACGGGCGGTGCCGTCCGTTCTCGGCCGGCGCGGACGGCACCGTGTGGTCCGAGGGCGTCGGTCTGCTGCTGGTGGAGCGTCTGTCGGACGCGCGTCGTCTGGGGCACCGGGTGCTGGCGCTGGTCCGGGGCAGCGCGGTGAACCAGGACGGGGCGTCGAACGGGCTCACCGCTCCCAACGGCCCCTCCCAGGAGCGGGTGATCCGTGAGGCGCTGGGCAACGCGGGGTTGTCGGCGGCGGATGTGGACGTGGTGGAGGCGCACGGGACCGGGACTCGGTTGGGCGATCCGATCGAGGCGCAGGCGCTGTTGGCGACCTACGGGCAGGGCCGCCCCGAGGATCGCCCGCTCTACCTCGGTTCCCTGAAGTCGAACATCGGCCACAGTGTGGCGGCCGCGGGTGTGGGCGGCGTGATCAAGATGGTGCAGGCGATGCGCCATGAGCTGATGCCGCGGAGCCTGCACGCGGAGGAGCCCACCCCGTTCGTGGACTGGGACGCGGGCCGGGCGCGACTGCTGGACCGCGCCCGTCCCTGGCTGCGCGGGGAGCGCCCCCGACGCGCGGGTGTGTCCTCCTTCGGTATCGGCGGCACCAACGCCCACGCGGTCCTGGAGGAGGCACCGGTGTCCACGGCGACGGCCGAGCGGCCGGAGTCCGCGACGCTCACGGGGGACGGAACCGGAGCGGAGCCGCTGCCGCAGCTGCCGTGGGTGGTGTCCGCCCGGTCAGAGAGCGCGTTGCGCGGCCAGGCGGAGCGGCTGGCCGCGCATGTGCGGGCGCGTGCCGATCTGTCCCCTTCCGATGTGGGTGTGTCGTTGGCTGTGCATCGGGCGGGGTTGGAGTTTCGGGCCGCGGTGTGGGGTGGTGACCGTGGTGAGTTGTTGGCGGGGTTGGAGGCGTTGGGTCAGGGCCGTGAGGTGCCCCATGTGGTGGTGGGTGGTCGTTCGCGGGTGCGGCGTTCGGCGTTTCTGTTCACGGGTCAGGGTTCGCAGCGGTTGGGGATGGGCCGTGAGTTGTACGGGTCGGTTCCGGTGTTCGCGCGGGCGTTGGACGAGGTGTGTGCGCGGATGGACGGGTTGTTGGATCGTCCGTTGAGGGAGGTGTTGTTCGCCGAGGAGGGGTCCGAGGCGGCGGGGTTGTTGGATCAGACGGTGTTCACCCAGTGCGCGTTGTTCGCGGTGGAGGTGGCGCTGTTCCGGTTGGTGGAGTCGTGGGGTGTGCGGCCTGATTTCCTGCTGGGTCATTCGGTGGGTGAGGTGGTGGCGGCGCATGTGTCGGGTGTGTTGGATCTGCCGAACGCGGTGGCGTTGGTGGTGGCGCGTGGGCGGTTGATGCAGGCGGCTCGTGGTGGTGGGGCGATGGTGGCTCTGCAGGCGGGTGAGGCCGAGGTGGTGGCGTCGTTGGAGGGGCGCGGGGCTTCGGTGTCGGTGGCGGGTGTGAACGGTCCGGAGTCGGTGGTGGTCTCGGGTGATGCGGATGCGGTGGGGGAGGTGGGGGAGCTGTGGCGTGGTCGTGGGCGTCGTGTGAAGCGGTTGGTGGTGAGTCATGCGTTCCATTCGGCGCATATGGACGGTGTGTTGTCGGAGTTCCGCACCATCGTCGCCGGACTCGAGTTCGGTGCTCCGACCGTCCCTGTCGTGTCGAACGTGACCGGTGTGGAGGCGACCCGGGAGCAGTTGTCCTCTCCGGACTACTGGGCCGAGCATGTGCGCGGTGCGGTGCGGTTCATGGACGGGGTGCGGTTCCTGGAGTCGCAGGGGGTCACCGACTTCGTGGAGCTGGGTCCGGACGGTGTGCTGTCGGCGCTGGTGCCGGGGTGCCTGGTCGGGGATGGTGCGGGGTCGTTGGTGCCATTGCTGCGGCGGGGGCGTGCGGAGGCGGCCTCGGTCGCCGGGGCGCTGGGTGAGTTCTTCGTCCGTGGTGTGGGGGTGGATTGGGCTCGGGTGTTCGTGGGTGGGTCTCGGGTGGATTTGCCGACGTATGCGTTCGAGCGTCGGCGGTTCTGGTTGGGGGAACGCCACCGGCAGGCGGACACGGCCGCGTTGGGTCTGAGTGCGACGGGTCATCCGTTGCTGGGGGCGGGGGTGGAGGTCGCCGGCGGTGGTGAGGTGCTGTTCACCGGCCGGTTGTCGCTGCGCACGCATCCGTGGTTGGCGGATTACCGGGTGTCGGGGCGTGTGGTGGTGCCCGGTGCGGTGCTGGTGGAGTCGGTGGTGCGCGCGGGGGACGAGTTCGGGGCTTCGGTCCTGGAGGAGTTGACCGTCACGGAGCCGTTGGTGCTGCCCGAGCGGGGCGGTGTGCTGGTGCAGGTGCGCGTGGGCGAGGCCGATGAGGCGGGTTCGCGTGCGGTGACGGTGCACTCGCGGGCCGAGTCCCGCGACTCCACCGACTGGACCCTCACCGCCCGGGGCGTTCTGGGCGGCGGCACGGGCGCATGGACGCCGTTGGAGGGCGAGTCCACCGCGATCCGACTGACCGAGGACCTGGAACCCGACGCGGCCGGGTACGGCATCCACCCCGTCCTGCTCGACTCGGCGGTGCACGCCTTCGCCCCGGACACCGCCGCCGGAACCGTCGCCGTGCCCACACGGTGGACTGACGTCCGCCTGCACGCGGCCGGAGCCACCGCCGCCAGGGTCACCTCGGCTCCCGTCGGCGAGGACTCCGTCCGGATCGACCTCGTCGACGAGGACGACGGACTCGTCGCCGGCATCGGATCCCTCACGTGGGAGGCCGTTCCGGAGGAGCGGCTCCTGCCCGGGCACGTTCCCGGCGGGGGGATGCTGGCGCGTGTCGACCAGGTGCCGTTCACCGGGACCGGCCGGGCGGGGCAGCGTACCTGGGCCGCTGTCGGCGGACGGGTTCCCGGAGCGGCGGACCACCCCGACCTGGCGGCCGTCGCCGGGGCGGCGCGGGACGGGGCTCCCGTCGACGCCGTCCTCGTCCGCTGGGCGGTGGAGGACCGCGGTGACCCGGTGGCGACCGTCCACCATGAGATCGCACGGGCCCGGGGGCTGGTGCGGGAGTTCCTGTCGCACGAGCCCTTGGACGGGACCCGGATGGTCGTCTGCTTCGAGCCGGCCGCCGGAACGGAGTCCGCGGCCGACCTCGCGTCGGCCTCCGTGCGCGGTCTGCTGCGTTCGGCCCAGGCCGAGTCCCCCGGCCGGCTGCTCCTCGTCGACACCGACACCCCGGCGCCCGACCTGGACCTGGTGTCCGCCCTCCTCGACAGCGGCGAGACCGAGGCGGCCGTGCGTGCCGACGGTGCCGTGGTCCCCCGGCTCCGACGGGTGCGCACCGACTCCGCCTCCGGGTCTGGTTTTGGTGGGGGGACGGTGGTGGTGACGGGTGCGACGGGTGTGCTGGGTGGTGTGGTGGCTCGGCATGTGGTGGCGGAGCACGGTGTGCGGCATGTGTTGTTGTTGAGTCGGCGTGGGTGGGATGCGCCGGGTGCTGGTGAGTTGTGTGCGCAGTTGTCGGCTCTGGGGGCGGAGCCGGAGTTGGTGGCGTGTGATGTGGCTGATCGTGGTGCGTTGGCCGCGGTGTTGGGGGCGGTGCCGGGTGATCGTCCGGTGTCGGCGGTGGTGCATACGGCTGGTGTGGTCGATGACGGGACGTTGTCGGCGTTGTCGTGGGAGCAGTTCGAGCGTGTGTTGGCGCCGAAGGTGGATGCGGCGTGGAATCTGCATGAGTTGACGCGGGGTCTGGATCTGTCGGCGTTCGTTCTGTATTCGTCGTTGGCGGGTGTGTTGGGGAACGCGGGTCAGGCGAACTATGCGGCGGGTAATGCGTTTCTGGACGCGTTGGCGGTGCGTCGTCGGGCGGAGGGGTTGCCCGCGACCTCCCTGGCCTGGGGGCCCTGGGCCTCGGACGAGGACGCCCAGCGATCGGGCACCTCCGCTCCACGGCACGGATGGCCCGACCCGCTCACCCGTGAGGAGAGCACCGGCCCCCTCGACGCCGCGCTCTGCCGGGACGACGCCGTCCTGGCCGTCGTCAGGGTCAACCGGTCCGCGGCCGACGACGAGGGGACGCCGCCGCTCCTGGGGAACCTGGCCGCGACCGTGCGCCGCAGGATCGTCCGGGGTGAGTCCCCGCAGGTCCGGACGCTCGGTGAGCGCCTGTCGGAGATGACCGAGGACGAGCGGCGCCAGGAGCTTCTCGACCTCATCAGGACGGAGATCGCCGGAGTCCTCGGCCGGAACGGGCCGCAGAGCGTGCCCGAGGACCAGGAGTTCCACGAACTGGGCTTCGACTCCCTGACCGCCCTCGAACTCAGGACGCGGGTCGACTCCGTCACCGGGCTCTCGCTTCCGGCGACCCTCGTCTTCGACTACCCCACGCCGGCCTCCTTCGCGGCCTACCTCGTCAAGCGGCTCGCACCGCAGGAGACGGCCGAGACCGGTTCGGTGATGGAACGGCTGGAGCGCGTGGACACCCTGCTGGTGTCCGATCCGCCGACCGAGCACGAACGCCAGGCGGTTCGCCGCCGACTGCGGACCATGCTGACCCGGCTCGGCACCGGCGACCAGGAGGAGGAGTCCTCCCAGGAGATCTCCTCCGCCTCGGTCGAGGAGATCTTCGACTTCATCGACACCGAACTCGGCCGCTCCGCGGACTGACGGTACCGACCGCACCACCTTTCGGACTCTCAAGGACAGGGGATTCCCATGGCTGACGCCGAGAAGCTCGTCGACTACCTCAAGTGGGTCACCGAGGACCTGCGCAAGGCGCGCCGACGGATCGAGGAGCTGGAGGCGCACGATGACGAACCCATCGCCATCGTGGGGATGGCGTGCAGGTACCCGGGCGGTGTCGAGGACGCCGACTCCCTCTGGGACCTGGTCGCCGACGGGGTCGACGCCATCACGGAGTTCCCGCCGGACCGGGGATGGGACCCCGAGGAGCTGGCCAGGTGGACCACGACCCGCGAGTCCGGGTTCCTCGCCGACGCGGCCGGTTTCGACGCCGCGTTCTTCGGGATCTCCCCGCGCGAGGCCCTGGCCATGGACCCCCAGCAGCGCGTTCTGCTGGAGACGGCGTGGGAGGCGGTCGAGCACGCGAGGATCGACCCCACCTCCCTGCGTGGCAGCTCGACCGGGGTCTTCGTCGGTGTGGTGGAGGAGAGCTACCTGGGGCTCAACGCGCCGGAGGAGCTTCAGGGCTACCTCATGACGGGCAAGCTCGGCAGCGTCGCCTCGGGACGGGTCTCCTACACGCTCGGCCTGGAGGGTCCGGCCGTCTCCCTGGACACGGCGTGCTCGTCATCGCTGGTGGCCCTGCACCTGGCGGCCCAGTCGCTGCGTGCGGGCGAATGCGATCTGGCGCTGGCCGGGGGCGTGACCGTCAACGCGGATCCGGGCGGGTTCATCGACTTCGCCCGCCAGGGCGGGCTGGCACCGGACGGCCGCTGCAAGTCGTTCTCGGCGGCGGCGGACGGCACGTCGTGGTCGGAGGGCGCGGGGCTCCTCGTGGTGGAGCGTCTGTCGGACGCGCGTCGTCTGGGGCACCGGGTGCTGGCGCTGGTCCGGGGCAGCGCGGTGAACCAGGACGGGGCATCGAACGGGCTCACCGCTCCCAACGGCCCCTCCCAGGAGCGGGTGATCCGCAAGGCGTTGGAGAACGCGGGGTTGTCGGCGGCGGATGTGGACGTGGTGGAGGCGCATGGAACGGGCACCCGGCTGGGTGACCCGATCGAGGCGCAGGCGCTGCTGGCGACCTACGGGCAGGGCCGGCCGGAGGACCGCCCGCTCTACCTCGGTTCCCTGAAGTCGAACATCGGCCACAGTGTGGCGGCCGCGGGTGTGGGCGGCGTGATCAAGATGGTGCAGGCGATGCGCCACGGGCAGATGCCGCGGAGCCTGTACGCGGAGGAGCCCACCCCGTTCGTGGAGTGGGACTCCGGGCGCGTCGAGTTGCTGGACCGGGCCCGTCCCTGGCCGCGTGAGGAGCGCCCCCGCCGCGCGGGCGTGTCCTCCTTCGGAGTCAGCGGCACCAACGCCCACGTGATCGTGGAGGAGGCGCCTCCGGAGGAGGTCGTCCCCGTGGAGCGTGAGGAGCCGGACGACCAGCCGGCCGTGGTCACCGATCCCTCTGCTGTGGCGTGGGTGGTGTCGGCTCGTTCTGAGGGTGGTTTGCGTGGTCAGGCGGGTCGGTTGGCGGGGTTTGTGCGGGGGGGTGGGGGTGTTTCTGTTTCTGATGTGGGTTTTTCGTTGGTGTCTTCGCGTGCGGTGATGCCGGTGCGGGGTGTGGTGGTGGGTTCTGGTCGGGGTGAGTTGTTGGAGGGGTTGGAGGGTGTGGTGTCCGGGGGTGGGGGTCCGGGTGTGGTGTGGGGTTCGCAGGGTGTGTCGGGTGTTCCTGGTGTGGTTTTTGTTTTTCCGGGTCAGGGGCATCAGTGGGTGGGGATGGCGGTGGAGTTGTGGGATTCTTCGCCGGTTTTTGCTGCTCGGATGGCGGAGTGTGGTCGTGCGTTGTCGGGGTGGGTGGATTGGGATTTGGAGGATGTGGTTCGGGGGGTGGGGGGTGCGCCGGGTTTGGATCGGGTGGATGTGGTGCAGCCGGTGTTGTTTTCGGTGATGGTGTCGTTGGCTGCGTTGTGGCGTTCGTGTGGTGTGGTGCCGTCTGCGGTGGTGGGGCATTCGCAGGGGGAGATTGCGGCGGCGTGTGTGGCGGGGGCGTTGTCGTTGGAGGATGCGGCGCGTGTGGTGGCGGTGCGTTCTCGGGTGTTGCGGGGGTTGTCGGGGCGTGGGGGGATGGTGGTGGTGGGTGCGTCTCGGGGTGAGGTTGAGGGGTTTTTGGAGGGGTGGTCTGGTCGTTTGTGGGTGGGGGTGGTGAATGGGCCTGGTTCGGTGGTGGTGTCGGGTGAGTTGGGGGCGTTGGAGGAGTTTGTTGGGTGGTGTGAGGGGGGTGGTGTGAGGTGTTGGCGGTTGGATGTGGATTATGCGTCGCATTCGCCGTTGGTGGATGAGGTGTCGGGTGAGTTGTTGGGTTTGTTGGAGGGGGTTGTTCCTTCGGCGTCGGAGGTTCCTTTTGTTTCGGGTTTGGTGGGTGGTGTTGTTGAGGGTGAGGAGTTGGGTGCTGGTTATTGGGTGAGGGGTTTGCGGGAGCCGGTGTTGTTCGAGGATGCGGTGCGGTGTGTGTTGGGGGGTGGTTCTTCGGTTTTTGTGGAGGTGTCTGGTCATCCGATGTTGGGGGTGGGGGTGGAGCAGACGGGTGGTGTGTGTGGTGTTGATGTGGGGTTTGTGGGGTCGTTGCGTCGTGGTGAGGGGGGTTGGGGTCGGTTTTTGTTGTCGTTGGGTGAGGTGTTTGTTCGTGGTGTGGGGGTGGATTGGGCTCGGGTGTTCGTGGGTGGGTCTCGGGTGGATTTGCCGACGTATGCGTTCGAGCGTCGGCGGTTCTGGTTGGGGGAACGCCACCGACAGGCGGACACGGCCGCGTTGGGTCTGAGTGCGACGGGTCATCCGTTGCTGGGGGCGGGGGTGGAGGTCGCCGGCGGTGGTGAGGTGCTGTTCACCGGCCGGTTGTCGCTGCGCACGCATCCGTGGTTGGCGGATTACCGGGTGTCGGGGCGTGTGGTGGTGCCCGGTGCGGTGCTGGTGGAGTCGGTGGTGCGCGCGGGGGACGAGTTCGGGGCTTCGGTCCTGGAGGAGTTGACCGTCACGGAGCCGTTGGTGCTGCCCGAGCGGGGCGGTGTGCTGGTGCAGGTGCGCGTGGGCGAGGCCGATGAGGCGGGTTCGCGTGCGGTGACGGTGCACTCGCGGGCCGAGTCCCGCGACTCCACCGACTGGACCCTCACCGCGTCGGCCACCGTGGGCGTCGCTGCTCCCGAACCGGTCCCCGACCTCGTCGAATGGCCGCCTTCCGGGGCGGTCCCCGTCGAGCCGGCCGATCCGGACGAGGAGGAGGGCGGCTCCACTCCCCGGGTCCGTACCTGGACCGAGGGGAAGGACCTCTTCGTCGAGGCCGACCTCCCCTCCGGCCTGCACGAGGACGCCGCCTCCTACGTCCTGCACCCGGTGCTGCTCGAAGCGGTGCGCCGGGCGGCGGCCGAGGCCGAGGCCGACGAGGCCACCGGTGGTGCCGCCCCCTCCGCCGCGGAGTGGGCGGGGGTCCGGCTCATCGCCTCCGGAGCGGTCGCGGTGCGCGCCCGCCTCACATGGACGGACGGAGGCCTGTCCGCCGTACTCCACGACAGGGCGGGCGGACCCGTGGCCGTGGTGGGCTCACTGCCGACCCTCCTCCCCGCGGACGAACGCACGGCACGCCGGAACCCGCGCGGCCACGACGCGCTCTTCTCCCTCGACTGGTCCCCCCGCCCCCTTCCCTCAGGAGGGCGGACACCGCGCTGGGGGCTGCTGCCGGCCCCGGCCGGGGCCGCGGGGAGCCTGCCGGGACTCCCGGACGCCGAACCCTTCACCGATGTCGCTCGGATCGTCGCCGGAGGTGCGGTACCGGAGACCGTCCTCCTGCCCGTGCCCCCGGCCGACGGCACCGGGACGGCCGACCGTGTGCGGGCGCTGGTCCACGGCACCCTCGACGTCCTGCGGTCCTGGCTCGCCGAGGACGCGCTCGCCGACTCCCGGCTGGTGGTGGTGACCAGCGGAGCCGTGGGCGACACCGTCACCGACCCCGGCGCGGCCGCGGTCTGGGGCCTGCTGCGCTCGGCCCAGTCCGAGGCGCCCGAACGCTTCGTCCTGGTCGACACGGACGGCGGTCCCGCCTCGGCCGAGGCCCTGCCCGCCGCCGTGGCCACCGGGGAGCCGCAGATCCTGCTCCGCTCGGGCGCGGCCCGCGTGCCCAGGGTCGGACAGGTTGGCTCGGGCGCCGGCCGCGCACCGGAGCCCGCGTCCTGGGACTCCCGCGGGACGGTCCTGGTCACCGGTGGAACCGGCGCCCTGGGAGCCCTGGTCGCACGGCACCTGGTCGCCGAGCACGGGGTGGAGCGCCTGCTGCTGCTCAGCAGGCGCGGTGAGCAGGCCCCGGAGTCCGCCGCCCTGCGCGCGGAACTGGAGGCGATGGGCGGATCCGTGGACATCGCCGCCTGCGACGTCGCCGACCGGGAGTCCCTGGCGACAGCACTCGCCCGGATCCCGGAGGGGCACCCGCTGACCGGTGTGGTGCACACCGCCGGAGTCCTCGACGACGGTGTCCTGACCGGCCTGACCCCGGAGCAGGTGGACCGCGTCCTGCGTCCGAAGGTGGACGCGGCCTGGAACCTGCACGAGCTCACCCTGGACGCCGACCTGACGGCGTTCGTGCTGTTCTCGTCCATCGCGGGCGTGATCGGCGGCCCCGGCCAAGCCAACTACGCCGCCGCCAACGCCTTCCTGGACTCCCTGGCCCGGTACAGGTCCGACCAGGGCCTGCCGGCGACGTCGCTGGCGTGGGGCCTGTGGAAGCAGGAGACGGGCATGACCGGGCACCTGGGAGAGGTCGACCTCAACCGCATCGCACGCGCCGGCTTCCGCCCCGTCCTCCCCGGGGACGGCACGGCCATGCTCGACGCGGCGCTCGCGCTGGGCGAGCCCGCCCTCGTGGCCGCCCCCATGGACCTCTCGGTGCTGCGCGAGCACCCCGACCGGATTCCGCTCGTCCTCACCGGTCTGGCGCGGCGCACCGTCCGCCCCGCGGCGCGCAACGCCGACTCCGGGCGCAGGCGGCTGGCCGCACTCCTCCACGGGAGGGCGGAGCACGAACAGCTCCGGATCGTCCTCGACGCCGTCCGGACCGAGGTGGCCGAGGTCCTCGGCCATACCGATCCGGGCGCCCTGGCCTCCTCGTCGCCCTTCCCCGAGCTGGGCTTCGACTCGCTGACGTCCGTCGAACTGCGCAACCGGCTGGAATCGGCCACCGGGCTGCGGCTGGCTCCCACCGTCGTCTTCGACCATCCCACGCCGAGCGACCTGGCCGCCTACCTGCGCACCCGGCTGGTGGAGACCTCCTCCCGGGCGGACGGGCCATCGCGCTCGGCGGTCGACTTCGCCGCCGAGATCCACCTGCCCGACGACATCCGGCCGTCGGGAGAGGCCGTCCCCGTGGACGAGGAGCCGCGGGAGGTCCTGCTGACCGGTGCGACGGGATTCCTGGGCGCGTTCCTGCTCCGCGACCTGATGCGGAGCACCCGGGCCCGGATCCACTGCCTGGTGCGGGGCGACGACGAGGCCGGCGCGTCGGAACGGCTGCGCGAGAACCTGCGGTGGTACCGCGTCTGGGACGAGATCGACCCCGACCGGTTGAAGGTGGTCCCCGGAGACCTCGCCGCCCCGCTCCTGGGCCTGGGCGAGGAGCGTTTCGACGCCCTGTCCGCCACCGTGGACGCGATCTACCACGCGGGGGCCTCGGTCAACTGGCTCCTCCCCTACGGCGAACTGCGCGCGGTCAACGTCGGCGGGGTCAGGGAGGTCCTGCGGCTCGCCACCCGCCACCGGGCCGTCCCCGTGCACCACGTCTCCACCACCGGTGTGTTCTCACCCGAGGCGGCACCCGACGCGGGGGCCCAGGCGCTCCCGGCCGTCAAGACCACCGACCGTACGGGGCCGGGAGAGGCGCTGCCCACCGGCTACGTCCAGAGCAAGTGGGTCGCCGAACAGGTCATCGGCCTGGCCAGGGAGCGCGGGGTGCCGGTCTCCGTCTACCGCGTCGACGTGATCTCGGGCGACGAGGTCAACGGCGCCTGCCAGACCCGGGACTTCGTCTGGCTGAGCCTGCGCGGGCTCCTCCAGGCGGAGTGCGTGCCGAGCTCCCTGACCGGCGAGGTCCACCTGACACCCGTCGACTACGTCGGCGCGGCCATCGTGCACCTGTCCCGCGACCCCCGGTCCCGCGGCCGCGACTTCCACCTGTACAACCCGGCCGGTGTGGGCTTCGCGGAACTCGTCCGCCGCCTGGGCGAGCGCGGATACCGGCTGGAGGAGTTGGACCGCGGACCGTGGAGGGAGCGTGTCCGCGCGGACCGGGGCAACGCGATGAACCCGCTGCTGGACTCCTTCGAGCTGCTCGCGATGGACTCCGCCGTCCGCTTTCCGGGATTCGACACCTCCGAGACCGACGAGCTGCTGGCGGCGGTCGGACTCCGGTGCCCGGAGCCGACCACGGACCTCATCGACACGTACGTGGACTTCTTCGTCGAGACCGGCTACTTCCCGCCGGTTCCGGAGCCGGGGGCCTGAAGCCGCGGGCCCCGCACGCATCGCACAGGAAAGGACGGACATGGAGAGAACGTGGTTTCGCAGGCTCGCGCCGCCCGTGGACGGCGGCGTCCGCCTCATCTGCTTCCCGCACGCGGGGGGAGCGTCCAGCTACTACGTCCCACTCGCCCGCCGCCTCGCCGACACCGCGGGCATCGACGTGGCGGGAGTGCAGTACCCCGGTAGGCAGGACCGCAGGTCCGAACCGGGGGTGGGCGACATCGTCGACCTGGCCGGGATGGTCGCCCGTGCCCTCGCCGCGGAGGAGTCCGACCGTCCCTTCGCCTTCTTCGGGCACAGCATGGGTGCGCTGGTCGCCTACGAGACCGCCCGGCACCTGGTGCGTCGCGGGTCGCCCCTGCCCGTGCGGCTGTTCGTGTCCGGGCGCGCCGCTCCGGGGGTCGGGCCGACGGTCGCCGATCAGCACACGGACGAGGAGGAACTGGTCGCGCACGTGCGCGACCTCGGCGGCACGGCCGAGGCGGTCTTCGACGATCCCGACCTGCGCGCCATGGTCATGCCCGCCCTGCGGTCCGACTACCGTGCGCTGCGCACCTACGCGTGGACGCCCGGGGAGCCCCTGGACGTGCCGATGACGATGCTGGTCGGCAGGGCCGACCCGGTGGCGCCGGTGGAGCTGGTGCGCGCCTGGAACGGGCACAGCGCACGGCCGGCTCGGATGGAGGTCTTCGAGGGAGGCCACTTCTTCATCGACGGGGCCCTGTCGGAGGTGGCCGAACTGGTCGCCGAGGACCTGAAGGCCCTGCTCCCCGTGCGCGCCGGCGGGACGGAGAGCACCGTATGAGCGAGGAGATCCTGGCGGACGTGCGCGAGTTCACGGCCAGGCATCTGGTGCCCCGACAGGCCTACCTCGACTCCTTGGAGACCGCGCCACTACCGATCTACCAGGAGTTCGCCCGGACGGGAGCGGCCAACTGGTGGCTGCCCAAGGAGTACGGCGGTCGGGGGCTCTCGCTCGTGGACGGCGTCGACATCACCAGCGAGCTGTCCTACGGTGACGCGGGAGCCGCCTTCACCCTGTTCATCTCGATCCTCGGCACCACGATGGTCGAGTTGTACGGCTCCGACGAACTCAAGGAGCGCTGCCTCGCACCGATGGGGGAGCGGGGATCGTTCTGCGCGACGCTGGGCAGTGAGATGGCGGCCGGGAGCGAACTGGCCAACATCGAGACCACGGTGACGCGGGACGGGAACGAACTGGTCGTCACCGGGGAGAAGTACTTCTCCACCAACGCCGGGTTCGCGGACTTCCTCGTCGTCATCGCCCGATCGTCCACGGACCCGGACTCCTACGGGGCGATCGTCGTGCCTCGTGACACGCCGGGGGTCCATGTCGTCAAGCGCTGGGACATGATCGGACTCCGTTCCTCCGGCACCTACCAGGTGAGCCTGCGCGAGTGCCGGGTGCCCGTGGGCAACGCGCTGGCCGGCCCGGGGCTGCGCCTGTTGGAGATCGGGCTCAACGCGAGCCGGATCCTGATCGCGACCACGGCCCTCGGGATCTCCCGGCGGATCCGGGACCTGTGCCTGGAGTACGCCCGTGACAAGAGGCTGAGAGGGGCGCCGCTGGCCGCCAACCCCGTGTTCGCCGCGAAACTCGGGCAGATGGAGATGCAGATCGACGTCATGCGCAGCCACTGCCGAGCCGCGGCACGCGAGTTCGACGAGATCAGGGAGTCCCCCGACGCGGCGGCACGTCTGGCCCGCCAGGGCACGGTCAAACAGGCGGTGACCGCCAAGATGTTCTGCGGTCAGGCGGGATGGCAGGTGGTCGACAGCGGTTCGCAGATGTTCGGTGGTCTGGGATACACGCAGGAGTCACCGATCGGAAAGCTCATGCGCGATATGCGTTATATCTCGATAGTCGAGGGCGGTGACGACGTGTTGCGGGAACTCGTGTACAAGCGATATGTCGTGCCGGGTGGCCGCAGAACCTGAGTGTTTCTCGCGTATTTCGGCCGTGTGGTGGCCGGATCTGGACCGTGTGCAAATATATGCGCACGGTCCTTTGCTTCTCCTTGTGATTGACTGCTTGCTTTATGTGATGCTTAATTCATGTTCTCGCCTGCTGGACGTGCAGGTCAGGCGCGTTCGACTTGATTCCGCGGGGCGCGTGTGGCTCTTGGTGACGCACGTTCGGCCCAGCGTGCGCACTTCGAGGGGTCGGGTGTCGCCGTTGGTGTGCTTGCGTATTAGGACGAGAAAGGTCTATAAACTTATGTGATGGGCACTAACGGTGTGGCCCCCTGAACGCGGTCTGACAATGATCTTGACGGAGGTGGAACGGCGCGTTCGTCTTCGTGTTCCATTCCTGGTCAGGCGCTTGCGGGGTCAGTGCGAGCCGCCACTGTCCGGCGTCGGTGCGGCCTTGGTCGCCTCCTCCTTCGCCGCCTGCCGATAGTTCCATATTCAACTTTCTGTGGATCCCTGCGCCGACCCACCTGTCCAAGCGGAAGACGCGTGTTACCGCAGGTTTCGGTATCGGCCCCCGGCGAAGCCGTTCGGGTGTTCCGGGGGCGGTGGGCGGTGTCCCTGCCGTTGTCGACGAGTTTCACCTGGTCATGGGAGAGGAGTCCGGTCGTCCGGGGATCGAGGGTTCCCGAGATATGGAGTATCGACTGAAGCGAATTGCCGACACCCGTTGATGAGGAGTTGATTTGCGATTTCAGGTACTTGGACCGTTGGAGTTGGCAGGCCGGGAGGGGCGAGTCGCTCTGGGCGGGATCAAGCAACGGGCGACCCTCGGATTCCTTCTTCTGAACGCCAACCGCGTCGTCGCGACGAGTCGGCTGGTCGAGGCGCTGTGGCCGACGGGAGCCGCACCCGTGACCGCGCGCAAGATCCTCCAGAACGCCGTGTGGGGCCTGCGCGGAGTGCTCTCCTCGCACGGACCGCACACGGGGTCCGTCGCTCTGGTGACACAGACGCCCGGCTACATGCTGCGCGTCAATGTCGACGACGTCGACCTGCACGTCTTCCAGCAGAAGTTCGCCGAGGGCAGGGCCGAACTGGTGTCGGGGTCCCCGGAGCAGGCGGCCGGCATCCTCAGACAGGCGTTGGACCTGTGGCGGGGCCCCGTCCTCTCCGACCTCGTCGAGGTGGGACTCTCCTGGCCTGAGCTGGCCACCGCGCAGAACTCGCGCCTGGACGCCCTGGAGGACTACTTCCAGGCCGAGCTCGACTGCGGCCGGCACCGTGCCGTGCTGGGCCGGCTGGAGGCCCAGGTGGAGGAGGAGCCGCTGCGGGAGGGCTTCTCCGGGCAGCTGATGACCGTGCTCTACCGGTGCGGGCGCCAGGCCGAGGCGCTCAACGTCTACGGCCGGGTCCGCCAGGCCCTGGTCGAGGAGTTGGGACTGGAACCGGGGCGCGAGCTGCAGGAGCTCCAGCAGGCGATCCTCAACCAGGACCCGTCGCTGCAGTTCCCGGCCGGGCGGGAGTGGCGCGAGCCGGCGCCGGTCCTCAGCGGGCGTTCCGCGTCGGGTCGTGGGGGCGAGGGGCTCGTCCGGGTACGGAACCGGACGGGCGCGGCCGGATCCGCGCCGGGGCCCGCCCGCCCCGAGGCGTCGGCCCCCGCACCCCGGGAGGAGCCGGCGTCGAGTGTCCTGCTGGTCCGCGCCGACCCGGCGAGGGAGGGGGGCAGGGCGGCGTACTCGGAACGCCTGCGCGGTCTGGTGGCCGAGCGGATGCACGCTGGGGTGCGGCGTTTCGCGGGCAGGGTGGCGGAGTACGAGGACGGCTCCTGGCTGGTGTCCTTCGAGGGCGCATCCGACGGAGGCCCCGCCGACCACGCCGTACGTGCGGTCCGCGCCGCGGTCGCGGCCGTCGAGGATGGCGCACCGGCCGGTATCCACCTGAGCGCGGCCGTGGCGACGGCCGGCAGCGGGGACGGGGGCCGCGCCGACGCGTTGGCGGCCCGGTGCCAGGAGATCCTCGGCGTCGCCTCCACCGGACGGATACGCGTGTGCGAGAGGACCTGGGAGGCCACACGGGCCGAGGTGGACTACGCCCCGGCCGACGGCGGTCGCGTCGCGTGCTGGACGGTGCGCCGTGTCCGGACCGCTCGCCGCGCCGAGGGGGCCCGGGCGGACTCCGCGGAGCACCAGCCCGAGCTGCTGTTCCTCGGCGGGTTGCTGGACTGGGTCCGTCAGTACCGTACGCCCCATCTCGTGACTCTCCTGTGGGAGTCGCAGGACGATCGCGACCGCCTCCTCACGGGTTTCGAACACTGCTTCTCGCAGCACGCCTGGGACGCACGGATCCTCATGGGCAGGGCCCTCGAAGCCTGTCGGTCGGACACGGCGGGAGCCCTGCCCGCCGCGTGCCTGGGTGCGCTGCCGGAGCACGGTACGGGCGGGTCCTCGGCGCTGCCCGCGCCGATGGACATCGAGCGCCTCGTGCGCACGTTCTCCGATCAGTCCGCCCAGGAGGGAGCGCCCGGGGCCACGCGGGCGAGCACGAAGGAGCCCTGGGGCATGCTCCGCTACTTCCTCCTGGGCGCGGCGCACGACCGCCCCATGGTCACCGTCTTCGATGACCTCCACCATGCCGCCGACCCCCTTCTGGAGTTCGTCGAGGAACTGGGGGAGGGCCCCTCCAGCGTCCCCCTGCTCGTGATCGCGGTGGCCCACGTGCAGCTGTTGCGTGACAGACCGGGATGGGGAGGAGGGGCCAACCGTTTCACCACCCTCACCATCGACACCACCCGTGGCTCCGGGGGAGGCTTCTTCCGGCCCTCGCCGGCCACGCCGTCCTTCGGGGTGTGACTCAGTGCAGTCCCTGCTTGCCGGGGACCCAGAAGGGCTTGGTGCGGATGTCGGTGCGCTCCCACCCCCTCACCTTGACGAGGTGGTCGCGGACCATCTGACAGGTCCGGGCCTCGCCTGCGACGTAGGCGCGGCCCGGACGGTCGGGCAGCGGGGTCCCGGCCACGGCGGCGACCATGTCCGCGGAGGACACGGGAGAGGCCCCGTCGCGGTGGGACCGGTGGACGCGGATGGTGCCCGCGGCGGGGTGGGGGATGGGGACGTCGTGATCGGGCGACTCGCTCTGCGTGACGACATGCGTGTCCACACCGGGCGGCAGCGCCCGGATCATGGGGCCGAAGGCGGCCGACGCCGTCTCCTCGCCGACGAAGAGCAGGAAGGGGGGCGGGTCGGTGACGACGAAGTCGCCCATGGGCCCCCAGAAGACCACCTTGTCCCCCGGCTCGACGGTGCGGGCCCAGTTCAACCCGATCCCCTCGCCGTCGTACAGGTGGACGCGGATCTCGAAGTAGCCCTCGTCCGCGGAATGGTCCCAGATCGTGTAGGTCCGCAGCGTCTGCGAGGGCCGCAGGATGCCGTACAGCGACAGCGGGTCGTTGATCTCCATCCTGACGTGCTGCCCCGGCGTGTAGGGCCGTTCGGCCAGGGCCGGGGACTCCACGCGGATGCGCCGCAGGGAAGGCGTGACCAGTTCCGCCTCGGTCACGGTCCCCTCGTCGTTGAACTGCGAGAAGTGGCGGACGAGGGGGTTCCGGGAGGAACGGCGGGGCGAGGACGTGAGGTGCTTCTCCATCGGAGAACTCCAATCACACAGGGGGACGGTGCGTTCGACCGCCGTCCCGTCACATCTTACGTTAGACACTATCACTATAGTTAATGCTTCTAGTTTGCGATAGGGTCTCTAGTATCAGTCACACGGTTCTGGTGGAGGTAGAGATGGCGGCACCGGCGATGAACAGGCGCGAGCGGATACGCGAAGCCACCCTGGTCGAGATCCGCTCCGTCGCCCACGGGCTGCTGGTCCGCCAGGGGTCCGCGGCCGTCACGATCAACGCCGTGGCACGGGAGATGGGGATGAGCGGGCCGGCGCTGTACCGCTACTACTCGAGTCACGAGGAACTGGTCGGAGCCGTGACCGCCGACTTCTACCAGGAGCTGGGCGAGGTGATGGAGAAGGCGCGCCACGCCTACTCCGAGGAGGACTCCTCACGGCGCCTGCTGGGCATGTGCCGGGCCATGCGGTCGTGGGTGACCGCCCACCCGGCCGAGTTCGACTGGATGTTCGCCAGTCCGATCCCGGGGCCGGACCAGCCCGAGGCCCGGTCGCCTCGGCTCCTGGCCGGACTCAACTTCGAGCAGGTCTTCCTCGACGAGGTCGTGCGGCTGTGGGAGAAGAGCCCCTTCGGTGTCCCGGAGACGGAGGACCTGCCCGACTCCCTGCGCGACCAGATGGTCCGCTACTCGGGCATGCTCGACGGCAGGCTCCCGCCCGGAGCGGCCCATGTGTTCCTGTCCTGCTGGATACGCCTCTACGGGCTGCTGTGCATGGAGGTGTTCAGACAGCTGGACTTCGCCTACTCCGACGTCACACCGATCTTCGAGAACTGCCTGGCCGACCTCTGCTCGATGCTGGGGCTGGAGTACGAGCCCCCGGCCGAGCCCGCGCCGGGCACCGCCCCCTTCCGAGAGGAGACAGAGTCGTGAGCAGTACACGGGAACGCCGGACCACCGGTTCCCTCTGGTGGGCCGCCGTCGTGGCCGCCCCACTGGTGGGGCTCGCCTGGTGGGGGGCCGCTCGGGCGCGGGCCGTCCGCAGGGCGCGGGCGGACGGGACGCTGGACACCCTGGACCGGGACCGGATCACGGCCGTGCGTGAGGAGCGGCGGCGCGGCCGCCGCGGGAGGAACCGGCCGGAGTAGGCCCGTCGGCGCGTCCGCGCTCACCCCCGGGCCCGCGGCGACGCGCCCTGATCCGTGCTCGCCGCCGCTCCGGGCCGCAGGCGGTGGACGGTCGGCATCAGGAGCACGAGCGCGGCGGCGGTCCCGAGAAGGACCGTCTGCGCCGCCGTGACCGCGGCCGGACCCGTGGACCCCCAGACGGCTATGGCGGCCCCGGCCAGACCGGAGACCACCGCCGCGGTCGTCGCGTCGCCGACCGCCATGGCGGACGTGGCGCCGCCCCTGTCGGCATCGCCCGCCAGTGCGAGCACACTCGCGTTGAGGGCGGTGACCGCGAGGCTCGCCCCCAGCCCCGTCATCCCCCAACCGACGTAGGCGGCGGTGGCCGCCACGGGCCCGATCCCGGCGGCGACCGCGCCCATGCCGGCGACCTGGAGCACCATGCCCGCGAGGACCATCCGTGCGCGGTCCACGCGCGCCGCCCAGGCGAGGCTGTGCACCACGCCTCCCATCGTGAAGCCGACGACACCGCAGGACAGGACCGCGCCGGAAGCGGACAGGGAGTAGCCCCGTCCTTCGGCGAGCGCCAGCGGGACCACGAACAGCAGCCCCATCCAGGGCCCGCCGACCAGTCCGCGCAGCAGGACCGCCGACGGCAGCCCCCGGGCCAGCCGCAGCGCCCCCGGGGGGAACAGGGGCCGGGCGCCCACCACGATGAGCGCCACCGACACCAGGACGAGCGGAAGCGCGACGGTCGGGGCGAGGTCGGGCGCGGTCATGGCGGTGAGGACGCCCGTGCTCACCAGCGCGATCGGAGCGAGGCGGCTGCGCAGCGGTGCGGCCGTCCCACGGCCCAGTCTCCGGGCGCTGACGGCGGCCAGGGCCGGCCACACCGCCAGCAGCATCGCCGCCTCCACGATCGGCACCGGCAGCAGCACCGCCCGCCAGCTCACCGCGTCGGTGACCACCCCGGCCACCGGCGGTCCCAGGAGCCCCGGTGCCGCCCAGCCCATGGCCACCAGGCCCAGGACCCGTCCGCGCCGTTCCTCCGGGAAGCAGGATCCGACGAGGACGTACACCGATATCAGCGCCAACCCGGTTCCCGCGCCCTGGAGCACGCGGCCCGCCAGGAGCCACCACGGGGAGAGGGCGGTGGCACAGACGAGCAGACCGCCCCCGTGCAGGACCGCGGACAGGACGAAGGTGCGCACCGGGCCATACGTGGGGCACAGCCATCCGCCGACGGCGAGCGCGGCGAGCTGGGCCAGCGTGAACACACCGAACACGAAGGCGTAGAAGGGCGTCCCGTCGATCTCCTCCAGCGCCGCGGGCATCAGGGTGGCGGTCGCGGTCGTCTCGAACGAGGCGACGACGACGGTCAGGACCAGGGCGACGGTCAGCAGGTGCGGGCGCAGCGGCGGCAGGTCGCCGGCGGCGCCCCGTGGCCCCGGCGCGCCACTCGCTCCGGCGTCCCCGCCGGAGCGCTTCACAGACGCCACTCCATCCAGTCGATCGGCGCCAGACCGAGCCGTGTGCGCAGCTTCTCGATGTCGGCGCCCACGCGGATGCTCGGGAAGAAGCCCTGGGCGGTGCGGATGACGGGGAGCCGCAGCGGCAGTTCGGCCTCGAACGCGTCGGCGGCACTCCGCACGTCGGCGCAGGTCCGCTCGGCCACTGAACGGTCCGCCTCGAACCCCGTCGCGAGGCGCTGGAGCGCCCGGCTCTCCGGGAAGTCGGACAGCGCGGTCCACACCGCCACCTCGTGGCCCGCGGAGGGCGAGCGGTGACCGTCGAGGATCAGTCTGCAGTAGACGATCCCCGTATAGGCCTCCGCCGCGGACTCCAGGCAGGTCCCCCAGTCCCCGTCGGCCAGTGCGGCCTCGGCGTCCTCCACCGTGGCCTGCACCTCGTCGATGAACACCCAGGCGGCAGGGGCCACCCGAGCCGCCATCCGGTACGCGTCCTCGGTCCGCTCGTCGTTCCTCATCGCTCTTCCCCTCCGTCCAGTGCGGCCGTGACGGCCGCGCGGTCGATCTCGAACGCCCACAGGCCGGCCCCGATGCCCTCGACGGCGGCCGCGGCGTCGACCCCCCGGGCGTCGGGCGCGTCCGCGGGCACGTCGGACGTGCCCCCGTGGAGCGCTCCGTGCGCGGACAGGACGTACCGTTCGCGGCCGAGCCTGACCTCCTCGCTGCGGGGGTGAGGGACGAACCGGCACAGCGACCACGGGTCCAGGTCGGGCAGGCCGAGTTCGGCGACGAGTCCCGCGACCTCGGAGCCGTCACGGACCCGGACGGCCGCGGAGACGAGCGACTCCGCGGCCCCCGACCGCTGGACGCTGGCCACGAGCCACTTGCCGCCGATGGCCAGGCGATCCCCCGTGCCGGCGGCCAGCTGCAGGAGTGCTCGGCCGCAACCGCGCCAGGCGTGGGGGGAGTCGTGCCCCGCCGCGGCCAGCAGCTCGGCCGCCATCCAGCGCTCCAGCAGGGCGTCCAGCACCGAGCGCCTGCGGTGGGCGGCCACCAGGGACCGCTGCCCGTCGTCGAGCAGGGCCGGTGACCCCTCCCGGAGCGGGAGGGCCGTACACCAGCGAGTCAGGGACCGCAGTTCACGGGAGGCGGGGGCGGCACCACAGGCCATGGGGCCCACGGCGGTGGACACGGTCACGGCGGAGAGCTCGCCGGTGACGTCGGTGACGTGGGCGGCCGGGTAGTGCTCCACATCGACCGGGGTGCGGCCGATGAAGAACAGGAACGGAGGAGACGGGCGCTCGGCCTCCTCCGTGAACACCTGGACGTCGATGTCGCTTCCTCTGTTGCCCAGGCCGTGGGCGAGTGATCCGACGAGGTAGGCGGGCCCCGACGTCAGGACGCTTCCCCCCGCCTGCGCCAGCTGCTCCGGTGTGACCCCGACCTTTTTCAGGGCCTCACTGAGACTCGGTGACACGAGGTCCCCCTCTTCTTCGCGTTCGGTGGACACGTTCCGTCTCCCCTTTCCGTGTTCGTGTTCCTGAACCGCGGGGGAGTGGTCTGCGTGTTTGTGATGGGTGGTGTGGCGACAATGCCCATCGAGCAAAAGGGTAACAGTAGGCATGACACTTTTCCCATGCCGGAAACAAGGTCGCTGGCGCGCCCTGTTTCTCGTTGGATCATGCCTGATGAGGGCACTGATCAGGGGAAACATGGAATCCCTCATCAGTTGTTCGCGAACTGTGTACGTCAAATTACCCTGGTCTTACTGGTGGGTTACCGGGTGGTTGACTGGGGGTGGACGACGGGAAGGCGGGGTCATGCATGATGGGTTTGCAAGGTAGGGGACGGTATCGCTGGAGCGGTTCCTGGAATGGATATGGTTCCCCGCATTTCCGTGAAAAGAATTCCCGGCGGTCCGGACGCCGGACCCGTCAGCAGAGCAACAGGAGAGGCGCCCCCAAGATGCCGACCGTCACGACAAGCCATACATCCGGGGCGAGCCCGGAGGAGGTGTGGGAAGCCCTCCTCGACAGTGAGTCCTACGCCGGCTACATGGACGAGGTGCGGGAGATCAAGGTGATCTCCTGGGAGGGGGACCGGCGCGTCAGCCGCTGGTCCGTGCTCCTCAAGGGCTCCGAGCTCGAATGGGAGGAAGAGGAGTCCATCGACACCGCCCGCAAGCGGATCGACTTCCACCAGACCGAGGGCGACCTGGCCTACTTCACCGGGTACTGGCAGGTCACCGCCGTCCCGGAGGGGACGAACGCGCAGCTGCACGTGGAGTTCGACATCGGCATCCCCATGATGAGCGACATGCTCAATCCGGTGGCGGCGCGTGCGCTGGAGGACAACTCACAGGCGATCCTGCGGCGCCTCGGCACACGCGCCCGCGACGCCTCGGAGGTCGGGAAGTGACGCCGGACACGGCGCCGCCGGGGCTGGCCGCCACCACCTACCGTCGACTGCGCAGGCACATGTCGCCCTCCCTCGCGCTCGCGGGCAAATTCGCCGGCCAGGGAGCGGTCGAGGTCAGGGGCCAGGGGTGCCGGGTCCGGCTCTCCGACGGCCGGGACGTGCTCGACTTCGGCTCCTACGCGGTCACGCTGCTCGGGCACCGGCACCCGGCCGTCGTCGACGCCGTGCGCCGGCAGCTCGACGAGATGCCCGTCGCCACGCGCTCCCTGGGCAACCCCCTCACCGCGGCCGCGGCCGAGGAGCTGGCGGGCTACCTCGGATCACCGCTGGACCGGGTCTACTTCGGCACCGGCGGCGCCGAGGTCGTCGAGGCGGCGGTCAAACTCGCCCGTCTGGTCACCGGCAGACGAACGGTGGTCGCGGTGGAGGGCGCCTACCACGGCAAGACCCTCGGCGCGCTCGCGCTCACCCACCAGGAACGGTTCCGGACCGGGCTGGAGGGCCTGCTCGGCGGAGTCGTGCACGTCGACCCGGCCGACGCCGCGGCGGTGGGCCGCGTGGCCCGCGAGGGCGATCTGGCCGCGGTCGTGTTCGAGCCGGTCCAGGGTGAACACGGGGTCGTCCCCCTGCGGGAGGACGTCCTGGCCGCCTGGTGCGCCGACGCCCGCGCGGCGGGAGCCTTCACCGTCGCCGACGAGATCCAGGTCGGGCTCCGCCGTACGGGGGAGCGCTCGGCGGCGCTGGGCAGCGGGTTGGAGGTCGACGCGGTCCTGCTGGGCAAGGCTCTGGGCGGCGGCGTGATGCCGGTCGCGGCCGCGGTCTGCACCGACCGGCTCTACCAGCCGCTCCTCGACGACCCGTTCCTGCACACCTCCACGTTCGGCGGACAGCCCCTGGCGATGGCGGCGGTGCCGGCGGCTCTGCGGGCCGTCGAGGACCACGCCGAGAACGGCGCCCTGATCGCCGAGTCGATCGGGCGCGGGCTCGTGGGTCTGTGCGCGGACTTCCCCGACGTCCTGACCGAGGTCCGTGGACGCGGACTCATCTGGGGCCTCGACTTCACCAGTCCCGAACACGCCGGAGAGGTGATCGTGGCCCTGGCACGGCACGGACTCCTGGTCTCCCCGTGCCTCAGCCGGCCGCGGACCCTGCGGCTGCTGCCGCCGCTGGTCGCCACGGAGGACGACGTGCGCGCCGCCCTGGAGATGCTGGCCGCCGCGCTGAGCGAGGCCCGGTCCGCGCTGGAGGGCGTACGGCCCCGGGAGGCGGTGCGATGAGCGCCCTCTCCGACCCCTTCGACGGACTGTGGCCGAGTGTGGAGCCAGAGCTGCCCGAACAGGCGCTCACCGCGATCGCCGGACGGGCACAGGAGTCCGACCGCGCGGGCGTGCCAGCCCGCGAGAGCCTGGACCTGCTGCGCTCCCTGGACTGGCCGGGCCGGCCGGTCCCGGAGAAGTTCCACGGAGGCGGAGCCGGCCTGGTGCGGTGCTGCGCCATGCAGCGAGCCCTGGGGGCGGCCGATCCGGCGCTGGCCGTCGCCCTCAACATGCACCTGTTCTCGGTCGGTCTGATGGTGGAGCACTGGCGGCGGCGCACGGACACCTCCTGGTTGCTGATGGAGGCCATCGCCACCCAGAACCGCCTGCTCGCCTCGGCGTTCGCCGAACCGAACCTGGGCGGGTCCACCACCCGGTCGCTGCTGCGCGCGAAGGAGGTGGACGGCGGGTGGCGGGTGTCGGGCACCAAGCGCCCGTGCTCCCTGGCCGCGGAGGCGGACCTGGTCTGCCTCCAGCTCCAGGCCGAGGCGCGGCCGGGCGCGGCCGAGGACGTGCTCGTCGCGCTGTTGCCGACCACGGCACCCGGGATGAGGGTGGTCCGGGACTGGGACGCGATGGGCATGCGCGGCTCGGGCTCGGACACGCTGGTCCTGGAGGACTGCCTGATCCCCGACGAGCTCGTGTTCCACCGGGCCCCCGCCGGGTCGGAGGACGACGACGTCTTCGCGGCCGGGACCATCTGGTTCGCGCTCACCGCCACGGCCTGCTACCTCGGCCTGGCCCAGGCCGCCCTGCGCCACGCCGGCGACCTGCTCGGCAGGCTGCGCATCGCGCACCTCGACAGCCCGCGTGCCGGGCTGCCCAGCTACCAGGCGGCCGTCGGCGACCACGTCGCGGCCCTGCTCACCCTGGAAGCCGCGTGCGCCGACACGGCGCGCCGCATGGAGTCGGGCGCCGCTCCGGAGCGGTTGGTGGACACCGCGCTCGCCGTCAAACAGCGGGCGCTGCGCGTGGTCCCCGACGCGGTCGGCGCGCTGGCCGAAGCCTGCGGCGGAGCCGCCTACTCCCGGTCCGGGCCGTTGGAGCGGCTGTGGCGGGACGCCCAGGCGATCCGCTTCCACCCGCCCACCCCGGTGGCCACCCGGCAGTACCTCGCCCGGCGTGCCCTGGGGCTCCCGGCGGGCCTGGACCTGGACGAGTCGGCGCCCGGCCTGGCGGGCCGCGCGCCCGGAGCGGCCGACGGCCGACGGTGAACGAGGAAGGACAGCAATGGAACCGGAAGAACTGGCCGAGGTCGTCCGTGAGTGCGTCGCGCAGGTCATCGGCGTGACCGCCGACGAGATCACCCGTGAGACCGATCTGCGCGTCGACTACGAGGTCGACAGCCTGGAGCTGATGGAGATCGGCACCCGCCTGGAGGGGGCCCTGGGCACCCGTATCGACGCGGAGGACCTGATGGGCATGGAGAACGTGGGCGACGCCGTCGACCTCATCGGCAAGCACCTGCAGGAGGTGTCGTGACGGCGCGCGGCAGGGTCGCGATCACGGGCGTGGGGCTCAAGTCCCCCGCCGGGCTCGACCCGGAGGAGTTGGCCGACGCCGTGCTCAGGGGCGGCCCCACCGCCGCGGAGGTCGGCGAGTTCGTGGCCGGGGACCTGGCGGTGACCTTCGCCAGCCGGGTTCCGGAGTTCGACACCGAGCCCTACCTGCGCCGCCGGGACCTGTCCAAGATGGATCGCGCGGCGGTCCTGGGGACCTGTGCCGCCGCGGACGCGGTGCGAGCGGCCGGGCTGGCCGGGGCGGTGGCGTGCGAGCGGCTCGGGGTCGCGGTGGGCATGGCCGCGGGCGGCCTCACCGCGGCCGAGAACGTGATGGGCACCCACGGCGACCGCCCCCGCGAGGTCCCCGCCTTCACCGTGCCCCGCATCATGCCCAGCAGCCTGGCCGCGCGGATCGGGCTCTCCCTGGGCGCGCGCGGTCCGGCCCTCACCTACACGACCGCCTGCGCGAGCGGGGCCAACGCGATCGGCGAGGCCGCGCTGATGATCCGCTCCGGACGGCTGGACGCCGTCGTCGCGGGCGGAGCCGAGGCGACCGTCTCCCCGGTCATCATGTCCTCCTTCGCCCGGCTCGGTGCGCTGTCCCGTCGCAACGACGAGCCCGCGCAGGCGTGCCGGCCCTTCGACGCCGACCGCGACGGGTTCGTCATGGGCGAAGGTGCCGCGTTCCTGGTCCTGGAGCGATGGGAGCACGCGCTCGCCAGGGGCACGACGATCCTCGGCGAGCTGCTCGGCTACGGCACCAACTCCGACGCCTTCCACATGGTGGCCCCGCGCGAGGACGGCTCGGTCGCGGCCGACTGCATGCGCGCGGCCCTCGCCGACGCGGGCCTGGCGCCGGACGAGGTGGGACACATCAACGCGCACGGCACCTCCACCGTCCACAACGACCGTGCGGAGGCCAACGCGATCACCCGCTGCTTCGGGACGTCGGGGCCGCCCGTGACGTCGTCCAAGGGAGTGCTCGGACACTCCCTCGGGGCCGCCGGCGCCATGGAGGCCGCCGTGGCGCTCGCCTGCGCGGACCGGGGCCTGGTCCCGCCCGTCACGAACTTCACCAAGGCGGACGCCGACACCGACGGGCTGTGGATCGTCTCCGGGCGCCCGGAGGAGATCGACCGGGCGCCGGCGGTGTCGAACTCGTTCGGATTCGGCGGGCACAACGCCACCCTGGTGCTCGCACCGTGCTGACACGACCACACGAGAAGGAGGGCGGAGCCATGCGTGTCCTGGTCACCGGAACCACGGGTGTGGTCGGTCAGGAGGTCGTGCGGGCGCTGACCCGGTCCGCGGGGGACATCGACCTCGTCCGGGCCACGCGCAGACCCGCCCGACCGGACGAGGTCGCCTGGGCCATGGGGCAACAGCCTCCGCCGGAGCGGCTGCGCGGGCACTGGGACGCCGTCGTGCACACGGCCGCGTCGACCCGGTGGACCATGACCCGTGAGGAAGCGCTCGCGGCCAACATCGCCCCGGCCGAGGCCGTGCTGGACCTCGTGGACGACCGGACACACCTGATCCACCTGTCCACCGCCTACGCGGACGGGACCGACACCGAGGACCACGCCGTCCCCTCCGCCTTCGGGCGCTACCGGAACGGATACGAGTGGTCCAAGGCCGAGTGCGAGGACCTGGTCCGGCGGCGCCATGGGGGACCGCTCACGATCGTGCGCCCGCCCCTGATCATCGGGAGCCGCGCGGACGGTTCCATCGGCCGCTTCACCGGTCCCTACACGCTGGTCCAGTGCCTGGTCTCGGGACTGGCCGCGGCCGTCGTCGGTTCTCCGGACGGCTACGCCGAACTCGCTCCGGTCGACCAGGTGGCCGAGGTGGTCACCGACGCCGTGTACGGGGAGCCCCCGTCGTCGCCCTGCACACAGGTGATCGCCGGCGGGGACCGCTGCCTGCGGCTGGGCGAACTCCTCGACACCGTGTGCGCGACCCTGAACGAGTGGCGTGCCGAGAGGGGCATCGCGCCCATCACGCCTCCGCCCTTCATCGCCCCGGAGCGCTGGCACCGCTTCTTCCTGCCCCTGGCGGAGGAGCACCTCTCACCCGTGCAGCTCCAGGTGGTCCGCCTCCTGGGCATGTTCGAGAGCTACACCAGCCTCGACCGGCCCTTCGTCCACACCAGACGGGCCGACGACCCCGCCACGGCGCTCGCACGGTCGGTGCGCTGGTGGGCCGACAGCCGACCGCGCCTGGCGTCGAGGATCCCCCAGCCCTGGGGTGTCATGGCATGAGGGCCAACGGCGGGACCGCCGACACGGCGGGCGTGCGGACCGGAGCGGCGGGGCTGTTCTCGGTGATGGCCGCCTTCCCCACGGGGGTGGCGATCGTGACGACGACCGCGGAGGGCGGCAGGCCGGTCGGACTGACCACGACGGCACTGTGCAGTGTGTCCGCGCGGCCGCCGCTCCTGCTGGTCAGCGTCGGTGAACGCAGCCGAACCCTGCGCTGGTTGCGCGAGCGCCGGCGGTTCCTCGTCCACGTGATGGGCGGCGCCGGCGCCGAGCGGCTCTGCTCCCGCTTCGCCTCCACGGACGGGGACAAGTTCGCGGGGGCGTCCTGGCGGCACACGGGTTCCGGGCTCCCCCTGCTGGAGGACGGCGTGATCGCCTGGGGCGAGTGCGCGACCGAACAGGAGGTGGTGGCGGGGGACCACACGGTGATCGTCGGCCGCTACCTGAGGGGTGAGCGGCTCAGCGGTCCGGGGCCCCTCGTCTACCACGCTCGGACCTACCGGGACACGCCATGGGGCTGAGAGGGCTCGCCGGGCCGTGGGTGGACCACGCGGCCGCGCGGTGCCAGAGGACCCTGTTCGACATCATGGAAGGAAGACGAAAGAGATGACGCTGACCGACGAGCGGACCGGAGCGTGTCCCGAAGAGCTTCTGGAGGACAGCTACCTTGCGCGGCTGGGCGACGGCGAGACCGTCTGGGCCTCAGTGCGCGGGCATCTCTCCGAGGCGCAGGCGATGCGGCTGAAGGACTGCGTGTTCATCATGCTCAAACCCGACGCCATCGAGTCCGGGCGGCACGAGGCCGTTCTCGCGGGCATGAAGGCGGCGGGGTGGCAGCTGTTGCACGCCCACACTGTGCTGTCGTTCGGGCCGCGCCACTTCGAGGACCTGTACAAGTACAACCTGACCGTGCGCAACGAGCACAACATGATGGGCGTGTGGTGGCTCAACGGGCGGTTGTACGCGATGGGCCCGGGTGTGGCGCTGATGTTCCGGATCCCGCCGACCGCCGACCGTACGGCGCACCAGCGGGTCAAGGACCTCAAGGGGGTGTCGGACCCCTTCGCGGGTTCTCCCGGGGAACTGCGCTGGGAGGCCCGGGGGTCCAACACCGCGCTGAACCTGCTCCACGCCGCGGACGATCCGATCTCCACGGCCCGTGAGTTCCTGATCTTCGGGACACCGGAACAGCTCCGGCGGGCCCTGCTGCGAGCGGACGCGATCGCCTCGGGCGACCCGGGTGCCGGTCCGTCGGCCGAGGCGGAACTCCGGGAACAGCTGTTCCTCACGCAGCCCGGGCGGCGCAGCCTCGACCTGGCCTCCGTGATGATCCGGATGAAGAGTCGGATCAGGGCGGGCGAACCGAGTGCGGACCTGTGGCGTGAGACCGAGCGGACCTACGCGATGTACCGCGAGATCGCGGACCAGGAGACGAGCATCGTGCACCGCTGGTCCCGGTTCTGCGCGCTGAACGCCGAGGAGCGCCGGGTGCTCGACCGGCTGCGGCGGGAGGAGGTGTCCCCCCTGATGCGCCGCCTCGCCGCCCCGGAGGACTACGACTTCGAGCTGTCCGTGGAGGTCCGCGCCGAGTGCGCCCGCCGGGGCGTCACGCTGGACGCCTGGGAAACGCTGGCACTCGACACCGGCCTGTACTACCACCAGGAGCGGTCATAGGGACGGATCCGGGCCACCGGGCGTCGGGGCCGGCGGAACATCGACGCGGGACCCGGCGGAGCCCGGCACGCCCCAGGGGCACTCCGGGCTCCGCAGCGGACGCCCACCGCCGTGGATCACCGGCGAGCCGCCCGGGGGCGGCGGCCGATCGCGTCGACATCGGCGGAGGCCAGTGCCTCGGCCACGGGGGAGCCGGTACGCTCGGCGGCGGCCAGGCGCTCCCTGACCTGGGCCATGGTGCGCGGCCGCCATCCGGGGCCGTCACAGCACGTGGCGTGGAAGGTGACACCGGCGCGCAGCAGCACCTCCAGCACCCGCCATCCGGCGCGGTCGCCGCGCCGGGGGACCTCCAGGTCGCTTCCGGCGTCGATCAGCGCTCCCGTGCAGTTCGGACACACCCGGTCGCGCGGTCGGTCGACGCGGTCCTTGAACGCGACCCGGCAGGCCGGGCACACGTGGTGGTGCCCGCGGTGGGCGGGTCGGGTGCACATGGGGCCAGTATCGACAAGCGGTCGCCGCCGGGCAACCGAGGGGACCGGGAGCGCCGCCCGCCCGTGGTCCGGGGTCCGGGGTCCGGGGACCACGGGGTCTCAGGCGAGGGCGGCGATGAGGGCGACGGCCACGCCGAGCAGAGCGGCGGCGACGCCGATCCCCGCGGCGATCAGGCCGATGCGGCTGCTGCGGTCCATCCTGCGGGTCCAGCCGTCGGCGAGCATCACCTCGTCCACCAACTCGGCCAACTCCTGGAAGTCGACGTGGTAGCCGTGGGCCGAGGGGGCGCTCCGCCGTCTTCCGAGGTGGATCGCCTTGCGCGTCCCCCGGCCGGTGTCGCCGGAGAACTCCACCCGTGGCGTCGTGCCGATGCCCTCGACCCACTGCATCGAGCGCACGACCTGCTCCCGGCTGTAGGTGCGCGCGGCCGGGTCCACCCGCAGGTTGATGCTGTACTCCCGGCTCATGCGCATCTGGTAGAACAGCCTCTGCCAGGTCACGTCGGCGACGTCCAGGTGCAGCCGCAGGCCGCCTTCCATCGGCGACACCGTGTAGGGCGTTCCGTGCGTGCGCGCCCGAAAGCGCTCGTAGAGCTCGTCCATGCCGGTGATCCGTCCTGTCGCCGCCGAAGGTGCGCCCCCGAGTATGCGCCACCGGCGCTCCCCTGATCCAGGCCGGTCGGCGACGTGCACCGGCTCGGCGTACCGCGGTCACGACGAGGGGCCGGGCGGGTCGAGACCGGCCCGGGCCCGTGCGCGCCCGAGGTCAGCCGGCGCCCCAGAAGGCGTCCTCGGCCCGCGGATCGGCGGAGAACAGCCACACCTCGGCGATCCTGTCGCCGTCGATCCTCAGGAGGTCGACGCCGTCCATCGCCATCTCGGCGCCCGCGCGCCTGCCGGCGAAGCGGACCGGTGCCGCGACCAGCGCGCCGTTGTCCATGGGTTCCCCGGTCACGGTGAGCTCGAACGTCCCCTCGCTGACGGCCATCATCCCGCCGATCAACTCGTTCACCGCGGCGCTGCCGCTGTGGGTGCCGGAGAACCGGTGGCCGCCGGGCTGGTGCCACACGATGTCGTCGGCGAACACGGCCGTGACCGTGGCGAAGTCCTTGGCGGCCAGGGCGTCGAAGTACCGGCTGACGACGGTGAGCGGTGCGGTGGATCCCATGATCGATGCTCCATTGTCGAAGTTGTCCCTGCTCACGCCTATACTCACCATTGGTAACCAGTTACCTCAACGTCACTAATGGGGGAAGGTGTCGCATGTCACACGACCGGACGTTCGACGTGCTCACGGCGACCTGCCCCTCCCGCACGTCGTTGGCCCGCATCGCCAACAAGTGGACGGCCATGGTGGTGATCGCGCTCAGCGGCGGCAGGATGCGTTTCGGCGACCTGCGCGCCAAGGTCGACGGGATCAGCGGGAAGGTCCTCACCGACACCCTGCGGGACCTGGAACGCGACGGACTCGTCGCGCGGTACGCGTTCGCGGAGGTGCCTCCCAGGGTCGAGTATGAGCTGACCGAGCTGGGACACACGCTCCAGGCGCCCCTGCGCGCACTGGGGCTCTGGGCCGAGGAGCACATCACCGAGGTCCTCGCGGCGCGCGAGTCCTACGACTCCCGCCGCTGACGGGGGCCGACCGGCCCCGGGGCGGCACGGAGCCCGGTACCGCCGCGACGGGCGGTACCGGGCTCCGGTCGGTCGCGCGGGACCCGGGCCCGGCTCAGCCGGACCCGGCCTCCTGTCCGGGGACGTCCGGGGCGGGTCCGGGGCGCTCGTCGAGGCGCCGCACCTGCTCGTCGTAGGTCTCCAGCAGGGACCTGAGCTGTCGGCGGGCCTCCTCCGGTACGTCCTGCGGCGTGCCGTCCGCCACCTGCCGTACCGCGGTCATGAGCGCGGCGATCTCGCGGACGTGCATCGTGGCCCGGACCACCGTCGGCTGCACCCTCTCCAGTCGCATGGTCACGCCTGCGAGCTGCTGAGGTACTCGCCGATCTGCCCCAGCTCGTCCTTGAAGGTGTCGTAGTCCTCCTGCATCCCGTTCAGGTACGCGCTCCAGCCCAGGCTCGACTTGGCGTAGTGCACGGCCTCCTGGATCTCCTGGTCGGTGGCGCCGAAGAGCTTCGCCGCCTCGGTGTGGAACAGCGTGCAGTACGCGCACTTGGTCTCCGAGTGCAGCGCGACGCCCATCAGTTCCTTGTACTTGTTCGGGATGAGCGTCTCCCCGAGCTCCAGGTGCTTGAAGAGCTCCCACTCGGCGCCGATCAGCTCGTCCGGGATGGCTGAGAAGAAGTGCGGGACGAGACCCAGCGTGTTCTTGATGTCGGCCTCGACCTCGCCGCGGCTCAGTGCGGTCATCTCCGCCTCCTTCGTGCGGGCCCGCGCGGTCGGCGCGGACGGAAGAGGGGTGTGTCCGGGGTCGGCCGCGGTTGGGCGCGAACCGTCCCCGGACATCGGACCGCGTGCTCCGCGGTGTGCCCCTACCTCCAGTCTGTGGCTGTGACCTGCGGGAATCCACTCCTCAGTCCATGCTGTCCACCTTCGGCCACTCAGGCCGGGGAGGACTCCAGGTCCAGCTCCGCGGCCAGGAAGCGGCGCAGGTGGGCGCGCGCCTGCTCGATGCTCAGCGGCGGAGCGCCCCGCAGGCGGCGCAGGGCCAGCCCGTCGACCAGGGCGTTGAACCGGGTCGTGGTCTCGGCGACGTCCGGGCAGCGGAACTCCCCCGCGTCGCGACCCCGGGCGATCAGCTCGGCCACCCGGTCCGACCACTCCTCGTACCGCCGGTGCTGGCGCGAGTCCGGCTCCAGGCTGGCGTCGGCCGCCCAGTTGTCGAACCACAGCCGCCAGTGCCGGTCGGTCTCCGCGCTGAACACGCCCTCGATGAGCGTGGTCAGCCCCTCCGCGGCGGTGGCGGCCGCCAGCATCCGCTCGCCGAGGGGGCGGTAGTAGGAGTCGATCTCGATCGACACCGCCTCGCTGAGGATCTCGCGCACACCGCCGAAGTGGTACGTGACGGTGCCGACGGACACCCCCGCCGCGCGGGCGATGTCGCGCAGGCCCACCCGGCTCGCTCCGCGCTCGATCACCAGCGGCACCGCGGCCTCCAGGATGAGCCGCCGCCGCACCTCCGTGGGCTGGCGGGTGCGCTTGTCCGGCGCGACCGCGCGCCGCCTGGCCCCCGTCGGCCCGTTGGCCGGTGCGCGACCGTCCGCTCCGCGGGCCGGCGCCCCCTCGTCCGGGCCGCTCATCCCGCGGTCCTGGGGATCTCGCGGTGCCAGTGCCGGGTGGCGACGACCTCGCCGCCGGAACGGGCCTCCACCGTGCTCCGCACGACGAAGTGGTCCGCGGTGGCGGTCATTTCGCTCGACGTCCGCACGGAAACGTCCCAATCCTCCCGACGCATGGTGATCTCCCACTCGGATCCTGCCACGGCCGACAACGGGTCGTCGAACCGGATCCGGTACCGTTCGCGCGCCTTCTCCGTGTACACGAGCCCGTTGGGGTAGGTGCGCGAGCCCCCGTAGTTGGGGTCGACGTCGAGCACCCACTCGCCGGTCCCGACGTCGTGCGACACCAGGCGCTCGGGCCGGTCCTCCGACGTGCCCAGCTCGACCGCCAGCGGCGGCGCCTGCTCCGGCTCGGCGAACTCCACCGGCGCCCCGTCCGTGCCCGCGGGCCGGACCGGGAGCAGCAGCGCGCTGCGGTCGGGCCACACGGTCAGGGCGGGGTCGTCCGGCTGCGGCCACACCCACGGCCAGTACGCGGTCGACACCGCCACCCGGATCCGGTGCCCGGCGGGGAACGCGTACCCCGTCCCCGTGAGCTCCACCTCCACGTCCTCCGGGGTGCCCGGCTCCCACGGCACCGACCGGTCGCGGCCGTACCGGCTGCCCAGGTTCAGCACACCGCGGGTGACGAGGGTCGAGGCCCCGTCGGGGGCGACGTCGCACACCCGCACGATCACGGTCCCCCTGGGCTTGTCGGCGTCCAGCCGCAGCCGGACCCGCGCCCGTCCCAGGATCTCCACGCGCTCGGCCAGCGGCTCACCGTCGAAGCACGTCGAGCGCCCGTCCTCCTCCCGCTGGTCGGGAGGCAGGTCGGTGGCGTTGCCGTAGGGGAAGAACCGGCCCGCGTCGACGCCCGTGTGCTGCGGGCTGCGCACCGTCACCGGCGCGCCGTCCCCGCGGCCCGAGTCGTCCGAGTCGTCCGAGCCGCGGGAGTAGTCGTCCGCCCCGCCGAGCGACCGCTCGCACCAGCGGGTCGCCGGAGAGGGCCAGGCGTCGTCGGTGACCCACCGGCCGGGCCGCTCGGCGTAGGCCGTCGCCGGCGGCACCGGCTCCTGCACCCACGACCGCAGGCGAGGGGTGTCCATGGCGCCGTTGTCCGCGTCCTTGAGCCAGTGGTCCCACCAGCGCAGCGTCTCCTGGAGGAAGCCGATGTGCGGGCCGGGCGGCCGCGCGATGTCGGGGTACTGGTGCGCCCAGGGGCCCAGCAGCCCGCGGACCGGCCCGGGCAGGTGCTCCACCAGCCGCAGCACGGTGTCGCGGTAGGGGTCGGCCCAGCCGCCGACGGCCAGCACCGCGGCGTCGATCGCGGAGTAGTCCTCGCACACGCTCCCGTGCCGCCAGTACTCGTCGCGGGCCTGGTGGTCCAGCCAGGTGTGGACGAACGGCTCCAGCGCGTCGAGGCGCTCCCGCCACATCGGCAGCCACGCGTCGCCGACCGTGACCGGGTCCGGCGGGCGCGACGTGAACGCCAGCATGGTGCCGGACCAGCCGGCCATGTCGATGCCCAGCACCGATCCGCCGATGTAGTGCACGTCGTTGTCGTAGCGGTCGTCGGCCGAGCACACCGTGACGATCGCCTTGAGCGCCTCCGGGCGCCGCGCGGCGATCTGCAGCGAGTTGAACCCGCCCCAGGAGATGCCGAACATCCCCACCCGCCCGGTGCACCAGGGCTGCGCGGCGAGCCACTCCACGACGGCGACCCCGTCGGCGGTCTCCCGCTCGGCGTACTCGTCGAGCATCACGCCCTCGGAGTCCCCGGACCCGCGCAGGTCCACCCGCACCGACGCGTACCCGTGGCCCGCGTAGTACGGATGCCGCTGGGCGTCGCGCGGGGACGTCCAGTCGCCCTTGCGGTAGGGCAGGTACTCCAGCAGCGCCGGGACCGGGTCCGCCAGGGCGTCCGCCGGCAGCCACACGCGTGCGTGCAGCCGCGTGCCGTCGGCCATCGGGATCCAGTCCTCGCGGACCTCGACGTCGCGCGCGAAGTCCTCTCGGTAGCGCATGTTCCCCCGTTCGTCTCTCGTGCCGGTCCCGTCGGAACCGTGTGTCAGGGCCGCTTGTCGGCGGTGTCGTCGGCGTCAACGGTCCACCGGCGGATCCGGTGGCCGCCGCCCAGGTCGATCCATTCCGGGTCGGGAGCCGCCGCCCGGTCCTCGGGCACGGCGGCAGGGTCCCCGTCCGGCGCGGACGCCCCCGCGGTCGCGCCGCCGTCGCCGCCGTGCCCGACCGGCCGCGGCTCCAGGACCGCGTCCAGCAGCCGCCGCGTGTAGGGGTGGTTGGGTCCGGAGAAGACCGCCTCCACCGGCCCCTCCTCCACGACCAGCCCGTCCCGCATCACCGCGACCCGGTCGGCGATCCCGCGCACCACCGCCAGGTCGTGGCTGATGAAGACGAACGCCAGGTCGCGTTCGGTGCGCAGGTCGTCCAGCAGGGCGAGCACTGACGCCTGGACCGACACGTCGAGCGCGGTGGTGACCTCGTCGGCGACCACCACGCACGGGTCGCCGGCCAGGGCGCGGGCGATGCCGACCCGCTGGCGCTGCCCGCCGGAGAGCTGCCCCGGCAGCCGGTCCGACAGGGCCGGGTCCAGGGCGACGTCCGCGATCAGTTCACGCGCCCGGTCGTCGGCACGGCCGCGGTCGGCCAGGCCGAAGAACCGCAGCGGCCGGCGGACCGCCTCGCGGACGACGCGCCGCGGGTTGAGCGAGGTGTCGGCGTTCTGGAACACGAGCTGGACGCGGCGGCGGACGCCCGGCGGGCGCCGCCGTGCCCGCACGGCCAGATCGCCGTGGACCCTGCCGCCCCCGCTCCCGGAGGCGTCGGTGCCGCCACCCCCGGCGCCACCGCCCTCCGTTCCGCCACCCTTGGTGCCGGAGGCGTCGGTGCCGCCGTCGTCCGTGCCGAGCAGCCGCATCGTCCCGGAGGACGGCGCGCGCAGGCCCGCCAGTGACCAGGCCAGCGTCGACTTGCCGCTGCCCGACTCCCCGACCAGGGCCAGCACCTCGCCCCGGCGCAGACCGAGCGAGACGCCGCCGACGGCGCGGTGGGCGCCGTAGTCGATCGTCACGTCGCGCAGGGACACCACCTCGGGCGCGTCGTCGGGGACCGGAACGCGCTCGCGCACGGTCCGCGTCCCGTCCTCGGCGACCTCGGCCAGCCCCCGGTCACCGACTCTCGGCACGCTCGCGAGCAGGCGGCGCGTGTACGGGTGCCGCGGCGCGTCGAACAGCTCGGCCGCCCCGGCCGCCTCCACGACCTCGCCCTCGCGCATGACCACGACCTGGCCGGCCATCCGGGCGACGACGCCCAGGTCGTGGCTGACCAGGACCGACGTCAGCCCGAACTCCTCGCCCAGCCCGGCGACCAGGTCCAGGATCCGTGCCTGGGTGACCACGTCCAGCGCGGTCGTGGGCTCGTCCAGCACCAGCACCTTGGGCCGCGCCGCCAGCGCCATGGCGATCGCCACCCGCTGCTGCTGACCGCCGGAGAGCTGGTGCGGGTACCGGCGCACGATCCCCTCGGGATCGGGCAGCCCGACCTTCTCCACCAGCGAGCGGACCCGTTCCCGACGCTGCCCGCGGGTCAGGCCCTGTGTCAGCAGGGACTCCTCGATCTGTGTACCGACACGCATCGACGGCGTGAGCGCGTGCCCCGCGTTCTGCCCCACCATCGCGATGTCCCGGGTGCGCAGCTCCCGCAGGCCGCGCTGGTCCAGCGACAGGACGTCCCTGCCGTCGACCACGACCCGGCCGCCGGTGACCCGCGAACCGTGCCGCAGGTGGCCGAGCAGGGCCCCGGCGACGGTGGACTTGCCGCTGCCGGACTCGCCGACCACGGCCACCGTCTGCCCGGCCGCCGCCTCGAAGGACACCTCGCGCACCACGGTCACGTCGCCGCCGCCGGAGCGGTAGGCCACGGACAGCCCCTCGACGCGCACCAGGGGTCCGGACTCGGCGCTGCTCATGAGCTCTCCTTCACACGGTCGACGCCCCAGGCCCGGGACAGGCCGTCGGCGGACAGGTTCAGCCCGACGACCAGGGTCGCCAGGGCGATGATCGGGGCGAGCGTCGCCCACGGCACCACGACCATGGCGGTGCGGTTCTCGGCGACCATCAGCCCCCAGTCGGGGGTGGGCGGGTTGGCGCCGAACCCGAGGAAGGACAGCGAGCTGATCAGCAGCACCACCCACGAGGCGCGCATCGCGAACTCCACCGACACCACGTGCGCGATGTTCGGCAGGACCTCGCGGACCAGGATGGAGACGGTGCGCTCACCGCGTGCCCGTGCGGCGGTCACGTAGTCGAGCGGGGCCACGCCGAGCGCGGCGGCGCGCACCACGCGCACCACCTGGGGCGCGTACACCACGGTCACGGCGAGGACGATCACCGAGGGCCCGGCCCCGAGCACGGTCACCACGACCAGCAGCGCCAGGATCGGCGGGATGGCCAGGATCGCGTCGAGCACGCGCATGAGCGCGTCGTCGAGCCACCCGCCCTTGAGCGCGGCCGCGCAGCCCACGACGGTGCCCAGGGCCACCGCGCAGGCCGTCGCGGCGAACGACACCATCAGCGCGTAGCGGCCGCCGTACAGCACCCGGCTCAGCACGTCCCGGCCGTAGGCGTCGGTGCCGGCCCAGTGGTCGGCACTCGCGCCGAGCAGCGCGCTGTCGGGAACGTTGGCCGTGGGGGAGTACGGGGTGAGCAGCGGTGCCAGCAGGGCCAGCAGCACGTGCAGGGCGACCAGGGACAGGCCGACCACGGCGGGGGTGGACCGCGCCAGCGAGCGCAGTGTCGTGCGGACCGTTCCGGCGGGCCGGGCGGCCCCGGCGGCCCCGGCCGCGTTCGTGGCCCCGGTGGCCCCGGTGGCCCCGGTGGTCTCGGCGGGCCGGGCGGCCCCGTGCGGGGACTCGCTCATCGGGCGCTCCTCTCTCCGGTGCGCAGGCGCGGGTTGAGCGCCATCGCCCCCAGGTCGGCGGCGAGGTTGCACAGCACGTACACGGCCGCGCTGACCACGGCGATGGCCTGTAGCACCGGCAGGTCGCGGTTGTGCACGGCCTCCAGCAGCATCCGGCCGACACCGGGGTAGTTGAAGACGTTCTCGACCACCGCGACACCGCCGACCAGCCACGCCACGTTCATCGCGATCACGTTCAGCGTGGGCAGCAGCGCGCTGGGCAGGGCGTGGCGCACCACGACCCGGCCCGTGCCCAGGCCCTTGAGCCGGGCGGTGGTGACGAACTCGCTCGCCATGACGTCGATGACACTGGTCCTGGTCATCCGCACGATGTAGGCGGTCATCACCACCGACAGCGCGATGGTGGGCAGGACGACCGCGGGCAGCAGGTCCACGACCGGGGCGGACGCCTCGTCCAGGACGACGGCGGGCAGGACCGGCACGGTGATCGACAGCGCCAGCACGAGCAGGGTCGCCACGACGAACTCCGGCACGCTCATCCCGACCAGCGTCAGGGTGGAGATCACCGTGTCCGGCCAGCGGTCCCGGTACAGGCCGGCGACGACGCCCAGCACGATCGAGGAGGTGACCGCGACGGCGATGGTGGCGACCGCGATCAGCATGGTGTTGCGCAGGTGCAACCACAGGGTCGGGGCGACCGGCTCACCGGACACCAGGGACACGCCGAAGTCGCCGCGCACCGCGCCGGTGATCCAGTCGACGAACCGCAGGACGGCCGGGCGGTTCAGGCCCATCTGCTCGCGCAGCGCGGCGACGGCGTCCGGGGTGGCGTCCTGGCCGAGCACCTGGGTGGCCACGTCGCCCGGGAGCAGCTGGACGGCGGCGAACACGATCACCGACGCCAGGAGCACGGTGACGACCGCGGACAGCAGCCGCCTGGAGATGTAGAGGAGCATCAGGGCCTCAATCCGATGTTGAGGTAGTCGAACTCGAAACCGGACTCGTGGTAGTTGAGGACGTCCCGGGAGATGCCGACCAGCCGGTCGGCGAACATCGGGGTCATCGCTCCGCCCTCGTCCACGACCATCCGCTGGGCATCCTGGTACAGGGTCCGGCGGCGGTCCTCGTCGGCCGTGGCGCGGGCGGCGTCGAGCAGGCCGTCGAAGGCGTCGTTCGCCCAGGCGGTCTCGTTGTAGGAGGAGCCGCTGCGGAAGACCTGGTTGAGCAGCTGGTCGGCCGGGCGCCCGGTGTACCAGTACGTCGACATCAGCGGCTTCTGCATCCAGATCTGGGTGTAGTACGAGTCCGCCGAGGTGTTGCGGACGGTGATGTCGATCCCGGCCTCGGCCACGGAGTCGCGGTAGGCCAGCGCCATGGGGGTGAACACCGGGTCGTAGCCGGAGGTGTAGAGCTCCACGCTCAGGCCCTCGTGCCCGGCCTCGGCGAGCAGCGCGCGGGCCCGGTCCGGGTCGCGTTCGACCGCGTAGTCGGTCCAGTAGGGCGTCCCGGGCGGGACCGGGTTGTCGTTGCCGGGTACGCCGGTGCCCTGGAGGGCCACGTCGATGACGTGCCGCGGGTCGTAGGCCAGCTTCATCGCCCGGCGCACGCGCACGTCGGTGAACGGCTCGGCCGTGGTGAGCATCGGGAGCACGTACCACTGGGCGTTGACCGAGCGGGCGATGGTCGCCCGGTCGGAGGCCTCGACGACACGGGCGGTGGCGAAGTCCAGGTTGGTCTGCGAGATGAGGTCGACCTGGCCGGCCAGCAGCGCGTTGGTCCGCGCCTGGATGTCGGTCATCGAGAACATCTCGATGGCGTCCAGGGCGGGCGGCCCCTCCCAGTGGTCGTCGTAGGCGACGATCCGGCCCCGGCCGCCGGGGGAGAAGGAGTCGAGGCGGAAGGGGCCGGTGCCGATGCCGGTCGACCCGATCGTGTTGCCGTCGCCGTCGGGGACGACGTAGCAGTTGTAGTTCGTGAGGAGCGCGGGGAACTCGAAGTTGGGCGTGGTGAGCTCGACCACCAGCACGCCCGGCTCGGGGGTGTGCACACGGCTCGGGTCGATCAGCGGGCCCAGGACCGTGCCCTGCGGCGAGGCGAGGTCGGGATCGACGATCCGGCGCAGCGTGTAGGCGGCGTCCGCGGAGGTGAAGCGGCGGCCGTCGTGGAAGCGGACCCCGTCGCGCAGCCGGAAGGTCCACACCAGGCCGGCGTCGTCGGACTCCCACTCGGTGGCCAGGTCGGGAGCGGTGTGCCCCTCCGCGTCCATGCGGACCAGTCGGCTGTACAGGGCCCCGAGGTACTCGTAGGCGGACAGGGAACTGGCCGGGTCCAGGGTCTCGGCCTGCGACGCGGGCGGACGGGCCATGCGCAGAACGCCGCCGTCGGCGGTGGTCCCGGTGGCGGCGGCCTCGGGGAGCGCAGGGGCCGCCCTCGGGCCGGACGCGGTACAGCCGGGGAGCAGGGCCGCGGCCCCGAGCGCCCCGGCTCCCCCCAGCAGAGCCGTTCTGCGCGGGATCCGCGGCGGGGCGCCCTCGGCCCCCGGTGAACGCGGCATGTCTTGCCCTCCGTGGTGTGCTGCGAACGGATTAATCGTTCATTGAACGATTGATACGACTCTTGCACGATAGAGGGAGGAGGCCGATGATTCAACGGGCGGAAGAACGGGTAGGCCGGTCGGATCACCTGCGCCCGCGCCGCGGATCCGCGCACGTGAGAGGTCCCGTACGCGGACCGGCCGGCTACCGCGCCCTGGCCGGGTTCTGGAAGGGCACGCCGGCGTCCGCGGACAGCGCGGCCTTCAGTTGCACCGTGGTGTCGTCGGCGAGGACCTCCGGCCGGTCGTCCGCGAGCCCGTCGAGCGCCGCGCGCACCACGTCGGCGGGGTCGTTCAGGTCCGCGTCGATCCCGGCCATCATGTCGGTGTCGGTCCCGGCCAGGACCAGGCCGGTCACCAGCGTTCCCTGCTCGGCGAGTTCCACCCGGACGCCGTTGGTGAGGGACCATGCGGCGGCCTTCGACATGGCGTAGCCGTTCGCGCCGTCGAAGACCGTCCACGACAGGGCGGACAGTACGTTCAGGACGGCGCCGCCGCCGTTCGCGGCCAGAGCGGGCGCGAACGCGCGGATCACGTTGAGCGTGCCGAAGACGTTGGTCTCCATCTCCCGGCGTACCTGCTCCAGGTCGCCGAGGACGAGGTTCTGCCGGAGGGACACCCCCGCGTTGTTGATCAGGACGTCGACGTCGGCCGCCGCCGACGCCGCTGCGGCGACCGAGTCCGGATCGGTGATGTCGAGCGGCAGCACCTCGGCTCCGGGGATGTCGACCTTCTCGGGTGTGCGGGCGGTCGCGTAGACCTTGGCCGCGCCGCGTTCGAGCAACTGCAGGGCGAAGTGCCGACCGATGCCGCGGTTGGCACCGGTGACGAGGGCTGTGCTTCCGGCGAGCTTCATGCTTTCTCCCGTGGACGGCGAGCGGACGTGCTCGCGAAGGCGACTGTCACGATTCACCGTAGGGAGCAAGGCGTGAGCGGGTCGATGACTCGCATGCGCAGATCAGTGTCCGTTCGTCGCATACGAGCACACGCATCGGATCCGGCGGGACCTGGACACCTCCGCCGCGCGCGGCGTAGGGTCCGCGGATGGACTTGCTGTCGGACATCCTCACCGTCACCGGTGTGCGCGGAACGCTCGGGGCGCGGATCGAGGGCGCCGAGGGATGGGGCGTGCGCTGGACCCCGACCCCCGGTTCCGCCGTCGTCTACGCCGTCGCCGCCGGGACGGCGTGGCTCACGGTCCCGGGGCACGACCCCAGGCAGCTCATGCCGGGCGACGCCGTGCTGCTTCCGAGCGGAGGCGAGCACGATGTCTCCGGAGCCCCTGGTGTGCGGTCGCCCGCATGCGACCATGTCGCCGCGGAGCTGGCACGCGACAAGGGCGACGTGCTCCGGCTCGGCGAGGGGGAGGTCGGCACCCATATCCTGGGCGCCTCCTACGAGTACGACCACGCGATGTCCACGCAGGTGCTGGCGACCCTCCCCGCAGTCGTGCACGTGCGCGCCGACCACGGCGGCACCTGCCTGGACGACACCGTCCGCCTGCTCGCGCGTGAGATGGCCCACCCGCAGATGGCGACCGCCGTCGTCCTCGATCGCCTGGTCGACGTCCTGCTGGTCCAGCTGCTCAGGGTCTGGCTCCTCACCCGGCCGGAGGAGGCGGGGCGCTCGTGGCTGCGCGTCCTGGGCGACCCGCTGGTGACCGACGCGCTGACCCGGCTGCACCGCGATCCCGGCCGCGCCTGGACCACGGAGGCACTCGCCGCGGAGCTGGCCGTGTCACGGGCGACGCTGTCGAGGCGCTTCCTGGCCGCGGCCGGGCAGGCGCCGGGCTCCTACCTCACGCGGTGGCGGATGGACCTGGCGGCACGGCGCCTGCGCGACACGGACGACCCCCTGGAGGCCGTCGCCCACGCGGTCGGCTACACCTCCGCGCACGCCTTCAACCGGGCGTTCAGCCGTGCCCGCGGCCAGTCGCCGGGACGCTTCCGGACCGCCGCACGGGAGAGCGCCCGGCGCCCGGCCGCCTGAACCGGCGGCCCCGGACCCGGACCCGGACCCGGACGCGGACCCGGACCCGGGCGCGGACGTGCCTACCTCGGGCGCCGGCGCAGGTCGATCTGGGCGTTGGCGCCGGTGTCGGGGTCCACCACGACCTCCTGGCCCGCGGCGATCCCGTCGACCTCCAGGTCGGCGTCGGTGGGAGCCGCGCGCTTGAGCACGCCCAGCGCGATCGGACCCAGCTCGTGGTGGCGGGCCGACGAGCCCACCCGGCCCACCTTGCGCCCGTCGAGTTCGATCGCGGCGCCCACCTCCGGCAGGCGTTCGGCGGTCCCGTCCAGGTGCAGCATGACCAGGCGGCGCGGAGGACGCCCCAGGTTGTGCACCCGCGCCACCGTCTCCTGGCCCGGGTAGCAGCCCTTCTCCAGGTGCACCGCGCGGCCGACCCAGTCCACCTCGTGCGGGATCGTGCGCTCGTCGGTGTCCACGCCCGCGCGCACCCTGTGGTGCGCGATCCGGTCGGCCTCGTAGGCCCACATCCCGGCGGGCCGCGCTCCGGCGGCAGTCAGCGCCTCGGCCGCGGCGGACAGCCGTTCGGCGGGCACGAACAGGTCGGTCTCGTCCATCGTCAGCCGCGCGACCACGCCCTCCAGGACGTCGCCGGCTCCGTCGACGGCCTCCGCGCGCTTGGGGCCGAGGAGGGTCAGCACGGCGAAGTCGTCGCCGAGGTCGGTGACCTCCACGCGCAGCATGAAGCGCATCGAGTCCAGGAACGCGGCCAGGTCGGCACCGCGGCCCGGCTCGGTGTGGATCCAGGTGGACTCCCCGTCGTCCACCAGCGACAGGTGGTGCCGCAGGTGGCCGCGGGTGTCCAGGACCAGGGCCTCGGTGCCCACACCGGGGGCCAGGCCCGTGGTGAGCTGACTGGTGAGGTCGTTGAGCCAGCCGAGGCGGTCGGGGCCGCTCACCCGGACCACGCCCCGGTTGCTGCGGTCCACCCAGGCGGCGGCGCGCTCGGCGGCACGGCCCTCGTGGGCGGGGTCTCCGTAGTGCGCGGCGACGCCGGAGTCGGTGTGCTCGGCGGTCACGGCCCCGGGGGTGCTCAGCAGCGGCGAAGTCATACCGCCGAGACTAGGTCATGTTCCGCGGATACGCCCGCCCGTCGCCCGCCACCACCCTCAACGGACGCCTACGGCGCGGTTCCCCTTTGCCCGTCGCCCGCCACCACCCTCAACGGACGCCTATGGCGCGGTTCCCCTTTGCCCGTCGCCCGCCACCACCCTCAACGGACGCCTATGGCGCGGTTCCCCTTTGCCCGTCGCCCGCCACCACCCTCAACGGACGCCTATGGCGCGGTTCCCCTTTGCCCGTCGCCCGCCACCACCCTCAACGGACGCCTACGGCGCGGTTCCCCTTTGCTCCGCTCGCGACGGGCAGCATCCACGGAACACGCCCTAGCCGCCCGGCCGAGCCGTTCGCGAATATGTCCCTGACCTGCGGTTATGTGAACCAGAAAAACATTTGCCCGACGGGACCCGCGGGACGTACTGTCGGTGGCACGCAGGAAAGGAGGTGGTCCGAAAGATGGTTTATCTCAGGACTGGCGAGGTGGCCGTCCGCTAGGACGACGCTCGCGTTCGCGACGTCGTTCGCCGCGAATCCACGACGGACACCCGGACCCCGGGTCGCCGGAACTCGTCCGACCGGCCCCACCCCCTCGGTGGGAGGACACCCGGGGTCTGCCCATGCCCGCGGTCCGGCCGCGGAGCTACTTCTCGGCCGGCCGCGCGCCGGCCTTCTTCAGCTGCGCCGACATGTACGACCGCAGTTCGTGTCCCCGCGCGGCCAGGTCCCACGCGTAGCCCAGGGTCTCGCGGTCGTCGCCGAAGAGCCCGTAGAGGCGGTGCGAGGCGGTGACCTCCAGGCCGGTGATCGTGTGCATCACCGCGTTCGTGGCCATCTCCACCCGGTTGGCGAACACGTTGCCCAGGTAGGACTCGATGAACCCCTCGTTGTGGGTGATGAGCACCTCGAGGTGGATGATGTTCTTGTCGTCGTCCTTGGCGTACTGCGCGGTGTCGGCCTCCGACAGCGCGCGCCAGTAGCCGGACTCCTCCGCGATGACCTCGCCCAGCGTGCCGTCGGCCTTCATGCGCCAGGCCCTGCTGGTGTAGGTCAGGTACGGCGCGTCCGGGGTGTGGGAGAACTCGACCTCCTGCCCGAACTGGAACTCTTCCTCTTCGGCGTAGCCGGCGACGCCGACGCCCTCCCAGCGGCCGAGTAGGAAGGACAGTTTCGCCAGATCGGGGTGCACTTCAGCGTCCATGACCTCTGAGCGTAGCCGGATCGGAGCACTGGCACGTCCGCCCGTCCCGGCTCCGCCCCCTGCCACCAGCGCGCCCCGGGACGGCCATGCCCAATTGGCCCCGCTTTCCCGAAGAACTGGTAAAGATTGTCTGCGACACGGTGTGGTCACGGGGTGTCGAACCCGCCGTCGTCTCCCACCTCCGACGCTGAAGTAAGGGGCGGCCTGTGTTGCTGGTCATCGGTTCGGCGCTGCTCATCGCCGCGGTCGTCCTCCTGCCCCTCGCCGTCATCGGCCTGCGCCGCTGGCTGCGCCAGCGCGGTGTCGCCCAACTGCGTCCCCGGTCGCTCGCCGCGCTGGAAGGCCGGCGCGTCACCCTGTCGGGGATCGCTGCCCCCGGTCCCGCGGGCCCCATCACCTCCGGACTGGCCGGCGCGGAGTGCGTGTGGCACGGGCACGAGGTGCTGCGGCACTACTGGCCGCTCAACCACGACGGCGGCACGGTGCGCGAACGCGCCTGCGACCCCATCGCCGAGTACGGCGGCGAGGAGCTGTTCGGCCTGGTGGCCGAGGGCGACCGCGCCGACGGCGACCGCATCTTCGTCGACCCGGGCGAAGCCGACACCCGCGGCACCGAACTGTGCCTCAAGCGCGTGGTGGGACGCCCGCAACCCGGTGTGGCCGCCGCCGCGGACGACCTGCTGCCGCGCGTGCGCGGGCGGATCTCCGGGGTCTTCCGCGGTGAGACGATCGAGTTCGAGTACCGCGAGTGGGTGATCCGCCCCGGCGCGCGGCTGCGTGTCAGCGGACGGGTCCAACTGCGCGACGGTCGGGTCGTCCTGGTCGCCCCCGAGGGCGGCCGGCTGGCCATCGAGCACGGCGTCGACGCGCAGCCCGCCCGCACCCCGCCCCGGCGCCGGGAGGCGGTCGCGCTCACGGTGGCCTTCGGGGTCTGCGCGGCGGTGGGGGCGGTGCTGGTCCTCGCCGGCTTGTCAGTAGGCTGACCGACATGTCCCGTTCCTTGGTGATCAAGGTCACCGCCGGAGAGAACGACCCCGAGCGGTGCAACCAGGCCTTCACGGTCGCCGCGGCGGCCCTGGCCAGCGGGGTCGACGTCTCGCTCTGGCTGACCGGGGAGTCGGCGTGGTTCGCCGTCCCCGGCCGGGCCGAGGCGTTCTCCCTCCCGCACGCCGCCCCCCTGTCCGACCTCCTGGACGCGGTCCTCGCGGCCGGCCGCGTGACGGTGTGCACGCAGTGCGCCGCCCGCAGGGACCTGGCCCAGGACGACCTCATCGAGGGCGTGCGCATCGCCGGGGCGCCGTCGTTCGTGGAGGAGGCCGTGGCCGACGGGGCCCAGGCACTCGTCTACTGAAACCGCCCCCGCACGCACGGCGCCCGTGCCACCGGTGGTGGCACGGGCGCGAGCGATCAGCGGCGGCGGCGCGGAGCCTCAGCCGAAGCGGAGTGGGCAGGTCCGGAGCCGGAGGCTCTCCGTTGAGGGCGGTAGCCCTGCACCCGCCGTAGGTCGCCCCAGGGCGATGGTGGGCGACGGGTGGGCTACTTCTTGCCCTGGTTGGCGACGGCCTCGATGGCGGCCTTGGCGGCCTCCGGGTCGAGGTAGGTGCCGCCCGGGTTGCGCGGGTGGAAGTCGTCGTCGAGGTCGTACATCAGCGGGATGCCGGTGGGGATGTTCAGCCCGGCGATGTCGGCGTCGCTGATCCCGTCCAGGTGCTTGACCAGGGCGCGCAGCGAGTTGCCGTGCGCGGCGACCAGGACGGTCTTCCCGGCGGCCAGGTCGGGGACGATGGCGTCGTACCAGTAGGGCAGGGCGCGGTCCAGCACGTCCTTGAGGCACTCGGTGCGCGGCCGGAGCTCCGACGGCAGCTGCGCGTAGCGGGTGTCGGCGGCCTGCGAGTAGGGGTCGTCGTCGGCGATGGGCGGCGGCGGGGTGTCGTAGGAGCGGCGCCAGATCATGAACTGCTCTTCGCCGTACTCCTCGCGCGTCTGCGCCTTGTCCTTGCCCTGCAGGGCGCCGTAGTGGCGCTCGTTGAGGCGCCAGGAGCGCTCGACCGGCAGCCAGTGCAGGTCGGCGGCGTCCAGGGCCAGGTTCGCGGTGCGGATGGCGCGCTTGAGCAGCGAGGTGTGCAGGATGTCCGGCGTGACACCGGCGTCCTTGAGCAGCTCACCGCCCCGGCGGGCCTCGTCCTCGCCCGTCGCCGACAGGTCCACGTCCACCCAGCCGGTGAACAGGCCCTTCGCGTTCCAGACGCTCTCACCGTGTCGCAGCAGTACCAGAGTTCCCATGGGACCAAGCCTAGCCACTCCGCTTGTCCGATCGGGCGCCCGCATCTCCTAACGCTGTTAGGAAGGGCCCTCGGGGAGCGCCGCGGGCTCCGTCCCCGCGTGCGGCTCGGCCAGGTGGGCGAAGGCCCGGAGGTTGCGCATGTCGTGGCCGCGCTCGGCCCGCCACTTCCACTCCTTGCGGATCGCCGAGGCGAAGCCCAGCTCCAGCGCGCGGTTGAAGTTCTCGTCGGAGTAGGTGAGCACGCACCCGAGCAGCCGGTCGACCTCCTCGGGCGTGACGCCCTCCAGCGGCAGGCGTCCGCGGATGTACACGTCGCCGACCTCGTCGGCCGCGAAGGCCATTCCGAACATGCCCGAGTTGCGCTGCATCAGCCAGCGGTAGAACTCGCCGTGGTTCTCGTCCGGTTGGCGGCAGAAGAACGACGTCACGCCCAGGCTGTGCGGGCCGACCTCCAGCCACACGAGTGTCTTGAGCTTGGCCCGGCCGGGGATCGTGACGAGGAAGGAGCCCTCCCGGGGCAGTTCCGTCTCCAGTCCGGCCTCGGCGACCGCCTCGGTGATCGCCCTCGCCGCGGCCTCACGCGCCGTCTGCGTCTGCACCTGCGGGTCCCTTCCGGTCATCGGCACGCCGCCAGCGGCAGCGCGCGCGGGGTGATGCTCGTGCGGTACACGTCCAACAGTTCGTCGACGGTCCGCGACCAGCCCAGGGTGGCGGCGTGCTTGGGGGCCGCCATCGCCAGCTTGGCACGCCAGGCGGGCTCGGCGATCAGTCGGTGCAGCTCGGCGGCGTAGTCGGACGGGTCGTGCCCCTCCACCAGCACACCGGACTCGCCGCCCGACACGGCCGTGGTGAGCCCGCCCACGCGCGCGGCGACGACCGGGGTGCCGCAGGCCTGGGACTCCACCGCGACCAGGCCGAAGGACTCGGAGTAGGACGGCACCACGGTCGCGGTGGCCGCGCGGTAGTAGTCGGCCAGCCGATGACGGTTCTGCGCGGGCTCCAGGCGCACCACGTCGGCCACGCCCAGGGACTCGGCCAGGTCGGTGAGCAGGAGGGGTTCGCTGTGGCCGACGCCGGACAGCCCGCCGACCACGCCCACCACCAGGCGCGAGCGCAGGGACGGGTCGCGCTCCAGGAGTTCGGCGGCGGCGCGGATGAGGACGTCGGGGGCCTTGAGCCGCTGCACGCGTCCCACGAACAACAGGAGTTCGGTGTCCGGGGCCAGGCCGACGCGGGCCAGCGCCTCGGACCGGGAGCCGGGGGTGAAGACCTCCAGGTCCACACCCGGCGGGATCGTGCTGATCTGGTGGTCGCGGGCGCCGTAGTGCTGCTTGAGCTGGCGCGCCTCGTCGTCGGTGTTGGCGATCAGCCGGTCGGCCTGGCGGACCAGCTGGTCCTCGCCGCGCACCCGCATCTCCGGTTCGGGCCGGTCGCCCTCGGCCAGGGCGGCGTTCTTCACACGGGCCATCGTGTGCATCGACTGCACCATCGGCACCCCCCAACGGCGAGCGGCCACCACGCCCGCGCGTCCGGACAGCCAGTAGTGGCCGTGGACGAGGTCATAGTGGCCGGGATCCCCCTGGGCCTCGGCGCGCAGGAGTCCGAAGATGAACGGACACAGGTGTTCGGCGAGGGCGTTCTTGTCGAGGTGGCCGAAGGGGCCGGCGGGGACGTGCCGGACGTTGACGCCCGGGGCGAGTTCCACCACCGGAGGCAGGTCGGCGCGGGTCGCGCGGGTGAACACGTCCACGGCCACGCCGCGTTCGGCCATCCGGCGGGCGACCTCGACGACGTACACGTTGAGACCGCCGGCGTCACCGGTGCCGGGCTGGTCCAGGGGAGAGGTGTGCAGGCTGATGGTGGCGACGCGGGAGGGAAGGGAACAGGGGTCTCCCTCAGGCACGGTTCCTGACACCGGTGGTCCCTCCACGTCGTGTATACAGCCGCTGTCGTCAACAGCGACGAAGGTACACACTGTTCCCGCCTTGATTGTCCGAGGGGTCTGGTATTGACGGCCCCCGGCCTAGGGTGTAGCGGTCCACCCCGACACCAGGAAGTCGACCACGCCGGGCAAGGAGCGCCCCCACGTGCGGAAGTCGTGCCCGCCGCGCGGCCGGAGCGTGGCCACTGTCATACCGCGGTCGGTGAGCAGCCCGGCGAAGCGCTCCGCCTCGCCGCGGATGCTCCCCTGCTGGAGCGGCGTGTGCTCCTCGGTGCCCTCGACCAGCACGAACCGCAGGTCGTCGACCCCGTCGCCGTCGAGTAGGCGGTCGGGGCTGTGGGCCGCCGCGCGGTCGCCGAGCACGCCGTCGGGATCGTCGACGCGGAAGTACCCCGCCCAGCTCGCGACCTGCGCGTACAGGTCGGGGTGGCGCAGCGCCGTGGCGGCCGCTCCGTAGCCGCCCATGGAGAACCCGCCGATGGCCCGCAGGCCACGCGGGCGGACGTGCTCGCCCTCGACCGCCTCGATCACCTGTCCGGTGACGAAGCTCTCCAGCGCGAACCGGCCGTCGGCGGCGTCGGCCCACTCCGTGGTGGCGCCCCCGTTCTCCTGGCCGTGCGGCGCGGCGACGACGAACTCGACACCGGTGCGGCACATCTCCCGGTCCAGGAGCGGGCCGAGGTCCTCCTCCATGAGGGTCTCGTGCGTGGAGGCCGAGCCGTGCAGGAGGTAGAGGACGGGAAGGTCGGAACTGTCGGGGCCCGGCGGTCGCCGGATCCACAGGGGGCGCTCACCGCCCGGAGCCGCGTCGTCGGGCAGTGCCACCACCCGGTCCGTGCCGGGCTCGTTGCACACGGCGACCTGGCCGGGCTGGGGGATCGGCGCGGGGACGGGCGGTTCGACGTGGGCGGGAAGTCCGAGCCGGCCGGTGGCGAGCGCGGGGCCGGCCTCGGGCGGGTGCAGGCCCAGCCGATCCGCGACCCCCTCGGGCGGGAGGGTGGCCAGTGCCGCCGCGGCCACGACGACGACGCAGGAGGAGACGAGAACGACGGCCCGTCGGGAGAATGTCGCGAACACACCGAACCTCAGAGTCGGGACCAGCGGCAACCACGTCCCTCCGGAACGCGGTGGGTCGCGGATGGTCACTTATTGTAGTCAAGTGAATCCGTGTGGTGTCGGGAACGGCGGATTCGCACCGTGGTCAGACGTCGACCGGATGGCGCAGCCGCAGATCGTCCGGGTAGGGGCGCAGGTAGGTCTGCTCGCGCGCCCACACGACGTCCTCCGCCGCGCAGTGGTGCCGCAGAAGCGCGATGGGGAGGCTGAGCGGGGCCTCGCCCACCCGGTACGCCTCGATCGCCTCCAACAGGTCGTGCCGGCGGGCGTCGTCCAGCAGCGGGCTCAGCATCCCGAAGGCGTGCTGGAGCGCGTTGGCGTGCTTGCCACGGCTCGTGCGCACCGCCATCGTGGTGTGGAAGGCCCTCGTGTAGGCGCGCGCGGTCTCCGCGCGGTCGGTGTCGCCGACCGCGGCGACGATCCGGCCCGTCTCCCGGTACCCCTCGGTCGAGTGGGACATGAGCTGGAGCTTGTGCCGCGTGTGGAACTCCACCAGGTCCCGGGGCCGCCAGTCGTCCGAGAGCAGGTGCCGGAGGCGGGCGTGGGCGAAGACCCGCTGGACGAAGTGCTCGCGCAGCCCCGCGTCCGACAGGCGCCCCTGCTCCTCCACCGGCAGGTCCGGCAGCAGGCGGGTCAGGCGCTCGGCGAAGGCACCGCGCCCCTTCCCGTGGACGCGGTTCGCGGCGTCGTCGAACACGGGCAGCGCCAGGAGGCCGCAGCTCGGCGACTTGTTCTTGAGCACGTAGCCGTCCACGTGCTCCAGGCCGCCCAGGTGCCGGTCCGCGACCGCGGCGAGGTCGTCGGTGTGGTCGGCGCCGTCCTTGCTGGAGATGACCCGGTCGTCCGCACCGATCCGCTGGAGGCGCAGGGTCGGCCGGGGGACCCCCAGGCCGATCTCCGCCTCCGGGCAGACGGGCAGCCAGTCCACGTGCCGTCCCAGTTCGTCGGTGAGGAACCGGGAACGCGAATGGCCCCCGTTGTAGCGGACCGGGGCTCCCAGCAGGCAGCTCGAGACTCCGACCACGGGCCTGGCCGGTGCGGGGCGGAAGATGGCGCGCGGCTCGCTCATGCCCTCACGCTACTGGGTGAAGGCCGCCCCGGCCAGGAGAACGTCGCCTAGAGTGATGGGGGAAATCCCCTGTGCGTTGGAGGTGGCGTGTGCCGGCGACCGTGATCGTCCTGTTCACCCAGGACCTGCGGGTCCACGACCATCCGGCGTTGAGCGCCGCCCTGGCGGGCGGTGGGCCCGTGCTGCCGCTGTTCGTCATCGACGACCGCCTCGTGGACCGGGCCGCCCGCAACAGGAACGCCTACCTGGCCGAAGCCCTCGCCGACCTGCGGTGGTCGCTGCGCAGCAGGGGGGCCGACCTGGTCCTGCGCCGGGGCGACACGGTCGGGGAGGTCCTGCGCTTGGCGGGGGAGGTCGGTGCGGACACGGTCCACATGAGCGCCGGGGTCAGCCGCTTCGCCGCCCTTCGCGCGCGGCGCCTGCGGGAGGCCGGTTTGTCCGTGCGGGAGTTCCCGGGACTCACCGTCGTTCCGCCCGGGGAGGTCGTGCCCCAGGGCGGCGACCACTACAAGGTGTTCACGCCCTACTGGCGGGCCTGGGAGGGCTCCTCCTGGCGCGCGGTCGAGCGGGCCCCGAGCGCGATCCCCGCACACGGCGGAGTCGCGCCCGGTGAGCTGCCGCGCTCGCTCCGGGAACGCGGCCGGGGAGAGGGCGCCGCCCACCGGATCACCGGAGGCGAGGACGCGGCCCGGGCCAGGCTCCGGAGCTGGGTGGAGCGCGGTCAGGCCGACTACCCGGACCGGCGGGACGACCTGGCCGGGGCGGCCACCTCGCACCTCTCCGCCGACCTGCGCTTCGGCTGCCTGTCCCCGCTGGAGGTCGCCCTCGCGGGACGGGACCACCCAGGCCACGGGGAGTTCGTGCGCCAGCTCGCCTGGAGGGACTTCCACCACCAGGTGACGGCGGCCTTCCCCGACATCGGTCGCCGCGACTACCGGGACCGGGGGCGCCGGTGGCGGCACGACCCCGACGCCGTCGCGGCCTGGCGGAGGGGCCGGACCGGTGTGCCCGTCGTGGACGCGGGGATGCGCCAGCTCCTGCGGGAGGGGTTCATGCACAACCGGACCCGGATGATCACCGCGGCGTTCCTCACGCGCACGCTCCGGGTGCACTGGAGGGAGGGAGCCGCGCACTTCGAGGACCACCTCGTGGACGGCGACGTCGCCGACAACCACGGCAACTGGCAGTGGGTCGCCGGGACCGGCAACGACACGCGTCCCAACCGGGCCTTCAACCCGCTGCGCCAGGCCCGGCGCTTCGATCCCGGCGGCGACTACGTCCGCAGGTACGTCCCCGAACTCGCCGGCCTGCCGGGTGCACGCGCCCACACGCCCTGGCGGGAGGAGAGCCCGCCGGCCGGATACCCGCCGCCGATCGCCGATCCCGGGCACTGACCGGAGGCCGGGGGCAGCGAGGGAGGATCGTCGGGCGGTCAGGAGGGGTCGAAGACCCGCTGGAACGCGGCCAGGGCGGTGTCGTCGAACAGGACCAGCCGGATCTCGGGCACGCGCGCCTCGGCCGTGTGGATCGCCTCCGCGGCGATGCGCGCGGCGTCGTCCAGCGGCCACCGGTAGACACCCGTGGAAATCGCGGGGAAGGCCACGGACGACGCCCCGAGATCGTACGCCAGGCGCAGGGACTCGGTGTAGCAGGAGGCGAGCCGCGCACCACGGTCCTCCGTGGTGCTGTACACCGGCCCCACCGTGTGGATCACCCAGCGGGCGGGCAGTGCCCCGGCGGTGGTGGCCACCGCGTGGCCGACGGGCAGGCCGCCGCCGAGGTGTCCGGCACGCAGGCGGCGGCACTCCTCCAGGACCGCCTTGCCGCCCTTGCGGTGGATGGCGCCGTCGACCCCGCCGCCTCCGAGGAGGGAGCTGTTGGCCGCGTTGACGATGGCGTCCACCTCTTGTTCGGTGATGTCGCCTTTAGTGACGATGAGACGCGTGTGGTTGCTCGTGCCCATGGTGGAAATCCTTCCCCGGCGTTGGTCGGCAGTATCGCCGCCCGGATTGCTTTCGGCACGTGATTTCGGCGGGTCCGCCGGGCTCCGGTGTCCGTGAACAGGCGGCTTCGGGTCCGCTCCCGGGCGGACCGGCCGCCCGGCGGACGGAGCCGCATCGCCCTCCCCGCCGGGTGATCGGGATTTAACCGGGGGTACGACAGGCTGTAGTACTAGCCCCGGTAGACTTGGATCCATGAATCGGCTTGGCGAACTTGAACGCGCGGTGATGGATGTACTGTGGGCACGAAACGAACCAATGACGGTTCGTGAGGTCGGCAAAGCGCTCACCGAACGCGACCTGGCACACACGACCGTCATGACCGTGCTCGATCGACTCGCCAAGAAGAAGGTGGTCTCACGAGCGCGGGAGGGTCGTGCGTGGCGGTACAGCCCGGCCGCGAGCCGTGAGGCCTACGTGTCCGAGCTGATGTTCGACGCCCTCGGTCAGACGGGGGACCGCGACGCGGCCCTGGCCGCCTTCGTCCAGTCCATGGACGGCCAGGAGGCTGAAGCGCTCCGGCGCGCACTCGGGGAAATCGAGCAGCCAAGGAACTAGCCCGTATGGTCAGTGCCGCACTTCTCTCTCTCGTCGCGGTCGGCTGTCTCATCGCCATGGAGGTACTCCATCGGGCGAAGTGGCCGGCCCGCGGCCCCTACACCGCGGTCATCACCTGGCAGGCGCTCGGCCTGGCCTGGGGGGTGTCGACCATCGGTGCGCTCCTGGCGTTCGGGCTGTCCTCCTACGAACTGGGCGCCGCGCACGGCCTGCTCGCCCTGGCCGGCGACATCGTCACCGGCCGGCTCATCTCCTCCGAACTGTCCCTGGGCACGGAGGGCGCCAGCCACATCGTGGCCGTGGCGCTGGCCGCCGCGCTGACCCTCGTGCTCTTCTACGGTCTCGTCTCCTCCTTCGTGCAGGTCGTCCGCGTACGCCGCCGCCACCACGACCTCCTGGAACTGGTCGCCAAGGACCACCCCGACGTCCCCGGCGCACGCGTGGTGGACCACCCGGCCGCCGCCGCGTACTGCCTGCCCGGCGTGCTGCGCTCACAGGTCGTCATCAGCGAAGGGGCCCTGGCGGTGCTGGACCGCGCGGAGCTGGCCGCCGTCCTCGCCCACGAGAACGCCCACCTGCGCCAGCGGCACGACCTCGTCCTGCTGCCGTTCTCCTCCCTCAAGCGCGCGTTCCCGCGTGTGCGGCTGGTGCGCACCTACTACGAGAGCGTGGCGCTGCTCATCGAGATGTGCGCCGACGACCAGGCCCGTCGGCACAGCTCCCGCCGTGAGCTCGCCATGGCCCTGCTCCGCTTCGGCGCGGCCGGTCCCGCTCCGGTGCCCGCCGGTGCGATGGCCGCCGTCGAGGAGTCCGAGCCCGACGTCATGCGCCGGGTCAACCGCCTCCTGCGCCCCGACGACGAACTCCCGTACCACGCGGGCGCCGTCATCATGGGCGGCTCGGCGTTCCTGCTGGCCTTCGTCACCTGCCTCTGGCACATCCCCGTCTGACGACCGGAGCGCTCGCCGCGCGCCGACCCCGCACGGCGCCCCGTGTGATCTCAGCCTCGACCGGGCACCAATCGCGGATCCGATCCGTTTACTGTGGAGAGCGGGCGGACCCCCGTTCGGGACGTAGTCGGGAGTGTGCATGTACCTGATCTGGATGGCCATCTACACGGCCACTTTCGTGGCCAGCCTCTACGCGCTGATCGAGGCACTGCGCACACCGGCCTCCGCGTTCGAGATCATGGACAAGCAGAACAAGAGGCTGTGGGTCATCCTCACGGGTGCCGCCACCGGTGTGTCCCTGCTGGCGGTGCTCACCGGCACGGGTTTCCTCGTGATCATGGGTCTCGTGGCCACGCTCATCTTCCTCCTGGACGTGCGTCCGGCGGTCAAGGGGAGCCAGGGCGGTCGCAACAACGGCCCCTACGGCCCCTGGTAGACCTCACGCCCCGGTCCCTTGGGGGCGGTGGTCGGGCCGCGGACTCTCGTCCAGGGTCCGCAACACCTGCCAGAGCGACTCCGCGTAGGCGGGATCGCCCGTGTAGTGCGAGTGGCCCAGGATCTCCGGTCTGCGGGCCTCGCCCGGCGGCGCGTCGTAGGACCGCGGGTCGGGCAGCGGCTCGGCGATGGACACCACCTCGTCCTCCCCGATCTCCCCGGCGGCGTCGCGCATGCGCACCGGCCCCGCGATGGCGTCCGTCATCCGCCACAGGTTGCGCCAGTCCGACACCCGGGTCCGCAGGTCGGCGAAGGCCACCGGCCCGAAGTAGGCGGGGAAGTAGCGCGCGTACAGCCGGTTCAGCGGCGATCCGTGGGTGACGAGCGCGATACGCCCCTGGACGTCGGCGGGCAGCTGCCACACCGTGGCCGCGGCCAGTACTGATCCCTGTGAATGCCCCGAGAGCACCACACCCGTGCCGTCCCTGGCCATCCGCGCCACGCGCGCGGTCAGCTGCGGGACCGCCCGCTCCGCGTAGGAGGGCGGCGCCAGCGGGTGCGCGACCCGGGGCCAGAACGTGCCCACGTCCCACAGGGCACCCACCGCCTGGCGCGTGGGTCTGTCCCGGTAGGCACTGCGCCCGATCCAGGCCAGCGCCACCAGCGCCAGGCCACCGATGAGGGAGCCGATGGTCACCAGCCCCGTCACCGCCTCCTGCGCCAGCAGACCCAGCCGCCCGGAGACCGCCGCGTCCGCGGTCACCGCACCGGCGACCAGGTCACCGGACAGCACCGCGTAGAGCACCAGAACCACCAGCAGCACCGCCGGCGCCAGGAGCGCCACCAGCACCGACGGCAGGACCTCCGTCAGCCGTCCGACCGCCCGCGCCCGGGCGATGTCCCACGTGCGCCGGTCGCGCACGCTCCGGGCGTACTGCTCGGTGACGGCCGGTACGTGGGCCCGGGTGCCGCGCCGCACCTCCAGGGCGAGCACCGCCGCCGTGCCCAGCGCGATGGCCGCCTCGAACGCGAACGCGAGCTGTAGCCAGGAGTAGGCCGCGGGCGGATCCAGCGGCAGGCAGTGGTCGCCCCCGGCCGCGTCCCTCGTCCCGCAGCCGCTCAGCCACAGCGAGCCCTGGTAGACCAGCGCCGCCGAGAACCCGCCGCCCAGCAGGGCGCCCAGCACCGCGGTCGCCGGCCCCGCCAGTCCGCGCATCGCCGCGCCGTCGTGCGCCCGGTCCACGGCGTGGAGCACCAGCGCCGCCGTCAGAAGGAGCACGGCGAACGTGCCCTGGACGGCGAACAAAGCGTTGAGCGCGGTGTCGTGGCCGGGCAGCCGGCCCTCCGCGGACCAGCCCGCACGCGGCCACACCGCGTACCCGGCGACGGCCACCGCCAGCACGATGGTGGTGTCGCGCAGGATCCGGCAGACCCGGTCCGCCCGCGCGTTCCAGCGCGGATCCACCCCCGGAACGAGCACACTCGCGGCGCTGACGGTCAGTACCGCGCCCAGGAACACGGCCAGGGCGAGCCCCGCGTACGGCCGCACACCCGGATCCGCGTCGCGCGCCAGGTCGTCCTGGAGCGCCGGGACCAGCAGCAACAGGGCGACCATGCCCACGGCCACCGCGATGTGCGCCGACCGCAGCCGGGCCATGGTCTCGCTGTTGCGCCAGAACTCCGCGTGGCTGAGCGGCGCCTCGGCCGCCTCCCTGGGCGGCACCGGCGAGGCCACGACCTCGTAGTCGGCGGCCGTCCGCCGCGACAGGCGCCACAGCACGAGTACCACCGCGATCGGCAGCGCAGCGCCCACCAGCAGTGTCGTGCCCGGGGCGGAGAGCGGGGAGTCGGCGGCGGACAGGAAGCCCAGCCACGGCCTGGCGTCGGCGCACGCCTCGCCCAGGCCACCGCACTGCCACGCCACCAGGTCCATCCCGATCCCGGCCGTGGCCAGGGTGATGAGAGCGGTCAGCGACAGCGCGAGCAGGCGCACGCTCGCCCCGTACACGTTGTTGGCCACCCGGCTCAGCCCGGCGGGTTCACGGTCCATCCGGCCCGGACGCATCCAGTACGCCACGTTGAGCAGCATGAACGGGAGTAACAGCAGCCACAGCGCCCGTGAGGAACTGCCCGACGTCAGGTTGCCCCACGCGAAGATCTCCCGCCGCACGCCGGGGACGGTCTCGGTGTCGGGTTCGCGGCGCCACCGGAAGAACCCGGCCAGCCGGTCGCCGCCCACGCGCATCGCGGGCTCGACGTCCAACAGCTCCTCCGCCTGCCCGCCGCTGACGCCGTGCACCCGCAGTTCCACCCGGTCCGCGAGGGACCGGGGATCGTCGGGAGAGCACTCCCGCACCCCGGGTTCCGCGATACCGGGTTCGAAGGCCGGCGGTTCGGCCCTCGCGGGGTCGACGCGACGGACGTCTTCCCGCGCGCGGGGTTCTGTGGCACGCTGCTTGCCCGCGTCGGACCCGCGGGTACGGGACCCCTCCCGTGCGCGGGGCTCCGCGCTGCCGGGTCGGCCCGCGGGGACGATCTCTCGCACGTGGGGCCCGGTGGCGTCGGACCCGAAGGTACGGACCCCTTTCCACGCACGGGGTTCCGTGGCACGCGGTTCGCCCGCGGGGACGTCCTCTCGCACGTGGGGCCCGACCGGGGAGCTGCCGGTCGTGCGGGGCGAACGGAGGGGGTCGGCGGTCGCGGGCGCGGGAGAACCCAGGGGGGAGTCGTGGTCCTGCATATTCAGCATCCTGCCACGCTGAGTGGCCGAGCGACAGCGGTAACGAACGACCTGTGGACAACCGCCCCTGGCCGGATCCGGTCGGTGCCCGGACCTACTCCACCAGGTCCTCGTCGTCCACGTCCCAGGTGTTGCAGGCGCCCGGCGACTGCTGCTCCCACCCCGCCCGCGTCCACCACACGCCGTTGTCCTTCGAGCCGTGCGTGCGCTCCGACTCGGGGCCGTCCTCCCGGTCCGCGGTGGCCGCGGCGTCCTCCAACAGCGACTCCAGGTCGTCGTCGCCCAACGGGTAGGTGACCCGTACCGAGCCCAGGAACGCGCCCGCCAGGCAGTTGGCCTGCAGCTCACTGCGGCGCGTCCACGCGTTGCGCCCCTCGGCGTCCGACTCCTCCTGGCGCTGCCCGTGGTAGTACTCCAGCAACCCGGACTCGCCCTGCACGTGGTGGCTGTACTCATGGGCCAGCAGCGACGCGTACACCACGCTGCGGCCGGCGCCGTTCCACTTCTCCACCACGTCCGAGGTGCCGATGTAGATGCTCGTGCTCGCCCGGCAGTAGAAGGCGCCCGCCGACGACGGGTAGGCACGGCACGGGCTCACGCCCGGCTCGGACCAGAACACCCGCTCCGGCGGCTCGAACGGGATCCCCGCCCGTGCGAACTGGGTCGTCCACGCGTCGTCCAGGCAGTCCGCCACCGCGTGCAGGAACTCCTCCATCTCGGCGGCGTCGTCCACGTCCGGTTCGTCGACCGGGCAGGGCAGCGGGCTCAGCCGACCGGTGTCGTAGAGGGGGTTGGCCACCAGGGCCGCGTGGCCCGAGGGGCGCTCGGGCTGGTTCAGGCGGCCCGAGGCCCCCAGCACACCGGAGCCCCCCGACGGCTCCTGCGCGGGCTTGTCGTCGGGCGCGGTGCCCACCGCCCCGGCCGTGCCGTCGGAGGCCGTCCCGTCCGGCGGAGCGTCCTCGGTGACCGCCGTCCACGAGAGGAGGGCGAGCGCGAACAGGGCCGCGAGCAGGCCGCCCACCATGGTGAGCGGCCCCCGGCCCGAGCGGCGCCCGCTCACCGCACCAGGTCCTCGTCCACGTTCCAGGTGTCGCAGGACGCCGGGTCCACGCGGTCCATGCCGTGGGCGGTCCACATCCGGCCGTTCTCCGCCGACCCGTGGGTCCGGCCGCGGCCCCGGTCGCTACGGAGTTCGACGTCGTCGAGGATGTTGCGCCGCTCGGCGGGGCCGTAGCCCAGCGAGTCGCGGGCGGCCCCCAGGAACACGCCGCCCAGGCAGTTGGCCTGGAGCTCGTTGCGTCGGCTCAGCTCGTCGGCCTCCTCCTGCTCGGCACCCGCCCTCGCGCTGTGGAACTGCGCGAGGATGCGCGACTGTCCCTGGACGTGATGACCGTACTCGTGGCTGATGAGGAACGTGTAGGCCTCGGGATTCTCGTTGTCGGCCGAGGCCGCCACGATGTCCTCCAAACCCAGGTAGAGGCCCTGGTTGGCGCCGCAGTAGAACGCCGCCGTGCCCTCCGAGGGGAACGCTCCGCACGGGCTGTGGCCCGCGGCGGTCCAGTAGACGCGGTTCGGCGAGCTGAACTCCAGCCCCGCCGAGGCGAAGTAGTCGCCCCAGGCCTGGTCGAGACAGTCGGCGATCGCGTGGGCGAAGGTCTCCACCGACTCGGTGTCGTCCTTGTCCAGCTCCGGCGCCGTACAGGTCACCTCGCCCAGCTCACCGATACGGTACAGGGGGCTGTCGTCCAGGGGAGCGCTCCGGCCGACGGTCGTGGCCCCCTCGCCCCCAGCGGTGCCGCTCCCGCTCCCGGTACCGTTCGACGGCGTGACCGGCGCGGTGTGCTCCTGGTCGGCCACCGGGTGGGACCACGCGGGATCGGCGGCGTGCAGGAGCTCGGAGATCGCGAGGAACCCCGTGAACCCCATCGCCGCCAGCCCCGCCACCAGACACAGCGACACCCCGAGCCCCATCCGCTGGAGGAACCCCTGTCGCTCGGACCAGAACTCCGGACCCGCGGACACGCTCCGGCTCACGTTCGGCCCTCCACTGTGCGCGGGTACGCGACAACGCCCCGTGGCGACGCGGCCCCATCGGACCGGATAGGCTCTCGCGACATGTGGTGGGTCGGCTCCTGGCGCCCGGCCGTCGCGGTGGCGACGGCTCTTTTCGTGTACTCCTCGCTGCTTCTGGTGCCCGTCGTGGCCGGGACGCAGGGACGGGCCCACGCCGCGACTGCGGCACCGGGCACCACAGTACCGGGGGCACGAACGGCGGCGGCTGGCGCTCCGGCCGCGGTGGACCCGGAGATCCACAACGACATACGGCTCCGGCTCGACGAGCGCGGGATGCTCCACGGCGAGGAGACCCTCACGTTCAACGGGACCGCTCCCGAGACCTTCACCCGGTCGCTCACCGAGACCATGCTCTACGACACCGACCACGACCGGAACTTCGACGTGAGCGCGGTCGCGGCGACCGACCTCGAGGGCGAACCGGTGGAGGTCCGGACGGAGAAAATCGACGGCAAGCTGCTCGCCCGGATCGACACCGCCGGTACCGGCGGAGTGGTGCTCTCCTACCAGGTCACCGGCACCGTCAGCGAGGTCGCCCAGGGCATCCAGATGGAGTGGCGGGCGGTCGGCGGCTACAGCCACCGCGTCACGGCCACGGACGTCACCGTGACCGCGCCACTGCCGCCCGAGGCGCTCTCCTGCCTGGCCGGGGAACGGCTCAGCGCGATCTACTGCACCGCCTCCGACATGGGGGAGGGCTCCGACCTCGCGCACTTCCTCCAGGCCGACATGGACCCGCAGGACCGCCTGGACATCGTCGTCAACTACCCGCCCGGCACCGCGCAGGGCGAGCCCATCCTCACCCGGCGCTGGTCCCTCGTGTCGGCCTTCGAGGTCACCCCGATGACCTCCAGTGTGTTCGGGCTGCTGCTGGTGGTGCTCGTGGGCGGACTGGTGGTCCTGATCCGGGTCCGTGGACGGGACGAGCGCGCGTTGCGCAAGGAGGCCGCCCGGGGCGACCAGGCGCCCGTCGGACCCGGCGACCAGGGGCGGCCGCGGTTCGAACCGCCCGACGGCGTGCACCCGGGCCAGATCGGCACGCTGGTCAACGAGACCGTGGACATCACCGACCTCACCGGCGCGGTGGTCGACCTGGCGGTGCGCGGCTACATCCGGCTGGAGGAGCTGCCCCACGAGCACTTCACGTCCGTGGACTGGCGGCTGGTCCGCCTGGACGGCCCGCCGGGGGAGTCCCTGCTGCCCTACGAGTGGCTGCTGATGGACGCCCTGTTCGGCGAGCACGCGACCGTGCGCCTGTCGCGCGTGGGATCGCGGAGCACCGTCGACGACTTCCCCGCCCGCATCGACCGCGTGCGCGAGGAGCTGTACCGCGACATGGTCCGGCTGCGCTGGTTCGCCCGCCCGCCGCACCAGGTGCGCGGCCGCTGGAGCACCGCCGGCATGGTCATCACCGTCTCCGGCGTGGTCCTGACCGGTCTGCTGGCGGCGTTCACCTCGGCGGCGTTCACCGGACTGGCCGTCGTCATCGCGGGCGCGGCCGTCACGGCGGGCGCCCAGTACATGCCGGCCAAGACCAAGCTGGGCAGTTCGGTGTTCGCGCACACCATGGGGTTCCGCGACTACCTGCTCAGCCAGCGGTCGGCGACCGCGCCGGCGGGGCAGCGGGTGGAGCTCTACTCGCGCTACCTGCCGTACGCGGTGATCTTCGACGACGTCGACCGGTGGGCGAACATCCTGGCGTCGGCCGCGCTCGCCGACCTCAGCGACGAGGAGCTGACCGGCGACGGCCTGGCGTGGTACACCGGTCCGCGCGAGTGGCGGATCGAGGACTTCGCCGACTCCATCAGCGCGTTCACGGTGATCCTCACCGGCATCATCACCAACAGCCGCCGGCTGCGGCTGCTCAACCAGCGCCGGTTGCGGTAGCGGCCTGCCGTAGGGTCGTGGGCGCGGACGGACCGGCCCGCGGGGCGGGCGGGAACACAGGAGGAGGGACGGCATGCGTGCTGTGGTGCAGCGGGTGTCGCACGCGTCGGTGACGGTCGGCGGCGAGGTCGTGGGGGCGATCGACCGGCCCGGCCTGATGGCGCTGGTGGGCGTGACCCACGAGGACACCGAGGCCGAGGCGCGCAAGGTCGCGAGGAAGCTGTGGGGGCTGCGCATCCTGGAGGACGAGAAGTCGTGCTCCGACATCGGGGCCCCGCTGCTCGTGGTCAGCCAGTTCACCCTCTACGGCGACGCGCGCAAGGGCCGCCGCCCCACATGGCAGGCGGCCGCCCCGGGCCCCGTCGCCGAGCCCCTGGTGGACGCGGTGGTCAAGGAGCTGCGCGACCTGGGCGCGGAGGTCGCCACGGGGGTGTTCGGCGCCCAGATGTCCGTCGCCCTCACCAACGAGGGCCCCTTCACGGTCATCGTCGAGGTCTGAGGCGCGTCAGCCCACCAGGCCGTGGACGACCATGGGCTCCGTGGTCTGGACGTAGGCGACGACCGAGCCGGGCACGGGAACGAGCCGAGGCGTCCCCACGTCCCGGTACTCGTCGGCGTCGCTTCCACCGTGCGCGTACACGAGCTCGATCGCGTGTCCCGCGTCAGGTTCGCCGCCGAAGGGAGCGATCACGGCCGTGATGACGCGATCCTCCGTGTCGTCGTCCAAGGACAAGCCGCTGAGGACGGCCACGGAACCGTCCAGCACGGCGGCCCCCTCCAGGTCGGCGGAGTACACGAGCTGCTCAGGAATCCACGCCGTTGCGGTGGTCTCTCCCTCGGGAGACACCCTGTGGAAGCCCCAGGCCGCCGGCTCGCCCGAGTCGTCGTCCTGGGTGAGCAGCACGGTGCCGTCGTGGCCGGCGTCCACCAGCCGCTCGTAGCCCTCGACCATCTCCGATCCGTGCGCTGTCGGCTCCGACGGCGGTGCGCCGACACGTGCTCCGTCACGTGCTCCGTCACGCAGGTCCAGGACCCGGGGTGCCCCCTGGCCGCTCCCGCTCTCCACAGCGACCACCAGGTGCTCCTCGCGCGTGGGGAACGGCTGCCCGGGGGCGAAGTGGAACGAGCCCTCCCCCGCGGTGTCCCAGCCCTCCTCCCAGACGACCTCGCCGGTGTCCATGTCGATGGCCGCGACCGTCACGGTGAAGGACTCGTCGGGGTCTCCGGTCATGTCCCACGGGAAACCCCACTCACGTGCCCGGTCCGCGTCGGCGCAGCCGTACAGGACGACGAGGCGGTCGTCGATCAGGACGACGTTCTCCCCCGCGTACCATTCGTGCTCGGCACCGCACCACCGAACGCCGTCGTCCGGCACCCGGAAGGACCATGCTTCGTCGTTCGCGCCCGTCGGGCGCGCACTGATCCGGTCGGGCTCACCCGACGCGTCCCACGTGTAGAGCCGCATGTCGGCCGTTCGGTCCAGGAGGGTCGCACTGGTGTCCTCGTCCCCGGACGCGGGGGGCGGCTCGGCGGTCTCCCCGACGACCTCCCCGGTGGCGGTGTCGATCTCGGTGACGCGGCGGTCGCCGAAGCCCTCCTCGGGCGGAAGGAGGCTGACGAGGGCCCGCGCGCCGCCGTCGACCACCGCGACCTCCGTCTGGCCGGCCGGATGGCGGTGGCTCCAGAGCTCCTCCCCCGAGGTGCCGTCCAGGGCGGTCACCCCGTCCCCGAGGGACCATCAGGGGCCGAACGCACCCGGCTCCACGGCCACCAGGTCGGTGTCCGCCGGCGGCTCCCACGTCCAACCGGCCTCGGCGACATCGGTCGGTACTGGGACGGGCACGTCCGGGAAGGCGTCGGCGCCGGCGACCGTGTGCTCCGTGGCCTGGTACAGACCCGCCGCGCGCAGTCCCAGTTCGATCACCAGGACCAGTGCGAGACCGCCGACGGCGGGCGGCATCGACCGGCTCTGCGGCTGGAGCCGGGGCCAGCTCCCGGCCGCGGCCATCAGCACCATGCCGAGGGCGATGACCAGGGTCACCACCAGCGTCGAGGTTCCGGGGGAGTCGGCCCGGTGGACGCGGTCCGACCCGGCCGTCACGACGAACAGGTCGGGCGAGAAACCCACACAGGCCACGGCGAGACAGAGCGCGCCGGTCACCAGCAGGAAGGCCGTGTAACCCCAGGACCGACGCTTCGCCGGGCCGGCGTCGGGGTCCCGGCCGTTGCACTGCAGCACCACACCGAGCACGACCAGCCCGAGCCCCAGGGTGATCCACCACAGGCCGCCGCCCTGGGGTGTGGTCAACGGCTCACCCCGCGGGGAGAAACGGACGATGTTCACGCCCGCGAGCAGGATTCCGCCGGCGATCAGCCCGGCCCCGGTCCAGCCCAGCACCGTCGCAAGCGTCCACTCGTCGGACCGCGCCGCACTCTTCACCTGTGTCCCCGTTTCCACCGCACCGGCGTGCCGGCACTCCGCCCGGAAACGGGCGGTACGCCGGAAGCGCGCTCGACAAGATAACAGCGCGTACGGACGGGGACGCGGTCGGGAGCGGACCACGGGCGCGACAGGGCCCGGGGCAGGGCCCGGATGCGACGGTCCCGGGAGGTGGCGGGCCACGTCCCGGGACTGGGAGGGAAGGGGAGAGGGAGGTGGGGACGACCTACTCCACCGCGGCGGTCACCGGCTCGAACTTGTAGCCCAGGCCGCGCACGGTCACGATGTACCTCGGGGTGCCGGGGTCCTCCTCGATCTTCGCGCGCAGGCGCTTGACGTGCACGTCGAGGGTCTTGGTGTCACCGACGTAGTCGGCGCCCCACACCCGGTCGATGAGCTGCATCCGGGTGAGCACCCGCCCGGCGTTGCGCAGGAGCACCTCCAGCAGCTCGAACTCCTTCAGGGGAAGCTGCACGTGGTCGCCGCGCACCGTCACCACGTGCCGCTCCACGTCCATACGGACGGGACCGGCCTCCAGGGCGGCGGGCAGGACCACCTCGTCCTCGCCCCTGCGGCGCAGCACCGCACGGATGCGCGCCACCAGTTCGCGGGACGAGAAGGGCTTGGTCACGTAGTCGTCGGCGCCGAGTTCCAGACCGACGACCTTGTCGATCTCGGAGTCCTTGGCGGTGAGCATGATCACGGGGACGTTGGACTTCTGCCGCAGGGTCCGGCACACCTCGGTGCCCGACAGCCCCGGCAGCATCAGGTCCAGCAGCACCAGGTCGGCGCCGGTGCGGTCGAAGGTCTCCAGGGCCACGGTTCCCGTGGGCGCCACGGCGACCTCGAAGCCCTCCTTGCGCAACATGTACGACAGGGCGTCGCTGTACGATTCCTCGTCCTCGACAACGAGTACGCGCGTCACTGTGCCGCCTCCTGACGGTCGGTGTTCCGGGAGGCTTCGGCCCCCCGGTTCTCGGGTCTGGGCAGACGCAGAGTGAACGTCGACCCGGACCCCTCCTTGCTCCACACGTTCACTTCTCCACGGTGGTGGGTCATGATGTGCTTGACGATCGCCAGGCCGAGACCGGTTCCGCCGGTGGCCCGGCTCCGAGCGGCGTCCACACGGTAGAACCGCTCGAAGATCCTTTCCAGGTCCTGCTGGGGGATCCCGATCCCCTGGTCCGCGACGCTGATGTCCACGCTGGTCCTGGACACGCCGACCGAGACGGCGACCCGCGTGTTCTTCGGACTGTAGGCCACGGCGTTGGCCACCAGGTTGCGCAGGGCCGTGCCGAGCAGGCCCTCGTCGCCGAGGACGGTGACGCCCTCCGCGCCGCTGCCGACCAGCTCGATGCCCTTGGCGTCCGCGGGCATGCGCACCGAGTCGAGCGCCTCCTCCACGACGGGTCCCAGGTCCACCCGGGTGGGCTCGGCCATCGGCTCCGCGCCCTGGATGCGCGAGAGCGTGATGAGGTCCTGGATGACCGCGGTCAGGCGGGACGCCTCGGTCTGCATGCGGTCGGTGAAGCGTCGCACCGCCTCGGGATCGTCGCTGGCGTCCTGTACCGTTTCCGCCAGCAGGGACAGTGCGCCGACCGGAGTCTTCAACTCGTGCGAGATGTTGGCCACGAAGTCGCGCCGGACGGCCTCCACCCGGCGGTGTTCGGTCTGGTCCTCGGCCAGGACGAGGACGAGCCCGGTGCCGCCCAGGGGGGCCACGCGGACCGCGAAGGACGTGGCGTCGGGGCCGAACTTGCGGACGGCCACCTCGATGTCCGTCTCCCGGATCACCCCGTCCCGCCGTACCTGCCTGGCCAGGGCCAGGAGTTCGGTGATGACGAGTTCCTCGCCCCGGACGATGCCGAAGGCGCGGGCCGCGGACGAGGCGCGCAGCACGCGGTCGGCGGAGTCGAGTACGACGGCGGAGGAGGGAAGCGCGGAGAGCACCTCGGCGATCCCGGGCGGCAGCGTACTGCCGTCGGGACGAGGCGGGTCCGGTGTCCTGCGGTCGACCGCGCGGGCACGGAAGAAGGGACCGGCGAGGACACCGAAGACGATGCCCGTCACGAGTCCGAAGATGCCGGTCACGGCAGCGAGTAGTTCCCCTTGCACGGTTCGATCGTAAACGGACGGACTCGGTCTTTACCCGCTGAGGGGCCGCGACACAACCGAGCTTCTTCCATCGTTCACCAACTCTTGGCCGACACTTCAAACAACCACTGGGAGCATTGACGCCATGCGCGATACCTACCACGAGGACCTCGACAGCCTGGGCGAACGCCTCGTCGAGATGACCAGGCTGGCCAGGCACGCGGTCGCCCGCGCCACCACGGCGCTGCTCGACAGCGACCTCACCGCCGCCCAGGAGGTCATCTCCGGTGACGAGGCGATCAACCGCCTCGACCAGGAGATCGAGGACACGGCGTTCAGCCTGATGGCCCGCCAGCAGCCGGTCGCCTCCGACCTGCGGATGATCATCACGTCGCTCTACATGCGCGGCGACCTGGAGCGGATGGGCGACCACGCGGTCCACCTGGCGAAGATCGCCCGGCGGCGGCACCCGGACTCGGCGATCCCCAAGCCGGTCCGCTCGATCGTGCTGGAGATGGGGCACCAGGCGGAGATGCTGGTGACCAAGGCCGGCGAGGTCATCACCGAGCGGGACCCCGACACCGCGCTGGAGCTGGACAAGGACGACGACCGGATGGACCGGCTGCGCCGCAAGCTGCTGCAGCGGATCCTCACCCCGGGATGGGAGTACGGGGTGGAGGCGACCATGGACGTGACGCTGGTCGGCCGCTTCTACGAACGCTTCGGTGACCACGCGGTGCACGTCGCGGACAACCTGGTGTACATGGTGACCGGCGAGAAGCGGGAGGACTACGAGCCGGAGTCGTGAGCCGGGCCGGGGGCGTGAGCCGGGCTGAGGACGCGAGCCGGGCCGGGGGAGTCGGTCGGGCCGCGGCGTGAGCCGGGTCGCGTTGCGGCCGGGCGGCGTCGTGGGCCGGGTCGCGTTGCGGCCGGGCGGCGTCGTGGGCCGGGTCGCGTTGCGGCCGGGCGGCGTCGTGGGCCGGACCAGGGAGTGTCATCCGGGCCGGCTCGCTGTCGGGCCGGGTCGCTGGCGGGCGGAACGGGGTCGGTGCGGGCGCTCGGAGGGCGGGGGAGCGAGCACCGGCCGGCCTGTGTCGAAATCGTGACATGTATCGCTCCGAAGCGGGGAACCCTACCGGTTCGCGCCCCGACACGCTTCACCGGCCCCCTCCCTCCGGCGTGCGGGTCGCCCTGGCCAGAAGGGGTCCGAGCGCTCACTGACCTGGTCCGACCCGGTGTCCGGGCCGTTCGGGTACACTTTGTCAAGCCCCAAAAAGGTACCCTTGACCTGCGTGTTCGCAAACCTATTAGGTACGTTAAGTCACAGATTCGTGGTATCCTTGTGGTAGCGGAAGGGGTACCTGTCACATGGCTTTCAAGGTCGGCGACACTGTTGTCTACCCCCATCATGGGGCTGCTCGTATTGAAGCGATCGAGACTCGCACCATTAAGGGCGAGGACAGAAGCTATCTCGTTCTGAGGGTCGACAAGGGCGATCTGACGGTGCGTGTGCCCGCCTCGAACGCCGAGGATGTCGGCGTTCGTGACGTGGTGGGTCAGGAAGGCCTGGACAAGGTCTTCGAGGTGCTGCGTGCACCGCACACCGAAGAGCCCACCAACTGGTCCAGGCGCTACAAGGCGAACCTGGAGAAGTTGGCGTCGGGCGATGTCAACAAGGTCGCCGAGGTCGTTCGGGACCTGTGGCGCCGGGACAAGGAACGCGGTCTGTCCGCCGGTGAGAAGCGGATGCTCGCCAAGGCGCGGCAGATTCTCGTCAGCGAACTCGCCCTCGCGGAAAAGACCAACGAGGACAAGGCGGAAGCCCTCCTCGACGAGGTTCTGACGGGCTGAGGGCACGGTCGTAGAATCGCGTCATTGATGAAGAATATGCCTCGGGTGGGCGTCGGAACCGACGTCCACCCCTTTTCTCCTGGACGAACTCTTTTCCTGGCCGGTTTGGAATGGCCGGGAGAAGACGGAGTCAGTGGCCATTCCGATGGCGATGTCGCCGCGCACGCCGCGTGCGACGCGCTGTTGTCCGCCTGCGGGCTCGGTGATCTCGGATCCAACTTCGGCACGTCCGACCCGCGGTGGAAGGGCGCGTCCGGCGCCGCCCTGCTCACCGAGACGGTCGCGCGCGTGCGTGCGGCCGGGTTCGAGATCGGCAACGTGGCGGTCCAGATCATCAGCAACCGGCCCAAGTTCGCGCCCCGGCGCGCGGAGGCCGAGAAGACGCTGTCAGAGGTCGTGGGAGCGCCCGTGAGTATCTCTGCGACCACGACCGACGGTCTGGGCCTCACCGGACGCGGAGAGGGCATCGCGGCCGTCGCGACGGCCCTCTGCGCACCCGAGGGCTGAGCGGGCCGGAGGGCTTCGTACGACGCGAGGGCCCCGGGCCGCACACGGAGGAACGTGTGCGGCCCGGGGCCCTTCGCCATGCCCTGGGCCGGCCCTGGAAGGGGCCGGGGGAGTGAGCTACTCCTCCGGGCGCAGGGGTTCGCTGCGCACGCGTCGGGAGGGCGGCTCGGCGGTGAAGTCCGGCATCGGGGGCCGCGGCGGCTTGAACGCCATCGCCCGCTTCTCCACCGGCGTGCGCAGCGGTCGCTTGCGCAGGACGGGGCGCTCCGGTTCGGCGTGGGGCGGCGGCTGGGATCGCCGTTCGGGTTCCGGGTCCGTCGAGGACTCGGGCTCCGGTTCCGGACCCTGCTCCGCGTTCTGTTCCGCGGTCCGTCCGCGGTCGGGTGTCGCTTCCGGGTCCCGCTCCGCCATCGGTTCGGGTTCGGGTGTCCGGGGCGCCTCCGGCCGGGGTCCGCGGTCGGGCGCCGTGTCCTCCGGAACCGCCGGCTCGGGCTCGGGTTCCGGGCCGGGGCGTGCCGCGCCGGGCGGCACCGTCCCCGAGAAGCGGGGCGTGCGGGGCGCCCGGGGCTCCACGGAGGGCCGCGGCGGAGCGGGAGGTACCGCTCCGGAGGCCTCCGGAGCGGACGGAGGACCGATGCGGAAGGCGGCGCGCACCTCCGGTCCCGTGTCGTGGTCGAGAGCGGGTGCGAACGCCTGCTCCTCGCGCTCGGCCGCGGCGTCGGTGCGGTCGGGGCCGCCGCTCTCGTGGGACTCCTCGGGGTCCTCACCGGGCGGGGTCCACACCGGTGGGACGTAGTCGTCCAGGGCGCTGGTGTCCGGCTCCTCCCGCGGCGGTTCCCAGAGGTCCCCGCCGGGGGAGGGCTCGTCCGTGGTCGGGGATTCGACGGCGGTGCCGTCCTCGTCCGCGGTCGGATCGAGGTACGGAGCCGGCTCGTCCGGGATGCGGGGTTCGGTCGGGGTGGCGTCCACGTCCGAGGCCGGAGGTTCGGTCGGAGAGACGTCCTCGTCCGTGGTCGGGTCGAGGTACGGAGCCGGCTCGACCGTGGTCGAGGAACCGGCCGGGGTGGCGTCCACGACCACGGCCGGATCGAGGTGCGGAGCCGGTTCGTCCGACTCGGCCTCATCAACCGGGTCGTCCGCCGAGGTGTGCGGTTCCACCTGCGCCTCAGGGGGTGAGGACGGAGCCGACTCCCGGTGTTCGTCCCGGACTCCGAGGTCCTCGGGCTCGTCCGGATCCGCGGCGCCCGGCTGGAACCGTTCCTCCCCCGGCATGGCGGGACCGGTGAGGGGAGCGGTCGGCTCCTCGTCCTCGTCGTCCTGCGCCAGGAGCATCGGGGCCGGCCCGGGCTCCGGTGCCTGGGCCTCCTCGACGGCCGGGGGCTCCGGAACGGCCGGGGGAGCCTCGGCCTCGTCCGTGGTGGGGTCGCCGGGCGGCGGTTCGTGCAGGAACCCCTCGTCCGCGAGGTCGTCCGCGACCGCCGGTTCGTCATCGTCCTCGACGGGTGCGGGCCGGGCCGCTCCGGGCACCACCGGGACCGTCTCGGCGGCGCGCTTGATCGGGTTGTCGCCCCGGCTCGCGCGGCGCGGCAGCGGAACCGTCGGGACGGAGGCCTCCGGCTCCTCCGGGCCCCGCGCCTCAGGGGCCTCCGGCTCCTCTGGCCCGGGTGCCTCCGAGGCCGTCTCCGCGTCGTCCTCCTCCGGCACGTCGTCGGCGGGGGCGACGGGTTGCGCGTGCAGTCGGCCCACGGGCGGCGCGTCGTCCTCCTCCGGCGCGGCGGGCCGGGCGGCAGGAGAGGGGCGGATGACGGTGTCGTCGGCGGCGCCCAGACGCAGCAGCCGTGTGCTGAGGGGATCGTCCCCCTCGTCTTCGTCCTCGTCGAACTCGTCCTCGGGCGGTGCGACGGCCCTGGCCGGCAGCACCGTGGTGCGGTCCTCGGCGGGGCGCGGTCGCGAGGGCGCCCGTCGGCGGCGCCGGATGTGCGCGCGGACGGTCAACCACAGCAGGAAGGCGATCAGGAGCGCGGCCAGGGGCGCGACGGCGACGATCACGTTGGCGACGCGCTGGTTCACCGACTCCACGAGTTCGAAGTTGTTCAGCAGCATCGCGCCCGCGGCGAGCAGGACCAGCGCCGGGATCAGGATGACGTCGACCCACAGCCGTTGTCTCGGCCGTGCCTCGCGCAGCATGTAACTGACCCAGAAGGCCATCAGCACCAGCAGCGCGTAGGTCGCCGGGAACACGTGGGCCAGCGGGCTCCCCTCGTGTCCGCCGTACCGGGCGAACTGGAAGATGCCGTGGTAGGAGATGACGAGGGCGCACACGGCGATGACGCCGACGAACAGGGCGCCACCGACGAGAGCACCGGCTCCCGAGCCGCGACCTGCGGGCCGACTGTTCCGTGTCCCTGTCTCGGGGGCGTTGTTGTAAGGGGCCATCGCCATCGCAGCGTAGTCCAGCCAGTGGCGCTAACACGAGATTCCGGCCGATTACGGTCGCTTCCCGAACGGACGATGTCATGCCGTTCTGTGGGTGTTTGTCAGGTTTTGCATGCCGTAGAAGGCGGCGGTCGGCGGGCGGAGCGAGTTATCCCATGCCCCGATGTCTCGAATACGGTTCAGTCCATATCCATCCCGTGACCTGTCCGGGAGCCGATTCACCACCGCCGCGGTGCCGGTTTGTGACGCGGGTGCGAGGGGAAAGCGGATACGCTTGACAACGTGAGTCTGCGCTTCTATGACACCAGTGCCCGACAGGTCCGCGAGTTCACCCCGCTGCGTGAGGGGTGCGCCTCCCTGTACCTGTGTGGTGCGACCGTGCAGGCGCCCCCCCACATCGGCCACATCCGGTCCGGCGTCAACTTCGACATCCTGCGGCGGTGGCTGACCCACCTGGGCTACGACGTCACCTTCTGCCGCAACGTCACCGACATCGACGACAAGATCATCAACGTCGCCGCGGCCGAGGACGTCCCCTGGTGGCAGGTGAGCGAGCGCAACCAGCGCGCCTTCACCCACGCCTACGACGTCCTGGGCTGCCTGCCGCCCACCGTCGAGCCGCGGGCCACCGGCCACGTGCCCGAGATGATCGACCTCATGCGCCGGCTCATCGACGCCGGCCACGCCTACGCGGCCGACGACCGCTCCGGCGACGTCTACTTCGACGTGCGCTCCTACCCGCGCTACGGGGAGCTGTCCAACCAGCGCCCGGACCAGGTGGTGGAGTCCGCCGACGCCGCGCGCGACAAGCGCGACCCGCGCGACTTCGCCCTGTGGAAGGGCGCCAAGCCGGGCGAGCCCAGCTGGGACACGCCGTGGGGCCGCGGACGCCCCGGCTGGCACCTGGAGTGCTCGGCGATGGCCACCAAGTACCTGGGGCCGACCTTCGACATCCACGGCGGCGGTCTGGACCTGGTCTTCCCGCACCACGAGAACGAACTCGCCCAGTCGCGGGCGGCCGACGACGGGTTCGCGCGTTACTGGCTGCACAACGGCCTGCTCACGGTGGGCGGCGAGAAGATGAGCAAGTCGCTCGGCAACTCCCTGCGCATCCCGGAACTGGTCGGGAAGGTCCGGCCGGTGGAGCTGCGCTACTACCTCGGCCAGGCGCACTACCGGTCCACCATCGACTACTCCGACGCCGCGCTCCAGGAGGCCGCCGCCGCCTACCAGCGGATCGAGGGCTTCGTCACCCGTGCCGTCGAGGTACTGGGCGAGGTCGCCCCGGCCGCGGACGTGCCCGCGGAGTTCGCCGCCGCGATGGACGACGACCTCGGGGTCTCCCAGGCGCTCGCCGTCGTGCACGGCCACGTGCGCGAGGGCAACACCGCGCTGAACGCGGGCAGCAAGGAGAAGGTCGCGGAGCTGGCCGGACAGCTGCGCACGATGCTCGGCGTCCTCGGACTGGACCCGCTCAGCGAGCAGTGGGCCAGTGGGGAGCAGGGGCTGCGGGAGGTCGTCGACGCCCTGGTCGCGGTCGCCCTCGAACAGCGCCAGGCGGCCCGCGCCCGCAAGGACTACGCGGCGGCCGACGCGATCCGCGACCGGCTCACCGAGGCGGGCGTCGTGGTCGAGGACACCCCGCAGGGGCCGCGCTGGGACCTGCGGCGCGGCTGACGAAGGACACGCGCGGTGGCGCGGCGGCGTTAGTCTGGAAGTTCGCCGCCGCCCGCGCGCTGGTCGGCGGATTCCACCAGCCGGACACACGAGTGCTTCCGGCATGCTCGCGCGATGATGTACGGGGAGGCGGCGACCATGCCGGCGAAGAAGAGCAAGAAGGGCCCGACCAAGGGCAGTGGCGGCAAGGGCAAGCGTTCCCTGGAGGGGAAGAGCGGCACCCTGCCCGCCAAGGAGCGGCACTGGTACCAGGGCAAGCAGCGCGCCCGCGCGGCCAACCGTCCGGCGCAGCCCGGCGGCGGACAGCCGGGGCCGCGCAACGAGCGCCGCGGTGAGGGCGCCGACCTGCTGATCGGGCGCAACCCGGTCGTGGAGGCGCTGCGCGCGGGCATGCCCGCCACCCGCCTGTTCCTGTCCAACAGCCTCGACCCCGACGACCGGGTCAACGAGGCCGCCAAGCTGGCCGGTTCCCAGGGCGTGGGCATCGTCGAGGTGAACCGCACCGACCTGGACCGCCGCTGCGAGAGCAACGGCCTGCCGGACGCCACCCACCAGGGCATCGTGCTCCAGGTGCGGCCCTACCAGTACTGGGCGCCCGAGGGGCTGCTCGACGCGGCCCTGGAGGCCGACACCCCGCCGCTGGTCGTCATGCTGGACGGCGTCACCGACCCGCACAACCTGGGCGCCATCGCGCGCTCGGCCGCGGCGTTCAACGCGCACGGCATCGTCATCCCGGAGCGGCGCTCGGCGAGTGTCACCATGACCGCGTGGAAGACCTCGGCCGGCACGCTCGCCCGCCTGCCCGTGGCGCAGGCCACCAACCTGACGCGCACGCTGGAGTCCTTCAAGAAGGCCGGCCTCTTCGTGGTCGGCCTCGACGCCGACGGTGACACGCAGCTGCCCGAGCTGGAGCTGGCCACCGGTCCGCTGGTGGTCGTCGTGGGCTCCGAGGGCAAGGGGCTCTCGCGGCTCGTCCGCGAGGCCTGCGACGTGGTGGCGAGCATCCCGATCGGTGGTGCCGAGTCCCTCAACGCCTCCGTCGCGGCCGGCGTGGCCCTGTACGAGGTCACCCGCCGCCGCGGCGCGTCCGCGTAGGACACCCGGGTCCCGGAGCGCGCTCCGGGACCCCGCCTGGCCGGTACAACAGGGGTGGGACTCGACCAAGTAGGCCTGTGGCCGTGTGAACCGGTACCATTCGGGTGGACGCCCGAGGCCGGTGGACCTCGGCAGCCCGCCAGCGTAGCTCAATTGGCAGAGCAATCGCCTTGTAAGCGATAGGTTAGGGGTTCAAGTCCCCTCGCTGGCTCTCACATGGCCTGACCTGGGATGACGCGCAGGTCCCGGTCGGGTTCGAGCCGGGAGGGCGGCGACTCCGTCGCGGCGCTGCGGGCCTCAGGGGCCTCCTCGCAGGGGCCGAACCGGATCCAGGCCAGCTCCCGCGCCCGGCGCCGGTCGAGTGGGAGCAGGCTGCGCGCGCCCGGCGCGAACGCGGCGGGACCCTTCCTGGTGGCCGCTCGCAGCCGACGCCAGCGCCGCGAATGCACCCGGTGGCTGCGCTCGGTCACCCGTCGCCCCCGGGCGTTCTGCCCGCTCAGGGCCTCATGCGGGGTGGCGTCGATCATCAGCACGTGCACCTCGTACCGGAGGAGACGGCAGAGCAGGGCGAGCAGTAGGCGGACCGGACGCCGGGTCCCGCACTCGTGCACCACCACCGGACCGCCCCGCAGCGCCGCGGCCACGCGGGCGAGGTGCAGTACGTGCACCACCCAGCGCCACAGCGGGTAGGGGACCAGGGCGAGCAGCGGTCCCAGGCGGTTGCGCGACTGGAGTGAGTCGATCACCCGCGTGCCGTCCGCGGTGAGCACGGTCCGCGCCTCGTCCCCGCGGAGACCGAACAGCCGCCGCAACAGGGTGCTCTTCCCGGCCCCGGGCACCCCGGCGACCAGCACCAGGGACCGCCGGGGGTAGACCGCCCCGCGTACCATCGCGTCCTTCGTCGTGGGCACATCCGTCAGCACGGCTCCACCGCCTACCGACCGTCTGTCGGGCCTTCCTGGGCCGGACATGATCATCGTACGACCTCGGTCGGCCGACGGAACACGCACTGACGCGCGGGCTGACGGCGAGGGGAGCGCTCAGCCGTGTCAGGAGTGTGCCGTACAGGGGTGTGCCCCGGGCCGCGTGCGGTCCGGGGCGTTGTGGCTAGAACTCCCGGCGGGAGCACAGCCAGGCGCAGAGGAGGAGGCAGAGCGCGTCGAGCACCGAGGTCGCGGCGAGCGCCGGCAGGAAGTCGCCCACCTCGCCCGTGCCCGCGAGGGCGACCTGGGCGCCCAGGAGCGCCGGCGGCGTCCAGCCGGAGACCACGGGGATCTGGGCGGCGATGGCTGTGGCGGCCAGGATCCCCGCGGCGATGCCCAGAACGGCCAGGACGTTGCGTGCCAGCCCCGCCGAGAGTGCGACCACGGCCGTCACGAACGTGAGGTAGCCGCAGCTGATCGCGGTTCCCAAGAGGAAGCGGTCCAGCGGTACCGTCCCCAGTACGAGGGCCGTGCTCGCCCACGCGCACAGGGCTCCGACGGCGTAGGCCGCGCAGACGGCGATCGAGGCGACCGTCCAGCGCGGCAGAACCAGGTCAGCGACGCGGGGGACCCGGGTGCGGTGGAACAGGGCCCTGGAAGGGCGGCTGTCGAAGGCCAGGGCCAGGGCGGCGATGAGCACCCCCGCCAGCAGCAGCGGCCCCACGGTGTTGTCCATGAACGTGCCGATGCTGCTCTGAGGGGTGGGATCGGGCATCGCCGGAGCCGTCCCGCTCGGGTCGAGCGCGGCGATGATCTCGTTCGCGTACAGGGCCATGAACGGGGACCCCGCACCGAACAGGGCGGCGAGGGCCACCGCGATCGCCGGCCCGGGCGTCCGGACGGTGCGCAGGAACTCCAGGTGCCACGCGGCGGTGTTCATCGTGCCTCCCGGGTCAGCGAGACGAAGGCCGACTCCAGGTCGGCCTCATGGGCGGACATGCCGACCAGACCCGCCCCCGCTTCCGCCAGGACGCGCGGCATGCCGTACTCCCCTGCCTCCACCGAGACCGCCTCCAGGTGGAGGCAGTCCGGGTCCACGGGCGCGGCATGGGTGACCCAGTCGTGCCGATTGAACAGGGGTGCCAGTTCGTGGGCCCGTCCCCGGGTCCACAGGTGCCAGGAGGGGCGCACGTGCCGGTCCACCAGCACTCCTACCGAACCCTGGTACACCACGCGTCCGGCCTTGAGCACGGCGACCTCATCGCAGACGCGCTGCACGTCGTCGAGCAGATGGCTGGAGAAGAGGACCGTGCGCTCGCCCCGCATGTCGGAGACCAGGTTCAGCAGGTCCGCCCGGCCCTGTGGGTCCAGCCCGGAGACGGGTTCGTCCAGGACGATGAGGTCCGGATCGCACACCAGGGCGGCCGCCAGCCCGAGGCGCTGCCGCATCCCGCGGGAGAAGGAGCGGTTGCGCCGGTGCGCGCTGCCGGAGAGGCCCACCCGTTCCAGGGCCCGCTCCACCTGCTCCCGCGTGACGCGCTGCCCCCGCAGGCGCGCTCCGAAGGACACCACCTCGGAGGCGGTCAGCCACGGTTCGAAGTCCGGTACGTCGGGGCACAGGGCCACGCGCTCGGCCCGGACCGAGACAGTTCCCCGGTCCGGCCTGCGCACTCCGCAGAGCAGGGAGATGAGCGTGGTCTTGCCCGCTCCGTTGGGGCCGACCAGGCCGAACACCGTTCCCCTCGCCACACGAAGGTCCGCGTCGTAGACCCCCGCGCCTCCTCCGTAGTCCCGCGTCAGCCCGGTGGCGACCACGGCGTTGCCCGGTGCCTCCACGTCCGTCGTACGCGTCATCGCCGGTTCTCCTTTTCCGCCGGAAGGGCCCCCGGGAAGGGGGCGATGGAGCACGGGAATTTCACCGGTTCAGGTTATGGGGGGCGTAAATGCGACACCATCCGTACACAGGCACGTTCACGTCATGTGTCGACGGCACAGCGGTGACCGGGGGCATGACGGGAGGCATGGACCCCCTGTGGACAAGGGATCTGTGCGCGGAGAGAGGTGTGAAAGGCTAGGGTGAACGCAAAAAGGGTGGCCTTTTTCGGGAACGCCTCGCACGCGTTCCGCCGTGTCCGTACGCCGTTGTGGAACGAGGTCCGTGTAGTGGGCGAAACGCCTCCGATTCGGGTTCTGATCGTCGACGACCAGGTCCTCATGCGCGAGGGCCTGCGCAAACTGCTGGAGATCGAGCCGGGGATCGAGGTGGTCGGCGCCGCTGCCGACGGCGCCGAGGCACTCGCTCTCCTGACGTCCCCCGAACCTCCGGCCGTCGACCTCGTCCTGGCCGATGCCCGGATGCCCGTGATGGACGGCGTGACGATGATCGAACGGTTGCGTGAGGACCGACCGGAACTGCCCGTGATCGTCCTGACCACCTTCGACGAGGACGAGTTGGTCATCGGCGCGCTGCGTGCCGGTGCCAAGGGCTACCTGCTCAAGGACACCATGCCGGAGCGCTTGGCGGACGCGGTGCACAGGGCGGTGAGCGGCGAGATCGTGCTGGGCAGTTCGGCCACCGAGCGCCTGGTCGGTGCCTTGCTCAAGGCTCCCGGTGACGTGTCGGGCGGGTCGGAGAACGAGGATGTGTCACCGGCCGCCGGGTCCGACGAGCAGGTGTTGTCCCAGCGCGAGCAGGAGGTGGCCCGCCTGGTGGGGGACGGGGCGAGCAACCGCGAGATCGCCCGCAGGCTGTTCATCTCCGAGGGCACGGCCAGGAACCACGTCACGAACATCCTGCGCAAGCTGAACCTGCGCGACCGCACCAAGCTGGCGCTGTGGGTCAGGGGACAGGACGGCTGAGCCGGACCTCCCCGTGGCCCACCAGGTCCGTGTACAGGTCCGAGGCCGACAGCAGCTCCTCGTGCGTGCCGGCCAGCGGTCGCGAACCGTCCAGCAGGAGGATGGTCCCCGCTCGGCGCGCCGAGTCGATGCGGTGGGCGATGACCACCAGGGTTCCGCCGCGGGCACGGAAGGCCTCCTCCGCGCGCCTCTCGTCCGACGGCGCGAGGTGGCAGGTGGCCTCGTCCAGGATGACCACCGGCGCCGGTGACGCGTAGGCGCGGGCGAGCGCGACGAGCTGCCGCTGCCCGTTCGAGAGCGCCGCGGGGTCGACCACCGCGTCCAGTCCGCCCAGACGTTCCGCCAGCTCCGCGGCTCCCACGTTCGCCAGCGCTTCGAGGAGGTGCCCGTCAGGGGCGCCCTCGCACAGGTAGCCCACGTTGTCGCGCAGGGTCCCCGTGAGCACGTAGGCCTCCTGGGGTATGAGGCACACCAGGTCGGTCCGTCTCACATCCGGGTCCGCGGGATCCGCGCCCCCCACCCGCACCACGCCCCGGTCCGGCCGGGCCAGGCCCGCGAGCAACAGGGCCAGAGTCGACTTGCCGATGCCGCTCGGGCCGACGACGGCGAGGTGGTCGCCGTGGCGCAGGCGCAGGCGCACCCCGTCGAGGACGGGTCGGCCGCTCCCCCCGTAGGCGAACGCGACGTCGTCGACCTCCACGGAGGCATCGCTGCCGCCCACGGCCTCAGGTGTGTCCTCGACCCGGCTCGGCGAGGGCTCGGGGCAGGTGTCGCGCAGTCGTCGCAGGGACACGACCAGGACCAGACCCGCGCCGCCGAGCACCTCGGTGAGGAGACGCATGACGGGTTCGATGTTGGAGGCCAGGTAGCTGATGGCCCCGACGAGCGCTCCGACCGTCAGGCCGTCCGCGCCGCCGATGAGCAGTGGGGCAGCGGCCAGCGCGCACAGGAGGGGACCGTAGGAGCCGAAGGAGGTGAGGGCGCCGCGCAGGGCGACGGCCCTGGCCATGGCCAGGTCGGCGGCACGTTCCGCCCTGAAGTCCCCGGCCGTGTCGGCGCAGACCGCTTCCCAGGAGCGGGAGGCGGTGATGTCGCGGCTGCCCGCCAGGGCCTCACCAGCGGAGCGGGCGACGGCCTCGTTGGCCACCACCGCCGCGTACTGGCGGCGTACCAGCGTTCCCAGGAGGGCCGCGAAGAGCACGATGGCCAGCAGCACCGGGGGCAGGGCCACGGCCAGCACGCTCGGGGCCAGGGCGAGGAGGCCCACCGTGGTGGCGACGAGGGTGAAGACGAACCGTCGGGCGCCGCTGAGCAGGGTTCCGGTCGTGCGCCGGACCTCCTCCACCTGCTCGGTGACGCGGGCCACCTTCGCGCTGTCGGGGATGCTCCGGTCGACGCCGTCCCCGTGCACGGCCGAGGCCACCACGGCGCCGAGCAGGTCGTCGCGGAGCGGTTCCACCACCGAGCCCGTGGCGGCCAGGGTGAAGCGGGTGGCCAGGGCACCGACGCCGTGCACGGCGAAGAGCAGGCCGAGCCAGAGCAGGCCCGTGCGGAAGTCCCCGGCGAGGAAGCCACCGTCGATGGCCCGGGCGATCACGAGACCGGACAAGGCGGCGGGCAGGGACTCCACCATCGACCAGGCCGCCAGCCGTAGGAGCGCTCTCCACCGCAGGCCCAGGGACCCGGCCAGGAGCGGCCATCCCGGCCGCGGGAACGCCGTATACGTGCGGTCGTCACGCCTGGACGGCATCGGAGGGCTCCTTCGTGTCGGTGGCCCCGGCGGTTCGGGACGGGTGTGGGGCGTCCGGTTCCTCGCTTCCGAAGAGTTCTCGGTAGCCAGGCTCATGGAAGAGTTCACGGTGCGGCGCGAAGGCCCGCACCCGGCCGGCGTCCAGCCACAGCACCAGGTCGGCCCGGGCCGCCCGGGACATGCGGTGGACCAGGGCGATCTGGGTCCGGTCGGACAGGGCGTCGTCGAGCACCCCGGTGATCTCGTGTTCCGTAACGCTGTCCAGGCTGGACATGGCCTCGTCCAGGATCAGCAGACGCCCCTGGTGGGCCATGGCGCGGGCGAGTCCGAGCCGTTGCAGCTCGCCGCCGGACATGGGCGCCTCCGCCGGAGGGGTGTCATAGCCCCGTGGCAGGCGGCGGACGAACCCGTCCGCGCGGGCCCGTCGAGCGGCCTCCACCACCTGTGGGAGCTCCAGGTCGCCGTTGCCGAGGCGGATGGTGTCGGCGAGGGTGCGCCCCAGGTGGGCCGGGCGTTCGAAGGCCCAGCCCACGGCCTCGCCCAGGGCCTTGGCGGAGAGTTCGCGCAGTGGCACGCCGTCGATCTCCACTCTGCCCTCGTCAGGGTCGCGCAGACGGCCCGCGAGGGAGGCCAGGAGGGTCTTTCCGGCACCGGAGCGGCCCACGACGGCCACTACGGCGCCGCCGGGCACGTGCAGGTCGACGCCCGCCAGCAGCGCGCCCTCGGGTCCGCGCACGCCGACACCGCGGAACCGCACCGACCCCGGTCCGGGCGGCAGCTCGCGGTCCCCGTAGGCCATGGGGGACGCGTGCTCGATCTCCAGGAGCCTGCGGGCGCCCGCGCGCGTCTGTGCCAGGCCCATGAAGACCGCGACCTGTTCGAAGAGGCCGAGGGCGAGCAGGGTGTAACCGGAGGCGGCGAGCAGGCTTCCCGGGCCGATTCCTCCTGTGGTGAGCACGTACCCCGCGGTGGCCAGTACCAGGACCTGCATGGCGGGTGCGAGGAGCCCGGCCTGCCAGCTCACCCTCGCCTGCATGTCCCACATGGCCTCGCCCGCGGAGCGGAGTTCGGGCAGCGGGCGCAGGACGCGCGCGGTCTCCCTGCGCTCGCTTCCCGCCGAGCGCACCGACCTGATGCCGGTCAGCACTTCGAGGAGAAGGCCGGAGATCCGTCCCTGGACGGCGAGCTGGCGGTCGAGGACGGGGGTGGCCCTGCCGACGAAGACCTTCATGAGCAGGAACGCCGCGGGGACCCCGAGGAGGAAGGTGCAGGCGATGCGGGGGTCGACGAGCCACAGGGCGACCAACGCGCCTCCGGAGACCGTGACCGAGGCCAGGAAGCGTCCCGGCAGGGCCACGATCGAGGCGGCCACGCCCGCGGCGGAGGTGATCCGCATGGTCAGGTCGCCGGTGCTGAATCGCTCCCGTTCGGTGGTGCTGAGGCGGAGCAGGTGGCCCAGGGCCCGGCTCCGCAGCTCGACGGTGGCGTCGGCGACGCACAGGGCGGTCATCGCCTGGGTGGCCACGTTGGTGCACGCGACGAGGAGGATCACCGCGCCGAGCCACCACACGGCGCCGTTCCCCTGGCCGCCGAGTCGGGCGTCGACGGCGGAGGCGACCGCGGAGGGGACCAGGAGCGCGCCGCCGGCTCCGGCGAGGAAGAGTGATGTGAGCAGGACGTTGCGTCCCAGGTGCGCTCGCACCGTCCTCACGAGCAGGCGGTCGGCTGGTCGGTCGGTCACGCGGTCTCCCGGGGTTCTGCGGAGGACGGAAGGGCGACGGCGGCCCGCACCGGTCGGATGCGGGCCGCCGGGGATCAGGCGCAGATCACCGCGCTGATCGTGCTGCCGGTGGCGCAGCCGGCGGCGCTCACGGTGCTCGCCACGCACACGCTCAGGCTCGCCGTGCTGATGATGGTGCTGTCGGCGCCTGCCTGGGCGTTGTCGTTGATGCCGACCTGGCCCTGCAGGTCAAGGACGAATCCCATGGTCTTCTCCTTCGGAACGTGGGTGTGTCGGGGCGGTGGGCTGTGGACGCCTCAGCAGATGGCGACGCTGGCGGTGGAGTAGCAGCCGAAGCTGCTGATCGTGCTTCCCGGGCTCCAGGACGCCGGGGCGTCTCCCGCGGCCGCGGAATCCATGGACTGCAGGTCGAGGACGTAGGACATGGGGGTTCCTTCCAGGGGAGGGGGAGAGGGGTGGGCCGGGGCGGACCGGCGGAGGACCGGGGCCGCCCCGACGTGTCAGCACCAGAAGAAGCTGGTGCTGCTGGCGCAGGCGAAGACGCTCTCGGTGCTCAGCGGCCCGAGTGCCTCCTCACCGGGTGTGTTGTCGAGGCTCTGCAGGTCCAGTACGAACGACATGCGCGTTCTCCTCGGATCGTGGTGGGTCAGCAGGCGGCGACGCTGGCGTTGCTGAAGCAGCCGAACCAGCTCCACGTGCTCGGCTTGAGCTGGAGTTCGTGGCCGCCGTGATCGGGCATCGCCTGGAGGTCCAGGACGAAGGACATGGTTCTCCCTCAAGGATGTCGGGCAGTGGTCACGCTCTGCGGGGACGCACGGACGCCGGCCCGGGGCACGGTGGCCGGACGGGACGGGGCGTCCTCGCAGCCCATGGCGCGCTGGTGCTAGCAGGCGATGACCGACGCGCTGCTGAGGCAGAAGATGGGGCTGACGGTGCTCGGGCCCATGGCTTCCACTCCGTCGTGGGCGTCGACCTGGACGCCCTGTAGGTCGAGGACGAAGGACATGGCTCTCCTCCTTTCCGTGTGCGGTGGTGTGCGCGGCCCTCTGGGGGCCGCCCCGGTCAGGGCCTGCGGCCCGGTCCCGACGGCCCCGGGCGGGGCCGTCGGGACAAGGCCGTCAGTGCCGGGTCAGGAAGGGCAGCATCGGTCGTCGGTCGTCCCTCACCGCCGCGAGTGCGAGAAGGATCCCGGCGCCGCCGGTGCCCAAGTCCATGGAGAGCCGCATCAGCTGGTCTCCGGGGAAGGCGATGTCTCCGCGCAGCCCCACCATGTGGCGACGGAGGTGGTCGCGCTGGGCCTCCACGGCACGGTCGAGGGAGGGGTCGGGTGCGCCGGGGTCGCGCAGATGGGCCAGGAAGCCCATCTGTCCGGCCGTGCCGTGGAAGAGGATGGGGCACACGCAGAACTCGGGTTCGGCGGCCCGGCGGATACGGCCCAGTGCTGTCGCGAACTCCGTGTTCGCCCGGTGGCGGAGGTACTCGGTGATGACGACGCCGATGCCGGCGGACCCCGTTCCGACGTAGGGCATACTGCGCCAGCCCTCGTTGGAGAGGAGGGTGTCGTCCTCCTCGGAGTGGATGCAGGTCTCCAGATCGTGCTCGATGGCCAGGGCCGCGGCGTCCAGGTGGGCCTCGTCCCCGGTGGCGTCGTAGAGGCGCAGGAAGAGCAGGGCGCTGCCCGAGGAGCCGTACAGGAGTCCCGCCCTGCGGTGCCTGCCCTGCTCGTCGATCACGGGAGGCGGGGCATGGCGCAGCCTGTCCGCGATCTCGTCCGCGTCGCGCAGGGCCTGCCCCAGCAGCTCCTGGTCGTCGAGGCGGCCGGCGAAGTGGAGGCGGTTGAGCGCCACGCCGCTGAGTCCGCCGAAGAGCTCATGGGACATGGCGACCTGTCCGTCGGACTGCGCCGTCTCCAGGAACTCGTGGGCTTCCGCGGTCCTTCCGAGGCTGTCGAGTGCGAAGGCGATGCCGTGCAGGCCGTCGTAGAAGCCCAGACGGTGCGGGCCCCGGTGCTCGCGGACCCGGCGCACGAGCCAGTCCTCGTGCTCGGGGCGCCTGCCCTGCCCCGCCGCGTCCATCGCGTAGAGGACACCGGCCGCGCCGTAGGCCATGCCGAGTCCGCCGAAGTCGAATTGGCCGACATCACCAGGGAAGAGGCGGTCGTTCCTGTGCGGGGTGGCGTTCGCCCACACCCCCCGGCCGACGGCCTCCTCCAGGGCGGGCCAGTCGGGTCTGCGCTCGCCCCCTCCGAGGATGAGCTCGTGGCTGCGCTCCATCTCCGGCTCGGTCCCCGCCCATGTCGACGGGCCGAGGTCGATGTCGGCCAGGACGCCCTCCCCCCACCCCTCGGGGACGGGGAAGCGCTGCTCGACCTCCTCGACCAGGCGCGGGGCGCTGCGGGCGTCCAGGGTCAGCAGGACGGTCACCGGAAGGAACAGGGCGAGCTTGATGCACGCCAGCGCGTAGCGGTCGGCGGCGACGGCCTCGCGTTCGTCGGGAGGGACGAATCCGGGGGCTCCCATGCCGATGCGCTGCTCGCTGTCGGTGTAGGTGGAGATCTCGAAGTCGACCAGGCAGACACGGCCGTCCTCGCGCAGGAGCACGTTGTTGGGGTGCAGGTCTCCGAAGGCGATGCCCGCGCGGTGCAGTCCCGAGACCGCGGACTCCACCTGCGCGGCCACGTCCAGTGCCCAGGTGGTGTACTCGGCGAGGGCCTCGTCGTCCTGGTGCGGCCTGATCAGCGGAAGCCGGGCGACCATCTCCTTGTTGAGGGTGGTGCCCTCCACGTACTCCTGGACCAGGAAGTGGTGCTCCCACAGCTCGAAGTAGTCGTGGGCGCCGACGACGGTGTCGACATCGGCGAGCTTCCTCAGGAACTCGTACTCGCGTTTGAGCCTGCTGACGGCGTCCCGGCCGATCTGGTCGAGTCCGGCGTGCGGTCGGGCCTCCTTGAGGACGACCTTGGCCCCCTCCGGGTCGTCGCGGCGCGTGGCCAGGTAGATGCCGCCGCCGTTGGAGAAGTGCAGGGCGGAGTCGATGGTGTAGGGAAATCCCTCGGGTGCCCTGCTCCGGAAGCGTTCCTCGACGGCCGGCCGGAGGAAGTCGGGGACCGTGACCCAGTCGGGGCAGGTGAAGACCGGATCGCGTTTGTCCGGGACGAGCTCCCCGTCGGGCGCCTCGATCGCGGGTACGGGCTCCCCGAGCTCATTGCGGGTGTAGCGCTCGGAGAAACCGCCGTAGCGCACGTAGAGCGGGCCTTCCTTCCAGCGCAGGTCGCTGAGGATGTAGGCCCCGCCGAGTCCGTCGAGCGGTCCCTCCAGCTCCTCCAGCACGCGCTGCAACTGGGCGTCGTCCTCCGGATAGATGGTGACGAACTTTCCACTGCCGCCGCGGTCCGCGTATTTCAGGTTCCTGGATATGAGTGCGGACTCCCCGGCGAGGAATTTGAAGGCGATGCCGTTTGCGAAACAGTAGTCGGCGGTGATGTCGAGTACCTTCTGGGCGGTCTCTCTATTCGCCGATACGTGGACCTTCCACCCCTGCTCGCGCAGGGCGGTGTCTTTCTTGACGAAGTTGAACCAGGGGCCCTTGGTGGCGGTGGCCCACCCCTCCGGAACAGGGATGGAGGCATGATGATACGTGCCCTCGCCGGAACTCCAACGGTTGGGCTCGTCGTAGAAGAGTCTGTCCGCCAGACAGTACTCGAAATATCTGAGCTTCATCTTCCGCCCTGGTTTCAAGAGGTTCTGTGAGCCACTCGAAACCCTAGGGGGAGGCATTCTTCTGGGTCAATCGAATCAACGGCATGGAAGGGGCCTGATGAGGACAGATTGCACCCCTTGTCCGGGGGCTCCTGTGCTGCCACCGATGATGGTTCACAAATAATCGAAATAGCCTTTTGTGAACAACTCGTCACAGAGTTTTTCCGGGGTGGCGTGCCTGTCGCGGCCGGGGGCGCCGGCCAGGGCCTTCGGCAGGGTCCACCGGGAAGCGCGCGCTCAGCCGCACTCCTCCCTCGGGCCCCCTCCCCTCCACGAGCAGGTCGCCGCCGGCGGCGCTGATGCGCTCCCTGAGGCCCTGGAGTCCGCTGCCCCTGGCGAGCCGGTCGGCGGGGGATCCGCTCCCGTTGTCGCTCACGTCCACCTCGATTCCGTCGGAGCAGCGGAGCCGGACCAGGACCCGGTCGGCGCCGGAGTGGCGCAGGGCGTTGGTCAGGGCTTCCTGCAGCGTCCGGTAGCACGCGAGTTCGGTCTCGTCCGAGACCGAGGGCCACTCCCCCTCCTGGGTGAGGGAGATGTCGATGTCGGGGCCCGAGAGCGAGTCGGTGAGGGAACGCATCGCCTCCGCGCCCGCGCGGCCGTCCAGTTTCAGCGGGCGCAGGGCGCGCACCCAGCGCCTGGTGTCCTGGAGCGCCTCCCGGGCCAGCCGCTGTGCGTCGTCCACCTCCGTCCACGCGTCCTCCGGGCGCAGTGTGCGGAAGCGCTTGGCGTTGGACAGGGCCAGGTTGATCACCGTGAGGTAGTGGCCGACGGAGTCGTGCATCTCACGGGCCATGCGCGTGCGCTCGGCGGTGACGGTCAGATCGCGTACGCGGTCGGCGTACCTGCGCAGCTCACCGTGGGCGAGTTCGAGCTCCGACATCAGCCTCTCCCTCTCCTGGGCGCCCCGGCGGGCCTGCATGAGCGCACCGAAGACGATGAGCACCGCCAGAGCTTGGAAGGCGACGAGCGCCGTACTCAGCAGGGCCGCGGCGGGCGTCTGCCCCGGACTGAAGATGACCGCGACGAACATGGTGAGGGCCACGGTGGCGATGTAGGCGACGGCCGTCGGGGTTCCGAAGACCAGGACGGCGTTGCAGATGGCGAGCATCATCAGCACGAACGAGGGGAAGCCGCCCCACAACAGGAAGTACAGGGTTCCCACGTAGAAGCACAGGGCGGCGGCCCTGCGCCGTCCCCCGGCGGCGGCCGACCAGGGGACGGCGAGCCAGAGCGCCGAGAGCACCGCCACCGCGGCGAGGCTGGAGATCCTCAGGGGGTCCCATGCCTCCTCCGGCAGGCGAATGGCCTGCGCGCCGTCCGACCTGAGCACGGGAGAGACGGCGTTGATGAGGGTGAACAGCGCCATCGCTCCCCAGAAGAACAGCGAGAGGACGCGCGGTGCGCGCTCGCCGTCGAAACCGAGCCAGTCCGACGCAATGCCTTTTCCTCTTTCGCTCATGGTCGACAACATATCCGACTCGCGCGCGGACCCATTTCACGGCCGGTACACATGACACCAGGCACACGAGGGGCCCTGGCCAGGTGTGCGTGTTCATGCCAGCAGGTCGATGCGCGCGGGGCGGGAACGTTCCTAGAGTGGGTCGAAAGAGTTCCCAGGAGGTGGACACATGGCAGAAGAATCCTTCTACCTCGCAGTTTCTCACCCTTCTCGACGTAAACTCCTGAGATTGCTCCAGGAGGAGCCCAACATGACCGCCAGCATCATTTCCGAGCGCCTCGGGATCAGCAAACCGACGCTTTCCTCCCACCTGCGCACCCTTCGGGAGGCCGGCCTGGTCGTGCCGAAGCGGGCGGGGGTGCGCATCCACTACCGGGTCGACAAGCGTGCCCTCCTGGAGGGCGTGAGCGGTGTGCTGCTGCTGGCGGGACTGGACGCCGCCATCCCCGCGGTCGGGCGCTACGACATGGAGAAGGGGGAAGGTCCTCGTGGAGCACGGCTCTGAGTCCCGGGCGCGCCGAGTGCCCGTCACCGGGATCGTCTGCACCGCGGTCTGTCTGCTGGCGATGGCGGGGATCACCTGGGCGGTCTGGGACATGCTGCCCGCGGTGGTGACCACGCGCGAGGCGAAGGGAGGGCGCGATGCCGTCGAGGTGCCCCGCCTGCTGTTCGTCTCTCTGGGTCCCGCGGCCACCGTGCTGGTCGCCGCCCTGATCGTGGCGGCGTCCCCGCTGGACCGCGCCATCGAGCGGCGACTGGGTCTGACCGTGGGCGGGGACGCCCGGGCCCGTGCCCGCAACCTCAATGCCGTGCTGGTCGTCATGGGACTGCTCTTCCTCGCCGTGCACTGCCTGGTGATCGCGGTGGGCACTGACGCCGCCGTCCCTGTCGCGCCTGTGGCCGCCGCACTCGGCGGGGTGGTGCTCGCGACGACAGGCGTCCTGGTGTCCGTGTCCTCGCGCTCGTGGGCGATGCCCGAGAACCGCTCCTACCGGGAGTGGGCCGAGGCCTGGCGGAGGGCGCAGCCCCTGGCCGGCAGGACGATGGTCGTGACGGGTGGCCTGCTCACCGTCGTGGGGCCCGCCGCGTTCGTCCTCCTCCCCGGGCCGCTCCTCGGAGCGCTCGTCATGGCCGCCGCGGTGGTGGCGGCCACCCTGGTGCCCTTCGGCCTGGCGCTGGCGCGTGCCGTGGGCGAGGTGCGTCGGGGCGGACCGCGAGGAGGCGGGGCGTCCACGCGGGCACAGTGACGACGGGTGGACACCGCGATGCTCGGCGCGCGGTCCGGCATCGAGTCGGGTCGGCTGTGCGCGGCGTCGCGGTGGCACGGGTCGTTCCCCGTGTGAGCGGCCCCCCCGGGGGGATCCCGTCTCCGAGGACTGTTCCGCTTCGCGTAGAGTGGGAGCGGTATAGTTATTGGTTTTGGTGAGTGAGGTGCCGCATGGTCGAGATCCTGAGCCCTACCGGGGTGTCGCGAGCGAGGGAGTCGGGTGCCCTGGTCGCCGAGATCCTGCGAACGGTCAGGAGCCGTAGCACGGTTGGCACGAACCTGTTGGACATCGATCGCTGGGCCCGGGACATGATCGTCGAGGCCGGCGCGCAGTCCTGCTACGTCGACTACGCGCCCTCCTTCGGGCGCGGGCCGTTCGGCCACTACATCTGCACGGCCGTCAACGACGCCGTCCTCCATGGACTGCCGCACGACTACGCGCTCGCCGACGGCGACCTGCTGACGCTGGATCTGGCCGTCTCCTTGGACGGCGTCGCCGCGGACTCCGCCATCAGCTTCGTCGTGGGGGAGTCCCGGCCCGCGGAGAGCGTCGCGATGATCGACGTGACCGAGCGCGCGTTGAACGCGGGGATCGCCGCGGCCGGCCCCGGGGCTCGCACCGGCGACATCTCCCATGCCATCGGCTCGGTCCTCGGCGCGGCCGGGTATCCGATCAACACCGAGTTCGGCGGCCACGGCATCGGGTCGACGATGCACCAGGACCCGCACATCGCCAACACCGGGCGGCGCGGCCGGGGGTACAAGCTGCGCCCCGGCCTGCTGCTCGCCCTGGAGCCGTGGGTGATGGCGGACACCGCCGAACTCGTCACCGACGCCGACGGGTGGACGCTCCGGAGCGCGACGGGGTGCCGCACCGCGCACAGCGAGCACACCATCGCCATCACCGACGACGGGGCCGAGATCCTCACGCTGCCGACGTAGGCCGGCCGCGGGACTCACCCGCCGCTCCGCCTCCTCACACCCGTTCCGAGTGCGTGGACCCGGCTCTCCCCCCGCGGCGGCGGGTGCGCAGCTCGTGGACCGTCACCGACAACAGCCACACCACGGTGAGCGGGATGACGAACCACAGCATCGCGGCGCTGAAGGGCCCCAGAGCCGCGTGCTCGGTCGCCTCCACGACCAGGTAGGCGAGGTAGGCGGCGTAGAAGCCGACGAGCAGGGCGCCCTCCCAGCGGGCCACGTCCAGCCGGGTGAGGGCGATCGGCAGCAGGACCAGGGAGACCGCGACCATGATCGGCAGATCGAAGCGCAGGGCCGCGGGCGCGACGGCGATCCCCTCGGGGGAGATGATGGCGGTCAGGCCGAGCACCGCGCCGATGTTGAACACGTTGCTGCCCACGATGTTGCCCACCGCCATGTCGCGCTCGCCCCGCATCACCGCGACGACGCTGGTCACGAGCTCGGGCAGCGACGTGCCGACCGCGACCACGGTCAGTCCGACGAGCAGGTCGCTCACCCCGAGCGCCGACGCGATCGCACTGGCCCCGTACACCAGCAGGCGTGCCCCCACCACGAGCAGGGCCGCGCCCAGGACCACGAGCGCCACGTCCATCAGGAGCGGCCGCGGCCGTGCGGCGGCGCGGCCCGGGCCGTCCGTGCCGGAGTCCGCGTCCGCGTCCGGACCGGTGCCGTCGGCGTCGGTCTGTGAGGCCGGGCCGCCCGCGGCCCGCCGCCGGGAGACGAGCACCGTGACGGTGACGTAGGCCACCAGGGCGGCCAGCAGGACGGCGCCCTCGAAGCGGCCCAGGCTCCCGTCCAGGGCCATCAGGAGAACGAGCACCGACAGTCCGGCCATCACGGGGATGTCGGCCCGCACGACCTGCGAGTTCACGGCGAGGGGAACAAAGAGCGCCGACGCGCCCAACACCAGCAGGATGTTGGCGATGTTGCTGCCCACGACGTTGCCCACGGCCAGGCCCGGATACCCCGAGAGCGCGGCGTCGGTGCTGACCGCCAGCTCAGGCGCCGACGTCGTGAACGACACCACGGTCAGGCCCACGACCAGCGAGGACATCCCCAGTTTCCGAGCCAGTGAGCCGGCGCCGCGTACGAGCGACTCCCCTCCGACCACCAGCAGAGCCAATCCCGCCAACAGAGCGAGAACCACCAATGCGCCCACGTGAACCCCTCGATCGCCTCACCCCGCCGCGTCTGGCATCACCATTCACCGCAGGCTCTTCTCATGCAGGCCACAACGTATCGCTCGGCCGGACCGCGGAGCGCGCCCGGCCTGCTCGGCGCTCGCCGTCCCGGGTCTGTGCCGCATCCGCCGGCCGGCGTTCACGGCGCGTCGCCGTGCGCGGGCGGCTCCCGCGGCCACGCGCACCCTAGGAGCCCCCGTCCGCGGGGAGTTCCACCGACTGGCGGTGGTGGAACACGTTGAGCGGGTCCCAGCGCCGCTTGACCCGCTGGAGGCGGGGATAGGCGTCCTTGTAGTAGAGCTTCGACCACCGGTCGCCGGAGCCGTTCCAGGACGAGTCGCTCAGGTCGGCGTCCGGGTAGTTGATGTAGCAGCCGTCCGTGGCCTCGCCGATCGCCGGGACGCCCCCGGTGGAGGCGAAGGTCTTGCGGTAGATGTCGCGGATCCACGCGATGTGCCGGTTCACGTCGGCCTCCTCCTCGACGCGCTTCCAGTACACCTGGAACTGGAGCTTGAGGATGGAGTCGCGCTGGGGGACGGCGGTCGGCCGGGGCGGCCGGTTGATGGCGCTCCCGTAGGAGTCGACCTGGATCAGCGCCTCCTTGTTGACGTAGTCGGTGTAGTGCTCCTTGCCCAGGTAGGCCCACATGGCCTCGATCTGTGCCGGGCTGAAGGGGCGGCGCAGGTAGGCGGACTTGTACTTGCCGCACCGGTTCTCGCCGGAGGAGTTGATCGCCTGGGTGGCGGTCAGCCAGGGCAGCCTCCGGGGCACGCGCATGCCCTGGACCGGCGGGTGCTCGCCCATGGGCGCGGCCATCTGGGCGGACTTCGGCCGGATACGGCCGTCGACGGAGTCGAGGAAGTGCTCCAGGGCCTTCGCGCCCCGGGGATCGTCGTCGTCGACCTGCGCGAGGAGTCCGATCTCCCCGTTGCTCATGTGGTTGAGCTTGAGCATCGCGAACAGCTTCCCGGACGCCTCCTCCGGATCCTGGTGGTCGCGGAAGTACTCGCCGTAGGCCGTGACCAGCTTCGCGAACTCCTCCTTGGTGAAGTCCGACCAGTTCCAGGAACGGGCGGTCAGAAGGACCTTCGACGGCGGTTCGGGCAGGTCGCGGAACCAGAACCGGGTCACCACCCCGAAGTTCCCGCCGCCGCCTCCGGTGTGCGCCCACAGCAGGTCGCGGCGGTCGGGGTCGGGGTCGTCGCGGGTGGCCAGGACGAGTTCGACCGAGCGGTCGGGACGCACGACCGCGACCTCCACCGCGTACAGGTAGTCCACGGTGAGCCCCTGCTGGCGGGAGAGCAGGCCGAAGCCACCGCCGGTGATGTGGCCGCCGGTGCCCACGGAGTAGCAGGAGCCGCCGGGCAGGGCCCGCCCGCTGAGCGGGTACAGGTGGCTGTACGTGTGCCAGTTGGTCGCCCCGGACTCGACGCAGTACGCCTCCAGCGCCGGGTCGAAGTAGATCCCGCACATCGGTCCGACGTCCAGGATCACGCGGACGTCGTCGCCGCAGACGAAGTCCTCGTAGCAGTGGCCCCCCGACCGCACGGTGATCCGGGTGCGGTCGGGGTGCCCGCCCTCCTGGTTGACGGCCTCGGACAGGGCCCGGGCGACGCCGTCGGGCGAACCCACGAGCCGGACGTAGTCGGGCCGGGCGATCCAGCGCTGGTTGAACCCGCGGCTGAGCGCGGCGTAGCGCTTGTCGGCGGGCGCGATGGTGGTGGTGGGAGGGATGCCGTGGCCATGGGTCATGTGGGCCGCCTGTCCTGGGAGGGAACGGGACGCAGGCTGGATACCCGGAGTGACCGAACGCGAAAAGTGATCATGCCACTTCTGTCGGTTATGGATGCTGGTCGCGGCTTTGGTGCCGAACCGAAACCGGCTCCCCCGGGCGAGCGGCACGTCCCGGAGCGTGCCCAGGGTGCGCATCAGACGCACACCGGGCGCCCCCTGGGACGCCGGGCCCGGGGCCGTGCCGGTGCCGCCGCCCGAACCCGGGCGACCCGTCGGGCATCGGACTGTGCGGTCGACGAAGGATCCGTGCCGGCACAGGCGGATCGCCCACCTCCACGAAAGCCGAGGCCACACGTGCGAACACCCGGAGCAGGGACTCCGCCCCACGCGGGCCGACGGCCCAGGCGCGCGCTGGTGGCAGGGCTGGTGATCGCGGCCGTCTGCTCGGTCGGCGTGCTCCTGCTGCTCGTGACACCGCCGAGCCACCACCTGGGCTCGCACGAACCCAGCCCCTGCCACCCCGTCGTCCCGTTGGTGTTCCACCCGGGCGACCCGCTCTTCCACAACGAACGGCTCGACTCCTGGACGAGGGACCAGTGTGCGCTCGCCCGGCAGGAACGGGCCGTCACGGCGCTCCTCGTGTCCGTGCCGGCCGTCGTCCCCGTGGCCTTCGGCGTGTGCGGGGCGCTGCTCAGGCGCCCACGTACTCCGCGAGGTGCTCCCCGGTGAGGGTCGTGCGGTCGGCGACGAGGTCGGCCGGCGTGCCCTCGAACACGACCCGGCCGCCGTCGTGGCCCGCGCCCGGACCGAGGTCGATGATCCAGTCGGCGTGCGCCATGACCGCCTGGTGGTGCTCGATGACGATCACCGACTTGCCGGAGTCGACGAGCCGGTCGAGCAGGGCGAGCAGGTGCTCGACGTCGGCCAGGTGCAGGCCGGTGGTCGGCTCGTCCAGGACGTAGACCCCGCCCTTCTCCACCATGTGGGTGGCGAGCTTGAGCCGCTGCCGCTCGCCGCCGGAGAGCGTCGTGAGCGGCTGGCCCAGGCGCAGGTAGCCCAGCCCGACGTCGTCGAGGCGCCGGAGGATGGTGTGCGCGGCCGGTGTGCGCGCCTCGCCCGCACCGAAGAACTCCTCGGCCTCGGCCACCGACATCGCCAGCACCTCGCTGATGTCACGCCCGCCGAGGCGGTGCTCCAGCACCGAGGCCTGGAACCGCTTGCCCTCGCACTCCTCGCAGGTGGTGGCGGTTCCGGCCATGATGCCCAGGTCGGTGTAGATCACCCCGGCGCCGTTGCAGTTCGGGCAGGCGCCCTCGGAGTTGGCGCTGAACAGCGCCGGCTTCACACCGTTGGCCTTGGCGAACGCCTTGCGGATCGGGTCGAGCAGCTTGGTGTAGGTCGCCGGGTTGCTGCGCCGCGAGCCGCGGATCGCGGTCTGGTCGATCGCCACGACGTCCTCGCCGGCGGGGATCGACCCGTGGACGAGCGAGCTCTTGCCGGAGCCGGCGACGCCGGTGATGACGGTCAGCACGCCCAGCGGGATGTCCACGTCGACGTCGCGCAGGTTGTGCGCCGTCGCACCGCGGATCTCCAGGGCGCCGGTCCGCGTGCGGACCTTCTCCTTGAGCTCGGCGCGGTCGTCCAGGTGGTGTCCGGTGAGGGTGCCGCTGGTCCGCAGCCCCTCGACGCCGCCCTCGAAGCACACGGTTCCGCCCTCGGTCCCGGCGCGCGGGCCGAGGTCGACGACGTGGTCGGCGATCGCGATCGTCTCCGGCTTGTGCTCCACGACGAGCACCGTGTTGCCCTTGTCCCGGAGCCGCAGCAGCAGGTTGTTCATCCGCTGGATGTCGTGGGGGTGCAGGCCGATGGTGGGCTCGTCGAAGACGTAGGTGACGTCGGTCAGGGACGACCCGAGGTGCCGGATCATCTTCACGCGCTGGGCCTCACCACCGGACAGCGTGCCCGCCGGCCGGTCGAGCGAGAGGTAGCCCAGCCCGATCTCCACGAACGAGTCGAGCGTGTGGCCGAGCTTGGCGAGCAGCGGTGCCACGCCGGGCACATCGAGGTCGCGGACCCACGCGGCCAGGTCGCTGATCTGCATGGCGCAGGCGTCGGCGATGCTGACGCCCTCGATCTTGGACGAGCGCGCGGACTCGCTGAGCCGGGTGCCGTCGCAGTCGGGGCAGGTCGTGAAGGTGACCGCCCGGTCCACGAACGCCCGGATGTGCGGCTGCATCCCCTCGCGGTCCTTAGACAGGAAGGACTTGCGGATCTTGGGGATCAGACCCTCGTAGGTGAGGTTGACGCCCTCGACCTTGACCTTGACCGGGTCGTGGTAAAGGAAGTCCTGCATCTCCTTCTTCGTGTACTCGCGGATCGGCTTGTCCGGGTCGACGAAGCCCGACTGGGCGTAGACCTTCACCGTCCACAGGCTGTCCGACTTCCAGCCGGGGATGGTGAACGCGCCCTCGGACAGCGACTTGGAGTCGTCGTAGAGCTGGCTGAGGTCGATGTCGTTGACCGTGCCCCGGCCCTCGCAGCGCGGGCACATGCCGCCGGTGACGCTGAAGCTGCGCCGCTCCTTGGTCGTCTTGCCGCCGCGCTCCAGGGTCACCGCGCCCGCGCCGCTGATGGAGGCGACGTTGAAGGAGAACGCCTGCGGCGAGCCGATGTGCGGTTGCCCGGCCCGGCTGAAGAGGATGCGCAGCATCGCGTTGGCGTCGGTGGCGGTGCCGACCGTGGAACGGGGGTCGGCCCCCATCCGCTCCTGGTCGACGAGGATCGCCGTCGTCAGACCGTCGAGGACGTCCACCTCGGGGCGCGCCATCGTCGGCATGAAGCCCTGCACGAAGGTGCTGTAGGTCTCGTTGATCAGCCGCTGCGACTCGGCGGCGATGGTACCGAACACCAGCGAGCTCTTGCCCGAGCCGGAGACGCCGGTGAAGACCGTCAGCCGCCGCTTCGGGATCTCGACACTGATGTCCTTGAGGTTGTTCACCCGCGCTCCGTACACGCGGATGAGGTCGTGGCTGTCGGCCTCGTGCTGTGCGGGCGCCGGTGCGCCGGTCCCCGTGGGCGTGCTCATCGTGTCTCCGTCTGTGGGGGCGGGAAGGGGCTGTGGTCTGGAAGGGCGTCCCCGCCGAAGGGCGGGGTCCGAGCGCGTGTGCCGCCGTACGGCGGCGCCGGCGCGCCCGGGGGTGTTCCGGTTCGGCGCACCGGGTGCGGGCGGCGCGCGGCGGCGGGGCTCAGCGCAGTTCCTGGATCCGGATCATGTTGCCCGCGGGGTCGCGGAAGGCGCAGTCGCGGATGCCGTAGGGCTGGTCGACCGGCTCCTGGACGATCTCGGCGCCGCTCTCCCGCAGCTTCGCGAAGGTGGCGTCGAGGTCGGGCGTCCCCAGGTTGACGCCGGCGTAGGTGCCCTTGGCCATCATCTCGGCGATGGTGCGGCGCTCGTCGTCGGTGACGCCGGGGTCGGCGGCGGGCGGCTCCAGGACGATGGACGTGCTGGGCTGGTCGGTCGGGCCGACCGTGATCCAGCGCATGTCGCCGTAGCCGACGTCGGCCCTGACCTCGAAGCCGAGCGAGTCGCGGTAGAAGGCCAGCGAGGCGTCGGGGTCCGTGTGCGGAAGAAAGCTCTGGTGAATCGTGATGTCCATGGGAGTCAATCTAGGCCGGGGCCCTGGGCCGACGCTTCTCGATTCCTGACCGGTCTGGTGACCTGTTTGGCCACGCAGGAGGGCATGCCCTCGGTGGCGCGCTCGGCCTGGCGGCGGTAGACGCTGGGCGGCACGCCCACGAGCTCGGTGAAGCGGGTGCTGAACGTGCCCAGCGACGAGCAGCCGACCTCGAAGCAGACCTCGGTGACGCTCAGGCCGCCCCGGCGCAGCAGGGCCATCGCCCGCTCGATCCGCCGCGTCATCAGGTAGGAGTACGGCGACTCCCCGTAGGCCTGCCGGAACCGGCGGCTCAGGTGTCCCGCCGACATGTTCACGCCCCGGGCGAGCGCCTCCACGTCCAGGGGAAGCGCGTACTCCCGGTCGATCCGGTCACGCACACGACGCAGCCGGGCGAGATCGCTCAGGTGCTGTGTCGCGGAGGCTCGGGTGGTCACGTGCGTGATCGTGCCACGTCCCCGCGGCGTTGGCCAGGGTGACATGTTCCAGGGCCGGTCAAGGAACGACAGCCGGGGAGCGGGACCGGGCGCGGCCGTGTGCCGTCAGGGGAGGGCGCGCTCCACGAGGTCGGTCACGAGGTCGTGGACCTGCTCCTCGGGGAAGACGTCCGGGAGGGTGAGCCGCTCCAGGATCAGCCAGTTGAGCGACAGGACGAGCTGGACGACGGTCGTCCGGTCCCCGGGCAGCCCGGACGCCAGGTGGAAGTCGATGTTGGCGTCGACGTCGGCGCGGATCCGCTCGGTGAGCAGACGGCGCAGTTCGGGGCGGCGGGTCGCCTCCAGGCGCAGCTCGATGAGGGCCAGGTAGCCGGAGCGGAAGGAGCTGACCCGCTCGACCAGCTCGTGCATGAGCGCGACGACCTTGGCGCGGTCGCGCGGCCCCTCCTGCGCCTGGGCGATGAGCGCGGCGTTGGGCTCCAGGCGCTCGTAGAAGCGGTGGCCGATCTGGGTGAGCAGGGCGTCGCGGTTGGCGAAGTAGTTGGACGCCGTCCCGCCCGGGACACCGGCCTCGGTGTCGACGGCTCTGAAGGTCAGGCCGCGCATGCCCTCACGGGCGAGGACTTCGATGGCGGCGTCCAGCAGGGACGCGCGGCGCTCGGGGTTCTTCCGCATTCAGGGGCTCCTCGGGATTGACACCACTATGAGTGTAGTACTACATGGCCCGGCGGAGTCCGCTGACCACGCGCCTCCCGCTCCACCGCCCTCCACGCCCGGAGAGCGCCGCCGCGGACCGGGGACCGCCCCCGCGGCTCGCCGCGAGCCCGGCGGTCCCGCCTGTGCCGAGGACGTGACGGTCCGTCGTGTCGCCCGCTCGCGGGGCCGCCCCACGGGTGATACTCGGCCCATGCGAAGCGGAATCCTCGGACACGTCCTCCCCGTCAACCAGCGCCGATCGCTGGACGAACTGGCGGACAGCGTGGACCTGTCGGCCGGGGACAGCCGGTCCAAACGGTCCGCCTTCTGGACGATGCTGACGCTGTCGGCGGTCATCGCCGCCGGCGGAGTGCTCACGGACTCCACGGCCACCGTCATCGGCGCCATGATCATCGCCCCGCTGTCCACGCCGATCATGGGCATCGCCCTGGGCGTGGTCCAGAAACGGCGGACCCGATCGGCCCGCGTGGTCGTCTTCGGCTGTCTGCTCGTGATCACCGTGGGGCTGTTGTTCTCATGGGTGATGCCCGGAGGCGCCGATCTGCTCGGCAACAGCCAGATCTCCGGTCGCACCTCGCCCGGCCTGCTCGACCTGGTCTCCGCGATGGCCACCGGACTGGCCGGCGCGGTGGCCCTGTCGCGCAAGGACGTCGCGGCCGTGCTCCCCGGCGTGGCGATCGCGATCTCCCTCGTCCCGCCCCTCGTCGTCGTGGGGGTGTGCCTGGGGCACGGCGCGTTCTGGCTGGCCCTGGGCGCCCTGGTGCTGTTCCTGTCCAACCTCCTCGCCCTGGTCTTCGCGGGCATGGTCGTCTTCGCGGCCTCCGGCTACAGCACACCGGAGAGCAGCGACACCGGGCACTCCTCGCGCAGGGCGTACACGGCCCTGGGCCTGCTGTTCGCGGCCGTGCTGCTGCTCCTGGTGGCCAACACCACGCTCAACGTGCTCATCCACGTCTGGACCGGGCGGGGGGAGTCCGCCGCCCGGGAGTGGCTGGCCGACGAGCCGTCCGCCACCGTGACCGGCGTGACCATGCACTCGCGGTCGCTGCACGTCGACGTGCGCACACGGGAGGACCTCCCGCCGACCGACGACCTGGTCGATCGGCTCGACGGGCAGATCCCCCCGGGTATCCCCGTCATCGTCGAGACGACCCGCGGACAGCGTGTCGAAGCGGGGCAGACCGGGAGCTGAGGAGGGCGGACATGAGGTGGAACGTCGAACGGGCCCGGGAGAGGTTCGCGGCGAGCAGCGTCGCCAGACTCGCCACGGTCGACGCGATCGGGCGCCCGCACCTGGTGCCGGTGACCTTCGCCGCCCACGCGGACACGGTCGCCATCGCCGTGGACGACAAGCCGAAGCGCTCCCGTGCCCTGCGCCGGCTCCGCAACATCGCGGAGAACCCGCGCGTGTCCCTGCTCACCGACGAGTACAGCGACGACTGGGAGCGCCTGTGGTGGGCGCGGGCGGACGGGTTCGCGCGCGTCGAGCACGAGGGAGCGGCCTGGTCCGACGCGCGTGCGCGCCTCGTCGCCCGCTACGCCCAGTACGCGGAGGCGCCGCCGGACGGGGCCATCATCCTGGTGACCGTCGTGCACTGGTCGGGATGGTCGTTCCGGTAGTCCGCCGGGGGCGCGGTGGTCGCGCGGTGGTCGTTCCCATGAGCGGGCGGCGGGCTCGCCGGGCGGACCCGACCTGGGGCAGGCACCACCCCCGAGGCGGGTGGCGGCCGCACCCGGGTCGACGGTCGGCCTCATGGTGCGCGGAGGTACCCGGTTCCTAGGGTCGGACACGTTGACGAACCGACCGACGGGAACGGGCCATGATCACCCTGCGGGGACTGACCAAGCGCTACGGCGACACACTCGCCGTCGACTCACTGGACCTGGAGGTACGGCCGGGCCTGGTCACCGGTTTCCTCGGGCCGAACGGCGCGGGCAAGACCACGACGATGCGGATGGTGCTCGGGCTCGACCGCCCCACCGCGGGCACGGCCCTGATCGGCGGGCGGCCCTACCGCGAGCTGGACCGGCCGCTGCACCACGTCGGCGCCGTGCTCGACGCCAAGGCCGTCCACCCCGGGCGCAGCGCCCGGTCCCACCTGCTCGCCCTGGCGCGTACGCACCGCATCCCCGGCCGCCGGGTGGACGAGGTCCTGGAGACCGTGGGACTGGAGTCCGTGGCCCGTCGGCGCGCGGGCACCTTCTCCCTGGGGATGAGCCAGCGGCTGGGGATCGCCGCCGCCCTGCTGGGCGACCCGGAACTGCTCGTCCTGGACGAGCCGGTCAACGGACTCGACCCGGACGGGGTGCTGTGGGTCCGCGAGCTCATGCGGTCCCTGGCGGCGGAGGGGCGCACGGTCTTCGTCTCCAGCCACCTGATGAGCGAGATGCAGCAGACCGCCGACCGCCTCGTGGCGATCGGCCGCGGCAGCCTGCTGGCCGACGCGCCGCTGGCGGAGGTGATCGCGAACAGCGCCTGGACGGCGGTGCGGGTGCGCGCACCGCACCCGGAGGACCTGGTGTCCGCGCTGGAGTCCGAGGGCGCCGGGGTGGAGCGGGTCGGGGTCGGAGAACTCGTGGTCACCGGGGCGGAGATGGAGCGGGTGGGGGAGCTGGCCCACCGGGCCGGGGTCGCCCTGCACGAGCTGAGCCCGCGTGCCGCCTCCCTGGAGCAGGCCTACCGCGAACTCACGAGGGACAGCGTGCAGTACGCGTCGCCGAACCCGTGCCCGGACCCCTCCGCCACCCCCGCCGCGTCCTCGAACAGGAGCCGAGCATGACCGCGTCCACGACTTCCCCCTCGTCCACCGCACCTGCCACGTCCAGCGCGGCCTCCCGTGGCTCCCGGCCGCCCGGACCCGCCCGTGCCGCGTCCGACCTGGCCGCGGCCCTGTCCTCGGAGTGGGTCAAGCTCCGCTCGGTCCGCTCCACGTGGTGGGCACTGGCCGCCGCCCTGGTCCTGATGGGTACGGTCGCGCCCTTCGCCGCGCTGTCGCTCGCGAGCAACATGGCCAACGGCGACCTGCCGTCGGCCGACATCCCCGCCTCGGAGATGGCCCTCTACGCGACGGTGTGGGCCGTGCAGTTCGCGATCATCGCCGTCGCCCTGCCCTCGGTCACGGCCGAGTACTCGTCCGGTTCGATCCGGCCCAGCCTGCAGGCGGTGCCCGCGCGGTCGCGGCTCCTCGTGGCCAAGGCCGTGGCGCTGGCCGCGACGGTGTTCGTGGCCGGGCTGCTCCTGGCCGGGGTGGGCACCCTGGCGACCGTCCTGGTGGCCGGGCACCCCTACTTCGGCGGGCACGTGGTGTTCGACGCCGGCGCGGCCGCCGCGGACGCGCTCAGGGCGGCGGCCTACCTGGCGGCGGTGTCCGTGCTGACGCTGGGCGTCGGAGCCGCGCTGCGCTCGGCCGCGGCAGCGCTGACCTGTGTGTTCATGCTGCTCATGGGTCTGCCGGTGATGTTGATGCTGCTGGGCAGCGAACTCGGCCTCTACCTCGCGTGCCGCATGCCGTTCTTCGCCGGCATCTCCTTCGCCGACAGCCCGTTCGTGCTCGGCGAGCTCGACCAGGCGCTCTCGCCCGCCGCGGGCGGTGCCGTCCTCGCGTGCTGGGCGGTCGCGGCCTTCGCGGCCGGCGCGACCGTCCTGGTCCGCCGCGACGCCTGAGCCCGCCTCCGGAGCGAAGCGTGCGAGCCGCGGACGCACGGGTGCCGCCTCCGGAACGCGGCCGGGCGGGCGGCGCACCGAGCTCCGAGCCGCGGACGCACGAGGACCGCGGTCGACGGCCTGGAACCGGGGGCGGGCGGACCCGGCCCCGGCCACTGGGGCGGGGGCGCCTCCGAGCGGCGGGCAGGCCCGTCTACAGGTCGTCGACCAGGGGGAACAGGGCGGGGAAGCACGACTCCGGGTCGATCCACCGCACGAGGTCGGCGAAGTCCGCCTCGGCCTCGTCCTGGTCGCGCGGCGACTCCCCGCCGCGGACGTCCGCCTCGGTCAGGAGGCGGTCCACGTGGTACCAGCGCCAGGCGATCTCCACGAAGGCCACCAGCGAGGAGGCCAGCGGCTCCTCGTCCGCGTCCGCGGCCGGGTTCGACACGCGGCCCGTGCCCCGCTCGACCCGGAACGGGCGTCCGCCCCGGTCGCCGGTGAGCAGATGGAAGTCCAGGTGGCGCGGCCCCGCGTCCCAGTGCCGCCTGCTCGGGCTCTCGTACCCGTGCTCGAAGAGCGCCGCCGGGAGGCCGCAGGCCTGTAGGGCGCGGAGTCCGCTCTCGGGTACGTCCCAGGCGTCCGTACCGGGGACGTGGACGCGGTCGCCGTCCGCGGCGAGGTCCCGTACGGGCGCGGTGACGGTCCACACGTGCTGTGCGTGCCAGGGGTCCATACGGGTCCGGTACAGGTCCAGCGTGGTCCGGTCGTGGTCGCCGACCTCCCACTGCTCCACGCTCCCGGCGTGCGTCCGGTCCGCGGTGACGAGCAGGTCGGGATCGGGCGCGGCGACGGCCCACAGGAAGGGGAGCCGCCGGCCGTCGCAGTCGTCCATCGCCGTCCGCCGTTCGGTGTCGGATGCCGTTCCGGAACGGAGGCTATGAGGCCGGTGCGACGGTTCCCGCAAACGCTGTGCGCTGGGCACTTTTCATCGACCACGGAGCGCTGTACATTAGGCAAGGCTAACCTAAGGGAGCCTTGTGCTTCCGTGTCGCTCTGCCAGGAGAGGTCGCGTGCGCCAGTACCACGAGTTGAGGATCCCCGGTCGATTCGACCCGATGGCGGCCGTCGTGCGGCTGGCCGGATCGGGACTGTTCGAGGACCACGTCGTCTACGAGCGCGAGGGCCGCTGGTGGCTGGCCGGGGACCGCCTGGCCGAGGTGGTGGCCGACGCCCGCAGCCTGAGGGCCGGCGGCGACCGCCCGCTGGAGGCCGTGCGCGCCCGGTTGGCGGACGCCGGCGTGGCCGGCTGGAACGCCTTCGGCTGGGCCGCCTTCGAACTCGCCTACGCGCTGGCCGGGCGCCCCGCCCCGGACGGCCCCCTGCTCCACCTGTTCATCCCCCGGACCGAGGTCCGGCTGAGCACGGACGCCGTCCTGATCCGCAGCGTGGACGAGGAACGGCTCGCCCAGGTGCGCGAACTGGTCTGCGCACCGGCCCTGGAGGTCCCCGACGAGGCCACACCGGTCGACACCAGACACGAGGCGGGCCGCGACGCCTACCAGACCGCCGTCGCCAAGGCCGTCGCCGACATCCGCACCGGCCTGCTCGGCAAGGTCATCCTCTCCCGGGCGGTCGACGTGCCCTTCGAGGTCGACCTCCCCTCCACCTACCTGCGGGGCAGACGCAACAACACCCCCGCCCGCTCCTTCCTGCTGGACCTGGGCGGACGGCAGGCGGCCGGGTTCAGCCCCGAGACCGTCGCCGAGGTGACCGCGGACGGGCACGTGTGCACGCAGCCGCTGGCCGGCACCCGCGCGTTCACCGGGGGCGGTGCCGCCGACGACGCCCGCCGCCAGGAGCTGGTGACCGACCCCAAGGAGGTGTTCGAGCACGCCGCGTCGGTCAAGCTCGCCTGTGACGAGCTGACCGGGATCTGCGAACCCGGCAGTGTCGCGGTGAGCGAGTTCATGGCGGTCAAGGAGCGCGGCAGCGTCCAGCACCTCGGGTCCCGGGTCGGCGGGCGGCTGGCCGAGGGCCGGTCCGCCTTCGACGCCTTCGCCGCCCTGTTCCCGGCGATCACCGCCTCGGGCATCCCCAAGGCCCCCGCCTACGACCGGATCACCGCGCTGGAGGACACCCCGCGCGACCTGTACGCGGGCGCGGTGCTCATGGCCTCCGACGACGGCGCCCTCGACGCGGCCCTGGTGCTGCGGGCGATCTACCGCAGCGGGGAGCGCGCCTGGCTGCGCGCCGGAGCCGGAGTCGTCGCCGACTCCACGCCCGAGCGCGAGTACGAGGAGACGTGCGAGAAGCTCGGCAGCGTCGCCCCGCACGTGGTCCGGCGCGTCCGGGAGAAGGCCGCGGTCTAGGACCGGTCCCGGGGCGGCGCGACGAGCGCGCCCCGGAACCCGTCCCCTCGGGACCGGAACCCCCGGGCACCGCCCCGGGGCGGCCGGAGCGGTGAACCGCCCTGGCCGCCCCGGGGCGCGCCGCTTCACGACAGGCCCTCGACGAGGGCCTTCTTGCTCACCTTGCCCACCGCGGTGTACGGGAACTCGGCCCGTACCTCCACCCGGTCGGGCAGCTTGTAGTCGGCCAGGCCGCGCTCGCGCAGGTACGCCGTCAGCTCCCTGAGCGCGGGCGCCCGCTCTCCGTCGCGCACCCGCAGGAACGCGCAGCTGCGCTCGCCGAGCATCGGATCGGGCACCCCCACCAGGGCGGCCTCGCGCACCGCCGGATGGGTCATCAGGTGGTCCTCGACCTCCTCGGTCGGCACCTTCTCCCCGCCCCGGTTGATGACGTCCTTGACGCGCCCCTCCACCACCAGGTGGCCGGTCGGCAGCCGCCGCACCAGGTCACCGGTGACGTAGAAGCCGTCCGGCGTGAACGACCGGGCGTTGTGCTCCTCGGCCCGGTAGTAGCCGCGCAGCGTGTACGGCCCCCGGGTGAGCAGCTCCCCGATCCCGCCGGGCGCCACCTCCGCGCCCTCGGAGTCCACGATCCGGATCTCGTCGTCCTCGCACAGGGGACGCCCCTGGGTGGTGGCGACCACGTCCTCGGGGTCGTCCAGGCGCGTGTAGTTCAGCAGCCCCTCGGCCATGCCGAACACCTGCTGGAGGGCGCACCCCAGCTCCGGCCGGATCCGGCGGGCCGGTTCCTCGGCCAGCCGGGCGCCGCCCACCTGGAGCAGGCGCAGGCTGGACAGGTCGCGGCGGACCGCCTTGACCGCCTCCAGCCACAGCAGGGCCAGCGACGGCACCAGGGCGGTGACGGTCACTCCTTCGCGTTCGATCAGGGCGAAGGCGTCGGCGGGGCTGGGGCTCGGTGCCATCACGACGGTCCCGCCCGCGTACAGCGTCCCCAGGACCCCCGGGCACGCCAGCGCGAAGTTGTGCGAGACCGGCAGCGCCGCGAGGTAGACCGTCTCCGCGTCCATACCCGTCACCTCGGCGCTGGCGCGCAGGTTGTACGCGTAGTCGTCGTGGGTGCGCGGGATCAGCTTGGGCAGGCCGGTGGTGCCCCCGGAGAGCAGAAACAGGGCCACCGAGGACGGGTCGGGCTCCGGCAGGTCGACCGGGTCGGCGTCGACGTCGGCCAGCGCGGTGTACGGGCCCGGGTCGCCGTCGACCAGGACCCGCACGGAGTCGTCCGCCACCTCCCCGGCGAGCACGCGGAAGTCGAACCCGGCGTGCCGGTCCGGGATCACGTACGCCGCCGCGCCACTGTGCGCGACGAGGTACGAGATCTCGCTGCGCCGGTGCGCCGGGAGGGCGTACACCGGCCGGGCGCCCAGGCGCAGCAGCGCGAACGTGGTGACGAGGAACTCGGCGGTGTTGGCCAGTTGGACGACGACGTTGTCGCCCGCGGCCAGACCCCTCCGGCGCAGCCCCGCCGCCCGCCGGTTCGCCAGCGCGTCCAGCTCCGCGTAGGTGAGCCGGGTGTCGCCGTCGACCAGCGCGGTGCGGGCGGGGTGCCGCGCGGCGGCACCCCGCAGGACCTCACCGAGGGTGGTTCCGGTCCAGTAGCCGCGCTCGCGGTAGCGCGCGGCGAACTCCTCAGACCACATCGGGGTCGGCGCCCTCGATCAGCTCGGCCAGCTCCCGGATCACCGGCGCCAGCTTGGAGTGGGACATCGGCGTCTCGGCGTGCCAGCCGCCCACCTGGTCGGCCTGGACGGCGGGCAGCTCGGCCCAGGTCGGAATGTCGGCGAGCTCGTCGGCCGGCAGCGAGTTGGGACGGGTGTCCGCCAGGATGACGTCCGCCTCGTAGGTGGAGGCCTGCTCCCAGCTCAGGTCGTGCCAGTTGGGGGCCTCGCCGCCGTCGGGCTCCACGAACTCCACGCCCTGCGCCTGGAAGTAGGACAGGTCGCTGAAGAAGCCGGGCTTGGCGACGTTCATGAGGTCGGCGGAGGTGTTGGTCGCCATGACCGACACACCCGGGTTGGCCTCGGCGGCCTCGGCCAGCTCGGCGGAGGCGGCGTCGAAGTCCTCCTGGGCCGCGGTGACGGCCTCGGAGTCCACGTCGGCGCCCAGCGCGGCGGCCAGGTCGGTGAACTTCTGCACGGCCTCGTCGGCGGGCACGTCCTGGAGCTGGACGGCCAGGATCGGAGCGGCGTCCTGGATCTGGTCGGTGGATTCCTCGGGCACGTACCAGAGGGCGTCGCCGTAGGCGATCGTGATGACCAGGTCCGGCTCCAGGGCCAGGTAGCTCTCCATGTCGAACTCGCCCCACTCGGTGCCCACCGAGGGGGTCTCCGGGTCGACGTCGCCCGCCTGGGGGTCGGGCTCGCCGTCGGCCAGCTCGCGCGGGCCGAACACGGCGGTCGGCTCGAAGCCCAGGTCGACCAGGGCCGCGGCGGCGTTCACCTGGACGACGACGTTCTCCGGCGGCGCGTCCAGGGAGATGGTCTCACCGCGGTCGTCGGTGTACTCCCAGCCTCCGCCGGAGCCGGTCTCCTCGTCGTCGGACGCGGTGGGCGCGGTGGAACCGCAGCCCGCGAGGAGGACGGCCAGGGCCGCGCCGGTGGCGGCGACGGCGGCCGGGTGGCGGCGCGCCGTGGTGGTGAGGATGCGCATGTGCGTACTTTCTGCTCGGTGTCGGGGGATGGGGTCCTGCTGAGCGGGGTCTCAGGCGCTGTCGGCACAGCGGTGGCGGCCGAAGGGGACGACCAGCGGGGTCCCGCTGAGCGGGTCGCTGATCACCTCGCAGCGCAGTCCGAAGACGTCGGCGACCAGGCCGGTGGTGATGACCTCGCCGGGCGGGCCCTCGGCCACGATCGCGCCGTCCTTCATGGCGACGATGTGGTCGGCGTAGCGCCCGGCGTGGTTGAGGTCGTGCAGCACCATCACGACCGTGCGGTCGCCCGCGTGGTTGAGGTCGGCGATCAGGTCGAGGACCTCGATCTGGTGGGCGAGGTCGAGGAAGGTGGTGGGCTCGTCCAGGAGCAGGGTGGGCGTGTCCTGCGCCAGTGACATGGCGATCCACGCGCGCTGGCGCTGCCCGCCGGAGAGCTGGTCGACGGGGCGGTCGGCCAGGTCGGTCATGCCGGTGGCGGTCAGGGCCAGGCGCACGGTGGCGCTGTCGGAGGCCGACCACTGCCGCCACACGCTCTGGTGCGGGCTCCGGCCCCGGGTGACCAGTTCCAGCACGGTCATGCCCTCGGGGGCGGAGGGCGACTGGGGCAGGATGCCGAGCCGGCGGGCGAGGTCGCGGGTGCGCATGCGGTGGACGGACTCGCCGTCCAGGAGCACGGTCCCGGCCCTGGGGCTGATCAGGCGCGAGAGCGTCCGCAGCAGCGTGGACTTGCCGCAGGCGTTGGCGCCGACGATCACGGTCGTGCGGCCGGTCGGGATGTCGACGTCCACGCCCTCCAGCACCGGCCGATCGTCGTAGGCCACGCTCAGGGCGCGGCCGGATAGGCCGGTGTCGGGCGCGGGGGAGCCGGCGGCGGCGCCGGGGCCGGCGGTGGGTGTGTCGGTCATTGCTCAGGCTCCCTGTCCGGTGCGGTTGGCGCGGGCGAGCAGCCACATCAGTCCCGCCGCGCCGACGAGGCCGGTGACCACGCCGACGGGCAGATCGAAGGGGCGGGCGGCCATGTCGCCGGCGAGGACGATGAACGCCCCCGTCAGCGCGGACGCGGCCATCGGCGGGGTCGGCCGCCCCACCAGGCGCAGCGCGACCTGCGGCGCGATGAGCGCCACGAACGCGATGGGTCCGGCGGCGGCGGTGGCGAAGGCGGCCAGGCCGACGGCGGTGAAGAGCAGCACGGCGCGGCTGCGCTGGACCGGTACGCCGAGCCCTCGGGCGGTGTCGTCGCCCAGTGTGAGCGCGGCCAGGTGGCGGCCGAGCACGAAGGCGACGGGCAGCAGGACGGCGACGGCGGCGGCGAGCGGGACGACGTGCGTCCACTCGCGCATGTTGATGCTGCCGGTCAGCCAGACCACCGCGCGCTGGGCCTGGAAGAGGTCGGCGCGCTGGAGGAGGTAGGCGGTGATGCTCGTGCACAGCGCGGAGATGCCGATGCCGATGAGGATGATCCGGTATCCCGTGGCCCCGTTCTTCCAGGCCAGGGCGTAGATCGCCACCGCGCTGGCGGCGGCGCCGAGCAGGGCCAGCACGGCGGTCGACAGGCCCGCGCCGGCGCCCAGGACGAGCCCGGCGACCGCGGCCGCGTTGGCGCCCGCCGTCACACCGATCACGTCCGGGCTGGCCAGCGCGTTGCGGGCCAGCGTCTGGAAGATCGCGCCGGAGACGGCGAACGCGGCACCCGCCAGCAGCCCGACCAGGGCGCGCGGCAGGCGCAGGCCGTAGACCACGTCCACGGTGGACTGCTCGCCGTACCAGAACAGGGCGCCGATCGCCTCGGCCGCGCTGACGGGGAAGCGGCCGGTGACCAGTTCCGCCGTGAAGGCGGCCACGACCAGCACGGTCAGCGCCGCGCCGACCAGGAGCGGCCGGGGGCGCCAGACGCCCGAGGGGCCGCGCCGCACGCGGTAGAGCGTCTGCGAGCCGAGGCGCTCGGTGTGCAGGAGAGGGGTTCGGATGGCCATCACAGCTCCGGGAGACCGCGTCGTCGGACCAGGGCGATGAAGAAGGGGGCGCCGAGGAAGGCGACCACGATGCCCACGTGGATCTCCGACCGGCCGGCGAGCACACGGCCGAGGACGTCGGCGGCGAGCAGCAGGACGGGCGCGAGCAGGGCGGAGTAGGCGAGCACCCAGCGGTGGTCGGGGCCGGTGATCGCCCGGGCGATGTGCGGCACGACCAGGCCGACGAAGGCGATCGGTCCGCACACGGCGGTCGCGCCGCCGGCCAGGAGGGTCACCGCGAGGATGCCGCGCAGCCGGACCGCGCGCACGTCCTGGCCGAGGGAGCGGGCGACGTCGTCGCCGAGGGAGAGGTTGTTGAGCGCGGGCGCGGTGGTGACCGCCAGGACCGCCCCGGCGAGCATGAAGGGCAGCGCCTGGAACAGCGGCGCCCGGTCGGTGATGTTGAGCGATCCGACCACCCAGAAGCGGTAATCGTCCAGGGTGGCGGCGTCCAGCAGCAGCATCGCTCCGATGGCGGACTGCAGGAGCGCGCTGACCGCCGCGCCCGCCAGGGCGAGCTTGGCGGGGTGGGCACCGCCGCGGCCGAGCCCGCCCAGCGCGTAGACCACCGTGGTGGCCACGAGCGCACCGGCGAACGCGAACCAGATGTAGCCGTAGAGCGAGGTCACGCCGAACAGCATCGTGCTGAGGACGACGCCGAGGGCGGCGCCGGCGCTGACGCCGAGCAGTCCGGGGTCGGCCAGCGGGTTGCGCGTCAGCCCCTGCATGAGGGATCCGGACATGCCCAGGGCGAGCCCTGCGGCCAGGCCGAAAAGCGTGCGCGAGAGGCGCATGCCGTTGACGATGGCCGAGTTCTCGCCCGCTTCTGGCGAGAACAGGAGTCGTAGGACCTCGCCCGGGGGGATGCTCTTGCTGCCGATCATGATCGACAGCAGGAGCACGGCGGCCAGGGCGATGGCGGCCACGAGGAGGCCGACCACGCGTGGCGCGGTGCGGCGCGCTGAGGGGGTCGTCACGCGAGTCACAGGGGGAGCATAACCGATCTCTTAGGCAAGGCTAACTTAAACCCGGATTTCCTGCCGGACCGTGTCCTACCCGCGTAAACGTGGGGAAACCCGTGTTGTGCCGATGGTTCGCGGCGTTCGTCCGGCTCGCCCGGGCTATTGAAGCTTAGGCATGCCTAAGCTAACATCCGACCGCGGAAGTGGTGCGGGCAGACCCGCGTCGACGGCGATCAGGACGGGAGTCCACGTGAGCGAGGACCGGCACGCACGCAGGCGTGAACTGCTGCGCAGGATGCTGGCCGACGCCGATCTCGGCGCGGAGCCCGGGGACGGGGCCGGGGGCGGCGCCGAGGGCTCCGGACGGGGTGGCGCGGCAGCCGGGGGCTCCGGGACCCCGGACACGGGAGCCGCGGGCGGGGGCTCCGGGCCGGAGCGATCCGGCCCCGACGGCTCCGCGCACCCAGCGAGGCCCGCCGCGCCGGCGGCCCTGTCGTCGGCTCCGCTCTCGTCCGCCCAGCGCCGCATGTGGACGCTCCAGCGCCTGGACCCCCAGGGCACCGCCTACACCCTCTGCGCCGCCGTCGGCCTGTCCGGGCCCCTCGACACCGACGCCCTCCTCGCCGCGGTGGCCGCCGCCTGTGCGCGGCACGAGGTCCTGAGCACCGTCTACCCGGACGCCGCCGCCCAGGTCGTGCGCCCGGACCTGGCCCCCGTCCCCGAACTCGTCGACCTCCCCGGCGCCCCTGACCCCGACCGGACCGTGGCCGACCTGGCCGCCCGACTGGGCGCGCGCCCCTTCGACCTGGCCGCCGAGGCTCCGATCCGGCTGCGGCTGCTGCGCTTCGCCCCCGACGAGCACGCCCTGCTCATCGTCGTCCACCACATCGCGTGGGACGACGCCAGCTGGCGGGTGCTCCTCACCGACATCGCCGACGCCTATGCCGGCACGCCCGCGGCCCCGCCCGCCCGGCGCTACGCCGAGCACGCGGCGGCCGAGGCGGACCGGCCGGCGCCCGCGCTCGACTACTGGCGGGACCGGCTCACCCCCGTCCCCGATCCCCTCCGGCTGCCCCTGAGCGGTCGCACGGGCGGCGGCGAACGCGGCGGACGCCGCACGCGGGTGCTCTCCGCCGACGTCGCCGAACGCCTCACCCGGGTCGCACGCGAAGCCGCGGTCACCCCGTTCATGCTGCTCACGGCGGCCACGGCCGCGGTGCTGCACCGCTACACCGGCGCGGACGACATCGCGCTGGGGACCCCGGTCGTGGACCGCTCCGACCCCCGCACCGCGGACGTCGTCGGCAACTTCGGCAACACGCTCGTCCTGCGCTGCGCGGTGGACGGCTCGCGCGGCTTCGGTGACCTCCTCACCCACGTGCGCCAGGTGTGCACGGGAGCCTACGCCCACGCCGACGTCCCCTTCGACCGCCTGGTCGGCGAACTGGCGCCCGACCGCACGGCCGACCGGTCCGCGCTCTTCGACGTCCTGTTCTCGCTGCGCACGGACGTGCTGGAGGGGTTCGAACTCCCCGGCGTCCGCGCCCGCGACATCCCCGTCTACAACGGGACAGCCCAGTTCGACCTGGCGCTGGCCGCCGTGCTCACTCCCGACGGCCTCACCCTGGAGGCCACCCACCGCACGCCCGCCATGGCCGCCGAGACCGCGGACGCGCTCCTGCGCCACACCGACCGGCTGCTGCGGGCCGTGCTGGCCGACCCGGAACTGCCGCTGGACCGGATCGACGTGCTCGGCGACGACGAGCGCGACCGCGTCCTGCGCAGGTGGAACGCCACCGGGGCGGACGTCCCCGCCACGACACTGCCCGCGCTGCTGGCCGACCAGGTGGCCCGCACACCCGGCGGCGACGCGGTCGTGTACGAGGGCCGGCGCCTGACCTACGCCGAGTTCGACGAGCGCACCGACCGGCTCGCCGGGGTGCTGCGCGCCCTGGGCGTGGGACCCGAGCGGACCGTCGCGCTGCTGCTGCCCCGCTCCCTGGAACTGGTCACCGCGATCTGGGCGGTCCTCAAGGCGGGCGGCGCCTACCTGCCGGTCGATCCCGGCTACCCGGCCGACCGGATCGCGTTCATGATCGACGACGCCGCGCCGCAGACCGTGCTCACCGTCGCCGACCTCGCCGACCGGCTGCCCGAGCAGGCGCCGCGCCTGCTCCTGGACACGCTCGACCAGGGGGCCGCCGCCCCGGGCGGCTCGGCTTCGGACGACTCCGCCCCGGTCGTGGTCGACCCCCTGCACCCGGCCTACGTCATCTACACCTCCGGCTCCACCGGGCGCCCGAAGGGCGTGGTGGTGCCGCACGCCGGGATCGTCAACCGCCTGCTGTGGATGCAGGACGCCTACGGGCTCACCCCCGGAGAGCCGGTCCTGCAGAAGACCCCCTCCAGCTTCGACGTGTCGGTGTGGGAGTTCTGCTGGCCGCTGATCACCGGGGCGACACTCGTCGTCGCCCGGCCCGACGGGCACCGCGACCCGGCCTACCTGGCCGAACTCATCCGGGCCGAGAGCGTCACGACCGTCCACTTCGTGCCCTCGATGCTGCGCGCCTTCCTCGCCGACCCCGCGGTCCCCGAACGCTGCGCGGGACTGCGCCGGGTGCTGTGCAGCGGCGAGGCGCTGCCCGCCGACCTGGCGGCGTCCTTCCACCGACTGCTGCCCTCGGTGGAACTGCACAACCTGTACGGCCCGACCGAGGCGTCGGTCGACGTCTCCGCGCAGATGAGCACATCCGACCCGGACACGCCGACCGTCCCCATCGGCCGCCCGGTGTGGAACACCGCGCTGTACGTGTTGGACCGCAACCTGGCCCCCGTGCCGCCGGGGGTGGCCGGGGAGCTCTACATCGCGGGTGCCCAGCTCGCGCGGGCCTACCTCGGCCGGCCGGACCTGACCGCCCAGCGGTTCGTCGCCGACCCGTACGGGGCGCCTGGCGCGCGGATGTACCGCACCGGCGACATCGCCCGGTTCGACCACGAGGGCGTCCTGGAGTACCTGGGCCGCGCGGACGACCAGGTCAAGCTGCGCGGACTGCGGATCGAACTCGGTGAGATCGAGGCGGTGCTGAGCGCCCAGCCCGGGGTCGAGGGAGCCGCCGTGGCGGTGCGCGACGACCGGCTGGTGGGCTACCTGGTCGGCGGGCACGAGGACGAGGTGCGCGACGGCGCCGCCGCGGCGCTGCCCGACTACATGGTGCCCGCGGTGTTCCACCCGGTCGACGAGCTGCCGCTGAGCCCCAGCGGGAAGCTGGACCGGGGGCGCCTGGCCACGGACCCGGCGTTCGCCCCCGCCACGGCGGCCAGGTCCGGGCGGGAGCCGCGCACGGACCGCGAGCGGCTGCTGTGCTCGCTGTTCGCGGAGGTGCTGCGGCTGCCGGAGGTCAGCGCCGACGACCGGTTCTTCGGGCTCGGCGGCGACAGCGTGCAGGCCATCACGCTGGTCGGCCGGGCGCGCTCGCGGGGACTGGAGTTCAGCCCGCGCGAGGTGTTCGAGCAGCAGACCCCGGCGGGGCTGGCGGTGCTCGCGCGCGAGGCGGACACGGCCGCGGGGCACGCCGCCGACGGAGTCGGACCGGTCCCGCCCACGCCCATCGCGGAGTGGCTGCGCGAGCGCAGCGCGCCGGGCGGGCACCGCGGGTTCTGCCAGAGCGTGGTCGTCCAGGTGCCCGCGGGGGTCCGGGAGGCCGACCTGACCGGTGCCGTCCGGGCGTTGCTGGACCACCACGACGCGCTGCGCGCCCGGCTCGTGCGCGACGGCGGCCCGTGGTGGCTGGACGTGCCGCCGCCGGGTGCCGTGCGCGCCGAGGACGTGCTGGTCCGTGCCCAGGTGGCGGACGACGCGCTCGACGGCGCCGTCGAGGAGCACCTGGCCGCCGCCGAGGCCGCGCTCGACCCGGACGCGGGGGCGATGGTGCGCCTGCGCTGGCTGGACGCGGGACCGGACCGGCCCGGGCGCCTGGTGTGCACGGCGCACCACCTGGTGGTGGACGCCGTGTCGTGGCGGATCCTGCTGGGCGACCTGGCCGTGGCGCACGCCGCCGTGGCCGGGGGGAGCGAGCCGAAGCTCGACCCCGTGCCGACGTCGCTCCGGGGCCACGCCCAACGCCTCGCCGACCGCGCCGCCCGCCTTCCCCGACGCACCCGGCCCACCGAGCTCCCCGACCACACACTGCCCGCCGGGTCCATGGGTGCAGGTGGGGGCGGGGCCCCCGGGCGGTTGCCGCTCGCGCGGTCCCTGGACCCCGCGACCGACACCGCCGCGACCACCCTGCGACTCGACCGCGAACTGGACGCCGAGCGGACCCGTGCGCTCCTCACCGACGTCCCCGGCGCCTTCCGGACCGGCACCGAGGAGGTCCTGCTCACCGCCCTCGTCCTGGCCGCCGCCGAACTCCGCCGCGCCGGGGGCGGGCACGGCACCGCCCTGTCCGTCCACCTGGAGGGCCACGGCCGGGACGGCGACGACGACCTCACCCGCACCGTCGGCTGGTTCACCCGCCTGTTCCCCGTCCTCCTCGACCCCGGGCTGGTCGACGTGGCCGACGCCCTCGCCGGCGGCCCCTCCGCCGGGCGCGCGCTGCGCCGGGTCAAGGAGGCCCTCGCGGACGCGCGGCGGACCGCCGACGACCACGGCCTGCGCCGCTACCTGCTCGGCGAGGACACCGGCCCCGCGCCCGAAATCGCCTTCAACTACCTGGGACGGTTCACCGGCAGCGGCGGCGACTGGCAGCCCGTGAGCCTGCACGCGGGCAGCGACCCCGGCCTGCCCCGCGCCCACGCCCTCGAACTCGACGCCGTCGTCCTGGACCACCCGGACGGCCCCCGCCTCTCGGCCGGCTGGTCCTGGGCCCAGGGTGTCCTTGCCGAGGACGACGTCCGCCTGCTCGCCGACGCCTGGACCCGGGCCCTGGACGCCCTGGCCGACCACGCCGCCCGCGGCCCCGCCCGGCTGACCCCCAGCGACGTCCCGCTCAGCGGGCTCGACCAGGCCGCCATCGACACCCTGGCCGCCGACGATCCCGGCCTCCAGGACGTCCTGCCGCTCAGCCCCCTCGCCGAAGGGCTGCTCTACCACGCGGCCCAGCCCGGCACCGACCTCTACGTCGTGCAGTTCACCGTCGACCTGGCGGGCACCGTCGACGAGGACGCCCTGCGCGCCGCGGTCCGACGCCTCCTGCTGCGGCACCCCGTCCTGCGCACCGCGTTCCGCACCACCCCCGACGGCCGCCCGGTCGCGGTCGTCACCGACGCCGTCGGCGACCCGCTGCGTGTGGTGGCGGCCGAGGACCCGGACTCCGTGGAACGCGCCGAGCGGGACCGCCCGTTCGACGTCGCCACCGCGCCCCTGCTGCGCCTGTGCCTGCTGCGCGGCCCCGTCACCCGGCTCGTCCTCACCTGCCACCACCTCATCCTCGACGGCTGGTCGCTGGCCCTGCTCCTGCGCGAGCTGCTCGCCCTGTACACCGGGGCGGACCTGCCTCCGGCCCCCGACCACCGCGCCCACCCGGCCTGGCTCGCCGACCGCGACGCCGACGCCGCCCGCCGCGCCTGGGAGCGGGCCCTGGACGGGGCCGTGCCCACCCTGGTCGCCCCCGACGAGGCCACCGCGCCCCCCGTCCGGACCACCGTCGACCTGCCCGGCGCCGAGGACCTGGCCGCACTGTGCGCCCGGCGGGGCTGGACGCTGACCACCCTGCTCCAGGGCGCGTGGGGGCTGCTGCTGGCCGGTCGCACCGGCCGCGACGACGTCGTCTTCGGCACGGCCGTCTCCGGTCGGCCCGCCGACCTGCCCGGCGCGGAGACCATGATCGGCCTGTTCACCAACACCGTCCCCGTGCGGGTCCGTGTGCGGCCCGGCGAGAGCACGGCCGACCTCCTCGACCGGCTCCAGGCGGAACAGGCCGCCCTCCTCGACCACCAGCACCTGGGCCTGGCCGAACTCCAGCGCGGGCACGGCACGCTCTTCGACACCCTGCTCGTCGTCGAGAACTACCCCGACGTGCCCCTCGACGCCGGACCCGGCCTGCGCGTCCTCGGGACCGACGGTCGCGACGCCACGCACTACCCGCTCGGGCTCACCGTGATCCCGCGCGGCGGCCGGCTCTCCGTGTCGGTCGACCACCGCGCCCCCGCCTTCGGAGACGAGGCCGGGCACACCGTCCTGGACCGGTTCACCGCCCTGCTCACCGCCCTCGCCGCCGACCCCGACCGCCGGGCCGACGACCTGGACCCCTGGACCGACGAGGCCCGTGCGGCGGTGCCGGTGGGGGAGCGGCCCGGGACGGGGGCGTCGGGGCCGGACGGTCCGGCCGTGCGCGACCCCCGCGAGACCGTCGTCCGCGAACTGTTCGCCGACGTCCTCGGCGTCGACGCCCGCGAGGTCGGCCCCGACGACGACTTCTTCACCCTGGGCGGCCACTCCCTGCTGGGCATCCGACTGGCCACCCGCCTGCGGTCGGTGCTCGGCGCGGACCTGCCCGTGGCCGCCGTCCTGGCCGCCCGCACCCCCGCCCGGCTCGCCGCCGCGCTCGGCGGACCGGCGTCCGCACGCCCCGAACTGGTGGCCGGCGACCGCCAGGACACCGAGCCCCTGTCGTACGCGCAGCAGCGGTTGTGGTTCCTGCACCGGCTCGAAAGTCCCTCACCGGCGTACAACATCGCCGCGGCCCGCCACCTGGCCGGGCCGCTGGACACCGGGGCACTGGGCGCCGCGCTGGCCGACACCGTCGAACGCCACGAAGCGTTGCGCACGGTCTTCCCGGAGGTCGACGGCCACCCGGTCCAGGTCCTGCGGGCGGCGGCCGACACCGGTCCGGACGTGCGGCCGAGCACGTCGGACACCCTGGACGCCGACCTCACCGAGGCGGCCCGTTACCCGTTCGTACTGGCCGCCGAGACACCCCTGCGGGCCACCCTGTTCCGACTCGGCGAACACGAGCACGTCCTGCTGCTGGTCGTCCACCACATCGCCGCGGACGGCTGGTCCCTGGGCCCGCTCATGCGCGACCTCGCCCACGCCTACGCCGCCCGGCGGACCGGGCGCGCGCCGCGGTGGGAGCCGCTGCCGATCCGCACCACCGACCACGCCCGGTGGCAGCGCGAGATCCTGGCCGGGGACGACCAGACGGAGTTCTGGCGGGCGGCGCTCAAGGGGCTGCCCGAGGAGACGCCGCTGCCGCTGGACCGTCCGCGCCCCCGGGAATCGCGCTACGACGGCGGACTCGTGCCCTTCGCCGTCGACGACCGGCTGGCCTCGACCGTGCGCTCGGCCGCTGCCGCGCTCGGGGCCAGTCCCTTCATGGTCTGGCAGGCCGCCCTGGCCGCGCTGCTCACCCGGGCGGGAGCCGGAACCGACATCCCGGTCGGCACGCCCGTGGCCGGACGGCTCGACACCCGCCTGGACGACGTGGTGGGCCTGTTCGTCAACACGCTCGTCCTGCGCACCGACACCTCCGGCGACCCCGCGTTCCGGGAGCTGCTGGACCGGGTGCGGCGGACCGCGCTGGCCGCCTACGAGCACCAGGAGGTGCCGTTCGAGCGGGTCGTGGACGCCGTCAACCCGGCCCGCTCCACCGGGCGCAACCCGCTGTTCCAGGTCATGCTGGCCTACCAGAACACCGGCGCGGCCGAACTGGACCTGCCCGGCGTGCGGTCGTCGACGCGGGTCGTGCGCACCGGTGTCGCTCAGGTCGACCTGACCGTCACCGTCGTGGACGGACCCGACGGCATGGCCGGGTTCGCGGAGTACCGCACCGACCTGTTCGACCGGGCGACGGTCGAGGCGCTGGCGTCGGGCCTGACCCGGCTGCTGGACTCGGTGCTCGCCGACGTGGACGCGCCGCTGTCGGCGCTCGACGACCACGGGCTGCCGCGGTGCCGCCGGCCCGAGGAGTCGCCCCAGGTGGCGGGGACGGAGCTGGAAGGGGAGCCGGCAGCGGAGTCGCCCCGCGTGCCGGGGACGGAGTCGGAACGGGTCTCGGGAGAGGGACCGAACCCTGACCCGGACGCTTCCCTCGCACCGGCCCCGCGGTCGGCGGGCGACCGGTTGGCCGCGGTGTTCGCCGACGTCCTCGGACTGGCGGAGGTCGGGCTGGACGACGGCTTCTTCGCCCTCGGCGGGGACAGTATCGGCGTGATCCGGATGGTCGGCGCCGCCCGCTCGGCCGGACTGCGCATCGACCCCGCGGACGTGTTCGAGCACCAGGCGCCCGCGCGGCTCGCCGCGGTCGCCGTCCCGGTCACCGGGGCGGGCGCCGCCGCCGAGCCGCAGGAGGCCGCGTTCGGGACGGTCCCCGAGACGCCCGCCCTGGCCTGGCTGCGCGAACGCGCGGCGGGGGACCCGCGCGTGGTCCGGGAGTTCGCCCAGACTCTCGTCGTCCGGTTGCCCGAGGACACCGACCCCCGACGGCTCACGCTGGCGCTCCAGTCGGTGCTCGACCGGCACGACGCGCTGCGCGCCCGCCTGGAGCCGGGGAGCGAGTGGACGCTGCACCTCGGCCCGCCCGGGTCCGTGGCCGCCCGCGCCTGCCTGCGCCGCGTCTCCGCCGACACCGCGCCGACCGGTGGCCGACGCCCGTGGCCGGCGGTTCCGCGTGCGGACCGCCCCACCCCCTTCGGGACGAACGGGCCACGGGCCTCTGCCGCGGCTTCCGGCACGGTCGACGGGCCCGGCGCGGGCGACCCTTCGGTCGAGCGATGGGACCCCGACCGCGTCGCCGCCGAGGCCGACCGGGCGCGGGGCGAACTCGACCCCGAACGCGGCCACGTGTTCCGCGCCGTGTGGCTCGACCCCGGGCTGCTGGTCCTCACCGCGCACCACGTCGCCGTCGACGCCGTCTCGTGGCGGGTGATCCTGTCCGACCTCCGCGCGGCCTGGGACGATGGTGACACCGCGCCGCGTCGCGGCACGTCCCTGCGCGGCTGGGCCCTGGCCCTGCGCGAGCGCGCCGACGGACCGGCCGTCCTCGCGCACCTCCCCTTCTGGCGGGCGGCCGCGGCCGACCCGGCGCCCCTCCGGCTGATCCGCGAGGTGGACCCCGCCCTCGACAGCGCGGCCACCACCCGCCGACTCACCCTGCCCGTCCGCGACGCCGACGCCCTGCGGAGCACGGCCGAGCTGGTCAACGGCCGTCTGGACGACGTCCTGCTGACCGCGCTCGCGCTGGCCGTGCGCGAGCGCGCCCACGGGCGCGGTGGTGTGCTCGTCGACCTGGAGGGTCACGGCCGCGACGGCGACGCCGACCTGTCGGCGACCGTCGGCTGGTTCACCAGCTTCACGCCCGTCCGGCTCGAACCGGGTACCGGTGATCCCGTGCGCGCGCTCAAGGCCGTCAAAGAACAGCTGCGGGCCCTGCCCGACGACCGGCACGCCCACGCGCTGCTGCGCCGCCACGCGCCCGAGGACCCGCTCCGGCCACGGCTCTGCTTCAACCACCTGGGCCGGCTGGACACGGGCACGGAGCCGTGGACGGTCGCCGAGCACACCGCGTCGATCGACGGGACCGGGCCCTCCCTGCCCGCCCGGTACGCCCTGGAGGTCGACGCCGCCACCCGCCCCCGACCGGGTACCGCCGAGGCCGCCGCCGGCGAGGACCTCCTCCTCACCCTGCGCTGGCCGGTCGGAGTCATGGCCGCCGCCGAGGCACGGGCCCTGGCCGACGCCCTCGGGGCCGGCCTGGACGCCCTGGCCGCGGCGGGGCGGCGTCCGGACGCGCGGGGACACACACCATCCGACCTCGACCTGGTCAGCCTCGACCAGGACGAGATCGACGAGTTCGAAGCCGAATGGAGCCATCGTTGACCAGGACCGGACTCGACGACATCTGGCCGCTCGCCCCCCTCGCCGAGGGCCTGCTCTTCCAGGCCGAGTCGGCGGACGTGGACGTGTACACCGTGCAGCAGGTGCTGGAGGTGGAGGGGGACCTCGACACCGACCGCCTGCGCCGCGCGGGCACCGCCCTGCTGCGCCGCCATCCCGTGCTGCGCTCGTGCTACCGGCGCCGGAAGAACGGCACGGCCGTCGCGCTGATCCCGACCGCGGTCGATCCCGTGTGGGACGAGGCCGACGTGTCGGGGGACTCCGATCCGGAGCGTGCCGCCCGGCGGTGGGCGCAGGCTGAGCGGGCCCACCGGTTCGACCTCGGTGAGCCGGGGCTGATCCGGTTCGCGGTCCTGCGCCTGGGGCCGGAGCGGCACCGGCTCGTGCTCACCCACCACCACATCCTTCTCGACGGCTGGTCGCTCCCGGTGCTGGTCACCGACCTCTTCGCGCTCTACGAGGCGGAGGGCGGCGGTGCGGTGCCCGCGCCCGCGACGCCCTACCGCGACCACCTCGCCTGGCTGGCCGGACGCGACCGGCCCGCCGCCGAGGCCGCGTGGAGCCGAGCGCTGGCGGGCCTGGCCGACCCCACCATGGTCGCCCCCGGCACCGCCCGCCCATCGGCCCCATCGGACATCCCGAACACGGCGAAGTCGGCGGGTGCTCCCGGTACGTCCGGGTCGCCCGGGGCTCCGGGGCCATCTGAGGCTCCCGGTGCGGCAGAGACCTCCGGTGCTACCGACACGTCCGGGGCCTCCGGTGAATCCAGCACGCCCGGTGACCCACTCCCCGGCCATGTCACCGCCACGCTCACCCCGGAGGAGACCGCCGCCCTGGACCGGTGCGCCCGGGAACTCGGCGTCACCGTCAACACCATCGTCCAACTCGCCTGGGGCACCCTGCTCTCCCGCGTGCTCGGGCGCACCGACGTCGTCTTCGGCACCACCGTCTCCGGGCGCCCGCCGGAGCTGCCCGGCGTCGAGTCGATGGTCGGCCTGTTCATCAACACCGTCCCGGTCCGCGTCCGCCTCGACCCCGCCCGGACCGTCGCCCAGACACTCACCCGGCTGCGCGAGGAGCAGGCTTCCCTCCTGCCCCACCAGCACCTCGGACTCGCCGACATCCAGCGGGCGGCGGGCGGCGGCGACCTCTTCGACACGCTCGCCGTGTACGAGAACTACCCCTTCGACCCCGACCGCGCCCTGGAACCGGCACCCGGCCTGCGGCTCACTCCCGTCGCCTCCACCGACGCCACCCACTACCCCCTGGCGTTCACCGCCCTGCCCGGCCAGACCCCCGGCGCCCCGCTGACCCTGCGCCTGTCCCACCGGACCGACGTCATCGCCCCCGCACACGCCCGGCGCCTCGTCGACGCCACCGCCCACCTGCTCCGGCAGATTCCCGCCGACCCGGACCGCCCCGTCTGGCGGCTGACCCTGCTCGACGACCGCGGCACCGAGCGGGTGGTACGGGACCTCAACGCCACCGGCACCTACCCGCGCACCACCCTGACCGCCGAGTTCGCGCGCCGGGTCGCCGAGCGGCCCACCGCCGAGGCCGTCGTGTGCGAGGACGAGTCCCTCACCTACGCGAACCTGGACGCGCGCACCGACCGCATCGCCGCGGCCCTCCAGCGCCGCGGCGTCGGGCCGGAGAGTGTGGTCGCGGTCGCCGTGCCGCGCGGGGTCGAGCTGGTGTGCGCCCTGGTCGGCGTGCTCAAGGCCGGCGGCGCCTACCTCGCCCTGGACCCCGACCACCCCGACGAGCGCCTGGCGTACATGGTCGGCGACGCCGCACCCGGCTGCGCCGTCACCACCCCCGACCTGGCCGAACGGCTCACCGGCCCCCTCGACGGCGTCCCCCGCCTGCTGCTCGGCGACGAAGACCAAGGCGGGGACGATCCGCCCCGACCGGTGGACCTGCGTCCCGAACACCCCGCCTACGTCATCTACACCTCCGGCTCGACCGGCCGCCCCAAGGGCGTCGTGGTCCCGCACGCCGGGGTCGCCAAGCTCGTCGCCACGCATACCGAACGCCTGCTCGTCACCCCCGACAGCCGGGTCGGCCAGTTCGCCTCCCCGGGCTTCGACGTCGCCTGGTGGGAACTGGTCCAGGTGATGTGCACCGGCGGCACGCTCGTCGTCGTGCCCGCCCACCGCCGCGTCGCGGGCACCGCCCTCACCGACTACCTGCGCGACCAGCGCGTCACCCACGCCATCCTGCCGCCCGCGCTGCTCGCCGCGCTGCCCGAGGAGGCCCGCCTGCCCGAGGGGATCTGCCTCCTGGCCGGCACCGAGGAGGTCACCCCCGCTCTGGTCGACCGGTACGCGCCCGGCCGCCGCATGTTCAACGCCTACGGCCCCACCGAGGTGAGCGTGAACTCCACGCTCGGCGCCTGTCGCGCCGGGATGAGCGCGCCCGTGCCGATCGGTCCGCCCGACCCCGGCACCCGTGCCTACGTCCTGGACGGCGGGCTCAACCCGGTGCCGTCCGGGGTCGTCGGCGAGCTGTACCTGGCCGGGGACGGCCTCGCCCGCGGCTACCTCGGCCGGATGGCGCTGACCGCCGAGCGGTTCGTCGCCGACCCCTTCGGACCGCTCGGCACCCGCATGTACCGCACCGGCGACCTCGTGCGCCGGAACGACGACGACGCGCTGGAGTTCGTCGGCCGCGCCGACGACCAGGTCAAGATCCGCGGCTTCCGGGTGGAGCCGGGCGAGATCTCCGCCGCCCTGCTGCGCCGCCCCGAGGTGGCCGCCGCCGTGGTCGCCGTCCACGAGGAGGCGCCCGGGCAGCGCTCCCTGGCCGCCTACCTCGTCGCCGCGCCCGGACACACCGTCGACCCGGACCGGCTGCGCCGCTTCCTGGCCGCTGAACTGCCTCCCGCGTTCGTCCCCGCGGCCTTCGTGGAACTCGACGCGATCCCGGTCCTGCCCAGCGGCAAGCTCGACCGTTCCGCGCTGCCCGCCCCCGACACCGCCGCCCGCTCCGGCGGACGCGGACCCCGCGACCCGCGCGAGGAACTGCTGTGCCAGGTGTTCGCCGAGGTGCTGTCGGTGCCCACGGTCGGCATCGACGACGACTTCTTCGGCCTGGGCGGCCACTCCCTCCTCGTCCCCCGGCTCACCGGCCGGATCCGCGCCGTCCTGGGCGCGGACCTGCCGCTGCGCACGGTCTTCGAGGCGCCCACCGTCGCCGAACTCGCCGCCCGCGTGGACGGCGCGCGCGTTCCCGTCCCCCTGGTCCGCCGCGACCGCCCCGACGAGCTGCCGTTGTCCTTCGCCCAGCAGCGCCTCTGGTTCCTCTACCGGATGGACGGCCCCAACCCCTCCTACAACATCCCGTTCTCCGTCCGGCTCACCGGTCGCCTCGACACCGCCGCTCTGTCCGCCGCCCTCGGTGACCTGGTCGCACGGCACGAGAGCCTGCGCACGGTCTTCCCCGACGACGACGGCACGCCGCGCCAGGTCGTCGTCCCCGACCCGGCCGTCCCGTTCACCGTGGTCGACGTCGCCCCCGACGCCGACTCGGGCACCGCCCCTGGCTCCGGCACCGACATCGCCCCCGCCCCCGGCACCGGCGCGCTGTCGGCGCCGCTGTCCGAAGCGGCCCGGTACGCCTTCCGGCTCGAGGACGAGATCCCCGTGCGCGCCACCCTGTTCCGGCTCGGCGAGGACGAACACGTCCTCCTCGTCCTGGTCCACCACATCGCCGCCGACGGCGCCTCGGTGCTCCCGCTGCTGTCCGACCTCGACCGCGCCTACCGGGCCCGCCTCTCGGGCCGCGCACCCGACCACGACCCCGTGGCCGTGCAGTACGCCGACTACGCCCTGTGGCAGCGCGAACTCCTGAACGAGAGCCCCGGCGGCCTGCTCGCCGAACAGGTCGGCTTCTGGTCCGAGGCGCTGGCCGGCCTGCCGGACGAGCTCCCGCTGCCCACCGACCGGCCCCGTACCGCCGTCGCGGGCCGCGCCGCGGGCGAGGCCCGGCTGCGGATCGACCCGGAGACCCACCAGGCCCTGCGGGATCTGGCCCGCTCCACCGACACCAGCCTGTTCATGGTGTTCCAGGCCGCTCTGGCCGCACTGCTCACCCGGCTCGGCGCGGGCACGGACATCCCCCTGGGCGCGCCCGTGGCCGGACGCGGCGACGACGCCCTGGAGGACCTGGTCGGGTTCTTCGTCAACACCCTCGTGCTGCGCACCGACACCTCGGGCGACCCCGCCTTCCGGGAACTGCTCCGCCGGGTGCGCGACTTCGACCTGGCCGCCTACGCCCACCAGGACGTCCCCTTCGAGCGGCTGGTCGAGGAGCTCAACCCGCCCCGCTCGCTGGCCCGGCACCCCCTCTTCCAGGTGATGCTCGCCTACCAGTCCATGCCCGAGGGGGCCCTGGCCCTCGGCGGCCTGGACGTGCGGCCCGAGGACGCCTCCACCGGCGAGGCCAAGTTCGACCTCTCCCTGGACCTGACCGCGGCGGACGGCGCCGACGGGATCGACGGCGTGCTGCGGTACCGCGCCGACCTGTTCGACCCGGCCACCGCCGAGGCCGTCGCCGCCCGCTACCTGCGCCTGCTGCGCGCCGTCCTGGCCGACCCCGACCAACCCCTCGGCACGCTCGACCTGCTGGACGCCGACGAGGCCGGCGCGGTCCGCGAGGCCTGGCACGGACCCGCCCTGCCCGCGCCGCGCGCCCGCACCCTGCCCGCGCTCTTCGCCGACCAGGCCGCGCGGACCCCCGACGCCACCGCCGTGGTGTGCGGGGACGTCCGGTACACGTTCGCCGAGCTGGACGCCCGCGCCAACCGGCTCGCCCACGAGCTGCGCCGGCGCGGCGCCCGGCCGGAGCGGATCGTCGGCCTCCAGCTGCCCCGCTCCGCCGAGACGGTCGTGGCGATCCTCGCCGTCCTCAAGTCCGGCGCCGCCTACCTGCCCATCGACCCGGAGTACCCGGCCGAGCGCCGGTCGATGATCGTCGCCGACGCCGATCCGGTGCTCGTCGTCACCACCTCCGCACAGGCGCCGTGCGGCAACGCCGACCTGCTGTACCTGGACCGCACCGACCTGTCGGACCGCTCGGAGCTGCCCGCGACCCCGCCCGTGGCGGGTGTGGCGGAACACCACCCCGCCTACGTCATCTACACGTCCGGCTCCACCGGGACGCCCAAGGGCGTGGTGGTCGAGCACCGCAGCGTGGTCAACCTGTTCACCTCGCACCGGGAGAGCCTGTACCGTCCCGCCGCGGCACGGGCGGGCGGCCGGGCGCTGCGTGTCGCGCACGCCTGGTCGTTCGCCTTCGACGCGTCCTGGCAGCCGCAGCTGTGGATGTTCGACGGACACGAGCTGCACATCGCCACCGAGGACGACCAGCGCGACCCCGACGCGCTGGTGGCGCTGATCGAGCGGGAGGACATCGACTTCATCGAGGTCACCCCCTCGCACGCCATGCACCTGGCCGCCGCCGGGCTCATCCGGGACGGCCGGAGCCCGCTGCTGGTGCTGGGCGTGGGCGGCGAGGCGGTGCCGCCGTCCCTGTGGCAGGAGATCCGCGAGCTGGAGTCCACCGAGGGCTTCAACCTGTACGGGCCGACCGAGGCGACCGTGGACGCCCTGTCGGCGAGGGTGGGCGCCACCGCCCGCCCCCAGGTGGGTCGGCCCACGGCCAACACCCGCGCCTACGTCCTCGACGGAGGGCTCAACCCCGTACCGAGCGGGGTGGTGGGCGAGCTGTACCTGGCCGGGGACGGTCTGGCGCGCGGCTACCTGGGCCGGATGGCGTTGACCGCGGAGCGGTTCGTCGCCGATCCCTTCGGGCCGCCCGGGAGCCGCATGTACCGCACGGGCGACCTGGCGCGGCTGCTGCCCGATGGCGGCGTCGACTACGTGGGGCGGGCCGACGACCAGGTGAAGGTGCGCGGGTTCCGGATCGAGCTGGGCGAGGTCACCGCGGCCCTGTCCCGGCTGCCGGGCGTGGCCGCGGCCGCCGCCGACGTGCGCGAGGACCCCGCCGGGGGCCGTTCGCTGGTCGGCTACGTCGTCGCGGAGCCGGGCGCTGTCGGGGCGGAGACCGCGTCGGCTGCGTCGGGACGGACGGCACTCGACCCGGCCGGGCTGCGCGCGCGGTTGCTGGAGGTACTGCCGGTGTCGATGGTGCCCGGCGCGTTCGTCGAACTCGACGCCCTCCCCCTCACCGCGCACGGCAAGCTCGACCGCGCCGCGCTGCCCGACCCCGAACCCGTCCCCGACCACCGCCCGCCCGGCACCCCGCTGGAAGAACTCATGTGCCGGGTGCACGCCGATGCGCTCGGTGTGGCCTCCGTCGGCGCCGACGACGACTTCTTCGCCCGTGGCGGCCACTCACTGATGCTCGTGCGGCTGCGCGCCCGCATCGAGAAGGAGACCGGCGCACGCCTGCCCATCGCCGACCTGTTCACCCACACCACCCCGGCCAACCTCGCCGAGCGTGTGGCCGCCGACTCCGGAAGGAACCTGTGATGACCAACCCGTTCGAGGACGAGGACGGCCTCTACCTGGTGCTCGTCAACGACGAGGGCCAGCACTCGCTGTGGCCCGCGATCATCGCGGTGCCCGCCGGCTGGCGGGTCGCCCACGACCGCGACACCCGTCAGGGCTGCCTGGAGCACATCGAGCGGACCTGGACCGACCTGCGTCCGGCGAGCGTCAGGGAGGCAGGGTGAGGTCCCCCTACCCGATCGCCGAGCACGATCCCGAGCACCGGTTCGACCCCTTCCCGCTCACCGACCAGCAACAGGCCTACCTGCTCGGACGCACCGGCGCGTTCGAGCTGGGCAACGTGTCCACCCACGCGTACTACGAGTACGAGGGCGAGCTCGACACCGACCGCTTCACCCTGGCCTGGCGCCGGGCGATCGAGCGGCACGACGCCCTGCGCACGGTGATCCTGCCCGACACCGGAGAGCAGGCGGTTCTGGCCGATACCGGCGAGTTCACCCCCGAGATCGTCGACCTGCGGGGCCGCGACCCCGAACCCGAGCTGCGCCGCGTGCGCGAACGGCTCTCCCACCAGGTCCGCCCGGCCGACGCGTGGCCGCTGTTCTCGGTGGTCGTGAGCCTGCTGGACGAGGGACGCAGCCGGGTGCACGTCAGCTTCGACGCGCTGATCCTGGACTACCTCAGCTGGCAGCTGCTCATCGCCGACCTGACCCGCTTCTATCGCGATCCCGATGCGGAGCTTGCGCCCCTCCCGGTGACCTATCGGGACTACGTCCTGGCCGAAGCCGCCATCACCGGTACCGACCGATATCGGCGGGCCGAGGAGTACTGGCGCGGCAAGGTCGCGGCCCTGCCGCCCGCGCCCCGGCTGCCGCTGGCCGCGGACCCCGCCACGGTCGACGTGCCGCGCTGGTCCAGCCGCCTGGCGACCCTGCCCGACGAGCGCTGGCGCGCGGTGAAGGCCAGTGCCGCCGCCCACGGGCTCACCGCCTCCACGGTGTGCCTCACCGCGTTCGCCGAGGTGCTCGCCGCCTGGAGCGAGTCGGCGCACTTCACCCTCAACGTGCCCCGGATGAACCGGTTCCCGCTGCATCCCGAGGCGAACGCGCTGCTCGGCGAGTTCGCGTCCTTCTCGCTGTTGGAGGTGGACCACCGCGACCCGGACCTGCCGTTCGCCGAGCGGGCCAAGCGGTTGCAGCGCACCTTCTGGACCGACCTCCAGCACCAGGAGTACCCGGGCGTGCGCGCGCTGCGCGACGTCGCGCGGGCCACCGGAGGGGGCCGCCGGGCGCTCATGCCGGTCGTCCTGACCAGCACCATCGGGTTCACGGCGGGGGAGGAGCCGTTGCTCGGGCACACGTTGCGCCGGGTGTTCGCGGTCACCCAGACCCCGCAGGTGTACCTGGACACGCAGATCGAGGAGTCCCCGGCGGGGCTGGTGTACAACCTGGACTCGGTGGACGCGCTGCTGCCCCCGGAGACCGCCGACGCCCTGTGCGCGGACCTCGGCCGGATCCTGGACCGGCTCGCCGAGCCCGACGCCTGGAACGCCCCCGACCTCCTGGGGGAGGCCGGCGGGTCTGGTGTGGCCGGTGGCCTCCGGGGGCCGGTGGCGCCGATCCCCGACGACCTGGTGCACGACGCCTTCGTCCGCCAGGCCCGCGCGCACCCCGACCGGACGGCCGTCATCGCCCCCGACCGGACGCTCACCTACGGCGAACTCCACGGGCTCGCCGCGCGGGTGGCCGTCTGGCTGCGCGCGCAGGGCGCCCGCCCCGGGGACCCCGTCGCCGTCCTGCTCGACAAGGGGTGGGAGCAGGTGGTGGCCGCCTACGGCGTGCTCCTCGCCGGGTGCCCGTACCTGCCGCTGGACGCCGCCGCGCCCACGGCTCGCGTCCACGCCCTCCTCGACCACGCGGGGACCGAGACCGTCCTGGACGCAGAGACGCTCGCCAAGGCCCTCACCCTCCCGGAGCAGGAGCCGCCGCCCATGACGGCCGGGCCCGGCGACCTGGCCTATGTCCTGTTCACCTCGGGCTCGACCGGCCGTCCCAAGGGCGTGATGGTCGAGCACCGCGGGATGGTCAACGCGCTGGAGGCCACGCGCGCGGAGTTCGGGGTCGGACCGGACGACACGTGTCTCGCGGTCACCGCGCTGCACCACGACATGTCGGCGTTCGACCTCTTCGGCGTGCTCGGCGCGGGCGGCACCGTCGTCGTCCCGGCGGCCGACCGCGCGCGCGACGCCGACCACTGGGCCGAACTGGCCGCGGAACACGGCGTCACCCTGTGGAACTCGGTGCCCGCGATGATGGAGATGCTGCTGGCCGCGGGCTCCGCGCCGCACTCACTGCGCACGGTGTTCCTCGGCGGGGACTGGGTGCCGCCCCGGCTCGCCGCGGACCTGCTCGACCAGGTGCCCGGGATCGACGTGGTCAGCGTCGGCGGGCCCACCGAGACGACTCTGTGGAACATCTGGCACCGGGTCGTCCCGGCCGATCTCGACCGCGCCACGATCCCCTATGGCCGCCCGATCGCCAACACCGCCTATCACGTTCTCGACGAGCGCGGCCGGGAACGGCCCCGGGGCGTGGTCGGCGAGCTCTGCTGCGCCGGACCGGGGGTGGCCCGCGGCTACTGGGACGATCCCGAACGCACCGGCGCCGCCTTCACCGACCGCCGCGGTGAGCGGATCTACCGCACCGGCGACCTGGGGCGCGTGCTGCCCGACGGCACGATCGAGTTCGTCGGCCGCGCGGACGCCCAGGTGAAGGTGCGCGGGATGCGGATCGAACCCGGGGAGGTGGAGGCCGCACTGCGGGAGCAGCCCGGCGTCACCGCGGCGGCCGTCGTCGGCGTGCCCCGGGCCGATGGACGCGGTCATCGCGCGATCGCCGCCCACGTGACGGGCGACGCCGATCCCGACGCCCTGCGCGCGGCCCTCGCCGAGCGCCTGCCCGACCACCTGGTGCCCGCCACCGTCACCGTTCTGGAGGAGCTGCCGCTCACCGGCAACGGCAAGGTGGACCGCGCGGCGCTCGCCGCCCGGTCGCAGGCCGCGTCCTCGACCGAGGAGCGGGAGATCGCTGCTCCGCGCACGCCGCTGGAGGAGACGATCGCGCAGATCTGGGCGGAGGTCGTCGGGCTCGACGCCGTCGGGGTGCACGACGACTTCTTCACCGTCGGCGGCGACTCGGTCGCGGCAACGCGGGTGCTGGTGGAGCTGCGCGAGGCACTGGACCGGCCCGGCCTGCCGCTGATGGCGCTGCTGTCCACGGGCACGGTCGCGGGGATGGCCACGGCCCTGCTGGCCGAGGACCCGAGCCTGGACCGCGTCGCCGAGCTGTACCAGCATGTCCTGGCACTGTCCGACGACGAGGTGGAAGCGGGGCTGTCCGGATGACTCCGTGGTTGCGCCGCCTGGACGCACGCCCCCAGGCCGGCCGGATCCTGCTGTGCTTCCCGCACGCGGGGGGAGCGGCGAGTGCATATCGGGCCTGGCCCGCGCTGGTGCCCGGCGACATCGAGCCGTACGCCGTGCAGTACCCGGGCCGCGAGACCCGGGTGCGCGAACCCCTGATCGACGCCATGGACACGCTGGTCAAGGAGGCCCTGGCGGCGATCGAGCCCGAGCTGGACCGGCCGGTGACGGTGTTCGGACACAGCATGGGGGCGTCCGTGGCGCACGAGTTCACGCTCGCGCTGTCCCGGCTGCGGCCGGGGCTCGTGCAGCGGCTCGTGGTGTCGGCCCGGCCCGGGCCGTTCGCCCAGCGGGCCCCGGCCCGGCCGGTCCACGAGCGCGACGACGCGGGTGTGCGGGCCGCGCTCGACGCGCTCGGTGGCGGGGGAGGCGAGGTGCTGGACCATCCGGAGCTGTGGGAGCTGCTGCTGCCGATGATCCGGAACGACTTCCGGCTCATCGAGCGCTACCGACCCGGTTCCGGCGTGCTCGACGTGGACGTCACCGCGTTCGCGGGTGACGCCGACCCGTCGATGCGCGCCGAGCTGATCGAGGCGTGGGAGTCGGCCACCACGGGCCGGTTCACCGCGCGCGTCCTGCCCGGAGGGCACTTCTACCTGCACGAACACCTGGCGGAGGTGGTCGCCGCGGCCACCGAACCCGTGACACCCGACCGCGTTGCCTCAGTGAAGGAGTACCCCATGCCCGAATCCGACGAGATCACCGCAGCCCTCAGCGTCGAGGGCCTGCGCGCCTCGATCGCCGACGTTCTCGGCGTCGACGCCGCCGAGGTCACGCCGGAGGCGGGCCTGTTCGAGCTGGGGCTGGACTCGATGCGGATGATGCAGCTGTCCGTGCGCTGGCAGGCGCTCGGCCTGGAGGTGCCGTTCGCGGAGCTGGCGGAGAAGCCGACCGTCGAGGCGTGGTCGGAGCTGCTGCTCGGCCTGGCGGCCGAGCAGAGCTGAGGGGTGTTCGGTCGCCTACGGGTGGTCCGTGCGATGGGTCATGTCGAGCCAGGCGCGGACCGCCGCCGTGAGTTCCCCGAGGTCGTCTGGTGGCTGTTCCCGTGGTGCCGCCAGCAGGTCCCCTTCGGGCAGCCGTGGCCGGGGGACCAGTAGCGGATACGGCGGCATGTAGGGCAGGGCTCCTCACCACCCTCAAGGCGCATCAGCACTGGGGGAACGCCACGCGTCAGTGATGGTCCGCCATCGCGCCTCGCTGAAGTACCAGGTCCCGGTACGGCAGCGACACCACGGGATACGCGCTGAGCCCGAGTTCGTCCTCAACCTTCCTCAGTTGGGTGGCTGCCGTGTCGGTGTCGTGGGAGATGATCTCGGTTTCCAGGAACACGCCCGTACCGGCGACCTCATCCAGGACGAGGGTGATGTCGTCGTGCTCGGGGTGGCGGTAGGAGGTCCGTGACTTTTCGACCCGTGCCAGGAAGACCATGCCGAGCGACCTCAGCAACAGGTCCGCGTGGTCGGCTTGGTCGGTGTCCTGGAGCAGTACGTTCGTCTCGCGTTTCGTGATCACGCCGTCATGGCTGTGGTTGTCGGCGGTGGAAGCGGGTTTGTAGGTGATTTCGGCGAACCCGTCCCTGTGTCGCACTCGCAGGCACTCCACGGTCTCCAGGAAGTCGACGTCCGGCCGGCTGAAGTAGCTGTCCACCTCGGTGAACGAGGACGTCTCGCGGTAGCCCAGCTCGGCGAGCCGCGCCCTCGCCTCGGCCGCGGACCCCTCCAGTTCGCGTTTGCGTTCCACTTCGACAGGACTCACGGTCGATTCACTCTCCAGGGTTGATGGCCGAGTACACGCGGGCAAGATTCCTCTTGCTGCATGACCCTTGTATGGAACTCATGGCTGCGCCAAGGGCTTCCGGGTCCGAAACCGGGATGTTGCGGAACAGCACCAGTTGCTTGGCGTCCTCCAACGGATTCGCGAGCCTCCTCGTCAGATACCGGTTGTAGTAGTGCCTTTGTCGAACGAGGACGTCCCCCGCCTCAGCAGGCAGCAGAACGGTTCCGTTCTCCCGAGCGGAGTCCGCCGAGTTGACGGCGAATAGCGTAATCAGGTCATCGAGTGTCAGGTAGGCGTAGGTCTCGCGTCCCTCCCTGGCACTCCAGTTCTCCCAGATCTCCGCACAGGCCGAATCCCCGCGCTCCGACGCGGCGAGGAACGCGGTCAGCGCCACGTCGGTGCACTCGTCGAAGATGTCGCCGTCGACCGTGTAGTGGTCGGCATAGGGCTCGCTCACCGCCAATAACATGGCCTTCTGAGATCGGGGCAGCCAATCCGTTCCGGTGAGCGTGTAGTGAATCCGTTTGTGGCCGGTCCGCGTGTCCAACCAGTCGGAGGCGAGCTGTCCTTCCAGCACGGGGGTGAATCCCAGTGCACCGGAACGCCACACGTGGTCCCGGAACGTCACGTAGTGACGCTGGATCTCTCGAAACAGCCCGATCGGGGCGGACACGACTGCGCAGGTCCTTGGGTCCAGTTCGCCCACGGCCACGATCCTAGAGTCCTGACGTGCGACGATCTCGTCCTGTGCATGGTGGTACGGATGCGTCCCCTGGCGTAGGTAGTGCGGGGTGAACATGCGGATGAACTGCAACCAAGCCGGGGAGTCGTAGGCATGGGTGACGCGATCGTGCAGGGATGCGCTTCTCACCGCGTACAGGTCCCGGTAGGCGAAGAAACCGTTTGGTCAGAGCACGGTGGGAAGCGTACGCATCAGTGAATGGAGCCCGCCGTACCCGCCGCCGTATGAGTACACCTCGTGCAACAGGGCGGAGGCGCTGATGACATCGGCTTGGCGTTCCAGCAGCGTGCCGATGTCCTGGGCGAAGCCACGCACGACCTCGCATGTTCCGACACGGTTGAACTCCTGGATCGCCTGGGTGAGGGCTCCGGAGGCGACATCCGGTACTTCGATCAGGGTCAGGTCGATTTCCGCGAACCCGTGTTGTCCCTGTTGAAGTCGGGAGGAGAGGAAACTGACGGCGGCGCCACCGTCAGGGCCGATCTCTACCAGGTGAGGGCGCGCGGACGTGATTCGCTGTAACGCGCGATGCGTCAGGAGGCCCTTCTCCGCACCGTGCGAGTTGGCGGCCGTGTCGAGGTAGCCACGGACGGACTTGTGCTCTTTTGCGAAGCCGGACAACGGCGCGAGGGTACTCGCCATGGTCTCTCCCAAGTCGCTTGGAGGCGCCGAACGCGTAGGGGTGCGTTCCCTTGGAGAGTAGAGCCAGTGAGTCGACTGACGAAGAAAATTTCTTGGTATTTCTAGAAATATATGAGCAAGAGATTCAGTGGGGAAATCAATCGCCAGGCTGGGCCAGGTCCTCCAGATCGTCGCCGACACGGTTGATGATCGCTCGTGCCGAGCGGTCGTAGTCGGCGACCGTGGCGAGTTGCTCGAACGCCTTCCCGTACAGTTCGATCTCCTGCGGCTGCCGTAGGTCAAGCGCGGCTGAGAACGTCTCGACCAACACCCGTTCCTCGTCGTACAGCCAGAAGCCGTGCCAGGGGGATGTCGCATACCGCGTTTCGAAGCCGATGACGCCGAGCCGGACGTTGGGAAGTCGTGGATCGGTTCGGTCGGTGGCGAACAATGTGGGGGAGTTGTCCACCTGAGAGTCAGGGTCCTTGCCAAGGAACCGAGCGCGCAACGTGACTCATTGCTAGAAATCTTCTCAAACTTTCTCTCCATAGTGCTTCCATGGAGAAAGGGCGTCAAGAGCGAAGCCGGGAGATCGACCTGACTGGCATGGGCACGACCTGTCCGGCCTGAGCCGCCCAGAGACATGGAGGACACGCCATGAGGGCGATGCCCACGGAACCAGTCGCACACTGCGAGCGGCTTCTCCAAGAACGCGATGACGCGGATGCCGTGCGCATCTCCGAAGAGGTCAAGGCTGGGCGCGAGCATGTCTTCACCCATGACGAGGTGTGGAGAGAGGAGTTCGAGTCCCCGGCGCGACCGGCCCCTCCTCGCTCGTGACCCGTCACGAGCTCGGGGTCGGCGCGGCCGTCTCATACCGGGGGCGGCCGTCGGGCCGGTAGACCTGGATCGTCACTCCCCTCGGAGTGGACCGCGAGTCGACCAGGTCGAGCGCCGTGTCCGGGCCGCTGTCGGGGAACAGCCGGGTGCCCTGGCCGAGGACCACCGGGCAGACGAACAGGACGGCCTCGTCGACGAGCCGGTGCTCGAACAGCCAGCGAACCAGGCCTCCGCTGCCGTGCACCTGCAACTCACCTGTCTGCGTGGCCTTCAGCTCTCCGATGGCGGCCGCGACGTCACCGGAGAGGACGGTCGTGTCCGCCCACTCCGGTTCGGTGAGAGTGTTCGACGCGACGTACTTGGGCCGCGTGTTCAGGGCCGCGGCGATGGGGTTCTCGTCCGGGTTCGGCATCACTCCCCAGTAGCCGGCGAAGATCTCGTAGGTCCGCCGGCCGAACAGGAACGCGTCGGCGCGCTGGTAGACCCCGTTGAGAAAAGCCGCGGCCTCGTCGTCGAAGTACGGCATGGCCCATCCGCCGCGCTCGAATCCTCCTCTGCGGTCCTCGCCCGCTCCGCCGAGCCCCTGCATGACGCCGTCGACGGTGACCCATGTGGTGGTGGTGAGCTTCATGAGCGTGGCCTCCTGCTTGGTGGGGTGGTCGCTTGGTATGACCAGGAAACCGAACCGATCTCATCGGTCGCGGGTGATTCCGTGCGACCAACGGTGGTGCACGGCTCTACGATTCTCCGACTCGACGGCCTCACCGCGCAGCACTGACGCTAGCTGAGCACTCCGCGGAGGGCCTGGTCGCGGAGCCGGTCCAGGAACTCCGGATCGGTCGGGTCCGTTTCGGCCATGGCCCGGCCCAGAACGGCGTGCAGCAGTCCGCCGAGCATGGCGTTGGCGGCGTCGGCGGCGTTCGCGACATCGACCGCGCCGACGGCGCGGCACTCGTCGAGCAGGTCCCTGAGCGGGCCGGCGATGTGCTCGTCGTTGGCCTTCAGGACCTCGCTCATCTTGCCCGCCGCGCCGAGCGCGCCCAGCAACCCCACGCAGACTCCTGGCCGGTGCGCCAGGTAGTCGGCGAGCGCGCCCACCATCTCCCGCAACCGCTGCTCGGGCGGACCCTCCGGTTCGATCGCCTCGCGGACCGCCCGGGCCCCGTCCTGGGTGTGTGTGGACAGCAGGAAGGCGAGCAGATCGTCGCGACCGGCGAAGTAGTAGTACAGCGCGGCCCGTGACGCTCCGACCTGCTTGGCGATGTCCTCCAGGCGTGGCGGCGGAGTGGCGCCCAACACTTGCTCGCTGACGTCGAGCAGGCGCTGTGCGAGGTCGTCAGGTGGTGTCTTCACGCCGGACAGCCTATCCGCTTGTTCTGGACTCGAACTTAGATTACAGTCCAAACCATGGTTCAAATCTTATCCTATGGCCCGTGGGCGGTCGTGACCGGAGCTTCCTCCGGCATCGGCCGCGCCTTCGCCGAACAGCTCGCCGAGGCCGGACTGCACCTGGTCCTCGCCGCCCGATCCACCGACCGGCTCCAGGCGCTCGCCGCCGAACTCACGCAGGACCACGGGGTCGAGTGCCGGGTCGTCACCGTCGATCTCGGTCGCGAGGGCGCCGCCGCGACGATCGTCGACGCGACCGCCGACCTCGACGTCGGACTGCTGATCTCGAACGCCGGTGCCGGGAGGCCCGGCCGCTTCCTCGACCAGGACGTGGCCGACCTGCACCGTCGGCACACCGTCAACTCGACCACCCACCTGGACCTGGCCCACGCCTTCGGCCGGCGCTTCGCCGCGCGCGGGCGGGGCGGGATGGTGCTCGTGTCGGCTCTGGGCGCCATCCACGGATTGCCCAACATGGCCCACGAGAGCGCCTCCAAGGCCTACGCGCTCAACCTCGGCGAGGGCCTGCACCACGAACTCGCCTCGGCCGGAGTGGACGTCATGGTGCTGCTGCCCGGGAACGTGGACACCCCGGTCATGGACGCCTACGGGATCGAACGGGAGTCGATGCCGATCCGGCCGCTCCCGGTCCGGGCCGCTGTGCGGGAGGCGTTGGCCGCGTTCCTGCGGGGCCGGGCGACGTTCGTCCCGGACCGCCGGATGAGGGTGATGGCCCGCCTGCTGCCCCGCGCCCTGTCCATCCGGGTCAACGGACGCATGCTGGGCCGGGCCGCCCAGGTCCTCGCCGAACGCGAGGCCGCCGCGTCCCGGTGAGGGAAGTGCTGCCGGGTCCACGGATGGCTACCGGTTTCCGGGACGGCTGCCAGGTTCCGATGGATGCGGGGCTCCGGATGGATGCCGGTCCCTGGATATCGGGTCGCCTCAGGAGCGGTCGGCGTCAGGGCGCCTCGCCCCGTGGACGCGCCGAACGGGTAGCTCACGGATCTCACCGTGAGCTACCCGTCGGTCGGCCAGTCAGCCGGTCAGTCAATCAGCCGGTCTGTCGGTCAGCTGACTGGTGCGGTCAGTCTGCCGTGCGGTCGCCGGTGGGGACGAGACCGCGCACGGCGGCGGCGACGGCCCGGAAGTCCTTCCGCAGGATGTGGGAGTGGTTGCTCGGCACCTTCGCGCTCACCTGGATGTTCGGCTTTCGGTCGAGCACCGGGTCGAGCGAGGCGCGCACCTCCTCCATCTCCTCGTCGCCTCCGCCGAGGTTGCCGTTCGTGGCCAGGACGTACCGGACCGGGACGGTGACGCGGTCCAGGACCGGCTCCAGGTCGGCGTGGACCTGGTTGACCTCGATGTTGACCTCCGCGTGCTGGTCGGCGCTCATCCGCGCGGCCAGCCCGAACGGACGCACCAGCGGCAGGAGGAAGCGCATCTTGTGGAAGAGCTTCCGGATCCGCTCACGGCCCTCCTCGCCGGTCAGGCCGTACGGCAGGCCGCCATCGACGCAGACCACGCCCATGGTACGGTCCGGGTTCCGTTCCGCCCAGTGCACCGCGGTCGCCGCCCCGTAGGACCAGCCGACCACGATCGCCCGGTCCACGCCCCGGGCTTCGAGGACGGCGTCGACGTCGCGGACGCACGCCTCGAAGGAGTAGTCCGCCGACTGCCGGGACCGGCCGCGGGCCCGCTCGTCGAAGGTGATGTGCCGTAAGCCGGCGCCGAGTTCGCCGATCACGTGCCGCCAGTGCCGCTGGCCGGCATAGGCGCCGTTGAGGTAGACGACGGGGCAGCCGGAGCCACCGGTGTCGGTCACGGCCAGAGCCGTGTCGTCGACCGGCACCATGCCGGTCCAGCTCGGGTTGGTCGGATCGGTGGGGTTGGTCGGATCGGTCGTATGGGTCTGGCTGGTCGGGTTCGGCGTGGTCACGCGGTGCTCCTTGCCGGCTGTCGGTTCAGGTGGGCGGTGCTCGGCGGGTGGTGGTCGGTGGGTGGTGGCGGCTCAGAGGCTGCGGGCGGTGATGTCGCCGTAGGAGGTGGTCGCGTGGATGGCCAGCTCGGCGCCCACGCCCTCGGAGTTCCTGAGCGAGTTGTGCACCCGGCCGTAGGAGGTGCTCGCGTCCAGCGAGGCGGAGGCCCCGACGGCGGCGTCGACGGAGATCGCGCCCTTCTCGGTGCGCAGTTCGAGCGCACCGCTCACGGCTTCGGCGATGTGGATGTCGCCCTGGCTGGTGGTGATCTGGGAGGTGCCGTGCAGACGGCCGACGGTGACGTCGCCGGCCGAGGTGGTCAGGCGCACGCTCGCGGCCTCGTCGACCTTGACGGGGCCGTGCGCGCCTTCGAAGGCGATGTCGCCCAGCCGCCCCACGCCCCGGATCTCGGCACTGGCGGCCTTCGCGTCGATGTGCGAACCGGTGGGCAGCTGGACGGTGACCTCCACGGACCCGGGGGTGCGGAGGGAGGCGTTCTTGGTGGGGTTCAGGATCCGCAGGACGCCGTCGGCGTAGTCGACCGTGGTCTGCTCCGCGGCCTTGACGTCGCGGGTCGTGCCGGGGTTCGCGGGCCGGACCTCGACCGTGGTGTCGGAGCGGTCGGCGGCGATGAAGCGGACCTGGCCGGCGGGGATGTCCAGGACGGTGGAGACCGGGGTGGCGGTGGTGAAGCGGTGCATGGGATCCTCCTGCGGCTCGTTGTTTCTGACATTGGAAAAGCTACGTTGCTTTCTGAAAGTCGGCAAGATTCTTGTTGCGATGGGTTCGCGTAATAGCAGGTAAAGGAGATGAAATCGTTGCGATGGCTTCGAAGTCAATGCAACGACGATGTCGGCGTTCGTTGCAATGAGTTGTGCGTGAACGCTAGGCTGGGCCCATCGCCCACTCATCACCCATCACGACGGAGGTCCCGCGATGCCGGGAGGCAGACTCACCCAGCCGGAACGCCGGCAGATCGCCCTGGGGCTGGCCGAGGGCCTCGCCTACGCGGAGATCGCCAGGGGCCTGGAGCGGCCGACGTCGACCATCACGCGCGAGGTCATGCGCAACGGCGGCCCCACCGCGTATCGCGCCGACCTGGCCCAGCGCGCCACCGAGCGCCGCACCCGCCGGCGGCCCGCGCCGCGGGCGCCGAGGGCGTCCGCGCAGCCACACGGGCGCGACGCCGAGGCCGTGCGTGAGTACGAGGAGGCCTTCACGACCGTGTTCATGCAGGCGGGTCTGCCCAAGATGATGGCGCGGGTCCTGGTGTGCCTCTACACGACCGACTCGGGCAGCCTCACCTCGGCGGACTTCGTGCAGCGCCTCCAGGTCAGTCCGGCGTCCGTCTCCAAGGCGATCGCCTTCCTGGAGGAGCAGGGGCTGGTGCGCAGGGAGCGCGAGAAGGGCCGCCGCGAACGCTACGTCGTCGACGACGACGTCTGGTACCAGTCCATGGTGGCCAGTGCCCGGTCCAACGACCGGGTCGTCGAGACCGCTCGGCAGGGCGTGGCCGTGCTCGGCCCGGGAACTCCCGCCGCCGCGCGCCTGGAGAACATCGCGCGCTTCCTGGACTTCGTGGGCGAGAGCATCCACCGCGCGGCGGAACAGGCCCGCGATGTCCTGCACTCGGGTCCCGCAGCCGGGTCGCCCGGCGCCACCGAACCCGAGCGAGGATCGGAACCGGGGCCGGAGGCAGGAGCGGGGTCGGGCTCGCGGCGGGGGCCGGAAGCGGGGCCAGGCCGCGGTTAGGGTTCGTGGAGTCGGGCGGCCGATGCGGCGCCCGGCTACGGTGTCGGGATGCACATGGACCTGGTGACGATCGTGGTGGACGAGTACGACCCCGCGATCGCGTTCTTCGTCGACGCGCTCGGCTTCGAGCTGGCGGAGGACACCCCGTCGATGACCAACGAAGGCCGCGCGAAGCGGTGGGTCGTCGTCCGGCCGCCGGGCGGCGGCACGGGACTGCTTCTGGCGCGTGCCGACGGGGATCGGCAGTCGGCGGTCGTGGGAAACCAGATCGCGGGGCGAGTGGGGTTCTTCCTGCGCGTGGACGACTTCGAGGCGTCGTACACCCGGATGGCGGCGGCGGGCGTCCGATTCGTGACGGAGCCGCGCGACGAGTCCTACGGGCGGATCGCCGTCTTCCTCGACGTCGCGGGCAACCGATGGGACCTGCTGGGCCCGAATCCTTCGGAGGGACCGCGCCGAGACCGGTGAGCCTTGGACCGGGGACGAAACGGCGTCTGTGCGCCGCAACGCGTACACCCCGTGGGCGCTGGGAAGGACACCGCCCCTGGCCGGCGCTGCGCGCGCTGACCGACCCGCGGGCCGTGGGAGGCGAGGTCTACGCGCCGGACACCCGCCCGCCGGGCCACCAGCGCGGGTCTCACCTTGGTGACGACGATCACGAATGTCAGGCTTGCGTCCCCCGAGCTGGCTACGGTCGCTGTTGTCATCCGCGCACACCCCCACGGGCAGCCCGCTCTTCTCCGTGGACCCCCTTGATGAGGAGTCCCGTGAACAAGATCTCCTGGATCGTCACCGCGGCGGCAGCCGCTACGGCCCTGTTGGTGGGCTTCGGCGCCGGTTGGTTCGGTAACCAGGCCTACCTGCGCGCCCAGCTCAGCAGCGCGTTCGAGGACGTCGCCGCGGACATGGACGAGGCCGCGCCCGAGACGCCCGAGGACATGGAGGCGATGGTCGAGTACGAGGAGGACCAGGACGTCGTCGTCTCGGACAACCTGCCGGACCCGGTGCCGATGGGGGAGACCGCGTCCGACGGGATCTGGGACATCACCGTGAGCGGGGTGGAGCGCGCCGACCAGGTCAACGGGTCCTACTCCAACGCCGTCGCCTCGGACGGCTGGGAGTTCCTCATCCTCGACGTGGAACTGACCAATGCCTCGAACGGCCCGCAGACCCCGGAGATCGACGGTTCCGAGATCATGGACGCCGAGGGCAACCGGTACGCGTACCACTCTGATGCGTCGTTCGCCCTGGACGAGGACGACGCCATGTACACCGAGGTCAACCCCAACGGCACCGTGGACCTGCGTATCCCGTTCGAGGTGGAGGCGGGTACCGAGGTGACCACGGCGCTGCTGTCGGCCACGTGGGATTCACCGCAGGTCGCCGTGTCCGAGATCGACGAAGGCTGAGCAGCGGAACGCGCCTCTTCACCGATCCTGGCCGTGTGGTTCGTCCGGGGCCGTCCCGGCGAACCCGCCAACGCCGGGTGGCCCCTGGCCGGTTCACTCGCGCGTTCGCCGTGTCCTGCCACCTCCGTGCGGGGACGGGAGCGGTGACTGGGGCTGGGAGGGCGAGCTTCCCCCGGTCCCCCGCGTGCGCGGGGTCGGCGCGGGCGACCCGGGACCGCCCTCCGAGGAGGGTCTCTGGTCCCCGCGTGCACGTGCGCGGGGGCGGCGTGGGCTATCGGCGGGCGGACCAGGCCTTCCACAGCTCGGCGTACGGGCCGCCCGCCCGCACCAGCTCCTCGTGCGGGCCCGACTCGACCACGCGGCCGCCCTCCAGCACCACCACCCGGTCGGCGTCCGCGGCCTGGGTGAGCCTGTGCGCGACCACCAGCCCCGTGCGCCCCTCCAGAGCGCGGGTGGCGGCCTCCTCCAACTGGCGGGCGCCGGCGCTGCCCGCGTCGGCGGTGGCCTCGTCCAGCACCGCGATCGGACGGTCGGCCAGGACCAGGCGGGCCAGCGCGATCTGCTGGGCCTGGGCCGCGGTGAGCTTGTGCCCGCCGGTACCGACCACCGTCGCCGTGCCCTCCGGCAGGGCGCTCACCCAGTCGAGCGCGCCCACGGTCTCCAGAGCGGCGCCCAACTCCTCGTCGGTGGCGTCCGGGCGGGCGAGCCGCAGGTCGTCGGCCAGGGGTCCCGCGAAGACGTGCACCTCCTGGCTGATCAGGGTCACCGCCCTGCGCGCCGCGATCGGGCCCGTGGCGGCGAGGTCGAGCCCGCCCACCCGCAGTGACCCCTCGGCGGCCGGGTGGATCCCCGCGACGAGCTTGGCCAGGGTGGACTTGCCCGCGCCGCTCGCCCCCACCAACGCGACGCGTTCGCCTGGCGCGACCTCCAGGTCCACGTCCGACAGCACCGGCAGGCCCGGGCGGTAGGCGTGCCCCACACCCGTCAGGGACAGCGAACCGTCCGGCGCGGGATGGTCGTCGGACTCCTCCTCGGCCGGCAGGTCGCACACGCCGATCATCCGGGCCAGCGCGGCACGTGCCTTCTGGGCCTCGTCGGCGAGCCCGATGGCGGTGTTGATCGGCGCGAACAGGTTGTGGAAGTACAGCGCCGCCGCCGTGGCCGTGCCGATGGTCGCCATGTCCTGGCCCACGAGCCAGTACCCCGCGATCAGCACCCCCGCCAGGCCGATGAACTCGGCGAGGTTGAGCAGGGAGAACAGGCGGGTGGCGAGCCGCATCCCGGCCACCGCCAGGTCGGCGGCCCGCTGCGAGGCGTCCCCCACCCGCCGCGTGTGCTCGTCGGCCAGGCCGAACGCGCGGACGGTCCTCGCGCCGCTGATGGTGTCGAGCAGCCGGTGCTGGCGCACGCCGACCGCCTTGCGGTGCTCGTCGTAGACCGGAGCCGCCAGCTTCAGGTACCGGCGCAGCGAGTACATCTGCACGGGCACGGCCAGCAGCACGACCGCCAGGAAACGCCAGTCCAGCAGCGCCAGCGCGCCCAGGGTGAGCACGATGGTGAACAGCGCCTGGGCCAGCCGGGGGAAGGCGTCGCGCACCGCGCGCGTCACCACCGTGACGTCGCCCGTCACCCGTGAGGTCAGGTCGCCCGACCCCGCCAGTTCGACCCGCTCCAACGGCAGCCGCAGTGCGCGCGCGACGAACCGCTCGCGCAGGTCGGCCACCACGCCCTCACCGAGCCGGGCCACGCCGGCCACGCCCAGGGCGTTGCCGAGACCGCTCAGGGCGGCGATGACCAGCAGCAGCGCGATGGGGACGGCGAGGGAGGAGGGCGCGCGGTCCTGGACGACGAGGTCGACGATGTGGCCGAGCACCGGCGCGGTGCCCAGCCCGACGGCGGTCGCGCCGACCAGTGTCACCAGGGCCCAGGCGGCGGTGCCCCTGCGGGCCATGACGAGATCGACGACGGCCCGCCGGACGCGGCGGGGCTCGGCGGTGGGCAGGAGGGTCATGCGAACACCGCTTCGCGGTAGGTCTCGGACGTGCGGGCCAGGTCCGCGTGGCTGCCCTGGGCGGCCACGGTCCCCCCGTCCAGGAACAGGACGGTGTCGGCGGTGTCCAGCAGGGCCGGACTGGTGGTGACCAGCACCGTCGTCCGGCCCCGGCGCAGGCGCGCCAGACGCTCGGCCACCCGGGCCTCGGTCACGGTGTCGACGGCGGTCGTGGGGTCGTGCAGGACGAGCACGGGCGGGTCGGCCGCCAGCGCCCGGGCGAGGGCCACGCGCTGGCGCTGGCCGCCGGAGAGCGAGCGTCCGCGTTCGGCGAGTTCGGTCTCCCGGCCGTCGGGGAGCGCGTCGGCGACCTCGTCGGCGGTGGCGGCGTCCAGGGCGCGGTCGATCGGGCCCCGGGCGCCGGCGGCCACGTTGTCGGCCAGGGAGGCCTCGAACAGGGCGGCGTCGTGTTCCGCCACCAGCACCGCCCGCCGCAGGTCGTCCAGGGCGAGCTTGGCCACGTCCACTCCGTCCACCTCGATCGATCCCTCCTCGGGATCGGCGTCGCGCGCCAGGCAGGAGAGCAGTTCGGCGGCGGCGACCGGGTCGGGGGCGACCACGCCGACCAGGCTGCCGGAGTCGATGCGGGCGTCCACGCCGCGCAGGGACCCGTACCGGACCCCATCCAGACGAAGCTCCCCGGCGGGCTCCGCCGGCAGCGAAGCGCTGCCGTCGGGGACCGACCAGGGGGAAGCCAGAACGTCGGCGATGCGCTGCGAGGAGGCCCGCGCCTGGGCGAACACGCCGTTGACGAAGGCGAGCACCCGGAACGGCCCGTGCAGGAACTGTGCCAGTCCCACGGCGGCGACCAGGCCGCCGATGCTGACCTCGCCGCGCATGGCCAGCACCGCGCCGGCCAGGGCCACGGCGGCGATGAACCCGCCGGTCAGGGCGAGCACGGCGCCGTCGTGGCCGGCCTGGGCGCGGGAGGCGCGCAGCGCGGCGAAGAGGGAGGCACGGCTGGTGGTGCGGTAGCGCTCGGACGCGGCGTTCTCCGCGCCCAGGCCCTTGAGCACCCGCAGGCCCGCGACGAGGTCGGCGGCGGTGCCGGAGGCCTGGGCCGCCCGCTCCTGCTCGCCCTCGCTGCGCCGGGCCAGCGGACGACTCACCAGGTGGGCGACGTAGAGCAGTGGGGGAGTGCCCAGAAGCACCAGCAGCCCCAGTGGCACCGAGATCCGGAGCAGCGCGGCGGCGCTGACGGTCAGTCCGGCGATCGAGGCGACCCCGAGGGCCAGCAGGCCCACGGCCATCCCGACGCGTTCGGCGTCTCCGGAGGCGATGTTGGTCAGCGCGCCGGGCAGCCGGTCGCGTTCGGCGCCGCCCCGCGGGTCCAGGACCCGACGCGTCAGTCGGAGCCGGAGTTCGTGGGCGGCCTGTTCGGAGGCGCGCTCGGCGATGCGTGCCGCGAACCGGTAGCTGAACGACAGGACGACGAACGCGCCGCCGAGCACCGCCAGCCACAGGGCCAGGGCACGCGGAGAGCCGGTGGCCACGGCCAGGTCGATGACCACGCCGATGATGACGGGGACGAGCGCTTCGCCCGCCTGGTGCCCGGAGCCGAGGACGGAGGCGGCGGCCACCCGGCCGCGCTGGCCCGCGACGGCTCCGCGCAGAACGGCCCCGCCCGACCCGTCGGCGCCCTGGGAGTCGGGTGTCCCGTCGGCCTCAGCAGAATCCTCGGTCCCACGTGTCCCTTCGGGTTCGCCTGGGGCGGGGAGTCCGTCGGTCTCGTCGGGTTCGTTCCTGTCGGTGGAACCGCTGCCGTTCCCGGACGCGCTCACGCGGTGGGCCGGGGGTGCGGCGTGAGGTATCCGCCCATGCTGCGGAAGTACTCGCGTGCGGCGAGCTCGGCTCCGTCGTCCGTGCGCACGCGCTCGACGACGACGCCGTGGGCGCGCCCCGTGCGGGCGTCGGGTCCGGCGACGATCACCACACCGTCGCCCTCCGGGTAGAAGATCCGGCCGGGCGTGCCGCCGTAGCGCCCCTTCGAGACCGACGCCCGGGTGATCCGCAGCCGGCGCTCGCCGTGGAAGGCGAAGGCGTTGGGATAGGGGTCGGACTGCGCGCGCACCAGGCGGTCGATGTCCGCGGCGGGCAGGTTCCAGTCGATCCGGCTGTCCTCCTCCGCGCGCTTGTGGAAGAAGCTGGCCTTCGCGCGGTCCTGCGCGACCCAGTCGGTGCCGCCGGCGGCGATCCGCTCCAGGGAGGTGTGCACCACCGGGGTGATGAGGTCGACGGTCGCGTGGAACAGGTCGGTGGCGGTGTCGCGCGGGCCGACCTTGACGGCCTGCTGGTACACGATCGGGCCGGCGTCGAGCTCGGCGTCCATCTTGTGCGCCGTCACCCCGACCTCCTCCTCGTCGTTGAGCAGGGCCCAGATGATCGGCGAGAAGCCCGCGTAGGCGGGCAGCAGCGAGTCGTGCACGTTGAGCGTGCCGTGGCGCGGCCGGGCGAAGATCTCCGGGGGCAGCCAGGTCCGCCAGTTGTTGGCGACGATCAGGTCGGGGGCGACCTCGTCCAGCCGTGCGACCAGCGCCTCGTCGGGCCGGTTGCGTTCGATGACCTCGATGCCGTTCTCGGCCGCCAGGTCAGCCACCGAGTCGGACCAGATCCGCTCGTAGGCGTGCTCCGACGGCGGGTGTGTGACGGCGAGGACGACCTCGTGGCCGGACTCCAACAGAGCCCGCAGTGTCCGGTGCCCCCAGGTCTGGTAACCGAACATCGCGATGCGCATGGAGGTCCTCCTCGTGTTGGGGCAGCGGCGCCCAGTAAAGCAAGGCTTGCCTAAGGAGGCAACCCGGCCATGACCGAAAAATGGGGGATCCCTGGACAAGAACTTAGGTTAGGGTTACCTTCGTTCACGGGTCGTAGTGTGCGGCCCGGAGTGCGTCACGTGACCACCGCGAGCGAACCAGACGGGACCTCCACCGAGATGGGAATTGGTATGTCACAGGGACTTCCGGCCGACGAGCCACCGATCCACGACCTCATCGGCGTCGGCTTCGGACCGTCCAACCTCGCGCTCGCGATCGCCGTCGCGGAGCACAACGCCGCGTCGCCCGCCCGCGCCGTCACCGCGCACTTCCTGGAGCGCCAGACGAGTTTCGGCTGGCACCGGGGCATGCTCATCGACGACGCCACGATGCAGGTCTCCTTCCTCAAGGACCTGGTCACTCTACGCAACCCGGCCAGCCGCTTCACCTTCCTCTCCTACCTCAAGGAGCGCGGCCGCCTCGTCGACTTCATCAACGCCAAGAGCCTGTTCCCCCTGCGTGTGGAGTTCCACGACTACTTCGAGTGGTGCGCGGCCCGGCTCGACGACGGGGTCTCCTACGGCCACGAGGTGGTCGAGGTGCGCCCGGTGGAGGCCGACGGCCAGGTCCACCACTACGACGTGGTCTCCCGGGGCGCCGACGGCACCGCCTCCGTGCACAGGGCCCGCAACCTGGTCCTGGCCACCGGCTTGCGCCCGCGCCTTCCGGAGGGCATGGAGACCGGCGAGCGCATCTGGCACAACAGCGAACTGCTGCACCGCGTGGACGGCGTCGACGCGGACGCGGCCCGCCGCTTCGTCGTGGTCGGTGCCGGGCAGAGCGCCGCCGAGGTGACCGCCTATCTGCACGACCGCTTCCGGTCCGCGGAGGTGTGCTCGGTCTTCGCCCGCTTCGGCATCAGCCCCTCCGACGACAGCCCGCTCGCCAACCGGGTCTTCGACCCCTCCGCCGTGGACGACTACTTCGGCGCGCCGGAGGACGTCAAGCGCATGATCATGGGCTACCACGCCAACACGAACTACTCCGTCGCCGACCTCGACCTCATCGAGGACCTCTACCGGCGCACCTACCAGGAGAAGGTCCTGGGGGTGGAACGGCTGCGCTGGTTCAATACCTCGCGTGCGGTGGAGGCCGCCGACACCGGCTCGGGCGTGCGTGTGGTGGTGGAGTCCCTGACCACGGGCAAGCGCACCGACCTGGACGCCGACGTGCTGGTGTACGCGACCGGGTACCGGCCGGGCGACCCGCTCGCGCTCCTCGGCGCCGCGGCGGAGCGCTTCCACCTGGACGACCAGGGACGCCCTCTGGTCGAGCGGGACTTCCGCATCACGGCCGACGCCGCCGTCCGGGCGGGCGTCTACCTCCAGGGCGGGGCCACCGAGCACACCCACGGGATCACGTCGTCGCTGCTGTCCAACAACGCGGTGCGCTCGGGCGAGATCCTCGACTCGATCCTCCAGCGCCGCCCCGAGGAGGCGCTCCAGCCCGCCGCCGTCTGACCTCCGGCGCCGCCCCCGGGGCGCGCTGCAGCCGGCCGCGGCCTGATCCACAGGCGTCGCCCGAGCACGCATCCCGGGCCGCCGGCGTCCGATCCACAGGCGGCGTCGCGCGCCGGCCGGGCGGATCTCCCGGTGAGTAGGGTCTGGGGTGAGTCGGTCACCCCGGACCGCCACCGTCCCCTGGAGCATGCCCCCCGTGACCAGCACCCTGGAACCCCTGCACGCCTCCGACCCCGCTCTGCTCGGCGGCTACCGCCTGCTGGGCCGCCTGGGCGAGGGCGGGCAGGGGACCGTCTACCTGGCCGAGGGCGGGTCCGGGGCGCGGGTGGCGATCAAGACGCTCAACCAGGAGGCGATGTCCGACCCCGGCATGCGCAGGCGGTTCGTCCGTGAGGCCGGGGCGGCACGGCAGGTCGCGTCGTTCTGTACGGCGGCGGTGCTCGCGGCGGACGTTGACGCCCACCCCCCGTTCATCGTCAGCGAGTACGTGGCCGGGCCCACGCTGCACCAGCGCATCCGTAGCGGCGGACCGATGTCCGGCGGCGACCTCTCCAGGCTGGCGGTGGCGACGGTGACCGCGCTGGCGGCCGTCCACGAGGCGGGGATCGTGCACCGCGACCTCAAACCGGGCAACGTGATCCTCGGTGAGGGCGGGGCCCGGGTGATCGACTTCGGCATCGCCCAGGTCTCCGGCGGCGCCGGGACGGTGACGACGTCCGTGATCGGTACGCCCGCGTTCATGGCTCCGGAACAGATCGCCGAGGGCCGGGCGACGGCGCTCTCGGACGTGTTCGCCTGGGGCGCGCTGGTGGCGTTCGCGGCGACCGGGGCGTCGCCGTTCGACGGGCCGACGGTGCCCAACGTGCTGCACCGGGTGATCAACGACGAGCCCGACCTGAGCCGGGTGCCGCACCCGCTGCGGTCGCTCGTGGCCGCGGCCCTGGCCAAGGACCCGGCGGACCGCCCGGCGTCCAAGGACGTCCTGGTGTCCCTGCTCGGCCGGGGGAGCGTTCCCGACGACGGCGGGGACGCACCGCCTCCCGTCGCGCCGGGCGTGCCCCCCACCCGCGTGGAGCCCGCCGTCCGACCGCGTGCGGCCGAGCGGGTGCCCGACGACCACCGGATCCCCGCCGCGTGGCGCAAGGTCAGGGCCGACGAGCCGGGGAGGACGGTCCTCGGTGAGCGGTACGAGCCGCCCGCCGGGTGTGCGGCGGCCCTGGTCGGGCTGATCTCCGTGATGCTGGTGATCAGTGTCATCGTCGCCTACGCGTCGACGACCTGACCCCGCCCGCCCGGTGCCGCCGTGCCGCCAGGGGCGCGGGCGTCAGCGTTCGGAGTGGCCGAGCGTGCGGTCCGGGGCGATGCGGTCGCGCACCAGGCGCTTGAGCTCGGCGGCGTCGGTGAACGCGGCGTCGCTCTTGCGCGACCACACGCCCTCCCCGTCGAGCCGGACCTCGAACACGCCGCCCGTGCCGGGGACGCGGGCGACCTCGCCCAGCTCCTTCTCGAACGTCGTCAGCAGTTCCTGCGCCATCCAGGTGGCCCGGGGGAGCCACCGGCACTGCGTGCAGTACTCGATCTCCAGCCGCGGCCGCTTGTGCTCCAAGGTCATGGCCCCAGCATGGCACGAGCACGTGGAACGGCGGCCTCGCGGGGGAGTGGACCGCGAGGCCGCCGTGACCCCGGCGGAGTGGGACCGGGGCTTCTCCAGGAAGGACCGAGACGTCAGAGGCTGATCCCGAACGCCCATCCGGCGAAGGCGTACATGGTGAACATGACCATGAACACCGCGATGATGTTGAGCCAGATGCCGCCGCGCAGCATCTGCCCGATCTTGATCTCGCCGGAACCGAACACCACCGCGTTCGGCGGCGTCGCGACCGGCAGCATGAAGGCCATCGAGGCGGCCAGCACCGCCGGCACGACCAGCGTCATCACCGGAAGGTCCATGCCGAGCGCGATCCCACCGATGACCGGCAGGAACGTGGCCGTGGTGGCCGTGTTGCTGGTGAGTTCGGTGAGCAGCAGGACCATGGCGGCGATGACCAGCACGATGACCCAGGTGGGCACACCCTCCAGAACCCCGACCTGCACGCCGATCCACTCGCTCAGCCCGGTGTCGCCGAACTGCTTCGACAGGGCGATGCCGCCGCCGAACAGGAGCAGGATCCCCCAGGGGAGGCGGACCGCGGTCTCCCAGTCGAGGAGGCGGTCGCCCTTGCCGACCGGGATCAGGAACAGGGCGATGGCGACGGCGACGGCGATGACCGCGTCCGAGATGCTGCCCAGGAACGGCACGGCGGTGGCGACGGCCTCGCTCTTCTTGAGCAGCGGGATGATGATCCAGGAGGCCGCGGCCAGGGCGAACACCGTGGCGACCAGCTTCTCGCCGCGGCTGACCGGGCCCATGTCCTTGAGCTGCTCGCGGATGAGGTCCTGGGCGCCCTCCAGCTTCTTCGTCTCGGGCGGGAAGACGAAGCGGGTGAGGACGACCCAGGCGACCGCGAGGAAGACCACGGCGAGCGGGACGCCGACCATCATCCACTGGCCGAAACCGACGGTGATGTCGTAGTTCTCGGAGAGGAACGCGACCATGAGGGCGTTGGGCGGCGTGCCGATGAGCGTGGCGACCGACCCGATGGACGCGGAGTAGGCGATGCCGAGCATGAGCGCGGTCGCGAAGTTCGCGTCCTTCTTTCCACCGCGCAGCTGGGTGACCAGGGCGACGACGGAGACGCCGACGGGCAGCATCATGATCGCGGAGGCGGTGTTGCTCACCCACATGGTGATGAACCCGGTCGCGAGCATGAACCCGCCGATCAGCCGGACCGGGTTTGACCCGACGGCCGCGACGATGCCGAGCGCCATGCGCTTGTGGAGGTTCCACTTCTGCATGGCCAGGGCGAGCATGAAGCCGCCCATGAACAGGAAGATGACGTCGTCGCCGTAGGAGGGGGCGACGTCGTCGATCGCGACGTCCGGCAGCAGTGCGGGGAACAGCACCATCGGGAGCAGGGCCGTGACGGGGATGGGGAGTGCCTCGGTCGCCCACCAGGTCGCCATGAGCACCGCGACACCCGCGGTGATCCTGCCGCCGGTTCCCAGTGAGTCGGGCAGCAGTGCGAAGAGCAGCAGTCCGAGGACGGGGCCCAGGACCAGGCCGATGATCTTGGCGCGGCCGGGTTCGGGCCGGGCCGCCTTCTCTGTGGTGAGGGCGGGCAGGCCCGCCTTGCCGCGGGCTTCCGAGGTCGCCATGTCGGTCTCCTCCTTCGAGGGGGGACGGGGAGAACGGGTGGGACGGTGCCCGTCTCCCGGAGGGAAACCGGCGACGACGACGCTGTTGCCCCGGGGTTTCCCAGATGTTTCTCCGTGGTCTGAGTGATGGTGGTCACTGTGCTCCGGAGCACGCAATTTCACGGGGAAGAGTTGGGATTCCCTTGACATTGGCCGACGTTGGGTGATGTTCGACGTGCTCAGGGTGATCGGCGCGGGTGGGGACGTGTTCGGTTCGCGCGCGTCGCCCCCGACGCATGATCACCCTGTGGGTTTACATCGCGACAGAAGGTAGTTTCGTCCAAGGGCGGTGAAGCGCGGCCCCACCGTCACTTCCGCGCGTGCGGACCACGCGTGTCGTCACCACTCCGGGTGATCCGTGGGAGCGCCGGGTGAAGGTGTGACTCGGTCGGATGACGGAAGCGTCATGATCCCGTCACCTCGGTGCCGGCGCGTCATCCCGCCAGGGGTCCCGGATGTCCTGTTCGTGTGCCCCTGGGCACCTGTATCCGTTCAGGTCCGGTGACCCCCGCCGACTCGCTCCCCCGAAAGGCTGTCCATGACTCTGACGGCACGCCTCGCACGCCTCGGCGCACGTCTCATGACCCCGTCCGCGCGCGCCCGCGCCGAGGAGCGCCGCAGGCGGGACACGGCACAGGCGGCCGAGGAACGCCGCGTGGCCAGGATCGCGGAGCGCCGCGCCGCCCTGTCGGCCGCCGACCCGGCCCTGCGCGCCTTCGCCACCGACGGCTCGTCGGAGGTCGAACTGATCGGGCGCACGGTGGACGACTTCACCGCCGCCGACGCCTCCGCCCACAACCTCCGGCTGGTCACCGACGTCCTGGAGTCCGCGGGCATCGACCACTTCCTCGTACCCGGGCGCTCCCCCTTGCGGCACGTCGTCGGCGTCCACCGCCGGGACCGGAAGGCCCTGCTCGACGCCATGCGGGAGGCCTACCGCGACAGTGCCGTCCACGCGTTCACACCCGGTCCCGGCGGGGTGGTGGCCCTCAGGTCGGCCTACGTGGACGGGGCGCTGGACGCACGGATCAAGTCCGGCCTGGTCATCCGCTTCGCCGAACACCTGCTGGCCCCCGAGGGCCGCTGCCTGGCGGGCCCGGAGTACGGCTGCGACGTCGAGTTCTGGCGGGATGGCGAAGCCGTGCTCGCCACAGCGGATCCGGAGTCCGCGCGGCTGCGGCTGCGGGTGCGCGTTCCCGACGAGGCCCTGGCGGACGCCCTGGTGGCGCCGCGCCCCAACCGCGTCGCCGACGTGCTGCCCGAGGAGTGCCGCAAGCACGCCACGGTGATCGTGCGGGACCGGACCCACCCCACCTACGAACCCTTCTCCCACCGGCGCGCCGACCAGGTGGGCTTCCCGATCGACGCCGTCTACACGTGGGTCGACGGCGCCGACCCCGCGCACGCCGCCAAGCGCGCCCGGTACCGCGAGGGCCTCTCCGGTCTGGCCTCGCACGCGGCCAACGCCTCCCGCTACACCGACCACGACGAGCTGCGGTACTCCCTGCGCTCGCTGCGGATGTACGCGCCCTTCGTCCGGCACGTCTACGTCGTCACCGACGGCCAGAGGCCGGGCTGGCTGGACACCGGGGCCGAGGGGGTGACCGTCGTCGACCACCGCGACATCTTCGCCGATCCCGGCGTCCTCCCCGTGTTCAGCTCACGCGCCATCGAGTCGCAGCTGCACCGCATCGAGGGCCTGTCGGAGCACTTCCTCTACCTCAACGACGACATCTTCGTCACGGCTCCGGTCGGCCCGGAGTCCTTCTTCCACCCGAGCGGCCTCGCCCGGCTGGCGTTCTCGTCGCACCAGATCGGCGTCGGCGCGCCGATTCCGGAGGAGGTGGCTCCCAACTGGGCGGGCAAGAACGCCCGCGCGCTGTTCCAGGAGTCGTTCGGTGCCTACATCACCCACAAGGTCAAACACGTACCGACGGCACAGCTGCGGTCCGTGCACCGTGAGCTCGCGCTGCGCTACCCGGAGGAGGTGGAGCGCACGGCGCGGTCGCGCTTTCGCGACCCGGCCGACGTCGCGCCGACCACGACGCTCTACCACCACTACGCGCTGCTCACCGGGCGCGGTGTGCCGGCGGAGTACCGCGCGCGCTACGTCGACATCGGCGCCGAGGGCGTCGAGGAACGGCTCGCCGCCCTGACCCTGCCGGACGAGGCGGCCCGCTACGACTTCCTGTGCCTGAACGACTTCGACACCCCGCCGGAGCGCCAGGAGGAGGTCGGCCGGACGGTGCGCGCGTTCCTGGAGTCGCGCTTCCCCTTCCCGGCGCCCTGGGAGCGGGTCGGGTGACGCATCGGGCCTGGGCGGGCGGTGGCGGGATGCGCAGTGTCACGACGAGGTCACGGAACCGGCGTTGACGTCGAAAAAGCCCCGATGTACCGTTCCGGGAGCGCTCCCATAGAAGTATCGCGCCGACTGTCGACATGACCCGAGGCTCGCCAGCGCGTCCGACCCAGGAAGGTGCCATGGGGCTGCTCCTCGGCCTGCTCGGTCCCGTCCGCCTCCTCGACGACCCCGACGACCCCTCACCCGGTCCGCCCAAGCTGCGGACACTCCTGGCCGCGCTGGCGCTCCAGCCCAACCAGGTGGTGCCCCTGGAACGCCTCATGGCGGCCCTGTGGGAGGAGCACCCGCCCCGCTCCGCCGTCGCCAACCTGCGCACCTACGCCAACCTGCTGCGCCGCCGGCTGCCTCCCGCCGCCTGCTCGGCCGACCGGGCGCGCCTGGTCGCCAGCAGCCCCGGCTACATGCTGCGCGTGTGCCCCCACGAACTCGACTCCCTCGCCTTCGCCGAACTGCACCGGCGCGGCCGACGGGCCCTGGCCGACGGTGACCCGCGCTCGGCGGTGCCCGCCCTGGTCCGCGCCCTGGAGCTGTGGCGGGGCGCCGCAGCCGAGGACGTGCCGCGCGGGCCGGAACTCGGTGCCCGCCTGGACGCGCTCGACGAACAGCGCCGCAGCGCGGCCGAGGATCTCGCGCACGCCCGCCTCGACCTGGGCGCCGACGTCGAACTGGTCGCCGACCTGCGCGCCCTGGCGGCCGAGGACCCGGTCCGCGAACGCGTGTGGCACGACCTCATGCTCGCCCTCTACCGGACCGGCGAGACCTCCGCGGCCCTGGACGCCTACCACGCCGCCCGGCGGTCCCTGTCCCTGCACCTGGGCGTGGAACCCGGGCCCGAGCTGGTCCAGCTGCACGCCGCGATCCTCCACCGCGATCCGGCCCTGGACGACCACGCCCCCGGACGTGCCGCCGAACACCCGGCCTGCCACGCCGTCCCCGCGCCGCCGACCCCGTTCGTGGGCCGGCGCACGGCCCTCGACGCACTCGAACGGGCCCTCGTCCCCGGTGAGCACGCCCCCGTCGCGGCGGTCGACGGTCCGGTGGGCAGCGGCAAGTCCGCGCTCGCACTGAAGGCCGCCGCACGCGTGGCCGGGCGCTTCCCCGACGGGTGCCTGTACATCGACCTCGGCGACGCCGCGGGATCCGACCGCACCGAGCTGCACGAGACGTGGCGGCGGGCCCGGAGCGGTGGAGCGCGGATCCTGATCGTGCTGGACAACGCGGCCGACGAGGCGCAGGCCCGGCCCCTGGTGGCGACCTGGCCCGGGGCGGCGACGCTGGTCACCGGCCGCCGCCGGTGCGTCACCCTGGGCGGGGCCGTCCACGTCGGTCTGGACCCGCTGACCCGCGACCAGGCGGTCGACCTGCTGGCCGCGCTCTGCGGGGCCGAACGCGTGGCGGCCCAGCGGTCGGACGCCGTCCGGGTGGCGGAGCTGTGCGACCGACAGCCACTGGCGCTGTGGCTGGCGGGCACCAGGATGGCCACGCGGCGCGAGTGGCCGCTGCCGGCGTTCGCGCGCCTGCTCGCCGACCCCCGGCACCGACTCGACGTGTTGAGCTGCGGGGACCGCTCCCTGCGCGCGGCCCTGGACTCGGCCTACCTGCCGCTGTGCGACAGCGCCGACGCGGGAGACCGGCGGGCCGCCGCCCTCTTCCGCCTCCTGGGGCGTTCGGACCTGCGGGAGATCGGTCCGGCCGGCGCCGCCGCCCTGCTGGAAACGGACGTCAACACGGCGATCGCCGCCCTGGGGCGCCTGGCCGAGGCGCGCCTGCTGGAGCCGACGGGCGAGCTGCGCTACACGGTGCCGGGACTGCTGCGGGTCTACGCGGCCGAGGCCGCGCCACGGGTGCCCGCGCCCCGACCGGCGGACCGCCGGTCCCCCGCCGTCCTCACCCTCTAGGGAGCGGGCGACGGCCCGGGGCAGGGGGCGTCGGTCAGGTGTCGGAGGCGGTCAGCACCTGTAGAGGCAACTGCCGCAGCGGGCGTACTCGGGGATGCCGCTGCCGTAGCAGCAGTAGCGCGAGTGGCACGGGCTGCCGCACCTCTCATACCGGCAGGAGGCGGCGCCGGCCCGGGCTCGGGGCACGTCGGCCGAGAGCAGCCGGTCGCCGAGGCTCGCCATGCGGTCGATCACGGGGGTCCCTTGGGTGGTCGGCGGTTCAGCAGGGGCGGAACGAGGTGCAGTAGGTGCTGCCTGATCCGGGAGGGTTGCAGCAGTAGCGGCGGATGCAGGGCGAGCTGATCGGGGCGTAGTCCCACCAGCAGTAGGAGGCACTGGCCCGGGTCCCGGGGACGACACGGGTGAGGAGTCGGTCGGCGAGCGATCCGATGCGGTCGAACATGGCTTCCCTTCTGGGCCACGGAGGGAACCGTGGCCGGTGGCGGTGCCGCCGGTGGTCGTCCGGCGGTCGGTGGCCACGCTAGGGAGCGGGTCGACAGCCCTGGTACACGCCCGATACAGGGGGCGTACACGCGCTGGTGGAGCCGACGACGGGGCGCGGCCCCACCCACGAGGGGGCGGGGCCGCGCGTCCGCTCAGGCGGCCCGGCCGATGACCGTGTCGGCGACCGCCCTGGGCACCTCGGCGTACGAGCTGAACTCCATCGTGAAGTTCGCCCGTCCCGATGTACGGCTGCGCAGGTCGCCCACGTAGCCGAACATCTCCGACAGCGGCACCGACGCCGACACCGCCTTGGCGCCGTACCGGTCCGCCATCGCCCGGACCCGGCCGCGACGGGCGTTGAGGTCGCCGATCACGTCGCCCATGTGCTCCTCGGGCGTGGTGACCTCCACGTCCATCACCGGTTCCAGCAGAACCGGGCGCGCCCGCGTCGCCGCCTCCGTGAACGCCTCCAGGCCGGCGATCCGGAACGCCAGCTCGGACGAGTCCTCCGTGTGGAAGGCCCCGTCGAGCAGCGTCACCCGGACACCCGTCATCGGGAACCCGGCCAGGATCCCGCGACGCATGGCCTCCCGGCAGCCCTGGTCCACCGAGGGCACGAACTCCTTCGGCACCCGGCCGCCGGTCACCCGGTCGACGAACTCGTAGCCGCCGCCGTCGATCGGCTCGACCGCGATCCGTACCCGGGCGAACTGGCCCTTGCCGCCGTTCTGCTTGCGGTGCGTGTGGTCCACGTCCCGCACCGCGCGGCGGATCGTCTCCCGGTAGGAGACCTGCGGTCGGCCCACACCGGCGTCCACTTTGAACTCCCGTCTCATCCGTGTCACCAGCATCTCCAGTTGCAGTTCCCCCATCCCGCCCAGGATGGTCTGGCCGGTCTCGGCGTCGGTGTGCACGCGCAGGGAGGGATCCTCCTTCGCGAAGCGCCCGATGGCCGTGCCGAGCCGGTCGAGGTCCGCCTGGGAGCGGGGTTGGACCGACACCTCGATGACCGGGTCCGGGAAGTCCATGGACTCCAGCACTACGGGAGCGTCCGCGTCGCACAGGGTCTCGCCGGTGGCGGTCTGCTTCAGACCCATGACGGCGACGATGTCGCCGGCGCCCACCGAACCGATCTCCTCGCGCTGGTCGGCGTGCATGCGGTAGATCTTGCCGATCCGCTCCTTCCGCCCCTTCGGGGCGTTGTGCACGTGGGATCCGGCGTCGATCCTCCCCGAGTACACGCGGAGGAACGTCAGCCGGCCCAGGTGCGGGTCGCTGCTGATCTTGAACGCCAGGGCGGCCATCGGCTCCCCGTCCGAGGGGGCGCGCGTGACCATCAGGTCCGTGTCGCGGGGGTCGTGGCCCTCCACCGCCCCGGCGTCCAGCGGGGACGGCAGATAGCGGACCACGGCGTCCAGCAGTGGCTGGACCCCCTTGTTCTTGAACGCGGTGCCGCACACCACCGGGGTGACGACGCCGTCGCCGCGCGCCGAGCCCACGGTCACCCGGCGGATCGCCGCGTGCAGCCGGTCGTCGTCGGGCTCCGTGCCCTGGACGTACAGCTCCATCAGCTCCTCGTCGTGTTCGGCGACCGTCTCCAGCAGGCGCGCACGCCAGGCGCGCGCCTCCTGCGCCAGCTCCTCGGGGACGCCGACGACGTCGTAGCCGTCGCCGGGCCGGGTACCGGCCGGCCAGACGAGCGCCCGCATCCGGACGAGGTCGACCACACCGCGAAAGTCCGACTCGGCCCCGATGGGGAGCTGGAGGACCAGGGGCACCGCCCCCAGGCGTTCGGTGACCATGGCGACGCACCGGTGGAAGTCCGCGCCGACGCGGTCGAGTTTGTTGACGAAGCACAGGCGCGGCACGCCGTAGCGGTTCGCCTGGCGCCACACGGTCTCGGACTGCGGTTCGACACCGGCCACGCCGTCGAACACCGCGACCGCGCCGTCGAGCACGCGCAGGCAGCGCTCCACCTCGACGGTGAAGTCGATGTGGCCCGGGGTGTCGATGATGTTCACGGTGTGGTCCACCCCGTTCAGCGGCCAGTGGCAGGTCGTGGCCGCGGACGTGATGGTGATGCCGTGCTCGCGCTCCTCGGGCAGGAAGTCCATGGCGGCGTTGCCGTCGTGGACCTCGCCGACCTTGTGGGAGACGCCGGTGTAGAACAGGATGCGCTCGGTGGTCGTCGTCTTGCCCGCGTCGATGTGGGCCATGATCCCGATGTTGCGGACCTGGGCCAGCGTCGTGGTGGCCATGGGGTGTCCGTCCTCTCGTGGGTGTTCGGGTGACGATGGATCCATCGGTGGCGGTGCGCGCATGCCTGTGTCCGGCCTGGCCGCCTGGCGAGAGCGTAAGGGGCCCGGATCCGCTGATCCAGGGGTTTTCCGGGCGTACGGACCGACACGATTCCTAAAGGCATTAATGCTTTGCCTAGGAGGCCTAGGCGCTGTTAGCGTCGCCGGAATGAGACCCGTGACCGAGCGCGAGATCCGCGCGTCCTTCGTGAACTGTTCCAAGGGAGAGGCCAAGCGCCTGGCACTCCCGCGCGACCTCGCCGAGCGCCCGTGGGAGGACCTGGACTTCCTCGGCTGGCGCGACCACACCGCGCACGAGCGCGCCTACCTGGTCGTCGAACGCGAGGAGGGCCTGGTGGGCGTGGCGTTCCGGCTGGCGAACGGACGGGACGCGTTCCGCCGCAGCATGTGCTCGGTGTGCCTGACCACCCACCCCGGCCAGGGCGTGACCCTGATGGTCGCGCCGAAGGCGGGCAAGGCCGGGCGCGACGGCAACTCGATCGGTCTGCGCATGTGCACGGACTTCGCGTGCTCGCTGTACGTGCGGGGGCTGAAGGAACCCGAGCCCGGTGGCCGGTTCGAGGAGTCGCTGACCGTGGAGGAGAAGATCACGCGGGCGGCGCACAACCTGGAGGGGTTCCTCGCGCGGCTGTCCGCGTGAGGGCCCCGGACACGGGGCGGCGGGGCGGTGGGCACCCGTGTCCGCACCGTCCCGCGGCCACGGTCCTGCCTAGTCCGCCGGGAAGCGGGGCTCCACCACCGTGTGCGGCCCCGGGTAGATGAGCCGTTCCTCCCCGTCCGGGAAGCGCACCACGTAGGGCGGACCGTTGTCGGCGCCCTTCACCTCCACGATCCTTCCGCTGTGCTGGCCGTCGCTGCTCGCGACCCCGTGGGTGTGGACATAGTCCCCGATCGACGCCCGCATACCGTCCCCCGTTCGACGCCGCCGGTCCCTCTGCCGGCCTATCGGGGACGTACCCGGATCGCTGACCTGCCGAAACCGGGGGCATTTGGTGCGTGTCGCCGCACGCCGGGACGAAAGCCACACCCCATTTCGCGCCTGGCCCTGCCAGCGGGTTCGCGTTGGTCGCCGGGGCGTGCGGCCACTCCCAGCCCGTCGAGCAGTCCCAAGGCTCGTTCAGGGGTGCCGGTGGTGCCCCCTGTTGAGGAGGCGCCATCCTTCGTTTCCCCACGGGATCAGAACTCGGTCCAGATCACGTGCTTCCTTCTTCGTTGGATGAAGAATGTTGTTGTGAGAAATACTTGAGGAAACTGGGATCCACATCGATGTCCCCGGAAAGCCGCCACGAGCGGCGCTCGAAGGAAAGGTTTCCGGTCACGACGAGTGGCAGTTTCCTCTGGTAGGCGATGATTGCCCAATGGTGATCCTCGCCTTCGAGTCCCACCTGGACGCTTCGCGTTTTTCCGCCGACCTCGGTCAGGAGAGTCACGATTGCTGCGTCGTCTTCGCCCGACGGTGTCTCTTCGCGTGCCAGACTCTTTACGATCCCGATGAGTGTGGCTTTCCTTGAAGGTTCTTCTCTGCGAACAAGGCGTTCGCGTAGGCGTGGCAACTCCACGATGACATCCCGGTCGAGCGCGATGGTGGAGGCCGTTGCGTTCGGAACCGGCTCCGCCGCCGCCCATTGGAAGGACAAATCCACTGAGCGGAGTTTCTCCGATCGTGTCAGCTCCTCCATTGATTCCACCAGTGCCGCGCTCAACCCGAGGTTCGAGGGTGATTCAAGAGCTCTCTCATCCCAACGCAGTGTGAGGCTTCGCGCGGACTCCAAGCCGCGCGCAAGTGTCAGCATGACGCGTCGCGCGAACGACGATCGGGTGCTGTCCTCGCTGTTCTCGTCTGAAGGCGAAACACCAAGGTCTGTTGAAACAGTGAAGACAAAGCTTCCTTGCTTCGTCTGGCCAAGCCTGATGTTGTCATCGAGGAAGTCGGATACGACTGTAGGCCTTCGGCCCTTGTGAGAATGATGAGGATCCGCTGCGGTCGTGGCTGCGGCCTTCAACATTCTGAAGAGGGCATCAACTGTCTTTCCTGCTTGGCGAAAAGGAATTGATCCATCTGCCATCGGCTGGTTGATGCGCACGAAGAAGAGGTCGGAGCGTGTTGAAGATATGCGTTCCTGAAGCTCTTCGGCATCGATTCCGTACACATGGCAGAGTGAATCGAGCGTATCCTTGAACCGAGGCAGGAAGTCCACGAAATCTGTGGCCAGTGGAAGCATGACGCGAGCTGAACCGTACTCCGGAGACTGGTTCAAACACCATATTTCCAGAACGTCGGGTTGCCTGCTCTGCAGGTTCCATCCGTGTGTTTCGAGGTACTGTGACACGGATCCGGGTGTGAGCGCGGCAGCCGCTTCACTGAGGGAATCGAGCGTGGTGGGGGTCACTGGAAGCCTCCCTCCTGCTCGCCGAGCTTCTTCATGATGCCCAGAAGCCGGTCTGGAGTAAACAGATTACTGCGCGGCAGGTGGACGGTCCGGGTCTGTCCGACCGCCTCCGTCGTCGCGAGTTCGGTCGCGGCCTGCCAGTACATCCTGCTCTCCGTGAGCAGACCGCGCTCGTCGACCGAGATCCACTCGTCCGGATCCTCAGGCACGAGAAGCACACCGAGGTAGGCCGGGATGTACCGCTTCCCCCTGGTGAGCTTCCGGAAGGGCTTCCCCTTCATCGGCCACGCCATGTGGTCGTCATGGAGGTAGCGAGTCTGGGTCGTGCACTTGAGTTGGAGTTCGAACTGAGGGGCGTAGTAACGCCTGTACTCGGCGGACGAGACCAACGTGATGTCGACCCCGTCGAAGTCGGTCTCGTGCGTCTTGATGGAGCAGCCGGCCGTGTACGTCACCAGGCGGGTGAACGCCAGGCTGAAGTGCTCCTGACGGGCTCATGGGCAATTGGCCGTCGACAAGGTCTTCTTCCCCCATGGGACCTTCGTCGTCGACCGTGGCCATCTGTCTCCCAGCGAACCCTTGAGATGTACGGGGTCACCGTATCCCTACGGGATGACGCTCGTCCCCCGTGGGCGGAAGGGTGCCGGGGGAGTAGGCACAAGGGGGTAGCGGGGGCCTTCCGAAGCTCTGATGCCCCTGGCCGCCGGGCTTTCTAGCGTGGTGCGCACGACGACTCACGCGAGAGGGGCGACCGTGCTGACGGTAACCGCGCTGACCAAGCGCTACGGCGGGAGGACCGCCGTCGACGACCTGACCTTCACCGTCGAACCAGGACGGGTGACGGGCTTCCTGGGCCCCAACGGGGCGGGCAAGTCCACCACGATGCGGCTGCTGCTGGGACTGGCGCGCCCGACCTCGGGAGAGGCGCTGGTCAACGGGCGGGAGTACGCGCGGCTGACGGCGCCGGCCAGGGAGGCCGGTGCGCTGCTGGACCCGCGGGCCGCCCACCCCGGACGCACCGGCCGGGCCCACCTGCTGGCCAAGGCCCTCATCACCGGGGTGCCCCGGACCCGGGTGGACGAAGTCCTGGACGAGGTCGGCCTGACCGAGGCCGCCGGACGGCGGGTGGGCGGCTACTCGCTCGGCATGCGCCAGCGGCTCGGCGTTGCCGACGCCCTGCTGGGCGATCCGGGCACGCTGCTGTTCGACGAACCGGTCAACGGGCTCGACCTCGACGGGGTGCGCTGGATGCGCGACCTGGCGCGGCGGCTGGCCGACGAGGGACGCACGGTGTTCGTCTCCAGCCACCTGATGAGCGAAATGGAACTGGTCGCCGACCACCTGGTGGTCGTGGGGCGCGGACGGCTCATCGCGGACGCGTCGCTGGGCGAGGTGATCGCGGCGTGGTCCCGGACGCACGTGCTGGTGCGCAGCCCGGAGGCGGGGGCGCTGGGCGCCCGGTTGGAGCGGCTGGGGCCGCCGGTCCGGGTGGAGGACGACGGCGATGGAGGGCTGCGGGTGTTCGGCCTGACCGCGGAGGCGGTCGGCGACCACGCCCACGAGGCGGGCGCCCGGGTGCACGCGCTGGCGCGCGAGGAGGCGTCGCTGGAGCAGGCGTATCTGGAGCTGACCGACGAGACCGTCGAGTTCGGCGCGCACGGAAAGGAGACGGGGGCATGAGGGGAGCGGACGTGGCACGGACGGAACCGGAGCGGCGGACCGGGCGGGCGGAGGCCACGGCCGCGCGGCCCACGGGGATCGGCCGCGAGGTCGCCGCGGAATGGGTGCGGCAGTCGTCACTGCGGTCGACGTGGTGGTGCGTGGGAGCGGCGGTCCTGGGCCTGGCCCTGTTCGCGGCCATGATGGGCTTCTCCTCGCTGTCGCGGATCACGGAGAACGCGGTCGAGGCGGACTCCTCCTCGTTCGTCCAGCTCCTGTCGCAGGGCCACTTCTACATCGTGCAGTTCACGGTGCTGACCCTGGCGGCCCTGGCCGCCACGGGCGAGTTCGGCAACGGCAGCGTCACCAGCACCCTGCTGTGGACGCCCAGGCGCGGACGGCTGCTGGCCGCCCGGTCCCTGGTGACCGCGGGGATCGCCTTCGTCACGGGCGTGGCCGCGACGGCGGCCGGCGTGGCCGTGCTGGCCGTGTTCCTCGGCCGGTACGTGGACGTCGACGTCCTGGAGCTCATGGCGACCGGCGTGAGCGCCGGGGCGTGCATGGCGCTGTTCGCCGTGCTGTTCGTGGGACTCGGCACGGCCCTGCGCGGGACGGCGGGCACGATCACCGTGGGCTTCCTGCTCCTGATGGGCGTGCCCCTGGTCATGCAGCTGTCGGGGGTCACCTTCCTGGACGACCTCGCCGCGCTGCTGCCGGGCCTGGCGGGGATCGAGTTCTACGCCGGCGGCGACGTCGGCTTCTACACCTCGCCGTACGACGGGGTGGTCAACGTCGCGACCGTCGCGGGCTGGGCCGTGGCCGCCCAGATCGTCGCCCTGGCGGAGCTGCGTGTGCGCGACGTCTGAGGGGGAGCGCGCAAGGGCCCGGACGCGGAAAAGCGTCCGGGCCCTTCCGTTCGTTCCGCCGGCCTCAGGGCGCGTCGACGAACTCGACCTCGGGGTACTCGGCGGAGGGGCCCTCCAGGAGCGGCTCGTCCTCGCCCCGCAGGTGCGTGTCGAAGAACGCGGTGATGTAGGCGCGCTGGGCGTCGACCGAGTCCTGGGGGTCGATGGTGCTGATCGCTCCCGCGACCGTCTCCCGCCAGGTCCGGTGGTCCGCGCCCCGCCCCTCGCCGACGTCCGGGAGCATCCACTGGTAGTCCATGAGGCCCATGTGCTCCGCGTCCGGCATGTACAGCTCCAGCACGGGGGCGGAGGAGCCGGCGCGGAAGAGCCGGAGGTCCTCGTTGTGGGCGCTGGTGCGCGCCACGCCCCGCGACTTGGAGGTCCCGGCCATCAGGAGGGCGAAGGGGCGGTCGGCTCCACGGGTGGTGGAGTCCGCCCAGGCCTCGTCTCCGGCGTGGTAGCCCATGGTGCCGTCGAGGTTCATGCCCGCGTCCACGCGCTCGTCCACGAGCATCACCTCGGCGGCCGTCAGACCGCCCGCCGAGTGGCCGAACATCCCGGTCCGGTCGGTGTCCAGGGACCCGGCGAGCCCCGCCGGCAGGGGTTCGCCGCCGACCCGGGGCGAGCCGCCCGCGGCGAGCGCGTCCATGGCGTCCAGGACCAGCCGGGTGTCGGCCACCCGGGTCGCGATGGCGTCCCGGTACGCGGGCGTCTCCGTGTTCGGGATCCGGTCGCGCAGGACCCGGCCGTCCGGCAGGTCCACCGCGGGGGCCTCGTAGGGGTGGTCCATGGCCGCGACGACGTACCCCTGGGAGGCCAGTTCCTCCGCGTTGGACGTGCTGGTGAAGCGGGAGGTGCTGAACCCCGGGGAGTAGAGCACGACGGGGAACGGGCCCGCGTCCGGGGCGGCGTCCGCGTCTTCGAGCGCATGGGCCTCGGAGGCGGCGAAGTCCACCGCCGAGCGCGGCAGACCGGCCTGTTCCAGCTCGGAGGCCAGGGCCGCGCCCATGGCCGGTGAGACGTAGGGGGCGCGCTCGGCGGCGTCCTCCGGATCCGCCGGGTACCAGAGGCTGACCATGACGTCGCGTTCCGTGGCACCCTCCACCCAGGGGTGGCCCCGTTCGGGGTCGACGAGGTGGAGTTCGGTCCGACCGACCGCGTGCGGGCCGGTGGGTTCCGGTGGGGAGAGGACGACGCTCCCTGGGTCGGTGACGGCCGCGACCGTCGCCGGGACGGCGCAGGCGGCGGCCAGGACGAGGGCGGCGGTGGCGTAGGCGGCGCGCCGCGTGTGCGGGCGGGTTCGTGTTCGTGTTCGGGTTCGTGTGACCATGCCGGAATCCTCACGCGCGGCGGCCGTCCGGCACATCGCCAGGACGACGGCGGGGGGATAGGCACATCGGGGTAGTACGCGAGCGGCCGGCGGAAGCGAGCCGACGCACCGGTCCGACGCGGGCGGTGTGCGGGGGACCGGCGGCGGGGCGGGCGGGCTCAGGACCCGTCGACGAGTCCGGCCTCGTAGGCGAGCACGGCCGCCTGCACCCGGTTGCGCACGTCCAGACGGGTGAGTATGGAACCCACGTGCACTTTCACCGTGCCCGGGGCGATCGCCAGGCGGCGGGCGATCTGGTCGTTGGACCACCCCTCGCCGACCAGGGCCAGCACCTCGCGTTCGCGGTCGGAGAGCACGGCGACGCGTTCGCGCGCGGCCGTCCCCCGGGACAGGCGCGGCCCGGAGGCGCCGAGCTCGTCGATCACCCGCCGCGCGATCTCCGGGGACAGGTACGCGCCGCCGTCGGCGACCGCGCGCAGGCCGGTCACCAGATGGGTCGGGTCACCGGACTTGAGCACGAACCCGCTCGCGCCGCCGGAGAGCGCCCGGGCGATGTAGGCGTCCTCGGAGAACGTGGTGAGGATGACCACGGCCGTGTCCGGGTACCGCGCCGTGATGGCCTCGGTCGCGGCCAGCCCGTCGGTGCCCGGCATCTGCACGTCGAGCAGGGCGATGTCGGGCCGCAGGTCGGCGACCAGATCGACGGCGGCGGCGCCGTCCTCGGCCTCGCCCACGACATCCAGGCCGGGCACGGCGGTCAGGATCGCGCGGATCCCCGCCCGCATCATCGCCTCGTCGTCGGCGAGGACCACTCGCAGCGGGACCTGGGTACCGTCCGGTTCGCGCACGCCGTCAGCCTAACGGTCGATCCGCTCGAACTCGCCCTTGGCCACGAGCACACCGTCGGCGAAGCACAGCCGGTACACGGGTGGCAGGCCGCCCTCGTGGTCGGTCAGGTAGAACCGGCACTCGGCGCCGGGCGGTTCGGGCGGCAGGGGGTCGACGGATCGTTCGGGGTAGGCGAACAGGGGCAGGACGTGTTCGACGTCCTCGCGGGAGTCGCCCACGGCCAGGCGCTGGTAGTCCTCGGCCGGCAGGTCGGAGTTGGCGCTCACCCACCACAGCAGCGCGAAGCCGAGGACGGTCAGGGCGGCGGCCAGCGACAGGGGGACGGCCAGCGCCGTGGCCAGTGAGCGCCGGGCCCGCACGCGGGCCTCGTCGTGGGCGCGCCGCGTCTCGGTGGCCTCGCCGCCTCCCTCCGCGGACGGATCGGGAGGGGTGTGCGCCGCCCTGGTCGGCGCGGCCCCGGTCTCCGGAGCCCCGGTGCCCGGGACCGCGTCGGCGGGCGCCGCGTCGGTGGTCCCGGCGCCGCCGACCGGGTCGGGGACGGTGGCGTGCACCGCGAAGCCCTGGCCGGTGCCTCCCGCCCGGAACGTGCCGCCGAGCCCCTCCACCCGCGTGCGGAGCGCGGCGAGCCCCGAGCCCGCGCCCCCGCCGCGCGGCGGAACGGCGGCGGGCCCCTCCCCGGCCGGGCCCGTGTCCTCGACGTCGATCCTGGTGCTGCCCGCCTCCCGGACGACGGTCACCGACACCTCGGTGCCCGGGGCGTACTTGGCCGCGTTGGTCAGGGCCTCCTGGACCACCCGGTGGACGGCCTGCCCGCCCGGGCCGGAGGGGTCGGGGTCGGGCCCCTCCCTCAGGAGCCGGATCGCCATGCCCGCGTCCGTCGCGCGCTGGACCAGGTCGGTCACGGGTTCGGCCGCGGCGACGTCGGTCTCCTCGCGCAGCACGCCGATGATCTCGCGCAGCCGGAGGTTGGCCTCGTGCGCCGACGCGCGCAGGTCGGCGGCGGCGTCCCGCTGCTCGGGGGAGTCCGCGGACGCCATCTCCAGGGCCGCCGCGCGGATGGCGATCAGGGCGAGGTCGTGCCCGAGGGAGTCGTGCATCTGCGAGGCGATGCGCGTGCGCTCGCGCAGGCGGGCCCGGTCGGCCTCGGCGGCGCGCGCCCGCTCCATCCGCTCGGCGACCTCCCAGCCGCCCCGGTACAGCCGGGTCCGCCAGGGCAGGTACCGGCCGAACAGCCAGGGCGCGACCACCACCAGGACCACGATGATCGCGGCCCCGACCCAGTCGACCAGCCGGGAGAGGAAGTCTCGCACGTCCAGGCCGACGGCCACCGCCTCCGCCACGACCAGCCCGAGCAGCACGAGCACGGCCGTCAGGATGATCGTGGCGACCGTGCCGACCCGTGCCGAGCGCTGCCCCGCGAGGAAGGCCGTGACCGCGACCGTGGCCAGCGGGGCGAGACCGAACCGGTCGGCCAGGCCCATGGTGATGACGAACTGCTGTCCGACGGGGAAGGCCATCGCGACCGCGACGGCGGCGTCCGGCCGGCGGCGGGCGACGGCCAGGGCCGCGGTGAGGCAGAGCAGGGCGGCGGCCGTCTCCGCGACGGCCAGGGGCGACCACGTACCGGCGAGGTCGAGGACGGTCGCCGTGGCCAGGACCGCCCACAGGAGGAGGTCGGGGAGCAGGTGCGCCCGCCGCCGCAGAATCTCGCGCATGCCCCCAGCGTCCCTGATCGGTGCGGGGATCGCGCGCAGGGCGCGACGCCTCGCGGGGGAGGCCCCCGTCGTGGCGGCACGGCCCGGGTGTCCCGGCGCCGGGGTGCCTCCGCGTGTGCTCATGCCGGGATTCTCGCCGCCGGGGCCGGCCCCCGCATCACCGGGAAGTCGGCGGACGAGTAGGCACAAAGGGGTAGCGCCGCCGGTGACGGCCGGTCACCCCACGGCGGAGTCGGCCGCACGCCGTGAGGCCACCGCCACGCGCGACCGGTCAGCGCGGGACGAGGCCGAGCATGAGCAGGTCGACCACCCCGGGCAGGGTCGACTCGACGTAGGCGCGCGGCGCCGAGCCCTTGATCGTCGCGAACCCGTGCAGTGTGGCCGCGACGCCCATGGCGATGACGGACGGGTCGCCGCCGATGATCTCCCCGGCCGCCTGACCCTCCACGATGGGCCGCATCACCGTGGTGACCAGGCGCGACACGGCCTCGGCCATCTCCGCGGGCGAACCGGAGTCGTGCTTGCGTGTGTACATCAGGTCGATGAGGGCCTCGTTGTCGAGCGTGAACCCGACGTAGCCGGCCGCCAGCGCCTGGACCCGGTCGCGGATGGTGCCAGGGCTGTCGGCGGCCTGCTCCAAGCGGTCGGTGAGGCGCTCGAAGCCCGAGAGCGCCAGGGCGTCGAGCAGGGCCTGCTTGTCCGCGAAGTGCCGCTTGGGCGCGGCGTGGCTCACCCCGGCCTCGCGCGCCAGCTCACGCAGGGACAGCGCCGCAGGTCCGCGCTCGGCGAGTGCGCGCTCGGCGTTCGCCAGGAGGACGGCGCGCAGGTCACCGTGGTGATAGGGGCGGTCGGGCATGGCGCCCAGCATAGTCCGGAGCCGATGGCGTCGGGATCGCCGTCGTTGACCGCCCGGGCGGCGTGGCCCTACTGTTCCGGAATGAGCATGGACGCCGTCACCCTCCCCGACCTCAGCGGCCGCACGGCGGTCGTGACCGGAGCCAACAGCGGCCTGGGCGTCGAGACCACGCGCATGCTGGTCGGCATGGGCGCGCGTGTGGTGATGGCCGTACGCGACCCCGAGAAGGGCCGCGTGGCCGCCGACACCGTGCGGGGCGAGACGGAGGTGCGGCGGCTCGACCTCGCAGACCTCGCCTCGGTCCGCGCGTTCGCGGAGGAGTGGGACGGCGACCTCCACCTTCTGGTCAACAACGCCGGTGTGATGGCCGTCCCCGAGTCCAGGACCAAGGACGGGTTCGAGACCCAGTTCGGTACCAACCACCTGGGCCACTTCGCGCTCACCAACCTGCTCCTGGAACACGTCACCGGCCGGGTGGTCACCGTGTCCTCCTCGATGCACCGCATGGCGCCGGGCATCGACTTCGACAACGTCGACCTGGTGGGCCGCTACACGCCCTACCGGGCCTACTGCCAGTCCAAACTGGCCAACCTGCTGTTCACCCTGGAACTCCAGCGCCGGTTGACCGACGCGGGATCGCCCGTCCTCGCCGCCGCGGCCCACCCCGGCTACGCGGCCACCAACCTCCAGTCCCACTCGGGCAGCCGGATCCAGAACGGACTGCTGGCCCTGGGGAACAGGATCTTCGCGCAGAGCGCCACCGCGGGCGCCCTGCCCACGATCTACGCCGCCACGCAGGACGTGCCCGGCGCCGCCTACGCGGGCCCCAAGAACATGGGCCGCGGCGCTCCGGCCCTGGCCGGGCGGAGCGAGGCCGCGTGGGACGGTGTCGCGGCCCAGCGCCTGTGGACCCTGTCCGAGCGGCTCACCGGGGTGACCTTCCCGCTCCGGGCGCCGACGGACTGACCCGCGCCCCCCGGCCGCACGGGCGTCCGGCCCCAGCGCCCGGCACCCTGGCACCCCGGCAGCAACGGGCGCGCGACGGCCTGGTGCCACGGCAGCACGGTCGCCCGGCGCACGCCCGCCCGGACCCGTGAGGGCCCCGAGCGCGCACCGGGCGGCCGTGTCGGCACGCCCTACGGCGTGAGGGTGAGCTCGTCCGTCGCGGCGTCGCGGACGGCCTCCTCCGAGACCACGAACGGCAGGGTCCCGCCCTCGCTCCACAGCGGGAGCTGGTCGTCGTAGTTCGGGTGGAAGGCGTGCCCCGAGTTCCCGGTCAGGTGGATCCAGGTGGAGGCGTCGCGGTCGGCCAGGTCCACCACCATGCGCATGGACGGCACGGCCGTGATGCCGTACCCCTCGTGCGGGTCCCAGCCGGTCGCGTTGACGATGGAGGATCCGCCGGAGCTCTCGACCGGGCCCCGGTTGAACAGCCACTCCACCGGCCCGATGCCCGACGTCCCGAACGACTCGTGCGTCGCCGTGAGCGTGTGCAGGTCGCCCCAGCGCCAGTCGGCGGGGTCGTCGCCGAGCAGTTCGGTGAGCTCGTCGGCCGCCGCGGTCATCGCCGCGGACAGGACCGCGTCGCGCCCGTCGGCCTCCTCCCCGTCCCACCACGCGGAGTCGGGATCCGCCAGCAGTTCGCCGACCACGTACATCCCGCGGGAGCTCCCGTTCATGACCACCGGGTCCAGCTCGTCGAAGAGCAGCGGCAGGAGGTGGCGCCACGTGGCCTGGTAGAACGCCGCTCCGGCCGAGTCGGGGTCGGTGCGCAGGTCCCAGTCGCGCAGCAGGTCCTGGGCCCGGCCGGCGGTGCCGTCCACCTCGGCGTCGAGGAGGTGGGGCGTGACGACCTCGGCGCTCGCGTGGAAGGAGTCCAGCTGGATGTCGGACATGGTCTCGCTGGTGACCGGCCCGTCGGCGATCGCCTCGTCCAGCCGGTCGTGGATGCGCTGGGCGCGGTAGCCGTAGTCCCAGTCGTCGGTGAGCCGGTAGGGGTAGTCGGCGTCCACACCCGACTGGTTGGCGGTGACGATGACGCCGGATTCGGGGTTGTACACGCTGGGCAGCTCGTCGAAGGGGATGTACTCCTGCCAGTCGTAGGCGGGGTCCCAGCCGGGCGCGGGGTAGCGGCCGTCGCCCTCCCCGCGGACGGGGACGAGTCCGGGCGCCTGGTAGCCGATGTTGCCCTCGTTGTCGGCGTAGACCAGGTTCTGCGCGGGGACGCCGAACAGGCTCGCGGCTGTGCGGAAGTCGGACCAGTCGCGGGCGCGGTTCAACGTGAAGATCGAGTCGGCCGTGGTGCCCGGCTCCAGGGCGGTCCAGCTCAGGGCGACCGCGTACTCGCCGCCCTCACCGTCCTCGCCGTCCTCCTCGGCGACGGCCGGTTCCTCGGCGATCCCGGCCAGGTCGGCGCCCGCCTCGGCGTCCGACAGCAGCGGGCCGTGGTGGGTGGAGCGCACGGTGATCTCGACGTCGTCCCCGCCGGCCACCGCGATGGTCTCCTCGCGCGTCTCCAGCGGCCGGACCTCGTCGTCGACCACGTAGCCGTCGCCGTCGATCCTCTCGACGTACAAGTCCATCACGTCGGGGTTGAGGTTGGTGAAGCCCCAGGCGATGGACTCGTTCTGCCCGATGATCACACCCGGCAGGCCGGAGAAGCTGAACCCGCTGACGTCGAAGGGGCAGGCCTCGGTGAGCTCGGTGCAGTGCAGCCCGATCTGGTACCAGGTGGAGGGCATGGACGCACCCAGGTGGGGGTCGTTGGCCAGGAGGGGCAGCCCGCTCTCGGTGTGGTCGCCGCTCACGACCCAGGAGTTGGAACCGAGGTCGGGTCCGGTCGGGCCGAGCAGGGCGGGCAGCCGTTCGGCGCCCTCGACCACGCCGGTGACGGCGGGCAGGGCCGCCTCGGGCAGGGCGGGGGCGGAGTGCGCGTCCGCGGCGGCGTCCGTGTCCGGTACCGGGCTGCCGTCGGTGTCCGGTTCGCCCGGGCTCCGCCGGTCGCGCGGGGCACGCCGCTCGTCCGCGCGGGCGTCCTCGGCCCCGGCGTCCTCGGCGTCCTCGGTGCCGCCGTCGGCCGCGACCCCGTTCAGCTCGTCGGTGTCGGTGATCGGCTCGTGCTCGTCGAAGGGGTAGGCGGGGTAGAGCTCGTCCACCTGCTCCTCGCTCAGGCCCGCCGCCACGAGCTGGGCGCGCTCGGTCTCCTGCTGGAGGTTGCCGCCCAGGTCCCAGGCCATGGCCTTGAGCCAGGCGAGGCTGTCCGCGGGTGTCCAGGGCTCGATGGTGTGACCGCCGTTGAGCGCCGACAGCAGCCCGTACTCCAGGCTCGCTTCGGCGCCGTCGTGCCCGTCGAGCCAGGCGTTGACGCCCTGGGCGTAGGAGTCCAGGTAGTCCTGGGTGTCCGGGTCGAGGAGTTCGTACTCCTGCTCGGCGACGTGGCGCCAGCCCATCGTGCGCAGGTAGGCGTCGGTGGCGACCTGGTCCGGGCCGAAGAGTTCGGCCGTGCGGCCGGCCGTGACGTGGCGGCGGAAGTCCATCTCCCAGAAGCGGTCCTGGGCGTGGGTGAAGCCCTGCGCCATGAAGAGGTCATGGGTGGTGTCCGCGTACACGTGCGCGACGCCGTGCTCGTCGCGGAGCACGGTGACCGCCGACTCCAGGCCGGGGAGGGCGAGTTCCCCCGAGGTCTCGGGGAAGGACCGCCGGACGGTCCAGACACCGAGGAGCGCGCCGACCAGAGCTAAGGCCACGATCGCCGCAAGAGCCCCCAAAAGCACACGAAACAGGACATGTTTCCGCAATCCACTCATGCCGGGAACTCTAGAGTGTCCCGCCTCACACGATCCACCGATTCGGGGCTCCGAACCCAATTGTTACCAACTGGTCAGTATGGAGTGTTCCCCGGTTGGAGGGCCGGTGAACACCAGGTGCTCACGGGGCCGTGCGGTCGGCGGACCGGCCGCGTCGGATCCCGGTCGGATTCGCCTGGGATGCGTGTCAGATCCGGGTCCCGTGTTCGGCCGCCTCCGCGCGCAGCCGTGCGACGACCTCTCCGGCGGGCCGCTCCTCGGCCGCGCGGAACCCCTGTCCGGCCCACAGCGCCATGCCGCCGGGATCGCCCGCGGCGGCGGCCGCCGACCGCAGCGGCCTGGTCATGTGGTGCAGCTCCGGGTAGGCGTAGTGCTCCCCGGGGTGCTCGCGGACGAACCGGTTGACCAGCCCTCGCGCCGGACGGCCGGTGAAGGACCAGGTCACCGCGGTCTCGGTGAAGCCGGGGTCGGCCAGGGCCGCCTTGTGCGCGGGCTGGGCGCCGCTCTCGGGACAGCGCAGGAACGCCGTGCCCAGCTGGGCGGCGTGGGCCCCCGCCTTCAGCACGGCCGCGACGTCGCCCCCGGTCATCAGTCCCCCGGTGGCCACGACCGGGACGTCGACCGCCTCGACCACGTCGGGCAGCACGTCGAGCAGTGGCCGGTCCACGCCGGTGCGCGGATCGTAGGACGCCCGGTGCCCGCCGGCCTCCAGCCCCTGGACGCAGAGCCCGTCCGCGCCCCGGTCCACGGCCGTGCGCGCCTCCTCGACCGTGGTCACGGTGACCATCGTGGCCGAACCCGCGCGCCGCAGCCGGTCGAGGAGGGCGGCGTCGGGGCAGCCGAACGTGAAGGTGACCAGGGGGACGGCCAGCTCGCACAGCAGGTCGATCTTGGCCTGCCACGCGTCGTCGTCGTGGAGCGGCTCCCCGAGGGCGGCACCGTGCCGGCGGGACTCGGGGACGAGCGCGGCGCGCAGGTCGCGCAGGTCCTCCGGGGCGGCGACCGCGGGGGAGGGTACGAACACGTTGACCCCGAACGCGGACGTGCCCGCCTCGCGCACGGCGCGCACCTGGTCGGCGACCGCCTCGGCCGTCCGATAGCCCGCGGCCAGGAAACCGGTGCCCCCGGCCGCCGCGACCGCGGTCGCCAACGCGGGTGTGGACGCGCCGCCGGCCATCGGCGCCTGGACCAGCGGCCGTTCCCCGAGCAGATCCGCCAGAGCCATGTGGAGCCGCCTTTCACGTCGGTGCCGGAAGGCTAACAGGGGCCCTTCCCACGACCCGGGAAAGGGTCGGCCGCCTCAACCGGAGTGTTCGCCCGACCGCGGCTCCACCGACGACGGCCCCGCCCGGACCGCCGCGGGAAGAAGGCGGGCCGACAACGGTGTCAGCAACGCGGCGACCGCACTCGCGGCCACCAGAACGCAGATCGCCACGGGGATCCCGCCCAGCTCCCACAACCAGCCGAAGGACCACTGTGTCGCCGCGTACGTCACACCGCTCACCACCGCCATGGCGGAGAACATCGTGTTGCGGTTGGCGTCCGAGTACATCAGTTGCTGCCAGGCGGCGGACACGACCCCCGTCACCCCGAGGAAGAACTCGGCGACGACCAGGCCGGGGACCAGCGGCACCCGGCCGAAGGCGAGCAGGACCAGGGGCGCCCCGGTGGCCACGGCGAACACCGGCCCCCACACCTGGGGCCGCAACCGGTCGGTGAAGCGCGAGCACGCCGCCCCGGCCATCAACCCGAGCGTCATGACCAGCAGGACGAGCCCGTTGCGGCGCACGTCCTCGCCGTAGGCGTCCAGCAGCAGCGGCTGCCACGACATGATGAGCGCCGCCATCACCACGCCCGTCGACACGGTCAGGGACACCAGCGGCCAGAACCGCTGGCCGGCGATCGTCGCGACCGACGCGCGCAGGATCGCCAGGACGGACGAGTGCCCGTGCCGCGGCCGGTCCGGCGGAAAGCACAGCGGGGTCAGCGCCGCGAGCAGCACCAGGGACGCCCCGGCGGCGAGCACCAGTGTGTCGGCCCGCGCCCACGATCCGCCGACCAGGACGGACGCGGCGCCCAGCACGGACCCGCCGCGTGCGGCGACCTGCCCCAGCCGTACCGCGCGCCGGACCCGGGAGGCGCGGTCGTGGGCGCCGATCCGGTTGACCACGATCGCGGTGAGCGTGCCCGACTGCAGGCTGTGCCCGCACACGCCCAGGGCCAGGCCCAGCACCGTCGCCGGGATCCCTTCCGCGCTCCCGAACACGGCGAACCCCGCGCCCCATGCCGCCAGGCCCGCGCACAGCAGCCGCCGGTGCCCGTACCGGTCGCCCAGTGCTCCGCTCGGCGCCTCCAGCACCATGCCCAGCGCGATGTTGGCGGCCAGCATCGACCCCAGCGCCCACGGCTCCACGCCCCGGTGGAGGAGCACGGTGACGAAGACCGCCCCGTAGACGAAATCGGCCGACACCGAGAACAGCGAGAAGAGGGCGTACCGGGTGCGCAGGGGAAGGGCGTCCGACGCCGTGTCTGCTGCCATGGCGGAACTTTCCGTTTCGCGGGGTCGGCCGCGGATGCGGGTGTCGTCGGGTGACGCGAACGTCTCCGTGAGTGACGTGAAACGCTAGCACGGCGTTCTTTCCGCGAGCCACGTGTTTTCCCTGGCGGTGACGCCGCCAATCTCGCGGATAACGCTCTGGCCAGCAATAGTAGACTTTTTCTACTAAGTAGACTACAAAGTAGACATCGGGCCGTGGCAACGGTTCACCGTTCCGCCACGGCACCGTGACAGGAGGCATCCATGAGCGACGCGACACCGTCCGCCCGACCGCCGCTGTCCCGCGACTCCGTTCTGCGCGCCGCGCTCGCCATCGTGGACCGCGAGGGCCCGGAGAAACTCACCATGCGGCGCCTGGGCGCCGAACTCGGTGTGGACCCGATGGCCGTGTACCGCCACGTGCCGAACAAGTCCGCCCTGTTCGACGGCATCACCGAGGTGGTCTGGCGGTCCGTCGACGTCGACGGCATCGACGTCGCGGGCACCTGGCGGGAGGAGCTCGTCGGCGTCATGTGCTCCCTGCGCGACGCGCTCCGCGCCCACCCGCGCGCCGTCGTCATCCTGGGCACCCGCCCCGTGGCCGGGCCCGAGCTCTTCGCCCTCCTGGAACGGATGCTCGGCCGCCTGGCCGCTGCCGGGATGCCCCCGAACGCCGCCACCGCCGAGCTGCTGAACATCCTGGTGACCTACACCACCGGGCACGTCCTGGCCGAGGCGGGTGAGCCCGTCGGCGGAGAGACGGACCAGCCCAGCGACCCGGGGCTGAATCCTTCGACCCATCCGCACCTGGCGGCCGTGCTCGCCGACGGCTGGGAACACGACCCCGACCGGGCGTACGAGCGCGGGCTGCGCGCGTTCGTCGACGGCTGGCGGCACGCTCCCGATCCCGGCGAGCGACCGCGGTGACGCCGGCCACGCCGCCCGTCATCACCCGAGTGAAGGGCATGCGAACCATGGAAACCCTCCAGGAACGACGCGTTCGGGACACGGGCGGGGTGGAGCCGTGAAAAGCTCGCTGAACCTCCGCTACGCGGCCAACGACCTCAGACGCAACAAGGGCGTCAACGCCGCGCTCGTCGTGGTCCTCGTCCTCAGCGCGTTCATGATGGCCACCGGAGCCATGGTGATGGAGCGCCTGTTCGGATCGGTCGAGCGGCTCTTCGCCGAGGCGCGGGCACCGCACTTCATCCAGATGCACAGGGGCGACTACGACCCGGCCGAGCTGGACCGGTTCGCCGAGGAGCACCCGGAGGTCGAGGCGTGGCTCATCGAGGAGATGGTCGGCTTCGACAGCGCCGCCATCACCTGGCACCGCCCGGAGACGGGCGAGTCGGGCGACCTCTCCGACAGCCTGATCGACAACCTCTTCGTGTCGCAGAACACGGAGTTCGACTTCCTGCTCGACGAGACCGGCGCGATACCGCGACCGGCCCCCGGCGAGGTCTACGTTCCCGTGGCCTACCAGCAGGAGTACGGACTCCGGGTCGGCGACGAACTCACCGTGGCGACCGAGTCGGGGCCCCGCGACCTGGAGGTCCGGGGGGCCGTGCGCGACGCCCAGATGGCGTCCTCGCTGTCCTCCTCCACACGGTTCCTGGTCGCCGAGGAGGACCGGCGCGACCTGGAGGAGGCCGGAGGCGGCATCCCGGAGATCATCGTCGAGTACCGCCTGACCGACGTGGACGCGGCCGCGGACGTCCAGCGGGCGTACGAGTCCGACGACGCGCTGCCCAGGGACGGTCAGGCGGTCACCTACCGGCTGATGCTCATGATCTACGTGCTCAGCGACGGCCTCGTGGCGATCGCCATGGTGTTCGCGAGCCTGGTCCTCATCGCCATCGCGCTGCTCAACCTGCGCTTCGTGATCCGCGGGACGCTGGAGGACGAGGTCCGCGAGATCGGTGCGATGAAGGCCATCGGCCTCCCGCACAGGACGATCGTCGGCCTGTACCTGCCGAAGTACCGGGTGATGACCCTTCTCGCGTGCGTCATCGGCGGGGCCCTGGCCGTCGTCGCCACCGGCCTGCTGACGCGCGGCATCCAGGTGAACTACATCGAGGCACCGGCGGGCGCGGCCACGGTCCTGGCGCCCGTGCTCGCCCTGGTGCTCGTCCACGTGATCGTCATCGGCATCTGCCGCGGAGTCCTGCGCGGGGTCCGACGGATCCAGGTCGTCAGCGCCCTGGTCCACGGCAGCGTCCACGACGAGCGGCAGACCGCCCGGCGCACCAGGCGGCAGGCGAGGCGGGTTCGGCGGAGCAGCCTGACGGCGTACCGGGGCGGGAACCTCGGCGGGCGCCTGCTCCTGACGGACCTGCGCGCCGAGGCCGGACAGTGGGTGCTCATCCCGCTCGTCTTCCTCCTCGCGGCCGTCATGATGGTGCTCCCCATGAACATGCTCACCACGTTCGATAGCCCGCGCTTCGTCACGTACATGGGGGTCCCGCAGGTCGACGTGCGCGCCGACCTGCGGTTCATCGACGATCTCGACACCGCGCGCGACGACGTGCTCTCGGAGATGAGGGGCGACGACCGGCTGACGGACGTGCGCACCTTCGCCGACGTGACGTACGAGGTCGACGTCACGGTCGACGGGGAGCAGGTGCGGGACCTCCTGCAGGTCGAGGTGGGCGACTACTCCGACGACACGATCGAGTTCTTCCGTGGCGAGCGCCCCGGGCCCGGGCAGATCGCCCTCTCCGTCCTGGCCGCGGACGAGTACGGGGTCGCGGTCGGGGACGACCTGACCATCCACCGGGACGGGGAACCCACCACGGTCGCCGTCAGCGGCGTCTACCAGAGCATCACCGGGGGCGGGTACGGCGCCAAACTGCAGGGCGAGGCGACGACCGGCGCGGTCGGCCACGTGGTCTACGCGGACGCGGTCGACGGAGTGGACGCCGACGCCGTCGCGGCCGAGTACGACGAGCGCTTCGCGGACGCCGCCGTGCTCCCCATGCCCGAGTACACCCGGCAGACGCTGTCGAACCTGACCGGCTCCTTCCAGAGCACCGCGGTCCTGGCCGGGGTGTTCGGGCTCGGCGTCGCGTCGGTCATCACGGTCATGTTCCTCGAACTGCGCCTGACCAGGGAGCGGACCAGGATGGGCCTGCTGTCCGCTATCGGCTTCTCCACCAGGGAGATCATCGCGCAGGTACGCGTGAAGACCCTCGTGGCGGCGGCCCTGGGCACCGTGCTCGGCCTGGTGTTCGCCGCGACGGCGGGGGAGTCCTTCGTCAGCCTGCTCCTGGCCCTGTCCGGACTGGGGATCGTGGACCTGGAGTTCATCACCGACCCGCTGCTCGTGTACGCGGCCTACCCGGCCGTCCTGATCGGCGCCGGATACCTCGGCGCGGTCCTGCGCACCGCACGGCTACGCCGCGCCGACAAGAGCGCGTGGCTCACTGGAGGATAGGAACACCGATGTCGAACGCCGGCGGGACCATGCTGGAGTCCCGGGAACTGACCAAGACCTACTACTCCACCGATCCACCGAGCCAGGTGCTCGACGGCATCGACCTGACGGTCGGGCGGGGCGAGTTCCTCGTCGTGATGGGCGCGTCCGGCTCAGGGAAGTCGACGCTGCTGTACAACGTCAGCGGCATGGACCGCCCGACGGGCGGGAGCGTGTCCCTGGAGGGACGGGACCTGACCTCGTTGGGCGACCGGGAGATGAGCCGTGTCCGGCTGACGAGGATGGGGTTCATCTTCCAGCAGGCCTACTTCCTGGCCAACCTGAACATCCGGGACAACATCCTCCTGCCCGCCCTCAAGGCGGCACCGAGGGAGAAGGCCGCCGCGAGTTCCCGCGTCGACGCGCTCCTGGAGCGCTTCGGCATCGCGCACGTGGGGTCGCACGGCATCACCCAGGTCTCCGGCGGGCAGCTGCAGCGGGCCGCGATCTGCCGGGCCCTGGCGTGCGAACCGGCGGTGCTGTTCGCCGACGAGCCGACCGGCGCGCTGAACAGCAGCATGTCGGCGGAGGTGATGGACGCGCTCACCGACGTGCACCGCGAGGGGACCACGATCGTCATGGTGACGCACGACCCCGCCTGCGCCGCCCGGGGCGACCGCGTGATCTACCTGCGGGACGGGTTGCTCCTCGACTCCCGCGACCTGGGGACGTGGAGCGAGGAGCAGTCGTCGCGACGCGAGGACGAGCTGTACGCGTGGCTGAGGGACATGGGGTTCTGACCCCGGCGGGTGGTGGGGGTGGCTCCGGGTGGCTCCGGGTGGCGGCGGGGCCGCTGGTCGGGGGATGAGGGAGCGGGCGGGTGTGTCCGGGCGGGCCCTGATCAGAGGGTGCGGGCGGGAGCGCCCGTGCGGGGCCGGGTCAGGGAGTGGGGGACTCCGTCCGTGCGGGTCCGGACAGCGGAAGGCGGAGCGTGAACGTCGAGCCGACCCCCAGCGCGCTCTCCGCCGTCACCGTGCCGCCGTGCACCTCGGCGAGGTTCCGCACGATGGCCAGCCCCAGACCGCTCCCACCCGTCTGCCGGCTACGGGACTTCTCCGCCCGCCAGAACCGCTCGAACACCTGCGGCAGGTCCTCCGGGGAGATCCCCGCACCCGTGTCGGCGACCTCGATCACCGCGTCCGACCCCTCGCGCCGCGCCCGGACGGTGACGGTCCCGGGTGCCGGCGTGTGCCGCAGCGCGTTCCCGACCAGGTTCCCGACGGCCTGGGCCAACCGCGTCGGGTCGGCCCGGAGCACGACCTCCTCCACCTCCGTGGCCAGGCGCAGCCCGGCCTCGTCCGCGCGCAACCGGTAACTCGACACGACCTGTTCCACCAGGCCGCCCGCCGCCACCGGCTCGGGCGACAGCCGCAGCTTGCCCGCGTCGGCCAGCGCCAGGTCCTGGAGATCGTCGATGATCGTCTGGAGCAGCAGGGTCTCGCCCACCAGCATCTCCATCCGCTCCGGCTGGAGGTCCGCCACCCCGTCCTGAGCCGCCTCCAGCCAGCCGCGGAGATTGCTCAGCGGCGTGCGCAACTCGTGGGAGACGTCGCTGACCATGGCCCTGCGCTGCTCCTCCAGCCGCTCCAGGTGTTCGGACATCTCGTTGAACGCGGCGGCCAGCTGGCCGAGCTCACCGGAATCACGCACCTCGACCCGCCCGGCGCCCTGGCCCGCGCGCATGCGCAGCACCGCGTCCGTGAGGGCACGGACGGGACGCGCCAGCCGCGTGGACACGGTCACGCTCACGACGACCGTCAGGACCAGGACCAGCAGCACCACGCTGGACACCCGCAGCACGCCGTCACGCGACAGGGACAGGCCGGCGGCCGGATCCTCGGCGGGGTCGTCGATGAAGAGCAGGGCGGCCGGGGCGACGTGGGGGTCCAGCAGCTCGCGCCGGGCGGAATCGACGCAGTCGGCACTGCGCTGGTCCAGCTCCGGCGACACCGGGGCGCTCCACGGGGCGGGTGACGACGGGGACGGGGACGGCTCTCCCTCCAGGGCGGCCCGTTCCTCCTCCAGTGCTTCCTCCTCGGCCGCCCGCTCCGCCTCCAGGTCCTGTTCCTCCTCCGCCGTGGGCTGCCGCGGCTCCTCCTCCGGGAGCCAGCTCTGCCCGCCGTTCCCCGGCTCCTCCGAGGGCGTCGCCTCGGGAGAGGGGTCCTCCTGCGGTGGGCTGGGGGCGTCGGGTTCCGCGGGCGCGCGGGCGTCGTCCGCGGGCGGTGCCGCGGTCGGGTCCGGGGGCGGGTCGGGGGTCGGGTCCGGGGCCGCACCGGCGTCCTCGGGTATCGCGTCGTCGGTTCCGGCACCCGCGGGCACGGCCACGGGGACGCTGATGGCACTGTCCATCCGGAACTCCACGCCGACACCCGCCGGGTCCAGGCACGGCTCGGCGAGTCCGGCCAGGGCTTCGAGGGCCGCGCGTTCGCTTCCGACCGGCTCGTCCAGGAGGTCGACCTGGCAGTCGGCCCGAATGAACCGATCGGCGTCCGGGGCGGTCACGTAGGGCCGTCCGCTCGGGCCGACCTCCACCTCGGCGGTCAGCCCGTACAGCTCGGCGAGGCAGGAGGCGCCCTCCTCCGCCCGCGCGAGCAGTTCCGCCCGCTCCTCCTCGGTCAGGGCGAACGGGCCGACCGCGCGGGGGTCGATGCGGTCCACCCCCTCGGGGACCAGCGTCACGTCGACCGCGAGCGCGTCCACGACGGAGGAGGCCCGGGGCGGGAGGGCGGGCTCGGAGTCCGCACCGGAGGTGGCGGAGTCGGCGATGAGGCGGCGGTTCTCCGTCGCCAGGGCGATCCGCCGCCCGGTCTGCTCGGAGAGTTCGCGGACGGTCTCGTCGACCCCCTGCCAGCCCGCGTGGGTGGCGGCGTAGCCGACCAGTTCGTCGTGGATACGGGTGTCGGCGGCCAGGGTCTCGCCCTGCTCGACGCTGAGCGACTCGGACGTCCCCTGCACGGCCAGCCACGCGGTCGCGGTGATGGAGCAGACCGCGACGAGCACCGAACTCGCGAGCAGGCGGGCGCGCAGGCTGTGGCGCAGCGCGGTCCTGCGCCGCGGCTGCGCGGTGCGCCGGGGCCGGGCGGCGGTGCCCGAGTGTTGGGCGGTGTCGTCCGGGGTGCGGGTGGTGCGCGGCGGCTCGGAGTCCCGCGGGGTCCGGGTGGTGCGCCGGGGGCGTTCCCTACGCCGAGGCCGCGCCATCGGCGGATCCGTTCAGCTTGTAGCCGACCCCGTACACGGTGACCAGCAGGGCGGGCTTGCGCGGGTTCGGTTCGAGCTTGCGGCGCAGGTTCTTGACGTGCACGTCGATGGTGCGCTCGGTGATGAAGCGACTGATGCCGTGGATGTGCTCCAGGAGTTGGGCGCGGGTGAACACCCGCCCGGGCTGGGCCGCGAGCGCCGCGAGCAGTTGGAACTCCGCCCGGGTGCAGGCCACCGGCTCGCCGCCGAGGTGGACGGTGCGCCGGGTCGGGTCCACCGCCAGCGCCCCCGCACGCAGGACGGGGTCGGCGTCCTTGCCGGTGCCCGGCCCCTCCGCGCCGCCGACCGGACGCCGTGCCCGGCGCAGCAGGGTGCGCACCCGTGCCATCAGTTCGCGCGGGCTGTAGGGCTTGGTGACGTAGTCGTCCGCCCCGAGGTCGAGCCCGGTGAGCAGGTCCTCCTCGGTGGCGCGGGCGGTGAGCATCAGCACCGCGACGTCGGACTCCGCGCGCAGCGCGCGGCACGCGTCCAAGCCGCTCATGACCGGCATCATCACGTCCAGCACCACCAAGTCGGGGCGGTCGCGGTGGTGCGCGGCCACGGCCGCGCGCCCGTCGTGGACCACGCACACGCGGTGTCCCTCGTGTTCCAGGTAGCGCCGGATCAGATCCGCCTGGTTCACGTCGTCCTCGGCGACGAGCACATGGGCCACGTGGATACCTCCGAACCTCGGGTGCGGACCGATCGTATGTGCCCCTGACCGGGGCCCATGAGGGCGCGGAGACGGCGGCCCAGGTCAGAACATCGCGGGCACACCGCGGGCACACGACTTCTTCACATTCGTGCGCCAGTGTTCGGGTCGTCCGGTGGGGGCGCGCCCCGCCGGACACGTTCCGAACGCGGTCGGGAACCGGGCCACGCCCGAACGGCCGCATCCCGTGAGACGAACCCGGATGGTTCCCCATGCTCCGATCTCCACTCGCCCCGCACCCGGTACGGACCGGGCCCCACCCGGTCCTGGCGCCCCTGGCGGCCGCCGCGCTCCTGACCGCGCTGACGGCCTGCTCGTCCGGTTCTCCGCAGGAGGACCCGGACGCCGGCGCCGACACCGCGGGTGCGCAGGAGGAGACGGCCGGCCCGCCCGGGGCCGAGATCGCCACGGTCACCGGCGCGGAGATCGAGGTGCTGGCGGAGAAGGGCGGGGACGAGGTCCTGGAAACGCTCGCGAGCCCCAACGACTTCGGTGAGGAGCGCGCCTTCCTCGTCGAGAGCAACGAGGGCGAGTGGCTGGAGGTGCTCCTGCCGATCCGCCCGAACGGCACCACCGGGTGGGTGCGCAGCGAGGAGGTGACTCTGAGCGGCACCGACTACCGGGTGGAGATCGACATGGCGGGGTTCGAGTTCACCGTCCTCGAAGGCGAGGAGGAGGTGCGTACCGGCGTGATCGGCACGGGGGAGAACGAGACCCCCACCCCGCCGGGCCGGTACTACTTCACCGAACTCCTCCAGCCCCCGGACCCCGAGGGCCCGTACGGCGCGTACGCGTTCGGGCTGAGCGGATTCTCCGAATCGCTGGAGATCTTCGCGGGCGGCCCCGGCCAGTTGGCGGTGCACGGCACCAACGACGAGAGCGCGCTCGGGCGCCAGGTGAGCCACGGGTGCGTCCGTGTGTCCAACGAGGACATCACCTGGATGGCCGAGAACCTGCCGATCGGCACCCCGGTCGAGATCTCCGGGTAAGGCCCGGTTCCCCCACCGCGGCGGCGCGCGACCGCGCCGCGCAACGACCCCCACAGACAACCGAAAGGTCGACCATGCGACTGAAGTCCTACCTGCTCGTCACCGGCATCACGGCGGCGGCCCTGTTCGGAGCCACCCCGGCCTTCGCCGACGCGGTCTCGCCGGAGCCCTCCGCCGTCCCCTCCCCGCCGGAGGCATCCGAGCAGCCCTCGGAGGAGCCCGAGCAGCCCTCGGCGATGCCCGTGCCCCCGGAGCAGATGGAGGAGTGCGAGGCGCTGTTCGAGGAGGGCCAGGCGTCGGGCCTCTTCGGCGAGGACATGGAGTTCCCGTCCGACAGCGGCGTGACGTGCGAGGAGATCATCGCCGAGTGGGAAGCGGCGGAGGAGGGCGCCGGGAGCCCCTGGGAGTCGGCTCCTCCGGCCGAGCCCCAGCCGGCCGACCCCAACTACACCGGCTGATGCCGTAGTAGCGCCACCCGTGGGCCGGTCCGAGGACCGGCCCACGGGCCTTTCCGTGTGACCTGGGCCCTGCGGGTCAGCGAGCCATCGCGAGATAGGCACGAACTGCCGCCGTGAGGTCGCTCAGGTCGTCGGGGTCGTCTTGCGGGGGTGCCGGTGATGCGGCCAACAGGTCGCCCTCAGGTGGTCGCGGCCGTGGAACGAACGGCCGAAGCGGTGGAGGCGGTGGCATGTAGGGCCGCACCAGCGGGCCCGGGCCCTCATCCGGCTCGTCGGTCCCGTCCCCTTCGGAGACCGGGGGCGGTACGGGGGCGGCCGCGAGCTGGCGGCGTTGGGGGAGCGGCGGGAGCGCGAGCTGTTCCCGCCGCGGTCGGCGGGGGACGAAGACGAACATCAGAGCCGAAGCGAGCAACGTGGCGGCGACGGCCCAGACCTGTTCGGCCAGGCTTCGGTGCGGCCGGCGATGGCGGCCGTTAGGCTGATCGATGGATGACTTCCTGCGCTATCAGGTGGTTGTCACGCCCCGGCCCGGTGGTCGTAACACCGGACGGGGCATCTTCATGTCCGCTGGTCGGGGCGGGTGTCAATGGCCCCACAGGGCTGCGCTTCCCGCCGCCGCGACATGGCGATGCGGTGTCAGTCGTCGTCGGGTGAGCGGTGGGGGTCGATCAGCACCCACACGGCGACACCTTGGGGGTGGTCGGTCCACCACCACTTCTCGGAGAGCGCGGACACCAGGGCCAGGCCGTGCCCGCCGACGCTCGGCTCCTCGGCCCGGGCGGGGACGCAGGGGCGGGTGACCCGGCGGCCCACGCGGGATCCGTCGTCGATCACCCGCAACAGGACGAAGTCGCCGGGCATGACCTCGACGGTGACCCTGACTCGTCCGTACTGATCGCCCGAGGCCGAGTGCTGGATCGCGTTGGTGGCGAGTTCGCTGGCGATCAGCAGGACCGGCGCGGCCCGCTCCTCGTCCATGCGGATGGCCTTCCGACACCAGTCGCGGATCCGCCTGACCTGGTCGAACCTCCCATCGAAGTAGCCCGTGGACTCTCCGCGCCAGCGGTTCCCCTTCTTCTGTACCGGCATCCCACCCACCACCCGCCGGTTCTCGTTCGGCCTACCTGGGTCCCTCTTGCTCCGCTTCGTCATCGCTGGATCTCCTCCATCTACAGGGGTTCTGACGAGGCGTGCCACGGCCACTCAAGGCCACACACAGCACGAGCACCGAACGTGCCTCTGCGGACACGCTCCGCATGTCATCGATCATGCGCCACGGGAAATTTCTTGGCAACTACTTCTTGGAAATTTCTTGTAGATCTCTGGGGGATGGTGTCCAGGAGATCTGTCAGCCGGGATACTGGGCATGACCAACCGATGCCGAGGGAGAGCACTCATGCCTCAGGAGCAGCACGGCCCGATCGCCAGCCGCCTTCTGCTCGGCAAGGCCCTGCAACAGCTCCGCAGCGAAGCCGGGATGAGCGGTGCCGAGGTCGCCAAGGAGATGGGATTCGGCGCCGCCAAGCTCTCGAAGATCGAGCGGGGCCAGGCGCCGATCACCAAGGCCGACCTGCACCTCTTCTTCGAGGTACTCAAGGTCAGCGAAGACGTCCGGCCCACGCTGCTCGAACTCGGCACGCAGTCCCGCCGGCCCCGTCGCAACCGCACCAACACCTCCGAGCAGGAGCTGCCGGGGAAGAACTTCGAGAGGTACCTGGGACTCGAAGAGATCGCGATCGGCGTCAAGGACTGGCACCCGTACCTGATCCCCGGACTCCTGCAGACGCCCGAGTACGCGCGTGCACTGATCTCGGCGAACCCCCTGCTCCTGCCTGACCAAGTGGAGTACCTGGTGGAGCTGCGCAAGGAACGGCAGCACGCTCTGCATCGGGAGGCGGAGCCGCTACAACTGTGGTCGATAGTGGAGGAGTACGCTCTCCGCCGCGTCATCGGAGGCAAGCAGACTCGGGATGGCCAGCTTCGCCACTTGCTCACCATGGGACAGAAGCCCAACATCAACATCCAGGTCATCCCGGACTCAGCGGGCGCTCACGCCGGGCTGGACGGGGCCTTCGCCATCCTCGACGCCGGAAACCACCTGCCGCCCGTGGTCTACATCGACAGCCGAGGCATGAACACCTACGTGGAAGGCGTCACCGACCTGGCGATGTACAAGGCGACCTACGACCAGATCCAGTCCTCCGCACTGTCGCCGGTACAGTCGGCCGCAGTGATCGCGGCGATTCTGGAGGAACCGGAATGAGATGGACGAAGTCGAGCTACAGCAGCACGGGAGCGACTTGTGTCCAGGTGCGCGCCCCGCGCGCGGGCTTGACCGAGATCGGTGACACCAAGAACCCCGACGGCCCCAGCCTCACCGTTCCCAACGACGACTGGGACCACTTCCTGGACCAGGTCGCCATGGGCGGCACTGACTTCGGCCGACTTCACCCCGAGTTCCTCCCCGGCGGCGGATTCGCGCTCACCGACACGAACAGGCCCGGTGCCCCAGTCCTCACCTACACCCAGGCCGAATGGGACGCCTTCAAACTCGGCGTCGAGGCTGGCGAACTCCGCAGCGGCAATCCCCGTGGCACACTCGTCAAGGCGTAGGTACAGACCATAAGGTCTCGAGGTGGCCGACGTCATCATCTGGCGCACCGCCAACAGGCGGTTACTGCCCCGACTGCTGGCCAACCCCACCTTGGGCCGGGCGTTCGCTACCGGCCGGAGCGCCCGCGTCGAACTGCCGCCGGGCGAGACCGGCGCTGACTCGAGGCGGGCCCAGTTGCCCTACCGGCGGGCTGCCGAGTTGTCCAGCGCGGCAGCCAGCGACGCGACGCTGCACCAACCACGGCACTCGGCCTCACCCACCTGCTACGGATGGTGCCAACACCTCCCCCAGTTCACTCACTCCGGTCATACCTCGGTGGCCCCCTGGCCCGCCATGCCCAGGTCTCGTCTGAGGGCCCGGCGCGGTGGCGAGGGTGTAGTGAAACACGTGAGACGGGACGGCTCTCCGTCATCGTCTATCCCGACCCGGGCCGCCACCCCACCCCGGACACACCACCGTGTTCGCCGCCCAGGTCGAGAGCACCTGGCCGCCGTAGTTGCGCACCAACGGCCCTGCGGCGGGTAACCAAGCTCGTCCAGGAGCCTCCTAGAGAAGCCCAAACCCGGAACCGAACACGAGCCCGGGTTCGTCTCACTCTCATGCACACACGCCAGGCCTTCGGCCCCGACGATGATGGTGAAGATCGTCAGATGCAGAAAGTGGGGGCGAATCTTCAGGACTTCGCTCAGGCAGCGAGAGAAATTCGAGCGCGCCTTCTTGAGCTGCGCGACACAGCTCGCCAGATCTACGTAGAAACAGAAGAATACCACCCAGAAAAATGCGCGCATACATATCAAATAGTTGAGCCAGGGCCAGTCGAGAAAGCCTTTGATTTCGATCGTATCTGCGAGCTTTTTGCAGAACAGGTTCGCCTTCATCAAGAACTTTCAGAACAGGCAGAGCTTCAGGCAGAAAATGCTCGAATTAGCCAAAAGAAATCCCTGCGAGCAACAATCGCAGGGACCGTAGCTGGAGTCCTGGGGGCAGCGGTCGCACTCGCATCCTTCACTCCCACACTGGTTAATCTACTTGCTAGCCTCTTCGGGTAACACCCGAATCGAGAGTCAGATGGGTGGCTTCGCACCCTCAGATGTTGCCGTCTCCGATGGCCCACTCGGCGACCTGGCAGGCGGAGCATAATGCACCAATCTGACGAACATGTGTTCGATCATATGGAACGAAGGCAGTTCCGCTCCTGCGACGCGCCCGCTTACTGGTGTCCTTGAGTGGTCCGTTGCCGGGCATCGGCGACCTTCTTCCGCGTGCCTAGGGCATGTCCGGTGCCAGACCGGTACTGTTCCCTCATGATTTATTGCCCTAGATGGCCTTGGCTCTTCGGCTGGTGGGACGGTGATCTCTACGGGCCTAACGTCCTCGGCGGAATCCTCAGTGGTTTCGTCGCCTGGATCATCGCATGGTGGGTTTCGCGCCAGGAAATCAAGAAGGCAGAGGGCGACCGAAGGCACGCCGATGCAGCTGCTGAGGAGACTCGGAAACTTGAAGCCAAGAACGCCAACGAGGATCTAAAACGAGCAGAGAAACAACGCAAGGAACACCTGCTTTCCGAAAGCAAGAACGAATTGTATAGAAAAGTGGCCTCCCGGTTCACGCTAGCTTGCTTCGAATACCAGGATGCCCTTGGGGGCTTTCCAGAGAGCGAATCCGAAGACGCGGTGGATGCCCATATTTCCTACGTTGACTCCATGCGCACCCGCGCCGACCACCGCGCGGTCGTGCTGATGATGGTGCTAGCTCCAGAAAAAGGAGAGACTGGCTCGAGGGCTTACATCTGGTTTCGAGATCACTGGAACGGTTTCCTCGATCAGATGAATAAGGACGATATGGTCGACCGTGGCAATGACGAAAATCTCGCACGCTTGTCCCGCCGTCGAGCCGATCTCGCTGCTATTCTCAGCGTCTGCGTGAAATGGGAGACACTTCCTGTGAGCGAATGGAGAGATGAAGAACCACCGTATGAGATATACAGGCGCCTCGATCGGCGCGCAAGTCAGGAAGAAGGGCAAGCGGGGTCTTCGTGAGGTCCGCGCGGGCGTTAGAACCGTTGGCGCACCGGGTATCGGCGACGGTCATCTGTGGCCGGTGCCAAAGTCTCGGTAGGCGACCACGATCGCGCTCGTACCCACGGGGTCCTTGGCACCTGGTGACGCGCTCCATGCCGATACCCCCGGGTATGTGCCCGCATCAGGCCAGGAGGTGGACACATGGACCGTGCGCAGGATGTCGCCCAGGTCGGGGAAGGTGCCGTCGCGAAGGGTCGACCGTGAAGCGTTGAATTTTCCACGACGACCACCGGGTGCCAAATGGCTGAGGCAGGGCGTCGTCTTGATGCGAGCCCTGTCCCGGCGTGACTCCCTAAAGCCGCTCGGGAGCGGCGATGCCGAGCAAATCGAGTCCTCGTTCCAGGACGGCCGCGGTGTGCGCCGCCAAGGCCAGCCGTGACTCCCGGACCTGTCCCTCGGACTTGAGCACGGGGCAGTTCTCGTAGAACGAGCTGAATGTGGTGGCTAGATCGAACAGGTACGTCGCCATCCGGTGCGGCTGGAGGTTGGTGATGGTCGTCTGCACGGCGTCCGGGAAGCGCGCCAGGCGCAGAGCCAGGTCGCGTTCCGCGGGTTCGGTCAGGGACACCGGCGACCCGAGCGGCGGCGCTTCTCCCGCCCTGCGCACGATCGAGCGGATGCGCGCGAGCGCGTACTGGAGGTAGACGGCCGTGTTGCCGTCCATCGCGAGCATCCGGTCCCAGTCGAAGACATAGTCCTTCTCCCGGTCCGAGGACAGGTCGGCGTACTTCACAGCGCCGATCCCCACGGCACGGGCGATCTCCTCCCGCTCCTCCTCCGGCAGGTCGGTCCGGCCTGCAACCAGAGCGCTGGCCCGCTCTACCGCCTCGCTCAGCAGATCGGTGAGCTTGAGCGACGCACCCGCCCGGGTGCGCAGCATGCGGCCGTCCTCGCCCAGGACGCTGCCGAACCCCACGTGGGTGGTGGTGGTCTCCGGGCTGACCCATTCGGCCTTGCGTGCGGCGGCGAAGATCATCGCGAAGTGCAGGGCCTGCGGGGAACCCACCACGTAGATGAGGTGGTCACCCTTGAGGTCCTGGGCCCGGTAGCGGATCGTGGCCAGGTCGGTGGCGTCATAGCCGAACCCGCCGTCGCGCTTGCGGACGATGAGCGGGACGGGCTGGTCCTCACGGCCGGTGAACCCTTCGAGGAACACGCACAGCGCGCCGTCGCTGTCCTCGGCGATTCCACGCCTGGTCAGCTCGTCGGAAACGTCGTTCAGCCAGGGCTGGTAGGTGCTCTCGCCCTTGTAATCGTCAGGGTTCAGCCGCACACCGAGAAGCGCGTAGACCGCCTCGATGTGGTGCTTGGACTCGGTCAGGAGGCGGTTCCACAACTCCAACGTGGCGGGATCCCCAGCCTGCAGAGCGACCACGCGGGTACGGGCGCGTTCGGCGAAGTCCTCGTCCGCGTCGAACTTGGTCCTGGCCTGCTGGTAGAAGAGGTTGAGGTCGCTGATGCTGAAGTCGCGTTCAGCCAGGCCCTCATCAATGAGGTGTTCGACCAGCATGCCGAAGGGCGTTCCCCAGTCTCCGATGTGGTTCTGCCGGATCACCTCGTGGCCGGCGAATTCCATGAGGCGGACCAGGCTGTCACCGATGATGGTCGAGCGCAGGTGGCCGACGTGCATCTCCTTGGCCATGTTGGGCGAGGAGTAGTCGACGATGACGCGCTGTGGGTCGGTGGCCAGGACGTAGCCGAGCCGAGAATCCGCCGCGAGCCGGCTGGTGTGCTCGCCCAGCCAGCCGGTGGACAGGGTGATGTTGATGAACCCTGGCCCGGCTACCACCACCGTCTCAGCCATGTTGTCGAGCTCGAGGTGGGACACGATGGACTCGGCCACCTCTCGGGAAGGGCGTCGGAGTCGCTTGGCCAGCGCCATCGCAACGTTGACCTGGTAGTCCACACCCTCTCGCTGGGAGGGTCGGACCACCGCGTCCTCGATCGTGCATGCCACGTCGAACGCGGCACCGACGGCAGCGACGACGCGCTGTCCGAGATCGTCTCCGATGTCCCCTACCACGGTGACTCCGTTTCCTGTTCTTGGTTCCCAGACCTGTGGAGCCCGGGGTTTGGTCAAGTGTGTCATGGGCGTTGTGCCAGGTCACCCGCAATTCGAAGCGCCTGGGGCAGCTCCAAGGTGTTCGCCGGAATCCACGTGGATGACCTGGCCGGTCACCGAGGTCGCTCCTTCCAGGAAGAACAGAGCAGCGACGAGATCCTCCATGCGCGCGGGGCGTCGAAGAGGGCTGCGCCGCCGCGCCAGGTCGCCGAGATCCTCGATTCCGTACGCGTGGCTCACGCCCGAGTCCAGGAATATGCCGAATATTCCTGTTCAGGAATTCTTGCGACCTGGTCTGGGGGCTTCTCGGAGCCTGCGCGTGCCTCCAGGAGCCAGCACACGGCAGTGAACGCGTAGGAGCATGGTCAGCAGGCGTCACGTGTTCCAAGGCGCCCACGCCTTGACCTGGTGCTCGTCCAGTCGGGCCAGGATCTACAACTGAAGTATTAGATAAGCGCACATAGCAGAAAATCCAGACATAAGATCTTGAATCGCCTGCGTGTGACGATAAAGTACGCATCATGCCAGCCAGCAGTGCGCGTACATTCCCCTTCTCTGCCCTCACGGAGAGCGACCTCCTCTTGGACGCCGCGTACCAAGGAGGCACCGCAGGACACAGTGGAGACGACCCGATCGCCCGCATCGTTGCCAAGGTAGGAAACCAAGGTGGCTTCCGGACCGTGGGCTCCCCCCGGAAGCAGGATGTCAAGTTGGCCGTGCTGTACAGCTCGGGCCGGGAGCCGGACTGGCCGGACCGCCTTGATGTGCAGACGGGTCGGTTCATGTACTACGGGGACAACCGCCGTCCCGGGCACGACCTGCACGACACCGGGCGTGGTGGGAACCTCCTGCTCCGTGACACATTTGCTCGAGCGTTGGGGACGGCTGAAGATCGGGCCCAGATTCCCCCCTTTCTGCTGTTCCAGAAGGCTGGAGGGGGACGCGACGTCCGCTTTCGAGGCCTTCTCGCCCCAGGAGCCGAGGCCCTGTCTCCGGAGGATGAACTTGTTGCGTTGTGGCGGAGTACACGCGGGCAGCGCTTCCAGAACTACCGAGCGGTCTTCACTGTTCTCGACACCGCTATCGTCACTCGGGCGTGGATCAATGAGCTATCCGAAGGGCTGACAACCGGTCCCAATGCCCCTGCCGCATGGCTGGCCTGGGTCAAAGCCCGCCAGTACACCGTGTTGACCGCGCCGGCCACGACGAATACGCGCAGCAAGGACGAACAGACCCCTGCTTCGGACGGTCAGGCGCTCATCGCGGAGATCACCGAGTACTTCAAGGGCCGCTGGCACGGTTTCGAGGAGTGCGCCGTCGCCCTGTGGAGGATGCAGGCCCCGGCAACCGGTCGCTGTGAGGTCACGCAGCCGTACCGGGACGGAGGGCGCGATGCTATCGGTGAGTACGTTCTCGGCCCCGACGCAGACCCAGTACCTGTCGAGTTCGCGTTGGAAGCCAAGTGCTACGGCGAGAGAACACCTGTGGGTGTGCGTGATGTAGCCCGTCTGATCTCACGTCTGCGCAACCGCCAGTTCGGGGTGTTCGTTACCACCTCCTACTTCAACGCCCAGGCCTACAGCGAAGTCCGGGACGACCGCCATCCCGTCGTCCTGATGTGCGGAAAAGACATCGCTGACCTGCTGCAGGAACGCGGTTTCAGCTCGCCCGAGGACGTCCGGAAATGGCTCCAGACGTCCTTCCCCTAATCACTAGCCGCTGACTGCAGGCACCGGCGGGAGGCAGCGGGCCTACCCTGATGGGTCCTCTCGGAGGTGTCGGAGGAGAGAATCGAGATCGGATCGCTCCAGCCCGGCAGGGGCCGCAGGCGCGTCCTCGAGATCCGCGAGCTGCTCGACACCAGGGTCGTCGAGCACGGCGCCCATGAACCGGAGCTTGCCTGCTAGCCGCTCCTCGATAGCCTCATCAATGGTGTTCTCGGCAACCAGGACCTTGATGTTGGTCTCGGTGTCCGGTGGCAGCCCTAGTCGGTGGATCCTATCCAGACTCTGCAGAAACCGGCCTGCGTTGAAGTCCCGATCCACGTACACCGCCTCATGGCTGACGTGGTGCAGGCTGATCCCCTCGCCCAGGGTGGCAGGGTTCGACAGCAGGACCATGCAGTCGGGATCGTTGCGGAATCGGGTGATGTCCTCATCTCTTTTCGGCGTGCCGCCGTGGACGACAGCTGGTGCGAAGTCCCACAGCATCCGTTCCAGCGTGGTGAGACTCCGGACGAATGTGGACCACACAATCGTCTTGCGGCCGCGCGTGGCGTTGGCATTGACGATCCTGCAGGCCTCCCGGTACTTGGGGGAGTCCTCGTAACGGGGAAGGTTCTGCATCAGCTGGGCCAAGCTCTTGTTCTGCGGCACTGGGAGAGGTGGCAGGTCGTAGGGAAGCGGGTCGTATTTTGCCTTCCCAGTGGAAAGTAGGCCTGGAGTGGTTGCCGCCATGATGAGGTACATGGCCACCCGGCCGTACCGTTCTAGTTCATCCTCCTCCCCTCGCCCAGCGGCACGCAGCCCTTGGTCACCGCGGATGGCTGTATAGATCTGCTGGTGCAGGCCACTGAGCGGTACGCGGACGACCTGTGCGTTGACCGGGGGCAACCCGAGTTCATGTTTGGTGGTTCGGCAGAAGAATGGCTTGAGGATACCGCTGGCCTCGGAGAGGGTGCGGTTGGCCGTTGCCTGCTCCACGGTGCGCCCGCCTTGGCCGGGCCATACGAAATTGAACAGGTTCTGCAGGTCCTTGACTCCGTTGGGGGCGGGCGTGCCGGTCAGAGCGAGACGGTGTCGTGCAAGGGGTGCAAGAGCCAGGCAGATGGTCCCGTAGACGCCCGCTGACCCGCGCTTCATCCGGTGAGCCTCGTCCAGGACGAGCATGGACGGCTCGGCACCCAGCCACTTGCTCAGCGCAACATGGCTTATGGGAAGTCGCTCGTAGTTGACGAGCACGATGTCGGCCAGCGGATCCAAGGTGCGTCCGTCCACCGTGTGGATGGACAGCGGTTGCTCGAAGCACACCTTGGACTCTTCTTCCCAACTGCCGTGGGCGGACTTCGGCGCGATGACGAGCATGCGCCTGACCTCGCCGCTATGGCGCTTGGCTTGGAAGTCAGCGAGTGCCACCCTTGTCTTGCCGGCCCCCGGAACGCTGAAGTTGGCGCCGTGCCGCATGGACAGAAGCTTGGCGATATCCCTCCTCTGGAATCCGGTTAGGTCGGCTCTCCACACGGGGCCGAGAAGCTCCTCGATGCTGTCGGCGCCGATGTGCACCGGATGGGCGCCGTCGCCCGCGATCCGTTCCTCCGCCTGCTTACTGTCCTTGAGCGAGTCCTGGAGCAGCGCGGTCAGCTCTTTCTGCCACCGGACGTCAGCCCTGCTTTCGGCGGGCCAACCGCGTAGCGCCTGGAAGTTGGACAAGAAGTCGTCAAGTGGAACCTCAATCGCTAAGGGTGTGCGGTAAGCGCTGCTGCGGAACCGGGAAGCTAACCGCCCTAGGGCAGCTGCGTGCCCTTCGTCGGATTGCAGGACAACCGCTGTTCCCGCAGGGACTAGTTCCAGGCTCAGACTGGGCATGAGCACAATCCCTTCACAGGTCAGTGACTGCGTCCTGCAGCCATGCCAGGCCTCGCCCCGGGCGTTCCACACCCCGAGAAGCGACCCGGGAGAGCTGCTTGAGTGCCTTTGCTAGTTCAATGAGGGATGCATCCAGCGCTTCGTAGTGCATTAGGTCCTGACTGCGGGCTTGTGCGACCTGATCTGTGGATTCCTGGACCAGAGACGTGGCCTCGGTGAGCCGTTCTGCCGCTGCAACCTTGCGTTGACTGCGGCGTGTGGCTGCCTCGGCTCCTGCGGTGCCGCGCTCTAGCGCCTCTTTCACGGTTCCGAGCAGGTCGCGTGTCTCAACGGCCTCCTCAAGGGACAAGGAGTTGGAGAATGCCTGTTTGACCTTGGCTTTCAGCACGGCATCGGTCGCCGCGCGGGCCTCCTGTGCAGTGGAGGACTCCTCGGCGATCTCCAGGCCGGGCTCGAGATCGAGGCCGGGGATCCCGAGGCTCTCGGCGCTGCTCCCCTTGGGAGGAGCGAATCTCCCGTCAAGCCTCGGGGCCAGGTATTCCTCATGGAAGTCATCTTTGATGTAGCGCAGCTTTGTCTTTGCGGTATTCATCAGGATGGCGAGCAGACGGCTTTCCTTGAGGATGTCGGCTTCGTGGCTGTTCATCTCCTTCTGATGGCGGTAAAGCTCACCAAGGCTTTCCTGGTGCCCTTCGAAGTCCATGAGCCGAAGGGTGGCGAGTGTCCCGTTGCTCAATTCAGTCCGGCTGCGCTCGATCGCATCGGTGATGAAGTTGTAGACCCACAGGTCCCGGTGAACAGACTCCTTGGTTGTCCGGAAGGCCTTGACGATCTCGCTCACGGTGCGTCCGCTGCTGACTTGCTCGCGGATCGCGATCAGCCGGTTGATGTAGGAGTACGCACGGCGGTGGTTTGTCCGCAGCTGCAGATCCAGCTCGACAGTGGCAATATCGGTCCAGGAGGCATCTGCAGGAAGTACTGCCACCCGCATGTTCGGGTAAGTCAGCTCTTGCAGTGCAGCCCTACGCGTGTTGCCGTCGACCAGGATCCCGCTATGGGTGATGATCCCGGCGTCGTTCTGTCCAAACTCCGCGAGGTCCTTCTTGAGCTTTTCGAAGGCGGGATCTGGTGCGTCCGGATTGTCGGACTTGGCCTTGAGCAGGTCGTGCATATACGCCTGACTGGCCGGGCTCCACGGATCTGCTCGAAGCTCTGCATCACGCGCGGGCTCGTGGTCGCGCTGAGCGCGGATCCGGTGGCTCTCGGGGTTGTAGTAGAGATCGGCCGCCGGCATGGTGATGACCAGCAGATTGACGGGCTGATCGCGCAGTTCGACCCGCACGGTCTCGGATGTGCCTCCGGACCTGTGAACCTCTTGCAGTCGCGCTTCGACGGTTGCGCGGATCTCATCTCCGCGCGGTGTGCTTGCGATCATGGCTGGGGCAGCCTCTTCCTGTTTGGTTGTGCAGTGTCAGGCAGGGGAGCGGGCGAACATCGGTCAGACCTGTGAACGGAGGCGCTCAGCGACAGCATCACGGGAATCGACAGGAAGCCGCCGGTACTCGGTCCACAACTGCTCCACGCGGCGGGGCTGACGGCGTTCCCTCCTCAGCCACTGCGTGAGTTCCTCCCGCTCGTCCGGGGTGAGACTGTCGACGCCTTCAAGCACACTGGTCAGGCTGGGCGCCTCTTCTGGGTCTGTGCCGGCCTTGCACCGTTTGCACTCGGTGACGAACTGCTGCTGGACGCTTCCACCAGGCAGCTTCACCTGCCGACTGCTGAGTGATAGCAGGGCTGTCTCCCCGCGCCGGGAGTCGGGGTATACCTCTCCGCCGGCGATGCCGCAGGAGGTGCACATGTAGTCGTCGGCAGCCATGGTGGCAGATCGCTCTTTGCTGGTGAGTTGGGAGGCCGCTGAGCGTCGGGCGACGCCGGGCTTCCATACTTCGTCCCCTGCTTCGGCGAACTGGAGCGTGTTCAGTGGTAGGCCGGGGTCCTCCTTGTTGGTACGGATGACCCAACCGTGCTCTCGAAGCTCCCGCATCCTGCGGTCGACCTGTTCCACTCCGGGGAAGGCGTCTCGGAGGTCAGCCTTTGTAAAAGTGTTCCCCACCTCTACCTCGGTGAGGAGCCAGAGTGCGATTCGGACCCTTGCGCCGGCCTTCAGCGCCGGGTCATTCCACACAGGGATCATGCTTTCCTCCTATGGCTTTCCTGCTGATCCGCTAGCGTTCCTGGTCGGCGAGTAGTCGCCAGCGTGCGGCTGATCCGGTCTCGCCCAGGCTTTCGAAGTGGTCGGCCAGCATCCCGATCGCGCTTCGGATTTTGGCGTGGGCTGCACGCTCCAGTAGGAGGACCTTCCTCTCTCCGTTGTGCGAGTCCCCATCGAGCCGAACTGCCCGGTCGAAGGCCAACCGCGCCGCAGTCGCCGCGCGGACTTCTGAAGGATCTTCGGAGTCCAACAGCGCGGCTGCTTCCCGGCTGCCGCCGGTCTGCGCTTGCTGCAGGAAGGACTCGCCTTCCGCGCGGTGTCCGTCCAGGAAGCGCAGTAGACCGAGATCAAGGGCGGCACTGACATCTGAATCCCGGGTCGCCTGTAGCAGGGAAGCGCCAGCGGAGCCGTAGGCCTTGCTGAGGCGGACGTGTACAGCATCTGACAGGTCAATCTGGACAATCGTCTCTGCAGGGGGCCTGGCGGTCTCCGAAGAGGGGATCGGGCTCCCAGAGGTCGTCTTGAGGCGGGAATGCCATTCGTTCCAGTGCCTGGCGACGTCTCGGAGGTCCGGGGGCGTACCGGGCTTGCCGGATGCTTCCCATTCGAGGTGTAGAACAGTCAGGACGATGGCGTTGAACGTAGCGCGTGGTGCAGGTTTGCTGTGTCCCTTATTTACCCACCGCGACAATGTCGATCCGACAATGATCTCCAAGGGCTTCTTCTCACCCTTGGGTACAGGGTGGACCTCCAGGTACCTGTCAACTACCCTCGGCATTTCCTTGGCTACCTGGTTCCGCTTCCATCCCCGCCCTTCAATGAAGACCCTCACGGTGTCCGCCTGAGAGCAGGGGGTAATGGGCGGTAGGGGTTCAGGCGACTGGGGCACGGCTTACCTCGATCTATTGGGCGTGCGGACAGCGGCATCGAGCTGTCCTTGGGCCCGGTGCTTGCCAATGAGTGTGCCACACGCGGGAGAAAGTTGACATGGGCAAGGGTCTTGCATTTTTTTGCGTGTCAGGGGGACCGGCGGATGTATTTCTCATGCAGGTAGTTGGAGGCATCGCCGGCTTGCTGGTGAGGGCTTCGCTGGGTTCCTCAGCCTGAAGACGGGAGTCTCAACCAGCCTGCGCATGGGGATCTTGGGGCGCGCATCCTACCTTGACTCGGCCTGGTTTGGCGAATTTTTCGCCTTCCTTTTTCTTCCTTTTTCGTGCCTGTCGGCGGACCGGCGGGAGTGCCTGCGCGCATCAACTGAGCGCGACCTGAAGGTCTGAGGCTTGTGGTTGCCTTGACGCCGTTCCTCATCAGCAACGTTTCCGGTTCCTTGATCCTTGGCTCTAGGTTGGGGGTTGAAGGCGAACAGTCAGGCAAGGGGATATGGATAGAGAATTGGTTACTGACTCCGAAGAAGTTCTCAGAATATTCACGAAGTCCCGCGCGGGGAAGCGTGTGTTCGATGCTTGGCGCAGGCGGAAGCCGCATGTCACTGAGCGGGTGATGGAACATCGGACGTCGGCGGTCTACAAGCTCGCATCGTCAGAGATCCGCAGTCTCACCTCGGAGCACGCTCTCGGCAGGCTCAGGCCGAGCGAGGGGTACCAAGTTGAGTCGATCCGGGACTGGCGACCGGACTTCGCCTTCTCCCACATCTTCCACTTCCACCTCGAAGAGCGCGGTCGGATGTACTCGTTCCAGGAATTCCGTGAGTGGAGCAGGCTCGACCGGTTCCGGCCCATGCTTCACACGCCGGCCTGGGAGGAGGTCAAGAAGGCCATCGGAGTCGGTTACAGCGAGCAGCAGGCGAAGGACTCGGTGCGATGGAGGATTGGCTTGGCCTACTACTCTTTCGTTCGGGAGATGTATGTCGTGGCCCGATTGCGGGAACTGGGGCTGGACGCCTGCTTCCACCCTCTTGCTGACGCCCTCTTCAGGACGGATACGTGGATCGGTACCACGTCGGTGTCGCTCTACATCAAGAACCAGAAGTTTCGGGACGGTCAGACGGGACGCAAGCCGCCAGCGGAGAAGCTGCTCGGCGGGGAGGAGTCGGGGCTGAAGTTCATTGAACTGGGGATCCCGACTCAGCGTCTTTGGGGTGAGGTTCACTTTCCCGATGAAGCTGCAGTTGATGCCTGCGCCAAGAGGCTGCACCAGCTGAGTACCCAGCTTTGGAAGGCGCCCGGATCGCTATAGATTGGCCTCGTGTACCTCTTGAACGTTCCCCCACAACCGGGTGCCGGCGGCGTCTCAGACCCCGAGCTCGACCTGGTCGCCGAGCACCTGTTCAGCCTTGACACGGACGGGCGCCGATTCGCGGATGCTCTGCGCAGTACTTTCGACATGCTGTTGGACGGGCAGCGGACCGGGCGCTACCGCTGGGACCAGCTCCACAAGACGGAGAAGACGCACTTCGGCACGCTGGTAGAGATCAACCTCCAACGGAAATTCAAGTTCCCGGGAGGCCAGGAGCTGGACTACCGCATCTGCGACATCGACGTCGACTGCAAGTACTCGCAGAAGCACGGTTCGTGGATGATTCCGCCCGAGGCGGTCGGCAAGCTCTGCCTCGTGCTGTGGGCCAGCGACAGCGAGTCGCGTTGGTCAGCGGGCCTGGTCCGGGCGAGGGAGGACCTGCTGGGCGGAGGCCAAAACCGCGATGCCAAGCGCTATCTGAACAAGCAGGGCCGCCAGGCTGTTCGATGGCTCTTCGCCGATGCCCCGCTGCCCGTGAACGCGCTTCTGCACCTGCCCGACGGGGACGTCGAGGCGATCTTCGCACCTGGGTCCGGAGCGAAGCGGGTCGACGAACTGTTCCGTCGGGCGCAGGGGACCCTCATCAGGCGGGCAGTCGTGGCGACGGTCGCGCAGCAGGATGACTACATGAAGCGGGTCCGCGGCAACGGCGGGTCCCGCTCCAACCTTCGCCCGGAGGGCATCATCATCCTCGGGCAGTACAAGGGGCACGCAACCATTGCGGAGCAGTTGGGACTCCCTGTCCCGGGGCCCGGCGAGTTCGTCTCATCCAGGGTGGTCCGTGCCGGCACGCACACTGGAGAGGAGAGGCCGAAAGCGTTCATCGACGACGACTGGTGGGTGCTTGCTACTGAAACCGACCCGGTCGAACCAGCTCCCCTACTTCCGAAGGTATGACTGAGCAGGTGGACAACGCAGACGAATCCGGTTTCTGGCGGGCCCCGGAAGGCTCGTGGGCCTCGTCAGCTGCCAACCGGCGCAGCATGCGAGGAAACCGGAGCCGGGACACCAAGCCGGAGATCGCCATCCGCCGCCTAGTACACGCGGCTGGCCTGCGCTACCGGGTCGCGGCCAAGCCGCTGCCCGGCATGCGGCGCACAGCTGACCTGCTCTTCGGCCCCACCAGGGTGGCGGTCTTCGTGGACGGATGCTTCTGGCACGGGTGCCCGGAGCACTTCGTCCCTCCCAAGACCAACCCCGACTACTGGGACGCGAAGATCGGCGGGAACGCCCAGCGTGACCGCGACACCGACGAGCGTTTGGCGGAGGCAGGGTGGCTGGTCCTGCGGTTCTGGGAGCACCAGGACCCCGCCGAGTGCGCAGACGTCGTGACGGAGGCAGTCTCAGCGCGTAAGCGTGAGCTGTCGGGGGGCAAGGTCCTCGACTAGCCCCTCGAACTGCTCCTCTGGCTGCTCTGCGTCGGCGTCGAACGCCCGGAGCGCGCGGATGATGGACTCTCCGACGGCCTGGGCGACGGGCGGCGGGAAGGCGTTGCCGACCTGGCGGTAGGCGGCCGTCTTGCGTCCCTGGAACTCCCAGTCTGTGGGGAAGCCCTGGATGATCGCGGCCTGCTGCACTGTCAGCTTGGGGCCCCGCTCCCCGTACAGGTCCCGTTCCTGGTCCTTGGTCTGGCCGTGCGGGTCGGCTACCCCGTGGCCGTCGACGCCGAGTTCGGCCCACGCACGCTTGGCGCGAGTCGGCCCCAAGTCCGCGCCGCCGTGCTTCTTCGACCCTCCGACGAGCGTGGGAGCGACCGTCCCCTTCGCCTGGGCCTTGCGCAGCCACTCCTTGTAGTGCTGACGGCCCTTGGCGGAGTTCCCGAACCGGGCGCGCATGGTCTCGTCGAGGGCCTCTGCCACCGTGACGAGCTTCCCGCTGCCCCGGGCAGGGAGGAAGTGGGCCGCTTCCGCTTCCTTCATGGCCACCAGGATGGCCCTCGGCCGTAGTTGAGGGACGCCGTAGTCGCGAGCCTCAAGCACGTTCCAGCCGAGGATCCGGTAGCCCAGGCTCTCCAGCCGTGCGCGGATCCTGTCTCGGTAGCCGCTGAACTTGTGTTCGGGCTCGAGCAGGCCGCGCACGTTCTCGATCATCACGGCGCGGGGCTCCAGTTCCTCGACCATGTCGAGCATGACGGGGAACAGATCGCGCTCATCGTCTTCGCCGAGCTGCTTGCCAGCCAGGGAGAAGGGCGGGCACGGGACGCCGCCAGCTAGAAGTGCCAGCTGCTCGCCTCCGAGGACCTTCTTGAGGTCGTCCATCTCGAAGTCGGTCAGGTCCCACGGAAGGATCTCGCAGTCTTTCCAACCGTGTTTGCGGGTGTTGTGCTCAAGGGTCTGGACGGCGTGGGGGTCGACCTCGATCAGTGCGCGGTGGTGGAACCCGGCGTTGTGCAGGCCGACCGCTTGGCCACCCGCTCCAGCGCAGATCTCCACTGAGGTGTACGCGCCTGCCCCGTCCGGCATTCTGACTCCTCCTGCTGGTTGAGCCACGGCAGAACGCGCCGTGGCATGACACTCGTCGAACACCCGATCGATAAGTGTGCAGCCAGCCTAGATGGTGGCATGAGAGCACGGACGGTTTCCAGGGGTCTGGAGAGAAAGTCCACGTCGTAGGATCCGGGTTGTTTCTGAAGTGCGATTCTATGCGCGGAGTGAGACGGTTGGGCCCCGTGACTCCGGACTGTGGATAATTAGTTACGTAGCGGAGTTCACGGGGCTGGTGTTGAAGAGGGGCAGCAGGACCTCATCCACGATCTCTTCGACCATCTCGTCGCTGATGGGCTCGTGGTGGAAGAGGAAGTGGTTCCTCAGCAGGGCCTGTCCCACCTCCATGCGGCGGGGCGCCAACGCCTCCGGGCTGATCTCCCCCCGGTGGACGGCCCGACGGGTGACCTCTTCCATCATCTGGCGGCCCATCCCCTGGGCGTGGGCGCGGACCTGCCCCATCCGCTCGGGAGATGGCAACACCTCCGCCATCAGGCCGCGTAGGGCCTGGCCGGCGGGGCCGTCGAGGAGGCGGGCCGTGCGCGTGAGGACCGAGATCAGGTCGCCGCGCAGCTCGCCGGTGTCCGGGAGCTCGCCCGGGTCGGGGATCACGCTGTAGACCGCGTCCATCACCAGCTCGGCGCGCGTGGGCCAGCGCCGGTAGAGCGAGGCCTTGCTGGCGCGGGCCCGCTCGGCGACGCCTTCCATGGTCAGCGCCGCGTAGCCCCGCTCCTCCAGCTCCTGGACGGTCGCGTGCAGGATGGCCGCGATCAGGGCGTCGCCGCGGCGGCGGGGGCGCTTGCGGTGGTCGGTGGTCTGCGGTTCGGCGGCCATGACCGAATCCTACGAAGCCGGCGTGACCCGGCCGGTCCCGCCGTCGACGGTGATCCGGTCGCCGTCGTTGATGGTGGTGGTCCCCGTGCCGGAACCCATGACCGCCGGGATGCCGTACTCGCGCGCCACGATCGCGGCGTGCGAGGCGACCGCCCCCGTGTCCACGACCACCGCCACCGCCCGCTGGAAGAGAGGCGTCCACGACGGGTTGGTGTAGGGGCACACCAGCACGTCGCCGCTGTCCAACCGGTGGAAGTCCGTGGCGTCGAGGATGATCCGTGCCGTTCCCGTCGCGGTGCCCGCGCTGGCCGGGGCGCCCGTGACCAGGGCGTTCCCCGTGTTCTTCGGCGGGAAGACGCGGGCCGGATCGATCATGCGCACGCCGGTGAGCTCGGCGCGCTTCGCCGCGCGGGAGCGTACGAGTGTCCGCAGCCGCTCGGCCTGCTCGGCCGGCATCGTCTCGACGTCGGCGACCTCCCGGACCTCCTCCATGCGCAGGTGGAAGACGTCGAAGGGCTCGTCCACCACCCCCGCCTTCTCCAACCGGGCGCCGATCTCCAGCAGCGACCGGCGCAGGGCGGGCAGACTCGCCGTGAAGTAGAAGTGCGAGTCCTCGCGGAAGGCCATGCCCTGTTGGGCGGCGCGGACCCACCGGGTCATCCGCTTGCGGGCTCGCGCTCCGCGCAGCAGAGGGTGGGTGAGCAGACGTGCCAGCGCCCGCTCCGACCGGGATCCCCGGTCCTCGCCCCGCGGCTGGTCCACCAGGACCCGCACCAGGCCGAGCACGCTCTCCGGCGACTCGGCGAGCGTGGGCGGGCTGACCAGGAGCGGGGTGGCCGTCTCGCGCCGCCCGAACTCGCGCCGGTAGGCGTCCAGCTCGTCGCCGAACGCGGCCACGGGGCCGGTGCCCTCGCGAACGGTGCCCTCGCGGACGGCGGCCAGCACCTCGGCCGGTTCCGCGGTCGCGAACAGCTCGCGCAGTTCGGGCACGGCCCGCACCCGGTCGGCGAGGTCCTGCAGGGCCTGGTTGGCGTCCTCGGTCCGGGTACTGGCCCCGCCGATCAGGTCGCCCAGCAGCGACCTGCGCCCCAGGAGCGTGATGGCGGCCGTGAGCCGTCCCATGGTGATGGCCACGCTGGGCAGGTAGGCCGCCCGCAGCTCGCGGCACGGCCCCATGAGGTCGGTCGCCCGCTGGGGTACACGCAGTAGCTCCGGCCAGGTCAGGGCGCGCAGGTCGAGCCCGTCCAGCTCGTCGGCGTCGCGCAGGAAGCGCGCCAGGACAGGGTCCTCCCGCCAGGTGTTGATGTCGTGCGTCCGGGCCCGGTGGGCCAGCTTGAAGGGCGTCAGCAGGGCGCGCGGCGTGGGGTGGGGCGCGGGCGGGACGAGTTCCACGACCACCCCGTCCTCCTCCCGGAGGAAGTCATCGAAGGCGGCGGCCACACCGAGGTCGGCCAGGAGGTCCCGCATCATCCTCGCGGGACCGAATCCGAGCCACGTGCTCACGTCCATGGGGTACGGGCGCGTGGGGATGTACTCGGTGAGGACCGGCCCCAGCAGGCGCTGGCGCCGGTTGAGCGGGACCGACGGCGGCGGCAGGGCCGTCATCGGGCGGGCCTGGACGATGAAGGCGCGCCCGTCGCTGATGCTCCACTCCATGTCCTGGGGTCGGCCGAAGTGCGCGGCGATCGTGCGGGCGTGACCGGCGAGCACGGCCAGTTGTTCGTCGGTGAGCAGCCGCCCCTGGGCGCCGTCGGCTCCGGTGGGGGAGTCGTGGACCACGCCGCCCCCGGCCTCGGAGCGGATGACCACCTCGCCGCGCCCCGGCGACCAGTCGACCAGCGCGCCGCGCTCGTCCAGGACGTAGTGGTCGGGGGTCACCAGGCCGGAGACCACCGCTTCGCCCAGGCCGGCTCCCGCGTCGACGATGATCCGGTCGCGGGCGCCGGTGACCGGGTCGGCGGTGAACATGACCCCGGCGACGTCGGACTCCACCATGGTCTGCACGACCACCGCGATCCGCACCTCGGCGGGGTCGATGGCGCGCTCGCGGCGGTAGGCGACGGCCCGCTCGGTCCACAGCGAGGCCCAGCAGCGGCGGACGGCGTCCACGACCGCGTCGGCGCCGATGACGTTGAGGTAGGTGTCCTGTTGGCCGGCGAAGGCCGCGCCGGGCAGGTCCTCGGCGGTGGCGCTGGAACGGACGGCCACGGGGACGTCGGCGCCCAGGGCGGTGTAGGCGGCGGTGATCGCGGCGCGCAGGTCGTCGGGGACGGGCGCGCCCTCCAGGTCGGCCCGCAGCTCGGCGGCGGGCACCGAAGCGGCGGGCGCGGCCCCGCCACCGAACCCGGCGGCCAGCTTCGCGTCGAGCCCGACCGCGCGGGCCGCGGCGGCGTAGGCGTCGGTGGTGACGACGAACCCAGGGGGGACGGGCAGCCCCGCGCGCAGCAGTTCGCCCAGGTTGGCGCCCTTGCCGCCGACCTCGGCGAGGTCGGCGGACCCGAAGGACGCCAAGGGGGAGACGAGTCGGTCGTGTGTCATCGGGACTCCTTGTCGAGTGCGGTGTGGGCCGTGGTGCGCAGGGGGAGCGCGGGGAAGGCGAGGGTGAGCAGGAACGCCAGGCCCAGGAGGGGCGCCATCGCGAGCAGGGCGGACGGCACGGCGGATCCGAAGGCCGACTCCACGAGCCCGCGCGTGGGCTCGGGCAGGGCGGCGATCGCCTCGGGGGAGAGCGCTCGCGGGTCGCCGACGCCCTCCGGCACCCGTGCGTCGAAGGAGCGGGTGATCAGGGCGCCGACGACGGCCACACCGACGCTCGCGCCCACCTGGCGCAGGAAGAGGACGGCGGAGGTGGCGGCGCCCAGGTCGGCGTGGTCGACCGCGTTCTGCGCGGCGAGCATGACCACCTGCATCACCAGACCGATCCCCAGTCCCACCAGCACCAGCAACGCGGTCAGAGCGCCCGTGCCCAGGCCGGCGCCGATCAGACCCGCACCGAACACGCCCAACAGGGTGAGGCCGATCGCCGCGACGGCCGTCCCGGCGATCGGGTAGCCGCGGTAGCGGCCGGTACGCGTGATCAGCCGCCCCGACACGACCGTGCTGACGAGCGCGCCGGCCATCATCGCGGTGACCAGCAGCCCGGCCCGGGTGGCGGTGGTGCCCAGGCTGACCTGGGCGTAGGCGGGAACGTAGGTGAGGGTGCCGAACAGGCCGAACCCGACGAGGAAGCTCACGGCCACGGGCAGGGCGAACGCGCGCTCGCGCAGCAGGCGCGGGGGCAGCACGGGGTCGCGCGCGAGCATGGCGGTCACCGCCCACAGCCCGAGTACGACGACGGTGCCGGCCGGCAGGGCGGGCAGCGCCCACGCGGGGTAGGCGTCGGGGCGGGCGAGCCGGTCGGCGGTCAGGACCACCCCGACGACGGTCGCGGCCAGGGCCGCGGCGCCGGCGTAGTCGACCGGCGGGCGGCCCTCGGGGCGCGGCAGCCGCAGGGTGAGGCTCAGGGCGACCAGGGTGACCAGGCCGAGCGGTGGGTGGACGGCGAAGATCCACCGCCAGGACAGGTGGTCGACCACGACCCCGCCGAGCAGGGGGCCGCCCACCGCCGCGACCACGTAGACCGCGCCGAACAGGCCCAGGTAGCGGCCGCGTTCACGGGGGCTGACGATCTCTCCGACGATCGCCTGCGCGCCGATCATCAGACCTCCGCCGCCCAGGCCCTGCACGACGCGGGCGGTGACGAACCCGGGGAGGGTGGTGGCGGTGGCGGCCATGAGCGCGCCGACAACGAACAGCAGGACGGCCGCCTGGATGAGGGGCTTGCGGCCGTAGCGGTCGCCGAGCCGCCCGACGAGGGGCATCACGGCCGTGGCGGCGACCAGGTAGGCGGTCACGACCGTGGGCATCTGCTCCAGTCCGCCCAGGTCACCGGCGATCTCGGGGAGCGCGGGCGCCATGGCGGTCTGGTCGAGGGCCGCCAGCAGCATGGCCAGGAGCAGGCCCGGCAGGGCGAGTGCGATGGAGGTCGTCCGCTGTGCCACAGAGCCTCCTCCACTAGAGAACGATGAGTTCTCTAATAGGCTAGCCCTCCGGTTTAGTGAACGCAACGTTTCTTCGGTCTTGGTCTGAGGCGAACCGGCCGGCCCGCCCTTCCCGCCGCGCATCGGCGGTCCGGGGAGGGCCGGCCCGCCGCCACTGGATACGCTCGGCGCGACAGCGACACTTCCGGGGAGGACGAAGAACATGACAGCGACCGCAGTCGTGACCGGCGCCAGCAGTGGGATCGGGGCCGCCACCGCGCGCGGACTCGCGGCCGAGGGCTACGACGTGGTCCTCGTCGCCCGGCGCGCCGACCGGATCGAGGCCCTGGCCGAGGAGATCGTCAAGGAGGGCCACAGCGCCCGCGCCGAGGTCCTCGACGTCACCGACCGCTCGGCCGTGGACGCCTTCGCCGAGGCCCTGCCCTCCTGCTCGGTCCTGGTCAACAACGCGGGCGGAGCGATCGGCAGGGAGACCGTCGCCACCGGCGACCCCGCCGACTGGCGCGCGATGTACGAGGTCAACGTCCTGGGCGTGCTCCACATGACGCAGGCGCTGCTGCCGAAGCTGGTCGAGAGCGGCGGCGGCACGGTGCTCGTCGTGTCCTCCGTGGCCGGGCACGTGGTCTACGAGGGCGGTGGCGGCTACGTGGCCGCCAAGCACGGCGCGCACACCCTGGCCGCCACCCTGCGGCTCGAACTGTGCGGCGAGCCCGTACGCGTGCTGGAGGTGGCGCCGGGCATGGTCAAGACCGAGGAGTTCTCACTCAACCGGCTGCGCGGTGACGCCGAGGCCGCGGAGGCGGTCTACGACGGGGTGCCCGACCCGCTCAGCGCCGAGGACGTCGCCGACACCATCGTGTGGGCGGTCACCCGGCCCTCGCACGTGAACATCGACCTCCTGGTGGTGCGCCCGCGCGCACAGGCCGCCCAGCACAAGGTCCACCGGGTCAAGGAGTAGGGAAAGGGGCGGCCCCGGTCGGCGCCCCCTCTCCTGCGGCCCGTCCCCGCACTCGCCCCGCCTCCAGCCGTCCGCCTCACGCCCCGGGGCGTGGGGTGCGGGCGGCGCGGCGGCGGGGCGGTGCCGGTTCCAGGCCCGGGTCGGGGACGTGCGTCGGCACCTCGCGGTCGGCGAACGGCAGCCTGCCCGCGTAGCCCACGGTGAGCGCGACCTGCCGCCCGGCGAGGTCGCGCGCGGCGGGCAGGGTCAGGCCCGGGTCGCGCGCCAGCAGCCGCACCGTCATCCCGCCGAGCAGGGCATGCGCCACCGCGGCGGCCTCCTCCGGATCGCACGGGCCGAACTCCCCGGTGGACACGCCCATCGCGATCGCCGCCACCAGGGGTTCGCGCAGTCGCGCGTACAGGCCGGTGAGCGCTGCCGCGAGGTCGGTGTCGCGGACCGCGCGGCCCTCCAACTCGCTCCACAGCAGCCACTCGCGCACGTCGTCGGGGCTGATCGGCAGCCAGAAGTCGATCTGGTCGGCGACGCGCTCGGCGGGGGAGGAGCGTTCCTGGTCGTGCGCCCTGCGCTCGGCGCGCGCCCGCTCCCGGTCCAGGGAGTGCGTGATGGCGGCGGCGAGCAGTTGCGGCCGGTTGGCGAAATGGTAGTGCAGCAGGGCCGTGGAGGCCCCCGCGCGCTTGGCGATCTCGGCCAGGCGCACACCGTCGTAGCCGTCGCGGGCGATGAGTTCGACGGCGGCGTCCAGGATGCGCGTGCGGGTGTCGGGACTGGTCATGTGCCCATTCTTTACCACCCGGGTCTTGTGTCGGCTTCCTGGCTGACTTTAACATCAGGGAACTGATTTTAAAGTCAGCAACCGGAGGAGCACGCATGTCCGACCCCCACGGCATCCGTCCGCCGACCACCGGCGTCGCCGCCGACGAGGTCTTCCGCGTCGAGGCGCACGGGATGGAGCAGATCCCCGACGCCGACCGGCACGGCGGTCCGCGCGAGCTGTTCTGGGTGTGGTTCGGCGCCAACCTGACCTTCACCTTCGTCATCAACGGCGCCCTCGTCGTCGGACTCGGCCTGGGGTTCTGGGCGGCCGTCACGATCTTCACGGTCGGCAACCTGGCGTTCTTCCTCGTCGGCGCCGCCGCCATCGCCGGTGCCCGCGCCGGAGCACCGACCCTGGTCGTGGCCCGTGCCGCCTTCGGCCGGTGGGGCAACTACCCGGTGGCCGTCATCAACTGGCTCGTCAGCATCGGCTACATCATCCTCAACACGGTCGTGGGCGTCCTGGCCCTCGCCGTCCTCGGCGGACTGGCGGGACTGGGAACCGGATCGCCGACCCTGGTGGCCGGGCTCGTGCTGATGATCGTGTGCACCGCCGGCGTCGCCGTGCTCGGCCACGCCACCGTCGAGGTCATGCAGCGCTGGCTCGCCATCGGACTCGTCGTGTGCACGGCGGTGCTGGGCGCCCTGGTGCTGCCGCAGGCCGACCTGTCCTCCGGTGGGACCGACGCACCGCGCCTGTGGGCCTGGTCCCTCGGCCTGGTCATCGCCGTCTCCGGCGGACCGCTGTCCTACATCGCGATCTGCGCCGACTTCTCCCGCTACCTGCCGCGCACGAGCCCCGGACGCGGGATCACGGCCGCCACCGGGCTCGGGGCGATGGTCCCGGCCACGGCCCTGGGGATCATCGGGATCGCCGCCGCCACCCGGGTCGAGGTCGGCGCGTCCGCCGACCCGGTCGCCGCCGTCGCCGGGCTCCTGCCCGTCTGGTTCCAGGTCCCGTTCCTGCTGGTCGTCGTGGGCGGCTGCGTCACCAACACGATCATGACCCTCTACTCCTCCGGCCTGAACCTGCAGGTCCTGGGCGTGCCCCTCGACCGGGCCCGGACGGTCCTCGTCCAGGTCGTCCTGGTCACCGCCGGGTCGTCGGTCGCCCTGTTCGTCGTCGACTTCACCGAGGCCCTTCTGGCCTTCCTGTCGGTGATGGTCGTGGTCTTCGCGCCGTGGGCGGGGGTCTTCCTCGCCGATCTGGGGCTGCGCCGCGCCCACTACGACGTCGAGGGCCTCTACGCCCGCTCGGGCGGCGCCTACCGCTACACCAGGGGATTCCACCGCGCGGGGCTGGCCGCCCTGGTGACCGGGGTGGTCCTGGCGGCGTCGGCCGTCGACTCGGTGCTGTGGACGGGGCCGCTGGCCGGCCTCCTCGGCGCCGACCTGTCCCTGCTCGGCGGTCCCGCCGCCGCACTCACCTACTACCTGCTCGTGCGGAGCCGACGGGCGTCCGCCCCGACCGCGCACGAGTCCGCACCGACCACGACGGAGAACGAATGACCCGCCACGCACAGCTGTTCGGCCCCGACCACACCTTCCTGGGGATCGGGAAGTGCGACCTCGACGAGCCCGCCACCTGGGCGGACTCCGAGGCCGTCATCATGGGGGTGCCCTTCGACGGCGGGACCTCCTACCGCGCGGGGACCCGGTTCGGGCCGCGCGCGCTACGCGGCACCGACTACCTGCCCCACGACGGGCGCCGGCCGCACCTGGCCCTGCGCACCGACGGCCTGTACGAGCTCAACACCCGGGACGCGGGCGACGTCGACTGCTTCAACGGCGACATCGAGGGCATGGTCGAGAAGGTCGGCGACGCGGTCACCCGCATCGCGGCCGCCGGGAAGATCCCCGTGATGCTGGGCGGCGACCACACCATCGCCCTGCCCGACGTACAGGGGGTCGCCCGCCACCACGGCTGGGGGCGGGTCTCGGTCATCCACTTCGACGCGCACGCCGACACGGGGAACATCGACTTCGGTTCGCTGCTCGGCCACGGCCTGCCCATGCGGCGGCTCATCGAGTCCGGTGCCGTGCGCGGCGACCGGTTCGTCCAGATGGGCCTGCGCGGCTACTGGCCCGAGCCGGAGACCCTCGCGTGGATGGCGGAGCAGGGCATGCGCTGCTACGAGATGAGCGAGATGGGCGCCCGCGGGCTGGACGCCTGCCTGGACGAGGTGTTCGCGCTGGCCACCGACGAGTGCGAGGGGGTGTTCCTGTCCGTCGACGTCGACGTCGTCGACCCGGGCATGGCACCCGGCACCGGCACTCCGGAACCGGGCGGGATGACCTCGCGGCAGCTGCTCGACGCGGTGCGCCGGATCTGTGTGGAGCTGCCGGTCGTGGGCCTGGACATCGTCGAGGTCTCGCCCGACCACGACCACGCCGACATCACGGCGATCCTGGGCAACCGCGTGGTGCTGGAGGCGCTGTCGGGGATCGCCGCTCGACGCCGGGGCCTGGGCTGGGACCCGACCCGGCCGCTGCTCGACGGCCTCGGGCGCTGACACTCGCGGCGCGCGGGCGCGCTGCGAAGCGCTCAGGGGCGCGGCGGGTGGCGAGCGACGGCGAGCGGGCAAGTGACCGGCCGGCGCGAACGGGGGAGCGGGGAGGCGGTACCGGGGGGACGGTGAGGACGGTCGGTGATGGGCGCTACCGGGCGCGCCCACCGGCCGTGGCCGGCCCGGGGCTGTGCGGGCCCCGTCAGCCGGGTCGGTTCAGGCGTCGTCCATGTCCGAGGACAGCAGCTCCACCAGCTCGTCGAGCGCCCGGTCGGCGGCGCCTTCCTCGGCGTCGTCGCAGGTCAGAGTGACCGTCTCGCCGTGGTTGGCGCCCAGCGCCATCACGGCCAGCATGCTGCGCGCGTCCACCGGGTCCTGGTCCGGGCGGGCGATGAAGACGGGTAGGCCGGTCTCGTTGACCGCCTTGACGAACAGGGTCGCCGGTCGGGCGTGCAGCCCGAGCCGGGAGCCGATGGTCACGGTGCGCTGGGTCGGCATGTGGGTCCTTTCTGTCGGTGGAACGGGGGTGTGTCAGAGCCGGTCGATCCGCTGGTGCGGGTCGGGTTCGGCCACCACGGTGGTCTCGTGGGCGGCGACGTCCTCGGGGGTGGGAACGGTCGTCCCGGGCAGGGACACCGCCGCCGCTCCCCAGGACACGGCACGCGCCAGTCCCTTGTCGGGGGGACCGTCCTGGCTGAGGAAGCCGGCCAGGGCGCAGTCGCCGGCGCCCACCGTGCTGCGCGCGCGGACGAGGGGACCACGCGCCCACCAGCTGCACGTGTCGTCGACGAGTATCGCGCCATGTCCGCCCAAAGTCACCAGGGCCTGTTCGTTGCCCCAGGACAGCACCTCCCTGGCCGCCGACACGACGTCCCCGACCGTGGGCAGGTCGCGTCCGGCCAGCTCCTCCAGCTCCTCGTGGTTGGGCTTGAGCAGGGCCACCGAACCCGCGTGCGCGGCCTCGGCCAGCGGTTCGCCGGAGGAGTCCAGTGCGAGCGGGACGCCGTACCGGGCGGCCAGCTCCGCGACGCGGACGTAGAAGTCGGCGGTCGCGCCGCCCGGCAGGCTGCCGCAGGCGACGATCCAGTCGGGGCCCCTGGTCAGCTCGTCCTCCACCACGGCGAGCAGGGCGCCGACCTCGGTGGGGGACAGGACGGGGCCGGGGGCGTTGAGCTTGGTGGTGGTGCCGTCGGGCTCGGCGACGGTGATGTTGGCCCGGGTCTCTCCCTCGATCGGGACGGTGGCGCGCGGCAGGCCGCCGAGCAGGGCGGACAGCTCGGCGCCGCCGCCTCCGCCGACGGGGAGGACGGCCCGGGTGGGGACGTCCGCGCCGCTGAGCGCGCGCGCCACGTTGACTCCCTTGCCCCCGGGGTGGGCACGGGTCGCGCGCACCCGCAGGACCTCGCCCCGGACGAGGCCGTCCACCTCCAGGGTGTGGTCCACGCTGGGGTTCGGCGTGAGGGTCAGGATCATCGATGGCTCTCTTCGACTGTGGTCTGCGCGGCCCGTGTGTGTCTGTGTGAGTGTCTTCGATTATGTGGTTTTGGTTGCGTATGTCAATACTCGCCTGCCCTGGGGGCAGGCAGGCGGGCGCAGGCACCGGCAGGGTTCTGCGATGAGTATTTCACCCTGTCATCCCTGGTGGAGGCCCTGGTGTGGGCGATCGAGGGCGGAAGGCCGCTCGGGGGCCACTGGTGGGCGTTGCTGGGACATTGGGTGGATTTGGCACTTGTGTGTCCTGGGCAACACGACTAAACTCACTGAAAACCACACCGAAACACAGGTGATCCAACATGTACGCGGAAGAACGCCAGCAGGTGATCCTCGAACGTGCCCGCCATGACGGCCGGGTCGACGTCACGGGGCTCACCTCGGAGTTCGACGTCACCTACGAGACCATCCGGCGCGATCTCACGGCACTCGAACGCCACGGTGTCCTGCGCAGGGTCCACGGTGGCGCGATTCCCGTCGAGCGGCTGGGCTTCGAGCCCACCCTCAACGTGCGCGACTCCGTACTGACCGAGGAGAAGGAGCGCATCGCCAAGGCCGCGCTGGACGAACTCCCCGAGGAGGGCGCCATCCTCCTCGACGCCGGCACCACCACCGGCCGCCTGGCCGAGCAGCTGCCGACCGATCGCGAACTCACCGTGGTCACCAACTCCCTGTCCATCGCACTCACACTCACCACACGAACCAACATCAACCTCATGTTGCTCGGTGGCCGCCTGCGCAACCGCACGCAGGCCACCGTCGACGCGTGGGCCCTGCGCTCACTGTCGGAGTCCTTCGTGGACGTGGCCTTCATGGCCGCCAACGGAATCTCCGTCGAACGCGGTCTCACCACACCGGACACGGCCGAGGCCGAGGTCAAACGGGCGATGATCGCCTCCTCACGAAGGGCGCTCCTGCTCGCCGACCACACCAAGGTCGGCAACGACCACTTCGCGCGCTTCGCGGGCGTGGAGCAGCTCGACAAGATCATCACCGACACCGGCCTCGCCGCAGGACTCGCGGACGAACTCGAGTCCGCCGGACCGACGGTTCTCACGGTCTGACCACCATCCCTCACCACCGCCTGTCATCACCATCCCTTCACCACCATCCGGCCGGCACCCTCGCCGGCCCACCTCCCAGGAGGTCCCCCCATGTCCAACCAGCAGACCAACGAGCGCATGGCGTCAGTGCGGTCCGGCGTCCAGCGCTTCGGCAGCTTCCTGTCGAGCATGGTGATGCCCAACATCGGCGCCTTCATCGCCTGGGGCCTTCTCACGGCCCTGTTCATCGAGAGCGGCTGGGCCCCCAACGCGACGCTCGCCGAGCTCGTCGGACCGATGATCACCTACCTCCTGCCGCTGCTGATCGCCTACACCGGCGGCCACCTGGTCCACGACCGCCGCGGGGGTGTCGTCGGCGCGGTCGCCGCGATGGGCGTCATCATCGCCGCGGACATGCCGATGTTCCTCGGCGCCATGGTCATGGGCCCGCTGGGTGCCTACCTGATGAAGAAGCTCGACCAGGTCATCCAGCCCCGCACTCCCACGGGCTTCGAGATGCTGGTCAACAACTTCAGCGCGGGCATCCTGGGCGGGCTCCTGGCGATCCTCGGTGTCTACGCGGTCGCCCCGGCGGTCACCGCCATCGCCCGCGGCCTCGGTGCCGGCGTGCAGTTCCTCATCGACATGAGCGTGCTGCCGCTGGTGTCGGTGATCGTCGAGCCGGCCAAGGTCCTCTTCCTCAACAACGCCCTCAACCACGGCGTCCTGGGGCCGCTGGGCGTGGCCCGGGTGGCGGAGCAGGGCAAGGCCATCGAGTTCCTCATCGAGACCAACCCCGGCCCCGGCCTCGGCATCCTGCTGGCCTGCCTGTTCTTCGGGCCCAAGATCAGCCGTGCCACCGCGCCCGGCGCGATCCTCATCCACTTCTTCGGCGGGATCCACGAGATCTACTTCCCGTACATCCTCGCCCAGCCGAAGCTCATCCTCGCCGCGATCGGCGGCGGCATGTCCGGTGTCGCCACCTTCATGGTCCTGGACGCCGGGCTGCTGGCCACACCCGCTCCCGGCAGCATCATCGCCCTGATGGCGGTGACCCCGCGCGGGGACCACCTCGCCGTCCTGGCGGGCGTCACCATCGCCACCCTCGTCTCCTTCGCCCTCGCCTCGGTCCTGCTCGGTTTCGGCCGGTCCGAGCGGCGCGCGGCCAAGGAGAAGCAGGAGGCGGCCACCGCACAGCACAACAAGGAGGCCACGTCATGACCACCATCCAAGGTTCGGACATCCGCAAGGTCGTCGTCGCCTGCGACGCCGGCATGGGCAGCAGTGTCATGCTCACCAGTCAGCTCCAGCGCACGCTCAAGCCGTACGGCGTGACCGTCGAGCACTCCCAGGTGGACCGCGTGCCCGGCGACGCCGACGTGGTGCTGTGCCACGCGGGCCTCCTGGGCCGCGCGCAGGGCAACCTCCCGGACAAGGTCGTCATCGGCTTCCAGATGTTCATGGGCGACCCGGCGTTCACCCGTCTGGAGCAGGCGATCAAGGAGGGCGGTTCCCTTGCCGACTGATCTCGCGCTGACCGCCGACGCAGTCCGGCTCGGCCGCACCGCGGCCGACAAGACGGACGCCATCGACCAGTGCGGTGCCCTGCTCGTCGACCTGGGCGCGGTCGAGCCCGGCTACGTGCCCGCGATGCACGAGCGCGAGGCCTCGGTCAGCACGTTCCTCGGCGAGGGCGTCGCCATCCCGCACGGGACGGACGCCTCGCGGGCGCTGATCAAGGAGACCGCGCTGGCCGTCGTCCAGTTCCCCGACGGGGTCGACTGGGACGGCAACACCGTGTACCTGGCGGTCGGCATCGCCGCCTCCGGGGGCGAGCACATCGGGGTCCTCTCGGCCCTGGCGACCGTGCTCAGCGACCCCGCGCGGGCCGAACGGCTGCGGACGGCGTCGGCGCCGTCCGATGTCCTCGCCCTGCTCGGCCCCGGAACGGACGCCTGAGGCAGGGCCCTCGCGCCCTGAGCTCGCGTCGGTCGTGTCCGCCTCGGCGCGGGCCGGTCCGTCCGGGTCGTTCCGGCTCCGACCGCTTCGTCCGGACCGCGTCGTCCCTGTCCACCCGCGTCCGCGCAGGCACCGTGCCCCGTGTCGCGCGTACGCCCCATCGAGCCGTCCCCACCGGCGCGGCGGTCCACTCCCCCGCCCGCGCCCGGGCTCCCCGCGCCGCCGTTCTCGGCGCGGGGAGCCCGTCCACCACCACGAAAGGCCCCACCATGCTCGTCGCCCGCTTCTACGCCCCCGGTGACATCCGCCTCGAGCAGGCACCCGAACCGACCGTGGGCCCCGGGCAGCTCAAGATCGCCGTCGCCAACTGCTCCACCTGCGGCACGGACGTGAAGATCTCCCGCCACGGCCACCACCACATCGACCCGCCGCGCGTGATCGGGCACGAGATCACCGGCCGGATCAGCGAGATCGGCGAGGGCGTCACGGGCTGGGCCGAGGGCGACCGCGTCCAGGTGATCGCGGCGATCCCGTGCGGTTCCTGCCACGAGTGCAAGGCCGGCCGGATGCCGGTGTGCTCCCGCCAGCAGTCCATGGGCTACCACTACGACGGCGGGTTCGCCGAGTCCATGATCATCCCCGAGGCCGTGCTCGCCGTCGACGGCGTCAACCGGGTCCCGGACAACATCGACATGGGCGAGGCGTCGCTGGCCGAGCCGCTGGCCTGCGTGCTCAACGGCCAGGAGATCGCGGGCGTCAGCACTGGCGACACGGTCGTCGTCATGGGCGCCGGTCCCATCGGCTGCCTGCACGTGCGACTGGCCCGTGCCCGCGGCGCGGCCCGCGTGTTCCTGGTCGATATCAACCGGGGGCGCCTGGACATGTCGGCCGACGTCGTCCGGCCGGACGCGGCGATCGCCGGCGAGGAGACCGACCCCGTGGCCGAGGTCCTGCGCCTGACCGGTGACCGGGGCGCGGACGTGGTCATCACCGCGGCCGCGTCGGGGCGGGCCCAGGAGGACGCACTGCGCATGGTGGCGCGCGGCGGCCGGGTCAGCTTCTTCGGCGGCCTGCCCAAGGACAACCCGATCATCCAGCTCGACTCCAACCTCGTGCACTACCGGGAGATCTCGATCTTCGGCGCGAATGGCTCCAGCCCGGCGCACAACCGCCGCGCTCTGGAGCTGATCTCCTCGGGCGCCGTGCCCGTCGCCGACCTCATCACCGAGCGGATGAGCCTGTCCGACGTGCACAAGGCCATCGAAACCGTCGCGGCGGGGACCGCGATCAAGGTGACGATCCAGCCGTGAGCCCGCTCCGGCCCACTGGCGCCCCGGCGCCTTTCACGGTTGGCTGTGGGCGAGGCATTCGCACACGCCCGCCGGTCCAGGCCCTGGGCCGGGGTGAGCCGAGACCGATCGACGACCCGAGCCAGGAGCGATGATGCCGCAGACCGGCCACCCAGACATCCCGACACCCAGGGACGCCGCCCGCGAGGGCACCTCCGCGGAGGGACACGAGCACGCGGATGCCTCCGGGGCCGACCGCGCGGGCGCGTCCCGGCTGGAGGGGATCCCGGCGGCCCCCGGCGCCGCGGTCGGCCCCGTCGCGCGGATGTCCGCGCCGCCGACCCTGCCCAATACCCGCCCCTCCTCGGCGGGCGCCGCCACCGAGGCCGACCGGGCCCGTGACGCCCTCGAACGGGTGGCCGCCCAGTTCGATGCGCGGGCCGAGGGCCTGGGCGAGGAGGCCGCGGCGGTCCTGGGCGCGCTGGCGCTCATGGCCCGCGACCCCGAACTGGCCCGCCGCACGGCCGAGCGCACGGAGGCGGGCGATCCCGCGGCCTGGGCCGTCCACACCGCCTGCGGTGCCTACCAGGAACTCCTGCTGGCGGCCGGGGGGTACCTGGCCGAGCGGGCCGCCGACCTCGCCGACATCCGCGACCGCGCCGTCGCCCACCTGCTCGACCTGCCGATGCCCGGCCTGCCCGACCCCGGGCGGCCGCACGTGCTGGTCGCCGACGACCTCGCCCCGGCCGACACCGTCCAGCTCGACACCGACCAGGTGCTGGCGATCGTCACCAGGCACGGCGGCCCCACCAGCCACACCGTCATCCTGGCGCGGTCGCTCGGCATCCCCGCGGTCGTGGGCTGCGAGGGGGCCGACGGCCTGACCGACGGGACACCGGTCGCGGTCGACGGCGACACGGGCCGGATCGACGTCGAACCGGACGAGGAACGGTCCGCGTCGGTCCTGGTGCGGGCCCGGCGCCGGCGCGAACTCCTGGCCGACTCCGCGGGACCCGGCCGCACCGCCGACGGTGCCCCGGTGGCGCTGCTGCTCAATGTGGGCGAGGGCGACCCCGACGAGGCGGGCGCCCACGACAGCGAGGGCGTGGGGCTGCTGCGCACCGAGTTCCTGTTCCTGGACCGGGCCGAGCCGCCGACGGTGGCCGAGCAGACCGCCGCCTACGCGCGGTTGTTCCGGGCCTTCGACGGCCGTACCGTCACCGTGCGCACACTGGACGCGGGCTCGGACAAGCCGCTGGCCTTCGCGGGGACCGGGCCGGAGGACAACCCGGCGCTGGGCCGGAGGGGCTTCCGGACGGCCCGGGTACACCCGGAGCTGCTGACCGACCAGCTGGCGGCGATCCGGGCCGCGGCCGACGGGTCCGGGGCGCGGGTGCGCGTGATGGCGCCGATGGTGTCCACCCCGGCCGAGGCCGCGGAGTTCGTCGCGCTGGCCCGGGAGGCCGGGATCACCGAGGCGGGCGTCATGATCGAGGTGCCCGGCGCCGCCCTGCTGGCGGACCGCCTGCTGCCCCGGGTCGACTTCGTGTCCCTGGGGACCAACGACCTCGCGCAGTACACCATGGCCGCGGACCGGACCCTGGGCACGCTGCCGGACCTGCTCGACCCGTGGCAGCCCGCGCTGCTGGAGCTGGTGGGCACGGTCGGCGGCGCGGGGGAGCGGTCCGGCCGCGCGGTGGGTGTGTGCGGGGAGGCCGCGGCGGACCCGCTGCTCGCGGTGGTGCTGGTGGGGCTGGGGGCGACGAGCCTGTCGATGGCCGCTCCGGCGCTGCCCGCCGTGCGCCACGCGCTGGCGCACCACACCAAGCAGGAGTGCCGGCACCTGGCCGGGCTCGCACTGGCCGCCGCCACCGCGGCGGAGGCCAGGGAGGCGGTCCGCGCCGCGGCGAGCCCGGACGTCGCCGACCTCTGAGCCCGTGTGACCGCCGGGGCCAGAGCGATGGATGCCGGACCCGAGAACAGAAGGAAGGATGCCCCGCGGGCCATGCGGCCCGCGGGGCATCCCCGTGTCCGGTGTGCGGTGATCCGGTCGCCCGGGCTCAGCCCGGCGTGCTCCAGTCGTCATCGAGCACCTCCGGGAGCAGGTCCAGTTGGGCCAGGCACGTCCGCGGCAGGTCGTCGAAGTCGGCGTCCGCGGCGACCCACGCGCCCACGCCCGTGTTCACCGCCGCGTAGAACACCGCGGCCACCAGGTCCGGTCGCGGGTCGGCGACCGGGTCGACCCCGACGCGCTCGGCGACGACGGCCGCGAGCTTCTTCTGCCGCACGTGGCAGTAGCGCATGTGCGCCGCCATGAGTTCGGGGTTCTGCTTCATGAGCTTGGCCGCGCCGCCCCGCAGGAGCATGGACGCGCGCTCGACCCGGTCCCACTGGTCGCTCAGCGCGTTGCGCAGGGCCAGGAGCGGGGGCTCGTCGCCGGGGCGCTCGCGCAGGGCGTCGAAGAGGTGCCGGTCCACGCCCTCCAGTGCCTCCAGCAGGATGTCCTCCTTGGAGGGGAAGTAGCGGAAGAACGTCCGCTGGGAGACCCCCACCCGGGCGGCGATCTCCTCGGTGGTGGTCGCCTGGTAGCCGTGCTCGTGGAACAGGCGCAGGGCGGTGTCGAGCAGGGCGTCGTGCAGCTGGGCCTTCTTGCGTTCGCGCAGGCCGCCGGTCGGTGCCTCAGTGCTCGTCGCGCTCATGGCCGCCTCCACCAGGGTCGTTCTGCCTGGAGCATACCAGCGCGCGCAATGTAATGTCAGTCACAGACAAAAATCACTTGCTGCAATATGTCAGCGGTTGCCATAATCTTGCGGTAGACGTCGCAAGGGGGACACATGACCGCACAGACCACCGCTCCACCATCGAAGCGGGCGGGGGGACTGAGGAACAGCCCGTGGGGGACCCTGGTCGCCATCGCCTTCGGCGTCATGATGGTGGCCCTGGACGGGACCATCGTCGCGGTCGCCAACCCCGCCATCGGCGCGTCCCTGGGCGCCTCGCTCGCCGAACTCCAGTGGGTCACGCACGGCTACCTGCTCGGGCTCGCCGTCTTCCTCATCACCGCGGGCAAACTGGGTGACCGCTTCGGCCACCGGCGCACCTACCTCGTGGGGGTCGTGGGGTTCGTGCTCTCCTCGGTGGCGATCGCGCTGTCCTTCGGCGTCATCATGCTCGTCGTGTTCCGGATCCTGCAAGGCGTTTTCGGCGCCCTGCTGCTGCCCGCCGCGATGGGCCTGCTGCGTTCCGGCTTCCCGCCGGAGAAGCTCGGCCGGGCCTTCGGCGTCTTCGGCAGCCTCATCGGCGCGGCCACGGCCGGCGGGCCGATCCTCGGGGGCGTCCTGGTGGGCACCTTCGGTTGGGAGGCCGTGTTCTTCATCAACGCCCCGGTCGGCGCGATCGCCCTGGGACTCAGCCTGTGGCTGCTCCGGCCCAACCAGGCGACCGACCCCGACTCGCGGATGGACGTCCCCGGGATCATCCTGCTCAGCGTCGCCATCTTCGCGCTGGTGTGGGCGCTGGTCGAGGCGCCGACCGCGGGCTGGGGCGCGCCGGTCACGCTCGGATCGCTCGCCGTGGCCCTGGTCGTGGGCGTGCTGTTCGTGCTCTGGGAACGCCGCCCCCGGCACCCGCTGATCCCGCTGGCGCTGTTCGCCAACCCGTCGATCTCCATCGGCACCGTGATCATGGTGTTCATGGCCGTGAGCCTGATGGGCTCGCTGTTCTTCATCACCTTCTACCTGCAGGGCGCGCGCGGTATGAGCCCGGCGCAGACCGGCCTGCAACTGCTGCCGATGACCGGGATGATGGCGATCACCTCGCCCATCGCGGGCCGGGTCCTGGACCGCGTCGGTCCGCGCATCCCCACCACCGCGGGCCTGGTGGTGAGCGCCGTGGGCATGTTCATGCTCTCCCGGCTGACCATGGAGACCCCCGTCGTCTACCTGTCGGTGGCCTTCATCCTGCTCGGGATGGGGCTCAGCCTGGTGATGACCGGCGCCACGGCCGCGATCATCGGTGCCGCGCCGATGCGGTTCGCCGGGGTCGCCTCCGCGGTCCAGCAGGCCGCAATGCAGCTCGGCGGCTCCCTGGGGACCGCGGTCCTGGGCGCCGTGATGTCGGCGACGATCATCGCGACCCTGCCCGGGCGCTTCGCCGACGCCGGTCTGCCCGCCCCGGGCACGGACGAGCTGCGGACCGACCAGAGCACGGTCGCGCAGGGCGGGGCCGTGGTGCCCGAGGGCGCCACCCCCGACGTCGCCGCCGCCGTCACCGAGGCCAGCAACCTGGCCTTCCTGAGCGGCTTGCAGTGGGCGTTCGGGATCGCCGCGGCGCTGCTGGCCGTGTCCGCGGTGATGTCGCTGTTCATGCGCGGCGGGATGACCGGCGCGGGGTCCGAGGACGAGGAGTCCGCGGGGACCGCCGCGCCGGCCGTGCACGTCTGAGGCACGCGTGACCCGGGAGGGCCGGCGGCGACCCGTGACCACGGGCCGCCGCCGGCCCTCCTTCTCGGCCGTGGCCGTGGATCAGGTCGTGTAGTCGGCGTTGATCCGGATGTAGCCGTCGGTCAGGTCGCAGCCGTAGACGGTGAACGCGCCCTCGGCGATGCCCAGATCGACGCTGATGACGACCTCCTCGCCCTTCATGTGCTCGGCGGCGCGCGCCAGGGTCTCGCCGGTGGCGGGGGTCGGGTAGGTCTCCACGTCCCCGAAGACGATCCGCACGTTCTCCGGCACGATGTCGGTCTCCGCGTCGTTCTTGCCGACCGCCATCGCCACCCGGCCCCAGTTGGGGTCGGCGCCGTGCACGGCCGTCTTGACCAGCGGGGAGTTCACCACGGCCTTGCCGACCCGCTTGGCCTGGGCGTCGTCGCGAGCACCGGTGACGCGCACCTCCAGCAGCTTGCCCGCGCCCTCGCCGTCGGAGGCGATCTTGCGCACCAGCGCCAGCGCCACGTCGTAGAGCGCCGACTCGAACGCGTCGGAGTCCACGCCGCCCGCCAGCCCGTTGGCGAAGATCGCCGCGGAGTCGCTGGTGGAGGTGTCGGTGTCGATGCTCAGCGCGTTGAACGTGCGGTCCACGACCCGGCGGAACATCGCGTCCAGGGCCGGCTGGTCCAGGTCGGCGTCGGTGAAGAACCAGGCCAGCATGGTCGCCATGTTCGGCTCGATCATGCCCACGCCCTTGGCGATGCCGGTGATCGTCGCCTCCCCGACCCGGGCCGAGGCGGTCTTGGGCCCGGTGTCGGTCGTCATCATCGCCGCCGCCGAGCGGTCCAGGTCGGCCGGGGGGAACTCCGCGGGCAGGCCGTCCAGGAAGGCCCGGACCCGGTCCATGGGGTAGGGCACGCCGATCACCCCGGTGGAGGCGATGAGGAGCTCCTCCGGCTCGATGCCCGCCGCGCGCGCCACGCGCTCCTGCACCTCGCGGGCGTTGGCCTCCCCGGTCATCGTGGCGACGTTGGCGTTGCGGGCGATGACGGCGACCCCGCGGGCGCGGCCGTCGGCGACCGCGCGGCGGCTCAGGACCACACTGGAGCCGGCGAACCGGGACCGGGTGAACACGGCGGACACGTGGGCGGGCACCTCCGAGACGACCGCGAAGAAGTCGTCGTGGGGGTCCTTGATCCCGATGTTGCCTGCCACGCCGCGGAAACCGGCGGGCACGGGGGTCTGGCTGCTCATCATCCTCCTCGGGCTTCGTGGCGTCAGCCTACTCACCCGCGTGCCCCACCCCTCATTACGGCTACGACCTGCGAGGGTTTCGTCCTGTACGGACGTGGCGCCGGAGTGACAAGACTCGGGTAACGGGGTATCCGCCGAATGCGAGTGGACACCCGGGGGGAGGCGTGTTGTGCGTGATGGTGACTGGCTCACGGAGACGGGAGCGCAGATCCGAGGCGTCCTGAAGGTGATGGTGGACGCCCAGTGGCTGCCGGGCGGTGCCGCCGTCATCGGCACGGGCGGCATGTGGGAGTTCGTCGCGGTCGGCCGCGTGAACGAGGAGGACGACACCGCCCCCGACGTCGCCTACGACGCGGCGAGCCTGACCAAGGTCATGGCGACCTGGCCGCTCGTCGGCCAGGCGGTCGCCGAGGGGATGCTGGACCTGGACGCCCCGATGTCCGAATACCTGCCGGTGGCGGACCTGCCCGGAGGGGCGGTCACCACCCGGCAGATCCTGACCCACACCAGCCGGCTCAATCCGGTCACGTGGCTGGAACGGTACGTGGGCACGGACGAGGACCTGGCCCAGGCCCTGTTGGCCGACCCGCTGGAGGACCCCGGGTACGCCTACATCGACCGCGGGTTCATCGTGCTCGGCCTGCTCCTGGAGCACCTGTACGGGACCGGGCTGGACCGCCTGGCGGGCGACCTGTGGGACGAGCTGGGCATGCGCTCCACGACCTACGGCCCGCTGGCCCGTTCACCGGCGGTGGCGCCCACCGAGCGCCGCCTCGCCGGGGCCGCGCCCACCTGGGGTGTGGTCCACGACGAGGCGGCGGCGCTCATGGGCGGGGTCGCCGGACACGCCGGCATGTTCACCACCGCCATCGACCTGGGGGCCTTCGCGCGCGAGGTCCTGCGGATCCACGAAGGCGGTGACGGGGTCATGCCGTCGTCCTATGTCCGGGCGAGTTGGCAGCCGCACGTGGACGCCGGCCAGGGCCTGTGGCGCGGGCTCGGCTGGCTGATCACCCAGGAGGGGGTGGTCTACCACAACGGGTTCACCGGGACGAGCCTGTTCGTGCACCCGGCCAGCGGTCGCTACGTGGGCGTGCTGACCAATGCCGTGCACCACGGCCGGGACCGGACGGGGCTGGTGGACCTGAGAGCGGCGGCGCGGACGGCGCTCACGCACCAGGAGCACGGATCGAACTCGTGAGGCCGGTGAGGAAGGCGGCCAGTCCGGCCGGGCCGTCGACGACGAGGTCGGCGGCCTCGGCCACGGCGGTGACCTCGTTGGAGGCGGCGCACAGGGTCAGACCGGGCGTGCCCGCCGCGCGCAGCTCGCGGACCGCGTCGAACGCGGGCAGGTCGCCGAGGTCGTCGCCGCCGTAGAGGACGGTGCCGGCGCCCGCCGCGGTGGCGAGTTCGGTCAGGGCGGCACCCTTGTCCACACCCTGTGGACGGAGTTCGATCACCATCCGCCCCGGTTCCACCCGCAGGTCGGCGCGGGCGGCGAGCTCCTCCAGGTGCGGGGCGAGCCGGGCGAGCGCGGCGTCGGGCTCGGCGGTACGACGGGTGTGCACGGCGAGCGAGCGTTCCTTGTCCTCGACGAAGGTGCCCTCGGGTGCACCGACCCGGGCGAGCAGGCCGGGCAGTTCGGCGCGGACCAGTGCCACCCCGGGCGGGGGCTCGGCCGCGACGAGTTCGCGGTCGGACCAGCGCTCGGCGCCGTAGTGGCCGAGCACGGTCAGGTCCGGGACGCGGTCCAGCCCGCCCAGTTCCACCACGGTGGCGGCGGGGCGGCCGGTGATCACCGCGGTCGTGCCGATGAGCGGGGACAGCGCGGCCAGTGTCTCCACGATGCCGGGATAGGGGGCGGAGTCGCGCGGATCGTCGACGATCGGTGCGAGCGTGCCGTCGAAGTCGAAGGCGACCAGGGCGGTCGCGGGTTTGGCCAGGAGCGCGGTGAGCGCGGCGCGTCCGGCGTCCGTGCTCGGCTGGGGCAGGGACATCGCAGACCTCTCCGGAGGGGGCGGGTCACGGCGGCGGGCAGGGGACGCCAGACTATCGGTGCGCCCCCGGCCCGATCCCGTCGTGCCCCCCGTGTCGGGGGGCCGACCGGCCGCGGGGACGGGTCGGCCGGGTGAGGTGGGGGAGTGGGGGAAGTGGTGGCCGGCGCGGCACGGTGCGGGAGCGCGTAGCGGTGCTGGGCTGCGCGGCGGTGCACGGTGGTGCTGGGCTGTGCGGTGTCGCTGGAGCGCATGGCGGTACTGGAGTGCACGGTGCTACGTGAGCGGCCCGTGCGACACGCCCGGCGGGCATCGGATCCCACGCGGATCGCCGGCGCCGGCGGAGGCCGGGGGTCGGGACCGCGGAGAACGGGGGGACCCACCGGTGCGGGCCGGGGAAAAGGGCCGCGGAGAGTGGGGAACGGACCGGCGACGGCGGGGAGACGGACCGGCCGCGGTGTGTCGGGCCGGGGCCCTCAGAGCTGGATGCCCAGTCGGCGGGCGTTGCGCTGGCGGCGGCGGTCGGCGCGCAGGCGGCGCAGCCGTTTGACCGTGAGCGGGTCGAACGCGAGCGCCTCGGGGCGTTCCACCAGCCCGTTGAGCAGTTGGTAGTAGCGGGTCGCGGAGAACCCGAACTCGTCACGGATCGCCTGTTCCTTGGAGCCTTCGAACTTCCACCACTGGCGTTCGAAGGCGAGGATGCGCTGTTCGCGGTCGGCGAGAGCCGACTGACCGTCCTCGGTCGGACCGATATTCGGCATGGGACACCCCCTGGACGGGAAATTGGTTTGTCCGGATCGGCGCGACTCATGCTAGCGACTCGACATGCCGGATGCGGAGGGGAAAACCCAGGACTGGCACCGGGGATACAGTTGCGTTCCCTGACCGTGAGGCCCTTGTCCGAGCCGGGAACCTGTGCTCATGGCAGGATGTGGAGGGTCCGGGGAGGGCCGGGGAGAACGCCGACCGCATCGTTTGAGGGAGCCTGACGTGCTCGGGGGCAACAGCCGCAACAGGACGCACAAACGTCACGTACGAACGGTGGTGGCCGGTACGGCCGCGGCCGTCTTCGGGTTCGCGCCGGCCTCCGCCGCCGCGGACGTCGTCCCCGACCTTCGGCCCGAGCAGTGGGGTCTGGTCTCCATCGGAGCCCGCGAAGTGTGGGAGGAAACACAGGGCGAGGGCACCACGGTGGCTCTGCCCGGGTTCGCCGTGGCCGAGGACCACCCCGACCTGCGCGACAACCTCACCGTCGACACCGAGGTCGGTGAGGGGGGCGACGAGGCGGTCGGCACCGCCGCGGCCGCCCTCGTGGCCGCGCACGGCCACGGTATGGACGCCGACGGCGGCGTGCTCGGCGTGGCGCCCGACGCGGGACTGCTCGCCGTGCCGACCGAGGACGACCTGCCCGCGGCCGTCCGGCACGCCACGAGCGAGGGCGCGCCGGTCATCCTGCTGCCGGAGAACGACGGCGGTGAGGACCTGGCCGCCGCCACCGAGGAGGCCGCCGGCTCCGGCGCGCTGGTCGTGGGCCCCGCCGACGGCGGTGACGACCCCAACGTGCTGGCCGTCGCGGGTGTGGACGAGGACGGCGCGCTCATCCCCGGCTCCGCCGCGGCCGACACGATCGAGCTGACCGCGCCCGGCGCCGACCTGGACACCGCCGACCCCGAGAGGGGCGCGGCCCAGGTCACCGGCACCCCCTACGCCGCCGCCATGGCCGCCGGGGCGGCCGCCCTGCTGCGCACGCACTACCCCCAGCTGTCCCCGGACCAGATCCGCACGGCGCTGGTCGAGGGCTCCCAACCGGGCCCCGACGACCTGCCCGCCCTGCACGTGATCTCCGCCGACGACCACGCGGGCGCGGTGGCCGCGGACGTGCCGCTGCTCAACGAGGACCTGGCCGAGCGGACCGACGAGGGCGGCGGTGTCCCGGTGTGGGCGTGGTTCGCCACCGTCGGCGCCGTGCTCGTGCTGGGGGTGCTGCTGCTGGTCGTGTGGGTGCGCCGCTCCAGCGCGGACCCCTACGGCGTCAAGGCCGAACGGGCCGCGGAGGACGAGCGGATCGCGGCCGAACGCGCCTCCGAGGCGGGGCCGGAGAGCCGTCGCAAGCAGAAGGGCGGCCGCCGCCGCAAGCCCCGCCGAGGCGCCTAGGCCGGGTCCTCCCAGCGTTTCGGCTCGCGGTCGCCGGGCTGCCGCCCGCCGCGGCTCCGCGCTCGTGCGGCACCGCCCGGCCGAACCCCGCACATCCGCGAGAGAACACTCCCCGGCGAGGGCTCCGGCGAATGGGGCCGACGGGGCGGCGGGGCCGACCGGGTCCGCTTGCGTGTGCGGATGGTGTCGGAACGTGCGGAGGGCGCGCCTCGCGTCGCTCATGGTCACAGCGCTGTCGACACATCGTGAGCAACGGGTGCATGTGCATATGTAAGCACCGTCAGATGCCTTGACGTGGGCGGACGAGCGGAGAAGGCTTTGTGGAATGTCACCCCTTGAAGCGTCTCCGTTGCCCTCACGAGGCCAGCCCGTGCCCGAGGCCCCCGAGTCACGCAACCTCGTCAACGGGCGTGTGCACATCATCCCCTATGACCCCAAGTGGCCCTACCTGTTCAAGCGGGAGGCCGAGCGCGTGCGCCAGGCACTGGGCGACCGCGCCCTGCGGATCGAGCACGTCGGTTCCACCGCCGTGCCGGGCCTGCCCGCCAAGCCGTGCGTCGACATCCTCCTCGTCGTCGCCGACTCCTCCGACGAACCCGCCTACGCCGCCGACCTCGAAGCCGCCGGATACTCCCTGGTCATCCGGGAGCCCGCCTGGTTCGAGCACCGGGTCCTCAAGGGCCCCGACGTCAACCTCAACCTGCACGTGTTCGGGCAGGGGTGCGAGGAGGCGGACCGGATGATCCGCTTCCGCGACCGCCTCATCGCGGACGCCGGCGCGCGCGAGCGCTACACCGCCCGCAGGAAGGAGTTGGCCGAGCGCACCTGGCAGAGCGTCCAGGACTACGCCGACGCCAAGTCCGACGTCATCGAGGAGATCCTCGCCGAGGCGGCCGCCGCCGAGTAGCGCCCGCCGCGGCCGGCGGTACCGGGAGAGCGCGTCCCCCGGCGGACGCGCCCCGAGCCATGCCCTCGTGCCTGTACCGCGTCGGTACCGATCGCCGTCGCCGGCCTGCGGGGCTGATGTGGTTCATGTGATGCGCGGGGTCTATGCGCCGCTCCGTCCGGAGCGCCGGGCCCGAGCGGTCCAGGCGGTCACGAGGAGCGCCGCTCCGCACAGGGCGACGACCGACCACCCGGGGCGGCTCGCCCCCGCGAACCCGCCGGGTCCCGCCCCCGCGACCAGGCTTCCGGCGAGCGCGACACCGATCGCCGTCCCGACCTGCCGGGCGGTGGAAGCGGTCCCGCCCGCGACACCGGCGCGTTCCGGCGGCAACCCGCTCACCGCGGTGTCGGTGATGGGCGCGTTGGCGAAGCCCACCCCCACTCCGACGAGCAGGTAGGCGCCCAGCAGGGGAAGCAGCCCACCCGAGCCGCCCGCGAGACCGAACAGCAGGCCCCCGCCGGCGAGGAGGGAGCCGCCCGCGACCACCAGCGGCGGGCGCGCGCCGACCCGCCCCACGAGGTACCCCGACAGGGGAGCGCAGACGGTGGCCCCGGCGGCCAGCGGCAGGGTGGCCGCACCCGCCGCGAGGGGCGTCCACCCGCGCACGTCCTGCCAGTAGAAGGTGGTCATCAGCAGCGTCGTGCTCAGGGCCACGAACACGGCGACGGCTCCGAGCACGGCCCCCGTGAAGCTCGACACCCGGAACAGGCCGGGGTCGATCAGCGGCTCGCGCCGACGCGACTCGCACCAGGCGAACAGGACCGCCGAGACCGCCACGACCCCGTAGCCGGCCAGCACCGCGGGCGAGGCCCATCCGAGGCCGGGCGCCTCGATGAGCAGCGCGATCCCGCTGCCCAGCAGCACGACCAGCAGCGACTGACCCGGGAGGTCGAGGCCGCGCACGCGCGACCCCCTCGACTCCGGTACCAGGACCGCGACCAGGACGACGGCGGCGAGCACCACCGGCACGTTGACCCAGAACACCGCCCGCCAGTCGAGGACCGCGATCAGTGCCCCTCCCGCCGCCGGTCCCGCCGCCATGCTGAGCCCGAACACGGACGCCCAGACACCGATCGCCCGCGCACGCTCGCGCGGGTCGGGCATCGCGTTGACCACGATCGCCAGCGCCACCGGCCCGAGCATGGACGCTCCGACGCCCTGCGCGGCCCGTGCCGCGACCAGGACCCCGAGCGACGGGGCGCCCGCGCACACGAGCGAGGCGAGCCCGAAGACCGCCAGCCCGGTCATGAGGACGCGTCGGCGGCCGAAGCGGTCGGCGAGGGCGCCGGACGTGATGAGCAGACTCGCGAAGACCACCGTGTAGGCGTCCACCACCCATGCCAGGTCGTGGACCGCGACGTCGAGGCCGCGGCCGATCGCGGGGAGCCCGATGGTGACGATCGTCGTGTCGAGCCCCACGAGGAACATCGCCGACGCACAGATCGCGAGCACCGTCCAGCGGCGCCGGGCGCTCAGTACCGGCGCGGGCGCGGGGGTCGTCCGGGTCATCGGACACCAGCCTTTCGAGCGGGGAGCGGACCCGGACGATGCTCGCGGCGGGACGGCGTCGCGGCCCAGCGTTTTTGCGGAATCTGCAACACTGGGGGCGTGGACCCGGACGTGGCACAGATCCTCGACACCATCGGCCCGCGGGTGCGCGCTCTGCGCGTCGAGCGCGGACGCACGCTCCGAGCGCTCGCCGACGAGACGGGGCTGTCGGTCAGCGTCCTGTCACGGCTGGAGACGGGTCGCCGCCAACCCACGCTCGACCTGCTCATCCCGCTCGCCAGGGCGCTGCGGGTCGCACTGGACCAGCTGGTCGCCGCGCCCGCGACCGGTGACCCCCGCGTGCACCTGGAGCCCTACCGGCACGGCAGCGGCGGAGTCGTGGTCCCCCTGACGCGCTACCCCGGCCGTGTCCAGGTCTTCAAGCACGTGCTCGGCCCCCGCGAGCCCAGGCTCGTCTCCCACGAGGGCCACGCCTGGCTCTACGTGCTGGCGGGCGGGCTGAACCTGATCATCGGCGACCGGGAGCACCTGCTCGGGCCGGGCGAGGTGGCGGAGTTCGACCCCTCCGAACCGCACTGGTTCGGTCCGGCCGACGACACCGGGGTGGAGATCCTGCACCTCTTCGGTCCGCGCGGCGACCGGGCGGTGGTGCGCGTCGGCGGACCGGACGACTGACGTCCGGTCCGGCCGTGGAACCCCGAACGGCGGAACCCCGAACGGCTCAGCCGAGGGACCGCAGCTGGTCCTGGAACCACTTGCGCGGCGGCAGGGCCACCGCCGCCTCCCGCAGGCCCTCGCGGCGCGCGCGGCGCTCGACCGGGTCCATCGACAGGGCCCGGTGCAGGGCCTCCGCCGTCTCCACGGTGTCGTAGGGGTTGACCAGCAGCGCGTGCTCGCCCAGCTCGTCGGCCGCGCCGGCCTCCCGCGAGAGCACCAGCACCGAGTCCCGCTTGGAGAGCACCGGTCCCTCCTTGGCCACCAGGTTCATCCCGTCCCGGACGGGGTTGACCAACAGCACGTCGGCCAGCTGGAACGAGGCGAGCGAACGCGGGTAGTCGTCGTTGACCTCCAGCACCAGCGGGGTCCACTCGGCGGTCGCGAACTCCTCGTTGATCTCCTTGGCCACGCGCAGGACCGCGTCGGTGTACTCGCGGTACTCGGGCACGTCGCCCCGGCTCGGGTAGGCGAACGCCAGGTGCGTCACGCGGCCCCGCCACTCCGGGTGCGCCGTGAGCAGTTCCCGGTAGGCCTCCAGGCCGCGCACGATGTTCTTGGACAGCTCCGTGCGGTCGACCCGCACGATCAGCCGCGTGTCCCCGACGACCTCCTCCAGGGTCTCGCGGCGGGCGGCCACCGCGGGCTCGGCGGCGCTCTCGTTCAGCCCCGCCTCGTCCGCCCCCAGGGCGTGCACGCCCACGCTGATCACCCGGCCGCCGTACTCGACCGTCCGCCGGACGAGGTCCACCTCGGCGCGCAGGATCTCGGCGCAGCAGCGCAGGAACGCGTCGGCCCAGCGCGGGCTGAGGAAGCCGAGCCGGTCCGCGCCGAGCATGCCCTCCAGCAGTTCGCGCGCGACGTGGCCCGGCAGCATCCGGAAGTACTCCGGGGGCGCCCACGGCGTGTGCGAGAAGTGCGCGATGCGCAGGTCGGGGCGGCGCGCCCGCAGGATCCGCGGCACCAGCGCCAGGTGGTAGTCCTGCACCGCCACCCGTGCGCCGTCGGCGGCCCCGCTCACCAGGGCCTCGGCGAACGCGTTGTTGTAGGCGGTGTAGTCCTCCCACAGGCGCCGGAAGTGCGAGCCGAACACGGGCTTGTTCGGGATGTCGTACAGCATGTGCTGCACGAACCACAGCGTGGAGTTGGCGACGCCTGTGTAGGCGCCGTCGAAGGTGCGGCGGGGGATGTCCAGCATGTGCACGCGCATGCCGTCGAGGTCGTGGACGCGGTCCAGTCGGGCCTCGGGCGCCTCCTCGGCGGCGCGCCGGTCGGCGTCCGACAGGGCGGCGCACACCCACAGGCCGTCGATCTCGGTGGCGACGGAGATCATGCCCGAGACCAGGCCCCCACCGCCGCGACGGGACTCCAGGGCTCCGTCGTCGGAGACGGAGAAGGACACCGGTCCCCGGTTGGAGGCGATGAGGATCTGTGCCTTGTCCACGTGGTCGTCCTCTCGAAGGCGCGAATGTGACTGGGGTGTGGCTGCTGAGGGTACGGCGACGTCGGCGCGCGCCGGGCGCTCCTTCATGTTTCGCCTGTGGGCGCCCTGTCCAAACCCACTCCAGGTCAGCGACCTCCGGGTTCACACAGGCGCAACGATGCGCGTGCACGCGCCACGGGCCGACCTGCCCCGTCTCACCATGTGAGCCACATTGTGTAACGCGGATCACCCGGCGTGGAAATCGGGTGAACACGTCCGTTACAGTGACGGTGCGGATCCGACAGGATCAGCTCCAAACTTCATATTGCTCATCCAGAGGGGTGGAGGGACCGGCCCTGCGAAGCCCCGGCAACCATCTCGGTACGCGAGACTCACGTTCCCTGTGAGACGTCCGAGACAGGTGCCAACTCCGGCCTGGGGTCAAGGTGGCCACCAGGGAAGATGAGGGGAGACGCCTCGCCATGGCGATTGCCGCCACTGAACCCACCTCCGTCCGCTCCTTCGGACCCGGTACCGCACTGTCCTGCCGCGAGTGCGGACAGCGCTACGAGCTCACGCCCAAGTTCGCGTGCGAGTTCTGTTTCGGTCCCCTGGAAGTCGCCTACGACTTCGGGACGGTCACCCGCGAGGAGATCGAGAGCGGTCCCAACAACATCTGGCGCTACCGCTCCCTGCTGCCGGTCCCGACCAACGTCGCCGAGCTGCCCAACATGAACCCCGGCCTGACGCCGCTGGTGAGGGCGGACCGCCTCGCCGCCGAGCTGGGCTTCGACTCGCTGCACGTCAAGGACGACTCCGGCAACCCCACGCACTCCTTCAAGGACCGCGTGGTCGCGATCGCCGTCGAGGCCGCCCGCACCTTCGGCTTCACCACCCTGTCCTGCTCCTCCACCGGCAACCTCGCCGGCGCGGTCGGCGCCGCCGCCGCGCGGGCCGGGTTCGAGTCCTGTGTGTTCATCCCCGCCGGGCTGGAGGAGGCCAAGGTCGTCATGGCCGCGGTCTACGGCGGCAAGGTGGTGGCCATCGACGGCAACTACGACGACGTCAACCGCTTCTGCTCCGAGCTCATCGGCGACCCGGTCGGCGAGGGCTGGGGCTTCGTCAACGTCAACCTGCGGCCGTACTACGGCGAGGGCTCCAAGACGCTGGCCTACGAGATCGCCGAGCAGCTCGGCTGGCGCCTGCCCGAGCAGATCGTCATCCCGATCGCGTCCGGCTCCCAGCTCACCAAGATCGACAAGGGCTTCCAGGAGCTCATCAAGCTCGGCCTGGTCGAGGACCGGCCCTACAAGATCTTCGGCGCGCAGGCCACCGGCTGCTCCCCGGTCGCCAAGGCGTGGGAGGAGGGCCACGACGTCATCCAGCCGGTCAAGCCCGACACCATCGCCAAGTCGCTGGCCATCGGCAACCCGGCGGACGGGCCGTACGTGCTCGACATCGCCAAGCGCACGGGCGGGTCCGTCGAGCACGTGGGCGACGACGAGGTCGTCGACGCGATCCGGCTGCTGGCCCGCACCGAGGGCGTCTTCGCCGAGACCGCGGGCGGCGTCACCACCGGCGTGCTCCGCAAGCTGGTGCGCGAGGGCCGCATCGACACCAAGGCCGAGACCGTGGTCCTCAACACCGGTGACGGGCTCAAGACCCTGAACGCCGTCGACGCCGGGGTCACCGCGACGGTCAAGCCGACCCTGGCCGCGTTCACCGCCGCCGGCCTCGCCTGACCCCACCCGCCCACCCGTCATCCACGATCGCCCGCCGGGCGCTGCGCGGGGCGGGTGGGCCACCACCCTCAACGGCTGTCCTCGGCGCAGCCCTTTGCGCCCCACTGAACGGAAGTACGAACACCATGAGCGCCAGCGTTCGCGTGCCCACCATCCTGCGCACCTACACCAACGACGCCGCCGAGGTGACCGCCGACGGCGCCACCGTGGCCGACGTCCTGGACGACCTGGAGGCCAACTACCCCGGCATCCGCGCCCGCATCCTCGACGACGCGGGCAAGGTCCGCCGGTTCGTCAACGTCTACGTGGGCGACGAGGACGTGCGCTTCGAGAAGGGGCTGCAGACCGAGGTCGCCGACGGGGCCAAGGTCTCGATCATTCCGGCGGTCGCCGGCGGCTGCTGAGCCCGACCTCGGCCAGGGGGCGGCCCCGGTACCCGTCACGGGCGCCGGGGCCACCCCTTTTCCGTGCCTCTTAGGCTGGGGGGATTCGGAGTCGAGTGAGGGTGGCGATGTCGGCGACACGGCTGTTGGTCCTGGGTGTGGTGCGGATGCACGGGCGGACCCACGGGTACCGGGTGGGTCGGGAGCTGCTGTCGTGGGGCGCCAGGGAGTGGGCCAACGTCAAGTGGGGGTCGATCTACCACGCGCTGCGCAAGCTCTCCGAGGAGGGACGGCTCCGGGAGTTCGTCGCCGAGGGCGACGAGGTGGTCGAGCGCACCTCCTACGAGATCACCGGAGAGGGGGAGGCGGAGCTGCGCCGCCTCCTGCGCAAGGCGTTGAGCCACGCCGGCGACGACCAGGCCCTGCTGTGCGCCGGTGTCACGCTGATGACGTCCCTGCCGCGGGCCGAGGCGGTCGAGTCGCTCCGGCTGCGGTTGGCGGAGCTGGAGGCGGTCGGCCCCGAGCTGGCCGACGGGGTCGAGGCGACCGGTGAGCGTCCGGAGCACGTGCGCGAGCTCTACGGGCTGTGGCGGGTCACGGTGGACGCGGCCGCCGAGTGGACCCGCGACCTCATCGCGTCACTGGAGGCGGGCCGCTACACCATGGCCGACGACGGACCGGAGGCCTTCGGCCTGCCGTGCCGCGGCGAGTAGCCGGTCCGCGGTGGTCACCGCTGACCGCGCACCGCTCGGAGCAGCCACGTGTTCGCCTCGGCCGCCCGGCCGGTACGGCGTGACAGCTCGCGTCGTGCCGTTTCGAGAGCGGGGTCGGCGGTGAGGCCGGGCGCGCCGGCGAGGGCGCCGTGGTCACGGCCGCGGGTCTCGGCGAGGACGTCGGCGTAGCCGTCACCGCCCGCGGCGAGCCGCCGGTACTGCTCCCACTCCCGGTGGGCGGCCACCGCCTCCTCGACGGGTCGGACGTAGGCCTCGACGCGCTCGACGGCGGCGCGGTGCGCTCCACGGGCCTCCGCGAGCACCGCCACCTGTGGGCGCATGGCCCTGCGCACCCGGTCGGACACGGCGTTCGAGGCCAGTGTGTCGATCTCGGCCGCGAGCGGTGCGATGCGCCGCATCGACTCCGCCAGGCGCCACTCCTCCTCGCGCAGCACCAGCAGCGCGTCCGTCCCGCCGAATCCGGACGACAGGAGGCGCTCGGCCTCCTGGACGGTGCCGATGACCGACCGGACGCGCTCCAGGCGGTCCTGTTCGGGGTGGGCCAGCTCCTCGGGGAGGACGTACCGGTCGCGCGGGACGTGGAACTCCCGTGCGGGGGCCCAGTTCACGAACAGGCCGAAGAGCACGGGGTGGAGAAACGCGAAGGGGAGCCACGCCCACGTGCCGGACAACGCCAGCGCCCAGATCCACCAGGGGAAGATGGTGCACGCGCCCAGGACCAGGGGCGTTGCGACGCGCTTGACGTCCCCGCGCGGCGGCACGTAGCAGAACAGACTGGCGAAGCCGGTGCCGAGCGCCCACCAGCGGCCGAACCACGCCTCGACGGCGACGACGAGAGCCAGCGAGCCCACCAGCGCCAGTGCGCCGACCAGCGCCCGTCCCCGTCTGGGCCTGCGCCGTCCGGCCGGTGTTCCAGGCTCCACGGGTGTGAGGTCCTCGGGGTGCTTGCGCAGGTGCCGCACGAGGTCCTGGGGGAGCATCGGGTCGAAGACGGGGCGCAGTCGCATACCGGGGGCCGTTCCAGTCACGCGGTGGCGTCGACCGGTGGCGCCGCCGTCGGATCTTGGACGCGCGGCGCCGACGGTACGTTGCACCGGGGCGGTCGCGTGCCCGATCACCCCGAGTCCGCCGCCCGCCGCCCGGTCGGCCCGGCTGATCGGATTCACGTTGGAATATCCGAGGGGGATCGTGCACACTCGTCGTGGTATTCAAGTTTTAATAAGGAGACGGGATGATCCACACGCGTGAGCTGACCCGGCACTTCCGGTCGGGCAAGGAGACGGTCGAGGCCGTCCGCGGCGTCGACATCGACGTCGGGGAGGGAGAGCTCGTCGCGTTCCTCGGCCCCAACGGCGCGGGGAAGAGCACCACCCTGCGTATGCTCACCACCCTGCTCGAACCCACCTCGGGCACCGCGGTCGTCGCCGGACACGACGTCCGCGCAGCACCCGCCGAGGTGCGTCGCCGCATCGGGTTCGTCGGGCAGGGGCACGGCGCGGGAGAGGACCAGCGGGCCCGCGACGAGCTCTTCACCCAGGGCCTGCTCTACGGCCTGGACCGGGCCACCGCGCGTCGTCGGACCGCCGAGCTCCTCGACCAGCTGGAGCTCGGCGGCGCCGCCGACCGCGACGTCACCAAGCTCTCCGGCGGACAGCGCCGCCGCCTCGACATCGCCATGGGGCTGATCCACCGGCCCGGCCTGCTCTTCCTGGACGAACCCTCCACCGGGCTCGACCCGCACAGCCGGGCCAACCTGTGGGAGCACATCGCCCGGCTGCGGCGCGAGCACGGCACCACGGTCGTGCTCACCACCCACTACCTGGACGAGGCCGACGCCGTCGCCGAGCGGGTCCTGGTGATCGACCATGGCCTCGTGATCGCCGACGGCACCGCCGACGCGCTCAAGGCCAAGGTCTCCGGTGACCTCGTCGCCTTCACCACCGAGGACGAGGACGCCGCGCGCGTCGGGGCGCGGACCGCGGAGAACGTGCCCTCGGCGACGTCGGTGGAGGTCGTCGCGGAGCCCGGCCGTGAGCCCGGGGTCCGATTCCGTGTCGAACAGGGGGACCGGGTCCTGCCCGACCTGTTGCGTTCGCTCGACGCGGCCGGGGTCGCCCCGCTCACGGTCGGCGTGCAGCGGCCGACCCTGGACGACGTGTTCCTGACCCTGACCGGCCGCAGCCTGCGCGAGGAGGACGCCCGATGACCACCGCCCGTGCCGAGAACGGAACGACCACGGCCCACGAGGGCCCGAGGATGAGGAAGGGGGGTCTGCTCCGGGACACGGGGCTGGTCTTCCAGCGCCAGCTGCGGCCGGTGCTGCGCCGCCCGGTCATGCTCGTGTTCGGGATGCTGCAGCCGGTTCTCTACCTCGTGCTGTTCGCGCCCCTGCTCACCGGCCTGGCGGGCGCGGAGGGCGAGAACCCGTGGCAGTGGTTCGTCCCCGGCCTGCTGGTGATGCTGGCCCTGTTCACGGCGGGCTTCGCCGGGTTCGGGCTGCTGCCGGAGATGGCCTCGGGCGCGTACGAGCGGTTGCTCGCGACCCCGGCCAACCGTGTGGCGCTGCTGCTCGGCCGGGTCCTGCGGGACGTGGCGCTCATGCTGGCGCAGGTCGTGCTCATCCTCGTGCTCGTGCTGCCGTTCGGGTTCCGGACGAACGTGGTGGGCGCACTCGTGGGCCTGGCCCTGCTCGCGGTCCTGGGGATCGGGCTGTCCACGCTCTCCTACCTGGTCGCCCTGGTGGCCAAGCAGACCTACGTCTTCGCGCCGGTGCTGCAGACCGTCATCATGCCCCTGATGCTGCTCTCCGGGGTGCTGCTGCCGATGGACCTGGCCCCGACCTGGCTGTACACGCTCTCCCGCCTGAACCCGGTCGCCTACGTGGTGGACGCCGAACGCGCGCTGTTCGCCGGTGAGTGGGGCGCGGCCGTCGGCCTGGGCTGGGGGGTCGCGCTGGCGCTGGCGGTGGCGGCTCTCCTGGTCGGAGCCCGGATGACCCGGCGGATGAACGTCTGAACCGGTCGTCCGAGGGGAAGGACGGGGAGGGTGCCGGGCCCCGAGGGCTCGGTGCCGCTTCTGTCCGCTGAGCGCGCAAAACGCCTCGTACCATGGCATATGCCCAGGTGAACAACGGTCCGCGCGGTCGGTAAATCGTGACCACATCGTTTGCACTCTCCAGGGGCGAGTGCTAAAAATAGACACGGTTAGCACTCCAACCAGGCGAGTGCTAAACCGGATCGAGGCTGCGAGACCACGGTCCCCGACAGCAGGGTTGTCGGCGGTGTCATGGTCGTCCGTCGCGGGCGCACGCCTCGTCCCATCGCGTATCAGCCCGGTCACGGGAGGACAAGAACTCAATGGCAGCCAAACTGATCGCGTTCGACGAGGAGGCCCGTCGCGGCCTCGAGCGCGGCATGAACCAGCTCGCTGACGCCGTCAAGGTCACGCTCGGCCCGAAGGGTCGCAACGTCGTCCTGGAGAAGAAGTGGGGCGCCCCCACGATCACCAACGACGGTGTCTCCATCGCCAAGGAGATCGAGCTCGAGGACCCGTGGGAGAAGATCGGGGCCGAGCTGGTCAAGGAGGTCGCGAAGAAGACCGACGACGTCGCGGGTGACGGCACCACCACCGCCACCGTGCTCGCCCAGGCCCTCGTACGCGAGGGTCTGCGCAACGTCGCCGCCGGCGCCAACCCGGTCGGTCTCAAGCGCGGCATCGAGGCCGCCGTCGCCCGCATCAACGAGGAGCTCGGCAACCTCTCCAAGGAGGTCGAGACCAAGGAGCAGATCGCCTCCACCGCCTCGATCTCCGCTGGTGACGCCCAGATCGGCGAGACCATCGCGCAGGCGATGGACAAGGTCGGCAAGGAAGGCGTCATCACCGTCGAGGAGGGCCAGACCTTCGGGCTCGAGCTGGAGCTCGCCGAGGGCATGCGCTTCGACAAGGGCTACATCTCGCCCTACTTCGCCACCGACCTTGAGCGCATGGAGACGGTCCTCGAGGACCCCTACATCCTCATCGTCAACTCCAAGATCTCCAACAACAACGAGTTCCTGCCCGTTGTCGAGAAGGTCCTGCAGTCCGGCCGTCCGCTGATGGTCATCGCCGAGGACGTCGAGCAGGGTGCCCTGCAGACCCTCGTCGTGAACAAGATCCGCGGCACCTTCAAGTCCGTCGCCGTCAAGGCCCCGGGCTTCGGCGACCGCCGCAAGGCCCAGCTCGGCGACATCGCCGTGCTGACCGGCGGCCAGGTCATCACCGAGGAGGTCGGCCTCAAGCTCGAGAACACCGAGCTCGACCTGCTCGGCCGCGCCCGCAAGGTCGTCGTCACCAAGGACGAGACCACCATCGTGGACGGCGCCGGTGACGCCACCGCGATCGCCGGTCGTGTGAACGAGATCCGCAACGAGATCGAGCGCACCGACTCCGACTACGACCGCGAGAAGCTGCAGGAGCGCCTGGCGCGCCTGGCCGGCGGCGTGGCCGTCATCAAGGCCGGTGCCGCGACCGAGGTGGAGCTCAAGGAGCGCAAGCACCGCATCGAGGACGCCGTCCGCAACGCCAAGGCCGCGGTCGAGGAGGGCATCCTGCCCGGTGGCGGCGTCGCGCTGCTCCAGGCCAGTGTCCCCGCGTTCGAGAAGCTGGACCTGCAGGGCGACGAGGCCATCGGTGCCGACATCGTCCGCCGCTCCATCGCCGAGCCGCTGAAGCAGATCGCCATCAACGCCGGCCTCGAGGGCGGCGTCGTGGCGGAGAAGGTCCGCAACCTGGAGCCCGGTCACGGCCTCAACGCCGCCACCGGTGAGTACACCGACCTGTTCAAGGACGGCGTCATCGACCCGACCAAGGTCACCCGCTCCGCGCTGCAGAACGCGGCCTCCATCGCCGGTCTGTTCCTGACGACCGAGGCCGTCATCGCCGACAAGCCGGAGAAGGCAGGGGCTCCCGCCGCCGACCCGACCGGTGGCATGGGCGGCATGGACTTCTAGGAGTCCGCGCTCCCGGGGTCAGGTACGCGACCCCGCCCGCGACGACCGGGCGGCCCTTCGGGGCCGTCCGGTTTCGCTGTTTCCGGTGGCTGTCCGGACCCGTTCGGCCGGCGCGGATCGGGCCCCCGTTCGGCCGGTTCGGGCCGGGGCGGTCCGGGTCGTCAGTCGAGGTCGCCCTCCAGCCGTGCTTCGCCCGCCTCGCCCGTGGGCCGGGGAACGGCCCCGCGGGCGGGTCAGTCGCCGTGCCAGGCGTGCCAGAGGCCGGCGTAGGACCCGCCGAGAGCCCCAGCACCACCAGGGCGGCGGCGGTGAGGGCCAGCGCGGCCAGGACGCCGAACCACCTGGTCAGGGTCGAGGTGTCGCCGTCGGTGAACCCGGCGTCGACGGCGGCTCCCAGCGCGGCCGAGACCAGGATGACGCAGGTCCAGTAACCGCCGTTGACGAGACCGGCCCAGGCGAGGGACGGCCACGACCTCCGGGCCAGCCAGAACAGGAAGCGGTCCGGTGACCGGTGGTCGGGTGTGCCTGGCGGCTGCGGGAGTGAACGCACGGTCACCGAACCTAGCCATGCCGGCGCGGGCCGGGCCACTGGTTTTCCGGTCGCCACACGCGCCCCTGATCCGGTGCCAGGGTGAGGTCAGGGACGACCCCGGGACCACTCCGGATGTGAGGGCCGGGACCGACGGTGGACACTGGTCCCCATGGACGACCCCACCCCCGAGCCCCCCGAGGTCCGCGCGCGCGAGCGCAGGACGCCCCTGGCCGTGCGCGTCGTCGTGGTGACGGCCGCGGCGTTCGCGATCTGGCAGGTGGTGGGACTGGTGGACTCGCTCTTCCCGGGCGAGGAGGTGAGCCCGCTCAACCACACGGTCAACGCGGTCACGGCCTTCGTCCTGACCCTGCCGATGGTGTGGTTGGCCCGCCGCCACCTCGACCGCCGCCCGTGGCGCGGGCTGCGCCTGACCGTGGACCGCGACGGGTGGCGTCCCTTCCTCGTGGGCGCGGCCTCCTGGGCCCTTCCGGGCCTCGCCGGCATCGCGCTGTGCGTGGCGATGGGGTGGAGTGCCTTCGGGCCGCCCGCGTCCGGAGGGGAGGGGATCGCGGGACTCCTGCTGCTACCGGTGATGGTGCTGCTGTTCGAGGCCGTCCCCGAGGAGCTGATCTTCCGCGGCTACCTGTTCCGCAACCTGAACGCCGCCATGGGGGCGTGGCTCGCGGTGGCGGTCCAGGCGGTGCTCTTCGCCCTGTGGGGGAGCGCGATCTGGGTGGTCGACGGCGGTTGGGCGGTGCTCGCCGAACGCCTGCCGCTGTTCCTGGGAATGGGCGTGGTGCTGGGCTGCCTGCGGGTGCTGACGGGCAGCGTATGGGCGTGTGTGGGCTTCCACCTGGTCTTCCAGACGGTCGCGCAGGCCCTGTTGAACGGCTGGTACCTGGAGGTCGGGGGCGCGGACACGCTCACGGCGGTGGCGTTCCTGCTGCCGTTCGTCCTCGGAGTGCCGACCGCGATGCTCCTCACCCGCACCACCGGCCGCTGGTCCGAGCGGATCCCCGACCCGGCCTGACCCGGGGATCCGGACCGTGCTCCGTGCTCGTTCCCCGACCCGGCCTGACCCGGGGATCCGGACCGTGCTCCGTGTTCGGCCGGAACGGTCAGCGGACGGCGCCCTCGGCGTGCAGGATCTCCACGAGGCGGCGGACGGCGGGGGCGCAGCGGGCGCGGTCGGCGAAGCCGATCCACTCCAGTCCGGTGATCTCGTGGTCGGCGCGGATCTCGCCGTCGTGCTCGGCGGCATAGCAGGCCATGCGCACGCGCGTGCCGGGCGCCTGGTCGTGGGCGACCTCGTCGATCACCGCGACCCGGCGGAAGGTGCCCGGACGCAGGATCACGCTGACCTCCTCGCGCGCCTCACGCGTCACGGCGGCCTCATCGCTCTCCCCGGGGTCGCGCTTGCCCCCCGGGACGTAGAGCAGGTCCCGGCCCCGTGAGCGTACGCACAGCAGCCGCCCCTCGTGGACGTGCACCCAGGCCAGGGCGTCGATCACGGCGGGGCTCCGGGCGGGTGGAGTCTGCGGCATGTGGCCACTCTAGGACGCGTCGGCCGATTCTCCGGACGAACGTGGGCGAAACCACTAGCATCCGGGATGTCAGAAGCGGTGCCCCATCGACTCCGGCTCCCGTGGGCCGGAAAGGCGGCCAGTATGGCGATCCCTCACGAGACGGCCGACTCCTCCACCACCGGGACACCCCCGCTGCTGTCGGAGAGCTCCTGCCGGGGCATCCCGCCCCAGACCGACGAACTCCGAGAGGCTCGGGAGACGGCCTACAACCTCTACAGCGCCGCCATCGGGGCCTGCCTGTCCCGCGGTGGCACCGACCCGTCGCTGGCCGAGCGGGCCCGGGTGCTCCTGGACGAGGAGTCGATGCTGCCCTACCTCACGCCCGACCAGCTGAACCGGGTCAACGAGGAGCTGCCCGCGACCATCGCCGACCTGCGCGCCGAACCCGTCGAGCCGCCGAAGGGCGCCACGCCCTCGCACCTCGGGCGCACCGTGCGGGGGGACGACCTGACCGCGCTGTTCGACATCGCGCTGCGCGACCGCCTGTCCGGACCCGCGCGCGAGCACCCGCGCCTGCTGCTCTTCGGCGGGCAGCCGGGCTCGGGCAAGTCGACCCTCCAGCGCCTGGTCCTGCCCGTTCTGCCGGAGGGCACGGTCAGCTACGACGGGGACGACCTGCTGCGGCTGGCCCCGGACTACGAGTGGGCGATGCGCGCGGACGACCTCACGGCCTCGCACACGCTGGCCGCGCAGGTCGGCGGCCTGCACCCGCTGGCCATGGACTTCGTACGGTCCGGCCGGGTGGACGTCGTGTGCAGCCACCCGCTCGGCCGGGCGGACTGGGCGGCGCACTGGGTCCAGGGGTTCCGCGACGCCGGCTACCGGGTGGAGGTGGCCTTCGTGGCCACGCACGCCTCCAACAGCCGGTTCGCGATCGCCGACCGCCGGCTGCGGTCCGTCCGAGACCAGGGTTTCGGACGGTGGATCACCGAGGCCCAGCACGACCGCTTCTACCTCGGGGTGCCCAACACCATCGAGTTCCTGGAGACCCACCGCCTGGTGGACTCGCTCTACGTCCTGTCCCGGCAGGGCGAGATCCTGTACGCCGATCATGTGGCGGAGGACGGCGACTGGCGGAGCGAACCCTTCGGCCGGATCGCGCTGGAGGCCGAGCGCGGCCGCCGGGAACTGTGGCGCCAGGACGACGACTGACCACGGCGGTCGGCCGCCGGGCCGCCGGGCCGGAGGCGCACCAGGGCCGGACCAGGGGCGCACCCGTGGCCGAATGTGGACGTGGCCTGCGGTACGGGAGGTTCCGGACAGGTTCTAGAGTCTCGCCATGGACTTCTTCGCCGCCAACCCCCTTCTCGTGAAGCAGCCCAAGCGCTTCATGGTCGACGAGTCGGAGTACCACTGCTTCGACGAGCACGGTCGGCAGGTCGCCCACGTCCACGAGCCGAACCTGGACACGGGCATGCGCGTCCTGCGCCACCTCGTCGACAACACGGCGGGGTTCCAGCGCAAGGTGGTCGTCAACGACATGTACCGGCGCCCCCGGCTCATGATCGACAAGCAGTGGTCCTGGATGACCGCGACCACCTCGGTGTCCTGGCCGGACGGTCGGCCGGTCGGCACGATCGAACAGGACCTCAAGTTCTTCAAGGCCGGATTCACGCTGCTGGATCCGTGGAAGCGCAAGCTCGGCACCATCGAGGGCAATTTCGTCGGCCGCGAGTTCAGGATCAACGACCACAACGGGCACGAGGTGGCGAGGGTCGACCGGAGCATCCCCTCCCTCGGGGAGGCCTTCACCGCCGCCGACACCTACGTCCTGCGGCACCGGTACCCGACGCTGCCCGAGCCGCTGAGGACCCTGGTGGTCGTCTCGGGGATCGCGATCGACCTCGTGCTGCGCGAGGGCAGCAGGTAGCCGGTGCGGGCCCGTGACCGCTTGTGGCCGCGGCGCACGGGTGACCGGCGCTTCGGCCGCATCCTAGTGTGCTCGTCATGGATCTCTTCACCGCCGACCCCCTCCTCACCGTGCAGCCGGGCGTCCAACCGGGTACCGAGGCGGAGTACTACTTCCTGAACGGACACGGTCAGCAGGTCGCCCGCGCGTATGAGGAGAACGTGAGCGCGGGCATGAGCGTCGCGCGCTTCGTCGCCAGTGCGATGGTCCCGCGAAAGGTGCTCATCGACGACATGCACCGGCGCCCCCTGCTGGCGATAGAGAAGCGCACGTTTGGCGGGACCACGTCGGTGACCTGGCCCGACGGGCGGCCGGTCGGGACGATCGAGAACGAGTCGAAATTCTCCGGGGCCGGATTCGCGCTCCTGGACCCGTGGGAGCGCCGTCTCGGCTCCGCCAAGGGCGATTTCGTGCTGAACAGCGACTTCGTGGTCCGCGACGACGCGGACCACGAAGTGGCCCGGGTCAACCGGACCAGGTCTCCGCACGGCGGCCTCGGGGACGCCTACCTCCTGCGCCGGCGGTACCCGACGCTGCCCGAGCCGCTGAACACCCTCCTCGTCGCGTCCGGGATCGTCATCGACCTGGTCGTACACTCGGACAGCTAGCGGGCGGGCGGGGCGTCACTCCGTGGGCGCCACCCGGGCCATGGCCGCGCGGTCCTCCTCGCCGAACCGCTCCTCCAGGTCCTCCGGTGACGCGTCCAGGTCGATGCGGGCCAGCGGCACGCCGCGCGCCGACTCGATGGCGCCCAGGCGGCGGGTGGCGCGGTCGCCCGCGTACCTGAGCAGTTCGCCGGGCGGCAGCTCGTAGCGCTGCGCGGCGGGGTCGTCCGAGCGCCGGTCGCCCTCGTCGACGGTGCTCAGCACATGCGGCAGCAGCTCGTCCAGCCGTTCGCGCACGACCTCCCAGTTGGCCTCGTCGGCGGCGACGTGCCGGCGGCAGGTGAAGGTGCCCCAGGCCATGTGGCGGCGCTCGTCGTCACCGATCCTGCGCACGATCCCGCGCATGCCGGGGAAGATGTCGCGCACGGTGCACACGTGGTTCCAGGCGTAGTAGCCGGTGAGGGCGAGCGAGCCCTCGATGACGTGGTTGTAGGTCACCGAGGCGCGCACCTGGTTGCGCGGGGAGGGGTCGCGCAGGAGGGCGTCCAGGGACCGCGGCAGCTCGTCGTAGAAGAGCGCGCGGTACCCCGCGTTGGCATCGACGAACCCGTGCAGGTCGTCGTGCACGCCCAGGGCGTCCAGCCACAGGCGGAAGGCCTGGACGTGCTTGGCCTCCTCGAACGCGAACTGGGTCAGGTACATCTCGTCGCCCAGACGGCCCTCGGCGGCCATCGCGCGCAGGAAGGGCTGGATGTCCTCGGTGACCGCCTCCTCACCCGCCACGAAGAACGCGCACAGGCGCAGGATGCGGGTCCGCGCCTCGTCGTTGAGCTTCTTCCAGTCCTCGGCGTCCTGGCCCAGGTCGATGTCCGCGGGGTTCCAGAAGCGGGCGTTGCCCTTGGTGAACAGGCGCAGGGGGAGCGAGTCCCAGTTGAGGCCTCCTCCCCGCAGCGAGTGGAAGCCGGTGCGCGCGGCTCTGGGGGCGGACTGGTCGGCCGACTGGTCGGGCATGGGGGCCTCCTGGGGGCTGTGGCTGTCCTCATGATTGGACACGAACCGGCTTCGTGTAAAGGGCGGGCGTGGTGTGGGTCACGAAAAATCCGAATTGGGTTCGGTCCGTGGTCGGCGGGCCGCCGTACCGACGGGGCCGCCTCGACCCCTGGGATCGCCGGGTCGGCGATACGGTCGTCAGCACAGGCGATCCGGCTCCTCCGAAACGGTACGGTCGGGGAGTACCGCCCGCACCGAACGATCCGATCGGGAGACGACGTGTTCTGTGGTGATCCCGGCACCTCCGGCTACGCCGACTGCGCCGCCCAGACCCAGCTGTTCGCCCTGGCCTCCGTGATCCCCGCGCTCCTCGGACTCGCCCTGCTCGTCGCCGCCCTCACCGCGCCGTCCGTGCGCGGCGACCGGATTCTACGCACCCGCACCCTGAGCTACTCACTGGTGGCCTGGGGCATCGCCGCGTTCACCTACGTCATGGGCGGTCTGCCCTCGCTCTGACCCGGGACCGCGGGACAGCGATCCCGCGCCTCGGCCTCCGTCCCCGCCCGGCACCGCCCGGGCCCCGGGACAGCGGGCCCGTGGGTCCGGCACTCCGCCCCCGCCTCGGCACTCCGCCCCCGCCCGGCCGCGGCCCGGCCCGGCCGCTGGGCTGGGCCGCGGTCAGATCTCCTCGCCCGCCAGCAGGTCGCCCGCGTCCGTGATCCGGTACGCGTACCCCTGCTCGGCCAGGAACCGCTGGCGGTGCGCCGCGTACTCCTGGTCCAGCGTGTCCCGCGCGACCACCGCGTAGAAGCGCGCCGCCCGCCCGTCGCTCTTGGGCCGCAGCACCCGGCCCAGGCGCTGGGCCTCCTCCTGGCGCGAGCCGAACGAGCCCGACACCTGGATCGCCACACCGGCCTCGGGCAGGTCGATCGAGAAGTTCGCGACCTTCGACACCACCAGCGTGCGCAGCTCCCCGGAGCGGAACGCGTCGAAGAGGCGTTCGCGCTCCTTGTTGCGCGTCTCGCCCTTGATCACCGGCGCCCCCAGAGAGGCCCCCAGGTCGTCCAGCTGGTCGATGTAGGACCCGATGACCAGGACCTGCTCGTCCGGGTGGCGCTCCACCAGCTCCCGCACCACGGTCGTCTTGGTCTCCGAGGAGGCACAGAACCGGTAGCGGTCCTCCGGCTCGGCGGTGGCGTAGGCCAGCCGCTCGGACTCCGACAGGTCCACCCGGACCTCGACGCAGTCCGCGGGGGCGATCCACCCCTGGTTCTCCATGTCCTTCCACGGCGCGTCGTAGCGCTTGGGACCGATCAGCGAGAACACGTCGCCCTCGCGCCCGTCCTCGCGCACCAGCGTGGCGGTCAGCCCCAGACGGCGCCGCGCCTGAAGGTCCGCGGTCATCCGGAAGATCGGCGCGGGCAGCAGGTGGACCTCGTCGTAGACCACGAGCCCCCAGTCGCGGGCGTCGAACAGCTCCAGGTGCGTGTACACGCCCTTCCGGCGCGCCGCCATCACCTGGTACGTCGCGATGGTGACCGGGCGGATCTCCTTGCGGGTACCGGAGTACTCGCCGATCTCCTCCTCGGTCAGCGACGTGCGCTTGAGCAGCTCGGACTTCCACTGGTGCACGGAGACCGTGTTGGTCACCAGGATGAGCGTGGTCGTGCCGGTCATCGCCATCGCCGCGGCGCCCACGATGGTCTTGCCCGCGCCGCAGGGGAGCACCACCACGCCGGAGCCGCCGGCGTGGTAGCTCTCCGCGGCCTCGCGCTGGTAGCCGCGCAGCTCCCAGCCGTCCTGTTCGAGCTCGATCGCGTGCGCCTCGCCGTCGACGTACCCGGCCAGGTCCTCGGCCGGCCAGCCGATCTTCAGCAGCGCCTGCTTGAGGTTGCCGCGCTGGCTCGGGTGCACGGCGACCGAGTCCTGGTCCAGCCGCTCGCCCAGCATGCCCTTGAGCTTCTTGGCGCGGACGACCTCCTCCAGCACCGCGCGGTCCGTGGACTCCAGGACCAGGCCCCGCACCGGGTCGCCCACCAGCGTGAGCCGGCCGTAGCGGTCCATGGTCTCGGCGATGTCCACCAGCAGCGAGTGCGGGACGGGAAAGCGCGAGTAGCTGATCAGCGCGTCCACGACCTGCTCGGCGTCATGGCCCGCCGCGCGGGCGTTCCACAGCGCCAACGGGGTGATCCGGTAGGTGTGCACGTGCTCGGGGGCGCGCTCGAGTTCGGCGAAGGGGGCGATGGCGCGGCGGCACTCCCCGGCGAGTTCGTGGTCGATCTCGAGCAGGAGCGTCTTGTCGGACTGGACGATCAGGCAGGACACACGGACCTTCAATCTGATGGGGCGGGCGGCCACAGGTGCAACGCCTCGGACGCCCGGATCATGCCCGGGCCGGCGCCCGGATCCCCGTCAGGAGGACGTCGCGATGGCGAGGCCGATGAGCACGGCCGCGAAGAGGATGATGCCCAGGCTGATCCAGTTGGAGGTCCACGCGTAGCGGGTGTACTTGGCGGCGACCTCGGCGTCGTGCTTCTCACCGAGTGCCATCGCGGCGAACACGATGCCGATGACGGACACCGTGCCACAGCAGGTCACCATCAGGATGATCGCCATGACGAGCGCGCCGATCATGCTGCCCTGTGAGGGCATCTCGCCGGTCGGCGGGTAGGGGGAGTACGGCGGAGGGTACCCGCCGCCGTAGGCGCCGTAGGGGCCGTAGGGGCCGTGCGCGGAGTAGCCGCCGGTGGAGGGGTCGCCGTAGCCGCCGTGGGGGCCGGGTGGAGGCTGCTGCTGGTACCAGTCGTCAGTCATCGTCGTAGGTCTCCGAAGCCTTCGGGGGTGGGGTGGCGGGGGTGGGGGCGGTCAGAAACCGGCCATCATCATCATGAGCGCCAGGACCATCACCGGCACCAGGAACACCACCGACAGCACGACGTAGGCGAGGTTGCACGCCCAGGTGTAGCGGAGGAAGCGTTCGACGGCGGCCTCGTCGGGGATCTTCGTCAGGGCCGCGATGCCGAAGCCGATGCCGGGGACGTTGGTGACCAGCACGAAGAACCAGAAGCCGAGCGAGATGCCCAGGATCGGCACGGCCAGGGTGAGCAGGGACACGACCAGGGCGGCCACCGCGCCGCCGACGCGCGGCGGCGGGCCGGTCGGTCGGGGTTCGTCCGGGACGGCGAGCCGGGACGGCCGGGCGGCCCGCGGCGCGCCGGAGGGCACACCGCCGAGCGGCCGGGGCGCACCCGCGCCCGTGCCGCGGCCCTTCTCCCAGAAGTCCCGGGGGTTGCGCCGTGCTCCGTTCACTGCCACCTCCCGCCACGCCTCCTCGCTGTCTACCCCGCCCCGTGCCATGGGACGCGTCGGCGCGTGCCATGGTTCGGTCCCGCGGGCCGGGATCACCAGTTGGTGACCGGCACGATGCCGCTGATCCAGGAACCCGCCTGTGTCCAGGTGACGAAGGTCAGCACCAGCATGACGAAGAACATCACCCCGGCCGCGCCCAGGCAGTACCAGGAGTACCTGGTGAGCGTCTCCGCCTGGTCCGGGCGCCCGCGGTCGCGCGCGTGGGCGGCCCGCACGGCGAACACGATCCCGGCGATCCCGAACAGCCAGTTCGCGCAGCACAGGAAGGTGAGCGCGTGCAGGATCAGGGCCATCGTGGAGCTGCTGGACCCGCCACCCGTGACGGCGGCGGGCTCGTCCCGGGTCCCGTCGCGCTCCGCCGACCGCTCCGCCCCGCGGTCGGAACCACGGTCACGATCACGGGGGGAGGATGCTCCGGGGGGCAGAGAGGCGTTGCTCATGGAGGGTTCTCTCGCTGTCGGTGGTCGACCAACCTCGCGGCCACTCTAGCCCGCCCGTCACCCGCCACCACTCCCGAGGGACACTTCGTGTCGGGTCGGGAGTCTGTCCCTCATGGGTCGCCTGCGGCGCGGTCTCTGCTCGCCCGTCACCCGCCACCACTCCCGAGGGACACTTCGTGTCGGGTCGGGAGTCTGTCCCTCATGGGTCGCCTGCGGCGCGGGTCCGGTGTCAGTCGGCGGTGTTCTCCAGCTCGGCGATGGCGCTGATGCGGTGGGCGGCGAAGCGGTGCACGGCGTCGCGGGTGGCGTCGTAGCCGGTCAGGAAGCCCCCGTCGACGCCGGACGGCTCCACGATCCTGCTCACCTGTCGTCCGTCGGTGTCCGTGTACCCGATCCACACCCTGCGGCCCTCCTTGGCCGCGCGGGTGAGCGCCTCCAGGACCGCCGCCGTGCGCGAGCCCGGCGGCCCGTCCTCCGGCAGCGGTACCGGGCGGCGGGCGATGTTGGACGCCTCGTCCCCGGCACGCATCGCCTTCACCGCCGCGCGGGACAGCTCCCTCGGCGCGCCCGACCCGCTCGGCGCGGGCACGTCGGTCGGTTCCGCGCGCCTCACCTCCGGGCGGCTCAACCGCATCGACCCGTCGCCGCTCTCCGGCACCGGGTGGTACCCCAACTGGCGCAGCCGGTCCACCAGCGCCGCTCGGCTCACCCCCGCGGCGACGACGGTCGGGGCCAGCCGGACCAGCCCCAGATCGCCTGTCCGCCGGTCGCTCACCAACTCCTCCAGCACCGACGGCTCGTCGCACCGCAGGTAGCTGGAGGCCGTACCGGCGCGCAGGCGCCCGTGGCGGCGCCCCACGTCGGAGACCAGGTAGCGCAACGCCTGGGGCAGGGGTGTGCGGGAGTGGCGTTCGAGCAGATCGGTGATGTCGGCGATGCCCCGGCCCGCGTCCAGGGCGCGGCGCACGGACTCCTCCGTGAACCGGTACACGGTCGCGCCGCCCGTGGACTCCACGTCGGCGACCAGGGCGAGTTCACGGGCGAGCCCGGTCACCAGGGGCCCCGGAGCCACCGCGGTCATGTCCCCCTGCACCAGAACGTGGTCCAGCGGCGTGGGCAGCTCGGAGGCCAGCACGCGCGCGGCCGCCTCCTCGTCGTCCTCCAGCAGCGGACGCGTGTGCTCGGCGAGCGCGCCGCGGCCGGTCAGCCCGAGGGCCGCAGCCTCGGCCAGCGCGTAGCCCACGAGCTCGGTGTACAGCGGCGACTGGCGGCGCGGGCGGCGCCAGGCCAGGCGTGCCGCCAGCGACTCCTGGGTGGGGGCGAATCCGGGCGGCGCGGTGCCCAGCTCGGCCAGAGCGTCGTGGCGGGCCTGCGGTGCGGCCGGGCGGACCAGGCCGGGGCCCAGCACGTTGCGGACCCGCCCGCCGGAATCGCGGGACCCGTTGAGCGCCGCCACCCGGTCCGACCCCAGCCAGGCCCTGGCCAGGCGCAGCCAGCGCCACTCGGGCGGGCGCTCCCGCCACAGGTCGTACTCGCGGGTGGGCAGCCACTCGCCCTCGACACGGTCGTCGGTGGCGATGAGCCCCGCGGACCGCGCGGTCTCCAGGTACAAGGCCGCGGTCTGCTCGTCGGTGTCCATCGCCTGGGCGGCCCGGCGCAGGTCGCGCACGCCCAGCCCGCCGTTGCGCAGGACCGCGGCGGGGTCCTCCGACCAGCGCTCCAACAGCTCCTCCAGTGCGCGCAGCAGCGTGAAGGCCTGCCCGGCGGCGGCCCGGGTGACGGTCGTGCCGGGGTTCTCCCGTCCCTCGAACGGCGGGGGAGCGGTCGAGACGTCGCGGAACAGACGCCCCGAACGCAGGTACAGCGCCACCTCGCGGGGGAGCGTGAGGGTGTCGTCTCCGGTGGGGACGAGCAGCCCGCGCGCCAGGAGCGTCTCGACTGGGGAGGAGGCCGTGGCCAGGGAGATCTCGCGGCGGGCGTCGGTCACCGTGCCGTGTGGCGGCCCCCAGGCGAGGCTGTCCAGCAGCCGCCTGGCCGGGTCGCCGACCTGGCCGACGAGGGTGCCGACGTGGGCGGACTCGGACAGGAAGGTGGCGACGGACTCCACGGGCGTGGCCGCCGTGCTGTCGGGCACGAGGTCGTCGGCGAGCCGCCTGACCGTGCTGTGCGGCAGCGCGGCCAGGAGCGGTCGGAGGGGCGGACCGAGCTGGGCGGGCTGGGGCAGCAGCTCGCGCAGGACCTGGACGGGCCGCAGCCGGCCCCGGTCGGGCCAGACCAGCGCGAGGCGCAGCAGGTCGTCCAGGGCGCGGGCGAGGAGGTCGTCGGCCGGGTCGGTCGCGGGCGCGAGCCCCAGGGCGGCGGACAGTTCGGCGGTGGTGACGCCCACTGGTTCGGACAGGCGGTCGTCCCCGAGCGCGACCACGGCCTCCAGCACCTGGAGGCCGAAGTGGTCCAGGCGCTCCAGCACGCGCAGGACGGGGTTGCGCGTGGTCGCCCGGGTGGCCAGTGCGCCGATGTCGACCGGGACCGGCTGGACGAGGTCGGGGCGCGCGGCCACCAGAGCCGCGAGTTCGTCGTCCGACCGACCGCGCAGCCAGGAGGTGAACGTCGGGGGGCGGCCCGGGACGGGGGCGCCACGGCTCCCCGCACCGGGTTCGTGCTCGTCGAGCTGTGCGTTGTCGGTCATCGTGTCCACGCTAAGCGATGCCGGCACCGTGGGGCGCGCCAGTCCCCGTACTGCCAGGGCGGCGCCCGCTGTCACACGTGTGCGGACCGTATCGACCTGCGAATGGCCGACCGGAATTGGGGAGAAGGGGTTAAAAGCCAGGTCATTGTGGGCCAATATGGGGTCATGACCCAGCGCTCGGAACAATTGGTACTCGACTATCTGTCCGAGGTCGCTCTGATGCTGCACGGTCGTGCGTCCGCGAGGGAGCGGACGGCGTATCTCACGACGTTGCGCTCACGCATCGAGGCGCGGCGTGCCGCGGCCGGTCGCGACGAGGAGACCGTCCGCAGGATCCTGCTCGGGCTCGGTACCCCGGAGGACCTGGTGGAGCGGGATTTCGGCGGCCGTGACCTCGACCTCGAGGACGACGAGATGATCCCGCCCAAGCCCCGACACGCCGATCGGCCGCCGCCGCCCTGGCGGGGCGGCCCCAGCCATGGCCTGCTGTCTCTGCTGGAGGGCCCGGGCCAGACGGAGACGTCCGTCCGCGGCCGGGCGCGGACGGTCGGCGGCCTGCGCGGCCTGGGCCTGGTGGTGCGCCACCACGGGCCCGAGGCGGCGGCCCTGGGCCTGCTGCTGCTCACCGTGCCCTGGGGGTGGAACCTGGCGTTCGTGTGGGTGCTGGCCGCGGCGCTCATCGTGCTCAGCCGGGTGTGGACGGCACGGGACAAGTGGGTCGGTGTCGGCCTGCCGCTGCTGGGATGCGCGATCGCCATGGCGCTGTGGCCGGGCGAGGCCAAGTTCATCGACCGCTACATCCAGGAGTCGCTGCCGGCGACCGGCGTCATCGGCCTCGGCCTGGCCTCGCTGGTGAGCGTGTTCCTGCTGTACCCGCGGGTGCTCCGCTCGGCCCGCGCGGAGGAGCGGTCGGCCGGAACCCCCGGCTGACCGGAGCACCCCGGGAACTCCCGCTCGGCGGCGGCACGGCGGAACCCCGGCTGATGGGAAGGCGGCGGAAACCCCCGTCGGCGGGAACACGGCGCGAACGCCCCGGCTGACGCGAGCGCGGGGCGTCCCTTTCGCCGGAGGGGTCATCATTTGTTAAATGCTCGGAATAACCTTTTCCGGTCCGCCCGTTACCGGGCGTCCCCTGGTGCCGAACCGGGTAGTCCTGGACCGACACCGCCACCGGGAAGGTGGCCACGTCAGAACCGGTGTCCGGCAGCCAGTCCGGGCGCCACACGCGTCGCGGCGGTCCCGTCTCTCCGCCGAGTCCCGTCCCACACTCCGCACCCAGCGGTGACAGGGGCCGTCGGCGACGCCGCGAGGCCCGGGTGAGCCGCATCCGGGCCTCGTTCTGGCGTTTCGCACTCCAGGTTCGGCCCCGGGGCCGCGTTCGGCTCCGGCGCCCGCCCATCCGCCTTCCGTTCGCCCCCGTACCGACCGGTGTTATTGCCGTGGACGGCTTTCGGTCCGCCCACTAGCCTGGTTGACCACCCATGGAAACCAAGGGACGCCGCGGGAATGCCGGAACGCGAGAATGAGCGCGCACGGAAACTCGTGGTGCCCGACTGTGAAAGCATGAGGTCACTACGTGCCCACCGGCAAGGTCAAGTGGTACGACGGCGACAAGGGTTTCGGATTCCTCACGCAGGACGACGGCGGCGAGGTCTTCGTGCACTCCTCCTCCCTCCCTCCCGGCACCACCTCGCTCTCCCCGGGTCAGCGGGTGGAGTTCGGCGTGGCCGAAGGCCGCAAGGGCGCGCAGGCGCTCCAGGTGAAACTGCTCGACACCCAGCACTCCGTCGCCAAGGCCCGGCGCAAGAAGCCCGACGAGATGGTCGTCATCACCGAGGACCTCATCAAGCTGCTGGAGGGCCTGTCCACGGGCTACCGCCGGGGCCGGCACCCCGAACGCCGCGAGGCCGGCCAGATCGCGGCCGTGCTGCGCGCGGTCGCCGACGACCTGGAGGCCTGACCGGAGAGCGGGGCGGGGCCGGGAACGATCCCGGCCCCGCCTTCCTCATGCCCGGTCCGCCGTCGGCGGACGCAGACCGGCGATCCGCGCGGGGTCGGCGACGATGGCGATCGCGGTGACCAGGTCATCGGTCACCGAGAAGGACATGACGGAGTACGGGCGCCCGTCCTTAGTGACCAGGAGTCCCGCCTCGCCGTCGACCAGCACCGGGTGGACCTCGGCGGCGGGCCCGCCCATCCGGAACCGGTCGGCCTGTTCGGCCACGGCCGCCGCGCCGCGCACGACCCGCACCGGCGCCGACCCCGTCTCCACCCGCAGGACGGCCTCGGGGGCCAGGACCGTCAGCAGGGCGTCGAAGTCGCCGTGGCGGGCGGCGGCGGTGAACGCGTCGACCACCCGGCGGCGCCGGACGCGGTCGGCCCGGGGGGAGAGGTCCGCGCCCCGCATCCGGCGGCGCGCGCGGCTGGCGAGCTGGCGGGCGGAGGCCGTGGAGCGTCCGACGATCGGGCCGACCTCGTCGAAGGGCACCGCGAACATGTCGTGCAGGACGAACGCCAGGCGCTCGGCCGGCGTCAGTGTCTCCAGCACCACCTGGAGCGCCAGGCCCACCGAGTCCGCCATGAGCGCCTCGTGCTCGGGGTCGACGGCGTCGTCGTGGGCGAGGACCGGGTCGGGGACCCGCCCCTGCTCTTCCAGAGCCTCCTCGCGCCGCGTCCCCCGGGAGCGCAGCATGTTGAGGCACACCCGGGAGACGATGGTGGTCAGCCACCCGCCGACGTTGTCCACCTCCTCGGCGTCGGCCGCGCCCGCGCGCAGCCAGGCCTCCTGGAGGGCGTCGTCGGCCTCCGCAGCCGAACCGAGGATGCGCCGCGCCACCGCCCGCAGGTGGGAGCGGTGTTCGTCGAACCGGGCGGCGAGCCAGTCCTGATCCCTCATCGTTCGGCCCTTCCTCGATATGTCCTGCTCTGCGTGGGCGCCCTCGGGGCGCGGAACGGGCGCGGTGCCGGCCCGGCGTGCCGGCCCCACGTATCGGTCGCGTGCCGGCCCCGTGTGCCGGTCCCGGGTGGCGGAGGGTCAGACGCCGTCGAGCACCGGGAAGTTGGAGCGGAGCACGCCCCGCGGGTCGCGTTCCCGCTTGATCGCGCGCAGCCGGGCCAGGTCGCGCTCCGCGAACGCCTCCCGTGCGCTCTCGCCCGGGGCGAGGAACGTGAACGGCTTGCGTCCGCTGACGGCCGTGCCGAGCCGGCGGACGAGTTCGGCCTGTCGCGCCGCGACCGCGGCCGCCGCCTCCGGAGTCGGCGCCGGGCCGAGCGTGTAGAGGAGATAGGGCTCCGTGATCGGCCCGTGCGGGCCCGTGGCGGTGGCCGGGTCGGCCAGCGCGCCGCCCAGGTGCCGCAGCTGGACGGTGAGGAGCGGGTCGACGGGGTCGGTCGTCAGCACGGCCTCCACCCGCGCGTCCAGGCCCGTGAGCAGCTCGGCGCGGGACAGGGACGGCCCCGGGGCGGTGGGGTCGCCGGTGATGTCGCCGAGGTCGGCCGTCGACATCGCGCCGCGCCGGTCGGAGACCGGGTCCGCGACCGTGTCGAGGCGGCCGAGCAGGGCCGCGCCCTCGTCCGCCGGGCCCAGGTAGGCCGTGTCCAGGGCCACCATCGGCGGGGCCTGGGGGATCTCGACCCGGGTCAGCCACAGGCTGAGCTCGGGCGGGGCCGTGGCGGTCAGCTCGCGGAAGGCCGCGAACAGCTCGGCGGCACGGTGGCCGGGCCACAGCATCCGGCCGCCGTAGAGGGAGGCCGCCGGCAGGAGGTCGAACTCGACGGCGGTGACCACCGCGAAGTCGCCGCCGCCCCCGCGCAGCGCCCAGAACAGGTCGGGATCGGAGTCGGCGGTGACGCGGGCCGGACGGCCGTCCGCGGTGACGACGTCGAAGGCCCGGACCCCGTCGGCGGCCAGGCCGTGCCGCCGCGAGAACCAGCCCTGGCCGCCGCCGAGCGTGTATCCGACCACGCTGACCAGGGGCGAGCTGCCCGCCGGACCGGTCAGGCCGTTCGGGGCCGCCGCGGCCAGGACCGGTCCCCACGCGGCTCCGGCGCCCACGCGCGCCCACCGCTCCCGCGGGTGGATCTCGACCTCGTCCAGGCGCCCGGTGCGCAGCAGGACCGCGCCGTCCGTGCCGCCGGAGGGGCCGTGCCCGTTCGGCTGCGCGGCCACGGCCAGCCCGGCGCGGTGCGCGTGGCGCACCACGGCGGCCACGTCGTCGGCGTCGGCGGCCTCGACCACGGCCGCCACCGGCTGGTCGACCGCCCGGTTCCACGGCCGCCGCGCCGCCTCGAACCCCTCGTCCCCGGGCAGGAGCACCCGCCCCCGGACCGCGCTCGCGAGACCGGTGGCGCTCGCCGTGTCCTTCGTCGTCTGACGCATCGTTCCTCCATCGTCGGCGCGGGACGCCGTGGGCGCCCCGTCTTCGCTCTCATCCCTCTGACACGGCGGCTCGGAGGAACGTGACACGGTGGCCGCGCGGACCCGGTGTTCGGGGCGGTCGTCGCACGGCACGGCCGCCACAAGACTTCATCAAGAGGGCGTATCGGCCGAACCTTGACCCGCGTTATGGTCAAATCGGTGTCGGCGATCAGTGAGAATGGGGAACGTGAGCCCTTCTCGACGTTCTCCTGCACCGGACAAGGCCTGTATCGACGCGGTGGACCTGGCGCGCTCGGTGGCTGCCGAGGTCGGGCGACCCGAATGGGTCGGTGCGCCCCTCGACCCCGAGGTCGAGGACACGCGCCTGGTCACCCACTACTTCACCTGCCTGGACCCCGCCTACCCAGGGTGGACCTACGCCGTCACCGTCGTCCGCGCCTCGCGCGCCAAGGACGTCACCGTCAACGAGGTCGTCCTGCTCCCCGGCGAGGGCGCCCTCACCGCACCCGAGTGGGTGCCGTGGAAGGAGCGCCTGCGCCCCGGCGACGTCGGCGTGGGCGACCTGCTGCCGGTCGAGGAGGACGACGAGCGCCTCATCCCGGGTTACGCGCAGGTCCCCGACAGCGAGCTGGACGCCGAGGGCGTCGACCAGCAGATGGTGTGGGAGCTGGGGCTGGGCCGTCGCCAGGTCCTGTCCGAGACCGGCCGCGAGCAGGCCGCGGAGCGCTGGTACAACGGCGAGTCCGGGCCGCGCAGCCCCATCGCCACGGCCGCTCCGGCCCGCTGCGCGACGTGCGGCTTCCTGACCCCGCTCGCCGGTGAGCTGCGGCAGATGTTCGGTGTGTGCACCAACGAGTACGCGCCCGACGACGGCAAGGTCGTCTCGCTCGACCACGGTTGCGGCGCCCACTCCGAGGTGCGCACCCCCGTGTCCAAGAACGATCCCGCCGTGCCGGTCGTCGACGAACTGGGTTACGACCACATCGTCTTCGACGACACCGCCGAGCTGGAACTGGTCTCCTCCGACTCCTGAGTTCCCGCGCGCCGTCCCGAGCGCCCGCGCCACCTCCTGGGCGCGGGCACGCCGGACGACCGGGGCCGACCCCCCGGGGTCCCGCCGGTGGGCTAGGGTCGTCACTACCGCACTCGCTCCCGTCCGGGGTGCACCATGCCGGGCCGTGCCCGCAGCGCAGGAGGAAACCACCATGGCCGAGTCGGTGACCGCTTCGCGGGTCGATCCCTACAACACGGCCGAGCTGCGCAGACGCGTGCTCGCGGCCTGGGCCGACGCCCCCGCGAGGTTCCGCGAGGACGCCAACGCCGAGGAGGACTTCGCCCTCGGCGGCTACCGTGACCGTGTCGTGGTGGAGCTCGCCCAGAACGCCGCCGACGCGGCGCGCCGCGCCGGTGTCCCGGGACGGCTGCGCCTGTCCCTGGACGGGTCCGACCTCACCGCCGCGAACACGGGCGAGCCGCTGACGCCCGAGGGCGTGGAGTCGTTGGCCACCCTGCGGGCCTCGACCAAGCGCGACGACCACGGCTCCGCCGGCCGGTTCGGCGTGGGCTTCTCCGCCGTGGCGGCCCTCAGCGACGACGTCACCGTCCGCTCCGGCGGCTCGGCCGTGTGCTTCAACGCCGAGCGGGCCCGCGCCGCGGTCGCCGACCTGCTCTCCGGCGGCACCGCCCACGCCGACCTCGCCGAGGAGGTCCGGCGGCGCTCGGGCCACGTTCCGATGCTCCGCCTGCCGTTCCCTCCCGACACCGACGCCGATGCCGGAACCGACACCTCCAGGAGCGGGTACGACACCGTCGTCACGGTCCGCCTGCGCGACGAGGCCACCGTCGAGCGCGTCCGCGACCTGCTGGAGCGCACCGGCGAGGCACTCGTGCTCGCCCTGCCCGGCCTGTCCGAGGTCCAGGTGGCCGTGGACGGCACCGAGCGCGCCATCACCCGCCAGGACGTGTCCACCGACAGCGCCGACCTCGTCACCACCCTGCGCGACGCCGAGGGCACCCGCACCACGCTGTGGCGGGTGCTGACCCGCTCGGGCTCCCTGGACCCGTCCCTGCTCACCGACCGCCCCACCGAGGAGCGCGGCCGAACCGGGTGGGCGCTGACCTGGGCCGTCCCCGTGGACGAGGACGGCGCGCTCGCGCCCCTGCCCGCCGACGTGGACCGGGTCGTGCACGCGCCCACGCCCACCGGCACCGGGCTCGACCTGCCCGCGGTCCTCATCGGCACCTTCCCGCTCGGCAGCGACCGGCGCGCCGTCCAGCCCGGACCCGCCACGGACCTGCTGCTGTCGGAGGCGGCCGACGCCTACTGCGCCCTGCTGCGCGGATTCGCCGCGCGCGCGGCCCTGGACCTGGTGCCCGGCACCCGGGTCGGCGGCGGCGCGGTCGACGCCGCCTTCCGCGCCCGCGTCGCCGAACCCCTCCGCGACACGCCCTTCCTGGTCACCGCCGCAGGGGCACCGGTCCCGCCGCGCGACGCCGTACTGCTGGACACCGGCGGACCGGACGGCGCGGCCGGGGTCGCCACGGCCCTGGCCGAGCTCGTCCCGCAACTGCTGCCGGGGACCTGGAGCCCGCGCCACCCCGGGCTGTCCGCCCTGCGCGTGGACCGGATCGGTCTGGCCGACCTCGCCGACCTCATCGCCGACACCGACCGGCCGCCGCGCTGGTGGGCCGAGCTGTACGCCGCCCTGGCCGACGCGGGCAGCGCCGGCGCCGACCTCGACGAACTGGGGGCCCTGCCGGTCCCGCTCGCCGACGGACGGCTCGTCCGGGGACCGCGCTCCCTGCTCCTGCCCACGGACGACTGGGAGCGCGTGGCCGACGCCCAGGGCCACCGGCCCGACCCTGCCGCCCTGTCCGCGCTGGGCGTGCGCGTGGTCCACCCCGAGGCCGTGCACCCGCTGCTGCGCCGCCTGGGCGCGGTCGACGCCGGAGCGGCCGCCGTCCTGGCCGACCCGCGGACCGAGGCGGCGGTCCGCAACTCGCTGGACGCCGAGGACCCCGAACCGATCGCGGAGGCGGTCCTGGACCTGGTCGCCGCCTCCGGTACCACGGTCGCGGACGCCCCCTGGCTGGCCGAGCTGGCCCTGCGCGACGACGAGGACGGCTACTCCGTGGCCGGTGAGCTGCTCGTCCCCGGCGCGCCGCTGGCCGACCTGCTCGTGGCCGACGCGCCGTTCGGCACGGTCCACGCCGACCTGGTGGAGAGGCACGGCACCGAGGCCCTGCGCGCGGTCGGTGCCCTGTGGGAGCTGACCGTCGTGCGCGCGGAGGACGCCGCTCTGGGCGACGACCTCGTGGACGAGTTCGACGGCGCCGCCGGGGAGGACGGCCCCGACGGCCTGGAGGACTGGGCCGACGAGATGCTGGAGCGCGTGGGCGACCCCGAGCTGCCGCCGGTCGCGCCCGAACTCGTGTGCGTCGTGGACCTGGACTACATCGCCGACGACCAGTGGCCGCGCGCCCTGGCCATGCTCTCGCGGAGCCCGCTGCGCGAGGCCGTCACCGCGCCCGCGCGGCTCGTGCTGCCCGACGGCCGGGTGGCCGACGTGCCCTCCTACACCGCCTGGTGGCTGCGCACCCGCGCCCTGGTCGGCGGGCGGGCCCCGGTGGAGCTGCGCACCGCCGACGCCGACCCCGCCCTGGCGGGGCTCTACGACGTGGTGCCCGCCGACGTCGACCCGGAGTTCGCCCGCGCGCTGGGTGTGCGCACGAGCCTCGACGACCTGGTCGCCGACCCCGACGGGCCGGACGACCTCCTCGCCCGGCTGGCCGACCCCGACCGGCACGTGGACCGGGCCGCGCTGCGCCGTGTGTGGGCGGCGCTGGCGGAGGTCGACACCGACCTGGTCACGCCGCCGGCCCGGGTCCGGGCCGTCATCGGCGGCGCGATCGTCGTCGCCGACGCCGAGGACGTCCTGGTCCTGGACTCACCGGACCTGTTGCCGCTGCTCGACGACCGCCCGCTCGTGCTGGCGCCCACGGACACCGCCGACGCGGTGGCCGACGTCCTCGACCTCGCCATGGCGTCGGAGGCCGTGACGGGGGAGATCGGCACCACCGGCCAGCTGCGGCCGGTTCCGGACGAGGCGGCGCTCTTCCTGGAGTCCGACGACGAGCCGGACCGCACCTACCTGCACCACCCGTCGCTCACCGTGGACGGTGTGGAGGTCGAGTGGTACGCGGGGGACGGCACGATCCACGCGGCCACTCCGGAGGGACTGGCGCGGGCACTGTGCTGGCGGGCCGGCCAGTGGCCCCGGCGCCACGCGGTGGCCGCCGCCCTGAGGGACCCCTCGTCGGCGGCCCGCCTCCTGGCCGAGTCCGACCTCGACTGACCACCGCCCGCTCGGGGCGGTGGGGGAGCCACCGGCGGTGCCGGTACGGGGGAAGATCCCGGTGGGCCGCGGGGACGCTACGGGTGCGCCGCGGAGCCCGGTCCGACCCGGAGGTCCGGCCCGCTCCGTGCGGGCCAGTGCTCCAGCAGCGCGTGCAGGGCGTCGAGCGAGCGCGCCCAGGACGCCTCCACCTCGCGGGAGTGCGCGAAGCCGCCGCCGAGTTCGAGGTGGACGTAGCCGTGGAAGGTGCTGCGCAGGAGGCGGCCCGCGTCGGTCAGGTCCGGCTCGGTGAGCCCGTAGCCCCGCAGCATCCCGTACGTCAGGTCCACGCTGCGGCGCAGCCCGGCCGAGTCGGCGACCTCCTCGGGGTCGAACCGCATCTGGGTCGCCGCGTAGCGGCCGGGGTGTTCGAGCGCGTAGTCCCGGTAGGCGTCGGCGAACGCGACCAGCGCGTCCCTGCCCGCACGCCCCGCGACGGCCTCCGCGATGCGCTCGGCCATCTCCTCGCCGGCCAGCACGGCCACCCGGACCCGCAGGTCCCGCAGGTTGCGGACGTGCGAGTACAGGCTGGCGTCCCTCACGCCGAAGCGCCGGGCGAGCGCGGACAGCGTGACCGCCTCGATCCCGGTCTCGTCCGCCATCTCGGCGGCGGCCTCGGTCAGCCTGGCGGCGGATAGCCCGGCGCGGGCCATGGGGTCACCTCCTGGGAAGGGCAGGGAAAAACCTAACACGTACAGGACGCGTCCGTTCCGGAACAGGAACGGGGTACCGCGGCGTCGTAGGTGGTGCCCCCGCACGTGTGCCGGTCGAACGGAATCCCCCCATGCGCGTCCTCGCCTCGTTCCTGCTCCTCGCCGCGACGCTCTCCGCCGCGGGCTGTTCCCGGGCACCCGAAGCCGAGCCCGGCGGATCCCCCGGCGGCCCGAAGGGCGTCCCGGACGAACAGTCCTACGCGGCCGGGGAGCCCTTCGCCGCCGACCTGACCCTGTATCCCGCCGAGGAGGGCGGGCGCCGCACGCCCTTCTACTCCGGCTACCGTCCCGACGTCGGTTTCGGCCCGGACGGGCCCCGGATCGCGTGCGCGGTGCGGCTCCCGGCCGACCTGCCCGCGTTCCCGCCGGGCGAGACCCACACGGTCGTGTTCGAGTGCTCCGACGACGTGGTCGTCGACACCGCCGCGCCGGGGTTCGTCCTGCTGGAGGACGACCACGAGCGCGGCTCCGGCGAGGTCGTCTTCACGGGTGGGTGATCCGCGCGCCCGTCCGCGCACGGGCGGTCGGCGGTGCGCGGCGTCGCGCCCGTCACACGTGGCAGCCGACGGTGACCAGGTAGGCGTCCTCCCAGTCGTCCTCGTAGGCGTGGTCGCGCTAGGGAGGGAACTCCAGGTTCTCCCGGAACGGCGCCATCAGCGGCTTCAGAGTCGCGTCGAGGGTCCCTTCGAGGTCCTGACCGGCAGCGCCCTCGAATTCAAGGGCGAAGAGTAGGGCGAAGTGCACTGCTCTTCCTCCTCCCGGGTTCGGCAGGATCCTCGTGCGGCACGCCCGTCGGGGCAGAGGGTTTTCGGAAGCGCTCGGCCGAACCGGGCTGCGTCACCAGGTCCGTCGCCGGGTCCTCAACGGGCGACGCGGAAGAAGCCCTCCGAGATGAGCGTGCGCAGCGCGTCCGGCGTGCGTTCGCGGATCACCGCCGAGTCCTCGCCCATGAGCTCGGAGATCGCGTCGAGCAGCGGCCCCACCGGCATCGTGCCGTCGCACACGCTCGCCAGCGCCGCCTCCACCGTGCCGATTCGCGCCACCCGGCGCAGGCCGTCGCGCTGGCGCAGCACGATCTTCTCCGGGTCCGGCGCCCCCGGCCGCCCCACGCGCTCCTCCACCACACCGGGAGCGAGCGCCACGTGCGCCGAGAGCAGGGCGGCGTCGGTCAGCCGCAGCGCCGTCATCGCCCCGTCCACGACCTCGGGCAGGTACGGTCCGACCGGCCGCTCGATCTCGTGCCTGAGCTCCTCGACCCGCACGGTGGCGTCCTGGGCGACGTCGTTGCGCAGGCTGATCCAGCCGAACCCGATGCCCTTGATGCCCTCGCGCTCGAAGTAGTCCAGCCAGGCGTCGTAGCGGCGCGTGTACTCGGGCGTGCCGTGCTCGCAGGAGTCGCGCAGCCACAGCTCCACGTACTCGGCCGGGTCCTGGACGTCGCGCTGGACGACCCAGCCCGAACACCCCGTGCCGGTGACCCAGCCGCCGACCCGGTCCTCCCAGTCGTCGCCGTCGGAGTGCACCCAGTTGGCCAGGATCTGGCACCAGCCGCCCTCCGTCAGGTGGGCGGGCGCCTGGCGCACCAGCTCCGCGCACACGGTGTCGCCCGGCAGGTCGGACTCCCGGTAGGTGTACCGCGAGGCCTCCGGCGTGATGACGAACGGCGGGTTCGACACGATCAGGTCGAACCGCTCGCCCTTGACCGGCTCGAACAGCGAGCCCTGGCGGAGCTCGGCGCCGGTGACGCCCGACAGGGCCAGGCTGATCCCGGCCAGGCGCACCGCGCGGGGGTTGAGGTCGGTCGCCACGATCTCGCGGGCCCGCGAGGCCAGGTGCAGCGCCTGCACGCCGCACCCGGTGCCCAGGTCCAGCGCGCGGTCGGCCGGCCCGTTGACGATGAGTTGGGACAGGGTCGAGGACGCGCCGCCCGCGCCCACCACGTGGTCGGGGCTGGGGACGGTACCCGAACCGGGACGCACCTTGGGGTCGGAGACCACGAACCCGGGTCTGCCGTCCTCCAGCTCCCACGGGCCCAGGTGCACCAGGGCGCGGACGACGCGCCCCTCGGGGCCCTCGTCCACGGTCACCAGACCGTTCTCGGCCAGTTCCTCGATGGGCAGTATCGTGCGCGCCGAACGTTCGGGGATGGGCGATCGCAGCCACCACAGGCGCAACAGCAGTCCGAGCCGCTCGTCCCCGCCGGTGGCGCGCAGGGCGGGCACGAGCTCCTCGCGCGCCAGGGCGCGCGCCGCGGCGTCGCCCAGGCGGTCGCGCACGCCCGACACCGTGTAGTCGGCGTCGATGAGGATGCCTCGGAGGCGTTCGGCCAGGCCGCGGGGGAAATCAGTCTCAGACACGTGCCCATTATCAGGCAGGGGGGACGGTGCCCCGTGACGTGCGCTCGGCGTCGCGGCGGGCCTCGGCCTCGGAGCGGCGGCGCAGGAGCCGCGGGATGTAGAGGAACCCGAAGACGCCGAGCGCGATGCCGGTGACGCAGACCCCGATCCACCACCGCTCGGACTCGGGGACGCCCACGGCGAGGAGCACGACGAGCGCGACCGCCCACGCGAGGGTGCCGAGGGCGGCGGGTACGCGGTAGTCGCTCTCGTGGACGTCCGGGTCGGGGCGGCGGGGCTTACGCACGGGTCAAGGCTATCCGCTGGCAGCGATGCGTTGCTCACATCCGATCACCGGATCGCCCGAAGATATGGTGATTCCTCTGAAACACACGTGACTGAGGTGGCGTGAGTTGTACAAAGCTGCAACTAATCTGGCGCAGAATCCTTGTTGTCCCTTAACACGACCAGGTCAGGCTGACGACGTGAACGCACCGAAACCATCCCCCACCGGCACCGCCGGCGCCCCAGCCAATCCCGTGGACCGCTTCTTCCGCGTGTCCGAACGCGGATCGACCGTCGGCACGGAGATCCGCGGCGGCCTGGCGACGTTCTTCGCCATGGCGTACATCGTCGTGCTGAACCCGCTGATCATCGGCACCGCCGAGGACGTGAACGGCGACACGCTCGGCATCCCCGAGATCGCCGCCGTCACAGCGCTCGTCGCGGCGATCTCCTGCATCGTCATGGGCATCGTCAGCCGCTACCCGTTCGCCATCGCGGCGGGCATGGGCCTCAACGCGGTGATCGCCTACGGACTCGCCCCGCTCATGCCCTGGGCCGACGTCTTCCTCCTGGTGATCGTCGAGGGCCTGCTGCTGCTCATCCTCGTCCTCACCGGGTTCCGTACCGCGGTCTTCGCGGCCATCCCGGCCGGCATCAAGACCGGTATCGCGGTCGGCGTGGGCCTGTTCCTCGCCCTCATCGGCCTGGTGAACGCCGGGTTCGTGCAGGCGGGCGAGGGCACCCCCGTCCAGCTCGGCAACGGCGGCCTGAACGGCTGGCCCATCCTCGTCTTCGTCGTCGGCCTGCTCATCAGCATCGCGCTGTACGTGCGCAAGGTGCGCGGCGCCCTGCTCATCGGCATCGTCATCGCCACGATCCTCGCGATCGTGGTCGAGACCGCCCTCGGCGACGGCGGCGACGCCCTCGGCTGGGGCCTGACCGTGCCGAGCCTGCCCACGAGCACCGGCGAGCTCGTCGCCGCGCCGGACTTCAGCGTCATCGGCCTGTTCGCCGACGGCGGCCTCAACGTCATCGCCCGGTGGTCCGACATCGGCTTCGCCACGGTCGTGATGCTGGTCTTCACGCTGCTGCTGGCCGACTTCTTCGACACCATGGGCACCATGGTCGGTGTGGCCCACCAGGCCGGGCTGGCCGACGAGCACGGCAACATGGCCAACACCCGCGAGGTGCTGGCCGCCGACGCCGTCGGCACCCTGCTGGGCGGCGTGGGTTCGGCGTCCGTCAACACGGTCTACGCCGAGTCCGCCGCCGGTGTCGGTGAGGGCGCCCGCACGGGCATCGCGCCGATCGTCACCGGCGCGCTGATGCTCGTCGCCACCCTGTTCACCCCGCTGGTGTCGCTGGTGCCGTTCGAGGCCGCCACCCCGGTGCTGGTGATCGTGGGCTTCATGATGATGACGCAGGTCACCAACATCGACTTCAAGGACCCGGCCATCGGCCTGGGCTCCTTCATGGCGATCATCATGATGCCGTTCACCTACTCGATCGCGAACGGTATCGGCTTCGGCCTGCTCACCTACACCTTCGTCCGCACGGTCCAGGGGCAGGGCCGCCAGGTCCACCCGCTGCTGTGGCTGATCTCGCTGGTGTTCCTGATCCACTTCGCCGAGGCGCCGATCTACGCGTTCATCGGCTGACCCCGGCTGACGCCCCTCGGCTGACCGCTCCGTGATTCCCGCCCCGGCGGGAATGCGGACCCAGGTGGACGACGTTGACTCGAATGATGAGTCAACGCCGTTTACCTTTGTGCCTCCAGTACTCTCCGTGTCTCCTCCGTGCCCACATGCGAAGACGGCCGATGCCCCTCCCCGGGCCCGCCGGGGCGGTGGTGGACTGATGCGCGTGCCGATGTTCCGTTCCCTGGCCGTGCGCAACTACCGGCTCTACGCGCTCGGTCAGTTGCTGTCCAACCCCGGCACGTGGATGCAGCGCATCGCCCAGGACTGGCTGGTCCTGCAGCTGAGCCACGGCAGCGGCATCGCGCTGGGCATGACGACCGCGCTCCAGTTCCTGCCGCTGCTGCTGTTCGGGCTCTGGGGCGGCGCGCTGGTCGACCGGCTCGACAAGCGACGGCTGCTGATCCTCACGCAGGGCGCGATGGGCCTGCTCGCCGTGGGGCTGGGCATCCTGGCCACCGCCGGTGCCGCCGAGGTGTGGCACGTGTACGTCTTCGCCTTCGCGCTCGGCATGATCACGGTGCTGGACAATCCCGGGCGGCAGGCGTTCGTACCGGAGATGGTCGACCGGGAGCACCTGAGCAACGCGATCGCGCTCAACAGCGCCAGCTTCCAGCTCGGCCGGGTGACCGGGCCCGCGATCGCCGGCCTGCTGATCGCCTGGATCGGCAGCGGCCCCGTGTTCGTCATCAACGGGTTCTCGTTCGCCTTCACGATCGTCGCGCTGCTGATGATCCGGACCGCCGACCTGCGCACCCCCGAACCGGTGCCGAAGGGCAAGGGTCAGATCCGTGAGGGGCTGCGCTACGTCGCCGGGCGGCGCGACCTCGTGCTGCTGCTGGTCCTGGCCGCGAGCGTGCAGTTCTTCGGCGCCAACGGGCAGAACCAGATCGCGCTGATGGTCAACAACGTGTTCGAGTCCGGAGCCGCCGCCTTCGGTACGGCCGCGGCCGCGCTGGCGGTCGGCGCGCTGGTCGGGGCGCTGCTGGCGGCCCGCCGGGACCGGCCCCGGGTGCGGCTGGTGCTCATCGGCGCGATGGGCTTCGGCGTGACCCAGGTCGCGGCCGGGCTCATGCCGGGCTACCTGGCGTTCGTGGTCGTCCTGGTGCCCATGGGCGTGCTCTTCATGACGTACGTGACCACGCTCAACGCGACCTTCCAGCTCACGGTGGACTCCCGGATGCGGGGCCGGGTGATGAGCATGTTCCTGCTGGTGTTCATGGGCGTGGCCCCGATCGGTGCGCCGGTGGTCGGGCTGCTGGCCGACGCCTTCGGCCCCCGGGCCAGCCTGGTGACCGGCGGCGCGGTGACCGTTGTCGTGGTGTCCGTGCTCTCGGTGCTGCTCATGCGGGCCAAGGACGTCCGCTGGCGTGCCCTGCTGCCCGCCCGGTGGCGCGAGGACGCCCCGTCCGACGGCGACACGGCGGCGGACGGGACCGAGGCCGACGCTGGGACTGGGACTGGGACTGGGGCCGGAGCCGGAGCCGTGAGCGGCACCGGGGCTGGGGCCGGAGCCGGGGCCGAGGCGGTGAGCGGCGCCGGGGCTGGGGCTGGGTCCGGGGCCGACGCCGAGGCCGTCCGGGACACCGCTGGTGGAGCGGACGACGGGACCCGAGCGGGGCCCGGCGGCACCGCTCCCGACGGCGGGCGGCGGACCCGCAGGGGCACCTCCTCCCGGGGAGCGGCGACGCCGGTGTGAACCGCGAGCCGCGGCCGCGAGGGCGGCGCCCGGGCGGGAAGGATGGTGGCATGAGACTGTTCGTGGCCCTGGTCCCGCCGGAGGAGACCCTGGACGCCCTGCGCGCGGCGGTCGGCGCGGGCCGGCGGCACACGCCCGACCTGCGCTGGGCCCCGCCCGGCGGCTGGCACATCACCCTGGTCTTCCTCGGCGAGGTGGACGGGGAGGTCCTGACCGACCTGTCCGCCGCCCTGGGCGCGGAGGCCGGCGCGCACGCGCCCTTCGAGATCGCCGTGCGCGGCTGGGGACGCTTCCCCCAGGACCGGACGCGCTCCTCCGTGCTGTGGGCCGGGATCACCGGGGACACCGACGCCCTGGACTCGCTCGCCCGGGGCCTGCGCGCGGCGGCGCGCTCGGTGCGGATCCCGGTGGACGCCCGGCCCTACGTGCCGCACGTCACGGTCGCGCGCAGCCGCCGCCCGCGCGACCTGGCCGACACCGTGCACGCCCTCGGTGCCCTGCGCGGACGCCCGTGGCCGGCGCGCCACGTGCACCTGGTGGAGAGCCGCCCCGGTGCGGACGACCCCTACCGAACCGTTCGGACCTGGACGTTAGGGTGGGAACCCGATCCCCGATCTCCTGAGCGGAGCACGTCATGAGCATGCTCACCAACAACCGCAAGCAGCGCTGGCTGCTGCCGGTGGTGCTGGGTTCCATCATGCTCATCGTCATCCTCGGCGCGTTCCTGAGCTGACCCCCGGTCGCCGGTGCCCTCAGCCGACGCGGTGGGCGGCGCCGGCCAGGCTCACGGCGTGCGCGACCAGGGCCGCGTTGTCGTGGGCCTCGTCCCCGTCGGGCAGGCGCAGGGTGTCCTCCAGCCCGACACGGATGTCGTATCCGGCCTCGATCGCGGCCTCCAGCATCGGCCAGGTGGTCGCGTCCGTCCCGTGCAGCAGCCGGGGCGCGCCGACCCTCGCGCGGTCGAGCAGGGACAGGATCGCGTCCGCGTTGCTCCGCGCGTCCTCCACCGCCACCTGCGTCGGCTCCACCAGCACCGCGCTCACCTCGATCTTCGTGGCGATGAGGATGCGGGTCGCCTCCACCGTCCACACCCCGGCCTCCACGGGGACGCGGCGGTCGTTCAGCAGGTGCACGAGATCGATCGAGCCCGCCTCGTGCAGGTTGACCGTCACCGAGTCCGGCAGGGCCGACGAGGCCCATCTCTGCACCAGGTCGTAGCGGCGCCACGGGTCCGACTCGGCCGACAGCGACGTGGTGAGGGACACCGGCACAGCGGGTCCGTTCTCGCGCAGAGCCTCCATCAGGGGCGCCACGACCTGCGGCTCCAGCGACTCGGCGCCGCTGGGGTCGCGCGGGTGCAGGTGGATCGAGGTCGCCCCCACGGCGACCACGGCGTGCGCGTCCGCCACCACCTGGTCCACGGAGACGGGCAGGGCGGGGTGCGCGCCGGGGCGGCGGTCACCGTTCAGGCAGGCTTCGATCCTCATGGGTCCTCCTCACGGCCCTGTATGCCACATGTGCCCGTTACCGCCCGGCTGCAAGCCACCCGTGCCGACCCCTGGCAGGATGGCGGACATGACAAGACCGCTCGTGCCGGCCGTGGCCGCTCTGATCGTCGCCCTCGCTCCGGTCCCCGCCGCGGCGGAGACGGCCGAACCCGACGACTCCGGCACCGGTGGGTTCGACTACCCGCGCGGGGGCGAGGGGCCGGAGGGCTCGGAGACCGCCTTCACCTTCCAGGACCCCCGGATCGCGGAGTCGAGCGGACTCGCGCCCTCGGGCGTGCACGACGGCGTGTGGTGGACCCACAACGACAGCGGCGACTTCCTGCCCGACGTCTACGCGGTGAACGGGGACGGCGAGACCCTGGCGACGGTCTCGTTGGCGGTGGAGCTGCGCGACTGGGAGGCGGTCACCGTCACGGAGGACCCGGAGGGGCGGTCGTCGGTGTACGTCGGCGACATCGGCGACAACTACGGCGGGAGCTGGCCGAGCGTGCGGGTGCTCCGGTTCGCCGAGCCCGACCCCCTGACGGACGCGCTCATCGAACCGCAGGTGTTCACGCTCACCTACGCCGACGGCGGCCGCGACGCCGAGGCGATGATGATCGACCCCCGCGACGGCCGCCTGTACGTGGTGTCCAAGGAGTTCTCCGGCGGCCTGTACGCGGCCCCGGAGACCCTGGACCCGGAGGCGGAGAACGTGCTGGAGCGCGTGGACTCCGCGCCGCTGTTCGCCACCGACGCGGCCTTCCACCCCGACGGGACCCGTTACGCCATCCGCACCTACTGGGGCGTGACGATCTACGACTCCACCGACGGCGTGCCGGGGACGTCGCTGGGCTCCTTCGACCTGCCCGAGTCCGACCAGGGCGAGGCGATCGCCTTCACCCCAGACGGGACCGCGCTCATGGCCGGGACCGAGGGGGCGGCCGCGCCGGTGTGGTCGGTGCCGCTGGCCGACGAGTACCTGAGCGGGGAGCCGGTCGAGACCCCCGAGGAGAGCGCGTCCGCCGACGACGGCGCGGACACCGGGGGAGGAGAGGCCGCCGGCGACCGTGAGGGCGGGGCGCTTCCGTTCATCGTGGGCGGCGCCGCGGTCGCTGCCCTGCTCATCGCCGGCATCGTCCTCCTCGCCCGCCGCGGCTGAGCCTGTCGACTCCTGCAGATGCTGAACCCGTGAGTGTTCTCGCTTCCAGAAATGAACGGAGCCGCTCGTCAGCGCATCCCACACACCGGATGTGTCGAGCTCGGCTCGAAACGTCCGGCTGGAGAGAACGTGACCGGCCGACCCGTGGAAGGGCAAGGAACGATCAGCCCTCTGCGTCTTCGTCCCCACAGTGGACGAATTTCAGATCGAACCCGTCGACCCGACCTCCTGGTTGACGCGTCCCCGGTGACCGTCCACGTGGTGTCACGCACTCCCGGCTCCAGGTGCCCCGCCAGGCGATGCCCAATGCGGGGGAGGCCGGAGTGACTGGACGCCGCGAGTGGAAGAGGCGCCACCTGAGCCCCATAATGTCCCAGTTGTGGGCCCACACGGCCCTTCTTCAGGTGCGTGGCCAATCATTGCCACACGAACCACCGACCGCCTTCCGACGTGGCAGTCGTCGACTTCTCCACGTCTTGAGAGTCAGGGGATGAATGGACATGTCGTATTCAGACGATGATGACGACCGCGGTATCGATGAGTTGCGGGCCGAACGGGAGGCGCTCATCGCCCTCGGTGACCGGCTCCCGGGCAGTGCGATCGGGGACCTGGCCGCCGAACTCGGTCAGGGGGCCTCGTGGCCGCGGAACCTCCGTGGCACGCCGATGATCGTGGACACGGACATTGGTGGGGATCCCGACGACGCGATCGCCCTGGCCGCCGCGGCCAGGACCGTCCCCGAACTGGCGCTGGTCCTGACCAACGACGAGACCGGAGGTGCGGCCGGATACGGCCAGCGGGCCCGCTTCGCCCGCTTTCTGCTGAGCCTGATGGGTTGTCGCGACGTCCGGGTGGTGGCGGGACACAGTGTCGGAGACAGTCGCTACTTCTGTGCGGGGCCTCTCATCCACGAAGCGGTCCCTGCCCAGCCCACGGACGTCGTGGGTGCGGTGAGGGAACTCCTCGAGACCTTCGAGGGCCCCGTCCGCTGGGTGGGCATGGGCGCCTTCAGCAACCTCGCCCGAGTACTCGAGGAGATCCCGGAAGCGGGGGAGCGGCTCCAGGTCACACAGATGGGGGGAGCCATCAACTACCGCGACCCCTCTCGGGCGGAGCACAACGTCCGGATGGACGTTGATGCGGCTCACCGCGTGTTCGCGGCGGTGGAGAGTGGGCGGTTGCCGGAGCTTCGTCTCGTGACCTCGGACGTGACCTTCCGGCCCGAGATGGAGGTCACCCGGGAAAGCGGCCTCTATCGAATGCTGGGCGAGACGGGAGGCCGGGGATGGCAGGGACTTCTCCGTGCCCATCTGAACCAGTGGTTCTCGTCCTTTCACCCCGGCAGCATGCAGCACGATGCTCTGACTCTGACCGCGGCCCTGCGGAAGACCTTTGTCAATATGAACCTGGCCAGGGTGCGACTGGACGAGTTGGGTCGGATGTCCTTGTCCGACAGCGGTACCGAGGTGTGGATGAGTGCTTCTGCTAAGTACGAGCCCTTCAACCGCTGGCTGGAGAAGACCCTGACGACTGTGGACCACAGCACCGATGTTCGGCGGTAGTTCCTTCGTAGCGTCCAGAAACCGAGGATAGATGGACCTGAGACAACTGGAAGAGGAGTACGGCCTCTCGCCGAAGGAGTCACGAGCCGTACGCGAGGCGTATGACGTCTTTTGTGAGCACACGGCACCGTTCATGGTCTCCATCGCGGCGCAGATGCACGATGATCTCAAGAACGACGTCGCGGAGAAACCGCCCGGACATCGGATCGTTTTCCTCGGCCGGGACGGGGCCTCGCTCAGCCGGGCGACGAAGGAATTGGATCCTGAGTTCTACAAGGATCACTGCAGTTTCGTCACGCTCTCTCGGGCCGTGGCCGAAGCCGCCCTCCAGGACATCGAGAGGGACCAGGGCAAGTCGTTCGACCGGATCGAGGCCTTTCGCGGTGCCCGCGGAAAGGTGAATCCCGACCACGTGGAAGGGTCGTACAGCACCACGGCCGAGATGTTCGAGAGGAACGGAGTCCCGATCGGGGTCGAGAACAGCTCGGTCACGCTCGTCGACACCAGTTTCAAGGGAACCGTACAGGAACTGCTGACGGAGGCCTACCCGGAGACGGAGTTCACCGGGAGGTACGCCTTCCTGGGCAAGTCCCCTGACGATCCCCGACCGGAGACGAAGTTCGGCTACGTCTTCCACCAGGAAGCGGACGAGGTCTGGAACGGATTACCCAAGTCCGAACTCCCGGAGGACTTCTCCCAGACCTTTGGAAACAAGGACGCGCTCGGGGTCATCGAGGAGACCATGCACGGACCTCTCGACAGCCCCCGACGGATCACCTCACAGGGTCCTGACCAGATGCGTCAGAGGGACGTGCCCAATCCGACCGAGGGCATCAACCCACGGCGTGTCGCCCCCGAATATCGGGACGCGCGCGTGCGGGAAGCAGTGAAGGTGGTCGCCCTGGACGCGGTCACGGACGTCGCCAGGGAGTCTGCCCAGAAGCGGGACGCCGGTCTGGACTGGAAGGGCGAGCTCCTGCGGAAGCAGCATGACTTCACCAGCGAGGTCCGGTCATGGGTCGAGCATCAGCAGACGAGCGACAACAGGTTGACGACTGTTCTCGACAGCTTCGTCAGGCGTGGTGACAAGGACCAGGTGAAGGGTCTCGCCAGGGAACTCGACGCCCGCGACGTGCCCCCCGAGGTCAGGGACCGGGCCTGGGCCAGGTTCGACGAGAAGGGAAGCGTCGAGGAGAAGCGGCAGTTCGTGGAGCAGATCGGCAAGACCAAGACGGGTGAGACGTCCCGGGCGACGCGTATCGCTCGGGACGGTCAGCAACCGTCGGGTACCTCCCGAGCCGCGCGCCTCGCGCAGACCGCCCAGCCCTCGCCCGGAATGTCGAGGGCCGCGCGTATCGCTCAACGTGGAACCCTCTCGTCCGGCACGGCATCGCCGAACTCTGGAAGTACACCGGAACCGGGCAGTGACTCACCGGACGGCGGCGACATCGAGCGTTGAACCGGCTTCGGCCGCTTGCCCGGTGAGCCGGGTGGGCGGCCGACGCGGGTCGGAGAGGGGAGGGGAGTGGACGCTGTCGATCGGGTCGGTGTCGGCGGGATCGCGGAACGGGTGCGGGGCGGCCAGGTCAGTGCCGTGGCGGTGGTCGAGGCGGCCCTGGAGTCGATCGAACGACTCGACGTCGGGATCAGGGCGTTCCGAGAGGTCTGGGCGGACACCGCGAGGGAACGCGCGTCAGCGGTCGACGCGGGCGTGGCCCGCGGGGAACACCTCCCCCTCGCGGGGGTCCCCTTGGCCGTGAAGGCGTCCGAGGGAGTCGGGTCGCTCCAGGCCCGCCGGTTGATCGAGGCCGGGGCGATCCCCGTCGGCTCGACCTCGGTGCCCGGTCCCGGAACGGAGTGGAAGACCTGGGGCGCGACGGACCGGGGCCGGACCGTCAACCCCTGGCGGGCCGACGCCACCCCCGGCGGGTCGTCGGCGGGATCGGCCGCCGCCGTCGCGGCGGGGATGGTGCCGTTGGCGACGGCGAGCGACGGGGCCGGGTCCACCCGGATACCCGCCGCCTGGTGCGGTGTGGTCGGCTACAAACCGACCACTGGTCTGCTGCCCGCCCGGGACAGGGCCGGGCTCGCGATCGGCGGGCCCGTCGCCCGATCCGTGGCCGACGTGCAGCTCTACCGGTCGGTCGTCCTGGGGGAGGCACCCGCGCCACCCCTGTCCCGGCCGTTGCGCGCGGCGTGGTCGCCCACGCTGGGCTTCAATCAGGTAGATCCGGAGGTTGCCCGGGTCGCGCACCGGGCCGTGCGGAGGTGGACCGAAGGCGCCCGGGTGTCGCTGGAGGAGCGGGACCTGGCGCTCACCGACCCCGCCGCCAGCTGGTTCGCCAGGCGGAGCCAGGGCCCGGTCACCGAGGCTCGGGACGACGACACCGGCAACCGCGCCGCGCTCGACGACGTGTTCGGTTCGGTGGATCTGCTGGTCACGCCGACCACGCCCAACCTGGCGCACGGGCACGAGGGCCCCGGTGAGGTGATGAGCGTCGGTTTCACCTGGCTGTTCAACATCACCGGGCACCCGGCGATCAGCCTGCCCGCCGGGCTGTCCGACGGTGGACTGCCGGTCGGTGTGCAGCTGGTCGCCGGTCACCACCGTGACGACCTGCTGATGGCCGCCGCGGCCGACTACGAGCGCAACGTCCCGTGGTCCTCCCTGACCCCGCTGGGACCGGACGCCCGCCGCGGCTAGCCGACCGGTGCCCCATCGGTACCCCGCATCCGCCACCCGCCGTCCGGCGTAGGCTCCGGTCCCTACTCGACGGGCTGCGGGTCCAGGAAGTGTTCCCGGCACAGGAAGGCGTGCCGGGAGAAGTCGGTGAACACGGCGGAGGAGCCCGTTGCCGCCCTTGATGATCATCGGTACCGTCCTGGTGGCCGCCTGAGCTGGCCCATGTGCCCCGGGCATGAACCGAGTACCCCTTGCGGGCATCTCAGACAGCAGTCGTGCACAACAAACAGAACTGAGGCTGACCGTGTCCGAATCCCTACCCGAGGGAACCGCTGGCGATCGTTTCGGACCCAACACCAACCTGACGGTGGTCCACGAGATCTTCCTGGACGTCGCTAATAACCTGGCCGGGGAATACGCTCATCGTTTCCACAACGCTGCCACCGCTGAGGAGAAGAGCTCCGCCAAGGCGGCCATCCTATCGGTCCGGAGGAATCAACGTGCTGTCGATCCGACCGACCGGGAGACGATGATCGCTGAGATCCTGCGAATGGAACACCTGATCGAGCGCCTGGGCCAGGAGTGAGATGGAGGTTCAGAAAAGGTTCAAGGTCAAGGATGAGAAGCTCAGGGAGGTATTCGATGATGTCATCCGGGAATCCGTCTTCGAGGGTAGCAAGGCGGCCGCCGGTAAGCCAGTAATTATTCTCTTGGGCGGACAGTTGGCCGCTGGAAAATCGACTGCTCTGAAGAATATCAGAGAGCAGAATCCCGGCATCGTGGAGATCGACCCTGACAGCTTTAGGTCGCAGCATCCAAAATATAAAGAAATCATGAGAGAATGTCCTGATCAAATGGTTCAGGCAACCTCTCAAGCTATGCAGGAATGGTCGAGAATGTGTCGCGACTACGCTTATGATCAAGGGATCTCCGTAGTCGTCGAAGGAACTTTCTCGAACCCTCAGGGTCCCCGTTCGTTCGCCGAAAAATTCGCGGAGCCGAGGAGTGCGGTAAAGGGTGAAGAGGGAGTTTCCCACAGTGGGTACAAAGTCGAGGTCGTTGCGCTGGCAACTCCGGAGGCCCAGAGTCGCCTGGACATGGTAGGCCGGTATCTCAATTCAGCCCCAGGTAGGGGTCGGTGGAATCCGACTGATGCCCATGACAGGATTTACAACAATATACCCGAAACCGTGTCCGCTTTGGAGAAGAGTCCTTCTGTTCATAGGGTCCTGGTAACTAACCGCCAAGGTGATCCGCTCTATGAGAACACCCGTGGGGGCGATGGGAGGCTGGTTGGTGCGGCGCGTGCAGCAGAGGCATTGAGGGTGAACAGGGGGGACGGAGGCTTTCCGTTCGGAAAAAGGGAAGCGGAAGCTTGGCTTGCATCCTACAGTGAGCTCTCTAAACAGATCGTTACTAGACGTGAGTTGAACTCCGAAACAGCTCCCTCATTCCTTGCGCTGCATTCTGATGCGGACAAGATGGCCGAGGTGGCCTATGAGGGCGAGGAGAAACAGCTCGCCAAGCACACGTGGTACCAGAAAGTGCAGAAGGCGGTATTTATGGCGGGCCAGCGCGGTGTGGACAACGCTGACCTGCCATCGAGTCCGGAGGAGTACTTCTCCGCCACGCCGGCCGACCGCACGCGCTACATGGAGGCGATGAAAGCCCCCAAGACGGTCCGACGCTTCGCGCAGAGTATTGTCCCCCCGGGCCTAGAGGGCACCAACACGCCCTCGCTCGACGGTGGTCGACGGAACAGTGGGCCACAGGAGGGTCCTGACCTGGAGCTGTAGTTGTGTGGCCACACAGGGAGACGGGGGAGGTGCGCCCGTAACCGCAAATCGGCCCGGTCAGAGCTGCTGTTGAACCTTCTCCCTGGCCCACCCCGAGGAACGTGGCGAACGCGAACAAGCCCTGCACTTGCTCCATGCCCAGGAGCGCGTTGAGGGGCCGTGCGCGATCGTGTGCGACAAGGGTTTCGCGGGAGTTGGCACCGAGAGCGTCCAGGTCGACCTCGGGCTCGTCCTGGAACGTCACAACGCCCACACCACCGAAGGGCTCCGAGCGCGGGTGCGCCAGCGGATCCTGGCCCTGAAGGCCGGGATCCGGCTCCACTGGCGGATCGGTGCCCCGGTCAAGCGATCACTGGTGGCATGCGACCACTGACCAAGGCCCCCATCAACGGTCTGACTAGGCAGTGTTCCGTGGTGTCTCCCGTCGCGAGCCGTGCGTCTGGTGGTCCACTCGCAGGGCCGAGGAAGGAGGTCCCCTGGATGGGCTGCCGACTGATGAGAACTCGGTGAGAGCGTCGCCGAGGCGACACACAGCAGGTCGAGTATCCGGGACGTTCCTAGTCGACGGGCTGCGGGTCCAGGAAGTGTTCCCGGCACAGGAAGGCGTGCCGGGAGAAGTCGGTGAAGACTCCGTCCACTCCGGCCTCGAAGAACATCTCGTACTCGGCGGCGAACCCCCCGAAGTCGCCGGGCTCGCCGTCCGAGCGCAGGTCGGCGGGCAGGAAGTGGTTCTCGCTGCGGAACGTCCAGGGGTGCACCAGCAGGCCGGCCTCGTGCGCGTTCTCCACCAGGTCCGTGGGCTCCCCGAGCGTGCCGTCCTCGTTCTCCGGCACCACCAGGCTCTTGTGCGGGCCGATCGCGTGCGCGAAGGCCGCCACCTCGGCCAGGCCGTCGGGTGTGGTGAAGTGCCGCCAGTGCTCCTCGGTCCCCATCAGGTACACCAGGGGCAGCTCCGTCTCGGCGAGCCTGCGCAGACTCTCCGCCTCGAAGGACTGCAGGAACACCGGGAGCTCCGGCTCCTCGCCGGTCAGGCCCGCCTCGCGCAGCACCGCGATCAGCGTCGGCTCCAGCTCCAGGCCCTGCGCCACGTGGTAGGCGGGGTGCTTCGTCTCGGGGTAGATCCCGATCGGGCGGCCCAACTCCTTGGTGAGGGAGAACGCCAGGTCGATGACCTCCTCCAGGGTCGGGATCTCGTAGGCCCCATCCATCATCGCGTTCATCGCCCGCACGTCCTGGAGCCGCTCCACGGCCCGCAGCGTCTTGATCTCGGCCAGCGTGAAGTCCTGGGCGAAGAACCCCGTCACCTCGCGGCCGTCGATCGTGCGCGTCGTGCGCCGGTCGGCGAACTCCGGGCGCGAGGCCACGTCCGTGGTCCCGCCGATCTCCTGCTCGTGGCGGCAGATCAGGCGACCGTCCCTGGTCGCGACGAGGTCCATCTCGATGAAGTCGCCCCCGTGGCGCGCACCCAGCTCGTAGGAGGCCAGGGTGTGCTCCGGTCGGTGCCCGGAGGCCCCGCGGTGGGAGATGATCTTGATCGGGATTTCCGTCTTGTTCCTGTTCCTGCGCACAGCCGAACCGTCCTGAGAAGCGAAAGCCAGAAGAAGTAGACAAGCGGGGAGGTCGACCAGCACACGGCGGGTCGGCCTCCATTCTCCACGAGGATGACCGCTCACCGACCAGAGTGGCCAGGGCACGATTGCGGCGTTCGGCATACCTCGGGCGCGGATTCCCGGCCCTGGTAGCCTCTCCGGAGTTTGTGTCCCCTGCGACGAACGCGAAGGTGAGGTCTGGGTGGGCGCCGATGACCTGAGGAGGACCGTCGCTTCACGCGTACCGTCCGGAGCCCGTATCGACGTCGAGGTCTTTCCGTCAGGCGCGGTCGGGATCGATATTCGGTCCGGCCGCGACTTCGTGGTGATCCAGAGCACGGCGGACCGGAGCGAGTGGGGCTACGACGTCAATCCCCCAGAGGAAGAGTCCTTCACAGGATTCAAACACGTCGCCGGTTCGCTCGACAGCGCACTGTCCACTGTCGTGGAGGGTCTGTGAGGGTGTACCGAAGAGGGTGATCGCGCCGACGTCTCTCCCTGGAGGCGTCTGTGGCGGATGAGGCCGGGCCAACGCCGAGTACCAAGCCCATCCGTGAGCGCATCTCGATTCGTCGGATCGGGTCGCTCCGGGCCCGGGAGTTGCTCGAAGCCGGGACGGCACCCCAGAAGTAGAAGAGAGGAGGCCGACCCGCGTGCGGCGGGTCGGCCTCCTCTTCTCCAATGCCGGCGGACCGGGTCAGGAGAGCCGGGTGAGCACGTGGTCGATGCACTCGGTGAGCGCCTGCACGTCGGAGGGCTCGACCGCGGGGAACATCGCCACGCGCAGCTGGTTGCGGCCCAGCTTGCGGTACGGCTCGGTGTCCACGACGCCGTTGGTGCGCAGCACCTTGGCGATCGCGGCGGCGTCGACGTCGTCGCTGAAGTCGATCGTTCCGACGACCTGCGAGCGCTTGGCCGGGTCGGTGACGAACGGCGTGGCCACCGCCGACTTCTCGGCCCAGGTGTAGAGGATCGAGGAGGACTCGGCGGTGCGCGCCACCGTCCAGTCCAGACCGCCCTGGCCGTTCATCCACTCCAACTGCTCGGCGAGCAGCAGCAGCGTGGCCACGGCCGGGGTGTTGTAGGTCTGGTCCTTGCGGGAGTTGTCCACGGCGGTGGTCAGCGAGAAGAACTCGGGGACGTACCGGCCGCTCGCGGCGATCTCGTCGACCCGGGCCAGCGCCTTGGGCGACATGACGGCCAGCCACAGGCCGCCGTCGGCCGCGAAGCTCTTCTGCGGGGCGAAGTAGTAGACGTCGGTCTCGGCGATGTCCACGGGCAGCCCGCCCGCGCCGCTGGTGGCGTCCACGAGCACGAGGGCGTCGTCGTCGGCGCCGGCGACCCGCTTGATCGGGGCGGCCACACCGGTGGAGGTCTCGTTGTGGGTGAGCGCGTACACGTCCACGCCCGCCTCGGCGACGGCCTCGCCGTGGCTGCCGGGGTCGGTGGAGATGACGGTGGGCTCCGACAGCCACGGAGCGCCCTTGGCGACCTTCGCGAACTTGCTGGAGAACTCACCGAAGGCCAGGTGCTGCGACTTGGAGCGCAGCAGTCCGTGGGCGGCGATGTCCCAGAAGGCGGTGGTGCCGCCGTTGCCGAGCACGACCTCGTAGCCCTCGGGCAGGGAGAACAGGTCGCGCACGCCGGAACGCACGCGGGAGACCAGGGACTTCACCGGCTTCTGGCGGTGGGAGGTCCCCATGTAGCGGGGGCCGGAGGCGGCCAGCGCGTCGAGCTGCGCTGGGCGGACTTTGGACGGGCCACTGCCGAAGCGTCCGTCGGCGGGCAGCAGGTTCGCGGGAATCTGAATCTCGTCGGTCACGGTCACCAGGGTAGTGGCCGCGGTCACGACACCACCGGTCAGGGCGGTTTCTCGCAGCGTGAAATCACGTGAGGGCGCACCAGCGCGTCACAGGCGCCCTGGCTCCGGGCGGTCGGCGGCGGCCCGGATCCGTGCGACGGGAACGGAGGAACGGGACCGGAGGAAGTGACGTGCGTTCGGGCGCCGTGCCCGGGGTCGGGTGGCGCGGGGCAGCCCCGACACGAGAAGATGCCCACTGTGGACCACCGAGACCCCGCCGAACTGCGCAAACCGTACATGGGCGAACCCTTGCGGCGTTCGGATCTGGCCGACCACCCGATGACCCAGTTCCACCTGTGGTTCAACGACGCCGTCGAGTCCGGACTGGCCGAACCCAACGCCATGGTGCTGGCGTCCGTGGAGCCGAGCGGTATGCCCAGGGCCCGCACGGTGCTGATGAAGGGCTATGACAGCAGGGGTCTGCGCTTCTTCACCAACTACACCTCGCGCAAGGGGCGGGCGCTGGCGGCCGACCCGCGGGCCGGCCTGGTCTTCCCCTGGCACGCCGTCCGGCGCCAGGTCCTCATGGCCGGCCGGGTGGAACGGCTCAGCGACGAGGAGAACGACCGCTACTTCGCCACCCGGCCGCGCGGCTCCCAGCTCGGCGCCTGGGCCAGTGAGCGCCAGTCGCAGCCGGTCGCCGACCGGGACGAGCTCGACCGGCTCTACCGCGAGTTCGACCATGTGTGGGCGCCCGACGAGGAGGTCCCCCGGCCCTCCTACTGGGGCGGGTACCGGCTGCTGCCGGAGGAGGTCGAGTTCTGGCAGGGCGGCGCCGACCGGATGCACGACCGGTTCCGCTACCTGCGCGATTCCGGGGGCGGGTGGGCCGTCGACCGCCTGGAACCCTGACCTGCCTCGAACCCTGGCCCGCCTGACGTCCTGGCTGCCTCGAACCCTGGCCCGCCTGAAGCCCTGGCTGCCTGGAACCCTGGCCCGCTGCGTGGAACCCTGGCCCGCCCGGAGTCCTGTCCCGACCTTCAGGACCGTGACGTGATCTTGACCGCGCGGTCCGCGCGTTCGTCCGGAAGGGCGGGAAAGCGCCCCCCGCGGAGCATCGGTGCAGGACAGGGCCCCTCTGTCCGGCGCGGTCACGGCCGGAGCGGCGCTCGGCCGACCGGTCCGGGGCGCTGGCGGCGCGACCGTGTCCGCATCGTGAGACGCCGGCGAAATGGGTGTCGGTGGCGTCACGATATGCTGGTGTCATCGGTGGTCGCTCCCGCGGACCTGCGGACGCCCCGGTCCCCACTCGGCCCCAGGGAATCACGCCGCCCCGGCCTGTGTTGTGAGAGACCTGCCGTGCCCGCCGAACATGCGTCGGGCACAGAGCCTTGGGAGGGGAGACTTGACCGCACACGGGCTGATCGACACCACGGAGATGTACCTCCGGACGGTTTTCGAGCTCGAAGAGGAGGGCATCGTCCCGCTTCGAGCCAGGATCGCCGAGCGCCTGCACCAGAGCGGCCCCACGGTCAGCCAGACAGTCGCTCGTATGGAGCGCGACGGCCTGCTGCGTGTCGAGAACGACAGACACCTGGTCATGACGGCCGAGGGCCGCAAACTGGCCACGCACGTCATGCGCAAGCACCGGCTGGCCGAGCGGCTGCTCGTCGACGTCATCGGACTCCCCTGGGAGGACGTGCACATCGAGGCCTGCCGCTGGGAACACGTCATCTCCGAGGCCGTGGAGGAGCGTCTGGTGACGCTGCTCAACGCCCCCTCGGTGTGCCCGCACGGCAACCCCATCCCGGGGTTGGACGAGCTGGGCCTGGAGGACTACGCTCCCGAACCCTTCACCGACGACTCCATCGTGCCCATGCTCGACGTGGCCGCGAACTCGGACATCACCGTCACCGTGCGACGCATCAGCGAACAGCTCCAGTCGGATCCCGACATCATGCTCAGTCTCCGCAGATCCGGGGTACGACCCGGGCAGGAAGTCGTGCTGAGCGCGACGGACGACGGGGTCCGCGTGGTCGGCGGGGACGCGGAGGAGGCCGAGCTTCCCGCGCACGTCGCCGGGCACGTCTTCGTCGCCAAGCCGTGAACCGCGTCTGGATTGGTTGCTCATCGGGATTGTCACATTGCGCTGCGGGAACGTCCGGGGTGTTGCTACGCTCGCCCCAAGGTGCGGTCGTTCGGAGTACCCGGAGCGAGCATGTATGCAGCTCATGACGGCGAGGTGGCGGCTAGATGACACGGTGGGGTGAGCCCTTCCGGGAGAGCGACGCGCTCGCCACAGCCGCCGTGCTGGACCAGGCGCAGATCGCCATCGTCGTCATCGACCGGTTCAGCCTGCTGCGCTACTGGAACCCCTTCGCGCGCGAACTCTTCGGGTTCGTGGGCGGCCGTGACTACGTCGGCCTGTCCCTCCTGGACATCGGCATCCACGAGTCCGATCGCGAGCACGCCTCCCAGCTGGCCCGCCGCGTCCTGCGCGGCGAGCCCTGGGAGGGCACCTTCGCGGTCCTCAAGGGCGACTCCACCTGGATCCACGTGCGCGCCCAGGCCGTGCCCATGCAGGACGACTCCGGCGAGATCGACGGCATAGCCCTCATCGCCCGGGAGGCGCTGCGCAGCGGGCGCGTGGAGGAGCAGTACGGCCTGCTGGAGCGCATCGGCAGCCGCCTGGCCAGCTCCCTGGAGTTCGACTCCACGGTCAAGGGCGTGGCCGGAATCCTCGTGCCGCAGTTCGCCGACCACTGCTTCATCGACCTCTACGACCACGACCGCCTGGTCAGACAGGTCTCGGTGCACGCCGAGGGCTGGTCGCCCCCGGCCCGGACCTGGTTCGACGTCGGCGACGAGGTCCGCTACCCCGAACGCCACTTCGTCACGCAGGCCCTGCGCCGCCTGGAGACCGTCGTCAGCGGCGACTACCTCTTCGAGAACTCCCCCACCGACCGCTCGGACGTGGTGTCCCGGCAGGTCGGCGTCACCTCCGCGATCGCCGCGCCCCTGCGCGCCCGGGGCGAGGTCCTGGGCGTCCTCACGCTCGCGCTATCCGGACTCTCACCACGCCAGAAGAGCACCTACGGCGGGTTCGACCGCGACCTCGTGGGCGCCATCGCCTCCCGGGTCGCGCTGGCGATCGACAACGCCCGCCTGTTCGAGGAGGAGCGCAGCACGGCGCTCGCCTTCCAGGACAGCCTGCTGCCCAGCGTCTTCCCGCAGCTCGACGGCCTGACCGTCGCCACGCGCTACCTGCCCGCCGGTCCGCTCCAGGCCCACGGCCACGGCGTCCAGACCCAGGTCGGCGGCGACTTCTACGACGCCATCCCCCTCTCCGCCGGCCGGGTCGGGCTGGTGATCGGCGACGTCGAGGGCCGCGGCCCGCACGCGGCCGCCGTCATGGGCCAGTTGCGCGCCGCCCTGCGCGCGTTCGCCCAGGCCGACCGCGAACCCGCCGACATCCTGCGCGAACTCGACGAGTGGGTGCGCCAGCTCGGGCAGCCCGACGGCAACGGCGGCACCTGGATCCCCAGCGTCAGCTGCCTGTACATGGTCTACGACGCCTGGTCGCGCGAGCTGTCCTACGCCAACGCCGGGCACGCGGCGCCGCTGCTGGTCACCTCCGAGTCCGTCGAGACCCTCGACCTGGAGATCACCGACCGCATGCTGGGCGTGCGCGCCAAGGGCGCGGCAGGCGAGGACATCGTCTACCACCAGGCGAACCTGCGCCTGCCCATCGGCGCCACCCTGGTCATGTACACCGACGGCCTGGTGGACCGGCGCCCGATCGGCGGCCGGGCCGACCCCGAGGTCGCGCTGGAGCGCATGGCCGAGCGGGTGGCCGAGGTCGCCGACAAGGACGTCGACCAGATCGCCGAGGTGGCCGCGCACAGCGTGCCCGGCGAACTCGACGACGACACCGCGCTGATGGTCGTGCGCACCCACTCCGACGAGCTGGACCTCATGGAGGGCTGGTTCCGCTCGGAGGCCTCCACCGTGGGCGAGGCCCGCCACCTGGCGGCCAACACGTTCAAGGAGTGGGGGATGGGCCGCGACCAGGCCGAGCTCGCCTGCCTGCTGGTCTCGGAGATCGTCACCAACGTCGTCATCCACGCCACCCCGCACCCCGTGCACCGCGAGTTCACCGGCAGCGGAGTGCTCGACTCCGAGGGGCCGCCGGCGAACGACTCCCCGGCCGCCGACGAGTTCGACGAGGACTGGACCGACCTCCTGGAGGCGGTCTCGGAGGTCGACGAGCCCACCGAGGAGCCGTGGGAGAAGGAGTTCCTGCTCCGGCTGCGCCGCGGCGCCACCGCCGTGTGGGTGGAGGTCTTCGACCACGACCTGCGCCTGCCGCGCATCCGCAGCGCCGCCGCCGACGACGAGGGCGGTCGCGGGCTCTACCTGGTGGAACAGCTGGCCAGCCGGTGGGGGTCGCGTCCCACGCCCGACGGCAAGGCGGTGTGGTTCGAGATGCCGATGCACGGTGACGAGGACGAGGACGGGTCCGAGACGCTGGGCTGAGCAGCCGAGCTGAGCAGGCGGGCTCAGCCGCCTCCGGGGCCGCGACGCCGCGAACTCCCTGCCACGGGGCGCTCCCGCAGCGTTCCGTGACCGATCTGACCTGGCACGAACAGGGAGGTATCGGTAATTTGTGGGCAGCCGTCCCCCATGAACCGGAGCCCCGATGACCTCTCCCACCCGTCCGTCCCGTCGATTCCGCCTGAGTCTCGGCGTCGTGGCGGGAAGCGCCGTCCTCGCCGCGGCGGCCTGCGCCCCCGTGGACGAGGAGCCGGCCGACGCGGCCGGCGACGCGGCCGTGGAGTGCACACCCGACCAGCTGCCCACGCTGACCGAGGGCACGCTCACGATCGGGACGGACAGCCCGGCCTACCCGCCGTGGTTCGTCGACGACGACCCGACCAACGGTGAGGGGTTCGAGTCGGCGGTCGCCCACGCGGTCGCCGAGCGGCTCGGCTACACCCCCGAGCAGGTCGAGTGGAGCGTCGTGACCTTCAACAACGCGATCCAGCCGGGGCCGAAGCAGTACGACTTCGACATCAACCAGTTCTCCATCACCGAGGAGCGCCGGGCCGCCGTCGACTTCTCCAGCCCGTACTACGACGTCCGCCAGACGGTCATCGCGATGGCGGGCACCGACGCCGCGGACGCGACCTCCCTGGCGGACCTGGCCGGCCTGAGCGTGGGCGCCCAGGTGGGCACCACCAGCTACGACGCGCTCGTGGAGACCGTGGACCCGGACGAGGAGCCGCAGGTCTTCAACAACAACGACGACGCCAAGCAGGCCCTGGAGAACGGGCAGGTGGACGCGCTCGTCCTCGACCTGCCCACCGCCTTCTACGTCACCTCCGCGGAGCTGGAGGACGCCGAGATCGTCGGCCAGCTCCCGGCGACCGACGCCGACGCCGAACAGTTCGGCCTGGTCCTGGACCTGGACTCGCCGCTCACGGACTGCGTCACCGAGGCGGTCGACGGCCTGCGCGAGGACGGCACGCTCGCCGAGCTCGAACAGGAGTGGCTGTCGGAGGCCGCGGACGTTCCCGAGCTGGCGTGAGCGCCCGCGACACCGCCGCGCACGTTCCGAGCGTCCTGGAGGCCGAGCGGGTCGCGTTCCGCCGCCGCCAGGGCGTGCGGTCGGTCCTGATCGGCGCGGTCTCCACGGCGCTGCTCGGCGGAGTCCTGGTGAGCGTCGTGATCGGCTCCCCGGGCTGGGACCGGGTGCGGGAGACCTTCTTCGACGCGTCCGTGGCCCGCGAGGCGCTGCCCGCCGTGCTCACGGGGCTGTGGCTCAACGTCCGGGTCCTGCTGTTCTGCGCCCTGGGCGCGCTGGCGCTCGGCCTCGTCGTGGCGATCATGCGGACCCTGCGGGGGCCGGTGTTCTTCCCGCTGCGGGCCCTGGCGACATCGTACACCTACGGGTTCCGCGGCGCACCGCTGATCATCGTGCTGTACCTGATGACCTTCGGCGTGCCGGGACTGCGGTTGGAAGGCACCCCGAGCGTGCTGGTGCTCGGCGGGATCGCGCTGGTGATCACCTACGGCGCCTACATCGCCGAGGTGTTCAGGGCCGGGATCGAGTCGGTGCACCCCAGCCAGATCGCGGCGGCGCGCTCGCTCGGGCTCACCTACCCGCAGACCATGCGCCACGTGGTCCTGCCGCAGGCCGTGCGGCGGGTCTCGCCGCCGCTGCTCAACGACATGGTGGCGCTGCAGAAGGACGTGGGGCTGATCTCGTTGGCGGGGCCGATCGACGCGATCCGCGCCGCGCAGATCGCCACCGCCCAGACCTACAACTTCACCCCCTACATCGTGGCCGGGGTGCTGTTCGTGCTGATGGCGATTCCACTGGTGGCGGTGACCGACTGGGTGACCGTGCGCTCGGCACGCCGGCAGTCGGCGGAGGGGGGACGATGAGCGAGCTGGAGCGGCTGGCGCGCCTGGACGGCACCGAGGCGGATCCGGCGTCCGTGCCGGTGCTGCGGGTGCGGGACGTGCGCAAGGAGTTCAGGGGCACGGTGGTGCTCGACGGGCTCGACCTGGACGTGCCCGAGCACGGTGTGGTGGTGCTGATCGGCGCCTCCGGCTCCGGCAAGTCCACCCTGCTGCGGTGCGCGAACCTGCTGGAGCCGATCAGCGACGGATCCATCCACCTGGACGGCGAGCACATCACCGACCCCAGGGTGGACCCCGACCGCGTGCGGCGCCGGATCGGGATGGTGTTCCAGTCCTTCAACCTGTTCCCGCACATGTCGGTGCTGGACAACGTCACGCTCGCGCCGCGCCGCGTGCACCGGCGCGACCGCGCGGAGGCGGCGGAACGGGCCCGGGAGCTGTTGGACCGGGTCGGCCTGCTGGAGAAGGCCGACGAGTACCCGGACCGCCTGTCGGGCGGGCAGCAGCAGCGGGTGGCGATCGTGCGGGCGCTGGTCAACTCCCCGCGCCTGCTCCTGCTGGACGAGGTCACCAGCGCGCTCGACCCCGAACTGGTGGGGGAGGTGCTGGACCTGGTCCGCGGGCTGCGCGACGAGGGGATGACGATGCTGCTGGCCACCCACGAGATGGGCTTCGCGCGCAAGGTCGCCGACACCGTGTGCTTCCTGGACGGGGGCCGGGTGCTGGAGCAGGGGCCGCCCGAGCAGGTCCTGGGCGATCCCGAACAGCCCCGCACCCGGCGGTTCCTCCAGCGGATCATCGACGCCGGGCGGCTCTGAGCACGCGGTGACGCCGCCCGGAGCCGGGGCGTGAGGGGGATGCCCGGCCGTACACGACGCCGTTCGGGCCGCGCCCGCGCTCGCTCAGCTGAAGAAGCCGGCGACGCCCCGTCCGGCCGTGTCCGCGGTGTTGCACCAGTCCATGCAGGACTCGACTGCTTTTCCGACAGCGGGGGCGAGGGCGGCCTTGCGTTCGTCGGTGACGGCCTCCCACTGTTCGAGGGCCTTCCGGCACTCGGTGAGGCTCCACTCGCCGTAGCACGGCAGGAAGTCGGGTGCCGGAATCGGTGAGGGGACGCGACCGTAGTTGAACTCCCCGACGCTGACCGCGGTCACACCCAGCCCGGCCAGGGCCTCGTCGACGGTCTCCAGCCACCCGGCCCGCATCGGGGAGAAGTCGTTGTTGAACAGAGCGCGGCCGTGGAACTCGCAGATCCACTTGAAGGCGTACCCGTACATGGTGCCGTGCCGGTCGTCGAACGGGCCTCCGTCGATGACCGCGCGGATCGCATCGCGGATGGAGGGGCCGTCGGTGTGGTCGAACTGGGAGTCGAAGTGGGCCAGGTGCTGCTTGAACCGGCCTCCGATCATCCGGCGCAGCTTGTCGTCCTTCGAGCCGACGGAGGCGTGCAGGGCAGGGAGGTCGACCACATATGTCGTCAGCGCGTAACTCATGGCGGAGACGCTATCGGCGACTGACGACACCGTGGGCTGCTCCTCTTCGGAGGCGGGACCACGCCACGCGCGGATCCCGAGCGGCCCCGTACCCGCCGGTTCCTCCAGCGGATCCTCGACGCGGGGCGGCTCCGAGCACGCGGTGACACGCTCCGGAGCCGGGGGCGAACAGTGCGCGAACCCACCGCCGCCCTCCTTGTGCCGGGCGGGGGCCGCGGTTAGCGTGCGCCTGGCACGCGCCCGCCCCACAGGCGCGTGCACCGGATCCCGTTGCCGGAAGGAACCCCCATGCCAGGACCCGTCGACCCCCGTGACGCGGTACCGCGCCGGAGCGCACCCGCCCCCATGAGCACCACCGATGTCCCCAGCACCATCAGCACCGACACCACAGGGCCCGGCCGCCGACTCCTCGGCCGGGCCCGTCGTCTGGGCACCCGCGGCCTCGTCGGCGCGTTCGCCCTGGTCCTCGGTCTGCCGGGCATCGCGTTCGCGGCACCGCCGCCGGCCCTGCCCGCGAGCCACAGCGAGGCCGAGGGCACGTGGCAGCCCGCCTTCGACTACGACACCGACGGCTGCTACCCGACCCCCGCCATCGGACCGGACGGCACCCTCAACGGCGGTCTGAAGACCTCCGGGGCGCTCAACGGCAACTGCCGAGACCGCTCCGACCTCGACAACACCAACTCCTACGCCCGCTCGCGGTGCGACGCCAGCGGCTGGTGCGCCTACATGTACGCCCTCTACTTCGAGAAGGACCAGGTCCTGCCCGGCTGCTGCGGGCACCGCCACGACCTGGAGCACGTGGTGGTGTGGGTCCGGGACGGCCAGGCCCGGTACGTGTCCGCCTCGGCGCACGGCGACTTCGACACCCGGCCCGCCGACCAGGTGCGCTGGGAGGGGGCGCACCCCAAGATCGTCTACCACAAGGACGGCGCGTCGACCCACGCCTTCCGCTTCGCGGCCGGCCACGACGACCCGCCGGAGAACCACGACGGGGTGTGGCAGTACCCGGACCTGGTGGGCTGGGACCACTTCCCGCCCGGCATCCGCGACACCCTGGTCTCGGCCGACTTCGGCAGCGCCCAGCTCGACCTCAGGGACGACCGGTTCGGGTCCGCGCTGGAGCGGGCCAGGCCCGCGGGGATCGACTTCGACCCGTACGCCCAGGACGCCCGGCTCTGAGGGCCGGGCTCCGGGCACCTGCCTCCGAGCGCCCGGTTCCGAGCACCCGGCCCCGAGGGCCTGGCGCAAGGCACTCGGGTCCGAGCATCCGGCTCCGAGACGTACACGTCGAGGAACCGCTCCCGTCGGGGGCCGTTCCCTCCTCAGGGGAGGGCGGCGCCCCGGCGGGAGCCGGGCGGACCGGGGAGCGCCCGCGGCACGTGCGGCCGGCCGCGTCTCAGCGCCAGGACCACGCCCACAGCAGCAGGCACACGAAGACGAAGAAGACGACGATCCCGCTGGTCGCCCAGGGGATGTGGACCTTGGGCCGGAGCTTGCGCACGCCGATGACGAGCAGCACGACCAGCAGGCCCATGACGATGAGGCCGTCCCACGCACCGCTCATGACCGACTCGACCCTTCCGGAGGGGGCTCAGGGGTTCAGGCGGTCACAGGCCCAGTCCGCGCCCGACGATCTCCTTCATGATCTCGGTGGTGCCACCGTAGATCGTCTGGACGCGGGAATCCTGCCAGGCCCGTGCCACCGGGTATTCCATCATGTACCCGTACCCGCCGTGAAGCTGCAGGCAACGGTCCATCACCCGGTTGCACATCTCCGTGGTCCACCACTTGGCCATGGCGGCGTCCTCGACGGTCAGCTCACCCTCGTTGAGCAGCGCGACCCCGCGGTCGACGTAGGTCCGGCCCAGATCCACCTCGGTCGCCAATTCAGCCAGGACGAAACGGGTGTTCTGGAAGCGCCCGATCGGACGGCCGAAGGCGGTGCGGTCGCGGCAGTACTCGATCGTGTGCCGCAGGATCCCGTCGGCGGAGGCGACCGCGCAGGTGGCGATGGACAGGCGCTCCTGCGGCAGGTTGTGCATCAGGTGGATGAACCCCTGGCCCTCGGTACCGATGAGGTTGGCGGCCGGGACGCGCACGTCCTCGAAGAAGAGCTCGGCGGTGTCCTGTGCCTTCATACCGATCTTGTCGAGGTTGCGCCCGCGCTCGAAGCCGGGGGTCCCGCGCTCCACCGCGATGAGGGAGAAGCCCTGGGCCCCCGCGTCCGGGTCGGTCCGGGCCACCACGATCACCAGGTCGGCGTTGACGCCGTTGGTGATGAAGGTCTTGGCGCCGTTGACGACGTACTCGTCGCCCTCGCGCACCGCCGAGGTGCGGATGGACTGCAGGTCGCTGCCGGTGCCGGGCTCGGTCATGGCGATGGCGGTGATCAGCTCCCCGCTCGCGAAGCCGGGCAGCCACCGCCGCTTCTGCTCGTCGGTGGTCAGGCCGACCATGTAGGGCGCCATGACGTCGTTCTGGAGGGTGATGCCCAGCCCGCTGCCGTGGGCGCGACAGATCTCCTCATTGACGACCGTGTTGTAGCGGTAGTCGTACAGCCCGGTGCCGCCGTACTCCTCGGGGACACCGTGGCCGAGCAGGCCGACCTCGCCCGCCCTCAGCCACACCTCGCGGGGCACGATGCCGTCCTTCTCCCACTGCGCGTGGAAGGGCACGACCTCGCGTTTGAGGAACTCGGCGACCGTCTCCCGGAAGAGGTCGTGGTCGGCGTCGAACAGGTTCCGCTTCATGGACGTCTCCGGCGGGGTGAGGGCGGTCACGTACGCCCCACGCTAACCGAATCTCGTTCGGTTTAGAAGGGGCGACGCCACGCGGGAGCAATGATCGTGGCCCGAGCGCGGTGCCTCCCCGCCGTGGGTGCGGCCGTTCCCACCGCGGTCCAGGGGATGTCCGCGGTTTCTGCGGGATCATGCCCGGTGTGCCTTCCCCCCGAGAGAGGGAGTTCCCTTGGCCTCCCGCTCCCGTTCAGCCAAGCGCCGACGCAGGCGCGACAAGATCCGTGCCGCCGAGCGCCGACGGGAGCGCGCCGTGCTTCGGGCCGCCGAGCGCGAGCCTGAGCGTGACGACCCCCCTGTCGCCGCACCCCCGCAGGCCCCCGGGCCCCTGTCGTGGCCCTCCTCGCGGTGTGCGTCTCGTTGGCGGGTCTGCTCGGACTCGGCCTCCACCTCCTCGCAGGCCGGGAGTCCGTCGGACCCGGGCGGCCCTCGGCTGACCGCCCGACACCGGTCGCTCTCCCCGGGGCAGGCCATGAGTGTGCGACTGTCCCTCCCACCGTCCGTGTACTCCGCTGACCGCACCGGTGGGGACAAGGGCGCCGCCCGGCCCGACCCGCCGTACGACCAGACCCGTACCGTGATCGTCGGCCTCGGGCTCATCGGCTGCCTAGGGGGACTGCTGGTCGGGTCGAGCCTCCTGGTGGAGCGCTACTTCCCGGACACGTCCGCGTCGGGACACGGGTCCCGGGCGGCGGTGGGGGCGTCGGCGGAGCAGGCGGTGGAGGTGGCGGAGGAGGCGGCTGATCCGGACGGCCGGGCGGCGCCAAGCGGGGGCAAAGATCGCGGCGCGAGTGCGGTTCCTCCGTGTCACGCGCGCGGCCCGTTCCTACTGTGGCCACAGAGGGCCGCCAGGCCCGCAGCGGACCGAGGCGCCCGTGACGGCGCGACGGGGGAGTGGCGATGGCGCAGCGCGGGACCGAGCGGGGGCGCCGGGAGCGTCGGAGCCGCCAGGGCACGCGGATCACGGTCATCATGGCCGCGCTCATGCTCAGCGTGCTGCTCTCGGCCCTGGACCAGACCATCGTGTCCACGGCCCTGCCGACGATCGTCTCCGACCTGGGCGGACTCAACCACCTGTCGTGGGTCATCACCGCCTACCTGCTCGCGGTCACCGCCAGCACACCGCTGTGGGGCAAGCTCGGCGACCAGTTCGGCCGCAAACAGCTCTTCCTCGGCTGCATCGCGATCTTCCTCGCGGGCTCCGCCCTGTGCGGCATGTCCCAGGACATGCTTCAACTGATCCTCTTCCGCGGGTTGCAGGGCATCGGCGGGGGCGGCCTCATGGTGCTGGCCTCGGCGATCATCGGCGACGTGGTCTCCCCGCGCGAGCGCGGCAAGTACCAGGGGCTGTTCGGCGCGGTGTTCGGCGTCTCCAGCGTGGCCGGTCCGCTGCTGGGCGGCCTGTTCGTCGACCACCTGAGCTGGCGGTGGGTGTTCTACGTCAACCTGCCGTTGGGGCTGGTCGCGTTCCTGGCCGTGCTGGCGGTCCTGCCGGCCAGTCGACCGGAGGGACGCGGCCGGGTGGACTACGCGGGCATCCTGCTGCTGGCCGGGACCGCCGTGTGCCTGACCCTCGTGGCCGCCTGGGGCGGCTCCGTGTACGCGTGGACCTCGGTCCCGGTGGTCGGGGCGGGAGCCGCGGCGCTGGTGTTGGGCCTGGGCTGGTGGTGGACGGCCCGCCGGGCCGAGGAGCCCGTGATGCCGCTCGGCCTGTTCGGCAACCCGGTGATCGTGGTGGCCATGGCCATCGGCTTCTGCGTGGGCTTCGCGATGATGGGTTCGATGGCCTACCTGCCGCTCTTCCTCCAGGTGGTGCACGGGCTGTCGCCGACGGCCTCGGGCCTGCACCTGCTGCCGATGGTGGCGGGCATGTTCCTGACCTCGATCGGCAGCGGACGGCTGGTGACGCGGACCGGTCACTACAAGGCCTATCCGGTGGCGGGCATGGCCGTGACGGCGGTGGGGCTGTACCTGCTCTCCACCATGGGGCCGGACACCTCCCAGGCGGCGATGGGCGCCTACTTCTTCGTTCTGGGCTTCGGCCTGGGACTGGTGATGCAGGTGGTCGTCCTGGTGGTGCAGAACGGCGCCGAGTACCGCGACCTCGGGGTGGCGACCTCCAGCGCGACCTTCTTCCGCTCGATCGGCGGCGCCTTCGGTACCGCCGTGTTCGGGTCGGTGTTCTCCGGGCAGCTGGCCGCGAACCTCACCGCCCGCGCGGACCGGATCCGGCTCCCGGCCGGGGTGGACGTCGCGGCGCTGGAGAGCGACCCGCGCGCCCTGGACGGGCTGCCGCCGGCGACGCAGGCCTCGTTGCTGGGGGCCTACGCCGACGCCATCGACGTCGTCTTCCTGTGGGCGGTGCCCGTCGCGCTGGCGGGGTTCGTGCTCGCGCTGTTCCTGCGCCAGATCCCGCTGCGCACCACCGTGGGCAGCCCGGAGCTGGACGAGACCATCCCGCCCGTGGCCTCCTACTACGGGCGCGACGGGCTGGCGCACGTGGAGAAGGAGGTCTTCCGCGCCTGCGGCCGGGAGGGCGCGCACGCGATGTACCAGCGGCTGCGGGAGGCGGCGGGCCTGGAGGTCTCCCCGGGCGCGTGCTGGGTGCTCGGCCACCTGGGCGCGACGGGGCCGCTGCGCACCGAGGAGCTGGTGGAGATGACCGGCCTCCCGGCGGAGCGGTGGGAGGCGGTCCGCCGGGAGTTGCTCGACGCGGGCCACCTCGTGGACGGCCGGGACGCGTGGGAACTCAGCCGGAGGGGTGCCGACGCGGTCCGCGCGCTCTTCGAGGCCCAGCGCACGGCGCTGCGCTCGCTGCTCGCCGACTACGCGCCGCACGAGCACCCGGAGGTCGTGGCCGCGCTGGAGCGGATGACCGCCGACACCCTCGGGGACGAGGGGGACGCGGCCGACCTCGGCCGGGGGCCGAGAGCCCGGGAGGAGTAGCCGCGGCCCGATCGGGGATCATGGCCGGTGCGTCGTCCCCCTGAGAGAGTGAGCCCGATGGCCCCCGCATCCCGTTCCCCCAAGCGCGGAGGCAGGCGCGACAAGCTCCGTGCCGCCAGGCGGCGACGGGAGCGCGAGCCGCTCCGATCCGCCGAGCGCCGGCGGGAGAGCGGCACGCCCCGTGCGGCCGGGCGCGGAGGCAGGCGCGTCGGGCCCCGGGCCCGGGGCCCGGCCGTGATCGCGGGGTGCGTCGCGCTGCTGGTCCCGCTCGGCCTCGGCGTCTACTACGCCGGGGAGCGGGACTCCCCGCCGCGGGAGTGGCGCGTGACGGGGTTCGACGTCCAGGTCACCGTGCACGCCTCGGGGTCGGTCGACATGATCGAGTCCATCACCTACGACTTCGGCGACCGGCCCTCGCACGGCCTGACCCGGGAACTGCCCGAGACCGGGTGGATCGACGGCTATGGCTGGCGCGACTTCGGTCTCACCGGTGTCCGGGCCGACAGCGCCGAGGGGCTGCCGGTGGAGGTCGCCCCCCGCGACGGCGATCCCGACGCGGAGAGCCGGACCGTCGTGCGCGTCGGTGACTTCGGGTCCGACCCCTCCCTCACCGGGGAGCACACCTTCGAGATCGGCTACACCTACGAACGCCTCACGACTCCGGGCACGGGTGGCGGGGCCCGCTTCTACGCCGACGTCGTCGGCAGCGGTTGGCGGGTTCCCGTCGAGTCGGCCGACGTGGAGATCCACCTGCCCGACCTCGCGGAGGCGGCGGAACCGGCGGAGGTCCAGGACCGGACCGACGCCGCCTGCTACGCGGGGGAGACCGGCGACCGCGGGGGCTGTGACGGCTTCGCGTGGGCGGACCCGGGCGCGGACGGCCCGCTCCTGACCGCCGGTCACGGGAGGCTCTCCCCGGGGCAGGCCATGAGCGTGCGGCTGTCCCTGCCCGCGTCCGTGTACTCCGCCGCCCCCTCAGGGCCGCGGGAGGGGGCGGCCCGGACCGACCCGCGGCCGGGCGGTGCCTCCTTCCTGGTCGTCGTGGTGGTCCTCGGCTGTATGGGAGCGATGCTGTTCGGTCTGATCCGCCTGGACCGGTACCTCTCCTCGCGCGGGGTCGGGGCCGAGAGCGATTCCCGGGGTGGCGGTGGCGGAGGCGCCGGTGGGGGCGGAGCCGGAGGTGGCGGTGGCGGAGGCGCCGGTGGGGGCGGAGGCGGAGGAGGCGGCGGCTGACCGTGGCTCGGGACGCCCGCGGGGAACACTGGGGGAGAGGACCTGAGCTGCGCCGACCAGCCCGAACCGGGGCCGGGTACTTGCCAGGACCGCCAAACCGAATACAGTTCGGTTCAGAACCGTCACCCCAGCTCCCCTTGGAGGGCCCCGTGGCCGAGGCATTCATCGTCGGCGCAGTCCGCACCCCCGTCGGCACGAAGAAGGGTGCGCTCGCCGGCGTGCACCCCGCCGACCTCGGAGCGCACGTGCTCAAGGAGCTCGTCCAGCGCACCGGCGTCGACCCGGTGGCCGTCGAGGACGTCATCATGGGCTGTGTCACGCAGGCCGGGCCCCAGGCGCTCGACCTCGCGCGCACCGCCTGGCTCTCCGCCGGGCTGCCCGAGTCCGTGCCCGGCGTCACCATCGACCGCCAGTGCGGCTCCTCCCAGCAGGCCCTGCACTTCGCCGCCCAGGGCGTGATGTCGGGGACCCAGGACCTGGTGGTGGCCTCCGGCGTGGAGAACATGGGCATGGTCCCCATGGGAGCCAACGTCCAGTTCGCCGTCGACAACGGTCTCTCGCTCTACGGCGAGGGCTGGACGGAGCGCTACGGGCTCCAGGAGATCTCCCAGTTCCGCGGAGCCCAGCTCATGTGCGAGAAGTGGGGCTTCAAGCGCGAGCAGCTGGAGGAGTTCGCGCTGGAGAGCCACCAGCGCGCCGCCCGGGCGATCGAGGCGGGCCACTTCGACGACCAGGTCGCGCCGCTGGCCGGGGTCGAGCGCGACGAGGGCGTGCGCCCCGACACCACCCTGGAGAAGATGGCCGGCCTGAAGGCCCTGCGCGAGGGCTGGGAGCTCACCGCCGCCGTGGCCAGCCAGATCTCCGTGGGCGCGGGCGCCGTGCTCATCGCCTCCGAGCGCGCGGTCGAGCAGCACGGCCTGACCCCGCTGGCGCGCGTCGTCCAGCTGTCCCTGGTCGGCGACGACCCGGTGTACATGCTCACCGCGCCGATCCCGGCGACCAGGATCGCCCTGGAGAAGGCCGGGCTGAGCATCGACGACATCGACGTCACCGAGATCAACGAGGCCTTCGCCCCGGTGCCGCTGTCCTGGATCGAGGAGCTGGGCGCCGACCCGGCCAAGGTCAACCCCAACGGCGGCGCGATCGCCCTGGGCCACCCGCTGGGCGCCACCGGCGCGGTGCTGATGACCAAGCTGGTCGGCGAACTCCACCGCACCGGCGGCCGCTACGGCCTGCAGACCATGTGCGAGGGCGGCGGACAGGCCAACGTCACCATCATCGAACGCGTCTGACACCCGCGCCGCGGCCCCGTCAGTTCCGCCAAGGCTGACGGGGCGGACCGGAACCACTGTGACTGCCTGAAAGTCGGAGATATCGATCAGGTTCTCGCGCGTGGAGGACCTGGAACGGGAACTCGGCGACGACTTCGTCCGCTCACCGCTCCCCTGGAACGCGGCCTTCCTCGCGGGGAAGGCCTTGGTGACGTACCGGAGGAACGGCGGTACGAAGGCGTCGACCCTGCCCGACTTCTACATCGGCGCGCACGCCGCCATCAGCGGACTCCAACTGCTGAGCCGGGACGCCCGGCGCTTCAAGACCTCCTTTCCCTCGGTGAAGCTGATCTCGCCGAACTGAACGTCCCGGCTCCCGTCAGCCCTGGCGGGGCGGCGGAGCCGTGGCACCGGGCATCTCGCGGGCAGGACGGATGTTGTGGTTGCGGTGGAAGACGTTGTCCGGGTCGAACTCGGTCTTGACCGCGCTCAACCGCGCGTAGTTGTCCTCACCGAAGCCGCGCACGACGCGCGCCTCCCCCTCGTCCCCGGTGAAGTTGAGGTACACGTCCCCGGTCGCCCACGGGCGCATGTCCGTGCGGATGTTCCGCACCCACCGGATCGCCTGGTCGTCGTCCTCGGGGTCCTCCCAGATCGCCAGCGGGTGGACCGCCCACGCGGAATGCCGCCACGGCAGCGGGTAGTCGGTCTCCGCCCGCCCGACGGCGCCGCCGAGCCGCCACATGGCGTGGGCCGTCGGTGAGGGGATGACCATGTCGTCGGCCCTGGCGCAGAACGCGTCGAGCGCGGGGTCGGGCATCGAGGCCAGGTGCTCCACCGACCAGTAGTTGCGGTAGCCGGGCGGGTCGTCGAGCGCCTTCTGCATGTCGGCGTAGGGCATGTCGGTGACCATCTCCACCTCCGGCCCCAACCGGAGCAGCGGCGCGGCCACGTCGCGCAGCGTCGACTCCGACCCCACACAGGTGAGCACCACACCGCACACCAGCTTCCCCACCAGCTCCTCCGGTACGAACGGCTCCGGCTGCGCGACGAGGTAGATCAGCCCACCACCGATCTCGTCGGGGGCCTGCGCCATGAAGTCCCGCCACACGCGCGCGACCTCGGGCCCGGACTCCGGCAGGAACAGCAGCAGGCCCAGGGAGAACTCCGGCATCGGGTGCAGCCGCAGCTCCATGTGGGTGGCGACGCCGAAGTTCCCGCCGCCGCCGTGCAGGGCCCAGAACAGCTCGGGGTTCTCGTCGGCGGCCGCGTGCACGAGGTCGCCCTCGGCGGTGACCAGGTCGACGCTGAGCAGGTTGTCGCAGGCCAGGCCGAACTTGCGCTCGATCCATCCCGACCCGCCGCCGAGGATGAAGCCGCCGACCCCGGTGGTCGAGACCCGGCCACCGGTCGTGGCCAGGCCGTGCCGGGTGGTCGCCTCGTCCATCTGTCCCATGACGGTGCCGCCGCCCACACGGACCTGCATCCGGTCCATATCGACCGTGACGTCGTGCATCCGGCGCATGTCGATGACCAGGCCGCCCTGGGTGAGGCTCATCCCGGCGACGCTGTGCCCGCCGCCGCGGACCGCGATCTCCAGGCCCTCCTCACGGGCGCACTCGATGCCGCGGCGCACGTCGTCGGTGCTCGCGCACTGGGCGATCACGGCGGGTCGGGTCTCGATCATCGCGTTGAAGAGCGTCCTCGCCTCCTCGAACCCGTCGTCGACGTTCGAGAACACCTCCCCGGAGAAACCGGAGCGCAGGTGCGCGAGCGCGGTGTCGGACAGGGGCTGTACTTTGAGCTGGGCCATGGCCGTCTCCCTCGTGACCAGGAGTGTGCTCCGGGGCCGGGACGGGTCCCGACTTCGGCGGTCCCGGAACACGGCGGACCGCCCACACCCCTACTCAGCACACTAGGCCCGTCGGACTCCGCGGATAAGACCGTTGGGCCTGGTCATCGCCGGTGTGCCCGCTCGCGGGGACGCGCGTGCGGACCCGAGCGGCGTGGCCGCGCGGCCGAAGCCCGGTGTGGTGGGCGATCGCCGTCCTCCGGCCGCGTCCCGAGGCGGTCACGGCCGGACCTGGCCGGAACCGGTCACGGCCGCCGACCGGGTGCCGGACAGGTATCGGTCACGGCCCCGCCGACGCCCTGACCAGGTGTCCATGTACCGGTTTCGGCCAGGTCCGAGGCCCCCGTCAGATCCTCCGGCCCGGTCAGGCCCCCGTGAGCGCAGGGCCGCCGACGCCGTTCTCCAGGCCCAGCCACGCGGCCATCTCGCCGAGCTGCGCGGTGAGCTCCTCCAGCGTCTCGGGCGGCGCGCCCTCCTCCAGCGTGATCCGCTGGGCCAGCAGCGTCCCCGAGGCCCGGTCGGCCTTGAGGTCGACCCGGGCCACCAGGTCCTCGCCCAGTAGGAACGGCAGCACGTAGTAGCCGTGCACCCGCTTGGCGGCGGGGACATAGATCTCCAGCCGGTACCGGAAGCGGAACAGCTCCTCGGCGCGATCGCGCGTCCACACCAGCGAGTCGAACGGGCTGAGCAGGGCGCGCGCGTCCACCCGGCGCGGCACGCGGGCGTCCCGGTGCAGGTAGGCGGTACGGTCCCAGCCCCGGACCCGGACCGGGACCAGCTCGCCGGAGTCGACGAGGTCGGCCACGGCCGCGCGCGACTCGACCCCCTTGAGCCGGAAGTAGTCGCGCAGGCAGGGCTCCGTGGCGATGCCGTGCGCGCGGGCGGCGATGGCCACCAGCTCCCGGTGGGCCTCCTCCGCCGACGGCTCCGGCGCCAGGTGGTGCTCGGCGGGCAGCACCCGCTCCGGCAGGTCGTAGCGGCGCTCGAACTGGGTGTTGCGCCCGTTGGAGGTGAGGTCGCCGATCCAGAACAGGTACTCCAGGCACTTCTTGACCTCGGACCAGTTCCAGCCCCAGTGCTCCTTCACCCGCGGGGCGTCGTGCGCGAGGGCGGCCTCCACCTCCCGGGCGGTGGCCGGACCGACCCGGCCGACCTCCTCCAGCACGGTCTTGACGAGGTGGGGCTTCTCCTCCCGGATGCCGTTCATCCAGCCCACGTGCTCCTGGGCGCGGTTGCGTTCCATCCGGTACCGCATCAACTGGCGGGTCGCGGGCGGGACCAGGCTGGCCTCGTGCGCCCAGCACTCCACCAGGCGGGCCGCGCCGGACCCCGCGGCGGTCGTGGTGGCGCGGTCGAGCAGGGCCGGGTCGTAGGCGCCCATGCGCGCGAACACCGGCAGGTACTGGCTGCGGGCCAGGACGTTCACGCTGTCGATCTGGAGGATGCCGACCCTGCGCACGACCCGGCCGAGGTGGGCCAGGGTGGGGGTACCGGCGGGCCGGCGGTCGGCGAATCCCTGGGCGGCCAGGGCGATCCGGCGGGCCTGGGACAGGGACAGCTCCGCGTCGCGGCGGGGGTGCGGTTCAGCCATGCCGCCACCGTAGCCCCCGCCCACGACACTCCGACGCGGGTCGGCCGGACGGCCGGCCCGTCCCGGGGCGGCCGGCCGCCTCCGCTCCCGCCCGTGGCTCATCCCATCCGGCGGTGCTGGTCCTCGGCCTTGGACGGTCCGGGCTCGGCCGGGCCGATCAGCGGCCCCGGCAGCGAAGGGTCGACCACGCCCTCCTCCAGCCAGGTGTAGGAGTCGTCCATCAGCCGACGCGACACCTTGCCGTCGATCTCGTCCGTGTTGGACCAGAGTCCGTCGAACAGGGCGTCGACGCGCAGCCGCGACTGCCGGCAGAACACGTCGGCCAACTCGAACGGGGTGGTGCCGCGCTCGGGCCGGGTGTCGGCGTCGTGACGCGCCCGCACGATCACCGCGCTCATCGCGAACAGCTCCGCGCCGATGTCCACGATCCTGGCCAGGAACCCCTGCTTGGTCTCCATCCGGCCCTGCCACCGCGACATCCCGTAGAACGTGGACCGGGCGAGCTTGCGCGCGGCGCGCTCGACGTACCGCAGGTGCCCGGCGACCGGCCCGAACTCCGCGAACGCCGACGGCACCTGCCCCTGCCCGACCACCAGGCCGGGCAGCCAGGAGGCGTAGAAGCCGCTCGCCTTGGCGACCGCCCGCGCCTTGTCGGAGCGGTCGGCCTCCGGATCGATGATGTCCCCGGCCACGGACAGGTGGGCGTCGACCGCCTCGCGGGCGATCATGAGGTGCATGATCTCGGTGGACCCCTCGAAGATCCGGTTGATGCGCAGGTCGCGTAGCATCTGTTCGGCGGGCACGCCGCGCTCGCCGCGCGCGGCCAGGGAGTCCGCGGTCTCGAAACCGCGGCCGCCCCGGACCTGGACGAGCTCGTCGGCGATCCGCCAGGCGTGCTCGGAGGCCCACAGCTTCGCGATGGCCGCCTCGATGCGGATGTCGTTGCGCTTGTCGTCGGCGAGCCGGCCGGCCAGCTCGACCATGGCGTCCATGGCGTAGGTGGTGGCGGCGATGGTGGAGATCTTCTTGGCCACCTCCTCGTGCTTGCCGACCGGGCGCCCCCACTGGACGCGTTCGCGCGCCCACTCGCGGGCGATCCGGGTCGCCCACTTGCCCGCGCCCACGCAGATGGCCGGCAGCGACAGGCGGCCGGTGTTGAGCGTGGACAGGGCGATGCGCAGGCCACGGCCCTCCTCGCCGATCCGGTTGGCGACCGGGACGCGCACCTGGTGCAGGCGGGTGACGCCGTTCTCCAGCCCGCGCAGGCCCATGAAGCGGTTGCGGTGCTCCACGGTGATGCCCGGGGAGTCGCCCTCCACGACGAACGCCGTGATGCCGCCCCGGTGGCCGGGCCCCTCCGGTACCCGCGCCATGACCACGAGCAGGTCGGCGACGACCCCGTTGGTGGTCCACAGCTTGACGCCGTCCAGGACGTAGGCCGTGCCGTCGTCGGTGGGCGTGGCGGTGGTCCGCAGCCGGGCCGGGTCGCTGCCCACGTCCGGTTCGGTGAGCAGGAACGCGCTGATGTCGTCGCGGGCGCAGCGCGGCAGGAACGCCTGCTTCTGCGCCTCGGTGCCGAACATGGCGACGGGTTGGGGGACGCCGATCGACTGGTGGGCCGAGAGCAGGGCGGCGATCGCGGGAGAGGCCGACCCGATCAGGGTGAGCGCGCGGTTGTAGTGGAGCTGTCCGAGCCCGAGCCCGCCGTACTCGACGGGGATCTTCATCCCGAACGCGCCCAGCTCGCGCAGGCCGCGCACGACCTCGTCGGGGATGCGCTCCTCGCGCTCGATGCGCTGGGCGTCGATGCCCTCGCAGAAGTCGCGCAGGCGGGCGAGGTAGGCCTCGCCGTCGCGGTCGGCGGCCTCGTCGCCGGGCAGGGGATGGATCAGGTCGAGGCGGAAGCGGCCGAGGAAGAGTTCCTTGGCGAAGCTGGGCCGCTCCCAGGCGCTCTCGCGGGCCTGTTCGGCGACGGCGCGGGCACGCCGTTCGTCGACCTCGGGCTCGGCGGGGGTCGTGGCATCGGGTTCGACGGTCGACATGGGTCGCTCACCTCACTGGCGGGGGTGTCGCACTGTGGTCTGCATCACAGCCCTACCCGCCGGTACCACCGCTGACGCCTGGCCTTGCGGTCCTGAGCACGAAGGACGACATCTGTAGAGAAAAACCTTTGGCCCGATGCGAACCAGTGGGAGCGGTGGGCCGTCCTAGTTCACGAGCGACGGAATCCCTCGGGTTATGCGCTGGGAGGTCGCGACGCCCCGGTGCGGAGGACGGCCGCACCGGGGCGTTTGTTCGGGGCGCTTCACGCCGGGTCCTTCGTCGTCGCCCGCGCCTGCGCTCGTTCCTCGCTCCGGCTTGGCTCCTCCTGCAGGCACCGGCGCGCCCCTCACACCCTGCTTGCCTTGGGCCGCCGCTCGTTCCTCGCTTTGGCCCGGATAGACCCCCTGGGGTCCCGTGAGCGGGACTGCTGACCTTCAACCCTCTGGGGCACGCCGACCTCCCGGAGGGTGAGCGGTCCAGGTGGGGGGTGTCGGCGCGGTGGCCTAGGCTTCTGGTGTGCGTATCGCGACATGGAATGTGAACAGTGCCCGGGCGAGGACCGAGCGGATCGGCGCCTGGCTGGACCGGAGCGACGTCGACGTCCTCGCCATCCAGGAGACGAAGGCCCGCGACGACCAGTTCCCCGCCTCCGTCTTCACCGACCGCGGATACGAGGTGGCCCACCACGGGCTCTCCCAGTGGAACGGGGTCGCGATCGCCTCCCGGGTCGGCCTCGCCGACGTGCAGATCGGGTTCCCCGGTCAGCCCGGCTACGGCGAGCCGGAGGAGGTCGAGGCGCGCGCCATCGGCGCCACCTGCGCGGGCGTGCAGGTGTGGAGCCTGTACGTGCCCAACGGCCGCGAGATCGACCACCCGCACTACGCGTACAAGCTGCGCTGGCTGGAGGCGCTGCGGGAGGCGGGCGCGGCCAGGCTGGCCGAGGACCCCCGGGCGCAGGTCGCCTACGTCGGGGACTTCAACATCGCCCCCGAGGACATGGACGTGTGGGACATGGCCGAGTTCGAGGGCAAGACCCACGTCACCGAGCCCGAGCGCGCCGCGTTCACCAAGCTCGTCGACGCCGGGTTCGCCGAGGTCGTGCGTCAGTACACCCCCGGTCCCGGTGTGTACACCTACTGGGACTACAAGGCCCTGTCCTTCCCCAAGCGCAAGGGCATGCGCATCGACTTCGTCCTCGCCTCCCCGGCGCTGAGCGAACGCGTGAGCGGGGCCCGGATCGACCGCGAGGAGCGCAAGGGCAAGGGCGCCTCCGACCACGCCCCGGTCATCGTCGAGCTGGACGGGGAGGCCGACGCATGAGCCGCGCACCCCGTATCGCCGTCTTCGGCAGCGTGAACATGGACCTGGTCGCCTACGTGGACCAGGTGCCCTCCAGCGGTGAGACCGTCACCGGCACGGCGTTCCGCCAGGTGCCCGGCGGCAAGGGCGCCAACCAGGCGGTCGCGGCGGCGCGCGCCGGCGCCGACACCGCCTTCCTCGGGGCGGTCGGCGACGACTCCTTCGGCGAGGCGCTGCGCGCCAACCTCGTGGACTGCGACATCGACGTGTCCGGCCTGCGCACGGCCCCGGGCGCGTCCGGTGTGGCGCACATCGTCGTGGACGGCGGTGGCGGCAACTCCATCATCGTCGTGCCCGGCGCCAACGGCACGGTCACCGCGTCGGCCGAGAGTGACGCCGCGGTCATCGGCGCCCACGACGCCCTGCTGCTCCAGTTGGAGCTGCCGATGGCGGCCGTGGTCGACGCCGCGCGGACCGGGCGCCGGCTGGGTGTGCCGGTCTACCTGACGCCCGCCCCTGCCCGCGAACTGCCGGCCGAACTGCTGGAGTCGGTGGACGTGCTGGTGCCCAACGAGCACGAGGCCGCCGCGATCACCGGACTCACCGATCCCTATGAGGCCCTGGACGCCCTGGTCGAGCTGGTGCCCGAGGTGCTGCTGACCATGGGAGGGGCGGGTGCGCTGCACGGCAGCCGGGGATCGAAGCCGGTGCACGTGCCCGCGCGCAAGGTCGAGGCCGTGGACACCACCGCCGCCGGCGACACCTACTGCGGCGCGTTCGCCGTGGCCCGTGCCGAGGGCCGCACACCCGAGGACGCGATGCGCTTCGCCGCGGCCGCCGCCGCGCTGTCGGTCCAGCGGCACGGGGCCGCGTCGTCCATCCCGACCCGGGCGGAGATCGCCGCCTACGTCGCCGCCGACGCCTGATCCGTCGCGCGAGGGCCCGGCCGCCGTGTGCGGCCGGGCCCTGTCGCGTGTCGTCCGGCGTCGGTTCCCGAAGGATCATCGCCACGGTGTCCCAGAAGGTGGACGCCCGGGACGGGAGCGGCCACCGTACGCGGTCGTGCCGTGCGAGGAACCGGCCGTACCCGTTTCCCCATGAGAGGCGCCCGCCGCCTCGCACGGCCTTCTCCTTCGCGAGAACCCGCGAACCTCAGTCGGGCCGAGGCGCCGACCATCCGAAGCGGGTGCACCGCGCCGAGGCGTCGAGGCCCATCCACGAACCGTCCCCGAGCACGGTGAGGAGATCGGAGTACCTGTACGGCTCGGGGAGCGGCCCCAGCACGCGTCCTGTCGCCACGTCCACGGCGTGGTTCTAGTGGAAGTCCGAGTCGTACGGGCTGCCGTCCTCGGGAGCGACGACCTCCCCGGTCACGGCGACGACCGCGGTGCGGTCGTCGAGGAAGTCGGCGGCGTACTCGCCGACGAGGAGGGATTCGAACCGCTCCTCGTCGTAGCCGAACGCGTCGACGCCGACCCGGGAGAGCGGATCGCCGCTCGGGAAGGCGTGGAAGGTGACCTCGTGGTCGCGGTCGAGGAGGAACACTCGGCCGCCGGGGGAGGGGTCGAAGAGGAAGCCGGTGCCGGTTCGGGCCAGGCCGCACCGTCGCGGGCGGGTGCCGTGAAGGTGTGGGCACGGATCTCGGTGGCGGAGAACGTGGTCAGGACGCGCACTGAGTGCTCCGTGGGGTCGGTGGGACGCGTGGCCAGTACGAGTGGCGTCGGCCCTGGAACAGCCAGGTGCCGTCGCCGAGTACCTGGACGTTCCTGTGCCGGCACGCCCCGGGCAGCGGGCCGACCACGCGGCCGGTGGCGGCCTCGACGACGTGGTTCTCGTGGAAGCCCTCGCCGTAGTCGTCGTGGACGTCGACGACGGCCGTGTCCGCGTCCAGGAAGCCGGCGGTGTGGCAGCCGATCTCCAGGTCGTGCTCCCGCACGAAGGCGTCGTCGTAGCCGAAGTCCCCGATCGTGACGCGGCTGGTCACGGTTCCGTGTGGGAAGGCGCGGAAGGTGACGCTGTCGTCGTTCTCCGCGGTGGCGAGGAAGCGGCCGTCGGGGGAGAGGTCGTGCAGGAAGCCCTCGAACCCGTACCGGACCACGGTGAGCGTTCCGTCGACCCGAAACCGTGCGCGGAAGGTGTGCTCGTCCACTGTGTCCATGGGAGAGAGGCTCAGTAGGAGGTGCTCGCCGTCCGGATGCGGGAACAGCGATCCCGCCCAGTAGCCCGCGCGGCCCAGATCCGTTCGGGCGAGCACGGCACCGGTGGCCGCGTCGAGGGCGTGCAGCCGGTCCGTGGCACCGGATCCGAAGTAGGGGCCGGGCCGATGGAGCCAGACCACGCTCCCGTCACGCGAGAAGGCGCATGTGGCACAGCGGGACGGGCCGACGGGGTCGTCGGACGAACCGAGGGCCAGGCGCCACAGCACGTCCCCGTCGCGTCGGACGCGGACGAGTTCGTCGGGGGTGGTGTAGACGGCGCCGCGCAGGTCCGGCGCGGTGTCGGCCCGGAGCGGGCGGCCGGCGGTCGGGAAGCTCGCGGTCGGCTCGACGGGCTCCCCGTCCTCCCGTGGGGGTCCGGTCGGGGCGAAGGCGAGCAACCGGCCGTCGGCGATGGAGGTGTGGACGCGCGGAGCGGGCATGCGGTCACGGTAGCGCCTGTGGCGTACGGTCACCGGTGCGGTGCCGACGGTGGGTGAGTGCGGGCAGGGGTGGAGGCGCCGCACGAGCTGTGCGGGCGGTCACGTGGTGTGGGAGCGCGGAGCGTCGGGCGAGGGCGCCGATCGTGCCGGGCGGCGGCACGACCGCCTCGCGGGCGCGTCCGTCAGGGAGCGTGCCCGATCTGCTTCAGGAACGGGGCCGGGTCCTGGTTCTGGAGTCGGACCTCCAGGACGATGTCGACGTTCTCGCCGACGAGCGTGCCGCCCCAGGGGAGCTCGCTGCCGAGACCTACCCCGAAGTCGGACAGGCTGATCTGGGTCGTCGCCGAGAAGAAGTGCCCGTAGGTGTCCTCCGGGGAGACGTAGTCGGGGGACTCGCCGACCCACTGGGCGTTCAGGGCGACCGGGACGGTGGTGCCGTGGATGGTCAGGTCCCCGTACAGCCGGAAGGCGTACCGGCCGCGTCGGCTCTGCTCGAAGCCCGTCGACACGAAGTGGATCTCCGGGTGGTGGTCGACGTCCAGGAAGTCGGCGGAGCGCAGGTGGGCGTCGCGGGCGCCGACCCCGGTGTTGATGCTCCCGGCCTCCAGCGTCACCTCGACGCTGGACTCGGCGGGGTTCTCGGCGACGACGACCTGGCCCTCGGCGCGGCCGAACGTGCCCTGGACCCGGCCGTAGCGCAGGTAGTGGGCGACGAAGATCAGGCTGGAGTGAAGCGGGTCCAGGTGCCAGGTCCCCGGCCTGGGTCCCACTTCGGGAGGAGCTGACGTCATATCCGTTATCTCCCTTATGTCGCGTCTGTGGCTTTTGTCCACACACCTTAGGTCGGACGCCCCACCGGAGCGCCAGGTTCCGGGACACATGAACACGAGATCTTCGACTCGATCCCCATATTCTCCGCGGCCCGGAACCGATCGCACACGGGCGTGAACCCCCTGGTGGGAGATGCCGAGGAGCGGCTGTGAGTTCTCTCGCACACCGGTCGGCGGCCGGATCCGGCCAGGTCGGAGGTCCCTCCGCACACCCCCCGCCCCCGTACAGGCCCCTGGACTCGCGCGCACGCACGTGCACACACGCCCCCACGCACAGGCAGAGGGGCCGCCCTCGCGGGCGGCCCCTCTGTGTGGTCGGACGGCGGGCCTGACGGCCCTCGTGCCTACATGTGCTCGGGCGCGTTGACCCCCAGCAGGTCCAGGCCCTGCACCAGCACGCGCAACGCCACCGCGATCAGAGCCAGGCGCGACTCGCGCTCGGCGTCGGTGGGCGCGGTGAGCACCGGGCAGTGCTCGTAGAACGTGGTGAGCGCCTGCGCCAGCTCGAACAGGTACGCCGACAGACGGTGCGGCTGGAGCAGGTCGCCGACCTGCGCCACCACGCCGCCGAAGCCCAGCAGCTTGAGCGCGAGGTCGCGCTCCGCGGCCTCGGAGACGGTGATCTCCCCGCGCGCCGACCCGGCGTCCATCCCGCCCTTGCGGAAGATGGACCGGATCCGGGCCTGCGCGTACTGCAGGTACGGGCCGGTGTTGCCGGTCAGTGCCAGCATGCGGTCGAAGTCGAAGGTGTACTCGGTGTCGTGCGAGACCGACAGGTCCGCGTACTTGACCGCGCCGATGCCGACGTCGTAGGCGATCTCCGCCTGCTCGGCGGCGCTGAGGTCGGGCCGGTTCTCGGCGACGACCGCGGCGGCGCGTTCGACGGCCTCCTCCAGCAGCTGCATGAGGCGGACCGGGGCGCCGCTGCGGGTGCGCAGGATCTTGCCGTCGCTGCCCAGCACGTTGCCGATCTGCACGTGCGTGGTCTCGACGCCCTCCGGCAGCCACCCCGCCTTGCGGGCGGTGGCCCAGACCATCTTGAAGTGCATGGCCTGCGGGGCACCGACGACGTACAGGATGCGGTCGGCCTTGAGGTCCTCCACCCGGTAGCGGACCGTGGCCAGGTCGGTGGTGGCGTAACCGTAGCCGCCGTCGCTCTTGCGGATGATCAGCGGGACCGGCTTGTCCTCGCGGCCGGTGAAGCCGTCGAGGAACACGCACAGGGCGCCGTCGCTGACCTCGGCGATGCCCTTGGCCTCCAGCTCGTCGCACACGTCGGCGAGCATGGCGTTGTACGTGCTCTCACCCGCGAGGTTCTCGTCGGTGAGGGTGACGCCGAGCTTGCTGTAGACCTTGTTGAAGTAGACCTTCGACAGGCCGACGAGCTTGCTCCACAGGCGCAGCGTCTCCTCGTCGCCGCCCTGGAGGGCGACCACGCGGCGCCGTGCGCGGGCGGCGAAGTCGTCCACCTCGGGACCGGAGGAGTCGAACTTGGTGCGCGCCGCCTGGTAGAAGGCGTTGGGGTCGGTGGTGAGCAGGTCCGCGTCCGCGGACTCCTCGCCGACCTCCAGCAGGTGCTCGATGAGCATGCCGAAGGGCGTGCCCCAGTCACCGATGTGGTTCTGCCGGATGACGTTGTGGCCCAGGAACTCCAGGGTGCGGGCCAGGGAGTCGCCCACCACGGTGGTGCGCAGGTGCCCGACGTGCATCTCCTTGGCCACGTTGGGCGCGGAGTAGTCGAGCGGGATGTTCAGCCGTTCCTGCTGGGGGACGCCCAGGCGGGGGTCGTCCAGCAGCTGACGGGTCTGCCCGGCGATCCAGTCCTCGCGCAGGGTCAGGTTGATGAAGCCCGGCCCGCTGACCTCGACGTCGCGGCAGACGTCGGCCACGTCCAGGTGTTCCATGATCGCCGCGGACACCTCGCGCGGCTTTCGGCCCAGTCGCTTGGCGAGCGCGAGTGCGGCGTTCGCCTGGTAGTCGGCGAACTGGGACGGGCGGATGACGGGGTCGGTGTCGGCGAACTCGGGACCGAAGGCGGCGCCGAGGGCGGACTGGACCCGTCGCGAGAGTACTTCCTGCGGGTCGGCCATGGCACAAGCGTACCGACGGGCGGCCCCCTCCCCGTCCGGTTCGAGCCCGGTCCCGGTCCGGATCAGGCCCGGATCCGGTCAGTTTCCGCCCGGATGGCGCCCGGGCGATGCCTGGAGCCGACCGGCTGACGCCCGGAGCCGTCCGGACGACGCCCGCGTCGCCGGCGGGTCAGCGGGTGACGGCGGCGAGGGCCTCGACGCACGCGAGGAGCAGGGCCTCGTCCTCGCCGACGAGGTCCGGTTCGATCGTCTCCTCGGCCCGCAGGCCGTGGCGGCGCGGCTCGTCCAGCTCCCGGCGCAGCGCCGGCGCCGCAGCGGCGGCGGCCGGACCCATGTCCCGCAGGGCGTGGGCGACCTCCACCGTGGGGTGGTCCTCGAAGTCCTCGACGAGCGCGTGCAGGTCCTGGCCCTCGGTATCGCTGCTGCTGACGGCGCCGGCCTCCGGCTCGGCGATCTGTCCCGCCGCTTCCAGGAACCCGGCGGTGTCCGCCCCCGTGCCGGAGGCGGTCGGCAGTGCTTCGACCGCCTCGATCAGGGACCGGTGGTCTCCGCGCCATCCCGCGACGAGATCGGTGGCGGCGGACAGGACGGACGCGCGGTCCCACTCGTCGGGCTCGTGCAGGAGCCGGACGAGCAGGGCGGCGCGGTGTCCGACGTGGTCGCCCAGGGTCAGGCTCACCTCGTCCGGGCTCATCGACCCGCGCCACTCGTCGCCGACACCGCAGGTCCGGGGGCCGTCGGCGCGAGCGGACGAGAGCCTCTCGGCCCGTGCTTCGGCCCGTGCTTCGGCCCGGGCCCGGCGCATGGTCGCGGCCAGGGTCTCCGCGTCCACGGGCAGGGGGTCGGAGGATCGCCGGGCGAGCTCCATGAGGGCCCTGAGCTGGACGCCGGGGCGCGAGTGGGCGGTCGCGGTCTCGGCGAGCCGTTCCAGGACGGTGGTGCGGACGGTCGCCGGGACCCGCGCGGCGGTGATCCCGAGCCCGGTCACGACGACGTCCAGGACCTCGGCGTTCGCTTCGTCGCGGAGCCGTTCCAGGAGCGTGTCGACGGTGGCGGCCTCCAGCGGTCCCGACGCCGCCGCCAGGAACGCGCCGCAGCGGACGTCGGCGTCCGGGTCGTCGAGCAGCCGCAGGAAGAACGGGCGTCCGGCGGAGACGGCGAGGGCCGCCCCGGCGTCCTGGTCGCCCCGCGCGGCCGCCTCCGCGTAGTCGTCGGGGTACCGGGGATGGACGTTGTTGTCGGTGAAGACCCACTCGAAGTAGGCCCCGTGGATGTCGTTGAGGAGGGTCAGTTCGTAGCTGTCGACTCCGCCCAGGTCCGCGAGCAGGGAGAGCAGTTCCGCCCGGTCCCTCCCCTCGACCCGCTCGGCGGCCTGGAGGAGGAAGGGGACCGCCGCGACCGTGGAGTCGTACACGTCGCCCTGGTGGTGGACCGCCCCGACGAAGTCGGCCATCGCCTTCGCGTCACCGGAGGCGAGCCCGCGGAGCATGTCCGGCACGTCCGTCGCGGGTCCGTAGGCGTGGTGCAGCGCGGCCCAGTCGATCTCGTCCAGTCCGGAAAGGTCGGGCACGGTCGTCCTCCTGCTCGGTCATGCGGCTGTCGTCGTAGGACGGGGGTGCGGGGGGAGGGGTTCCCGGGTTCCCGCGAATGCCGTGTACGGGCGGGCGGGCCGTTGTTAGGGTGGGCGGCATGCAGCGCGCCTTTGTGACGACGACGCCGGAGAGTCCCCCGGCGCGCTGACCGATGCCTGATCGAAGCCCCGGGGCGAGTGCCCCGGGGCTTCGTCCTGTGGTCGCTCGCTCCACCGAACGCGAGGAGACCACGATGACCGACGCGACCAACGCACCCGCCCCGGCCGATGCGCCTGGCCTCGACGCACCCGGCCACGACCACGCCCGCGACCACCGCCGGATCGGTCGAGAGCTGGAACTGTTCGGCACCGACCCGCTGATCGGAGCGGGCCTGCCGTACTGGCTGCCCGACGGCGCCACCGTGCGCCACGCTCTGGAGGAGTACGTGCGCGCCGAGGAGCGGCGGGCGGGGTATCGGCACGTGTACTCGCCGGTGCTCGGCAAACGAGAGCTGTACGAGCTGTCGGGGCACTGGGCGCACTACCGCGACGACATGTTCCCGCCGATGGAGATGGGTTCGGAACAGGTGCTGCTGCGGCCCAGCCTGTGCCCCCACCACGCGCTGATCTACCGTTCCCGCTCCCGCAGCCACCGGGAGCTGCCGTTGCGCATGGCCGAGCTGGGCGCGATGTACCGCTCCGAGCTCTCCGGGGTGCTCGGGGGACTGACCCGGGTGCGGGCGATCCAGCTCAACGACGCGCACGTGTTCTGCACCCCGGAGCAGGTCGCCGCCGAGGCGGAGGCGGCCCTGGGCATGATCCGCCGGGCCTACCGGGCGCTCGGCATCCAGCCGAGCCGCTACCGGTTGTCCCTCCCGTCGCCCACCATCGCCCATCGGGCGCTTCGCGGGTCGGATGGGCTACCGCCCTCGACCGACGCCTCCGGCGCGGCCCCCTTCCCGTCGCCCGCCATCGCCCATCGGGCGCTTCGCGGGTCGGATGGGCTACCGCCCTCAACCGACGCCTCCGGCGCGGCCCCCTTCCCGTCGCCCGCCATCGCCCATCGGGCGCTTCGCGGGTCGGATGGGCTACCGCCCTCAACCGACGCCTCCGGCGCGGCCCCCTTCCCGTCGCCCGCCATCGCCCATCGGGCGCTTCGCGGGTCGGATGGGCTACCGCCCTCGACCGACGCCTCCGGCGCGGCCCCCTTCCCTGGGCCAGGAGGCAAGTACGTCGACGATCCGGAGCTGTGGCGGCGCTCCACCGAGGTGCTCACCGAGGTCCTGGAGCGCTCCGGTGTCCCCTACGAGGCCGTGGAGGGGGAAGCGGCGTTCTACGGGCCCAAGATCGACGTGCAGATCGCCGACGGCGCCGGACGCGAGTCCACCCTGTCCACCGTCCAGGTGGACTTCCACCAGCCACGGCAGTTCGGGCTGTCCTACGTCGGGCCGGACGGGGCCGGTCACCGACCGGTCATGGTGCACCGCAGCGTCATCGGCAGCGTGGAGCGGGCCGTCGCCCACCTGCTCGAACAGCACGGAGGTGCCTTCCCGCCCTGGCTCGCCCCCGTGCAGGTGGTGGCCCTGCCGATCTCTGCGGCCGAGGCCGACGCCGCCGCGGACCTCGTCCGGCGGTGCGAGGACCTCGGCCTGCGCGCCGAGGCGGTCGGTCCCGACCGCGGCGGCCTGGGCGCCCGCATCCGGCGGGCCCGCCTGGTGCCCTACCAGGCCGTCGTCGGCGCACGGGAGGCCGCCGACGGATCGGTCGCCCTGCGCCTGCGCGACGGCCGCCGGCTGGAGCCGATGCCCGTGGCGGAGGCGCTGAGCAGGATCGCCGCCCGCGTGGCCGCCCACGACACCACCCTGTGGGAGGGCACCGGCGCGTAGCGCCGCCCGGAGTGCGTCGCCGGTGGGCGCACTACGTTGGGAGGACTGTGGCGCGGACGGAACGGGGAGGCCCGAGTGTCGGGGTTCGATGACGGAGAGCCCGCGGTCGGTCTCGGGGACCTGAGGCTGTTCGCGGTGGTGGCCGAGGAGTTGCACTTCGGCCGTGCCGCGGCCCGGTTGCACCTGAGCCAGCCGGGCCTGAGCTACCGGGTCAAGGCGTTGGAGTCCGCGCTCGGGTACCAGGTGCTGGCGCGCAACCGTCGCGGAGTGCGGTTGACCCCCGCGGGCGAGGTGCTGCTCGCCGGTGCCCGCCGCCTGCTGGGCGAAGCGCACAGGGTCGTGGACGACGGCGGGCGGGTGGCGCGGGGAGAACTGGCGACGGTGCGCGTCGGCTTCGTGGGCACCGCGCTGTACAGCCTCCTGCCGGAGGTCCTGCGCGAGGCGCGGGCGCGCCATCCGGCGCTGCGTGTGCGCGTGGCGGAGCACAAGACCGCCGACCAGGTGCGTCTGTTGCAGCTGGGACAACTGGACCTGGGCCTGGTGCACCTGCCGGTGGCTCCGGACAACGGCCTGGAGACCACTCCGGTGCTGGAGGACCCGGTCGGTGTCGCACTGCCGAGCGGACACCGGCTGGCCGGTGCGGACGCCGTCGCACTGGCCGACCTGGCGGAGGAGGAATTCGTGCTGTTTCCGCGCGAGCTGGAGCCGCAGACCTTCGACCGGTACACCGACGCCTGTGTGGCGGCCGGATTCGCGCCCCGCGTCGCGCACGAGGCCACCGGACTCCAGACCATCCTGGCCCTCGTGGCCGCGGAGACCGGTGTGGCCTTCGTGGCGCGGTCCGTCGCGCGTCACCTCACCCGTTCCGGAGTCGTGTTCCGGCCGCTGACCGGACCCGCCCCCCGGCTGGTGACCGGACCGGCCCGTCCGGTGGGTCGTGACCACGCGGGTGCGGCGCTGCTGCGCGAAGTGATCCTCGACCTCACCAGCGGTGATCGAAGCAACTGATCACAGGGGGCATTTTTCGTATTGGACGGATCACAGGCGGGCTCCCTAGTGTCGCGGACATGGACATCAACAACGCAGTCGTGCTGGTGACGGGATCCAACCGCGGTCTGGGCCTCGCCCTGGTCGACGCCTTCCTCGAACACGGCGCGCGCCGGGTGCACGCGGCCACACGCGGCACCGGTTCCCCTTCCCCGGCTTCCCGGAGCGTGCGGGGCGAGGTGGTCCCGCTCCGGCTCGATCTCACCTCTCCCGACGGCATTCGCGCCGCCGCCGCTCAGGCGTCCGATGTGACGCTGCTGGTCAACAACGCGGGCACGGCCCGCTTCGCCGACCCGTTTTCGGCCGACCGGGACGGGCTGGCACAGGAGATGGCCACCAACTACGCGGGCACGGTCGACGTGATCCGTGCCTTCGTACCGGTCATCGAGAGGGCCGGAGGCGGGGCGGTCGTCAACGTCCTGTCGCTCCTCGCCCTGGCCGGCACACCCCCGATGGCCGGCTACTCCGCTTCCAAGGCCGCACTGCACTCCTTCACCCAGGCCATCCGGCCGGGACTGCGCCCGCGCGGCATCGAGGTGCACGGCGTGTATCCCGGCGGCATCGACACCGACATGCTCGCCGGGTTCGACGCCGCGAAGGCGGAGCCGCGGGCGGTCGCGGACGCCATCGTGGGCGGCGTGAGCGCCGGCCACACCGACATCTTTCCCGACGCCACGTCCGAGGAGATGTCGGCGTTGGGGTGGTCCGACCCCAAGGGGTTCGAGCGGGCGTTCTCGGGCCAGTGAGCGCGAAGGCCAAGGTGGTGGAGGCGGAAGTGGTGCAAGGGCGAACGGAGCAGGCGAGCGTGGTGGAGGCGGGACTGAAGCAGGAGGGACCGGTGCCGACGGAAGCGGTGGAATCGCCGGCCGAAGCGGTGCGGGCGGAGGCCGTGAGGACCGCTCCGCGCCGTGTCGCGGTGATCGGACTCGGCGGGATGGGTGTTCGCCTGGCGCGCAACCTCCGCACCAGTGGCCACCGTGTGGTGGTGGCGAACAGGTCCCCGGCACCGGTACGGCAGATGGTCGCCGCGGGCGCGGTGGCGGCCGGGTCCCCGGCGGACGCCGCCGCTCAGGCCGATGTCGTGCTCGTCACCGTCAGCGACGACGACGCCTCCGAGGCCGTGTGGCTCGACCCGCGCACCGGGGTGCTGGCGGGGGCGGTGCCGGGCACTCTGGCCATCGAGGCCGGCACACTGTCCCCGGGATGGGTGGCCAAGCTGGCCACGACGGCCGCCGAAGCCGGTCTGCGGTTCCTGGAGGCACCGATGATCGGATCTCGCCCCCAGGTCGAGGCGCGTGCGCTGGTCCACCTGGTGGGTGGGCCGCCCGAGGTCCTGGCGGACGCCCGAGGCGTGCTGGAGGAGAGCGCGGCACGGATCCACCACGTCGGTGCATACGGATCGGCCGCCGCTCTCAAGCTCCTCGTCAACGCCTCCCTGGCCACCCAGGTCGCCACCATGGCCGAGTTGCTCGGCGTGGCCCGGCGCGCGGGCCTCGACCCGGCGGAGTCGGTCCGCTTCCTCGCCGACCTGCCGGTGACCAGCCCCGCCGCCGCACGAGCCCTCGGCGTCATGGCCGCCGGGGACTTCGCGCCGAACTTCCCGGTGCGGCTCGTGGCCAAGGACCTGCGCTACCTGACCGCGTTCGCCGAGGAGCACGCCGGTGAGACCCCGATGAGCCGCACCGCGCTGGCCTGCTACCAACGGGCCGGCGCGCTCGGGCACGCCGACGACGACCTCACCGCCGTCGCGGCGGCCTACCGGTGAGAGCCCGGCGGGCCCGCCTCCCGGTGGCGTAGGACACCTGGATCGACCGGGAGGGTCTGCTCAGCCGGGCGGGACCTCCCCGGCGGGCCCGTGGCGGTACGGAGATCCGACTCACAGGCTTTGACCAGTGCGAAGGAACGCAAGTACGTTCTACGTCGATCGTCGCGTATGTCCATCCAACAAAGTGGAGCAACTTCCATGGCACCCGCCGAGCTCGACATAGTGAACAGCGAAGCCATAGGTCAGGCGGTCGCCCTGCCCGCGTGGATCCAGAGCAACCTCGATCTGGTGATCGGCGTTCCCCTGCGGATCCTCCTGATCGTCGTCGGCGCGCTGATCCTTCGGGCCCTGGCCCGGCGCGCGATCTCCCGTCTCGTGGAGCGCGTGCTCAGGTCCGGCGAGGGCAGGAACGGCCAGAGCCGCTTCGCCCGGGGGCCCGCGGTCCTCCAGCGCGACCCGTCCCGTGCCGACGAGCGGCGCCAGCAGCGCGCCCGCACCCTCGGCTCGGTGCTCAGCAGCTTCGCGACGATCGTCATCGTGGTGACCGCCCTGGCGATGGTGCTCGGCGAGGTCGGTATCGCCCTGGGCCCGCTGCTGGCCAGCGCGGGTGTGGTCGGCCTGGCGATCGGCTTCGGCGCCCAGAGCCTCGTCGCCGACTACCTGTCCGGCCTGCTGATCATGGCCGAGGACCAGTTCGGTGTCGGCGACGTCGTCGACCTCGGCGAGGCGGTCGGCGAGGTCGAGAGCGTGGGTCTGCGGATCACCCAGGTCCGCGACATCAACGGCGGCCTCTGGTACATCCGCAACGGCGAGATCCAGCGGGTGCGCAACGACAGCCAGGACTGGGCCCGCGCCGTCCTCGACGTCTCCGTGGCCTACGAGTCCAACCTGGAGAGGGTCTACGAGGTCCTGGAGCGGGCCGGGCGGGAGATGCGCGAGGACCCGGAGTTCGGGAAGTTCCTCCTGGAGGACCCGACCGTCTGGGGCGTGCAGTCCCTGGACGCGGACGGTGTCGTGGTGCGCCTGGCCGCCAAGACCGTCCCGCTGGAGCAGTGGGGCGTGACCCGGGAGCTGCGCCGCCGGGTCAAGGCCGCGCTCGACTCCTCGGGCATCGAGATCCCGTTCCCCCAGCGCACGGTGTGGATGAAGTCCGGCGACGGCAGCGCCGCCTGACGGACCCCGCTTCGGTAGAGCCTGGTCGGTCGCGAGGGCGGTCGGTAGGGTGTTCTCGGGATGCTTTCAGGTAAAGCACGACAGCGGCCCCCTGCACTCGCAGGGGGCCGCTGTCGTTTTCGCCTAGTCGCGCGTCGCCGCGCGCAGGAGTGCAGACCACTCCCCGGCCGAAACCTCCAGGTGTCCCAGTTGAGGGTTCTGGGAGTCACGGACGGCTGCTGCGTTGGTGAGGTCGGCGACCTCGACACAGTTCTGAGTGGTAGCACCGCTGTAAGAGGACTTGCGGAACTTGGGGTGGGATGTCTCAGGCATCGGAGCGCCTTACTTCATAGTGATGCGAGTCGGTCGCGGATGAGTTGTCGCGAGTCAGAGACCGACAGGGCCTCCGCCTGCACGTAGTCGTATACGTGCTGGTACCGAGTGATCTCCTCGGGCTTCTCCAAGTAGAGCTCCTCGGACATGACCTCAAGGTAGACGACGGGCGGATCCGGCAGCGGAAACTCCATGATGACGAACTGCCCCGTCATCGCAGCGTGTGGACCCCGATCTATGGGGAGCACCTGGATACCGATGTTCGACTGGGAGCCCATGTGCAAGAGGTGCTCCAGCTGATCGCTCAGGGCCGGAGTGATCCGCAGGAGCGCCGCTTCGTCGAGCACCGCCCAGAACGTCACCGGCTTTGTCTTTGTGAAGACATTCTTCCTGAACATCCGGGCGTCCACGCGGGTCGTCAGCTCGTCTTCGTCGGCGACCAGGCCGTTGCCACTGATGATCGCGCGAGCATACTCCGGCGTTTGGAGAAGCCCCGGAATGCACATCGACTCGTAGGTCCGGATGGAGGATGCTTCGGACTCCAAGCCGACGAACTGTCCAGACCCGAGTGCGTCGCCGAAACTCGCCCACCAGCCCCGCTGGTTGGCCTCCCGGGCCAGAGCGACGTACGCCTCTCGGTCGGACGGATCGGTGACACCGTAGACGTCGAGCAGAGTGAGAACGTCGTCACTGTTGACGCGCTTCCAGTCGCCGCCTTCCAGACGGGTCAGTTTGCTGGCGGACCAGCCTCGCGGCTTGCCGGAACGGGCCTTTGCCTCCTTGGCGACCTTGCTGGCGGTCCAGCCAAGCTCCTCGCGCTGCTCGCGGAGCAGCCTGGACAGGCGGCGTCGCCGCAAGGTCGGGCTGGCCACGTGGGACCTCCTCAGATCACGCTTCTGCGTGCCTGATCCTACGGCCGGGCGTTGAGAAGCCGACATTCTACGCACTACCCATCACTAGACGGTGATCACGCGAAAGATTCTTACACCCTTCTTAAGATGGGTATTGCAAATCTATATGCAGAGAGTCACTATGGGATCACCTGAAGGCTCCCGCCGGACCTCCCATCCGGCATCCATGCTGAGGAGGCGCCCTGTGCGCTACCTGACCCATGACCACGCACGTCTCATACGCACCGGCCGAACCTGCCGGGCCTCCCGGGTGCGGGCCTACGCGCCCCCGCCGATCCCGTGGCCCCGGCCTCCGGCCGACGTCCTCGGCGCGCTCGTGTCGACCCTCCTCCGGATGGGGGCGTGGGCATGATCGACATCCGCACGGAGATGCTCCTCGACGCGATCTCGGACGCCCTCTCCCTTCCTCCCGCCGCGACCGGGAACGGCGCCGAACTGCGTGCGAGGCTGGAGCGTCGGCGCACGGTGGCCGTGTGCGCGGCCATCGACCACGCCCGGAGCACCGGCGACCTGGCCGAGGCGATCGAGGAACTCGACCGCGCTCTCCACGACCTTCCGCTCTGCTACCAGCCCGTGCCCGGGGACCGACCCTCACTGAGCGTGGTGTCCGGAGGCCGGGCATGAAGCCCCGCACGGTCTGTGACATCCGCGAGCTGCCGAGCCTGCGCGCCCTGTCGGCATGGGCTCGGACACACGGCGCCAGGGTTCGCTACCTGGGCCCGACCCTGGAGGGAGAACCCGTCTGGGGAGCCGTCAGAGGCCCTGTGACGCGCGTAGTCCGGGGCCGCCGCCCCGACCCCCACCCAACACCTCTGGTGTGGTCCTCGCCCCTGGAGGACGCGACGGCGAAGCGGTGAGCGCGCTCGACCGGGCCCTGGACTCGTTGATCGCGGGCCGGTGGATCCTCACGACCACGGACACCGACGACGGCCGCACGCTGATCGTCGCTCACCGCCCGGTCGGCTGGACCGGTCCCGGCGATCCGTACGAACTCCTCACCGCCGCCGATCACCGGCAGATGTGGGGTCTTCTGACACGACACGGGGAGGCGCCATGACCGCTCCCCGACACTGACGCCGACCCGATGGGTGGGTCCCGCCCGGTCCGGGGCGCGCGGGGGCCTCCGTCGAGGGCGCCCTCAGCGCTCCTCGGACTGGGCCAGCCGGTGCAGCCAGTTCGGCGGCCGGGTGTGCACCCGCCGCCGGATCTGGTCACCGATCCGCCCGCCCGCCAGGTCGTGCGCGAGCCGGCAGGCGCGGGCGATGCCCTTGGCGCGGCTGTCGCCGTGCGCGATGACCACCGTTCCGTTGAGCCCCAGCAGCGCGGCGCCCCCGTAGGTCTCGCTGTCCAACCGCTCGCGCAACTCCCTGAGCGCGCCGCGCTGGAGGAACGCCCCCGCCTTGGCCAGCGTGGTGGAGGTCAGCGCCTGGCGCACGGCCTCCATCGCGAACGCCGCGGTCCCCTCGACCGACTTGAGCGCCACGTTCCCGGTGTGGCCGTCGGTCACTACTACGTCGACCTTCCCGGCGAGCAGGTCGTGCCCCTCGATGTTGCCCCGGAAGTCGATGCTGTGCGCGCCCTCCGCGGTGGCCGCCAGCAGTTCCGTGGCCCGCCGCACCAGGCGGTTGCCCTTCCCCGGCTCCGAACCGATGGTGAGCAGCCCCACCCGCGGCTTGCGCACGCCGAACGCCGTCTGCGCGTAGGCACAGCCCAGATGGGCGAACTGCACGAGCATCTCCGGCTTGGCGTCGGCGTTGGCCCCGGCGTCGACCATGATCGTCGGGGTCTCCCCGGTGGGAAGTGTCACCGCCAGCGCCGGCCGCAGCACGCCCGGCTGTGTGCGCAACCGCACCGTGGACGTCGCCACGACGCCGCCGGTGGACCCGGCCGAGACCAGGGCGTCGGCGTCCCCCCGCCGGATGAGCCTGCACGCGACGGCCGCGCTCGACCGGGGCCGCCGCCAGCTGGCCAGCGCGCCCTCGTGCATCGCGAGGTTGTCCTCGGCGTGCACGACCGGGATGTCGCGCAGCGCGTCCAGCTCGGACAACTGGGCGTGGATCTCGGTCCGCCGGCCCACGAGCACGACCCGCAGCCCGTGCTCGCGCGCGGCGATCACCGCGCCCCGCACCGCCTCGCCGGGCGCGTGGTCCCCGCCCATCGCGTCCACGGCGATGATCGGCGGGGACGTGCGCGGGACCTCGGACGTCTCCGCGTCGGATGTGCCACTCAACAGGTGTGCCCTTCACGGGTGGGTCGATGGGCGCGCGCAGGGCGTGGTGTACCCGTCGGCGCAGGTCCTACGGTGTCCGGCGGCGCCGCGAAGCGTGCCCTGTCAGGGGCTCGGCCGGTGGTGTGACCACACGCTATCGGGTCGCCCGACACGTGCCCTTGTCCGCCGTGTTCGTGGGTTCATGCGAGGATACTTCCTGTCTGTCCAGGTCAGAGCTGGATTTTGGGCAGAGTGGGTACAAAACCCCTTGTCGGGGTATACCCGCTCGCTGGTTCGGTCTTGCGAAACGCTCCGAACACGAACAACAACACCAATGACCGTTTCCGGTGGTTCGTCGGCGTCCCCGTGCGCCGGAACCGCCGGATGAGGGCTGCCCGGCATCGGGTGGCCCACCCCACATGCAGGAGAGGAGAGGCGTGAGCGTTACGCCAGACGCGGCACTGTCCCCGTCCGCCGGACGTCGGTTTCGTGCCTACACGACGAAGCACCTTGACGAGCTCACGGCGCGAGCCGGTCTCGCCGCCGACGAGCGGCTCGCGGTCCAGGCGGTGGCCCAGGTGCTGCCGTTCCGGGTCAACAGCTACGTCGTCGACGAGCTGATCGACTGGGATGCCGCTCCGGACGATCCGATCTACCGGCTCGTCTTCCCGCAGGCCGACATGCTGCCGTCGGGCGACGTGGCCAGGATCGCCGATCTGCTGCGCTCTGGTGCCTCGCGCAAGGAGCTCAACGAGGCCGCCAACCACATCCGCGCCACCCTGAACCCGCACCCCGCGGGCCAGATGGACCTCAACGTGCCGAAGATCGGCAACGAGGAGCCCGTCCCCGGCGTCCAGCACAAGTACAAGGAGACCGTGCTCTTCTTCCCCAAACAGGGGCAGACCTGCCACGCGTACTGCACGTACTGCTTCCGCTGGGCCCAGTTCGTCGGTGACGCGGACCTGAAGTTCGCCTCCAGCGACATCGACCAGCTGGTCGAGTACGTCCGCTCGCACCCCGAGGTCACCAGTGTCCTGTTCACCGGTGGCGACCCGATGATCATGGGTGAGGGGGTCATCTCCAGGTACATCGAGCCGCTGCTGGAGATCGAGCACCTGGAGGCCATCCGGATCGGGACCAAGGCGCTGGCCTACTGGCCGCAGCGCTTCGTGACCGACCCCGACGCCGACGACACGCTGCGCCTGTTCGAGAAGGTCGTCGCCTCTGGCAAGAACCTGGCGTTCATGGCGCACTTCTCGCACCCGAACGAGATGAAGCCGGAGCTGGTCCAGGAGGCGGTGCGCCGCATCCGCTCGACCGGCGCGGTCATCCGCACCCAGGCGCCGCTGATCCGCACGATCAACGACGACCCGGCGGTCTGGGAGTCCATGTGGCGCACGCACCTGCGCCACGGGATGGTCCCGTACTACATGTTCGTCGAGCGCGACACGGGCCCGCAGGACTACTTCGCGGTGCCGCTCGCGGAGGCCTACGAGATCTTCCGCGACGCCTACCAGAAGGTGTCGGGTCTGGCCCGCACCGTGCGCGGGCCGTCGATGTCGGCGACGCCGGGCAAGGTGTGCGTCGACGGCGTGACCGAGGTCGCGGGCGAGAAGGTCTTCGTCCTGCACTTCATCCAGGCGCGCGACCCCGAGCTGGTGGGCCGCCCCTTCTTCGCCAAGTACGACGAGAAGGCGGCCTGGCTGTTCGACCTCAAGCCCGCGCTCGGCGCCACCCACTTCCCGTGGGAGAACGCGCCGGTCGGGTCGGCCGACGGCCTGGTGGACCCCACGCGCCTCTAGCGTCACGGGGACGACCGACAAGGAGCCCGGCACCCCTGGGGGTGCCGGGCTCCTCGCGCGCGCCCGCTCCGTGGACGGAAGAGCCCGTGCGCGGCCGGGGGAGACCGCGCGGGGCCCCCGGATCGGGCGCGATCCGGGGATGGTCCTCGCCGTGGGGAAGGGTGCCCGGGCCGGGCCTGACGTCAGCCCAGCAGCCGGTCGAACTCACCGGTCTTGGCGCCGCGCACGAAGGCCTCGATCTCACCGGGGGTGTAGACGAGGGCGGGTCCGTGCGGGTCTCGCGAATTGCGTACGGCGATGTCGCCGTCCGGAAGCGTGGCGACCTCAACGCAGTTCCCGTCCGGATTGCTCCAGCTGCTCTTGGTCCAGACGACCTTGGGCAGTTGGCCGGCGGGGACGCCGTTGTAGATCGGCTGCATCTCAACCTCCTGAACTCCGGGCGGACGCGTGAGCGGGGGTTCACGCGCGGCGGTTCAGTCCGCCGCACCAGACGTGTCCGACCACCGGGGGATGGGAGGACGGCGCTCGGCCGGGTGGCCGATGACTCCGTCCGGTATGTCCCGGTGCGGGTCCACAGAGTAGCCCATGCACGTGCATCCGTGATTACAGCCGTAAGTACATCCGGATGGACCCGGAGTCATGGGCGGACGAAACCGCATGTCATGGCTAACGCGTGCGGTTGAGTGACGGTTCAGTGAACCGGGATCGTTGCCGGGTCGTGGCCGAAGCCGGTCACGACCCGCGCACAGTGTTCCGACTCGCGCACGGAGAGTGGCGGCCCTGGGGGTGGGGCGGCGCGGTGAGCGAAGAGCTCGGAGGGTCGGGGGATGAGGGAGATGTGGAGGTGGAAGGAGAGGGAGGGGAGTACGGCAGGGAAGGGGGAGGAGGGCGGGCGGAGGGGCGCCCGCGCCGAAGGTCGAAGTGGGTACAGGGAGGGCGCCGACGGGGCTCTGGGGGGTCCGCAGGTGGACTCCGAGGAACGAGGAGTGCACCGTAGGGCCCGAAGGTTCCCGTACTCAAGGCGCCCGAACGGTCGGCGTCGTGGGTCCCGGAACTAGGAGTAGCGTTCCAGGAACCCGCGCAGGATCTCCTCGGTCTCGGACGGTGGCGGCGCCTGCGTGGCCAGGTGGTCCATCGTCTGCGCGTACCGGTGGGTGTCGTCGAACTTGTCGAAGTACAGGGCGCTGCTCAGCTGCTCCAGGTAGACCACGTCGGGCAGTTGCGGCGTGGGGAAGCGCAGGATGCTGAACGGACCGCCCGCGGCCGGGTGGCCGCCCATGGCGAACGTGGCGATCTGGATGGTGACGTTGGGGCGGCGGGCGACCTCGATGAGGTACTCGATCTGCTCCCGCATCACGGAGGGTTCGCCGTAGGGGCGGTGCAGGACGGCCTCGTCGATGACGGCCCACAGGCGCGGGGCGTCCGCCGGCACCTCCGGCTCGACGAAGCGCGCCTGGCGACGCATGCGCATCTGCACACGACTGTCGATGTCGTCCTCGCTCCTGGTGGTGCGCGACAGGCGCACCACGGACCGCGCGTACTCGCGGGTCTGGAGCAGGCCGGGCACGAACTGGACCTCGAACGTACGGATGATCGAGGCGGCCTCCTCCAGGCCGACGTAGACGCCGAACCACTGCGGCAGGACGTCGCCGTACTTGTGCCACCAGCCCTGTGCGTTGGCGCTGGAGATGAGCCCGAGGAGCGCTTCGCGCTGCTCGGCGTCGTCGATCCCGTAGAGCTTGAGCAGGTCATCGACGTCGCGGCGCTTGAAGCTGACCTGGCCGAGTTCCATCCGGCTGATCTTGGCGTGCGAGGCGCGGATGGCGTAGCCGGCGTCGTGCCGGGAAATGCCCTTCTCCTTCCGCAGCCTCCTGAGCTGGGTTCCGAGGAGAATGCGCAGGACAGTGGGACCGCCACTGGAATTGGCCAGGAAATCCTCACTGACCTGCAGGTTCATTGCATGATCGGCGACCACTTCGCCTCCCTGTAGCGGCTTTGGCGCGAGCGACCGCTCAGTATACCGAGGAGGTCTGGTTTGGGACAGGGGGTCGCCGAAGTCCTCGTTCGGGTGGTCCGTGACGCGCGATCCATGTGTCGCCAGGGGTGTTCGCGTGTGAATTCTTGCAATGACATCTACCAATAAGTGCTGATCGTCCTATAGTGTGGCCGAACGTTGAACTGCACGTGCATCTGTGTCTTACCGATGTAAGCCACAACCGGGGCATCCGACCGGACCGCACGACCCGACGTCACATGGTGAGGACCGTGATGAACGCAGAGCTGGTGCCGTCGGAGCTGGACTCCGAGGCATCCCGCCCCCCCACACGTCTCGCGGAGGTCGCCGACGACTCCCCCGGCGGCTGGTGGGCGAACGCCCTGGGCCGGCTTCGGGTGGGCGAGCGAGCACGCACCCCCGAGGGCGCCGCCCAGGCCTTCCCGTCCACCGCCGACTCGGTGCGCGCGGCCCGGGAGTTCGTGGCCGAGACCGTGGCCGAGTGGGATCTCCCGGGAGTCGCCGAGGACCTGCGCCTGGTCACCTCCGAGCTGGTGGGCAACGCCTGTCGGCACGCCGTCCCTGCGGGCGCGGACCCGGGCAGCGTCCGCGTCCTGGTCCAGGTGCGGCTGCTGCGCGACCGCTCGGCGGTGGCGTGCGCGGTGGCCGACTCCAGCCCGGGCGCGCCGATGAAGGTGGACGCCCACCACTTCGCCGAGTCCGGCCGGGGGCTGGGGCTCGTCTCGGCGTTCAGCCGCGAGTGGGGCTGGAACCCGGTGCCGGGCTTCGGCAAGGTCGTCTGGGCCATCTGCGGCTCCGAGGGGCACTAGGGGCCGGCGGGAGAGGGAGGCGCCGGAGCCCGCGGGAGGAAGTACGGGGGAGCCGGGCCGGGCTGTGGACGGCAACGGTTCGTCGCCCGGAGCGAGTAGTCTGGCTACACAAATCGGCTTTCGGCCGATCAGGACAGACAACCCTTCCATCCGAGCCCGGGAGTGAGGCGTGGCCGTACTGGACACGGGACAGGGCCGGTTCGTATGCGACGGCACGACCGTCGTCGAGCTGGGCGGTGAGATCGACATCGCGACCGCCGACCAGGTGTTCGCCGCCCTGGTGACGGCGGCTTCCGACGGCTGCGTCGTCGTCGACCTGTCCGACGTGGAGTTCATCGACGCCTCCGGGGTCAACGCCCTCGTGGGTGCCATGCGCACCGCCGTACGCGCCCACCACCACCTCGCGCTGGCCGCGCCGCCAGCGCAGCTCACACGCATCCTGGACGTCCTGGCCCTGCACGCGGTCCTGCCCACGCACCCCGACGTCGACACGGCACTGGCCGCCCACCGGTCGATGGTCCCCGCCCCCCGACGCCGCTGAGCCGCCCCGGCCCCGCGCCGGAGCCCGGCGCTCGGCCGGTCGTCCCCGCACGCAGGCTCCGCGCGCAGGCCTCGAAACGGCACGTGGCCGGTCGGGGCACTCTTGCACCCGACCGGCCACACCGTGTTCTCCGTGGTGTGGAGCCGCTACTCCACCGTGACGCTCTTGGCGAGGTTGCGCGGCTGGTCCACGTCGTTGCCCTTGGCGAGCGCCAGCTCGCACGCGAACACCTGCATGGGGATCGTCGACACGATCGGCTGGAGCAGGGTCGGCACGGCGGGGATCTCGATGAGCACGTCCGAGTACGGGCGCACCGACTCGTCGCCCTCCTCGGCGATGACGATGGTGCGGGCGCCGCGGGCGCGCACCTCCTGGATGTTCGACACGATCTTGTCGTGCAGCACGCTGCGCCCCTTGGGCGAGGGCACCACGACGACGACCGGGAGGCCGTCCTCGATCAGCGCGATCGGGCCGTGCTTGAGCTCGCCGGCCGCGAACGCCTCGGCGTGCATGTAGGCCAGCTCCTTGAGCTTGAGCGCGCCCTCCATCGCCACCGGGTAGCCGACGTGGCGGCCCAGGAACAGCACCGTGTCCACGTCGGAGAGGGACCGGGCCAGCTCGCGGACCGGCTCGATCGTGTCCAGGACCCGCTCCACCTGCTCGGGCATGGTGGCCAGCTGGGCGATGACCGTGTTGATCTCGTCGCCGAACTTCAGCCCGCGCACCTGCGCCAGGTAGAGGCCGATGAGGTAGCAGGCGGCCAGCTGGGTCAGGAAGGTCTTGGTGGCGGCCACGCCGACCTCGGGCCCCGCGTGGGTGTAGAGCACGCCGTCGGACTCGCGCGGGATCGTGGACCCGTTGACGTTGCAGATCGCCAGCACGCGGGCGCGCTGCTCGCGGGCGTAGCGGACCGCCATCAGGGTGTCCATGCTCTCGCCGGACTGCGAGATGGCGATGACCAGGGTCCGCTGGTCAAGGATGGGGTCGCGGTAGCGGAACTCGCTGGCGACCTCCACCTCGCACGGGATCCGGCACCAGTGCTCGATCGCGTACTTGGCGATCAGGCCCGCGTGGTACGAGGTGCCGCAGGCGATGATGACGATCTTCTCGACCGAGCGCAGCTCCTGCGGGGTCAGGCGCATCTCGTCGAGGGTGAGGTGCCCCTCGACCGTGACCCGGCCCAGGAGGGTGTCGGCGACCGCCTGCGGCTGCTCGACGATCTCCTTGAGCATGAAGTACTCGTAGCCGCCCTTCTCGGCGGCGGAGGCGTCCCAGTCCACGTGGTACTCGCGCACGTCCACCGGGTTGCCGTCGTAGTCGGTGACGACGACGGAGTCGGCGCGCAGCTCCACGACCTGGTCCTGGCCCAGCTCGACCGCCTCGCGGGTGTGCGCGATGAAGGCGGCGACGTCGCTGGCCAGGAAGTTCTCGCCCTCGCCACGGCCGACGACGAGCGGGGAGTTGCGGCGGGCCGCGACGACCAGCTCGGGGTCGTCAACGGAGGCGGCCACGAGGGTGAAGGCGCCCTCCAGGCGGCGGCACACGCTGCGCATGGCGCCCGCCAGGTCGCCGTCGCCGCGGTCGGCCAGCTCGGTGGAGAGCAGGTGGGAGGCGACCTCGGTGTCGGTCTCCGAGAGGAACTTGCAGCCCCTCTCCTCCAGCTCCAGGCGCAGGGAGGCGAAGTTCTCGATGATGCCGTTGTGGACCACCGCGACCCGGTTGTCGTTGTCGACGTGGGGGTGGGCGTTGACATCGTTCGGGGCGCCGTGGGTGGCCCACCGCGTGTGCCCGATCCCCGCGCCGTCACCACTGATGGGGGCGGCCTCCAGAGCGCTGCGCAGGTTGGCGAGCTTGCCGGCCCGCTTCTCGCTCCGCAGGACGCCGTCACCGATGACGGCCACACCCGCGGAGTCGTATCCGCGGTACTCCAACCTTGCGAGGCCGTTCACGACGACCTCTAGCGCCGGTTGCGGCCCGACGTAGCCAACGATTCCGCACATGGCCGCCAGCGTAGGCGAAAAGGGGCGGTGTTTCGACCAACCACTCACCCATACCACTGGTTGTTTTCGCAGGTAGCGGTATAGACCATTTGGTGTATGGGTGGTAGACCACGCAGGTGGGGGCCCGATGGGGGCGCCGAGTGGAACGGATTTCACCGCGTCCGCACCCGGCCAAAAAACCTTCCGTGAAGGACGGGTGAACGTGTGGTTTCACCCACGTTGTCCGCCCAGGTCCGGCCTGGGGGGAGACCGGGTGCGAAGTGCGGTGCGGTGCCTCGTCTAGGGTGGTCACTCGTGTCCCACACGACGAAGAACGGCCTGTCATCGCCGTACGTGGAGCTGGACCGGGAGGCCTGGGCGGCCCTCCGCGCCTCCACACCGCTGTCCCTGACCGAAGAGGACCTCGCCGTTCTGCGGGGTACCACCGACCCCACGTCCCTGGACGACGTGCGCGACATCTACCTGCCCCTGTCGCGCCTGCTCAACCTGTACGTGGGCGCCACACAGCAGCGGCACGCCGCCGTGCGCGCGTTCCTGGGGGAGGCGGACCGCCCGTCGCCGTTCATCATCGGTGTGGCGGGAAGCGTCGCGGTGGGCAAGTCCACCACGGCCAGGCTGCTGAGGTCGCTGCTGGCGCAGTGGCCCAACCACCCGAACGTGGAGCTGGTCAGCACCGACAACTTCCTCTACCCGAACACGGTGCTGCAGTCGTGCGGGCTGATGCGCCGGAAGGGCTTCCCGGAGAGCTACGACCGGCGCGCCCTGGTGCGGTTCGTCTCGGAGATGAAGGCCGGGGCCGAGCGCATCGACATCCCCGTCTACTCGCACCTGAGCTACGACGTGGTACCGGGGGAGAAGCAGACCGTGCTGCGCCCGGACATCCTCATCGTCGAGGGCATCAACGTGCTCCAGCCGGCCACGGCCGGCCGGCTCGCCGTGGCGGACTTCTTCGACTACTCGATCTACGTCGACGCCAAGGTCGAGAACATCCGCGGGTGGTACCTGGACCGGTTCCGCGAGCTGCGGCGCACGGCGTTCTCGGACCCGCGCTCGTACTTCCACCACATGGCCACCTCCATCAGCGAGGAGGAGGCGCTGGAGTTCGCGGCCAACACCTGGCGGACGATCAACGAGATCAACCTGGTCGAGAACATCCGCCCGACGCGGGGGCGGGCCACGCTGGTCCTCTACAAGGGGGACGACCACCGGGTCCGCCGGGTGCGCCTGCGCAAGACCTAGTTTCTCTTGGGCCTCCGCTTCGCTTTGGCCCGTGCTCGGGGCGCCCGGAAGACGCGCCCTTCGGTCCTTCCGGTGCGCTCCCTCGTTCCTCGGGAGTGCACCTCCAGGCCCTCCGGGACCCGTCGGCGCCCTCCTGTGTTTTTTGGGGCCTCCGCTCGTGCCCACGCCGTCGCCCGCCACCACCCTCAACGGACGCCTGCGGCGCAGTCCTTCTAGCTTTGGCCCGTGCTCGGGCGCCTTTGAGACGCGTCCTTCGGTCCTTCCGGTGCACTCCCTCGTTCCTCGGGAGTGCACCTCCAGGCCCTCCAGGACGCGTCGGCGCCCTCGCCGTACTCTCCGGCGCCCTCGCAGGCTCGGACGCTGGGCGCCGGGGAGCCAGTGTTCTTCGTCGTCGACTTGCCTTGCTCGCAAGCTCGCTGCGGCGCCGTCTCCTCCTGCAGAACACTGGCGCGCCCCTCGCGAACCCCCCTCTGGCCGGGGCTGGCTGAACGGCCTACCTTTCACCCCCTCGGGTTGAGGTAGGCCGTCTTATGCGGCTCCAACCCCCTGGGGTCGGGGGCATGCTGAACGGCCTATCTCTCACCCCCTTGGGTCGAGGTAGGCGGCTTTCGTGCGGCTACAACCCCCTGCGCACTCCCTGGCGGATTGGCCTGCGGGTCACCCCCCGCGGGTCGAGGCGCCCGCGCCCCTCGCGAACCCCCAGTGGCAGGGACCTGCGGCTCCGGTTTGGTCCCGGGGCGGGGTGGCGCTAGGCTGAGGCCTCTTTTGGCGGCGCACCCCTGGGGTGCACTTGGATCGGAACGAACCGGGCCCTCGTGGCGACCGGGGCGGGACCCGCGCACGCGCGCCGCCGCGTCACTGTCCCGCCGAACCCTCCGAGGTCCCGCCATGACCACGACCGATCCCTCCGCCGTGCCCGTGAGCCCCGAGCTCCAGGCCGAACGCGACCACCTGGACGCCGCCCGCGCCGCGCTGCGGCGGATGCGCGAGAACGTCGAGGGCACCGAACTGATGCTCGGCGACGTCGTCAACGACAAGGTCACCAACGCCGCGCTGCGCAAGGGCCGGGAGCGGCGGATCGCCGCACTGGCCGACGTGCCCGGCGCGCCGCTGTTCTTCGGCCGCCTGGACTTCGATCCCGGCACGGTCTCCGAGGACGGCGACGCCGACCGCGTGCACATCGGGCGGCGCCACGTGCACGACGCCGAGGGCCGGCCCATGGTGCTCGACTGGCGGGCACCGGTGTGCGTCGCCTACTACCGGGCCTCGCCCGGCGACCGGATGGGCGTGCGCGTGCGCCGGCGCTACGGCTTCGGCGGCGGAGCCGTGCTGACGGCCTTCGAGGACGAGACCCTGGTCGGTGAAGCGCCGACGTCGGACGCCGGCGGCGACCTGCTCGCCACGGAGATCGAGCGCCCGCGCACGGGCCCCATGCGCGACATCGTCGCCACCATCCAGCCCGAACAGGACGACCTGGTCCGCGCACCGCTGGAGACCACCCTGTGCGTGCAGGGCGCGCCCGGGACCGGCAAGACCGCCGTCGGACTGCACCGCATCGCCTTCCTGCTCTACACCGAACGCGAGCGCCTGTCCCGGTCCGGGGTGGCGATCATCGGCCCCAACCGGTCGTTCCTGTCCTACATCCGCGACGTCCTGCCGGCGCTGGGCGAGGTCGACGTCGCCCAGACCACCGTCGAGGAGATGCTGGACGCGGGCCTGCCCGTGCGGCGGGCGGAAGAGCCCGCCGCCGCGCGGATCAAGGGGCGGGCGCGGATGGCCGAGGTGCTGCGCCGCGACCTGTGGGCGCACCTGCGCACTCCGGAGGAGACGGTCATGGTGCGCCGGGGCTCGCGCCGCTGGCGGCTGTACCCCGAGGACCTGCGCCCGCTGCTGGACGAACTCGCCTCCCGCGGCGTCGCCTACGGGTCCGGACGGGACCTGCTGTCACACCGGATCGCCCACGCCGTCCTGTCGCTCATGGAGGGCGCCGGGGAGGTCTGCGACGACCGCACCCACCAGCAGGTGCGCCGGGACCCGGCGGTGCGCTCGGCGGTCACCGCCCTGTGGCCCAAGGTCGATCCGGCCAAGATGGTGCTGGGACTGCTCACCGACCCCGAGCGCCTCGCCCGCGCGGCCGAGGGCCTGCTCACCGCCGAGGAGCAGGCCGCCGTCCTGCTGCCGGGGCGTCCGCGCGGGCCGAAGTCGGCCCGGTGGTCCCTGGAGGACATGGTGCTGATCGACGAGGCCGCCGCGATGATCGAGCGTCCCGTGAGCCTCGGGCACGTCGTGGTGGACGAGGCGCAGGACCTGAGCCCGATGCAGGCGCGTGCCGTCGGACGGCGCTGCGCGTCGGGGTCGCTGACCGTGCTCGGCGACATCGCACAGGGCACGAGCCCGGCGGCGGCCGCGAACTGGTCGACGCTGCTGGAACACCTGGACAAGCCGACCGGCCACCTGCGCGTCCTGGACCGGGGGTACCGGGTCCCGGCGCAGATCATCGACTACGCCGCCCGGCTGCTGCCCGAGATCGCCCCCGGGCTGGGCGCCCCGGTCGCGGTGCGGCGCGCGCCCGGCGCCCTGCGGGTGACCCGGGCGGCGGACGGCCTGGCGTCGGGCGTGGTCGAGGCGTGCCGGGGCGTGCTGGAGGGGGAGGGCTCGGTCGGGCTGATCGCCGCCGACGGCGGGATCGCGGAGCTGCGGGAGGCACTGGCGGAGGCGGGACTGGCGGCGCCGCTGCTGGGGGAGGGCGACACCGGGCTGGACTCCGCGCGCCTGGTCGCGGTGCCGGCGAGCCTGGCCAAGGGTCTGGAGTTCGACGCGGTGGTGGTCGCCGAGCCCGCGGCCATCGTCGACGCCGAGGAACGCGGGACCAACCGCCTCTACGTGGTGCTCACCCGCGCGGTGAGCACCCTGCACGTCGTCCACGCCCGCCCGCTGCCCGCCGCCCTGGCCTGAGCCGGGCGGCGGCGCAGCGGACCGCGCCGTGGCGGAACGCGTTCTGGCGGAACGCGCCGTGGCGGAACGCGCCCTGGCGGGACGCATCCCGGCCGGACGTGCCCTAGAGGAGCAGAACGACCAGGGCGACGGTCAGCAGGAACCCGAGCAGTGCGGCGGCCGCTGCGGCGCCCCGGCGGTCGGCGGGCAGCCGGCCGAACAGCAGCGACAGCCGCCCGAGCAGGGCCAGGGGCGGCGCGGCGAGCCAGACGTCGCGTTCGACCCTGGAACCGGCCGCGCGCACGGTCCCCGGAAGGTGGCCGACGGCCCGCAGGAGCGAGCCCGCCATGCCCCTGCTGTGGCCGCGTGCGGGCGCCCGCCCCAGCACGGCCGCGGAGAGGGCTTCGCGCAGGCCGCCTTCGTCGTTGGCCCAGTGCGCCCGGTAGCGGATCGTGCCGTCCGGATCGACGAGGTAGGCCGAGTTCGGCTTGGGACCGAACGCGCGGTGCGCCTCACCGTCGATGCCGTCGACCGCGACCTCGAACCGGAGGGCGTGGTGGCGGCGCAGGTCGAGGGCGTGCTCCCACTTGCGCTCGAAGGTCCGGGGCTGCGGCACGAGCTGGCCCGGGTGCGCCTCCCTGGTGTTGACGAGGACGAAGCGCACCGCCGCCCCGAACTCCTCGTGCAGCCGGCGCAGGACCGGCCCCGCGCTCTCGGTCACGGGGCAGGTGCGCGACCCGAAGACCAGGAGGACGGGCAGTGGTCCCAGGTCCGTGCTGGTGAACCGCGGACCGTCGAGGGTCGCCAGGTCGAAGGCGGGGATCCGGTCACCGGCGCCGGGCGCGTCGGGCGGGAAGGACATGTCGCTCAAGAGCAGTCCGGTCCGGAACCGCTCGAAGCGGTAGGCGCGTCCGGCCGCGTCGTCGGTCGGGGCGGGTGTGCGGATCATGGTGACTCCTCGGTCGGGTCGGCGCCGCCTCGGACGGGCGGTCTTGACTGATCAGTCAAGTCAAAGGGCAGGCGGACGCGGCCCCGTGCCGCGTCCGGAGAAGGACGAACTCAGCGGGGCGGGCCGAGCAGGGCGCGCACGCCGTCCCGGGCCTGGTCCACGAGTTCGGGGCGGTCGTAGGCCTTGGCGATCAGGGCCGTTCCCTGGAGGTGGGCCACGATCCGCAGGGCGGTCTCCTCAGGGGGGACGAGGGGATCGACCTCGCCACGGGCCTGGGCCTCGCGGATGCGCCGGTGAAGTGGGCGGCCCAGGCGTCCAGGATCCGCGTCGCGTGGGCGCGCATCTCCGGGCCGCGCGCGGAGAGTTCGGCGGACAGGCCTCCGACGGGGCAGTCGGGCGTGCTGCCCATCCGCTCCCGCGTCAGGGCGATCATGCCGCCGAACCCCCGGACGAAGCGGTCGATCCGTTCCAGGGGAGGAGCCTCGGCGTCGAACGCCTCGTCGAGCAGGGTCGACATCATCGCCCAGTTGGCGTCGAGCACGGCCAGCCGTACCCGGCACGACGGGCGGCGCCGTGCCCGCGATCCGCCGCGCAGGCCGGTCACACCCGGCCCGGCGCCGTCCGGCCGTCGTGCGGGGGACGCTTCCAGGGGCCGGGCAGGACGCCGGCCGAGAGCAGCCACAGGGCGACCGTCACCAGGTGGGCGCGTTCCAGCAGGCCGAGAGTGACCCCCGGCGCGCCGGAGCCGTCGGCCGCGAGCATACGGCCCGCGAGGACCAGCACGGCCACGACCACCACGGTCTGGACGGCGGCCACGGCGGCCACCGGAATCCACGACCGCTTGCGGTGCAGCCGCAGGCTCACCGCCAGGGACACCACCCCCAGCAGGCTCGCGAGCATCGCGACGACGGCGACCACCGCCTGGGCCACGGTGGCGCCCGCCAGCCCCTCGACCAGGGACTCCGCGGCGCACGCGACGTCGGTGGACACCACGCACGGGCCGGGCAGCAGGGACGCGGTGAGCGAGGCGGCACCGAACACCGCCATCGAGGCCCACGACACCGTGAGCCAGCGCCGCGACCAGCGCGCGCCCAGGGACAGGCCCAGGGCGGCGGCGAGCACGGCCAGGATCGACGCCACCCGGTGGGCGCCGTCGAGGAACCGGCCGAACGACGTGGCCGGATCCGCCAGCACACCCTGGGCCGCCCCCACACCGGGCAGGACGACCTCCACGACCCAGAAACTGAAGACGACCGCGGCGGCCACGGCCGCGACCCGGCCGTCCCGCTGGTCCCAGTGCACGTGGTCCGCACCGGCGTAGGACATGGCACGCTCCCCGTTCCCGCGTGGTGGTGGCGACGTCTGGCCGAACAGGACCGGTCGGCCCGACCAGCCGGGCGACCGTGCTGGGACACTACTTCACCCAACTCGCATCGGCACCGTTATGCGCGGGTGCGTGTTCTCGGGTCATGATCAGGAGACACCGATCAGGAGGTCCCGGGGAACCGGGGGCGAGGACCGACAAGAAAGGCGCACGCGATGGACGGCGCAACCACGACACGGTGGGTGGTCGTGGGGGTGGACGGCACCGAGTCCAGTCGCCACGCGTTGGAGTGGGCGGCCAACCAGGCCGCGCAACGCGGTCTCGGAGTCCGCATCGTGACGGCGGCGGGACCGCTGGCGGGCGTGGGCGCGTTCGCCGGACTCGGCGGCGCCGAACAGGTGCCCCCCGACGACACCGACACCAGCGGTGCCTCCCTCCTGCTCGACTACGCCGGCGACTGGGTGTCCCGCCTGTTCCCGGAACTGGAGGTCCAAACCCGCCTGTCCTACGCGCGGCCGGTCGACGCCCTGCTGGCCGAGGCCTCCGCCGAGGGGTGCGCCGCGGTGGTCGTCGGTTCGCGCGGGCTGAGCGGGATCGTCGCCGCGTTCGTGGGCTCGGTGGGCATCGAGCTGGCCGCCCGCGCTCCGGTGCCGGTGATCGTGCTGCCCCGCGAGCACGCCTCGGCGCACGGTGTGCGGGGGCGGGTGATCGTGGGGACCGACGGGTCCGAACCCAGCCGCCGGGCGGTCGACGTGGCGTTCCGGCACGCGGAGGTCGCGCGGACCGAACTCGTGGCGGTGAGCGCCTGGCAGCCGCTGGTGGCCTTCGCGGCGGCCACCGGGCCCATCCCGCCCGAGCTCTTCGACGACGCCACGGCGGCCGAGGCCGCGCGCCAGTCGCTGGAGGAGGAGATCGCCGAGCCGCGGCGGCGCCACCCGGAGGTGACCGTGCGCACGCGGGTGGTGCGCGCGCACCCGGTGGTCGCGCTGCTGGAGGAGGCCACCCCCGCCGACCTCATCGTCGTGGGGTCCCGGGGCAGGGGCGGGTTCCGCGGGCTGCTGCTGGGCTCGGTCAGCCACTCCGTCCTGCACGGCGCCCGGGGACCGGTCGCCATCGTGCGCTGACCGCGTCGGGGCCGGGCTCCCCGGGATCGGCCGCCTCGGGAGCGGGCGCGTCGGAGACCGGGCGCCGTGCGGTCGACCGCTTTGGGACGGCCGGCCCTGTCTCGCCCGCCTCAGGAGGGCGCGCGCACGCGCAGGGCCAGGGCCGGGCACATGCGCACGGCCAGCTCGGCGTCGCCGGCCAGCGCGTCGGGCACCGGGACGTCCGGCTCCTCCGGGTAGCCGTTGCGGTCCAGCCGGACCAGTTCCGGCAGCAACTCCGCGCACAGCCCGTGCCCGTCGCAGCGCGACCAGTCCAGCAGCAGCCGGGCGTGCCGGTGTTCCGGCTCGCCGGTCAGCGGCAGCTCGCCCACGACCGGGCGCCCGCAGCCCCCGGTGAGGGCGTGCGTGGACATGTCCTCGGCGAACACCGCCAGCGCGCTGCGCGCGAACACCGCGCTGCCGTCCGGGTGCGCGCACGCGCCCTTGCCCTCGCCGATCCCGGCGGCCGTGAGGACGGCCTCGGGAGCGCCCTCGCCGCCGATCAGCGCGGTGAACGACTCGGTGAGGGCGGGCAGGCCGCGCAGGCACGGGCCGCACTGGCCCGCGCTCTCGTCGGCCAGGTAGCGCAGGACCCGGGCGACCTCGCCCAGCGGGCAGGTCGTCCGGGGCAGCGGCAGGACGACACCCGCGCCCAGGGTGCCGCCGACGTCGGCCATCTCCCGGCGCGACAGGTGCGCGCGGGCCACGACGTCGGGGGCCAGCCAGGCGCCGTGGTACCCGCCGACCAGCACCGCCTGGCCGGGGGACACACCGCACACGTGCAGGACCCGTGTCAGCGGGGTGCCGGCGGGCGCCTCCACGACCGTGGACCCGCCGACCGTGAGCAGCACTGTCCCCGGCTGGTCGGACGTGCCCACCGCCGCGAACTGGTCGGCCCCGCCCAGCGCGAGCAGCGCCACCTGGGCGTAGGTCTCGGCGTTGGACAGAAGTGTCGGCAGGCCCGCGACCCCGCTCTCGCTGGTGCGCCGCGGGTTGCCGGGCGGGACCGGTGCCCTGCCGTTGATGCCCTGCACGAGTGCGCCGGCCTGCCCGGACACGAACCGGTGCGGCATCCGCACCACCCGGAAGCCGATCGTGGAGCGGCGTTCGGCCACCGCCGCGCGCAACGACTCCTGGAGCGGGTCGTCGGCGCCGCGCGCGACCCGGTCGGCGATGCCCACCACCACCTCGCGCGCACCGAGCGCGCGTGCCGCCAGTTCGGCGCCGTCGAGCACCAGGTGCGGCACGCGTTCGACCAGCATCGCGTCCTTGGCGCTGCCGGGTTCGCCCTCGGCCGCGTTGACCACGACCCGGGCGGAGGTCTGTCGGTGGTGGGCCGAGCGCTGCACGGCCCGCAGTTTGCGGGCGAAGGGGAACCCGGCGCCGCCGCGGCCGCGCAGGCCGCCGAGTCCGGCGAGCGTGATGAGGTCGTCGGCGGCCAGCCGCGGCAGGGCGCCGTGCAGGCGCACGTGGGTGTCGTGGTCGACGCGTTCGTGCGCGTCCAGCCCCGTGGTCAGGCGGGGCGGGCCGATGGTGACGGTGGTCATGGGCGTCCTCCGGGGCGCATGGACGACCAGAACTCCAGTTCGTCGTCGGTGGATCCGTGCGGGGAGAGCAGTTCGGAGTCGGCGCGTGGCGCCTCCTGGTCGTCGAACACGGGGCGCGAGGTCACCACCAGGCGCAGCACCAGCGCGGCGCAGACGGCCACCAGGCACAGCATGTAGGCGACGACGGCCCAGACGGGCGCCGCGCGTCCGGCGGTCAGTCCGTGTACGAGGGCCAGCGGCCAGCACAGGTAGGCGGCCAGGTGCGTGGCGCGCCACGTCCAGGCGTGGGAGGCGCCGGCGAACCGGCCGCGCAGCACGCCGGTGACGACGATGACCAGAAGCAGATCGCTGGCGATGATTCCACACGCCACGGACGCGTCGACACCGAACGGAAGCAATGCGTTGCCGACGTTCAAACGGGTGAACGAGATCTGTAGAACGACGTGGGATAAGAGGAAACCCACCGAAATCAGTGCGGTCGATCGGTGGGACGATTGGTGGAATATGCGCTGACGCGGAGTGGTGAAGAGGCGGTCAGTGGCGATAATGCCAAGAACTGTTGTCACGGTGAGGCCGACCAGGGAGAGCGCGCCGGAATAGGTCCACAGCGCGTCCTGGGCCGCGCGCATCACCGTACGGCTCCCCGGCACGGTCAGCGCCAGGAGTGTGTTGGCCGCCACCGCTCCGACCAGCATTGATATCCACATCCAGGAGTGTGTGCGGCGTGGTGCGCGGTTGCCGGCCGGTCGGCTCCGAGCGTTGCGGGTGAGGGAGTTCCGGCCGGGTCCCCGGCGTTTTCCGAACATGGTGTCCACCCCTCGTCAAACGCCGGGCGGCATGGTTCCGCGCGGCGCTGCACCATTGGTAGGAGGTTTACGACTGGGGATCGTAGCGGCCGAAGATAGCACCGGTCGGCCGTCTTCGTCAGGCGTTCTGGGTGGTTCTCTTGGCTGGGCGGTGTTGTCAAGGCCTCGGCGGGATTTTTTTCGGGATCGAATCCCCAGTTCAGCGGTGCTGTCCGGTTCCGAGTTCCAGATCTCGACATCGGTGAATCCACCGAAAGGTCCATACTGGCCAATCTCCGGGCGATCACGTTCGGATAAATACGAGCGGTAACATCACTGATGGGAGAGGTCTGTGAGCACTGAGGCGATGAGCGCCGTGGCGCTCGGCCTGACCACGTTCCTGCTGGTCACTGGCTGTTCCACCGACGATTCGGCCCCCGACCCCGCCGGTGTCGCCGACCCCGAGGAACCTCCGGCCGACTACGGCGAATCCGCCGGCCCCGAGGAGGAGCGGGCCGGGGAGGGCGGCGACGTCGTCGCCCTGGGCACGGTCGCGAACGAGCGGTTCGGCGACGTCCTGACCGACGGCGACGGCAACGTCCTCTACCTCTTCACCGACGACGGCCCCGGCACCTCCTCGTGCTTCGACGAGTGCGCCGAGAACTGGCCGCCCCTGCGCTCCGGGGCCGAGGACGCCCCGGTCAGCGCCGGGGGCGCGGCCACGGCCGACCTCGTCGGCACCGTCGAGCGCGACGACGGCGCTCCGCAGCTGACCTACGCCGAGTGGCCCCTGTACACCTACGCCGGCGACGCCGCACCCGGTGACGTCAACGGCCAGGGGGTGGGCGGGGCCTGGTACGTCGTCAGCCCCGCGGGGCAGATGATCACCGCCGCCCAGGACGGCACCGGAGAGCCCGAGGACGCCGGCGACGCCGGTTCGGACGGCAGCGGCACCGGTGACGGTGGTGCCGATGGCTCCGGTGACGGCGGTGGCTACGGCGACAGTGGTGGCTACGGCAGCGGCGACTACCGGTCGATGCCCGCCGCACGCGTGACGACCCCGGGCGCCCCCGCTCCGTCCGGGCTCTGATCGCGATGGCTCTCCGGAGCACCCCCCGTCAGGACGAGGGGGCCGACCGCACCGACACCGGAACCGCTACCGCCGCCCGGCGGCTGCGCCGGCGCTCACCGCGCTCGATCGAGCTGGTCGGCGTCGCGGGCTTCCTGGTGGTGGCCGCGCTGACCGTGTTCATGATCGCGCCCAACGGCTCCACGAGCGTGTCGGGTGTGTTCTGGAACGACTGGGTGAGCACCGAGTTCGGCCCGCTCGGACCGGCCGACGTGGACGCGCTGATCAAGGTGCGCCAGGCCGGGCTGTGGGAGATCCCGGTCGGCCAGCAGGCCCAGGACCGGGCGCAGCTCGACCGGGTGCGCGAGGTCGGCGCGATCCTGGCGGAGGACCACATCCTCATGGACGAGCAGCTGCGCGGCGTGGCCGCCCAGCTCGACGTGCGGCTGCCGAGCACGCCCAACCCGGACCAGCAGCGCTGGATGGACGAGCTGTCCGGGCTGTCCGGGGCGGAGTTCGACCGGGTCTTCGCCAACCGGCTGCGCTTCGCGCACGGCGAGGTGATCGCGGTCCTGGCCGAGGTCCGCGCCGGTACCCGCAACGAGCTCGTGAGGTCCTTCTGCCAGCACGGCATGCTCATGGTGCTCAGGCACATCACGCTGCTGGAGAGCACCGGCCTGGTCGAGTACGAGGACCTGCCCGAGCCCCGACCGCCGGAACGGCGCCCGCAGAACTGAGACCGGCCGGCCCAGACCATATCCCCACCCCCACAGGGGTACCGGAGGGGCGCCCGCCGTCCCCGGCCCTCGACGCGCGCGGCCCCCTCCGGTGCCCCACCCTCCGTACGTCCTCGCCGCTTCGGTTCGCGGAGCGGCCGAACCCCCGGGCGACCGGGCCTCTCACGGGTCCGCACGCCCCCGCCGTCCGACTTGCCGGGCGGCCGAACCCCTGGGCGACCGGGCCTCTGACGGGCCGGGTCCCCTCCTCCGTGCACAGCCCCTCCGGGGCGCCGCGCGCTCCACCCCGCCGACGGGCGGCGCGACCGTGCCGCCCGTCCGAACGACCGAGGAGCAGACAGATGGACGAACGACCACGGACACCAGGACGGATCCGCGAGAACCGCCGAGCACGTGTCATCGTCGGAGCCGCGGCCGCCGTGCTGCTGGCCGCGGCGGGGGCGTCGGTGGTCCTCGCCGACGCCGGCCCGTCCGGCGAGGGGCAGCTGGTGGGCTTCGGCTACCGGGCCCCGTCCGGCGGTGGCGGAGAGACCGACCCCCCGCCCGACCCCGGCGACCCCGGTGATCCCCGCGAACCGAGCGCCCCCGGCGACCCTGGTGAACCGAGCGATCCCGCTGACCCCGCTGATCCCGGCGACCCCGCCGACCCGCCCGGCGGGCCACGGCCCGAGGACTTCGCCGACATCGGGCAGGCCCCGCCGCGCGAGGACGCCCCCGAACCCGGCCGCGACGCCTCCACCGGCAGTTTCACCATCGACTGCGGCACCAACGAGAACGGCCTGTTCAACTCCGAGAACGTCATCGTGGCCCCGGGCGTGCCCAACGGCGCCCAGCACACCCACGACTACGTGGGCAACCAGGACGTCGGCCGGTTCACCGACGACGTCGCCGCCAACAACCGGATCCTCGCCGGCGGCGACACCACCTGCGCGGACGGCGACCGGTCCATGCACTACTGGCCGGTGCTGCGCGACCTCACCGCCGAGGGCGAGGACGCCGACCTGCCCGGCGGCGGCCTGGACGGCAACGTCGGCCGCATCCTGACCCCGTCGTCGGCGACCATCGAGTTCCTCGGCCACGGCCAGGGGCCGGTGACCGCGATGCCCGAGTTCCTCCAGATCATCACCGGCAACGTCAAGGCGGCCACCCAGGACGGCGCCAACGCGAATGCCCGGTGGACCTGCACGGGGTTCGAGGACCGGGCGTTCCCCGACCGCTACCCGCTCTGCCCCGAGGGCAGCGACGTCGTGCGCGTCTTCGACTTCCCGAACTGCTGGGACGGGCGCAACACCGAGAGCGAGGACAACCGCTCGCACATCGTCTTCGCCGAGGAGGACGGCCGCTGCCCGGACGGCTTCACGGCCGTGCCGCGCCTGCGCCAGACCCTGGTCTACGACGTGCCCGACGGGAAGTCCTTCGCCGTCGACGGGTTCCCCGAGGAAGGGCACGCCCCGATCACCGACCACTCCGACCACATCAACGTCATGCCGCGTGAACTGATGGACGCGGTGGTCGACTGTGTGAACAGCGGCCGGGACTGCTGACCGGTCCTTCTCGCGCCCTCCCGTGCCCGGACCGCGGACCGCCCGCGCGCACCTGCGCGAACGTGCGGGCGCGGTCGCGGAGCCGGGCGGAAAGGTCTAGTGGTCTGCTCCGGCGGCCGGTGTCTGTCGTGTGACGAACAGCACCGGCCGTTGGTGCTGGTGGGGCACCTGCCCGTGGTGCAGGGGAAACCCGTGATGAGCAGTGTGTCGGCCCGTGCGGAGAACGACGGCTCCGGCACGTGTCCGGATCGGCGGATTCCCTTGCTGTGCAGGGGAATCCGGAACCTGTGCGGCACTGATATAGACCATTGGCCTATACCAATTGGTCACCGCTGGTCGTCGTCGTTCATGATGCGAGAGATCTCGACTTTCGTAAGAGGAGCGGCTGTGACTGACGTGGGTATCGATGTGGGCGTAGCACCGACCAGCCATGTGGAACTGATCTCCTGGGTTCGCGAGGTCGCCGAGCTCACACAGCCCGACGAGGTCGTGTGGTGTGACGGTTCGGAGGAGGAGTGGACGCGCCTGACCGACCAGCTGGTCGAACAGGGCACCTTCACCCGGCTCAACCCGGAGAAACGGCCCAACAGCTTCTACTGCACGTCCGACCCGAGCGACGTCGCCCGCGTCGAGGACCGCACCTACATCTGCTCCGAGCGGGAGGTGGACGCGGGCCCGACCAACAACTGGATCGCCCCCGACGAGATGCGCGCCACCTTCGGCGAGGTCTTCAAGGGCGCCATGCGCGGCCGCACCATGTACGTCGTCCCGTTCTGCATGGGTCCGCTCGGCGGCGACATCTCCCAGCTCGGTGTCGAGATCACCGACTCCGCCTACGTCGCCGTGTCCATGCGGATCATGGCCCGCATGGGCGCGCCCGCCCTGCGCCTGATCGAGGAGCGCGGCGACTTCGTCCGCGCCGTCCACTCCGTGGGCGCCCCGTTGGAGCCCGGCCAGCAGGACGTGCCCTGGCCGTGCAACTCCACCAAGTACATCTCGCACTTCCCCGAGACGCGCGAGATCTGGTCCTACGGCTCCGGCTACGGCGGCAACGCCCTGCTCGGCAAGAAGTGCTACGCGCTGCGCATCGCCTCGGTGATGGCGCGCGACGAGGGCTGGCTCGCCGAGCACATGCTGATCCTCAAGGTCACCTCGCCCGAGGGCGCCTCGCACTACGTCGCGGCGGCCTTCCCCAGCGCCTGCGGCAAGACCAACCTGGCCATGCTCCAGCCGACCATCCCCGGGTGGAAGGTCGAGACGGTCGGCGACGACATCGCCTGGATGCGCTTCGACTCCGAGGGGCAGCTGCGCGCGATCAACCCCGAGGCCGGATTCTTCGGCGTCGCGCCCGGCACCGGCGCGAAGACCAACGCCAACGCCATCGAGACGCTGTGGGGCAACAGCATCTTCACCAACGTCGCCCTGACCGACGACGGCGACGTGTGGTGGGAGGGCCTCACCGAGGAGCCCCCCGCGCACCTGACCGACTGGAAGGGCCGCTCCTGGACGCCGGACTCCCCGGAGCCCGCCGCCCACCCCAACTCGCGGTTCACCACCCCGGCCGGCCAGGCGCCGACCATCGCCGACGAGTGGGAGGACCCGGCCGGCGTGCCGATCTCGGCCATCCTCTTCGGCGGTCGCCGCGCCACCGCCGTCCCGCTGGTCACCGAGTCCCTGAGCTGGCAGCACGGCGTGTACCTGGGCGCCAACGTCTCCTCGGAGAAGACCGCCGCCGCCGAGGGCACCGTCGGCGAGCTGCGCCGCGACCCGTTCGCCATGCTGCCCTTCTGCGGCTACAACATGGGCGACTACTTCGCCCACTGGGTGCGGATCGGCCAGCAGGCCGACCAGGCCAAGCTGCCGAAGATCTTCTACGTCAACTGGTTCAAGAAGGACGCCGACGGCCGCTTCGTGTGGCCCGGCTTCGGTGAGAACAGCCGCGTCATCAAGTGGATCGTGGAGCGCCTGGAGGGGCGGGCCGACGCGGTCTCCACCCCGATCGGCAACGTCCCGGCCGCCGACGCGATCGACACCGAGGGCCTGGACCTGTCCACCCGGGAGCTGGAGTTCCTCCTGGAGGTCGACCGCGAGATCTGGAAGCAGGAGGCCGCGCTGGTCCCCGAGTTCTTCAAGACCTTCGGCGACCAGCTGCCCAGCGAGCTCTGGGACGAGTACCACGCCCTGCTGGACCGTCTCGGCCAGTAGGACCTTCCACGCCGGTCCGTCCCTTCCGTGCAGCGGACCGGCCGACAGGGGCGCAGGCACCTGGTGCCCGCGCCCCCTTCGCGTGTCCGGGACCGGCAGAGTCATGTACCAACGGTCCGTTGTGTACCATTGGTTCATGAGCGAGATGCAGGTGGAGTCCATCCGTGAGGTCCGTGACCACATCGCCGACGTCGTCGACCGAGCCGATCGGGATGACACTCCCACTGTGATCACCAGACGCGGCAAGGAGGTCGCCGCCGTCGTTCCCATCGAGCTGTTGCGCCGTTACCAACAGTTGGAGGAGCAGGAGATCCTGCGCATGGTCCATGAGCGCATGGCTCGCCCTGAAGCCGGTATCCCGATGGCGGAGGTCATGGCCGAGATCCTCGCGGAGGACGGGTGACCTACCGAACCGTCTTCCGGCCGGAGGCGCGGGCCGAACTGCGCAAGTTGCCGCGGAACATCGCGATGAACGTGTTCCGCAAGCTCACCGAACTCGAATCGGATCCCTTGGGCTTCGGGACGACGGCACTAGTGGGCGATCCGGACGTGCGTCGGCTTCGGGTCGGCGACTACCGGGTGATCTACACCGTCGAAGACCGTCGGCTCGTGATCTGGGTCGTCCACGTCGGGCACCGGTCCAGCGTCTACAGGGAGCAATGATCGTGGCGAGGGGGCGCGGGTACCTGGTGCCCGCGCCCCCTTCGCGTGTCCGGACCGCTCAGGCCGCGGCCGGGGCGCGCGGGGCCAGGCGGGCGAACACCACGTGCGCGGCGGCTCCCGCCAGAGCGCCCAGGAGCCAGGCGAAGCCGGCCAGGCCGGAGAGCGCGGGCACCCACACGGTCGCCACCGAGAACACCGAGGCCAGCACGAACGCCGTCAGGGCGCGCAGGTTCCAGCCGCGGGTGTAGTGGTAGGCGCCGTCCGGCGAGGTCGAGTACAGGTCGCTGACCACCATGCGCCGGCGGCGGATCAGGTAGTAGTCGGCGACGATGATCCCGTAGAGCGGGGCCAGGACCGCGCCGAGGGTGTCGACGAACGCCGCGATCCCGATCTGTTCGATGAAGCCCACCCACAGGCCGCCGATGACGAAGGCGATCGCCGCAGTGATGAGCCCTCCGGTGCGCGCGCTGATCTTCGACGGCGCCAGGTTGGCCAGGCCGTAGGCGGGCGGCACGAAGTTGGCGACCACGTTGATGCCGACCGTGGCCACGAAGAAGGTCAGCGAGGCGACGACCGTCAGCCAGATGTTGTCCACCCGCTCCACGATGTCGGCCGGGTTGGTCAGCGCCTCGCCGTGCAGCACCGCGGTTCCGGCGGTGATGAACAGCGCCAGGAACGAGAACAGCGCCAGGCTCACCGGCAGGCCCAGGAGGTTGCCCCGGCGCATCGCCTTCTCGGTGCGCACGAACCGGGAGAAGTCGCCGTAGTTGATGACCACGGCCGCGAAGTAGGCCACCATCGTGCCGACGATCGCGGAGAACGCCGCCACCGGGCCGCCCTCGTAGTCGCCGCTCCCGGCGAACACCTCGCCGATCTCGGCGAACAGGCCGTTGCCGGCCTGCGCCCAGATGACCGCCAGCAGCACGAACATGACGACGTACACCGCCGGCCCGGCCCAGTTGAGGAAGGTGCCGATCCAGGCGATGCCGCGGATGAACAGCGCCACCTGGAACACGGCCACGATCGTGTAGGAGACCCACCCGACCAGCGGCATGCCCAGGAACGTCGCCTCCGGGCCGGGCCCGAACAGGGCGGTGATCAGCAGCGCGATCGCGGTCGAGGCGAGGTAGGTCTGCGCCCCGAACCAGAAGATCGCCACCACGCCCCGGACCAGGGTGGGGAACTGGGAGCCGTGCACGCCCAGGCTCGCGCGTGCCATGACCGCGAACGGGATCCCGTACCGCACGCTCGGCCGGCCGACGAGGTTGACCAGCGCCATGACGATCACCCCGGAGAGCACGATCGCCGCGAACACCGACCAGCCGTTCAGCCCGTAGGAGATGAACAGCGTGGCCGCCAGCGTGTAGCCGAACAGGCTCTGGATGTCGTTGGACCAGACGTTGAAGATCTCGAAGGCGCCCCACCCCCGCTTCGACACGGGCAGGGGAGCCAGGTCGTCGTTGTACAGGGACGGGTCCGGGTCGTGGACGTCCAGGGACTCGGCGGGCAACGGCTCGCGCGCGGTGGTGTCGGGTTTCATGGCAGTGCTCCAGTGGAGGGGTAGGGACGGGTGGCGCGGGCGCGGATGCGCGCGCGGCGGACTGCGCCGGGTCGGATGTGCGCGCGGAGTGGACGTGCGCGGGGTCAGATGTCCGCGCGGCCGGTGGCGCGGTCGGCCAGCTGGTCGGTCGGCACGAGGTCGAACCCGCCGGTGTCGGCGTCGTGCACCCAGCTGCGGCCGGTGCTCGTGGCCAGGAAGTCCTCCGGCCCCGGGGGCGAGAGCTCCACCTGCGGGAAGCGCGGCAGGATCCACACCCGCATGAGCACCAGGTAGACCGCGAAAGCGATCGGGAAGCCGATGACGTAGGCGTAGTCCAGGGCGAACAGGGCGGCGGCCGACGCGGTGCCCCACGCGATCAGCGCCGCCGGGTTGACGCCCCGGAAGTACCGGTACTGGCCGTCGGAGCGGAACAGGTGCGGCACGTTCAGGCGGCGCCGCCGGATGACGAAGTAGTCGGCGATCATGATCCCGGCGATCGCCGCGATGAAGCCCCCGTAGTAGCTGAGGAAGGTGAAGAGGTTGTCCAGCAGCAGCCACGGCATGACGGCGGTCGCTACCACCCCGGCCAGGACCACGCCGAACCGGTAGGACAGCCACGGCGCCAGGGCGTTGACGAAGTTCAGCGCCGCCGGGACGACGTTGGCCGCGGTGTTGGTCGACCACTGGGCCAGCACGATCATCACCAGCAGGATCCCGAGCACGAAGCCCGTGCTCTCGCCCTGGATGACGTCGATGGGGTTCCAGTTCCCGGTGACGATGACCGAGACCGCGCCGATGAACGCGATCCACATCTGCATCACAGGCAGCACCACGAACTGCGCGATGAGGATGTTGCGGTTGCGGCGCAGGAAGCGCCGCTCCCCGGAGGGCACGGACACGAACCGGGTGATGTTGGGGATGTCGACGGACACCGGCGCCCACACCGCCATGTTGATGATGAACAGCGCCGCCAGCGAGGTCTCGCCGCTGCCCGCGAAGGTCCAGATGTTGTCGCCCTGCAGCTCGGCGATGCCGTCGAGCGTGAAGTACATCCACAGGGAGATGGCCAGGATGCAGGGCGCGGCGATGGAGGCCAGCCGCTCCACCGCCTTGATCCCGAGTGCCACGTTGACCACCTGGACGACCAGGAACACCGCGTACCACAGCGGCCACGAACTGAACCCGGTCCAGTACTCCACGAGCCCGTTGATGGCCAGCGCGCCCAGGTAGGTCTGGATGCCGAACCAGCAGGCGGCGACGATGCCGCGCGAGACGGAGGGCAGGTGGGTGCCGACGGTGCCGAACGGCGCGCGCAGGTAGACCGCGAACGACAGGCCGTGCTCGGTGCCGATGTCGGCGGTGAGGGTCATGACGACCGCGAGGGTCATCGTGGCGGTGAGGACGATGGCCATGACCACGGGCAGGGCGACCCCGCCCTCGACGCCGTTGGCGCCGTACTGGAAGGTCACGATGACCACGGCCAGCCCCACCCAGATCCAGATGAACCCCCACAGCCCGATGGGGCGCTGGGTCAGCCAGGTGGGCAGGATCGACTCTTCGAGGAGGCGGTCGGCCGGGCGGGCGGCCGCTGGGGGCGGAACGGACGGTTGTTCCATGGGGGGACGTCTCCTTCGCTGGGCTCAGGGCAGTTCGAGTGCGGTGCCCCGGCGGGGCGGGGGCGCGGACGGTGCGGCGGCGGCCGTGGACGCCGCCGGAACGGCGCCGGCGTGCAGCGGCCAGCCCGTCACGGCCTTGGGACGGGGCCGTGCGTAGGTGCGGACCTTGCTGGTGGTCAGGCCGAGGCGGACGAGGGACTCGGCGAGGGGGACCGCCGCGGTGACGCCGTCGATGACGGGCACGTCCGTGGCGGCGCGGACGGCCTCGTCCAGCCCCGCCATGCCGGCGCAGCCCAGGCAGACGACCTCGGCGCCGTCCTCCTCGACGGCGGCGCGGGCCTGGGCGGCGATGGCGGCGGTGGCGGCCGCGCGGTCGCGTTCGATGTCCAGGACGCCCAGGCCGCTGGAGCGGACGGAGGCGCAGCGGCCGTCGAGGCGGGCCAGTGTCAGCCGGTCCTGGATCTGGGGGACGGTGCGGTCGAGGCTGGTCACCACGGAGTAGCGGCGCCCGACGAGGCAGGCGAGGTGTGCGGCGGCCTCGGTGATGTCGATGACGGGGACGTCGCAGAGTTCCTGGAGCCCCTCGCGGCCGTGTTCGCCGAACCCGGCCTGGACGACGGCGTCGTAGGGCTCGTCGAAGGAGATGACGCGGTCCATCACGGCGACGGCGGAGAGGTAGCTCTCGAAGTTGCCCTCCACGGACTCGGGCCCGAAGAACGGGGTGAGCGGCACGATCTCGGTACCGGGCGCGGCCACGGCACGCGCCTGTGCGGCGATGACCTCGGTGACGGAGTCGGTGGTGTTGACGTTCACCAGCAGGATGCGCATCCTCGTCCTTCCGCGCTGCGGGGCGTGGGCCGTGGTGCTCGCGCGGGTGCACGCGGCCGGCCGGGTCGGAGAGCACTGTGTCGTGGATCACTCCTGGGAACACCGTAGATCTGTGAAGCTATAACTTCAATAGTTCTAAAGCAATCACTTCACACGGATGCTACGTAGACTTAACACCGCTATGACGAGCCCCTCTGCAGACCCTCCCGGCACCGAGCCCGACGAGCAGCGGATCGGAGGCCGGATCCGCGCCCTGCGCAACGCGCGCGGACTCTCCCTGCGCGCGCTCGCCGACAGGCTGGACATCAGTGCCAGCGCGCTGTCCCAGATCGAACGCGGCAAGATGCGCCCGTCGGTGACGCGCCTGTACCAGATCATGTCCGAACTGGGCGAACCCATGTCCGCGGTCTTCGAGGGCGAGGAGGAGGTGTCCCCGGGCGGGGCGCCCGCGGCGGGAACACCCCCTGACGGGTCCCCGGACGGTGGCGGCCCCGGGTGGAACGGGCCGCCCGTGGCGCAGGGGCCGGCGGCGGCCCCGCCGTCGCGGGTGCTGTCCGACCACGTGGCGGTGACGCGCGCCGACGACGCGGCCGTGCTGGAACTCCACCACGGGGTGCGCTACCGGCGGCTCACGCCGGAGCAGGTCCCGGGCATGAGCTACTTCGAGTCGACCTATCCGCCGGGGGCCTTCTCCAGCCAGAACGCGGAGTACGTGCGCCACAGCGGCCACGAGATCGGCCTGGTGGTGAGCGGCGAGCTGGTGGTGGACACCGGGTTCGACACCCATCGGCTCGGGCCGGGCGACACCATCTCCTACCCCTCGACCACACCGCACCGCATCTCCAACCAGTCCGACGTCCCCGCGGTCGCGATCTGGCTGAACCTGCCCTGACCTCGCCCTGTCCCTTCCTGGATGCGCTTGCGGTGAGGGTGCCGACTTGCCGCAAGATTGCAGAAAGATCGTGGAAACTCTTGCAGAAGTGAGCGGGGTCTCATTAGCGTGCCGGTGAACACCTCCCGCTCTCCCGAGAGGACCGGCATCCCCTATGAGCCCCCCGCACCCCCGGCCCGCGCGCCCGAGCGCCGGGCACGGACCCCGCGCCCCGCACACCACCGGCACCCTCCGCACCGCCACCTCCGGACTGCTCACCCTGGCCCTGGCCGTCCCCCTGCTGTTCGGGCCGGCGGCCGGCGCCGCCGCCCTCACGGTTCCGGCCGAGCCCGGTGGGCAGGACGTGGGTGTGGACCTGACCGCACAGCGCGCGCACTGGATCGACCGCACCACCGTGCTCTGGCCGGGTGAGACCGACCCCGAGCACACCTACACCCTCGTCTCCGCCGCCGACGCCGGCCTCGACCCCGCGGACGGGGACGTCGCCGCCGACACGGCACTCGACCTCACCCCGGACCCGGACGGCCCCGACGGCGACCAGCGCGCCGACTGGCCGCACCTGGCCGATCTGGCCGCCCTGACCGTGGAGGGGGCCAACCGCCCGCGGGTGGCCGACGCGCTCACCGGGCAGCTCGCCGTCGTGGAGCGCGACGGCGACGGCACGGTCACCGCCGCGACCGGGGTCCAGATCCCCGGCGTGCTCGACGACGTCTACGCCGACGCGGCCGACGCCGACCTCGGCGCCGTCTGGGACTCCCGCGGCCGTCCCACCGTCTCGCTGTGGGCGCCCACCGCGCAGTCCGTCAGCCTGGAGCTGTACGACGACGCCACCGCTGACGACCCCCGCACCGTGGACATGCGGCGCCACCCCAGGACCGGCGTGTGGTCGGTCAAGGGCCGCACGGACTGGTCGGGGCTCTACTACACCTTCGACGTGCGGGTGTTCTCCCCCTCCACCGACGAGGGCCGGGGTGCCGTCGTGGACAACCGGGTCACCGACCCCTACAGCGTCTCGCTGTCCACCGGCTCCACCCGCTCCCACCTGGTCGACCTCGCCGACCCCGAGCTCGCCCCGGAGGGCTGGGCGGACCTGGCCAAGCCCGAGGCGGTGCCCTCCGAGGCGGCGGCGATCCACGAGCTCCACGTGCGCGACCACTCGGCCTCCGACGCCACCGTCCCCGAGGAGCAGCGCGGCACCTACGCGGCCTTCGGCCGGTCCGACTCCGCGGGCATGCGCGCACTGGCGTCCCTGGCCGAGGACGGCGTCGACTACGTCCACCTGCTGCCGGTCTTCGACATCGGCTCGGTGCCCGAGGACCCGGCCGACCGGGCCGAACCCGCCTGCGACCTGGACGCCTTCGCCCCCGACTCCGAGGAGCAGCAGGCCTGCGTCGCCGAGGTGCGCGGCACCGACGCCTTCAACTGGGGCTACGACCCGTACCACTACACGGCGCCCGAGGGCTCCTACGCCACCGACCCCGAGGGCGCGGCCCGCGTCACCGAGTTCCGGCGGATGGTGGCCGGCCTCAACGGAGCCGGGCTGCGCGTGGTCATGGACGTGGTCTACAACCACACCCACCAGGCCGGACAGGCCGAGCAGTCGGTCCTGGACCGGATCGTGCCCGGCTACTACCACCGCCTGGACGCGGACGGCGGCGTGGCCACGTCCACGTGCTGCCCCAACACCGCGCCCGAGCACCTGATGATGGGACGGCTCGTCGTGGACTCGGTGGTCACCTGGGCCCGCGACCACAAGGTCGACGGCTTCCGCTTCGACCTCATGGGCCACCACCCCAAGCAGAACCTGTTGGACGTGCGCGCGGCCCTGGACGAGCTCACGCTGGAGGAGGACGGGGTCGACGGGTCGTCGGTCCTGCTGTACGGCGAGGGCTGGAACTTCGGCGAGGTCGCCGACGACGCCCGCTTCGAGCAGGCCACCCAGGCGAACATGGCCGGGACCGGCATCGGCACGTTCAACGACCGGCTCCGTGACGGCGTGCGCGGCGGCGGTCCCTTCGACGCGGACCCGCGCGTGCAGGGCTTCGGCTCGGGGCTGTACACCGACCCCAACGGCTCGCCGGCCAACGGGACCGAGGAGGAACAGCTCGCCCGGCTGCTCGGCTACCAGGACCTCATCAAGGTGGGCCTCGCGGGCAACCTGCGCGACTACCGCTTCACGGACTCCTCCGGCCGGGAGGTGACCGGCGCGGAGGTGGACTACAACGGTGCTCCCGCCGGATACACCCTGGACCCGGGGGAGGCCGTGACCTACGTGGACGCCCACGACAACGAGACCCTCTACGACGCGCTCGCCTACAAGCTGCCCCAGGACACCCCGATGGAGGACCGGGTGCGGATGCAGGCGCTGTCGCTGGGCACGGCGGTGTTCGGGCAGGGCACGGTGTTCGCGCACGCGGGCAGCGAGCGGCTTCGCTCGAAGTCGCTGGACCGCAACTCCTACGACTCCGGTGACTGGTTCAACCGGCTGAACTGGGACTGCGCCGACGGCAACAACTTCGGTGTCGGCCTGCCCCCGGCCTGGGACAACGAGGACAAGTGGGACTACGCCCGGCCGCTGCTGGCCGACCCCGGGCTGGTCGCGGACTGTGCGGCCATCGAGGACAGCCGGGCGCGCTTCGGCGAGATGATGCGGATCCGCACGTCCACCCCCGCGTTCGCCCTGGGCTCCGCGGAGGCGGTCCAGGAGCGCGTGTCCTTCCCGACCAGCGGGGCCGGGGAACTGCCCGGCGTCATCACGATGCACGTCGACACCGCAGGGCTGGAGAGCGAGTGGTCGTCGGTGACGGTGGTGTTCAACGCGACGCCCGGGACGGCCGAGCAGAGCGTTCCCGCGCTGGCCGGCGGTGACGTGCGCCTGCACCCGGTCCAGGCGGAGTCCGCCGACGAGGTCGTGCGCACGGCGTCCTTCGCCGCCGACGGCGGGACGCTGACCGTCCCGCCGCGTACCGTCGCGGTGTTCGTCGCGGACTGACCCGCGGACCGGCCCTCGACCGCCGACCGAAAGCGGACCGGCCCTCGGCCCGACGCGCGAGGCGGTACCGACGGCCCCGGGGCGCCTGCCCCCGCGGCCGTCGGTGTCCCGGTGCAGGATGCCGGTATGAGCGTGCACTTCGACGTCGTCCTGTCCTGCTTCCTGCGCGAGGGCACCCCGCCCGAGGTCCTGGCGGCCCTGCACTGGCATCTGGAGCTGTCGGACGCGTGGCCGGAGGCCCTGGGGCCCGAGCACCGGTCGCCCATGCTCGGGACGGACCCGGAGAGCCGCCTGCCCGGCGGGGATGTCGCCTCGCTGCGCAAGGAGCCCGGATACGAGGACGTCGGTCCGCGCGGTCGGTGGGGTCTGTACTACCGCGGCTCCTGGATCGACGACGTCATGGGCGAACTGGTCACCGTGCTCGACCTGCTCGCGCCGCACGCGGAGGACGGCCACGGCGGGTACGTCCGCGCCGAACACGAGACGGAGCCGACCGTCGTCGTCTTCCGCGACGGCGCCTACGGGCCGGTGTGACGCCCTGGAACGACACCTCGCGGGGCGGAACGGGCTCTCGGCGTGACCTCCGAGGAGCCGGCGGACACGGAGCGGCGGCCGGCCGAGGAGTCGGACGGCCGCCTGCGGCGCGGGGTCAGGGCCGCTTCGTCGTGAGGGTGAGCAGGAACGAGGCCCAGGCGTCGGTGGAGTAGGGGATGTGTCCGAGGGCGCGGTGTCCGGTGTCCCGGACGAGAACGCTCGATCCCTCGGCCACCTCGACGCAACGGCCTTCCTGGGCGCTGTAGCTGCTCTTGTGCCAGCGGGGCTCACGTTTGGTCATCGAGTTCTTCCTTGGCCTTCCTGATCAAATCCCGGCTCAAGCGGGGAGACAACGCCTCGGACTGCAGGATGCCGAAGAGCATGGCGCAGTGCTGCACCTGCATCATGTCATCCATGAACTGCTCACCCTTCATGTGTTCGGCGGAAGCGACCATGGGCCGGTCGGGGAAGGCGTAGACACAGAAGGGGCCCGATCCCCCGGGATGGCAGTCGGCGTCCTCCGGTATCACCTGCATCCGGAAGCGGCCCGCGTCGAGCAGGGCGAGGACGGTGTCGAGCTGGCCGCGCAGGACGTCGTGCCGACCGCCGACCACGCGGCGGAGCACGTACTCCTCGACGACGATCGAGACGACCGGCGCCGGGTCCTTGTCGAGGTTGCGCCGGCGCTTGGCCCGGGCCTCGACCATCTGGTCGATCTCCTTCGCCGACCGCCAGGGGCCGGTGTCCAGGAGCAGTGCCCGGGTGTACTCCTTCGTCTGCACGAGTCCGGGGAAGACCAGCGGCTGGTACTCGCGCAGCTCGGTCACATTGGCCTCAAGCTGCTCGACCTCCTCATAGGACTCCGGTAGTACCTCGGGTGAGTTGGCCCGCCCCCACGCGCGCAGTACGACACCGGAGGTGCCGAAGAACTCGTCCAGCTCAGCGGCCTGCTGCTCCTGGAGCCCCCGCGTCCCGCGCTCCCAGGCCGAGACCGTCGACTGCACCACGCCCAGCTCCCGTGCCACCTGTCCCTGCGTCTTGCGCGCTCGCCTGCGGGCGGCCACGATCTCCCTGCCCAGCCGCCGCCAGGCGGGTTTGGTCTCTCGGTCCACGTAGCGCACTCCAACTCCGTGACATCGCCAATAGCGCCAATGCAAGACGACACAGCCACCGCATACCTCAGATAACGACCAACTGTGACTCTTTGGTGATGTTCGTGGTACGCGGGCCCAGAATCGGCCAGGGTGGTGCCCATCGACGAACTGAGGGAGGTTCGCGTGGGCACTGTGCTCCGGATGGACGTGGACCGCGGCGCGCCGCGGCCCGGCCGCACGCACCGGTCGGGTGAGGGGGACGGGTGACCGCCACCGACCGGCTCCCGCCCAGGACGGCTCGTCGGGGGCGCGACCTGCTGACCACTCGGGAGGTGGCCGACCTGCTCCGCGTCCGGCCGGAGACCGTGGCCCTGTGGGCGCAGGCCGGGAAGGTGCCCTCGGTGCCGACGGCGGACGGCGGTGTGGGCCACCCGCGCGACCAGGTCCTCGACCTGGTGGAGCGCGGCGGCGTCCTGGCCGAGGCGCTGGCCGCGCTGGAGGCCGTGCGGGAGCTGGCACTGAGCATCGGCGCGCGGGCCGAGGCCGCCGACATCGGCCGGCTGATCGACACCCTTCGACCCTGAGCCGGACCCGCGTCCGGCTCCTTCCCTCCTTCCCGCCCGCGCGTACGAGGGGCCGCGCGGGCGGGAGGCGTGCCCGGGTCCTGCGTCCGAGTGGGACGTGCCCCGGGTACTCCGAGGAGGTGCCGATAGGCGGCCGGACGTGCGGGGCCGTCCTTTCCCGGTGATCTCTGCAGAGGACGCGCGCCCGGGAAGTTGAATGCGGAACATTCGTCGGGCGCACCGCCGCGAACTGCGATAATGGCATGCTCCTGCGTTTCTCTAGGGAAAATGCCGAGCGCGTTCGCGAGGTGTTCGCATAATGATATCTAACTTACAGTGACGATGTCGTTTGTGCGTTGTCCACTGGGGAATATCGAAAATGAAGAAGTCCGCGGGAGGAGCGGCCGTCCACCCCGGATGTACTCCCCTCTGACCTTGGTGGAGTTCATGAAAGACCACGTCACAGCCGCCGTTCGCCGTTCTCCGCGTCGCGGTGCCGCCCCGGGGGTCGGCTCCGCTTCCGCCTCCGGAAACCCTCCCCGAGTGCCCGGGCTGACGTTGCACTTCGGGTGTACGAATGGCCCTCGCCGTGCCGTTGTCCCCGGCCGATCGAGAGTCGGTACCGAGCCGGGAGGTTCGATTGTCTGACGCTCTGTGGGTGGTCGGGGACACCTGCCCGGCCGCCCGTCCCTACCCCGGGGTCCGCACGCTCGGGGACGTCCACCACGCCCTTTCCGTCGGGGAACTCCGCCGGGTCCGACTCGTGCCCTCGCTCGGCGTGGGCCCGCTGGACTGGGACCACCTGGCCGACCGCGTCGCCGGGGCGGGCCTGGTCGGCTCGGTCACCCTGGCCGCACCGCCGCCCCGGCCCGTCGCGCGGACCGAGGTCTCCGTGCCCGCCCAGGAGGACGTGCTCGTGGCCGCGCCCCGCAACGACCACGGCACGGTCGAGTTCGCGCTCGCCGTCGCGGAGGGCAACCGCATCATGCGCGACCACGCCGCCGGGGGCCGACAGCTGCCCGGCCAGCTCCTCGTCGAAGCCGCCATCCAGGGGCTGACGTGGGCGGCCAGGGAGCTCTACCCGGCCGAGCGCGACCAGCCGCCGGTCCAGCCCGTCCTGTACGGCTTCGGGTTCGAGTTCCACCGGCCGCTGTTCTGGCTGCCGGTGACCGTGCGGATCACGCTCTCCGAGACAGGCCCGCCCGATCCCCGCCGCCGCCCGCTCAACGCCGAGATCGCCTACCTCCAGCAGGACCGCACGTGCGCGCGGGGGCACGTCGGGTTCCAGGCGTGCGATCCGCGCTCCGTCGAGGACACCGAGTCGGTCCAGTCCCGGGCCGTGGGCGCCCCGCCGCCGCGCGCCGCGCGGCGGACACCAGGGGAGTGAGCATGGCGGCGCCGGGAAAGGGCGTCCGGAACGGTGCAGCCCGTGCCGGACGCATGACGGGGGCGTCCCTCCCCGGCGGGGCGCGAGGTCGCGGGCCGTGTGTCCCGGCAGTTCAGGACATGTGCGAAAGGTCGGGTCCGGCCGCCGGATATTCCCGGTGACGTTTTGGTTACTCTCCGGAAACGGCGGCCCGTTCCGTGTTACTCATGTCCTCGTCCTGTGCCACGACCCCTGGGAACCCCATGATGACGCTGTTCGCCATTCTCGCCGTCCTGGCCGCCATGGTCGGCGGTGCCGTCCTGGCCGCCCGGCGGTTCCGGATCGCCGACGACTTCTCCGGAGGAGCCGTCGGCATCATCATCGCGCCCTGCGCACTGTCCTTGTACCTGGTGGCGGCGGCGATGGCCGTGGTGATCGGCTGGGAGGACTTCAAAGCGGCCGAGGACGGCCTGATCGCCGAGGCCGGAGCGGCCCAGGAACTGTACTGGAGCAGCACCGCCTTCCCCGAGGAGGAGGGTGAGGCGGTACGCGGACACCTGCGCACGTACCTGACCACGGTGGTGGAGGACGACTGGCCGCGGATGGAGGCGCGGGGCGAGCTGAGCGGGAAGGGGGACGACGACCTCGCGGCGCTCGCCGCCTCGGTGCGGGGGCTGTCGGTGTCCGACACCGGTGACGGGCTGGACCGGCTGACCGCACGCCAGGAGATCACCAAGCTCAGCGAGGCCCGGGGACAGCGGGCCGACGCGGCCGGGGACCAGCTCCCGCCGCTCCTGATGCTGATCGCGGTGGCGACGGCCGTGGTGGTCGCCGTGCTGCCGTTCGCGATGATCAAGCAGGGGTCCCGGGTGGCCTACTTCTGGGCGTCGGTGAACCTGGCGTTCGTGTTCGGCACGATGGTGCTCCTGTTCACGCTGGGCACGCCCTACTCCGGTGTGCTGGCCAACGACGCGGGCGGGCTGCAGGAGGCGATCGCCGGCTTCGACCGGGCCGACCTCGCCCTGGAGTCCAGGTAGGCCGCGCCCGCCCCGCCGTGGACCGGCGGGGCGGGTGGGCTCGGTGCCGCTACCGGTTGGCGCGGGCGGCGGCGGCACGTCCGGCGCCGCCCGCGGCGGCGACGGCGACGATCGTGAAGACCACCATCGTGCGCATCGGGGTGAACACACCCGACGACTGCGCCTGGGCGGGCACGGCGGTGTCCACCAGCAGTTCCTGGACGGCGGCGGGCGGCTCCGCGGGCGGCGGCGCCGACGCGTCCTCCGGCTCCACGGCTGGTTCCGCGTCCGGTGCCGGTCGCCGCCCGGGGGCCGCCTCGGCCTCCGGCTCCGGCACCGTCGCGGGTCCGGACTCCGGCACGGACGGCGGCAGCACCTCCGCCGGCTCGGCCGGGGCCGCGTCCCGCCGGGGCGGCGGCGGTGGCTCCACCGGGTCGACGGGCGGCGGAGGCGGAGGCGGAGGCGCGGGCGGCGCCGGTTCGGGCGGCGCGGGCTCCGGCGGCGGTGCGGGCTCGGGCGGCGGCGCCGGACAGGCCGGTGCCTGTCCCGCGTGCACCACCACCCGGACTCCGCCCGCGCACACCAGCACGTACTCGGGTCCGACGTCGACGTGCGCGCCGGGGGCGTCCACGCGCACCCCGCCGGGACTCACGTCGACCCGGCCGGTGCCGTCGTCGACGTGGACACCCGACGGGCCGGCATCGACGGTGGCCTGGCTCCCGCGCGCGAACGCGGGAGCGGCACCGCAGGCGAGGACGAGCAGCCCGGCGGACAGCAGACAGGACAGCGCCGTGACGGGGGACCGGTGAAGGGAGGTAGTCACATGGTAATCGTACGTGTTCGTTGCGTCACGATGGGCGTGTTCCACGCACGTGGGACCGGATCTCAGGGCGAGTGCAGGCGGAGGACCGCGTGTTCGGCCCAGTCCGGGGGGCGGGTCAGCCACGACACCGTCATCATCGTCGCGAACGCCAGGGGAATCGTCCAGGCGGCGGGCTGGGCCAGCAGCACCGATCCCCAGCCGCCGGGGGTCGGCAGCAGGATCGACCAGCCGACCGCGCCGGTCGCGGTCACCGCGCCGACCGTCAGACCCGCCGCGGCACCGGGCAGCGTGAGCCGCCGCCACCAGATCCCCAGCACCAGCAGCGGGCAGAACGTCGACGCGGCCACGGTGAACGCCCACACCACCAGGACGTTGATGTCGATGCGCTGGGCGGGCAGGGCCAGCAGCACCGCCACGCACGCGCCCACCGCGACCGCCAGGCGCAGGCGGGGCACACTGCCCTGGAACAGGTCGTGCGAGAGGCCGCCCGCGAGGGCCAGGAGCAGGCCGGAGGACGTCGACAGGAACGCGCCGAACGCCCCCGCCGCCACCAGCGCGGTCAGCACCGTGCCGACCGACCCCGGTACCGCCTGCGCCGGCAGCACCACCGCGACGGTGTCGGTGCCCTGGAACAGGACCAGATGGGGCGTCAGCACCCGGCCGAGGAGTCCGTACACCGCGGGGAACACGTAGAAGAGGCCGAGCAGCGCGATGACCCCCACCGCGACCCGGCGTGCGATCCGGGCGGTGGGGCTCGTGTGGAAGCGCATGATGACGTGCGGTAGGCCCATGCAGCCCGCGGTGATGGCGAGCAGCGTCGACCAGGTCTCGAACAGCGGATACCCGCCCACGTGCAGCAGCGGCGTGCTCCACGCCCGGCCGCCCAGTTCCGGCAGGCCCTCCGGCTGCGGCACGGCCGCGCCCTCGGGGAAGACGTACTCCGTCCCGGCGGGGACCGTGTGCCCGCCCTCGGCCAGGGCGACCGTCCCGCCGTCCGCGCCGGTGACCTCCACCGGCTCGTCCAGGGTGAACCGGGTCCCCACGGTGAACTCGACCGGTGTGGTGTCGGGGAAGTGCGTGCCCCACTCCGGGTGCAGCGCCTCGGCCCGGGTCCCGACGCCCGCCGTCACCACCAGGAAGAGCGCGGGCCCACCGATGAAGGCCAGCTTCACCACATAGTGGAAGGCCTGCACGTAGGTCGCCGAACGCATCCCGCCCGCCGCGATCGAACCGCTCACCACGAGGCCGGCCAGGACCACGCCGACCCAGTACGGGGTGCCGCTGACCAGGCTCAGGACGACGCCGGCGCCCTTGAACTGGGGCACCAGGTACAACAGCATGATCACCAGCACCACCAGACCGCACAGCTTGCGGAGCCGGGGCGCGCCCAGGCGGTACTCGGCGAAGTCGGGAACGGTGAACGCCCCCGACCGGCGCATCGGCCCGGCCACCAGCGCGACCACCGCGACGTAGCCCGCGGTGAAGCCCACCGCGTACCACATGGTGCCGAGCCCGTTCTTGAGCAGGAGTCCCGCCAACCCCAGGATCGAGGCCGCGGACAGGTACTCGCCGGCGATCGCCATCGCGTTCCACGTCGGGGACACCCGGCGCGACGCGACCAGGAAGTCGGACGTGGAGCGGGCCGCGCGCACGCCGTACACCCCGACGATCAGGCTCGTGGCCAGCACGAGGCCGATGGCCAGCACGGCGGTCATGTCCGCCGCCCGCGGTGGTCGTGGCGGCCCCGGCCGCCGCCCCCGCCGTCGCCCGGTCCACGGTGCTCCCGCCCGCCGCCGGAGTCGCGGTGGGCCTCCTCGGCGACCGCCGCGGCCCGGTCCTCGGCGCGCTCGGCCGAGCGGACGTGCCACACCCCCAGGAAGAACAGGGCGGGGTACACCGCCACCGTCAGCAGCAGCCACGACAGCGGGACGCCCGCCCACCGGATCTCACTCAGCTGCGGCGCCGCCGCGAAGGCTCCGCTCATCCCGAACAGCAGGGCCGACAGCAGCACCACCGTGCGCAGGGCGGTGCGCCGCTGCACCCGGAACAGTCGCCGCGCCGCCTCGGTGTCCACCGGCTCCGGGATCGGCAGCAGGTGCTGCGCGGGGCGGTTGCCCCGCGCCAGCGCGATACGGGTCTGCGGGCTGGTCAGCTTCTCGCGGCGCGGGCTCATGGCGACTGCCGTGGCTGCTGGTCCGGCTCACCGTCCCGGGGGCGCGCGGCCGCGCCCTGGGTGGTGGCGGCCCGGCCACCCAACTGGTCGCGGCGGGCCGCCTCCAGCAACTGGGCGCGCAGGTGGCGGCCGTGCCTGCGGCTCACCGGCACGTCACCGGCCGGCGTGCCCGCCACCAGGCCCGAGGACGAGGTGACCCGCAGGTCGCGCACCCACGGGATGGCGATGAGGTAGCCGCGGTGCACCCGCACGAACCCCGCCGACGCCCACACCTCCTCCAGGTAGGACAGCGACAGGCGGATCAGGTGGCCGCCGTCGGCGGTGTGCAGTCGCACGTAGTCGCCCTGGGCCTCCACGAACTGCACGTCGTCGCGCTTGACGAACACCGTGCGGCGCCCGGTGTCGATCTGCACCACGTGCAGGTCCTCGGCGGGCTGGGCGGTCCCGCCCGCGCTCCGCAGCTGCGCGATCCGGCCGACCGCCTCGGCCAGCCGCTCCGGGCGGATCGGCTTGAGCAGGTAGTCGACGGCCCCGATCCCGAACGCCTCGACGGCGTGGGCCTCGGAGGCGGTGACGAACACGATCGAGGGGGGTTCCGACAGCACGCTCAGCACGCGCGCCACGTCCATGCCGTCCAGGCCGGGCATGAGGATGTCCAGGAACGCCGCGTCGATGGTCGTCGTGCCCAGCAGCCGCACCGCGGTCGCGCCGTTGTCGGCGACGAGCACCTCCGCCACCTCCGGCATGTCGCCGAGCAGCGCGGCCATCTCCTGGCGGGTCGACGCCTCGTCCTCGACCACCAGCACCCGGAGTTCGGGTTTCACTGCGCCACCACCCCCCGGGTGAACCTCGGTACTCGCACGGTCACCTTCGTCCCTTCTCCCAGCGCGGTCTCGATCACCAGACCGTACTCGGGACCGTAGACGGCGCGCAGCCGTTGGTCGACGTTGGCCAGCCCGACGCTGCGCGACTCCGGGCCGGTGCCCGCCAGCAGGGAGCGGGCGAGGTCGGGGTGCATGCCGATGCCGTCGTCCTCGATCTCGATGACGCACAGCGGCCCCTCGCCGAACCCCGACACGCTGATGTGGCCCGCGCCCTCCTTGCGTTCCAGGCCGTGCCGGATCGCGTTCTCCACGATCGGCTGGACGACCAGGAACGGGATCGCCACCGGCAGGACCTCCGGCGCCATCCGCACGGTGATGTCCAGCCGGTCGTGGAAGCGGGCCCGCTGGAGTTCGAGGTAGGTCTGGGTGGCCTCCAGCTCGTCGGCGACCGTCGCGTAGTCGCCGCGTTCGGCGAACCCGTAGCGCAGGTAGTCGGCGAAGTCCGACAGCAGCTGCCGGGCGCGGTCCGGGTCGGTGCGCACCAGGGCGGCGATGACCGCGAGCGCGTTGTGCACGAAGTGCGGGGAGATCTGGGCGCGCAGGGTCCGCAGGTCCGCCGCGGCGATGCGGTCGCGCGTGCGGCGCAGCGCCGCGTGGTCCAGGCAGTCCGCGACCAGGGCGGCCGCCGCCTCGACGTCGGCCTCGGCGGGACGGCCGGAGACCACCAGGGCGCCGGCGATCTCGTCGGCGACGTTCAGCGGGACCGCGCACACCGCTCCGCCGTCCGGGAGGCGGGTGCGGGCGCTGGCGCCGTACTCGAACACCTGGGCGAGCAGGCCCTCCACCTCGTCGGCGGCGGGGGACGGGCCGTGCGAGGCCACCGGTCCGTCGAGGTCGGCCAGGACCACGCAGTCGGCGGCGAGCAGTTGGCGGAGCCGACGGGCCGCGGCCGGCACACCCCTGCCGTGCAGTCCGTCCTGGAGGTCGACGCCCAGGGCGTGTACCTGGCGCATCAACTCGACGCTCGCCAGAGGGGCCGACGCCGGGCGCCGCCGGAAGGGGAGCTTCCACGACAGCCACCGATATGACACAGAACGACCTTATCCCAGTCAGATGTGTCGGCGCTCACGTTGCTGTGCCGTCCTTCCGATGGCGGGTCTGCGGCCGGAGGCCGTCTGTTGAGGGTGGTAGTCCGTTCTGGAGCGAAGCGCACCCGGCGGGCGGTGGTGGGCGACGGGTGGCGGGTCTGCGGCCGGAGGCCGTCTGTTGAGGGTGGTAGTCCGTTCTGGCGCGAAGCGCACCCGGCGGGCGGTGGTGGGCGACGGGTGGGCATGGGGCGGGCCCACCGCCCGGGAGGGAGCGATGGGCCCGTGAGGGGCGAGAACCGGGGCAGGGCCGACCGGGAGTGGAGTGGTCCCCCGGATGGAGTGACCGGCCCTCATGGCCGACCCGGTTCTCTGGTGGGGCTAGTGGTCGGAGGCCTTCTCCGCACCGGCGCCGGTGAGCGCCCGGACCTGGAGCATCGCGAACTTGTCGAAGTCGCGCTCCTTGGACATGAACGTTCCGACGACCGCGCAGAGCAGGCCCAGCGGCACCGACACCAGGGCCGGGTTCGGCATCGGGAACCAGGCGAAGTCGGCGGTCGGGATGAGCGCCGTCTCGCGGCCGGACACGACCGGCGAGAAGAACACCAGGCCGACGGCGCTGATCAGACCGCCGTAGATACCGGCCACGGCACCGGCCGTGTTGAACCGCTTCCAGAAGAGGCTGAGCAGCAGGGTCGGCAGGTTGGCCGAGGCGGCGATCGCGAAGGCCAGCGCCACCAGGAAGGCGACGTTGAGGCTCTGCGCGAAGATCGCCAGGACGATCGCGACCGCGCCGATGCCCAGGGCGGAGAGCTTGGCGACCCGGACCTCCTCGCGTCCGGGAGCCTTGCCCTTGCGCAGGACCGAGTTGTAGAAGTCGTGCGCGAGGGAGGACGAGGACGCGATGACCAGGCCGGCCACCGTGGACAGGATGGCCGCGAAGGCGGCCGAGGCGATCAGGGCGAGCAGGACCGAGCCGGCGAGGTTGCCGCCGACCGCCTGTCCGACCGTCTCCGCCAGCTGCGGGGCGGCCGTGTTGCCCGCCGCGTTCTGGGCGGTGATGGCCTCGCGTCCCACCAGGGCCGCGGCGCCGAAGCCCAGCACCAGCGTCATCAGGTAGAAGGTGCCGATGAGGCCGATGCCCCAATTGACCGACTTCCGGGCGCTCTGCGAGTCGGGCACCGTGTAGAAGCGGATGAGGATGTGCGGCAGGCCCGCGGTGCCCAGGACCAGCGCCATGCCGAGGCTGACGAGGTCGAGCTTGTTCCACATGGTCTGCACCGGGTCGCCGGCGACCTCGATGCCGTAGCGCAGGCCGGGCTCCAGGAAGGCCGCGCCCTGGCCGCTGGCCTCGGCGGCGTCGCTCATCAGGGCGCCGAGGTTGAAGCCGTACAGGGACAGAGTGAGCACCGTCAGCAGCGCCGCGCCCGACATCAGGATGACGGCCTTGACGATCTGCACCCAGGTGGTGCCCTTCATGCCGCCGATGGTGACGTAGACCGTCATCAGCAGGCCGACGACGACGATGCCGACGATCTTGGCGGTGTCGGCGTCCATGCCCAGGAAGGTCTGGCCCTCCTGGATGCCCAGGAGCAGGGCGATGAGAGCGCCGGCGCCGACCATCTGCGCGAGCAGGTAGAAGATCGACACGGTCAGCGTGGAGACGGCGGCGGCGGTGCGGACCGGTCGCTGCTGCATCCGGTAGGACAGCACGTCGCCCATGGTGTAGCGGCCGGAGTTGCGCAGCAGCTCGGCGACGAGCAACAGGGCGACCAGCCACGCCACCAGGAACCCGATGGAGTAGAGGAAGCCGTCATAGCCGGCCAGGGCGATGAGCCCGGCGATACCGAGGAACGACGCGGCGGACATGTAGTCACTGCCGATGGCCAGGCCGTTCTGGAGCGGGGAGAACCCGCGGCCACCGGAGTGGAAGTCGGCGGCGGAGTAGCTGCGGCGGCTGGCCCAGACGGTGATACCGAGGGTCGCCGCGACCATCAGGCCGAAGAGGACGAGGGTGACCAGACGGCCGCTCTCGTTGACGGCCTCCTGTGCGAGCATCATCGCGTGCCCTCCGTGTTCTGTCGCTGGGCACGGGCGTCACTCTTGACGAGCTCCTCGCGCAGCTCGGTCGCCTGGGCGTCCAGCTTCTTGCGGGCGTAGCGCGTGTAGAGGATGGCGATGCCGAAGGTGGACGCGAACTGGAGGATGCCGAAGACCAGCGCGACGTTGATGTTGCCGAAGAGGACGGTGCCCATGAAGTCGCGACCGAACGCGGACATCAACACGTAGAGCAGGTACCACGCCAAGAAGGCGATGCTCATCGGGAAGATGAACGAGTAGAGGCTCCGCTTGAGAGCGAGGAAGCGCGGGTCGCTGTGCATCGCGATGTAGTCCGCGTTGATCGTCTCGTCGGGAACCGGCGGGTCGGAGCCCTGGTTCTTCCTGTCGTCCGTCATGGTGCGAATCCTCCGGGGGGATTGGCGGAGAGGGTGGTCTCGTGGGTCGTTCGGTGATGTGACCTGCGTTACTCGGAACTGTAAGGAGCAACACTTCGTGCGTGGAGGGGATGCGCGGGGATGCGCGCCGAACGCGGAGTGATGTCGCCGAGTGGTCGCCCAGCGCGCGGTGAACGGTCGCGTCGTGCGGTGAGCGGTCGGCGAGCGGTGGTCCGTGGTGATCCGTCCGACCGCTCCGCCCGGAACGTCCCGCGGGATCGGGGCGTTGTACCGTACGACCGGCCGCGGAGCCGGACCGCTCCAGGGCCCTGGTGGGCCAGGGGCGGAGGGCGCTGACGCGACCCCGGACGAGGTGCGCCGTACCCGGTAGGACAAGACGGCGCGTACGTGCACCTACGTCGGCGGAGGTCCGATTCCCATGGCATGGCTCGTCCTGATCATCTCCGGTCTGCTGGAGACCGTCTGGGCCGTCGCGCTCGACTCGACCCGTGGATTCACGCGGCTGTGGCCGTCGGTGGTCTTCGTGGTGTCCCTCGTGCTCAGCATGGGCGGACTCGCCTACGCGCTGCGGACGATCCCGGTCGGCACCGGGTACGCGGTGTGGGTCGGCGTCGGCGTGGTCGGGACCGCGCTGGTGGGCATGCTCTTCCTGGGCGAGGGCTTCAGCCTCGCCAAGATGCTGTGCCTGATGTTCGTCGTCGGGGGCCTCGTCGGCCTCAAGCTGCTCCACTGAGCCCGGCCGGACGGCCGTGACCGCCCCGCCCCCTCCCCCGGGGGCGGGGCGGTCGTGTCGTGTGCCGGAGGCGGCCGGCCGACCCGGGGCGGCGGGGGCCGGGCGGGCCCACCTGGGCCGTCACGCAATGTGATGACTAATGGCCGCTTCCGGCCATCGTGTATCCCTTCCGCCGCTCTCGCGCCTGTGCTAAACGCGCCGCGCGGCCGGGTGCGCTCCTCTTCTTGTTACCCGGGCGTAGAGGAGTCGTGCGGCCCCGCTCCGTGGTGAGCCCACGTCGGAGTCCGTGGAGAATCGCGCCGAACGCGGAGAGTGTTCGGCTATTGCCCCCTACGAACAGATCCTTTACTTTTGCTCGACGTTCACACCGTGTGGGCGAAAGATGGCTCAGGGTCCCCACAACCCAGGAGCCGTCCCCCTGGGGTACGTGTGTGCCCTCTGCCTTGACACCCCCGCTAGAAAGGGCAGACGTTGTCGATTCCCCCTCTCGGGCGACTCGCGGCCACCGCCGCACTCGCCTCCGGACTGGTCCTGGCCTCCGTCACCACGGCATCGGCCGAACCAGCCGGAACCCCCGCACTCGACCCCGACCAGATGGCCGCGATGCAGGAGGCCTTCGGTCTCTCCGAGTCCGGTGTCACCGATCTCCTCGACGCCCAGGCCGAGGCCGCGGAGCTGGAGGCCGAGCTGCGTGACGAGCTCGGCGCCGACTTCGGCGGAGCCGTCTTCGACACCGAGACCCACGAGCTCACCGTTCGCGTCACGGACCCGTCCGCGGACGACGCCGTGCGCGAGGCCGGTGCCGTCCCCGAGCGCGTCGAGCACGGCGCTCCGGAACTGGACGAGGCCGTCGAGGCGCTCAACGGCGCCGAGGAGGCCGCGTCCGACGGCGTCCACGGCTGGTACGCCGACCCCGAACTGGACACCGTCGTCATCGAGGCCGCCGAGGGCGCGGCCGAGGACGCCGAGGCGCTGGCCGCCGAGGCGGGCCTGGACGTAGACACCTTCACTGTCGAGGAGGGCACGGAGGAGCCCCGCACCTACGCCGACATCGTCGGCGGCACCCCGTACTACTTCCAGCAGGGCTCCGACTGGTTCGTCTGCTCCGTCGGCTTCGGTGTGGAGGGCGGCTACGTCACCGCCGGGCACTGCGGGACGGCGGGATCGTCCACCTGGCTCCAGGTGGGCGGCCCGGACCAGCTCGGCACGGTCGCCGAGTCGGTCTTCCCCGGCCAGGACGCGGCCTGGGTGCGCTCGGGCGGCGGCCACACCCCGACCCCGCTGGTCGACGACCACGCGGGCGGCACCGTGACGGTCACCGGCTCGCAGGAGACCCCGGTCGGCGGCGCGGTCTGCCGCTCGGGACAGACCACCGGCTGGCACTGCGGCACCATCCAGGCCAAGGACCAGAGCGTCAACTACGGCGGTGACATCGTCAACGGCCTCACCCGCACCACCGCGTGCGCCGAGGGCGGCGACTCCGGAGGCTCCTGGGTGAGCGGTACCCAGGCGCAGGGCGTGACCTCCGGCGGATCCGGCAACTGCTCCTCCGGCGGAACCACGTACTTCCAGCCGGTCAACCCGATCCTGGAGCAGTGGAACCTGACCCTTCTCACCGGCTGACCCCACGGGTCCACCAGCCGCCGGCCGCCCGCGTCCCCGCTCCGGGCGGCCGGCCCCGTGTCCGCGCCCGGTCCGTCCCCGGGCGCGGACACTCGAAGGCAACCGTCGGGGCGCCGGCGGCGTCCAAGCTGCGACGCGCGCTCCGCCCAGGGCGCGCGGCGGCTGGGAAGGCCCGTGGTCCCCCGATGGAACTGAAGAAGTACGACGACGTGTTCCCCGTGTTCGATCCGACGCTGCCCATGGCAGGGCACCCGGGACTGCGGGAGCAGACCGTCCACGTGCGGGTGGAACCGCCCGGTGCGCCGCCGTTCGTGCGCGAGACGCGGCGGGAGCGCCTGCTCATGGGCGCGGTCCCCTTCGCGGTCGCACTGTTCCTGATGGCCCTGTGCGACTTCGTCCTGGACATGACCCTGCTCTCCGTGGCGGTGGGATTCCTGCTGCTCTTCCCCTACGTTCCGCTGCACCTGTCGGAGAAGGGGATCAAGGGAGAACTGGCTGCCCTGGGCGGTGGGATCTTCTGGTCGCTGTGGGGCCTGGGGCTGAGCGCCATGGGAGGGGCCTTCTTCCCCTTCATCTTCGTGCACGGCCTGCGCTACGGCCTCTTCGTGGTGCTCGGTAAGTGGGTCGAGTTCGTTGTGCCACGGGACCGGTTCGTCGACCCGAGGGACCTCGGGTACATGGCGCGAGGCAGGCTGCGCCGTGTCCAGAACGCCTGTCGGAGGGTCGAAGCGGCCCAGCGCGTGGTCCCGGACTTCGACGGACGGTCGGCGCTCACCGTCCTGCGGGAGGAGGAGTGGCTCGTGGCCCGCGACCTGGCCCGCATCGCTCCCCTCACCGAGGAGGTCGAAGGCCTGCGGGCGGACGCCGCATCCGACCGGGTCCGAGCGGCCCTGCGCTCGCGGGAGGCGGCCGTGGGAGCGGCCGAGCGCGTTGTGGACCGGCGCCTGGAGCGGATCGAGGACTACCTGCGCCCGGTGAACGCGGCGCTCACGGCCCTCAAGGAGTGGGAGCAGCTGTCCCGCCTGTCGGTGGGCGGTGACGCCTACGACGACCTGATCGCGCACGCGGCCGGCGGGCCGTCCGGCGAGCTGGCGCACGGTCTCGCCGGGGACCACGCGCTGCGCGCGGCCGAGGAAGCGATACGCGCCCACGTGCGCGAGGCCGACGAGGCCGCCTCGCGCCTGGCCTCCGCCTCGCGCGCCGACTCCCCGTACCCGGACGACCGGACCGGGCTCGGCGGCTGGTGAGGCGGTCGACCCTGTCGGCAGCCGGGCCCGTGTCCCGTGGGGGTCTCCACGGGACACGGGCCGGCGCTTCCGGTCAGCGCTGGAGGGTCAGCAGGCCGGGACGGTAGGGCAGGTGGCCGTAGTCGGTGCCGTCGGAGCCGGGGTCGCGTCCCTGGTAGAGGAACCGCATGTCGCAGGGGTCGACGGTCATGGTCTGGTCGGGGTCGGTGCGGATCAGCTCGCCGTGACTGATGTCGTCGGTCCAGGTGGCGCCGCTGTTGGCCTGGCCCGCGAAGGGGTTGCCCTCGGTGGCGGCCTGCGGCGTCCACGTACCGTCCAGGCTGGAGGCCGTGAACGAGCGGAAGTACCGGTCGCCCTGCGCCCCGATCGCCTCGACGATCATGAGGTACTGGTCCTGGCCCTGGACGCGGTAGACCTGAACCGCTTCGAACAGGTTGTTGGTGGTGTCGGACATGATGGTGGTCGAGGTCGAGCCGAAGCTGCCCGGGAAGTCACCGATGGGCATGCTCGCCCGGTAGATCCTGCCGTTGTCCCCGGCGAAGAACAGGTACATGTCCGTGTCGTCGCCGATGAGCGCCTGGTCGATGGGTCCGGTGCCGGAGTCGCCGATGCTTCCGTCGAACAGCGTCCGCGGCGCCGACCAGCTGTTGACGTCGGTGGGATCGGTCGAGGTCCGGTAGGAGAAGGCGGGCCCGCCCCACTGGTAGGCGAGCACCCAGACGTCACCGGGGGCGAAGTAGAACAGCGACGGCGCGACGGCGGAGAAGGGCATCGGGTTCTGGTCGGCCGAGGACATGCCGGACCAGTCGTCGAACACGTCGAAGTTCATCGAGCCCCAGGAGTCTCCCGTGTCGTGGGTCGTGCCGTAGACGAGGTGCCCGCCGTCGTAGGGGGCGTGGGTGAAGTCCTTGAGCGAGACCCACCCCGGGTCCGGCTGCGCCAGCGGGCCGGTCGACGTCCAGTCGTAGGTCGACGGAAGAGCGCACGAGTCGTCCGGTCCGCCGTCGTCGACGCGGACGAGCTGCCACTGCTGGTTGCCGCCGCCCCAGTCGTCGTACTGCACGACGTTCGCGCCGTCGGCGTTCGAGCCGCCCTGGACCTCGACGACCTTGCCGCTGTGCCGGTTGACCAGCCGCACGTAGCCGCCGGGCGAGTCCTCCAACCGGAACTGCTGGTTGGCCTGGTCGTGGTCGGTCCACTGGACGATGCCCGCGCCGTTGGCGGTCGACCAGTTGTGGACGTCCAGCACCTTGTCCGAGTGGCGTGACTGCACCCGGTAGTAGCCGTCGCCGGAGTCGACGAACCGCCACTGCTGCTGGTGCTGGTCGTTGCGGGTCCACTGGGTGATCCGGGCCCCGTCGTCGGTGGCCAGGTTGTACACGTCCAACGCCTTGCCGCTGTCCCGGTTGACCAGCACGTACCACGCGTCGGTGTCGACCGTGGCCGCGGTGGCGGGCGTCGGCAGCAGCGCGGAACCGGCGCCGCCGACCGCCAGGGCGATCACGCAGGCGATGACGGCACGCAGGAGCCGTCCTGGCCACGGCGGGGGCGGCGCGCTCGTGGACATACTCGGTGCGGGCATGGTTCTACCTCCGGCGCTCGGGGGGTGTTAGCGCTAACAAGTCGGGGCGTCGTCGCCCTTGCCGTTGAATCTGCGGGATGGCGCGCCGGAAGTCAACCCCTGTTTTCGGAATAACTTCCGAAAGTTTCGAGTCCTAGCGGAACGCGAGCGGCCCCCGGCGGAACGATCCGCCGGGGGCCGCTCGCGTTCGCGGTCGCGCACGCGCGACCGCTCCGCGCGGGTCACCCGCCCACGCGCGTGGGGACCTCGTCGTCGTCTTCCGGTCGTCCGTGCGAGGCGGTGGCGCCGGCCTTCTCGGCCGCGCCGTCGGCTTCGGCCTCGGCGGCCGCGGCCTCCTTCGCGGCGGTGGCCTTGGCGCTCATCAGGCTGGTCACGGTCGTGATGGCGAGCGTGGCCAGGATGACGAACAGGGACGTCAGGGTGCCGATCTCGGGCACGTGCCAGTCGGTGGTCTCGTGCAGGGCGTGCAGGATGAGCTTCAGTCCGATGAAGCCCAGGATCACGGACAGGCCCTTGTTCAGGTGCACGAGCTTGGTCAGCAGGCCGCCGATGAGGAAGTACAGCTGGCGCAGCCCCATCAGCGCGAAGGCGTTGGCGGTGAAGACCAGGTAGGGCTCCTGGGTGATGCCGAAGATGGCGGGGATCGAGTCGAGCGCGAACAGGATGTCGGTGAGGCCGACGGCGATCATCACCATCAGCATCGGCGTGACCACGCGCTTGCCGTCGATGCGCACGGTCAGCTTCGCCTCGTGGAACTTGTCGGTGGTCGGCAGGAACCGGCGGACCATCCGGACCACCGCGTTCTCCTTGTACTCCTCGTCGTCGTCGCCCGACTCGGTGATCAGCTTCCACGCCGTGTACAGCAGGAAGGCGCCGAAGAGGAAGAACACGCCGGCGAAGGCGTTCACGACCGCCGCGCCCAGCGCGATGAACAGGCCGCGGAACAGTAGGGCGAGCGCGATGCCCACCAGCAGGACCCGCTGGCGGTGCTTGGCCGGGACCGCGAACGACCCCAGGATCAGGATGAAGACGAAGAGGTTGTCGACACTCATCGAGTACTCGACGATCCAGCCGGTGAAGAAGTCCAGGCTCTGGGCCGGCGTGCTCAGGAAACCGAGGCCGATACCGAAGGCGACGGCGAGGGAGACGTAGACGCCGATCCAGGTGGCGGCCTCCCGCATCGATGGCTCATGGGGTCTGCGCGCGATGATGACGAAGTCGACCGCGATGACGGCCAGCAGGACCGTGATCGTGACGGCCCAGACCCACGGTTGGATGTCCACGTTGTCTATCTCCATGTGCTCGTGCGGGCACAGTGGTGCCGGCGGAGTGGCGGCGAGGCCACTCCGCTGGCACCACGGTGACTGTCAGGAGTTGTTCTTCGAGGGCTTCCGACGGGGGCCACGGGCCCCGCGACGCTGGTTGAGGTGGGCTGCGTGCTCCATGTAGCGCTCGACCAGATCCGCGGCCACGGCGTTGTGGTCGCGCACGCGCAGCAGCCATCGCGGCGCGATCCGCTCGTGCAGCCACAGGAAACCGATGGTGAAGCCGAAGCTCAGCATCGCCTGCAGTGCGAGAAAGGACAGTAGCGGTTCGTCGAGCACGGTGTCGCTTCCGAGCACCGCGGCGACGGCGTAGGAGTCGATCAGCCGGGAGAGGGGGAACCCGACGAACCAGTACAGGGCCAGGGGAGCCACCGCGCCGATGCCGAAGACCCCTCGTGCCAAGAGGACACAGTACCCGGCGCCGAACAGGGCCAACGGCACGCCCAGTCCCGCGGCGATGGTGACCGTGACCGCCGGCGCGAGGCCGGCCATCATGCCCACCGCCATGGCGAACAGTCCGGCCAGCAGGCCGATGGCCGCCCCGGGGACCGCGACCTCCGCGTTGTCGCGCAGGCCCTGGCCCCCCGGGAGGGTGAGTGAAGCGGCCATTAGTCGAGCACCACCCCGAAGGCGGCGAGCGAGTAGAACAGGGCGCCGAGGTAGAAGATCGCCGCGAACGCGATGATCGCGTTCGAGAGGATCCCCGGCCGGATCGGCTTGGGCAGCGTGATGTTGTTGACCAGCAGCAGCACCACGCAGTAGGCGCCCATGGCGAACGACGACAGGAAGGCGAGGATGTCGAGGATGGACGCCGGGCCGTCCGCGGGTCCGAAGAGCAGGATGATGATGCCGAACGTGATCAGTCCCCAGAGGAACATCGCGTACAGCTTCGACATCCCGATCTTCTTGGCGCCCGGCACGAAGTTGAACGTCATGTCGGCCTGACCGCGGGAGAACGAGTCGAACAGGCCCAGCGTGGCGTTCAGTCCGATGAGCGCGATGAAGCAGAAGAAGACCGTTCCCAGGATCGGGCTGCCCGCCGCAGAGAAGGAGGCGGCCATCGCGTCCAGGGAGGCGTCCCGGTCACCGTCGCGGATCAGCTGGGCCACGTTCGGGTCGAACCGGGCCGCGGACTGCGCGAGCACGGTGAACGAGATGGTCACCAGCATCGTGATACCCCAGAACAGGACCAGGGCGTCGAAGGTGACCCAGCGCCGCCAGCCCTTCCACTTCTCCATCTCCTCGGGGTCGGAGGTGTCGAACATGAAGCCGCGCGAGGGCATGACCTCCTGCTCACCGGAGTGCCGCAGCCCGCTGATCTTGGGCATGTGCGCGCCCATGCCCGCGCCCTTGTCGCGCAGGTGCAGCGTGTACCACATCTGCTGCATGCCCGACGGGCCGGCGAAGGCGATGGAGCCGACGATGATCGGGAACCAGGCGGCCGTCGTGGCTTCGGCCGGGAAGTAGCCGAACGCGAACATCCCGGAGATCGTGGACGTCAGGTCCGACAGGTTGCCCACCATCGACGCGACCACCGCCGTACCGACCACCAGCAGGCCGATACAGATCGAGAGCACGTTCTCCAGCAGGTTGTAGATGACCTTGGCGAAGGTGAAGACCACGCCGACGAGGAGCATCCCCGAGACCGCGGTCAACTGCCAGGGGATGCCGGTCACCCGTTCGAACGCCGAGGCGCCCGCGGAGAGGTGGCCCGGCCAGATGTAGACCAGGATGGCTGTGAGGAAGAAGAACCACATCAGTGGCTTGAAGACCCGCGCGGCGCCGTAGAAGATGCTCTCGCCCGTCGCCATGGCGTAGCGGGACATCTCCAGCATGACCACGGCCTGGAGGGAGACACCGACCAGGAAGAGCCAGCGGATCTCCGGGCCGAAGACCAGGACGAGCCTGGGCCACATGTAGGACTCGCCCATGCCCACGCCGAGCGCGACGAGGAACACGGTGGGACCGAGGATGTGGATGGAGGGCGGCGCCTTGGGCAGGCGTCGGATCGGCATCGGCTCCAGCCGGCCGGCCTTCCAGAAGCGCTCCTCCTCCTGGGGAGCGGCCGCCGCGTCGGCCGTGGGGGTCGCGGAGCCCATGTCCGCCTCGGGAGGAGGCGCCTGTCGCTGAGCGGGGACGTGGGGGCGGTCGCTGGCCGTTTCGACCGGGGGTTCGCCGCCCGCACTTTCGGAGGGATTGGGGGGTGGGGTCATCGGGAGACTCCCTCGTCTACTTGTTACATGTGTGTTTCACTGCCCCCTGCAGCCCCCAGGGACACGCTCTCCTCTCGTTGAACACCAGGGCGGCTCCCGGTGGTACGGACGGTGACGGGTGGCCAGGGGAGCACACGGCGGCTTCGCGTGCTCCCCGGCCCATCGTGGGTCGAGCTCCGACACGTGGGGGCGCTCCGGTCGAGGCCCCCACCCGGTCAGAGCAGTCCGGCGGCTCGGGCCCAGCGGTACTTCGCGCCCAGCACCTTCACCGGCATCTCGGTGGTGTAGGGGTAGGCGACGATCCCGTGCTCGAACAGCTTGGCGCTGGCGGCCTCCACCTCGGTGTCACCCGAGAGCGAGGCCACGATCGGCTTGTCGATACCCGCCGCGCGGGCCTTGGTCGCCACGTCGATCACGACGTCGGCGAAGACCAGCGGCGGGGTGACGATGGTGTGCCAGTAGCCCAGGACCAGGGAGTGCACCCGGGGGTCCTCCAGGCCCAGGCGGATGGTCTTCTCGTAGGTGGAGGGCGGCTCCCCTCCGGTGATGTCCACCGGGTTCCCGGCGGCGCCGAACGGCGGGATGAAGGCGCGGAAGGCCTCGTCCAGGTCCGGCGGGATCTCGTACAGCGACATCCCGTTGTCCACGACGGCGTCGGACAGCAGCACGCCCGAACCGCCCGCCCCGGTGATGATGACGATGTTCTCACCGGTCGGGGCGGCCATGACGGGCAGTGCCCGGCCGTACTCCAGCAGCTCGGTCAGGCCCGGGGCCCGGACCACGCCCGCCTGGCGCAGGATGTCGTCGTAGACCTTGTCGTCGCCCGCGAGCGCACCGGTGTGCGAACCCGCGGCGCGGGCGCCGGCGGAGGTGCGCCCCGCCTTGAGCACGATGACCGGCTTCTTCGGCACGACCTCGCGGGCCGCCGCGACGAAGGCCCGGCCGTCCTTGAGGTCCTCCAGGTGCATGGCCACGGCGTTGGTGTTGTCGTCCTGCCCGAAGAAGGTGAGCAGGTCGTCCTCGTCGATGTCGGCCTTGTTGCCGACGCCGACGATCGCCGACACCCCCGTGCGGGTGCTGCGGCTGTAGCCGAGGATCGCCATGCCGATGCCCCCGGACTGGGAGGTCAGCGCGGTCCCCCCGGCCACGTCGTAGGGGGTGCAGAAGGTCGCCGAGAGCTTCTCCGGCGTGTAGTAGTAGCCGTAGATGTTGGGACCCAGCAGGCGTACACCGTGTCGGCGGGCCACCTCCAGGACCTCCGCCTGGAGCTCGTGCTCACCGGTCTCGGCGAAACCGGAGGGGATGAGGATCGCGCCCGCCACGCCCTTGCGGCCGGCGTCCTCCAGGGCCTTGGCCACGAACTTGGCGGGGATGGCGAACACGGCCACGTCCACGTCGCCGGGGACGTCGGCGATCGAGGCGTAGGCCGTCCGGCCGTAGACCTCGGGCGCCTTGGGGTTGACCGGGTGGATCTCGCCCTCGTACCCGCCGTCGACGATGTTGCGGATGACGGAGTTGCCGATCTTGCCCGCCTCGTTGGAGGCGCCGATGATCGCGATCGAGCGCGGCTTGAAGATGCGCTCCATCGACGCCAGGATCTCCTCGCGGGAGAACGTGCGCGGGCCCTCGGCGGGCTCGAAGTCCAGGACGAAGCGCAGGTCGGCGGCGATCGCGCCGTCCTCGGACGCGAACACGGGGTTGAGGTCGGCCTCGGCGATCTCGGGGAAGTCCGCGACCAGGTCGGAGAGCCGTACCAGGATGTCGGCCAGCGCCTCGCGGTCCACCGCCGGGGCTCCGCGCACTCCGTCGAGCACCTCGGCCGTGCGGATGTCGCCGATCTGGGACAGCGCCTCCTCACGGGTCAGCGGCGCCAGCCGGAAGGACACGTCCTTGAGGACCTCCACCAGCACGCCGCCGAGGCCGAACACCACGACCTTGCCGAACGTGGGGTCGGTGGTGGCGCCGATGAGCACCTCCAGGCCGCCGCCCACCATCTGCTGGATCTGCACGCCGTCGATCTGCGCGTCGGCGTCGTAGGCGCGGGCGTTGGCCACGATGCGCTCGTAGGCCGCGGTCACCGCCTCGGCGCTGTCCAGGCCGACCTCGACGCCGCCGGCGTCGGTCTTGTGGAGGATGTCGGGGGAGACGATCTTGGCGACCACGGGCAGGCCCAGCTCCTGGGCCAGGGCCGCGGCCTCCTCGGGGGAGGTCGCCAGCGCCTCCCCCGGAACGGGGATGCCGTAGGCCTGGGCGAGTGTCAGGCCCTCCGGCGCGGTGAGCGCTGTGCGGCCCGCCGCGCGTGCGCGGTCCAGGACCTCGCGCACGGCGGCGCGGTCGTGGTCGGACCGCTTCGGGGTGTAGACGGCCATGGGTCTAGATCACTCCGTTCGATGAGAGTTCGGCCAGCTCTTCGGCGGTCAGGCCCAGTTCGCCGCCGTAGACGTCCTCGTTGTGCTCTCCGAGCAGCGGAGAGCGCTCGACCGCCACGGACGAGTCGGAGAGCCGGATGGGCGAGGCGACCGTGTGGTACTCGCCGCGCTCGGGGTGCTCGACCGTGGTGACGACTCCGTTGGCGCGCAGCGTGGGGTCGTCGATGATCTCCCGGGTGGACAGGATGGGCCCGCAGGGGATGTTGTGCTTGTTCAGCTCGGCCAGGACGTCCCACTTGGGGAGCCGGCTAGACCACTCCTCGATCAGGGAGAAGACCTTGTCGAGCTTGTCCAGGCGGGCTTCGGGCGTGGCCCACTCGGGGTCCTCGACCAGTTCGGGCCGGCCGATGAGCTTGGTGATGGGCGCCCAGCCCGGGGGCTGGATGATGACGTAGACGTAGTCGTTGGGACCGCCGGGCGCGGTGCGCACCGCCCAGCCCGGCTGTCCGCCGCCGGAGGCGTTGCCCGAGCGGGGGACCTCGTCGCCGAAGTCGTCGTTGGGGTACTCCGCGAGGGGGCCGTGCTCCAGCCGCTGCTGGTCGCGCAGCTTGACGCGGCACAGGTTGAGGACGGCGTCCTGCATGGCGACCTGGACCCGCTGGCCCTGGCCGGTGCTGGTGCGCTGGAGCAGGGCGGCGAGGATACCGGCCACTGTATGCATTCCGGTGCCCGAGTCACCGATCTGCGCGCCCGTCGCCAGCGGCGGACCGTCCTCGAAGCCGGTGGTGCTCATCGAGCCGCCCATGGCCTGCGCGATGACCTCGTAGGCCTTGAAGTCGGCGTAGGCGCCGGGTCCGAAGCCCTTGATCGAGGCGTAGACCAGGCGCGGGTTGGCCTCGTGCAGGACCTCCCAGGTGAAGCCCATCCGGTCCAGTGCGCCCGGGGCGAAGTTCTCCACCAGGACGTCGCTGCGCCGGACCAGGTCGAGGAAGATCTCCTTGCCGCGGTCGCTCTTGGTGTTGAGCGTGACGCTGCGCTTGTTGGAGTTGAGCATCGTGAAGTACAGGCTGTCCACGCCGGGCTTGTCGCGCAGTTGGCGCCGGGTGATGTCGCCGGTGACCGCCTCGACCTTGAGGACGTCGGCGCCCATCCAGGCCAGGATCTGTGTCGCCGAGGGGCCGGACTGGACATGTGTCATGTCCAGGACGCGGATCCCGTCGAGTGCCTTGCCCATGGGTTCTCCTTCCCGGGCTACTTGTACATCGTCTGGTTCATGGTCCCGGGCGCGTAGACCTCGGGGTCGATCCAGACGTTGATCAGGGAGGGCTTGCCGGACTCGCGGGCACGGCGCAGGGCCGGCGCGATGTCGGCCGGGTCGCGTACCTCTTCCCCGTGGCCGCCGAGCATCCTGGCGAACTCGGCGTAGTTGACGTCGCCCAGGGTGTTGCCGATCTCGCCGCGGTCGGCGCCGTACTTGGCGATCTGGCCGTAGCGGATCTGGTTCATGGACGAGTTGTTGCCGACGATCCCGACGAAGGGCAGGTCGAACCGGACCAGCGTCTCGAAGTCCCAGCCGGTGAGGCTGAAGGCCCCGTCGCCGAAGAGCGCGACGACCTCCTTGTGCGGGAGGGCCTGCTTGGCCGCCATGACGAACGGGATGCCCACGCCGAGCGTGCCCAGGGGGCCCGGGTCCATCCAGTGGCCCGGCGACTTGGGCTGGACGACCTGCCCGGAGAAGGTGACGATGTCACCGCCGTCGCCGACGTAGATGGAGTCCTCGGTGAGGAACTCGTTGATCTCGTTGACCAGCCGGTAGGGGTGGATCGGCGTGGAGTCGGAGGTGAGCAGGTGGGCGCGCTTGTCGAGGGCCTCCTGCTCCTTGGTGCGCAGCTCCTCCAGCCAGGTCTTGCGGCCCTGGGCGCCGGTGTCGCCGTAGCCGGACGTGGCCTGCAGGACGGCGGACAGGATCGCGTCGGCGTCGCCGACCAGCCCGAGGTCGATGTCGCGGTTCTTGCCGACGGTCGCGTAGTTGAGGTCGATCTGCACGACGGTGGCGTCGGGCGAGAGCCGCTTGCCGTAGCCCATCCGGAAGTCGAACGGGGTGCCGACGATGATGATGAGGTCGGAGTTGGTGAAGGCGTAGCGGCGGGAGAGCTGGAAGTGGTGGGGGTCGCCCGGGGGTAGCGTGCCGCGTCCGGCGCCGTTCATGTAGGCGGGGATGTTGAGCGCGCGGACGAGTTCGACGGAGGTGTCGGTGGCGCGCGTGGTCCACACCTGGTTCCCGAGCAGGATGCTGGGGCGCTCGGAGCGCACGATCAGGTCGGCCAGCCGCTCGATGTCGGCGGGGTCGCCGGCCTGGCGGGTGGAGGCGCGGTAGCGGCCCTTCTCCGGGATGCGCGCCTTGTCCAGCGGGACCGAGGCGTCGAGGATGTCGCGGGGGATCTCCAGGAAGGACGGGCCGGGCGCGCCGTTGAGCGCCTCGCGGAAGGCCATGGAGACCAGGTCGGCCACGCGCTCGGTGTGCGGCACGGTGGCGGCGAACTTGGAGATCGGGCTGATCATGTCGACGTGCGGCAGGTCCTGGAGCGAGCCCATCTTGTGCTGGCTGAGCGCGCCCTGCCCGCCGATGACGAGCATCGGGCTCTCCGCGCGATAGGCGTTGGCGATACCGGTGACCGCGTCCGTGGTGCCGGGGCCGGCGGTGACGACGGCACAGCCGGGTTTGCCGGTGATGCGTGCGTAGCCGTCGGCGGCGTGCGCGGCGACCTGTTCGTGGCGGACGTCGATGACGTCGATGCCCTCGTCGGCGCAGCCGTCGTAGATGTCGATGATGTGTCCACCGCAGAGCGTGTAGATGACGTCGACGCCCTCGGCCTTGAGCGCTTTGGCCACCAGGTGGCCGCCGGAGATCGTGGTGTCGCTACTGGTGCTGGTGTTGGGTGTGCCCTCGGCCATCGGTGCGACGACCCCTTTCGTGCGGGTTCCGTGCTGATGTGGGTGCTGATAGGTGCTCGTGTGCCTGATGAGCGACCGGGTGGGGGATGGTGTTCAGGTGGCTGTCTTCTGTAGGCGGGATACTGTATACCGTCTGCATCACATTGGAGCACGCCGCCGCCCCGCTGTCCAGATCTTCTTCCGGATCGGCAGTGTCCGGACCGGGAACGGGCGGCGCAGCGCACCCGTGAGCAGGGTGGCGGCGGTGAGCGCCACAGCGGCTGTGACCAGCCACGACGCTGTCGCCGGCGGCGGCGCCAGGGCCAGGAGGGCGACGGCCGCGCCCACGCCGAGCAGCCCGCCGACCGCCTTGGAGCTGTGCACGAGGCGGGGGATCCCGGCCGCGCGGTCCGCCCCGAAGTGGGCCTCGGTGACCGCCCGGCTGAGCGGGTAGCAGGAGCCGGTCCCGGCACCCGCCACGGCCGCCAGCGCCACCAGGAGGGCGGCCGGGCCGGTGTCCGCGACGGCGGCGAGACCGGCCAGGGCGAGCGCGGACGCGCCCAGCAGCACGGCGAGCAGGCGGCGCCGCCCGGTCCGCTCGACGGCGGCCCCGGAGGCGATCCGGCCCAGCCCGCTGGCGGCGGCGAAGGCCGTGACCGCGGCGGCGGTCTCCACCATGGGGCGGCCGGCGGCGACCAGGACCACGGGCAGGACGGCGATGGTGAACAGACCGCCGGCGCCGGACAGGGCGACGACCGCGTGCAGCGCCGGCAGGGAGGGGCCGCTGGCCCAGGCCTGGGCGGTGCTGAAGTCGGCCGCCGCCGGCGGGTCGGCGTTCCCGCGCAGCGCGACCGCGCGGGGGTCGGCGCCCGGCGGCCACCACCGGCGCGGGGCGTGGCGCTGGCCGGGGCCGCCCGCCAGGCCCAGGACCAGGACGGCCGCGGCGAGCACGGTCGTGGCGGCGGGCAGCGGAGCGGAGGACGGTGCCAGGGCGAGGACGGGCAGCAGGGGGACCGCGCCGAGCGCGAAGGCGCCGCCGACGGCGCCGAACCGGACGCCGGGGCGGTCGGGGAACCAGCCGCCGACCAGGTCGGCGCAGGAGTGGTAGACGAGTCCGGCGCCCACGCCGCCCAGGACGCCGTAGGCGAGGGCCGCGGGAACGGGGGCCGCCACGTGGCCGAGCGCCACCAGCGCGGCGGCGCACAGGACGGCGCCCGCGCCGACGGACTGCCCGGGGGTGAGCAGGCGCCGGGCACCGAGGTGGTGCGGCAGCGGCGCGGTGGCGCCCTGGAACAGGGTCCAGAGCAGGAACGGCACGAGGGCCTGGGCGGGCGACCATCCGTGCGCGTCGACCAGGGCGGGCACCGCGGCTCCGTAGCCGAACTGCATCACGCCGATCGCCGCGACGGAGGCCAGGGCGCGGGCGAGGACGACCCAGCGCGGAACGCCGGTGAGCACGCGGGCGGTCGGACCGACGCGGTAGCTGCGGCCCCGCCAGTCGCGCACGACCTCCGCGGCGGCGGGGGGTGGAGGGTCGGGGGTGGGGTGTCCTGACATGGCGCGACCTCCTTGAATACAGTATGCAAATCCGTCGGCGACCTGGGAAGGGGTGGCGCAGGACACATTTTCACCGGAAGGGGTATTGAATACTGCATACAGTATGGAGTACCACTGGAAGGGTCGGGACCCATGCGACAAGGAGGCACGGTGGATCTCCATGAGTACGAGGCCAAACAGCTCTTCGGTGAGTACGGGGTGCGCCTCGTGGAGGGCGAGATAGCCGACACCCCGGACCAGGTCCGGCTCGCGGCCGGCCGGATCGGCCGCAAGGTCGTGGTGAAGGCGCAGGTCAAGACCGGCGGCCGGGGCAAGGCCGGCGGTGTGAAGGTGGCGGACGGGCCGGAACACGCCCGCGCCAGGGCCGAGGAGATCCTCGGCATGGACATCAAGGGCCACACGGTCCGCAGGGTGCTGGTGGAGGAGGCCTCCGACATCGCGGAGGAGTACTACTTCTCCTTCCTGCTGGACCGGGCCAACCGCACCTTCCTGTCGATCTGCTCCGCCCAGGGCGGCATGGAGATCGAGGAGGTCGCGGTCACCGACCCCGACGCGGTGGTGCGCACGCCGGTGGGCCCCGAGGGGGTCGACCGCGCGGCGGCGCTGGAGATCTGCCGCGCCGCGAAGCTCCCCGAGGAGGTGCACGACTGCGCCGCCGCCACGATCGTCCAACTGTGGGAGGCCGCGGTGGGGGAGGACGCCACGCTGGTGGAGGTCAACCCGCTGGTCCGCACGGCCGACGGGCGGATCATCGCCCTCGACGGCAAGATGACCCTCGACGACAACGCGGCGTTCCGGCACCCCGAGCGCGTGCCCTTCGCCGACGACTCGGACACCGACCCGCGCGAGCTGCGGGCCGTCGAGAAGGGTCTGAACTACGTGAAGCTCGACGGTGAGGTCGGGATCATCGGCAACGGCGCGGGTCTGGTCATGTCCACGCTGGACGTGGTCGCCTACGCCGGTGAGGAGCACGGCGGGGTCAAGCCCGCCAACTTCCTGGACATCGGTGGCGGTGCCTCGGCGGAGATCATGGCCGACGGCCTGGACATCATCCTGGGCGACCCGGCGGTCAAGAGCGTGTTCGTGAACGTCTTCGGCGGCATCACGGCCTGTGACGCGGTCGCGAACGGGATCGTGCAGGCGCTGGAGCTGCTGGAGTCGCGCGGCGACGACGTCTCCAAGCCGCTGGTGGTGCGTCTGGACGGCAACAACGCCGAGCTGGGCCGCCGGATCCTGACCGAGCGCGCGCACCCCGCGGTGCGCCAGGTCGACACGATGGACGGCGCCGCCGCACAGGCCGCCGAGCTCGCCGCCGCGTGAGGCCACCAGGGGCGGACCCCGGCCCGGAGCACTCCGGCCCGGCGCACGCCGACGACCTCGACCGATCTCGACACTGGAGTGGGACTCCATGGCTATCTTCCTGAACAAGGACAGCAAGGTGCTGGTCCAGGGCATGACCGGCTCTGAGGGCACCAAGCACACCCGCCGCATGCTCGCCTCGGGCACCAGCATCGTGGGCGGGGTCAACCCGCGCAAGGCCGGCCAGAAGGTCGACTTCGACGGTACCGAGGTGCCGGTCTTCGGATCGGTGTCCGAGGGCATGGCCGCCACGGGCGCGGACGTCACGGTCATCTTCGTGCCGCCGAAGTTCTGCAAGGACGCGGTGTTCGAGGCGATCGACGCCGGGATCGGCCTGGCGGTGGTGATCACCGAGGGCATTCCGGTGCACGACACCGCGGCGTTCTGGGCGCACGCCAAGGCCCGGGGCAACCGGACGCGGATCATCGGTCCGAACTGCCCGGGTCTGATCTCGCCGGGGCAGTCCAACGCGGGCATCATTCCGGCCGACATCACCAAGCCGGGCCGGATCGGTCTGGTGTCGAAGTCGGGCACGCTGACGTACCAGATGATGTACGAGCTGCGCGACATCGGCTTCTCGTCCGCGGTGGGTATCGGTGGTGACCCGATCATCGGGACCACGCACATCGACGCGCTGGCGGCGTTCGAGGCCGACCCCGACACCGATGTGATCGTGATGATCGGTGAGATCGGCGGTGACGCGGAGGAGCGTGCGGCCGAGTACGTGAAGGCGAACGTGACCAAGCCGGTGGTGGGTTACGTGGCGGGGTTCACGGCTCCTGAGGGCAAGACGATGGGTCACGCGGGCGCGATCGTGTCGGGTTCCTCGGGTACGGCCGCGGCGAAGAAGGAGGCCCTGGAGGCCGCCGGAGTCAAGGTCGGCAAGACCCCCACCGAGACCGCGCGGCTCGCCCGCGCCGTCCTGAACGGCTCCGACCAGCGAGAGGAGGCGGGCGCCGGATCCACCATGGCGCCCACGGCCCCATGACAGCGATCCTCAAGCCCGGCACCGACTGGGCCACGCTCTACGAGCGCTGCCGCACCATCGCCCCCGAGGCCTTCGCCGCCGACCGCGTCCTCAACCGGTGGGGCGGTGAGTGGCGAGCCGACGGCGAGCCCCGAACCGCCCACTCACCGGTGGACGGGTCGGAGATCGCCGGCCCGCCCATGCTCGACGGCAGCACGGCCGCGCGCGCCGTCGCGGCGGCCGCCACCGAACACCGGGCCTGGACCGCCGTCCCCCTCGACGAGCGCCGGGAGCGGGTGCGCGCGACCGTCCAGGCCTGGGGCGAGCACCGCGACACCCTCGCGCTGGCGCTCGTGTGGGAGATCGGCAAGCCGTGGCGGCTGGCCCGCCAGGACGTGGACCGGGCGATCTCCGGTGTCGAGTGGTACCTGGACGAGATCGACCGCATGCTGGACGGCCGGGTCGCCCTCGACGGTCCGGTCAGCAACATCGCGAGCTGGAACTACCCCATGAGCGTCCTGGCGCACGCGATGTGCGTGCAGGCGCTGGCCGGGAACGGCGTCATCGCCAAGACGCCCACGGACGGCGGCCTGGTCTGCCTGACCCTGGCCGTGGCCCTGGGCGTGCGCGAGGGGCTGCCGTTCACCCTGGTCGGTGGCGGCGGGCGCGACCTGTCCCCGTCCCTGGTGCGCGGCCCGGAGGTCGCGTGCGTGTCCTTCGTGGGCGGTCGCGACGCCGGCGGTCGCGTCGCGGCGGACCTGGCCGACCTGGACCGGCCGCACGTGCTGGAGCAGGAGGGCCTCAACTGCTGGGGCGTGTGGGAGTTCAGCGACTGGGACACCCTGTCGGGGCAGATCCGCAAGACGTTCGACTACGCCAAGCAGCGCTGCACGGCCTACCCCCGGTTCGTCGTGCAGCGGTCCCGGTTCGACGCCTTCCTCCAGGCCTACCTCGCGGCCGTGGGCACCGTCCGCTTCGGCCACCCCCTCGCCGTCGCCGACCCCGGCGACGACCTGCCCGAACTCGACTTCGGCCCGGTGATCAACGCGGCCAAGGCCAAGGAACTCCACGACGCCGTGGCCGAGGCGGTCGCCGGCGGCGCGGTGCCGCTCTACCGGGGCACCCTGGACGACGCACTCCTCCTGCCGGGCCAGAACACCGACGCCTACGTGGCCCCGGTGGCCCTGCTGGAGCCGCCGCGGCCCTCCCCGCTGTTCCACGCCGAGCCCTTCGGGCCGGTCGACTCCATCGTGCTGGTGGACACCGAGGCCGAACTGCTGGCCGCCATGAACGCCAGCAACGGCGCGCTCGTGGCCACGATCTCCTGCGACGACGCCGACACCGCCGGGCAGCTCGCTTCGGGCGTGCGGGCCTTCAAGGTCGGCGTCAACCGGCCCCGCTCCCGCGGGGACCGCGACGAGCTGTTCGGTGGCCTGGGCGACTCCTGGCGGGGCGCCTTCGTCGGCGGTGAACTCCTGGTCCACGCGGTCACCAAGGGGCCGGCGGCCGAGCGCCTGCCCGGCAACTTCCCGCACTACACCCTGCGCCCGGAGGCGCGCGCCTGACGAGGCGGTCGGGCGAAGCCTGAGGAACCATCCAGGAAGAACGGCCGTTCGGGGAACCACGGGAGGGTTCTCCGGACGGCCTTTCCGTCCCGGGCGTCGGCCCCGTCCCTCAGACGCCGACCAGACGGACAGAGGCACCGCAGAGCCGAGCCATGTCGCCGATGTCGGATGTCAGAACGGCGACGGGAGGATGCTGCCGCAGAGCCACCTCCGCGACCATCGAGTCGATGGCGTATTGATGGCCGTGTAGCCCGGCGCGCCGGAGAAGCGCGGCGGCTGCGCGGGCACCGTCCTTGTCCAGGTCTTCGACCTTGAGACGAGAGAGCACCCAGTTCAGCCGCGCAGTGCTGACGCCACGGTGCTGGACTTCGATGATGGTCGCAGCGCTGATGACGATGGCGCGGTCCTCGCGGAGCGCGGCATCGATCAGCAGCATGACTTTGCGGTCCTGAGCGATGAAGCCGGACAGACCCGCGGAGTCCAGGACGAGAGTGCCCTTCACGCGGCTTCTCCCGGGTGCCCGGTGCCCCCCTGTTCACCGGACAGCTCCGCTCTGGCCCAGGCACGCTCCTGCTCCGTGAACGCGCCGTGCTCTTCCTGGTACTCGGTCAGGTCCTGGGCGAGCAGGTCGCTGCGAAGCCGGTGCTCGACCGCCTCTGCGATGTAGGCGGAGAACTCGCGTTTTCCGGTGATCGCACGCACCGCCTCGGCGGTGCCCTCCGGAAGCGAGAGGCTCACTCGGACGGAGGGGCCGCTGCCCACCGGTATCTCATGCTCAGTCATGCCACCAAAGTATCAAATTAAGTAGGAATCTAGGTGGGGCCCGGTCGAACAAGGATGAGCAAGCAGGCTGGACGACAGTCCTGAGGAACCATCCAGGAAGAACGGCCGTTCGGGGAACCACGGGAGGGTTCTCCGAACGGCCGTTCCGTTACCCGACGTCAGCGGGCGCTGGCCGGATCAGGCCAGCCAGGCCCCCTGTCGCGAGCGGTGCTCCTGCGATAGATACGGCCGCTCTGGGAGCGGTCCCACGATGCCCGATTTCCGGCGGGATATGCGCGTGTCCCCTCCTCGGAACGCCCGGTTTCGGAGCGTGTTCGCCCTGTTGCCGCCCGAGAGAGGGTCCTTTACTTTGGGCCCGGTGTTCACCACCCCGTGAGCACACGGGCGAAATGTCCACCCTCCTGGCTCAGGAGCGCGATCCTGTCCAGGTCCCCCAGGAAAGGGCAGTACCTTGCATCGATCCCCCCTCGGGCGAGCCGTCGGAACCGCCACCCTCGCGTTCGGACTGGCTCTGACCGCCACCGGCGCGGTCTCCGCCGACAGCGTTCCCACCGATCTCCCCGACGAGCAGATGGCCGCCATGCAGGAGGCCTTCGGTCTCTCCGAGGCCGGTGTCACCGATCTCCTCGACGCCCAGGCCGAGGCCGCGGAGCTGGAGGCCGAGCTGCGCGACGAGCTCGGCGCCGACTTCGGCGGAGCCGTCTTCGACACCGACACCCACGAACTCACCGTCCAGGTCACCGACGCCGCGGCGATCGGCGACGTCCGCCGGGCGGGGGCCGAACCGGATCTGGTCTCCCACGGCGAGGACGTGCTCGGTGACGCGGTGGCGGCCCTGGACACGGCCGACGCCCCCGACACCGTCCACGGCTGGTACGCCGACCCGGAACTCGACTCCGTCGTCATCGAGGTAGACGAGGGCGCGGCCGAGGACGCCGAAGCCCTCGCCGCCGAGGCCGGCGTGGACGCCGTCACCGTCCAGGAGAGCGCGGACCGGCCGCGCACCTACACCGACATCGTCGGCGGCAACCCGTACTACTTCCAGGACTCCGGCAGCTGGTACGTCTGCTCCGTCGGCTTCGGCGTCGTGGGCGGCTACGTCACCGCGGGCCACTGCGGCGACGAGGGCTCCGACACCTGGAACGACGTGCCGGGCACCCAGCAGATCGGCACGGTCGCCGGATCGGTCTTCCCCAGGAGCGACATGGCGTGGGTGGAGATCACCAACCCCGACTTCACCGCCACCCCGCTGGTCAACGACTACGACGGCGGCGCCGTGACGGTCACCGGCTCGACGGAGGCGCCCGTGGGCGCCGCGGTGTGCCGCTCCGGCCGGACGACCGGATGGCAGTGCGGCGTCATCGAGGCCAAGGACCAGACCGTGCGCTACCCGCGCGGACAGCACGTCCACGGCCTGACGCGGACCACCGCGTGCGCCGAGGGCGGTGACTCCGGCGGCTCCTGGCTGGCCGGCACCGAGGCCCAGGGTGTGACCTCCGGCGGCTCGGGCGACTGCACCTCGGGCGGAACCACCTACTTCCAGCCGGTCAACCCGATCCTGGAGCGGTGGAACCTGACCCTCCTCACCGGCTGATCGGCCGGCCCGGCCCGGCCGTGCGCGGCCGGGCCGGGAGAGTACGGGGTCGGGTCCGGTCGGCGCAGGGGGCTAGCGCGCCGGCCGGACCCGCGTCTACCGACCCGGAACGCGGATTCCCTCGGTGGCCGCAGGGGGCGCGCTGGGCGCCCCCTCCAAAAGGATCCGTTGCCGTCCGGCGTAGACGTTCATGGAGCTGCCGCGCAGGAAGCCGACGAGGGTCATCCCCGCCTCCGCGGCCAGCTCGACGGCGAGGGACGAAGGAGCCGAGACCGCCGCCATCATCGGGATTCCGGCCATCCAGGCCTTCTGTACGAGCTCGAACGAGGCGCGCCCGGACACCATCAGCACCGTGTCGGCCAGCGGTACCCGGTCCGAGCGCAGCGCCCATCCGACCAGCTTGTCGACCGCGTTGTGGCGGCCCACGTCCTCCCGCAGCGCCAGCAGTTCGCCCTCGGGGGTGAAGAGCCCGGCCGCGTGCAGGCCGCCGGTGCGGTCGAACACCCGCTGGGCGGCGCGCAGGCGGTCCGGCAGCGCGGTGAGCGTGTCGACCCCGATCCGCAGCCCGTCCCCGGCGACGTTCCACGGGGCCTGCGTGCGCACGGCGTCCAGACTGGCCTTGCCGCACAGCCCGCACGAGGACGAGGTGTAGAAGTTGCGCTCCAGCGAGGTGTCGGGCACCGGGACGCCCGCGGCCAGGGTCACGTCGAGCACGTTGTAGGTGTTCGAGCCGTCCTCGGTGGCTCCGGCGCAGTAGCGGATGGCGACCAGGTCGCTCTCGCGGGCGATGACGCCCTCTCCCACCAGGAAGCCCGCCGCCAGGTCGAAGTCGTGGCCGGGCGTGCGCATGGTGATGCTGAGCGGCGAGCCGTCCAGCCGGATCTCCAGCGGCTCCTCCACGACCATCGTGTCCACGCGCTCGGACGCCGACCCGTCCCTGATCCTGAGCACCTTGTCGCGAACCGTGACCCGACCCATGACCGCCCACCGCCTTCCGGTGCATCCGCCTCTACTGTGACCGAACCCGTGCCCCGCGCGGAACCCTCCTACAGAGGGCCCTTCTCCGCTCCCTTGCCGGCACCCTCGCCCCGGCGCTGCACGTGCTGGAAACCGAACCGGCCCTTGATGCACAGGTTTCCATGGGTCACCGGGTTGTCGTGCGGGGAGGTGACCTTGACGATCTCGTTCTCCTGGACGTGCAGCGTCAGGTTGCAGCCGACCCCACAGTAGGTGCAGATCGTCGTCGTCTCGGTCTGGGCCTCCTCGTCCCAGGTGCCGGCCTGGCGCATGTCGAACTCGGTCGCGAACGACAGCGCGCCGGTCGGGCACACCTCGATGCAGTTGCCGCAGTACACACAGGCCGAGTCGGTCAGCGGGGCGTCGTGCTCGGTCGAGATCCGGGCGTCGAACCCGCGCCCGGCCACCCCGATGGCGAACGAGTTCTGCCACTGGTCGCCGCAGGCGTCGACGCACTTGTAGCACATGATGCACTTGGAGTAGTCGCGCACGTACAGGTCGTTGTCGATCTTGGGCGGCTGCTCGACCGTGGCCGCCACCGTCCCGTCCCCGGCCTCGTGCTCGCCCGCGCGGCGGGCGTCGCGCTCGCCGAGCGGCGCGGGTTCCGCGCGCGGGCCGAAGCGGTCCGGCTCCGCCTCGTAGCGGTCCATCCACTCCGGAACCTTCGGGGTGGTGGACAGGTCGACGGAGGAGCCGAGCAGTTCCAGGACGAGCTTGCGGCTGTGCCGCACGCGCTCGGAGTCGGTGTTGACGGACATGCCGGGCTCCAGCTTGCGGGAACAGGCGGGGGCGAGCGTGCGCGCGCCCTCCACCTCCACCACGCACACCCGGCAGGCGTTGCGCGGGGCGAGGGTGTCGCCGTAGCAGAGGGTGGGGATCTCCGTCCCGGAGGCCGAGCAGGCGTCCAGGACCGTGGTGCCCTCCGGGACGCGCACCTCCTCGCCGTCGATCGTCGCGTCGATCAGGCGCTTGGGCGGTGCGAGGTGAACGGGGACGGTCATGTGCTCTCCTTCGTCGCCGCCCGCGTGCCCGGGGCGGTGTGTGCTCTGGTGGCTGTGGGCATCAGGAGGTCTGCTTCCCGGCCGGCTCGCCCGGTGCGGGGCCGAACAGCCCGAGCCGGTCCACGGCCGACTCGACGGCGTTCCACGCGGTCTGGCCCAGGCCGCAGATCGAGGCGTCGCGCATCGCCTGGCCGACCTCGCGCAGGAGGGCGACCTCGCTCGCGGCGTCCCCGCCCCGGCTGATCCGCAGCAGGGACTCCTCCTGTCGGACGGTGCCGACCCGGCAGGGGACGCACTGCCCGCAGGACTCGTCGCGGAAGAAGGCGGCCACGCGGACGAGCGTGGCGACCAGGTCGGCGGTGTCGTCCAGGACCAGGACCACGCCCGAGCCCAGGGTGGTGCCCGCCGCGCGCGCCCCCTCGAAGGTGAGGGGGATGTCCAGTTCGTCGCCGCGGACGAAGGCCCCGGCCGCGCCGCCCAGCAGGACGGCCTGGATGCTGCGCCCCTCGGGCATGCCGCCCGCCGCCTCGATGAGGTCGCGCAGGGTGGCGCCGAACGGCAGCTCGTACAGGCCGGGGCGGCGGACACCGCCCGAGAGGCAGAACAGCTTGGGCCCGGTGGAGCCCTCGGTGCCGACCGCGGCGTAGGCGGGACCGCCCATGAGGAGGATCGGCAGCACGTTGACCAGCGTCTCGACGTTGTTGACGGCGGTCGGCTTGCCGAAGAGCCCCTTCTCGACGGGGAAGGGCGGCTTGGTGCGCGGCTCGCCGCGCTCGCCCTCGATGGAGCCGAAGATCGCGGTCTCCTCGCCGCAGATGTAGGCGCCGGCCCCCCGCCGGATCTCGATGTCGAACGAGAACCCCGAGCCCAGGACGTCGTCGCCGAGCAGGTCGCGCTCCCGGGCCACGGTGATCGCGTTCTCCAGGTGGCGCAGGGCCCGCGGGTACTCGCCGCGGATGTAGAGGTAGCCGGTGCGGGCGCCGATGGCGTACCCGGCGATGGTCATGGCCTCGATGAGGGAGAACGGGTCGCCCTCCATGATCACGCGGTCCTTGAAGGTGCCCGGTTCGCTCTCGTCGGCGTTGCACACGAGGTAGTGCGGGCGGTCGGGCTGGCTCGCGGTCGCCTGCCACTTGCGTCCGGTGGGGAAGGCCGCGCCGCCCCGTCCCACCAGGCCGGAGTCGGAGACCTCGCGCAGCACGCCGGCCGGGCCCATGCGCAGTGCCTCGCGCAGGGCGGAGTAGCCGCCCTCGGCCCGGTAGTCGTCCAGGCTGAGCGGGTCCACCCGGCCGATCCTGCGCAGCAGCACGTGGTCGGAGGAGCCGGCGTCGGGGACGGCGTCGGCGGGGTCGGGCTCGGGGTCGGTCCCGGGCAGCGGGGCCCCGTCGAAGGTGGTGGGCGCGGCCGGGTGGTCCCGGTCGGCGGGACCGGGGCCGTGGCCGTTGGCCGAGGGGCCGGCGGCGTGGCCGTTCGCGTGGCCGTTGGCGGCGGGGTCGGGGGAGGCCGTGGCCAGGGTGTCGAGCGCCTCCGGTGTGGCGGGCGCGGCGACGGCGTACCGGGGTCGGGTTCCGGCCTCGATGGCCAGGGCGGCGGGTGCGCGCTCGCACATCCCGAGGCAGGGGCTCTCGTGCCAGGTCACGTCGCCGTCGTGGCCGCCGGGCGGGCCGGCGCGCTCGGCGAGCCGGTCGCGCAGGGGTCCCGAGCCCTTGGCCGCGCAGGCGATGTCGGTGCACAGGTGCACGACCCGCCGGGGACGCTCCTGGAGCGCGAACATCGCGTAGAAGGAGGCGACGGCGTAGGCCTCGGCCGGGGGAATGGTGAGCCGGCGGCAGACGTGGTCGAGCGCGCCGCGGCTGATCCAGCCGACACGGTCGTTGATCGCGTGCAGCGCGGGCAGGAGCAGGTCGCGCCGGTCGCGGGCCGTGTGGCCGCCCCGGGCATAGCGCAGGTCGGTGTCCAGCCGGGTGCCGCCGTCCCAACCGGACTCGGGCGGTCCCAGGACGGAGTCGACGGCCTCGCGTTCGGCATCGTTGGGCGTCTCGTCCAGGAATCTCAGGTCCACGCCTGGGTCACCTCTTCATCGCGTGTAAGCCAGATCACAGGATTCTGTATGCAGTGGACAGTATGATGTGTACGGCCGGATGACAACCCCCCAGTGTGAACCGGGGCGGGATCCGGGTCCGGGTGGGTGGCCTCGTGGCCGCGGCCGCCCACCCCGAGGGACGGGTACAGGGCAGCCTGCCGCACCGCCGGGGCCCACTGCGGGCCCCGGCGGGCGGCGGCTCCGACCGCGGAGTGGCGCCTCAACGGGCGGAGACCGGCTCCTCGGCGCCCTGGGAGACCCGTTCGATGTTCACCGCGGCGGCCTTGTACTCGGCCGTCCCGGCGATGGGGTCCGTGGCGTCGATGGTCAGCAGCTGGGTGTCCACCTGGTCCGGGAAGTGGAAGGTCATGAAGACCAGCCCCGGGCGCATGGAGTCGTCGATCGACACCGGCACCAGGACCGAGCCCCGGCGCGAGGACACGCGGACGACCTCACCGTCGGCCACACCGAGCTTGGCCGCATCCTCGGGGGACAGGTCCAGCAGCTCGCCGCGGCGCAGCGGGGACGAGAACCCGCCGGTCTGCACGCCCGTGTTGTAGTCGTCCAGCCGCCGGCCGGTGGTCAGGCGGAACGGGAAGTCCTCGTCCAGCAGGTCCACCGGCGGGGAGTGGCCCACGATGCCGAACGGCGCGGGTTCGCCGCGCTCGGCCGGATCCTGGGCCCACAGCCGCTGGTGCAGGAAGGTGGGCTCCAGCTCGTCCTCGGAGTAGCAGGGCCACTGGATGCCCTGGTGCTCCTCCAGACGCGCGTAGCTCATGCCGCGGTGCATGGGCGAGAGTGAGCGGACCTCGTTCCAGATGTCCTCGGCGGCGGGCCGCTCCCAGTCGTAGCCGAGCCGGGTGGCCAGGTCGCACATGATCTCGATGTCGTCGCGGGCGCCCTCCGGCGGGTCCAGGGCCTTGCGGACGAGCTGGACCCTGCGCTCGCTGTTGGTGAAGGTCCCGTCCGACTCGCACCAGGAGGCGCTCGCCGGGAGCACCACGTCGGCCAGTTCGGCGGTGCGGGTGAGGAAGATGTCCTGCACGACCAGGTGGTCGAGGTTGCGCAGGCGGCTCGTGGTCTTGTGGGTCTCGGGCTCGGACTGGACCGGGTTCTCGCCGATGACGTAGAGCGTCTTGAGCTCGGACTCCTCCATCGCCTCGAACATCTGGGTCAGGGTCTTGCCCTTGGTGTCCTGGATGGGGCGTCCCCACGCGTCCTCGAACTTCGAGCGGACCTCGGCGGACAGGACGTCCTGGAAGCCGGCGAGGCGGTCGGGGATCGCGCCCATGTCGCCGCCGCCCTGCACGTTGTTCTGGCCGCGCAGCGGGTTGAGGCCCGAGCCGTGCCGGCCGACGTGGCCGGTGAGCAGGGCGAGGTTGATGAGGGAACGGACGTTGTCGGTGGCGTTGTGGTGCTCGGTGATGCCGAGCGTCCAGCACATCTGGGCGCGCTCGGCGCGGGCGTAGGCGTGGGCCAGCTCGCGGATGGCCTCCGCCGGCACGCCGGTCTCGGCCTCCGCGGCGCTGAGCGTCCACGGTTCGACCAGGGCCCGGTACTCCTCGAACCCGCTGGTGGCGCGCTCGATGAAGGTCTCGTTGGCCAGTCCCGCGTGCAGGATCTCCCGGGCGATGGCGTGCGCCAGCGGGATGTCGGTGCCGACGTTGAGGCCGAGCCAGCGGTCGGCCCACTCGGCCGTGGACGTGCGGCGCGGATCGACCACGAAGAGCCGGGCCCCGTTGCGCACCCCCTTGAGCACGTGCTGGAAGAAGATCGGGTGGGCGAAGCGGGGGTTGCCGCCCCAGATGACGATGAGGTCGGTGTCCTCCACCTCGGCGTAGGAGGAGGTCCCCCCGCCGGAGCCGAAGGCGGCCGAGAGCCCGGCGACGCTGGGGGCGTGGCAGGTGCGGTTGCAGGAGTCGACGTTGTTGGTGCCGATCACGACGCGGGTGAACTTCTGTGCCATGAAGTTCATCTCGTTGGTCGCGCGGGCGCAGGAGAGCATCCCGAAGGAGTTGGGCCCGTGCTCCTCGACGCCGCGGCGGAACCCGGCGGCCGCACGGTCCAGCGCCTCCTCCCAGGAGGCGGGGCGCAGCTCGCCGCCGTCGCGGACGAGGGGTCGGGTGAGTCGGTCGTAGGGGGCGGAGAAGTCCATGAGGGCCCTCGCTTGGTGGTCGTGGCCTATGGATACTGGATACAGCATGGATCCGAGGCGGACAAGGGTGCGGGGGTCGCCGGGCGTCAGGACGCCTCGGCCACCCGCTGGTTCAGCAGCCCCGCGACGGCGTCGACCGCGCGGAGCGTCGGGACGGGGGCACCGGTCAGGTCGGCCAGTTCGACGACGGCGGACAGGATCACGTCGAGTTCCATCGTGCGCCCGCGTTCGAGGTCGTGCAAGGTCGAGGTGCGGTGGTCTCCGGTGCGCTCGGCACCGGCCAGCCGCCGGTCGATCGACACGCTCGGGCGCACTCCCACCCGCTCGGCGACCTCCAGCGTCTCGTTCATCATCGTGCGGGCCAGGTCGCGCGTGGAGCGGTTGCGGCAGATCTGCGCCATGGTCGACCGGGTCAGCGCGCTCAGGGGGTTGAAGACGATGTTGCCCATGAGCTTGACCCAGATGTCCTCCCGCAGGTCGTGCTCGACGGGACACTTGAGTCCGCCGGCCTCCATCGCGGCCGAGAGTTCGCGGCACCGCGCGGAGTCCGAGCGGTCCGGCTCGCCGATGGAGAACCGGGTGCCCTCGATGTGCCGGATCACCCCCGGTCCCTCGATCTCGGTGGCCGCGTAGACCACGCAGCCGATGGCGCGTTCGACGGGGATGACGCGGCTGACCGCGCCGCCGGGGTCCACGCTCTCGATCCGGTGGCCGGCCAGCGGGCCCTCGACTCCGTGGAAGTACCACCACGGGACGCCGTTCTGCGCCGCGACGACCGCCGTGTTCGGGCCGAGCAGGGGGCGCAGCAGGGAGCCGCAGCCCGCGTAGTACTGGGCCTTGAGGCCGAGGAAGACGATGTCGACGGGACCGATCTCCGAGGGGTCGTCGGTCGCGTGCGGATGCGCGGTGAAGTCGCCGCGCGGGCTGAGGACCCGGACGCCGTTCTCGCGCATGGCCTTCAGGTGTTCGTTGCGGGCGACAAGGTGGACGTCGGCGCCGCCTCGGTGCAGGGCCGCGCCCGCGTAGGCTCCGATGGCTCCGGCGCCCAGGACTGCGATTCGCATGAGCAACTCCTTCCCATTCACATACTGTATACAGTATTCTCCAAGAATCGCCATACCCCTCAGCGGCAGGGAGAGAAGGAATGCTCGACGCGGACGGTTCGGAAACTTCTCCGCTTATTCACGTCCGAACCCGTCCTCACGGGTCCCTGTCCTGGCCCGCGGCGCGCGACGCCGCGCGCAAGACCGGCGCCGAGGGCGGATCGCCCACGGCCGAGGTGCCGCTTCCGGCGGCCCTCGGTGCCGTCCTCGGCGCCGACCTCGTGTCGGCGATCGACGTGCCCGCGCTCGACACCGCGGCGATGGACGGGTACGCGGTGGCGGGGAAGGGCCCCTGGTCCGTCCTGGGGCGCTCGCTGGCCGGGCGCGGTGCTCCGGTCGCCCGCCTGCGCCGGGGCGAGGCCGTGGAGATCGCCACCGGAGCGGTCGTCCCCGACGGCACGCTCGCCGTCCTGCCGTACGAGGAGGCGGAGGCGGCCGGCACCGTCGTCCACGGGGCGTGCGCGCCCGGGCGGCACATCCGGCGCCGCGGGGAGACCGTCCCGGCCGGGGCACTGGCGGCCCGGCGCGGCGCTCCGGTGACCCCGGCCCTGCTCGGCCTCGCGGCCGGACTCGGCCTGGACACCCTGCCCGTCACCCGCCCCGTGGTCCGCGTCCTGATCACCGGGGACGAGATCGTGCACTCAGGCCGCCCCCGGCCCGGAGCCGTGCGCGACGCCATCGGCCCCGTCCTGCCCGGACTCGTGGCCTGGGCCGGCGGCCGGTGCGAGGAGCCGCGGGCGCTGCCCGACGGCCGCGCCCCCCTGGTCTCGGCGCTGGCCGCCCTCCCCGGGGACCACGTCGCCGCGGTCGGCGGCTCGTCCTCGGCGGGGCCGGCCGACCACCTGCGCGCCGCGCTCGCCGCCCTCGGGGCCAGGATCGTGGTGGACGGAGTGGCCTGCCGTCCGGGCCACCCGCAACTGCTCGCGGTCCTGCCCTCGGGTGCCGTGGTCGTCGGACTGCCGGGCAACCCCGGCGCCGCGCTGGCCGCCGCGCTCACCCTGCTCGTGCCCGTGCTGTGCGGACGTACCGGGCGGAGGGACCCCGCGCACGGCGGGCGGCGGGCCCGGCTGTCGGCGATGACGGATCCCCACCCCATTGACACCCGCCTGCTGCCCGTGCGGGTGCACGGAGACCTCGCCGTGGAGACCGAGTCGCACGGGCCCGCCGACCTGCGCGGAGCCGCCGCCGCGGACGCCCTGGCGGTCCTGCCGCCGACGACGCGGGGGACCGCGGCCGACGGCACGGTCGAACTCGTGGCGGTCCCGACGTGACTCGCACGAGCATTGTTCTTCGTACACTGTCTGCAATGACCACGCACGGATCCGGGAGCCGTCCTATGTCCCCGCAGGGATTGAACGCCGCCACGAGTCGGGTACAGCGCCCGGTACCGCTTCGGGAGGCCGTGTACGAGGCCATCCTCGACCTCATCACCACCCGCACGCTCTCCCCGGGCCAGCACCTGGTCGAGACCGAGCTGGCCCAGACGCTGGGCGTGTCCCGGCAGCCGGTCCGCGAGGCCATGCAGCGGCTCAGCAACGAGGGGTGGGTGGACCTGCGGCCCGGCTACGGGGCGTTCGTGCACACCCCCACCGAGAGCGAGGCCGACCAGCTGCTGGCGGTGCGCTCCCTGCTGGAGACCGACTCCGCCCGCCTGGCGGCCGAGCACGCCACCCCCGAGCAGATCGCCCGGCTGCGCGAGCTGGTGGCGGTCGGGCGCGCCGCCGCCGAGCGGGCCGACACCGACGCCGTCGTCGAGGCCAACGCCGACTTCCACCGCGCCGTCACCGAGGCCTCGGGCAACCGGGTGCTCGCCGAACTGGCGGGCCAGGTCGACCGCCGGGTCCGCTGGTACTACGCCCCCGTCGCGCGGATCCGGGGCGCGGCCTCCTGGGACGAGCACGAGAACCTCGTGGACGCGATCGAGGCCCGCGACGCCGACACCGCGCTGCGACTGATGGGCGAGCACACCGAACGGACCCGCCGGACCTACCACGAGGAAGTCGATCAGGTTCGGGGCGCTTGATGCCGGGTTGGGTTCGGGGCGCTTCACGCCGGGGCCTTCGTCGTCGCTACTGCCTGGCTCGCAAGCTCGCTGGCGGCAGAGACTCCTCCTGCAGGCACCGGCGCGCCCCTCACCCCTGTGCCTTCTTTGGGCCTCCGCTCGTTCCTCGCTTTGGCCCGATCAACCCCCCTGGGTCCCGCAGGCGGAACCGCGTACCTCTCACCCCCTCGGGTCGAGGTAGGCCGCTTTCGTACCGCTTCAACCCGCTGGACCTGAGGCCCAGGGGGTTGAACGCGTGCATGCGCACCTCCGGGGCCGCAGGGGGTTGGGCGTGGCCGGTTCCGCTCACGGTCACCACAGGGGGGTTGAAGCCTCTACAGGTGTGGGGACCGCTGGGGGGTTGGCTCGGGGCGCGCCAGTGTTCTGCAGGAGGAGACGGGGCCGCAGCGAGCTTGCGAGCAAGGCAAGTCGACGACGAAGAACACTGGCCTCCCAGCGCCCCGAGCACGGGCCAAAGCGAGGAACGAGCGGAGGCCCCAGAAAAGCACAGGCGGAGGCCCCAAAAAACACAGGCGGAGGCCCCAGAAAAGCACAGCCGCAGCCCCCAAGAAACTCAGAGGTCGGTGAGGAGGCGTTCGACCACCTGGGCCACGCCGTCGTCCTGGTTGGAGGGGGCGCGGTGGAGGCCGAGGGCGGGGTCGAGCAGGCCGGGGTGGCCGCCGGCCATCGCGTAGCCCCGTCCGGCCCAGGTGAGGGCGGGCAGGTCGTTGGGCATGTCGCCGAACGCCACGACCTCCTCGGCCGTCACTCCCCATTCCTCGCACAGCAGCGCCAGCGTGCTGCCCTTGGTCACCCCGGGGGCGCTCAGCTCCAGCAGGCTGTGCGCGCCGGAGTAGGTCACCTCCACCAGGGGGCCGACCGCCGTGAGGGCGGCCGCGTGCATGAGGTGGACGGGTTCGTCGGGGGAGCGGACCACGAGCTTGGCGACCGGTGTGGCCCGGTCGACCAGCTCCTCCGTGGAGTAGACGATCTCGCGGTCCCAGGCGACGGACATCGGCCCGGGGAGGTAGGCGGGCTCGTGGAAGAACGCCGCGCCCGTCTCCACGCCGAACCCCGGCGTGGGCAGCGCCTGCCCGAGCTTCTCGATGACGGTACGGGCGGTCACGGCGCCGATCGCGCGGAAGCGGTCCTCACCGCCGGCGGCCCGGTAGTGGGACCCGTTGCTCCAGACCACGGCGCCGCAGTCGAGCTGGTCGGAGACGATGTCGGTGGCGCGTCGCGGGCGGGCGGTGGCGACCACCACGCGGGCCCCGGCCTCGACCGCGAGGCCGAGGGCGTGGCGGGTGCGGGCGGAGAGGGAGCCGTCGGAGCGGAGGAGGGTGCCGTCGAGATCGGTCGCGATGACCCGGGGAAAGACCATGTCTCGGATTATGACGGCCGCCGGGGACAGCGCCGGCGGCGGGCCGTAGGCTCCCGGCCATGGACTGGCTCGACCGGATCGCCTCCGTCAGGCGCTGGGGGCAGAACGGCTACCGCGCGCCACAAACCTCTCCTGCTCCTGTACGCACTCGGCCACCACCAGCGGCACGGTGCGCGGCCGATCGAGTACGCGGAGGCGGAGCAGCACCTGTCCCGGCTCCTCCGGGAGTTCGGGCCGCCCCGGCGGACCACGCCCGCCTATCCCTTCCACCACCTGGCCACGGACGGGTTCTGGACGGTCACGACCGCTGAGGGCGAGGGGACATCCGACGCGAGCCCGACCGCGCTGCGCCGCACGAACGCGCGCGGCGCCCTGAGCCCCGACCTGCTCCGGGCACTGGACACCGAACCCGGGCTGCTGGACCGCATCGCCCGCCACCTGCTCGACGCCAACTTCGCGCCGTCCCTGCACGACGACATCCGGCTGCTGGCCGGGCTGGCCCTGGACGCCGACGCGGAGCCAGGGTCCGACCTCCGGCCGGCCGGCGCGCGGCGCGATCCCGGGTTCCGGGACGAGGTGCTGACCGCCTACGAGCACCGCTGCGCGTTCTGCGGCTTCGAGGGCTGGATCGACGGCCTCACGGTCGGCCTGGAGGCGGCGCACGTGCGGTGGTGGGCGCTCGGCGGGCCCGACGACCCGGGCAACGGCTTGTGCCTGTGCTCGATCCACCACCGGCTCTTCGACCGGGGCGTGCTGGGCCTGACCGACGACCGCGCCGTCACCGTCTCCACCCGGTTCGTGGGCCGTTCGGCCGGCGCCGAGCAGGTCGTGCACGCCCTGGCCGGGCGCCGCTCCCACGACCCCCAGCCGGGGTACGCGCCGGTCGAGGCCGACCACATCGCCTGGCACCGGCGCGAGGTCTTCCGGGGACGTCCGCGCGAGCAAGCGACCGCGGGAACCTGAGCCGGGGCCGTCCTCAGGCCGGGAGGAGACCGAACGGCGGGCGCCCGAACTCGGCGGGCACCCGCTCGACCACGCCGCCCCGGAAGACGTCGTACAGGTCCAGCGACTCCAGGTGCACGTAGCCGATGTGGCAGTCGCACGAGGCCAGCGGGCACGCGCGCGGTCCGATCCGGCGCAGGAACGACCCGTCGTACAGGTTCCCCAGCGGCGCGTCCACGAAGTGGCAGCGGCGCACGTTCCCGTCCCCGTCCACCGACAGCACACTGTCCCCGGTCCGGCAGGGCAGGCCACGGCTGGCGTGCGGGTGGCGGCTGTAGTGGAAGTGCGGGTCGAGTCCCTGCCACGCGGCGGCCTCGGCGTCGGTGTAGGCCCGGCCCTCGGCCGCGTTGACCCACAGGTACACCCCCTCGGGCAGCGCGGCGCGCATCCGCCGGGCCGCCTCCAGGTGGTCCGGCTCGCCCACCACGCCGACGCTGAACCGCACCCCCAGTTCGACCAGGCGCCGGGCCTTGGCCAGGAACCGCTCGTGGGTGACCTCGCCGGGGTGGTAGGTGGTCCACAGGGCGGCGGTGTCGAGGTCGCAGCCGGCGAGCCATTCCACGCGCCCGCTCAGGTTGGTCTGGATCGCCACCCGCTCCACGTGCGGCAGGCGGCTGAGCCGGACCATCGCCGTGCGGTACCAGGACCGGACCAGCCCCTCGCCCCACGGCGTGAACAGCACCGAGATCCGGGTGCCGGGGTGCTCCCGTTCCCGGTCGGCGACCCAGTCCGTGAAGCGCTCCAGCGCCGCCCGGTCCGCGCGCAGGGTCTCCGGCCGGTCCCGGCGCTTGGCGAAGGGGCAGTACGGGCAGTCGTAGTCGCAGCTGGCCAGCGGCCCCCGGTAGAGCAGGGTCAGGTGCGACGGCAGTCCCCGGGCGGGAGGCGCCGAACCGGGCGCGCCCGCCGCGCCCGCCGCGTCCGCCGCGCCCGCCGCGTCCGCCGCGTTCACCGGGCCTCGTAGTCGGCCATGAGGGCGACCACGTCCGGGGAGAAGAACAGCGGGCCGATCGCGTCGGAGTGCGCGAGCCCCTCCTCGGTCAGCCGCACCCGCGCCGCGCCCTCCTCCCGCGCCAGCCAGCCGCGTCCGGCCAGCGCCGCGAACGCGTCGGGGAAGTCCGCCTCGGGCCGCGCGCCGAACCGGTCGGCGTAGGCGGCGGCGTCCAGCCCCTCCGTCCGCAGCAGCGACTGGAGCACGTGGCGCCGGCGCCGCTCGTCCCCGTCGAGGCGGAACCCCACCTCGGCGCGGGAGAGCCCGGCCCCGTCGCGGCCGGTGAAGTCGGCGATGATCGACCGCACCTGCCCCACGCCCACGGCGTAGTCGAACGAGTAGTGCGTGGTGGAGGTGTAGGATCGCGCCCCGCAGCCCAGGCCGACCATGCCGTCGGTCTGGCAGCAGTAGTCGGGACCGCTCGCCTCCGGGGCGTCGGCGCGGCGGAACATCCGCATGGACACCTGCTCGTAGCCGCGCTCGCGCAGGTGGTCGCGGCCCTGCCGGTACAGGTCCAGCCGGTGGTCGTCCCAGTCGCGGGCGCGGCGCCCCAGCCCGGTGAGCGGGCGGACGTAGAGCGGGTACAGGTAGACCTCCTCCGGCTCCCACTCCAGCGCGGTGTCCAGTGAGTACGCCCAGGTCCGCGCGTCCTGCCGGTCGATGCCGTAGATGAGGTCGATGTTGAGGTCGGCCCGGGTGTGCTCGCGGATCGCGGCCAGGGCGCGGTCGACCTCGGCGCGCCTTTGCGGACGGCCCGCCGCGTGCGCCTCGGAGTCGAGGAAGCTCTGCACTCCGATGCTGAGCCGGGTGGCGCCGCGCTCGGCCAGGACCGCCAGCCGGTCGGGGGTGGCGGTGGCGGGTGAGGTCTCCACCGACACCGGGACCGTCGCCAGGTCCACGCCCAAGGCGCGTTCGGTGAGGTCGTAGACCCGGACCAGCTCGTCGGCGGTGAGGTAGGTGGGCGTGCCGCCGCCCAGGGCGGCGCGGGCGAACGCCGCCCCGTCCGGCAGCGACGCGGCCACCGCGTCGGCCTGCCGCTCCAAGGCGTCCAGGTAGGCGCTCACCTGCTCGGCCGGGGGCGTCGACCGGGTGAAGAGGTTGCAGAACCCGCACCGCATCTCGCAGAACGGGATGTGCGTGTACAGCGAGAGCGCGCCGACGTCCTCGCCCCGCCACACCTCGGACAGCGCGGGCGGGTCGGGGAAGGGGCGATAGGCGCTCTTGTGCGGATAGGCGTACACGTACGACTGGTACGGCGAGTCCGGGCGCACCGGTTCCGGGCGCGGGGTGATCACGGCCGTCACGGGGTCTCCTTTCGGACGGTGTGGCCCTGGGGCAGCACCGTGTGGGTGTAGGGGACCGTCCAGACGGTCTCGTGGCCGATCCGGTGGCCGGTGTAGCCGTCCTCGCCGTAGGCGGTCCCGTGGTCCGAGCAGACGATCGCCAGACACGGGCGGCGGGCGGTCATCGCCTCCAGCAGCGGCGGCAGGTGGCGGTCGACGTACTCCAGGGCGGCGGCGTGGGTGGCGGGGGAGTCGCCGTCCTCGGGGACCGCCCCGGGCAGGTGGAACCAGTTGGGCTGGTGCAAGGCGGCCACGTTGAGCAGCAGGAACAGCGGACGGTCCACGGGCCGCCCGGTGGCGATCCGGACCGCCCGCGCCACCTGGTTCTCGAACGAGTGCGGGTCGGTGACGCCGAACGCCTCCTCCCAGTGGCTCTCCAGGAACAGGTCCGGCAGGACCGACCCCAGCGCCGACCGCCGGTTGAAGAAGCCCGTGCCCCCGACGCACGCCGTGTGGTATCCGGCCTCGGCCAGCCCGGTGGCGAGGTCGGGGGCGTCGAAGGTCCAGGTGGTCGGCGCCGTGGACGCGCTGCCGGGGAAGTCGGCCGCGAACAGGCGCGGATGCGGTCCCGGAGCGGCGGGCGTGGGCAGGAAGCCGGCGAGCATCGCCAGGTGGGAGGCGTAGGTGAAGCTGGCCGGGGCGTGCCTGCGCTCCCACCGCCCGCCGGTCAGCAGCCCGGCCAGGTGCGGCGTGCGGCCGGCCTCGGCGAGCGCGTCGGCGGTGTCGAAGCGCAGGGTGTCCAGGGTGAGCAGCAGGATGTCGTGCGTGCCCACCACGGTGTTCATGTCGAGTTCGGCTGTGGTGGCGGTGTGCATCGGTTCTCTCGGCGTGGTCAGGCGGTCGGGGCGGGGGCGGGAAGGGGGAAGCGGCCGTCGTCCAGGGCGCGCAGCTGTTCGGCGTAGGTGTCGCGGCCCTCGTGCAGCACGCGGGGGAGCAGGTCGCCGAAGGCGTTGACCTCGCACACGGTGAACGCGGACCAGCCGGGGGAGACGAGCAGGTCCACACCCGCGTGCAGCGTCCGGGGGAAGCACGCCCCGGCGGCCTCGGCGACCGCCGTCGCCGCGCTCCAGGCGTGCGGCCCCATGGCCTCGCGCAGCCCGTCCAGGTCGCCGCGGGCGTTGCCCAGGTGCAGGTTGGTCATGGGCGAGCGCGAGGACCGCACCACGGTGTGGGTGGCACGGCCCGCGACCACCAGCACCCGCAGGTCCACCACAGCGCCGTCGAACCCGGCCTTGGGCACCCATCGCTCCACGTGCAGGCCGTCGGGGGCCAGCGCGTCCACGACCGTCGCCACGTCCTCCTCGGTGGTGTAGGTGCGCAGCCGCAGGCTGTTGTACAGGGCCACCGAGCCGTCGTCGGAGCGCACGAGGTCGGCCGAGGTGACCGCCCTGATCCGCCCGCCGGGCGCGGTCGCCAGCGCGATCACCCCGGAGGCGGACGAGCCGTGCGCGGGCTTGACGAACACGCGGGACCAGCCGCGCTCGGCCATCGCCGTGCGCAACGACGCGTACCCGGTGACCGGTCCCTCCAGGGCGGGGGCGACCGGTACCCCGGCCGCCGCCAGCCGCGCGTGGCAGCGGCGCTTGTCGCACATGTCGACGAGGTCGGCGGGCTCCTGGAGCAGGTGGGCGCCGGGGGCGGCGGCGACCGCGTCGGCCAGCCGGTCCAGGGCCGCCCGGAACCCGGCGTGCTGCGCCGCGGTGCCCTCCGCCCGGTAGAGGTCGGGTGCGTGCGGCAGACCGCGCAGCAGCCGCGCGGTCTCGGCGTCCTCGCCCGGGGAGTCGACCCGGACCAGGGCGTTCGCGGGCAGGTCCACGGGTCCGACCGCCAGGTCGCGCCAGGGGACCACGACCGGGTCGGCCCGCCCGGTGTCCCGGGCGGCGGCGGTGAACAGTTCCAGGCGGCGGTGCCCGGGGACGCCCACGACGGCCAGCGGCCGGTGCGCCGCGCTCACTCCCCGACCGCCGGGAAGTAGTGGGTCCGGCCGTTCGCCACGTACGGCTTCTCACGGCCGGAAACGTCGACCTCGGCCCCCGCGGCCGCGAACCTCGCGCTCATCCGCGCCGCCATGCCCTCGGACAGGAAGTGGTGGTGCAGGTCCAGCCGCCTGAGGTGACGGAAGGCGGGGGTGTCCAGGAGCACGCGGGCGCCCTCGTCCGTGAGCGTTCCCAGGGACAGGTCGAGCGTGTCCAACTTCGCGAGGACGGGGGCGTCGGCCAGGGCCGGGATCCACGCGTCGAGCCCGTCGGTGTTGCGCAGGCCCAGCGAGCGCAGGCCGGGGAAGGCCTCGCCCGACAGGACGGGCGCCAGGTCGTCGGCGGTGGTGTCGTTCCCGTGGTCCTCCGTGCCGAGCCACAGCTCCAGGTGCTCCAGGGCGGGCAGGTCCGAGGCGGCGATCTCGCGGACGACCCGGCCGGGCAGGCCGGCGGACTCGACGGTGAGGCGGCGCAGGCGGTCGTGGCGGCCGATGGCCAGGGCCAGCCCCTCGGTCCCGCGCACGGTGAACTCGGTGAGCCCGGGGAACGCGGCGAACAGCGGGGCGAGGTCGTCCTGGATGATCCAGGACAGCTCGTTCTCCTCCTGGAGGATCTCGCCGAAGAACAGGGCCCGCAGGTTCGGCATGCGATCGGCGAGGGCGGTCAGCCGGTCGCGGACCGTCCTCGCCTGGAACTCGTAGTCCGTGTCCGCGATGTTGCCGATGACCAGTGCCCGCACCGAGGAGGGGTCGACCGACCGCGCGAACCGTTCGAGGTAGGCCGACAGTTCCGCCTCCTCGAAGTCCTCCGGCTCCTCCATCCGCAGCAGCCAGGCCGCCGACGCCGGGTCAGCCAGGGCGTCCGCCGGTACGGGGGCGTCCTCCCACGTGTCGGACTCCGGGAACGGCACGACCGGCAGTCCGGCGAACGCGGTGGCGGCACTTCTGTTGGGCATGGCGGCTCTCCAGGCCTGAGGGGTGGGGCGGACCCTGTTCTAGCAGTCCGCGGGGACGAACCCGTCCCCGCGGGGCGGCCTCCTCACTCACCGACCGCGGGGTAGTAGGGGCGGACGGCGGCGAGGTAGTCGTCCCAGGTCTCCCCCTCCTCCCTGTCCTCGCCGCCCTCGAACCGGTCGTCGAGCTTCTGCGGGTGGGACAGGTCCAGCTCCGTCCCGGAGGCGGCGAAGGCCGTGCGCAGCTCCTCGCGCACGCCCTCGGACAGGTAGGAGTGGTGCAGGTCCAGGCGCTCCAGACCGAAGAAGGCCGGGGTGTCCAGCAGCACGCGCGCGCCCCGGTCGGTGAGCGTGCCCAGCGACAGGTCGAGGACGCGCAGCCGCGGCAGGAGCGGAGCGTCGGCCAGGGCGTGGACCCAGGCGTCGGTCGCCTCGGTGGAGCGCAGCCCGAGGGAGCGCAGGCGGGGGAGGACCTGGCCGGACAGGAGCGGGGCCAGGGTGTCGGGCCCGGTCCCGCAGCCATAGGTGTGCATGCCCAACACCAGGTCCAGGTGCTCCAGCGCGGGAAGGCGCGAGGTCACCACGCCCTGGGCGGTCTCGGCCGCCAGGCCCCCGGTCTCCAGGGACAGACGCCGCAGGCACGCGTGCTCGGCGACGTGTAGGCGCAGGTCCTGGCCGCCCCTGGCGGTGAGGCCGGTCAGCCTGGGGAAGGCGCTGAGCAGCGGCGACATGTCGTCCTGACCGATCCAGGAGATGTGCAGCTCCTCGTCGGTGATGTCGCCGAAGAAGAGGGCGCGCAGCGACGGGAACCGGTCGGCGTGGGCGACGAGCAGGTCGCGGACGGCGGTGGGCGGGACCATCTCGAAGGCGTAGTCCCAGGCTCCGACCACCAGCGCGCCCACCCGGCCGGTGTCCACCTCGGCCAGGAACCGGTGGAAGTAGTCCTCGAACGGTTCCTCCTCGTCCATGAGCCACATGTCGACGCGCAGCCGCCAGGCGACCGAGGCGGGGTCGGCCGCCGCCGCGGGCAGCCCGGGCGGCGGGCTGCCGGCGTTCTGCCGGGAGGGGAACTCGACGACCGGCAGGCCGGCGAACTCCGTCAGGTGGTCATGGTTCAGCACACGGGCTCCTCGACAGGGGGCGGACGACCACGGTTCTACCGGTCGGGGACGACACGGTCGCCGCCGAACGGTTCGCGCACACAGACGTGCGCGTCGGCCGTCCCGTTCCCCGGAATTCTGCAGTCGTGCAGGATCTCCCGCATCCGCGCGCAGGCGAGGAAGTCCTCGTGCGGGCAGCCGACCGCGTGCGCCACGAGTTCGCGCGCCGACCGCAGCCGCTCGATCCGCTCGTCCAGCTCCGCCAGGAACGCCGTGAGCCGGTCCCGGCGGGCGGTGCCGTCGGGGGCCTCGACCACCTCGCGGATCTGTTCCAGGCTCAGACCCGCCGCCTTGGCCTGCAGAATCAGGGCCACCCGGAACCGGTGTTCGTCGTTGTAGCGCCGCCGGTCGCCCACCCGCCGCGCCGGGTGGAGCACTCCCACCGACTCCCAGTGCCGCAGCACATGGGTGGCCAGACCGAAGTCCGCCGCGAGTTCGCCGATCGTCAGTTCGCCATCGCTTGACTTCATGTCGACATTAACTTCCAGACTGGCCGTGAGGTCAAGGAGACCGGTACGGACGGCCTACGGAGGCGGACATGGACGAGCGGACCACGAACGTACGGAGCGACTGGAACCGGATGGCGGCCGGCTACGACCGGGGCGCGGGCGCCGACCGCCGGCTGCTGGGCGGCACCCGCGCGGTGCTGTGCGGCGGGGCACGGGGCCGCGTCCTGGAGATCGCGGTCGGGACCGGGCGCGACCTGCCCTACTACCCGCCCGGTACCGACCTGACCGGGGTGGACCTGAGCCCCGGCATGCTCGCCCGGGCCCGGGAGCGGGCGGAGGCCGTCGGGATCGACGCCGCCTTCGTGGAGGGGGACGCCCAGGACCTGCCCTTCGCCGACGGCGAGTTCGACTCGGTGGTGTGCGCGCTCGCCCTGTGCACCATCCCCGACCAGCGCGCGGCCGTGGCCGAGATGTGGCGAGTGCTCCGCCCCGGCGGGCGGCTGGCGCTGGTCGACCACATCGAGTACACCCGGTGGCCGCTGCGCGGACGCGAGCAGCGCAAGGAACACCCCCGGCGCCGACCGCTGGAGATCGTCACCGGGACCGGGTTCAAGATCGACCGCCACGACCGACTCGTCCTGGGGTTCTTCGACCGGATCGTCGCGCACCGCCCCGTCTGACCCGCGGAGCGGTCGGCGAAACACCGGACGGGTGACGGGATTCACGGCCCCGGCGGTGTGAAGGTGGTCCCATGGCTACGCACAGCGAACTCCGCGACTTCTGGGAGCGCCGCCTCGAACGGGACTGGACCGAGAGCGGCGTCGGCTACCGGGCCCTGGGGCGCCCCTTCAACACGTGGATGTACCGGGTCCGGGAGGAGGTGTTCCTCCGGGAGGCCGGGCGTCTGGGCCTGTCCGGTTCCAGCGTCCTGGACGTCGGCAGCGGCACCGGCTTCTACGTGCGCCTGTGGGAGCGGCTCGGGGCCGCTGACATCACCGGCTGCGACATGACCGACGCCGCCGTCGCGCGGCTGCGCGAGCGCTACCCCGACCACCGGTTCGTCCGCCAGGACGCGGCCGACCTCGACGCCTTCGACGACGCCTCCTTCGACGCGCTGTCCTGCATGGACATGCTCTTCCACATCACCGACGACGACCGCTACGCGAGCGCTGTGCGCGAGTTCGCGCGGGTCCTGCGCCCCGGAGGGACGCTGGTCCTGTCCGAGAACTGCCTCCAGCGCCCGGAGCAGCGCGGCGAGCACCAGGTGAACCGCACCCTGGAGTGGATCGCGGGCACCGCGAACAAGGCCGGGTTCGACCTGGTCCGCCGCGTCCCCATGCTCGTCCTGATGAACGCCCAGGTGGACGCGTCGCTGCCGTGGCGCAAGACCTGGGGCGGCGTGCTGCGCCTGGCCGCCCTGACCGGGGCCACGGGCTGGCTGGCGGGCGCCGCCCTGTACCCGGTGGAGCGCCGTCTGGTGCGCACTCGCCGGGAGAGCCCGACCACGGAGCTCCTCGTGTGCCGGCGCCGTGTCTAGGCGGGCGTGTCGGCGCCGTGACCAGGCACGGCGTGGAACACGTCGCGGGCGTTCGGGTGGCCGAGGGGGCCGCCGGGATACGGTGGGAGTCCATCGTGTGCCGGTACGCGGCGGCCCTTCGGCGTCGGGTGTGCCCCGACTCTTCGGGCGCCCACCTCGGGAGGCCATCTTGCGACGTTCCACCCTCGTGTCAGCGATCAAATGGGGAATCGCGGGGATGGCGGCCGCGCAGGTCGCGGTGGCCGCCGTCATCATGGCGATCGGCCACTGGCGCAAGCGGGTGCGCCAGCACCGCGTGGACTTCCCGCGGACCCTGCCGGCCGAACTCCCGGTCGGGGGGAGCACCGCCACCGTGTACACCTACGGCGAGGACGTGTACACCGACATGCTCGCCGCGATCAGGGGAGCGCGCCGCCGGATCCTGTTCGAGTCCTTCATCGTCAAGGGCGACCGGGTCGGCCGCGAATTCAAGCAGGCCCTCGTCGACGCCGCGGCGCGCGGCGTGGAGGTGTACGTCATCTACGACGGCTTCGCCAACCTGGTCGTGCCCCGCCGCTTCTTCGAGTTCCCGCCGAGCGTGCACGTCCTGCGCTACCCGGCGTTCCGGCCCGGCGTGCTCCTGCTCAACGTCCGCAAGTCCGGCCGCGACCACCGCAAGATCCTGTGCGTGGACGGCGAGACCGGGTTCGTCGGCGGGTACAACGTGGGCTCGCTCTACGCCACCGACTGGCGCGACACCCACCTGCGCGTCACCGGGCCGGGCGTGTGGGAGCTGGAGAACGCCTTCTCCGACTTCTGGAACATGCACCGCGCGCCGGGTCGGCCCGAGCTGGCCGGGTTCGGCCACACCGAGTGGGACTCCCGCCTGCGCGTACACCGCAACGTCCCCGAACAGCTCATCTACCCCATCCGGGCGATGTACCTGGAGGCGATCGACCGGGCCCGGGACCGCGTGCTGTTCACCATGGCCTACTTCATCCCCGACCGGGAGCTGCTGCGCGCACTCACCGACGCCGCCGCGCGGGGGGTGGACGTCAACGTCCTCGTGCCGGAGGAGTCCAACCACGTCATGGCCGACTGGATGGCGCGGGGCCAGTACACCGCGCTCCTGCGGGGCGGGGTGCGGCTGTGGCTGTACGAGGACGCCATGGTCCACGCCAAGACGGCCACGGTGGACGGCCACTGGAGCACGGTCGGTACGGCCAACGTGGACCGGCTGAGCCTGACCGGCAACTACGAGATCAACGTGGAGCTGTTCGACGAGGGCGTGGCCAAACACCTGGAGGAGGTCTTCCGCAACGACCTGGGCAACGCGCGCGAGCTCACCCTGGAGGAGTGGCGCGCGCGCCCGTTCGCCGCCAAGTTCAGCGAGATCGTGCTGGCCCCGTGGCGTCCGTTCCTGTGACCGGCGCGGTGTGCGGGGCCACGGCCCCGCCCGCGTCGTCGTCCCCTTCCGCGTCCGCGTCCCCGTCCATGGGGGCGAACCGCGTGTAGGCGCGGGAGAGGGTCAGCACGGCCAGCAGCAGCGCGGTCACGGCCGACACCGTCAGGTAGGCGGTCGGGATGGCGGTGGCGTCCACGAGCGGGCCCACCGCCAGGGGCGAGAGGAACTGCCCCACGAACGTCGCCGTGCCGCACAGCGCCATCGCCCGGCCGCGCAGGCGCTCGGGGACCGACACGCCGACCATCGTCGTCACCGTCGGGAACACGATGCCATGGCCCACGCCCAGCAGGACGGTCGCCGGGAACAGGGACAGGGGCGACCCGGCCAGGCCCAGCACGAGGAACGCCGCCACCCACGCCGCCATCGCCGCCCGCAGCAGCGCGGCGTAGGACAGGCGCCTGCGCGCGGCGGCGTAGAACAGGCCGAGCACACTGGCCGTCCCGCCGATGGACGCGGTGAACACGGCGACCAGGATCGGCAGGGACACCCCGACCTCGAACAGCCGCTGGGGCAGGAACACCACGACGCTGTAGAGGATGACGGCGCCGAAGAGCTGGAGGCCGTACAGTCCCGCCAGCGCCGGCCCGGCGCGAAACAGCGCGCGGACGCCGTCCCCGCGCTCCCCGTCCCCGCGCCTCCCGTCTCCGGGCCGCCCCCGGGCCGCGGGCCGGGCGCGGGGCAGAACCGCGAGAGCCGCCAGGGCCATCGGCAGGCCGATCACGTAGATGCCGAACGGCGCGTGCCACGAGATCCCGCCGACCGCCCCGCTCAGCAGCGGCCACGCGACCCCGCCGAGTGACGTGAAGGTCGACCGCATCCCCATGACACGGTCCCGCGCGGCGCCCCGGTAGAGGTTGAACAGCGCGACCGTCGTGGCGGTGAACACGACCGCGGCGCCGGCGCCGAACACCACCCGCCCGGCGATCAGGGCCGGATAGGTGTCGGTGACCAGCCCGCTGCCGCCCGCGAGTCCGTAGACGGCCAGGCCGGCCGCCAGCGGGACGCGCACGCCCCAGCGGTCGACCAGCCATCCGGCGAACGGGCCGGCCACCGCGATGGCCAGCCCGTGTGCGGTGATGATGAGTCCGGCGCGGGTCCCGGAGACGCCGAGGTCCTGCCTGATGACCTCCAGGACCGGGGTGATGACCGATCCGGCCATCACGCCCAGGGTGGAGCCGAGCAGTAGAAGGGTCAGGGCGAGCCGGGTCGGGTCCGTGCGGGCCGGTGCGTCGGCGGGCCGGCCGGTCACAGTTGCGCGGGAGCCTGCGGCCGGGCTCCGCCCACGGCGTGGTGCGGGGGCCGGCGGCCCGCGGGGCGCCCCTCGTCCAGGAGCGCGACCTGGAGGAGCTGGACCTCGGGGGAGGGCGAGATCCCGAGCTCGCGGTCCAGGACGGCACGCAGCTCCTGGTAGGCGTGCAGGGCCTCCGCCCGGCGTCCGGAGCGGTGCAGCGCGTCGATGAGCTGCGCGTGGAAGGACTCGTTGAGGGGGTGGGAGATCACGAGGGAGCGCAGCTCCGGAATGATGTCCTCGTACTGCCCCATGGCCTGTTCGGCCTGCAGGCGCAGGTGCGTGGCGCGGATGCGCAGTTCGGCGAGGTAGGTGGCGTGGGCCTGGAGGACGTTGCCGGGCTGGATGCTCGCGAACGCCGGTCCGCGCCAGAGCCGGAGCGCCTCGCGGAAGAGGGCGGCGGCGGGTTCGGGCCGCCCGGACCGCAGGTGCGCGCGACCGTGTTCCACGGTCTCCTCGAACACCCAGGCGTCCACTTCGTGCTTCTCCAGCTGGATGAGGTAGCCGGGCGAGCGCGTGATGAGCAGCTCCCGCCCGTCACTGACCACGGACTCCCGCGAGAAGAGCTTGCGCGCGTGGTAGACGTAGGTCTGCAGTGTCGTCATGGCGCTGCGCGGGGGAGACTCCCCCCAGAGTTCCTCGATCAACGTGTCCGCACTGACGATCTCGTGCCGTCGGGCCAGGAGCAGTGCGATTACCTGGCCGGTTTTCGACGAGTTGATGGGCAGTGACTTATTGTCATCTTTGTTGATTTCCATGGATCCGAGGACGTTGAATCGCAAGGCTTCCCCCGTGGAGTTCGGTTCCTTTATGCTCTTCGTGCCCGTCTGGTTACTGCGAGTTTCTCCCCGAAGACTTCGCTGTACTGCAATCCGAAATCCCGTGTCGGCTCGACTTTCTTAGCCTACGGACCGAGGCTAACCGTAGAAATCGTACGGGCCAAGCCTTTGTAAAATGTGTCACACCGGGCATGCGATAACTGCTCACAGCGCCAAAAAGCCTTGCAGTGAGGGCGCTTTGGCGCAAGGGTGGCGACACTACTTCTTGTAGTAGACCACCATTGGCCATCGGCTTGACAAGTGCACCAAGAATGGCCCGGGCGAGTACCATTTCGATACTCGTCCGGGCCATTTTTTGCATGCTCTAAGAAAGCAAATGGCGGACGACTCCGTGAACTCCGGTTATGTTTTTCCGGTGGTCAGGAGGCGGTGTTCCTCGCCGTCGGAACGAGGCCGAAGCCCCGCGCGGCCGCGGCGGCCTCGCCGCGTGAGCTCACGCCGAGCTTGTCGAGGATGTTGGCGACGTGGTACTTGACCGTGTGCTCGCTGATGTGCAGGTGCTGGGCGATCTGGCGGTTGCGGCGGCCCAGCGTCAGCTGGTGCAGGACGTCGACCTCCCGCGGGTTGAGCGCCGTCAGCGGGTCGGCGTCGGCGCTGCGCGGCGGGCCGAAGGGGACCCGCGCGGTCAGTGTGCTCCCCCAGCCGGGCACCGAGTCCAGATCGAGGGACCCCTCGACGGTGCTCAGGCGCGCGGCCAGGCGGTGCACACCGAGCGCCTCGGGGGTGAGCGTTCCCGGCCCGTCATCGCGCAGGGAGACCAACAGGCATCCGTCCCCGACCTCCCAGGCGACCCGGATCCGGCTCACCCCGGGCTGTTCGAGGACGGTGAGCAGGGCGCTGCGGACGGTCGCCCGGGCGGCGTTGGCCACCTCGGCCGGCACCGGCAGCTCGGCCTGCTCGGGGGTGCTGAGCTCCAGGTCCACGTCGCTGTGGCGGGTGAACAGGATCAGCTTGTCGGCGAGCCGGTCGAAGGCCTCCCCGAGGGTCTCCTCGCGCTCGCTCAGTTCCAGCTCGCTCGCCGCCCGGAGTTCGACCAGGGCGTTGGCGGCGATGTCGGTGGCGGTGCGCCGCGCCAGGGCGTCGGGCAGGTCGCGCGAGCGCAGAGCGTTCAGCAGCGCGGTGAGGTGGGCGGCGTGGGCGTCGGAGAGCTCGGTGGCGATGCGTGTGCGCTCACCGGAGGCGACGCGGTGCTCCGACAGGAAGGCGGGCTCCACCTTGGCGTTGAGCCCGGCGATGTGCGCGGCGGTCAGCTCCCACAGCCGTTGCAGGACCATGCCCCGGGGGTCGGCCTCCGCCGGCGCCTCGTCGAGCACCAGGGCCAGAACCGACCCGGCCGAACGGCGGGGCCGCGCGGCGACCGCCACCGCGGGGTGCCGGGCACCGGCCAGGTCGACCTCGCCGAACCAGGGCTTGTTCAGCCCGACCGTCTCCGCCAGCCGCGTCATCTCGGCCATGGCGTCGGGCCCGCACAGGGCGGGATCACCGTGCGACCTCAGCGGCGAGGCGACGCAGTCGCCCGAGAGCATGAGCACCGCACGGTGCGGTAGGAGCTCGTCCGTGACGTCGGACAAGCGTGGAAGGGTCTGACTCAGGGGAGCCTCGAACACGGTCATGACCGAGGCCAGGGCGTGCTCCGGATCGGCCCACTCTTCCAGTGCCATAACACCCACCATAAGGCCGGCGGTCCGCCGTCGGCTGTCCCTCTTTCGGCTAGGTGTAACCGCTCGAAGTACCGGCTCGCCGGGACCGCGCGGTTGAGGATGCTGGACGCGGGTCCGCCTCCGCGCGCGCTGAGGCGGTGCGGGGTGGACCGGTCCGCACGGATCCCGCGGCGAGCACCGCGCCGGATCCCAGGCCCTCACGAAAGGGAGCTCACCACTCATGACCAGCACCTCGGTCTCGGTCGCCGTCGTCTACCACAGCGGGTTCGGGCACACGGCCAGGCTCGCCCAGTACGTCGAGGAGGGGGCCGCCGACGTCCCGGGCACCACCACGCACCTGATCTCCGTCGACGGGATGGAGGACTCCCACTGGGCGGCCCTCGACGCCGCCGACGCCATCGTCTTCGGGGCGCCCACCTACATGGGCAGCGCGAGCCCGGCCTTCCACACCTTCGCCTACGAGTCCGGCAAGCGCTGGGTGGAGCAGGCCTGGGAGGGCAAGATCGCCGCCGGGTTCACCAACTCCTCGTCCAAGAGCGGGGACAAGGTCCACACGCTGCACTACTTCACGCTGCTGGCCGCCCAGCACGGCATGCACTGGGTCGGTCTGGGCCTGATGCCCGGCTGGAACTACAGCCACAAGACGGAGGACGACCTCAACCGGCTGGGGGTCTGGCTGGGGGCCGCCGCGCAGTCCAACGGCGACGAGGGCGCGGACGCCATGAGCAAGTCCGACCTGGCGACCGGCGCCCACCTCGGCCGGCGCGTCGCCGACCACGCGCACCTGCTCGCCCGCGGGCGCCGCGGCGCCTGACCGGACCGTCTGACCGGCCCGACCGCCATCCGCTCGCCGACCGCCCGCCGGACCGCCGTGGTCCGGCGCGCGCGTCCCCGACCCGACCACCTCCACGCCCGGAACCCCGTCGACGCTCCCGCCACCCCCGGTGGCAGGACCTCGGCGGGGCCGACCGCGCCCAGCGGCGGTTCCGCACCGTCGCCGTTCCATCACGAGATCCACCCGACCCGCTCCGAAAGGGTAAGCACATGAACAAGGAACTCGCCCGCGACATCGGCATCCTCATCGGCCGCCTGGGCGTCGGCTTCGTCCTCCTCGCCTACGGCTGGCAGAAGCTGGCGGACTGGGGCGTGTCCGGTACCGCGGAGATCATGGCGGGCGGCGGCGTGCCGATGCCGATGGTCAGCGCCTACATCGCGACCTTCGTCGAGCTCGCCGCCGGCACCGCCTTCATCGTGGGCGCGGCCATGCCGCTGGCGGGCCTGGCCGCCGCGGGCACCATGGCCGGCGCCTTCCTCTTCGTCCACATGGGCTCGGGGGTCTACGTCGACCAGAACGGCTGGGGCTTCGTCCTCGTGATCGGCGTCAGCTGCCTGATGCTCGCCGCCACCGGGTCCGGCCGGTTCGGGATCGACCCGCTGGTGGCGAGCCGGTTCCGGGACCGGCGCAAGGCCCCGGCGCACAGCACCTGACCGCCCCGGACGGACCGGACGCACGGAGAGGGCCGCGGTACGGATCGTCCGTACCGCGGCCCGCCGCGGGTCTCAGCCCGCCGGATCGATGACGAACAGCGGTTCGTCGAACTCCACGGGGGCGGCGTCCTCCTTGAGCACGCGCACCACCCGCCCCGCGGTCTCCGTCCGCACCGGGATCATCAGCTTCATCACCTCCACGATCGCCACCTGCCGACCCTCGGCGACCGTGTCGCCCTCCTCGACGAAGGGCGGTTCACCCGGAGCGGGGGACAGGTACAGGACGCCGACCGCGGGGGAGGCCACCCGCACACCGGCGGGGACGTCGGCGGCCGTGGCGGGCGCGGCCTGGGTCGGCGGGGCGGGATCCCCGGCCGGGACCGCGGGCGCGGCGACCGCCGCCACCGGGGCGGCGCCGGACGTGGCCGCCGAGGGCCACTCGGCCTCGATGGTGACGCCGCCCGCGTGCACCCGCAGGGCGCTGGGCGGGTGCGGCGAGCCCGACAGCAGGTCCAGCATGGTGCCGCGCACCAGGTCGAGCGCCGCGCCCACCTCTCGTGGGTCCCCGTCGGTGCCCGGACCGCCCGCCGCGGCCCCGGCCGTGTCGTGCTCCGTTACGTCGAGTGTCATGCCGTTCCTCCCCTTGCCATTGGACGGTCCGGGGCCCGGCGGCCGCGGGCCACCGGGCCGTTCACGGACGCGCGTCAGTAGTTGCCGAGCCCGCCGCACACGTTCAGGGCCTGGGCGGTGACCGCTCCGGCGCCCTCGCCGATGAGGTACTCGACCATCGCGGCGACCTCGTAGGGCTCCACGTAGCGGCCGATCGGCACCCGGGCGCTGATCCGGGAGTGCACCTCGTCCTCGTCCACCTTCCAGATCCCCGCGTAGTGCTCGCGGACCCGCTCGGCCATGGGCGTCTCGACGAAGCCGGGGCACACGGCGTTGACGGTGATGCCCGTGGGGGCCAGCTCCAGGCCCAGGGCCTTGCTGAAGCCCACGACACCGTGCTTGGAGGCCGAGTAGGGGGCCGCGTGCACGACGCCCTGCTTGCCGCCGGTGGAGGCGATGTTGATGATCCGGCCCTGGCCGCGCTCCAGCATCCCCGCGTTGAGCACCGCCTTGGTCACCAGGAACACGCTGTTGAGGTTGGTGTTGATGACGTCGTACCAGAGGTCGTCGGCGATCTCGGCGGTGGCGCCGCCGCCGGGGCGCCCGGCGTTGTTCACCAGGACGTCCACCCGGCCGAAGCGCTCGGTGCACGCCCGCACCAGGTCGGCGACGTCCTCGGGCGAGGTCACGTCGCAGGCCCGGCCGTCCACGTCCAGGCCCTTGGCGCGCAGGTCGCCCACGACCTCGGCCACGGCCTCCTCCCGGCGGGAGCACAGGTAGACGCTCAGTCCCCGCTGGGCGAGGGTCGTGCAGATCTCCAGGCCGATGCCGCTGGTCGCTCCCGTGACGAGAGCCACCTGTCGGTTGGTGTCGGGCATTGTCACTCCGTTTCCGCGCCGCTGGCAGTGGTCACCCCCAGGGTCGCCGGGCGGGCTTGAGGCCCGGTCGAACGCGTCTGGAGGTCCACTCCGAGGGAGCGGGGTTCGAGCCGGTTTCGAGCCCCTCCGGGGAGGGTGGGGCGGCACGCACACCGCCTGAGAGGGGCATCGAATGACCTATCCGCACGCCGCCCTCTACGCCGAGGTCCAGCACTTCTACGCCCGCCAGATGAGCCTGCTCGACGCCGTCAAGCTGGAGGGCTACGCGGGCACGTTCACCGAGGACGCCGAGTTCGGGCACACCCCGGGCCGCGAGCCCGCCCGCACCCGCGCCGGGATCGTCCGCGACCTGGTCGCCTTCCACCGCAAGTTCGAGGACGACCCGCAGCAGCGCCGGCACATGTTCACCATGGTCGACATCGACCCCCAGGACGACGGCAGCGTCGTGTCCACCTGCTACGCCCTCATCACGACCACGCGGCCGGGGCAGGCGCCCGAGGTGGTGCGCACCTGCGTCGTGCACGACGTCCTGGTCCGCGGCGAGGACGGCGGCCTGCTCAACCGCTCCCGCCACGTGGACCACGACGGCCACGGCGCAGCCGCCTGATCCCGCGTCGGTACGGGCCACCCCCACAGGAGGAGCGGAGGGATGGCCCGTACCCGTTCAGACGACCGGCCGCAGGCGCTCCAGAGGAGAGCGCCATACCAGCGGTGGGGGATGCGGGTCGTGTTCCGGAGTGCGAACGACGCGGGCGGTGTCCCCGTCCTCGGCGGCATAGACGGCGTGGCGGTCGAGGGTAGGACCGAGATAGCGGATGCGGGTGTTGTGCGCACGTGCCCAGGACCGCAGACTCCTCATGTCGGGCAACTCGCGCACTTCGTGGACCGTCATCGCCAGGCCTCCCGGACGTCGTAGTCGACGGCGAGGTCGGGTTCGGCGCCGAGTCGGCGGATCGCCTGGGCCAGGGTCCAGCCAGCCGACCGGCGGCAACTGCCTCGAGGTCGCCGACCTGCCCTCCGGGGCGGCCGTGCGCGACTCCCAGAACCCGGCCGCCGGGCACCTGGAAGTCCCGTCCGCCGAGTGGTCGGCGCTTCTCGCCAGCGTCCGCTTCTCCTAGTACGCCCGGAGGGAGCCACCGCGGCGCGGCGGCTCCCTCCCGTGGTCGAGCGGGTCAGGCCGGCTCGCCGCCCTCCTCCCCGGCGTCGAGGATCTGGGCCACGAGCGCCGTCGAGTGCTCCGCCGCGCGGAACCGGTCGTCGGCCAGCACCCGGTCGAGGAACCCCCGCGTCGTGTGCACCCCGGGACCGGAGACCACGAATTCGTTCAGGGACCCGCGCATCCGCGCGATGGCCTGGTCGCGGTCGGGCGCCCACACGATGACTTTGGCCAGCAGCGAGTCGTAGTGCGGCGGGATCGAGTACCCCGTGCTCACGTGGGTGTCCACCCGCACGAACGGGCCGCCGGGCGGCACGAACTCCTCCACCCGGCCCGGCGCCGGGACGAAGTCCAGGTCCGGGTTCTCGGCGTTGACGCGGCACTCGATGGCCGCGCCGCGAAGCCGGACGTCCTCCTGCGCCAGCTCCAGCGGAGCCCCCGCGGCGATCCGGATCTGCTCGCGCACCAGGTCGACCCCCGTCGCGATCTCCGTCACCGGGTGCTCCACCTGGATCCGGCAGTTCACCTCCATGAAGTAGTACTCGCCCTCGGGGGAGACCAGGAACTCGAACGTGCCCGCGCCGACGTACCCGGCGGCCAGCGCGCCCTCCACGGCGGAGGCGCGGATCCGCTCGGCCAACCCCTCGGGGAGGTTGGGCGCCGGCGACTCCTCGATGAGCTTCTGGTGCCGCCGCTGCACACTGCAGTCGCGCTCGCCCAGGTGGATCGCGCCGCCCCGGCCGTCGCAGAGCACCTGCACCTCCACGTGCCGCGACCGCTCCAGGTAGCGCTCCACGTAGACGCGGCCGTCGCCGAAGAGGATCTGCGCCGTGGCCTGCGTGCGCCGGAACTCCTCGGCGAAGCGCTCCGGGCCGCGCACGACGGTCATCCCGCGCCCGCCGCCGCCGGCCGCCGCCTTGACGATCACCGGGAAGCCGATCTCGCGGGCCAGCTCCTCGGCCTCGGGGGCGTCGAGCGGGTCGATGCTGCCGGGCAGCAGGGGCAGGCCGGCCTTGGACATCAGCGCCCGCGCGGACGCCTTGTCGCCCAGCACCGCCATGACGTCGGCCGGGGGACCGACGAGGGTGATCCCCTCCTCCTCACAGGCCTCGGCGAAGTCCGGCGACTCCGACAGGAAGCCGTAGCCGGGGTGGATGGCGTCCGCCCCCGTCTGCGCCGCCGCCTGGAGGACGGCGGCCGGGTCCAGGTAGCTGCGCGCGGCGGGGGCGGGGCCGATCTGGACGGCCTCGTCGGCCAGGCGGCACACCATGGAGTCGCGGTCCGCCGTGGAGTGGACGGCCACCGAGGGCACCCCCAGCTCGCGGCAGGCGCGCGCCACCCGCACGGCGATCTCCCCGCGGTTGGCGATGAGGACCTTAGAGAACACCGGTACCTCCCGGCCGGGCCGTGGTCGCGGAGTCCATGTCAGCGCACCTCCTGGGGGAACGCGCTCAGCTCCGCCTCGACCGTGACGGCCGAGCCGAACTGGCGGAAGCGGGCCCGGCGGTCGGAGGTCAGCTCGGTGCGCGTCATCCGCTCCAACCGGTCCAGCTCGTGGACGAGGGCGTCGCGCAGCAGGTCGGCCGCGGCCACCGGCGCGGCGCCGGTGCCGCCCTCGGGCTCGGGCACCACGCCGTCCACCACGCCCATGCGCAGCAGGTCGCGCGAGTTCAGGCGGAGGGCCTCGGCGGCGCGCGGGGCGGCGACCGGGTCCTTCCACACGATCGAGGCGCAGCCCTCGGGGGTGATGACCGAGTAGACGCTGTCGGAGAACATCAGCACCTGGTTGGCGACCGCGATCCCCAGGGCGCCGCCGCTGCCGCCCTCGCCGATGACGAACGACACCACGGGCACGCGCAGCTGACCCATCAGCCGCAGGTTCTCCGCGATCGCCACCGACTGGCCCTGCTCCTCGGCGTCCGCGCCGGGGTAGGCGCCCGGGGTGTCGACCAGGGTGACGACCGGCAGGTTGAGCTTGTCGGCCAGCCGGAACAGCCGGGCGGCCTTGCGGTAGCCCGCCGGGGTGGCCATCCCGAAGTTGCGCTTGGTCAGCTCCGGCAGCGAGTGCCCCTTCTCCTGGCCGACCACCATGACCGGTCGGCCGCCGAGCCAGGCGGTGCCGCCGACGATGGCCGGGCAGTCACCGGAGACGCGGTCGCCGTGCAGTTCCTGGAAGTCCTGGAAGGCCAGCCCCACGTAGTCCATGGCGGTCGGCCGCTCCAGGGAGCGGGCCCGCCCCACCTGCGCCCACGGGTCGGGCTCGGGGAGGGCGTCGGCGTTGCGCACGGCCGGGTCGGCGGTGTCGCGGCGGGCGGCGGCCGACGAGGGCGTTCCGGCCCTCAGCAAGCGGCCCAGCTCGCGGCGCAGCCGCTGCCGGGGGACGACCATGTCCACGAAACCGCGCTCCAGCAGGAACTCCGCGGTCTGGAACTCCTTGGGCAGCTCCTGGCGGATGGTCTGCTCGATCACCCGCCGTCCGGCGAAGCCCAGCCGGGCCCCGGGCTCGGCCACGAGCACGTCGCTCAGGGTGGCGAAGGACGCGGCCACACCGCCGTAGGTGGGATCGCAGATCAGCGAGACGGTCAGGACCCCCGCCTCGTCCAGGCGGCCCAGGGCGGCGCTGGTCTTGGCCATCTGCATCAGGGACAGCGCGCCCTCCTGCATCCGGGCCCCGCCCGAGGCGGTGGCCAGGATCAGCGGCGTGCGCTCCTCGTAGGCGGTCTCCGCGGCACGGGTGATCAGCTCGCCGACCGCGGTGCCCAGGCTGCCGCCCAGGAAGCGGAAGTCCATGACGGCGAGCACGGCCGCCACGCCCTCGATCTCGGCGCGGGCGCACACGACCGCCTCGTCGAGCCCGGTCAGTTCCCGCGCCCGCTCCAGCCGTTCGGGGTAGGGGACCGTGTCGGTGAACCCGAGCGGGTCGCCGTCGGTGACGCGGAACCGCAGGGTCTCGTAGCGGCCGTCGTCGGCCAGTGACGCCAGCCGCTCGTGCGCGGTCATCGGGTGGTGGTGGTCGCACTCGGGGCACACGCCCAGGTTGCGCTCGAAACGACGGCCGTAGACGGGGCGCCGGCAGCCCCGGCACAGGACCCATCCCGTGGGCCGGGAGCGCCGCCCTTCCGGTCCCTCCGTCCGGGCCGGTCCGGCCTGGTCGATGGTCTTCGTCATGCTCGTTCCTCCTTCGTCGCGGGTCGTCGGTGGCGCGAACGGGGTCTCAGGCCTGGATGACCTGCGCGGACCAGGCGCTGGAGGCCGACTCGAACTTCAGGGCCATGTGCCCGGCCGCGGAGTTGACGTCGCGCCAGAAGCGCTGGACGGGGTTGCTCATGGTCTGGCCGGTGGTGCCCACACCGCGGAAGAGGCGGTTGGTGACGGTCACGAGCATCTCCGTGGCGAGCGCGCAGTCGCGCCAGCTGCGCATCGTCTCCTCCACGGTGATCCGCGGGCCGAGGTCGGCGAGCACGGAGGCGTTGCGGAGCAGCGCCGCGGCCGCGTCGATCTCGCCGGCCGAACGCGTCAGCGTGACGTCGTAGGTGGCCCGGTTGAACGTCGGCATGCCCGGGAGGGCCGGCGGGGCCGAGGCCGCCGCGCGGATCTTGCCCTCCGCGTAGCCGGTCCAGCTCTTGAGCGCGCCGCGGGCCGCGCCCAGCGCGGGGGCCGCGAACATCGTCGTGGTGGCCTGCATCGGGACGGTGTGGCAGACGGCCGTGGAGGCGGCCGGACGGCCGGCGAACAGGTCCGTGCGGCTCATCGACAGGGCGTCGGGCACGAACACGTCCGTCATGGTCACCGTGTTGCTGCCGGTGGCCGCCATGCCGACGTTGGCCCAGGTGTCCTCCGTGCGCAGGTCCGACCGCCGGACCGCGAGCATCTGCGGCGCGGGCTCGCCGTCCAGGGTGGCCTTGGCGCCCAGCAGCGCCCAGTCGCAGTGGTCGACGGCGCTGATGAACGGCCACGTCCCCGACAGCCGCCACCCGCCGTCCACCTTCTCCGCGGTACCGATGGGCGTCAGCGAGGCCACGATGAGCGGGTCGGGGCCCTCCGCCCACAGCTGCGCGCAGCCCTCCTCGGGCAGGTGGGCCGCCATCCGGGCGACGTGCGCGGTGAGGGAGGCGCACCACGCGGTGGAGGTGCACCCCTCGCCCACGACGGCGACGGCCTCGGTCAGCTCCTCGAAGGTGCCCTCGCGCCCGCCGTGGCGGACGGGGACGAAGTGCCGTGCGAATCCGGCGTCGAGCATCGTCTTGACGACGGCCGGGTCGAGTCGGCGCGCGCTCTCCATCTGGGTCGCGTACTGCGCGGCCAGGACGGAGACGTCCTCGGCCGCCGAAGCCAGTGTTTCGTCCGACATAGCAGTGACCTCCTTGGTCGACACGGTCGGTCCCGACGATGCGCCGGACCGGTCGAAGATGGCTCGACGGCCGCTCGGGCCCGTGCCCCGCGAGCGCCCCGACCGCGGTGTCCGACCGCTCCTTCGGCCGGGTGCCGTGGGCCGAACGAGCGGGGGCGCGGCCGCCCCGCCCGCGCGATGCTGGAGGCGGCCCGCCCCGCCCGGGCCGTGCCCGGAGCCGTGCACACGAGGAGAACGGACGCAGCCATGCCCGATCCGAACGACCACCAGGCCACCCGCCGCACCGTCCTGAGGATGGTGGGGACCGGAACGGCCGCCGCCGGCCTGAGCGCCTGCTCGCCCGGCGGGGAGTCCGCCCCGGACGCGTCGGGAGGGACGGGGGCGCCCGCGGCGCCGGACGCCGCCCCGGGCACGACGCCCACGTGCGTGCTCACCCCGGAGGGGACCGAGGGGCCCTACTACCTGGACCTGGACCTGGTCCGCGCCGACATCGCCGAGGGGCGGCCCGGCGTCCCGCTGCGCCTGCGCACCACGGTCGTGGACGCCGAGGCCTGCACGCCCATCCCCGACGCCGAGGTCGACATCTGGCACGCCGACGCGACCGGCGTGTACTCGGGGATGTCCTCCGAGGGCACCGAGGGGGAGCGGTTCCTGCGCGGCGTGCAGATCACCGACGAGGAGGGCGCGGTCGAGTTCGAGACCGTCTACCCCGGCTGGTACGACCGGCGCACCAACCACATCCACGTCAAGGTGCACGTCGACGGCGACGTCGTGCACACCGGCCAGCTCTACTTCGGCGACGACGTCAACGCCGCCGTGGCGGAGACCGACCCCTACGCGGGGCGCGGCGCGCAGGAGACCACCAACGACAGCGACATGTTCGCGTCGAGCATCGGGCCCGAGTCGACGCTCGACGTGACCGGATCGACCGAGGAGGGCTACGAGGCCGCCATCGTCCTCGGGATCCAGCCCTAGAACGCGCGCGGAACACGTGCCGGGAGGCGTTCGACCGGGCGTCGAGGGATCCTCCACCGGGGCACGGGACGGTGCCATCGGTCGGTACGGCCCGGGGCCGCGCCGACGACGAGTGCAGGCACCGACTCCGAAGAGAGGTCACTCATGCGACGAGGACGCCGACGCGCCCTGGCGGGCATCGCCACCGCCTCCAGCGCCTCCCTGCTCCTGGCCACGGGCGTGGTCCCGGCCGCCGCCGAGGAGGGCGCGACCGGATGGGACAGGGACAAGAACCCGCGCAGGCCGTACGTGATGGTCTGGGACGACTACAGCGAGGGATTCGACGCCGAGGGAGAGGACGCCAAGTGGTGGATGCTCCAGAACGGGCACTACGTCGGTGACGACGGCATCGTCTCGACCGAGTCCGGCGACCTGAACGTGGCCGCCAGCGGGACCAACCCCGAGACCGGCGAGCCCGCGTTCGTCAACACCATGGCCCAGGAGGAGGACAACGGCGGCATCCGCGGCGACCTCGACCACGTCAAGTGGCTCGCCTACGCCAACCACCAGGCCTCCACCGGCCACACCGGCTTCGACGCCGTTCCGGGCCGTGAGCTGTCCTGCCAGACCACGATGTCGGGCCAGATGTACGGCGTCGAGGACCACCCCTTCGGTCAGCGGGTGATCAACGCCCAGGACGACCTGCGCCTGGCCTCGGTCGGCCTCACGGTCCACGACGTCGAGACCGACATGCTGTTCGAGTTCCTCTTCACCAACGAGCAGGTCTACGTCTTCTACGAGCGCCTGGCCGCCTCCCGGCCCGAGCTCGGCTACTACGCCTCCTACCTCTACACGATCCCCGTCGCCGACCGTCGGCCGGAGGACGAGCACGAGTTCAGGGTCTCCTACGACCGCCGGGCCGGCGAGGTCGAGTGGTACCTGGACGACGAGCTGGTGTTCGACGTCGACGACATCGGCCCGCGCCTGGACGAGGAGTACGACGAGTACCTGATGCTCGACCACGGCGGCGTGGAGGAGTCCGTCGAGCCGCGCCAGCTGGCGTGCGGCGTCGGCTCGTTCACCATCGTGGACGGCGCGCAGCCCGGCACCGACGGCGAGGGCCTGGTCAAGCTCTCCACCTCGGAGAACCACTACTTCGACCCGGTCCTGGGTGAGCCCGAGCCGATGCGCTTCATGGACGAGGAGAGCCTGGAGAGCAACCGCATCTGGGGCCAGGGCGCCGAGTTCACCGCGTCCCCGCTCGTGGTGTCCAGCCTGCCCGCCCGCCGCTGACGCACCCACCGGGGCCGGCACCCCGCCGCGGGCGCCGGCCCCCGCCCCCGACGACACAGGAAGGACCGCATGACCGACGACGACCTGATCGGCGCGTGGCGGCTGCTCTCCTACCACGACATCGACGAGGGCACCGGCACCCTCGGCGAGGGCCCGCTCGGCCCCCACCCGCGCGGCATCCTCATCTACGACCCTTCCGGGCACATGACCGTCGGCATGATGCGCGGGACGCCGGACGCCGAGGCGCCCGCCGCCCGGCGCACAGCCCCGCTCACCACCTACATGGGGTACGCGGGCACCTGGAGCCTGGACGGCGCGACCGTCGTCCACAGCGTGGAGGTCAGTTCCCACCTCCACATGGTCGGCACCGAGCAGGTCCGCGACGCCGCCCTGGACGGGCGCCGGCTCACCCTGTACGGCACCGCGGTCATGGGCGAACGGCGACAGCGCCGCGTCCTGCTGTGGGAACGCGAGGACCAGTCCTGAACCCGTGGGCCTGAGCCCCCCGGCCGCCGGCGGGCACCCGACCCGTCGCGCCACCTCCACGAGACACCCCACCGCTCCGGGCCGGACGGTCCCGACCGGCCCGGAGCGGGATCCGCCACGGGCCCGGCCGCACCGCGACGGCCGGGCCGCCCGTTCCCTCCGAGGGGAGATCCCCGATGACCTACGCCTTCGATCCAGAACTCGCGCCCTGGGCGCCGCGACTGGCCCCCATCGACTACGGCGACCTCGCCACCGCGCGCCCCCGGCTGCGCGAGGTCATGCGGCGCCAGGCCATGTACCAGCCCCGCAACCCGGTCGAGACCGTCGACACCGAGGTCCCCGGCCCCGACGGGGCCCCGCCGGTCCCCGTGCGCCTCTACCGCCCCAGCGGCCACGACGAGGACCTGCCGGCGCTGCTCTACCCGCACTGGGGCGGATTCGTCACCGGAGACCTGGACACCTCGCACTCCTCGGCGACCCGCGTCGCGGACGAGGTCGGCGCGGTCGTCATCTCCGTCGACTACCGGCTGGCGCCGGAGCACCCCTACCCGGCCGCCCTGCACGACTGCTACGCCGTCCTGGAGTGGGCCGCGCACAAGGCCGCCGACCTGCGCATCGACCCCGACCGCCTGGGCGTGGGAGGGCTGAGCGCCGGCGGCGGACTGGCCACCGCGACCGCCCTGCTCGCCCGCGACCGCGGCGGCCCGCGCCCCTGCTTCCTGTTCCTGCTCTTCCCCGAACTGGACGACCGGCTGGAGACGGTCTCCGCGCGCGCCTTCACGGACACCCCGATGCTCGACCGCCCCAACCTGCTGCTGAGCTGGCGGCACTACCTGGGCGAGGGCATCGAGCGCGGCGGCGACGACGTCCCCGCACTGGCCTCGCCCGCCCGGGCACGCGACCTGTCCGGGCTCCCCCCGACCTTCGTCGGCGTGTGCGAGTTCGACCCGCTGCGCGACGAGGGCCTGGACTTCGCCCAGCGGCTCATCCAGGCGGGGGTCAAGACCGAACTGGCCCACTACCCGGGCACCTTCCACGCCTCCATCGGCATCGAGGCGGCCGTCTCCCAGCGCATGCTCGACGACCAGATGGACGTGCTGCGGCGAGGGCTCGTGTTTTCTTAGGGCCTCCGCCTGTGTTTTCTTGGGGCCTCCGCCTGTGCTTTTCTGGGGCCTCCGCTCGTTCCTCGCTTTGGCCCCGTGCTCGGGGCGCTGGGAGGCCAGTGTTCTTCGTCGTCGACTTGCCTTGCTCGCAAGCTCGCTGCGGCCCCGTCTCCTCCTGCAGAACACTGGCGCGCCCCTCGCGACACCCCCTGTGGCCCCCATGAGCGAACGGCCTACCTTTCACCCCCTGGGGTTGAGGTAGGCCGTTCCGTGCAGTTCCAACCCTCTGCACACCCCCATAGCTGAACGGCCTGCCTCTCACCCCCTGGGGTTGAGGTAGGCCGTTCCGTGCGGCTTCGACCCCCTGGCTCTGAAGGGCGCCAGCGGGTTCAGTACGTCTCGTACTCCTCCGGCTTCACGTGCCGGGTGCGCTGCCAGTACTCCAGGGCGGAGTACGGCCAGTTCGGCGCGGACCGGCCGCCCTCGCGGTACCAGGTGTCGGCCTTGGTCCAGCCCCACGCGCGGTTGGCGTTGCCCTCGTCCACCCAGGCGTTGTACGCGTCGTGGACGTCCTCGCGCACGTCCATGGCAGTCGCGCCGGTGGAGAGCAGGTGCCGGACGGCGTCGGTCAGGTAGGTCGCCGCGCACTCGGAGAAGTAGAAGATGCTCCCGCCCTGCCCGACCAGGTTCGTGTTCGGGCCGTACAGGCAGAACAGGTTGGGGAAGCCGGGCACGTTCGTCCCCAGGTAGGCGCGCGGCTGGCCGTCCCAGTGCTCGTGCAGGTCGCGGCCGTCGCGCCCGGTCACCGTCATCGGGGTGAGGAACCGGGAGGCCTGGAAGCCCGTCGCGTAGACGATCACGTCGACGTCGTGCTCGGTGCCGTCGGCGGTCACGATGCCGCGCGGGGTGATCTCGGTGATCGCGTCGGTGACCAGGGCCACGTCGTCGCGCTGGAGCGTGGCCAGCCACCGGCCGTTGTCGCGGAAGACCCGCTTGGAGCCCACGGGGTAGTCGGGGATCACGTGCCGGCGCAGCTCCGGCGCGTCGGTGAGCTGCGCCTCCATCGCCTCCGTGAGCGCCTTGCGGAGCTGGTCGTTGAGCGCGGAGACGGCCCGCTCGGTCGGCGGGTAGTCCGGGTCGACCACCCAGCCCTGGAGGATGCCGCCCTCCTGGAGCAGGCCGGGCGCGAAGAGCCAGAAGCGGTACCACTGCGCGTAGTACGGGACGTGCTCGAAGAGCCAGCGCATGCCCTCGGGCACCGGGTCGTGGTAGTGCGGCGTGGGCCGCAGCCACGGCGCCGAGCGCTGGAACACCAGCAGCTCACCGGTGGTGTCGGCGAGCTCCGGGACGATCTGGTAGGCGCTCGCGCCGGTGCCGACCACGGCCACCCGCCGCCCCTTGAGGTCCTGTCCGTGGTCCCACTCGGCGGAGTGGAAGGACGCCCCCGCGAACGTGTCCCGCCCGCGGACGTCGGGCAGCTTCGGCCGGTTGAGCTGCCCCACCGCGCTGACCACCAGCTGCGACTCGGTGGTGCGGTCGCCCTCCGGGGTGCCCAGCTCCAGGCGCCAGGCCCCCCGCTCCTCGTCCCAGACGGCGCCGCGGACCTCGGTGCCGAACCGGATGTGCTCGTAGAGGCCGTAGTGCTTCGCGAAGTCGCGGAAGTAGGCCAGCACCACGTCCTGCGTGCAGAAGTGGTCGGGCCAGTCGGAGCGGCTCGCGAAGGAGTAGTTGTACAGGTGGCTGGCCACGTCCACCCGGCAGCCGGGGTAGGTGTTCTCGAACCAGGTGCCGCCGACGTCGTCGTTCTTCTCGTAGACGGTGAACGGCACACCCGCCTGGGAGAGGCGGTGCGCGGCGAGCAGCCCGCTCATCCCGGCGCCGATGACGCTGACGTGGAAGTCGCGGTCGGGCGCGAGCTCGTCCTTGTGCCACGCCGGCGCCTTGGGGTCGGTGCCGTAGGGCGCGATCTCCTCCGCGACGAGCGGCACCAGGGCCTCGGTGTCCGGCCCCAGCGCCCACGAGGTGATCCTCCGCAGCAACCGGTCGTCCGGCGGCGGGGGCTGGGGCGCCCGCTCGTCGCGCAGCCGCGCGAGCGCCGCCAGGGCGGACGCGCGGGCCTCCTCCTGAGCCTGCTCCGACATGCCGCCCTGGGGGCGCAGCAGCCACCCGTTGCTCCGGGCGTCATCGCGCAGGAACGATGTGTCCCCGGTGAGATGCGCCACGGTCATCAGCAGGGCGGGGACCTCCGCGTCGCGCAGATGCGCGCGCAGCGTGTCGTCGTCGGCGTCGATGGGGCGAAGCGGCGGATTGAACGTCATAGCGGCACCTTCGTGTGAGGAGAGCGGCCGGATGCGGTCGGCCGTGCGATGGCCGTGCCCGGGGCCACGGTCGCGGCGACCGCTCGAAGCGCGCTTGAGCCGCGGTCGCCCCCACTCCGACCCCACTCCGGTTCGACCGCGGTTCGAGTCGCGGCTCCCACGCTGGTCGACATCGGGGGTCTCCCCGAGCGATCCGCGTGAGTGAGAGGTGGCGAACCGCCCATGACCTACACGAGAGTCCCGTCGGGCCGAGGAGGCCTCCGGTGAACCGCCGTGTGGTGGTGACCGGAATCGGGGTGCGAGCCCCGGGCGGCAAGGGCACCAAGGAGTTCTGGGACCTGCTCTCGTCCGGACGGACGGCGACGCGGCGCATCTCGTTCTTCGACCCCGCCCCCTACCGTTCCCAGGTGGCGGGCGAGGCCGAGTTCGACCCGGTCCTGGAGGGCCTGAGCGCCCGCGAGGAGCGCCGGATGGACCGGGCGGCCCAGTTCGCGGTCGTGTGCGCCCGCGAGGCCGTCGCGGACAGCGGACTGGACGTCGGCGCGCTCGACCCGACCCGGATCGGCGTCAGCCTCGGCAGCGCCGTCGCGGCGGCCACGAGCCTGGAGCGCGAGTACCTGGTGCTGTCCGACAGCGGGCGCCGCTGGCTCGTCGACCAGGAGTGGCTGTCCCCGCACATGTACGACTACCTCGTGCCGAGCGTGATGCCGGCCGAGGTCGCCTGGACCGTGGGAGCCGAGGGCCCCGTCGCCATGGTCTCCAACGGCTGCACGTCGGGCCTGGACTCGGTGGGGCACGCCGTCCAGCTGATCCGTGAGGGCAGCGCCGACGTCATGGTCACCGGCGCCTCGGACACGCCGATCACCCCGATCGTCGTCGCCTGCTTCGACGCCATCAAGGCCACGACGACCCGCAACGACGAGCCGGAGACCGCGTCCCGGCCCTTCGACGACTCCCGCAACGGGTTCGTCCTGGCCGAGGGCGCCGCGGTGTTCGTGCTGGAGGAGTACGAGAGCGCCCGCCGCCGCGGCGCGCACGTCTACGGCGAGATCGCCGGGTACGCCACGCGCTGCAACGCCTACCACATGACCGGCCTGAAGAAGGACGGCCGGGAGATGGCCGAGGCGATCCGCACGGCCCTGGACGAGTCCCGCACCGACGCGAGCAGCATCGACTACATCAACGCCCACGGCTCGGGCACCAAGCAGAATGACCGCCACGAGACCGCGGCCTTCAAGCGCAGCCTCGGCGACACCGCCTACGCCACCCCGGTCAGCTCCATCAAGTCGATGGTGGGGCACTCCCTGGGGGCGATCGGCTCGGTGGAGATCGCCGCGTCCCTGCTGGCGATGGAGCACAACGTCGTGCCGCCCACCGCCAACCTGCACCAGGCCGACCCCGAGTGCGATCTGGACTACGTGCCGGTGACCGCCCGCGAGCACCGCGTCGACACGGTCCTGACCGTGGGCAGCGGGTTCGGCGGATTCCAGAGCGCGATGGTTCTGCGCCGACCGACGGGAGGACGCGCGTGACGCGCACACTGGTGACCGGGATCGGCGTCGTGGCGCCCAACGGCCAGGGCCTGGACCCCTACTGGGAGGCGACCCTGGAAGGGCGTGGCGGCATCGGCCCGCTGACCCGCTTCGACACCACCGACTACCCCGCACGGCTCGCGGGCCAGGTCGACATCGACCCGGCGGAGCACCTGCCCAGCCGGCTGCTGCCGCAGACCGACGTCTCCACCCGGCTGGCCCTGATCGCCGCCGACTGGGCGCTGGCCGACGCCAAGGGCGGGACCGAACGGGTCGACTACGACATGGGCGTCGTGACCGCCAACGCCTCCGGCGGGTTCGAGTTCACCCACCGCGAGTTCAAGAAGCTGTGGACCCAGGGGTCCTCGGCGGTGAGCGTCTACGAGTCGTTCGCCTGGTTCTACGCGGTCAACACGGGACAGATCTCCATCCGGCACGGCATGCGCGGGCCCAGCAGCGCCCTCGTCGCCGAGCAGGCGGGCGGACTCGACGCGATCGGGCACGCCCGTCGCACCGTGGCCCGGGGTACGCCCCTCGTGGTCACCGGCGGCGTCGACTCCGCCTTCGACCCGTGGGGCTGGGTCTCGCACCTCTCCAGCGGGCGGGTGAGCACGGCGACCGACCCCGACCGCGCCTACCTGCCCTTCGACGCCCACGCCGACGGCTACGTCCCCGGCGAGGGCGGCGCGATCCTCGTGCTGGAGGACGCCGCGACCGAGGGAGCGGTCGACCGCGCCTACGGAGCGGTCGCCGGATACGCCTCCACCTTCGACCCGCCGCCCGGGTCGCCGCGCCCGCCGGGACTGGCCAGGGCCGCCGAGGCGGCGCTCGCCGACGCCGGGCTCGCGCCGCAGGACGTCGACGTGGTCTTCGCCGACGCGGCGGGCACCCCCGACCAGGACCGGGCCGAGGCCCAGGCCCTGCGGGAGGTCTTCGGCGAGCGGGGCGTGGCCGTCACCGCGCCCAAGTCACTGCACGGCCGGCTGCTGTCCGGCGGCGGACCCGTGGACGTGGCCACCGCCCTGATGTCCATCCGGGACGGCGTCGTCCCTCCGACCCACAAGACCTCCGAGGTCCCCGCCGAGTACGGGATCGACCTGGTCCGGGGCGCCGCCCGCGAGCAGCGGGTCGAGTGCGCGCTGGTCCTCGCCCGCGGCCGTTGGGGCTTCAACTCGGCCGTGGTCGTCACCTCGGCCTGACTCCGGACCGACCACCGCACCACCACCCACACCAGGAGCAGACGTGAACAGGATGACCATCGAAGACCTGACCCGCATCCTCGTCGAGTGCGCGGGCGCGGCCGACGGCGTCGAGGCCGGCACGGACCTCCACGACGTGGCGTTCGAGGAGCTCGGCTACGACTCCCTCGCCCTGATGGAGACGGCCGCGCGGACCAAGGACGAGTTCGGCGTGGACCTGCCCGACGACGTCGTCGCCGAACTCCACACCCCGCGCGCCTACCTGGAGACCGTCAACAAGAACATCGGTGAGACCGTATGACCGGCCCGACCGAGCACACGACCGTCCACACCCACATCGTGTCGGCGCCCGTGGAGGTCGCCTACGGGCTGATCGCGGACGTCGAGCGGTGGCCGGTGCTCTTCGAGCCCACCGTGCACGTGCGGATCCTGGAGCGGACGGAGGGCGCCGAGCGGTTCCGGATCTGGGCGCTCGTCAACGGCGAGGTCGCGAACTGGACCTCGCGGCGGACCCTGGACCCCAAGGCCGCGGTCATCACCTTCCGGCAGGAGCACAGCCGCCCGCCCCTGACATCGATGGGCGGCGAGTGGCGGTTCACGCCGCTGCCGGGCCACCGCACCGAGATCGCCCTGACCCACTCGTTCTCCGCCGAGGGCGACGAGGACGTCGAGTGGATCACGCGGGCGCTGGACACCAACAGCGAGCGCGAACTGGCCGCCCTGGGCCGGATGGCCGAGCAGCGCCACCCGGTGCAGGACCTGGTCATGACGTTCGAGGACGTGGTGCTCGCCGAGGGCGACACCGCGCCGGCCTACCGGTTCGTCGACCGGGCCGACGCCTGGCCCACCCTGCTCCCGCACGTGGCGCGGCTCGACCTGCAGGAGCCGGAGCCGGGCGTGCAGCACATGGAGATGGACACCCTCACCAGCGACGGGAGCACGCACACGACCAGGTCGGTGCGCCTGTGCTTCCCCGAGCGGGAGATCGTCTACAAGCAGGAGCTGCCGCCCCGGCTGCTGTTCGGGCACAGCGGCGCGTGGGAGTTCGGCGACGACGGGCTGATCACCGCGCGCCACACCGTGGCGATCGACCCCGGCGCCATCGCCGAGGTCCTGGGCGAGGGCGCGACCGTGGCCCAGGCCCGCGCGTACCTGCGCTCGGCCCTGGGCGCCAACAGCCGGACCACGCTCTCGCGCGCCGTGGCCGCGGTGGCCGACGCGGTGAGGAGGGCCTCATGACGCCGGTCTCGACCGCCCCCGTGCGGAACCGCCCCTACCTGCGGGAACTGGCCGAGGGGATCCACGCCTACATCCAGCCCCCGGGCGGGTGGTGCGTGAGCAACTCGGGGATCATCGCGGGTGAGGACGGCGCGATCGTCGTGGACTCGCTGGCCACGGAGCAGCGGACCCTGGCCCTGAAGGAGGCCGTGGACGCCCTGACCCCGAGTTCACGGCGCACCGTGGTCAACACCCACCACCACGGGGACCACGTCTTCGGCAACCACCTGTTCGGACCCGACACCACGGTCGTCGCCCATGAGCTGACGCGCGTGGAGATGGCGGAGACGGGGCTGGCGCTCACCAAGCTGTGGCCGGACGTGGACTGGGGCGACGTCCGTGTCACCCTGCCCGACGTCACGTTCGAGGAGCGGCTGACCCTGCGCGTCGGGGGACGCCGCGTGGAGCTCATCCACGTCGGCCCGGCGCACACCACCAGCGACGTCGTCGTGTGGATCGAGGAGGAGGGCGTGCTCTTCGCGGGCGACGTGCTCTTCTCCGGTTCGGCGCCGTTCGTGCTGATGGGGTCGGTGGCCGGCTCCCTGTCGGCGGTGGAGACACTGACCAGGCTGGAGCCGCGCACTATCGTTTGCGGCCACGGCGAGGTCACCGGCCCCCAGGTCCTGGAGGAGACCGGCGCCTACCTGTCGTGGATCGAGTGGATGGCGGCCGAGGGCACCGCGCGCGGGCTCTCGCCGCTGGAGATGGCCGAGGCCGCCGACACCGAGCGGTTCGACCACCTCCTGGAGCAGGAGCGGATCGTCGGCAATCTGCACCGGGCCTACGCCGAGCGCCTGCCCGGCGTCCTGGGACGCCCGCTCGACGTGGAGGCCGTCTTCGGGGAGATGGTCCAGTACAACGACGGGCGGTTGCCGACATGTCTGGCCTGAGCGCAGCCGGCGGGAGAGGAGGGGACCGTGGCCTCAGCTGAGCCCCGCGTGCGGCACCGCCCCGGTCCGGACCGCGAGGTCTTCCGCGACGCCATGGCCCGGTTCCCGGCCGGCGTCACCATCGTGACGACCCATGACGAGCAGGGCCGTCCGCACGGCTTCACGGCGAGTTCGTTCTGCTCGGTCTCCCTGGAGCCCGCGCTCGTCCTGGTCTGCCTGGCCCGGACCGCGAACTGCTTCCCCGTGTTCGCGAGCAACCCGCGATTCGCGATCAGCATCCTGCCCGAGTCCCGGGTCGACCTGGCCCTGCGCTTCGCGGGCAAGAGCGCCGACAAGTTCGCCGACGGCGGTTTCGTGCGGACCCCGTCGGGGTCGATGGTCGTCGAGGACGCCCTGGCGGTCGTGGAGTGCGTGGTCGACAGCCGCCACGACGCCGGCGACCACGTCATCCTCCTCGGCGAGGTGGAGCGGGTGTCGCTGGCCGGGACCGGCAGTCCGGCCGTCTACGTCGACCGGGGGTTCGCCCGTGTGACCGCGTGAGCGCGTGAACTCGCGGGGGCAGGGCAGGGGTCCCGACAGGTGAGGGGCGGCGGTGGGGTCCTCCCACCGCCGCCTCCGGCGTGCTCAGGGGTCGTGGGGCTGCGGGGGCGGAACGGGCCCCACGGAGAAGAACGGCTCCGGGGGCTTGCGCCGGGGACGCGGCCCGCCCCAGTGCTGTGGCCCGGGATGCGGCGTGCGTTGCAGCGCCCCGGCGATGGCCGAGGTGGAGGCGCCGCGCTGGCGCGGCTGGTCCTGCGACTGGCCGTCCCTGGGCTGGTCCGCGTGCGTCATGGATGGAATGGCCCCCCGATGGCGTTCGGCCGGTCCCGGGACCGGCGACGAGTCTTCCGGTCACCATGGTCGGGGTCCGGGGGCCGCGCTGTCATGACGACACGTCGGCCGGTCCGGGCCGGTGTGTCACGGGCGCGTGGTGTCGCGGAGGAAGGTGAGGTCGAAGTCCTTGCGCCAGGTGCGCCCCTGGTCGTCCGAGGCCTCCCAACGGCCCTTGATGGCGTCCTCACCCACCTCGGAGAGGAAGCGCTGGTGGAAGTCGGGGTCCTCGCGGCTCATCGTCCAGCCCGCCGCGTCGAAGGTCATCGCGAACCGCCGGGAGACCCCGCGCTCGTCGTGGTGGAGCGCCGTGTACTCACGACGGGCGTCGCTGTACCCGATCACGAGCTCGAACCCGGGGTGCCCGCCGAGTTCACAGGTCACGACGACGAACGCGTCGGCGAGCCACTCGAAGGTCGCCCGGCCGGCTACCTCGGTGCCCGCCGGTTCGAGGAACCAGGCGTCCGACAGGGTGAGCGTCCAGCTGCCGATGAGACCGTCCAGCCTGTCCAGGCTCGGGTTGCGCATGGTGACCTCCACAGTCGCGATTGACTCGAAGTATGGACCGCCGGGCCCCTGGAGACCCCTCGACGCGGCGGGAGGCGCGTACCGAAGCGAACCGGGTCTCAGAAGGTGTCAACAAGGACCGGCACCAGCACCAGGCTGCTCATCCCCCACACCAGGGCCGGCCACGGACGGGCCTTCAGCCGAGTGACGGCGGGATGAGGGGGCTCGTCGAGTGTGGAGATGGTCGGGGGCCGGACCGGCCCGGGAGCCGTCGGTCTGCTCGGGGGACAGGTACAGCGGAGTGCCGGTCGGGGGCCGCGTCGCGCGGTCGGCCGAATGGGTTCCGCGCTTCTAGACGAGGCGTAGAGACCAGCAGAGCCCCGTAGGTCGCAACCCGAGGTGCGGCCTACGGGGCTCTCGGCCTCGTCGCTCTGCGATGTCCTCGCAGGTCAACCTGTGCGGCCCCAGCAGGATTCGAACCTGCGACACCCGCTTTAGGAGAGCGGTGCTCTATCCCCTGAGCTATGGAGCCTCGCGGACGCGGGCCAGAGGTCGCCCATCGCCAGGCCAAGACTAACCCAGGATCCGGGTGGATGGGGAGCCGTTGCGTGTCCTCCGGGCGCTGCGCGGGGACGTTGGGGGCGGGGCGGAGTACGCTGGCCTACGATCGGTTGTCCTTGCGGCGGTGTGACGTTGTTCATAGTGTGTGTGGCTGTCAGGTCGCGCACGAATCGCGGGCACTCGCCGTGGGAGTCCGGGAATCGCAGTTGAGGCCGCTGTGACCTGGTCTGATATCAGGTGTCAGAGGGTACGTCCGTCCAGGGGCGCGAAATTATACCGATCAGTGACCCTCTGACGGTTCGGCTCCGTGTGACCGCATGTGGACATGTAGTACGTTGCGTTGCGGCCACGGGTAGGTGTTCGAGGAAAAGCAGCCGGAGGATCATTCGTGCCGTTCACTTCTGATTCGGCGCGGCGGGGGTCCCGCGTACCGGGTACTAGCGGGGTGCCGACCACGTTCGCGGCGTTTTCCCACGGGCGGGTGAGGGTCGGGCAGGCGCTGGCACTCGCCATCGCCACCACGCTGCTCGTCATCCCCCCGGTTCCGGGGGCGATGCCCTCGGCGTCGGCCCAGGACCTGGAGGAGCTGCGCGAGCAGGCGGAGGCCGCCGCGGAGGAACTGGAACAGGCGACCGAGGAGCAGGCGGAGCGCGCGGAGGCCCTGGAGGACGCCCAGGAGGAGCTGGTGGGGACCATCCACGAGCTCCAGCAGACCGAGGCCGAGCTCAGCGAGATGCGCGAGCCGCTCGCCCGTTTGGCCAGCACGCTCTACCAGCAGCCCAGCGGGGGAGTACTGGCGGTCCTGGCCTCCGGCTCACTCGACGAGGACCTGCAGACGCAGTCCTACGCGGCCAAGATCTCCGAGGACAACCAGGCCCTGATCCAGGACGCCACAGACCTGCGCGAGGAGCAGGTCGATCTCACCAGCGAGGCGCAGCAACTGCAGACCACCACCCAGTTGGAACAGGCCGAGCTGGCCGCCGACGTGGAGGAGCTGCGGGCGGAGTCGGAGGCCCGCACCGAGGAGCTGGTCAGCGAGTTGGACGCCCGGGGCCTGGACCTGGAGACCTACATGGCGGCCGGCAACTGCGACGCCGACGCCGCCTCCAACGCCAACGGCTACCCCAACGGCCTGTTGCCGCAGGACGCCCTGTGCGAGCTCTACGACGACAAGTTCCTGCGCGCCGACGCCGCGGTCGACTTCCTCATGCTCAACCAGAAGTACGTCGAGGAGTACGGCGAGAACATCTGTATCACCAGCGCCTACCGCGACCTGCCCAACCAGCAGCGCGTGTACGGTGAGGTCGCTCCCGGGTTCGCCGCCGTCCCCGGGACGAGCAACCACGGCCTGGGCCAGGCGATCGACCTCGGCTGCGGCATCCAGAACTTCCGGTCCGAACGCTGGAACTGGATGGAGGCCAACGGCGGGGAGTACGGCTGGCACCACCCGGCCTGGGCCAAGTCCAGCCCGTTCGAGCCGTGGCACTGGGAGTACAGCGGCTGACGACGCCGACGGCGACGGCGAAGCACGGGGGCGGTCCGTACGGGGCCGCCCCCGCCGTGTCTCAGACGGTCTCCGCCTGGACCTCACTCGTGCAGGAGGGGCACTTGATCGCCTTCTTGTCGATGCCGGTGAGGCAGAACGGGCAGGACCGCGTGCTGGCCTCCTCCGCCTTCTGGAACCTCTCCAGGAGCTTGCCGACCGGCATCACCACGAAGAAGTAGAGGATCGCCGCGGTGAGCAGGAACGAGATGAGCGCGTCGACGAACGCGCCGTACAGGAACCTGCTGCCGTTGATCTCGAAGTAGAGGTCGGAGAAGGTGGGGATGCCGCCGAAGATCCCGATGAGCGGGGTGATGAACCCTTCGGTGAACGCCGTGATGAGGTTGGCGAAGACCGCGCCGATCACGACCGCGACCGCGAGCTGCACCAGGTTGCCCTGGAGCAGGAACTTCTTGAAGCCATCCATGGGAACTGTCCTACGTTCTCGTGTTGTGTGTGCGGGATGCTCGGTCCCGCCGACTCGAACCCGGGGGTCGGGGCGGACATGTCCGGAGTACTCGGGACAAGAGCCTGACCAGCTTTCACCACGATTCGTCGTCGGTCAACCGCGGATGGTGATGGACAGGCGGGAGGACGCCGCGTGCCCGGCCAGCTCCCGGGCCTCCGCCGGGGTGGCGGCGATGAGGATCAGCGCTCCGCCCTCTCCGCCCCGCTCGGGTGCGGGCAGGGCCAGAACGGGCCGGTCGCGCACCACTTCCGCGGCCGGTCCGGCCCGGGCCGGCGGGAGGTCGCCGGCGCCGCTCGCGGCGAGGACGTCCACCCGGCTGCCGGGCGAGAGCAGCGCCACCGCGCCCGGGTCGGCGACCCGCACCGGGACCGCGACCAGGTCCGGGCCGTGCGCACGCGCGGGCGGGTCCGTGAGACGTGCGTCGGTGATCACCTCGCCCCGGCGGACCGGGGCGTTGAGGGTGCGTCCCTCGGTCTCCGTCGCGGGTCTCAGCGCGCCCTCGGGGACCGCCGCGGCGGGCAGGGCGCGGGTGGTGAGATCGCCGGAGGCCACGGGGGAGGAGGCGTCCAGATCGCGGGTGGCGACGAGCACCTGGGCGGCGGGAGCGGAGAGGGGGCGCACGGCCAGCACGGCGCCGAGGAGGGCCGCGGCGGCCAGGAGGGTGGCGATGACTCGGCGGTGCCGGTCCACCAGGCGCGCCAGGGCGCCGCGGTGCCGGTAGGGAGGTGCTGCGTCGGCCATACGTCAACGTTAGGCCGGGCGTCGGCCGCCGGGCGGTTGTCCACAGGGGGAATCGCGCGGACGCGTTGCGGGGGCGGGACCGCCGGTCCGGTGCGCCGGTCGGCGGCGGAGGGGGACGGCAGCGCGCGGCAGCGTGGAGCGGCGAGGGGCGGAACGGCAGCGCGCCGCTGGGGGTAACGGCGAAAGGGGAGAACAGCAGCGCGCCGCCGAGGGCACGGCGGCGCGGTCACGCGGTCAACGGCCGCGGCGGCTCAGCTCGCCGCGGCGGCACTGCTGGTGCTACTGCTACTGCTACTGCTGCTCGTGGTGGAGCCGGCGGACGAGGTGCTCGACGACTCGGTGGAGGAGGAGGACGGCTTCGCGGTGTCCGAGGAGGCGCTCGCGGCGGCCGGGGCGTCGGTCTTGGTGCTGTCCGCACCGCCGTCCTTGCCCTCGCCGGCCCCGGTCACGACGGAGCTGTTGGAGGACTTCCCGCTGTCGGTGCGGTAGAAGCCGGAACCCTTGAACACGATGCCGACGGCGGAGTACACCTTGCGCAGGCGTCCCTCGCACTCGGGGCAGACGGTCAGGGAGTCGTCGCTGAAGCTCTGCACGACCTCCATCTGGGCGCCGCACTCTGTGCACGCGTACTGATACGTAGGCACTGTTCGGGTCCTCCTATGCTGGCACTCTCGCCCGTTGACTGCTAAATAGTACGCGCTCGCCGACCGAGGCGGTGACAGCACCTACCCGAAGGACGCACGTGGGGGCCGCGGTACCGGCCCGTCGGCGTCGTCGGGCGCGACCGTCAGCGTCAACGCGGGGCGCGGGCCGCTTAATCCCCGCCCACGTCCGCCCCCGAGCGGGCCGCCCCGAGCAGGCCGCGCGTCCCCCGACCGCCTCCGCCCGCTCCCCAGGGGCCGCGGGCCGCCGACCGCCGCGCGGACTCAGCCACCGTGGCGGTCGCCGCGGTCGGGCCACACCGGCGACGCCGGGTCGAACACGTGCAGGCCGCCGCCCGGGGTGAGCACCGCGTCCACGGGGCGGTCGTGCGGCTCCGCCGGGACCCGCTCCACCCACTCCTCGTCGTGCACCACAGCGATCGCCGGGGTGTGCGGCCCCTTGGCGGCCAGCGCGCGGTCGTAGCAGCCCGCGCCCCGGCCCAGCCGCATCCCCGCCCGGTCCACCGCCAGCGCCGGGCACACGACCGCGTCCGCCCGTGCCAGGGCGCCGGGGCCGTACCGGGGCCCGGTCGGCTCCATCAGCCCGTGCCCGGCCTCCGCCAGGCTGTCGGGTCCGTCGAAGGACGCCCAGTCCAGGTCGCCCCCGGGCAGGAAGACCGGCAGCAGCACGTACGTGCCGCGCTTCCACAGCGCGGTCACCAGCCCACGCGTGTCCGGCTCCCCGCCGACGGAGTAGTAGCACGCCACCGTGCCCGCCATCGACAGCCACGGCACCGCCATGAGCGCGTCCCGGACCGCCGAGCCGGCCCTCGCACGCTCCGAGGCGCCTCTGGCCCGTCGCTCGGCCAGGACGCGGCGGCGCAGCTCCCGCTTGGCGGACCGGTCGCGGTCCCCTTGGTCACTCATGGGCTCAGTGTGTCATCAGCGCCTCACGACACGTCCGTTCGCTCCTGGTGAACATCGGGTTGCGGAATCCGGTCCTTCGTCCGAAACCGCCGGGACTTCTTGTCATCAGTGCCGGTGTGGAGCCCGCGACGCGATGACCGACTGTCCTACAGTGCCGACATGAGTGCCGACACCGAGCAGACACGACCCCGTTCCTCGCCCCTTCCCGTCACCAAGGCGGTCGTGCCCGCGGCCGGACTGGGCACACGGTTCCTCCCCGCGACCAAGGCCACTCCCAAGGAGATGCTGCCGATCGTGGACAAGCCCGCGATCCAGTACGTCGTGGAGGAGGCCGTCGCGGCCACCCTCCGCGACGTCCTGATGATCACGGGCCGCAACAAGCGCTCCATCGAGGACCACTTCGACCGCGCCTACGAGCTGGAGGAGGCGCTGGCGACCAAGGGCGACGACGAGCGCCTGCGCTCCGTACGCGAGTCCGACGGCCTCGCCCAGATGCACTACGTCCGCCAGGGCGACCCGCGCGGCCTGGGGCACGCCGTCCTGTGCGCCGAGGCGCACGTCGGCGACAACCCCTTCGCGGTCCTGCTCGGTGACGACCTCATCGAGTCCGCCGACCTGCTGCGCCGCATGATCGAGGTGCGCGAGGAGTACGGCGGCAGCGTGGTCGCCCTCATGGAGGTCGAGCCCGAACAGGTCTCCCTCTACGGTTGCGCGGGGATCGAGCCCACCGACGAGCCCGACGTCGTCACCGTCACCGACCTCGTGGAGAAGCCCGCCCCCGAGCAGGCGCCGAGCCGGTGGGCGATCATCGGCCGCTACGTCTGCGACCCGGCCGTCTTCCCCGTGCTGCACGAGACCCCGCCCGGCCGGGGCGGCGAGATCCAGCTCACCGACGCCCTGCGCGAGCTGGCCCGCCGCAAGCCCGAGGACGGCGGGACTGTGCGCGGCGTCCTCTTCCGCGGCCGCCGCTACGACACCGGCAACAAGGCCGACTACATCCGGACCGTCGTGGACTTCGCGTGCCGCCGGCCCGACCTGCGCGCCGAACTGCTGCCCTGGCTGCGGGAGTTCGTCGAGCGCCAGGAGGCCGATCGGGGCTGAGCCGCCGAGGGCTCCGCCCCCCACCGGCCGGGTCCGCGCGGCTCGAATGCGGGGACAATGGGACGCCGGTCACCTTCCGAGGGCGGGGAGGCGGCCCCACGGACCCACGACCCGGGAGGACCCATCCAGTGAAGACCGTCGAACAGCACATCACGGACATCCTGGGGCTGATCGCGGCACCCGAGCCCACCGAACTCGACCTGCTGCGGGCGCACGGCGCCGTGCTGGCCGCCGACGTCGTGTCGCCCGTGGACCTGCCGGGGTTCGACAACTCCTCCATGGACGGCTACGCCGTGTGCGCCGCCGACCTCGACAAGGCCGCCCCGGACGCCCCCGTCCGCCTGCCCGTGGTCGCCGACATCCCCGCGGGCGACGCCACGCCCACGGCGGTGCGGCCGGGCCTGTGCGCCCGCATCATGACCGGCGCGCCCCTGCCCCAGGGCGCCGACGCCGTCGTCCCCGTCGAGTGGACCGACGGCGGCACCGTGACCGTCGGCGTGGACCGCCCGGTCCGCGTCGGCAACGCCATCCGGCGCGCGGGGGACGACGTCCGCGAGGGCGCCACCGTGCTGCGCTCCGGCGTGCGCCTGGGGCCGGGGGAGATGGGCGTCCTGGCGGCGGTCGGCCGCCGGAGCGTGCTCGTCTACCCCCGCCCACGGGTCGTGGTGCTCTCCACGGGCGAGGAACTGGTCGAACCCGGGCGCCCCCTCGGGCACGGCCAGATCTGGGAGTCGAACAGCTTCATGATCGCGGCCGCCGCCCGGGAGGCGGGCTGCGACGTCCACCGGCACGGCTTCGTCGGCGACGACCCCGCCACCGTGATGGAGACACTGGAGGGCCTGCTGGGGCGGGCCGATGTCGTCGTCACCACCGGCGGCGTGAGCATGGGCGCCTACGACGTGGTCAAGGAGGTCCTGAGCCGGCTGGGCACCGTCGAGTTCACACAGGTGGCCGTGCAGCCCGGCAAGCCACAGGGGTTCGGCACCGTGGGGCCGGAGGGGACGCCGATCATCACCCTCCCCGGCAACCCCGTCAGCGCCTACGTGTCCTTCCAGGTCTTCGTGCTCCCCGCGCTGCGCAGGCTGCGGGGCCTCCCGCCCCGATCGCTGCCCACGACGCGCGCGGCCCTGACCGCCCCGGTGTCCTCGCCGCCCGGCCGCCGCTCCTACCTGCGCGCCGTGCTGTCCGAGGAGTCCGACGGGGCGACGGCGGGCCGCACGGTCGCCCCGGCCTCGCGCCAGGGCTCCCACCAGCTCTCCGCGCTGGCCGGTGCCAACGCCCTCGTCGTGGTGCCCGAGGACACCACCGACCTGCCCGAGGGCGCGGTCGTCGAGGTCGTCCGGCTGCCCGAACTGCCCTGACCCCTCCGCGGGCCCCGCCCGGACCGCGAACCCGTGCGGTCCGGGATCCACGCGGGTCCGTCCCCGTCCTGCCGTCCCCGTGGGGTCCGCCCCCGTCCGGTCCGCGCCCCCGTGGCCGACACTCGGGCGCGCGGTGCCGTACCTTCGTGGTGGGCGCGGCACGGCGCCCACGCGGCCGACCCTGGGCCGCGTTCGGCGTTCGAGCGGAAACTGGCCACGATGAGCGACACCCCACGGCCGGAGAGGGCCGACCACCCCTCCGGATTCACCCACCTGAACGAGTCCGGCGCGGCACGCATGGTCGACGTCTCGGCCAAGAACGTGAGCGCGCGGACCGCGACGGCCACCGGCCGGGTCCTGCTCACCCCCGAGACCGTCGCCGCGCTGCGGGGCGGCGAGGTGCCCAAGGGCGACGCCCTGGCGGTCGCGCGGATCGCCGGGATCCAGGGCGCCAAGCGCACACCCGACCTCGTGCCCCTGTGCCACCCCATCGCGGTGCACGGCGTGGACGTCGACCTCACGGTGGTGGACGACGGCGTGGACATCAGCGCCACGGTGCGCACGGCCGACCGGACCGGTGTGGAGATGGAAGCCCTGACCTGTGTCATGACCGCGGCCCTCGGCCTGGTGGACATGGTCAAGGCGCTCGACCCCGAGGCCGAGGTCACCCGGGTCCGCGTGGAGGAGAAGACGGGCGGCAAGAAGGGCCACTGGAGGCGCGGTGAGTGAGCGCGAGGAGGCCGCTGCGCCGCGCGTCGCCGTCGTCACGGCCTCCAACCGGGCGGCCGCGGGCGTCTACCCCGACCGGTCCGGGCCGGTCCTCGTCGAGCGGCTGCGCGCGCTCGGCTGCTCGGTGCTGGGCCCCTGGGTGGTGCCCGACGGCGCTCCCGTGGCCGAGGCGATCGGCCGGGCCCTGGACACGCGCGCGGACGCCGTGATCACGAGCGGGGGGACCGGGCTGACGCCGCAGGACCACACGCCCGAGGCGACCAGGCCGCTGCTGGCCTACGAGATCCCCGGGATCGCGGAGGCGCTGCGCTCCGCGGGCCGGGACAAGGGCGTTCCCACCGCGATCCTGTCGCGGGGCCTGGCCGGGGTGGCCGAGCGCGACGGCCACCGCATGCTCGTGGTCAACCTGCCCGGCTCCACCGGCGGTGTGAAGGACGGGATGACCGTACTGGAACCGGTCCTGCTGCACGCCCTGGACCAGATCCGCGGTGGAGACCACACGCCCGCTAATGACATCGGACAATGACCGGAATCACACCTCGGGCATTCCGTACGCGGGTAATTCCTTGACCATGGCTTCAGTTTTGGTGGGCGAGTAGTCGAGTTTTGAATCGACCGATTCGCAGCCGGCAGGGGTGACGCGCGCCACGTCACACCCATGGAGTGGAATACTGGAAGGCGTCACCGTCAGCAGAGGTCCCGGGGCGCCGGGACCGGTGTCGAACCCCGGGACGGCGGCGCCGGAGGCATCGGAGGGACGGTCGTGAATCGCAGGCAAGGGTGGCCCGTCACCCTGAGGGAAGGGGCGGTCGTGCTGCGCCCGCTGCGGCTCCGCGACGCCGTCGCCCTGCGCGACACCCGCGCCCGCAACGAGGAATGGCTGCGGCCCTGGGAACCGACCTATCCCGAGATGCCGCTCCGGACGACCGGGCTGTCCCCCTACATTGCGATGCTGCAGGCGATCCGGCGGGAGGCGCGCCACGGGCTGTCCATGCCCTGGGCGATCACCTACGACGGCCGGTTCGTCGGGCAGCTGACGGTGGGCGCCATCGTCTGGGGATCGGCCCGATCGGCTCAGGTCGGCTACTGGGTGGACAGCGGCCACGCCGGCCGCGGGATCACGCCGACGGCGGTCGCGCTCGCCGTCGACCACGCGTTCTTCCACGTCGGACTGCACCGGGTCGAGGCCAACATCCGCCCGGAGAACCGGGCGAGCCGGCGCGTGGTGGCCAAACTGGGCTTTCGGGACGAGGGGGTGCGGCGGCGCCAGCTGCACATCGACGGCGCCTGGCGCGACCACATCTGCTACGCCATCACCGCGGAGGAAGTGCCGCACGGCCTGCTGCGCAGGTGGCGCGACGGGGCTCCCGCCGGCCCGGGCGGCACGCCGGGGGAGCCGCCCGCGGCGCCCGGTTCCGACCCTGGTTCCGCTTTGGGGTCCGAGGGCCCGAACGGTGGCGGTGATCCGCGCGATCCGGCGAGCCCACAGCCGGGGTCGAACTGATCATGCCGCGATCGCAGGTGCATCCGGAGCCTAAACCTCTCTTTAGTCACATTGACTCATTACTTTGCGTTGAATTGGCGTCGCGCTCCGAAGTCACTGTCTGACCTGGGTTTTCCCGCTCCCAGGACGACCGACCGAAACTAAGGGTCCACAATCTTGCGACACTCCGGTCAGAATGTGGCGCATTTATGGACACGGGGTCGTACCGTGCGGAACATAGACGCATTGACGATGCGGCCAACGCGTGGATATGGCTCATGGGATTCGGGTCCGGTCCGAGGGGGATCGGGAACGAAGTCCGGTCGGGGAGCATCCAACCCCGAAGGCGTTCCACGCGACGCGGTGTCGGCGAGGCGTCGACCAATGTTCAGTGGCCGTCATCGTGAGGAGGGGTGATGAGCAGCTCCCCTCTGTACCTCGCCATCGTGGTGGTGTGGCTCATCGTGCTCGTGCCGATGCTCCTGCGCAAGGACTCGGCGGACACCTATGACCACCGCCGCGAGGACGAGGAGAGCGAGGACGCCGAGGCCCGGGCAGAGGACTCGGCCGCCGACGCCGCCGACGCCGCGGACGGACCCGACGACCTCGACCGGAACGACGACGTGCGCGACACGGACGTCCTCGACACCGATCCGGACGACATGCGGGACGGGGCGGACCAGGGTGCCGCGGGGCCCGCGGCCGAACGGCCGGCCCGGGCGGCGGACCCGGGCAGGGGCCGCCACCGGCGCGAGTCGCGGGGCCGGGTCATCGCCCGGCGACGCCGGCGCACCAGCGGCCTGCTCCTGGTGAGCCTCGCCACAGTCGTCGCGGTCGCGTTCGGGCTCGGGCCGTGGTGGGTCATCGCCCCGCCCGTGCTCCTGCTCGTCGGTCACCTGGCGCTTCTGCGGGAGGCGGCCAAGGTCGACGCCGAACGCCGCGAGGCGCTCCTTCGGGCCCGCCGCCGTGCGGCCGTGCTGGCCCGCAGGGCGGAGGAGGAAGAGGAGCGCCGCGACGCCGAGCGCCTGGCCCAGGTCATCGCGCTCCAGGAACGGCGCAGCCAGGTGTACGACCAGTACGCGGACGCGCGGCTGCGAGCGGCCGGCGACTGACCCGTACGCGGCCCGGTGGCCGCAGGCCCAGAGGGGTCTGCGGCCGGTGGCCGTCGGTCGAGGGTGGCGGTCCGTCCCTTGCGAAGCTCCACCCGGGCGGTGGTGGGCGTTCGGACCATCCGAGAATTCCTGCTAGGCTGTGTCTCGTCTTCAAGGGGCTATGGCGCAGTCCGGTAGCGCACCTCGTTCGCATCGAGGGGGTCTGGGGTTCAAATCCCCATAGCTCCACAGCAGGCAGGAAGGCCCTGTCCCATTCGTGGGACAGGGCCTTTCGCGTGCCGTGCCCCGGTCGAGCCGGGTACGCCGCACATGGGCGAGGGCCCGTCCCCTGGTGGGGCGGGCCCTCGCGCGGTTCCGGTCCGGTGCGTTGTCGCTGTTCCCTGGGCGGGCGGTCTCCGGACCGGAGCCTCGAGTGTCACCGGCGAAGCTGCTATCCCCTGTGGCGGGGCGGCCGGACACGCCCTCACCCTACATCCCAGGGGCGGCATCGCCCGAGGAGACGCGTCCGCCGATATCTTTACAGTGGTAACTTTCCGGCGTATAGTTTCGGCATGGCAGACGCGTACCACCACGGAAACCTGCGGGCCGCCGTCCTGGCGAAGGCGGCCGAACTCATCGAGAGCGAAGGCCCCTACTCGTTCAGCCTGCGCTCGCTCGCCGCCGACCTGGGCGTCAGCCACACGGCGCCCCGGCACCACTTCGGCAGCCGGGAGGGCGTCCTCAACGCCCTGGCGGTCGAGGGCTTCGGGGAGCTGGCCGAGCGCCTGCGCGCCGCGCGCGCGGAGGGCGGCGGCCTGTTGGACGCCGGAGTCGCCTACGTGGGCTTCGCGGTGGACCGCCCCGGGCACTTCCAGGTGATGTTCGCCCCCCGGCTGCTGGACGACGGCGACGCCGAGCTCGTCGCGGCCCGCGGTTCGGCCTTCGCCGAGCTCACCGGTGGGGTCGACACCCTGCAGGACCGCGGGATCGCCGTCGAGGACTCCGCCGCGGCCGTGGTGGCGGGGTGGGCGATCGTGCACGGCATCGCGACCCTGGCCCTCAACGGGAACCTCGACACCTCCGGGGTCAGGGCGCTGTTCGCCGACACCGACCTGCTCACCATCACCAGGCGCAGTGCGGGCCTCCTCTTCGGCCCGTCCTCTGATCGGGAGTCCTCATGACGTCCTCCTATCTGATCTCCTCCGGTGTGATCCTGCTCACCGTCGTGGGCATCGCCTACGGCGGGACCTTCCTGATGCGCGTGGTCGACCGCCGGGTGCCGGCCAACGAGCTCCAGCGCTCGTACTTCAGGGCCGGGCACGCCCACGCGGGCATCCTGGTGATCCTGGGGCTCGTGGTCCGTCTGCTGCTGTTGGACGACGCGGTGCCGGGCTGGAGCCGCGCCATGGGCGATCTCGTGCTCCTGGCGGCCATCCTGATGCCCGCCGGCTTCTTCCTGTCGGTCATCGGCCGCGACCCCGCCCGCCCCAACGGGCTCAAGGTGCTCATCTGGCTGGGCGCGGGCGCTCTGGTGGTGGGCCTGGTCGCCGCCGGTGTGGGTCTGATCGTCGGCGGCGCGTCGCTCTGACGCGGAGTGCTGCCGCCCCGAGCCCGTCCGGTCAATGTCGGGACATGAAATGCACTTGCGGTATGACCGAAACCAGGTCAGGGGGCGCGGACGCCCGCCCCCGTACGGCTTCGGGGATTCCGGTCGGCTGTGACAGACGGTGTGGGACTGGTGAACGCGGTGCTCATGTGAGCATAGTCCGTGAGGTCTGTTTTATCCGTGAGTGTCCGGGTAGTCCTGCCTGGCGTGACTCCGTTCGCCCTTTCGATTGGCGTGGGCCGCTGCGCGCGGGGGATAAGGGAACTCGGTCGATCGCGCATTGGCGTGTCGTTGCTGTGCGTAATCAAAGGGTGAATGTTTTTGCCGAACCCTGGAGTTGTCTTTGCAGGTCAGCGGGGAGAGCACTTCTCGCGTTCACGAATCCGAACCTGTCTGAGCTGCGAAAATGTCCATCCCAGTCATTATTGCGGCTTCCGTCGTCCAACCTTTGGTGGTCGTCGGGCCATGGTGGGATGAATGTTCGGTCCCGGGTCTTGTGGAACACACGCCCATGGTCCATCTTGGTTCCGGGATGGGCTGGGAGCCACGAGAAAGGTAGATGCCATGACTACGCATGCACCGAACGCCAGAATCGGCGCGGGTTGGAGTTGGCAGTAACCAGTCCACGGCGGGTCCGGGCGGACCCGTGCGTTCTGGGCCCGGCCGATCCGCCGATCGGTCGGGCCACATCCGTGTCCGCCACCGCGACGCGGGGGGCGAGCCGGATTTGGGCCGTGAGCGTCGCGGGTAGGTGTCCACTGACGACCCCGGTCCCTCCCGGACCGCGCCGACCGCGAAGGGACGGCGGATCACCCGTGTCCGACCCCCGCCAGGAACCCGGCGGCCCCCAGTACCCCGACGAACCCGAGGCGATCGGCGGCTACGTGCCGCCCGCTCCGGAGCCGCCCCCGCCACCGCCCCGCCCCACCGTCGAGCCCGTACCGGACGAGGACGGGCCGCCGGTGGCCGCGGAGCGCTTCCGCCGTACCACCCCGGCGCGACGCAAGGTCATCCCCGTGCGTCGTGGCGGCGGGCACTGGCGGCTCCTGGCGGGCACGCTGACCTACGTGATGGTGGTCGGGGGGATGGCCGACTACGTCGATTCCGGGACCCGCGCCGTCGCCCACCTGGTGTTCTGGGTGCTCATCGGGGCGGCCTTCCTCATCTCGACCGAACGCGAGCGAAGGCACGACTGGCCCGCGGCGCCGCGCTGGCCGTGGCCGGCGGCGGCCCTGGGCGGAGCGCTGGCGGTGGAGGTCCTGGTACTGCTGGTGGGATCGCCGACCATCATCGTCGGATCACTGATCCTGCTGGGCCTGGGGCTGTTCGTCCTGATGCTCTTCGGCTGAGGCCGGAGCCGGCTCAGGTGGCCTCGTCGTCGAACGGGGGGCGCTTGCCGTTGAGGCGGGCGGCGGGCCTGCGCTCCGGCTCGTCGTCCTCCCAGAAGTGCTTCTGCACGAAGCGCTTGGGGTTGAGGTCCTTGACGTCCAGGTCCTTGAACTCCGGGCCCAGCCCCTCCTTGAGGTCGCTGGTGGCGGAGTTGGCCATGGTCCGCAACTGGCGCAGGACACGGCCGATCTGCTGCGCGGCCTTGGGGAGCTGATCGGGTCCGAAGATCAGCAAGGCGAGGATGAGGAGGACGACGAACTCGCCGCCACCGATGTTGAACATGCCTGACCCCGCCCCTCGCTTACCGACCGGCTACAACGAGGTTACCGGTATCGGTGCCGATGGGTAACCATGTCCAGATCACATGCGCACCACGACTGCGGGCCGCCCCGGAACGCGGACCAGCCCCCCGCACGGTGGGCGGAGGGCTGGGGAAACGCTGTGTCAGGTCAGGCCGTCCGAACGTCGGCCGCCTGCGGGCCCTTCGGGCCCTGGATGATGTCGAACTCGACCTTCTGGTCCTCTTCCAGGTTCCGGAAGCCGGTTCCCGCGATCGCCGAGTAGTGGACGAACACGTCGGGCTGACCACCCTCGACGGCGATGAACCCGAAACCCTTCTCAGAGTTGAACCACTTCACGGTGCCCTGAGCCATGTGCTCTCCCTTGGGGACTACTGCGGGGCCGCACCCTGCTGGCCCCGGGTCGCCGGGCGCCGCACTGACGGGACCGACCCGACAAGCGCCCACGTGCAGTTCCGCGAGGCGCCTCGGGCATCCATGGAAACAACAACAGCAACCAGTTGCAGACAGTACCAGGGAGCACCATGCCCTGCCGAGCCTTTTCCGCCAGGAATCCACACTTCCCATGTGTCCTGTTTCGGCTACTCGAAAGTGTTGATTTCCGAGCCTCGGGCGACTAATGGAGATCGCCCGGGGCTCGCGGTGAATGCGGGGGCGAAGGGCGCTCAGGACGAGCCGTTGCCGTAGATCCACACGTCGAACCACAGCCGCTGCCGCCAGGACTGCTCATCGATCGGATAGGAGGCGAGTACCGGGTAGAGATACGCGAAATGGGCGATGATCAGGAGCAACAACACGCCGAAGACGACTCCGCCCATCGCACGCAGGTACGGACCGAAGCGCGCGTTGTTCTCCCCGGAGTCCATCACCAGCCCGAGCATCAGCACGATGGCCAGGACCAGGAACGGCAGGACGGGCAGGGCGTAGAAGAGGAACATCGGACGGTCGGGGAAGGCGAACCAGGGCAGCCAGCCCGCCGCCACCGCGAGCAGGACAGCGCCGGCCCGCCAGTCGCGGAAGGTCGCCCACCAGCCGAGCATCACGCAGGTCGCCAGGATGCTGATCCACCACAGGATCGGCGTGCCCAGGGAGACCACCGAGGCGACGCAGTCGCCCGACGGGCAGCCCGTGGCCTCGCCCTCGTAGGCGAACATCACCGGGGTGCGCATGACCAGCCACTCCCACGGCGCCGAGATGTAGGCGTGGTCGCTGGTCAGGCCATTGTGGAAGTTCATCATCCGGGCGTGGTAGTCCGCCAGGCCGATGACCGCCTCCAGCGGCCCGGCGAGGGGGGTCGGCAGCCAGTCCGGCGCCATGCCGTCGGCGAACCCGCGGTTGTAGCCGCCCCGGGTGACCAGCCAACCGGTCCACGACACCAGGTAGACGATTCCGGCCAGCACCACCGTCTGGAGGAACGCCGGGATCGCGTCGACCAGCAGCCACCGCCCCATCGGCCTCCGCTGCCCCGCGCTGCGCCGCGCCCCGTAGTCCCACGCCACCGTCAGCAGCCCGAAGGCCGCCACGAAGAACAGGGCCGACCACTTCGTACCGACCGCGAGCCCGAAGCACAGGCCGGCCGCGAGCCGCCACCAGCGCGCGCCCAGCCACCACCGGGTCGTGACGTCGACCCCCGCCTCGCCCAGGCGCGCCAGCCGCTCCCGGGTGGCGTCGCGGTCGATTACCAGGCACGCGAATCCCGCCACCACCCACAGGGTGAGGAAGACGTCCACCATCGCGATCCGGCTCAGCGTGAAGTGCAGGCCGTCCAGGGCCAGGATCAGTCCCGCGGTACAGCCCAGCAGCACCGAGCGGGTCATGCGGATCGCCAGCCGCACCAGGATGAGAACGGTCGCCACGCCGGCGAGCGCGGAGGCGAACCGCCACGCCTCCGGGGTCATGGACTCGCCGAACGGCAGGAGCGCCCACAGCCAGTCGCCGAGGGCGATCATCCACTTGCCGACCGGCGGGTGGACGATGAAGTCGCCGCCGCCGTCGAAGAAGTCGACGGGCCCGCGGCCGAGCAGCTGGTCGGCGTTCTCCAGGGAGTCGTGCTCGTAGCCGTACTCCTGGAGCCCGTAGGCGTCCTTGGCGTAGTAGGTCTCGTCGAAGTAGATCCGGTCGGGCTCACCGAGGCGGTAGAAGCGCAGCGCTCCGGCGAAGGCGGTGACCAGGAGGGCCCCGAGCCAGCCCACCCACCAGGTCATGGTGGCGGAGGGGAACAGGCGGGCGCGGACGGCGGCCGCGCGGGACGGTGCGGGTGGGGTCGGCGGATCGACCTCGGAGGAAAGTGCGGTGGTGGTCATCTCGGCTCGTAGGTTGGGGTCGGAGATGGTTGTCCATTGCGGACGGACCGCGAAACCAGGTTTCGGGTGGCGTAATGAGCCAACCGTAGCGTGACAGGACGGGGATCACAGTGGTTGAGGGTGTAGGCCGTGGGGAGGGGTCCGGGACGCTGACGCTCGCCGGGCTTCCGATCGGGAACGCGGGCGACGCGCCGCCCAGACTGCTGCGCGCGCTGGAGGGCGCCCGCGTCATCGCCGCGGAGGACACCCGCAGGCTACGCCAGTTCGCCTCGCGCGCGGGAGTGCGCCTGGGCGGGGAGGAAGGGGCCAGGGTGGTGTCCTACTACGACGCCAACGAGTCCAGGCGCACCGACGACCTCATGGCCGACCTGCGCGGCGGCACGGACGTCCTCGTCGTGACCGACGCGGGCATGCCCGGCGTCTCCGACCCCGGCTACCGGCTGACCGCGGCCTGCGCCGAGGAGGACATCCCGGTCACGTCCATCCCGGGCCCGTCCGCGGTGACCACCGCGCTCGTGGTCTCCGGTCTGCCCACCGACCGCTTCTGCTTCGAGGGCTTCCCGCCCCGCAAGGGCCTGGCGGGCTACCTGGAGGAGCTGGCCGCCGAGCGCCGCACCATGGTGTTCTTCGAGAGCCCGCACCGGATCGCCGCCACCCTGGAGGCGATGGCCCGGGCCTTCGGCGCCGACCGGCGCGCGGCGGTGTGCCGGGAGCTGACCAAGACCTACGAGCAGGTGCGCCGGGGCGGGCTGGGCGAACTCTCCGCCTGGGCCGCCGAGGGCGTGCGCGGGGAGATCTCCGTGGTCGTGGAGGGCGCGCGCAGCCGCCCGGACCAGGTCGGCTCGGCGGACCTGGTCGCCTCGGTCGCGGCACTGGAGGACGAGGGCGTGCGCCGCAAGGAGGCCATCGGCCGCGTGGCCAAGGAGACGGGCGTGCCCAAGCGCCGCGTCTACGACCTCGTGCACGGAGTCACGTCCGACTGACCGGCCTCCGACCGCCGACGGGTCGGCTCGACCTCCGACTGGCCGGCCTCCGACCGCCGATGGGCGGGCGTCCGACCGCACACGGGCCGGCCACCGACCGGAGACCGCGCGGTGACCGGTCCCGGGCGACGACCGACGGGTGACAGCGGACGGGGCCGCCCGGAACGGCGTACAACCGTTCCGGGCGGCCCCGTGTGGGGGTCGGGCCGGTCAGACGACCGCGCCGTCGCCCTCGTTGCGGCTGGCCTTGGCGGCCACCCGCGCCTGGTTCTTGCGCTCCTTGATCACGTGCGGCGCCGCCGTCCTGTCCCACTTCTGCAGCCAGATGGCCAGCGGGACCGCGACGAACACCGTCGAGACCACACCCGTGCTCAGACCGACCAGCATGGCGATCGAGAAGTCCTGGAGCGAGGTCCCACCGAAGAAGGTGAGGAAGCCCAGGATGATCAGCGCGCCGACGCTGGTGTTGATCGTACGCGGCAGGGTGTTGAGCACCGCGCGGTTGGCGATCTCGACGAACGGGGACTTGTCGTCCTTCGCCCATTCGTCGCGCACCCGGTCGAGCACCACCACCGTGTCGTTGACGGTGAAACCGATGACGCTCAGCAGGGCGGCGAGGAACACGCCGTCGATCGGCTTGCCCAGCCAGACGAACAGCCCGATCACCAGGACCAGGTTGAACGCCAGCGACAGCATCGTGGCCACACCGAAGGACCAGCGGAACCGCCAGGCCAGGTAGACCAGCTGCAGGGCGAGCGCGGCGGCGAGCGCGATGAACGCGCGGTTGCGCAGCTCGTCGCCCATGCTCGGGCCGATCAGCTCGTCGCTGACCATCTCCACGCCACCGGTCGCCGAGTCCAGCGCGTCGGTGACGGTCGCCGCCTCGGGATCGGAGATATCGCCCGTACGGACGGAGATGTCACTGTCCCCGGCCTCCTGCACGACCGCGGTGTCCGAGCCGGAGAAGTCCAGTCCGGCGACGATCTCGCGAGCCTCGTCCACCGACAGGTCCTCGTCGCCGGTGATCTCGTACTCCAGGACGCGTCCGCCGGTGAACTCCACGCCCAGGTTGGGCGACTGCACCAGCGGGGCGGCCACGGACACCAGGACGACCGCGGCGGCGGCGAGCAGCGCGTGCTTGCGGTACTTCATCAGGTCGGGGTTCTTCCGGACCAGCCACGCGCGCACGGCACCGATCCTGCTGAGACCGCTGACCGCAGGGTGCTTGCGGATGACGGCGCGGCGCACCGCCCACTCCACGAGCACGCGGGCCACCACCAGCGCGGAGAACATCGACACCAGGGTGCCGATGCTGAGCGTGACGCCGAAGCCCTGGACCGTGCCGGAGGCGAAGAAGAACAGCAGCGCCGCGGCGATGAGCGTGGTGATGTTGGTGTCGATCACCGCGCTCCACGCCTTGTGCGAACCCTCGACGAAGGCCTTCTCCAGGCTCGCCGGGATGGCCCTGCGGCGACGGCGCGTCGCGATGCCGGACTCGGCCCGCTTGACCTCCGCGTCGGTGGCGTCCTGCATGCCGGCCGACTTGTTCGCCTCGTAGGTCTGCTGTTGGCGCTGGTACTCCTCGCGCGCCCGTTCGAAGATGAGCACGTTGGCGTCGATGGCCATACCGATCGCCAGCACGAAACCGGCCAGGCCCGGCAAGGTGAGGGTGGCCCCCAAGGCCACCAGCACGCCGTAGGCGATGAGCGCGTAGACGCCCAGGGCAACCGAGGCCAGGAAGCCGACCAGGCGGTACACCAGCGTGATGTACAGCGCGGTGAACGCGATGCCCAGCAGGGCGGCGATGGCGCTGGCCTGGATGGCGGCGGCACCGAGGGTCGGGCCGACCGTCTGGCGCTGCACCTCGGTGACCGGCAGCGGCAGCGAGCCGCCCTCGATCAGCACGGCCAGCTCGTTGGCCGACTCGGAGGTGAAGTTGCCGCTGATGGTCGTGCTGCCCTCGCGCTGGCCCACCTCACAGGCCGCGTCGTTGACGCTGGGCGAGGAGATGACCTGGTTGTCGAGCACGATCGCCACGCGGCGGCGCGGGTCGCCCTGCTCGAAGCAGGCGGCCTGCCCGGTGAGCTCGGCCCACTGGTCACGGCCCTCGCCGCGGAAGTTGACGTTGACGACCCACTCGGCGCGGTTGACCGGGTCCAGACCGGCCTCCGCGCTGGCGACGCTGTCACCGGGGACGGCGGTCTCACCGAGCTGCAGGTAGTTGCCCTGCTCGTCCGGCAGGGTCATCGCGACCTGGCTGGGGTCCTCGGCCTCCTGGCCGGTCTGGCCCGGGACACCCTGGCCGCCCTGGCCGCCCATGCCGCCGAGGAGCTCCTGCATCTCCTCCTCGGTCATCTGCGGGGCTTCCTCCGAGCCCTCGCCGCCTTCCGCGGCCTCGTCGGCGGGGGCCTCCTCGCCGCCCTCGGCGTCCGAGGGGGCGCGGGCCTCGTCGGCGGGCGCGTTCGCGGAGTCACCGGGCGCCTGGACGCCCTGGCCGCCGCCGGCGGTGACGCCGAGGACCGGGTGGAAGGACAGCTGCGCGGTCTGGCCGACGATCTGCGCGGCCTCCGTGGGGTCCTGGACCCCGGGCAGCTCGACGATGATCCGGTTCTCACCGGAGCGCGACAGCGTCGACTCGGCGACACCGAGGCGATCGATGCGCTGGCGCAGGACTTCGACGACCTGGTCGGTGTTCTCGGAGTTGGCCTCCGTGCCGTCGGGGCCGTCCTGTGTCTCCAGGACGATCTGTGTGCCGCCGCTCAGGTCGAGCCCCAGGCGCGGCGGGATGATCCACGCCGCGCCGAACGCGACGAGGATGACGAGGAGGGAGATGAGAGCGCGTGTCCAGCGCCCCCCGGCTCCCGATTGACTGGGCAAGGTGAACCTCTCACTGCGAATGGTGGGTACCGGTCGGCGCGCCCGGACGGTCCGGGGCGGGGGAGTGACCGGGAAAGGGTCAGATGAGGGTGTTCGCGGTGTGAGGCGGCGCCCGCGTCGGCGGCAGGTCGCCGGTGTCGTCCTGTTCGGGAACGGGATCGGGGTGCGGGAGCGGAAGCGGCCACCAGGGCTGGTCCCAGGCGGTCAGCCGCAGGACGCACGGCGGCACGGCGTCGGGCAGGTCGCGCAGGACGCCGCGCTGGTCGCACGTGGTGGTGGGCGGGCCCACCGACACCTTGGCCTGGGCGACCAGGTCGGCGCGCTCCTCCGCGCGCTCCCGCGGGGTGTCGCCGCCGGTGGTGCCCTTGGCGGGCACCTCCTGCTGGGGCGCGCTCACCGGGCCCGGCACCGGGCCGGACTCGGGCTCGCCGGGCACGGAGGTCACCGGGAACGACAGAATGACCAGCAGCACCACACTCGTGACGAGCGCGGCGGTGTGGTGGGCAGGACGGGGTAGGGCACGGGTAACCGTGGCGACCACCGCCTCAGATGAAGGACCGGGGTGAGCGTGGTACGTCGGCGCGCGCCCCGGCGGCGCGCGGCCTTCCGCAGAGCATACGGGTAGAGGAGACCCTGGGGGAATCCGCCCGTCCACCCCTGTGGACGACTCCCCGGGCCCCGTCCCGAGAGGGACCGCGCCGAGGGCGCCCGTCGAAGGCGGTGGTGGGCGACGGGCGGGACAGAGAGGTCGTAAAAAAGAGGTGCGGGCACCTTTAGTCTTGAGGCATGTCGTCGAATCGCCACATCCTGACAGCGGTCGCCTGGCCCTACGCCAACGGCCCGCGCCACATCGGTCACGTCTCCGGTTTCGGAGTCCCCTCCGACGTCTTCTCGCGCTACCAGCGAATGTCGGGGAACCACGTGCTGATGGTCAGCGGCACCGACGAGCACGGCACCCCGGTCCAGGTGCTGGCCGACCAGGAGGGCGTGACGCCCCGCGAACTGGCCGACCGCTACAACCGGATCATCGCCGAGGACCTGGTCGCCCTCGGCCTGTCCTACGACCTCTTCACCCGCACCACCACGGGCAACCACTACGCGGTCGCCCAGCAGCTGTTCACCACGCTGTACGAGAACGGCTACGTCTTCACCCGCACCACCCAGGGCGCGGTCTCCCCGTCCAACGGCCGCACGCTGCCCGACCGCTACATCGAGGGCATCTGCCCCATCTGCGGTTACGACGGCGCGCGCGGCGACCAGTGCGACAACTGCGGGAACCAGCTCGACCCGATCGACCTCATCTCGCCGCGTTCGCGGATCAACGGCGAGACGCCGGAGTTCGTGGACACCGAGCACTTCATGCTGGACCTGCCGGCGTTCGCCGACGTCCTCACGGGGTGGCTCAAGGGCAAGGAGGGGGAGTGGCGCCCCAACGTCCTCAAGTTCTCCCTCAACCTGGTGGAGGACCTGCAGCCGCGCGCGGTCACCCGCGACCTCAACTGGGGCGTGCCCATCCCCCTGGAGGGCTGGAGCGACAACGACAACAAGCGCCTGTACGTGTGGTTCGACGCGGTGATCGGCTACCTGTCCTCGTCCATCGAGTGGGCCAAGCGCGTCGGTGAGCCCGACGCCTGGCGCCGCTGGTGGCAGGACGACGACGCCCGGTCGTACTACTTCATGGGCAAGGACAACATCGTCTTCCACTCGGTGATCTGGCCCGCGATCCTGCTGGGCGCGAGCGGCGACGGCGACCGGGGCGGCGACGCCGGTCCGCTGGGCGCCCTCAACGTGCCCACCGAGGTGGTCTCCAGCGAGTTCCTCACCATGGAGGGCCGCAAGTTCTCCTCGTCGCGCCGCGTCGTCATCTACGTGCGCGACTTCCTGGAGCGCTACTCCGCCGACGCGCTGCGCTACTTCATCATGGCCGCCGGGCCCGAGACCCAGGACACCGACTTCACCTGGGCCGAGTTCGTGCGCCGCAACAACGACGAGCTGGTGGCGGCCTGGGGCAACCTGGTCAACCGCTCCATCTCCATGGCGGCGAAGAACCTCGGCGAGATCCCCGCCGCAGGCGAGCTGAACGAGGAGGACCGGCGGGTGCTGGCCGCCTCCCGCGCGGCCTTCGGGACGGTGGGCGCGCGCCTGGAGCGGTCGCAGTTCAAGGCCGGTCTCCAGGAGGCCATGCGCACGGTCGCCGAGGCCAACAAGTACATCTCCGACCAGGCGCCGTGGGCTCTGAAGAAGACCGACCCCGAGCGCATGGCGACCGTGCTGCACGTGGCCCTGCAGCTGGTCAGCGACGCCAACACCCTGCTCACGCCCTACCTCCCCGAGTCCGCGAACAAGGTGTACGCGATGCTCGGCGGCACCGGGACCTGGACCGGCATGCCCCGCATCGAGAGCGGCCACGACACCATCGGCGGCTCCGAGGAGCCGGTCGACTACCCGGTGATCACCGGGGACTACGCCGACAACGAGGCCCGCTGGGAGTCGGTGCCGATCGTCCCGGGCACCCCGCTCGACCGCCCGCAGCCGCTGTTCACCAAGCTCGACCCGTCCGTGGTGGACGAGGAGCTGGCGCGCCTGGAGGGCGTCACCGAGTAGGTGCGCGTCCCTCCGGTCCGTCTGTGGGCCCCGGCCGGCGCCGGGGCCCACAGACGGCCAGAACCCTCAGAGGGGCTTCGGAGCCCAACGGGGACCGAGGATTTCCAGGGCACGAACCATGTCCGCCCCGCCCAGGAGAGCTGCGGCGTTCTCGGCAGGCGCGTGCGCGCTGGTCCAGCGCATGGCCTCGCGGACGTCCGCGAAGGGCTGTTGGTCCAGATGGACCAAGGTCTCGGCGGCCCGCTCCTCCTGTCCGTCGTCATGGTGGCCGAGGTAGGCCTTCAGGAAGAGTTTCGTGGCGAAGAAGGCGCTCTGCCGTCCCTGTGTCAGTTCCCGTCTGTTGAGCCCGAAGACCTGGATCGTCGCTGTTCCCCGATGGGTCAGGGCCTCGTAGCTTCCGCTCGACAGGACCAGGAACAGGTGCTCGGACGGGTCCTCCGCACAGGGATCGACCAACAGGGGTGTGCCGTCCGCTGCCACGGGGAACTGCTCCCGCTTGGTGTGGCTGTTGCAGTACGAACAGGCCAGCAGGTGGTTGAACCAGTCGAACGCGCGCAGAGGGCTGAAGAACAGTGGCGCGAAGTGGTCGACGTCCGTTCCGAGGTTGTCACCGCAGTACATACACCTGTTGAGCCCGGCGGCCATGTCCTTGAGCTGTTCGCGCAGGCGTATCCTGCACGCTTTGGCGCCGTCCCACTTCTTGCGCGCTGACTTGCTGTCGGCACTCTCCCGCGCCAGCGCCGAGGCCCTCCTGTCCAGATCCGTCGCGAGCACCTCCGGCAGATCCGTGCGCGTGAGCCGGATCATGCGCCCGGTCGCAGCCGTGACGCGACCTCGTCCACCCGCGCGGCCAGTGAACTCCCCAGAGACCTGCTGAGCCTTGCGTGCTCCTCCCTGTCGTCCTCGGACGCCGTGCCCTGGAGGAGTGCCAGTTCCAGAGCGGACAGGCGGCGTCGCTTCTCTTCGGCCGTCTGTGAGTAGGGGGAGTCGATGCCGAAGAGGTCGGTCAGCAGGGCGTCGTCTCCGCTGCCGTTGACGATGCGTTGGTAGAGCTCGTCGGGGACGACCCGGGGTCCCTCCTCCTCATTGACTCCGGGGAGCCGTACGAGGCCCCCGGGGTCAGCGCTCTGGCAGATGTAGGGACTGTGTGAGGAGACGATGAACTGGATGCTCGGGAAGTGGCGTTTCAACCAGCCGCCGATCTCCTTCTGCCAGCTCACGTGCAAGTGAACATCCACCTCATCGATGAGGACCACGCCGGGCATGCTGATGTAGGGGGAGCCCTGCTCGTCGAATGCCAGGCCCCTGCCCTCGGTCACCACGCTCACCTGGCGCACGAGGTCGAGGACCAGGGCCGCGACCGTCCGATATCCGTCACTGAGTTCGTGCATGAGTACCGGCACGCCGTCGCGCTCGGCCCACAGGCCGTCGGAATCCACGTCCGTCACTTGAAAACCGTCAGGCAGCAGTCCCTCGTTGAGGATGCGTTTGACGAAACCCAGAAGACGTTGGGATCCGGGCTTCTTCTCCAGGCTGCGGAAATGAAGGCCCTTGATCCACTCGATGCTCTCCGCGAGCGACACGTCCTCGTTGAAAAGACTCGCAACACGGGAGACCGGGGTGTTCCCGTAGGTGAGACGCTGTGCCTTGTCGGAGCCCCCCTCAAGGCGCCGGAACGGTCCGTAGCCCGCGACGAACCATCCTGTGCTCTCCTCGGACCAAGGACCGCGGGCCGCTGACTTGCTCAGGGACACGTCATGAGGGCCGACCACCCCGGCGCCGCGCGCATGTTCACTCCGTTTCCAGTGGAGCTGACCCTCGAAGGACCCACCGGGTGTGTTCCCCTTTCCCGTGAAACCGTCCCATCCTTCGTGGTGGCTGATAGTGGTGGTCACCGTCCCGGACTCTCGGTTCTTCGACAACCAGTAATCGAAACGATGGGGCTCGGACACTACTTCGCGTCCATAGAAGTGACCGATCAGGCCCAGAGCGACCGCCCGTAGGAGGGTGGTCTTGCCGGAACCGTTCCGCCCCGCCAGGACCGTCCAGCTCCCCAGGGCGCCTCCGGGCAGGGGGAATTCCAGGTCCTCCACCGCGCGGCCATCATGGAAGCCGCGGATGCCGTCGACACTGATTCGCTCGATGTACATGTGGGCTCCACCGTTGGCCGCAGGGTCGGGACGCGGCTCCCAGCATAGGGATCACGAGCCACCGGCGACCGGCTTCTCCCGACGGTCGCCGCGCCTAGAATCGAGCGCGATGATCGGTCACGAGAAGCTGGGAGCCATCCGTGGGTAAACGCAGTGGGAGAGCGGTGCGGGAGCGCAACGCGCAGACGCCCCCGCCGGTCCCCGAGCCCCTGCGCGTGCCGGTGGCCGACAGCCACACGCACATGGACATGCAGACGCCCGAGGTCGAGGAGATCATCGCGGCCGCCCGCGGCGCCGGTGTGACCCCGCTCGTCCAGGTGGGCGTGGACCTGGCGTCCTCGCGCTGGGCCGCCGAGACCGCCGCGGCCCACCCGGGCGACGTCTGGGCGGCCGTGGCGCTGCACCCCAACGAGGCGCCGCGGATCGTGCACGGCGACGGTGCCGAGGGCGTCGAGGTCGACGGCACCGACTGGGCCGGCAAGGTGCGTGCCGCGGGCGGCGCGGCGGCCCTGGACGAGGCGCTGGAGGGCATCGACGAGCTCGCCGCGCTGCCACAGGTGGTGGCGGTCGGCGAGACCGGCATGGACACCTTCCGCACCGGGCCCGAGGGGGCGCGGGCGCAGGAGGAGTCCTTCCGCCGGCACATCGCCATCGCCAAGCGCCACGGCAAGGCCGTGATGATCCACGACCGCGAGGCGCACGACGACGTGTTCCGGATCCTCGCCGACGAGGGCGCGCCGGAGCGGGTAGTCTTCCACTGCTTCTCCGGGGACGCCGACATGGCCAAGGTGTGCGCCGAGCACGGCTACTTCATGAGCTTCGCGGGCAACGTCACCTTCGCCAGCGCCCAACCGCTGCGCGAGGCGGCCGCGGTCGCCCCGCCCGAGCTGCTGCTCGTGGAGACCGACGCCCCCTTCCTCACGCCCAAGCCCTACCGGGGCCGCCCCAACGCCCCCTACCTCGTGCCGTACACGCTGCGCGCGCTGGCCGAGGCCAAGGGCATGGACGAGGACGAGCTCGCCGGGGTGATCGCGGGCAACGCCCGCCGCGCCTTCGGGTTCTGAGCCCGGCCCCGGGGCCGCCGCGGCGGCCCCGGGAGAGCACGTCCGCCACTGAGGGCGCGCGTCCGGTCAGTGGTGGTGGCCGCGCTTGCGCCGCCCGGCGTCCCTGGCCGCCTTGTCCAGGGCCTTCCACTGCCGTGTGCGCTCCTCACGGACCCGGTGGTCGCCCCGGGACCTGTTCCACTCGGACTCGCGGCGCAGCCGGTTCCACCGGGCCAGCCGGCGGGCGTCCAGCTCGCCCTCGTCGATGGCGGCCTGGACCGCGCAGCCGGGCTCGGCATCGTGCACGCAGTCCCGGAACCGGCACCGCTCGGCGTGGGCGAGGACGTCGGAGAAGGTGCGGTCGACGCCCGACTCGTCGCCGGGAACGTCGATGCGGCGCACTCCGGGGATGTCCAGCACCAGGGCGCCGCCCGGCAGCGCCAGCAGTTGGCGGTGGGTGGTGGTGTGCCGTCCCCGCTTGTCGTGGCGGATCTCCCCGGTGTCCATCAGGGCGTGCCCGGAGACCGCGTTGACCAGGCTGGACTTGCCCGCGCCCGAGGTACCCAGCAGGACCCAGGTCGTGCCGGGCCGCAGTCGGGCGGCCAGGGCTTCCAGCCCCTGGCCGGTGTGGGCGCTCACGGTGTGCACGTCGGCGCCGGAGCTGACCGACTCGACCAGTTCGACGACCTCGGGCAGGCGGTCCCCGGCCAGTTCGGCCTTGGTGATGGCGACCACCGGGGTGGCGCCGCCGGCCCAGACCAGGCTGAGGAAGCGTTCCAGGCGTCCCACGTTGGGGCCCTGGTCGGCGGCCTCGCAGATGAGGACGTAGTCGACGTTGGCGGCCAGGACCTGGTCGTGGGAGTCCTTGGCCACGCCCTGGCGGACGAGCGTGCCGGCGCGTTCGAGGACGGCCTCGACGAGCCAGTCGTCGCCGGAGCGGCGGACGGCGACCCAGTCACCGCTGCACGGCGCGGCGGCGGGGTCGGTGTGCGCGGCCCTGCGGACCGCGGGGGCGAAGGCGGCGTCGCGGATGCCGGGCAGGCGGATCTCGGCGCCGCCCCTGCGCGCCGCGGAGACGCGGGCGGGCAGCAGGACGTGTTCGCTGGACAGCGCGACGGCGTCGAAGGCGGCTTCGACCCGTGGGGTCCAGCCGAGGGAGTCCAGTGGGTGGGAGGGGGTGGACGAAGTGCTGTGTGTCGTCACGACAGGCTCTCTGGGAGGCGAGCCGCGGGACCGCGTGAAAGGGGTCCGTCAGGGCTCGCGGACGATCGGGAAGACTGGGGCGGGGCCACTCGCAAAGTCCGTCATGGCACGTTCCTCTCCGTCGTCGTCGGCCGTCGTGCACGCGCACGGGGCGTCCGGGCGAGTCGATCCTAGGACCGGCCGCGTCCGGGGCGCCACAGGTTTTCCCGCGCGAGAGGCGGGCCACCGCACCGCGGTGGCCCGCCTCGTCGGGGGATCGGGGGGTCAGCCCATCTCCTCCAGGGTCCGGCCCTTGGTCTCGGGCACCCACTTGAGGATGAACGGGATCGAGAGCAGGGCGAAGGCCGCGTAGATCACGTACGAGCCGGACAGGTTCCAGTCGGACAGCGACGGGAAGCTGACGGTGATGAGCCAGTTGGCGATCCACTGCGCGGAGGCGGCGACACCCAGCGCGGCGGCGCGGATCCGGTTGGGGAAGATCTCGCCGAGCATCACCCACACGACCACGCCCCAGGACAGGGCGAAGAACATCACGAAGGCGTGCGCCGCGAACAGGGCGACGGCGCCCTGGAGGTCGGGCAGGGCGATCTCCCCGTCGATCTCGGCGGTGAACGAGAACGCCCAGGCGGCCAGTCCGAGCGAGGCGGCCATACCGGCCGAGCCGATCAGGGCGAGCGGCTTGCGGCCGATCCGGTCGACCAGCAGCATCGCGATGACGGTGCCGAGGATGTTGATGATCGAGGTGGTGAACGAGTAGAGGAAGGAGCTGCTCGGGTCGATGCCGACCGACTGCCACAGCGAGGAGCTGTAGTAGAAGATCACGTTGATGCCGACGAGCTGCTGGAAGACGGACAGGCCGATGCCGACCCAGACGATGGGCAGCAGGCCGGTGCGGCCGCCGATGAGGTCGCGCAGGACGGGCTTGTGCTCACCGCGCATCCGGGCGTCGATCCGGGCGACCTCGGCGTCCAGGTCGCCGCCGTCTCCCTCGACCGCGGCCAGCACCCGCTTGGCCTCCTCGGTCCGGCCGGTGGCGACCAGGTGGCGCGGCGACTCGGGGATCCGCAGCGCGAGCAGCCCGTAGACGACCGCGGGGACGATCTCGACGCCGAGCATGACCTGCCAGGACTCCAGTCCGAGCAGGGTGCCGCGCTGGTCGCCGTCGGCCAGGGTCAGCAGGCCCCAGTTGACGAGCTGGGAGACGGCGATGCCCAGCACGATCGCGGCCTGCTGGAAGGACGCGAGCCGGCCGCGGTAGGCGGCGGGGGCGACCTCGGCGATGTAGGCGGGGGCGATGACGGACGCCATACCGATGGCGATGCCGCCGAGAGCGCGCCAGACCGCCAGGTCCCATACGGTGAAGGGGAGCATGGAACCGACGGCGCTGATCGCGAACAGCACCGCGGCCAGCTGCATGACGCGGGGGCGGCCGAGGCGGTCGGCCAGGCGGCCGGCGATCACGGCACCGGCGGCGGCACCGAGCAGGGGGACGGCGATGACCGCGCCGAGGGCCGCCGATCCGACGCCGAACCGGCCCCGGATCCCCTCGACCGCTCCGTTGATGACCGCGCTGTCGTAACCGAAGAGGAATCCGCCCAGCGCGGCCGCCGCGGCGATGAAGACGACGTAGCGCAGGTTCGGTGGGCGGACCGCGGGCGGGTGCGGTCCAGCGGGTGCGGTGGTGCTCACGGGATCTCCAGAAGGTGCTCGGTGACGGCGACCGGGGGTACGGGAGCGCGGATCGGGCTCGGCTCGTTGGGTTCACCAACGAGAGGCAAAGTCCGCTCCATGACGTCGTTGTCTTCAAGAACCATAAACAAGAGAGTGACCCAGGCCGCAACTCGGGCTTAACTTCGAGTTTTGAGTTCAAGTTCTGAAGTCAAGATGCGTGTGCTGGGTCTCCTGCATGCAGGGCGGTCCGGGGTTCCGGGCAGCATGATGTGACATGCGCCACGTTGTTGCCCCCGAGTTTCGACCGTGATCCCGTCGTTACCGGCGGGGGCGCCGCCAGACGTCGTCGGTCGGCGCCGGGGGCGCGGGCCGCACGCCGTGCCGCGGCGTGTAGTCCTGGGCCGCCGTCGGCGCGCTCGCGCGCGGCCGCGGGGCGTCCGCGCCGGAGCGGGAGTAGTCCACCCGTTCCTCGTCCTCGCCGAGCATCAGGAAGAGGCTGCACACGAGCAGCAGGACGAACAGGCCGACGATCACCGGCAGGAGCAGGTCCGACGCGGTGGAGCCCTCCGGCGGGCCGGCGCGGTCCGCCTCCGGGTGCAGGACGTGGACGCCCATCATCGCGGTGTAGTGCACGCTCGTCACGGCGACCGCCATCACGAGGGCGCCGGCGACGATCGCGGGCGCGCCGCGCAGCCGGGCGGAGAACCACATCGCGACCGTGGACGCGACCAGGGCGATGGCGCAGGCGGCGGTGACGTAGAACGGATCATGGTGCATCGCGCCGTGCATGTTCATCGAGGCCATGCCCGTGTAGTGCATGGAGACCACCCCGGCGGCCGCGAGGACGCCCGAGGCGAGCAGCCAGGGCAGGGTGCGCCTGCGGATGGTCATCGTCAGCGCCGCGCCCATGACCACGACGGCGGTCACCCCGCTGACCAGGGTGAGGAAAGCGTCGTAGCGGATCGAGACGCCCGGGACCCGGAAACCCATCATCGCGATGAAGTGCATCGACCACACGGCCATGCCGCCGAGGGAGAGCGCGGCCAGGACCAGCCACTGCCACAGGGCGGCACCGCGGGCCCGCCGCGCGCGGGCGGCGAAGGCCAGGCCGAGGAGTGATCCGCACACCGAGACGGCGAAGGCGATGGCAGGGGTCAGCCAGTCCTGGGACAGGTGGTCGGTCACGAGCGCCGCTTTCCATGAACCGTTGGGGGAGACGGTGTAGGGAGTCTAGGAACGCCCGGTGGTCCTTGGCCAGGCCTGTGCAGGCGTGCGCGGTGGCCTGATGTGGCCACTGTGCCGCGCGAGGGGGCGGGCTACCGCCCTCAACGGACGCGCTACGCGCGCAGGCCCGCCCGTCGCCCACCAGCGCCCGCGGGGCGCTGCGCGAGGGGGCGGGCTACCGCCCTCAACGGACGCGCTACGCGCGCAGACCTTCGAAGGCCATGCGGGAGAGGGACTCGGCGAGTTCGTCGGCGTCCAGGCCCCGGTCCGGGCGGTACCACTCCACGATCGAGTTCACCATGCCGAACAGCAGGCGCGCGGCGATCGCCGGGTCCACGTCGTCCCGGATCTCCCCCGCGGCGATGCCCTCGCGCACGAGCCCGGCGACGAGGTGGTCGAACTCGCGGCGGCGGGCCAGGGCGTGCTGCTCGACCTCCGTGTTGCCGCGCACGCGCAGCAGCAGGGTGACGTGCGGCAGTTCCTCGACCAGGACACGGACGCTGCCCCGCAGGACGTTCTCCAGGCGGTCGATGGCCGGGCCGCTGGTGGAGGCGTCCTCGCGGGTGACCGCGAACAGGGCGTCCAGCGCCAGGTCCAGGGAGCGCCGCAGCAGTTCGGTCTTGCCGGTGACGTGGTGGTAGATCGCGGACTTGGTCACGCCCAGGGCGCGGGCCAGATCCTCCATGCTCGTGCCGTCGTACCCGCGTTCGTTGAACACGCGGGCGGCCACGCGCAGCACGGAGTCGGCGTCGTGGCCGGGGCGTCCGGAGCGGCGCCGACCCGGCTCTCGGCGGGAGGGCGGCGGTTCGAGTGAGGAAGATCGAGGCACGGTAGGTGAATCTACCTCCTGGTCGTCCCTGGTGAACGGGGTGCGGGCACGGTGTCGCGGGGATCACGCGGCGCTCGTTGAACGAACGATCGGTCAGTAATACAGCATAGGCGGCCGTGGGTGTGCCGCGGGCCACGACAGATCCTCCGTTAGGAAGTCGTCAAGGGCTCCGTCGCCGACTGGTCGCGGGGAGTAGCTTTTCTTCGTTTTATGGGACTGGGACATGTTCTGCCCCATTGATGTAGATATGAGTTGACTCCATGGCCATCACACGCCGAAACGCCTTACGAGCCTCCCTGGTCGGCGGGGTCGGAGCAGCCGCGGCCGCCGCGGTGCCCGCGTCCGCCTGGGCCGATCCGACAGGCACACCGCACGCCGAGGACCCCGCCACCGCGCTGCGCCTGCTCAAGCGGGGCAACGAGCGCTGGCGCGAGTACTGCTCCCGCCACCCCCACGAGGGGCGGGGCCGCCGGGCGCAGCTCGTCGAGGGTCAGAACCCGTTCGCCTGCGTCCTCGGCTGCGCCGACTCGCGGGTGCCGCCGGAGCTGGTGTTCGACCAGGGGCTCGGCGACCTGTTCACCATCCGCTCCGCCGGGCAGGTCCTGGACGGGTCGGTGCTGGGCAGCCTGAGCTACGCCGCGCACATCGACGTGCCCCTCATCGTCGTCATGGGCCACCAGTCGTGCGGCGCGGTCACCGCCGCCGTCGAGGCGCACGAGACCGGCGCCCTGCCCGAGGGCCACATCGGCTTCCTCGTCGAGCAGATCCTGGAGGTCGTCGAGTCCACGCCCGACGACGGCGAGGACTTCATCGACGACTGCGTGCGGGCCAACGCCGTCCACATCGCCGAACAGCTGCGCCAGGACGCCGACCTGCGCGAGAAGGTCGACGCCGGACGCCTGGAGATCGTCCCGGCGCGCTACGACCTGGAGACGTCGGAGGTCGTCTGGCTGTGATCCCGGCCCTCCGGGGCGGCGCGAAGGCACGCGCTCAGAGCAGGACACCAGTGGTCGCTCGGTACACACCGGGCGGCCACTGTCATGTACCGCCCAAAGACGAATAAAGGTCCCGTGTCGCTTCTTTCGTGATAGTGACGGTTTGCCACTTTTCTGGACGAAAGTCAGGGAATTCGGAGAACGCCTGCGGCGCGCGTCGACGCGTCCTATCGTCATGGAATCCGTAGGGGCCGCCGAGGGCCTCCACCGCTTCCCGGGGGCCGACGCGTGTCGGCCCCGGCTCTCCCCGAAGGGGCTCGCTGTGCTCTCCATCGACCAGCAGTTGCGGGAGATGCTCTCGACACCCGGAGTCCGCAGCGTCGCGCTGGTCGACTGGCGCGAGGGCGCCACGGTCTCCCGCGTCGGCGCCGAGGACCGGCCGACGGAGGCGGTGGCGATCGTCCGGGCCTTCGGGGCCAACGCCCTCTACACCGCCGAGGCGGTGGAGGACGTGGTCGTCACCGACACCGACCACCACGTGCTGATCGCCGTCCTCAAGGGCTCCGACCTGTGCGTCCAGGTGCGGATGGAACGGGACCGCGGCCACCTCGGCTTCGCGCTGCGCAGACTGCGCGGCCTGGCGGGCTCGGCGCGCCTGCCCCCGCCCCGCCGGGGCCCGGGCCGGCCGCCCCGGCGTGAGCGCGGCGTGCCCGCCCCCCGAGCCGCGTCCACCGTGGACCGCGCGGTGCTCGAACGCGTACTGACCGGGCTCCGCTCGCTGTCGGTCGACCGCCCGTGGAAGGGGTCCGTGATCGCGTGAGCGGGAGTCGATCCGAACCGGGGCGCGCCCGCCTCCGCCGTTGGGTGGCCCAACGGCCGTTTCTGCGCCACATGACCACAAGGAGAGAGAACGGCATGCCGAACATCGACGCAGGGCTGAAGAACATGATGGCGATCGAGGGAGCCCTCGGCGCCGCCGTCGTGGACTACAACAGCGGAATGTCCCTGGGATCGCTCAACTCGACCAGCGGGCTGGACCTCGACGTCGCCGCCGCGGGCAACACCGAGGTGGTCCGGGCCAAGATGAGGACGATGGACCAGCTCGGGCTCAAGCAGGGGCTCGAGGACATCCTCATCTCGCTGTCCGGCCAGTACCACCTCATCCGGCCGCTCACGAACCGCAAGGGCCAGGGCCTGTTCCTCTACCTCGCGCTGGACCGGGCGCGGGCCAACCTGGCCCTGGCCAGGCACCGCCTCAAGGGGATCGAGGAGGAGCTGGAGGTCTGAGGCGCCCCGGCCGGGTGCGGGCGGACGGCGCCGCCGTCCACACCCGGCCGGACCGCTCTTCCGCGGCCGCGGGCGATGCGGGAGAATGGCGCTCCAGCCCCCCGACACCGCAGGGAGAACCGGGATGTTCCGGATCGCGATCAGCCGCCTGTCCGACGACGGCTGGAGTGTCACGCCGGAGCGAAGAGCGACCGCGCTGTCCGTCGACGAGGCGATCGCCTCCATCCGGGAGCACCTGCCCGCCGCCGACACCAGTGCCGTGCGCAGCGACACCGTCCAGCGGTCCGTCAACCGGGTCAACGACTTCCGCACGGACGTGGCCACCGCCGACGGCGGCCACTACCGGGTGGTCATCGCCCCCATGATGTGACGCGGTGCCGCGGGCGCGGCGCGGCCCGCCGCTACGCGCCCTCCTCCCGGCCGCCGAAGGCGGCGTCGAAGCTCGCCTCCGGCGGGTCGTAGGCGTGGGCGCGCACGAAGTCCACGGCCTCGGCGGCACCCACCAGCCGGTCCATCCCGGCGTCCTCCCACTCCACCGACACCGGGCCCTCGTAGCCGATCGCGTTCAGCGTGCGGAAGCAGTCCTCCCACGGCACGTCCCCGTGCCCGGTCGATACGAAGTCCCAGCCCCGCCGCGGGTCGCCCCACGGCAGGTGCGAACCCAGCCGCCCGTTGCGCCCGTTGCCCGTCCGCCTGCGGGTGTCCTTGCAGTCCACGTGGTAGATCCGGTCCCGGAAGTCCCACAGGAAGCCCGCCGGGTCGATGTCCTGCCACACCATGTGGCTGGGGTCCCAGTTCAGCCCGAAGGCCGGACGGCGCCCCACCGCCTCCAGGGCCCGCTCGGTGGACCAGTAGTCGTAGGCGATCTCCGAGGGGTGGACCTCGTGGGCGAAGCGCACGCCCACCTCGTCGAACACGTCCAGGATCGGGTTCCAGCGGTCGGCGAAGTCCTGGTAGCCCGCCTCGATCACGTCCTCGCCCACCGGCGGGAACATCGCGACGTACTTCCAGATCGCGCTGCCGGTGAAGCCCACCACCGTGGACACGCCCATCCGGGCCGCCGCCCGGGCGGTCGTGCGCATCTCCTCGGCCGCCCGTCGGCGCACGCCCTCGGGGTCGCCGTCGCCCCACACCCGGTCGGGCAGGATGTCGCGGTGGCGCTGGTCGATGGGGTCGTCGCACACGGCCTGGCCGAGCAGGTGGTTGGAGATCGCCCACACCCGGAGCCCGTGGCGCTCCAGGATCTCCAGCCTCTCCCGCACGTACGCGTCGTCCACGGCGGCGCGGGTGACGTCCAGGTGGTCGCCCCAACAGGCGATCTCCAGGCCGTCGTACCCCCAGGAGGAGGCCAGGGAGCACAGCTCCTCGAACGGCAGGTCGGCCCACTGGCCGGTGAACAGGGTGACGGGTCGCGGCATTCTCATTACCTCCGTGGGGGAGCGGGTCAGGGACGGGTCGGCACGGCCGGGTCCGGCAGGGAGCGCAGGAACGCCAGGCCGTCCACGGCGAGGGCGTCCTGGGTCTCCGCCAGGGGCCGCCACACGGAGGCGGCCGTGGCGATGCTCGCGTTGTCGGCGGTGAACGACTCGATGACCAGGGGGCCCGTGTACCCGGCCCGGTCCAGCGCGGCCGTGATCCCGGGCCAGTCCAGGTGGTCGGCGCCGGGTGCGCCCCGGTCGTTGGCGCACACCTGGACGTGGTGCAGGCGCGGGGCGGCCCGGTCGACGGCGGCGGCCACGTCCCGCTCCTCGATGTTGAGGTGGTACACGTCCAGGGCCAGCCCGCAGTGCCGCGCGGGCAGGTCGGCCAGGGCTGTCATGGCCTGGTCGACCGTGTTGAGGACGCTGGTCTCGTACCGGTTGAGGGGTTCGACGGCCACGCGCACGCCCGCCGCCGCGGCGTGGTCGACCACGGGCGCCAGCGCGTCGGTCAGCTCGGCGTAGACCCCGGCCCGTTCGGACTCGGACATCCGCCAGGTCCGGCCGACCGAGGCGTAGGCGGGGCCTGCGATGACGGGCGAGCCGACCCCGGCCGCCGCGTCCACCACCCGGCGCAGGTAGTCCTGGGTGTTCGCGCGGGTCCCGGGCCCGGTCGCCACCAGCTCACGGCCGGGCCCCATCACCAGCACGACGGAGGCCGTCAGGCCCAACCCGTCCAGCAGGTCGCGGGCGCGCCGGGGGTCCCAGTCGCCGGCGTTCTCCACCGGCAGTTCGATCGCGTCGAACCCCCACTCCGCCACACGGGGCGCGATGCGCTCCAGCGCCACGTCGGTCAGCGGTGACGTCCACACCCAGGTGTTGACCCCCAGCGCGCGCATCTAGCGGTCCGTCCAGGCCTCGGGGAAGCCCGGCAGGTCCTCGCCGCCGAACTTCGCGTAGTGCAGGGACGGCATGTCCGCGTTGCGCTCCAGGTAGTCCTGGAGCTCCTCCTCGCGGATCGGCTCCTGCGGCAGGACCCACTCCGAGGGGACCTCCTCGCCCGCCAGGATCATGCTCGCGGCCAGGACCGGCGTCCGCCACTGGAAGTTGGAGTAGACGGGGGCGATCGCCGTGATGTCCTCCTCGTCCCACTTGCGCATGAAGCTCAGCTCGTCCTCGCCGGCGATGACCGGGTACGGCTGTCCGGCATCCTCGAAGGCCTCCAGTCCCGCGACCGCGCCGTCGCCCGCGTCCATCCAGATGCCGTCGACCGACCCGCGCTGCAGGTGCTGGGACACCAGGTCCTTGATCTGGGCGCCGTCGCCCCCGGTGAACTCGAAGCCGAGGACCTCCAGCTCACTGTCGTCGAAGATGGTCTGGGCCGCCGCCCAGCGGTGTTCGAGCACGTCGACCCCGGGGAGGATGCGCAGGGCCAGGACGGTCGAGCCCGGCTCCAGCTCGTCCACCAGGAACTCCGCGGCGTCGGCGCCGTAGGCGTAGCCGCCGATGGGGTGGATGAAGGTGACCATGCAGTCGGTGTTGACCCCGCGGTCGAAGACGATGACCGGGACCCCGCTCTCACACGCGGTCTCCACGGCGGGGGTGAGGGTGGCCGTGGTGGACGGCGAGATGATGATGGCGTCGCAGTCGCCGGCGTCCACGAACGCCTGGATGTCGGAGATCTGCTGGTTGTCGTCGTCGGCGGCGTCGGAGACCCGGAACTCGCCGATGCGGCCCTCGTCCTGGAGCGCCTCCACCTGCTGCTCCATGGTGATGAAGCCGGTGACGCGCCACGGGTTGGACACCGAGGCGTTGGAGAAGCACACGGTGGCGTCGCCCGGATCGTCGATGGCGAACTCGCTCGTGTCGGTCCACTCGGGCTCGATCGCCTGCAGCCAGGGCTGCTCGGGGTCGCCCTCGGGCGTGATGTCGCGCTGGGCGAGCTGGGTGTCGAACTCCTCCTGGTCGAACCACTCCTCGTCCGGGGTGAGGCCGGCGCCCTCGGCCGCGTCGTCGTCGGGGGTGTCGGTCGTACACGCACTGAGGACCAGGGCCAGGCCGGCGGCGCCGGCCAGGAGCGCAGGGGGAACGCGCATGGTGTGTTACCTCCTCGAAGAGCCGAGCGTGTGCTCGGTCGGGTGGTCCGGTCGCCGCCGTGGGCGCCCGGGCAGTCGGAGCTCGCCGCGGCGCGAGGCGTAGGCCACCGCGGCGATGATGATGAGTCCCTGCGCCGCCGGCTGGATCGTCGAGGGCAGGTAGAGCTGGTTGAAGAGGGTGAAGAGCGCCTCCACGGTGAGGGCTCCGAGAGCGGCGGCGAGCACGGTGCCGCGTCCGCCGCCCAGGACCACGCCGCCCAGGACCACCGCGGTGATGGCGGTGAACTCCAGGCCCTGGCCGACCTGGGCGGTCACGCCGGCGTAGCCGCCGATGAGCACCGCCGCGAGCGTGGCCAGCAGGGACGACGCCACGAAGGCCAGCGTGCGCACCGACCACACGCGCACGCCGGAGAAGGCGGCGGCGGTGTCGTTGTCACCGGTGGCCATCAGCGTGCGCCCGTACGGGGAGCGCATCAGCAGCACACCGGCCACCACGACGGCGACCGCGATCAGCAGCGCCCACGGGATCTGGTACAGGACGGGGACGTTCTCGATCCCGTTGCGGCCCGGCACGCGGAAGGCCTCCGAGAGCGCTCCCGTGGGCGCGCCGCCGGTCCAGAAGCGCACGGCGCCGAAGAGGACGAGCATCGTGCCGAGCGTGGTGATGATCGACGGCACCCTCAGCAGCGTGGTGACCAGTCCGTTCACCAGGCCCACGACCAGTCCGAAGCCCGCCATGAGTGCCAGCACGGGCCAGGTCATCGCCTCGTCGCCGTCGATGAGACGTGCCGCGATCACCACCTGGGCGCCCACCAGCGAGCCGACCGACAGGTCGAACTCACCGGAGACGATCACCAGGTACTGGCCGACCGCGAGGATCACCAGCGGGGCGGCCTTCTTGCCGAAGCCCATCAGCGGCGGACCCTCGAAGAACGACGGGTTCTGGGTGGCGATGACGACGAAGATCAGCAGCAGGATCAGCGCGACCGTCGCCGTACCGCCCCTGGGCAGCGAGGACAGCGCGCCCAGGCGCGGGCGGCGCCGCGCGTCCGCCTCGGGGGCGGGCGGCGGGGCGGACGGCGTCGGGGAGGCGGGGGCGGTCATCGGCGGCCTCCCAGGGGAGCGGTCTTCGGTGCGGAGGGCGGGGAGGGCGGCGGCGCCGGCGGACCCGTGGACGGGAACCGCACGCGTGCGGCCGTGCGGGAGTGCTGCCCGCGGGCGTAGACGGCCACCGCGGCGATCAGGACCGCGCCGCGCAGGACGTCCTTGACGAACGGGTCGACCGCGAGCACGTTGAACACGGTGTCGAGGGTGGCCAGCACGAACACGCCCGCGATCGTTCCGGCCACGCCGCCGCGCCCGCCGAGCAGGTAGGTGCCGCCCAGCACGACCGCGGCGATCGCCTCCAGCTCGTAGCCGTTGGCGTACACCTGCGGGTTGCCGGTGCCGAACCGTGCCGCCAGCAGCAGCCCGGCCACCCCCGCGGTGATCGAGCACAGGACGTGCGCGGTGACCACGGGCACCCCGGCCCGCACGCCCGACAGGCGGGCGACCTCGGCGTCGCCGCCCACGGCGTACATGTGGTAGCCCATGCGGGTGCGGTGCAGGAACACGACGGCCGCCACCGCCAGGCCGAGCATGACCAGGGTGGAGACCGGCAGCGGACCGATCCGCGTGTAGCCGAAGGTCTGGAACGCGGCGGGCACCGATCCGGCCGGCCCCTGGAAGGTCGTGTCCAGGTAGCCCTGGACGACCAGGGCCGTGCCCAGGGTCGCGATGAAGGGGTTGACCCGCAGCCCGGTGACGATGAGCCCGTTGGCCAGGCCGATCAGCGCCGCCACGCCCAGCGCGGCGGCCGCGCCGAGGACGATCCGCGACGGGTCGCCGTCCATCGTGGTGGCGGCGACCAGCGCGGACAGCGCGGCGACGTGGCCCACCGACAGGTCGAGCGAGCGGCAGAGGATGACCAGTGTCTGACCGATGGCCAGGAAGCCGAGCAGGCTGCTGCGGGTGAACAGGTCGACGGTGTTGGCGGTGGTGAACAGGGTCGCGCCGCGGGCGGCCAGGAAGGCGGAACTGACCGCCAGCAGGACGACGAGGGCGGCGTAGACCAGGCCGGTGGTGCCGAGCCGCGAACCGAGGCTCCGCACGGTGGTCCGCAGGGGTGTCACGACGCCGCCTCCTCGCGCGGGGCGGAACCGGTGGCCAGTGCCATGACGGCCTCCTCGTCGGCGTCGCCGGGCAGCTCGCCGGCGATTCGGCCGTCGTCGAGCACGACCAGGCGGTCGGCCATCCCGATGAGTTCGGGCAGTTCGGACGTGATCAGCACGATGGCCACACCGTCGGCGGCCAGTTCACGCATGAGCCGGTAGACGGCCTGCTTGGCACCGACGTCGATGCCGCGGGTGGGCTCGTCCATCACCATGACGCCGGGTTCGGCGGCCAGCCACTTGGCCAGCACCACCTTCTGCTGGTTGCCGCCGGACAGGTACTGGACCTCCTGGCCGTGGCCGCCCCGGGCGACCAGTTCCAGGGACGAGAGCACGCCGGGCAGCCGGCGGGCGCGCGGACCGGAGCCGAAGGGGAACACCGCGTCCAGGACCAGGCGGCCGTTGGCCAGCACCGACTGGTGCAGTGCCAGGCCCTGCGACTTGCGGTCCTCGGTGACCAGCACCAGGCCCGCGCGTACGGCCTGGCGCGGGGAGCGCGGGTTCACGACCCGCCCGTCCACGCGCACCTCGCCGCGGGTGAACCGCGCGATCCCGAACAGGGCGTGCGCGACCTCGGTACGGCCGCTGCCCTGGAGCCCGCCCAGGCCGAGGATCTCGCCGCCGCGGACCTCGAACCCGATGCCGTCGACCTGGGAGTTGCCGCCCCCGGCCACCGACAGCCGCACGCGTCCGACGTGCTCGCCGCGCGGTTCGAGGGGCTCGGGGAAGACCGCCGAGACGGGGCGGCCGACCATTTGGCGCACGAGTTCGGCGGGTCCGAGCTCCTGGGCCGGCCAGGTGCCGACCAGGTCGCCGTCCTTGAGGACGGTGATGGTCGCGGCGAGGTCGAAGATCTCCTTGAGCCGGTGCGAGACGTAGAGGACGGCCACGCCCCGCTCGCGCAGCCGGCCGATGATCCGGTAGAGCACCTCCACCTCGTGGTCGGCCAGCGCGGCGGTCGGCTCGTCCATGGAGATGACGCGGGCGTCCTGCGAGAGCGCTTTGACGATCTCCACGATCTGCTGCTCGGCCACCGACAGCGACCGGACCTTCTGCCAGGGGGCGATGCCCTCCAGACCGAGGTCGGCCAGGAGCGCGGCGGTGGCGCGCTCCATCGCGCGGCCGTCGACGAGGCCGCGGCGCAGGGGCTCGCGGCCCAGGAAGACGTTCTCGGCGACGGTGCGCTCGGGCAGGAGGTTGAACTCCTGGAAGACCGTGGCGACCCCCGCCCGCTGCGCGCGCACCGGGTGTTCGAAGGCGACCTGTTCGCCGTCGAGCTCGATGGTGCCCCCGTCGGGACGGTGCACTCCGGCCAGCACCTTCATCAGGGTCGACTTGCCGGCCCCGTTCTCGCCGACCAGCGCGTGCACCTCACCGGCCCGCAGGTCCAGGTCGACGCCGTGCAGCACGCGCACGCCGAGGAAGGACTTGGTGATCGCGCGCATCCTCAGCAGGGGTTCGCCGGTCATCCCTCCTCCACCTCCGGGACGTCGACCCAGCGGCGCTCGCGGGCCGACTCCAGCACGGCCTCGGCCAGGACCGCGGCGCGCAGGCCGTCGGTGAAGCGGGGCAGGCCCTCGGGCGCGTGCCCGGCGATGGCCGCGGCGGTGTCGGCGACCAGGGCGTTGAAGCAGTCCTGGTAGCCCTGGGGGTGGCCGACGGGGACCGTGACCAGCCGGGCGGCGTCGGCGCTGAGGGCGGGGTCGTCGCGCGAGATGAGGGCGGTGCGTCCGCGGGAGCCGGACCACAGGGTCTCGGGGCGCTCCTGGTCGAAGACGAGCGAGCCCTCGCTCCCCGCCACCTCCAGGAACAGCTGGTTCTTGCGGCCGGCGGAGACCTGGCTGATCACGGCGCTGCCGATCGCGCCGCCGCGGGTGGAGAACTGGAAGGTGACCAGGTCCTCGGTGGTGACCGGACGGGACGCGGCGCCCCGGGTGTCGTTGACGCGGGAGGTCTGGGCGCTCACCGAGGTGATGCGGTCGCCGGTGACGAACTCCAGCATGTCGCACCAGTGCGAGCCGATGTCGCCGAACGCCCGGGTGGGTCCGCCCAGCTCGGGGTCCACCCGCCAGTTGTCGTCCTCGGGGGAGAGCAGCCAGTCCTGGAGGTAGCCGCCGTGCGCCAGGCCGACGCGGCCGATGGCGCCCGCCGCGACGCGCGCCCGGGCCTCGCGGGCCATCGGGTGGAAGCGGTAGACGAAGGGCACGACCGCGACGCGCTCGGCCTCCTCGGCGGCCGTGACCAGCCCGCGGGCCGTGGCGGCGTCCGTGGCCAGGGGCTTCTCGCACACGACGTGCTTGCCCGCCGCCAGCGCGGCCAGGCTCAGCGGGGCGTGCAGGTGGTTGGGCGTGCACACGTGGACGACGTCCACGTCGGGGTCGTGGACGAGATCGAGGGCGTGGCCGACGGCGCGGTCCAGGCCGTGGACGGTGCGGAAGCGCTCGGCCTTGTCCTGGGAGGAGCCCGCCACGCCCACGACCCGGCCGCCGTTGGCGCGGACGGCGTGGGTGTGGACGCGTCCCATGAAGCCGGTACCGATCACCGCCGCGCGGTAGGTCGTGGGGGCGAGGGGGCCGGGATCGTCCGCTTCTCCCAGGCTTGTGACCTTTCTCACTGACATGACGGCACCGTACGCCGGACTTATGTCGATAGTCAAGCAGAAGTTGTCGGGCCAGAACACTTTAGGCTCGCTCGAACGACGCCAGGCAACCTGTGCTTGACTGGATTCATGACGGAAGAGGTGCTGACGGGCTCAGGGGGCAGGGGTTTGACCGAGTTGCGCGTGACGGCCGCGGGGGCGGGCACACTGCTGCGGATACTGCGCGACGGCAGACCGCGCACCCGGTCGGAACTGGCGTCCGTGACCGGCCTGGCGCGCTCCACGGTCACCCAGCGCGTGGACGCCCTGCTGGCCAGCGGCCTCATCGGCCCCGCGGGCGAGGCGGCCTCGACCGGCGGGCGACCGCCCACGACCTTCTCGTTCCGCCCCGACGCCCGCGTGGTCGTGGCCGCCGACCTCGGCGCCACCCACGCGCGTCTGGCGCTCACCGACATGACGGGGACGGTGCTCGCCGAGGAGCGCGCCGACCTCGACATCGCGCTGGGGCCCGAGCCGGTCCTGGACTGGGTGGTCGACCGCGGGCGGGCGCTGCTCGACGGCGCCGGCCGCGAGGTGCCGGACCTGCTGGGGGTGGGCATCGGCCTGCCCGGGCCGGTCGAGTACTCCACCGGCCGCGCGGTGAACCCGCCGATCATGCCCGGGTGGGACAACTTCGACGTGCCCGGCTACGTGGGCGCGCGCCTGCCCGTCCCCGTCCTGGTCGACAACGACGTCAACATCATGGCCGTCGGCGAGCACCACGTCGCCTGGCCGACCGCCAGCCACCTGATGTTCGTCAAGGTCGCGACCGGCATCGGCTGCGGCATCGTGAGCGAGGGCCGGGTCTACCGGGGCGCCCAGGGCGCGGCCGGGGACATGGGGCACATCCACGTGCCCAGCGGGGCGGGCCGCCAGTGCCGCTGCGGCAATACCGGGTGCCTGGAGGCCGTGGCCAGCGGAGCCGCCCTCGCGGAGGCGCTGACCGCCGAGGGCGTCCCGGCCCGGGGCGCCCGCGACGTCGTGGAGCTCTCGCGGAACGGATCGGTCCCGGCGCTGCGCGCCCTGCGCCAGGCCGGGCGCGACGTCGGGGAGGTGCTGGCCGCCTCGGTCAACATGTTCAACCCGTCGGTCATCGTCATCGGCGGAGCGCTCGCCCTGGCCGGCGACCACCTGCTCGCCGGGGTCCGGGAGATCATCTACCAGCGCTCGCTGCCCCTGGCCACCGAGCATCTGAGCATCGTGTCCTCCACCGCGGGGGAGAGCGCGGGCGTGATCGGCGCGGCCGTGACGGTCATCGAGCACTGCCTGAGCCCCGAGCACGCCGACACACTGGTCACCCGGGCCTGAGGGGGCGCGTTCCGGCGGTCACCACCGCCGCCCCCGACGCGGCCGCGGCCGGGCGGCGCGGGTGCGCGCACGCTGGCGGGGAAGGGGAACGTATGAGGGAAGGAGTGGAGCGTATGAGTACGGAGATCATCCTGCACATGCGGTCGGGGCGCAGGCACGTGTTCCATCCCGGTGACCTGGGCGGATCGGAGGACCGGACCGGCGCCCAGGCCCTGGACACGGTCAAGCGGTCCCTGCACGACGAGTTCGGCCTGCTCGACTTCCGGGACACCGAGGGCCACCACTGGATCGTCCGGTCGGCGATGGTCGAGGGCGTGCTGGTCAACGACGGCTAGTGCACCGCAGCGGACCCCGTGCGCCCAACGATCCGCGAGCCCCGCGATCCTCGCTCCGCGCCCCGTGACCCGCGCGCACGCGGGGGCGCCACGTTCCGCCTGGTGAGGGGCCACGCGGCCCCCCACGCGGCCCCCACGCGGCCCCCACGCGACTCCCGCGCACGCGAGGGGGGCGGGACCCCGACGGGCCCCGCCCCCTCTGTGCGTTCTTCCTTCACTCCGCGCGAGCGGGTGTGTCACAGGCCCCGGGGCTCCCCCCGGTACTCGGCCTGCTTCACGTCCGGCAAAATCCCTTCGTGGTGCAGGGCCGGACGCTCCCGCGGCTCGCCGCGGCGCGGACTCCGGACGACCGCCGTCTTCGCCACACTGCTGAGCAGCGTCGCGATCGCGATCCCGGCGACCAGGTTGATGACGGCCGTGGCGATCTGACTCGGCAGTTCGGCCCCCTGGGTGAAGGGGGTGACCGCGGCGACCGCCGTGACCAGCCCGATGATCCACCCGAAGAAGGCGCGTGCGCGTGGTGCCGCCACCAGCAGCAGGTGCAGCAGACCCGTGGCCAGGAGCGCCGCGACCGCTGCCATCAGCGCGTACACGACAGTCCCGGCATCGCCCAGATAACCGGCCTCCTCAGGTGCGAGCACTGGTATGTCCATGACCCCACGGATCACGAGAGTGCCCACCAAGATCACCAGTGCGGCCACCACCGCGGTGGCGAGGCCTCCCGACCACAGCCGAACCGCGTTGACGGAACGCTCACTTCCGAACTCGCTCATGCCGATACCCCCAGATACGGCGCCGAACTCGGTCGAACACCACATACCCGCAGCTCCGTTGTGGTAACCCACACGTGGAAGACTGGGGCCATGGCTCACTTCGCGCACGCTCGCGTCGACCTGGACGCGATCGCCGACAACGCCCGGCTGCTCCGTGAGCGCGCGGGCGGCACCCCCCTGATGGGCGTGGTCAAGGCCGACGGTTACGGCCACGGCATGCTTCCGGCCGCGCGGGCCGTGCTCGCGGGCGGCGCCACCTGGCTCGGCACCGCCTTCATCCACGAGGCCCTGGCCCTGCGCGAGGCCGGGATCACCGCGCCCGTCCTGGCCTGGATCGTCCCGCCCGGCGAACCCGTGGCCGCGGCGATCGGGGCCGACATCGACCTCGGCGTCAGCGACCGCGCGATCCTGGACGAGATCGTCGAGGCCGCACGGCACCTCGGGCGCACCGCGCGCGTCCAGCTCAAGGCCGACACCGGCCTCAACCGTGGCGGCGTCGGCCCGGCCGACTGGCCGCAGCTGGTGGAGGCCGCCGCGCGCGCCGAGGACGCCGGACACGTGCGGGTCAGCGGCCTCTGGTCGCACTTCGCGTGTGCCGACGAGCCCGGCCACCCCTCCATCGCGCGCCAGCTCTCCGCCTTCCACGAGGCACTGGAGACGGCGGACAAGGTCGGACTCACCCCCGAGGTCCGCCACATCGCCAACTCCGCGGGGCTCCTGACCCTCCCCGAAGCCAGGTTCGATCTCGTGCGCGGGGGCATCGCGAGTTACGGGCTCATCCCGATCCCCGGTTACACGGTGTCCGGAATCCGCCCCGCCATGACCCTGCGCTCCCGCGTCGCCCTCGCCAAGCGGGTTCCCGCCGACAGCGGCGTCTCCTACGGCCACCGCTACGTGACCGAGCGCGAGACCACCCTGGCCCTGGTGCCCCTCGGCTACGGCGACGGCGTGCCCCGCGCCGCCACCAACAAGGGCCCCGTGCTGCTCGGCGGACGCAGGCGTACCATCGCGGGAACAGTCTGCATGGACCAGTTCGTTGTCGATGTGGGCGACGACCCCGTCCGGGCGGGGGACGACGCGATCCTGTTCGGCGACCCGAGCACGGATCCGGGCGTTCCCACCGCCGAGGACTGGGCCGAGATCCTGGACACCATCCCGTACGAGATCGTGACGCGGGTGGGCGCCCGGGTCCCGCGCGAGTACGTCGGCGGCGCCTGAACCGGGGCGCGGGCCGGAGCCGTCCGCGTGCGCCCGGAACCCGGTGCTCCGCGCGCCGGACCGGGCCGAGTGCCGCGAACCGGCCACGGACGCCCCTCACCCGTCCTAACCTGGGTGAAGAGGTCACCTCAGGTGCGCCCTGACCACTGTGCCCAGCCACCTCCCGACCCACCACCGACCACTGCGAGCCCGATGACAGACGCAACCGCGACCACCCCAGGTGTGTCCACCGACGTAGTGCCCCACAGCGCCGCGCCCGCCGTTCGCGCGGTGACCGCCGCCACCGACGGCGCCATGCGCGCGCTCGGACGCGACCTCGCCGCCCTGGCCAGGGCCGGCGACGTGATCCTCCTGTCCGGGCCGCTCGGCGCGGGCAAGACCACGCTGACCCAGGGCCTGGGCGAGGGCCTGCGCGTCCGCGGATCGGTCACCTCCCCGACCTTCGTCATCTCCCGCATCCACCCCTCCCTGGTCGGCGGACCCGACCTCGTGCACGTGGACGCCTACCGGCTCGGCGGCCCCGCGGAGATCGACGACATCGACCTCGACATGACCCAGCCCGACTCGGTCACCGTGGTCGAGTGGGGCGAGGGCGTCGCCGAGGGCCTCGCGGACGACCGCCTGGAGATCCGTATCGAGCGCCACCACGACGACACCCGAACCGTCCACCTGCGCGCCGTCGGCGCGCGCTGGAACGACATCGACCTGCCCGGCGCCCAGCCCGGGCTCGGATAGGCGGTCTCCGTGCTGCTGCTGGCCTTCGACACCGCCACCCCGGCGGTGACCGCCGCGATCGGCGAGAGCGGCCCCGACGGGGCCTTCCGCCTGCGCGCGAGCGCCGCCTCCGTGGACGCCCGCCGCCACGGCGAACTCCTCAGCCCCACCATCCACCGGTTGGCCGAGGAGGCCGGGATCACCCTGGCCGACCTCGACCACGTGGCCGTCGGTATCGGCCCCGGCCCCTACACGGGCCTGCGGGTCGGCCTGGCCACCGGCCACGCGCTGGCCGACGCCCTCGGCGTGCCCTGCCACGGCGTCACCACGCTCGACGCCCTGGCCTTCGCCACCGGCCGGACCGGGCCGTTCGTCGCCATGACCGACGCCCGCCGCAAGGAGGTGTTCTGGGCGCGCTACGACGACCGCCTCCACCGCGTGGGCGAGGTCGCCGTCGACCGCCCCGCCGAGCTCGACACCGGCGGCCTGCCCCTGGTCGGCCACGGGGCCCGGATGTACGCGGAGGTCTTCGGCCCCGCGGCCGCCGACCCCGACCCGCTGTACCCCGACGCCGCCGCCATGGCCGAGCTGGCCCTGCTGCGCCTGCGCCAGGGGACGGCACTGCCCGCGCCCGAACCGCTCTACCTGCGTCGCCCCGACGCCGTGGAGCCCGGTAGCCCGAAGAAGGTGCGCCAGTGGGTGAAGTGACCGTCTCGGCCTCGGGCTCCTACGCCGAGCCCGGAGAGCCCGTACGACTGCGCACCATGACCGGCGACGACGTGCCCGCGGTCATGGAGCTGGAACGCGCCCTCTTCCCGGAGGACGCCTGGAGCGAGAACATGCTCCGCGAGGAACTCGGCACGCAGGGCCGCAGCTACGTGGTGGCCGAGACCGGGGACGCCCTCGTCGGGTACGCCGGCCTGCGTTCGGTGCCGCCCGAGGGCGACGTGCAGACCATGGCCGTCGCCCGGCCCGTGTGGGGACGCGGTGTCGGCCGGGCGCTGATGGCCGAACTCCTGGACCGGGCCGAACGCGACGGCGTCACGCACATGTTCCTGGAGGTGCGTGACGACAACCCGCGCGCCCAGGACCTCTACGCCCGTTTCGGGTTCCGGCAGATCGGTGTGCGGCGCGGATACTACAAGGGGGCCGACGCGATCGTCATGCGGCGCGTGGCCACGGCCGGACCGGAGTCCGGCGAGGCGGAGGAGCGAGCATGAGCGGCCCGTTGATCCTGGGGATCGAGACGTCCTGTGACGAGACCGGTGTCGGTCTGGTGCGCGGCTGCGAGCTGCTGGGGGACGAGGTGGCCTCCAGCGTCGACCAGCACGCCCGCTTCGGCGGTGTGGTCCCCGAGGTCGCCAGCCGCGCGCACCTGGAGGCCATGACACCCACGGTCCGGCGGGCGCTCGACAGTGCGGGGGTCGCCCTCTCCGACGTCGACGCCATCGCGGTCACCGCGGGGCCCGGACTGGCGGGAGCGCTCCTCGTGGGGGTGTCGGCGGCCAAGGCCTACGCGATGGCCCTGGGCAAGCCGCTCTACGGCGTGAACCACCTGGTCGGGCACGTGGCCGTGGACCAGCTGGAGCACGGTCCGCTGCCCAAGCCGGCCATCGCGCTGCTGGTCTCCGGCGGCCACACGTCCCTGTTGCTGGTCAACGACCTGGCCACGGACGTGGTCTCGCTGGGCGACACCGTGGACGATGCCGCCGGTGAGGCCTACGACAAGGTGGCACGGCTGCTGGAGCTGCCCTATCCCGGCGGCCCGCCCATCGACAAGGCGGCCCAGCGGGGGAACCCGAAGGCGATCCGGTTCCCGCGCGGCAAGTGGGGCGACGGCACCTACGACTTCTCCTTCTCCGGCCTCAAGACCGCGGTGGCGCGGCACGTGGAGGACGCCGACCGCGGCGGCGAGCCGCTCGTGGTGGCCGACATCGCGGCGGCCTTCCAGGAGTCGGTGGTCGACGTGCTCACCCGCAAGGCGGTGGACGCCTGCGTCGAGCACGGGGTGAGCACGCTGGTGATCAGCGGTGGCGTGGCGGCCAACTCGTCGCTGCGCGAGCTGGCCCGACAGCGCTGCCAGGAGGCGGGGATCGAGCTGCGCGTGCCCCGGCCGCGCCTGTGCACGGACAACGGGGCGATGATCGCCGCGCTGGGCGCCGAGGTCGTGGCCGCCGGCCTGCCGCCGTCCACCCTGGACCTGGCCACGGACACCTCGCTCCCGGTGGAGCACCCGCTGGCCGTCTGAGCCCGCGTCCGACGAGGGGCGGGGCGCCGTGGTGCGCCCCGCCCCTCACGCGTGCGCGCGGTTCCCACACTCATTCCACGGCTGGATTTCGTCCCGGTGAATGACATATTCCCCGCCATGCCGCTTGTCCGCGTTCATTGGAGTGGCGGATAGGCGGTGATAACGTCCGCCTTCCCATCCTTGTCGGCCAACGGAATGGGTGTGTCGACGGATGTCATGGTACGGGGGAACCATGGGATATGTGCGAAAAAACAAGAAGATTTCGGTCGCGGTCGTGGCGCTGATCGGCACGTGCGCGATCGGCGTGTTGTTCGCGATGGGCGTCCTGTCGCTGCTCACCGCTCTCCAACTCGTCGCCTTGGGGGCGATCGGTGCGGGGGTCTCGGCGGTCATGGTCTGGGCTCGGAGGGTGGACCGGCGTGTTCGTGACGTCCACCTTTCCTTGGTGGACGGAAAACGTGCCGCGGTCGAAGGTGGAAAAGAGAGCGGACTCAGGTCGGGGATGGAATGGCGGATCTCCGCACGTGCCCATGAGGCGCGCGAACGCGCCCGGTCTCTCTATGGAGAAGGGCGGGTTCAGGAAGCCGTCGACGAACTCGTCCCCTACGCGGCCCTGGACGACCCGGCCGACCGGGCACGCCGCCGCCTGATCGGCAACCGGCGGGCGATCGGCCCCCTGCCGGAACTGCCCGAGCGGAATTCCGGAGAACTCCCGCCAGTTCCCGGACGGGTCCTGCACTTCGTGACGAACGCCCTGCCCAACACGCAGGCGGGCTACACCGTCCGTACGCACCGGATCGTCCTCGCCCAGCGCGACGCCGGGCTGGACCCCCACGTCGTGACCTTTCCGGGTTGGCCCGGGCCCGAGGAGGGGGACACCGAGGGGCGGCGCGACGTCGACGGGATCCCCTACCACCGGATCCGCCCCGGAGAACGATGCGGCCTGGGGCTCCAGGAGCGGATCGAAGTCGCGATCACCGAGGGTACGGCGCTGGCGCGGCTCCTGCGGCCCGCGGTGCTGCACGCCGCCAGCGACCACAAGAACGCCACTGTCGCCCTGCACGTCGGACGCGCACTCGGTATCCCTGTCGTGTACGAGATGCGCGGCTTCCTGGAGGAGACCTGGCTGTCCCACGAGGGCGCGACGTCCCGTCGCGGGAGCGAGCGCCACCGGCTGCTCGTGGAACGGGAGAGCTCAGTGCTCAGGGCGGCCGACGCCGTGGTGACGCTGGCGGACACGATGAGATCGGAGATCATCGGGCGCGGTGTGGCGCCCGAACGTGTCGTCATGGCGCCCAACGCCGTGGACGAGCGGCTCCTGCGTGAACAGCCCGACGGAGCTTCGTTCCGGGAGTCCTTCGGTATCGCCGAGCAGGAGCGCGTGGTGGGATCGGTGTCCAGCCTCACGCACTACGAAGGGTTCGAGACCCTGATCGAGGCCGCGGTCCTGCTGCGGGACAGGGGGCGGGAGGTACGGGTCCTCCTGGTCGGGGACGGGCCGGCGCGGCCGGACCTGCTCGACCTCGCCGAGCGCCGCGGCCTGGGCGGCGGGTGCCTGCTCCCGGGGCGCGTGGACCCCGACGAGGCACTGCGTGCCCAAGCCGCACTGGACGTCATGGTCGTGCCCCGCATCGACGCACGCGTCACCCGCCTCGTCACACCGCTCAAGCCGGTCGAGGCGATGGCACTGGGCGTACCCGTCATCGCGAGCGACCTGCCTGCGCTGCGCGAACTGGTCGATGACGGTCGGGCCGGGACCCTGATCCCTCCGGGGGACCCCGCCGCGCTGGCCGACGCCATCATGTCGCTGGACAAGGACGCCGAGTTGCGTGAGGCGTGCGTACGAGCCGGGCGGGAGGAGGTCGAGTCCCGGCGGACGTGGGGCCACAACGCGGAGGTCTACCGCGCGCTCTACGCTCGCCTCGGCGCACTGTCCTGAGCGCGGAACGGGCGGGACGCTTCGGTGTCCCGCCCGTCCCGCCCGTCCCGCGTGTCCACCCGGCCTGGGCCCGCGGCGGGGTCCGCTGCTAACTTGACCGTGCTCGATCCCCCCGGCGCCCCCCGTCGCCGTCCCCCGAAGAACGGAATCAGGATGAAGCCCCACCCGTCACCCACCATCGCCAGGTCGAGGCGCTCCGCGCACGGCCGGGCCACCACCCTCAGCGGACGCCTTCGGCGCGGAACCGTCCACCGGCTCGCCCTGCCCAGCCTGGGCGCCCTCCTCGTACTCGCCTCCGTGACCGCCTGTGAGGGCGTCAACCACAAGAGCTGCCGCAACGGCGACTGCACCGTCGTGGTCGTCGACGCGCAGTGGTCCGGCGACCTGCAGGAGGGAGGCCGCACCGACTACGAGTTCGAGGTGTACATGGCCGAGGACCAGAGCGCCGAGGTGATCGTGGAACAGGAGGAGGGCAACCGGGAGGAGGAGCAGACCGCCACGCTCCGGCCCGGGGAGTCCGCCGAACTCTTCCACTACACCGTCGAGTACGTGTCCCACACCGAGGAGGAAGGCGCGACCTTCCAGTTCACCCCCGCATAGGCGACGGACCGGCCCCCGACTGGAACACGGCTCGGTCGGCGTGGTTGGCTTCGGTCCATGTTCGCTATCACCGCAGCACGCATCAGCCCCGACGACCCCGTCTCCGGTCTGGAGGCGGGCGAGCGCCCCGAACCCGAGCCGCGCGAAGGGTGGGCGGTGGTCGACGTCCGCGCCGCCTCGCTCAACCACCACGACCTGTGGAGCCTGCGCGGCGTCGGCCTCGACGAGAAGAGCCTTCCGCGGATCCTCGGCGGCGACGCCGCCGGCGTCGACGAGGACGGCAACGAGGTCGTCGTGCACAGCGTCATCGGCGACCTCGGTGCCGGCGGCGGGGACGAGACCCTCGACCCGCGCCGCTCGCTGCTGTCGGAGGTGCACGAGGGCACCTTCGCGGAGAAGCTCCTGGTGCCCCGGCGCAACCTGCTGCCCAAGCCGCCGGAGCTCTCCTTCGAGGAGGCCGCCTGCCTGCCGACGGCGTGGCTGACCGCGTACAGCATGCTCTTCGGCAAGGCCGACCTGCGGCCCGGCTCGACCATCCTCGTGCAGGGCGCGGGCGGCGGCGTGTCGGCGGCGCTGATCCGCCTGGCGGTGCAGGCCGGGCACCGCGTCTACGCGACCAGCCGCAGTGAGGCCAAGCGCGACCGGGCCGTGCAGTTCGGTGCCCACGCGGCGGTGCCCACGGGGGAGCGGCTCCCGGAGAAGGTGGACGCCGTCTTCGACTCGGTCGGCCAGGCCACCTGGGCGCACTCGGTCCGCTCGCTCAAGCCGGGCGGGGCGATCGTCACGTGTGGCGCGACCAGCGGCGACTCGCCGTCGGCGGAGCTCACCCGGGTGTTCTTCCTCCAGCTGCGGGTGCTCGGGTCCACGATGGGCACGCGGTCGGAGCTGGCCACGCTCATCGAGATGTGCGCGCGCACCGGGCTGCGCCCCGACATCGACCGGGTGCTGCCGCTCGACCGGGCACGCGAGGGCTTCCAGGCGATGGCCGACGGCGACCTGTTCGGCAAGATCGTCTTCACGCTCTGACCGCGCCGGACGCGGCCGGCCGTGGGACGGTCGGTCGCGTCCCGCCGCGTCCCGCCGCGTCCCGCCGCGTCCCGCCGCGTCCCGCCGCGTCCCGCCGCGTCCCGCCGCGTTCGCGGCCGGATGCCTACCGGGTACCGCAGTGGGACGCGCGGGCCAGGGCGTAGGCGTCCACCAAGCTCGTACCGGTGTAGTGGGCGGCGGCCAGACCGGTGATCCGCTCGTCGCCGTTCACCGCCACGGTGGCGGCCAGGTGCCGGAACAGCGGGGCGTCCGACATCGAGTCGCCGTAGGCCACACAGGCGTCGGCCGCCAGGCCCCGGCCGCGCCGGGCCCGCTCGACGATGTCCACCTTGTCCTGCGGTGTGAGGATGTCCTCGGCCACGACGGGGGAGGCGAACGGGAGTGCGGGGAAGCGCGACGCGACCACCTCGTCGAAGCCGAACCGGAGCAGCAGGCGCGCGTAGAAGTCCGGGGACATGCTCACGACCATCGAGTACTCCCCGCGGGACCGGATGTCGTCGCACACCTGGCGGATGCCGGTGAGGAAGGGGCTCCGGTCGAAGGCCGTGGCGACGTGCTCCTCCGTGAGCGCGCTCCAGAGCCGGTGGATGCCGCGCGCGAAGCCGCGGGTGTCGACCTCCTGCCGCCGGAAGCGCTCCTCCAGCTCCACGAGCTGCTCCTCACAGCGCAGGACGCGGGCGATCTCCAGGCTCGCGGTCGTCCCCCTCAGCAGGGTTCCGTCCATGTCGAAGACGTGGAGGCGGGTCATGGGCTCGGCCCTCCCAGGCGGTGCGCGGTGGTGTCGGCGGGCGCCAGGGGGACGCCGCCCCGCCCCGAAGATACGGGCCGCCGAGTGGAGGACGGTACTTGGCCGCCACGGTCCCTAGCGTGGGCCCCGTCGAACTCCGCGGGACGCGCGGGGCACGAGAAGGGGACCACCATGCTGCGAGGACTCACCACCATCAGCCTGTGGGCGGACGACGTCGCCGAGGCCGCCCGCTGGTACACCGAGGCGCTGGGGGCCGAGCCGTACTTCGAGCGCCCGGGCCCGGGCGGTGCCACCGCCTACGTCGAGTTCCGCCTCGGCGACCACCAGCACGAGCTGGGCATCATCGACCGCCGCTTCGCGCCCCCGGCCGGGCACTCCGGTCCCGGCGGGGTGGTCGTGTACTGGCACGTCGACGACGTGGAGGCCGCCGTCGAGCGGCTGCTGGCGCTGGGCGCCAAGGAGTACGACCCCCTCACGGTCCGGGGCGAGGGGTTCGTCACCGCCGCGGTGACCGACCCCTTCGGCAACGTCCTGGGCGTGATGTACAACCAGCACTACCTGGACATGCTCGCGGACGGGTGACCGGCCGACGGCGGCGGGGCCGGTGCGCGTGTCGCGCACCGGCCCCCGCCGTGTCGATCCGGAGCACCCCCGGGGTGACGGGTGGGTCTGCGCCGGAGGTGTCGGTTGAGGGTGGTAGCCCGGCCGTGCGCGGAGCGCCCGACCGGGCGATGGCGGGTGACGGGTGGGGCTACTCGTCGTCCTCGTCGTCGTCGCGGCGCTTCTTCTTCTTGCCGTCGCGACCCGGGCGCAGCAGCGCCTCGGCGAGCGCGAGCACCGTCTCCTCCAGGGACGTGAACCGCTTGGTGACGTCGTCGTGCGAGTTCTCGACCGCCTCCGTGACGGTCTCCTCGAACTCCTGCCGGTCGGGCCGCTGCTTGAGCTCGCGCAGGACGGGCTCGATCGCCGAGGTCACGTGCTGGTCGATCTCGTCGAGCTTGCCGGAGTGGTCCAGCTGCGGGCGGTCGACCAGCTCGGTCAGGCGGCGGTGCAGCTCGGTGATCTCCATCGTCTGCGGCAGCTGGTTGAGCCGCTGGTTGAGCGCCTCCAGGCGGTCGTCGATGGCCTCCATCCGGCCGTCCACGCCCTCGAAGTGCCCGCTGACCCCCTCGAACTGGCCCTCGACCCCGTTGACCCGGCCGTCGAGGCCGTCCAAGCGGCCGTTGAGCCCGTCGATCCGGCCGTCGACACCGTCGATCTTGCCCTCGATCCCCTCGAAGCTGCCCTCGAAGTGGCCCTCGAAGGTGTCGAAGCGGTCGGTGAGGCGGCCCAGCTCGTGGTCGACCTTGCCGGTGATCTGCGACAGGTGGTTGTCCACCTTGGCCGTGAGGGACTCGCGCTGGCGCTCCAGGCGCTCGTCCAGCGCGCTCTGGTGGGACCGGACCTGCTCGCCCAGGGTCTCGGTGAGCTCCTGGTGGCGCTCGGCCGCCTCCGCGGCGAGGCGGGTGTCGTTCTCCTCGACGAAGCCGCGCAGCTCCGTGAGGTCGGCGGAGACCTTCTCCGCGTCCTCGGCGACCCGGGCGCTCAGGGCGTCGGTGCGCTCCAGGACGGCCTCGCGCAGCCGCTCGGCGGCGGCCTCGTCGTGCTCGCGGGCCTCGGTGCGGCCCAGCTCCATCTGCTCGCTCAGCTCGGACAGGCGCTGACGCAGGTGCGAACGGAGCTCGGTGAGCGAGGACTCGTGGTTCTCGCGCAGCTTGGCCAGCGAGCCCGTGACGTCGGCGACGGCGGCCGTGGCCTCGGCGTGGTTCTCCTCGCCCTGGGTGCTCAGGTAGCCGACGCTCTCGGTGAGCTTCGCCGCCAGGGCGTCGTGGCGCTCGCCGGAGGCGGTGGCCAGGGCGCCGAGCTCCTCGGCCAGGGCGCTGGTCCGCTCGCCCAGCTCGCCGGTGTTCTCCTGCAGCTTGGCCAGCAGGGCCTCGTGCTGCTCCGTGGTGCGCTCGGACACGAACGAGCGCAGCTCGGCCACCCGCTCGTCGGTGTGGGTCCGCAGCTCGCCGGCGGTCTCGGCGACCTTGGCGGTGACGGTCTCACCGAGCCGCTCGTCGGCGGCGGCCAGCGCTTCGCGGGCCTCGCCGACGGCGGTGGTGACGGCCTCCCGGCTCGCCTGGACCGCCTCGCCGAGCTCGGCCCGGCCGGCCGCCAGGGTCTCCGTGACCGTGGCGGTGAGGGCCTCGTGCCGCTCGCCCGCGGACTCGGCCAGCGAGGTGAGGGAGGCCTCCAGCCCTTCGGTCCGCTCGGCCAGCGCCGCCAGGGCGCCGTCGAGCGCGTCCAGGCGGGCGTCGACCTTCTCGCTCAGGCCGGTCAGCCGCTCACCGACCTCCGCGATCTGCTCGGACGTGCGGTTGCCCGTCTCGGCCATGCGCTGGAGCCGGGTGAGGGCGGTGTCCAGGTGCCCGGCGATGCGGTGGGTGTCGGCGCGCAGGGACGGCATGTCCGAGAGGGGCTTGACCTGCTGGCCGACGATCTCGATGTGCTCCGCGAGGGTCTCCGCCCATTCCGGGGGGCGGGAGAGCAGATCGTCGATCCGGCCGTCGACCTTGGTGATCGACTCGCCGAGGGCGGTGAGCTCACGCTCGCGCAACTCGCGCAGCAGCCACTCCATGCCCTCCAGTCGCTGGCGCATCTCCTCGCTGACGGCACCCTGCGACTTCTGTTCGGAGTCGTGCTCGTGGGCGGCCTGGGAGAGCAGGTCACGCATCCGGTCGGAGATCCCGGCCTGACCTCCTCCGGTGAGGAAGTTGTGATTGGTCTGTTCCACCGAGGTGCTCCTTGATCTTCTGGCGCTCCCGAACCGGCCCGGGGGAGTGGACGGTGGTTCCGGGCGGTCGGGTTCTCGATGGTCCCCGGGTGGGAGGCACCCGCGCCCCGTTAATGCCTCACTGTGACTGAAGTGTGACGCTGTGTATACACGGGGGGCGGGTTCCCGTGGTCGTGCCACCGTGAAACGGATCGCTCGACCACGGCCTTCCGGATGGATCCATGAGAGGGGAAAGCATGCGGCGCCGCTAGGGCGTGTTCCGTGGATGCCGCCCGTCGCGAGCGGCGCGTCCATTGGTGCTCTCGCAAGGCCGAAGAAGGAGTCAGGGTGGTTCTCCTGTCGACTGATGAGAACGCAGCGAGAGTGCCGCTGGGGCGTCGCGCAGCAGGGTGGGTATCCGCGGAACACGCCCTAGTTTAACGACACGTCCGTCCCCGGCCCCAGGGGAAGGCGAAAGAATGTGGGGTGTGAGGTAACGATGTCATTGCGTCGGGTGACCGTATCGCGCGCTTCGCGCAGGTGGGGGCCGTGGCCGCCGGACGGGGCGCCGACCGGGCCGCCGGTCGGGCCGCCGAGGCTCAGTGCGCCGGCCCCCGGCTCAGTGCGCGCCGGCGTCCGCGAGCTCACGGCACAGCAGTGCCACGGGCCGCTCGCCGATCCTGGTGAGGACCACCGTGGCCGACGCGGGGCCCGACGGCCGCAGGTCGCGGCGCAGCTTCTCGGTGTCCACCGCCGACCCCCGCTTCATGACCGTGACCGTCCCGGCGCCCCGCGCGCGCAGGGCCGACCGCAGGCGCTTGAGCGAGAACGGCATCACCTCGGTCACCTCCAGCACCCGCCACAGGGGCGAGGGCACCGCCCGATCGGCGGTGAAGTAGGCGATCCGCTCGTCCAGCAGCGCGCCGTCCACCCGCGCCGCCGCCTCCGCGACCAGGTGGGAGCGCACCACGGCCGGGTCCGGGTCGTACAGGTACCGCCGTGCCGGAGCCACGGGCGCGGCGCCCAGGCCGGGCTCCTCGTCCAGGCTCCCCCACGCCCCGCCCGCCCCCTCGCGCTCGCTGAGGACGGTCGCCCGGCGGCGCGGCCCCTCGGCAGCCGCGCCGAACCACAGGGCCGTCTCCTTCAACTCGCCGTCCACGGAGATCCACTCGGCGGACGCGCTCGCCGGGATCGCCTCGTGCGGCAGGCCGGGCGCGGCCTTCAGGCAGGCCGCGCCGGAGCCCTCGGCCAGGCGGACCGCCACGTCCCACGGCGGGGAGTAGGCCGCCGGGTCGAACACCCGGCCGCGCCCGCCGCGCCGGGCCGGGTCGCAGAAGAGCAGCGGGTAGGCCCCCGGGGCGGCCTCGGCGGCGTCGCCCTCCCGTACCCGGGCCAGGTCCGCCAGGCCCAGCGCGGCCACGTTGGCGCGCGCGACGGCCACGGTCAGCGGGTCGGCGTCCACGCCCTCGACGGGGACGCCCCGCTCGGCCAGCGCGAGCAGGTCCGCGCCCACACCGCAGCACAGGTCGCCCGCCACCGCCCCGTCGAGGACGGCGTCCGCGACCGCGGCCGTGCGCTCGGCGCGGTAGGCCGCCACGACGTACCGCGTCGACTGCTCCAGGCCGTCGGGAGTGAAGTACATCCGCTCGGCGCGGTCCCCGAACTTGGCCCGGCCGCGCCTGCGCAACAGGACCTGGTTCAGGGCGGCATTGACCAGATCGGAAACGGGTAGGGCGGGATCGAGCGCGGCCAGACGGGGGTCGCCGCGCAGCCGCGAGGCGGTGGCGAGCCGGTCCGCGGCGGCCGCCTCCGGGTCCACGTCCGCCAGCAGCTCCGCGCCCGCGTCGGTGAGCAGGGCCTCGAAGGCGGGCAGGTGCATCGGACCTCCAGGAGTCGGGTGGTGCGGCGCCTGTCACCCTCCCCGGTGCCGCCTGGGGCGCGTGCCACGAAAGCCCGGCCGACCAGGCCTTCCCGCCACATTTCCATTCTGGCACTCGCAGGGGTAGAGTGCTAATCGCGACGAGGCCGGTCTGGCACCCGCGACGACAGGCCGCCGTGGTCGCCCCTTTTTCGCAGCCGGTCCGTGCGCCCGCGCGGGCCGATCTCAGGACATCGAAATTTTGAAGGGGGAGGTCACACCGTGTCGACCGCCACCAAGACCGTGCTGAAGCCGCTCGAGGACCGCGTCGTGGTCAAGACCCTGGAGGCCGAGCAGACCACGGCTTCCGGTCTGGTCATCCCGGACACCGCCAAGGAGAAGCCCCAGGAGGGCGAGATCCTGGCCGTCGGTCCCGGTCGCTGGGACGACGAGGGCGAGAAGCGCATCCCGCTGGACGTGAACGTCGGCGACGTCGTCCTGTACAGCAAGTACGGCGGCACCGAGGTCAAGTACGACGGCGAGGAGTACCTGGTCCTCTCCGTCCGCGACATCCTCGCGGTCGTCGAGAAGTAGGCGGCACCCCGCGTCAGGGCGCGTTCCGTGGATGCCGCCCGCAGCAGGGTGAGCATTCGCGGAACACGCCCTGGGGGGACACCCACCTCGGCACGGCCCGCCATCGCGGGCCAGGAGCCATGCGCGTCCCGCACCGGCCGGCACATCGCCGTGCGGGTGCGGGACGCACTTTTCCGACCACGGTCAAAGGAAGCACGCACACATGCCGAAGATCCTGGAGTTCGAGGACGACGCTCGCCGCGCCCTCGAGCGGGGCGTCGACCGTCTCGCCGACGCGGTGAAGGTCACGCTCGGCCCGCGCGGCCGCAACGTCGTCATCGACAAGAAGTTCGGTGCGCCCACCATCACGAACGACGGTGTGACCGTCGCCCGTGAGATCGAGCTGGACGAGCCCTACGAGAACCTGGGCGCCCAGCTGGTCAAGGAGGTCGCCACCAAGACCAACGACGCCGCGGGTGACGGCACCACCACCGCCACCGTCCTGGCCCAGGCGCTCGTGCGCGAGGGCCTGCGCAGCGTCGCCGCCGGCGCCTCGCCGATGTCCCTCAAGCGCGGCATCGACCTGGCCGCCGACCGGGTCGCCGAGATCCTGCTGGAGCGCGCCCGCCCCGTCGAGGAGCGCGCGGACATCGCCTACGTGGCGACCAACTCCGCTCAGGACGCCCAGATCGGCGACCTCATCGCCGAGGCCTTCGACAAGGTCGGCAAGGACGGCGTCATCACGGTCGAGGAGTCCCCGACCTTCGACCTGTCCCTCGACTTCACCGAGGGCCTGCAGTTCGACAAGGGCTACGTCTCGCCCTACTTCGTCACCGACGCCGACCGCCAGGAGGCGGTGCTGGAGGACGCCCAGATCCTCATCAGCCAGGGCAAGATCGGAAACCTGAACGAGCTCCTCCCGCTGCTGGAGAAGGTCGTCCAGGAGACGAAGAAGCCGCTGCTGATCATCGCCGAGGACATCGAGGGCGACGCCCTGGGTGCCCTGGTGCTGAACAAGATGCGCGGCACGCTCAACGTCGCCGCGGTCAAGGCGCCCGGCTTCGGTGAGCGCCGCAAGGCCATGCTCCAGGACATCGCCGTCGTCACCGGCGGCCAGGTCATCTCCGAAGAGGTCGGCCTGACCCTGGAGAACGCCGGTGTGGAGGCCCTGGGCAGCGCCCGCCGCATCACGGTCACCAAGGACGCCACCACCATCGTGGACGGCAACGGTGACCAGAGCGAGGTCGACGACCGCATCCGCCAGATCCGCAAGGAGATCGAGGCGAGCGATTCCGACTGGGACCGCGAGAAGCTCCAGGAGCGCCTGGCCAAGCTCGCGGGCGGCGTCTCGGTGCTGCGCGTGGGCGCGGCCACCGAGGTCGAGCTCAAGGAGAAGAAGCACCGCCTGGAGGACGCCATCTCGGCGACCCGTGCGGCCATCGAGGAGGGCATCGTCGCCGGTGGCGGCGCCTCCCTGGTGCACGCCTCCACGGCCCTGGGCGACCTGGGCCTGAAGGGCGACGAGGCGACCGGTGTGTCGATCGTCCGCCGCGCGCTGGTCGAGCCCGCCCGCTGGATCGCGGAGAACGCCGGTGCCCAGGGCTACGTGGTGACCCACCGCGTGTCCGAGATGGAGGTCGGCCACGGCTACAACGCCGCGACCGGCGTCTACGGCGACCTGACCGCCGAGGGCATCATCGACCCCGTCAAGGTGTCGCGCTCCGCCGTCCAGAACGCCGCGTCCATCGCGGGCATGCTGCTGACCACCGAGGTGCTGGTCGCGGACAAGCCCGAGGACGAGGCCGACGACGGCCACGGGCACGGCCACTAGATTCGGTCGTGACGACCGCGCCCCGGCGCGGTCACGGGTCCGGTACGGGGGCGGGACGCGACACGCGTCCGGCCCCCGTCTTCGGGTGCGGTGGACGCCGTTCGGGAGGCGCCTTCTATCACGGGTTTCGTGGGATTCCTCGCTTTGAGCGGGTCGTTTTCTGGTGAATTTTCCAAAACGTGACCATTCCGTAGTTGGCGATTGGGGCGGTTGGGTCCCTCGGTGCGGGCATCATTCGTAACGTGACGGATGCAGGCGCCCGGGGGGGCGTTACCGCGCAGCGGCCAGGGACGCACGGGGAGCCGGACTCCACTGCGCGTGACACGGGGTTGAACCATCTCGGCTCGCTCGCGGTTCGAGGGGACGACGGTGCCATGGACTCGCTCCTGCGGGAGGTCCGGCCGATGGTCGTCCGGTACTGTCGCGCACGGCTGGCCCGGGTCTCCGGGCTCGCGCACTACTCCGACGACGTCGCCCAGGAAGTGTGCATCGCGCTGCTCACGGCGATACCGCGCTACCAGGACCGGGGGCGGCCCTTCGCCTCCTTCGTCTTCGGGATCGCCGCCCACAAGGTCGCCGACACCCTGCGTGTGGCGGGCCGGGTGGAGACGGTGCCCACGGACTCCGTGCCCGAGCGGGCCGACGACGGCCCCGGGCCGGAGGAGTCGGCGGTGCGCGGCATCGAGGCCCAGCGCGCCAGAGACCTCCTCGACGAACTGCCGGAACAGCAACGCAGACTCCTGATCATGAGGGTGATCGCGGGTCTGACAGCGGATGAGACGGGACATGTACTTGGAATGTCGGCGGGTGCGGTACGGGTTGCCCAGCACCGAGCTATTGCTCGGCTTCGGCAGGTGGCCGTGGCGAACCGCCTCTTCACCTGAGCACGCCGGCCGGGACCGCGGGCGCCGTGTGTGCCCCCGCCGCCCGTCCGCCCGGGCCCGGGGCTACTGCCGCTACCACCGCTCCACCGGACCGAACGACCCCGATCTCAAACTGTGAGACGGATCACTTTTTGCCTGCGTGACCGTTCCAACAGGCCGTTCCTCGTGGGGCGGCCGGGTCCACGCCCTAGGATGAGGTGACACGCGGGGGCGAATCCGCGCAGGTGTGCCGGAACAGCGGAGGTTGTGTCATGGTCCAGGAGTACAGCGACTACGGGGACAAGCTGCTCCCGCCGGGGCTGACCTACGACGACGTCCTGCTGGTACCGGCCTACTCCGACCTCCAGCCCGGCGAGGTGGACACCTCGACCCGGCTGTCCCGCAACATCTCCCTGCGCATCCCGCTGCTGTCCGCGGCGATGGACACCGTCACCGAGGCCCGGATGGCCGTGGCCATGGCCCGCAACGGCGGCGCGGGCGTGCTGCACCGCAACCTCTCCGCCGAGGAGCAGGCCGCCCAGATCGACCTGGTCAAGCGCTCCGAGGCCGGCATGGTCACCGACCCCGTCACCTGCCAGCCCGAGGACGACCTCGCCGAGGTCGAGCGCCTGTGCTCCCACTACCGGATCTCCGGCGTCCCCGTCACCGACGCCCAGGGCCGCCTGGTCGGCATCGTCACCAACCGCGACATGCGCTTCGAGCAGGACCGCACCCGCCTGGTCCGCGACGTCATGACCACCGAGGACCTGGTCACCGCGCCGGTGGGCGTCAGCCGTGAACGCGCCTTCGAGCTGCTGCGCAGCCACAAGGTCGAGAAGCTCCCCCTCGTCGACAACGACCGCCGCCTGCGCGGGCTCATCACCGTCAAGGACTTCATCAAGAGCGAGCAGTTCCCCGACGCCACCAAGGACGCCGACGGGCGCCTCGTGGTCGGCGGCGCCGTGGGCGTGGGCGCCGAGGCCGAAGAGCGCGCCAAACTGCTCGTCGACGCCGGGGTCGACTTCCTCGTCGTGGACACCGCGCACGGGCACTCCGCGGGCCTGGCCGACATGATCGCCAAACTCAAGGCCAACTCCCGCGCCGACATCGTCGCGGGCAACGTGGCCACCCGCGCCGGTGCGCAGCTGCTCGTCGATGCCGGCGCCGACGCCGTCAAGGTCGGCGTGGGCCCGGGCTCCATCTGCACCACACGCGTGGTCGCCGGCGTGGGCGCCCCGCAGCTCACCGCCATCCTGGAAGCGGGCAAGGCCTGCGGCCCGGCGGGCGTGCCGCTCATCGCCGACGGCGGTCTGCAGTACTCCGGCGAGATCGCCAAGGCCATCGTCGCCGGCGCCAGCACCGTCATGCTCGGCAGCCTGCTGGCCGGTGTCGAGGAGAGCCCCGGCGAACTGATCTTCATCAACGGCAAGCAGTTCAAGGCCTACCGCGGCATGGGCTCCCTGGGCGCCATGCGCGGCCGGTCCTACTCCAAGGACCGCTACGCGCAGGCCGACGTCGCCGCCGAGGACAAGCTCGTCCCCGAGGGCATCGAGGGCCAGGTGCCCTTCCGCGGCCCGCTCTCCGCGGTCGCCCACCAGCTGGTCGGCGGCCTGCACCAGTCCATGTGGTACGCCGGTGCGCGCACCGTGGCCGACCTGCGCGAGCGCGGCCAGCTGATGCGCATCACCAGCGCCGGCCTGCGGGAGAGCCACCCGCACGACATCACCATGACCGTCGAGGCGCCCAACTACAACGCCCGCTAGAACCCGCGGATGCGTTACGAGAACCCCGCCCTGCTGCCGCGGAGCGAGGTGCTCGCGACGCTGGAGCGCGCCCTGGCCGAACCCTCGTGGGAGCTTCGCGCCGCGAGCGCGCTGGTCGGGTCGGCGCTGTACGACGATGACCAGGAGTTCGTTGAGCGCTGCTGCGCCCTGGTCGCCGATCGCGCCGAGAGCGGGAACCAGTTGCTCGGCCTCGCAGGGCTGTGCCTCGGGCACACCGCGCGGCGCTTCCGTGTGCTCAGCGATACCTCCGTCGCGCTGGCGGAGTCCCTGGCCGCGCGGGCCGAGGTCGACCCCTCCGACGTGGACGGGCGCGCCCTCGACGGGCTGGACGACATCCGGGGGGCGCTCGGGTGCCTTTAGGACGGGGCCTTCGCCTGTGTCTTTTTGGGGCCTCCGCTCGTTCCTCGCTTTGGCCCGTGCTCGGGGCGCCGAGTAGCCAGTGTTCTTCGTCGTCGACTTGCCTTGCTCGCAAGCTCGCTGCGGCCCCGTCTCCTCCTGCAGAACACTGGCGCGCCCCTCGCGAACCCCCCAGCGGTCCCCTCACCTGTAGAGGCTTCAACCCCCCTGTAGCCCCCAACACTGAACGGCCTACCTCCACCCCCTCGGGTGGACGTAGGCCAATGTCGGGCAGCTCCAACCCCCTGCATGCAGCCTGGCTGAACGGCCTACCTCTCACCCCTTTGGGTTGAGGCAGGCCGCTTCCGTACGGCGGCAACCCGCTGGCTCTGAGGCAGGGGGTCTGAGCATGCGCGTGGTGCTGCCGGGGCTGGGGGGTGGACGTGCACACGTCGGTCTACGTGAACCCCAGGGGGTTGGAGGTGCGCGGTTCAGCTCGTGGGGACCACAGGGGGTTGGACGTGAACGATGTGCTCCTGGGGACCGCAGGGGGGTTGATCGGGCCAAAGCGAGGAACGAGCGGAGGCCCAAGGCAAGCAGGGGGTGAGGGGCGCGCCGGTGCCTGCAGGAGGAGTCTCTGCCGCCAGCGAGCTTGCGAGCCAGGCAGTAGCGACGACGAAGGACCCGGCGTGAAGCGCCCCGAACCCAACCCGGCGTGAAGCGCCCCGAGCCCACCCCGGCGTGAAGCGCCCCGAACCCAACCCGAACCCAACCCGAACCCTCACACGGCCAGCGCTCCCAGCGGAGGCGCGGGCGGGGTGTCCGCCTCGCCGTAGTGCTTCCAGGCGCGGGCGATGCGGTCGACGGCCTCGGTCAGCGTCTCGGACGAGGCGAGGAACGGCAGCCGTAGCCAGGACGCGCCGCCGCCCCCGGCGCACAGGCTGTCGCCGGGCAGCAGGGCGGCTCCGTGGCGGAGCGCCACCTGGGAGAAGGACGCCGAGTCGCCGTGGGGCAGGTGCACCCACAGGGTCTGCCCGCCGGAGGCGGGTGCGAACTCCCAGTCGGGCAGGCGCCGCCCGAGTTCGGCCACCAGCCGGTCGTGCTGTCGGCGCAGTTCCGCGCCGCGCCGTCGCGAGACGGGTTCCAGGTCGCGGAGCAGGTGGGCCGCGGCCAGCTGTGAGAGCACGTCGCCGCCCAGGTCGGTGAGGGTCTTCGTGCGGCGCAGCCGCTCCAGGACCGGGCGCCGGGCCCGGATCCAGCCGATCCGCAGCCCGCCCCACACCAGCTTGCTCAGCGAACCCACGGTGACGATGTCCTCCCCGCCGGGGAAGGACGCCAGCGGGGCCGGTACCGGGCCGTCGAAGCCCAGGTGGACCATGGTCTCGTCGTCCACGACCAGGGCGTCGTGCTCCCCGGCCGCCGCCGCGATCCGGCGCCGCAGCAGCGGGGGGAGCACCGCGCCGGTCGGGTTGTGGAACGAGGGGATGAGGTAGGTGAGCGCGGGGGCGTCGGCCATCCCCTCCAGCAGGGCGGGCACGTCCACGCCGTCGGGGCCGGTGTCGACCGTGCGCACGTGGGCGGCGGCCTCCCCGAACAGGGCCAGCGCCCCCGGGTAGGTCGGCCGCTCCACGAGGACGGTGTCCCCGGCCGACACGTGGCAGCGCACCAGCAGGTCCAGCGCCTGCTGGGCACCGTTGGTCACGAGCACCTCGTCCGGCGAGGTGGGCAGCCCCCGCTCGGTGAAGCGCTCCGCGATGACGGTGCGCAGTTCGAGCAGGCCCGCGGGGTGGTAGCCGATGTCGTTGGCGAGCACGTCCACCCTGGCCGTCGCCTCCCGGTAGGCCGTGCGGAGTTCGGGGGGCGGCGCGTCCGGGGCGGCGCAGGTCAGCGTGAGGGTCCCGGCGACGGGCTCGAACATGCTGAGGAACAGCGACCCGTCGTGCGTGCGGCGGGCCGGCTCGGGCACCGGGTCGGGGCCCGGGGCCACACGGGTGCCGCTGCCGCGCCGGCGGACCAGGCGGCGCTCCTCGCTCAGCAGGTCGTAGGCGGCCACGACCGTGCCGCGCCCCACGCTCAGCCGGGCGGCCAGCCGCCGTTCGGCGGGCAGCCCGGCGCCGGGCGCCAGCGCGCCCTCGTCGATGAGCCCGCGCAGCCGCGTCGCGAGGAGGCGGTAGAGCGGTCCGCGTCCGGCCGCCCAGCGGCCGAGCAGGGCGGTCAGGTCGCCGGGGGAGATTGGCTCGCTCATGGATCCAATTCTGCCCGATTGGCTCTGCCGCCGGGGCGGCGGGGCGGTCAGAGTGGGGGCATGGCACCTCACATCCACACCCGTACCGTGCACCGACCCGTCGAACCGGTGGAGGGCAGCACCCCGCTGGGCACGCCCCTCTACCAGTCGCACACGTTCGCCTTCACCGACACCGACGCCATGGCCGCCGCCTTCGAGGGGCCGGGCTCGCCCTACGTGTACGCCCGCTACGGCAATCCGACCGTGGCGGCCCTGGAGGCCGCGGTGGCCGACCTCGAAGGGGGGACGGGCGCGATCGCGTCCGGCTCGGGGATGGGCGCGATCACCTCCACCCTCTGGGCGCTGCTGGGCTCCGGCCGCCGCGTGGTCGCCCAGGACCGGCTCTACGGGGGCACCGAGGGCCTGCTCGACGACCTGCGCGAACGGTGGGGCGTGGACGTCGTCAAGGTCGACGTCGACGACCTCGACGCCGTCCGTGCCGCGCTCACCCCCGGGACGGACGTGCTGCTGCTGGAGACCATCGCCAACCCGACCGGCCGGGTCGCCGACCTGCCCGCCCTGACCGCGCTGGCCCGGGAGGCCGGTGCCAGGACCGTCGTGGACAACACCTTCGCCACACCGGTGCTCTGCCGGCCCGTCGAACACGGCGCCGACGTCGTCGTGCACTCCGCGACCAAGTACATGGGCGGCCACTCCGACACCATCGGCGGGGTCGCCGTGTTCGCCGACTCCGGGACGCTGGCCGCGGTCCGCGCGCGCACCGCCGAGTTCGGCGCGGTGCTGGACCCCTTCGCCGCCTGGCTGATCAGCCGCGGGCTCAGCACGCTCGCGGTGCGCGTGGCCCGCCAGTGCGCGAGCGCGCAGGTACTCGCCGAGCGCCTGGCCGCCCACCCGGGGGTCACGGCCGTGCACTACCCCGGGCTGCCGGACGCCCCCGGACACGCGACCGCCCGGCGGATCCTCGACGGCGGCTTCGGCGGCGTGATCGCGTTCGAGTTGGCCGGCGGCCTGGCGTCGGGCCGCGCGTTCGCGTCCTCGGTCGAACTGGCGGCGCTCGCGCCCTCCCTCGGGGACGTGCGGACCCTGGTCATGCACCCGGCGAGCACCTCGCACCGCGCGTTGGACGCCGCGGGGCTGGCCCGGGCGGGCATCGCGGAGGGGCTCATCCGGATCAGTGTCGGGATCGAGGACGTCGAGGACCTGTGGGCCGATCTGGAGCGGGCCGTCGGTGTGGCGGTCGGTGTGGCGGTCGGGGCGTAGGGGAAACCCGGCCCGACCTGTGGGCCGATAGACTCTCCGCTGCAGGAGACACGCCGGTTGACCGACCGGCGTCGCACGTCAGAGGGGATCGAAGCGTTGGCACAGGTGGAGATCGGGTTGGGCAAGAACGGGCGTCGTGCCTACGAGCTCGACGAGATCGGGATCGTGCCGGCGCGCCGCACGCGGGACCCGGAGGAGGTGTCCATCGCCTGGCAGATCGACGCCTACCGGTTCGAGACGCCCCTGGTGGTCAGTCCCATGGACAGCGTCGCGTCGCCCGAGACGGTCGTGGCCGTCGGCCGCCAGGGCGGCCTCGGCGTCCTGGACCTGGAGGGGCTGTGGACCCGCTACGAGGACCCGGCGCCGCTGCTGTCGGAGATCCGTGAGCTGGACGACGTCGCCGCCACCAAGCGGCTCCAGGAGATCTACGCGGCGCCGATCCAGGAGGAGCTGATCGGCCGCCGGATCGAGGAGATCCGCGACGCCGGGCTGGTGACGGCCGCGCGGCTGTCGCCGCAGCGCACCGCGCAGTACCACAAGGCCGTCGTCGACGCCGGGGTGGACATCTTCGTGATCCGCGGCACCACGGTGTCGGCCGAGCACGTGTCGGGCCGCGCCGAGCCGCTCAACCTCAAGCAGTTCATCTACGACCTCGACGTCCCGGTCGTCGTCGGCGGCTGCGCCACCTACACCGCGGCCCTGCACCTGATGCGCACCGGCGCGGCCGGCGTGCTCGTCGGGTTCGGCGGCGGCTCGGGGCACACCACACGCTCGGTCCTGGGCGTGGCGGTGCCGATGGCGAGCGCGATCGGCGACGTGGCCGCGGCCCGCCGCGACTACCTCGACGAGTCGGGCGGCCGCTACGTGCACGTCATCGCCGACGGCGGCATGACCGGCAGCGGCGACATCGCCAAGGCGCTGGCCTGCGGCGCGGACGCGGTCATGGTGGGCTCCCCGCTGGCGCGGGCCACCGAGGCGCCCGGCGGCGGCTACCACTGGGGCAGCGAGGCGCACCACAGCGAGCTGCCGCGCGGCGAGCGGGTCAACGTCGGCACGATCGGCGACCTGGAGGCGATCCTGCACGGGCCGGCGTCCACGAGCGACGGCTCCATGAACCTCATGGGTGCCCTGCGCCGCACCATGGCCACGTCCGGCTACACCGACCTCAAGGAGTTCCAGCGGGTCGAGGTCGTGGTCAACCCGCACCGCTGACACCGCGGTCCCCTGGGCGTCCCGTGCGCGGGGCGCCCTTTCGCGTGTCCCGAGGCCGAGCCTGCGAGGCAGCGGAAGGCACCGGCACTCGGCGCCCATCGCGTACTTTGGTCTCGCATGGTCCGCAGTTGACGAACACGTGAAGGAGGGCGGGGCGATGGGCAAGCGTCGGGCTCCCCGTGGCGACCGGACCGGCGACCGAGGTCGTGGTCCGCTGGTGGCGGCGTGTGCGGCCCTGGCCGTGTGCCTGCTGGTCACCGGCGGTCTCGTCTACGTTGCCAACCGGATCTCCACGGCCCTGGACACCTGGTCTGGGCCCTCCGCCGCCGAGGGGAGCGAGCCGGAGGACGGCTCGATCGAGACCCCGCCGCACGACGGGCTCACCGCGCCGCCGAGCACCTCCGAGGTCACCCCCGACGACGGGTCGGAGCGGGGGCCTGAGGAGGAGGCGGTCGCCGGGGCCGACACCGGGGCCGACGAGCAGCAGGCCCCGGCGGGAGCGCCGCGGCCCAGCGGCGACTGGCTCGACGAGGTGGCGGAGTCGACCACCATCCCGCGCCGCGCGCTGGAGGGGTACGCCAGCGCCCAACTCGTCCTGGCCGAGGAACAGCCCTCCTGCCGCCTGTCCTGGCCCACGCTGGCCGGCATCGGCTACGTGGAGACCAGGCACGGTACGCACGGCGGGGGCGAGATCGGCTCGGACGGCCTGACGACCGTCGACATCATCGGCATCCCGCTGGACGGAACGAACAACACCCGCGCCATCCGGGACACCGACGGCGGGCGCTACGACGACGACACCGAGTGGGACCGCGCGGTGGGCCCGATGCAGTTCATCCCCGGGACGTGGGTGCGGTGGGGGGCCTCGCTGGAGGGCGGCGACCCCGACCCGCACAGCATCGACGACGCCGCGCTCTCGGCCGGGCGCTACCTGTGCGGGGGCGGGCGCGACCTCACCTCGGCCCAGGACTGGGAGTCGGCGATCCTGACCTACAACAGCTCACGGACCTACCTCAACGACGTGCTCGCCTACGCGCACGCCTACGCCGACGCCTCCTGAGGACCGCTCCGGACGCGGGCGCCGTACTCGGCGGCGTGGTCGGGGTCGAGCCGGCCCAGGAGGGTGCGGCTGATGTCCAGCAGCTGGTCCCGCTGCTCCGGGGTGAGGACGTCGAACACGTACTCGCGCATGCTGCGCACGTGGCGGGCGCCCGCGTCGCGCAGCAGCTCACGGCCCTGGTCGGTGAGCACCGCGAACCAGCTGCGCCGGTCGTCCTCGCAGTGCCGGCGCTCGACCCAGCCGCCCTCGGTGAGCTTGCGGACGGCGTGCGAGATCCGGCTGGGCCGGGTGTGGGTGCGCTCGGCCAGCTCGCTCATCCGCAGTGAGCCGTGGGGGTCCTTCGAGAGCATGACCAAGAGCTCGTAGTAGGTCAGGGGGAGGCCGACCTCCTCCTGGAGGTCGTGCTCGACGCGCTGGTCGAGCAGGCGGAAGGCCAGGACGGCGGCGTCCCAGGTGCGCTCCTCGGTCGTGTCGAGGCAGTCCGGCTGATCGCTCATGGTCAGATATTACCACGCTGAAATATTGCGCGCTGAAATATCTGCCGTTAGTCTCGTGCTCAATATTCCAGCGCTGAACTACCTGCGCTCCCCGAAGGAAGAGACATGACCACCACAGCAGTCCCCGCTCCCACCCGCGGGACCCGGCCCGCCCTCGCGCTCGCCGTCCTCGCCCTGGCCCACTTCGCGGTCTCCGTGGACTTCAACGTCGTCTACATCGCGCTCCCCGAGATCGGCCGGGCGCTCGGCTTCTCGCCGAACTCGCTGCCCTGGGTCGTCAACGCCTTCGCGCTCGGCTTCGGCGGCTTCCTGCTCCTGGGCGGCCGTGCCGCGGACCGGCTCGGCGCCCGCCGCGTCCTCGTCCTGGGCGCGGCCCTGATGGGCGCCGCCTCCGTCGTCGGGGCCCTGGCCCTCCACCCCGCCGTGCTCGTCGCCGCACGGGCGGCGCAGGGCCTGGGCGCCGCGGCCCTGTTCCCCGCCACCCTGGCGCTGGTGAACACCGTGTTCGCCGCCGGTCCCGAGCGCAACCGGGCCCTGGCCGTGTGGGGCACCGCCGGAGCCTTCGGCGCCCTCGCCGGGGGAGCGGTCGGGGGCATCCTGACCAGCGCCTTCGGCTGGTCCGCGGTGTTCTGGGTGCTCGTACCGCTGACCCTGGTCACCGTGCTCGGCGCCCCGCGCGTCCTGCCCGCCGACGGCCGCGCGCGCGGCGCGGGCGGCTTCGACGCCCTCGGCGGAGTACTGGTCACCGCCGGGGCCCTGCTCCTGGTGTTCGGCGTCTTCCGCGCCCAGGACGCCGGGTGGCTCGCCCCGGAGAGCACGGGTGCCGTCGCCCTCGGCGCGGCCGTGCTGGGCGTGCTCGCCGTCGTCGAGCGCCGCACCGCGGACCCGCTGCTGCCGCCCCGGCTGCTCACCCACCGCTCCCTGGTCGTGACGACGGCGCTCATCCTCGTGCTCATGGGCATCGTCAACACGCTGCACTACGTGTACACGTCCCACGTCCAGGACGTCCTGGGCCTGAGCCCGCTCGTCGCCGGCCTGGGCTTCCTGCCCCAGGGCGCCGCCGCCATGGCCGGATCGATGCTGCTCCTGCCGCCGCTGCTGAACCGCTGGGGCGTGCGCGCCGCCCTGTTCACCGGCACCCTCGGCGTGGGGGCCACCGCCCTGGCCTTCGCGGCCGGCGTGGCGTCGGGCTCGTACTGGGCGCTGCTGCCCGCCGTGGTCATGCTCGGCATCACGGCCGGGACCACCTACCCGGCGGTCTTCGCCGCGGCGGGAGCCGGGGTGGGCCCCGACGAACAGGGCGTGAGCTCGGCGATGGTCTCCACCGCCCAGCAGATCGGCGGCGCCCTGGGGCTGGCCGCGCTGGTCGCCGTGGCCAACGCGGGCGGGACCGGGGAGGGGGCCGCCACGGCCGGAGGGCTCGCCACCGCCTCCTGGGTCGGCGGCGCGGTCACGATCGCCGCCGCCTTCCTCGCCCTGGCGCTGCGCCGGCCCCGGACGGAGGAGTCCGCGCCGTCCTGACCGCCTTCCGGGACCGGCCGCGCGGCCCACGGGGGGGCGGGACACGCCCGTGGGGCGCGCGGCGTCCCCTGGGCTCGGCGCGACCCGGTTAGCCTGAGACCTCGGAGCGGTCTGAGGGGCGGGCCGGCCGGGCGGGTAGGCGCCCGGACGGGAGCACCCGTCGAGACGGAGGGACGGGCGGATGGCGAGCACCTGGTTGGGACCGAAGGAGCGCGCGGCGTCACTCGCGGCGATGGCCGAGGAGGAGTTCGACGTCCTCGTGGTCGGCGGCGGCATCGTCGGGGCCGGGATCGCGCTGGACGCGGTGTCGCGGGGACTGTCCACGGCGCTGATCGAGGCGCGCGACTTCGCCTCGGGCACCTCCAGCAGATCCAGCAAGCTCATCCACGGCGGCCTGCGCTATCTGGAGCAGCTGGACTTCGAGCTGGTCCGCGAGGCCCTCCACGAGCGCGGTCTGCTGCTCACCACGATCGCGCCGCACCTGGTCCGGCCGGTGCCCTTCCTCTTCCCGTTCTCCCACCACTGGGAGCGCGCCTACATCGGCGCGGGCGTCACGCTCTACGACGCCCTGGCCCTGACCTCCCGCAACAACCGCGGGCTGCCCGCGCACCGGCACCTGACCAGGTCCGGAGCCCTGCGGGTCTTCCCGGCGCTCCGGCGCGACGCCCTGGCCGGGGCCGTCCAGTACTGGGACGCCCAGGTGGACGACGCCCGCTTCGTCACCACCGTGCTGCGCACCGCCGCCGGGCTCGGCGCGCGCATCGCCCCCCGCGTGCAGGCGGTGGGCTTCCTACGGGAGGGCGAACACGTCGTCGGCGCCGACGCCAGGGACCTGGAGACCGGCGACGAGGTGCGCATCCGCGCACGCCAGGTCGTCAACGCCGCCGGGGTCTGGACCGACGACATCCAGGAGATGGTGGGCGGCCGCGGACAGATCCACGTGCGCGCCTCCAAGGGCGTGCACCTGGTCGTCCCGCGCGACCGCATCCAGGCGTCCTCCGGCATGATCCTGCGCACCGAGAAGAGCGTCCTGTTCGTCATCCCGTGGGGACGGCACTGGATCATCGGCACGACCGACACCGCGTGGGACCTGGACAAGGAGAACCCCGCCGCCAGCCGCGCCGACATCGACTACGTGCTGGACCACGTCAACCAGGTGCTGCGCACGCCCCTGGGCCGCGACGACGTGGAGGGCGTGTACGCCGGACTGCGCCCGCTGCTGTCCGGGGAGTCGGAGCAGACCTCCAAGCTGTCCCGCGAGCACACCGTCGCCCACCCCGTACCCGGCCTGGTCCTCATCGCGGGCGGCAAGTACACCACCTACCGGGTGATGGCCGAGGACGCCGTGGACGCCGTCGCGCACGGGCTGGGCGGCGCGGTCCCCGCCTCGGTCACCGACCGGCTGCCGCTGGTGGGCGCCGACGGATTCGCCGCCCTGGCCAACCAGCGCCACGTGCTCGCGCGCCACTCCGGCCTCCACGTGTCCAGGATCGGCCACCTGCTGCGCCGCTACGGCTCCTCCATCCACGACGTGCTCGCCATGATCCGCGACCGGCCCGACCTCGGCCGCCCGCTGGCCGGCGCCGACGACTACCTGCGTGCGGAGGTCGTCTACGCGGCGCAGGCCGAGGGCGCCCGCCACCTGGAGGACGTGCTCTCCCGCCGCACCCGGATCTCCTTCGAGACCTGGGACCGCGGGATCGCGGTCGCCGAGGAGGCCGCCGACCTGCTCGCGGGCGTGCTGGAGTGGGACGAGGAGCAGACCCGGCGCGAGGTGGAGTTCTACCGCAAGGGCATCGAGGCCGAGCGCGCCGCCCAGGAACAGGACACCGACCAGGAGGCCGACGCGATCCAGCACGGCGCACCGGAGATCGTCCCGGACGCGCAGGTCCGCAGGCCCTGAGGAGGGCGGGAACGGAGGGGCGGGAGCCCGGGAGGAGGGGCGAGTGTGTCGCACGGCACACTCTCCGGCTAGGGTTCGGGTACGACATCCGCCACCCGGGGCACAGCCTCCAGAAGGACCCCACCTCCATGATCAAGGTGCTGCTCGTCGAGGACGACGTCCGTCTCGCCGACGCCCTGGCCGGTGCGCTGGAAGGCCGCGGATACGTGGTCGACCAGGTGCGCACCGGCCAGGCCGCGCTGGGCGCCGCGCCGGTCGACATCATCCTGCTCGACCTCGGCCTGCCCGACATGGACGGCATCGACCTCTGCCGACGCCTGCGCGAGCGCGCCGACGGCGCCGACACCGGCATCATCATGGTCACCGCGCGCGGCCGCCAGAGCGAGCGCGTGCGCGGGCTGCGCTCGGGGGCCGACGACTACGTCGTCAAGCCGCTGGCCGTCGACGAGCTGTGCGCCCGGATGGAGGCGGTCCTGCGCCGGACCCGGCGGCGCCCGGAGGACCCGCCGGTGGCCCTCGGTCCGCTGAGCGTGGACCTGGCCACGCGGACCGTGACCCGCGGCGACGAGCCCGTGGACCTCACCCGCAAGGAGTTCGACCTGCTGGCCGCCCTGGTCAGGGAGGCGGGCTCGGTGGTCTCCCGCGAGCACCTGCTGCTGCGGGTGTGGCAGACCTCCTGGCCCGGCACCCTGCGCACCCTGGAGGTGCACATCGGGACGCTGCGCTCCAAGCTCGACGTGCCCGGCCTCATCGAGACCGTGCGCGGTGTCGGCTACCGCCTGGCCGCCGCGGACGGCGCCGCGCCGGGGGCCGCGGACGGCGCGACCGGGCGGCCGTCCGTGTCCGCCGCCCCCGTCCAGCCGGCCAGACGGCCCTGACCGCCCGCCGGGGGACGGGGGAGTCGATGCGCCGACGCGTGGTGACCGTGTACGTGGCCCTGCTGGTCGCGGCCTGCCTGGGCCTGGCCGTGCCGCTGTGCGTGAGCATCGCCGCGCGCGGGACCTCCGAGATGCGCCTGGACCGCATCAACGACACCGCCCGGTTCGCCGGACTGGCCGAGCCCAGCGTGCTCACCGGCTCCGAGGACACCCTCGCCGGCGAACTCGCCGCCTACGACCGGCTGTACGGCATCACCGCCCTCGTCGTGGACCGCGACGGCGCGGTGGTCGCCGCCTCCCGGGAGGGCGTCGGCCTGGACGACCTCGCCGCCGACACCGGCGACGGCCGGATCCCCGAAGCCGTGCGCATCGCGCTGGCGGGCAACCGGATGGGCACGGACTCGATCGTCTACCCCTGGCAGGAGGGCCCGCTCGTGGTCGCCGAGCCCATCGGCCGCTCCGGGGAGACCGTCGGCGCCGCCGTCACGGCCTCCCCGACCGGGGCGCTGCGCCGCACCACGCTCGCCCAGTGGGCGGTGGCGTGGGCGGCGGCGACCGCGCTGCTGGTCGTCGGCATCGCCGCCGCCGGGCCGCTCACCCGCTGGATCCTGCGCCCCATCGACGACCTGGAGGAGGCCACCCGCGCCGTCAGCGGCGGCAGCCTCGACGCGCGCGTGCCCACTGCGGCCGGGCCCGTGGAGCTGCGCCGGCTGGGGGAGTCGTTCAACCGGATGGCCGACACCATCACCGCCATGCTGGAGAGCCAGCGCACCTTCGTGGCCTACGCCGGGCACCAGGTGCGCAACCCGCTGGCGGCCCTGCGGCTGCGGGTGGACTCGCTCAGCCGCCACCTGCCGCCGGAGGGGGCGCAGGAGCACCGCCTGGCCCTGGACGAGGTGGACCGGCTCACACGGGTCTGCGACAGCCTGCTCACGCTCGCCCGTACCGAGGACGCCGAGCACGCGACGGTGGTCGAGGAGGTCGCCCGGGTGGCCGCCGACCGGGTCGAGTCCTGGCGGCCCATCGCCGAACGGGCCGGAGCCGCACTGGAGTGCGAGGCCGAGGACGGCGTGCTGGTGCGCTGCGTGGAGGGGACCCTCGACCAGGCGCTGGACGCGCTGATCGACAACGCCCTGAAGTTCGGCGGGCCGGGGGTGCGGATCGTGGTGCGCGTGCACGGGGCCGTGCGCGCCGAGGACGGCACGGAGTACGTGGACGTGCACGTGGTCGACGACGGTCCCGGCCTGTCCGAGGACCAGCTGGGCAGCGCGACGCGGCCGTTCTGGCGGGACGGCCACGACGGGGTGGGCGGCAGCGGGCTCGGGCTGTCCATCGTCGTCACCCTGCTGGAGCTGCAGGGCGCGGAGCTGGCCTTGCGCCCGGCGCGCCCGCACGGGATCGACGCCCGCATCCGCCTGCCGCTGTGACCGGACGGCTCAGGGGGCGAGGGTTCCCGGGTTGAGGCGTCCGGCCGGCCTAGGTGTACTGACCACGGAGGTTGGTAACACCCACCCCGGCTGACACACGAGAAGAGGGCCTTCGGTATCGGTGTGGATTACCACGTCTACACCGACCCACCAGAAGGCCCTCGATGCCCCACACTACCCACGCCAACGCCCGCCTGGCCCCCGCAGGGCGCCTCGCCCTGGCCCGCTGCGTGGTCGACGACCAGTGGCCACTACGGCGTGCCGCCGAACGCTTCCAGGTCGCGGTCACCACCGCCCGCAAGTGGGCCGGCCGCTACCGGCAACACGGCGAAGCCGGTATGCACGACCGCTCCAGCCGCCCGGCCCGCTCACCCCGGCGCACCCCCACCCGGCGGGAGCGCCGCGTCATCAAACTCCGTGTCCTCAAACGGTGGGGGCCGGCCCGCATCGGCGGCCACCTGGGCATGCACGCCTCGACCGTGCACCGGATCCTGACCCGTTACCGCATGCCCCGCCTGGCCCACACCGACCGGGCCACCAGCCGGGTGGTGCGCCGCTATGAACGGGACCGGCCCGGCGAGCTCGTGCACGTGGACGTCAAGAAGAGCGGCAACATCCCCGCCGGCGGAGGCCACCGGGCGCTGGGACGGCCCCAGGGCCGCAAACACCGCTCCGGGGCCGGTTACGCCTACATCCACAACGCCGTGGACGACCACTCCCGCCTGGCCTACTCCGAGATCCTGGCCGATGAGAGGAAGGAGACCGCGGTCGCGTTCTGGGCACGCGCCCGGGCCTACTTCGCTTCGGTGGGCATCACCGTGGAGCGGGTCCTGACCGACAACGGCGCCTGCTACAAGTCCCACGCCTGGCGCGACGCGCTCGCCGCCCAGGGCATCAAGCACAAGCGCACCCGGCCCTACCGGCCCCAGACCAACGGCAAGGTCGAGCGCTTCAACCGGATCCTGGCCGAGGAATGGGCCTACGCCCGCCCTTACACCTCAGAGGCCGAGCGACGGGAGGCCTTCCCGCAGTGGTTGCATCACTACAATCACCACCGGTTCCACACCGCGCTCGGCGGCCCTCCCGCCTCACGTGTTACCAACCTCCGTGGTCAGTACACCTAGGGCGTGTGTGACGGATACTCGTCCTGCTGCGCGTCGCCCCAGTGGCACTCTCACTGCGTTCTCATCAGTCGACAGGGGAACCACCCTGACTCCTTCTTCGGCCTTGTGAGAGCACCACTGGCTCCGCCGCTCGCGACGGACGGCATCCGTCACACACGCCCTAGGGGTCGTACGCGTACTTGACCGACCGGTAGTAGGCGGCGGCGCCGGGGTGGAGCGGCACCGGCAGGGTCGCGATCGCCGACCGCGGATGCAGGTGCAGCGCCACCGGATGGGCCTCGGACAGGGCCCCGCGCGACTCGAAGAGCAGCGCGGTGAGGTCCTGGGCCACGTCGTCGGGCATCCGCCGGTCGACCACCAGCAGGCTCGGCACGCCGATCGTGCGCACGGCGGGCACACGCGCGTAGGTGCCGGCGGGGACGGGCAGTTCGGCGAAGTAGCCGCCGTAGGCCGCCACCAGCTCGGGGACGTGCTCGGACAGGTCGAGCAGCCGGATCGGGTGCCGCTCGGCCAGGTCGGCGACGGCCCGCGTGGGCAGGCCGCCCGACCAGAAGAACGCGTCGACACTCCCGTCCTCCAGCGCACGCGCCGACCGCTCGATCGAGAGCCGTACCGCCGCCACCGCGTCGCCGTCGGCCGCGGCCGGATCGGCGTCGCCGGGCAGCTGCTCCAGGCCGACCAGGTCGAGCAGCCGCTCGGCCATCATCTCCGTGCCCGACCCCGAGGCGCCCAGGGACACGGTCGTCCCCGCGAGGTCGGCGACCTCCTCGTAGGGGGAGTCGGCGCGCACCACGACGTGCGTGTGGTTGTCGTACAGCCGGGCGATCGCCCGGATCGGCAGGGGGTCGTCGAAGGGCGGGTCCCCGGCGACGGCGAGGGCCGCCACGTCGGCCAGCGTGAAGGCGGCGTCCATGGCGCCGCCGGCGACCAGGAGGTTGTTCTCGACGCTGGCCGCGGTGGTGTGCGTGACGATCTCGACGCTCTCGATGTCGTCGGAGACCGAGGACAGCCCGGAGCCGTACTCGTGGTAGACGCCGCCCTCGCCGCCCGTCCCCAGGGACAGGACGAGGGGTTCGGGCGCCGGCGGATGGGACCAGGTGAGGAGGGCGGAGGCCAGCAGGAGGGCCGCGCCGGTGGCGGTGGCCGACCACAGCCAGTCGCGGGGCGGCCGTGTCATGGCGACACAGTAGCAATACGCCCGCAACCTCAGAAGAGGCTCAATTCACCCGGCCCGGAGTACGGATCGCGACCGGACGCGCACTAGGTTTCTCGGGAACGGTGTGGCCCGCGCCACTCCGGACACCCCCTGAAGGCCTTCCGAGAGGACCGATCGATCATGCGACGCCCGACGTTGACCCTGGCGGCCCTTCCCCTGAGCGTTCTGATGCTGGCCAGCTGCGCCCAGCCGCCCGAGGAACCGGCCGAGGGCGAGGAGGTCGCGCTCGGCAGCGGCCCCGTGCAGAACCAGCTCAACATCGCCACCGGCGGCTCCACCGGTGTCTACTTCCCGATCGGTGGCGCCCTCGGCACCATCATCGAGGAGAACATCGACGGCCAGGCCGGCACGGCCGAGACGACCGGAGCCTCGGTCGAGAACATCCGCCTGCTCGGCGGCGGCGAGGCGCACATGGGCATCGTCCAGGGCGACGCGGCCGACCAGGCCTTCACCGGTACCGCCGACTTCGAGGGCGCGCCCGTGGAGACCTACTCCCTGGCGGTGCTCTACCCCAACGTCTTCCACGCGGTGACCCTGCAGTCCACCGCCGAGTCCGAGGGTCTGGAGTGCTTCTCCGACGTGGTCGGCACGCGCTACTCCGTCGGTGCCGTCGGCAGCGGGAACGAGGCCACCACCAACCAGGTCTTCCAGTCGCTGGAGATCGCCCAGGACGAGATCGAGATGAGCCAGCTGGGCTACGCCGAGACGGCCGCCGCCCTGTCCAACGGCCAACTCGAGGCTGGTTCGTGGGTCGTCGGCCAGGGCCACGCCGGCATCACCGAGCTCGCCACCACCGAGGACATCGCCATCATCGACATGTGCGACGACGAGCGCTCCGCGATCGTCAACGGCTACGGCGGCTACACCGAGCACACCATCCCCGGCGGCACCTACCCGGACGTCGACGAGGACGTCGAGACCATCGCGGTCTGGAACGCGCTGGTGGTCTCCGGCGAGTTCAACGAGGACCAGGCCTACGAGATCACCTCGGCCATGTACGAGCACATCGACCAGATCGTGTCCGTGTACGGCCCGGGCGAGGAGTACCTGGTGCCCGAGACCATCGAGAACAGCCCCGTCCCGGTGCACCCCGGTGCCATCCGCTACTACGAGGAGCAGGGCATCGAGATCCCCGAGGACCTGCGGCCCTGACGTGCGGTCCCCGCTGACGGTGCCCCGGGTCTGCGGCGTGCTGGCCGCCGCGGCCCTGGGCGCCCTGCTGCTACCGGTGTGGCCCGTGCTCCGTGTGAGCGACGAGGGCTCCACCATCGGCTACCTGCCGCTGTCCGAGGGCGAACGGTTCACCATCACCTACATGCACTCCATCGACCACCTGCCGATCGAGGAGGACCTCGTCCTCCGCGACGGCCGCCTGGTGGCCGAGACCACGCGCATCCGCCAGTTCGGCGCCGGCATGGGCCAGATCCCCGGAGAGGGCACCGGGTACGCCGACGGCGAGTGGTGGGTCATCGACGACATGGGCCGCGACGTCGGTACCGAGCTTGCCCTGCGCGTCGGTTCGCCGACCGTCGACCACCGCCTCCTGGCGGACGGTACCGAGGTCCGGCTCTCCCCGTGCCTGGCCGCCCATCGGGTCACCCTCGACCCCGCACGGGCGGCGACCCTGCCCCTGCTGGTCAGGGGTGCCCCGCATCCCCGGTGCTGACCTCCTCCGCACCGGCCACCGGCCACACGAACTGAGGAACGACCATGGCTGACCCGACCCCCGACTCCGAGACCCGGAGCAGACCGCCGTCCTCCGAGACGATCCCCGACGTCGAGGGCATCGACGCCGCCCGGGGGCAGGCCCCCGTCTGGAAGCAGCTCGCGGAGCGGCGGTGGGGCCCCGGCCCCGGGGCCACCGCCGTCGGCCGGATCATCCTGGTGCTGGCCGTGGGGCTGACCGCGTTCCAGCTCTACGTCGCCCTGTGGGCGGGCCTGGACGCGCGCCAGCAGCGGCTGCTGCACCTGATGCTCACCATGGTCATGGTGTTCCTGGTCTTCCCGCCCTTCCAGCTGGAGGGGAAGGGCGGCTGGACGGTCCGGCTCCTCACCCTGGCCGCCACCCGGTCACGGGGGTCGGACGCGCCCGCCGGGCTGGTCACGTTCCTGCGCCGGCTCGGCGGGGCCATGGACGCGGTGCTGATCGCGGCCGCGGTCGGGGTGAGCCTGTACCCGATCGCCTTCCAGGCCGAGCTGGCCTCCAGGGCCGGCGCCTACACCGAGACCGACTGGCTCCTGGGCGTGGTCCTCATCGTCGTGCTGGTGGAGGCGACCCGGCGGGCCGTCGGCCTGGCCATGGTCATCATCGTCGTCGCGTTCATGTACTACGCGATGATCGGCTGGCTCATCCCCGGCCAGTTCGGGCACTCCGGGGCGCGGATCGAGCGGATCGCCACGCAGAGCTACCTGGGGGACGGCGTCTACGGCCTCACGCTGGGCGTGGTCGTGACGTTCGTGTTCGTGTTCATCCTGTTCGGTGCGCTCCTGTCGCGCACCGGAGGCGGCAACTTCTTCGTCGGCCTGGCCTACGTCCTCACCGGCCGGATGGTCGGCGGACCCGCCAAGGGCGCGGTCCTGGGCAGCGCCATGATGGGGTCGGTGTCCGGCAGCGCCATCGCCAACGTCGTCACCACCGGCCCGTTCACCATCCCGCTGATGCGCCGGGTCGGCTACAAGCGGCACGACGCCGCGGGCATCGAGGCCGCGGCCTCCACCGGCGGACAGATCCTGCCGCCCATCATGGGCGCGGGCGCGTTCATCATGGCCGAGCGCGTCGGCGTCCCCTACGCGGACATCGTCAAGGTCGCCATCATCCCCGCGCTGATGTACTTCGGCGTGATGTTCCTGTTCGTGGACATCCTGGCCCGCAAGCACGGCATCGGGCGCGACGCCGACGAGGACCTGCCGCGCCTGCGCACGGTGATGGCGGCGGGCTGGCACTTCCTGGCACCGCTCATCCTGCTCATCGTCCTGCTGCTCATGTACGTGCCGCCGACGCAGGCGGGCCTCTTCGCCTGCGGCGCCCTGCTCGTGGTCGCGATGCTGCGGGCCTCCAGCCGCCTGTCGGCCCGGGACTTCCTGGAGGTCTTCGTCATGGCGGCGCGCAACACGCTGCCGGTCTCGGTCGCCTGCGCGGTGGCGGGGATCATCGTCGCGATGGTGGGCCTGACCGGCCTCGGCCTGACGCTCTCCAACGTGATGGTGAACGTCTTCGAGGGCAACCTGCTGCTCACCCTGGTCATGGTGCTGATCGCGTCGCTCATCATGGGCATGGGCCTGCCGGTCACCGCCTCCTACGTGGTGCTGGCGGTCCTGGCCGTCCCCGCGCTGGAGGAACTGGGGCTCGCCGTGATCGTCGCGCACATGATCGTGTACTGGTACAGCCAGGACTCGAACGTCACGCCGCCGGTGGCGCTCGCCGCCTACGCCGCGGCCGGGGTGGCCGAGGCCAGCCCGATGCGGTCCGGGGTCTCCGCGTGGAAGTTCGCCAAGGGCCTCTACCTCATCCCCGTCCTGATGGCCTACACGGCGCTGATGGCGCTGGACGGGCCGGTCATCGACGTCGTGGTGGCGGTCGCGAGCGGCTGTGTCGCACTGGCGGCGTCGGCGATCGCGATCGAGGGCCACTTCCTGCGGCGCACCCTGGTCGGCGAACGCGTGGCCCTCATCGTGGCCGCCGCCCTGGTCATGGTGGCGCCGGAGTGGAGCGCGCTGTTCCAGGGCGCACTGTCGACGACGGTCGACCCCGGCGTGTTCGTGGGCGCCGGCTCGGCGCTGGGCGTGGTGCTGATCGGACTGCAGATCGCCCAGCACCTGCGCGACCGCGTCCGCAAGGGCGGCCCGCGCGGTGCGGCCGGGGCGGACGGCTCCGACGACGCCCCGACCGAGACCGCCTCGCTCGGCTGACCGGGCTCCCGGTACCTTCGGTGCCGGGAGGGGTCACATGTGGGGATTCAGGAGAACACCGTCGCGGCGGGCCGGCGGCACGGGGGCGGGGGCGGCGCTGGTGTCGGCCGCCCTCGGCACCGACCCGGTCCTGCGGGCGGGCTGCGCGTCCGTGGCCGAGGGTGAACTCGACGCGGGGCTGACGCTGCTCGCCGAGACCCGGCAGGACCCGGAGGCGCGGGCCTACCGGGCCGAGGCCCTGGGCCGCGCCGCCGCCGACGACCCCGCGGAGGTCGCCGCGCTCGCCCGGACGGGGGCCGGGAGCGGGAGCGGACCGCAGCAGGCCGACGTGCTGCTCTGGCTCGGCCACGCCCTGCTCGCCGGGGCCGTGCGCCGGTCCGGCGGCAGTGCCCCGGCCGACCGCAAGGGCACCGAGGCGGCCCTGGAGGAGGCGCGCGGCCCGTTCGAGGCCGCCGCCCTCCTGGACACCGACGACGCCGCGCCCTGGGCCGCGTTGCAGACCGTGGCGATGGGCCTGGGCGCCGACCGCGCGGACAAGGACCGGCTCTGGGCGGAGACGACCGCGCGCGCACCGCACCTGTTCCCCGCCCACGCCACCCGCGTGCGCACCCTGGCGTCCACGCGCGGCGGCTCGGCGGAGGAGATGTTCGCGACCGCGGGCGCCACCGCCGACTCCGCGCCCGAGGGCAGCCCGCTGCCCTCCGTGCTCGCGCTCGCCCACGCCGAGCACCTGCGCGCCGAGGAGCGCAGACTCACGGAGGAGGGGAAAAGCGCCTTCATCGTGCGGATGGCCCTGGGACGGCTGCACGGCGAGCCGGTCGAGGAGCTGTTCGGCCTGGCCCGCGTGTGGGCCGGCACCGCCGTCCCGCACGTGCGCGACGTCCAGGCCCACCACCTGTTCGGGTGGGCCTTCCACCGGGCCGGTCTCACCGACGCGGCGCGCTGGCACCTGGCCGCCGCCGACGGCTACGTCTGCGACCTGCCGTGGTCGTTCTTCGGCGACGCCCGCACGGAGGCCGCGCGGGCGATGGCCGACCTCGGACTGGATCCGGACCGCCCGCCGCCCGCACCCTAAACCACTGGTCGCCCGGCACCGCGCTGGGACACAATGCTCGGGTGCTACTGACGATCACCACCGACGCGACCACGGGGCACCCCGCCACGGATCTCGGCTTCCTGCTGCACAAGCATCCCGACCGGGTGCAGAGCTTCGAGCAGTCCTTCGGCACCGCCCATCTCTTCTACCCGGAGGCCACCGCGGAGCGCTGCACCGCCGCGCTCCTGCTGGAGGTGGATCCGCAGGCCCTGCTCCGGTCGCGCTCGTCGGTCAGCACGCCCGACTTCGCCCTCGCCCAGTACGTCAACGACCGGCCCTACGCCACGTCGTCGCTGTTCACTGTGGCGCTGGGCCGCGTGCTGCGTACCGCGCTGCGCGGGCGCTGCGACCTGCGCCCAGAACTGGCCGCCGCCCCGATCCCGCTCGTGCTGAGCCTGCCGGCCGTGCCCTGCCGGGCCGGGGCCGAGCGCGCCCGCGCGCTGTTCGAACCCCTGGGCTGGGCCGTGCGGGCCGAACCGGTGCCGCTGGACCCCGGCCTGCCCGGGTGGGGCGACTCCCACTACCTGTCGCTCACCCTCACCGGCACCGTGCCGCTGTCCGAGGCGCTCAGCCACCTGTACGTGCTGCTGCCCGCCATGGACGGCCACAAGCACTACTGGGTGGACGAGACCGAGATCGACAAGCTCCTGCGCGCGGGCGGATCCGACGAGGGTCCCGGGTGGCTGTCCGCCCACCCCGAGCGCGACTGGATCACCCGCCGCTACCTCGGCCGCCGCGAGCGCTACGTGCGCACGGCCCTGACCCGGCTGGCCGAGACCGACGACCTGGTGGAGGACGAGGACGCCGACGACCCGCGGGTGGAGGAGGCCGCCGCCGCACCGCCGCGCGACGAGCGCGAGCCCTCGCTCGCCGACCAGCGGGCGGGCGCCGTGCTGTCCGTGCTGCGCGCCGAGGAGGCCCGCAGCGTCATCGACCTGGGCTGTGGCCCGGGCAGGCTGCTGGAGCGGCTGGTCGCGGACCACTCACTGGAGCGGATCACCGGCGTGGACGTGAGCACCGTCTGCCTGGAACACGCCCACCGCAGATTCTGCAAGGGCTGCGACCCGCACCGCTACGGCGCCCACCTGCCGTTGCTCGGCGCCTCCGGCCGGGAGACGCCGAAGGGCTCCCGGCCCGAACTGCTCGTGGGCTCGGTCGTCTACCGCGACCGCCGCTTCGAGGGCTACGACGCCGCCGTGCTGATGGAGGTCGTCGAGCACCTGGACCCCTCGCGGCTGCCCGCGATGGAGGAGGTCGTGTTCGGCGCGGCCCGGCCCCGCGTGGTGGTGGTCACCACGCCCAACGCCGAGTACAACACGCACTACGAGGGCCTGGCCGAGGGCGCGTTCCGCCACGGCGACCACCGCTTCGAGTGGACGCGCGCGGAGTTCACCGCCTGGACCGCGCGTGTGGCCGGGGCGCACGGCTACCGCGTCCGCCACCTGCCGGTCGGACCGGAGCACCCCGGGACCGGCGCACCGACCCAGATGGGAGTGTTCACCCGATGAGCTACTCCGAGAGGACACCGGCGGCCGAGCCGCGCGTGCTCGGCGTGCCCGAGATGGGTCTCGTCGTGCTGGTCGGCGTGTCCGGCTCCGGCAAGTCCACGTTCGCCGCCCGGCACTTCCGCCCCACACAGGTGATCGGCTCCGACTACTGCCGGGGACTGGTCAGCGACGACGAGAACGACCAGTCGGCCAGCGCCGACGCGTTCGCGCTGCTGCACACCATCGTCGGCATCCGCCTGCGCCGGGGCCTGCTCACGGTCGTGGACGCCACGAACGTGCAGAAGAAGGCCCGCGAGCAGCTCGTGCGGGTGGCCAAGGACAACAACGTGCTGTGCACGGCCATCGTCCTGGACGTGCCCGAGGCCCTGGCCGTCGAGCGCAACCGGGACCGCCCCGACCGCGACTTCGGCGACCACGTGGTCCGCCGCCAGCGCCGCGACCTCAAGCAGAGCGTCAAGCGCCTGGACCGCGAGGGCTTCCGCCGGGTGCACGTCCTGCGCGGCCCCGCGGAGATCGACGCCGCCGTCATCGAGCTGGAGAAGGGCTGGACCGACAAGCGTGAACTGACCGGGCCCTTCGACATCGTCGGCGACGTGCACGGCTGCCGGGAGGAACTGGAGGAGCTGCTGGCCGGCCTCGGCTACGAGGTCTCCCGCGACGAGCACGGCCGGGCGACGGGCGCCCGCCACCCCGGCGGACGCACGGCGGTGTTCGTCGGCGACCTCGTCGACCGCGGCCCCGACAGCCCTGGCGTGCTGCGCCTGGTCATGGGCATGGTCGCCGACGGCGACGCCCTGTGCGTGTCCGGCAACCACGAGAACAAGCTCGTGCGCGTGCTCAAGGGCGCCAAGGCCAGGATCACGCACGGCCTGGAGGTGACCCTGGCGCAGCTGGAGTCGGAGAGCGAGGAGTTCCGCCGGGAGGCACTGGCCTTCTGCGACGGCCTCATCAGCCACTACGTCCTGGACGAGGGCCGGCTGGTGGTCGCGCACGCCGGGCTCAAGGAGGAGTACCACGGGCGCGCCTCCGGTCGGGTGCGGTCCTTCGCGCTCTACGGCGAGACCACCGGGGAGTCCGACGAGTACGGGCTGCCCGTGCGCCTGCCGTGGGCCCGCGACTACCGGGGCAGGGCGGCGGTCGTCTACGGCCACGTGCCCACGGTCAAGGCCGAGTGGCTCAACAACACGATCTGCCTGGACACCGGCTGCGTGTTCGGCGGCAAGCTCACCGCGCTGCGCTATCCGGAGCGGGAGCTGGTCGAGGTGGCCGCCCACAAGGTCTGGTACGAGCCGACCCGGCCGCTGGCGGAGGACGTGCGGCCGGGCGGCGGATCCGCCTCCGGCACCGAGCGGGGGCCGGGCGACACCGTCGACATCACCGACGTCGGCGTGGGCGCCGGCCACCCGGGCCTGTCCGTGGCGACCGAGCACGGCACGGTGCGCGCCGACTCCGGCAGCACACTGGCAGCCCTGGAGGTGATGAGCCGCTTCGCGGTGGACCCGCGCTGGCTGCTCTACCTCCCGCCGACCATGGCCCCCGCGCCGACCTCCGCCGAGCCCGGCCTGCTGGAGCACCCGCGGGAGGCGTTCGCGTCCCTGCGCGGCTCGGGCATCGGCCAGGTGGTGTGCCAGGAGAAGCACATGGGCTCGCGGGCCGTCGCGGTCCTGTGCAGGGACACGGCCGCCGCCGAGCGCCGGTTCGTGCCGGGGGAACTGGGCACCCTCTACACCCGCACCGGCCGCCCCTTCTTCGCCGACCCCGAGGTCCAGGCCGAGGTGGTGGACCGGCTGCGCCGGGCCGTCACCGACGCCGGGCTGTGGGAGAAGCTGGGCACCGACTGGGTCGCCCTGGACGGGGAGATGCTCCCGTGGTCGGCCAAGGCGCGGTCGCTGATCCGCGAGCAGTACGCGTCCGTGGGCGCCGCGGCCCGTGCCGCCCTGCCCGCCGCCTCCGACGCACTGGCCGCGGCGGCCGCGCGGGGCCTGGACGTGGGCGGCCTCGCGGACACGGTGGCGCGCCGCGAGGAACAGATGGCGGAGTTCAGCCGGGTGTACCGGCGCTACTCCTGGGACACCGACGGTGCCGCCGGGCTCCAGTACGCGCCGTTCATGCTGCTGGCGGCCGAGGGCCGGGAGTTCACCGACGCCGACCACCTGTGGCACATGGCCGTGGCCGAGCAGTTGGCCGAGGCGAGCGGTATGGTCCGCTCCACCCGCTACCTGGTGGTGGACACCACGGACCCGGCCGCCTGCGACGCCGCCGCCGACTGGTGGCGCGACCTCGTCTCCGCCGGTGGCGAGGGCATCGTGGTCAAGCCGGTCCTGGGCGCCCGCGCCACGGGCCGCAAGGGCCTGGCCCAGCCCGGACTGAAGGTCCGGGGACCGGACTACCTGCGGATCATCTACGGGGCCGACTACACCGACCCCGACCGGCTGGCGGTGCTGAAGGACCGGAACCTGGGCCGCAAGGCCGGCCTGGCGATGCGCGAGCACAAGCTCGGGCTGGAGGCACTGGCGCGCCACGCCCGGCGCGAACCGCTGTGGCGGGTGCACGAGCCCGTGTTCGCGGTCCTGGCGCTGGAGTCGGAGCCGGTCGACCCCCGCCTCTGAGCCCCTTCGAGTCCGAGCCTGCCTGTGTCCCCGGGGGGTCGGCTCGGGGCGCCGGCCTCCCGGCGCCCCGAGCACGGGCCGAAGCGAGGCGGAGGCCCCAAGAAAAGCAATTGCGCGGACGTGCCGGCGCGCAGCACGATCGTTCCGAACCCGGCGGACCCGCCGGGTTCGCGTCCACAGCGAGGAGACAGACATGCGGCGTCCCTACGGAATCTTCGAGCCCACCTGGACACGAATTCCCGAGGGACCCACCACGCATGACCTCCACACTGAACATCGGCGTTCTCGCCCACGTCGACGCGGGTAAGACCAGCCTCACCGAACGCCTGCTCTTCGAGTCCGGAGCCATCGACCGGCTCGGCAGTGTCGACACCGGCGACACCACCACGGACACCGGCAGCGTCGAACGCGAGCGCGGCATCACCATCCGCACGGCCGTGGCCGGATTCCGGGTCGGACCGACCCGCGTCAACCTGATCGACACGCCGGGCCACACCGACTTCGTCGCCGAGGTCGAGCGCGCCCTGGCGGTGCTCGACGGGGCGGTCCTGGTGGTCTCCGCCGTCGAGGGGGTCCAGGCCCACACCCGGGTGCTCATGCGCGTGCTCCGCGAGTCGGGGCTCCCGGTGCTGCTGTTCGTCAACAAGACCGACCGCGCCGGGGCGCGGCCCGAGCGCGTGTTCGCCGAGATCCGACGGCGGCTCACCGGCGGCGCCCTGGCCATGGACACCGTGCGGGACGCGGGCACACCGCACGCGCGCACCGAGCCGGGGGACCTCCGGGACCCCGCGTTCGCCCGTCGCGTCGCCGAGGCGCTCGCCGAGCACGACGACGCCCTGCTGGCCGCCCTGGTCGAGGACCGCCCGCTCCCGGGACCGGACGCGCTCACGGGGGTGCTGCGGGAGCAGGTCGGGCGCGGCCTGGTGTACCCGGTCCTGTGCGGATCGGCGGTCACGGGCCAGGGCGTCGGCGCGCTGACGCGGGTGCTCACCACCCTGCTGCCGGTGACCACGGCGGCCCACGGCGAGGACGCCGCCGACGAGCTCCGGGGCACGGTGTTCGCGATCGAGCGCGCCCCCACCGGCGAGAAGACGGGCTACCTGCGGCTGCGCGCAGGGTGCCTGGAGCCGCGCGCGCACGTCGAGTTCGAGCGCGCCGACCCGGGGGACGACGGGCCGCACCGGGGCCGGATCACCGGGTTGGAGGTGGTCGGAGCCGAGGGCGTGCGGTCCCGGCCCCTGGCCGCCGGCGAGATCGGCCGGATCCGCGGGCTGCCCGGCGTGCGCGTCGGGGACCGGCTGGGCCCGCCGGCCGCGGCCGCGCGGTTCGCCCGGCCCGCGCTGGAGGCCGTCGTGCGTCCGGAGGACGGCGGCGACGCGGCGCGCCTGCACGCCGCCCTGGCGGCGCTGGCCGACCAGGACCCCCTGATCCACCTGCGCACCGTCGCGGGGGAGGGCCTGTCGGTCCTGCTCTACGGCGAGGTGCAGAAGGAGGTCGTCGCCGCCACCCTGGCCGAGGACTTCGGCGTGCGGGCCGTGTTCGAGCCCAGCCGGACCGCGCACACCGAGCGCCCGGCGGGGACGGGGTCGGCGGTCGAGGAGGTCTCCCCGGGGCGCCTCGTCGGCACGTGGGCCACGGTCGGCCTGCGGGTCGATCCGATGAAGGAGGGCGCGGGCGTCGTGTTCCGCCGCGAGGTGGAGTTCGGCGCGCTGATCGGGGCCTTCGACCGGGCCATCGAGGAGACCGTCCGCGACACCCTGGGCCAGGGCCTGTACGGCTGGCCCGTGACCGACTGCGCGGTGACGCTGATCCGCAGCGGGTTCGCGCCCCCGACCACGCCCGCCGACTTCCGCGAGCTGACCCCGCTCGTGCTGATGCGGGCACTGGACCGGGCGGGCACGCGCGTGTTCGAGCCGGTGCACGGGTTCGAGCTGGAGGTCCCGGCGGACGTGCTCGGCGGTGTGACGGCCCGCCTGAACGCGCTGGGCGCACGCGTGCGCGACACAGTGGAGACCGCCGAGGGGTGGCTGTTGAGGGGAGAGGTGGCGGCGAGGTCGGTGGACGCCTTCCGGACCGAGCTGCCCGGCCTCTCCCGGGGCGAGGGCGTGTGGTGGACGTTCCCGGAGGGGGAGCGCGCGGTGACGGGGCCCGTCCCCCGCCGGGCCCGCACCGACGGCAACCCGCTGGACTACGACGAGTACCTGGTGCACCGCGCCAACGCCCGCCGGAGCGGCTGAGCCCGCCACGCCCCGGACCGCGGGCGCCCGGGAGATCCGACCCACCCGGGCGCCCGCTTGGATGATCGTCCAAGGACAATTCCACCTGGTCGTGGTCGGATCCCACCAAAATCACCGTGTGTCGTCTCCATTTCACGCGCTCTCTTTCGTTCGGACATCCAAACGGGCCATGATGTGCCAGCCCCTCACCCGTGCATCCCCATCCCCATCCCGGATCCCCACCCCCGACCAGACCGGAGAAGGCGTGTCCCCCAGCAGAACCCCCTCCAGACGCGTGCTCGCGTCCGCCACGGCGGTGACGGCGCTGTCCCTGACCGCCGCGCTCTCCACGGCCCTGCCCGCCGCGGCCGAGGCCACCGGCCCCGTCATCGGCGAGGTCTACGGCGGCGGCGGCAACAGCGGCGCCGAACTGCGCAACGACTTCGTCGAACTCGGCAACCCCACCGACGCGGCCGTCGGCCTCGACGGCTGGAGCGTGCAGTACCTGCCCGCGCGGCCCGGCGACTCCACCCGGGTCCAGGTCACCCCGCTCGGCGGCGCGATCGAACCGGGCACCTCCTACCTGGTGCGCCAGGGCGCCGGCGCCGGCGGCTCCGTCGACCTGCCCGCCCCCGACGCCGCCGGCGGCACCGCCATGGCCGCGGGCTCGGGCGTGGTCCTGCTGGTGGAGGGCACCGAACCGGTCGCCTGCCGGACCGCCGCCGAGTGCGCCGAGGAGGAGGGCGTCGCCGACCTCGTCGGCTACGGCTCGGCCACCGTCTTCGAGGGCGCGCCCGCCCCGGGGCTGAGCAACACGACCTCGGCCGCCCGCGACGCCGACCTCACGGACACCGGCGACAACGCCGCCGACTTCACCGCCGGAGCCCCCGCCCCCACCAACGCGGCCGGGGAGACCGCCGGCGACGGCGGAGGCACCGACCCCGAGGACCCGGTCGAGCCCGGCGACCTGCGCGTCCACGACGTCCAGGGCACCACCCGCTCCTCGCCCCTGGAGGGCGAGACGGTCAGCGGCCTGCCCGGCGTCGTGACGGCCGTCAACGCCTTCGGCAGCGCGCGCGGCTTCTGGTTCCAGGACACCGAGGGCGACGGCGACCCGCGCACGAGCGAGGCGCTCTTCGTCTTCACCGGATCCACCACCCCCGACGTGTCCGTCGGCGACGAGGTCCTGGCCGCCGGCCGGGTGAGCGAGTACCGGCCCGCCAGCGGGAGCCAGAGCATCACGCAGCTCGACCGGGCCCGCTGGACCGTGGTGTCCGAGGGCAACGACGTCCCCGAGTCCCTCGACCTGGGCGGGGACACCATCCCCGACACCTACGCGCCCGACCACGGCGGCGACACCACCGACCGGGAGCTGGAGCCGGACACCTACGCCCTGGACTTCTGGGAGGCCCACGAGCACATGCTCGTGCGTGTGGAGGACGCCCCCGTCATCGGCGCGACCGACCCCTACGACGCCCTGTGGGTCACCGCCAAGCCGGACGAGAACCGCACGGTCAACGGCGGCACGCACTACGGCTCCTACGACGAACCCAACACCGGACGGGTCAAGATCGAGTCGCTGCTCGACCTGGAGCGGCACCCCTTCCCGCGGGCCGACGTCGGCGACACCCTCACCGGGGTCACCGAGGGCCCGGTCTACTACAGCCGGTTCGGCGGCTACCTCGTGCGCGCCACGACCATGGGCGAGCTCGCCCCCGGGGGCCTGGAGCGCGTCCCCGCCCGCGACGCCGAGCGCTACGAGGTCACCGTGGCCACCTACAACGTGGAGAACCTCGACGGCCAGGACGACCAGGCCAAGTTCGACGAGCTCGCCCAGGGCGTCGTCGACTACCTGGGCACGCCCGACATCATCGGCCTGGAGGAGATCCAGGACAGCAGCGGCCCGACCGACGACGGCACCGTGGACCCCGACGTCACCCTGGACCGCCTGGTGGCCGCGATCGAGGACCAGGGCGGCCCGTCCTACGAGTGGCGGCAGATCAGCCCGCAGGACGGCCAGGACGGCGGTCAGCCCGGCGGCAACATCCGCAACGCCTTCCTCTTCAACCCCGAACACGTGCGGTTCGTCGACGTCGAGGGCGGCGACGCCACCACCGCGGTGGAGGTCACCGAGGGACCCCGCGGCGCCGAGCTGAGCGTGTCGCCCGGCCGGATCGAGCCGCAGGACGAGGCCTGGGACGACAGCCGCAAGCCGCTCGTCGGCCACTTCCGGGCCAAGGGCCGGGACCTGTACGTGGTGACCAACCACTTCAACTCCAAGGGCGGCGACCCGTCGCTGCACGGCGTCCAGCAGCCGCCGGTCCGCACGAGCGAGGTCCAGCGCAACGCCCAGGCCCGGCTCGTCCGCCAGTTCGCCGAGGACCTCCTCGCGGTCGACCCGGAGGCGAACCTCATCGTCATGGGCGACCTGAACGACTTCCCGTTCTCGCCGACCCTGGACATCCTCACCGCCGACGGACTGCTGGCCAACCCGATGGACGCGCTGCCGGAGGAGGAGCGCTACAACTACGTGTTCGACGGCAACTCGCAGGCGCTCGACCACATCCTGGTCAACGGCGTCCTGGCCGACCGGATGGACTACGACGTCGTGCGCGTCAACTCCGAGTTCCACGACCAGGTCAGCGACCACGACCCGCAGGTGCTGTGGTTCGACATCCGCCGCGGCCCGCCGCACCGCCCCTGACCCTTGGACGACGAGGGGCCCGCGCCGCCCGGTGCGGGCCCCCGCGGGTGCTTCAGGCCGTTCCGGTGTAGGTCGTCCAGCCTGCCGTGACCCCAGAGGGTTCGTGAGGGCGCCGACGCGTTCTGGAGGGCCTGGAGGTGCACTCCCGAGGAATGAGGGAGTGCACCGGAAGGACCGAAGGGCGCGTCTTCCGGGCGCACGAGCACGGGCCGAAGCGAGGAACGAGCGGCGGCCCAAAGAAAGCACGAGGAGGGCGCCGACGCGTTCTGGAGGGCCTGGAGGTGCACTCCCGAGGAATGAGGGAGTGCACCGGAAGGACCGAAGGGCGCGTCTTCCGGGCGCCCGAGCACGGGCCGAAGCGAAGCGGAGGCCCAAGGAGAACACAGCTCACCTATCCTGAGGTGGCCCGCGCCGGAGCGGGCGTCCCCACCTTCAGGAAGTCAGCGATGAACGTACTGCTCACCGGTGGCGCCGGCTACATCGGCTCCCACACCGCCGTGGAACTCCTCGACGCCGGGCACGGCGTCGTGGTCGTCGACACCCTGGTCAACAGCCACGAGGAGTCCCTGCGGCGTGTGGAGCGCATCACCGGACGCTCCGTGGCCTTCCACCCGGCCGACTGCACGGACGCGGACGCGCTGCGCCGGGTGTTCGCCGAGCACGACGTCGACGCGGTCATCCACATGGCCGGGCTCAAGGCCGTGGGCGAGTCCGCGCGCCAGCCCCTGCGCTACTACCGCAACAACCTGGACGCCCTGCTCTCGCTCGCCGAGGTGATGGACGAGTTCGACGTGCGCGACCTGGTGCTGAGCTCCTCGGCCACGGTGTACGGGAACCCCGAGCGGGTCCCCATCGCCGAGGACGCCGCCCTCGCCTCCGCCAACCCCTACGGCGCCACCAAGCTCTTCGCCGAGCAGATCCTGCGGGACCTGGCCGCGGCGGACGAGCGGTGGCGGATCACCGCGCTGCGCTACTTCAACCCCATCGGCGCCCACCCCAGCGGACTGATCGGGGAGGACCCCCAGGGCGTGCCCAACAACCTCTTCCCCTACATCGCCCAGGTCGCCTCCGGCCGCCGCGAGCGGCTCCAGGTGTTCGGCGACGACTACGACACCGCCGACGGCACCGGTGTGCGCGACTACCTGCACGTGGTGGACCTGGCGCGCGGGCACCTCGCGGCCGTGACCCACCTGGCCGACGCCACCGGGTTCCGCGCCTACAACCTGGGCACGGGCAAGGGCGTCTCGGTGCTGGAGGGCGTGCGCGCCTTCGAGCGCGCGAGCGGCCGCCCCGTCCCGTACGAGGTGGTCGAGCGCCGCCCCGGGGACATCGCCGTTTGCTACGCCGACCCCTCCGCCGCCGCGCGCGACCTCGACTGGAAGGCCGTGCGGGGCGTGGACGAGGCCTGCGCGGACGCCTGGCGCTGGCAGTCGGCCAACCCGGACGGCTTCGCGCGGGGCTAGGGTTCGGGGCGCTTCATGCCGGGTCCTTCGTCGTCGACTTGCCTTGCTCGTTCCTCGCTGCGGCCCCGTCTCCTCCTGCAGGCGCCGGCGCGCCCTTCACCCCTGTGCCTTCTTGGGGCCTCCGCTCGTTCCTCGCTTTGGCCCGTGGGTTCGGGGCGCTTCATGCCGGGTCCTTCGTCGTCGACTTGCCTTGCTCGTTCCTCGCTGCGGCCTCGTCTCCTCCTGCAGGCGCCGGCGCGCCCTTCACCCCTGTGCCTTCTTGGGGCCTCCGCTCGTTCCTCGCTTTGGCCCGTGGGTTCGGGGCGCTTCATGCCGGGTCCTTCGTCGTCGACTTGCCTTGCTCGTTCCTCGCTGCGGCCTCGTCTCCTCCTGCAGGCACCGGCGCGCCCCTCACCCCTGTGCCTTCTTGGGGCCTCCGGCCCGGGGCGTGCGGCGACCGGCGCCGCTGAGGGACTGCGCACACCCCGTCCCGCTCGGGGCGGGTGCCCGCGGATGACGCCCTAGACTGGGCGGACATCCCTGTTCTCCTGCGGAAGGTCCTCCGTCGTGTCCGTTGGTGCTGAGAGCACGTTCGACACCGTTCTCGTCGTCGACTTCGGCGCGCAGTACGCGCAGCTGATCGCGCGTCGCGTTCGCGAATGCCACGTGCACAGCGAGATCGTGCCCTCGACCATGCCCGTCGAGGAGATGCTCGCCAAGAATCCCAAGGCCATCATCCTCTCGGGCGGCCCGTCCTCGGTCTACGCCGAGGGCGCGCCCCACGTGGGCGCCGAACTCTTCCAGACCGGAGTGCCGACCTTCGGTATCTGCTACGGCTTCCAGGCGATGACCCGGGCGCTGGGCGGCACCGTGGACCGCACCGACCTGAGCGAGTTCGGCCGCACGGAGCTGACCGCCACGAACGACTCGGTGCTCTTCTCCGGCCTGCCCTCCGACCTGCTGGTGTGGATGTCGCACGGCGACTCCGTCGTGGCGGCGCCCGAGGGCTTCACCACGGTCGCCAGCACCGCGGGCGCGCCCGTCGCCGCGTTCGAGGACACCGACCGGCGGTTGTTCGGCGTGCAGTTCCACCCCGAGGTCATGCACACCGAGCACGGCCAGGACGTCCTGCGCACCTTCCTCTACGAGGGCGCGGGCTGCCGCCCCACGTGGACGATGGTGAACATCGTCGAGGAGCAGCTGGAGCGCATCCGCGAGCAGATCGGCGACAAGCGCGTCATCTGCGCGCTGAGCGGCGGCGTCGACTCCGCCGTGGCCGGGGCCCTGGTGCAGCGTGCGGTCGGCGACCAGCTGACCTGCGTGTTCGTCGACCACGGCCTGCTGCGCAAGGGCGAGGCCGAGCAGGTCGAGAAGGACTACGTGGCGATCACCGGCGCGACCCTGAAGGTCGTGGACGCCGAGGACCGCTTCCTCGAAGCCCTCTCCGGGGTGACCGACCCCGAGGAGAAGCGCAAGATCATCGGCCGCGAGTTCATCCGCGTGTTCGAGCAGGCGGCCCGCGAGGTCGTCGTCGAGAGCGGCGAGCACGGCGCCGAGGTCGAGTTCCTGGTCCAGGGCACGCTCTACCCGGACGTCGTCGAGTCCGGCGGCGGCACCGGCACCGCGAACATCAAGTCGCACCACAACGTGGGCGGCCTGCCGGAGGATCTCCAGTTCACCCTGGTCGAGCCGCTGCGCGAGCTGTTCAAGGACGAGGTCCGCAAGGTCGGCGAGGAGCTCGGCCTGCCGCCGGAGATGGTGTGGCGCCAGCCCTTCCCCGGCCCGGGCCTGGGCATCCGCATCATCGGCGAGGTCACCCGCGACCGCCTGGAGATCCTGCGCGAGGCCGACGCGATCGCCCGCGAGGAGCTGTCCCGTGCCGGCCTGGACCGGGACATCTGGCAGTGCCCCGTGGTGCTGCTCGCCGACGTGCGCTCGGTGGGCGTGCAGGGCGACGGCCGGACCTACGGCCACCCGGTCGTCCTGCGCCCGGTCAGCAGCGAGGACGCCATGACGGCCGACTGGTCGCGCGTGCCCTACGACGTGCTCGCCAAGATCTCCAACCGGATCACCAACGAGGTCCGCGAGATCAACCGCGTCACGCTCGACGTCACCAGCAAGCCCCCGGGCACCATCGAGTGGGAGTAGGCGACCCGCTCCCCTGACGGCCGACGGGCCCGGCACACCCTGAGTGCGCCGGGCCCGCCGTGTTCCCGGCCCATGGCGCCGCCGCGGCACGCGCCCTAGTCTCGGACCATGACATCGACCTGGGAGCCCGGAGCGCCCGGCGTGCTCGCCCTGCCGTCGGGGCGGCTCGTCCGCGGCCGCGGCCTGGCCCGCCCCCTTCCGGCGGGGCCCGAGCCCGACTTCGCCCTCTACCTGCTCGGCAGCACCCCGCCCTCCGTGGCGTGGGAGACCCGGTGGGTCCGCTGGCCGGACTTCGGCCTGCCGAGCGACCGCACGGCGGCCGGCGAGGCCCTGCGTGAGGCGTGGACGCGGGCCGGCGGCGAGCGGGTCGAGCTGGCGTGCATGGGCGGGCAGGGCCGGACCGGGACGGCGCTCGCGTGCCTGGCGGTCCTGGACGGCGTGCCCGCGGACGAGGCGGTCGCCTACGTCCGGGCGCACTACCTTTCGGGCGCCGTGGAGACGCCCTGGCAGCGCCGGTTCGTCACCCGCTTCGGCTGAGGCGCCGCTCAGCGCACGAGGTGCTCGATCGAGATGTCGGTGCGCTCGGCGCCGTCCCCGTGGGTCAGGGACAGGACCTCGGGACGGCCGTCGTTCTCGCGGAGGATGAACACCAGGTCGCCCCTGGCGGTGGTGCCCGGCGCCACGCCGGGACCCTCCCAGAGCGACTGCCGCCGCTCCTCGCTCGACGGGTCCTCCCCCTCGCGGGTGCTCTGGCTCGTGGTCGTGATGATCTGGTCCTCGGCGTCGAAGCGCAGCAGGTCGCCGCCGGTGTTGGTCAGGCGCAGATCGACCACGCAGTACTCCGCGTCGGTCTGCAGGCCCGAACGGATGTTGTGCTTGGTCAGCCCGCAGGTGACCTCGGAGACGTCGTACTGGACGGCGCCGTCGGCGGAGGTGACCGGCATGTCGCTGGGCGGTCCGGTCGGCTCGTCCGTCCCGCCGCCGGGCACCGCGGCGTCCGGTTCCTGGGCATCGGGTTCCTGGGTGTCCGGCTCCTCCTCCTGGCCCTGGGAGGAGTCGTCCGACCAGGGGAGGAAGGACCCGTTGCTGGACAGGAAGGTCAGCAGCAGCACCAGTGCCACGAGGGCGGCCACTCCGGCGAGCACCGTGCCCAGTACGAGGCCCCTGCGCCGCGAGGGCGCGGCGGGTCGGTGCGGCGGCGGTGGCACGGGCGGAACGTAGGGCTGCGGCCGGGAGACCTGCTGCTCGGGGGGCGGCGGCACCATCGGGATGGGGCCGGTCGAGGCCGGGTGCTGGGCCGGCGGCTGTCCGACGGGATGGGCCTGCCCCTGGGGCGCGTGCTGGGGCGGCGGCGCGGCGGGGTGCCCGACGGGGTGCCCGGCGGCGGCGCGGCCGGGAGGCGGCCCCTGCGGCCGGGGGAAGTTGCCGGTCTGGTGCGCGGGCGGCGGCATGGGCGGCGCGGCCTGGTAGGGGCCCGGTCCGGGATGGCGCATGCCCGTCATGGTCTGGTGCGCGGACTGCCCGTGCCCGGGGTGGGGCATCCCGGGCGGCATCGGGGGCAGGTTCGGCCGCCACGACTGGTGCAGGGCGTGCGAGACCATGTCGTTGGGATTGGTGGGGTCCTCGCCGCCGGCGAGTTCCAGCAGCAGGTCCTGCGCGGTGGGCCGGCGGCCCGGCTCCTTGGCCAGGGCGCGGGTCACCAGGCGGTCGAGCGGGCTGTCCAGCGCACCGATCTGCGGCTCGGCGAACAGGACGCGCTTGCCCAGGGTCATGGCGTCGCCGTTGCCGAAGGGGTGCGTGCCGTTGCCGGCGAACGCCACCAGGCACCCCCAGGCGAAGATGTCCGCCGAGGTGGTGACCTGCTCCTCCAGCAGCTGTTCCGGGGCCATCCAGCCCGGGCTGCCCATGACGATGCCGGTCTGGGTGTGGTTGGTGGCGGTGTTCATCGCGCGGGCGATGCCGAAGTCGATCACCCGGGGACCGGACAGCGACAGCAGCACGTTCGCGGGCTTGAGGTCGCGGTGGACCAGCCCGGTGCGGTGGATGGCGGCCAGGGCCGCGGCCACGCCCAGGGCGAACCCGTGCAGGGTCGAGGAGTCCAGCGGCCCGTTCTCGGCGATGTGCTCGGCCAGCGCGGTGCCCGCGATGTACTCGGTCACCATGTAGGGGCGGTTCTCGAACGTTCCGTGGTCGAGGACCTTCGCGGTGCAGAAGGAGGCGACCTTGCGGGCGTTCTCCATCTCGTCGTGGAACCGCGCGCGGGTGGCCTCGTCGAAGGCCAGCTCCGGGCGGATGACCTTGATCGCTACCTGGGGCGCGTCACCCCGCGCCCGCGGTGTCGAGCTGTTCCTGTCCGCGGCGCTGCCCAGGTAGACGGTACCCATGCCGCCACTACCCAGCTTCCCGGACAGCACGTAGGGACCGATGGTGGCCGGATCTCCGGCGGCCAGCGGTTCCAGGTTCTTCGGGAGCCCATCCGACGGCAAGCGACCCTCCCCGACGGTGTCCAAACTCCGCCTCGCCCCAAGGTAGCGGTGTTTGTGCCCTGATTCCCACTCGCGGGCCGGATCGGGCCGCGAGTGGTGCGGGCGGTAACTGACATGACAGAAGTGACGGTTCCCAGCGTGCGTCGAACACACCGCTGACCCGCGAGGGGTGTGTGTTCACGCAAGGTGGGGGTTCCTTTACGATTGGGGACTCGTGACCGTTAATACCACCGTAACCGTGCGGGTCCCCGCGAAGGTGAACCTCCAACTGGCGGTGGGGCCCGGACGCGAGGACGGATTCCACGACCTCGTCAACGTGTTCCATGCCGTCTCACTGTTCGATGAGGTTACCGTCACGACGGCGCCCTCGCGTCCCGAGACCGGCCTCACGGAGCTGACCGTGGGCGGTGGGCTGGGCTCCCACCTGTCGCGCGTGCCCCTGGACGGCACCAACCTGACCGCCCGCGCCGCGGCCCTGCTGGCCGAGCGGACGGGCCGGGGCCACCCGGTCACCATCCACATGGACAAGCACATCCCCGTGGCGGGCGGGATGGCCGGCGGCAGCGCCGACGCGGCCGCCGCCCTGGTGGCCTGCGACCGCCTGTGGGGCTGTGACCTTCCCCGGCGGACCCTGCTCGACTACGCGGCCGAACTGGGCAGCGACGTGCCCTTCGCCCTGGTGGGGGCCACCGCGGTCGGCCGCGGGCGCGGCGAGATCCTCGAACCGATGGCCGGACCCGGTCGCTTCCACTGGGTGTTCGCGCTCTCGCCGCACGGGCTGTCCACGGCCAAGGTGTTCGCCGAGTACGACCGCCTGCGCCCGGACGCCCCCGAGCCGCGGGCCGACGCCGCCCTGGCGGCCGCGCTGGCCGCCGCCGATCCGGTCGCGCTGGGCCGGGCGCTGAGCAACGACCTGCAGGGCGCCGCGCTGTCCCTGCTCCCGGAACTGGAGCGCACGCTCGAGACCGGCACGGAGGCCGGGGCCCTGGGGGCCCTGGTGTCCGGGTCCGGTCCGACCTGCGCGTTCCTGGTCGGCGGGGGCGCAGAGGAGCGCTCGGTGATCGACCGGCGCGAGGCGGACGTGGTGGCGGCCCTGGAGGCGAGCGGACTGTGCGAGCGGGTCGTGACGGCCTACGGCGACGTGCCGGGGGCCACGGTCCTGTGACCTCACCCGGTGTGAGGTAGATCACTGCCGACGGCGGGTGTCCCGGCGGGTGTCCCGGCGGGTGTCCCGGCGGGTGTCCCGGCGGGTCCGCGCGGGTTGACCTCAATCGCGGTTGAGGTTGAACACTGGGCGCATGTCGACCCGAGCCGTCCTCTCCCGATACGCCGACCTCCCCACCCTCATCGGACTCATGGAGGGTGACGAGAAGCACAGCGCCGCGGCCCACACCACGCTGGACGTCCTGTGGGTCCTCTACGACCGCGTCCTGGCCGTCTCGCCCGAGACGGCCGAGGACCCCGCCCGCGACCGCTTCCTGCTGTCCAAGGGGCACGGCCCCGCGGCCTACTACGCCGTCCTGGCCGCCAAGGGGTTCCTCGACGTGCCGACCCTGCGCACCTGGGCGGCCTTCGACTCCCCGCTGGGCCACCACCCCGACCGCGTGCTCGTCCCCGGGGTCGAGATCGGCAGCGGGTCCCTCGGCCACGGCCTGCCCCTCGCCCTGGGCACCGCCCTCGGACTGCGCGCCCGGGACGTGCGCCGCGCCGACGGCGCCGAACCCCGGGTCGTCGTGCTCGTCGGTGACGGGGAACTCGACGAGGGCAGCAACCACGAGGCCATCGCCGCCGCCGGCCGGCTCGGCGCGGACAACCTCACCGTCGTGGCCGTCGACAACCGCTCGGCCAGGCACGGGTGGCCCGGCGGCATCGCGGCGCGCTTCGCCGTGGAGGGCTGGGAGACGCGCGAGGCCGACGGCCGCGACCAGGACGCCCTCCACGACGCCCTCACCCGCCCCCATCCCCGCGGACCGCTCGCCGTCGTCGCACGGGTGCGTGTCGGAACGTGAACAGGAAGACGGTCATGAACACGGACATGAACAGGAACACGGACATGCGCCAGGCCTTCGCCGAGACCGTCGGCGCCGCCCTGGACGACGACCCCCGCACCGCCCTCGTCCTCGCCGTGATCTCCGGCGACATGTTCCGGCGCTCCGCCGCCCGCCACCCGGGCCGCGTGATCGACGTCGGCATCCGCGAGCAGGCGATGATCGGGGTGGCCGGCGGGCTCGCCCTCGCCGGGATGCGCCCCGTCGTGCACAGCTACGCCCCCTTCCTCGTCGAGCGGCCCTTCGAGCAGGTCAAGCTGGACCTCGGCCACCAGGACGTCGGCGCGGTGCTCGTCGGCATCGGCGGCTCCTACGACGCCTCCACGGCGGGCCGCACCCACCACGCGCCCGGGGACGTCGCCCTCCTGGACACCCTGCCCGGGTGGACCGTGCACGTGCCCGGCCACCACGAGGAGGCGCGCGACCTCCTCAGGGCCGCCATCGCCCGCGACGACCGCGTGTACGTGCGGCTCTCCGCCACGGGCAACCGGACGTCGATGCCCGCGTCGCCGCGCCTGACGGTCCTGCGCACCGGATCGGCCCGCTCGGCGGGCGTGGTCGTGGCCGTGGGACCCATGCTCGACCGGGTCCTGGACGCCACTGCGGGCCTGGACGTCACCGTCGCCTACGCCTCGACCGTGCGGCCCTTCGACCGCGACGGCCTCAGCCGGCTCGTGGGCGCCGCGGGCAGCGCCGACGTCCTGGTCGTGGAGCCCTACCTGCGGGGCACCTCCGCGCACGAGGTGGCCGAGGCCCTGGCCGACCGCCGCCACCGCCAGCTCGGCCTGGGCGTGGGCCGGGACGAGGAGTTGCGCTCCTACGGCACCCCGGCCGACCACGACCGCGCCCACGGACTGGACACGGAGGGCCTGGCCAAGGCGGCCCGGGACTTCTTCCTGGTCTGACCCGCTCCGGGCCCGGCCCGCTCCTGGTCCCGCCCCGGTCCGACCCGGGCCGGCCCCGGTCCGGCCCGCGCGGGTCCTGGCGTGGTGCGGTTCCGGGCGGGTCCCGTCCTGGGTACGGTCACGACCAGGTGCCGACCGCACCGGGCGGGTCCGACCGAGAAGGGGAGTGCACGATGGCACAGCCGACGGCGACACTGCGGGTGGTGGCGGGCGACGCGGTCCTGCTCCTGGACCGGCGCGTCGCGGCCGACCCGGAGCGGGTGTGGCGCGCGGTGTCCGACCCCGCGGAGCTGGCGCGGTGGTTCCCCGCGGCCGTCGAGGGCGAGCTGCGGGTGGGCGGGCACCTGCGCTTCTCCTTCTCCGACGCCCCCGCCGACGCCGGGGACGGCGGGGAGGGCCAGGTCACCGAGTTCGACCCGCCGCGCGTGTTCGGGTTCCTGTGGAGCCGCGACGCCCTGCGTTTCGAGGTCGCCCCGGACGACGCCGGATCCGGGACCCGGTTCACGCTCACGCACGTCGCCGGCGGGGGCGCGCTCGGCCGCATCGCGGCGGCGAGGACCGCCCACGGCTGGGACACGTGTCTGGCGGCGCTGGAGGCCCACCTGGAGGGTCGGGACCCCGAGGCCGCCTCCGAGGCGCCGAACGGCCGTCTGACGGCCGTGGAGCGCTATGTGGCCGAGTTCGGGCTCGACGAGGGCGAGGCGGTGGCGACCCCCGACGGATTCGTCGTCTCGTTCGTCCGCGACATCGTGTGGACACCGCTCGACGACGCCTGGGCCGTCCTCACCGGGGGCGAGAGCGCCGAGATCGGCGGCGTGCCGCCGGTGGGGGCCGTCAACGAGTACGTGGGAGCGGGCCCGGTCACCGAGGCCGACCCCCCGCGCGTACTGGAGTACACCTGGACGCACGAGGGCGAGGCGGCGGGCACGGTCCGCTGGGAGCTGGTCCACGACCCCGAACTCGGCAACCGTGTGGAGGTGACCCAGACCGTGCCCGAGCGGCTGGGGGCGGTCCTGCCGACGGCGCTCGCCGCCTGGCACACCCACCTGGAGCAGTACTTCGCGGCGGTCCACGGCGACGTGCGCTGCCCGTGGCCGGCGGACCGGACCGAGGAGCTGCGCGGCCGCTACGCCGCGCGCCTGGGATGAGCCGGGAACGCGGGAAGCCGGTGGGACAGGGCGCCGAAACGGCGGCGATAGCGGGGCGGAGCAGACTACGGGCGCGCCAGGAACGCCCTGGAGCACCGAACACGGGAGAGACATGCGATTCCAGCGTGCCGCCAAGGTCTTCGCCGCCACCGCCCTCGCGGGCCTGACCGTCGCCCTGCTGCCCGGCGCTGCCAACGCGGACGAGGCCGACGGCTTCGCCTGCACCGAGTCCCGACCCCTTCCGTTCGACCACGTCACCTACACGTGCGAGGCGGAGTCGGAGGACATCCAGTGGCGGCTCATCGGCCGCTGCAACCACATGTTCGGCATCTCCTTCGTGTCCTCCCCGACCGTGGAGGGAAGCGGCAGCGCGACCGTCTCCTGTCCCACCGCCGGGCCCATCGTCCATCTCGGCCAGGTGTCCCTGGTCGTCCTCTGACGCGAGGCGGGGCCGACGCGGCCACCCTGATCGTGGCCGGTCTGGGTGTGCGCGGGGTCCTGCGGGCGCCCCTGTGGGGCGCGCGCCGCTCCGGCCGCCCGTGGTGGCGGGTGGCCCCGCGCCTGCTGCCCTACCTGGTGCCGCCCGCGCTGTTCCCCTGGACGAACACGGCGGTGACCTACGTGATGGGCGGCCGGTACGGCACGTGGGCGGAGCGCTTCTACGGCGTCCCCGCCGAGATGACCTTTACCGCCGTCACCGCGCCGGCGTGCCTGGCGGTCGTCGCCGCCCGGACGGTCGCCCTCCGGCGCCGAGCGGTCCGGGCACCGCGTCGGGGGGACCACAATGGACAGTGATGAATCTGGTCAATCTTCAGGACGTGTCCCTGGCCTACGGGCCCCTCGTACTCCTCGACAAGGTCTCGCTCGGCGTGGACGAGGGCGACCGCATCGGCGTCGTCGGCCGCAATGGGGGCGGCAAGTCGACGCTGATCTCCGTGCTGTCGGCGCTCACCGAGCCCGACTCGGGCCGGGTCGTGCACAACCGCGGGCTCCGTGTCGGCTTCCTCCACCAGCGCGACACCTTCCCCGACACCACTGTCGGCGAGTTCGTGCTGGGCGAGCGGGCCGAACACGAGTGGGCGGGCGACGCGCGCATCCGCGACCTCCTGCGGGGCCTGCTCAGCGGCTGGGACCTGGACACCTCGATGGCGGACCTGTCCGGCGGCGAGCGTCGCCGCACCGGCCTGGCCCGGCTCCTGGTGGACGACCACGACCTCATCGTCCTGGACGAGCCCACCAACCACCTCGACATCGAGGGCATCGCCTGGCTCGCCCAGCACCTGAACGCCCGTTCCGAGGCGCTCGTGGTCGTCACCCACGACCGGTGGTTCCTGGACGCGGTCACCACGCGCACCTGGGAGGTCGGGCGCGGCGCCGTCGAGCGCTACGAGGGCGGGTACGCCGCCTACGTCCTGGCCAAGGCCGAGCGCGACCGCCAGGCCGCCGCGGCCGAGGAGCGCCGCCAGAACCTCATGCGCAAGGAGCTGGCCTGGCTGCGCCGCGGCGCCCCCGCGCGCACCTCCAAGCCCAAGTTCCGGATCGAGGCGGCCAACCAGCTCATCGAGGACGAACCGCCGGCCCGCGACTCCGTCGAGCTGGTCCGCTTCGCCAGCTCCCGCCTGGGCAAGACGGTCGTCGACCTCAAGGACGTGACCGTCGCCGTCCCCGACCGGGTCCTGCTCGACCACCTGACGTGGCAGCTCGGTCCGGGCGACCGGGTCGGGCTGGTGGGCGTCAACGGCGCCGGCAAGTCCACCCTGCTCAAGATCCTCGCCGAGGAGCGCGAGCCCGACAGCGGACACGTCCGCACGGGCCGCACGGTCAAGCTGGCGCACCTGTCGCAGAACGTGGCCGAGCTCGACCCCGCCGCCCGCCCCCTCCAGACGGTCATGGAGGTGCGCGAGCACATCACCATCGGCAAGCGCGACTACACCGCCAGCCAGATGCTGGAGCGCTTCGGCTTCCGCGGCGAGCGCCAGTGGACCCCGGTCGGTGAGCTCTCCGGCGGCGAGCGCCGCCGCCTGCAGCTGCTGCGCCTGCTCATGGACGAGCCCAACGTGCTGCTCCTGGACGAGCCCACCAACGACCTCGACATCGAGACCCTCACCGAGCTGGAGGACCTCCTCGACGGCTGGCCCGGCTCGCTGGTCCTGGTCAGCCACGACCGCTACTTCCTGGAGCGCGTCACCGACCGCGTCCTGGCGCTGATGGGCGACGGCGGGCTGGCCTTCCTGCCCGGCGGCGTCGACGAGTACCTGGAGCGCCGCGCGCTCAGGGCGGGCGAGGCCACGGTGCCCCTGGGCGCCTCCGAGACGGCCGCGGAGCCGGAGGCGAAGGCCCCGGCCGTGTCGGCGGCCGACCGCCGCGCCGCGCAGAAGGAGATGCAGCGCGTGGAGCGCCGCATGGACCGGGTGTCCAAGCGCGAGAGCGAGCTGCACGAGCTGATGGCCGCCGCGGCCGACGACTACACCCGCCTGGCCGAGCTGGACGCCGAGGTCAAGGCGCTGGCCGCCGAGCGCGAGCAGCTGGAGCAGACCTGGCTGGAGCAGGCCGAGCGGGTGGACGACTGAGCACGCCCTGACGCCCGGTGCCGCGTCCCCGCGAACGGGGGGTACCGGTGCGGGGCGACTCGTGCTACTTTAAATGCATGCACATGCAACTAGATTGTCGGAGTGAACGATGACGGCGGGTGACACGGGTGCCGAGTGGGCGCGGATCGCCACCTTCGCCTCCGCGGTGGACGCGAGCCTGGGCAAGTGGCTGACGGAGCGCTACGGCATCGGCCTGACGGAGTACCGGGCGATCGCCCACCTCGCCCAGGCCCCCGACCGGGAGCTGAGGGTGAACGACCTCGCCCAGAAGGTCGGGCTGAACCAGAGCTCCGTGACCCGGCTCGTCTCGCGCCTGGAGTCGAAGGACCTGACCGTGCGGGACGTCTGTCCGGACGACGGCCGCGGTGTCTACGCGGTCATCACCGAGCGGGGCCGGACGCTGCTCCAGGAGGTCCGCGCTCCCTACGAGGAGCGGCTGCTGGAACTCCTGCGCGACGCGCGGGTCCATGATCCGCACCTGGACCCGGCTCGGCTGCGGTCCGCGTTCGCCGCGATCGGCGACCTCGTCGGTCCCTGATCCGCGGTGGGGCGGCCGGAGCGGCAGGCCCATGGTCTAGTAAATGCATGTACATGCAATTACTTCCACGAACCACACGCACCAACCACACGTACTGAACACACGGAGGAATCACCATGAGCTGGCTCTACCTGGGTATCGCCGTGATCTTCGAGGTCGCGGTCGCACTGTCCGCGAGCAACGCCCGAGGCTTCACCCGACTGTGGTGGTCCGTCGCCACCCTCGCCAGCGGCGGGATCGCGACGTTCTTCCTCAGCCTGGCCCTGCTCACCTTCGACGTCGGGGCCGGCTACGCCATCTGGACCTCCGTCGCGGGCGTCGGCATCGTCGTCGTCGGCGCCCTCTTCCTCGGACAGCGGCTCGACTGGAGGAAGCTGCTCGGCATCCTCGCCGTCATCGTCGGCGTGGTCGGCCTGCAGCTCAGCGGCACGGCCTGACCCCTCGACCACCCATCACCCACCACCCCACACCGAAGGACGAAACGCGCCATGACCGCTTCCACCGCCTCCACCTCCTCCAACCCCTCCGTCGAGACCGGCAGTGCCGGGGCCTGGCTCGTGCTCCTGCTGGCCGGGGTGTTCGAAGTCGGCTACGCCCTCAGCGTCGGCGGCAGCGAGGGCTTCACCGTGCTCGGCTGGTCGGCCTCCGCCGTGGTCTTCTTCCTGCTCACCCTGGTCAGCCTCAGCGTGGCCCTCCGGAGGATCGACGTCGGTATCGGCTACGCGGTCTGGGCCGGCATCGGAGCCGTCGGCGCCGCGGTGCTCGGCCCTGTCTTCTTCGACGAGACGCTCACCCCGCTCAAGGGCCTCTGGCTCGTCCTCATCATCGGCGGTGTCGTCTGGCTCAAGCTCGCGGACCGCACTGAGCCGGCCCCCGAGACGGCCACGGCCGGCTGAGGCCGACGGAGAAGGACGGCCGGGACGGCCCGCGCGGGCCGTCCCGGCCGTGTCCGCGGCTACTGGACGAGGTCCTCGAAGGTCGCCGCGATCTCCTGGGCACCCGCCTGGTTGGTGTGGATGTCCGGACCGCGGTCGGTGTTGCACATCCACGTCAGGTCGCAGACGGCCTGCACGTTGGCCGGCATGCCGGTGCCGCTGTCCTCGGGAACCTCGAAGTTCGTGGAGTCGAAGGTCGCCTCGACGTCGGCGACCTCGATGTCCTGCGCCGCGTAGGACGACCGCAGCGACTCGTTCATCTCCTCCAGGACACTCGTGGCGTACTCCACGAGGTCGGGCTCTCCGGCCTCGGCGTCGTCGGCCTCGCCCGACCCGTCCGCGCCCTCGGCGTCACCGTCCTCGGACGCGTCCTCGGGGCCGTCGGCCGACTCGGCGTCCTCCGCCTCCGCGTCGTCGGCCCCGCCGTCCTCCAGCAGCAGCGCGGCCAGGAACGGGTTGTAGTAGGTCATCGCGATGATCTGGGTGTCCGGGCCGGCGGCCGCGCGCAGGCGGCTCGCGATGACCGGGATCTCCGTGTCGATGCGCTCAAGGCCGTCCTCGACGCACGCGGTGTCCAGGGAGGGCCCGTCCGCGCTCTCCAGGTCGCTCACGCAGCCGGTGAAGTTGTTCCCGCCGATGGTGAGGGTGACCAGGTCGACCCGGCCCGCGTTGTCGGACAGGAAGGCCTCGGCGGCCTCCAGCTGCGAGGTGCCGTCGTACTGCTCGTCGCAGTGGGCGAGACCGCCCTCGATGAAGCTCGTGGTGTCCTCGCCGCCGCAGCCCATGCGCTCGTGGTCGAGCGTGGAGTCGGCGTCGTACAGGTTCCGGTACAGGACGTCGGTGTACCCGTCGGAGGTCATCTCGGGCCGCCCGTTCGCGTCGGGCTGCACACCCACGGTCAACGAGTCGCCCAGGGAGAGGTAGTAGCTCGGCTCCGTCCCGGCCCGCTCGTCGGCCGAGTCGCCGCCGTCGCCGCCGCAGCCCGTCATGGCAACGGCCGCCGCGGCCAGTGCCGCGATCCACCGGATTCTCACTGTGTTCTCCAACCAAGGCCTGGAATGTGGTTCGCGCCCAGACAGCGGGTCCCGGTGAGAGAGACGGATACCGCCGAGTAACTAGTCTTGTGGATCCCCCGGGCCCCTGTCGAGTGGCGCGAGAAGGCATCTCAGTAACGATGCCAGCTGTTCGCGCTCGTCGGCCGGCATCGGCGCCAGCAGCGACTCCTCGTACCGCACGAGCGAGGCCAGGGCGGCGTCGATCCGCTCGGCGCCCTGGTCGGTGAGGCGGACCAGCACGCCGCGCTTGTCGGCCGGGTCCGGGCGGCGCCGGACCAGGCCCGCGGCGGCCAGGCGGTCCACCCGGTTGGTCATCGTCCCGGAGGTCACCAGGGTGGCCCGGAGCAGGCGGCCGGGGCTGAGCTCGTACGGGGGACCGGAGCGGCGCAGCTCGGCCAGGACGTCGAACTCCCACGTCTCCAGCGAGTGCTCGGTGAACACCGTGCGGCGGGCGCGGTCCAGGTGGCGTGCGAGCCGGGACACCCGGCTGAACACCTCCAGCGGTGACACGTCCACATCCGGGCGTTGGGAGCGCCACGCCTCGATCAGCCCATCCACCTCATCGCGCATGGGCCCAGCATATCTCTTGACATCAAGATAGCGGGGGCGGTACCAGGAGTACCGCCCCCGCCGTCACCGACTCCGGTGACTCAGTCCGTTCCGCGTCCCCTGGTCTGCAGCTTCGGCCGCGCCTCCAGGCTCGACAGGCCGTTCCAGGCCAGGTTCACCAGATGCGCGGCGACCACCTCGCGCTTGGGCCGGCGCACCTCCAGCCACCACTGTCCCGTCAGGGCCCACATACCCACCAGGGCCTGCGCGTACATGGGGGCCAGTGCGGGGTCGTAGCCGCGGTCGGCGAACTCGTCGACCATGATGTGCTCGACCTGGCTGGCGATGTCGTTGAGCAGGCTGGCGAAGCTCCCGGTGGCGGAGGCCACGTGCGAGTCACGGGTCAGGACCCGGAACCCCACCGTGTTCTCCTCCACGTACCGCAGCAGCGCCAGGGCCGCCTTCTCGATCTTCGTGCGCGCGTTGTCGGCGGTGAGGGCCTCGCCCATCATGTCCAGGAGCGTGCGCATCTCCCGGTCCACGACGACGGCGTAGATACCCTCCTTGCCACCGAAGTGCTCATAGACCACGGGCTTGGACACGCCCGCCCGTGCCGCGATCTCCTCCACGGAGGTCGCGTCGAACCCGCGTTCGGCGAACAGCTCCCGGCCGATCTCCACAAGCTGTTGCCGACGCTCCTTGCCCGTCATGCGCTTACGGCGCACACGGGTCCTCTGATCGCTGTCGACTGCTCCCATGATGGCTTCAGATCCTAGACGCTGACCCGCTTGGCGGCGAGCCGTTCCTTGTTGGGCCAGCGGACCTTGGTGGCCCAGCCGAACTTCTCGAACGCCCAGATGACGCGGGCGGAGATGTCGATCTGGCCCTTGAGCACACCGTGGCGGGCGCAGGTCGGGTCCGCGTGGTGCAGGTTGTGCCAGGACTCGCCGAAGGACGGGATGGCCAGCCACCACACGTTGCGGGAGCGGTCGCGGACCTCGAAGTTCTCCTCGCCGATGGTGTGGCAGATGGAGTTGATCGACCAGGTGACGTGGTGCAGCAGCGCGACGCGGACCAGGCTGGCCCAGAAGAACGCGGTGACCGCGCCCCACCAGGACATGGTGACCAGGCCGCCGATGAGCGCGGGCGCGCCCAGCGAGAAGAGGACGACCGGCAGGAAGAGCTTGTCGACGAGGACGACGTCCTTGTCCTTGAGCAGGTCGGGGGTGAACCGGCGCGGCGAGGTCTTCTTCTCGTCCAGGTACATCCACGCCATGTGGGCGTAGTAGAGGCCCTTGGCCACCGACTTCCAGTCGTCGCCGAAGCGCCAGGGCGAGTGCGGGTCGCCCTCGGCGTCGGCGTACTTGTGGTGGCGGCGGTGGTCGGCCACCCACTTGATGACGCTGCCCTCGATGGCCATGCTGCCGGCGATCGCCAGCGCGATGCGCAGCGGGCGGTTGGCCTTGAACGAGCCGTGCGTGAAGTGCCGGTGGAAGCCGACCGTGATGCCCAGCCCGCTGACCAGGTAGAAGGCCGTGCCGATGGCGATGTCGGTCCAGGACAGGCCCCAGCCCCAGAAGAAGGGGACCGCCGCGAGCAGCGCGATCAGCGGGATGAACACGAACGCGAAGACCGTGTAGCGCTCGGCCTTGCCCCTCACTTCGGGTTCGTACTCGGGGATGACCTCGCGCTTCCGGGGGGAAGCGGTCGGTACCTCAGGAGCTGCGGTCATGGTCTCCAACACCTCGCGTCACTGGAACGTCGTCTCGGTCAGGACGGCGCCCGAGGATGCGTACACCCGCCGCGACAGCCCAACCTATTCCTACGTAACCGTAACCTACGTAGCCGTAGGTTTGGCAAGCCCCCTCGCGGAGGCGCTATGTTGGTGGCGGCCGACAGGGCGCACGACCGGCGCCCCGCCGTCCCGGATGATGTAATCGGCAGCATGTGGGGTTTTGGTCCCCATCGTCCAGGTTCGAGCCCTGGTCCGGGAGCTCGGGCGCCTTGTAGACGCGTCCTTCGCGCCTTCTGGTGTGCCCGCTCGTTCCTCACGGACACACCTCCAGGCCCTCCAGGACGCGTCGGCGCCCTCGCCGTGCTTTCTTTGGGCCTCCGCTCGTTCCTCGCTTTGGCCCGGATAGACCCCCTGGGGTCCCGTCACCGGGGTGGCCTGTCTCTCACCACTTCGCGCGGCCCCATGTGTGTCCCTCGCCACGATGACCCCCTCGTAGAGCGTCCTGCCCGCGGGTCCGATGGGGGGTTGGCTCGGGGCGCGCCAGTGTTCCGCAGGCCGAGGGCGTAGCCGAACCGAGCTTGCGGGGGCCGGCACGAACTCGGCCGAAGAACACTGGCCTCCAGCGCCCCGAGTGCGCGGCCGAGCCTGCGAGGGCGCCAGAAAAAACGCAGGTGACCCACATGTATCCTTCCCATGTCGGCCGCTGGATCATCCGACGGCCGCCCGCGCGCCGCGCGTGGCGCGCCGCCGCAGGGTGAGCCGACAGTGCAATCGCCAGCTATCACGAGGGGTCCCCTTCAGTGAGCGTGAACCGCCCGGCTGCCGTCATCGTCCTCGCGGCGGGCGAGGGCACCCGAATGAAGTCCAAGCTTCCCAAGGTCCTCCACGAGATCAACGGCCGAAGCATGCTCGGACACGTGCTCTCCGCCGCCCGTGACCTGTCACCCCAGTACTCCGTGGTCGTCGTCGGCCACGCCCGGGAGCAGGTCCGCGAGCACCTGGCGCAGGCCGCTCCCGAAGCCCTCACCGCGGTCCAGGACGAACAGAACGGCACCGGCCACGCCGTGCGCATGGCCGTGGAGGACCTCGCCTCGCAGGGCGTGAAGCTCACCGAGACCGTGATCCTCACCTGCGGCGACACCCCTCTTCTGCGCGCCGAGACGCTGGCCGGGCTGGTCGCCGAGCACGAGAGCGAGGGCAACGCCGTCACGGTGCTCTCCGCGCGCGTGCCCGACCCCCACGGCTACGGGCGCATCGTGCGCGACGAACACGGCTCCTTCACCCGCATCGTCGAACACGCCGACGCGGCCCCCGAGCAGCGCGAGATCGACGAGATCAACTCCGGCATGTACGCCTTCGACGGCGCCCTGCTCTCCTCCGTCGTCCAGCGGCTGTCCACGGACAACGCCAAGGGCGAGGAGTACATCACCGACGCGGTCGCGCTGCTGCGCGGCGACGGCCACCGCGTGGGAGCCTGGGCCGCCGAGGACTGGCAGGAGGTCCAGGGCGTCAACGACCGCGTCCAGCTGGCCGAGGCCCGGCGCGTCCTGAACGAGCGCCTGCTGCGCGAGCACATGCGCTCCGGCGTCACGGTCGTGGACCCCGCCACGACCTGGGTGGACGCGCAGGTGCGCATCGGCCGCGACGCGGTGATCGAGCCCAACTGCCGCCTGCTCGGCACCACCGTCATCGGTGAGGACGCCCACGTGGGCCCCGGCGCCACCCTGGAGGACACGGTGGTGGGCGAGGGCGCGCGCGTGCGCGAGACCACCGCGGACGGGGCGGAGATCGGCCCCGGGGCCACCGTCGGCCCCTACACCTACCTCCGGCCGGGCACCCGCCTGGCCGAGCGGGCCAAGGCCGGCGCCTTCGTCGAGGTCAAGAACTCGAACATCGGCGCCGGATCCAAGGTTCCGCACCTGACCTACGTCGGCGACGCGGACATCGGTGTGGGCAGCAACATCGGCTGCTCCTCGGTGTTCGTCAACTACGACGGGGTCGACAAGCATCGGAGCGTCATCGGCGACCACGTGCGGCTCGGCAGCGACAACACCTTCGTCGCGCCGGTGCACGTGGGCGACGGTGCCTACTCCGGGGCCGGAACCGTGATCCGGGACGACGTCCCGCCCGGTGCCCTGGCGGTCTCCGAGGGGAACCGCCAGCGCAACGTCGAGGGCTGGACCCGGCGCAAGCGCCCGGGTACGGCGGCCGCGGAGGCGGCGGAGCGGGCCGAGCGGCACAGAGCCGACAACGAGCAGTGACTGTGGGGGAGAAACACGTGAGCGGCATGAAGGCCACCGGCCAGAAACAGATGATGCTCTTCTCGGGGCGTACGCACCCCGCGCTGGCCGACGAGGTAGCGAAGGAGATGGGGATCGACGTGGTCCCCACGCGGTTCGACACCTTCGCCAACGGTGAGATCTTCGTCCGCTACCTGGAGTCGGTGCGCGGCAGCGACGCCTTCGTGATCCAGTGCCACGCGGATCCGATCAACGAGGCCATCATGGAGCAGCTGATCATGGTGGACGCGCTCAAGCGGGCCTCCGCCAAGCGCATCACCGTGGTCACGCCGTTCTTCGGCTACGCCCGCCAGGACAAGAAGCACCGCGGGCGCGAGCCCATCTCGGCGCGCCTGATGACCGACCTGTTCCGCACGGCCGGGGCGGACCGGATGATGGCCGTCGACCTGCACACGGACCAGATCCAGGGCTTCTTCGACGGCCCGGTCGACCACCTGTTCGCGCTGCCGATCCTGGCCGACCACATCGCGAGCCGGGTCGACCTGTCCGAGATCACCGTCGTCTCCCCGGACGCCGGCCGCGTGCGCACCGCCGACAAGTGGGCGGACCGCCTGGGCGCGCCCCTGGCGATCATCCACAAGCGCCGTGACCCGGACGTCGCCAACCAGGTGAAGGTGCACGAGGTCGTCGGCCAGGTCAAGGGCCGCACCTGCGTGCTGGTCGACGACATGATCGACACCGGCGGCACCATCGTCAAGGCCGCCGACGCGCTCTTCGAGCAGGGCGCGGCGAAGGTCCTCGTCGCCGCCACGCACGGCGTGCTGTCCGGCCCGGCCGCGCAGCGCCTGCAGGACTCGCGCATCTCCGAGGTGGTCATCACCAACTCGCTGCCCGTGCCCGAGGAGCGCTCGTTCGCCAAGCTGACGCAGTTGTCGATCGCACCCCTGGTGGCCCGTGCCATCAGCGAGGTCTTCACGGACGGCTCGGTCACCAGCCTGTTCGAGTAGCCGGTCGCGCCGCTCTCCGACGGCCCCCGGAGGATCCCGCCGGGGAGCGGCGCGAAGGTGTTCGGAGTCGTCCGCAGAACCAGTAGACTTGACCGAGTGTCCCCGTGCCCAGACGGAGCCCTTGCGGGCTGCGTGTGGCAAAACGGGCAGGGGTGCGCGACGAGCGTTCCCGGGCCGGACGGGTCCGGTGGCGGCTCGCCGGGCACGCCTGGAACCAGCGCGGTCGCGTCCCCTGCTTGTGGGGTGACCCCGCCGCTTCCCCGCCGAGGGCGGGAATCGTTCGTACTACTGGAGTCGTGTTCCCCGTGCTGCGGGGTTGAACCCGAGGAGTTTTGTCGTGTCCGAGGTACGTATCGCTGCCGAGCCCCGCACGGAATTCGGCAAGGGCGCCTCCCGTCGCGCTCGCCGCGCGGGTAAGGTGCCGGCCGTCCTCTACGGCCACGGCACCGAGCCCCGCCACCTGAACCTGCCGGGCCACGATCTCATGCTCGCCCTGAAGACCCCCAACGTCCTGATTCGTCTGGACGGCCTGGACAAGGACAACCTCGCCCTTCCCAAGAGCGTGCAGCGCGACGCCATCAAGGGCTTCCTTGAGCACGTCGACCTGCTGGTCGTGTCCAAGGGCGAGAAGGTCGAGGTCGAGATCAACGTGACCCTGACCGGTGAGGTCAAGGCACCGGGTGTGCTCAACCAGGAGCTCGTCACCGTGACCGTCGAGGCCGAGGCCACCCACATCCCCGAGGGTGTGGAGTTCAGCGTCGAGGGCCTGGAGGTGGGTGCCAACCCGACCGCCTCCGAGCTGAAGCTGCCCGAGGGCACCACGCTGGTCACCGACCCCGACTCGCTGCTGCTCACCGTCTCCGCGCCGCGCGTGGAGGAGGAGCCCGCCGAGGGCGAGGAGAGCACCGAGGGCGAGTCCGCCGCCGAGTAGGCGAAGGGCTCCACCGTTGCAACGCGAGCGCGCGGTCCCCACGGGGGCCGCGCGTTCGTCGTGTGGCCGATAGGGTCGGCCGTATGTGGAGCTGGTGGCGTGGGTCGAACGGGTCGGGCGTCAGGAAGAACGAGGACATGGCTGAGACCGAGCGGTGGCTGGTCGTCGGGCTGGGCAACCCCGGCCCCACATACGCGGCGAACCGGCACAACGCGGGCTTCATGGTGGTCGACGCGCTGGCGCGAGCCGGGAACGAGCGCTGGAAGTCCCACAAGGCCCGGGCCGAGGTCGTGGAGACCCGGCTCGACGGCACGCCGGTGGTGCTGGCCAAGCCGCGGACGTACATGAACCTCTCCGGCGGCCCGGCGGCGGCGCTGAGCGCCTTCTACAAGATCCCCGTCGAGCGGATCATCGTCGTCCACGACGAGCTCGACATCGACTTCGGCGCGCTCAAGCTCAAGCGCGGCGGCGGCTCCGGCGGCCACAACGGGCTCAAGTCGCTGACGGCGTCCCTGAACGGCCCGGACTACGTGCGCGTGCGCTTCGGCGTGGGCCGCCCGCCGGGGCGGATGGACGCCGCCGCCTTCGTGCTCCGGGACTTCTCCTCTTCGGAGCGGGGAGAACTCGACCTCAACGTCGAGCGCGCCGCCGACGCGGTGCGCACCGTCCTCACCGACGGGCTCGACCGGGCGCAGAACATCTTCCACACCGCCGCTTGAACCGGCCGGGCCGTCGGTCCGGGCCTCACCCCCGCAGGAGCCGCCACGTGGCCGCGGCCGTGTCCCGCGGCGTTCGCGTCCCACCCGCGAGCACGGTGTCGGAGACTACCCCCACCAGCGCCCCCGCCACATAGGCGGCGTGCAGGCGCGCGGGTACGTCGTCGAACCCGGAGGGCCGCGCGCCCTGGGCGAAGCGGGCGGCCAGGACCTCGGTGAGGCGGTCGCGGAGCATGTGGGCGAAGCGGGCACTGCCCTGCTCGGAGAGCATCCGCCGGTACAGCACCGCGTGTTCGGCCACGTGCTCGAACAGGTCCACCAGCGGCTCCGGGGGCAGGTCGCGGACCTGGTCCGCCGAGGACGGCCCCGTCCCCGATGAAGCGTCCCGGTCGCGGACCCGGCTGAGCGCGGGGCGGCCCAGGTGCCAGGAGAGGTCGAACGCCTGCGCCAGGCGGAGTCGCTGCTGGTCTCCGGCGACGCGCTCGGCGCGCTCGACCTGCTCGGACCCCTCCTGGAGGAGCACGGCACGGACCGGAACGTGCTCCGCCTGGCGGCTCGGTGCTACGCGCGGTCGGCCCAGCTCGGCCGGGCCGAGCGCACACTGGCGCGGCTGCTGGCCCAGGAACCCGGGGACGCCTACGCCCACCGGCTGATGGGCAGTGTGCTCCGGAGGCGCGGCGAGGGGGGCCGGGCCGGCGCCCCACCTGCGCCTGGCCTCGGCGATGGCGCCCGAGTACGACTGACCCGGGTTTCGGTCCGGTCTCGTTCCGGACACAGTCCGCCGGGGCCGGGGTCGGGTTGCCCAACAAGCCGACACAGTGCGCGACTTATCCACTACTTTTGGTTACTGTACGGTGCGTCGGCCCTCCGTGTTCGAGGCGGCGCCCCGCTCCCGCCCTCCGCGTCGACTCCTGCCATGCCGAGGGTGGTCACGCACAGTGAGACAACCGTCATCGTCAGTTCTCCTGGAGGGATCCGTGGTCACAACCAGCGGGGTGCAGGCCGACCGGGTACAGCCGGCGCCGATCACCGCGGGCTTCGACGGCGCGCGGCGGGCGCGCCCGAGGGGCTGGACGCGCTCCTACGTCGCGAGCCTGGTCGTGCTCGACCTCGTCGCCGCCCTCACCGCGACCGCGGCGGGCACCGCGGCCCGCTTCCACGACTCCCTGGGCGCGGCGACCACGACGCCCTACTTCCACCTCTCCCTCCTGCTGCCGCCCGTCTGGGTGGTGTTCGTCTACCTCGGCGGCGGCTACGCGCGGCGCTTCCTGGGCGTGGGGACCGAGGAGTACCGGCGGGTCGCCGTCTCCGGTGCCCTGCTCGCGTCCGCCGTCGCGATCGGCGCCTACGCCGTCAAGTTCGACCTGGCCCGGGGCTACGCCCTGGTCGCCCTGCCCCTCATCGTCCTGGTGAGCCTGGCCCTGCGCTACGCGCGCCGCAAGGCCCTGCACCGGCGTCGGCGCTCGGGCGAGTGCATGAGCGGGGTCGTGGTCGTCGGCTACCGGGTCGCCGCCCGCGACCTCATCCGGCGCTTCCGGGGCGAGATCTACCACGGCATGCGGGTCGTGGGCGTGTGCCTGCCCGCGAGCGAGTCCCTCGGCGGGCACGCGCCCGACGAGGTCGAGGGCTGCCCGGTCCTGGGCTCCTTCACCGACGCCGCGGACGCGGCCGCCCTGGTCGGAGCCGACACCGTCGCCGTGCTCGCCTGCCCCGAGATGGACGGAGCCGAACTGCGCCGGCTGGCCTGGCGGCTGGAGAAGAGCGGCACCGACCTCATCGTCGCCTCCGCCCTCATGGAGGTCGCCGGTCCGCGCACGTCCATCCGCCCCGTGGCCGGCCTGCCGCTGCTGCACGTGGAGCACCCCGAGCTCACCGGGGCGCGCCGCGTGCTCAAGAGCGTCTTCGACCGGTCGGCCGCCGCGCTGGCCCTGATCCTGCTGTCGCCGCTGCTGCTGGTGCTGTGCGTGCTCATCCGGTCGGAGGGCGGCGGACCGGCGCTGTTCACCCAGACGCGCGTCGGCAGGGGCGGGGTCGAGTTCACGGTTTACAAGTTTCGTACCATGGTGGTCGGGGCCGAGGCGTTGAAGGCGATGCTCACGCCCCGCAACGAGCACGACGGTGTGCTGTTCAAGATGCGTCGCGATCCCAGGGTCACCCCCGTGGGGGCATGGCTGCGCCGGTACTCGCTGGACGAGCTTCCCCAGCTCATCAACGTGGTACGAGGGGAGATGTCGCTCGTCGGCCCTCGGCCGCCGCTGCCGGAGGAGGTCGCCCAGTACGGGCACGACGTCCGCCGCAGGCTGGTGGTCAAACCGGGGTTGACGGGCCTCTGGCAGGTCAGCGGCCGATCCGACCTCTCATGGGAGGAATCGGTCCGCCTCGATCTGCGGTACGTGGAAAACTGGTCGCTGACGTTGGACATCCAGATCCTGTGGAAGACGTGGTCAGCGGTGATCCGTGGGGCGGGAGCATACTAGCCGGTGAAGAGCATCCGAGACGATCATGAGGTGGCCCGCGACCTGGCGAGCGAGGCGGGTCAGCTGCTGCTGCGCCTGCGCGCCCGGCACGGCTTCGCCGAGCCCGAGGTCCTGCGCACGCTGGGGGACCGGACCTCGCACGAGTTCCTCTTCTCCGCCCTGGGGCGGTTGCGCCCCAGCGACGCGGTGCTCTCCGAGGAGGGCGCCGACGATCCCGCCCGCCTGAGCGCGCGGCGGGTGTGGATCATCGACCCGCTGGACGGGACGCGCGAGTTCTCCGAGCCCGGCCGCACCGACTGGGCCGTGCACGTGGCGCTGTGGGAGAACGGCGACCTCGTCGCCGGTGCCGTGGCCCTGCCGGCCCAGGGGAGCACGGTGTCCACGGTCGACCCGCCCTGGCTGCCCGAGGAGCGCCCGGCCGGCCAGCGGCTGCGCATCACCGCCAGCCGGACCCGTCCGCCCGCGTTCGTGCAGCGGATGGCGACCCAACTCGGGGCCGAGGTGGTCCCGATGGGGTCGGCGGGCGCCAAGATCTGCGCTGTGATGCTCGGCATAGCCGACATCTACGTCCACGCCGGGGGCCAGTACGAATGGGACAGCGCCGCCCCGGTCGCGGTCGCGCGGGCCGCCGGCCTGCACACCTCGCGCATCGACGGCTCACCGCTGCGCTACAACGTAGCCGATCCGCTACTCCCCGATGTCCTTGTATGTCGATCGGAATTGTCGGGTATGTTGTTGGCAAGCATCCGCGACGGCGCGGACCTGGACAGCGCCGGTCCGCACGCGGGGGGCTGAGCGAAGGACCCCTCCGCCGTCGGCCGTGACAGGATTACTAAGGCGGATTCATGGGTCAGGCGAGTCAGCAGGCACCCGGGCGGTACCAGCTTTCCCAGCTGGACGTTCTCGAGGCCGAAGCGATCTTCATCATGCGCGAGGTGGCCGCGGAGTTCGAGCGGCCCGTGCTGCTCTTCTCCGGCGGCAAGGACTCCATCGTGATGCTCCGCCTGGCCGAGAAGGCCTTCTGGCCCGGGGCCGTCCCCTTCCCCGTGATGCACGTGGACACCGGCCACAACTTCGAGGAAGTCATCGAGTTCCGCGACCGCCGGGTGGCCCAGGCCGGGGTCCGCCTGGTCGTGGCCTCGGTCCAGGAGCAGATCGACGCGGGCAAGGTCAGCGAGCCCACCGGCCGGTGGGCCAGCCGCAACCGCCTGCAGACCTCCGCGCTGCTGGAGGCGATCGAGGACAACGGCTTCGACGCCGCCTTCGGCGGGGCCCGCCGCGACGAGGAGAAGGCCCGCGCCAAGGAGCGCGTCTTCTCCTTCCGGGACGAGTTCGGCCAGTGGGACCCCAAGAACCAGCGGCCCGAGCTGTGGAGCGTGTTCAACACCCGGATCAACCGGGGCGAGCACATCCGGGTCTTCCCGATCTCCAACTGGACCGAGCTCGACGTGTGGAACTACATCCGCCGCGAGCGCCTGGAACTGCCCTCCATCTACTTCGCCCACGAGCGCCGGGTCTTCGAGCGGGACGGCATCCTGCTCTCCGACTCGCCGCTCATCCAGCGCGACGAGACCGAGACGGTGTTCACCGAGACCGTGCGCTACCGCACCGTCGGCGACCTCACCTGCACGGGTGCCGTCAAGTCCACGGCGGTGGAGTTGGACGACATCATCGCCGAGATCGCCGCGACCCGGATCACCGAGCGCGGACAGACCAGGGCCGACGACCGGGCCAGCGAGGCGGCCATGGAGGACCGCAAGCGCGAGGGCTACTTCTAGGGCATGTTCGGCGGATACTCACCCTGCTGCACGGCGCCCCAGCGGCACTCTCGCTGCGTTCTCATCAGTCGACAGCCAAACCAGGCTGACTCCTTCTTCGGCCTTGGGAGAGCACCACTGGATGCGCCGCTCGCGACGGGCAGCATCCACCGAACACGCCCTAGCCCCCGCGTACCTCCGAGCCCCGCCCACGACTCGCATCCCGGCGCTCCGGGCGCACGAACCTCTTCTCCAGGGACCAGGCAAGCATGAACAACGACATTCTGCGGTTCGCGACGGCGGGATCCGTCGACGACGGCAAGAGCACCCTGATCGGCCGACTGCTGTTCGACTCCAAGTCGATCTTCGAGGACCAGCTCGACGCGGTGGAGCGCACCAGCACGGCGCGCGGCGAGGAGCAGACCAACCTGGCGCTGCTCACCGACGGCCTGCGCGCCGAGCGCGAGCAGGGCATCACCATCGACGTGGCCTACCGCTACTTCGCCACCCCCAAGCGCACCTTCATCATCGCCGACACCCCCGGGCACATCCAGTACACCCGGAACATGGTCACCGGCGCCTCCACCTCGGACCTGGCGATCATCCTGGTGGACGCCCGCAAGGGCCTCCAGGAGCAGAGCCGCCGCCACGCCTTCCTCACCACGCTGCTCCAGGTGCCGCACCTGGTGCTGGCGGTGAACAAGATGGACCTGGTGGACTACTCCCAGGACCGCTTCGAGGAGATCAAGGCCGAGTTCGCCGACTTCGCGACCAAGCTCGACGTGCCGGACCTCACCTTCGTCCCGATCTCCGCGCTGCACGGCGACAACGTGGTGAGCCAGTCGGAGAACATGCCCTGGTACTCCGGGCCCTCGCTGCTGCACCACCTGGAGAACGTGCACATCGCCTCGGACCGCAACCTGATCGACGCGCGCTTCCCGGTGCAGTACGTCATCCGGCCGCAGAAGTCCGCCGACCCCGAGCTGCACGACTACCGCGGCTACGCGGGCCAGATGGCGGGCGGCGTGCTCAAGCCCGGCGACGAGGTCGTCCACCTCCCGTCCGGCCTCACCACGCGCATCGCCAAGATCCTCACCGCGGACGGCGAGATCGCCGAGGCCTACTCGCCGATGTCGGTCACCCTCCTGCTGGAGGACGAGATCGACATCTCCCGGGGCGACATGATCAGCCGGCCCAACAACTCGCCGGCGGTCTCGCAGGACCTGGAGGCGATGGTCTGCTGGATGACGGACGCGCGCAAGCTCACGCCGCGCTCCAAGCTCATCATCAAGCACACGAGCCGGACCGCCAAGGTCATGGTCAAGGACCTGCGCTACCGGCTGGACGTCAACACACTGCACCGCGACGAGCAGGCCGACCACCTGGCGCTCAACGAGATCGGCCGGGTGCGGCTGCGCGCGACCCAGCCGCTCTTCGTGGACGAGTACTGCAAGAACCGGCAGACCGGCGGCTTCATCCTCATCGACGAGGCCACCAACGTGACCGTCGGCGCCGGCATGGTCGTCAAGGCCGACTAGGCTTCCGGGCCGACGAGGCCGACCGGGGCGTACGGCGCCCCGCGTCCGAGCTTGCGAGGGCGCAGAGGGCACCAGCGAGGGGCGTGCCGGTGCCTGCAGGAGGAGTCTCTGCCGCCTGCGAGCCGGGGACAGGACTGCGCCGGAGGCGTCCGTTGAGGGTGGTGGCGGGCGACGGGCGGGACAGGCAGTAGCGACGACGAAGGACCCGGCGTGAAGCGCCCCGCGTCCGAGCTTGCGAGGGCGGCTGGGAGCACGGGCCTGGCTCGTCGACAACGCGGGACGGGACAAGGTCGGCGGTGTGCCGTCGGGCACGGTCAACCGACTGCTCAGCGTCCAGGGCCTGTGACGCGGGCGGCTGTGGAGTCCCCGCGCGTCCACAGCACGCCACGTGACGCCCGAGCGTGACCCGCGCGAGCGGCCCCGGGCTGGGGGGAACCCAGGTCCGGGGCCGTCGCCGTGTCAGAGTCGGCACCGGTTGTGGCATTTCGTGTGCACGGCGTAACGGTAGGTCATACCCTGGCCGGGTGGATGACTATCGTCTGGTCTTCGTGGGCGGGATGGGCCGCTCCGGCTCGACCCTGATCGAACGCCTGCTCGGGGAGCTCCCGGGCTTCGTCGCGATCGGTGAGGTCGTGCACCTGTGGCGGCGCGGGCTGCTGGAGAACGAGCGCTGCGGCTGCGGGCGCCCGTTCGCCGACTGCGGCTTCTGGGGCGACGTGGGCAAGGAGGCGTTCGGCGGCTGGGACCGGCTGGACGTGCGCGAGGTACTGCGGCTCAAGGACGGCGTCGACCGGACCCGCTACCTGCCCGCCCTGCTCAGCATCGGGCGCGACGGGGTGCTGGCGGCGCGCGCCGACCGCTACACCGAGCTGTACCACCGGCTGTACTCGGCCGTGTGCCTGGTCAGCGGCGCGCACGTCGTCGTGGACGCCAGCAAGCACGCCTCGCTCGCCGCGTGTCTGCGCCGCCGCTACGGCTCCAGCCTCCACCTGCTGCACATCGTGCGCGACCCCCGCGCGGTCGCCCACTCCTGGAGCAAGCGCGTCGCCCGTCCGGACGCCTCTCCCGACAGCAGCGAGCCGGAGATGGCCCGCTACTCCGCGGGCCGGTCGGCGGTCCAGTGGCTGGCGCAGAACGCGGCGCTGGACGCCCTGGCCCGGCGGGGAACGCCGACGCTGCGGGTGCGCTACGAGGACTTCGTGGCCGACCCGGAAGCGGAGTTCGGCCGGGTGGCGGCGTTCGCGGGGCACGCCGGGCGCCCGCTCGACCTGGGCCCCGACGGTGTGCGGCTCTCGCGCGGCCACGCGGTGTCGGGCAATCCCATGCGGTTCGCGGACGGCCCCGTGGGCGTGCGGGCCGACCACGGGTGGCGCCGGGACCTCGCGCCCTGGCGGCGGCACCTGGTCAGCGCCGTGACCTGCCCCTCGCTCCGGCGCTACGGATACTGATGTCCGGAATGCCGGTGGTATGTCGCACGACACCCAAACGAACCTTTGGTGATTGACTGAGTACTCTGCGTTGTCGAATCTCACTCGGGGGGCGTGGACCGTGGACAGGGGACCGGTACGGGGCATGGCGGCGGCGGGCGCACTGGCGGTCGCACTGACGGTGACGGGTGTGGGCGACGCACCCGAGAGCGCGACCGGACCCGAGAGCGCGACCGGGCCCGACGAGCGGCCGGTGCACCGGTCCGCCCCACCCACCGCCTCGTTCCTGGGCATGCCGGCCGAACTCGCGTGCACGGTCTCGGACATCCTGGAGCCCAGCTGCGGTGTCTGGTGGGGCGCCAGCCCCTACCGGGACGACGTCGAGCCGCTGGAGTCCGCCGTCGGCCGCGACATGGACATCGTCTACACCTGGCGCGGCATCGACCAGGCCCACGTGCCGGGCGAACGCGAGCGCCGCATGGTCGCCGAGGGCCGCTTCGTGCACACCAACATCGAGGCACGGCGCTTCGAACGCCAGGGCCACCCCGCCATCGACTACGCCGACATCATCGCCGGGCGGTTCGACGACAGCCTGCGCGCCCAGGCCCGGGGCATCGCCGAGCTGGGCGTTCCCTACTTCGTCACCTTCGACCACGAGGCCGACGGCAACCAGCGCTACAACAACCGCGGCACGCCCGAGGAGTTCGTCCGCAGCTGGCGGCACATCGTGGACCTGTACCGCCGGGAGGGCGCGGACAACGCCATCTGGGTGTGGAACGTGACGGGCTGGGAGGGCAACCTCGACCGCCTCCCGGGGCTGTGGCCCGGCAACGACTACGTCGACTGGATCAGCTGGGAGGCGTACAACATGACCCACTGCGACACCATGCCGCACTGGGACGGGGTGGACTCCTTCGAGGAGGCGCTCGCCCCCGCCTACGAGTGGATCCAGCGGGAGGGGCCGCGGCACGGCATCGACCCCGACAAGCCGGTCATGATCGGCGAGATGGGCACCACCGACATCGGCCCCCGGGAGACGCTGCGCTGGTACGCCGACATCCCCCGGGTCCTGCGCGAGTACGAGCGGGTCCGGGCGGTCAAGGTCTGGGACAACAAGGTCTCTTCGGGGTGCGACTTCCGGATCGGCGCCAACCGCTTCGCGCGCCAGGGCTTCGAGATGGCCGGGCGGGACCCCTACGTGAACCTGCCCGACCGCGTCCGGCGCCTGGCCGAGTACGCCCACGGCCGGGACCAGGGCGTCGGCGACCACGACTAGGTCCTGTTCTCCGCGGAAGTGCGGGCTTTGTCGTTATCCCGGTGCCCGAGCGACGTCTCCTGTCCGAACGGCGCCGATCCGGACGCCGACGACGAAGAGGGACGACGATGCAGAGCTTGAGGAACCTCCGTGGCCGACCCGCGGTGCGGCCCGCCGCCGTGGGGCTGGCGATCACCGCGGCGCTCGCGGTCTCCGCGTGCGGGGGCCAGGACCCCGCGGACTCCGCGGCCGGAACCGACCAGGTGGCGGCCGCCGAACCGGAGGGAGCCGGTGCTCCGGTGACCTCGGGCGCGGGCGGGAGCCCCGCCGCCTCCGAGGAGGAGAGCCCCGCGCAGGACGGAGAGGGCACCGAGGACACGGCGGGGGACGGGGCGCCGGACACCGCGGACGGCGAGGCGCTCCCGAGCTGCGGAGGCCTGTGGGAGGGCTAGGACCGGTTCCGGTGACGACGGCGCCCGCCCCATCGCACGGGGGCGGGCGCCGTCGTTCGTGGCCGTGGCCGTGGCCGGCCGGTCAGAGTGTGTAGGCCAGCGTTCCGAAGCCGAGGGCGTCGAACCCGCCGCCGCCGAACCCGTAGTCGCCGCCCCCGCCTTCGGCGCGCGCCTCCGCGATGGCCGCGACGTTCGGCACCTCCAGGCACCGGCGGACCGCGTAGTGGTTGTAGACCATCTCCCACACGGGCCGGACCTGGCCGCGTGCCTGCTCGGAGATCGCCTCCTGGACGCGGTAGTCGCAGTTCTGCCCGGTCTCCCACTCGTAGGGGGTGTAGGGCACGTCCTCGCCCAGGTTGTACCTGGCCACGTACTCGCAGCCCTTCATGAAGCGGTTGTCGTCGTAGCCGTAGAGGTCCACGCCCTGGCTCCACGCCGTCTCGCAGACCGTGGCCATCAGCCCGATGCCCAGGATCGAGTGCGCCTGGTCGCGCCCGCTCTCCTGCCACTGCCCCAGCCCGCCGTCGTGCAAGTGCGGGACGGCGTTGCCGATCGCCCCGTTGCCCCCGCCCTCCTTGAAGTAGTCGACGGCCTGGTCGAACATGGCCCGTTCGTCGCACAGGATGCCCGTGGACATGATCGCGGCCATGGTGCACAGGTCCCAGTTGGCCCAGTAGTTGCTGACGCAGGCGTCGTTGTGCTCGCGCAGGAACCGGTCGTTGAGCGGGTAGAAGACGGTGAGCAGCATCTCCTGGCAGCGGCCCAGGTCGAAGCCGTCGTAGTCGCGGACGATCTCCGCCGCGTTGGCGAGCTGGTAGCCGTAGAGGCCCGCGGCCAGGTAGCGGTCCGCGTTGCCGGTCACCTCGGTCAGCTCCGCCGACCAGGCGTTGATGATGTCGCGCGCGGCCTCGGCGTGCGCCTCGTCGCCGCCGACCCTCCAGCGCAGCGCGTTCTGGTAGGCGGCGTGGACGTCCGTGTAGAACTGGCCGACGTTCGTGCCCTCGCCGCCCCGGACGACCGTGGCCAGCGGGCGCGGCGTCCAGGTGGACTGCGAGCGCCCGTTGTCTGTCAGCCGTTCCCAGCCCGACGCCCAGGGTTCGGCGCCGTCGGCCACGACCGCGGCCATCCGGGTGAAGTCCTCCTCGGTGTGCAGCAGCCCGGGGTGGACGAAGTCCGTCGGGGCGTCGGAGTCCGTCGAGCTCTGGGTCTCGGCCGCCGGCGCCGGGGCGCACCCGGCGGCGGCGAGGCCGCCGACCGCGGCGGTGGCCGTGGTCGCGGTGAGCAGGGTGCGCCTGCTCGTCGGGGTGTCCAGGGGTGCGGTCATGGGTCCGCCCTCTCACATGGGGGTGACGTGGGGTGGGCGCACCGGTCGCGTCGCCGGGGTGGGGGTCCACGGCGACGGAGCGGGGAACCGCCGGTGCGTGCCCTGGCGGACACGCTACTCATCCGGTCGGAGGGCGTGGAGTCGCTGTTCAGGGCCCTGTCGAGGGTGGGGGGAGGGTCGCCGCAGGTCGACGTGGCGCGGCCGTCGGATAACGCAAATCCGGTGTGGGAAGTGCCGCGGCGGCCCTCCGCGTGCTCCGGAGACACGTCCGGGCCGCGGGGCCGAGCGGCCCCGCGGCCCGCTCACCCCGGAGTCTACGGACGTCGCGGGTGGTGCCGTCGTTCGGGAGCGGCGCACTGTCGACGGACGCCCGCCACGCCCCTTCCTAGACGCCCTTGCCGCGCAGGTGCAGGAGGCGCAGGATCCACGCGGGCGGCACCCCGCACACGACCAGCAGGGCCAGCGCCGCGCGCCCCTCCGCGGGCCGGCGCCACAGCGTCCGGCCGATCCACCGCAGCGCCGCGCCCCTGCGGCCCGCCGAGGCCTCCGCGAAGGCGATCTGCCCGCTCACGCGCGCGTAGCCGCGCGGGACGAGCCGGAACTCGGGGTAGCGCTCCAGCAACCAGCGCAGCGCGGTCGCGATGGTCTGCCAGCGCCCGGAGAAGTAGGAGCGGCGGTGCCACAGGACCCGCACGCCCGGTTCGGGGATGTTGCGGATGGGCGCCCGCCTGGCCAGGCGCAGCAGCAGCTCGTAGTCCTCGGCGTAGCTGCCGGGGATCTCCTCGCTGACGGTCCCGCAGCCGTCGATCATCGCCCGGCGGCGGATGAGGAACGTGGACGGGTGCAGCTCGGTCAGACGCGACCGCAGCAGGTCCGCGAACGTGACGCTGGTGCGGTCCAGCACCCGCTCCGCCTGGACGCGGTCGTAGACCACCCGGATGCCGCAGCACACCATCTCGGTGTCGGGCTCGGCCAGCATGACCTCGACCTGGGCGGTGAGCTTGCCGGGCAGCCAGGTGTCGTCGTCGTCGCAGAAGGCCACCAGGTCGGTGTCGGCGGCCAGTACGCCCGTGTTGCGGGCGCCCGCCAGCCCCGGCGTCATCGAGTTCGTGACCACCCGCACCGGCCGCTCGCCCCCGTCGCGGGCCAGCGCGGGGTCGGGCTGGTCGTTGTCGAACACCACGATCGTGGTGATGCGGCCCGGGTAGTCCTGGTCGTGCACGGCCTCCAAAGTGCGGCGCAGCAGTTCGGGGCGGTCACGGGTGGGCACGACCACGGTCACGTCCGGCCACGTCCGGGCGCCGGCGGGACCCTCCGCCGCGGTGTCCGCGCTTCCTGCGGCGCCCGGCCCGGCGGTGTCCGTGTCCTCGGCGGCGCCCGGCCCGGGGGAGGACGCGGCGCCGGCGGGAGCGGTCAGCAGGTCGATGAGGGCGCCCGCGCGCAGGGCGGCCCGCTCGGGGCCGTCCTCGCGGTCCTCGTTCACGCGGAACTCCTCCGGGGAGGCCAGCGCCCGGTCGATGAACCCGGCGAGCTGCTGCGGGGTGGTGCACGAGCGCACCCGCTCGGTGTCCTCCAGGCGCTGCACGAACAGGAGCTGGTGGTCGTCCACGTGCTCGTCCAGCTCGGGGTCCCGGGGGACCACGATCGGCAGGTGGCCGGTCCCGCGCGCCTGGAGGATGGTCCCCGGCCCGCCGTGGGTGACCACGACGCGCGCACGGCGCATCAGCTCGCCCAGGTCCTCGCCGGGCAGGAACGGTGTCCCGTCGGCCTTCCTCGGTGCCGTGCTGTGCCCGTGCTGGACGAGTACGCGCAGGTCGCGGTGGCGGCGGGCGTAGTCGTCCATCCACCGCACCAGGCGGTCGAACGAGTGGTGGTCCGTCCCCAGGCTCACCACCACGTCGGGGTGGTCGCTGTCGTCGGGCGTCTGAACCTCGGTCGTGGTCTGTTCGGTCACAGGAGCGGTCCTACCGTGATGGCGCTGGGCATGAACGAGCGCTGCTCCTCCCACTGGGCGAGGGACAGCCGGGTGAAGGGGCGGCACAGACGGGCGGTGAGGGTGGGGGTGTCGATGCGGTCGTAGACCTCGATGTAGACCGTCGGGATCCGCAGCACCCAGGCCAGCACGAAGAACGGCAGGGCCACCCCGGCGCCGGTGGTGACCACCGCGCACGGCCGGAGCCGGTGCAGGACCCGCAGCGCCAGCCAGGTGTTGCGGAGCAGGTTGCCGATGTGGCGGGTGGTGGGGTGGTGGGCCCAGCGCACCTCCTCGCCGTCCAGCGCGGACTCGGCGTCCGGAGTGCGGAAGGTCACCCACACACGCTTCCTGTCCCGCCACCAGGGACGGAGCGAGCACAGCTGGGCGAGATGGCCCCCGCTGGACGCCACCAGGAGAACCGGTCGATCGAACATATCGTCATCATCCCATAACCAAGAGTAGTCAGCGACGAGGTCGGAGAACCCGGAACCACCCCTCACCGGCCCGGACACAGCTCCAGCGGACCGCGCAGGTACCACACCGTCGCCAGGTGCCCCAGGGCTCCCAGACACGCCGCCGTGGCCAGTGTCGGCAGACCGGTGCCCATGACCCACGTCAGCAGTGCCGGCAGGGCGGCGAACCACACCAGCGCGGAGGCGGCCGCCGTCATCACCGGGCGACTGAACGGATGCAGCACCACCAGGGTCCGCAGCTGCCACAGCGGCAGCACCCGGCGCAGGATCACCGCTCCGACCAGGGCGGTCGCGGCCCCCGTCGCGCCCAGTGCGGGCACCAGGACCAGGCACGCCAGGACGTTGGCCACCAGGGCCAGCACGTTGTTCAGCAGGTTGAGGCCGGTGCGGCCCGTCATCGCGAGGATGAGGTCGCCCATCCCCAGCACCGAGGCCGCCAGCTGGCCGGCGCACACCACCACCAGGGCCGCCGCGCCCAGCCGGTACTCCGGCCCGAACAGCCGCATCACCTCGGGCGCGAACACCAGGGCGCCCAGGTACAGCGGCCAGGTCAGGCAGACCAGCCACCCCGTCGCCACCTGGTACAGCCCGCGCACACCGGCGTGGTCGCCGGTGGCGATCTGCTCGGCGAACCGGGGCTGCGCCGCGTCCAGCACCGCCTGCGTACCGAACTGGCCCACCGCCATCACCCGCGTCGCCGCGGTGAACACGGCGGCGCCCGCCAGACCGTTGAGCATCGCCACCAGGATCACGCCGCCGCGCTGGATCCCCATCTGCGCCACCCCGGCCACCGCCCTGGGCAGCGCGAAGGTCCAGAACGCGCGCGGGGTCACGTCGAGTGAGCCGTCCAGCACGCGGCCCGGTACGGCGCTCGCCCCGGTCGCCTCGGCCGTTCCGGCCACCCCCTGCGCTCCGGTCGTCGCGTCCGGCGCCGCTCGGCGCAGGACGCGACCCAGCCAGAACCACGCCACCACCGCCGCGGGCAGGTACGGCCCCGCCCATGACAGGGCCAGCAGCCCGCCCGCACCGCTCAGGGCCACCGCCCCCACCAGCACCACCTGCGCCAGCGGCCGGCCCACCTTCTCCACGACCGCCGTCCCCGACATGTCGTGGTGGGCGCGCGTCGCCGCCAGCGCCGTGTCCGTCAGCACCGCGAACGGCAGGAACAGGGCCAGCAGCCGCAGGTACGTGGCGGCCTCGTCGGTGCCCAACGCCTGTGCCATCGGCTCGGCGAACACCAGCAGTACCAGCCCCAACAGGCACGCGGCGGCCACCGTGGGACCCATGGCCAGGCGCAGCAGCCGCGCCACCCCGTCGGCGCGCCCGAACACCCGCATGCGCGCGATGAAGTACACGAGCCCGTCCGGCGCGCCCACGTTCGCGACCGCCGCCGCGACCATGAACACCGACGTCGCCGCGAACAGCAGCCCGGCCGTCTCCTGGGAGAGGGCGCGCGTGATCATCACGATGAGGGCGAGGTTGAGGACCGCGCCCACGGCCGTGCCCACGAGGTTGACGACACCGCCGCGCAGGACGCGCCGCAGGGCGTGCGACCCGCCGTCCGCCGCGGTGGTCACCGTCGCCATGACGGCGTCCGACCCCACCACTCGGCCAGGCGGGCGTCGCTGTCGGCGAACCGGGCGGCGAGTTCGTCGCGCAGGGACTCGGGCATCCGGTCCCGCACGCGCGCGTTGTGCCGCCCCGGGCTCCGCTCCGGCCCGGGCCGCAGGCCCACGAAGCGCTCGATCTCCGCCAGGGCGCGCGGGGTGCCGTCGAACAGGTCGGCGTGGTCCACCACGTGCACGCGGTCCCGGCCCAGGTGCCGTTCCATCCGGACGAGCTGGTCGACGTACCGGCCGCGCGCCGTGTACGCGTGGTGCTGGTGGGAGTGGGAGCGGTAGGCGGGGTCCGCCGCCAGCCGCTCCTCCTCTCCCGCCAGCCGCTGGGGCTCCAGCTCCAGCGCCTTCTCGAACGGCTGGTCCTCGAACCCGCGGGCACTCTCATGGGCGTGCGCGGAGTAGGCGCGCTCCACCGGGTCGCGCAGGATCACCACGACCCGCACCCAGGGCAGGTCGCGGGCGATCCGCTCGGCGGCCAGGGGGTGGAACAGGTAGTAGGGGCTGGACTCGAACACCCGCACCCGTGGCCGCCCGCCGCGGGCGCGCAGCCGTGTCCGCGTCGGGAAGTGGGCACGGTAGCGGTCGAGGTCGTCCCGGTAGCCCGTGTCGAAGAAGTGCACCCCCTTGCGCAGGGTGGGTCCGGTGGCGGCGGGGTGCTGGGCCAGCGCCTTGAACAGCGAGGTCGTGCCCGCGCGCTGAGCGCCGCAGATGAGGAAGTCGGGCAGCGCGCGGGCCCGGGCGGTCGCCGACCCCCACCCGTCGGACAGGGGCAGCAGGGCACGGCGTCCCCGCTCGGCGAGGCGCCGGAGGGGGACAGGGGAGGGGTCCCTGGGCATCTCTGGGTCCTTTCTGTGTTGTCATTGGGCCGTCGCTTCGCTTCGGCCCGTGGGTTCGGGGCGCTTCCTGCCGGGGCCTTCGTCGTCGACTTGCCTTGCTCGTTCCTCGCTGCGGCCCCGGCTCCTCCTGCAGAACACTGGCGCGCCCCTCGCGAACCCCGTCGTGGGTCCCGTCACCGAGTCCCCCAGGGGGCGCGTCCCGGTGTGCGGAGCACCGGCGTGCCATGGGCGCTGTCGCGGCGTGGGGGTCACACCGCGCCCAGGGGCGGGTCGTCGGCGTGGGAGGCCTCGTGCACGGCTCTCTCCTGGAGGCCGTCGAGGGCGGGCAGCAGCCAGTCGTCGACGGAGGCCAGGTGGCCGCCGCTCTCGGACTGACGGTCGTGCAGGTACCGGGTGGCCAGGTCGATCAGGTAGAGCGCCATCACGGTGGAGACCGTGTGCGCGCGCAGCCCGGTGCCGCTGATGAGGGGGTCGCGCAGCAGCCGCGACCCGCTGTCCAGCCACCGGTGCACCCCGGGGTGCACACCCGCCTGCACGCACTCGTTGAGGTCGTAGTGCAAGGCGTCGAATCCCACGGGCGCGTCCATGGCCAGCCGCTCCCAGTCCCACACGAAGGCTCGCCGGGACGTGCTGGCGATGTTCCACCGGGTGAGGTCGCCGTGCCAGGCCCCGAACGGGATGCGCACGTCGGGCAGGCGGCGCAGGGCCGCCCGCAGCGGGGCCGCCTCCGGCCGCGCGCCGAGGGTCACGATCCGCTCCTCCAGGGCGCGCCGGTACGGGCTGGCGGACAGGAACCGCTCGCGGACGCGGGCGAGGTTGACGATCTGGATCACGCAGCGGAGCAGCTGGCGGCGGGTGGGGCGGTCGGTCTGGTCGCCCACCGGCAGCGCCTCCTGGACGAGCAGCGGCTGGCCGTTCCACTCGCCCTCGTACAGCAGGCGCGGCACGGTCACGTCCTTGAGCCGCGCGTCGGCCAGGAGGCGCAGGGCCCGGGTCTCGGCGCGCACCAGGCGCGCGGTGAGCTCGTTGATGGCCACCTTGGCGTAGCCGATCGTGCGGCCGGCGGGGCTCAGGAGCAGCAGGACCGGCTTGCGGTTGGCCCGCGGCGGTCCGACGTGGATGGCGATCGCCAGGTCGCGGTCGAGCGCGGCGGTGAGCGCGTGCTCGATCCCGGGACCGGCGCCCACGTACAGCCGGTCGCGCAGGATGAGCGGCGCCAGACCGGTGGCGAAGGCCCCGGTGAGCAGGAGTGTGCGGAGCCGCTCGGCGAACGAGTGGCCCTGGGCGAACGAGGCGATCCCGCGCGCCGCCGCCCACCGGTTGTGCGCGGGCAGGATCACGCGCGGGCTCTGCGCGTTGGGCACCGGCAGGTACTGGCTGCCCCGGTCGCGGCGCACCAGCCTGCGCACGCTCCCGTCGTCGGGGCCGAGCAGGCCGCCGCACGGCCACAGCACGGCGGCCACGTCCGTGAGGTAGGTCGTCTCACTGTTCACCATCGACCTCCGTGGCGGTGCGCGGCGGCTCCGGTCGGCACCGTCGCCCCGCCCCGCCAGAGCAGGGCGACGGCGATGAGGGTGACGGCCAGCGGAGACATCAGCGCGACGTAGAAGAGCATGTACCAGAACAGCAGCAGGACGGTGAGCAGCGCGGCCTGTCCGACCGGGGTGGTCACCGAGCGGTGGCGCCAGGCGGTGAAGGCGAAGAAGGCGAGGAAGAAGGCGGTGCCGATCCAGCCGTTCGCGATGAGGGTCATCCACAGCTGGCCGGCGTTGCCGATGACGTGGTGGCCGCACGTGGGGCACTCGGCACTGGGCCCGATCGCGATGGACTGCTCGCTGCCCAGCCCCTCGCGGGTGGTGCCCCACCCCAGGACAGGGGAGTGGTCGGCCGCCGCCACGGACTGGGCGTTGGTGGCGGCCCGTCCGTCGTCGCTGTGCGGGTTGTCGGCGCGGGTGCGCACGACGTCGGCCAACGGGGAGGCGGCCAGGACCAGCAGCGCCACCGCGGCCACGACCGCGCAGCCGCCCACCAGCGCCACCCGCCCCCGGCGCAGCGCCTGGACCGCCGCGAAGGCCAGGGTGAGCGCCAGGCCCGCCCAGAGCGCGCGGTTGAGCGAGTAGACGATCGGGACGATGGACAGGGCGGCGAGGGCGACCGCGCCCCAGCGCACCCACCCCGTGCCGTGGACCGACCACGCCACCAGCATCCACACCAGCAGCAGGGACAGCATGTAGCCCCACAGGTTGGTGTACTCCCAGGGTGCCTTGGGTCGGGCGGACTCGTACCCGAAGATGTCCATGACCTGCGCCGACGCCGGATGGATGAGGGCCTGCATGTAGGGGTCGCCGGCCAGCGACCCCGGGAGCAGGTACTCCGTCGGCGCGGTGAACTCGAACCGGGGCGCGAGCATCCCGAGGTAGCCGCCGGCGATGGTGGACAGGCACAGGAGCGAGAGCGCCCACAGCACGAGGCGGGTGGGCAGCTCGCGTTCGGACAGGTTGCCGACGTAGAGCAGCAGGACGGTCAGCACCAGGTAGTTGACCACCCGGAGCACCGCCCCGCCGTAGCCGCCGCTGCCGGGCACCGTGCCGGGCAGGTCCATCGGGACCAGGAGCAGGCCGAGCACTGTCCACAGCAGGAACAGCGCCCACAGCCAGAACCCCGGCGGCACCCGGAGCCCGACCGTCCGGTGCCGGCGCACGAGCTCGGCGGCCATCGGTACCGCGAACAGCCAGTACGCGAACTGGCCCAGCCCCAGCGCCCACCACAGCGGATACCCCGCCAGCAGCCACAGCAGCGGCCACCCGGTGACCCGGCCCGCGCCGAGGCAGGCGCCGAGTCCCGGACCGAGGCCGACGCCGGGGTCGACGCGGTTGGTCGTCCGGGCCGTCGTCGCGGTGCCGGGCGCGGGCGAACGTCGTCTCATCGGCGCCCGGCCTCGGCGTCGGCGGCCACGCGCTCGTCCCGACCGGTCGCTGCGGTCTTCCCGGTCCTGTCGGCCTTCTCGGCCTTCTCGGGCTTCCCGACCTTCCCGGCGCTCGCGGACCGCTCGGCGTTCTTCGGTGTCGCGGTCCTCCCGTCCGGGGCGCCCGACGCGGTGGCGGGTACCCGGTCGGCGCCGGCGGAGCGGTCGGAAGCCGTGGCGCGGGAGTCGGCACTGCGCCCGGTAGCGGGCACGGAGTCCTCGGCGCGCGGCTGGCGGGGAAGCACCAGCGTGCCGGGAACCGTCGTGCCGAAGCGGTCGGCGGTCCCGACGAGCCCGGTCAGGGCGGCACGGGGCGTCCGGCCCAGCTCGACCACCGGCAGCAGCAGGTCGGCGGTCCCGGCCAGGGCATGGGCGTCGGCGCGCTCACTGGCCGCGGGCAGGGCGACGACGACGTACTCGGCGGCCGAGCGCAGCAGGTGCAGCAGGTCCTCCATGGCCGTCCCCCGCACGGGGGCGTCCAGATCGGCGGAACCGTGGCGCAGGACCCGCAGGAGCGGGGCGGCGTCGGGCCGGACCGTGAGTTCGGCGGGGTCCTCGCCCTCCACCAGCGCCTCGGCCAGGCCGGGCCCGTCCGCCAGTCCCAGCAGCGCGTCGATCGGCGCGGTCCGCGGGTCGACGCACACCAGCAGCGTCTGCGCGCCGGTGCGGGCCAGGGCGGCGGCCAGGTTGACCGCGGCCACCGCGCCCGCCCGGCCGGGCGTGGTGGCCGCGGTGAACAGGATCCGTCCGGGCGCGGGCTCGTCGGACTCGGCCATGCCCGGCGCGGTCTCGCCGGAGGCGGTCTCCGCGGACACGGGCTCGGTGGCAGCGGACTCGACGCCGGCGACGGGGGCGAGCCGGGTGCGGATCAGGTGCGCGACCTCGTTCACGCGCTGGCCGTCGGCCTCGTGGTCGCCGAGCAGCCCCACGGCGCGCTCGGAGCCCCGCCCCCCGGACAGGTCGAGCAGTACCGGGACTCCGCTGAGCCGCGGGGTCTCCTCGGTGTCGCGCAGGCGCGGGTCCAGGCGGTCGCGGGCCACGGCGGCGAGCAGGCCCGCCAGGAGGCCGAGCGCGGCGCCGCCCAGCAGCCACAGCGCGGGGATCGGGGACGCGGGGCCCTCCGGCGTGGACGCCGGGGTGATGACCTGGCCGGGGACGATGGTCTCCTGGAGCGCGCCGAGCGGGCTGATGCCGTTGCCCAGCTCGGCGATCTCCGCGCGCAGCGCCTCGGCGCGGGCGTCCGCACCGGCCCTGGCGGTGCCGGTCGCCCCGGCGCTCTCCGCTGCCAGCTCCGCCAGCGCCTCGTAGCGCGTCTCCTGTTCCGCGCGCAGCGCGTCGAGCTGGGAGCCCACGAGTTCGCGCACCTGCGCCTCGCGCCGGTCCAGGTAGGCCAGCGCGTAGGCGTCGGCGCCCGCCCGCGCGCCCTCCGCGCTGTCGGCGGTGTAGTGGATCTCCAGCACGTTGCTGTTGGGCGGCACCGTCACCTCGACCCGCTCGCGCAGGTCCTGGGTGTCGGGCACGGCTGCGCCGGACTCCGCGAGCGTGTCGGCCGCCTGGGTGGCGACCTGGTCGGAGAGCACGACCTGTGCCTCCGTGTCGAGGTTGACGTCCCCGGCCACCCGTCCGGAGCGCTCCCCGGTGAGCTCGGCCACTCCGGTCGGGCGGACCTGGACGGCCGCCGTGGAGGTGTACGAGGGGGGCACCGTGAGCACCGCGGCCGTGGCGAGGACCAGTCCGCCGAGCACACCGGCGACCACCAGCCGCAGGCGGCGGCGCAGCAGGGCGGTGTACTCCCTCAGTTCCGGTCCGGACGAGCCGGGGGTCTCGGTGTCCATCGGATCCTCTCCGCAGGCGCGTGGGCAACACTTTTAGTGAACGATTGCATACTAAGTGTAGTCCCTTGGGAGGTGGCCGATGCTGGGGAAAACAGCCGTTTCCATGAAGAGGAATGACCGGAATCGGGCTCGACGGGTGGCCCGGAAGGGTGCCGGGCACGCAGAAGGGCGGCGGGAGAACTCCCGCCGCCCTTCGGAGGACGTGTGCCGCCGGCCCGCCTCACCAGCCGACGGCGTTGGGCGGCAGGCCCGTGGACTCCTCCCAGGCGTCGTCGCACTCGGACTGCGTGGCGACCGTGTGCGCCCGCGCCGAGCAGGTCCGGTAGTCGGCGACCTCGTCGCGGTAGGCGATCGCCACATAGGTCATCGCCCCCGAGAGCAGCAGGCCCGCCAGACCGAAGGCCACGCTCAGGATCGCCCCCGGTGCGGTGGTGCCGTTGGCCCGCGCGGCCCGTCGCGCCCGGAAGCCCTGGACCACGCCGAACACCGAGAGGACCGCCCCGTAGGGCGGAAGCAGCAGCCCGGCCATCCCGAAGAACAGCCCCCACAGGCCGCCGCGTTCCATCCGGGGAGGCTGCCCGTCGGTCCGGGGCTCAGGGCTGTTGTCGGTCACAGGTTCACTCCTTAGGGACGCCACCAGGGGCGTCATGGTCCGCTTCCGCCTGCGCGGGAGCGTATCCGGTGCCGGAACCCCGAGGGGTCCCGGGGCTCTGGTCGGTCCGCGGCGGGGTTCCCGAAACGTGTGGTCCCCGTGGGGTAGACGCTACCCGGACCGATAGGGTTGGGACGCGGACGGGCCCGGTCGGCCCGCCCGTCGCCCGACAGCGCCCACAGGGGCGGCTTCGCGGGGGAGGCGGGCCACCCCGAACGACGTCCGCGGTGCGGTCCGGCTCCTGCCCGGGCTCCGTGCCGGGTGTCCCTGTTCCTCCGGATGCTGCGCCGTCCCCCGGCGCCCCCGGACGCGGGAGGTCTCTCCCGCACCGTTCTCTACGACACCTGGGAGAAGCATTTGTCCGCGCGAGTGGTCATCCTCATATCGGGCACGGGCAGCAACATGGCCGCCCTGCTGGAAGCGGCCCAGGACCCCGCCTACGGCGTGCGGGTCGCGGCCGTGGGATCCGACCGTGAGGGAACCCGTGGGATCGAGCTGGCCAGAGCCGCCGGCGTGCCCACGTTCGTCGTCAACTTCCGCGACCATCCCGACCGCGCGAAGTGGAACGAGGCGATGGCCGAGCGGATCGCCGAGTACGAACCCGACCTCGTGGTCTCCGCCGGCTTCATGCGCATCCTCGGCCCCGACGTCGTCGGCAGCCACCCCGCGGTCAACATCCACCCCGCGCTGCTGCCCTCCTTCCCCGGCGCGCACGCCGTCCGTGACGCGCTCGCCCACGGTGTCCGGGTGACCGGCACCACCATCCACTTCCTCGACGAGGGCGTCGACTCCGGTCCGATCATCGACCAGGTCGCCGTGCCCGTCGAGGACGATGACGACGAGTCCAGCCTCCACGAGCGCATCAAGGCCGTGGAGCGCGAGATGCTGGTCGACACGGTCGGCAGGCTCGCCCGCGAGGGCTGGACCATCGACGGCAGGCACGTGCGGTTCGGTCGGACCGCGCCCGGCCGCACAGAGCACAGCGTCAGCGACGCGACCGACACGAAGGAGAACCGGTGACCCAGCAGGCCATCAGGCGTGCGTTGATCAGCGTGTACGACAAGACCGGCCTGGAGGAGCTGGGCGCCGGCCTGGCCGAGGCCGGTGTGGAGATCGTCTCCACCGGCTCCACGGCCGCGAAGCTGCGCGGCGCCGACGTCCCCGTCACCGACGTCGAGGACGTCACCGGCTTCCCCGAGATCATGGAGGGCCGGGTCAAGACCCTGCACCCCCACGTGCACGCCGGACTCCTCGCCGACCGGAGCAAGCCCGACCACGTCGCCAAGATCGAGGAGCTGGGCATCGCCCCCTTCGACCTGGTCGTGGTCAACCTCTACCCCTTCCAGGACACCGTCGCCTCGGGCGCCTCCGAGGACGACTGCATCGAGAAGATCGACATCGGCGGGCCCGCCATGGTGCGCGCCTCCGCCAAGAACCACGGCAGTGTCGCGGTCGTGGTCGACCCGGCGAGCTACGGCGCCACCCTCCAGGCGGTCCGCGAGGGCGGCTTCACCCTGGACCAGCGCAAGCGCCTGGCCGGACTGGCCTTCCAGCACACCGCGACCTACGACGCGGCGGTCGCCTCCTGGTTCGCCGGCGCCTACGCCCCCGACGCGGAGGCCGCCGACTCCGGCTGGCCCGGCTACCTCGGCATCGGCTACGAGCGTGAGAGCGTCCTGCGCTACGGCGAGAACCCGCACCAGAAGGCCGCCCTGTACACGGTCGCGGGCGCCCCCTCCTCCGGATTGGCCGGCGCCGAGCAGCTGCACGGCAAGGCCATGTCCTACAACAACTACGTGGACGCCGACGCCGCTCTGCGGGCCGCCCACGACTTCGACGAGCCGTGCGTGGCCATCATCAAGCACGCCAACCCCTGCGGCATCGCGGTCGGCGCGGACAACGCCGAGGCCCACCGCAAGGCGCACGCCTGCGACCCGGTCTCCGCGTTCGGCGGCGTCATCGCCACCAACCGCACCGTGGGCGCGGAGCTGGCCGGGCAGATCGCGGAGATCTTCACCGAGGTCGTCGTCGCGCCCGGCTTCGAGCCGGCCGCGGTCGAGGTCCTGACCAAGAAGAAGAACATCCGGCTCCTGGTCGCGGAGGGCACCGGTTTCGGCACGGGCGTGGAGAACCGCCAGATCAGCGGCGGTCTGCTCGTGCAGTCCCGCGACGCGATCGACGCCGAGGGCGACGACCCGGCCGCCTGGACCCTGGCCACCGGGACCCCGGCCGGCGAGGACACCCTCGCCGACCTCGCCTTCGCCTGGAGGGCCGTGCGCGCCGTCAAGTCCAACGCCATCCTGCTGGCCGCGGGCCGCGCGACCGTCGGCGTGGGCATGGGCCAGGTCAACCGGGTGGACTCGGCCCGGCTGGCGGTCACCCGCGCCGGTGACCGCGTGACCGGCTCCGTGGCCGCCAGCGACGCCTTCTTCCCGTTCCCCGACGGGCTGGAGATCCTGACCGGGGCCGGTGTGAGCGCCGTCGTCCAGCCGGGCGGCTCCGTGCGCGACGCGGAGGTCATCGCCGCGGCCAAGGCCGCCGGGGTGACCATGTACCTGGCCGGCACCCGCCACTTCTTCCACTAGAGCGAGGGGAACCGCATGAGCGCGACCGTTCTGGACGGCAAGGCCGTCGCGAAGACCATCCGCGGCGAGCTCGCCGAGCGGGTGGCCAGGCTCAAGGCCCGGGGGATCACTCCGGGGCTGGGCACCGTCCTGGTCGGCGACGACCCGGGCAGCCACTCCTACGTGCGCGGCAAGCACCGCGACTGCGCGCAGGTCGGCATCGCGAGCATCCGCCGCGACCTGCCGGCGGACGCCTCGCAGGAGGACGTGGAGCGGGCCGTCCACGAGCTGAACGAGGACCCGGCGTGCACGGGCTACATCGTGCAGCTGCCCCTGCCCCGGGCGCTGGACGAGAACCGGGTGCTGGGCCTCATCGACCCGAACAAGGACGCCGACGGCCTCCAGCCCTCCAACCTGGGCAAGCTGGTGCTGATGCAGGAGGCGCCGCTGCCGTGCACCCCGCGCGGCATCGTGGAGCTGCTCGGCCGCTACGACGTGCCGCTCCGGGGCGCGGAGGTGGTCGTGGTCGGCCGCGGCGTCACCGTGGGCCGCCCCCTCGGCCTGCTGCTGACCCGCCGGTCGGAGAACGCCACGGTCACCCTGTGCCACACGGGCACCCGTGACCTCGCCGCGCACACGCGCAACGCGGACATCATCGTCGCGGGCGCCGGCGTGCCCGGCCTCATCACCAAGGACATGGTCAAGCCCGGCGCGGCCGTGCTGGACGTCGGCGTCTCGCGCACGGACGACGGTCTGGTGGGCGACGTCGCCCTGGACGTGCCCGAGGTCGCCGGGTTCATGTCGCCCAACCCCGGCGGCGTGGGGCCGATGACCCGCGCCATGCTGCTGGTCAACGTGGTCGAGGCGGCCGAACGCCAGGCGGGCTGACCGCCGAAGGCGAAGGACCGCGGGGGCGGTGGCGCACAGTGCGCCACCGCCCCCGGTGCGTCGGAGCCGGTGATCGCCGGGCCGGGGTTGGCCGGAGCGCTGGCGGTCGGTGCGGTGGCAGCCGGGGCGCTGGCGGACAGCGGCGGCGGCCGGAGCGGTGATGGTTGAGCCGATGCTGGCGGCAAGCGGTGGTGGCCGGAGCGTGAGCAGTCGGTGCGGTGGTGGCCCGAGTGGCGGTGGTCGCCTCGGGTGTGAACGAGGTCGGGACGGGCGGCTGTCGCCGACGCCGGGGCCGGAGGGCTCAGGCCCTCGCACGGCCGTGCACGCCGTCCCGGCGCCCACGGGCCAGCGTGTCCGGACGGCGGACGAACGGCGGCGGATGCCCGTCGCCGTGACCGCTGCCGCCGCCCACGGTTCCGCTGGTCGCGGCGCCCGCCGCGACGGAACGGCGCCGATCGGCCCGATCCGCCGAGCGGGCTCAGCTGGCCCGGCGCGCGGATCCGCTGATCGGCATCGGACGCACCAGTCCCAGGGCCACGACCTCGTTGGCCAGACGGGTGCGCCGGTTCTGCCCCTCCGGGATACGGAACTTCTGGTAGAGGCGCAGGAGATGCTGTTTGACCGCCGCCTCGGTGACCACCAGTGCCTCGGCGATGTCCTTGGCCGTGGCGGGCGCGACGAACGCCTCCTCCGACAGCGCCGGGCGGCACAGGGCCGTGAGCACGTCGAGTTCGCGTCGGGTGAGCTCGGGCGCGGCCCCGCGGCGCAGTTCGATGTCCGGGCTGATCTGCTCCCGGGGGAGCCCGCCCGCGCGGCAGCGCGCGGTGCCGAAGCTCACCACGTCGCCCTCCTCCAGGACCCGGCGGGCGATGGGCCGGCCGTTCACGCGCGTGCCGTTGCGCGAGAGACCGAGGTCGACCACGTACACGTAGGGGCCGCGCCGGACGAGTTCGGCGTGCAGTTGGGAGACGCTCGGATCGTTGAGCCGGATGTCGGCGCCCTCGCCCCGGCCCACGGTGGTGACCTCGGCGGCGAGTGCGTGGATGTCCCCGGTGTCTTCCACCCGGAGATAGGGCCCGTCCACGGTGACTCCTCCCGGATAGGGCTGGCGTGTCCGGTGCGGGCGGCGGCGGTGGGGGATGGGTGGCTGTCGGGGGACTGAGGGGCGGTCTGCGCGTTGAGTGGGGTTCATAGGGGATGGTCCTCGCTCACCGGTGCACTCATCCCAAGCTTGGTTACCCGGCTGGTACGGGTTCTACGCGCTTACTCCGGAGTTAGGGGGACAAGGCCCGGGAATACGGCTCTGTGGCGGAATCGGCAGGGGGTATCGGACGCCCGGTGGTCCTGACGCGGCGAGTCCGATTCCGTGAGTGCAGAGGCGTGGCGAGACTCATCCCTACAATGGGTCTGTCTCTCCCGCGTCGGCGCTCGGTTCCACCGCGTCCGTGCCGGGGTCCCGTCCGCGGTGCCCGGGAGGGTCACGCGGGCAGGTCGGAAACCGGACGGGTCGGAACACGGTGAACGAAGCGGGGTTGGCGGAGTTGTCGGACGCGGAGACACCTGACGAGACCCGGGAGGATCGGCCCCAGGGACGTCCCGAGGTGCCCGACTGGCTCGCCCAGGTCCCCTACTTCCTCGTCATGTCGGCGCTGGCCGCGGGGATCGTGGTCGTGGCCGCGGCCTACTTCAAACGCGGCCCGGCGATCATCGCGTGCGCGCTGCTGCTGGCCGCCGCGTTCCGGCTGTTCCTGCCCAAGGACTGGATCGGCATGCTCGCCGTGCGTCGGCGCTGGATCGATCTGACCACCCTCGTCGGCATGGCGGTGCTGCTGATCGTGCTCGCGTGGGTGGCGCCGCAACTGTCCGCGTAGGCGTCGAATAAGCTTGACGTCGAGATACCGCGACACCGACACACGCCACCGCCTCCCCGGTAGCACGGACGCCGGGCGGGCGTGGGACAACGCCGCGCGCGGACCTGGGAACGGCCACGAACCGGGACCGGCCCGTCGTACGAGGTGGTGGCGCAGACTGAAGGGACAGCCACACAGCCATGGCCAAGATCAAGGTCGAAAACCCCGTAGTCGAGCTGGACGGCGACGAGATGACCCGGATCATCTGGTCCTTCATCAAGGACCGGCTGATCCTCCCCTACCTCGACATCGACCTGAAGTACTACGACCTCGGTATCGAGGAGCGTGACCGCACCGACGACCAGATCACCGTCGACGCCGCCAACGCCATCAAGGAGCACGGCGTCGGCGTCAAGTGTGCCACCATCACGCCGGACGAGGCCCGGGTCGAGGAGTTCGGCCTCAAGAAGATGTGGCGGTCGCCCAACGGCACCATCCGCAACATCCTCGGCGGTGTCGTCTTCCGCGAGCCGATCATCTGCGAGAACGTGCCGCGCCTGGTCCCCGGCTGGACCAAGCCCGTCATCATCGGCCGTCACGCCCACGGTGACCAGTACAAGGCCACCGACTTCAAGGTCCCCGGCCCGGGCACGGTCACCATGACCTACACCCCGGCCGACGGCAGCGAGCCGGTCGAGTTCGACGTCGCGAACTTCCCCGAGGAGGGCGGTGTCGCGATGGGCATGTACAACTACCGCAAGTCCATCGAGGACTTCGCGCGCGCCAGCCTGAACTACGGCCTGGACCGCAACTACCCGGTCTACATGTCGACCAAGAACACGATCCTCAAGGCCTACGACGGCATGTTCAAGGACGTGTTCCAGGAGATCTTCGAGGCCGAGTTCAAGGAGAAGTTCGACGCCGCCGGCCTGACCTACGAGCACCGCCTGATCGACGACATGGTCGCCGCGGCGCTCAAGTGGGAGGGCGGCTACGTCTGGGCCTGCAAGAACTACGACGGTGACGTGCAGTCCGACACCGTCGCCCAGGGCTACGGCTCGCTCGGCCTCATGACCTCGGTGCTGCGCACCGCCGACGGCCGCACGGTCGAGGCCGAGGCCGCGCACGGCACGGTGACCCGCCACTTCCGCCAGCACCAGCAGGGTAAGCCGACCTCGACCAACCCGATCGCCTCCATCTTCGCGTGGACCCGCGGTCTCGACCACCGGGGCAAGCTGGACAACACCCCGAAGGTCGTCGAGTTCGCCAACACCCTCGAGGACGTCGTCGTCAAGACCGTCGAGGGCGGGCAGATGACCAAGGACCTCGCGCTGCTGGTCGGCAAGGACCAGGAGTGGCTCACCACCGAGCAGTTCCTCGCCGCTCTGGACGAGAACCTGAGTAAGCGCCTGGCCTAGGGGCTGTCTCGCGCGATCCGCACCGAGCCGGCGGATCGGGTGACCTTCACCACGCCCGGACGTCCCCGAGAGGGGGCGCCCGGGCGTCGTCGTCCCACGGGCCGGAGGAGGGATTGCGCGGGAACGCGTCGTTTGGGGTCTTCGGACACGGGGCGTCGCACAACTTTCTCAGCGTGTTTACCGTGTTCGTCGGACAAGCGGTCTCTGTGGGTGGGAGTATGGCCACCCCGGGTGAGGGTCGCCTCGTTCGGGTGCGACGTAAGACACGTGGGCAGGATTCGCACCTTTCGCGAACTTTGACCTATGGTGGAGACACGCCGGTGAGAACCGGCAGGCCAGAGCGGGTGCGAGCCCCTCGGCCACAACAGACCGACGTGCCGGCTTTGCGCCCGCTGGGGGGTAGGCGCGCACAGTACGGAACGTCACGAAGAAGGGCCCGTCACCATTGGTGGCGGGCCCTTCGCCTGTTCGGGCGCCTTTAAGACGCGCCCTTCGGTCCTTCCGGTGCGCTCCCTCGTTCCTCGGGAGTGCACCTCCAGGCCCTCCAGGGCGCGTCGGCGCCCTCCTGTGTTTTTTGGGGCCGCCGCTCGTTCCTCGCTTTGGCCCGTGCTCGGGGCGCTGGGAGGCCAGTGTTCTTCGTCGTCGACTTGCCTTGCTCGCAGGCTCGCTGCGGCCCCGTCTCCTCCTGCAGAACACTGGCGCGCCCCTCGCGAACCCCCCAGCGGTCCGCTCACCTGTAGAGGCTTCAACCCCCCTGTGGTGACCGTGAGCGGAACCGGCCCCGCCCAACCCCCTGCGGCCCCGGAGGTGCGCATGCACGCGTTCAACCCCCTGGGCCTCAGGTCCAGCGGGTTGAAGCGGTACGAAAGCGGCCTACCTCGACCCGAGGGGGTGAGGGGTACGCGGTTCCGGTCGCGGGGACCGCAGGGGGTCTGTCCGGGCCAAAGCGAGGAACGAGCGGCGGCCCAAAGAAGGCACAGGGGTGAGGGGCGCGCCGGTGCCTGCAGGAGGAGTCTCTGCCGCCAGCGAGCTTGCGAGCCAGGCAGTAGCGACGACGAAGGCCCCGGCGTGAAGCGCCCCGAGCCCACCCTTACTCCCGCAGGACGCTCTCGGGGATGGGCTCGCCCTCCTGGATGGCGGCGAACATCTGCCCGGAGAGCTCCTCGTCCCAGAGCACGACGGAGCCGACGCCGTCCAGGGTCGGGGTGCTGCCCACGGGGATCGAGGTGGTCTCCGTGCCGCCGCGCAGGGCCAGCATTATCGTGGCCAGGTGGCGGAGGCGGTCGCCCTCGTCGACCATGAACGTGTCGGTGCCCGCGGTGACGAGCGGAATGGCCCGGACCGGGTTGAACAGGGTCGAGGGGTCGCTGGCCTTCTGTACGAGGGCGGAGAAGAACTCGCGCTGGCGCTGGATGCGGTCCAGGTCGGCGCGCGGGGTGGCACGGGTGCGCACGTAGCCCAGCGCGGTGCCGCCGTCCATCTCCTGGCAGCCCGCCTCGATGTCCAGTCCCGCCTTGGGGTCCACCATCGGCTCCTCGGGGCACAGTTCCACGCCCCCGACGGCGTCGACCAGGTCCACGAACCCGCCCATGCCGATCTCGACGTAGTGGTCGACGCGTACGCCCGAGGCGCGCTCGAAGGTCTCCACCAGCGGCGCGGGGCCGCCGCAGATCTCCTCGCCCTCCTCGTCGGTCCCGCAGACGGCGTCGGCGAACGAGGCGTTGATCTTGTTGTCCGCGTAGCCCGGGATGGCCAGGGGCACGTAGGAGTCGCGCGGCACGCTGATGATCGTGGGTTCGCCGTCGTCGGGGATGTACAGCAGCATGATCGAGTCGGTGCGGCGGCCCTCGGCCCGACCGGTGGCCAGGTCGCGGACCTGGTCGTCGTCCAGGCCCTCACGGCTGTCCGACCCCACGATGAGGTAGGTCGTGCCGTCCTGGCGGTCCGGGCGCTCGTCGTAGTCCAGCAGCGCCTCCACGTGCTGCAGGCGTGAGTTCGCCCACAGGTAGAACGCGGTCGGCACACCGATGAGGACGACCAGCAGGACCACGAGCGTGCTCGTCACGATGGTGGAGACGCGCTTGCGGCGCCTCTCCTTCGCGCGGCGCTCGATCCCGCGGCCGTCGTACTCGCGCCCGGCCGAGTGCGTCGAGCGCTTGCGCGGGGTCCGGCGCACCGGAGGGACCTCGCCGGCCTTGGGCAGCCGGCGCGGACCGCCGGCCGAGGCCTGCTCGGACTCGCGCGAGCGGTAGAGCTTCTCGAACTGGTCCGGCCGACCGGGTGTGCCCCCTCGTCGGAACACACCTGCCTTGTCGTGTTCTCCGGTCGAGCCGGAGTCGCTCCTTCGGTCAGCCATCGATTCGCCTATCTGCTCCGCGCCGTGGACGTCTGGGTGTGCTTCCTGGCTATGTGATCGCAGAAAGGGTAGCCGGGTTCGCCCAGATCCGTCCGAACCGAGGTCACCTCAAGCGGTGGGCCCCGGCCGAGGGCACGGCCGCACGCACCCGGGGCGCCACCCGGCCCTGGTCGGTGAAGGCCCGGGCGAGGGCTCCGGTGATGCGCTCGACGCGGTCCTCCGCGGCCAGGGCCAGGGCGGTGCCGCGCCACCCGGACATCCGCACGCCGCGGGCGCCCGCGCGGGACGCGGTCTCCGCGGCGAGGTCCACCTCCGGCGTGGGCAGGTCGAACCGGCGCAGCGACAGGTGGGAGGCGGTCAGTACCGGGCCGACCTCCGCGGAGCGGCCCGCGCGCAGCAGGCCCACGACGGCGTTGAGCCGGTGCGTCTCCGTCACCGCGTACTCCACGCGCGTGCGCAGGACGGGGTCGCGCAGCTCGCGCAGCGCCGCGGGCAGGTCCCGGACCGCGCGCAGCGGGCCCAGGACCTCCTCCGCCCGCGCCAGCTCCGACTCACGGGCGGGGCGCGGATCGCGGCGGGGCAGGGCGCCGGTGTCGATGACGAGAAGCCGCAGCCCCTCGGCGGCCAGGTCGAACGGCAGGACCGTCGACGTGTGTCCCCTGGGGTTGAAGCGCACCGCGCAGCCGGGCCGGGCGACCATGGCCACCCGTCCGGCCGCCTCGATCCCCTCGGGTGGCGGGTCGCCGCCCATGTCGGCCAGGGCCAGGGCCGCCGCGCTGCCCGCGGCGGCCGTGCGGCCCAGGGACGCGTGCTCGGGCAGGTCCGCGTCCAGGACGACCCGGACCCCCGTGTCGGCCGCCAGGGAGCCGTTGCGGCGCGCGTCGGCCACCGCCGCGGCCACGGCCCGCGCCGCGGCCTCCCTGGGCCGCACGGCGCCGGAGGGGGTCGCCACGTGCACGCCCGCGTCCGGGGCCTCCCCGACCGCCGCGGTCACACCCCAGGGCAGCGCGACGTACAGGGCCGGTCCGGCGGTGACCGCCGTGTGCTCGCCCATCAGCGCCAGCCGGCCCGGTGCGCGCCACACCCCCGCGGGCGCCTCGCCGAACCGCCGTAGGTACTCCTTGGCCAGCGTGTCCGGGTCGGGGGCCTCGATGGACCACTCGCCGAGCGGCCCCGCCGACCGCACCCCCAACACAGCACGCAACCGCGCCCCCGCGCCCCCCACCGGACGTCCCCCTTCTCCCACATCCCCTGGACAGCTCCTACCCCAAGTCTGCCGTGTACCGCCGCGGACGCGCGCGTGGCGCCCCCGCACCGCGGCGCGATGTGGACTAGGGTGTCCCACACTTCCGGGCCGGCAGGGGAAGGACCGTATGGCCGCAGCGCTGGACAGGGCGAAGGACGGGGCCCGCCACTACCGGAACCTGTCGATGGACGAGTACTGGCGGCTCAGGCGGCGCCACCCCGCCGTCGACCACGCGGTGCGCGCCTACGAGCGCTACGCGGACCGCAACGGCAACCAGCTCGCCGGGGCGGTCACCTACTTCGCGTTCCTGTCCTTCTTCCCGCTGCTCGCGCTGGCCTTCGCCGTGGTCGGCTACCTGGCCTCGATGCAGGTCGAGCTCACCGCCACCCTCGAAGAGGGGATCGACGGCGTGCTGCCGGGGCTGTCCGAACAGCTGCCGATGGACGAGATCGCGCAGGCACGGGTGGGCGCCGGAGTCCTCGGTCTGCTCGGCCTGCTCTACGCGGGCCTGAACTCGGTGTCGGCGCTGCGCGAGGCCCTGCACTCGATCTGGCTCAAGAGCGTCAAGGAGGGCCCGAACGTCCTGCTGCGCAAGGCGGGCGACCTGTTCGTGATGGTCGGTCTGGGGCTGGCGCTGCTGCTCACCGTGTCCGTCACCAGCGTGGGACAGGCGGCCACGACCTGGCTGCTGGCCCTGGTGGGGTTGGACGGCTCGGGGTGGGCCAACCTGCTGCTGCGCCTGCTGGCACTGGCCGTCGCGGTCTCGATGAACATGGTCCTGCTCATGCTGGTCTTCACGCTGCTGTCGGGCAGCGGGCGGCCGACGCGGATGATGTGGCGCGGGGCCCTGCTCGGCGCCGTGGGCTTCGAGGTGCTCAAGGCGACCGCGGCGGTCCTGCTCGCCGGAACCCTCAGCAACCCCGTCTACGCGTCGTTCGCGGTGCTCGTCGGGCTGCTCGTGTGGATCAACCTGGTGATGCGCCTGGTCATGTTCAGCGCCGCCTGGACGGCCACCTGGCTCCCGATGCCGGCGCCCTACACCGGGACGCTGCCGCTGCCAGAGGAGAACGGCCTGGACTGGTCCCGGCAGGGGCCGACTCCGGGGGCGCCCGCGCCCGCGCGCGCCCGGCGCCGCGTCGACCAGCGGATCGTCGCCGGGATCGCCGCGCTCCTGGGCGCGGCCGGGGCCGGGGGAGCGGTCGCCGCGCTGCTCCGACGGGTACGCCGGCGCGAGCACTGAACCCGCTTTCAATATTTTCATGAATTCAGCCCGTGGGCGGGTAGATATCCCGTATGCGCGCGGTGTGGGAAGGGTAGTCCTCTTCTGTCCCGGTTGACCGGTTCGCCGGGGCTCGATGGTGCGCCGACCACGGCGGTCGGCAATCACCCCCCGGAGGGCAGATGGGAATCGCATTCAAGTCGTCCGAACGCGCGACGCTCGGCGTGGAGTGGGAACTCCAACTCGTCGACCGCCGTAGCCGCCACCTGCGCCAGGAGGCGCGCGAACTCCTGGCCGACCTCCCCGACCTGAGTGAGGACGCCGCGCCCCCGCTCCGGCACGAGCTCATGCAGTCGCAGGTGGAGGTCGTGACGGGGATCTGCGAGACGGTGGACGAGGCCAAGAGCGACCTCGCGCGCAACCTGGGCCGGATGAGGGAGGTGCTCGACCCGCGCGGCACCACGCTGACCTGCTCGGGAACCCATCCCATCGACGACTGGCGGGACCAGTCCCTCAGTCCCGGGGTCCGCTACGGCGAACTGGTCGACCGGATGCAGTGGCTGGCGCGCAGGATCCTCACCTGCGGCGTCCACGTCCACGTGGGGGTGCGCAGCCGGGAGAAGGCCATTCCCATGGTGAACGCCCTCGCGAAGTATCTGCCTCATTTTCTCGCTCTGAGTGCTTCCAGCCCATTCTGGAGCGGATCGGACACCGGGCTGGCGTCCTCGCGATCGATCATCTTCGGTGCCCTGCCGACGTCCGGACCCCCCGTGAACCTCCCGCACTGGACGGCTTTTGAGGAATACATCGAAACGCTACTCAGGGCGGGTACCATCGCCTCTATCAAGGAAGTGTGGTGGGACATCCGTCCGCACCCTGATTTCGGCACCATCGAGATCCGGATGTTCGACGGGATTCCCACACTGCGCGAGGTGGGAATGGCCGCCGCGCTCTCGCAGAGCCTGGTAGAGCTGTTCGACCACCAGCTCGACCGCGGGTACGGCTTGCCCAGCCCGCCGTCCTGGCTGGTACGGGACAACAAGTGGCGGGCCACTCGCTACGGACTCGACGCCCGTGTCATCACGGACCTGCACGGAACCACCGTTCCGCTCCGGGACGACCTGTACGAGCTGGTACGCGAGCTGACGCCCGTCGCGGCCCGCCTGGGCTGCGCCGAGGACCTGGACCTGATCTCCGAGATCCTGGACAAGGGTGCCTCCTACGAACGCCAGCGCGCGGTCGTCGCCGCGGGCGGCTCGCTGGACGACGTCGTCGACATGCTCGCAGCCGAGCTCCAGGGCGACCACCCCACCCGTGCAGAGGTCGGTGTCGGCGATGGAGCCGGTGCGCGGTAAGACGTGAACGAAGAGGGGACCCTCGCATGCAGGGACGTGACCTGCCGGAACAGTTGACCGCTTTTCTGGCGCGCCATGAGCGGGAGTTCACCGGTTTCCGCCGGGACCTGCACATGCACCCCGAGCTGGCCTTCGCCGAGCACCGCACCACGGGGCGGATCGCCGAACGGCTGCGCTCGGTCGGGCTGGAACCCAAGGAGCTCCCCCAGGGGACCGGCCTGATCTGCGACGTGGGATCCGGCTCCGGCCCCCTGGTCGCCCTGCGCGCGGACATCGACGCGCTCCCCCTCTCGGACGAGAAGGACGTGCCCTACCGCTCCACCGTCCCCGGCGTCGCCCACGCCTGCGGACACGACGTGCACACCACGGTCCTGCTGGCGACGGGGGTCTTCCTCGCCCAGCAGGACCGGGCGGGCGCCCTGCCCGGCCGCGTCCGGCTCGTCTTCCAGCCGGCCGAGGAGCTGCCCGGCGGCGCCGTGGAGGTCGTCAACGCGGGCGCGCTGGAGGGCGTGGACCGCATCTTCGCCCTGCACTGCGACCCCCGCCTGATGGTCGGGAAGGTCGGGCTGCGCTCGGGCGGCATCACCGCCGCGTGCGACCAGCTCATGGTGCGCCTCTCCGGGCCCGGAGGGCACACCGCCCGCCCGCACCTGACCTCCGACCTCGTCTACGCCATGGGCAAGGTGGTGACCGAACTGCCCGCCGCGCTGTCCCGGCGCATCGACCCCCGCGCGGGCTTCAGCCTGGTGTGGGGCCGTATCAGCGCCGGATCGGCGCCCAACGTCATCCCCGACGACGCCGTCGCGGAGGGCACCGTGCGCTGCCTGGACGACGAGGCGTGGCACGCGGCCCCCGACATCGTCAAGGGCCTCGTCGAGTCGGTGGCCAGTGCCTACGGCGCCGAGGCGGAGGTGACCTACCGCCGGGGCGTGCCCCCCACCATCAACGAGGCGGGCAGCGTCGAGATGATGCGCGAGGCGGTCACGCTGGCGCTGGGCTCCGACGCCGTCTCGTCCACCCCGCAGAGCCTGGGCGGGGAGGACTTCGCCTGGTACCTGGAGCACGTGCCCGGCGCGCTGGCGCGGCTGGGCACGCACTCCCCGCGGTGGGACGGGCCGATGCTGGACCTGCACCGCGGCGGGTTCGACGTGGACGAGCGGGCCATCGGCGTGGGCACCCGGTTCATGGTGACCACGGCGCTGACCGCGCTGTGGGGGGCCGCCCGGCCGCACGCCGACGTGGACGACCAGGCCCTCGCCTGAGACGGACGACCGACCAGGGGGACGCCCGGCCACCCGCGCGAGACAGCGCATAGCACGACACCTCGGCACGGGCGCCCCACCTCGGCTTCTGCCGGATTTTCGGCAACTTCACCCCGGCGTGGCGGAGCGCATGGCGGCCAGGTGGCATCCTGAAACGCATGAACCAGCCACTCACCATCGAGCAGATCCGTCGGGCGCCGAAGGTCCTCCTGCACGACCATCTCGACGGCGGCCTCCGACCGGCCACCGTCGTGGAACTGGCGGCCGAGGCCGGCTACACCGGCCTGCCCACCAACGACCCCGCCGAACTGGGCGTGTGGTTCCGCGACGCGTCGGACTCGGGGTCGCTGGAGCGCTACCTGGAGACCTTCGCGCACACCACCGCCGTCATGCAGACCCGGGAGGGCCTGGTCAGGGTCGCCTCCGAGGCCGCGGAGGACCTGGCGGCCGACGGCGTCGTCTACGCCGAACTGCGCTACGCGCCCGAGCAGCACCTGGAGGGCGGCCTGACCCTGGAGGAGGTCGTGGAGGCCGTCCAGGAAGGCCTGGAACTGGGCGAGAAGCGTGCCGCCGACCGCGGCCGCAGCATCCGCACCGGGCAGCTGGTCACGGCGATGCGGCACGCGGCGCGGTCCTCCGAGATCGCCGAGCTCGCGGTCCGCTACCGGGACGCGGGCGTGAGCGGGTTCGACATCGCGGGCGCCGAGGCCGGCAACCCGCCGACCCGCCACCTGGACGCCTTCGAGTACCTGCGTCGGGAGAACTTCCACTTCACGATCCACGCCGGCGAGGCGTTCGGTCTGCCCTCGATCTGGGAGGCCCTCCAGTGGTGCGGCTGCGACCGGCTCGGCCACGGCGTGCGCATCATCGACGACATCACGGAGAACGAGAACGGCGTGCCCGTGCTGGGCCGGCTCGCCCAGTACGTGCGCGACAAGCGCGTGCCGCTGGAGATGTGCCCGAGCTCGAACGTGCAGACCGGCGCGGCCGAGTCCATCGCCGAGCACCCGATCCGGCTCCTGCGCGACCTGCGCTTCCGGGTCACGGTCAACACCGACAACCGGCTGCAGAGCGGGACCAGCCTGTCGGAGGAGTTCGCGAAGCTCTCCGAGGCGTTCGGGTACGGCTGGGACGACCTGGAGTGGTTCACGGTCAACGCGATGAAGTCGGCGTTCCTGCCCTTCGACGAACGGCTCGCCCTGATCAACGGCATCATCAAGCCGGGCTTCGCGCAGCTGAAGTGGGCGACCGACTGATGGAGCCCACCAACCCCACGAGCCACTACTCCACGCCCACCCGCCTGCTGGCGGCGGCGTGGATCGTGATCGCGGTGCTGTTGATCCTGGACGTGCTCGTCCGGGGCGAGGGCCGCGAGGCGTGGATCGCCGGTGCCGTGCTGGCCGCCAGCGTGGCCGTCGTCTACCTCGTGTGGATGCGGCCCCGCGTGGCGGTCACCGAGCGGGGGCTGCGGGTGATCAACCCGCTGCGGGAGACCTTCGTCCCGTGGGCGGCGGTCCGGTGGGTGGACGTCACCGACGTGCTCCGCGTGCACACGCCGCAGACGATCGTGCGCTCGTGGCCGCTGCGGGAGACCAAGCGCGCCAAGGTCCGCGACAACATGCGCCGGGACGCGGGCTTCCTCGACGCCGACCACGACGAGGACCCCGCGCAGATGCGGCCGGTGGACCTGGCCGCGCGGCAGCTGCGCCAGGACGCCGAGCGGTACAAGGCCCGCCCGCTGACCGGGCCGATCAAGGACGTCGACGAGGCCGGGCCGGCCGCCCTGGGCGCCGAGGACGCGCCCCAGGCCATGGTCCCGGTCGAGGTGATCGTGATCCTGGCCGCGACCGTCGTGATGCTGGTGGGTGCGGTGTTCCTCACCTGAGCGAGCGGACCCCGACCGGACCCGGTGCCCCTGGAGGGCGGCCGGGTCCGTCGTCTTTCCACGGGTGCCGGGGTTGACGCGACTCTCGACATCTGGTTAGGTAAGGCATGCCTAAGGGAGAGTGATTCGGGCGGGCGGACTTCGCGCGGATGGCCACCCGCCCGGACTTCCCCCGAAGGCGACGCGCGCGGTTCAACTGAATATCGGGTGTCACGTTCGCGAGTCCAACGGGATCTGCGGGGATCCTGCGCGACACGACACCACCAGCAGCACAGCCTTCGGCCGAGCCACGGCCGGTACCGTCCATCCCAAGGCCTCGGGGTGTACGCTCGCCACGCCGGTACCGGCCCGCCCGGCCGAAGGTTGGGCTCGGGGCGCTTCACGCCGGGTCCTTCGTCGTCGCCCGCGCCTGCGCTCGTTCCTCGCTCCGGCTCGGCTCCTCCTGCAGGCACCGGCGCGCCCCTCACCCCTGTGCTTTCTTTGGGCCTCCGCTCGTTCCTCGCTTTGGCCCGGATAGACCCCCTGTGGTCCCCACAAGCACATCGTTCACGTCAACCCCCCAGGGGTTCACGCAGGCCCGCAGGTGCACACCCCCCCAGCGCTTCCGAAGGCACACACGCCCAGGCCCAACCCCGCGTGGTTGCCGCGAGCGGAACCGGTCACGCTCAACCGCCACGGCTCCGAAGGCGCGAACGCGCAAGCCCAACCCGCTGTGCCTCAGGGCCAGCGGGTTGAAGCCGCACGATACGGCCTGGCTCAACCCGAGTGGGTTGGAGGTAGGCCGTTGCGCGATGGGGTCCACAGGGGGTTGAAGCCTCTACAGGTGAGGGGACCGCTGGGGGGTTCGCGAGGGGCGCGCCAGTGTTCTGCAGGAGGAGACGGGGCCGCAGTGAGGAACGAGCAAGGCAAGTCGACGACGAAGAACACTGGCTACTCGGCGCCCCGAGCACGGGCCAAAGCGAGGAACGAGCGGCGGCCCCAAAAAAACACAGACAGCCGGAGGCCCCCAAAAAAACACAGACGTGCCCAAAACTAGGCTGTGGTGAGCACCCGGTTGATGAGCGATCCCAGGCGCGGGGCGCGCTGCTCCACGACCTCCAGGGCGCGTTCGGACTCGAAGGGGTGGAACACCGTTCCCAGGGCGTCGTTGCTGACCATGGCCAGGGCCAGCACCTCGGCGCCCATCTCCACCGCGGCGATGGTCTCCAGTACGATCGAGCGGCCCACGACGTCAGCGCCGGCCTGGCCCAGGACCTGGAGTTCGGCGGGGGTCTGCAGTTGCGGGCCGACCGTGGCCACGTAGACGCCCTCGGCGAGGGTGGCGTCGGCGTCGTGGACGATCTGCCGCAGGCGGGGGCTGTAGGCCTCGGACAGGTCGACGAACGAGGCGCCCTTGAGCGGCGACGTCGAGGTGAGGTTGATGTGGTCGCGCACGACCACCGGCTGACCGGGCGCGATGTCCGCGCGCAGGGAGCCGGCCGAGCCGGTGAGGACGACCGTCCGCGCGCCCGCCGCGATGCCGGTGCGCACGGCGTGCGCGGTCTGGATGGCCTCGAAGCCCTCGTACACGTGCACGCGCCCCATGAACACGGCGACGCGCTTCTCGCCCACCCACATGCTGCGCACCTTGGGGGAGTGCCCGACGGCGGTGGGGGCGTGGAATCCGGGGAGCTCGGTGGAGTCGAACTCGATGTCCGCCGAACCCAGTGTGTCCGCCGCGCCGGTCAGGCCGGAGCCGAGCACGACCATGGCGTCGAAGTTGTCCGCGCCGGCGCGCGCCAGCAGGTCCTTCGCGGCGGTGGCCGCCAGCGCCTTCGCCTCGTCGGTGGTCCGGGGCGGCTGCTCTGTTTCGCTCACAAGTCGGATGCTACCGCTGTGTAGTGGGATTGTTCCGGAACGCAACGCTGTACGGGGAGCGGAATCCCGGACGCCGGGGTGGCTGAGGTGGGCACAGGTCCCCATAGACGACAATGGAGGCAACCGATACATCCAGGTGGCGCCCCGCCATGCCCGAATGTCACCCGGACCGGGAACGGGCCGAGGGGTCGCCCGCAGAGGGAGTGAAGCAGCGTGACGAAGGTCGTGATCATCGGGGGCGGACCCGGGGGCTACGAGGCGGCGCTGGTCGCCGCACAGCTCGGCGCGGACGTGACGGTGGTGGACCGCGACGGTATCGGCGGCGCCTGCGTGCTCACCGACTGTGTGCCCTCCAAGAGCCTCATCGCCACCTCGACCCGCACCACGTACGTGCGCGAGGCCGACATCCTCGGGATCAACATCCCCTCGGTCCACGAGGACAAGGCCGAGGTCGAGGTGGACATCTCGCAGGTCAACCCCCGCATCAAAGACCTCGCCCAGGCGCAGTCCGAGGACACGCGCAAGCGGTTGGTCAAGGAGGGCGTGAAGGTCGTCGAGGGCGAGGCCCGCCTGGTGGACCCGCACATCGTCGCGGTCGGCGAGCAGCGACTGCGCGCGGACGTCGTGCTGCTGGCGACCGGCGCCCACCCGCGTGAGCTGCCCACGGCCAAGCCCGACGGCGAGCGCATCCTCACATGGCGCCACCTGTACGACCTGGAGGAGCTGCCCGAACGGCTCATCGTGGTCGGGTCGGGCGTGACCGGCGCCGAGTTCGCCAGCGCCTACCAGTCCCTTGGCTCCGACGTGTCCCTCGTCTCCTCCCGCGAGCGCGTCATGCCCACCCAGGACGCCGACGCCGCCGAGGTCCTGGAGGAGGTCTTCATGCGCCGCGGCATGACGGTCCTCAGCCAGACGCGCGCCGAGTCGGTCCGTCGCACCGACGACGGTGTCGTCGTCACCCTGTCGGACGGCCGCACGGTCGAGGGCAGCCACTGCCTGATGACGGTCGGCATGATCCCCAACACCGAGGGCCTGGGGCTGGAGGAGGCCGGGGTCCGCCTGGCCCAGGGCGGCTTCGTCGAGGTCGACCGGGTCTCGCGCACCACCGTCCCGGGCGTGTACGCCGCCGGCGACTGCACGGGCGTCAACATGCTGGCCTCCGTGGCCGCCATGCAGGGCCGGATCGCGATGTGGCACGCCCTGGGCGAGGCCGTGTCCCCGCTCAAGCTGTCCACCGTGGCCTCCACGGTGTTCACCCACCCAGAGCTGGCGGCGGTCGGCGCCAGCGAGGACGACGTCCGCAGCGGCCGCATCGACGGCCGGTCGGTCACCCTGCCGCTGAACACCAACCCGCGCGCCAAGATGAACGAGGTCAAGGACGGCTTCGTCAAACTCATCTGCCGCCAGCACACGGGCATCGTGCTGGGCGGGGTCATCGTCGGCCCCCGCGCCAGCGAGCTCATCCTGGCCGTGTCGGTGGCCGTGCAGCAGCGCCTGACGGTGGACGACCTCGCGCACACCTTCGCGGTGTACCCGTCGCTGTCCGGTAGCGTCACCGAGGCCGCCCGCTCGCTCATGCTCGCCTCCCCGGAGTAGGCGGCCCCCGTCGCGCCCGTGGGCGCGCTGGAACGACGGGGCTCTCCGTGTGCGCGGCCAAGACGTCCACGGCGGGCCCCGACCCATATGCGAAACGAAGGCCGGAGGCCGTAGGATCCGGACATGATCTGTCCCAAGTGCCAAGGCCACATGCGTACCTTCGACCGGCACGGCGTCCACATCGAGCGCTGTGAGGGCTGTCAGGGCATCTTCCTGGACCGGGGAGAGCTGGAGGCCATCGCCAACGCCGAACAGAGGCACTACGGTGCCGTTCCGCCCGACCCCTCCGTGCCCCCGACCCCGCCCCCGCCGCCGCCCGCCTACCCGGCCCAGGGCGGCGGATACCCCGCGCAGGGCGGCTACCCCGCTCGTGGCGGCTACGGCGGCTACAAGGACTCCCCGCGCCCCTACGGTGGTTTCAAGGACTCCCCGCGCCCCTACGGCGGCTACAAGGACTCGCCCCGCCCCTACGGCCGCAAGCGCCGCAAGAGCTTCCTCGAAGACCTCTTCGACTGAGCCGGCGGTGCATCCGCTGATCTGCACGCACTGCGGTGCGTGGAACGACGTCCCCGACACGAGCGCGGGGGCGTCGCTCCTGTCGTGCGCGGACTGCGGCCGGACCCGGCCCTTCCTGCGGCGGCCGCTCTACTGTGTGTCCGGCCCCAGCGGCACCGGCAAGTCCACCATCGCCGGCCTGCTGCTGGAGCGGCTCCGGGACCGGTTCGTGGTCCTGGAACAGGACCTGCTGTGGGTGGGCGGGCTCCGCGACCCCGCCGACGAACACCGCCTGTTCCGCTCCACCTGGCTGCGCACGGCCGCCATGGTGCAGCAGAACGGGCGCCCGGTGGTGCTCTGCGGGACGGTCGTGCCGCCGGAGTTCGAGCCGCTGCCCGAGCGCGCCCTGTTCACCGACGTGCACTACCTGGCGCTGACCTGCGATCCCGGGGTCCTGGCCGCACGCCTGCGGGCCCGTCCGGCCTGGCGCGGATGGGACGAGGAGCGCATCGCCGAGACGCTGGACTTCGCCGACTGGGTGGCGGAGGAGGCCGACCACCTCACGCCGCCGCTCACCCTGGTGGACACCACCACGGCGGGACCCGCGGACACCGCGGCCGAGGTCGCGGCCTGGGTCGAGCGCCTCGACGCCGCCGACCCCCGGCACCCGGAGGCGTAGGCCCCGGACATGACAGCGGCCCCGGGGCGGGTGCCCCGGGGCCGCGTGCGTCGTCGCGGGTGCGCGCCGGTCAGAAGTCGAAGCCGCCGAAGTCCCCGAAGTCTCCGCCGCCCATGTCACCTCCGCCGAAGTCACCGCCCATGTCTCCGCCGCCCATGTCGCCGCCCATCATGCCGCCGCCGAGCATGGACCCCATCATGGAGCCCATCATCATGCCGGTGAACATGCCCATCATCATGTCCATCCCGAAGTAGCCGCCGGCGTAGGGCGAGTAGGCCGGGCCCGCGTCGTAGTAGGGCCGGCGCTCGCCGTCGACCTCGACCAGGCGCACGTCGGGCTGTCCGCCCGTGCGCACGGCCCGGGCGCAGGCGTCGCACGCCGTGACCGACCTCGGGGAGCCGCCGGGCGGGGCCCACTCGACGTCCGTGGTGGACGGGCCGTGCTGCGGGTTGAAGAAGCAGGGTCCGCGCCGCGCGGGCACCTCCTCGCCGTTCAACCGCGCCCGCGTGGCCGTCATGTAGTAGCGGCCGTCCTCCAGGGCACTGGTGACCGTCCGCACCTGGTCCGGTTCCTGGAGGGTGTCGAGCAGTGACTTGGCCTGGTCGTAGGAGTCCATGGCCCGGGAGTAGTCCGTGCGGGTGTCGTCGTCGACCGCGGAGAGGTCGATCTCCAGCCGCGCGACGTCCTCGCCCAGCCGGACGACGTCCTCGGTGGCCATCTGCTTGATCTCGGCGAGCTGCTTGGCCTTCTCCTCGGCCCGCTTCTTGCGCTGGTTGTAGACGAACCAGCCGCCGCCCGCGACGAGCAGCACGAGGATCGCGAGCAGGACGACGCCGGAGGTGACGCCCCCGGCGGGGGCCTCCTGGGTCTCGGCCGCGGCCTCGGGCATCGCCACGAGGGTGTCGATCGGGTTGGGCGGGTCGCCGCCGTTGGCGAGGGCCTCCTCGCGGATCGCGGCGGTGTCCTCCACGTTGGGGGAGACGACGAAGAAGTTCTCCGAACCGGAGAGCACCCCGTACACGCCGTCACCGACGTCGGCCATGACGGGATCCATGAACTGCTCGACCCCGGAGGCGGACGTGGCGTTGCCCTCGGGGACGAAGACGTAGTAGACGGGGACCTCGGCCTCGGCCGCGGCGGTCTCCAGCGCCCCGATGTCGGAGTCGGGAACCGTGGTGATGCTGGGGTCGATGAAGACCCCGTCGTTCTCCAGCTCGTCGACGATGTCCTGGGTCGGGGGCAGCCCGTCCTGGGTGTCGGCCCCGGCGGGCACCACCGAGGCGGTCACCACCGCCGCCGCGAGTCCGGCGGTCAGCACTGTGGGTGTTACCAAGCGGCGCAACATGTCGTTCCTCTCGCCTCCCTCACCCGTAGGGACGAACGAGGCACCTGGACAGTTCCCGTCACCGTCAGTGTCTCACCGCACGGTCCCACCGCACTGACACGCGCGACGGCCCGCCGGAGTCCTCCGGCGGGCCGTCGCGGTCGTGCGGGGAGCGGTGGGTCAGCTCGTGCCGTACCCGGCCTTCTCCTTCGTCACGGAGCGCTCGGACGCCGTGGTGTCGGCGTCCTCGTCGTCGCCCGCGGTCCCGGCGACGGCGTCGGAGTCGGCGCCGCCCGGGACGGAGCCGGACTCCTCGTCGAGTGGCACGAACCCGGTCACGCCGCGGGGAGCGTGGTAGCGGGCGAGGTCGAGGATGCCCTCGCGCTTGGCCACGATCGCCGGGATGAACGCCTGCCCGGCCACGTTGGTCGCGGTGCGGCCCATGTCCAGGATCGGGTCGACGGCCAGCAGCAGGCCGACGCCCTCCAGGGGCAGGCCCACGGTGGACAGGGTCAGGGTCAGCATGACGGTCGCGCCGGTGGTGCCGGCGGTGGCGGCCGAACCGATGACCGAGACGAACACGATCAGCAGGTAGTCGGTGACGCCGAGGTCGATGCCGAAGAACTGGGCGACGAAGATCGCCGAGATCGCCGGGTAGATCGCGGCGCACCCGTCCATCTTGGTGGTCGCGCCGAACGGCACCGCGAACGCGGAGTAGTGGCGGGGCACGCCGAAGTTCTGCTCGGCGACCCGCTGGGTCACGGGCAGCGTGCCCATGGAGGAGCGGGACACGAAGCCGAGCTGGGCGGCGGGCCACACACCCGTCAGGTACTTGATCGGGGAGAGCCCGTTGACGAAGGCGAGCAGCGGGTAGACGACGAACACCACGAGGGCCAGGCCGACGTAGATGGTGATCGAGAACTGCCCGAGTGCACCGATGGTGGTCCAGCCGTAGCTGTAGACCGCGTTGCCCAGCAGGCCGACGGTGCCGATCGGGGCCAGGCGGATGACCCACCACAGGGCCTTGAGCACGACGTCCAGGGCCGAGGCGGTGAAGTTGATGAACGGCTCGGCGGGCTTGCCGACCTTGACCGCGGCGATGCCCAGGACCACGGCGATCACGATGAGCTGCAGGGCGTTGAACGACAGCGAGGTCGACAGCGAGCCGTCGTCGGCGGCCGAGGTGCTCGCGGCCAGTCCGAGGAAGTTGGCCGGGACGATGCTCTCGATGAACGCCAGCCAGGAACCGTGCGAGTCGGGCGTGGCGGCGGTGGAGGCGTCCACCGCGCTGTTGAGGCCCGGACGGAAGACCAGGCCGAGCGTGATGCCGATCCCGACCGCGATCAGGGCGGTGATGGCGAACCACAGCAGCGTCTTCCAGGCCAGCCGCGCGGCGTTGGCGACGTTGCGCAGGTTGGCGATGGAGGAGATGACGGCGAGGACGATCAGCGGCGGGACGATCGTGCGCAGCAGCGAGACGAAGGTCGAGCCGACGGTCTCCAGGGTGACGGCGAGCCAGTTCGGCTCACCGTCGCCGGTGGTGCCGAGCTGGAGGGCGACGACACCCAGGAGGAGGCCGAGGACCAGGCCGGCGAGGACCTGGGCGGCGAACGGGAAGCGTGGACGCTTGCGCTTGACGGTGGTCTGCGCGGACACGGCAGGTGACTCCAGAGGTGGTGGAAGCAGGCCGGGCGCAGGTGAACGACGGCGCGGTCGGCGCCGTGGGACAGAAGGGCCCGGCTCAGGGGATGGGGCGGGATCACCGCGGGAGGGTGATCTGGGGGTGGATACGGGTGTGCGGCGCGCAGCCCGGACGGGCGCGCGTGGACCTAGCTACACGCGTGGCTGTCGAAGCGGCACAGGTCGATGTGCCACCTTCGCGTCAGTCCCCAGATGTTCGTCACAATGGAGAACAATAACCCTGGTTCCTTATTTGTTCCATACGTGTCATGGGATGAATTTCGGGCGCGGGGCCCGCAGGGCCCGTGCGCTGGGGCATCCTGGGGCAGGAGGGACACAGGGGTGCGGCGAGGATCACCCTCAGCTGCGGGTCCGGGTGAGACAATCCAGGAAAACACCGTGACGGGGTGACAGTGATGGCTACCGTTGGTGATGAGAACGATCCGACGACCGGAGGCAGCGACATGTCTGTTCCAACCGTGGCCGAGCGCTCGGTCTCCGCGTTCGGCGAAGTGACGCTCCCCATGCCTCCGCAGGAGGGCTTCACCGCCGACGACCTCGACCGCATCCCGGATCTTCCGCCGCACGCCGAACTCATCGACGGAAGCCTGGTACTGGTGAGCCCCCAGAAGCGCTTTCACATGCTCATGCTCAAGCTGCTCGAACAGCAGCTGGATGACCAGGTCCCGAGCGACCTGTCGGTCTACCGGGAATTCACCCTCAAACTTGGCGAGAAGCAGCGCCCGGAGCCCGACCTCATGTTGGTGGGGGAGGAAGTATCAGAGGGGATGGACTCGACGTGGATCGGTCCGGAACCCGTGCATCTGACCGTTGAGGTCGTGTCTCCCGAATCTGCGATCAGGGACCGGGAGCGCAAGCCTCAGCTCTATGCCGAGGCGGGGATCCCTCATTTCTGGTTGGTGGACAGGGACGACAAGGGCCCGGTCGTGTACGTCTACGAACTCGATCCGGTCAACAAGCGCTACACGAACGTGAGCGTCCACAGGGAGCGGCTGGAGGTCTCCGTTCCCTGCAAGTTGGACATCGACCTGACGAAGCTTCCGAGGCATTGAGGAAGGGGAGGCCCCGGTCTCCCGGCGCCTCCCCCTGGCGTGTGCCCTGACGCGTCAGGCGTCCTTGATCTCACAGACCACGGCGCCGTTGCCGATCGTCTCGCCCGCGGCGACCTTGAGCCCCTCGACCGTGCCCGCCTTGTGGGCGGTCAGCGGCTGCTCCATCTTCATGGCCTCGATGACCACGACCGTGTCGCCCTCGGCCACCGCCTGGCCCTCCTCGGCGACCAGCTTGACCACGGTGCCCTGCATCGGCGAGACCAGCGCGTCACCGCTGACCGCGGCCGTGCCAGACCCGCCCCTGCGCGAGGCGCGCTTGCGGCGCCCACCGCCCGCCTCGCCCGGAGCCGCGGCGGCCGCGGCGCCCAAACCCGCGGGCAGCACCACGTCCAGGCGCTTGCCGCCCACCTCCACGGTGACCGTCTCCCGCTCGACCGCCTCCGCCTCGCCGGGCGTGCCAGCCCACGGCGCGATGGTGTTCTCGAACTCGGTCTCGATCCACCGCGTGTAGACCCCGAACGCCCGCTCCGGGTCGGCCGGTGCGAACGCCGGATCGGACACGACCGCCTGGTGGAACGGGATGACCGTGGGCATCCCGCCCACGGTGAACTCCGCCAGCGCCCGGCGCGACCGCTCCAGCGCCTCGGTGCGGGTGCGCCCCGACACGATCAGCTTGGCCACCATCGAGTCGAAGGCCTGCGGGACGGTGAAGCCCGCCTCGCAGCCGGTGTCCACGCGCACGCCCGGCCCGCCCGGCATCGACAGCTCGGTGATCGTGCCCGGCGCCGGCATGAAGTTCCGGCCCGCGTCCTCGGCGTTGATCCGGAACTCGAAGGAGTGACCGCGCACCGGCGGGTCGGTGAAGCCCAGCTCCTCGCCGTCGGCGACCCGGAACATCTCCCGCACCAGGTCCACCCCCGTGACCTCCTCGGTCACCGGGTGCTCCACCTGGAGCCGGGTGTTGACCTCCAGGAAGGAGATCGTGCCGTCCACCCCGACCAGGAACTCACAGGTGCCCGCGCCCACGTACCCGGCCTCGGCCAGGATGGCCTTGGACGCGGCGTACAGCTTCTCGTTCTGCTCGGATGTCAGGAACGGGGCCGGGGCCTCCTCCACGAGCTTCTGGTGGCGGCGCTGCAACGAGCAGTCGCGGGTGGAGACCACCACGACGTTGCCGTGCGTGTCGGCCAGGCACTGCGTCTCCACGTGGCGGGGCTTGTCGAGGTAGCGCTCCACGAAGCACTCGCCGCGCCCGAACGCGGTGACGGCCTCGCGCACCGCCGACTCGTAGGCGTCGGGGACCTCCGCCAGGGTGTGGGCGACCTTGAGGCCGCGGCCGCCGCCGCCGAAGGCGGCCTTGATCGCGATGGGCAGCCCGTGCTCCTCGGCGAAGGCCACCACCTCCTCGGCGGACTCCACCGGGTCCGGCGTGCCCGCCACGAGCGGGGCGCCGACCTTCTGCGCGATGTGGCGGGCCTGGACCTTGTCGCCCAGGGCGGTGATCGCGGACGGGGGCGGGCCGATCCAGGTGAGCCCGGCGTCGATGACGGCCTGGGCGAAGTCGGCGTTCTCCGCCAGGAACCCGTAACCGGGGTGGACCGCGTCGGCGCCCGATTCGGCGGCCACGGCCAGCAGCTTGGCGATGTCGAGGTAGGAGTCGGCGGGGGTGGACCCCCCGAGTCCGTGGGCCTCGTCGGCGACCTTGACGTGCAGCGCGTCGAGGTCGGGTTCGGCGTAGACGGCGACGCTGCCCAGGCCCGCGTCGCGACAGGCGCGGGCGATCCGGACGGCGATCTCGCCGCGGTTGGCGATCAGAACTTTACGCACGGTGGGAAATCCTCCTGCTGCGGCGTGGGACGGTCACACGCCGGACGCTCGACGAGTCGGTGCTGTGTACGAGGGGCACGGGCGTCACCGCAGGCTCCGGCGCCAGGCGCCCGGGCCGGGGTACAGCCGGGTCCGCAGCCCCCGTGAGCGGTCCCGCCATCCGGAGGCGGGCGCGGTGGGCACGGGTGCCTCGGCGGCGGCCCTGGCGGCGGCCGCGCGTGCGCTGAGCACGGCGGTGAGCGCCGCGAGCTCCTCGGCGGTCGGTTCGCCCCGGACCACCACCAGGTGGGGCGGGTTCTCGTGCGCGGTCACAGCGGAATGTTCCCGTGCTTCTTGGGCGGCAGCTGCTCACGCTTGTTCTGCAGTGCCCTGAGCGCCTTGGCGACCTGGTCGCGGGTCTCGGACGGCATGATGACGCCGTCCACGTAGCCGCGCTCGGCCGCCGAGTAGGGGTTGAGGAGCGTGTCCTCGTACTCGCCGACCAGCCGTGTGCGCTCGCCCTCGACGTCGTCGGCCTCGGCCAGCGTGCGCCGGTGCAGGATGTTGACCGCGCCCTGGGCGCCCATGACCGCGATCTGCGCGGTCGGCCAGGCCAGGTTGACGTCGGCGCCCAGGTGCTTGGACCCCATGACGTCGTAGGCTCCGCCGAAGGCCTTGCGGGTGATCACGGTGATGAGCGGGACCGTGGCCTCGGCGTAGGCGTACAGGAGCTTGGCGCCCCGCCGGATGATGCCGTCCCACTCCTGGTCCGTTCCGGGCAGGAACCCGGGCACGTCCACGAAGGTGAGCACGGGGACGTTGAACGCGTCGCAGGTGCGCACGAAGCGCGCGGCCTTCTCGGAGGCGTCGATGTCCAGGCAGCCGGCGAAGCTCATCGGCTGGTTGGCGACCACGCCGACCGACCGGCCGTCCACGCGCCCGAAGCCCACCACGATGTTGGTGGCGAACTGGGCGTGGACCTCCAGGAAGTCGCCGTCGTCCAGCACCGCCTCCACGACCTGCCGCATGTCGTAGGGCTGGTTCGCCGAGTCCGGGATGAAGGTGTCGAGCGCCAGGTCCGTCTCGGTCGCCTCGGCGCCCGCGGGGGACTCCGCGGGCAGGAGCGGCGCCTCCTCCAGGTTGTTGTCCGGCAGGTGCGAGAGCAGGGTCCGGACGTAGTCGATGGCGTCCTGCTCGTCGGCGCCCATGTAGTGGGCCACGCCCGACCGGGTGTTGTGGGTGCGTGCCCCGCCGAGCTCCTCCATCGACACGTCCTCGCCGGTGACCGTCTTGATGACGTCCGGGCCGGTGATGAACATCTGGGAGGTCTCGTCGACCATGACGACGAAGTCGGTCAGGGCGGGGGAGTAGACGTGCCCGCCGGCCGCCGCGCCCATGATGAGGGAGATCTGCGGGATGACGCCGGAGGCGTGGGTGTTGCGCTTGAAGATCTCGGCGTACAGCCCGAGCGCGACCACCCCCTCCTGGATGCGCGCGCCGCCGCCCTCGTTGATGCCCACCACGGGGCACCCGTTGGTGAGGGCGTGGTCGAGGACCTTGCAGATCTTCTCGCCGTAGACCTCGCCCAGCGATCCGCCGAAGACGGTGACGTCCTGGCTGAAGACCGCGACGGGGCGTCCGTCGACCGTGCCGTGGCCGGTGACGACGCCGTCGCCGTAGGGGCGGTTGCGGTCCAGTCCGAAGTTGGTGGATCGGTGTCGGGCCAGGGCGTCGAACTCCACGAACGAGCCGGGATCGAGGAGTGCGTCGATCCGCTCGCGTGCGGTCATCTTGCCTTTGGCGTGCTGTTTCTCGACGGCTCGCGCGGACCCGGCATGGACGGCTTCGTACCTGCGCCGTTGCAGGTCGGCGAGCTTGCCCGCGGTGGTGTGGATGTCGATCTCAGCCGCGGACAGCGGTTCAGGGGCTTCGTTGGCCATAACAGCTCAGGTTAGCCCGGCGGGGTCGGCGGCCGGGCACGCGGCCCACGGTTTCCCGACGGGTCCCGGGGCCCGTCCACGTGCGGCGACACGTCCGGGGCGGTCGTGGAATGGTCCGCTTCGGATCCGAAAACGGCGTGATTTCCTGTTCACGGAAGGCTGGGAGTAACAATGATTAACGCGTTGGCAAAACCGTCAAAATACACCCCCGCGCACCGGCCCACGTGCGCGATCTCTGTATGGTCGGGCCTATGACAGCGGTAAGCGCAGAACGCGACAGTGCCCGACAGGAAGTCCCCGAGCAGCTTCGGAATGACGTCAAACTGCTCGGCGAGATGCTCGGAACGGTCCTCGCCGAAAGCGGCGGAGCGGACCTCCTCTCCGACGTCGAACGGCTCAGGCACGCCGTGATCGGTGCCCGGGACGGCGCGGTCACCACGGAGGAGATCACCGCGATCGTCGCGGCGTGGCCGCTGGAGCGGGCCAAACAGGTCGCGCGGGCGTTCACGGTCTACTTCCACCTGGCGAACCTGGCCGAGGAACACCAGCGCATGCGCGCCCTGCGCGAGCGCGACGACGCCGCGAACCCGCCCCGCGAGTCCCTCGCGGCGGCCGTGCGCGCCATCCGCGAGGCCGAGGGCGGCGAGGAGCGCCTGGACGAGCTGATCGCGGGGATGGAGTTCCACCCCGTGCTCACCGCGCACCCCACCGAGGCCCGCCGCCGCGCCGTCTCCACCTCCATCCTGCGGATCAGCGCGCAGCTGGACGCCTGGCACGCCTCCCACGAGGGCAGCTCCGCCGCCGCCGAGGCGCACCGGCGCCTGCTGGAGGAGATCGACCTCCTCTGGCGCACCTCGCAGCTGCGCTACACCAAGCTCGACCCGCTCGACGAGGTGCGCACCGCGCTCGCCGCGTTCGACGAGACGATCTTCGACGTCATCCCGCACGTGTACCGGACGCTCGACACGGCCGTCGACCCCGAGGGGACCGGCGTCCGCGCCCCGCGCGCGACCCCGTTCGTGCGCTACGGCACCTGGATCGGCGGCGACCGCGACGGCAACCCGTTCGTCACCTCCGAGGTGACCCGCGAGGCCATGAACATCCAGTCCGAGCACGTGCTGATCGGGCTGGAGCGGGCCTGCGACCGGGTCGCGCGCACGCTCACGGCGTACTCGAACCTCACCCCGGCCGCCCCGGCCCTGCTCGACGCCCTCGCCACCGGCAAGGCGGGCCAGCCCGCGCTAATGGCGCAGATCACCAGCCGCTCGCCCAACGAGCCGCACCGCCAGCTCCTGCTGCTGGCCGCGGCCCGGCTGCGCGCCACCCGTGAGCGCGACGCCGACCTGGCCTACCCCGACGCCGACGCCTTCCTCGCCGACCTGCGGCTGGTCCAGGACTCGCTCGTGGCCGCCGGCGCCGTCCGCCAGGCCTACGGCGAACTCCAGCACCTCATCTGGCAGGCGCAGACCTTCGGCTTCCACCTGGCCGAGCTGGAGATCCGCCAGCACAGCGAGGTCCACGCGGCCGCGCTCGCCGAACTGCGCGCCGGCGGGCCGCGCTCGGAGCGCACCGAGGAGGTCCTGGACACCATCCGGGTGATCGCCTGGATCCAGGAGCGCTTCGGCGTGGAGGCGTGCCGCCGCTACATCGTCAGCTTCACCCGGTCGGCCGAGGACATCGAGGCCGTGTACGAGCTGGTGGAGCACGCGCTGGGGGAACGGCGCCGGATCGTCCTCGACGTCATCCCGCTGTTCGAGACCGGCGCCGACCTGGACGCCTCGCCGCACGTGCTCGACGGCATGCTCAAGCTGCCCCAGGTACAGCGGCGGCTGGGGGAGTCCGACCGGCGGATCGAGGTCATGCTGGGCTACAGCGACTCCGCCAAGGACGTCGGCCCGGTGAGCGCGACCCTGCGCCTGTACGACGCCCAGGCGCGCCTGGCGGCGTGGGCCGCCGAGCACGACATCCGGCTGACCCTCTTCCACGGCCGGGGCGGCTCCCTCGGCCGCGGCGGCGGTCCGGCCAGCCGCGCCCTGCTCGCGCAGGCGCCCGGCTCCGTGGGCGGGCGCTTCAAGGTGACCGAGCAGGGCGAGGTCATCTTCGCCCGCTACGGCCAGGCGGCGATCGCCCGCCGGCACGTGGAACAGGTCGGCCACGCGGTGCTGATGGCCTCCACCGACAGCGTGCAGGAGCACGAACGCGCCGCCGCCGAGCGGTACCGGCCCTACGCCGACCGCATCGCGGCCGCCGCCCAGGAGGCGTACCTGGACCTCATCAACACCGAGGAGTTCGCGGTGTGGTTCTCCCGGGTCAGCCCGCTGGAGGAGCTGGGCGAGCTGCGGCTGGGCTCGCGCCCGGCACGTCGCGGCGCCGCGCGGGGACTGGGCGACCTGCGCGCCATCCCGTGGGTGTTCGCGTGGACGCAGACCCGCGTCAACCTGCCCGGCTGGTTCGGTCTGGGCACCGGCCTGGCCGCCGTCGAGGACCTGGACGTGCTGCGGGCCGCCTACCGCGAGTGGCCGATGTTCGCGTCGCTGCTGGACAACGCGGAGATGAGCCTGGCCAAGACCGACCGCACCATCGCCGAGCGGTACCTGGCGCTGGGCGGCCGTGAGGAGCTGAGCGAACGCGTCCTGGCCGAGTACGACCGCACCCGCGACCTCGTGCTCAAGGTGACCGGGCACAGCCGCCTGCTGGAGAACCGCGCCGTGCTCTCGCGCGCCGTGGACCTGCGCAACCCGTACGTGGACGCGCTCTCGCACCTGCAGCTGCGCGCCCTGGAGGCCCTGCGCGGCGAGGAGGCCGACGCGCTGTCGGAGCAGGACCAGCAGCACCTGGAGCGGCTGCTCCTGCTGTCGGTCAACGGCGTGGCCGCCGGCCTGCAGAACACCGGCTGACGCCGCACAGCACGGCGCCCCCGCACCCGTCCGGGTGCGGGGGCGCCGTGCTGTGCGCGGGCCGGCGGTTCAGGCCGGGAACTCGGAAGTGTCCAGCGTGAGGTCGAACGGCTCGGGAAGGTGGATCTCCTTGCCGAACGGGACCTTCACCACGCTGGTGTAGACACCGTTCTCCGGTTCGGAGAAGAGGGTCACCTCACCCTTGCGGGTAGTCGGATCCCGACGGTCCACCAACAGGTACAGCGCAATCCCGGCGTGAGCGTAGCCCCAGAGCTTGGCCTTGCGGTCCCTCTTCGCGGTGCTCCTAGACGTCACCTCCATGACGAGGATCGCGTCGGCGGCGGGATTCTCGGCGTCAGGGTCGGGCGCGCTCTCGGGCAGGACCATCAGATCCGGGAAATACATGCTGCCGGTTCGGGGGATCTTCAAGTCCTGGGTCTGGTGGACCTCGGCGTGGGCGAGCGCACTGCCCTCACGCAGGACCTCGCGTGTCAACGCCTTGGTCATGAGCCAGACGATCTGGCTGTGCTCGTAGTCGGGGGGAGCCACAACGATGATCTCGCCTTCGATGATCTCGGCCCGCCAGCCTTCGGGCACGTTCAGGTCGTCCAAGGCGCGCAACATGATTTCCCAATGAGGCAGGGGACCTTCGACCGCCTCGATTTCCGCGATGCTCATCTGCCGCGTCACCTCCGGTAACTGAACGTAGCAACCCGCGATCATCGCTGTGCTGGTTTCAGGGTAACCGGCGGCCTTCCGCAGCACATGGGTTTCCGGTGCGGGATTCGGCGCTGCTGTAATGGGGGCATGCCGAGTGACACCGAGACCTTTCCCCGCCCGCCGCTCGACGCCGCGGCGCTCAACGCCGCGCTCGTCCGCCCCGGTCGCATGTGGCGCGGCGTCGACGTGGTGCCGGCCGTGGGGTCGACCAACTCCGAACTGGTCGCGCGGTCCGCGACGGGCGCGCCGCACGGCAGCGTCCTGGTGACCGAGCACCAGACCGCCGGCCGGGGGCGCCTGGGCCGCGTGTTCACCACGCCGGACCGCGCCGCGCTGACCTTCTCCGTCCTGCTCCGCCCCCGGGTGCCGACCAACGCGCTCGGGTGGATCCCCGTGATCATGGGCGTGGCCGCGGTGACCGCCGTGCGGCGGGTGTCCGGGGTGGCGGCCGTGCTCAAGTGGCCCAACGACCTCCTCGTGCCCGCCGCGGAGCGTGCCGGGGAGGCCGAGGAGGACGGCAAGCTCGCGGGCATCCTGTCCGAGGCGGACTTCTCCGCTCCCGACGCCCTGGGGGTGGTCGTCGGGATCGGGCTCAACGTCTCCCAGGACCGCTCCGAGCTGCCCGTGGACACCGCGGTCTCCCTGCGCGGCGAGGGCGCCGCGAGCCTGGACCGGGGCGAGCTGCTCACCGAGCTGCTGCGGGAGTTCGAGGAGCTCTACACCCCCTGGTCGGCCGCCGGGGGCGACGCCGGCGCGTGCGGCCTGGCCGCGGCCTACCGTGAACTCTGCGTGACCATCGGCCGTCGGGTCCGTGTCCACCTGCCGGGCGACGGACTGCTGGAGGGGGTGGCCGCCGGAGTCGACGGCGACGCCCGGCTGTTGGTCGACGGCCCCGAGGGCCGGACGGCGCTGAGCGCGGGCGACGTCGTCCACGTGCGGCCGGGCGGCTGATCGCCCCCTGGGGGTTGTCCACAAGCGGTCGTCGGCGGCCTCCCGCGTCGGGGCGGCTTGTGCCATGATCACCGTTATGGCTATCGCGGACCGATATCTCTCCGACGGCGAGGAGCTCGTCCACGTCGCCCGCCAGCACTGGACCGTTCTGGTGGGCGAGTTCGTGGCGCTGCTGCTCATCGTCGCGGTCGTCGGAACCGCGTTGTGGTTCCTCCCGTGGGACCAGGACTGGAGCCTGATCGCCATGGCCGTGGTGGTGGGCGTCGGCCTGGTCGCCGCGATCGTCTTCTGGTTCGTCCCCATGCTCAGGTGGTCGACCACCGTCTACATCCTCACCAACCAGCGCCTGATGATGCGTGACGGCATCGTGTCCAGACAGGGCCGGGACATCCCCCTCACCAGGGTCAACGACGTCTCCTTCGCCATCTCGCTCTGGGAACGCCTCATGCGGTACGGAACGTTGTCCGTACAGTCGGCGTCGGAGCAGGAGGGCATGGTCCTGCGCCGGGTGCCGAGGCCCCAGTGGTTCCAGTCCGAGATCTACCGCCAGGTCAACGCCGTCCACACGGTCCGGAGACCGGATGTTCCTCCGGGCTCCGGCGGCTGACCGGCCGTCATCGGTGAGCGCCCACCCCCTCGCGGGGAGTGACCACGGGCGTAAGCTGGTACTGAGCCGGTGCCGCACCGTCGGCCGGATGACGAAGTGCTCGCTCCCCACAGCGGTGGGGACGGTCCTGTGAAAGAGAACGAATGCCGTCGCGTCCCGACCCGAAAGCGATCGAAACCGTCCTGCTCGGCGGTGAAGCGGTCTACACCAGGGAACAGGCGATCGAACTCGCCGGTGCCGAGCCCGAGATCGCCGGGCGCGTCTGGCGCGCCCTCGGCTTCCCCGCCCTGGGCGACGACTCCGTCATCTTCGCCGAGAGCGACGTCGAGGCCCTGCGCATCACCAACTCGCTCCTGCAGGAGGGCGTGCTGGACGAGGAGGGCGTGGTCCGCTTCGCCCGCGCCATGGGGCAGACGATGGCGCGCCTGGCCGACTGGCAGACCAGCATCCTGAGCACCCTCATCTTCAAGGACGGCGACACCTCCGCGGCCAGTCCGCTGATGAACCACGTCAAGGAACTGCTGCCGGACGTCGAACGGCTGCTGCTGCACATCTGGCGCCGCCAGCTCGCCGCGTCGACCGCCCGCACGCTGGCGGTGATGTCCAACGGCGACGACGTGGTCCCCAACTACTACCCGCTGATCGTCGGGTTCGCCGACCTGGTCTCCTTCACCACCCTCAGCCGCGAACTCGACGAGGTCGAGCTGGCCGAGGTCGTGGAGGGCTTCGAGGCCACCGCGGCGGACATCGTCGCCTCCGGCGGCGGCCGGGTGGTCAAGACGCTCGGCGACGAGGTGCTCTACGTCGCCGACGCCCCCCAGCAGGCGGCCGACATCGCCCTGCGGCTGGCCTCGGGGGTCAAGACGCACGTGGAGGTGCCCGACGTCAGAGTCGGGGTGGCCTACGGGCCGGTCCTGACCCTGCACGGCGACGTCTTCGGCACCACCGTCAACCGCTCCAGCCGACTGACCTCCTTCGCCCGGCCCGGCACCGTGCTCATCGACGACGCCCTGGCCGAGAGCCTCACCGACGACGACGATCTCCAGGTGGTCAAGGTGCGGGCCCGCCACGCGCACGGGCTCGGTCTCATCCAGCCCTACGCCCTGCGCCGCAACTTCGAGCCCGGCGGCCACTGAGGCGGGGGATACGCGTGTGCGGATCCTGCCCGGGGGATAGGGTCGAAGTGGTAGGACCAGCAGGACTGGGGCATCTCCCGGTCATCTCCTCAGACGTCAGGTGGTGAACCCGTGCATGACTCCTCCCCCGTCCAGCGCCTTCGTACCTCGGGCATCTTCAGCCTCGAGGGCGGCGACTTCGACGTCGAGAACAACGTCTGGATCGTGGGCGACCGCGAGCACGCCATCGTCATCGACGCCGCCCACGACCACGAGGCCATCGCCCGGGGGCTGGGCGACCGCGAACTGATGGCCATCGTGTCCACCCACGGGCACAGCGACCACGTCAACGCGGCGGTCGCCCTGGCCGACCTCACGGACTCGCCGATCCTGCTCCACCCCGACGACGCCGAGCTGTGGCACCAGGTCCACCCCGCGCGTGAACCCGACGCCCCGCTGCTGCACGGCGAGGTGCTGCGGGTCGGCGGTATGGAGCTCTCCGTCCTGCACACGCCGGGACACACCCCCGGCGGGGTGAGCCTGTACGCGGCCGAGCTCGGGGTGGTCTTCACCGGCGACACCCTCTTCCCCGGCGGTCCGGGGGCCACGGGCCAGCCGTTCTCGGACTTCCCGACGATCATCGCCTCCATCCGCGACCACCTCGTGGCCCTGCCGGGCGAGACGGTCGTGCACCCCGGCCACGGTGAGTCCACGACGATCGCCGAAGCCGCCGCGCACCTCGACGACTGGGCCTCCCGGGGCTTCTGACCCGATCGGCCCGATGACCCGGTCGGCCCGATCGGCCCGGTCGCACAGGCTCAGGGGGCGGACTTCTCCCACACGGACACGTGCCCGGTGCTCTCGTGCGTGAACGGCTCGCGGTTCCAGCCCGCCCAGCGCTCCACCAGCCGCATCCCGGCGATCCGCGCCATCAGGTCCAGCTCGGCCGGCCACACGTAGCGGAACGGGATCGACCGGACCGAGCCCTTCCCGCCGTCCACGGTGATGTAGTTCGAGCTCATCGCCTGGGTGGCGCAGTCGTAGACGTCGAAGGCCCACTGGGTACCGCTCTGCCCGAACGGCAGCACGCGCTGGCCGGCGGGCAGCCGCCGCAGCTCCGGCACACCCACCTCCACCACGAACCGGCCGCTCGTCCGCAGGTGGGCGGCGGCGTTCTCGAAGCACGCCACCTGCGCGTCCTGGGTGGTGAGGTTGTCGATCGTGTTGAACACCAGGTACACCAGGGATCGGTCGCCCCCGACCCGCGTGGTCGCGAAGTCCCCGATCGTGGTGCCGACCGCGTCCGCGCCGGGCTTGGCGCGCAGCCGGTCGACCATCGCCCGCGACATGTCGATGCCGTGGACAGGGACGCCGCGCCGCGCCAGTGGCAGGGCGATCCGGCCGGTACCGACCCCGAACTCCAGGACGGTCCCGTCCCCGGCCAGGTCCGCCAGCAGGTCGACCGCCGGAGTGACCGCCTCGGGGGCGAACATCGTGGCCGCCGACGCGTCGTAGTCGGCGGCGATCTCCTCGCCGAAGTATCCGTCGTCGTGCGTCATCCGGGGACCGTAACCCGGCCGTGCCCGGCCCCGCACCCGGTTTTCCGCCCGGCCGGGAGCCTGGCGGCGGTCGGTGGTCAGCCGGCCCGCGCCGTCCCACAGGTCTGCGCGCGACCCGCTGAGCGCGGCGCCCCGCACACGGTTGCGCAGGTCATACCCACCGACTAAAGAAAAATTTAGTGACAGCGAAGTCCATTGTGATGTTTGTAAAGAGCTGTTAGTTTCACCTCCGTGGTGAACGACGACACAGACTCCCCCGCCGACATCGGCGCCCGGATCCGCCGTCGCAGGCGAGCCCTCCAGCTCACGCTCCGGGACGTGGCGGACCAGTCCGGCCTGACCGAGGGCTACCTGTCGCAGATCGAACGCGACCAGGCCAACGCGAGCGTGCGCGCCCTCCAACGGCTGTGCGCGGTCCTCAAGCTCAACGTCGGCGACCTCTTCGACCAGGCCGCGGCCTCGGCCAGCGCCGTCCTGCGCTTCCGCGACACCCGCGGTATGTCCTTCGGCGAGGGCGCGACCAAGGTCAAGCTCACGCCGTCCGCCTTCGACCACCTCGAAGTCCTGCTCGGCCACTTCGCCCCCGGCGGCTCCACCGGCGTGGAGGCCCACACCCACGGCGACTCCGAGGAGCTGCTCCTGGTCCTGTCCGGCGAGGTGGAGGTGTGGGTCGGCGACCAGCGCCACCGGCTCTCCGCCCTCGACTCCGTCCACTACCGCAGCAGCGAGCCGCACCGCGTCGTGGAGACGACGGGGAGCGACGAGGCCCGTGTGCTCTGGGCGATCGCCCCGCCCACCTACTGAGCACCGCGACCGGGCCGCCGCCCGGTCACCTCCGGCCGCCCGCCGTCCGGGCCGCCGGTCCACACGACGGGAGACTCCGATGACCGCCTACCGCAACGGCGAGGTCTCACACTGGATGTGGGCGTCCGGCCCTCCGGCCGCGCCGCCCGCCGAACCCTCCGGATCGCCCTCCGCGCCGACCCCCGACCGAAGGTCCGCCCCGCTCCCCGAGGAGCGGCAGGACCTCGTGATCGTCGGCGGCGGCCTGACCGGACTGTGGGCCGCCCACCAGGCCGTCGTCGAGGACCCCGGCCGGTCCGTCACCGTGCTGGAGGCCGAGCACGTCGGCTACGGCGCCTCCGGGCGCAACGGCGGCTGGATGTCCACGCTGCTGCCCGGCAACCGCGCCGTCTACGCCCGGGCCGCCCGCGCCCGCGGCCTCGACGGCGTCGCCGAGGTCAGCGCCTTCCAGCGCGAGATGAACGCGACGATCGACGACACCCTGCGCGTCCTGGCCGAGGAGGGGGTCGACGCCGACCAGCACCAGGGCGGCCACCTCCAGATCGCCACCACCCCCGCCGCGCTGAAGCGGCTGGAGCGGGCGCACGCCGCGAACCTCGCCCACGGCTACCACGCATCCGAACTCGACCTCCTCGACGCCGGCCAGGTCGCCGAGCGCGTGGCGGTCGCCCCGGCCCTGGGCGGGCTGCACTACCGGCCCACCGCCCGGGTCGACCCGGCCAAGCTCACCCGGGGCCTGGCGCGTGCCGTGGAGCGCCGGGGCGTGCGGATCCTCGAAGGCACCCGCGTCACGCGCGTCGGGGCCGGCCGGGTCACGACCACCCGCGGCGACGTGCGCGCCGCCACGGTCCTGTGCTGCCTGGAGGCCTACTCCGGACAGGTCGAGGGCGACGTGCCCGGCCTGGGCCGGCGCGAGGCCATCCCCGTCAACTCCTCGATGATCGTCACCGACCCGCTCCCGGACGCGGTCTGGGAACGGATCGGCTGGGACGGCCGCGAATGCCTGAGCGACGCGGCGCACACCTTCGTCTACGCCCAGCGCACCGAGGACGGCCGCATCGCGATCGGCGGGCGCGGCACGCCCTACGCCTACGCCTCGGGCACCCCCGGCCCGGGCATGGTCGACGCCCGCACCGTGCGCACGCTGCACGACCGGCTCAGGCACTTCTTCCCCGGCACGGACCTCACCGTCGAGCACGCCTGGCGCGGCGCGATCGGCGTGACCCGGGACTGGTGCGCCGGGGTGTTCTTCGACCCCTCGACCCGCGTCGGCGTCGTGCGCGGGTTCGCCGGCCACGGCGTGACCGCGACCCGCCTGGCGGCGCGGACCCTCCTGGACCGTGCGGCCGAACGCGACACCCCGCTCACCCGGTTGCCCTGGAACGACCACGACTCCGGCCGATGGGAGCCCGAACCGATCCGCTGGGTCGGTGTGCACGCCATGTACCGGCTCTTCGGGGTCGCCGACCGCTGGGAGGAGAGCAGGCACTCCCAGGAGACCTCCCTCATCGCCCGCTTCGGATCCAGGTTGGCGGGGCTGCGCGAATGACCTCGACCCCTCAGGAGACCCCGCCCCCGCACGGACCGGCGAGCGGCGCCGGGCCGGCGCAGAACGAACCCGGCTTCCACTGCGGCTTCGGCCCCGCGGCGATCGGGATGGGCCGCCTCGACGGTCACGCGGGAGGAGCGCCGACGGGTGTTCGCGTGCGTGACGCTAGGCTCACCCGGTGGACGAGATCGTGGTGGTACGTGAGGGTTCCGGGCCGGGGGTGCTGCTCGTGCACGGCGGAGCCGGTCCGCGCACGACGTGGGGCGCCCTGGCCCCGCTGGCCGACCGGTGGACGCTGGCCTCCGTCCACCGCCGCGGCTACCCGCCGAGTCCGCCACCGCGGGAGCGCCAGGACTTCGAGCAGGACGCGCGGGACGTGGCACCGCTGCTCGCGGGCCGTCCGCACGTGGTCGCCCATTCCTACGGTGCTCTCGGGGTGCTGATCGCCTCCGCCGCCGAGCCCGGTGGTGTGCGTTCGCTGACCCTGATCGAGCCGCCGCTCCACCACCTCGTCCCCGACGATCCGGAGGTGGCGCGGCTGGAGCGTCTCGGCGACGCCGTCCTCGCCCGGGGGATGGCCGCGGACCCGGCCGAGCTGCGCGCGTTCCTGCGCCTCGTGGGCGCTCCCCTCGGTGAGGGCCCGATCCCCGAAGCCGTGGTCGCGGGCGTCCGGCGGGCGCACGGGAGTCGGCCGACCGGGCAGGCCCGTCCGCGCCTCGACGCCATCCGTGCCGCCGGTGTCCCGGTGCTGGTCGCCTCCGGAGGCCACGCGGCGGCGTTCGAGCGGATCTGCGACGCGCTCGCGACCGCGCTCGGCGGTGAGCGCTGCGTGTATCCGGGTGCCGGCCACTTCGTCGCCGCGGCCCCGGGCTTCGCCGACCGGCTCGACGCCTTCTGGTCCCGGAACCCCCCGTGAGGGCCGGGAACGGGAAGACGCCCGTGGCCGGAGGGGGATCTCCGGCCACGGGCTCCGGGGGTGGGTCCCCGGGTCAGGTCCCGTCGGTGGGGCGCCGGGTGTGCGGCGCGATCGGGGTGTCCTTCGGCCGCCGGCCGATCTTCGAGCCCAACCACACCAGGGGGTCGTACTTGCGGTCGGCCACCCGCTCCTTGAGCGGGATGAGGGCGTTGTCGGTGATGTGGATGTTCTCCGGGCACACCTCAGTGCAGCACTTGGTGATGTTGCAGTAGCCCATGCCGAACTCCTCGTCGGCGATCCGGCGCCGGTCCGCGGTGTCCTCGGGGTGCATCTCCAGCTCCGCCACCCGCATCAGGAACCGGGGGCCGGAGAAGTGCTCCTTGTTCTCCTCGTGGTCGCGGATGACGTGGCAGACGTTGTTGCACAGGAAGCACTCGATGCACTTGCGGAACTCCTGCGAGCGCTCGACGTCCACCTGCTGCATCCGGAAGTCCCCGGGCGAGGTCGCCGGGTCCGGCGTGAACGAGGGGATCTCCCGCGCCTTCTGGTAGTTGTACGACACGTCGCACACCAGGTCCCGGATGACCGGGAAGGTGCGCATCGGTGTCACCGTCACCACCTCGTCGTCCTCGAAGACGCTCATCCGCGTCATGCACGACAGCCGGGGCCGGCCGTTGATCTCGACCGAGCACGACCCGCACTTGCCCGCCTTGCAGTTCCACCGCACGGCGAGGTCGGGGGTCTGGGTGGCCTGGAGCCGGTGCAGGATGTCCAGGACGACCTCGCCCTCGTTGACCTCCACCTCGTACTCGGTCAGGGTGCCTTCGTCCGCGCCCCGCCACACCCGGAACGTCCGCTTGCTCATGACCGGTCCTCCTCGGTCGATCCGTCCGTGTCGCCCGTGCCGTTCCTGTCGTCCGCCCCGTCGGTTCCGTCCGCCCCCTCAACCCCGTCGGGCCCGCCCGGCCTGCCCGAGGCGACCCGCTCGCTCGTGCCGCCCGCCTCCTCCGCGGTGTCCACGGTCCCGGTCGAGGCCGCGGCCGTACCGGGGCCCTCGCCCGGCACCTCGCCGGGGCCCTCACCGCCCACGGCACCGGGCTCGGCGTCCGCGGACGCGGGGGCCGTTCCGCCCGGCTCCCGGGCGGCCTCGGCGGCGACCTCCTGGGGCAGCTCCTCCTTGGTGAGGTACTTGGCCAGCTCGTCGTTGCCGAACCCGGACAGCAGCCCGGCCGGGATGTCGGCGACCGGGCGCCGCGACAGTTCGACGTCGCCGTCCCGCCCGACCCGGACCTCAAGGTTCACCCGCCGCCACTCCGGCGACATGTCCGGATGGTCGTCGCGGGTGTGGCCCCCGCGCGACTCGGTGCGCTCCAGCGCCGCCCGGGTGATCGCCCGGGACACCAGGAGCATGTTGGGCAGGGCCAGGGCCAGGTGCCAGCCCGGGTTGTACACGCGCTCGCCGGGCGCGCTCAGCAGCCGGGCGCGCTGCACCATCTCGTCGAGCCGGGACAGCGCCCGCTCCATCTCGCCCTCGCGCCGGATGATGCCGACCAGGTCGTTCATCGTGTCCTGGAGCTCGCCGTGCAGGGTGTACGGGTTCTCGCCGTCGCCCTGCTTGAGCAGGGCCAGCGCCGCCGAGACCGCCCGGGACGCGGCCTCGTCCAGCACCTCGCCCGGCGCCCGCGCGTCCAGCCCGTCGACGTAGGCGGCGGCGCCCAGACCGGCGCGGCGGCCGAACACCAACAGGTCCGACAGCGAGTTGCCGCCGAGCCGGTTGGACCCGTGCATGCCGCCCGCCACCTCGCCGGCGGCGAACAGCCCGGGCACGTCCGAGGCGGCGGTGTCGGCGTCCACCCGCACCCCGCCCATCACGTAGTGGCAGGTCGGGCCCACCTCCATCGGCTCCGCGGTGATGTCCACGTCCGCCAGCTCCTTGAACTGGTGGTGCATGGACGGCAGCCGCCGCCGGATCTCCTCGGCGGGCATGCGCGTGGACACGTCCAGGAACACCCCGCCGTGCGGCGACCCCCGACCGGCCTTGACCTCGGAGTTGATCGCCCTGGCCACCTCGTCGCGGGGGAGCAGCTCCGGCGGCCTGCGGTGCCCCGACGGGTCGGTGTACCAGCCGTCGGCCTCCTCCTCCGACTCCGCGTACTGCGCGCGGAACACGTCCGGCACGTAGTCGAACATGAAGCGGCGCCCCTCGGAGTTGCGCAGGACGCCGCCGTCCCCGCGCACCGACTCCGTGACGAGGATGCCCTTGACCGACGGCGGCCAGACCATGCCCGTGGGGTGGAACTGCACGAACTCCATGTTGATCAGGCCCGCCCCGGCCCGCAGCGCCAACGCGTGGCCGTCGCCCGTGTACTCCCACGAGTTGGACGTGGTCCGGAACGCCTTGCCGATGCCGCCGGTGGCCAGGACGACCGCCGGTGCCTCGAACAGCACGAACCCGCCGTCGGCCCGGCGGTAGCCGAACGCCCCGGCCACCGCTCCGGAGGCGTCGGTGACCAGTTCGGTGACCGCGGTCTCGGCGAAGACCCGCAGCATCGCGTCGGGGTCGCCCGTCTCGGCGGCGTCGGCCTGCTGGAGGGCCACGATCCGCTGTTGCAGCGTGCGGATCATCTCCAGGCCGGTCCGGTCGCCCACGTGGGCGAGCCGGGGGTACTCGTGGCCGCCGAAGTTGCGCTGGCTGATCCGCCCGTCGGGGGTGCGGTCGAACAGCGCCCCCCAGTACTCCAGCTCCAGGATGCGCTCGGGAGCCTCACGGGCGTGCAGTTCGGCCATCCGCGGGTCGTTGAGGAACTTGCCGCCGCGGATGGTGTCGCGAAAGTGCACGGTCCAGGTGTCGTCGGCGTTGGCGTTGCCCAGCGCGGCCGCCGCGCCGCCCTCGGCCATGACCGTGTGCGCCTTGCCGAACAGCGACTTCGAGATGACGGCCGTCCGCTTTCCCTGCTCGCGGGCGGCGATGGCGGCGCGGAGCCCGGCTCCGCCCGCCCCGATCACCACGACGTCGTAGGAGTAGCGGGTGATGTCCGGTTCCGTGGTGGGGGGCATGTCTGGCTGGTGTCCTTCCCCGGTGCTCAGTTGAGGATCCTCAGGTCGGTGATGGTGCCGCTGGCGACCAGCGCGATGTAGGCGTCGGTGGTCATCAGGGAGGCGATGCTCAACCACCCGAACCACATGTGCCGGTTGTTGAGCACCGACAGCCGCGACCACAGCCAGTACCGGACGGGGTGGCGGCCGAAGCTGCGCAGGCGTCCGCCGAAGACGTGGCGGCAGGAGTGGCAGCTCAGCGTGTAGCCCCACAGGAGCACCACGTTGGCCAGCATGACGAGGTTGCCGACCCCGATCCCGAACCCGCCGTCGGTGCCGTGGAAGTAGGCGACGGCCATGTCCCAGGTGTTGATCACCGTGATGACGAAGGCCGCGTAGAAGAAGTACCGGTGGCCGTTCTGCGGCAGCATCAGCGGACGGGTCTCGCCGGTGTAGGACCGGTGCGGCTCGCGCACGGCGCACGCGGTGGGCGCCTGCCAGATCGAGCGGTAGTAGGCCTTGCGGTAGTAGTAGCAGGTCACCCGGAACAGCAGCAGGATCGGCAGGCTGAGGAAGGCGTAGGGCAGGAAGAACGGGAACTCGAACGGGAGCCGTCCGAAGAGCGCCGCGTCCGGTGCGCACTGCTGCGCCAGGCACGGTGAGTAGAACGGGGTCAGGTAGTGGTGCTCCTGGACCCAGTAGTGGTCCTGCTGGAAGACCCGCACCGCGCCGTAGACGAGGAAGGTGGCCAGCCCCAGGGTCGTGAGAAGGGGGCCGAGCCACCACTGGTCCGTGCGCAGTGTGCGTTGGGGGATGCGCACCCGGCCGCCGCCGGGGCGCGTGCTGTCAGTCGAGGTCACCGTGGTCTCCACCTCCTGTGGAGAGGCCTCGGCCAGGGCGGGCGGGACGCGGGACCGCTGCTGGTGGCCGTGGCTGCTCTCCGCGTGTGCTGGACGGCTGAGGGAGAAGCAGAAGCGAACCGGTCTGCAACGCAACGCTAGGGCGTTGTGATCACGGTCACGTCCCGTTGGAGGGGGAACGGGAGAGATATGAATGTGAAATAGGCCACTCTTGCACGTTTATTTGTCCGTGTGCGTCGGCTTCTATGGCGGTATTTCACCATTTGCGTGTTTTGTGGCTGTGGGAGGTGAATGGTAATGGATGTGGCCGTTGGGGACCGGCCCGCCGCACCGCCGCGCCTCAGCGCTCCTCGCCTTAGTGCTCGTCCGTGCCGGGGACGTCGCGCTCGCCGGAGGGGCCGTCGCCGTCGCGCGTCTCGGCGCTGGTGATCAGCACCTCCAGGTCCGGGCCCAGCTGCTCCGGCGTCAGGCCCAGCAGGTACTCGTAGAGGTGGCGCTGGAACGCCTCGGCCGAGTGCGAGGGCACCACGTCCTTGCGCCGCGCCAGCGCGACCGTCCTGAGCAGGCGCGGGCGCGCCAGCGGGGTGCCGCGCAGCCCGTAGCGGTTCTTCAGCACCATGCTGGGGACCACGGCCAGCCCCAGCCCGGCCTCCACGAACCGCAGCACCGCGTCCATCTCCCCGCCCTCCACGGCCAGCAGCGGCTCGAAGCCCGACGCCCGGCACGCGCGCAGCGTCGCCTCGCGCACGTCGTAGCCGCGGCGGAACATCACCAGCGGGCGCCCCTCCAGCTCCGTGATGCGCATCGACGCCCGGCCGTTGGGGGAGGGCTGGGACTTGGGACTGGCCACCACCAGGTTCTCCCGCAGGATCGGCGTCGTGGAGAAGTCCGGGTCGCTGCTCTGCAGGGGCAGGATGATCAGGGCCAGGTCCAGCTCACCGCGTCCCAGGTCGCGGACGAGGTCGCGCGAACCGCTCTCCTCCACCTGGAGTTCGATGCCGGGGAAGCGGGTATGGAAGTCCGAGAGCACGTCGGCCAGCAGCCCCGCGCACAGCGACGGGGTCGCGCCCAGGCGGACACGGCCCCGGCGCACACCGGCCAGCTCCGCCACCTCGCGGCGGGCGGTCTCCAGGTCGGTGAGCATGCGCTGGGCCAGCGGCAACAGCGCCTCGCCCGCCGGCGTGAGTGTGATATTCCCCCGGGCACGACTGAATAACGGCGCGCCCAACTCGCGCTCAAGGCTGCGGATCTGTTTGCTCAAGCTCGGCTGGGCGACGCGCGAAAGCTCGGCTGCGCGGGTGAAATGGCGTGTGCGGGCCACAGCGACGAAGTAGGCGAGCTGCTGGAACTGCATGCTTCATAGCCTACGGCTATGGACACCAGGGTCCTGATGACTTGGACGTCGGACTTAACTCAAATTTAAAGTGGCAGACTGTGGCGAACAGTACCTTGACCAAGAAGCGGTCTACGGCCTACGGGTCCACGGTGGCGCTCAAGTCAGCAATGGCGGTCACCGGGGCGATCCTTGTGCTGTATTTGATCGCGCACATGTACGGCAACCTGAAGATCTTCTCCGGGCAGGAGGCCTTCGACGGCTACGCGCACTCGCTGCGCGAACTCGGATACCCGCTCCTCCCCGAGGGCGGATTCCTGTGGATCTTCCGTCTCGTCCTCCTGGCGAGCGTCCTGATCCACATCTACGCCGCGGTGACGCTGTGGGGCCGCGCCCGCAGGGCACGTCCCGCGTCCGAGCGCTACCAGGTGAAGAAGCGGGTGCAGCGCACCTACGCTTCCTACACCATGCGCTGGGGCGGCGTGCTCGTCGCGCTCTTCGTGATCTTCCACATCCTGCACCTGACGACGAACAACATCGCGCCGGGCGGTGCCTCCGACAGTCCCTACGAGCGGCTCGTCAACGGCTTCCAGCCCGAGTTCTGGTACGTGACGCTGTTCTACGTGGCGTCCGTCATCGCGGTGGGCTTCCACCTGCGGCACGGCATCTGGAGTGGCCTGGCCACCCTCGGTGTCAACAAGGCCGGCCGGCAGGGGCTGCTCAACGCGATCGCCGTGGGCATCTCGCTGATCGTGACGGTCGGCTTCCTGCTGCCGCCCCTGGCGGTCACCTTTGGACTGGTGAGTTAATTGTCTGACAACGATCTCTACATCGAGGGCGCCCCGATCCGGGACGAGAAGGCCCCCGAGGGGCCGATCAACGAGCGCTGGGACAAGCGCCGCTTCTCTGCCAAGCTGGTCAACCCCGCGAACCGGCGCAAGCTCTCCGTGATCATCGTCGGTACCGGCCTCGCCGGTGCCTCCGCCGCCGCCACCATGGGCGAAGCGGGCTACAACGTCACGTCGTTCTGCTACCAGGACAGCCCGCGGCGCGCGCACAGCATCGCGGCCCAGGGCGGCATCAACGCGGCGAAGAACTACCGCAACGACGGCGACAGCATCTACCGGCTGTTCTACGACACGGTCAAGGGCGGTGACTTCCGCTCCCGCGAGTCGAACGTCTACCGCCTGGCCCAGACCAGTGTCGAGATCATCGACCAGTGCGTGGCCCAGGGCGTGCCGTTCGCCCGTGAGTACGGCGGTCTGCTCGACAACCGCTCCTTCGGCGGCGTGCAGGTCTCCCGTACCTTCTACGCGCGCGGCCAGACGGGCCAGCAGCTGCTCATCGGCGCGTACCAGGCGCTGGAGCGCCAGGTCGCCGCGGGCACCGTCAAGATGAACACCCGCCACGAGATGCTCGAGGTCATCGTGGTGGACGGCAAGGCGCGCGGCATCATCGCCCGCGACATGGTCACCGGCGAGATCGAGACGCACTTCGCCGACGCGGTCGTCCTGGCGACCGGCGGCTACGGCAACGTGTTCTACCTGTCGACCAACGCGATGGGCTGCAACGTCACCGCCGCCTGGCGCGCGCACCGCAAGGGCGCGCTCTTCGCCAACCCCTGCTACACGCAGATCCACCCGACCTGCATCCCGGTCAGCGGCGAGTACCAGTCCAAGCTCACCCTGATGAGCGAGTCGCTGCGCAACGACGGCCGCATCTGGGTGCCGAAGAAGGGCGGGGACGACCGCGACCCGCGGCAGATCCCCGAGGCCGAGCGCGACTACTACCTGGAGCGCATCTACCCGGCCTTCGGCAACCTGGTGCCGCGCGACATCGCCTCCCGCGCCGCCAAGAACGTGTGCGACGAGGGCCGCGGCGTCGGCCCCGGCGGTCTGGGCGTCTACCTGGACTTCGCCGACGCGATCGAGCGCATGGGGCGGAGTGCCGTCGAGGCCAAGTACGGCAACCTGTTCGACATGTACCAGCGCATCACCGGCGAGAACCCGTACGAGGTTCCGATGCGCATCTACCCGGCCGTGCACTACACCATGGGCGGGCTGTGGGTCGACTACGACCTGCAGAGCTCCATCCCGGGCCTGTTCGTGACCGGAGAGGCCAACTTCTCCGACCACGGCGCCAACCGCCTGGGCGCCAGCGCGCTGATGCAGGGTCTGGCGGACGGCTACTTCGTCCTGCCGAACACCATCAACGACTACCTGGCGGCCGGTCCGTTCGAGGCGATCGACGAGCAGCACCCCGAGGCCGTCGCGGCCAAGGAACAGGTCACCTCGCGCATCGACAAGCTGCTCTCCATCCAGGGCTCCCGCACGGTCGACTCCTTCCACAAGGAGCTCGGCCACATCATGTGGGAGTACTGCGGCATGGAGCGCAGCGAGGAGGGCCTGTCCAAGGCCATCGAGCTCATCCGCGCGCTCAAGGCGGAGTTCTGGCGCGACGTCAAGGTGCTCGGTGAGAACGAGGAGCTCAACCAGGCCCTGGAGAAGGCCGGCCGGGTGGCCGACTTCCTGGAGCTCGGTGAGCTGATGTGCATCGACGCCCTGCACCGCCGCGAGTCCTGCGGCGGTCACTTCCGCGCCGAGAGCCAGACCGAGGACGGCGAGGCCCTGCGTCACGACGACGAGTTCGCCTACGTCGCGGCCTGGGAGTTCGGTGGCGAGGACAGCAAGCCCGTACTCCACAAGGAAGACCTGGAGTACGAGTACGTCGAGATGAAGCAGCGGAGCTACAAGTGAACATCACCCTGCGCGTGTGGCGCCAGAAGGGCCGTGACGACGAAGGCCGGATGGTCACCTACAAGCTCACGGACGTCTCGCCGGACATGTCCTTCCTGGAGATGCTCGACGTTCTCAACGAGAAGCTCACGTTGGAGAACGAGGACCCGGTCGCGTTCGACCACGACTGCCGCGAGGGCATCTGCGGTGCCTGTGGCGTCGTGATCGACGGCGAGGCGCACGGCCCGGAGGTCACCACCACCTGCCAGCTGCACATGCGCAGCTTCAAGGACGGCGACACCATCACCGTGGAGCCGTGGCGGGCCAAGGCCTTCCCGGTCATCAAGGACCTGGTCGTGGACCGGGGCGCGTTCGACCGCATCATCCAGGCGGGCGGCTACATCAGCGCCCCGACGGGTACCGCCCCGGACGCCCACGCCAACCCGATCCCGAAGCCGGACGCCGACCGCGCGTTCGACGCCGCGACCTGCATCGGCTGCGGCGCCTGCGTGGCGGCCTGCCCGAACGCGTCCGGCATGCTGTTCACCGCCGCGAAGGTCACCCACCTCGGCATGGTCCCGCAGGGCCAGCCGGAGCGGGCCTCGCGCGTGGTGAAGATGATCAACCAGCACGACGAGGAGGACTTCGGCGGCTGCACCAACATCGGTGAGTGCGCCGCGGTCTGCCCGAAGGGCATCCCGCTGGACACGATCTCCCAGCTCAACCGCGACCTGCTGGGCTCGCTCAGCAAGGGCGTCGGCTAGCCGTCGCCCGTCGCCCATCGGGCGATGACCGGGGGTGGGCCGCCACCCCCGGTCGCACCGGGGCCGTCCTCCTTCGGGAGGGCGGCCCCGCTCGTTCCTGGACTACTGATCGGCCTCGGCGAGCTTCCGGAGACGATCGGCGATGTCAGGAACGTCTTCGAGTTCGCCGGTCGTGACCGCGATGACCAGGTCGTAGGCCGATGTGGTGTCGACAGGGGGGAAACACTGCCTGTTGTACCGGAGGAAGACCTTGGCGGCCAGCCAGGCCAGCCTCTTGTTCCCGTCGGACAGCGGATGGCCGATGAGAATGGACTGCATCAGAGCCGCTGCCTTCTCCCACAGGCCCGGGTAGGCGTCTTCGCCGAACGCCGAGGTCTGCGGTCGGAGGACGGCCGCATGGAGCTGCCCGGGATCACGGAGCGTGACGGAAGGAGGAAGAAGGTCCTGAATGAGTGCGAGGAGATCTTGCCTGGTGAGGAAGATCGGATCGTCGTCGCTCACTCCGCCAGCCTGGCCAGCAGTTCGGCGTCTTCTTGGGCGATCTCCCGGGCCAGCTTGCGTACCTGCGCCGTCTGTCGACGCGCGAGATAGTCGGCGATCGCCGTGACTGCCTCGGCGTTCGTGCTGTTGCCGTCCTCTTCCGCCGCAGCCTTCAACCGGGTGTGGATGTCGTCGGGTAGACGCAGGTGCATGTTCATATCTCGCATGGTATCAAGAAGTGGTATCACTGCATGGGTGTTTCCGGACGGGCGATCCTCTCGATGCGGGCGCGCGACGCGGCCAGGGCGGCCGGGCGTCCGTGGCCGAAGTGGAGTCGGTGGGGCCCCTCGTCGAGCAGGCGGCGCACGCCGTCACGCAACCGCGACGTGTCCTGGGCGAGGAAGGGAAGGCCCGGCCGGTCGCGGCGCACCATGCTCCCGGCCAGCAGGTCCCCGACCAGGGCGTCGCCGCTCTCCCGGTGCAGCAGGGTGACCGACCCGGGAGTGTGCCCCGGCGTGTGCAGCACGTCGAGCGGGACCCCGTAGCGGTCGAGGGCCGTCCCGTCGGTCAGCACCAGGTCCGGCGTGAAGGCGGGGAAGCGGGTGTCCAGTGTGCGGGCGAGCAGCCGCCCGAACGTGTTGAGGGGCTTGTAGAGCACGCTGATCCCCGACTCCGCCCAGTGCGCCTCCGCCTCGTGGACCGCCACCGGGACCCCGAGTTCGCGACCGATCCGGGCCGCGCCGCCCGCGTGGTCGGGGTGGCAGTGCGTCAGGACGATGAGTGAGACCGAGCCCGGGTCCACCCCGGCGCGGGTCAGGCGGCGGAGCAACCGCCTCTCCCCACCCGCGAATCCGGTGTCCACCAGGACGGTGCGTTCGCCGCGCACCGCGTAGGCGGTGGAGGCGCCGAGCGGGAGCGGGACGACCGGGGACCTCATCGGACCTCCCCGAGGCCCGCGAGCGGGGCCAGGGCCGCCGGCAGCCCTGCGGGCGGGCCGGCGTAGGCGACGTGCCGGTCGGGGCGGACCAGGTAGGCGGCGCCGTACAGCCGGGCCGCCTCCCGTCCCCGGTCCAGGGCGGTCGGGACGGCGGTGTCGGCGGACGCGGCCCGGGCCCAGTCGGGCGTGATCAGGCGGACCGCGACGGAGTCGGGCACGGTCAGCCTCTCGGCCTGGGTCGCGTCGGTGAGCAGGACCGTGTGGCGGTCGGACGGCAGGAACTCGTGCAGGCGCCGGGCGCGGTTCGCGTGTCCGTCGAAGAACGCCAGGTCCGGCAGCCGGTCGCCGCCCGCCAGGCCGCGCACGCGTCCGCCGCTGCCCGGGGCGCGCCGGTAGCCGTGGTCGAGTTGCGAGAACCGCCGGGCCAGTGCCCGCCGGGCCCGTGTCGAGGACCGGAGCACGGTCAGGGCCGCGTCGCGCACGTGCCGGCGCGGGTCGCCGCGCAGCAGCATCATCTGGGCGCCGCGGTGGGTGAAGGCGATGACCTGGGCGGCCACGGGGTGGCGTTCGTCCTGGTAGGTGTCGAGGGCGTCGGCGGCGCCGTGCGCGGCGGCGGCCAGCCGCCACGCCAGGTTCATCGCGTCGCCCACCCCGAGGTTGAGGCCCTGGCCGCCGAAGGGCGTGTGGACGTGTCCGGCGTCCCCGGCCAGGAAGACGCGCCCGTCGCGGTACCGGACGGCCTGCTCGTGCGCGAGGGAGAAGGTCCAGAACTGGTCGGCCGAGCGGATCGTGCCCTCGATGCCGGTGCGGGCCATGGCGTTCTGCGCGTCGCGCAGGTCCGGTTCCACACCCGGGGTGGCGGTGTAGGCCAGCCGGTAGCGGCGCTCGCCCGGGAGCGGGAAGACGCCGAAGATGCCCTCGGTGTCGCCGGAGAAGGTCATCTCGTTGCGGGGCAGCGGCCAGTCGACGTCGGCGTCGCACAGCACCCAGTCGTCGGAGTAGGGCGCGCCCACGCGCTCGATCCCGAGGAGTTCGCGCACGGTGCTGCGGGCTCCGTCGCAGCCGACCAGCCACCGCGCGCGGACAGTGGCCGCCCGGCCGTCGGTGACGACCGTGGCGCGGACCCCGTCGGCGTCCTGTTCCAGGCCTGTGCACTCCGTACCGCGTTCCACCCGCACACCCCGCTCCGCGAGCAGGTCGATGAGCAGGTGCTCGGTCCGGGCCTGCGGGAGGTCGACCATGAACGGATAGGCGGTGTCGGCGAGCGTGCGGAAGTCCACCGCGATGCGGTCGCGGTGGCCGGTCCGCAGGCACAGCACGTCGACGCGCCGGCCCTCGGCCAGAACGGCGTCGGCCAGGCCGAGGTCGCGCAGGTGCTCCAGGGTACGGGCGTGCAGGGCGGCGGACTTCGTCAGTTCCAGGACGCCCGCGTGCCTGTCGATGATCCGGACCGCGACCCCGAGGTGGTGGAGCCGGGCGGCGAGGGCGAGTCCGGTCGGGCCGGCCCCGACGATGAGGACGTCGGTGTCCATGACATCTCCTAAATCGAATGTTCGTTCTTTTTCAGCTTCCATCCGCGTCGGATGTCTGTCAAGACCGAACGTTCGTTCTATGATGAGGACATGCCACGAGTCACCGAGGCCTACCTGGCCGAGCGCCGCGAGCACATCCTCTCCTCGGCCGCCACGTGTTTCGCCCGCGAGGGCTTCCACCGCACGTCCATGCGGGACGTGATCGCCGAGGCGGGTCTGTCCCCGGGGGCCGTCTACCACTACTTCCGGGGCAAGCACGACATCATCGCCGCGATCTCCCTGGACGCGGTCACGGCCGTCGGCGGGGCGGTGCGCGCGTCCGTCGGGCGGGGGCAGTCCCTTCCGGAGCTCGTGGCCGGGCTGCCGACCGCCATCGAGGCGCTGGACCGGGCCGACGACCGGACCCGCCTGGCGGTCCAGGCTTGGGGTGAGGCCCTGCGCGACCCGGCACTGGGTGCGGCCCTGCGCGAGGGGGTCGACGGCGTGCTCGACGCCCTGCGCGAGCGCGTCGACCTCGCTCGGGAGGCGGGGGAGGTCTCCGCGGACGTCGACCCGCACGCGGTGGCCCGCGTGGCGCTCGGCATCGTGCAGGGGTTCATTCTCCAGCGGGCCTGGGACCCCGAGGTCACCGCCGCCGACTACGGTCGCGGCGCGAGCGCGGTGGTCGGCGGCCTGCTCGCCCCCTGAGCCGGCGGCCCCGCGCCACTCCGGGGACTTCTCCAGAGTGCGGTGACCCGGTCCAGGCGGGACAGCCGGCCGTCGACCAGGGACTCCTGGATCTCCAGGTCGGCCCCGGGAGCCGTGCGGCGGACCGCCCTGGCCGCCGTGGCCGCGCTGCGTGAGAGCGCCGTGCGGCTGCTGGGCGCTCAGGCCGCCGAGCCGCGCAGCAGGCAGTAGGTCGACGGGTAGCGCGAGTCGTTGAGCACCCGCACGACCCGGAAGTCGAACCGCTCGTAGTAGCCCAGGTTGGCCGAGTTCATCGTCTCCAGGTACACCGGCACGCCGTCGGCGTCCGCCCGGGCCAGGCCCGCGCGCAGCAGCCGCGAACCCACGCCGGTACCGCGCGCGGCCGGGTCGGTGCCGAGCATGGACAGGTACCAGTGCGGCTCCTCCGGCCTGCTGTGCGCCAGTTCGCCGAGGTAGCGCACCACCTCGGGGACGCGGCGCAGGCCGACCAGGGCGGCCAGGTGGGGGAGCGAGCGCACGAGGAAGGAGGTGCCCCCGGAAGCGCCCGACGGCGGGTCCCACAGCGCCGCCCCGCGGATCACCGGGGCGGCCGACGCGTCCGAGGCCGTGGTCGCGCCCTCCCGGGCGTCGACCACCGAGGCGTCGGCGCGGGGGACGTGGCCGAACCCGGCGACGATGGCGCTGAACCTGACCGTGCGGGCCATGCGCGTGTCATCGTCGGGGAAGAGCCACCGGGGGAGCGGATCGTTGGCGAAGGCGCGGCCGAGCACCCGTGCCACGCCCGGCACGTCGTTCATGGTCGCGGTGCGGACGGCCTCGGCCGTCGACGTGGGGGGCATACGCGATGCCTCTTCCGTCCATGGGCTGCTGGGTCATCGCTCATGGTAGATCACGGAATCATCACGAGAGGCCGGATTTCCCGAATCCGTCCGGTCCGGGAGGGCGGGTATCCGCGGAACACGCCCGGGACGGGGCCGCGTCAGACGGGGTCGCGGCGCAGGAACGTCGTGGTGCCCACGCCCGGGTGCTCGACCTCCCGCACCACGTCGAACCCGAAGCGCTCGTAGAAGCCCACGCACTTGTCGTCGAGCGTCTGGGTGAAGACCGGTAGGGACTCGGAGTCCGCCCGGTCCAGCTCGGCGGTCAGCAGACCACCCGCGATGCCCTGTCCCTCGACCGCCGGGTCCACCCCGAGCGCGGCCAGGTACAGGTGGGGCTCCTGGGGTGCGGCGAGCTTCCACTCGGCGAACAGACGCACGAACGGGCCAAGGTTCGCACGACCGACCAGGGACACCCAGTGCGGCCACGTGCGCAGCGCCACCAGCCGGCCCTCGGGGTTGCTGTGCGGAGGCGCCCACAGCGCCGCCGCGCGGATGGTGGGGGCGTCCTCGGGACCGTCCGACATCGTGGTCACCCGGGTCTCACCCGCGGGCACGTAGCCGAACCCCGAGACCAGGGCGAAGAAGCGGCGCGTGCGGGCCATCCGCAGGTCGTCGTCGGGGATCAGCCACCGCAGCAGCGGGTCGTCGTAGCAGCTCCTGCTCAGGACCCGGGCGACCCCGGGCACGTCGTCCATCGTGGCGAAGCGGGCTGTGGATGTGACGGTCGAACTCATCCGAGCACTCTCTCGTAGGGGGTCTTGCGCACATCGTAGATCACGGCACGGTCACGGAACCGGGGTCGCGGGCGTGGCCCTGGTCATGCCCGCGACGGTTTGCTCGAACACGTGCGCGCGCACCCAGGCGTGCATCGCCACCGCCGCGGCCGCGCCGGCGTTGATGGAGCGGGTCGACCCGAACTGTGCGATGGACAGCACCGCCTCGCAGACCTCGCGCACGCCCTCGGAGAGCCCGGGGCCCTCCTGCCCGAACACCAGGACCGCCTCGCGGGGCAGCGCGTAGGTCTCTAGCGGTACCGCGCCCGGCAGGTTGTCGATCCCGATCAGCGGCAGGCCCGCCTCCTGGGCCCACGCCACGAGCGCGGCGGGGTCGGGGTGGTGGTGGACGTGCTGGTAGCGGTCGGTGACCATGGCGCCCCGCCGGTTCCAGCGGCGCCGCCCCACGATGTGCACGGCCGCGCACCCGAAGGCGTTGGCGGTGCGCACGACGGAGCCGATGTTGAAGTCGTGCTCCCAGTTCTCCACCGCGACGTGGAACGGGTGGCGCACGGTGTCGAGGTCGGCGACGATCGCCTCGCGGCGCCAGTACCGGTAGCGGTCGACGACGTTGCGCCGGTCGCCCTCGGCCAGCAGGACGGGGTCGTAGTGGTCGCCGTCGGGCCAGGGGCCCGTCCACGGGCCCACACCGACCTCACGGGTCTCGCGGGCCTCCTGGGCCTCGTCGTGCTCGTTCATCCGTTCCAGCTTACGTATGCCCCATATCGATCCGCGCCGGTGCTCCGGTGCGCGATGCCGCCCGATGCCGCGGAGATCGCGGAGATCGCGAAGGCCGTCACGGGCCTCCCTCACCCGGCGCGTCGCCGTGCCCGTCGCACCACGAGCAGCCCCGCACGCCACCCGAGCATGGTCGCGGCGAGGAACACGGACGTGACGACGACGAAGCCGAGCGGCGCGTTCTCACCGGTGGCCAGGCGCAGGGCCATGGCGCCCGCCACGGTCACCGCCCACACGAAGACGCCCGTCGGCCAGATCCGGTCAGGCGTGCGCCAGGCCTGGGTGACGACCCACCCCAGCACCATCGCCGCCGCGAACGGCCACGCGGTCCCGGCGATCCCCGCCAGAGCGGTCCCGGTGCCGTGGTCGGTCCGGCCGATCACCACGAAGGCCAGGACACAGAGCAGGTCGGCCGCCAGCGCGAGCGGCACCGCAATCGAACGCATGGGCCCAGGCTAGGCCGCATGCCACAGATTGCCGCACCGGGGCACGCGTCCCGCGGGTTCCGGGCACCGTGACCTGAACCGATCGGCTACCGCGGGTGTCCTATACGGTCGATTGGCACTGATCCCCCGAACAGAACAGGGTCGCACCGTGAGCGCCTCCCCTCCGCCCATGGCTTCCGTGCTGCCCGAGGGCGTGCTGGCCCTCGAACCCGGCGACCCCCGCCACGTCGGCCCGTTCCGGCCGGCGGGCCGGCTGGGCTCCGGCGGCATGGGCGTGGTCTACGCGGCCGTCGACGACCGCGGCCGGCCCGCCGCGGTCAAGCGCGTGCACCGCGTCTTCGCCTCCGACGCCGAGTTCCGCGCCCGGTTCGCTCGTGAGGTCGACCTCGTGGGCCGGGTCCGCGCGGCCTGCGTCCCCCGCTTCCTGGGCGCGGACACGAAGGCGGACGTGCCCTGGCTGGCCACGGAGTACGTGCCCGGTCCCACCCTGGCCGGGTACGTGCGCGAACAGGGGCCGCTCACCGGCGCCGCGCTGACCGCCTTCGCGCTGGGCGTGGCGGAGGCGCTGGCCGCGATCCACGCGCAGGGCGTGGTGCACCGCGACCTCAAACCGGGGAACGTGATCCTGGGGCCGGACGGGCCCAGGGTGCTCGACTTCGGGATCGCCCGCGCGGTGGAGGAGACGGCGCTGACGACGACGGGCGGGCTGGTCGGTACCCCCGGCTGGATCGCTCCGGAGCAGTACCGGGGCGCGGACGCCACGGACCGCTCCGACGTGTTCGTGTGGGCCGGGCTGGTGGCCTTCGCCGCGACCGGCCGCGGCGCGTTCGGCGTGGGGACCTCCGACGTGCTGGCGTCGCGGGTGATCTCCGAGCCGCCGTCGCTGGAGGGTGTGCCCGAGGATCTGCGGGGTGTGCTGGAGCGGGCGCTGGCGAAGGAGCCGGAAGGCCGGCCCTCGGCGGAGGAGCTGCGTGACCAACTGGCGGCGGCCCTCGCGCCCGGAGGGGCCGCGCGGGGCGGTGTGCCGGGGGTGCTGGAGGCGGTCTGGCCCGGGGTGGCCGCGATCCGTGACACGCACCGGGAGTGGGCCGCGCTCGCCGCACCGCGGAAGCCGTGGGCGGTTCGGCGCCGCCGCCCGCTGGCGGCGGTCGGCGGTGTGCTCTCTCTCGCCCTGGTGGCGGGGACCGGAGCGGCCGTCCTGCTGCGCGGCGAGGAGTCGCAGGGTGGATCCGGCGGTACCGGCGGCGAGGGCGGGACCGGGCAGGTCGTGGACGGAGCCGCCGCGGACGGGGTCCCCGAGGAGTACGCCGAGCTCTACGAGACCGGCGAGGTCGGGGTCGCTCCGGCCGGGGCCGACGACGGACTGGCCGTGGTGCGCACGATCGCTCCGGCGACGGGCGTGGCGGGGGAGGAGGACCTGGACCAGCTCCGGCTCACCTTCCTCGACGCCCAGGAGACCGGTAGTGAGGCGAACGCGATGGAGCTCACGGTCCGGGCGGAGTACCTGCCCGACTTCGGCACACTGCGCCTGCACAGCAGCGACTTCGCCTTCGTGACGGTGCCCGGATCCCCGCAGACCGCCGATCTGCAGCGCCCCAACAGCGCGGGCGTGCTCGCCACCCTCGGCCCGCAGGAGCCCGTCGCCGAATTCGAGGTGACCTTCTTCGAGCCCGACCGGAACGCCGCGGAGAACTCCTCGGTGACCCGGGGAGTCGCCTTCTACCTCCCGCAGGAGGCGGTGCCCGACGACGGTCCGCCCGTCCCCGAAGGATTCGGCGGCGTCTGCTCCGAGAGCAGCGGCGAGGGGGTGGGACGGCAGCGTCCCCAGTTCCGACTGAGCGCCTACGACCCCGTCGCCGCCGGCGGAGTCCCCGTGGCCGGTTGCGACTTCACGATCACCGGCCAGTGAACACCCGTCAGGAGAGGATCCAGGTGACCCCCACACGCCCCCCGTTCGACAGAGACCACCTGCCGCCGGGCATCGACCCGCCGGGCCGGGAGGACCCCGCGTCGTTGGGCCGCTACAGCGTCGTCGGCCGGATCGGCGCGGGCGGTATGGGCGCGGTCTACGCGGGGGTGGACGAGGCGGGCGGCTGCGCCGCGGTCAAGGTGATCCACCCGCAGTTCGCCGCCGACCCCGAGTTCCTGGCCCGCTTCGCCCGGGAGGTGGACCTGGTCTCCCGGGTCCGGGGGACCTGCACGGCGGCCTTCTACGACGCCGACGTGAGTGCGGGAACCCCGTGGCTGGCCACCGAGTACGTGCGGGGCCTGCCGCTGCGCGGCCACGTGCGCGCGAACGGCGTCCTCACCGGCGGCGTGCTCCTCGCGCTGGCGGTCGGTCTGGCGGAGGGGCTGTCCGCCATCCACGCGGCCGGTGTGGTGCACCGCGACCTCAAGCCCGGCAACGTCATCATGTCGCCGACCGGCCCCAAGGTGCTGGACTTCGGCATCGCGCGCACGGTCGACGGCACGGCCCTGACCAGGACGGGCGGGCTGGTCGGCACGCCCGGCTGGGCGGCGCCGGAGCTGTTCGAGGGCGTCGAGGCCACGGACCGCTCGGACATGTTCGCCTGGGGCGGCATGGTCGCCTTCGCCGCCACCGGCCGCAACCCCTTCGGCACCGGAGCCGCCGATGCGCTCGTGCACCGCACCCGCCGGGAGGAACCCGACCTGGACGGCGTGCCGCCGGAGCTGCTGGACCTGGTGCGCCGCGCGATGGACAAGGACCCGGCCCGGCGGCCCACCGCCGACCAGGCCCTCGACGAACTCACCTCGCGGTGGAGCGCGACGCGTGTCCAGAGGGCGCCGCACGCCCAGCCCTCCCCGCCGGCGCCGGTTCCACCCACACAGATCGTGCCCGAGCTGCTCGCGACCGAGTGGCGCGGGATCTCGGCCCCCGAACCCCGCCGGGTGCGCCGGACCCGCAGGGGGCCGGTCGTGGCGGTCGCCGCCACGGCCGCCGTCCTGGTCGCCGCCCTGGTGGCGGTCTGGCTGGTCGTGGACCCGTCGATCCCCGGCACGGACGACCCGTCGGCCGCGGGGACGGATGCCGACGGCGCCGCCACGGACGGTTCGGGCAGTGACGAGGTGACGGTGGAGGACGGGCCGGCCCGTGTCGCGCAGGCGCGGCAGCTCGCCCTGGACGCCACCAGCTTCGAGGCCTACACCGGTGCGTCGACCGGCGGCGGCGACGGGTCGGAGACCTACCAGCTCTACTGGTACGAGGAGGACCCGCAACCCGTCTACCTCCAGTCCTCGCCGGGCGGGCCGGGGACATCGCAGGTCATGTACCTCGGCGAGGGGTTGGACGACACGGTCTTCCGGACCATCAGCCGCCTGACCGGAGAGCCGGTGGCGGGCCCGTACTACCGCTACCCCGGCGCGGACCCCGCCATGACCGAGCACGCCTACCGCGACCGGCTGGTGGACGACCTCGACCTGGCGGCGGAGGCCGAGGGCGGGGTCGAGTACCTCGGGACGAGCGAGGTGCCGGTGACCCTCCGGTACCCGCCGGAGGAGATGGGCGGCGCGGAGGCACTGACCGGGATCAACGGGCACCACTACACCGGCACCTACAGCAAGGAGGTGTTCTTCGGCCACGCCGAGAGCGTGGGGATGGTCGATCACACCTTCGACCTGTGGACCGACGAGGAGGGGTACCCCCTGCTGTTCACCGCCTACTTCGAGCCCGACTCCGGCTACGGGCCGCAGCCCTACACGAACACCACGGTCTACCTCGGCTTCAACGAGGACGTGGACATCGAGGTCCCCGACGAGTCCGAGATCCAGCCGGGCCCGCCCGGCTTCTGATCCGCCCGAACCACCGACCCACCGGTGCCGGGCGCGCTCCCCGCGCCCGGCACCGGCCGTCCCCACACGCTCCTACTCGCCCTTCAGGCCGTCCTTGAGGAACCGCACCTGCAACAGCAGCAGGTTCTCCGCCACCACCGGGTCCGACGGCGAGTGCGTCACCCCCGACAGCGGCAGCACGGTGTGCGGCTTCCCGGCCGCCAGCAGGGCCGAGGACATCCGCTGCGTGTGCGCGAACACCACGTTGTCGTCGGACAGCCCGTGGATCATCATCAGCGGGCGCTCCAGCTTGCCCGCGTCCTCCAGCAGCGAACTGCGGCCGTAGGCCTCCGGCTCGCCCTCGGGGGTGCCCAGGTAGCGCTCGGTGTAGTGGGTGTCGTACAGGCGCCAGTCGATCACCGGCGCGCCCGCCACCGCGGCGTGGAAGACGTCCGGGCGGCGCAGCACCGCCAGCGCGGCCAGGTAGCCGCCGAACGACCAGCCGTGGATGCCCACCCGCGAGGTGTCCAGGCAGTCGAACCGCTCCGCCGCGTCCCGCAGCGCGTCCACCTGGTCCTCCAGCACCGGGGCGGCCAGGTCCAGGTGCACGGACTGCTCCCACTCCACGCCCACGCCGGGGGTGCCCCGGCCGTCGGCGATGAGCACCGCGAACCCCTGCTCGGCGAACCACTGCGCGCTCAGGTACGCGCCGCGCGCGTTGAGCACCCGCTGCGCGTGCGGGCCGCCGTAGGGCGCCATCAGCACCGGCAGGGGGCGCCCGCCCTCCTGGTACCACGACGGCAGCACCAGCGCGCAGGGGATCTCCCGCGCGCCGGCGCGCCACGTGGTCACCCGCGGGTCCGGCAGGTCCGGGGCCTCGGCCAGGCCGGCGATCTCGGTCACCTCCCGCCGGGTCTCCGTGCTCGCGTTGCGCAGCACCAGCGTGCGCACACCCGTGAACTCCATCGACCGGTGCTGCACCACCATCGTGTCGCCCCGCAGCCGCCCCGACCGCAGGCCGCTGTGCGCCACGGCGTCCGTGGGCTGTGAGCGGCCGTGGCCGGGCAGCTCCACCGGCGCCGACAGCCCCGTGCCCAGGTCCACCAGCCACAGGGACACGTCGCCGGGCCGCCCCGCGGGCGACCCGGAGTACAGGATCCGGTCGCCGTCCACGTCCACCACGCCGCGCACGTACACGTCGGCGGGGCTGACGGCCCGCCCGTCCGCGTACACCCGGCGCGTGCCGCCCTCGGTGTCGCGCGCGATCCACACCAGGGCGCCGCCGGAGGTGTGGGCCGGCACGCCCGGCATGATCTCCACCCACACGTCGTCGGTGTCCGTGCGCACCTCGGCCACCAGTCCGGTGGCCGGGTCGGCGCTGAACAGGGTGAGGGTCCGCTGGTCGCGGCTCTGCCCGGTGAACACGATCGTCGGGTTGCCGTCCGGGCCCGTGGTCCATCCGGCCGTGGGCAGGTAGGGCAGCGCCTCGTGGTCCCACTCCACCCACACAGGGGCGGGCGGCCCCTCCTTCCGGTGCGCGGCGGAGGACGCCACCGGCAGGACCGCCAGGCGCACGGCCGGGTTGTCCGTGCCCGCGGCCGGGTAGCGCAGCGCGGTCGGCTCCTGCTCCGGGCTGGCCGGGTCGTCCACGTACCAGCGCAGGACCGCCGACTCGTCGACCCGTGTGGCCAGCACCGCCGAGCCGTCCGGCGCCCACCAGAACCCGCGGATCCGGTCCATCTCCTCGGCGGCGACGAAGTCTGCCAGGCCCCACGTCACGTGCTCGTCGTCGTCCTGGGCCAGGACCCGGTCGCCGTGGTCGTCCTCGGCGCCCGCGATGTCGATGACGCGCAGCGCGCCGCCGCTGACGTAGGCGACGTGGTCGCCGCGGGGGGAGACGCGGGGGTCGACCACCGGTGTGGTGGCGGGCAGCTCGCGCGGGTCGGTGTCGTCGCCCACCAGGTCGACGTAGAACAGCCGTCCCGACAGCGTGAACACCGCGCGGGTGAACGCCTCGTCCACGGAGTAGGACACGATGCCGCCGCCGCTCTCGCGCAGCCGCTCCCGGCGGGCGCGCTCCTCGGGCGGCAGGTTCTCGTCGTCGGCGCCCAGCGTGTGGGGGTCGGCCAGGACCGCGTCCGTGCCGCGTTCGGCGTCGTGGACCCACAGGCAGGTGGCGGTGTCGACGCCGTCGCGTCCCCGGAGGAAGGCGACGCGTGCGCCGTCCGGGGAGATCTGGAAGGCGCGTGGCACACCGGTGGTGAAGCGGCGGGTTCGGGCGAGTTGGCGAGGAAAGCTCATGGCCCGATTGTGGCCCAGATCGGCGGTGACCGGTGCGCGCGGCCACGGCGGGCGGGGGCGGCGGGTGCCGCGCACAGGGGTGAGTATCCGCCGAACACGCCCTTGTGGCCGGTATTGTTCGCTAGGTGATGGACAGGCGACTCATGATGGTGCACGCGCACCCCGACGACGAGAGCATCGTCACCGGTGCCACGCTGGCGAAGTACGCGGCCGAGGGGGCGGGGGTCACCCTGGTGACCTGCACCCGGGGCGAGGAGGGCGAGGTCATCCCCGACGACCTCGCGCACCTGGCCGCCGACCGCGACGACACCCTCGGCGAGCACCGCGTCGGCGAGCTGGACAAGGCCTGTGTCGCGCTGGGGGTGCGCGACCACCGCTTCCTCGGCGGCGCCGGCCACTACCGGGACTCCGGGATGATGGGCGGGCCGGCCAACGACCACCCCCGGGCGTTCTGGGGCGCCGATCCGGAGGAGGCCGCCCGGCTGCTGGCCGAGCTCATCCGCGAGGTCCGACCGCACGTGGTGGTCAGCTACGACGAGCACGGCGGCTACGGCCACCCCGACCACGTCCAGGCGCACCGGGTCACCCGCCGCGGCTGCGTCAAGGCCGCCGAACGCGCGATGCCCGGAACGCCCTGGCAGGTCCGCAAGCTCTACGCGATCGCCCAACCGGTGTCGCGGATCGAGGCGGTCATCGAGCGCATGGCCGAGGAGTCCGGTCCGTTCACACCGCCCGAGCGGGTCTCCGACATCGCGCGCGGCACCCCGGACGGGCTGGTGACCACGCGGGTGGACGCCACCGACCACTGGGCCGCCAAGACCCTGGCGATGCGCGCCCACGCGACACAGATCTCCGTGGACGGTGAGCGGTTCGCGCTGTCCAACGGCATCGCCCAGGAGATCGACGCCGTCGAGTACTACACCCTGCTCATGGGTCCGACGCCGCGCGTCCACCCGGGTGAGTACGAGACCGACCTCTTCGCGGGCCTGTGAGCCGCCCGGTGAGCGGTGCTGCGGGAGGCCCCGTGGGTTCCGGGGACGGGCACGGACGGGACGGGATCGGCCCGGGCACGGCGGGGTCCGCGCCGCCCGCGGCCGCCGCCCGTCCGTCGGGGCCTCTGTCCGGGGCTCTGACCGGGCTCACGTGCGCCGTTCTGCTGCCGCTCGGCGCCACGACGGGCCTGGTGGGCTCGTTCGGGGCGGGATGGCTCACCCGCTACTGGGACGCCGGCGCGATTCCGCAGGTGCTGGCGGGGGCCGGGCTGCTCGCCTTCGTGGCGCTGCTCTACGGCGCCTGCCGCCTGGTGGCCTGGGGGAGCCGGCGGCAGTCGGCCGCGCTGGCGTTCGCCGCCGGCTACCTGGCCACGCTCGTGGTGCTGGTCGCCTACCTCCCCGGCGGTGACGTCGTCATCACCGGCCACCTCATGCACTACGGGTACCTCTTCGGCACCATGCTGGCGCTCGTGATCGGTGTGGTGCACAGCGGCCTGAGCCGGCTTCCGAGCCGCCCGTCGCCCGCGCGGTAGCGGTGGCCGGGACGGGGCCGGTCGCGCGTCCCCGGGGGCGGGATCAGCCCCAGAACCGCAGCAGCAGCTGGCCGTGGAAGATCATGCCGGAGACGGCCGGGTTGGGCAGGATCCACTCCAGCAGCGAGTACAGCAGGCCGAAGAACCACTGGTTGACGACCGGGAACCAGAGCACCGCGAAGACGGCGACGGAGCCGAACAGCGCGTTGGTCCGGGCGGTGCCGATCCAGCGGCGGTCGCCGAGGAACGCGGCCAGCACCTCGAACCCGTCGAGCCCGGGCACCGGGAGCAGGTTCACCAGGGCGGCGGTCAGGTTCGCGAAGCACAGGAACGCCAGCGCGGCGATCGCCCAGTTCGTGGTGTCGTTGCCCGGCGGGACCAGGATCGACACGGTCGCCGCGAACACGGCCGCGAGCAGGAGACTCGCCAGCGGACCGGCGAGCGCGACCGCGACGCGGCGGCCGGGCGTGCGGATCCGGTCCCAGTCGACGTAGGTCGGCGGACCCGTCACGCCGAACGCGCCGAGCCCGAGGTAGAGCACCGGCAGGACCAGCCCCGCGAAGGCCTCGCGGTAGGCGAAGGGGTTGAACCGGAGGTAGCCGCCGCCGCGCAGCGAGCGGTCCCCGGCCAGGTGGGCGGCGAGCGCGTGCGCGAACTCGTGCACCGCGACGGAGACGATCCAGCCCAGCAGGATGAGCAGCGGCGGGATCAGCGGCGTGACGGTGGTGCCCTCCGCGGCCCAGTCCATCTCGACCGCGCGCCAGGACAGCCATCCGGCGAACCCGGCCAGGCCCAGCAGCAGCACGAACACCGGGCTGGGCAGGAAGTCCGCCCAGCCGGGGGCGCGCCCGGGCGTCTCGGCCCCGGGGCCCGCCTCCGAGTCCTCAGCGGTCCCGCCGTCCGCGCCGTCCACGGCGGTCCCGCCGTCCACGGCGTCCGCGCCGTCCTCGCCCTCCCCGGCGGTTCGCGTCCGCCCCTCGGCGGACGGCTCCTCCGCGCCGCCGAAGCCGCCGCGGCTCGGCACGTTCAGCGCGTCCTCGGGCATCTTCTCCCACGGATCGACGCCGCGCGCCTGGTCCGGGGCTGGCTCGGCGGCGTCGGTCGGCTCCGCCTTGTGCGGCGGCTCGGGCGTGGGCATGGTGCTCCTGCTGGTCGCGGGTCGTTCGCGCTCCAGAGTAGGCCCTGGTGCGCACCCGACCGCAGCGGGTCGCTTTCTGAGCCGAGCCGCCCGTCGGCTCAGTCGTCGGTCGCGACGAGGAGTGTGATCCGTCCGGTCGAGCGATCGGTGATGACGAACTCGTGGAACTGGTCGTGAACACCGCCCCAGTCGTGGAAGGCCTCCTCCCCGAGCCCGTTCAGGTAGAAGACGTGGTCGGCCCGGCGCACACGGTCGAACACTTCCCGCTCCAGCTCCGCCGCCAGGTCGGCGGGCACGTCCCCGTACTGGTTCACCCACTCCCGGAGGACGTGCGCGCTCTTCTCCCGGCTGACGGTCTCGTAGACGTCGGGGGTGACCAGGCTCAGCCAGTACGAGCCGTGTCTGGTCTCGTCCGGATGCACTCCTGCGCCCGCGTAGGCGTCCCGGAACTGTTCGTGCCCGATGAGTGCCGCGAGCAGGTCTCTGTCGCCGACGGGCCCCGCGGGGAGCCGCAGATGCTTGATGCTCACCCACCTGTAGGCATGCGCCGTCGGACTCCGGAACTCGTAGGACCGGAAATTGAGAAAGGCGTCGGCCTCGTGGGTGAGGGTGTGCTCCATGGCGACACAGCCTAGCGAGCCGGCCGGAGAGCCGGCCGGAAACGCCGGGTCCGTCGGACACTCCCTAGAGTTCGGGCTCCTGGGGGACCGCGGCGGGGTCGGAGGTCTCCTCGCGGGTGAGGTACTGCGGCACCGGGGCCGCGTCGTCCCCCGTGTCGTGGACGTCCCCGTAGCGCAGGCTCCCGTCCTCCGGCCCCGTGGACACGTCGTCGTTCACCCCGTCCCACGTCATCGCGGCCACGGCGAGCCCGTAGGAGGCGCCGCGCTCGTGGTGGGTCAGCGTGACCGTGCCGTCGAGGTAGAAGAACTCGTTCTGCCAGATCTGGCGCGCCCCCTCCGGCAGGTGGATGTAGCCCTCCTCCGGGCTGCCCATCCCGGTCGAGTCCGGATGGTCGGCGGACTGGGGCTCGTCCATGCGGCGCCCGCCGCCGGAGGCCACGTGGAACAGCCGTCCCTCCAGACCCGTCCACGTCGGCATGACCATGGACCCGGGCCGGTCCCAGAAGGCGAGCTGATAGCGGACGCGGACATAGCCCTGGCCGGACAGGACGACGTGCTCGTCCCGGTGCACCATCTGGACGAAGCCGCCGTGGTCCTCGTAGACACCGGCGACCACCCGCACACGCTCCCCCTCGGGGCGCCGCGGCCAGTCACCGGGCGGCTCGTTGGCGGGCAGCTCCTCGGGGCCGGAGACCACCGAGCCGTACTCCACCGCCTCCGGCTCCGGCGTCGGTTCCGCGGACTCCGACGCCTCCGGCGGCTCCACCGGTCCCGCCGGCGCTTCGCGAACGGCGGGCACCTCCTGCTCCGGGGCCGTCGCCGCCGCACTCGGCGGCGCCGGTCGCGGCTCCTCGTACACCACGATCCCGGTCACCAGCGCCGATCCCGCGACGGTCGCCGCCAGGGAGCCCGCGACCAGCGGCTTGGCCGCCACGGCCGCCCCGAACCCCGGCCACCACCCGGCCCTGGCGGCCCCGGCGGCGAGCACGGCGGCCAGCGGGCCGGTCGGGTCGGCCAGCAGTGATCCGGCGAGGCCCGCGGGCACGGGGACCAGGGACAGCGGTGCCAGCAACCGCTCCGCGGGTACCTGGTCGGCGAACCCGGTGTGGCAGGTCCGGCAGTCGCGCGTGTGCCGCGCGAACCGCTTGCGCCACAGCGGCGAGGGGACGCCGTCCCACCGCCGCGCCAGATCCGCCAGCCCGGGGCAGCGCGGATCGTGGGCCAGCGCCCGCACCACGGCGCGCGCCGCCGTCAGCTGCGCCTTCACCCGCTGCACCCGCACCGCCGCGTGCGCGTTGGACAGCCGTAGCGCGGCGGCCAGCTCGTCCCTGGTGAGCTCGCCCATCGCCTCCAGCCACCAGAGCGACAGCAGCCGCCGGTCGTCCGGGTCCAGCCAGCGCGTGGCCCGCGCGGTCTCCCGCCGCTGACCGGTCAGCGCCAGCCGCATGATGGTGAGGTCGGTGAAGTCGCCGCCCGGATCGGCCAGGTCCTCGGCGTCGTCGGGCCCGGTCCCGGCGCCGCGAGCGAACGCGCGCTGCCTGGCCCGCCCCCGGTCGGTGATCTGGCGCATCGCGATCGCCACCAGCCAGGACCGGAAGTCCTCGGGGCGGCGCAGCTTCCTGATCCCCCGCACCGCGCGGACCAGGGTCTCCTGTACGACGTCGTCGACGTCGGCGTGCCCGTCCAGAGCCCGGCCGACGATGTTGTAGATCAGCGGCAGGTACTCCGCGACCAGCGCGTCCAGGGCCCGCCGGTCACCGTCCCGGGCCGCCGCCACGAGCGCGTGCGCCGCCGCGTCCGACGTCCGCTCGGCCGTGTCCACTCGCTCCACGGGCTCCGCCTCCTCATGTCCTCCGGCATACCTGTCGCACGGGAGACGGAGACCGGCGGCCGCGGATAACGAATCGCCCCACCCTACGCGGCGGCGCCGCGCCGAAAATGTCACAGGCGGGCCGCAGTATGGGGATCCGACCCAAGGAAAAGAGGACCCCCATGTCGTTCCAGGCCTACCTCGACACCATCGAGGACAAGACCGGACTCGTTCCGCGTGCGCTCGTGGACCTGGCCAAGGAGCGGGGCTACGACGACCCCTCCGTCAAGGCGGGCACGATCGTGCGGTGGCTGGCCGACGACTACGGTCTCGGACGCGGGCACGCGATGGCGCTGGTCCACGTCATCAAGAAGGGTCCGCGGATCAGCGCGAAGCACGTGGGCACCGACGGCTCCCACCGCGACGAGTCCACCGAGCTCTGGCTCGACGGAAAGGCGACCCGTCCGGCCCCCGCGTAGGCCGGGGCCGGCCGCTCCTAGACGACGGCCCGGGGCGCCACGGCGGACTGGTGCAGGCACGCGATCGCGAACGCCCGGCCCGGGCCGGTCAGTTCGCGGTGCCCGTCCCCGTCGTCCTCGGTGAGCAGCCCCAGCGTCTCCAGCAGCCAGCCCACCGCCATCACCATCGCGCGCAGCTGGTCCGAGGCCGCGTCGGCGGTCCGGCGGTGCGCGGCCGCGTGCCGGCCCGCCGCCACCGGCGGCTCCGCCGGGACCCACCCGTACTCGGTGAGCGTGCGCTCGGCCGCGGCCACGTCGGACTCGCCCCGCCGGGCGTGCGACCCGGCCCCCTGCGGCGAGCGCGTGAGCAGCAGGCCCAGGAAGGTCTCCGCGGCCGCCTGCTCCACGCCTCCGGTCCGGCACAGCGACCGGGTGGCGGCCCGCCACAGCGCCTCGGGGTCCTCCCGCAGCTGGCGCCCGCGCCGGGTCAGGACCAGCCTGCGGCCCGACCGGCGCACCGCGCGCATGGAGCGCAGCACCTGGTGCAGGGAGATGAGCTGGGTGGCGTCGGTCTCGCTGCGCGGCGGGTCGGGCGAGGTCCGCCACCCGAAGTCGGCGCACATCTGCCGCACCACGTTGGGGGCGATGTAGCCGATCTGGGTGAGCGCGATCCCGTCCGCCGCCAGGTCCAGCAGCCTTTGCAACGGCGCCATCGCCCGCTCGGCCGAGCGCGGCGCGTCCGCCCCGGCGATGATCTCCCCGACCAGCGGCCACAGGCGCTCCCGGTGCGGGTGCGCGGACGAGCCCAGCCAGGCACGGACGCGCTCCTCGCGGACGCGGTCCAGGTGGCTCAGCCCCTGGCGGTCGGGGCGGGTCAGGAACGACCGGGTGAACCGCTCCTGGGCCGGGCGCCAGCCGAGCTTGCCCGGCCGCACGTCGCCCAGCGAGATCGCCAGCTCCAGCGCGGCCGCGGTCTCGCGCCGCGCCAGGATCTCGGCGTCGCCGACCGCCGTTCCCCACGTCAGCTCGGGCAGGTCCGGGGGCTCCACCCCGGACTCCCACATCAGCCGCTCGAACATCGCCAGACCCGCGTCGTGGTCGCGCGCGTAGACGGTCAGGACGGTCGTCGTCTCGGGCGACTTGCAGATCTGTGCGTAGCGGTGCAGCTGGAGGAGGTCGAAGAGCTGGCTCAGCGAGCGGGCGGCGAGCCGCTGGTCCTGCGCCGAACCCTGGAACCGCACGGGCAGCTCGAACCAGCAGAACCGCTGGACGGCGTGCTGGTCGATCCGTTCCAGTTCCTGACCGGGCGCCAACGCGTCCAGTGCGAGCCGGGCCATACCGGCGGACCGCTCGTCCCTGCGCGCCAGCTCGGCGAGGGCGGACGCGACGGCTTCGCGCATGATGGCGCTCACCACCTCCTGAGGGGAATCGAGCTGTGGCTGAGCCGACTCTTACCCCGGACGGGCCGAAAAATGCCTGTGTTCAGGCACGACATGAGCTCTCAGGGGGTCTCGGGCGGCCGTCCGCCACGCCGCCGCGGGGGGACGGGGGGAACGACGCGGCTCGCGGCGATGTCGGACTCGGCGACCTCCACCGACGACCCGTCGCGGCGCCGCAGGGTGAGGACGTGGTCCGCCCAGGACTCCACGACCCCGACGATATCGGTGAAGCCGCCCTCGGGGAGGCGGATCCGGACCGACACGCGCTGTCCGACGTCGTCCGGGACGATGCGATGGACGAGCCGTCCCCTCATGTGCATGGAACCGGACCCCCGATTGTGCGCTGGCAGTTCTTCGACGCCATACTAGGAGGACGACATCTGTGCCATTTGCTTGCAGAGCCCGGAGCAGCGCGGACGGCGCCCGCACGCCGCTCCGTCCCGAGGCCCTGAAGGTCCCCGCCTCCCCCGTGGACAGCGGGGGTGAGACAAGGAGTACGACGTGACCTACGTCATCGCGCAGCCCTGCGTCGATGTGCTGGACAAGGCGTGCATTGACGAGTGCCCCGTGGACTGCATCTACGAGGGCGACCGGATGCTGTACATCCACCCGGACGAGTGCGTCGACTGCGGTGCGTGCGAGCCGGTCTGCCCGGTCGAGGCCATCTACTACGAGGACGACCTGCCCGAGCAGTGGTCGGACTACTACAAGGCCAACGTCGACTTCTTCGACGACCTGGGTTCGCCGGGCGGCGCCTCGAAGGTCGGCAAGATCGACCGCGACCACCCGCTCATCGCCAAGCTCCCGCCGCAGGCCGAGTAGCGAGCGGAACGTCCGGCTCCCCACCCCACTGGCGCAGAGGGTGCGCGGACGCGCGGACGCCAGAACGTGACACGTCGCGCCGACCCCCGGGCGGGGGTCGGCGCGACGCTTGTCGTGAGCAACCGACACTGGAGTGTGCACCGATGGCAGACCGGCGACCCGTGACCGACCGGCTCCCCACCTTCCCCTGGGACCGGCTGGCGCCGTACAAGGCGACCGCGGCCGCGCACCCCGACGGGATCGTCAACCTGTCGGTGGGCACTCCCGTCGACCCGGTGCCCGCGTCCGTCCAGAGCGCCCTGGCGGAGTCCTCGGACACCCCCGGCTACCCGCTCACGTGGGGCACCGCCGAGCTGCGGTCGTCGATCTCCGCGTGGCTGGAGCGCCGCCACGGGGTCGGCGTCGCCGAGGGCGCCGTCCTGCCCACCGTGGGCTCCAAGGAACTGGTGGCCTGGCTGCCGACCCTGCTCGGGCTGAGCGCCGGCCACACCGTCGTCCACCCCGAACTCGCCTACCCCACCTACGACGTCGGCGCCCGGCTGGCCGGGGCGACCCCCGTCCCCGCCGACGGCCTCGCCTCCCTGGGACCGGCGCCCGTCGAGCTGGTGTGGGTCAACTCGCCCAGCAACCCGACCGGGCGCGTCCTGGGCGCCGCCCACCTGCGCAAGGTCGTGGAGTGGGCCCGCGAGCGCGGCGCGATCGTGGCCTCCGACGAGTGCTACCTCGACCTCGGCTGGGACGGAACCGAGCCGCTGTCGATCCTGCACCCCGACGTGTGCGGCGGATCCCACGACAACCTGCTCGCCCTGCACTCGCTGTCCAAGCGCTCCAACCTCGCGGGCTACCGCGCCGCCTTCGTGGCGGGCGACCCCGCCCTGGTCGGCGAGCTGCTGGACGTGCGCAAGCACGCGGGCATGATCGTCCCCGCCCCGGTCCAGGCCGCCATGCGCGCCGCGCTGGACGACGACTCCCACGCGGCGGAGCAGAAGGAGCGCTACCGCGCCCGGCGCGCCCGCCTGCGGGCCGCCTTCGAGGGCGCGGGCTGGCGCATCGAACACTCCGAGGCCGGCCTGTACCTGTGGGCGAGCCACCCCGACCACGACGCCTGGGGCGCGGTCGCCGAACTCGCCGAGCGCGGCATCCTGGTCGCCCCCGGCGAGTTCTACGGCGCCGCCGGCGCCGGACACGTCCGGGTGGCCTTCACGGCCACCGACGAGCGCGTGGAGGCGGTGGTGGGGCGGTTGGGCTCGGGCGCCCTTTAGACGCGCCCTTCGCGCCTTCCGGTGCGCTCCCTCGTTCCTCGGGAGCGCACCTCCAGGCCCTCCAGGACGCGTCGGCGCCCTCGCAGTGCTTGCTTTGGGCCTCCGCTCGTCCCTCGCTTTGGCCCGATCAACCCCCTGTGGTCACCGTGGGCGGGACCGCTGCCCCTTACCCCCGCTCGACCTCCCGCTCGCTTTGGCCCGGACAGACCCCCTGTGGTCGCCGTGGGCGGGACCGCTGGGCCTTACCCCTGCTCGCTTTGGCCCGATCAACCCCCTTGGGCCACTGTGAGCGGGACGGCTGCCCTTACCCTTGGTCGCTTTGACCGGCTTGCCGCTCGGGTCGCCCCCGGGCCGTATCTCCCCCGGGTGAGCGTGAGCGGGACGGCTCGGGGGCGCCGGGGTCCGTGGACCCCGGCGCCCTCCCGCCTACTTCAGGAGGAGGCGGCCGTCGGTCTCGGGTGCCTCGGTCCACTGCGCCGTGTCCGGTCCTCCGTCGGAGGCGTGCCAGCGCTGACCGTCGTAGGTGACGGTGTGCAGCCCGTACTCGTCGGCGTGGGCGACGGCCCAGATGGCCATGGCCCAGCCGAGGTCGCCGGTCTCGTGGCCCTGCACCTCGGGCAGGGCCGTGGGGTCGGTGCCGAACACGCGGGCCATCTCGGCGTGCGCGTCCTCGGTGTCCGAACCGGCCTCCCGCATCGCGGACAGGCCCTCGGAATCGAACCAGCAGGTCACGGCCGGTCCGCGGGCACCGGTGAACACCTCGGCCATCCGCTCGGACAGCCCTTCGTGCTGGTCGTAGGCGAACCCGTCGGCGCTGCGCTGGACCGCCTGCGCGGCCTCGTAGACCGGCAGCTCCTGCCAGCCCTGGACTTCGGTGAGCTCGTCGTAGAACGAGGCGCTGGAGGCCACCGGGTCGAGGATCTGGTCCGGCTCCCCCCACTCCTGGGAGGGGCGCTGCTGGAACAGGCCCAGCGAGTCGCGGTCGCCGTACTCCAGGTTGTAGAAGGTCGACTCCTGCCAGACGGTCGCGTAGGCCACGGTCACCGCCTCCTCCGGCAGGTTGCGGCTGAAGGCGACGCCTCCGACCGTGGCGGCGTTCACCGCCTGGGCGACCTCCATGTCGTACTTGCCGTCGGACAGCTCCAGGCGGCAGCCGGGCTCGACCTCGGGCTCGGAGTCGATGGGCTCGATGGTGGTCAGCACGTAGTAGGCCCCCGCGACGATCACGCCGCATGCGAGGGTCAGGGACAACAGGATCTTCACGAAAGCGGAGATCCTTCGGCGTTTACTGGGCACGGGCGTACCATCGGCTAGGCAACAGGTGGGGTCGCGCCACGGGAGGCTGGCTCCGTCGGCGCGGGCGCTCACGCGCCACGGCCCGCATTGTAGTCGGCGCGCCGGACCGATCCAGGGCGGCGGCGTCACACTCGCCGGAACCGGCTAACGTGGGTGCACATGACCAGCTCGTACACAAGTCCGCTGCCCGACCAGATCGACGAACTCTGGGAGCAGCGCTCCACGCTGACACCCGACCACTCCGAGGCGCGCGCCGTCATCACCGGCGCCATCGACCAGATCGACGAGGGCAAGGCCCGTGTGGCCTTCGTCGACCCCACCACGGACGCCGTCGTGGTCGACGAGCGCGCCAAGCGCTCCATCCTGCTCGGCTTCAAGGTCCTGGACATGAAGGAGTCGCACGTCGGCGACTTCTACCACCACGACCGCATGCCGCTGAAGACCCGTTTCGACGGTGTCCGCGTCGTCGCCGGCGCGATCGCCCGCTGGGGCTCCTACCTCGCCCCGGGCGTCGTGCTCATGCCGTCCTTCACCAACATCGGCGCCTATGTCGGCTCCGGCACGATGGTCGACACCTGGGCCACCGTCGGCTCCTGCGCGCAGGTCGGCGAGAACGTCCACCTGTCCGGCGGCGTCGGCGTCGGCGGCGTCCTGGAGCCCCCGCAGGCCTCCCCGGTCATCATCGAGGACGACGCCTTCCTGGGCTCGCGGAGCATGGTCGTCGAGGGCGCCCGCGTGCGCACCGGCGCCAAGCTGGGCGCGGGCACGATCCTCACCTCGTCCACGCGCGTGTTCGACGCGGAGACCGGCGAGGAGCTCAAGCGCGGCGAGGCCCCGGCCTGGTCGGTGTGCGTCACCGCCAACCGCGCCAAGAGCTTCCCCGGCGGCGAGTTCGGCATGCCGGTGCTGCTGGTGCTCAAGCGCCTCCAGGAGGGCGAGGAGCACGACAAGCTGGCCCTGAACGACCTGCTGCGCGAGCACGGCGTCAACGCCTGATCCGGTCCCGCGTGTGCTTCGGGGCGTCCTTCGAGTACGAGGGGCGCCCCTTTCGTGTCTAGGGTGGTGATCACACGCGTGGTGCAGGTGCGTATCGATACGTAGAGGTACGTCCCCGGCCAGGGGCGGACCTGCCGCGCGGTGGACGACGACCTGACCGGAGAGACCATGTTGGACCTGACCTCGGACGCGGCCGATCTGACCGCCGCCATCGTCGACATCCGCTCCGAGAGCGGTGACGAGAAGATCCTGGCTGACGCGGTCGAGGACGCCCTCTCCGGCCTGGACCACCTCAGCGTGAGCCGGGACGGCGACGCCGTGGTCGCCCGGACCGACCTCGGCCGCCCCCGGCGCGTGGTGGTGGCCGGGCACATCGACACCGTCCCCATCGCGGACAACGTGCCCTCGCACGTGGCCGACGGCCGCCTGTACGGCTGCGGCACGAGCGACATGAAGGCCGGTGTGGCCGTCCAGCTCAAGCTCGCCGCCCTGGTCCCCGAGCCCGTGCACGACGTCACCTACGTCTTCTACGACAACGAAGAGGTCGACGCCTCCCGCAACGGCCTCCTGCGCCTGGCCCGCAACCACCCCGAGTGGCTCGCCGGCGACTTCGCCATCCTGATGGAGCCCACCGACGGCGTCATCGAGGGCGGCTGCCAGGGCACCATGCGCGTGGAGGTCGTGGCCAGGGGCAAGCGTTCGCACAGCGCCCGCTCGTGGATGGGGGAGAACGCCATCCACGGTGCCGGGGCGATCCTGGACGTGCTGCGCGCCTACGCGCCCCGCGAGCCCGAAGTGGAGGGGCTGCGCTTCCACGAGGGCCTCAACGCGGTGTTCATCGAGGGCGGGGTGGCGGGCAACGTCATCCCCGACGAGTGCGTCGTGACGGTCAACTACCGCTTCGCCCCGGACCTGTCACTGGCCGAGGCGGAGAAGCACCTGCGCGAGGTCTTCGACGGCTTCGAGGTACGCGTCGTGGACGCCTCCGCCGCCGCCCGCCCCGGCCTGGACGACCCGTCGGCGGCGGCGTTCGTCACCGCGGTGGGGGAGGGGAAGGCCCGGGCCAAGCTCGGCTGGACCGACGTGTCCCGCTTCTCCGAGCTGGGCGTGCCCGCCGTCAACTACGGCCCCGGCGACCCGACGCTGGCGCACACCAGGGACGAGTACGCCGAGATCGCGCCGATCCGCGAGGCCGAGGAGCGCATGGTCGCCTGGCTGACCGGCGCCCGCTGAACGTCCCGCGGAGCGCCCTCCGACCGGCGTCCGGGCGCCCGCTGACCTCGAACGGGCCGCATGTGGCCACCGGCGTGTCATGTGCGGTTCAGGTGTGAGTGCGGCGGGCGCGGATAGGTTGACGGGCATGACGGAAGAAGAGCAGTACAGGCACGTCGGCCCTCTCACCTACCGCGGCCGTGCCGTCCCCAACACCACCACCGACCAGCGCCTCCTCGACGCCCGCGGTCCGAGCGACTGGGTGCACACCGACCCCTGGCGGGTGCTGCGGATCCAGTCGGAGTTCGTCGAGGGCTTCGGCCTGCTCTCGGAGCTGCCGTCGGCGGTGAGCGTGTTCGGTTCGGCGCGCATCAAGCCCGGTACGGAGTACTACGACCTCGGTGTCGCCATGGGCGCCAAGCTCGCCGAGGCCGGGTACGCGACCATCACCGGCGGTGGCCCGGGCATGATGGAGGCCGCGAACAAGGGGGCCCAGGGCGCGGGCGGGATGTCCGTCGGGCTGGGGATCGAGCTGCCGTTCGAGCAGTCCCTCAACCCCTACATCGACGTGGGCATGACCTTCCGCTACTTCTTCGTGCGCAAGACGATGTTCGTGAAGTACGCGCAGGCGTTCGTCGTGCTGCCCGGCGGCTTCGGAACGCTGGACGAACTCTTCGAGGCCATCACCCTCGTCCAGACCAACAAGGTCACCCGGTTCCCCGTGGTGCTGGTCGGCCGGTCGTTCTGGGCCGGGCTCCGCGAGTGGATCGAGTCCAGCCTGCTGGAGAACAAGCTGATCAATCCCGGTGACATGGACCTGCTGCAGATGACCGACGACCCCGACGAGGTCGTCGACATCATCCGCAAGTCCCACCTGGACATCGCCCAACAGCAGAGCGAGGCCGCGCGGCGGGCGCCGGGGCCCCAGCAGTAAGGAGGGGGCCGGGGCGGGGGAGGCGTGTGGCACGATCGGACCGTGCCTGTCTTCATCATGATCCTGGTTGCCCTGGCCGCCCTGGCCGTGCTCGTCGGCGTGGTCTACGTCGTGCTCGGCAAGGGCGGGCGGCTCGCCCGCGTCGAGGCCGACTACCCCCCGCTGGACCTGCCCGAGGACGGCGCGGTCACGGCACCAGACCTGAACCGCCTGGTGCTGCCCCTGTCCATGTGGGGCTACCACGTGCGTGCGGTGGACGAGCTGCTGGTCCGGCTCGCCGCGACGCTGCGCGCCCGGGAGGAGCGGATCCAGGACCTGGAATGGCGCCTCTCCCGCCTGGAGCCCTCCTACGTCCCCGAGGGGACGGGCCCCGACCGCGGCACCCGGCTTCCGGGGGACGCGTACGCGCCGGAGCGGCGTGCCTCCGAGCCCGGTGCCGCCGCACAGCCCCGTGCCGCGTCCGAGCCCGCTGCCGGGTCCGCCGCGGAGGCCGCCCCGCGGTCGGGGGCGGCGTCGGATCCGGAACCGCGGGAGGCCGCGGGCGAGTCCCGCGAGCAGGCCTGACGCCGCCGGGTATGTCACGCATCACACTGTAGGCGTCGCCAGGGCGGGTTTCCCCGGGTGCGCGTGCCCTATTCTCGTTCGCTGTACATGCGTTGCCCCCGTTCCGCCGGAGCGGGTGGATCGTCGTGAGGATGGCGAGGATGGACACAGCAGCCGAACTGGAATCGGGTTCCGGGGACGAGAGCGGTACCACCCCCACTCCCACGCCGGCCTCACCCGTGACGCAGCTGTCCCTGTGGCCGCCGCCGAGATCGACCCGGCACAGCGGCCGCCGTCGCCGCCAGGTGGTCGTGGTGTCCGCCGTCGTGGTCGCCGTCCTGGCGCTCGCGGGCGGGATCGCCGCCGCGCTGACCCTCACCGCCGCCGACGACCAGGAGGACGTCGCCGAAGCCGGGCGGACGCACCTGGACGCGTTCGTCGGCTCCTGGTCCGGTGAGATGGTCCAGGTCGACACCGAGGGCGACTACGTCGCCGACTGGCACGCCGAGGTGCGCATCGAGGACGGAGCCGAGCGCGGCAGCACCGCCTGGACGACGTTCGCGTGCTCGGGGACGCTGGAGCAGACGGCCGCCGAGGGCGACCGGCTGGTGTACACCTACACCGAGACCGCGGATCCGCAGGACCGGTGTGTCGACGAGGCCGAACTGACCGTGTCGCCCGACGGCGGCGGCCTGGCGGCCGAGTGGTCGTCGGTGACCCGCGAGGGCACCAGGATGATCTCCACGGGCCTGCTGGAGTGATCGCCGGCCCGCGCGGGCCCTCCCGCACCGAACGGGTTTCGGTCGGTACCGATATAAGCTGACTGACCAACGATTCCTCGCAGGAGAGCGTTCGAGGCGACGGCCCGGCCGTCGCCTCGCGCACACGCAGGGGTCAACCTTCCGAGATAATGGTCGAAGGGTGATTCACGTCCCTCACGTCACACGGACACGACTCACACGGAGCCTGCCACGGTTTTCCGAGCCGAGACGACTCAGCTGACCTGCGCCGGTGCTGTGACTCGGTCACCCGCGAGGAACACCAAGAAAGGGGAATGGCATGGCGGCGATGAAGCCGAGGACCAGCGACGGGCCGATGGAGGTCACCAAGGAGGGTCGCGGCATCATCATGCGAGTCCCGCTGGAGGGCGGCGGACGCCTGGTCGTCGAGCTGACACCAGACGAGGCGGTCGAGCTCCGGGACGCGCTGAAGGGCGTCGTCGGCTAGCGGCCGGTACCGATACCGTCCCCCACCAAGGGCCGGAACGCCCTGACGACCCCCGAGGTAGACCACCTCCCGAAGAGTGAACGATTGTGAGCGGCCTGTGCCATTCGCCACGCAGATCCACCCTGTAGCGGGTAACCTCGCCGATTCCACCGCGGACCTGCTGGTCCTCCCCGTGCTCGCGGGGGACGACGGGCCCACGGAGGTCGACGGGGTCGCCGACGGCGGACTGACACAGGTGCTCCCTGCCGCGCTCCGCGATCTGTTCACGCACTACTCGCTGACCGGCAAGGCCGGTGAGCTGGCCCAGTTCCCGGTGGTCCGGGACCGCGGCCTGGTACGGCTGGCGCTTCTGGGGGTCGGCTCGGGTTCGCCCGACGACCTCCGGAAGGTCGGCGCCGCCCTGTCCCGGTTCGCGCGCGGCTCCGAGACCGTGGCCCTGGCCTGGCCCGGGACGGGGGAAGCGGCCGCCGTGGCCTTCGCCGAAGGTGTGCTGCTGGCCTCGTACACCTTCACGCTCAAGACCGGCGAGACGCCCAGGGCCAAGCGCCCCGCGGCGACCATCCAGGTCGTGGGTGCCGCCGAGCTGGCCGACGCCCTCGCCCGCGGCGGCGAGCTGGCCTCGGCCACCGCCCTGGCCAGGGACCTGATCAACACCCCCTCCCTGACCAAGGACCCCGAGTGGATGGCCCGGCGCGCCCGCGAGGTGGCCGCCGACTCCGGTCTCGACGTGCGCGTGTGGGACGAGGACGAGCTGGCCGAGGCCGGTTTCGGCGCGATCCTCGCGGTGGGCCAGGGCTCCGCGCGGCCCCCGCGGCTGGTGCAGCTCGACTACACGCCGGAGAACCCGACCGCCCACGTGGTGCTGGTCGGCAAGGGCATCACGTTCGACACCGGCGGGCTCTCCCTCAAGCCCAACGACAACATGAAGCTCATGAAGACCGACATGAGCGGCTCGGCGATCGTGCTCGCCGTGCTCTCGGCGCTGCGCGCGGTCGGCGCGGGCGTGCGGGTCACCGGCCTGCTGCCGCTGGCGGAGAACGCCTTCTCCGGCGACGCCACCCGGGTCGGCGACGTGCTGACCACCTACAGCGGCAGGACCGTCGAGGTCCTCAACACCGACGCCGAGGGGCGGCTGGTCCTCGCCGACGCCCTGGGCTACGCCGTCGCCGAGCTCGGTCCGGACGTGATCGTGGACGTGGCGACCCTGACCGGCGCGGCCAAGGTCGCCCTCGGCACCGGCATCGGCGCCCTGTACAGCACCGACGACACGGTCGCCGCGGAGATCGAGCGCGCCGGCACCGACTCCGCCGAGCCGCTGTGGCGGATGCCGCTCACCGAGGACTACGTCGAGACGACGCGCTCGCGGGTCGCGGACCTGGCCAACATCGGCACCCGCAAGGAGTTCGGCCCGGCCGGCGCCACGGACGCCGCGCTCTTCCTGCGCGAGTTCGTCGGCGACGTGCCCTGGGCCCACCTCGACATCGCCGGTCCCGGCCGCTCCATGAAGGAGGACGGCCTGCTCAGCAAGGGCGGGACCGCCTTCTCCACCCGAACCCTGCTGCGCTGGGTCGGGCGCCTTTAAGACGCGCCCTTCGCGCCTTCCGGTGTGTCCGCTCGTTCCTCACGGACACACCTCCAGCCACTCCAGGACGCGTCGGCGCCCTCCGCCTGTGCTTTTTTGGGGCCTCCGCTTCGCTTTGGCCCGTGCTCGTGCGCCCGGAAGACGCGCCCTTCGGTCCTTCCGGTGCATTCCCTCGTTCCTCGGGAGTGCACCTCCAGGCCCTCCAGGACGCGTCGGCGCCCTCGCCGTACTCTCCGGCGCCCTCGCAGGCTCGGACGCTGGGCGCTGGGAGGCCAGTGTTCTTCGTCGTCGACTTGCCTTGCTCGCACGCTCGCTGCGGCCCCGTCTCCTCCTGCAGAACACTGGCGCGCCCCTCGCGAACCCCCCAGCGGTCCCCGAAGCGCGACGGCCTACCTTTCACCCCCTCGGGTGGACGTAGGCCGTGTCGAGCAACTCCAACCCCCTGCGTACTGCCTGGCTGGATGGCCTGCCTTTCACCCCCTCGGGCGGATGTGGGTCGTGTCGTGCGGGTTCAACCCCCTGATCCTGAGGCACGGGGGGCGGGGCGTGCACACGTCGGCCTGCGTGCCCCTGGGGGTTGGGTGTGACCGGTTCCGCTCACGGTGACCACTGGGAGGTGGACGTAGGGCGTCCCTGCTCGGTGGGTCCGTGGGGGTTGAAGCCTCTACAGGTGTGGGGACCACAGGGGGGTTGATCGGGCCAAAGCGAGGAACGAGCGGAGGCCCAAAGAAAGCACGGGTGAGGGGCGCGCCGGTGCCTGCAGGAGGAGTCTCTGCCGCCGGCGAGGAACGAGCCAGGCAGTAGCGACGACGAAGGACCCGGCGTCAAGCGCCCCGAATCACAGCGAGAAGGCCCTGGCCGATGGGCAGCAGCAGCGGGATGAGCGACTCGTCCTCGCGGACCTGCTGGATCACCTCGCGCACGGCGGTCTCGGCGGGGTCGGGGACCCGCAGGGGGCCGTCCGGCTCGGACGGGACGGGTGTGGCGTCGTTGAACACGACCACGCCGCCCGGGCGCAGCAGCCGGCGGGCCTCGCTCAGGTAGTGCGGCGCCGACTCGGGGTCGGCGTCCACGAACACCATGTCGTAGCCGCCGTCGGTCAGCCGCGGCAGCATCTCCAGGGCCGAGCCCCGGATGAGCCGCGCCCGACCGGCGCCGAACCCGGCGCGCGAGAAGGCGGTGCGGGCGTACTCCTGGAACTCGGCGCGCGTGTCGACGGTGGTCAGGATGCCGTCGGTGGCCATGCCCCGCAGCAGCCAGATCCCCGAGGTGCCGCATCCCGTGCCGACCTCGACCACCGCGCGGGCGCCGATCGCCGCGGCCAGGAACCGCAGGGCCGCTCCCGTGGCGGCGTCGACCGGGGCGGTCGCCGAGCGCACGCCCGCGTCGTAGGCGTCGGCCAGGGGGCCGTCCTCCATCGCGTCCTGCTCGAACCTGGCCTGCTCGCGCACCCAGGTGATCTGGGCCGCGCTCTCATCTGGACTGGCGATGACGGCCTCCCACTGCCGTGGTCACGAATGGGTGGGAACGCTGACCGGGGATACGTCACTCATCGTGCAAGGATGGTCGCCACCAGGTCATGTCCCCGGCAAAAGACTAGCGCGTGCGTCCGGCAAACTCCGCGTGTGGCGACGGGAACTTCGCGGAGCCGGATAGCGTTGAATCCGGATGAACGTACGTTGATCGCCACGAAGCAACTCCCCCCGACCAGTCTTCGACGGACGGATCGACGGGATGAAGGGAGCAGCGGTGCCAGAGTCCGGCCCGGCCGTTGATTTCGAGGCATGGGAACCCCCGAGCTGGGACGAGGTCGTCCGCGTCCACTCACCCCGCGTCTACCGGCTGGCCTATCGGCTGACCGGTAACAAGCACGACGCCGAGGACCTCACCCAGGAGGTCTTCATCCGGGTGTTCCGCTCGCTGGCCAACTACACCCCCGGCACGTTCGAGGGGTGGCTGCACCGCATCACCACGAACCTCTTCCTGGACATGGCGCGCCGCAAGGCGCGGATCCGCTTCGAGGGCCTGGCCGACAACGCCGACGAGCGCCTGGAGGGCCGCGAGCCCTCGCCCGCCCAGCGCTACGACGACCGGCACTTCGACGCCGACGTCCAGAGCGCGCTGGACGCCCTGCCCGCCGAGTTCCGCGCTCCCGTGGTCCTGTGCGACATCGAGGGCCTCTCCTACGAGGAGATCGCGGCGACGCTCGACGTCAAGCTCGGCACCGTCCGCAGCCGTATCCACCGGGGGCGTGCCCAGCTGCGCCGCGCCCTGGAACACCGGCGGTCGCTGGCCGCCGAGGCCGAGGGACGGGCCGACGCGAACGCCATGAACCGGGAGGCGCAGCAGTGAGCACGGAACACCTCGGAGAACGCCTGTCCGCTCTCGTGGACGGTGAACTGGGCCCGGCCGAGCACGAGCGCGCGCTCATCCACCTCGCCAAGTGCGAGCCCTGCCGCGTCGAGGCGGACATGACGCGCCGGCTCAAGCGCCGCCTCACCGGCCTCTGCGAGCCCGAACCGGACATGGACTTCCTGGGACGGCTCTCCAGCCTGTCGCACGCCTCGTCCGGCCACGACGACGGCCCTCCGGGTCCGCAGGGCCCCTCGGGGCCGGCCGGCGGCTGGGGTTTCGGCTCCAGCCCGCCCCTGGGGTCCTCGCGCCCCATCGGCGGGTTCCCCTGGGGCGGCCCGCTCGCCGCTGAGGCCGTCCCTCCGGCGCCGGCCGCCGCGCCCGCGGAACCAGTCCGGCCCGAGCGCCCCGCGCGCGCCCCGCGCCGCCGTGGCGAGCGCCTGGCCCAGTTCCTGCCGCCTTTCCCCGGCGGCCGCTACGCCGTCGCGGGCTTCGCCGTGGCCACCGCGCTGCTGGGCACCGCCTTCGTCGCGGGCGGCGACGCCGAGGACACGCCCGTGGTGGAGCCGCGGCTGTCCGACTACGCCGTCGAGCACGCGGTGACCAGCCGACAGGTTCCGGCCACCGATGTCCGGCCCGTCCACTCCCAGGGACCGGACGAGACCGGTTCCACCGAAGCGACCCGGTGAGCGCGGAGGAACCCTCCTCCGCCCCGCGCCCCGCCCCGGTGACACAGCTGCTCGTCGTGTTGCTGTGCGTCGTCCTGCTGACCGCCGCGACCCGTCCCGACTCCGACGAGGTCCCTGCGGACGGCGATGACGGCGGCATGGCCCTCCTGCGCACCGCCGCGGCGGCGGACGACACGGTGGCCTACACCGGCGTGCGCGAGGTGCGCGGTCCGGAGGAGCTCGACGGCGAGGCCGTGCGGATCCGGGTCGTCAACCAGCCGGGGGAGGGCCTGGCCCTGGCCCCCGTCACCGAGGACGGGTCCGCCGGGGGACGCGCGTTCGCCGTGGACGACTCCTCGGCGCTGGTGACGCTCGACGAGCGCCTGCTGGGCATGCTGGAGGACACCTACGACGTGGCCGACGCCGGTCGCACCGAGATCGAGGGGCGCACCGCCCGCATGGTGGTGGCCCGGCGGGCGGACGACACGGTCGCCGGGCGCTTCTGGGTGGACGGGGAGTCCGGCATCCTGCTGGGCCGGACCGTGTACGCGGACTCCGGCGGCGCGGCCCTGCGCACCCGGCTGAGCGGGATCGAGTTCGGTGAGGGCCACTGGCCGCCCGACACGGTCGGCGGCGAGCCCTGGGGCGACGTGCTGACCGAGGACGAGCGCGAGGAGCTGCGCGGCAGGGGCTGGGTCCTGCCCGAGCACCTGACCTGGGACCTGCGCCTGGTGGACGCCCGTTCCACCGAGCACGGCCGGCGGCGGGTGGTGCACCTGGTCTACTCCGACGGACTGTCCCAGGTGTCGGTTTTCGCCCAACGTGGGAAGCTGGGGACGGAACACCAGACTTCACTGCACAACGGATATGTCGGAACCGGGGAGGGGGGAAGTGGCGTCTCACCACAACATGACACGATCTTCGGCGGCGAGGTCGGGCAGTACCAGAGCATGTGGCAGGCGGACGGTTTCGTCTACACGGTGCTGGCCGACGCCCCCGCGGGGCTGGCCTCCTCCGCGGTGAGCGCGTTGCCGGGACCCGAGGGTTCCGGCTTCTGGGCCAGAGTGCAGCGCGGCCTGTCCCGGCTGGGGTTCGTCTGAGATCTCCGGGTGGCCGCGCAGACCGAACGCCAAGCGATGTACGGAGCAGGTCTTGAGTGAGGACTTCGGTCGGCCGGACCACGGGGGCGACCCCGGGCGGGCGACCCCACCGAAGGGTGGAACACCCCCGGACGCCGGTGGGCCGCCCGCGCCGCACGCCGGACGTCCCCCCACCGGAGCGGCCCCGGGATTCGCCGCGCCCGCGAACACGGGCTCCTTCCCCGTCCCCGGGACCGCGGGCACCGCCGTGCCGCCCCCCGGCCCGGGCGGCGGAACGGGCAACGCCGCCCCGAACCCCACAGGGCAACAGAACCCCCAGGGCCGCACCAGCCCCGCGCCGATGCACCACGGCGGCCCGCAGCCGGGTCCGCAGCAGGGCGGCCCCGGAGGCCCCAACCCCGGACAGCAGCCGGTCTCCGGACACCACCCCGCTTCCCAGCAGACCGGCGGGCCGCCGCCCGGACAGCCGCAGGGCCCCGGCGGGCCGCCCCCCGGGCCGCCGGTGGGCCCATACGGCGCGCCGGCTCCCCGCCGCCGCGGGATCCCGGCCTGGATGGCGCTGTCCGGCATGCTCGTCGTCGCCCTCATCGCGGGCGGGGCCGGCGGTGTGGCGGGCTCGTTCCTCAACCGTCCGGCCGACTCGGCGGCCGAGGCCGAGGAGGAGGGCGCCCAACTCAACGAGCCCCCGCCCGAGGCGCCCGAACGCGACCCCGACACGATCGCGGGCGTGGCCCAGCGGGTCAGCCCGAGCGTGGTGTCGATCCAGAGCGCCGACGCCCGGATCGGCGGCGGCGGTTCCGGCTTCCTCATCGACGGCGACCGGGTCGTCACCAACGACCACGTGTCCTCCGTGTTGGAGGAGGACGGCATCCGGATCGAGTACAGCGACGGCACGCTGTCCGACGCCACGGTGATCGGGTCCGACCCCAGCTCCGACCTGGCCGTCCTGGCGCTCGACTCTCCCAAGGACGACGTCGAGGCGCTGGAGTTCGGCGACTCCGACCAGGCGCTCGTGGGCGACGAGGTCATCGCCATCGGCGCGCCGCTGGGTTACGCGGGTACCGTCACGCAGGGCATCATCAGCGCCGTCGACCGCCCGGTCAGCTCCGGGGAGGGCCCCAACGCCAGCCGGTTCTACGCCATCCAGACCGACGCGGCGATCAACCCGGGCAACTCGGGCGGCCCGCTCGTGGACTCCGAGGGCCGGGTCATCGGCGTGAACTCGATGATCGTGAGCATGGCCGGCTACATGGGCGAGTCCACGGGCAACATCGGGCTCGGCTTCGCGATCCCCTCCAACGAGGCGGAGCGCGTGGTCAACCGGCTCGTGGACCACGACGAGACCAGCTACGCCGACATCGGCGCGGAGATCGACCTGGAGAGCCCGATCGCCGGAGCGGTCATCGCCGACGGCGCCCGCGCGGTCGAGCCGGGCGGTCCGGCCGACGAGGCGGGCCTGGAGTCGGGCGACGTCATCGTGTCCCTGGACGGGCGGCGCGTGCAGTCCGGCTCGGAGCTGATGGCGATGCTGCGCGACCGGACCCCGGGCACCGAGGTCGACCTGGAGTACGAGCGCGACGGCACGCGCGAGAGCACCAGCATCACCCTGGGCGCGACCGCCGACTGACGCCGGTCCGGCCGACACCGGTCCTACGGGCGCCGGTCCGGCCGGCGCCGACACGACGAGGGCCCCGGAGCAACCGCTCCGGGGCCCTCGCGTCGTGCGTGGCGCGTCCTGGGTCCGCGGCCGTCAGCGACCGGCCGGGGAGATGCCCAGCTGCATGCCGGCGAGTCCGCGCGGCTTGCCCGCCAGGGACTCGGCGATCGAGGACATGATCTTGCTGGCCTCGGCGTCGGGGTCGCTCAGGACGAGGGGGTTGCCCTCGTCGCCGCCCTCGCGCACCCGGGTGTCCAGCGGGATCTGGCCGAGCAGCGGGATGCTGGTGCCCAGCGTCCGGCTCAGGGCGTCGGCGACCGTCTGGCCGCCGCCCTCGCCGAACAGCCGCAGCGGCTCCCCGCCGTCCGGCGGAACGAAGTAGGACATGTTCTCGATGACGCCCGTGATGCGCTGGTGGGTCTGCGCGGTGATCGCCCCGGCGCGCTCGGCGACCTCGGCCGCGGCCATCTGCGGCGTGGTCACCACGAGCAGCTCGGCGTTCGGCAGCAGCTGCGCGACCGAGATGGCGATGTCGCCGGTGCCCGGGGGCAGGTCCATCAGCAGGACGTCGAGGTCGCCCCAGTACACGTCCGACAGGAACTGCTGCAGCGCGCGGTGCAGCATCGGTCCGCGCCACACCACGGGCTGGTTGCCCTGGGTGAACATGCCCACCGAGATGACCTTGATGTCGTGCGCGGTGGGCGGGAGGATCATGTCCTCGACCTTGGTCGGGTAGTCCGACGCGCCGAGCATGCGGGGCACCGAGTGGCCATAGATGTCGGCGTCGACGACACCGACCTTGTGGCCCTGGGCCGCCATGGCCGCGGCGAGGTTCACCGTGACGGAGGACTTGCCCACCCCGCCCTTGCCGGAGGCGACGGCGAAGACCTTGGTCAGGGAGTTCGGCTTGGCGAAGGGGATCTCCTTCTCCGCCTGGCCGCCGCGCAGCTGCGTCTGCAGCTCCTTGCGCTGTTCGTCGCTCATGACGTCGAGTTCGACGCGGACGGAGGTGACCCCGGCGACCTTGGTCACCGCTTCGGTCACGTCCTTCTCGATGCGACCCTTCATCGGGCATCCGGCGACGGTCAGGTAGATGCCGACGTGGACGGCACCGTCGTCGGCGATGTCGACGCTCTTGACCATGCCGAGGTCGGTGATGGGGCGGTGGATCTCCGGATCTTGCACCGTGGCCAGGGCCTTGCGCACCTGCTCGGTGGATGGTGTGGAGGACATGTACTCAATCGTAGGTCAGTGGGATGAGGTACTCGGCCTGTGGAGTAGGCCCCACGCGACCACCAGTCACAACGGGCCGCGGGCCGTCGGCTATTCCGCTCGGGGCGTGGCCCCGGCCACGCGGGGTCGCGGCGCGCCTAGGGAGGCGCTCCCGGAACGGGTCCTTGATCCGCAGGGTGATCGTCCGATAACGGCACGTCCTTAACGCGGGCAATACAGGGCCGGATAGTAGTCTCAGCGCACCATGGGAAATGTTCCACCGCCGCCTGGTTCGTCCTGGCCCGCCGCGCCCGAGGGGCCGCAGGGGCGGGCCTACGACGGCTACCCGCAGGAGCAGGACTGGGCGGGTCCGCCCGGAGGCGGGCGGCTCACGCCGCCCGGGGGACAGCCCGCGGTCAGCGCCGAGGCGTCGGTGTGGGCCTGGCCCCCGCCGCGCCCGGTGCGCACGAACGAGTTCGCCAGCGCCGGGCTGCCGGAGGGTGAGCCCTACCACAGGCTGGGACGCAACTCCCGGTTCCGGTGGTGGACGCCGCTGCTGTCCCTGCTGGTCTTCGGGATCCTCCTGGTCTTCCTGTGGATCGGCATCCTGCTCGCGATCACGATCGTCGCGGTCATCGGCGGAAGCGGCCTGGCCCCCGACTCGATGACCGTGGGGGAGGTCGCGGGGCTCGCGTTCGGGCTCGCGCCGACGGCGCTCCTGATCCCCATCGTGTTGTTCGTGGTGCGCGTGGTGCAGTGGCGCCGTGTGGGCACCCTGATGTCGGTGGACGGCCGGTTGCGCTGGCGCTGGCTGTTCCGCTGCATGACGGCCGCGGTCGTGCCCGTCGGGGCGTGCCTGGTCGCCTTCCTGTTCCTGGTGGACAGCCTGGCGCCGGGCGCCGTGCCCGTACGGGAGACCGGGGGAGCGGAGGTGTTCGCGGCGGCGGTGGTCGTCATCGTCCTGCTGGTGCCGTTCCAGGCCGCCGCCGAGGAGCTCACCGTGCGGGGGCTGATCATGCAGCTCGTCGGGTCCCTGGGCGCGGGTCCGGGGGAACGCCGGGGCCGGAGCGCCGCGTCGCGCGTGCTGCGCTCACCGGGCACGGCGGTCCTGGCCGGCGGCACCCTGGTGCCGGTGCTCTACGCGGCCACCCATCCCGAGGACCCGTGGGTGACGTCCTCGCTCACGGTCATGGGGCTGGGCATGGCCTGGCTGACCTGGCGAACAGGGGGCGTGGAGGCCGCGATCGGCCTGCACGTGGTCAGCAGCCTGGTCCAGTTCCTGCTCACGGCCTACGAGGGCCGGCTGTCGGAGGTCGGCACGGGGGCCGTCCTCGGCGCCGGACTGCCGCCGGCCGGGGGGACACCGCTCGGACTGGCGCTGACCGCGGTCCAGGTGGGCGCGTACGTGCTGGGGGTGACCTGGCTCGCCGGCCGCGGGGGCGTACGGCGAGCCAGCGCCCGGGCACGGCGCTGACCGCGCCGCGCCCGGGCGCACGGCCCGGCCGGGATCAGCCGGCGGTGCCGAAGACGGGGTAGTGGTCGGAGTAGTCGTCGTAGGTGTAGGTGCGGCCCCAGGACGAGACGGACCACGGTTCGCTCTTGACGTCGCGGGTCTCGTTGGTGAACGACGCGGGGACGGCGCTCCCCCGGATCGGCAGGACGTGGTCGAGGTGCTGCGGCCCCCAGTCGGGGTAGTTGTACTCGGCGATGGAGTTGGTGCCGGTGTCCCACGAGTAGGGGGCGCCGCTGTGGGCGGGCTCGACCGCGTCGAGCCGCTTGAGCGCGCGGTCCCACTCCCCGCTGCCGCCGACGATGTTGAGGTCGCCCGCCACGTAGACCGGTTCGTCGTCGGGGATCTCGTCGACGACGGCGCGGATCTGGCCGAGCTGGTGGGTGCGGACGTCCTCGTCCTCGCCGTCGGCGCAGGAGCCGTCCTCGGACTGCATGTGGGTGCCGATGACGTGCAGGGGGCCGTCGGGAGTGTCCAGTTCCACGCGGGCGAAGCCCTTGTTGGCGAACCAGTCGGAGCCGCAGGAGCGCGTGAAGATGTGCTGCTCGCGGCGGACGATCGGCCAGACGCTGTGGACGCTGACACCGCCGTTGGTGGTGGTGTGCCCGCGGTAGCCGGTGGTGGCGTCCCAGCCGGAGCGGGAACGCCCCACGACGGGCGTGCCGTGGGGGTACTCCTCGGCGATCCCGGCGCGCAGGACCTCGGCGGAGGAGTTGTCGAAGAGTTCCTGGAGGACCACGACGTCCTGCCCGGACACGACGCCGTCCCGGGCGATGAGGTCGGCGCGGATCTCCTGTCCCCAGTTGGGGTAGAGCGCGCGGGGCAGGAGGTAGGCGTTGTAGGTGGCGATGCGGGGGGAGGGGCCGGAGTCGGCCGCGGCGGGTCCCGCGGCGACGAAGAGGGGGAGGATCAGGGCGACGATGAGGGCGGGGGCTGTTCGTCTGTACACGACAGCACAGCCTGTCCAGTCGAGGACACCGCCCGGGCACCATGGGGTTACCGGTTGGTAGCGAACGCGTGGACGTTGCCGGAGCGGCCCGCCCGCGCCGGGCCCTCGGAGGCGGTGAGTGGCGCCCCCGAGGCGCCCGGCGTCCTGGTCAGGTGCCGGACGCCTCGTGGACGGCCTCGCCCTCCACGAGGGTGAGGTCGACCCGGGCTTCGTGGATCTCCTCCGGCGGCCCGGCGAACGGGTCGCGGTCCAGGACCACCAGGTCGGCCAGCGCCCCCGGCCGGACCGCTCCGGTGTCGTCCAGGCGGTTCACGTACGCCGAACCCGCTGTGTAGGCCGTGACGGCCGTCCGCAGGTCCAGGCGCTCCTTCGGCAGGAACACCGGGCCGGGCGAGCCGGGCAGGGCCCGGTTGACCGCGACGTGGACGCCCAGGACCGGATCGGGGCTGCTGACCGGCCAGTCACTGCCGGCCGCCAGGGTCGCCCCCGTGCGGTGCAGCGAGCCGAAGGGGTACTGCCACCCGGCCCTCTCGGCTCCCAGGAACGGGATCGTCAACTCGTCCATCTGCGGCTCGTGGGCGGCCCACAGCGGCTGGAGGTTCGCGGTCGCTCCCAGGGCCGCGAAGCGGGGCACGTCGTCGCTCTCGGTCAGCTCCCGGTCCGACAGCACGCGCTGGAACGCCACCGAGCCGAGCAGGAACAGGCCGAGCACGCTGAGCAGGGTGATGAACCCGGCGCGGGAGGCGTCCCGTGGGTCGCGCACCTCCTCGTTGACGGTCAACTGCTCGGCCGTGAACGGATCGGGCTTGTCTACTCGGTTCGGCACGGCTCTGCTTATGCTCCCGACTGTCCCCGACGATGGGACGGTCACGGGTCACATCCACCCGCCCCGGCTACACCGGGGCGGGATCGGGCCTATTGACGAAGACCCACGCCGAGCGCGCGCGATCGCGCACGTTGATCCCGGCGACGACATCGGCGGGCCCAGCGAAGCCGCACCGACGACAGCGAAAGGTGTCCCTGGTGGGACGGTTGTTCCTCGCGGTGTGCCCGCACCAGGGCACGGGGCACATCTGCGAGGTGTAGGCCGGATTCACCTCCAGGTAGGGAACACCGGCACGCTTGGCCTTGTAGGCGATGAACGCGCCGAGCTGGTGGAAGGGCCAGGACGAGAGCCGTGCTCGCTGGTCGCGGGAAACCGTGACCCGGTCGCGGATCCCCTGGAGCTCCTCCAGGGCGATTCCGCGCCCGGTGCGTTGGGCGACAGCAACGACCGTCTTGGAAACCTTGTGGTTGACGTGTGCGGCGTGGCGGGCTTCCCGCTTCGCCCGCTTCTTCAGGAGCTGCGCGGCGGAACGGGTGCGCTTGGCCTGGAGCTCGGCCCGTTTGCGGGCCTGCCAGCGCCGGTACCGGCCCAGGCGGCGGCCCTGGTGGTTGTGCCCGTCGGAAGTGGTGGCCAGGTTCACGATGCCCCGGTCCACCCCGACCCAGTCCCGGGGCTCGAACACCTCCGGTTCAGGCACCTCGATGGTGGCGATCAGGAACCACTTGCCATTCCTGAACACCAGGTCGGACTCGCCTTTGCGGTGCTCGGCGAGCTGTTTGAGCGCGCCCGGGGAACAGGCGAAACGAAGGTTCTTGATCCGCCCGTCCAGGGTCCAGATCGAGACCGTCTGGGCGTCGTGGTTCCACGACAGGCAGCGATCATCAAAGGTGTGGGCGGCGTGCGGGCGGAACGCGATGGGCTTGGACTCGGCCCTGCGGCGGCGCTGGGAGGTCGGCGGCCCGAGGTTCCCGCCCCGGATGTTGGCCCGCAGCGTGGTGTAGGCGTCCGCAACGCGCTTGAGGATGTGCTGGGCGGCCTGCGCGCCGAACCCCTGGGCCTTGAGCTCGCCGTAGCACAGCTTGCGCAGCTCACGGACGCTGCCCTTGAGTCCGAAGCGATCGAATGACACCGTCGAGACCCAGGTGGCGGCGTCGTTGACCGCGGGCAGGGTGCGCTCCAGCGCCGACGCCTGGACGGCGTCCGGCACCAGTCTCACCTGCACGGTCAGCTTCATGGTCGAACACGTTAACGAACCAGGGCCGGTCCGTGGGGCCGAACCGGGGAATTGGTCGTGAAGTCTTCGGCGGTCATGTTCCTGGCGGCGGCGTACGCCCGCCTCGCTCGGGAGCCGTGACCCGGGCCCGGGTCAGCGGCCCTCGGGCACGGGGTGGGCGGTGGCGTCGTCGGTGGGACCGGTCGGTGCGGGCCCGGCCGCCTCCGTCTCGGGCTGGGACGGGAAGACCCAGGTCCGGTAGGACCAGAAGCGGAACAGCGTCCCCAGGCCCACGCCCACCACGTTGCCGGCGATGTTCTGCGCGAGGGGTCCGGTCAGGCCCAGCAGGTAGACCGCGACACCGAGGCAGCCCAGCTGGATGAGCATGCCCACGCCGTTCATGGCCAGGAACAGCGCCGTCTCCCGCCAGTACCCCGTGCGGGCGCGGTCGCGGAAGGTCCAGAACCGGTTGCCGACGAACGCCACCGCGATCGAGCAGAGCGTGCCGACGAGCTGCCCCGTCATCGCCTCGGCGCCGGCCACCTGCCACAGGAGGTTGGTCACACCGATCTGCACGACGTAGGCCACCGCCCCGACCGAGCCGAACTTGGCCAGCTCCTTCGCGAGCCTGTCGAGTCTGGGGTGACGTGAGAGGAACTGTCGCACGGCCTTGGCCTCCGGGCACGGGATTTTCGGGGGGTCGCGCGGCACCGGCCGGTGACGGGGCCTCGGACCGCCGCGCGCACACGCCCTAGACTCTAGCCGGGGACTGGAGCTAGACCCCGGCCGCGGGTTCCGAGCCGACCCGGCCAGGTTCCGCCGCGAGCGGAGCCGTCCCGTCACCGCGGTGGACGAGCATGTGAGTTGAGGAACTGTGAGCGAGCGTAACCGCACCGTCCCCCGCGTGGGAATGGTCGGAGGTGGCCAACTCTCCCGGATGACCCACCAGGCGGGCATCGCGCTGGGCGTGGACTTCGCCGTCCTGGCCGCGCATCCCGCCGACAGCGCCGCGCTGGTCTGCGGCGACGTCACCCTGGGGAACGACCGCGGCCTGGACGACGTCCTGGCCTTCGCCAAGGCCCAGGACGTGGTGACCTTCGACCACGAACACGTGCCCGAGCCCGTCCTGCGGGCGGTGGAGGAGGCGGGCGGCCTGCTGCGGCCCGGCCGCGACGCCCTCCGCTTCGCGCAGGACAAGCTGCGCATGCGCACGCGGATGAGCGAACTCGGCGCCCCCTCGCCCGCGTGGCGGGCGGTCACCACGACCGAGCACGTGGCCGCGTTCGCCGAGGGCACCGGCTGGCCCGTCGTGCTCAAGGCGGCCCGCGGCGGCTACGACGGCAAGGGCGTGTGGGTGGTGGCGACCCAGGCGGAGGCGCAGGAGGTCGTCGCGCGCGCCGCCGCCGAGGAGGTGCCGCTGCTGGTCGAGGAGAAGGTCGACTTCCACCGCGAGCTGGCCGTGCAGGTCGCGCGTTCCCCGCACGGGCAGGTCGCCGTCTACCCGGTCGTGGAGACCGTGCAGCGCGGCGGCATCTGCCACGAGGTGATCGCCCCCGCGCCCGGCCTGGACGACGAGAAGGCGACCCGGGCCCAGGAACTGGCGATCGAGATCGCGCACGCGCTCGACGTCACCGGCGTCCTGGCCGTGGAGCTGTTCGAGACCGCCGACGGCGTGGTCGTCAACGAGTTGGCGATGCGCCCGCACAACTCCGGCCACTGGAGCATCGAGGGCGCGCGCACGTCCCAGTTCGAGCAGCACCTGCGCGCGGTGCTCAACCTGCCCCTGGGCTCGCCGCGCACGAACGCCCCCTGCACCGTGATGGCCAACCTGCTGGGCGGCGAGGACCCCGAGGTCTACCGCCGCTACCTGCACGTCATGGCCAAGGACCCCGAGGTGAAGGTGCACTTCTACGGCAAGGACGTGCGTCCGGGCCGCAAGATCGGGCACGTCACAGTGATGGGCGACGACCACCAGGACCTGCTGGAGCGCGCCCGCGACGCCGCTGACTACCTGCGAGGAGACGGACAGTGACCGACAACGCCGACGGGCGGGGCCCCGCTGTGGGCATCGTGATGGGGTCGGACTCCGACTGGCCGGTGATGCGCGAGGCCGCGGACGCCCTCCGGGAGTTCGACATCGCCTTCGAGGCCGACGTGGTCTCGGCCCACCGCATGCCGCACGACATGATCGCCTACGGGGAGCGGGCGGCCGAGCGCGGGCTGAGGGTCATCATCGCGGGCGCGGGCGGTGCCGCCCACCTGCCGGGGATGCTGGCGTCGGTCACCACCCTGCCCGTCGTGGGCGTACCGGTGCCGTTGAAGTACCTGGACGGCATGGACTCGCTGCTGTCCATCGTCCAGATGCCCGCGGGCGTGCCGGTGGCGACCGTGGCGGTGGGCGCGGCCCGCAACGCCGGTCTGCTGGCGGTGCGCATGCTGGCCTCCGGCGACCCGGACCTGACCGAGCGGATGTCCCGCTTCCAGGAGGAGCTCAAGTCGCAGGCCTACGCCAAGGGCGAGCGGCTGCGCCGCGAGGTCGCCGAGGGCGGCAAGCCCGCGGGCTTCGGCCTCGGCCGCTGAGCGACGGCGGGCCCCGGCCCGGGTGATCGGCCCGGGCCGGGCACGGCGGCGTACGGCGCTCAGTAGGTGAGGCCGCGGACCAGTTCGTCGTGTTCGGCCAGCCGGTCGGGGCACAGGTGCTTCACGTGCAGGCGCCGCACGGACAGGTCCCGGGCCGGATCGCCGCCGTCGGAGAGCGCCGCCGCGCCCAGGGAGAACTGCCGTTCGTCGCTCGCGCACACGGTCTCGGCCTTCTCCCGCATCTCCTGCCAGGTCTGGTCGTCGGGATCGGCGCCGAGCACGTCGGCCACTTCGGATCGGTGGGCATCCTCGTCGTAGGTGGAACAGCCGGCGGTGAGGGCGAGGGCGAGAGCGGCGGTCAGGGCCGCCAGGGCGCGCGGGAGGGCCACTGGGGGATGCCTTTCGGGTGGGGGGAGCACCGGAGCGGGCGGGGCGCGGGCAGGTTGCGCACCAGTGTGCACCAGACTCGGGCGCGTCCGCCACCAGGGACTTCGCCGACCCGGTCGGTCTCCGCCCGGCTCAGGGCGAGGTGGAGTCCCCCGGGGCGGCGCCGGCCAGGGTCATGATCGCCGCGGCGGCCCGGTCCGCGGTGGGGAGCGCGCCCGGATCGGTGAGCGCCTGGACGACGTAGCCGGTCACCAGGCCGTAGACGACCGATCCCAGTCCGCCGGCGGTGTCCTCGTCGACCTCGTCCTCGGTGACACCGAGGACGAGCGCGGCCAGGGACGAACGCGCCCTCGCGTGTGCCACACGCAGCTGTTCGCGCACCTCGGTGTCGAAGGGCACCTGGGCGAGCGCCTGCGTGCTGGCCACCAGCAGGGGCGTCTGCTCCGGGATGGAGGTCAGCACGCTCTGGAGCAGGTGCCGGAAGCGCTCCTGCGGGGTGCGGCCCCCCGCCCCGCGCACGGCCGCCTCGAACGCGTCGCCCCAGTCACTGGACGCCTCGATGACCGCGGCGTTCATGAGGTGGTCCTTGGACCCGAAGTGGTAGCCGATGGACGCCAGGTGCGCCCCGGAGGCCGCCGCGATGTCGCGCGCGGTCGTCCGGCCGTAGCCCTTCTCCACCAGGCACTTCTTCGCGCCCTCCAGCAGGTCCTCACGTTGGCTCATGGCCACACCCTAGCATTTTGACGGACGTACGTATTGACGGCTGATTTTGACGTACGTACGATCAAGGCCATGTCGAAAACTAACCGTGTCACCGCCCGTCCCCGGCTCGGGCTCGTCTTCCTGTTGATCCCGGCCCTGCTGGTGTCCATGGACCTGTCGGTGCTCTTCGTCGCCGCCCCGGCCATCGCCGCGGATCTGCGGCCCAGCGGCACACAGTGGCTGTGGATGATGGACGTCTACGGCTTCGTCATGGCGGGGCTGCTCATCACGATGGGCGCCCTCGGCGACCGGATCGGCCGACGGCGGCTGCTGCTCGCCGGTGCGGGGCTGTTCGGTGCCGCGTCCGCCCTCCTGGCCCTGGCCTCCACACCGGAGCTGTTCATCGCCGGCCGCGTCCTGCTCGGCGTGGCCGCCGCGACCCTGGCGCCGTCCACGCTCTCCCTCATCCGCACCATGTTCACCGACCCCGGGCAGCGCCGCACGGCTGTCGGGGCGTGGACGGTCGCCTTCGGCGGCGGGGCGGTGGCCGGACCGATCGTCGGCGGCCTGCTCCTGGAGTTCTGGCCGTGGGGGTCGGTCTTCCTGATCAACCTCCCCGTCATGCTCCTGCTGCTGGTGGCGGTGCCCCTCCTCGTCCCCGAGTCCCGGTCCCCCCATACCGCGCGCTTCGACGTGCCCGGGGCGCTGGTCTCCACGGCCGCGGTCCTGGGACTGGTCCTGGCCGTCAAGCGGTTCACGGAGGACGGCCCCGACCCGGTGGCGCTGACCGCCCTGGCCGTGGGAGCCGCCGCCCTCGCCGGGTTCGTCGTCCGCGGGCGCCGGGCGGCCCACCCGCTCGTGGACGTGGCGCTGTTCGGCCGGCCCGCGTTCTCCGCGGCGGTCGGCGCGAACACGGTCATCTCCTTCGCCGCCTCCGGTCTCGGCCTGCTGACCTTCACGTTCCTGCAGACCGTGCACGGTCTGAGCCCGCTGTTCGCCGCGCTGTGGGCGCTGCCGACCCTGGTCGGGACCGCGGCCGGGGCGACACTGGCGGGCGTGCTGGCCGCCCGGGTGCGTCCGGCGGTCCTGATGTCGGCGGGGCTGTTCACCAGCGCGGCGGGGTTCGCCGCCGTGGGATCGGTCGGCCCGGACACCGCCCTGCCGGTGTTCCTCGGCGGGTACACGGTGGTCACCCTCGGGGTGGGCGTCGTCGCCACGCTCGCCAACGCGCTGGTGCTGGCCACCGCGCCGCCCGACCGGGCGGGAGCGGCGGCCGGGATCTCCGAGACCAGCACCGAACTCGGCGGTGCCCTGGGCATCGCGGTCCTCGGCACGATCGCCACCGGCCTCTACCGTGACACCGTGCGCCAGGAGCTGCCCGGTACCGAGGGCGCGGCGGCGGAGACGGTCGCCGGGGCGCTCGCCGCCGCCGCGGAACTGCCGGAGGCCGCTGCCGGATCCCTTCTCGGAACGGCCTTCGGGGCCTACACGGACGGGATCACGACGGCGGCGCTCACCGGGGCGGGCGTCATGGCGGCGGTCGCGGTGGCGGTGGCCGTCGGACTGCGGCGGCTGCCGCCCGGCACGGACTCCCCGGGCGACCACCACCCCGACCACCACACGGGCTCCGACCCCGTGGCCGGCCCCCGCGGCGACCGCGACGCCGGTCGGCGCCCGGGTCAGGACGCCAGGTCGTAGCCCTCCGGCGGCACGCACTTCTCGGCGGGCCGCTGGTCGAGGTAGCCCTCGTCGAGGAGCTCCTGGACCGGCACGTACCCCTCACCGCCAGCCTCCGGCACCTCATCGGCGGGCACCAGGAGCTGTTCGCCGCCGCCGGGCTGCTCGAAGTGCGGGGCGATCGGTCCCACGAGCGCGGTGACGCCGGTCCGTACCTCGTAGCAGTTGTAGTTGTGCTCGGCGCCCCCCGGCCACGTGTTCAGGGAGTCCGGCGGCAGCGCCCGCTGGGCGAAGGGGGCGCCGGCCGGGGCCAGGAACGTGCCCCGCGGCGAACCGAACCGGTCCAGCATCGTGCCGGGCTCCAGCGTGCGCAGCTCGTTGACCGGCTCGCCGTCCACCACCACGAACCCGTCGTGCTCGGGGTAGTTCCAGCCGCTCCACGTCTGTCCCGTGTCCGGGTCGACCTGGTCCTCCAGGTACCACTCGTCCAGGAACTCGACCGGCCAGAGGCCGCCGAAGGGCTCGTACCCCTCGACCAGCTCCGCCACCGGTCCCTCGGAGGGCAGCTCGGCCGGACCGAGCCGGCGGTCGCCGCACACGTACTCCGCCAGTTCCTCGGGGGTGGGCGGGGGATCCAGCAGGGGGCACTCGTCCATGGGCTCCTCCGCGAGCGCGGGCTCGGGGGAGGGCGGGGGCGGCGGGGGCACCGACGCGGCCGCGTGGGCGTGCGCGGGCGGGGCCAGGACGAGCAGGGCGAGGGTGGCCGCGGCCACCGTGGTCGGCTTCACCAGGGGTCTCCGTTCGATCCTCGGGCATCCGTCGAGTCGGATGTGGTCAGAGAGTCACGGAGAGTAGTGAACCACGGAAGCGGCGGACACGGGGCCGATCGCGCACACGCCGAACGGCCGGGCCCCTCGGGGCACCGGCCGTGCGTGGAACCGTGTCGGACCTACTGGCGGCCCAGCGCCCGGTACGTCCAACCGGACGCGCGCCAGAACGTGGGGTCGAGCGCGTTGCGCCCGTCCACGATGCGCTTCTCCGCCACCACCCCGGACAGGTCCTCCGGGTTGGCCTCGCGGAACTCCGCCCACTCGGTGAGCAGCAGCACCACGTCGGCGTCGCGCGCGCACTCCAACATGGAGTCCGCGTAGTTCAGCTGCGGGTAGGCCTCGCGGGCGCGCTCCAGCGCCGCGGGGTCGTACACCGTCACCTGTGCGCCCTGCGCGGCGATCGAGGAGGCCACGTCCAGGGCGGGGGAGTCCCGAATGTCGTCGGAGTTCGGTTTGAACGCCGCCCCGAGCACGCCGACCGTGCGTCCGGCGAAGTCGCCGCCGATGAGGTGGCGGGCGATGTCGATCGTGCGCGCGCGGCGCCGCTGGTTGATGGCGTCGACCTCGCGCAGGAACGACAGCGCGGGCTCCACGCCCAGCTCGTCGGCGCGCGCCATGAACGCGCGGATGTCCTTGGGCAGGCAGCCGCCGCCGAAGCCCAGGCCGGGGCCCAGGAACTTGCCGCCGATGCGGTCGTCGTAGGACAGCGCCTCGGCGAGCTGGATGACGTCGGCGCCCGCGGCCTCCGACACCTCGGCCATCGCGTTGATGAACGAGATCTTCGTGGCGAGGAAGGCGTTGGCGGAGACCTTCACCAGCTCGGCGGTCTGCAGGTCGGTGACCAGGACGGGGACGCCCTCGTCGGCCTGCTGCTGCCACAGGTGGCGGACCGCCTTCTCCACGCGCGGGGAGTCGGTGCCGATCACGATGCGGTTGGGGCGCAGCGTGTCCTCCACGCCGAACCCCTCGCGCAGGAACTCCGGGCTCCACCCGAGTTCGGCCTCCGAGCCGACGGGCGCGAGCGCGGTCAGCCGCTGGGCGAGGATCGCGGCGGTGCCGACGGGTACCGTCGAGCGCCCCACGACCACCGACGGGCGGGTCAGCCGCGGTGCGAGCTCCTCGATCACCGAGTGGACGTAGCGCAGGTCGGCCGCGCCGGACTCGTCGCGCTGCGGCGTGCCGACACAGACCAGGTGGAGGTCGCTGAACTCGGCGACCTCGTCGTAGGAGGTCGTGAAACCGAGTCGGCCGGCCTCGATGTTGGCGGAGAGGAGCTCGTCGAGGCCGGGCTCGTAGAAGGGGACCCGGCCGGAGCGGAGGGTATCGATCTTGGCCTGGTCGACGTCGAGCCCGAGGACCTCGAAGCCCATCTCCGCCAGGCAGGCCGCGGTGGTGGCGCCCAAGTAGCCGGTCCCGATGACCGAGACTCGCCGCCTGCGTTCCGCTTCGACCACGTGGGTTGTCCTTCCTTCCGAGCCGCTGTACTCGTCCGTGTGCATGTTGTGCCCGTTGAAATGGCCAACACCCCGGTAGGGGGCAGAAATCGGACAAGATTTGGCCGATGGTGACGCCTGGGTGGTGCATCACCTTACGCGCCTGGGTATGGCATGCGACCGAACACGGCGTGAACAGTCAAGGCGCTCAGGCTACCGGTGGGTTGTCCACAACCGGAACGGGGGCCGGGCTCATGCCCGCCCGTCCCCGTAGGTCCGTGTCTCCCCCGGATCCTCGTCCAGCGGAGTCCAGACGGCCCCGCTCTCGCCGCGTCGGAACGGGGTGGTGGTCTTGTCGGGATCGCCGCTGCCGAACCCCTGCGGTGGCGGCAGCGGCACGGGAGGCGTGTCCGGCAGGTCGTCGGTGGTGCGACGCCCCTCACCATGCCCCCGCGTCCCACCGATCACATCACGATCCTCCGGATCAGGCACGCCCTCCACCAGTGTGTCGCCGTCCGCGGACCGGCGGTACTGGTCCCGGCTCATCCCGGCCACCACCCGGCCGCCGGGCGCGGGGTCCTCGCGCTGGGCCCGCCAGCGCGAGGGCACCATCGCGGAGAACAGCATCAGCGAACCCGCCACCAGGGCGGGCGTCGGTCCAGCGCCGCCGGGATAGACGAACCCGTCGGGGTCGAGCCATCCCAGCGCCGAGGCCATCGAGTCCGGCGCGACCACCGGCCACAGCGCGATCGCCGTGAGCAGGGCGCCCGCGGAACCCGCGTACAGGGGCGACAGCCGCGACGCCACCAGGTACCCGCACCCGATGCCCACCGCCGAGAGCACGATCACCGCCGACACCGTGGTGAAGGACACCGTTCCCTCGGCGGCCAGGGGGAGCTGGGTGGCCCCCCACGCGACGGCGATCCACAGCACGGGTGCCAGGGCGGCACCGGCGAGCAGACCGACCAGGTGGCGCAACACGTGGGAACGTCCTCCTTCCTGCGGGCCTCACCCGCAGATGTTGTCCTGGGCGGTCGAGGTCGCGGGCGCGTCGGCGGCGGTCTCCGCCGGCTCGGGCGCCTCGGTCACCTCGGCCTGCCTCTCCGGGGGGTCGAACGTCGTAAAGTTGAATCCGATCACGACCTGGAGGTCGTCGTCCAGGGTGTCGTCCTCCACGGTCTCCGACTCGGGGATCATGTCGGCCAGGTACTGCGCCGCGGCCTCGTTGCCGGGGCCGAACCGCACCTGCGACCGGGCCACGGTCCGCGTGGACCAGTTGTCAGCCGGGTCGGTCACCTCGAAGCCCGCGCCGGACAGCTGCCCGTCGAGCTGGGCGCCGAGCCCCGGCGTCCCGGTGCCGTTGAACACCCGCACTCGCAGCCCCTCCGGGCTGAGCTCCTCCTCGGCCTCGGGCTCGGGCTCCTCCCCGGTGATGGGCCGGTCCGCCTGGATGTCCGCGAACAGGTCGCGGGCGGCGGGCTCGTCCCACAGCAGGGCGACGTCGCCGCGCGGGGTCCAGTGCTCCATGTCGGCGATGGGCACCTGCGTGAAGGCGACCGCGCCCAGGTCCATGTCGCGCATCTGGTACGCGAGCTGGTTGATGGTGCCGGTGTCCAGGCCCTCGTCCACGGTTACCGAGGACAGGGACGTGTCCAGGAACGCGGTGAGACGGGAGGGGTCGGAGAGGGTCTCGCTGCTCATCGCCTTGTCCAGCATCGCGGACAGCACCTGCTGCTGGCGGTCGATGCGGTCCAGGTCGCCGCGGGCCGTGGCCCGGGTGCGGGCGAAGGCCAGCGCCTCGGTGCCGTCCACCTCGTGCGTGCCCGCCGCCATGTCCAGGTGCGCCTTGGGGTCCTGGATGGGCTCGGGCAGGCACACCTCGATGCCGTCCAGGGCGTCGACCACGTCCACGAAACCGGAGAAGTCGACCTCGACGTAGTGGTCGATGCGCACGCCGGTGACCGATTCCACCGTCCGGACGGTGAGCTGCGGGCCGCCGTAGGCGTAGGCGGCGTTGATCTTGTCCTCGCCCTGCCCCGGGACCTCCACCCACAGGTCGCGGGGGATGCCCACGACGGTGATGCGGTCGCGGTCGTGGTTGAGGCGCACGAGCATGATGGTGTCGGACCGCTGACCGGGGGTGGACCCCACGCTGAGCGCGTTCTGGTCCTCGCGGTTCATCTCGTCGCGGCTGTCGGAGCCGATGACGAGGAAGGTGAGCCCGCCGGTCTCGTTCTCCGGACGGTCCTCCTCGTCCAGTCCGGCGAAGACGTCGAACCGGTTCAGGGAACTCGACATCCAGCCGGTGATCGCCCAGGACGTGCCCGAGGCCAGTAGGACCAGGACCGAGAGCGCGCTCATCACCAGCAGGCCGGAACGGCGGCGGCGGGCGGAGGCGCTGGGGACGGTGAAGCGTCCCGACCGGGGGGAGCGGGTGTTCTCGGGGGCGACGGGTTCGGAGCGGTCGCGCCGGAACTCACCCTTCGGTCCGTGCCGTCCGGCGTTGTCGTCGCTCATCGGCATCCCCGTCCCGACCGTTCAACGGTGTCCTTCTCCCTAGGTTGTCACCCGATTCGCCCGACGGCGCGGCATGTCGGCCCCCGGCGTGTTGTCCTCCCCATGGGGTGTGACGCCCCGGACGGGCGATCCGTTCGGGCGGATCGCACCTTCCTGAGTCGGATCCGGTATCGCGGCGTGACCAAGCGGGCCTTCGGACCAGCCAGAATGCATCCAGTGCCGGAGTCATCGGCGCGCTGTCGGCGCGCCCTCCGGCGGCGGGAGCGCGCCCGCTTCGCCTGCGCCCGCCTCATCCCCTTTCGCGTCTCCCCCGGAGCTCACCATGCAGCAGCAGTACCCTTCCGAAGCCCTGTCCAGCCGGAACTGGCTCACCACCGTTCTCCTGGCCTTCTTCCTCGGTTTCGTGGGCGCCCACCGCTTCTACGCCGGCAAGACGGGCACCGCGATCCTGATGATCGTGACCTGCGGCGGTGTCGGTGTCTGGACGCTGATCGACTTCATCATGATCCTCCTCGGCAACTTCAAGGACGCCGAGGGCCGGACGATCAAGAACCAGAGCTGATCCGCGGCCGGCCCGGCCCTGCTTCCCGCCGGGCCGGGCGGCCACCGCGTGTGCAGTACCGTTGACGCGCGTACTACGCAGACCCGACACGCTCTCGAACTTGGGAAGTGCCCGTGTCCTGGCCGCCTGTCTCCGTCGTCATGCCCGTCCTCAACGAAGAGCGCCACCTCGCCGCCGCGGTGGAGCACGTCCTCGCCCAGGAGTACCCGGGCGAGCTCGAAGTCGTGCTCGGGGTGGGGCCCTCCACGGACCGGACCCGCGAGGTCGCCGACGCGATCGCCGCGGCCGACCCCCGCGTCAAGGTGGTGGACAACCCGACGGGCAAGACCCCGGCGGGGCTCAACGCCGCCATCGGTGCCTCCTCCCACGGCATCGTCGCGCGCATCGACGGGCACGCCATGATGCCCTCGGACTACCTGCGGGTGGCCGTGGAGACCCTCCAGGAGACCGGCGCGGACAACGTCGGCGGCATCATGGCCGCGGAGGGCACCACCCCCTGGGAGAAGGCCGTGGCCGCCGCCATGACCTCCAAGGTCGGAGTGGGCAACGCCCGCTTCCACACCGGGGGCGAGGGCGGCCCGGCCGACACCGTCTACCTCGGCGTGTTCCAGCGCTCGGCCCTGGAGCGCGTGGGCGGCTACGACGAGGCCTTCCTGCGCGCCCAGGACTGGGAGATGAACCACCGCATCCGCACCAGCGGCGGCACGGTGTGGTTCCAGCCGCGGATGCGGGTGTCCTACCGCCCGCGCCGCAACGTGCGCCTGCTCGCCAAGCAGTACTTCCACTACGGCCGCTGGCGGCGCGTGGTCGCCCGCCAGCACAAGGGCACGATCAACCTGCGCTACCTGGCCCCGCCCGTGGCACTGGCCGGCGTCCTCGCCGGACTGGTCGGCGGCGTGTTCTGGTGGCCGCTGTTCCTGGTGCCGGCCGCCTACGCGGCGCTGGTCACCGCGGCGTCGGTTCCGCTCGGCCGCGGCCTGCCCGCCGCGAGCCTGCCGCAGATCCCGCTCGCCCTGGCCACCATGCACATGTCATGGGGCGCGGGCTTCATCACGAGCCCGCCCGGGCTGGGCGCCGACTCCCGCACCGCCCAGGCCGCACGGACCTGACCCCTGGCCGCTTCCGGCCCCGGGCCGCACGCGTGACGAGTGCGGCCCTTCCTTTCGGAGAGGATGAGGGGACGAAAGGGGCGCCCATGGACGAGTTGGTCGGCGAGCAGGCCGTGTGGCGGTTCGACGGTGAGACCGTGGCGATCAGGTACGAGACCAAGGGCTGGTTCCGCAGCCACCTCCTGAAGAACCTCGGGCACCTCGAACTCCCCGTCGGGCTGGTCGACTCGGTCGACTTCCGCCCGAACGGCGGCCGCAAGGGGAAGGGCTGGCTCCTCCGGCTCCGGCTGCGCGAGCGCACGGACCCCTACGCCGCGGTCGGCATGATGCCCGACGACACGTCCCAGCCGTTCCGTCTGGCGGGGCCGACCCGGACCGAGCTCGTCGCCGAGTACCTGGCCGACCAGATCCGCTTCGCGGCGGAGCAGCACACCGCCGATCCGGACCCGGCCGCGGCCACCGCGCTCGTCCCCGCACCGCCCCTGCATATCCGGACCGCCGAGGGCACCGCGACGCTGGACGGCTCCACGCTGCGGCTGGTGTGGTCCGGCGCCCACGCGGGCTCGCGCAAGAAGAAGGCCCAGCGCCGAGAGTACGACCTCGCCGACCTCGCCTCGGTCGAGTGGGTGCCCTCCGACGGCTGGGAGTGGGGGTTCCTGCGCGTGGTCACCCGCAGGGGCGGTCACCCCGACGCGAAGCCGGACAAGGACCTGCGCTGCCTCCTGGCCGACAGCGGCGCCGAGGGCCATCAGGCCCTGCTGATGGCGGCCACAGCCACCGCGCACGTCTGGGCCCGTCAGGCCGCGGACTCCGCGCCGGGCGCCGTCGGCGGTGGCCGGGCATGGCTCGACACCGCGCGCTCCGCCGTCGCCCGCATCGGCGCGGCCCTGCCGGAGACGGGGGAGCGGCCCGCGGAGCGGGACCCGGCCGACACCGCGTGGATCTACGAGCAGATCGAACGCCTGGGCGACCTGCATTCCCGAGGGCTGCTCACCGACGAGGAGTTCGCCGCCAAGAAGGCCGAACTCCTCGCCCGCATCTAATCCCCCGCCTCGGACCACAGCGACGTTCCTCAGCGCGTGTTCGCGTCGGGTCGTCTGGTCGGCCGAGGACGAGGCGTATGTCGGAACCGTCGCCGAGCTGCCGTCCCTCTCCTGGGTCGCGGACGGCCGCGCCGGGGCCTTCGAAGGCATCCAGAGGCTCGCCATCGACGTCGTAGATGAGATGGCCGACTCGGGTGAGGAGCCGCCCGAGGCGATCGCGGAACGGCCGTATTCGGGCAAGTTCATGGTCCGCGTTCCGCTGGAGCTGCACAGACAGCTGGCCCTCGAAGCGGCCGAGCAACACGTCTCGCTCAACCGGCTCGCCGCCGCGCGGCTCGGGGCGGGCGGCTGAGCCGTGCGGGAGCGGGTCCGGTCAGGGGCGGGCGGCCTTGAGCGCGGAGACGGTCCCGGCGACGTCGTCGACGACGACCGCGTCCACCCCCGCCTCCGCGAAGCGCGCCGCGTCGACCGGGTCGGGGCACCACGACAGCACCTGGAGCCCCGCGCGGTGTGCCACGTCCACGGTGTGGGACACCGAGCGGCGGCCCGGCCGCGGGTCCTCGCCCGTCAGCCCGAACGAGCGGGCGTCGACCGCCACGACCGGGCAGCCCATCCCCGCCGCCCCCGCCACGGCCGAGTCCAGCGGATGGCGCACGAACGGCATCCACGCCGTCGGCACAACGGGCGCGGCCTCGGCGACGGCCAGCAGGACACCGGGATCGAAAGAGCAGACGAACACCCGGCGACGCGCGGCCTCACGGCGCAGGTACGGCAGGAGCAGCGACACCGTCCGCCGTGACGGAGCGTCGACGGCGTCCTCCATGACCGACTTCACGTCGACGTCCACGCCGACCCCGGGCGGGATCGCCGCCAGGCCCTCGTCGAGCCCGATCAGCCCCGCCCGAGCGCACTCGTCGGCGGCCAGGTCGACAATGGCCCGGCCGTCGTCCAGAGCGGCGTCGTGGTGGAGCACCAGGGCGTCGTCGGCGGTGCGGCGCACGTCCAGCTCCACCCAGTCGGCCCCCGCCGCGGCCGCCGCCGCGAAGGACTCCGCGGTGTTCTCCCGCACGCCCCCGACCACGCCGCGGCCCAGGCCGCGGTGGCCGACCACCTCGGTGGCGGTGAACACCCCGCTCACGCCCCGGCCCCCGCACGGCCGCGCATCCGGCGCAGCAGCGTCTCGGCGACCTCCACGTCACCGGGGTTGGTCACCTTGATGTTGGACTCGTCACCGGGCACGATCCGGACCTCCTCGTCGGGCAGGTAGCGCAGCACCACGCCGCAGTCGTCGGTCGCCACCAGCGCGGGGTCGGCCATGGCCAGCTCGTAGGCGCGGCGCACCACGCCGAGCCGGAAGCCCTGCGGCGTCTGCATCCGGCGCAGCTCGGTGCGCGGCGGGACGTCGGCGATCGCCTCGCCCCCGCGCCCGGGCACCACCCGGACCACGGTGTCGGCGCTGGGCACCGCCACGCCCACCGCCCCCGCCGAGTCCAGCGCGGACACGCACGCGGCGACGGTCTCCGCCCGGACGAGGGGGCGTGCGGCGTCGTGCAGCAGGACCAGGTCGGTGTCGGCCGCCGAGGCCGTCGCGGACAGGGCGGCGTAGGAGGTCTCGGTCCGCGTCGCCCCGCCCGGCAGGATCGCGCCGACCTTGGCGAACCCCGCCTCCGCGACGATCTCCCTGACCCGGTCCAGGTACGCGTCCACCATGAGCACGACGATCTCGTCGACCTCGGGGCAGGCCTCGAAGGCGGCGATCGAGTGCTCGATGATGGGGCGCCCCTCCAGGGGGAGCAACTGTTTGGGGGTGTCCGCGCCCATGCGCGCACCGACCCCGCCGGCCAGAACGGCCGCGATCACCCGCGGGCCCGTGGGCATAGCGAACTCCTGAGGTGGCTGGTGGCGCGGTCGCCGCGCCCAGTGGCAGAGACTAGCGGTTCGGGGAGGGTTCGGGGCGCTTGAGGCCGGGTCCTTCGTCGTCGCTACTGCCTGGCTCGTTCCTCGTCGGCGGCAGAGACTCCTCCTGCAAACACCGGCGCGCCCCTCAGCTCCTGCTTGCCTTGGGCCTCCGCTCGTTCCTCGCTTTGGCCCGATCAACCCCCTGTGGTCCCGGATGAGGGTCCGGATCGTCGGCCGGAGGAGGGTGCGCTGGCGCGGCCCGTCGCTCACGGCGGTAACCTATGGACGCCTGTACGGCGTGCCCGGTCCGGACCTCCTCTTCTGCGGTCGTGGATCCGGAACCGGTCCACGGCATCCCCCGCCCGCCCGTGGACACCCTTCCCCGAGAGCCAGGGGCCGAGGCGGGACCGGGCCGTCAACGCCGGTCCGGTGCGCGCAGGCGAGAACGTACATGCCCGTCCGGCACTTCGTGGACCGGACGAGAACCAACCCTTGGAGGTGGCGGTGGCGTCAAGGACGCTGGCCGTCTGGGAGCACCGGAAGGTCGTCGGCCTCCTGGTCCGGCGCGACCTGAAGGTCAAGTACCAGCAGTCCGTACTCGGGTACGCGTGGACCATGTTGGAGCCTCTGGCTATGACGATGGTCTACTTCTTCGTCTTCGGGGTGATCCTGAACGCGAACCGCGGAATGCCGACCGACGAGTACGGGGGCTTCCTGCTCTTCCTCGTGGCGGGCATCCTCCCGTGGACGACCTTCGGGCAGATCCTCGGTGAGGCCCCCCGTGCGATGATCACGCATTCCAAGCTGATCACCACGATGAAGGTGCCCCGGGAGATCTTCCCGACGGCGACCGTGGGGACCAAGTTCATCGAGTACCTGCTGACCTGGCCGATCCTGCTGGTGTTCGTGGTCGTGCTGGGCGGTCGTCCCTCGGTCATGGGCGTGTTCGTCTGGCTGCCGCTGGCGATCGTGCTCACGTTCGTGTTCGGACTGGGGCTCACCCTGTTCCTGTCCTCGGTCAACGTGCTGCTGCGCGACGTGGAACGCCTCACACGGATCGTCACCCGTCTGCTGTTCTACGGGTCGGCGATCCTGTTCCCGGCGTCGATGGTGCTCTCCTCGGACAAGGTGCCGGGCTGGGCGATGACCCTCTACCAGCTCAACCCGCTGCTCGGCATCTTCCAGATGCACCGCGCGGTGTGGTTCGCTGGGTTCGAGGAACTAACGCCGACCACGCTCGCGTTGAGCAGTGCGGTGGTCGGTTCGATCCTGATGCTCATCATCGGATACTGGACGTTCCGTCGCCTGGAGATGTCCGTTCTGAAGGAGTTGTGATGGCGCAGACGACCTACGGCGCCGAGGTCACCACCGGACCGGTCATCGAAGCCAAGGGACTCGGTGTCAAGTTCGCGGTCAACCGGCGCCGCAAGCGCAGCCTGCGTGAGATGTTCATCCACGGGACCAAGCGCGACCCCAACGCCGAGGGCGACGAGTTCTGGCCCCTGCGCGACGTCTCCTTCGAGGTCGGGCGCGGCGACTGCGTCGGCATCGTCGGCAAGAACGGCACCGGCAAGTCCACCCTGCTCAAGCTGATCGCGGGCGTGCTGATGCCCGACGAGGGCGACGTCCAGGTCCGCGGCAAGGTCGCCCCGCTGCTGGAGCTGCGGGCCGGCTTCAACGACAACCTGACCGGCCGCGAGAACGTGTACCTGGTCGGTTCGCTGCACGGCATGTCCGAGGAGCTGATCGACGAGCGCTTCGAGGACATCATCGACTTCGCCGAGATCAAGCCGAAGTTCGTCGACACGCCCGTGCGCCACTACTCCAGCGGGATGAAGGTGCGGCTCGGGTTCGCGCTCATCTCCCAGCTGGAGCACCCGATCATGCTGGTCGACGAGGTGCTCGCGGTCGGCGACAAGGCCTTCAAGCGTAAGTGCTACGAGGCCATCGACCGGATGCTGGCCAACCACCGGACGATGGTCCTGGTCTCCCACAGCGAGAAGGACCTGCGCCGGTTCTGCAACCGCGGCCTCTACATCAAGGGCGGCGGCCTCGCGCTGGACACCGACATCGAGTCCGCGCTGGCGGCCTACGACGAGGACACCAAGGCCGAGATCGCCGAGCGCAAGAAGCGCGACGCCGCGAAGAAGAAGCGCGCCGAGGAGGCCGAGAAGAAGGCCGACGAGGCCGCCCGGAAGGACGAGGGCGGCGGAGACGGCGGTCAGGCCGCCTGACCACCCCGAGCGCGGGCCGAAGCGAGGAACGAGCGGTGGCCCGAAGAAGGCGCGGGTGAGGGCGCCGGCGGGTCCTGGAGGGCTTGGAGGCGCGCTCCCGAGGAACGAGGGAGTGCACCGGAAGGTGCGAAGGCCCCGTCCTCAAGGCGCCCGAGAGAGCGCACCACTGGAGGTTCCGGGGGTGCGCTCTCCGTGTGTCCGGGGTGTCCGAAAGGTGTTCTGCGCGCCCACTACGGCTTACCGGGCGCTATGTGCGTGTCAGTGGTTGAACCGCTACCAAGCGTGGGAAACGGTGACTCTCAGTAGAACTTCGAGAGGGCACCCATGGTCAACGGCACGGTGGCGCGGTCGACCGCGCGGATGTTGGAACGGCGACACGTCACACGTGCGGGGATGACGCGCATCAGCGTGTTCGCGGCGGTCGGCGCGGCGGTCTGGTTCACGCGGGCGGACACGGTCGGAGCCCTGGCCGGTTCCCTGTTCCTCGGCGGGGTGCTCTTCTGCGACGCCGTACGCGGGCGGATGCAGGCCAACCGGCGCGACGCCCTGACGGTCTGGCTCGTGTCGATGCTCGCCCAGCTGCGCGAGTACATCGTCTACGCGGGACTGGCGGTCGGCGCGGTCCTGGCGGGGCTGGCCGACGGATGGGGGTGGGCGGCGGGAGCGCTCATCGCCCTCGCCCTGCGGGACTCGCTCCTGATCGCCCGTGCCGCCCCCACCGCCCCTGACCTGTCCCAGGGTGTCGGGCGCGTGCCGCGCGCCCGGCCTGGGCGGACTGGCGGCCTCCTGGCGGACCTGGCGCCCCGGCCGCCGGAGGGGCCGCGCGAGAGCGACCCCCGGCTGACCGGCCGCCTGCTCGGTCCGGGGCCCGGCGCCGCGTCCGACGCGGCCTCCGCGGCGGGCCCCGGGGTCCCGCCCCGCCCCCGGATCTCGCCGGAGGCCCGTGCGGTGCAGGAGGCCCGCGCGGCACGGGACACCTCCCCGGAACCCGCCCCGGCGCCCGCGAACCGATCCGCGCGCCTGCCGCTGCCCCACCTGGCCCGCCGGATCATGGTGTTCTCCCAGAGCACCCGGTTCCTGGCCATCGCGGTCACCGCCACGCTCTGGGACGCCAGGGTCGCGTTCCTCACGTTGATCGTGGGGTGCGCGGTGGCCGTGACCGGGGAACTGGTCGATCCGCGGGGAGGCCGCCGGTGAGCGTGCACGACGACGCCCCGCCACCGCGGGCCCCACGCGAGGAACTCCGCGGCACCCTGCCCGACCTGCGCGTCCTTCGTGATGACAGTCACATGGGAACGCTGCTCGGCCGGATCGCCCCCGGGGCCGTGCCACCGCTGATGACCGCACTGACCGGCCTCCTGGTGGTCGGGACCCTCCTCGTGGCGGGACGGGGGCAGCTGTCAGGCATTACCCTGTTCGCACCGGTCGCTGCCCTGCTACTGTCCGGGTTGGCCTCGGGTCACCCCCACGACGGACCGTACGACTGGCTCGTACCGCCCGTTCTGCGGGTCACCGAGTACGCCTACCTGGCTGTTCTGGGGTCGGCGTCCGGTGTACCCGGTCCCGTGGTGTTCGTACTCTTGGTTGCGGTCGTCTGCCACCACCGCGACGACGTGTCGCGTTCCGCGGTCGGTGTCACCCGTCCCTCATGGGTGCGCGCCGCCGCGCTCGGCTGGGACGGCCGCATGCTCGTGATCGCGATCGGCGGCGCGTCGCACGCCCTGGCCATCGGCTACGGCGTCCTCGCCGCGTACCTCTGGGTGCTCCTCGTCCGCGAGGCCGTACGCACCTGGAGCGCCACGGAGGTGACCGACGTGCGCACCAGCGCCACCACCGTCCCCAGTGGTGGCGCCTCGGACCAGGGAGATCCACGGATCACCCCGCACGGGGACGGGGGCCGACCGGCCGCCGGAACGAACGGGGAGGCGTGAGCGCGCCTCCCCGCACACAAGGAGGAACACGCCCTCATGCTCGGAATGGTTCTCGCCGCAGGCGCCGGGCGCCGCCTGCGCCCGTACACCGACACCCTGCCCAAGGCCCTGGTGCCCGTCGACGGCGAGACGACCATCATGGACATCTCGCTGCGCAACCTGGCCGCCGCCGGCCTCAAGGACGTCGTCGTCGTGGTCGGTTACCGCGCGGAGGCCGTCGAGGAGCGCAAGGAGGCGCTGGAGCGGCGCCACGGCGTCAACCTCACCCTGTGCTACAACGACAAGGCCGAGGAATGGAACAACGCCTACTCCCTCTGGACCGCGCGCGAGTTCTTCTCCGAGGGCGTCCTCCTCGTCAACGGTGACACGGTGCACCCGGTGAGCGTCGAGGAAACGCTACTCGCCGCACGGGGACCGGAACTCCTCCTCGCGGTGGACAACGTGAAAAACCTCGCTGACGAAGAGATGAAGGTGACCCTCGACGAGGGCGGCCACGTCAGCACCATCACCAAGCTCATGGACCCCGCCACCGCCGCGGGCGAGTACATCGGCGCCACGCTCATCGAGAGCACCCTGGACGGCCGCCTGGCCGACGCCCTCAAGGCCACCTGGGAGCGGGACCCCCAGCTGTACTACGAGGACGGCTACCAGGAGCTGGTCAACCGCGGCGAGAAGGTCGCCGTCGCGCCGATCGGCAAGGTCGACTGGGTCGAGGTCGACAACCACGACGACCTGGCCAAGGCGAGGGAGATCGCGTGCCGCTACTAGCGCGAATGCTGCCCTCCCCGCTGGCGATCGACGTCCGCCGCGGGGCCATCGCCTCCCTGGGGACGGTGCTCGCCGACCGGCGCATCGCCACCGAGGGACGCATCGCCGTGGCGGTCGGTCCCGGCCAGGGCGCCCAGATCGCGGCCGACATCGACCTGCCCGAGTGCGAGGTCTTCCAGGTCGAGGAGGGCACGGTCGACGCCGCGACCGAGCTCGGCAAGAAGCTGCGCTCGGGCGCCTACGAGGCGGTCGCGGGCATCGGCGGCGGCAAGACCATCGACGTCACCAAGTTCGCCGCCACCATGGCGGGCATCCCCATGGTGGCCGTGGCCACGAACCTGGCCCACGACGGCATCGCCTCGCCGGTCAGCTCCCTGGAGCACGAGGGCGGCAAGCCCTCCATCGGCGTGACCATGCCCATCGCCGTGGTCATCGACGTCGACTACGTCCGGGCCGCCCCGGCGCACCTGGTCCGCTCCGGCATCGGCGACGTGGTCAGCAACATCTCCGCCATCGAGGACTGGGAGCTGGCGGGCCGCGAGAAGGGCGAGCCGGTCGACGGCATGGCCGTCACCTTCGCGCGCGTGGCCGCCGAGGCCGTGCTGCACCGCCCGGACTCCATCGAGTCCGACGCGTTCCTCACGGTGCTCGCCGAGGGCCTGGTCCTGTCGGGCATGGCGATGTCGGTGGCCGGCTCCAGCCGCCCCGCCAGCGGTGCCTGCCACGAGATCCTGCACGCGGTCACCCAGCTCTACCCGGGCACCAGCAACCACGGCGAGCTCGCCGGGCTCGGCGCGCTCTACGCGTCCCACCTGCGGGTCCGGCACCTGGGCTGGCCGGAGGGCCGCCTGGAGGAGATCAGGTCCTGCCTGGTCCGCCACAGCCTGCCCGTGCTGCCCTCGGACGTGGGCCTGACCCAGGAGGAGTTCGTGCGGGCCGTCGCCCACGCACCGGGCACCCGTCCCGGGCGCTTCACGATCCTGGAACACCTGAACCTCTCCGAGGACGAGATCGGGCGGAGTGTCGCGGACTATGTCGAAGCCTTCGGTCGCTGAGGTCCGCGCGGGCGGCCAGCCCGCGGGGATCAAGGAACGAGTGAACGAGGAGCACTGGGCGGGTCGGCTCTACATGCGGGACCTCTCCCCGTACCTGAGCACGGTCTTCGTCCGGCTCCGCGTGCCCCCCAACCCGATCACCTACCTGATGATGGTGTTCGGCGTGCTCTCCGGCGTCGTGGTGGCCTTCGGCGGCCTGTGGTCGGCGGTCGTGGCCGCCCTGTTCATCCAGATCTACCTGCTGCTGGACTGCTCTGACGGCGAGGTGGCCCGGTACACCGGGCGCACCAGCGTGGCCGGGATCTACCTGGACCGGATCGGCCACTACGTGTCCGAGATCGCGCTGCTCATCGGCCTGGGCGTGCGCGCCCAGGGCGAGTGGGAGGCCGGCGGCTGGGTGATCCTGGGCATGGCCGCCGCGCTCGGTGTCGCGCTGATCAAGGCCGAGACCGACAACGTGGTGGTCGCCAGGGCCAAGGCCGGGCTGCCGGAGAAGATCTCCGAGGCGGCGATGCGCCCGCGCTCGTCCGGGCTGAGCCTGGCCCGCCGCCTGGCCTCGGCGCTCAAGGTGCACCGGGTCATCCAGGCGGTCGAGCTGTCGCTGCTCATCGTCGTGGCGGCGGTCGTCGACGCCTTCCTGGGCGACCGGACGGCCACCCGCGTCCTGGTGGTGGCGTGCGCCTGCGTCGGCGTGGTGATGAGCTTCGCCCACTTCGTGAGCGTGCTGGCCTCCCGCCGCCTGGAATAACGCGTGAGTGACGCTTGCGTCACATACGGGGCCGTGGGGGCTACCCATCCCGCGGCCCCGTACACCTGACGTTTATGCTTTCGTTAGCCTGTTCCTGCGAACGTTGGCTCATGTCCACTTGCCAGCCGCATGTCGTCCACTGATCGGTCGCACCCATGGCCACTCCCGTGATCCCGCCAACGCCCGGCCCCGGAACGTCCGCGCCGGAGGGTCTTCGCGCGCCCAGAGCCGAACGGAGCCGCTCCCCGTTGCCCGGTACCAGCAAGCCCACCCTGTCCTGCGTCCTGCTCACCATGGGCACCCGTCCGGCGGAGCTGCGCCGGGCGATCACCAGTGTGTTCGAGCAGGAGGACGCGGACGTCGAGGTCGTGGTGGTCGGCAACGGCGCGGACCTGCCCGACCTGCCCGAGGGCGTGCGGACGGTGCGGCTGCCGGAGAACGTGGGCATCCCCGAGGGGCGCAACCACGGCGTGCGCGCCACCGAGGGCGACATCGTCCTCTTCCTCGACGACGACGGCTGGTACCGCTCCACCGACCTGGCCCGGCACGTGCGCGAGCGCTTCGCCGCCGACCCCTCCCTGGGTGCCCTGTCGTTCCGCATCGCCGACCCCGACGGCGGCCCCGACCAGCGGCGGCACGTGCCCCGGCTGCGGGTCGGCGACTCGCGCAAGTCCAGTGTGGTGACCACCTTCCTGGGCGGCGCCTCCGCGGTCCGGCGTTCGGCCTTCGAGGCGGGCGGCGGCCTGCCCGGCGAGTTCTTCTACGCCCACGAGGAGACCGACCTCGCCTGGCGGATCATGGACGCGGGCTACACCATCGAGTACGACGCCGACGCGGTGATGTACCACCCGGCGGTCGCGCCCACGCGGCACGAGAACTTCTACCGGCTCAACGCCCGCAACCGGGTGTGGCTGGCCCGCCGGAACCTGCCGTGGCCGCTGGCCTTCGCCTACTTGGGCACCTGGGTCGCCATGACCCTGCTGCGCGAACGCGACCGGTCGGCGCTGCGCTCCTGGTTCGCGGGCTTCCGCGAGGGCTGGCGCGAGGACGCCGGACCGCGCACGCCGATCCGCTGGTCCACGGCCTGGCGGATGACCCGCGCCGGGCGCCCGCCGATCATCTGAGCCGCCCGGGCGCGGGACGCGCGCCCACGGCGGCATGGCAGGATGGGTTCCCCGCGGCGCGTGTACGGTCGCGCCGACCGCCCCGTCGTTGGAGCCCCATGGTTTCCGGACTCGCGTCCATCATGGTCATTCTGATCGTCCTTCTCCTGATCGCCGTCGGCGCCGGCGTGCTGATCTTCGTGATCGTCAAGGCGTCGAAGAAGAACACCCCGCCCCCGCAGCCGCCGCATCCGCAGCAGGGGGGAACGTGGGGTCCTCCGCCGCCGCAGCGGCCCTACCAGCCGCAGAACCCCCAGCAGCCCCCGCAGGGCGGCCAGTGGGGTCCGCCGCCGCAGCAGTAGTCCACGCGCACACGACAGGGGCCGGACCTTCGAGAGGTGTCCGGCCCCTGTCGTGGATAGACGGTAGATTCGTCGTGCCCGATCAACTGCTCCCACGGCTGAAGGCAGGGCGGTAGCGATGTCCGAACAACCCGTGGTCCAGCCCCTCGAAGCGCCGCTCATTCCGCGCCCGGACCCGAATCCCACAACGCTGCGTGCGGCCGTTGCACAGGTAGCGCCTTCGAGGCTCAAAGAGTTCGACACGAGCCTCCTTGAGGCGAGCACCAAGGCACAGGCGAACCAGAGCATTGGTCCCTTGTGGTTGTTCTGCCGCTCGTGGGCTCAGAAGGTTCAGGTTCAGAGGTATCCCGATGTCGCTCGCCGACTGGACGAGATGGTCGCCAGAGTGGAACAGGGGCATTCGGAGAGCATCGAGGCGCTGACGGAGGTCTCGCGGATCCTCGCCTGGGCTGATGCGGAGCTCGACAAGTGAAGGAATGGACGTGGTGCTTCCATCCGGACGGACTCGCGGACGGCATTCCTGTGGGGGCCCTGGCTGCGATCGAACGTCTGGCGACGTAGCTGGCGGTGCTGGGGCCCGAAGCCGAACATGTGGGCGGGCCGCCTGACCGGTCCGGAGGGTTGCGGGAGTTCTCCATGGGAGACGAAGTCGGGTTCTTCAAGTTCATCCTCGCCCATCACCGACGCGAGATCGTGATCGTTCACATCACTCTGTGGCCGCACTGATACGACAGGGGCCGGACACCTTCGAATGGTGTCCGGCCCCTGTCGTGCGCCCGGTCAGATCTCGGTGACGACCTCGTCGTGCTCCAGGCGGGGCAGGCGGTCGAACCAGGCGTCCGGGCCGGGGCGGCCGACGTTCATCACCACGAGCGGCCGCAGCGGGGAGTCCGCGCCGAAGAATTCGGTGCGCACGCCCTCGGCGTCGAACCCGGTCATCGGGCCGGCCGCCAGGCCGGCCGCGCGCACGCCCACGATCAGGTAGCCGATCTGCAGGAGCGCGTTGAACCGGGCGTCCGCCTCGCGCTTGTCCGCGTCGGCGGCGAGCGCGTCACCGATGCCCGGGACGACCGGGAACGTGCGGTCCAGGTGCAGGTGGTAGTCGGTGTCCGCGGACAGGACCAGGGTGAGCGGCGCGGTGGAGGTCTTGGGGGCGTTGTTGCCCGCCATGTGTCTGACCAGGCGCTCGCGGGCCTCGGGGGAGCGGACGACGGTCACGCGCAGCGGCTGGGTGTTCATCGCGGTCGGGCCGTACTTGACCAGGTCCTGGATGGCGCGCACCTGCTCGTCGGTCACCGGTTCGTCGGTGAAGGCGTTGGCGGTACGGGCGTCACGGAACAACAGGTCCTGGGCGACCTTGTCGAGTGCCAGCTGCGTCATGTTCGTCCTCGGTCGTGCGTGCGGTGCGCGCCGGCCACCGGTGGTGGCCGACGCGAGGCACAACCTTGTTGACTAGGAAGATATTTCCCGCGTCGGGCGAGTGTGCTCGCCGTCACGCTCGACCACCTGGGGGCGGGGACGCGGTCTGGGCACGACCGGCACCGGACCGGACGCCTCGGCCACCCACTCCTCCAACTGCTTGACGAACAGCCGCGCCTGGACCGGCCAGTGGAAGGAGGTCTGCGCGATCTCGTGACCCGTCCGCGCCATCGACCGGCGCAGGTCCTCGTCGCCGCGCAGCTCCAGCACCGCGTCGGCCGCCGCCCGCACGTCGCCGAACGGGACCACCCGGCCGGCGTGGCCCTCCGGTCGGCCCGTCACCAGCGCCTCCGCCATCGGGTTCGCGGTGGTCACGACCGGCAGGCCGTGCGCCATGTACTCCACGACCTTGGTCGGCATCGAGTGGCGGTAGTTCGGGGTGTCGTGCAGCATGCTGATCCCGGCGGTCGCCCCGGCGCACATCCGCAGCGCCCGGTCGTTGGGGACGAATCCGTACCAGTGCAGGTCGTCCGCCTGCTGGGCCTCCCGCAGCAGCGGCCGCACCCGGGCGTCGGCGCCGCCGATGACGTCCAGCCGCACCCCGTGCGGGCGCAGCGTGCGCCCCAGTTCCACCAGCTCACGGGCGCCGCGCGCCATGGACACGTGGCCCAGGTACACGACCCGGTCGTCCCCGGGCTCGCGCGCCGGCCGCTCGGGCACCTCGGTCGTGTTGGGCACCACGGGGTGCTGGCGGCGAAACCGCGAACGGTAGCCCTCCTCGGCCAGCAGCAGCTTCATCCGGCGCTCGGCCCGACGCTCGAAGGAGCGGACCACCAGGCCGAGCGGGCGGCGCAGCGGACGGGGCACCCACGGCTTGGTCAGCAGCGCGGCGGCGGTGTCCTCGTGCACGTCCCACACCGTCACCGGTCGGCGGGACGGGAGCGCCAGCAGCAGTTCGGGGTCGTGGAAGAGCAGGAGGTCGGCCCGGGGCGCGTGCTCGGCGAGGACGGCGCGCGCCGCCCGCAGCGAGGCCATCCGCTCGCGCCCCGAGGCGCGCGGGACGTCGATCGAGCGCAGTTCGTCCCAGGGCGTCACCCCGCACTCCCGGAACGGCGCCACGTAGGTCACCGTGTGACCCGCGTCCAACAGTGCGCGGATCTGTCGGTGCAGGATCCGCGCGTCCTCGGGGTGGTGCACAACCGTGGCCACGAGCGCGTGCATGAAGATCACCTACGTGTGTCACCGGATGGGTCGCGAGGTGCACGAAACGTCACACCCCGTATCGATGATCCGCTCAAATCAGGCTGGACCAGCTCATCGACACGGTATTCACCAGCGGAAACATGGCGAGGAAAGCCGGGTGGACACACGGGGTTGATCGGGTGAACCTTCGGTCGCGTTCGGGTGAACGCGAAAGGGCACGCCGGTGGACGGTCGGGTGACGTCCGTCGGCGTGCCCCGTGTCGGGCGCGTGACGCGGGCGGTCAGAGCACCTGCAGGCCCTCCCGCAGGACTCCGTTACGCGCCTGGGCGGGCACGGAGGCGTCGGGCTCGGGCTCCTGGCGGCGCAGCACGCCGCGCGTGTCCAGCAGCAGGCGCGCGTACTCCGACAGCCGCTTGGGCCGGTACTCGGCGTGATCGGTGAGCAGGATCGTCAGGTCGGCGTCGGCCAGGGCCTGGTCGAGGTCGGTGGAGCGGGGCACGTCCACCCCGTCGACCTCCCAGGACTCCACGTGCGGGTCGTGGTAGGTGAGCGTGGCGCCCTTGGCCGCCAGCTTGCGGGCCACCGGGCGGGCCGGCGACTCGCGCTGGTCGGCGATGTCGGCCTTGTAGGTGACGCCGAGCAGCAGCACCTTGGACCGCGACAGGGCCAGACCGGACTCGTTGAGCAGCTCCTGCGCCCGCTGCATGACGTAGGACGGCATGCGCCCGTTGATCTCCTGGGCCAGCTCGACGAACCGGAACGGGTAGCCGAGGGTCTTGACCTTGTAGGAGAGGTAGTTGGGGTCGATGGGGATGCAGTGACCGCCCACGCCCGGACCGGGGTAGAAGGCCTGGAAGCCGAACGGCTTGGTGGCCGCCGCCGCGATGGAGTCCCACAGGTCCACGCCCAGCTCCTGGCAGAAGATGGCCATCTCGTTCACGAGCGCGATGTTGACGTGGCGGTAGGTGTTCTCCAGCAGCTTGGCCATCTCGGCCTCCCGGGTGCCCCGGGCGCGCACGACCGTGTTCACGAAGTGGCCGTAGAACACCGCGGCCGCCTCCCCGCACTCGGGCGTGAGCCCGCCGACGACCTTCGGTGTGTTGGCCACGCCGAAGGTCGGGTTGCCCGGGTCGATGCGCTCGGGGGAGAAGGCCAGGTGGAAGTCGCTGCCCGCGACCAGGCCGGACTCCTCCAGGAGCGGGCGCACGACCTCCTCGGTGGTGCCGGGGTAGGTCGTCGACTCCAGGATCACCAGCGTGCCGGGGCGCAGGTGGGCCGCGATGGTCCTGGACGCGGAGGTGACCGCTCCCAGGTCCGGTCCGCCCTCGGGGGAGAGCGGAGTGGGCACGCAGATCACCACGGTCCGCGCCGTGGCGAGGCACGACGGGTCCGCGGTGGCGGTGAAACCGCGCTCCAGCATCGAGGCGACGTCCTCGCTGGAGAGGTCGTCCACGTGGGAGACCGCCCGGTTCAGACCGGACACGACGTGCTCGCTCAGGTCGAGGCCGGTGACCTTGAGCCCCGCGGAGACGGCCTCGGCCGCCAGGGGCAGGCCGACGTAGCCGAGTCCCAGGACGACGAGGTCGCTGACGGCACCGCCGGACGACTGCTCGGGAATCATGGCTGAGGCTGGTTTGGAGGCTGCGGCATCCACTTCGGGTCACACTCGCATTCATTGGTGAACGGGCGTCGATGGATCGAGGACTGCCTTGCGTCACACAGTGCGTTGGACGTCCGAGTCTAGGTACTCGATGTCCTCGATCACGGATTCTGGCCTGGTCCGGACAATGTCCGAATAAGAACCCGGTACGCCTGGTTGTAGCGGTATGCGGCCTCGGTCCAGGTGCGATCAACACCGACCTTGCTCCGGCCTGCTCGGCCGTAGGAGATCCGCCTTTCCCGACTGTAGGCGAGTTTTGTCAGAGCATCGGCGAGACCTGCCGATTCGCCCGCCGGAATTAACTCGCCGGTCACTCCGGGTTCCACGATCTCTCGCAATGCCGGTAGGTCACTGGCGACCACGGGAAGCCCTCCCGCCATCGCCTCCACCGGTTTGAGCGGTGTCACCAGACGGCACACCCGCTCGTCCCGGCGCGGCACGGCGAACACGTCCAGCGCCGCGTGGTGGGCGCGCACCCGGTCGGCCGGGACCCGGCCGGTGAAGTGCACCGCGCCGTCGAGCCCCAGCGACCGCGCGCGGTCCCGCAGCACCGGCAGCTCGGGCCCGTCGCCCACGAGCAGGGCGTGCACCCGCTCCCCGCGTTCGCGCATCAGGGCGACCGCGTCCACCAGGACCTCCAGGCCCTCGTAGCCGAAGAAGCTGGTCGTGGTGCCCACCACGAACTCGTCGGCGCCGACGCCCAGGCCCTCCCGGACCTCCGTGCCCGAGGGCAGCGGGTCCAGGAACGACGCCTCCACCGCGTTGGGCACGACCAGCAGCCGCTCGCGGGCCACGCCGCGCGCCTCGATGTCGGCGCGCATCGTCTCGCCCAGCGTCACCACCAGGTCCGCGGCCAGCATGCAGGCCGTCTCGTTGGCGCGTTCGGCCTGGTAGAAGGCGTCCTCGACACTCCGGGACGGGTCGCGCGAGAGCCAGGACTCCTCCAGGAAGCCCCGGGCCTCGTAGACGACCGGCAGGCCGAAGCGCCGCCCCAGCTCCAGCGCCAGACGGGCGTTGTGGTGGTTGCTGGCGGCGTGCAGCACGTCCGGCCGCACCGCCTCGACCAGCTTCGACGCCATCCGCACGCCCACCGCCAGCTCCCCGGCGGCGTCGACCGGAGCCGTCCACGGGATGAGCCGGTGGTAGGTGACGCCGTCCAGGCGCACCAGCGTGCGCGCGTCGCGCACGCCCTTGGTCAGCGGGAACCCCGCCCGGGTGACCACGTGCACGTCCATCCCGGCCTCGCGTTGGGCGACGGCGATCTTGTGGGTGCGCTGGGTGTACCCCGCGTTGGTCGAGGGAAGCGCGTTGGTGACCACGTGCAGGACGCGCAGCCCTGCCCCGGGGGACCCGGGATCACCGGCCACACGCCACCGTTCACCTGCCGGTACGGGCGGTCGCCCAGCGTTCACCGTGTCGTCGGGCGGCGTTGGGGCATCGCGGGTTAACGTGATTCCGTGATGGTCGGGCGACGAGGACACGGGGACGGCACGTCCGGTGGCCACGGCCGTCCGGTACTCCGCGGCGTCCCGGGACCGCCCCTCCGGAAGCCGGCTCACCAGAGCGCGGGCGGTGTCGGCGTCACCCGCCGCCAGGCAGGCCGCCACCAGGCGGCCCACCCGGCGGGGGGAGGCGTTCTCCGCCGCGGACAGGACCGACGCGCGGGCGTCCTCGCGGCGCCCCTGGTCCCACAGGGCGTAGGCGCGGGCGAGGCCCCCACACCGGGAGGCCGCGGCCCGCACCGCGCGCCGGGCGGGGCCGGGCAGCAGCCGCAGCGCGAGCAGCGGCAGACGGGCGGGGTCGGCCCTCAGGTGTCGCCAGGCCAACGACAGTGTGAACGTCCCGGCCCGCACCCAGCGGGTGCGCGGGCGGGGAGCGCGGGTTCGGGAAGTCTGGGTGTCATGCACGGTCAGTCACACAACCACGTGGACGTGACCAGGTGGTGACACCACGGCGACACGGGCGGGACGGCTGGGGCAAGGAACGCCGCTCACGGCCCCTCCGGCCCCCGTTCCGCCGAACGGACCCCATCACACGGCAAACTCCACTCCAACAGAAGGAAACGTGACAGACGTGGCAACGAGCGCCCCCCTTGGTAGCCAGGACACCGGGATCGTGCACGTCGTCGGCGCGCGCCCCAACTTCGTCAAGGCCGCGCCCGTCGTCTCCGCCCTGCGCGGGCGAGGGGCCCACCAAGCGGTCGTCCACACCGGGCAGCACTACGACGACCGGATGTCGGCCGTGTTCTTCCGCGACCTGGGCCTGCCCACGCCGGACGTCGACCTCGGGGTGGGATCCGGCTCGCACGCCGCGCAGACCGCCGCCCTCATGGTCGGGCTGGAGAAGGAGTTCACCGAGCGCCGGCCGGGCATGGTCGTCGTCTACGGCGACGTCAACTCCACCGTGGCCGCCGCCCTGGTCGCCGCCAAGCTGGGCGTCCCCGTCGCCCACGTGGAGGCCGGACTGCGCTCCTTCGACAACACGATGCCCGAAGAGGTCAACCGGCGCGTCACCGACCAGCTCAGCGACCTGTGCTTCGCCACCAGCCCCGAGGCCATCGGCCACCTGGCCGCCGAGGGGGTGTCGACCGACCGCGTCCACCTGGTCGGCAACCCCATGATCGACACGCTGCTGGCCAACCTCGACCGGTTCGACGCCGAGGCCCTGCGCGCGCGGCTCGACCTGCCCGAGCGCTACGTCGCCGCCACCCTGCACCGGCCCGCCAACGTCGACGACCCCGACACCGCCGCCCTGCTGGCCACGCGGCTGCACGAGATCGCCGACCAGGTCGACGTGGTCATGCCGGTCCACCCGCGCGGCAAGGCCGCCTTCGAGCGGGCCGGGCTCGGCGACCACCCGCGCGTCCACCTGCAGGAGCCCCTGGGCTACCTCGACTTCGTCGCGCTCGTCCGCGGCTCCGCGGCCGTGGTCACCGACTCCGGCGGCGTCCAGGAGGAGACCACCGTCCTCGGCGTCCCCTGCCTGACCCTGCGCCCCAACACCGAGCGGCCCGTCACCATCACGCACGGGACCAACCAGCTCGTCACCGAGGCCGACCTCCTCCAGACGGTCACCAAGGTCCTGCACGGCCAGACCCCCGAGCGCGTCGGCACCGCCCCGCCCCTGTGGGACGGGCACGCCGGCGAGCGCATCGCCACCATCCTCACCCAGTGGTCCAGGTGATCCCATGCCATGCTCCCCGCCTTCCTCCAGACCGCCGGACTCCTCCGCGGTGCGCCTCACCCTGGGCGTCCGGACCCGGCCCGGTACGCGGGCACGCCTTCCGATGCCGTCGCAGGCGCTGCCCGCGGGACCCGCGACACGCCTGACCAGGGGCATCCGGACTCTGCTGGGTACGCGCCGGGTCCACCTTCCGGTGGCGCCGCAGGTGCTGCCCGCGGGACCCGCCACGCGCCTGGCCCTGGGCATTCGGACTCTGCCGGGTACCCGCCGGGCACACCACCCGGCACCGTCGGAACCGACACACGCGACGCACGCGGCGGGTTCGCCGATCCGACCAGAACGCAAGGTGGCAGACCGTGAAACGGCGTGAACAGAGCCAGACCGAACAGCTCCGGCAGGCCCTCGCCGAGCGCGAGGCACAACTCCAGGAGGCGCGCTCGCGCCTGGCCGCCGTGGAGGGCTCCACCTCGCTGCAGGTGGGACGGGCCCTGACCGCGGCCGCCAAGCGGCCCGGCCGCTCGCTGGTGAAGCTCCCACGTGACCTCTACCGTCTCTGGCGCCGCAGCGGCACCACCCGGCACACCGAGCGGCGCCGGCCCGGAGCCGAGCCCGTGCGCTCCTTCGACGCCGAACGCCAGGAGGCCCGCCTGCTCACCGGCGTCGTGGGCGGACGCGAGGACCTGCTCGTCGTCGCCACCGTCGTCGGCCCCGCCATCCAGCAGGCCATCGACCCCTACGTGCGGACCGTGCCGCTGCGCCCCCACGACGCGCAGATCGTCATGGACGGCGTGGACGTGGACCTGGTCCTGGTCTCGTCCTCCGCGGCCGCTCCCGGCTCCCCGTGGGCCCACGTGGGCGATCCCGCCGTGGTCGACCGCACCCGGGCCCTGCACTGGGTCCTGGAGTCGGCCGCGGCCCGCGGCATCCCCGCGGTCCTGCTCGACGACGCGCCCGCCCCGCCCGCCCTGCGCGAGCTCGGCTTCGACCGGGTCCACGACGGCGACGCCGGCGTGCCCCTGCACCAGTTCAACCCGGTCGCCGCCGACCTCGTGCGCGGCCCCGAGGCGGTCTACGTCCGCTCCGGCGCGGGCGACCGCGTCCCCGACCTGCTCACCGACCTGGGCGCCGGGGTCACCGACGTCGACGCGCCCGACCTGGCCGACGCCCTGCGCGCCGCCAACGTCGCGGTCATCCCCGGCTCCGGCCCCGACCACGAGCGCGTGCGCCGGCGGGCCTGGGCCTGCGGCGCCCACGTGGTGGCGCACGCCGACCCGGCCCGGACCGGCGGCGAGGACCTGGCGGTGTCCGTCCCGCGCCTGCGCGCCGCCGTGCCCAGCTCCGCGGAGCAGCGCACCATGCTCCGCCAGGTGTTCTTCGACGCGGCCACCCCGGTGCGCCTCGCCGAGATCCTGGACGGGCTCGACCTGGCCACCGACACGCCCGGCGCCGAACTGCCGCTGCGCGGTCGCTCCGTGGCCGTCCTGGCCGACCCCGCGGGCGAGGCCGAGGCCGACCAGCTCGCCGACGACCTGCTCGGGGCCACCCTGCGCCCCACCGAGGTCGTGGTGCCCGGCGCCGCCGCCCGCCTGCCCGGCGTGCAGCGGCTGCGGGCCGAGGGCGTGACCGTGCGCTCGGCGCGCTTCAGCGCCCCGGACACCCCCGAGGAGCTCACCCGCGACGGCGACCGGCCCCGTATCGGTGCCCTCGGCACCGACGGCTGGGCCGCGCTCGCCGAACGCGCCACCGCCCCGTGGGCCTACCCGTGGACCGGGCGCGTGGGCGCGGACCGCCTCGCCGACCTGGTGTGCGCGGCCGAGTGCTCGGGCGCCGACGCCGTCGGCGCCCCCGCCTCCGACGGCACCGGGGACACCGGCGGCGACGCGCGCGGGCAGGGCTTCTTCGACCGCGCCCGCACCGGCGGCACCCAGTATGTTTTCGTGAGTGCCGTGACGCCGGAACTCGCCAGGACACCGCTGTTGCGCCGCGGCTGGAACCCGGCCGAGTGGAACCGGCGCGGCAGCCGCCTGCTGGCGCTGGGGCCGGACCACGGCACGGCACCGGGCGGCGGGGCGGACGGTTCCGCCCACAGCGCCGCCGACGCGTCGACAGGCGCGGTCGGTTGATCCCCCGTCGCACTGACCGCTCCGCGCGGGACACCCGAAAGCATCCGAAGGGAAGAACGTGAGTACACCTTCTCCGCGCGCGCTCCTGTACGGGGACGTGGACCTCAACATCATCGACGGCTCCGCGATCTGGGCGCAGTCGATGGCGCAGGCCCTGGCCGCGGCCGGATGCGAGGTGACCCTCCTGCTCAAGGCGCCGGTACGCACCGACCGGCTGGTCGCACCGCTGGCCGACGTGCCCGGCATCCGGCTGCTGCGCCCCTACGAGGACGACCTCCTGCCCGACCGGGGCCCGCGCGGGCTCACCCCGGAGCAGGCCGTCGAGCTCATCACCCGGCAGCACGAGCGCCGCCCCTTCGACCTCGTCGTGGTCCGCGGACGCCGCCTGGCGGGGCTCGCCGCCCAGGAGGAGGCCCTGGCCGGACGGCTGTGGACCTACCTCACCGACTTCCCCCACAGCGTCGGCGAACTGAGCGCCACCTCCACCGCCGAGCTCACCGAGATCGCGCTGGCCTCCCGGTTCCTGCTCTGCCAGACCGAGGAGCTGCGCGCGTTCCTGGAGTCGTCGGTGCCCGCCGCGTGCGGGCGCTCGGTGCTCTTCCCGCCAGTGGTCGTGGTGCCCGAGGGGGTGGAGGCGGACGGCCAGGTGCACGCGCGCACGCGCATCGCCTACACGGGCAAGTTCGCGCCGCGCTGGAACACGCTGGAGATGACCGAGCTGCCCGAGCGGCTCGCGCAGCTCGGTGTGGACGCCGAGATGGTGATGATCGGCGACAAGATCCACGCCGAGCCCGCTGACTGGTCCAAGCGCATGCGCCGGGCACTGGAGTCCACCGAGCACGTGGACTGGCGCGGCGGCATGGCGCGGGCCGACGCGCTCCGCCAGTCCGCCGACTGCGACTTCGGGTTGTCCTGGCGCGATCCGTCCATGGACGCGAGCCTGGAGCTGTCCACCAAGGTGCTGGAGTTGGGCGCGCTCGGCCTGCCGGTCGTGCTCAACCGCACCCCCATGCACGAGGCGCTGCTGGGCGCCGACTATCCGCTCTTCGCCGGGTCGGACATCGGCTCGGTCGCCGAGGTCGTGGCCAGGGCCTACGCCGACCGCGACCTGTACGCGCGGGCGGCGGGGCGCTGCCGCGACGCGGCGTCGGCGCACGCGCTGGAGCGGGCGGCCGAGCGGCTGCGCGGGTACCTGTCCGAGGCGCTGCCCGGCGCGCCGGACGGCGCCGACCCCGAGCGCCCGCTGAAGGTGGTCGTGGCCGGCCACGACCTCAAGTTCTTCACGCGGCTGGCGGAGTACCTGGACGCCCTGCCCGGCCTGGACGTGCGCATCGACCAGTGGGAGGGGCTCAACGCCCACGACCAGTACCGCTCGCGCGAGCTGGCGGGCTGGGCCGACGTGGTCATCTGCGAGTGGTGCGGGCCCAACGCGCTGTTCTACGCCAAGTGGAAGCGGCCCGACCAGCGGCTCATCGTCCGGCTGCACCGGTTCGAGCTGTACGCGGAGTGGCCGCGCAAGCTCGACATCGGCAAGGTCGACGCGGTGGTGTGCGTGAGCCCGCACTACGCGGAGCTGACGCGCGAGATCACGGGGTGGCCGTCCGACAAGGTCGTGGTCGTGCCGAACTGGGTGGACGACGTCCAGTTGGCGCGGCCCAAGCTGGCCGGGGCGGAGTACTCGCTGGGCATGATCGGGATCGCGCCCTCGCGCAAGCGGCTGGACCGCGGGCTGGACGTGGTCTCCGAGCTGCGGCGGATGGACCCCAGGTACACGCTCTCGGTCAAGACCAAGCAGCCGTGGGAGTACTGGTGGATCTGGAACCGGCCGGAGGAGCGCTCCTACTTCGAGCGGGTGTACCGGCGGATCCAGCGGGACGAGAAGCTCGCCTCCGGCGTGGTGTTCGACCCGTTCGGGCCGGACGTGGCCACGTGGCTGCGGCGGGTGGGCTTCATGCTCTCCACCAGTGACGACGAGTCGTTCCACCTGGCGCCGGCCGAGTGCGCGGCCTCCGGCGGGGTGCCCGCGCTGCTGCCGTGGCCGGGGGCGGACACCATCTACGACCCGCACTGGATCCACGACGACGCGGTCGCCATGGCCGAGGCGATCCACGCGACCGTGTCCGAGGGCCGCTTCCACGCCGAGGCCGAGCGGGCGCGCGCCGAGGTGACGGGCGTGTACGGGCTGGACCGGGTGCGTTCGCTGTGGAGCGACCTGGTGGTGCGCGGCAAGGTTCCGGAGGACGTGTCGGCGGCGCCCGCCGCCCGCTCCTGACACCGACCGAAGGGGGCGTTCCGGCACGACCGGAACGCCCCCTTCGGCGTGCCGTCACATTTTCCCCAAAACGGACCATGAGCCAACAAAGGGTATTCTCCCCGCCCCTTCACGGATTTCCGGTCCGCCTATCGAACAAGGCGCTGAACTGGGCCGACAGGACGGTTTTCGAACAACGTCCGAACGTCACCCCCGAAAACCCCTCCCTTGACCCCGCCATGCCCTATTCTTTTCTCGCACACACAACCCAACAAGCGGAGGCCCCGCGACGCTAGCTTGCGTCCGAGGCCGTGGCCAGCAACCTCAACCCTTGAACACAAGGAATTGCCGACATGGCTCAGTTTAGCCCTGCCGTCCTCACGAGTGCCCTCGGGTACCTCAAGGCCCTCCTCGCTCCCGCGCGCGGGCGCCACTCGGTGGCCGCCCGCCGACGCCGTTCCACCCGGGTCCGCCGCTACGCGCCCGTCCCCGCCCCCGAACTCACCCAGGCCGCCGTCCCGCGCCCAGTGCGCAGTCCGGCGCTCCGCCTGGCCCCGCCGCCCGCGCCGATCCCGGCGGAGGAGGTCGCTCTGGTGCGCGGCTACTACCGGGCCTTCGAGAGCGAACGCGACCGCGAGTGCGCCCAGGCCGACGCCCTGCGCCGCCTCGACCAGTGGACCGCCCGGCCCCCGGCCGGCGACCTGCTCGCACCGGTCCCCTCGCCCCGCCGCGCCGAGGCGGTGGCCGTCTGATGCCCGCGACCGTCACCAAGCGCCCGGCCGTCCTCTGGGAACACCGCACCTACCCGGGTGACCTCTCCCAGCTCTCCCGGGTCCGCGCCGACCTCGCCACCGACCTGGCCGGATTCGACCCCGACCTGGTCGACACCCTCCAACTCGCCACCAGCGAACTCTTCGCGAACAGCTGCAAGTACACCCGCGCCGAACCCCCGTTCAAGGAGGTCATCAGGGCCCTGTCCATGCCCGACCCGGCCACCCTGCGCGTCTCGCTCAGCGACTGCGGCGGAGGCGGCGGAGTGCCGCGCATCCCCACTGAGCGCACTGACCTCGAATGGGACTGGGCCGAATGCCAGCGCGGCCTCGTCCTCGTCGAGAACCTGTCCGCAGCCTGGGGACACTTCCGACTCGCCCCCTGGGCCGACCTCGGCACCCACGTCTGGGCCGAGTTCGCGGTGGACCCGGCCAGCGCCCCGCCCGACCTGCGCCCCTACGTCTTCACCCGCTGACCGAACCGGGCCCCGCCAGAACACCTGACGGGGCCCGCTTCCGCCGATCGGCGTCGCGAGAACGGGGTGGTCGACCCGGAGATCAGCGGTCCTCGACCGGGGAGGTGCGGCCCACGGCGACCGGTTCGGGGCGCCACAGCCCCACCGCCGCCAGGGCGCACGCCCCCGTGAGCACCCCGGTGCAGCCCAGCACCAGGACCGGGTCCAGGCCCCCGGCCCACCCGGCCAGAGGGTACGTCAGGAGGAAGCAGGCGTGGGAGAGGGAGAACTGGGCGGCGAAGACACCGGCGAGCCCGCCCTCGGGGGCGGCCTCGCGCAGCAGCCGTCCCGTGGGCGCGGACACCAGGGCGCACCCCGCGCCCAGCACCGCCCACCCCGCCCCGAGCACGGCCGGCCCAGGAGCCAGGGCCCAGCCCAGGGCCAGTGCCGCCGCTCCAGCGGTGACGACGAAGGGTCCGGTGAGCATCAGAGCGCGGGTGCCGAAGCGGTCCACCAGGGCTCCCAGCGCCAGCGCCACCGCCATGGAACCGGCGCCGAAGCAGGCCAGCGCCAACGCCACACCGGTGTCGTTCCCGCCCAGGTGGGAGCGGACGAAGACGACGGTGTCGACCAGGACCAGCGCGGTGACCGCGGCGACGGCCAGGTTCAGGGCCATCAGCGCCCGCAGGCGCCGGTCGGAGGCGAAGGCCAGCCAACTCGCCGCGGCCCGGCGCGGACTTCGCGCATCGTGGGACGCTACGGGTAGGTCGGTCGTGGCCACGAGGAGGGCGGAGGCGGCGAAGCCGAGCGCGGTCAGCGCGAACAGGCCGTCGAAGGGCAGAACGAGCAGCACGAGCGCGGCCAACAGGGGAGAGGCCAGCGCCTCCAGGTCATAGGCCAGGCGTGACAGGGCCAGCGCGCCGGTGTAGCCGCGGTCGTCGACGAGTTCGGGGATGACGGCCTGGAAGGTCGGGGTGAAAGCCGCCGAGGCGCACTGGAGCACGGCGATCAACACGTACACCTGCCACACCTGGTCCACCAGGGGCAGGCACGCCACGGCCAGGGCCCGCACCGCGTCCGAACCCACGAGCACCGCCTTGCGCGGCGCCCGGGCCAGAGCCGCGGTCAGCAGCGGACCGGCGCCCACGTACGCGAGCATTTTGATGGTCAGCGCGGTGGCCACCACCTGCCCGGCCCGGTCCGAGGCCAGGTCGTAGGCCAGCAGTGCCAGAGCGACCGTGGCCAGCCCTGTGCCCGCCAACGCGACCACCTGGGCGCAGAACAACCTGCGGTACGCGGGAAAGTCCGTCAGAACCCGCCACACCACGACCACCACCAGAGGGAGAGGAACACGACCACGACACACCATACATGTGCGTACGTATGCACATGTATGGCAGATGGCCACGCGGCATCCGTCCTAGACTGCGCACATGCGCACCAGCGACGAGCAGGCCGCCCCCAGCCGGGTCCACCCGGCTCCGCCCGAGCACGAACGGCTCGACGTGGCCGCCAAGGTGTTCGCCCTGCTCTCGGACTCCACCCGGCTGCACCTGCTGTGGACGCTGGCCGGGGGTGAGGCGGACGTCGGCCAGTTGACCGAGGCCTGCGGAGCCTCGCGCACCGCCGTCTCCCAGCACCTGGCCAAGCTGCGCCTGGCCGGGCTGGTGGAATCGCGCAAGCAGTCCCGCCACGCCATCTACCGGTTGCGGGACGGACACCTGCGCCGCCTGGTGCTGGAGGCGCTCAACCACGCCGACCACGTCGTGACGGGCGAGCCCTTCCACGACTGATCCTCGCGTCGACTCGCAGCGCCCGAGTCACAACCCGGGCACACCCCTGACAACACAGGGGCTCCGCCCTACTCTGAGAGTGCGACACACCCAGGGAAGAACGGGGCTTGGCATGACTCCGGACACCGAGACCACCGGCCAACGAGTAGCGCGGCTCCGCAAACTCCGGGGCCTCACCCAACACGGCCTCGCCGACCGCAGTCACGTGTCCCGGGGCCTCATCGCGAAGGTCGAGACCGGGGACCGTGTGGCCACACCCGCGTTCATCGCCGCAGTCTCGACCGCGCTCAACGCGGACCCCACCGAGATCAGTGGGCAGCCCTTCCGTGGCGACACCACCTCCACCGACCGAGTCCACGCAACGATCCCCGAAGTCCGGCGTGCCCTCGACGCCGTCGACGTCCCTCTGGATCTGGACATGGACCCCCGACCCGTGGCCGTGCTCGCCCGCGAGGTCGAGGCCCTCAGACTCGCCTCCAAGGACGCCAAGCACGCCCAGGTCGGCACGCGGCTTCCTGCGGTGCTCTCCGAACTCGCCGTTCACGCCCACACCGCCGACGACCCACGGGTGTGGCGATACGTCAACGCCGCCCAGGCGTTGGCCGTGTCCCTGTCCCGAAGGTTGGGATACACCGACCTCGCCAACTCCGCGATCAGGGATGCCGCCACCAGTGCGGCGAGGAGCGACGACCCCAATCTGCCCGCGCTCGCGCAGCTCTCCCGGGCGCTCATGATGATGATGTACGGCTCGTGGATGGCCGGTCTCAACCTCGTGCGCGCCGCCGCGAGCCGCATCGACCAGCACACCCCACAAGCGTTGGCTGTTCATGGCGCGCTCCAGCTCCGATCCGCCGTACTGTCCGCTCGCGGCACCCAGACGGGGACCACCACACAGTCGCAGGCGTGGGACCACCACGAGCAGGCCGTGGAGGCCGCGAAGCGGCTACCCGCCCGCATCCAGGACTGGTACGCGCTCCAGTTCAATCCGGCGAACGTCGCGATCCACGGAGCGGCGGTCGCGGTGGAGATGGGCGACTTCGACGAAGCACTGCGCCGGGACGCCGAGATCACCGCGCCCGTGCTCGCCGCCCTCCCGGCCGAGCGTCGTGCTCACCACGGCATCGACATGGCCCGCGCCTACATCGAGCTCGGGCGGCGCGACAAGGCGTTGGGAAACCTGGTGTCGGCCGAGCGGGCCGCTCCACAGATGACCCGCTACCACCTGTCCGCGCGCACTGTCGCAGCGCACCTGATCGACCACCACCGCACGATCCCCGAACCCCTGCGGGGGCTGGCACGGCGGATGCAGATCAGCTGAATCGCGTCAAGGAGCCTGGTGTCCCGACTTGGGACACCAGGCTCCGTCGCGTTCCGTAACGTCGGTCTCACCACGAGATCCTCTGAGGTGAGACATGCGGGAGCACAGTGAACCGGGCGTATCCGACGACACCCGTCGTGACAGAGGACGTGTTCTGACCCTCCCGCCACGTCGCGACGACGTGCTCTGGCGCGGGCGGACCAGCTTCCCTGGGCTCCCGAGTTCCGTCGGCGAGGCCCGCCGATGGCTCGGCCACCGGCTCGCGGCTGTGGGGATCGAGCCGCCGGGGAACCTCGGCCTGATCCTGTCCGAACTCGCGACGAACGCCGTGCACCACACGCGGAGCGGCCTTCCCGAGGGCCGGTTCGCGGTCCGGCTGCTCGTCCGCTCCGACCGCCTCCGCCTGGAGGTCCGCGACGGCGGTCCACTCGGGAACGTCCACCCCCTGCGCCGTTCCACGTCGGACCCGCTCGCCGAGCACGGGCGCGGCCTCGTTCTCGTGGACTCGTTTGCCGCCCGCTGGGGCCGCCTTCCCAACGGTCACGGCATGTACGCCGAAGTCGACCGCCGACCGGGACTCGTCACCGAGATCAGTGGCGTGGTCTCGACAACACCTTCGCGCCCTTGACCCCTGGCCGCTGGAGTCTCCCGGTCCACGGCGACCGTCCGAGCGAAGTCGTGAGAGGCGGAAGCGGGCTGTGACCCGCCTTCGACCGCTTCCCCCGCACACGGTTCGCGAGCAGCCCTCCCCAGCACGAAAGGACTCGTCCATGCCTCACCGAGGCCGTTCCGCACTCCTGGAAAGCCCTGACGGAGAGTCACGCGCTGCGATCGCCCGCATCGGCGACGCCTTCCCCCTGGACCCGTCCACAGCCATCTTCGAGGCCAGCACCGAAACCGGCAGTGGGTCGGCGACCCGCCCCTGGGGCCTGCGGTACGCCGCCATGCCCAAGGTCCGAGCCGAGGTCGTCGACGCGGTGGACCGCTGGGTCTACGACCCGGTAAGCCAGCAGGGCGTCGACCGGATCACCGGCGCGCCGTCGCTGGGCAGGCGCAGCAGCGGCACCAAGGAGACCACCGGCGACCCCGACGGCAACGGACCCACGCCCGAGGAAACGACCAACGACTGACGATCTCCTCCGCGACACGGGAGGCGGTGCTCGTCCTCACGGGTATCGAGGACGGCACCGCTGACCCGGTGATCCACCACCTCTCCCAGCGAGGCGTTCCGGTCGTCCGTATGGACCCGGGCGACTTTCCCTCCGCCATGACCGTCGAAGCCGAATTCGGCGGCGATCGTTGGCGGGGTTCGGCTCGTGAGGCCTTCCGAGGTGTCGACCTGGAATCGGTGCGCGGCGTCTACTATCGGCGGCCGTCCCAGTTCACACTCACCGCAGGCATGTCCGCCCCCGAACAGCGCTGGGCCTACAGGGAGGCCCGGATGGGGCTCGGCGGTGTCCTGTTGAGTTTGGACTGCCTCTGGATCAACCAGCCCTCGAAGATGAGCGCGGCCGAGTACTAGCCCGTCCAGCTCGCCACCGCCGCCAGATGCGGGCTGAGAGTTGCCCGAACCATCGTCACCAATGTCCCCGACCACGCCGTCGACTGGGTAGTGAACATTCCCGGCCCGATCGTGTACAAGCCGCTCGGTGGTGCACTTCACGTCGAAGAGGGCCGTACCAAGATCGTCTACGCCAACCCCGTCACGGATATCGAGGAACTGCGCGATCCCGCCCTCTCCTTGACCGCGCACTGCTTCCAACAATGGGTCGACAAAGACCACGAAGTACGCGTCACCATCGCCGGGGGCGAGCTGTTCGCCGTGGCCATCCACGCTGGATCCGAGGCCGCGCACATCGACTCGCGCAGCGACTACGGGGCCCACCGGTACGAGCTCGTCGAAACACCCGACGACGTGCGTTCGGGCCTGAAACGCTACATGAGCGCCTTCGGTCTCACCTGCGGGGTAGCCGACTTCGTCATCTCTCCCGACAGGCGCTGGACGCTGCTGGAGGTCAACCCCAACGGCGAATGGGGATGGCTCGCGCACCACTGCGACCTGCCCATCGGACAGGCCATCGCTGACCTACTGGAGCAAGGACGGGTATGACCCGCGCTGTACAGGAACGCGCGTCCGCGCTGATCGATCGCCTCGTGCAAACGGGCGCGCTGGCGCCGGCTGGCCCCCTCACCGAAGCGTTCCGCCGTGTCGACAGGGGTACGTTCGTTCCCGCCTTCGCGCTGTACGAGCACACCTCCCGGGGCACGCGATACCGCCTCGTGCGCGGCGACATCCCCGAACAGCGTGAGGAGTGGGCCTCGCACGTCTACGCCGACGAGACGCTGATCATCGAGGTCAAGGGCAAACCGGTCCGCGAAGCCCTGCCCGACTGCACGGGGAAGGGACGCTGGACCAGTTCTTCCACGATGCCCGGACTCATGGCACAGATGCTCAACGAACTCGACCTCAAAGGCACCCCCCGAGTGCTGGAGATCGGGGTCGGCTCGGGGTACAACGCCGCGATCCTGAGCGAATTCCTGGGCTCGGATCGTGTGACGAGCATCGACATCTCACCCCGCCTGGTCTCCGACGCCGCCGAGCGCCTCGCGGGGTCGGGCTACCACCCGGTCGTCGCGGAGTACGACGGCCACAAGGGCTATCCCGGCCGGGCTCCCTACGACAGGATCATCTCCACGACCGCCTTCACCCATGTTCCCCCCGCGTGGCTCGAACAGGTGGCGCCCGGCGGGCTGATCCTGGTGAACATCGCGGGCGGTACGGGCGGTGCCGTGCTCAAGCTCCAGGTGGGCGACGACGGCACGGCCGAAGGCCGGTTCCTGCCCGAGTGGGCGGGGTTCATGCCCGCCCGGAGCCACGACCCGCGCCCACGTACCTCCGTGGACGACGAGGTCACGTCCGGCGAAACCTCGTTGGACCCCGCCCGGGTTCGCGACCTCGCGTTCGCGTTCGTGGCCCAACGCGCCACGGTCGACGCCGACACCGTGCTCAGGACGGCCGACGACGGCACCGACTTCCTGTCCATGGAGGGCAGGGACGGGGCTTGGGCGGAGGTCGACATCGAACCGGCGCCGGACGGCCGCTTCCAGGTCACGCAAGGCGGACCGAGGCGCCTGTGGACGATGGTGGAGGACACCCACCGCTGGCGGGTCGAACACGGGGAACCCGAGTGGAGCGAGTTCGGAGCCACCGTGACGGCCGAGGAGCAGTTCGTCTGGCATGGTTCTCCAGTGGAAGGCCGTCGATGGCCGTTGTCCCGGTCCTAGCGAGCCGATCACGGTCGCGCGCTCGCTGTGACCGCCTCGTCCTGCGTATGGGGGAACATGACGATCGACGTGACAGTGGACGTGGGCGGGGTGGCCGACTCCCGCGAGTTGCACGTCGTCCTGAAGCGGGCGCTGGGCTTCCCGGACATGTACGGGAAGAACCTGGACGCCTTCTGGGACGCGATCACCGGGCTGGTGGAACTGCCCCGGACGCTCCGGTTCACGGGGTGGCGGCACCTGGAGGAGGTCTGTCCCCGGGAGGCCAGAGTGATCCGGGAGATGCTGGAGGAGTACCTCGCGGAGGACCCACGCGGACGCGCTCTCTTGTTCGAGGACTGACTTCGTCGATCCGTCGTGAGCGGCGGCGGGGACCGGGCGCCGGGGACGGGTCAGACGGGGCCGGTCATCTTGGTGAGGCCGCCGGCGCCCGCCGGGAGGAACAGGGCGAAGGTGGTCGGTTGGATCTGGACCAGCTCGATCCGGGCGCCCTCGGACTCGGCGATGTGCCGGGCCAGAGCCAGCCCCAGGCCGGTACCGCCGCCCCCGCTGACCTCGCGCTCGAAGATCCGGCCGGCCAGGTGCTCCGGTACGCCGTCCCCCTCGTCGCTGACCTCGATGCGCACCGACTGGCCGGTGTCCATGCGCCGGATGGTGACCGTGCCCGCGCCGTGCTTGTAGGCGTTCTCCACCAGTGTCGCCAGGATCTGCGACAGGTCGGTGGGCACCGTCATCGCGGTCAGGCCCGGGTCCCCGGTGACGAGCAGTCCGCGCTGCTCCTGCTGGAGGACGGGTGACCACTCCGCCTGGATGTGGTTGAGCACCGGATCCACCTCAACGGGTTCGACCTCGGGGTTCTGGCTCTTGCGTGCCCGCCCCAGGAGGCTCTCCACCGTCTCCACCAGCCGCTCGGTCTGGGCGAGGGCGGCCTCGCTCTCCTCCCGCACCACCTCCGGGTTCTCGGACTCGGCGATGATCTCCTCCAGCCGCATCGTGAGTGCCGTGAGCGGCGTGCGCAGCTGGTGGGAGGCGTCGGTGGCGAAGTGGCGCTCGGTGGCGATGAGCCCCGCGATGCGCTCGGCGCTGCGGTCCAGGACCTCCGCCACCCGGTCCGCCTCGGGGATCCCGTACCGGTGGCCCCACGGCGAGGCCACGCCGGAGCCCAGCCGCTCCGCGGTGGCCGCCAGGTCCACGAGCGGCAGGGTGAGCCTGCGCGCCTGGAACATGGACAGGCCCACCGCCACCCCGATGGCCAGCAGGGACAGCGACGCGATGCCCATCCAGGCCTGGATCACGCTCTGCTGGACCGAATCGGCCTCCGCCCAGACCTCCACGCGCGTCCCGTCGCTGGTGAGCGCGGTCTGGCGGAGCAGGCTGGGCGCGCCGGGCTCCTCCGGGTTGAGAGCCGGATTGCCCGCCGTCACAGTGGAGGCCTCGCCCCCGGGTGTGATGCGGATGAAACGGTCGGGGTAGGTCCGGTCGAACTCGGCCAGGTCGATCTCGCCGTGGAGTTGGAGCATGCTGTCGCTCTCGGCGCCGATGAGTTCGGCCTCGCCCTGGAGCTGGCGGTTGCTCTCGTCGTGCACGAGCTTGTACGTGAGAGCGCCCAGGGGCAGCCCGAGCAGCATGACGGTGATGACGGTCACCACGAGCGTGGAGAAGACCATCCTCCTGCGCATGTCACCTCACGTCCGTACGGCCCCTGGGTCGGCCGGCCGGTACCGAGCGCTGTGAACCCAAGGTCGAGTCAGTCCCGCTCGAAGCGGAATCCCACGCCACGAACGGTCGTGATGTACGAGGGCTGGTTGGCGTCATCGCCGAGTTTGCGGCGCAGCCAGGAGATGTGCATGTCGAGGGTCTTCGTCGAACCCCACCAGTTGGTGTCCCACACCTCGCGCATGATCTGTTCACGAGTGACCACCTTGCCCGCGTCGCGGACGAGCACCCGCAGGAGATCGAACTCCTTCGTCGTGAGTTGGAGTTCGCGCTCGCCCAGCCACGCGCGTCGCGAGTCGTTGTCGATTCGAACACCGTGCACCACCGGCACCTCCGCGCCGCCCCGGCGCAGCAGGGCCCGGACACGGGCGAGGAGTTCGGCCAGGCGGAAGGGCTTGGTGACGTAGTCGTCGGCGCCGGCGTCGAGGCCGACGACGGTGTCGACCTCGTCGGCACGGGCGGTCAGGATGAGGATCGGCGTTCCGTGACCCTCGGCTCGCAGCCGACGTGCCACCTCAAGCCCGTCCATTTCGGGCAGCCCGAGATCAAGGACCATGAGGTCGATGTCTCCCGCACGGGCACGGTCGAGTGTCTCAATGCCGTTGACGGTCACATCCACCGTATAGCCCTCGCGGCGGAGTGCGCGCGCGAGAGGCTCGGAGATCGAGACATCGTCTTCGGCCAGCAAAACGCAGGTCATGCTGTTGATCGTAGATCCCGGGTCGCGCATTTCCCTATTATGCGCGCCGGATGGCCCAAGGTTGGCCGAAAATACGTGATTCACATACCGGTCATACAGGGCAATTGGCTACCATGGACCCTTTCTTTGCGCGTTCTTGGTGCAACTGGGAGGCTTGGCTCAGTCGGGCATCCCCGAGGCGAGGAGTCGCACGTGCGTCCGCACCCAGCACCGCAGTCGAGCCGCCACGGTACGGGGATGCTCGCGGTCCTCGCCGTCATCGCGGTCCTGGGCGGCGCCGCCTTCCTGGGCGCGACCCTGACCGTGGCGCAGCGCGCGGTCCGCCTCGCCGCGGAGGGAGGCGCGCGGTCCGGCCCCACCGGGTCCGCCGCTCCGATGTCCGCCGCCGAACTGGTCGAGGTGCTGCGCGAGGACCACCCCATCGGCTCGCGGCTCGACACGACCGCGGAGTTCTGTGCCGAGCCCGGGGAGTCCGACGAGCCGGACCCCTTCCTCTGCACGTCCGCCATGGACACCGACGTCGTGCGGATCGTCGCCTTCGAGAGTGTCGGGGTCGCCGCGGAGGCGGGCCGGGCGATGCGGGAGGCCCGGTCCGGCGGCGACGCCCACGACGCCCAGGACACCCGCGAGGCCTGCCACTTCGTGCTGGTGTGGTTGACGCACCACGGCCTCGAACAGGGCGAACGCGAGGACATGGCCGCCGACGCCCGGTCCGCGGTCGGCTGCTAGGCCACGCGCGCGCTGTGTCGTAAAGTCACTATAAGATCGCTCTGTGTCACAATGGCGTGGTCGGTACTGTTTGGCGGCGTCGGCCGTCGGCGGCGTGAGGAGTGGCGATGGCCTACGAAGGCACCCTGCGGACGGTGACGGCGACACTTCTGTGCGCCCTGGCCCTGGGGGCGGCGCCCCCGGCGGCGGTCGCGCACGCGGCCGACACCCGCCAGGACGGGGCGGGCGAGAGGGAGGGCTTCTCGCCGCGCCGGTACTACACCACCTGGCGCGACAGCCGCTCCTACTGGTCCCAGGACACCCGGTACGCGACCGGTGGCTGGCTCTGGGCCGGCCGCAACGCCTTCTTCTGCCAGATCGAGGGCGAGCCCCACTCCGACGGCCAGGGGCGCATGACCACCTGGTGGGTCCTCACCGACGACAGCGTCGGCAACCTGGACGTCTTCGTCAGCGCCACCGCCCTGCGCGTGGCCGAGCCCTGGAAACCCGTCGACGGACTGCCCCGCTGCTAGCCGCGGCGGCTCAGTGCCCCGGAAGCACTGCGCCCCGGAGACGCAGAGCCCCGGACGCACCGCGGGCCGGTCACCCCTCGGGATGACCGGCCCTCCTGCGGTGCTCATGCCGGTACCGGTACGTGCCGCCCTGGCGGCACGTCCGGCTCCGTCGCCCTCCTAACGGCGGGGGACGATCTCGAACGCCTCCGGTCCGGCCAGCACGGCTCCGTCCCCGTCCAGCAGGTAGGCGGTGAACTCTCCGGTGCCCAGGCCCCGCGTGCGCACCGCGGTCCGGCCCTCGGACTTGTGCGCCTTGGCCGTGGCGAGCGGCTCGCCGTCACCGGGCGAGGTGCCCTCGGCGAACAGGGCCACCACGTTGTCGGAGTCCGGGGCGTCGGTCGAGTACCGGAAGTGCGCCGAGACGCCCTCGCGGACCGGCTCGCGCACCTGCTCCAGCGTCCCGGTCACGGGCGTGCCCGGGTCCGTCGCCTCCTCGCCCACCACGATGCGGCCGGAGCCGCCCTCGGGGTAGTCGGCGGCCGTCACACGGCCCTGCAGCGTCGTCGTCAGGAAGCTCTCCAGCGCACCCTGGTAGGTGGTGCCCACCACGGTGAAGGGAGCTCCCCGGAACGGGTACATGTCGCCGCCGCGCGCGGAGAAGTCGATCGTGGCGACCGACACGGGCGGGCCGTCCACGACCTCGCCGTCGGCCACCAGCACCGTGCCGTCGTGCAGCACCACGTTGCGCACCCGCTCGCCCGGGGTGAGGACCGTGCCCTCGGCGTCGACCTCCTGGGCGGTGCGCTCGGGGTCGTAGGCGAAGTTGACGCCGCCCACCTGCATGAAGCGGCCGTCGGCGGCCGGAGCGGCGGACACACCGTGCTCCAGCAGCTCCTTGATCTGCGTCCGGGGCAGGTCGGGGACCACCACGGTCTGGTTCGCGAAGGGCGCGATCGAGTAGGTGTCGAGCACCGTGAGCGGACCGGCCGGGATCACCGAGCCGTTGCGGATGCCACCGCCGTTCTGGATCCCGATCTGCGGTTCAGGGACGCCGTACTCCTCGGCCCGGCGCCGCCCCGTGTCCAGCAGCGCGTCGGCCATCAGGCTGCCCAGGTTGGTCTCCTGGGTGCGCACACCCGGGTCGCGGGTCCCGTCCAGGCCCACCTCGCTCTGGGCGACCTCGGTCTCGGCGAGGGAGTCCACGTGGGCGGCGACCGGCTCGGTCACCTCCGCGCGCACGGTCGCGTCCTCCTCGACGGCGTCCTCACCGGTACCCGAGACGCGCACCGCGCCGGACCGGTCGGCGACCGAGACGAGCTCGCCCGCGTCGTCGAAGTTGACGACCAGCCGGCCCACGTACTCGTAGTCGGACCCGGCGGTGACGATCGGCAGGTCGCCGCCCTCGGCGTCACTGACCACCAGCGGGTAGTGCAGCGGGTCGCCCGTGACGGGGTTCGCGGTGATCTCGTCACCGGGGACGAGCGCGTCCTCGGGCGCGGCCATGACCTCGTGCCCGCCGCCGGCGACGATGACGTCCACGTCGGTCAGCTCCTGGCCGACGCGCTGCTCGAACGCGATGCCCTGCAGGTGGGAGATCAGCACGATCTTGTCCACGCCGTCGGCGGTGAGCCGGTCGACCTCGGCCTGGACGGGTCCCACGACCTCGTCCAGCACGACGTTGCGGGGACTGGAGATGCTGGCCAGGTCCGGATAGAGGGCGCCGACGACGCCGACCCGCTCGCCGCCCGTCTCCACGACCGTGCTGGGCGCGATCCGCCCCGAGTCGGCCAGCGCGGCCAGACCCGGCTCACCGGACACGTCCACGTTGGCCGCGACCACGCGGGTGTCCCCGGTCAGGTCGCCGACGAAGCGCGCGTAGAAGTCCGGCCCGAAGTCGAACTCGTGGTTGCCCATCGCGACCGCGTCGTAGCCGATCTCGTTGGCGACGATGGCGTCGTAGAAGGGCGCGCCCTCCTCCAGCGAGGCGGCCAGCTCCGGGCCCGGCAGGTACATGTCACCCGAGTTGACCGACACCACACCGCGCTCGGCGGCCTCACCGGTCCCGCCGCCCGCGGCCTCCTCCGCGCGCAGCTGCCGGAACAGCGTGGTGTAGCGGGCGGCGCCGCCGAACCCGGCGTCGGCCGAGGCGTGCAGCAGCTGCGACTCGGGGTCGTTGCCGTGCAGGACCGTCAGAGTGAAGGCGGGATCCTCCGCCGTGTCCGCTCCGGCGGCCACCGCCGACGAGGCCACCAGGGCACCCGACAGCAGCAGGGCGCCCGAAGCGCGTACGAGTCTGGACATGCGGTGCGACTCCTTCGTCCGGGGGAATGGGGGAGTGGGGGGTGGGGTGCGTGGTACGAAAGGACTCACCATAGACGGGGGCCGGTGAGGCGGCACCGGCGCCCAGGTGACGATTCGGACAATCCGCGGTGCGCCCCGGGCGCGCCCGCCACGGGGACCGTGTCCGCCTACGATGGGAACCGAACCCCGAACGACGCCTCGGAAGGACTCTCGTGTCTCCCTTCGGACCGCAGGACCCCCACGGGGCGGGGCACGGGCTCCCCGGCTTCGGGGCCCCCTTCGACGCCCTGCGCCCTGACGCGCCGCTGCCGCGCAAGGTCGCGACCGTGCGCATGCTGATGTTCGTCGGCGGCTTCTGCGGCCTCACTTTGTCCATGCTGTTCGTCATGGGGCTGAGCGTCTCGGCCGAGGACATGGCCGAGGTGCTCCGCCAGCAGTCCGAACTGGCCGCCGAGGAGAACGTCGACCTCGCCGTCACCCCCGAGATGATGCGCTCGATGATGGGCACCCTCGCCGTGGTCACGGGCGTCTACGGCCTGCTGTCCACGTTCCTGGCGAGCCGTCTCCGCCGCCGTACGCTCGGCGCCTACTGGGGTGTGGTGGTCTTCCAGGGGGCGGCCGGCGCCCTGCTCACCTGGAACATGCTCACCGGCGACATCCTGGCCGCCGTGCCGCTCGGCTTCGCGGTGTACATGGTCATCGCGATGCTCTCCCGCGAGGGCCGCGCGCACTACGGGCTCTACTGAGGGACCGTCATCGGGGCGGTCGCGGGGGCCGGACCGCCACCGAGGTCCACCGGCGCTCCAGCAGGCCGCGCACGGTGACCCGGTCCGGGGGCGGCACGGGGGCCTTCACCCCGCCCTCGGGCCCCTCCAGCGCCAGCGCGGCGCGCAGCAGACCGGGCGCGTCCGGGCGGTCGTCGGGGTCCTTGGCCATCGCCGCCTCCACCAGTTCGTGCAGGCCCTTCGGCAGGTGCTGGAGGTCGGGCTCCTCGAACATGACCCGCCGGGCCATCTCCTTGTCGTCGGCGCGGCCGAAGGGGTCGTGCGCGACGGAGGCGAAGGCGACCGCCGCGCCCCACAGGAAGATGTCGGCCTTCTGGGTCGTGGGCTGGCGGTGGTACTGCTCGGGGCTCATCCACCCGGGCGTGCCCAGCCGGTCGCGCCGCACGCTGGGCCGCTCGTCGGAGAGCGTGTCCGGCGAGGGGAGCCGCAGGTCGCGGTAGGCCCGGCGCATCTTGCGCAGCCGGATCCACTTGGTGGGGTCGGGATCCTCGACGGGGTGCGCGATGCCGAAGTCGAGCAGTTTGGGACCCGTCGCCGAGAGCACGATGTTGCTGGGCTTGAGGTCGCGGTGGACCACCCCGGCGTCGTGGATCGCGCGCAGCGCCTCGGCGGTGCCCACGGCCAGCCCGAGGAGCATTCCGCCGCGCAGCCGGCCGAAGCGCTCCACGTGGTACCGCAGGGTGGGGCCGGGCACGTACTCCGTGATCATCCAGGGCCGCTCGGCCTCCACGTCGGCGCGCACGAAGCGGGCCACCGAGGGGCTGTTGACCTTGGCGAGCAGGCGCGCCTCGTGCGCGAACCGCTCGCGGAAGCGCCGGTCGCCCGCCTGCGCGGCGTGCACGACCTTCACCGCGAGGTAGCCGTGCACCCCGGGGGAGTCGGCCGCGTACACGGTGCCCATCCCTCCGGAGCCGACGCGGCCCACGATCCTGTGCCCGCCGACCTCGGCGGGATCGCCCGGCTCCAGTGGCTTGAGCCGGCGGACACCGCGTGCCTTCATGGGGGCTCCCGGTCGGTGGGGGACGTCTGGGGCTGGTGACGGGTGGCAGGGAGTCTACCCAGCGACCGCCGTCGCAGTCTCGCCCCGCCCCGCTCGCGCCCGTGACCCGCGCCGCACCGCGCGGGCCGTGCCCGGATGGCCGCTCCGAGGGAACGGGAATCCCGCCGCAGGCGTCGAACCGGCGTCCGGGTGGTAGACATGCAGCGAGAGCGGAAGGGCTCCGCGGGCCGGGAGGGACACCATGGAACTGCCCCTCGCCGACGGCACCACCGTCCGCGTGACCGCCGGCATGGCCAGGGCGGTACGCGAGGCCGTGTTCGTGCCCGGCTACCAGGGCCTCGTCCGCCTGCGCCGGCACACGCCCCACCAGGTGTACCGGGACCTCGCGGAACAGGGCCTGGCCACCATGGACCCGCGGATCCGGGTCGCGGTCCTGACCACGCGCGGCGCCGGGGTCCGGGAGCTCCTGGCCAGCGCGCCGGCCGCCGCCCTCGGCGGTGGGGACGAGGAGTCCGCCGCCTCCGACGACGGCCCGCCCCCGCGGCTCTCCGTCCACCCGGAGGTGGACGCCGAGCGGGCGGGGCGGCTCGCCGCCGCCGTGCGCCGCGGCTACCACCGGAACCCGCCGCCCGCGCCCCTGTGGCGGCCGCCCCCGCCGGCGCGACCGCGCCGCCCCGCCAGACCCCGGGCCACCGCGGGCTGGGTCGTCGGGACCGGCGCGCTCGGGGCGCTGGGGCTCCTGAGCCTCGCGTTCCTGCTGGGCAGCGCCGTCATGATGGTGGCCGGGTTCGTCATGATGCTCGTGCTCGGCGTCGGCGGCGGCGTGGCCATGGTGGGTTCGCTCCTCTCGGCGGAGGTCCCGCGCGCACGGCCGACGGTGCACGACGACCACGCGGCCGGGTACGCGCTCGCCGAGGACCTCAGGGACTGGTTCGTCGATCCCGACATGCTCGACGCCCCCGCGCGGGCGCTGCTCGGCCGCGCCCAGCGTGCCGTGGACTCGGTCCTGGCCTCGTCCCTGCACGACCAGGGCCTCCTGCTGGACACCGTCCGCAACCGCGTCGTGCTGTCCGACGTCGAGTGGTCGATCGCGGACCGGGTGCGCGACCACACCAGGACCCGGCGCACGATCAAGGGCATCGCGACACCGGGCGAGCACAGCCGCCGGGCCGCCGAGCGCGCCCGGGAGGTCCTCGACGAGGACGTGTCCCGGGTGACGGAGCGCGTGCGCGTCCTGGAGGACTACGCGGGAAAGGTGAGCACGGCGGAGCTCGCCGCCTACGACCGCCGGGCCGCCGCCCGCCTGGACGCCCTCACCCTGGCGGCCGGAGTCGACCACCGGCAGCAGGACGAGGCCCTGTCGTCGCTGGTCGAGGCGCAGCGGCTCGCCCTGCGCGTCGCCGAGCTGAGCACAGGACCGGAGCCCTTGGAGGGCGGGGCCTGAAGGACGCCGTCCACAGGTACCGCCGGACCGATACCGATCGTCGTCGGCCTCTGGCAGTCTCGAAGGTGGAAGGAGGCCCCATGACACCGGAACAGATCATCGACGCGGCCCTGTGGTTCCCCGAGGCCACCGAGAGCGAGCCCTTCGGCCCCGGCGCACTGGTCTACAAGGTGTCGGGCCAGAAGCTGTTCGCGCTGCTCCTCGGCGGAAGCGGTGACGGTCCCGCCACGGTCAACCTCAAGTGCGACCCCGAACTGGCGCTGGAGCTGCGCCACCAGTTCGCGGCCGTCACCCCCGGCTACCACATGAACAAACGGCACTGGAACTCCGTGCTCCTGGACGGCACGGTGCCCGACGACGAGGTCCTGGAGATGCTCAGACACTCCTACGTCCTGGTGGCCCGGAGCCTGCGCCGGGCCGACCGCGACCGCGTGCTCGCCGTCCTGGGGGAGGACGCACCCGAACTCGGAACGGCGTCCGCCCGGACCTGAGCGGACCGGCGGAGAGGGTGCGCCCCGGCGGACGGCGAGCGAAGGGCGGCGGCGCTCGGCGGACCGGGGCAAGGAGGGGCACACGCCCCCGCGGCGGGGAGGAGGACCCGTGACCGGAAGCGTCACCAAGGCGGCCGTGGTCCAGGGCGTCCTGGAACGGATCACCTACGCCAACGAGGACACCGGCTACACCGTGGCCAAGGTCGACACCGGGCGGGGCGCGAACGACCTGCTCACCGTGGTCGGCGCCCTGGCGGGGGTCCAGCCCGGCGAGGCCCTGCGCATGCGCGGCCGGTGGGGCTCCCACCCGCAGTACGGCCGCCAGTTCCAGGTGGACGACTACACCACCGTCCTGCCCGCCACCGTTCAGGGGATCCGCCGCTACCTCGGCTCCGGCCTGATCAAGGGCATCGGCCCCAAGATGGCCGAACGCATCGTCGACCACTTCGGCACCGACGCCCTCGACGTCATCGAGGACGCGCCCGACCGGCTCATCGAGGTACCGGGGCTGGGGCCCAAGCGCACCCGGCTGATCGCCGACGCCTGGGAGGAGCAGAAGGCGATCAAGGAGGTCATGGTCTTCCTCCAGGGGGTCGAGGTGACCACGTCCCTGGCCGTGCGCATCTACAAGAAGTACGGCGACGCGTCCATCAACGTCGTGCAGAAGGAGCCCTACCGCCTGGCCACGGACGTGTGGGGGATCGGCTTCAAGACCGCCGACACCATCGCGCAGGCGGTCGGCATCCCGCACGACAGCCCGCAGCGGGTGATGGCGGGGATCCAGTTCACCCTCTCGGAGTCCACCGGCGACGGCCACTGCTACCTGCCGGAGGAGCGGCTCATCTCCGCCGCGGTGAAGATCCTCGGTGTGGAGGCGGGGCTGGTCATCGAGTGCGTGGCCGAGCTGGTGGCCACCGAGGGCGTGGTCCGCGAGACCGTGCCCGGGCCCGAGGGCGAGCCGGTGCGCGCGGTGTACCTGCTGCCCTTCCACCGCGCCGAGATCGGCCTCTCCGCCGGGCTGCGCACCCTCCTGAACGCGCCCGTGGACCGGCTCCCCGCCTTCGCCGGGGTCGACTGGGACGTGGCCCTGGAGTGGCTGCGCGGCCGCACCCGCGCCGACCTCGCCGAGGCCCAGCGCGAGGCCGTCCGCACGGCGCTCACCCGCCGGGTGTGCGTGCTGACCGGAGGGCCCGGCTGCGGCAAGTCGTTCACGGTCGCCTCGATCGTCACCCTGGCCCGGGCCAAGCACGCCAAGGTCGTCCTGGCCGCGCCCACCGGCAGGGCGGCCAAGCGCCTCACCGAGTTGACCGGGGTGGACGCCCTCACCGTGCACCGACTGCTGGAGCTGCGCCCGGGAGGAGAGGCCGCCTACGACCGCGACCACCCGCTCGACTGCGACCTCCTGGTGGTCGACGAGGCCTCGATGCTCGACCTCATCCTGGCCAACAAGCTGGTCAAGGCCGTGCCGCCGGGCGCGCACCTGTTGTTCGTCGGGGACGTCGACCAGCTGCCCTCGGTGGGCGCCGGCCAGGTCCTGCGCGACCTGCTCGACGACGGGTCGCCGATCCCGAGCGTGCGGCTGACCCACGTCTTCCGGCAGGCCCAGCAGTCGGGCGTGGTCAGCAACGCCCACCGGGTCAACACCGGCGAGCCGCCCCTCGTCCAGGGCCTGGACGACTTCTTCCTCTTCCCGTGCGAGGACGCCGAGAGCGCGGCCGAGGTCACCGTCGACGTGGTCGCGCGCCGCATCCCGCGCCGCTTCGGCCTCGACCCGCGCCGGGACGTCCAGGTGCTGGCCCCGATGAAGGGCGGCCCCGCCGGAGCCGCCGGGCTCAACACGGCCCTGCAGGCCGCCGTCACGCCCGCCGCCGAGGACGTGCCGGAGAAGCGCTTCGGCGGCCGTGTGTTCCGCGTGGGCGACAAGGTCACGCAGATCAGGAACAACTACGACAAGGGCCGCAACGGGGTGTTCAACGGGACCATGGGCGTGGTGACCGGGATCGACACCGTCGCGCAGGAGGTCGGCGTGCGCACCGACGAGGACGAGGACGTCGCCTACGACTTCGCCGAACTCGACGAACTCACCCACGCCTACGCCATCACCGTGCACCGCTCCCAGGGCAGCGAGTACCCGGCGGTCGTCATCCCCGTCACCACCAGCGCGTGGATGATGCTCCAGCGCAACCTGCTCTACACCGCCATCACCAGGGCGAAGAGACTCGTGGTCCTGGTCGGCTCGCGCCGCGCCATCGCGCAGGCGGTCCGCAACGCCTCCTCCGGGCGCCGGCACACCGCCCTGGCGCACCGGCTGAGCACGGCGGACGACGGCGTCTGAACCGGGGCCGGGCCCGCACGGTGACATCCGGTCGAACCCTCGGCGACCGTGCCGCGTCGCCCGCGCGTCCGGGAGCCGGGCACCGCGGTCGCCGGGCAGCGGACGCGCGATACCCCCTAGTGTGGGCGCGTGGACCAGACACTCATCGTGGCGGCGGCGGCCATCATCCGGGACGGCCGTGTCCTGGCCGCCCAGCGCGCCGAACCGCGCGCCCTGCGCGGCCGCTGGGAGTTTCCCGGCGGCAAGGCCGACCCCGGGGAGTCGGCCGCCGACGCGGTCGCCCGCGAGTGCCAGGAGGAACTGGGCGTACGCGTGCGCCCCCTGCACCAGATCGGCGGCGACGCGACCTTCCCGGCGCCCGACGCCGGACGGACGCGCCCCGCCGTGCTCCGCCTGTGGCGGGCCGACCTGGTCGAGGGCGAGCCGCGACCGCTGGAACACCTGTCCCTGCGCTGGCTCTCGGCCGCCGAGCTGCCCGGCCTGGACTGGCTGCCCGCCGACGTGCCGTTCCTCGACCCGCTGGCGGAGATCCTCACCGCCGGAGAACCGTCGCCGAGGGCCCCTCGGTGATCTGGGCTACCTGCACGTTTCCCCATCAGACCGCTTTGACCGCATAAACTGGCAACGGGCCGTGGCATTCTGCGGTCTCTACCCAGTACCAGGAGATCGAGCTTTCCCATGTCCAGCGCTACGCCCGTCGAGGGCTCCGCACGCCGCAGCGACCTCCGCAACGTCGCCATCGTGGCCCATGTGGACCACGGCAAGACGACCCTCGTTGACGCCATGCTCTGGCAGTCCGGTGTGTTCCGGGAGAACCAGGACGTCGACGACCGTGTGATGGACTCCAACGACTTGGAGCGCGAGAAGGGCATCACCATTCTCGCCAAGAACACGGCCGTGCACTACACGACGCCCGAGGGCGACGACGTCGTCATCAACATCATCGACACCCCCGGCCACGCCGACTTCGGTGGCGAGGTCGAGCGCGGCCTGTCGATGGTCGACGGTGTCGTCCTGCTCGTCGACGCGAGTGAGGGCCCGCTCCCGCAGACCCGCTTCGTGCTCCGCAAGGCCCTGGCCGCCAAGCTGCCCGTCATCCTCGTCATCAACAAGGTCGACCGGCCCGACAGCCGGATCGCCGAGGTCGTGGACGACACCTACGAGCTCTTCATGGACCTGGACGCGGACGAGTCGCAGATCGAGTTCCCGATCGTCTACACCTGCGCCCGTGACGGCAAGGCCTCCCTGGAGCGCCCCGCCAACGGCACGGTGCCCGACAACGACAACCTCGTCCCGCTGTTCTCCACCATCCTGGAGACCATCCCGTCCCCGGAGTACGTCCCCGGCGCACCCCTGCAGGCCCATGTCACCAACCTGGACGCCTCGCCGTTCCTGGGCCGCCTGGCGCTCGTGCGCGTCCAGCAGGGCGAGCTGCGCAAGGGCCAGAACGTCGCGTGGATCCGGACCGACGGCACCGTCCAGCAGGCCAAGATCACCGAGCTGCTCATGACCGACGGTCTGGAGCGCAAGCCCGCGGAGAAGGCGGGGCCCGGAGACATCGCGGCCATCGCCGGTTTCCCCGACATCATGATCGGTGAGACGCTGGCCGACCCGGAGAACCCGGTCGCCCTGCCCCTGATCAAGGTCGACGAGCCCGCGATCTCCATGACCATCGGCACCAACACCTCGCCGCTGGTCGGCAAGGTCAAGGGCGCCAAGGTCACCGCCCGCCTGGTCAAGGACCGCCTGGAGAAGGAGCTCGTCGGCAACGTCTCGCTGCGCGTGCTGCCCACCGAGCGCCCCGACACCTGGGAGGTGCAGGGCCGCGGCGAGCTGGCGCTGGCCATCCTGGTCGAGCAGATGCGCCGCGAGGGCTACGAGCTCACCGTCGGCAAGCCGCAGGTGGTCACCCGCCAGGTCGACGGCAAGGTGCACGAGCCCGTCGAGCGCCTCACCGTGGACGCCCCCGAGGAGTACATGGGTGCCATCACCCAGCTCCTCAGCGTCCGCAAGGGCCGCATGGAGAACATGGTCAACCACGGCACCGGCTGGGTGCGCATGGACTGGCTCGTCCCCTCCCGCGGCCTCATCGGCTTCCGCACCGAGTTCCTCACCGAGACCCGTGGAACCGGTATCGCCCACCACGTCTTCGAGAAGTTCGAGCCGTGGTTCGGCGAGCTGCGCACCCGCCCCAACGGCTCCCTGGTGGCCGACCGCGCCGGTGTCGCGGTCCCCTTCGCGATGTTCAACCTCCAGGAGCGCGGCACGCTGTTCGTCGAGCCCACCACCGAGGTGTACGAGGGCATGATCGTCGGCGAGAACTCGCGCGCCGACGACATGGACGTCAACATCACCAAGGAGAAGAAGCTCACCAACATGCGCTCGGCCACCGGCGACGAGCTCGTGCGCCTGGTGCCGCCGCGCAAGCTCTCCCTGGAGCAGGCCCTGGAGTTCTGCCGCGAGGACGAGTGCGTCGAGGTCACCCCGGAGCACGTGCGCATCCGCAAGGTCGTCCTGGACCAGAAGGAGCGCGGCCGGATGGCGGCCAACAAGAAGCGCCAGCAGCAGTAGTCCGCCGGCGGTCCCCGGACCGCCGCCCACTGCGTGCCGCCCCGTGGGCGGGTCGTCCCGGCGACCCGCCCACGGGGCGTTTTTCGTCCAGGTCAGCCGGGTAGACCGCTACCAGCATGAAGACCGAACCATCGTGTCCACGGTGCGGGCGCGCGGTCCAGCCTCCAGGGCTGTGGACCAGCGCCTGGGAGTGCGCCGTTCACGGGCGGGTGGCACCTCTGCAGGAGGTCCGCGCCCCGGGGACGGCCGCGCTCGAAGCACTCCTGCCGCAGGCCCGGGTCCCGGTGTGGATCCCGTGGCCACTGCCCACCGGATGGGTGGTCACCGGCTTCGCCGAAGCCGGTGACGAGCGCTCCGGAGCCGTCGCCACCGTCGTCGCCCTGTCCGGGCCCGGCCCGCTGGGCGGCATCGGCGAGGCCGCGATCGTCGCCGAGGACCCCGGAGTGGGGCTCGGCGCCCGCCTGGCCGGTCTGGAGGGCCCCGACCCGGGTGACGGCTTCGACCAGGGCGCGCCCAGCGCCAAGGTCCGCTTCGACGGCCACGAGATCGCTCTGTGGAACCTGGACGTGGGCCGCGACCGCGCCGTCTACACCGGCGAGGCGCTCGCCCACTGGCTGTGGCTGGTGTTCGCCTCGGCCGACACCGGCCTGCTCATGTGCGAGATCAACGCCCTGCGGGACCTGCGCGACATCAACGACGGGGGAGTGGGGCTGGAACCGCCGTTCGGCGCGATCAGCCCCTTTCTGACCCGCCGCCTCAAGCCGCGCCCCGCCGAGGAGTGACCGGCCGTACGGCTCCGGGCGCCACCCGCGCCCCGCGACTTACGTACAATCGCCCGGTGAAACGTATCGACCTGCACTCCCACAGTTCCGTCTCGGACGGGACCGACGCCCCCGCCGACGTCGTCGGCCACGCGGTCGCCGCGGGCCTGGACGTCCTCGCCCTGACCGACCACGACACCGTCGGGGGGATCAAGGAGGCGGCGGCCCATCTGCCCGCCGGTTTCACCCTCGTGCCCGGGATGGAGCTGTCCTGCGCCCACGCGGGCTCCAGCGTCCACCTGGTGTCCTACCTCTTCGACCCGGACCACCCCGGGCTGTCCGGCGAACTGACCCGGATCCGTTCCGACCGGGCCTCGCGTGCCCGCGAGATGGTGGACAAGCTCCGCGCGCTCGGTGTGGAGGTCACCTGGGAGCGGGTGCTGCAGATCGCCGGGGCCGGCCACGGGGAGTACGCCGACGCCAACACGATCGGCCGTCCCCACCTGGCCAGGGCCGTGGTGGAGGCGGGCGCGGCCAAGGACGTGCAGGACGCGTTCGACCGGTGGATCGGCTCCGGGGGCCCCGCCTACGCCGCGCGCTACGCCCTCGACCCGGTCCGGGCGGTGGAGCTGGTGCGCGCCGCCGGCGGCGTGTGCTCCCTGGCGCACCCGGCGCGCGCGGAGGGCTCCCTCAACGGCGCCGTGCCGGTCGAACTGGTCGAGCGCATGGTCGGGGCGGGACTCGGCGCCATCGAGGCCGACCACCCCTCGCACAACCGCGCCCAGACCAAGCAGTGGCGGGGCGTGGCCGCGGACCTGGGCGTGGTGGTCACCGGGTCCAGCGACGACCACGGCAGCCTGACCGGGCGCCGGCTCGGCTGCCGGACCACCGCCGAGGAGGCCTTCGAGGCGCTGACCGCGCCCGCGACCGGGGCCGTCCTCCTGCGCGGCTGAGGCGGCGCCCGGAAAGCGGCCGTGACCCGCGGCTCACGACCGCGGGGCCTCGGGCGAAGCGCCGTGACCGCGCCTCCTCCGGGTCGTGCTTCGACCGGCATTGGCCGAGCACCCCGGGAACGGTACGGTACGACCACAGTCGGCGTGCCGCCACAATGGTCGAAGTGCACCCATACCAGCTTGGACGAAAGGTCTGACACCGTGTTCTGGAAGCGGAAGTCGAAGAAGCAGGACGGCCAGGAGGCCACCGGTTCCGCTGCGGAGGGCGCGGTGGACACCCAGGAGGAGGTCGAGGAGGAGACCGACTCCGAGGAGACCGGCGCCACGGCCGGGGCCGCGAAGGACGAGAAGGCCGCCGAGGGCGACAAGGACGCGAAGGCCGAGAAGTCCGAGAAGGACCAGAAGGCGGAGAAGGACGACTCCGACGACGCGGCGAAGGCCGACGAGGACGCGGACACCGACGCCGAGGGCACGGACGAGAGCGCCGACGAGGACGCCGACACGGCCGAGGACACCGAGGCGGCCGACGAGTCCGAGGAGTCCGACGACGCCAAGGCCGACGCCAAGGACGAGGCCGACGCCGAGTCCGACGACGAGCCCGCCAAGGCGGCGGCGACCGACGACGTGTTCGGCGACGAGGGCCTGGGCGAGCCCGGTGTGACCGGCCCCGACTCCTCCGGCATCACCCGGGTGCGCTCCGAGGGCGTGTTCGAGTTCGACGGCACCAAGCACGAGGTCGTCAGCAACACCTGGATCGTGGACACCGGCGACGACGGCGTCATCGTCATCGACCCCGCCCACGACGCCGAGGCCATCCTCAAGGCCGTCGGCGACCGCGAGATCTACCTCGTGGCCTGCACCAACGGCTACAGCCCCCACATCGAGTCGGCCATCAAGGTCGCCGAGGAGGGTGACGCCGACATCGCGCTGCACCCGCGCGAGATGCGCATCTGGCGGCGCTTCCACGGCGCCGAGCACCGCCCCGAGATCGAGGTCGAGGGCGAGGGCTCCTTCGAGATCGGCGACCTGCGCGTGGACGTCATCGCCCTGCCCGGCACCTCCCCGGGCAGCGTCGGCTACTACATCAGCTCGCTCGGCGTGGTCTTCAGCGGCGACACCCTCCGCAGGGGCGAGCCCGGCAAGGTCGGCGACAGCGTCATCGACTACAGCAAGCAGCTCGCCTCCATCGGCGAGGCCCTGCTGTCCCTGCCCGGCGACACCCGCGTCCTGCCGGACCAGGGCCCCTCGACCACCATCGCGGCCGAGAACGCCAACTTCGACTCCTGGGTCTGACCCACTCCCGGGCCCGGTCCGCGCGCCCCGCTCCGGCGGGCGTCGACGGAACACGCCCCACGGGCACACGACGGCGCCGCCACCCGCATCGGGTGGCGGCGCCGTCGTATACACGCGTGCCGGGGCGGACTCAGCGGCGGCCCACGGACTCGGTCTCGTTCCAGAACGAGGTGAGCGCGCTGGAGGTCGTCTCGGGGGCCTCCACGTTGGGGGAGTGCCCAGCACCCGGCACCACCAGGCGCTTGGCACCCAGCCGCTTGGCCATCGAGTCCTGGGTGTCCGGCGCCCAGGCGTCGTCGTTCTCGCCGTAGAGCACCAGGGTGGGCAGCCGCAGCGCGGCCAGGTCGGCGACGCGGTCGTCGGCCCCCAACAGGTCCTCGGCGGTGTGGATGAGCCCCTGCGCGCTGCTCGACAGCAGGCGTGCGCGCAGGAACTCGCGGATCTCGGGGTCGGGGGTGCGATCGCCGGCCACGGCCTCGAACCGCTCCACCCACAGCTCTTCGAGCCGGGCGGACGTGGGGTCCATCGACAGCGCGGCGATGAGGTTGCGGGCGTTGACGGCGCCGGGCCCGTCCAGCGCGGCGGGGCCGCTGCACATCAGCGTGAGCGAGGCCAGGCCGGCGTTCTCCGACAGGGCCGTCTCACGGACCACGAGCCCGCCGAAGGAGTGGCCCACCAGGTGGACCGGACCGCCGTCGCCGACCTGGTCGACGACCTCGCCGACCACGGCGCCCAACGAGGACAGGCGGTAGTCGGGGCGCGGCGCGTCGGGGGCCAGGTCCAGGGTCTCGGGCCCGGGCGACTCGTAGGTGCCGGGCAGGTCGATGGCGACCACTTCCCGGCCGGCCTGGGCGAGGCTCTGGAGGAGGGCGATGAAGTCCTCCTTGCTGCCGGTGAAGCCGTGCACCAGGACAGCGGGGGCCAACTCGGTGCCCCCGGAGGTGGGCATGGCGCGCAGCGCGGCCACGGGACCATGGGCCAGCGGCAGGTCCGTGCGCCGCACGCCCGGCGGCAGGGAAAGGAACTGAGGTGTACTCACGTCGGGCAACCCTAGGGCATCGTCGGCGGGCGATCCCCCACCACCGCCGCCCGCCGCGCCAGTCGTCCCCGGCGTCCGGTCCTCCTGGTCGCCGGGGCGGTCACGGGCGGCGGGACCGCGGGGACACGCGGTGCCCGCTCGTGTGGTCGGCCGGGGCGCCCGCCTGCGCAGGCGCCTCGGGGGGTCAGGTGTTCTCGGGGTCCCGACGGGCGGCACCGCCACGGGTGCGGCGACGGCGGCGGACCCGACGCGTGCCCTCCTCGGAGGAGGCGCTGTCGCGGGAGTCACGGGCCGGCGCCGAGGACGCCTTCGGGGCCGTGTCCGGAGCGGTCCGGTCGGCGGCGGCCTCGGAACCCGTGCGCTCGCCACCGCGGGTGCGGCGACGGGAGCGGTTGCGGTTCCGGCCGCGGGAGCGCTCGCGGTCCTGGTCGGCGTCACGATCGCGCTTGGCGCCGCGCGGAGCACCGGTGTCACCGATGTCCTCGACCTCCTCCGCCTCCAGACCGGCGTGCGTGCGCTTCTCCGCGGCGAGTCTGCCCTTGGTCCCCTTGGGGATCCGCAGTGCCTCGAAGAAGTGCGGCGAGGTGGAGTAGGTTTCCTCCGGCTCGGCGAACGGCAGGTCGAGGGCGCCGTTGATCAGCTTCCACCGCGGCATCTCCCGCCAGTCGACGAACGTGACGGCGGTGCCCGTGCGGCCCGCGCGGCCGGTCCGGCCGATGCGGTGGGTGTAGGTCTTCTCGTCCTCGGGCGTCTCGTAGTTGACGACGTGCGTCACGTCGTCCACGTCGAGCCCGCGGGCGGCCACGTCCGTGGCGACCAGGATGTTGATCTTGCCGTTGCGGAAGGCCCGCAGGGCGCGCTCGCGCTGGCTCTGCCCGAGGTCGCCGTGGACGGCCGCGGCGGCGAAACCGCGCTCCTTGAGGTCGCCGGCCACCCGGTCGCAGGCCCGCTTGGTCTGGCAGAACACCATGCTCTGGCCGTGGTCCTCGGCCTGGAGCATGCGGGCGAGCATCTCGATCTTGTCCATCTGGTGGGTGCGGAACGCGTGCTGCGTGATCGTCCCGGTGATGGCGGAGCCGTCGATCTCGTCGTCGTCCCCGGCGCGCACGTTGGTCGGCTGCCGCAGGTACTTGCGCGAGAGCGAGACGATCTCGCTCGGCATCGTGGCCGAGAAGAGCATCACCTGGCGCTCCACCGGGATCTTGGTGAGGATGCGCTCGATGTCGGGCAGGAAGCCCAGGTCGAGCATCTTGTCGGCCTCGTCCAGGACCACCGCGGAGACCTCGTCCAGCCGCAGGTGCTTCTGGTTCTCCAGGTCCAGCAGGCGGCCCGGGGTGCCGACGACCACGTCGACGCCCTCCTTGAGGCCGTTGATCTGCGGCTCGTAGGAACGGCCGCCGTAGACGGTGAGGATGCGGGTGCCGCTGCGCTTGCTCGCGGTGGTCAGGTCCGCGGCCACCTGGATGGCCAGCTCACGGGTGGGGACCACGACGAGCGCGCGGGGCCGCTTGGGCGTCCCCGGGGCCGCCTGCGACCGCTGCAGCAGCGGGAGGCCGAAGGCCAGGGTCTTGCCGGTGCCGGTGCGCGCCTGCCCGATGATGTCGCTGCCGTGGAGCGCGATCGGGAGCGCGAGCTCCTGGATGGGGAACGGTTCGACGATCCCCTCGGCCTCCAGGGCGTCGGCGAGTTCGGTGCTGACACCGAGGTCGCGGAACGTTGTGGTGGATGTCGTAGTAACTTCTGTGCTGGTCAGGGCTCAAGCCTCCATCTTGCGCGGGCCGGGCGTTGGCGTGGCCGCGGCGGGGTGCGGTCGCGAGCGGCTCCTGGCCGCCGCGGAGGGCGCGGCTCACCGACTGCCCGCTCCCTGCGGGACGTCTCGGCGGCGCTGCCGTCTGGACCGGCGCGGCGCGAGGGGTACCCGGCCGCGGATCGGGTCCATCCGCTGCTCTGTCGTGTGTGAGGGGACCGGTCACGGCGAGAGGGATCGCGGTGTCCCCGCGGTCGCGGGGCTCCGGGCTCTCGCGGTCTCGGCCGCCAAGCCCGATGGTGCTCCGCACACGCCGGTCATCACCGTGAGTCTAGCTGGTGATGACTGGTGTGGACATAGCAGTTCATCGGGTTGTGGACGGCGTGGATCTACCCGTTCCCAGACGGTGCAACCACGGCGCGGCGGCGAATAGTCCTCGGGCGCCCGGAAGACGGGGCCTTCGGTCCTTCCGGTGCGTTCCCTCGTTCCTCGGAAACGCACCTCCAGGCCCTCCAGGACCCGTCGGCGCCCTCCCTGTGCTTGCCTTGGGCCTCCGCTCGTTCCTCGCTTCGGCCCGATCAACCCCCCTGTGGTTCCGGCGGGCACGCCCGTTCGCCTTCGACCCCCTGTGGTTCCGGTGCGCGGGGTCGCGCGTCTTCAACCCCCTGCGGTTCCCGCAAACGGGGCCGTTCGCCTTTGACCCGCTGGGGCCCCGGGAGCGGGGCTTTCGCGCCTTCCTGTGCGTTCGCTCGGTCCTCGCTTCGGCTCGGGCGCTGCTTGGAGTCGGGGCCTTCGTGCCTTGACCCGTCGGATCCCTCACCCGCGTGGGGCCCTGGGGGCACCGTGAGCGGGACCGCTGGCCCTTGACCCCTGCTCGTCTCCCCGGTTCGTGCCCCCTGTTCGCTTCACCCAGGATCCGCCCCTGGGTCACGCCGACTCGCGCCCTCCCCCTGCTCGCCCGGGTCCGTCCCAGGGCGGCCCCGGTCAGCCTTCTGGCCCGGATCGGCCGCCTGGGTGCACCGTGAGTGGGACGGTGTCCGCTCGAGTGCTGCCGAGACGGGTGCCGGCGTGTGCGGGTTACCCTGTCGGGCATGACCACAGGCCACACCGCCCCTCCGGGCGTGATCGATCTGCTCGGGCTGCTCGCGTACGCGGAGCTCGGCTCCTTCTTCCGCCTCGCCGACGACGCGGGCCTGGCCCCGTCCCTGCGGAGCAAGGGCCAACTGGCCGCGCTCGCGGCGACGGAGCAGGCCCACTACCAGGCGCTGCACGACCGCCTGGCGGAGCTCGGCGTCGATCCCGAGGAGGCCATGGAGCCGTTCGTGGCGCCGCTGGACCTCTGGCACGAGCGGACCGAGCCGCAGAGCTGGCTGGAGAGCCTCGTCAAGACCTACGTCGGCGACGGGATCGCGGGTGACTTCTATCGCAAGGTCGCCGAGCTGGCGGACGAGGAGACGCGGATCCTGGTCGAGGGCGTGATGGCCGAGACCGGGCGGGCCGAGTTCGTGGCCGAGACGGTGCGCGCCGCCCTGGAGGAGGACCCCAAGCTCGCCGGGCGCCTGTCCCTGTGGGCCCGCCGCCTGGTCGGCGAGGCGCTCAGCCAGGCGCAGGCCGTGGCCGTGAGCCGCCCGGAGCTGGCGACGCTGCTGGCCGGGAAGGCTCCGGAGGCCCGGGAGGGCTCCGACGCGGGCATCGGCGACCTGGCCGCCGTCAGCAGGATGTTCGCCTCACTCACGGACCGCCACGCCGGGCGGTTGAAGGCGATGGGTCTGGCGGAATAGCCGCCAGCCAGGGCGGACCGGCCAGCGGATCGGAACCGGGACGTGCGTCAAGGCGGGGTCAAGTTCAACACTTTTGTGACGATTCATTGGTCAAGGCATCGTATAGTTTGTGACGATTCCCGTCTCCTGACCGCGCGAGTAGGTACTTCCATGCCCCGTGGGACCTCCGTACGCCACCCGCTGGCCGGACTCACCCGTGACTTCCACCGGATCGGCCCGCTGAGCGGCGCGCTCGACCCCTGGATCAGTGCTGAGCTGGACCAGCACGCCGCCGACGTGTGCCACGGCATCGTCTCCTCGGGCAGCGAGCTCAACGCCGACACGCTCGGAACGTACCTGCACGGATTCATCGACGGCTGCCTGGAGCGCGGTTGGGACTCCGCCGCCGTGGACTACGACTGGGAGACACTTCGGATTCTCGCGATCTGCCGCCTGGCCAAGGATCGGGGCTTCGTCCGCTAGGTTGGTGACGTCCGCGGGTCGGCCGTGACCCACGACGCGAGGTTCCTCGCGGTCGCCTGCCCTTCCGGTTCTCCGGCGAAACGCCGGCTCTGGGCGTACGCTGAACTTATCGGTGGCTCCATTGATACCTCGACGGTTTGGTTCGTGCCCCGCGGAACGCGACCTGGGATTGACGGTGTCACGCGGTTCCGAACGGACGCGTGCGCCGGAACTTGCGGAGCGGCCTGCGGAGCCGCGAGAAAGGAATGCGAATGAGGAGCGGTCGGCATGGGGCGGCTCGCCCACCGGTCGGCGTCCTGATCCAACAGGACCGAGTCGACTTCGCGCTTTTCGTACTGATCATCGTCGTCGCGCTGGTCTCGATGGTCTTCACCGGTCCGGGAAGCATCGTCTTCTGGCTGGCCTTCATTCCGATCATCGCGACCGTGGTCCTGGCGTTCCGCCGGATCGAGCACCTGTCCCGCCTGGAGCTGAACGACTCGGAGTTCATGTAGCGGGCGCACACGCGACGAGGGCGGAGCCGTACGGCCCCGCCCTCCGTTGGTCCGCGGCCGCGGAGCGGCCCGTCGGCGTCCCCGGCTACGCCGGAGGCCGACCCGGCGCCTGCGGTCGGGCCGCGGCGCGTGCGGCGTCCTCCTCGCGCCCCTGGCGCTCCGTGGCGGCGCGGCTCATGGCCGCCTCGCGACCGGCCTGGTAGCTGCCCTCCTCCGTGAGCTTCGAGGTCTCCTGTTCGGCCCTGTCGAGCCAGCGGGACCAGCGGGACTGCATGGGCCCGATGAGCCCGCCGCCGACACCGACGACCAGGATGCCGCCGACGGTGGCCAGCACGGCGATGAGCACCGGCGTGGTGACCGTGGTGGCGACGCCCATCTGGTTCAGCGCGGCGATGATACCCAGGGCCAGAATGGCCACCGCGGCCACGTTGGCCAGGAGTCGTCCGTAGGACAGGGCGCCGAGGGCACCGCTGACGATGTCGCGGACGGCCTTGGCGAGCATCGCGGTCACCACGACGATCACGAGCGCGACGATGCCGCGCGGGATCCAGGCGATGACCTCGCTGAGCAGCTGGCTGACCGGGTTCGGTCCGAAGACGTTGAACGCGAGCGTCAGCACGAACAACAGTCCGACGTAGTAGATGATCTTTCCGCACAGCTCGCTGGCGCTCCACCGGCTGCGCTCGAAGTACTCGCCCACACCTCCGCGGTGCAGAGCACGGTCCAGTCCGACGCTGTGCAGGCCCTTGCCGACCCCCTTGCCCACGAACCAGGCGATGATCCAGCCGAGGACCAGGATCACCAGGAATCCGAGCAGCAGCGGCGCGAAGCTCGCGACCGCCTCCCAGGCCGTCGTCAGGCCCTGACCGATGTCCATAACGTCTTCACCCCCGAATCGCTTGTTCCGACAGGGCGCTGATTGCCCCCTATGCGGATACGCGAGGAGAAGTGCCGTACTTCTCAATCCGGCGATACCCGTCGAACGGGGATCGAACCGTTTGGAGCGCTTGAGTTGTGCCTATTGCGATGAATTTAATGAACCATGGGAAAACCGTGGGGGAGAATCATTCCGCATTCGGGGACAATACGCCCGGGACGACTGGTTCCGCCACACACAAAGGACCCCCGGGCGACAATGCGCCCGGGGGTCCTGTTGTCGGCACGCCGGCGTTGCGGCGGGAGTCCCCGCCTAGGAGCCCTGCTCCTCGTTCGTGCGCTGGAGGTCCCAGCCGCTGATGCCGCGCCAGGCCAGGCGGGCCACCAGCGTCTCGGCGGCCTCCTTGGGGATGGCGCCGTAGTTGTTGAGCCAGTACCGGGCGCTGGTCTCCGCCATGCCGACCAGGCCGATGCTCAGCAGGTGCGCCTCCTCGTCGGAGATGCTGGTGTCCTGCCGGATCACGTCGCCGATCAGCTCGGCACAGCGCTGGAAGGTCTGCTCGCTCTTCTCCCGCACCGCGGGCAGGTTGCGCAGGTCCGACTCGAACACGAGCCGGAAGGCCTCGCCGTCGCCGGCCACGAAGTCGAAGTAGGCGCGGAAGCTCGCGGTCACCCGCTGGCGGTTGTCGTCGGTGCTCTCCAGCGCCTCCCGCTGCTTCTGGACCAGCTCCTCGGAGTGCTCCTCCAGAAGGGCGAGGTAGAGCTCCAGCTTGCCTGGAAAGTGCTGGTACAGGACGGGCTTGCTGACCCCGGCGCGGTCGGCGATCTCGTCCATCGCGGCCGCGTGGTAACCGCGGGCGACGAAGACCTCCTGAGCTGCGGCCAGGAGTTGGCGGCGGCGCCTGACCCGGGGCAAGCGGGTGCCCCGGGCGCGGGCGTCTGAAGGAGCTGTCACACCCACACCCTCCGAACTCGGCATGGCAGATGCGCGCCATCTCCGAACATCTGCGTGGCTAGCGCTGTGCCGACGCGGCTCGGTTCGGCCCGCCGTCCCACAGCCTTTCTGCCATCTTACTCCCGCGTAGGTTCGGAGTGGGCAGGGCGAGGCGGGTCCGGGCCCCCACGGCCCGGTGCGGGGGTCAGCGGTGCTCGTCCTCGTCATCGGTGCCCGCCTCGCGCAACTGCTCCACGAAGTCGCCCTCGGCGGCCTCCCCGGCGGTGCCCTCCGAGGCCGCCGCCAACCAGTCGTCGTCGCCCTCGCCCGTGGCGGCGCGCTGCTCGGCCGCGTCGGCCTCCGGGACCTCGGGGTCCTCGTCGCCGCTCGTCCGGCCGCGCCGTTCGTTCTGTGCCACGGTGGCCTCCTCACGTCGTCGCTGAGCGTACGAACGACACTACCCGCCCGTGCGCCGGCGTTCGGGGAGAGCGCGCGGGGCGAACCCGCAGGCCCGGGCGTTTCGGGCCGGAACCCGGCCGTCCGGCGGGTACGGTGTGCCGCTGGTCTCCCCGGGGTGGGAATGCAATACCCCACCCGTTAGGTTGGGTATCAGTGAAAGCACGCTTCGCGCCCCGAGCCCCTCGCCCGGAGACACCTCCGGCACGGGCGGGACGAAGCACCGTGAGACAGAGATGAGGAGTCACCGTGTCGCTGCCGCCGCTGGTGGAACCAGCCGACGAGCTGACCGTGGACGAGGTGCGCCGCTACTCGCGCCACCTGATCATCCCCGACGTGGGCATGGACGGGCAGAAGCGCCTGAAGAACGCCAAGGTGCTGGTCGTCGGCGCGGGCGGTCTGGGCTCCCCGGCGCTGCTCTACCTCGCCGCCGCGGGCGTGGGCACGCTCGGCATCATCGACTTCGACGTCGTGGACGAGTCCAACCTCCAGCGCCAGATCATCCACGGCCAGAGTGACGTGGGCCGTCCCAAGGCCGAGTCCGCCCGGGACAGCATCAAGGAGGTGAACCCCAACACGAACGTGATCCTGCACCAGGACCGCCTGGAGTCGGACAACGCGTTGGAGATCTTCGCCGACTACGACCTGATCCTGGACGGCACCGACAACTTCGCGACCCGCTACCTGGTCAACGACGCCGCCGTGCTGCTGAACAAGCCGTACGTGTGGGGTTCGATCTACCGCTTCGACGGCCAGGTCAGCGTCTTCTGGAACGAGTACGGGCCCCAGTACCGCGACCTGTACCCCGAGCCCCCGCCGCCCGGGATGGTGCCCTCCTGCGCCGAGGGCGGCGTGCTGGGCGTGCTGTGCGCCTCCATCGGGTCGGTCATGGTGAACGAGGCCATCAAGCTGATCACCGGCATCGGTGACCCGCTGGTCGGCCGCCTGCTCATCTTCGACGCCCTGGAGATGACCTGGCGCGAGGTCAAGGTCCGCAAGGACCCCGACACCGAGCCGGTCACCGAGCTCATCGACTACGAGGCCTTCTGCGGGGCCGTGTCGGAGGAGGCCACCGAGGCCGCCGCCGGATCCACGATCACCGCGGGCGAGCTCAAGGACCTGCTCGACAACAAGCCCGACGACGTCTTCCTCGTGGACGTTCGCGAGAAGAACGAGTGGGAGATCGTCAACATCCCGGGCGCGGTGCTCATCCCCAAGGGTGAGTTCCTCAACGGCAAGGCGCTGGAGCAGCTGCCGCAGGACAAGCGCATCGTCCTGCACTGCAAGTCGGGCGTGCGCTCGGCCGAGGCGCTGGCGGCGGTGCACGCCGCCGGGTTCGCGGACGCCGTGCACGTGGGCGGCGGCGTCCTGGCCTGGATCAACCAGGTGGACCCCAGCCTGCCCGTCTACTAGACGCGCTGGGGCAACACCGAGGGAACGCGGATCCCGCGACGGCGCCGGAGTCGACCGACTCCGGCGCCGTTCCGCGTCCGAGTGGGTACAAGTCCTGGTAGAGGCTGTGGAGCCGACATCCGGTCGCGGCCCGCCGCTGGGAGGTGGCGCTATGCGCAAGGAAGCACGCTGGACGGATCTGGCGCTGGTCGTCGTGGGGCTGGCCCTGGCCCTGAGCTACCTGTGGCACGGAATGCTGGGCTTCGGCGGAGGCTCGATGCTGGTGCTCGGGACGGCCGCCATCGTGGCCGCGATCCTCTCGCTCACCCGCCCCGGAGCCGTGTCGAGCGAGATCGCCGCCACCGTGATCGGAGTCCTGGCCTTCGTCCTGCCGTGGGTGGTGGGGTTCACGCACGAGCCCGTGGCCGCCTGGTCGGCATGGATCCTCGGCGCGGGCATCGCCGCTGTGGGCGCGTACGGCCTGGTCATGGCCGTCCGGGCCCGCCGCCGCGACCCGGAGCTGGCCTGGACCCAGCACGTCGTCGGGCGCCTTTGAGACGGGGCCTTCGGTCCTTCCGGTGCACTCCCTCGTTCCTCGGGAGTGCACCTCCAGGCCCTCCAGGACCCGTCGGCGCCCTCCTTGCGCTTTTTCTGGGCCTCCGCTCGTTCCTCGCTTTGGCCCGATCAACCCCCCTGTGGCTTTTGAGACGGGGCCTTCGGTCCTTCCGGTGCGCTCCCTCGTTCCTCGGGGGTGCACCTCCAGGCCCTCCAGGACCCGTCGGCGCCCTTCCTGTGCTTGTTTTGGGCCTCCGCTCGTTCCTCGCTTTGGCCCGATCAACCCCCCTGTGGCTTGAGCGGACTCGGCCCGTGCCGGGGCGCCCGAACCCATAGGCTGCGTCGTGTGACGAACCCAGCCGAGCGCACGGACCCGGAGGCCGGGCCGGACGAGTACTCCGACGAGGTCCTCGCCGTGGTCGAGGCCATCCCGTCCGGGCGCGTGATGAGCTACGGCGACATCGCCGAGTACGTGGGGCGCGGCGGACCGCGCCAGGTCGGCACCGTCATGTCCACCTGGGGCGGGGGAGTTCCCTGGTGGCGTGTGGTGCGCGCCGACGGCCGGCCGGCGTCCGGCCACGAGGTCCGGGCGCTGTCCCACTACGCCGCCGAGGGCACCCCGATGCGTCCCGGCAGCGACCGCGTGGACATGCGCCGGGCCCGGTGGGACGGGCACTCCCGGGACTGAGGAGCACCCGGCGCCGTCCCGGGGCGTCCGGGATGGTCGCCGCCCTCTGGTGAACTGGAGGCGTGGAACATCCCAGGTACCGACTCGTACGGCGCGCCCACCAGGTGCAGCCGCCTCCGGTGCTGGACGTCAACCAGCAGCGCGTGGTCGACCACGAGGGCGGCCCGCTACTGGTCCTGGCCGGACCCGGGACCGGCAAGACCACCACCATCGTCGAGGCGGTCGTGGACCGCGTGGAGCGGCGCGGCGTGGACCCGTCGCGGATCCTCGTGCTCACCTTCAGCCGCAAGGCCGCCCAGGAGCTGCGCGAGCGCATCACCGCCCGCCTGCGCCGCACCACCCGCGAACCGCTCGCCCTGACCTTCCACAGCTACGCCTACGCCCTCATCCGCCGCGAGTTCCAGCGTATGGGCGACCTGCCGCCCCGGCTGCTGTCCGGGCCCGAGCAGCTGATGGAGGTGCGCGAACTCCTCACCGGGGAGTTCGGCGACGGCGCCGGGGACTGGCCCGAGCGCCTGCGCCCGGCCCTGGAGACCCGCGGCTTCGCCGAGGAGCTGCGCGACTTCCTCATGCGCGCCCAGGAGCGCGGCCTGGGACCCGCCGAGCTCGACCGCCTCGGCCGTGAGCGCGAGCGCGATGACTGGACGGCGGCGGCCGGGTTCCTGGACCGCTACACCGGGCGGTTCGACATCGCGCCCGTGCCCACGCTCAACTACGCCGAACTCGTCCGCGTGGCCGCCAACATGCTCGCCGACCCCGGGGTGCGGGCCCGCGAGCGCGCCGCCCACGAGACCGTGTTCGTCGACGAGTACCAGGACACCGACCCCGCCCAGGAGGAACTCCTGCGCGCCCTGGCCGGGGACGGCCGCGACCTCATCGCTGTCGGCGACCCCGACCAGTCCATCTACGCCTTCCGCGGCGCCGAGGTCGGCAACATCCTCGGCTTCCCGCACCGCTTCCCCACCCGGGAGCGCGCCCCGGCGCCCGTCGTGGCCCTGCGCACCTGCCGCCGCAGCGGCGCCGTGCTGCTGTCCGCCTCACGCGCCCTGACGCGCCGCCTGCCGGCCGTCCCCGCCCCGGGGGGACACGTCAACGAGCACCGCGACCTCAAGCCGGCCGACGGCGTGCCCGAGGGCGAGGTGCGCGTCATGCTGGCGGAGAGCACCACCCAGGAGGCGGCGGTCATCGCCGACACCCTGCGCCGCGCCCACCTGGTCGACGGCGTGCCGTGGTCGGACATGGCCGTCCTCGTGCGCTCGTCCGCCCGCCAGCTCCCGGTGCTGCGGCGCGCCCTCACGGCCGCCTCCGTCCCGGTCGTCGTGGGCTCCGACGACCTCCCGGTGGCCGCCGAGCCCATCGTGCGGCCCCTGCTCGGCCTCATCCGCTACGGACTGGCCCCCGACCGGCTCGACGACGAGGCCGCCCGCGAACTCCTCACCAGCCCCTTCGGCGAGGCCGACTCGGTGCGGCTGCGCCGCCTGCTGCGCGCCCTGCGACGCCTGGACCTGGACCGCGCCCGCGAGGGCGACGGCGGCTACCGCCCCTCCGCGCAGCTGCTCGTGGACGCCCTGCGCGACCCCCGCGAGCTGGCCCTGGTCGATCCCGAGGTCGCCGCGCCCGCCACCCGGGTCGCCACCGCGCTGCGCACCGTGCGCACGCTCGCCGCCCGGGGCGCCGACGCCGAACAGGTCCTGTGGGAGCTGTGGCGCGACAGCGGGCTGTCCGACCGCCTGCTGCGCGCCAGCCTGGCCGGGGGCCGCCGCGGCGCCGCCGCCGACCGCGACCTCGACGCCGTGGTCGCGCTCTTCGAGAGCGCCGCCCGCTACTGCGACCGGCTGCCCCCCGGCGCCCCCGCCGGGTTCCTGGAGGACCTGGCCGCCCAGGAGATCCCCGGCGACAGTCTCGCCGAGCGCGCGCCCGAGGGCGAGGCCGTGCGCATCCTCACCGCGCACCGCTCCAAGGGCCTGGAGTGGGGCCTGGTCGTCGTCGCCGGCGTCCAGGAGGGGGAATGGCCCGACCTGCGGCTGCGCGGATCCCTGCTCGGCGTCGAGGAACTCGTGGACGCCGACGTGCACGCCGCCGACTCCTCCGGCGCGGCGCTCGCCTCCAAACTCCTGGACGAGGAGCGCCGACTGTTCTACGTGGCCCTGACCCGGGCCCGCCGCACGCTCGTGGTCACCGCCGTGGGCGGCGAGGACACCGACGAACGCCCCTCCCGCTTCCTGGCGGAGATGGGCGCGGGCGACCCCGAGCCGGTCAACACCGGCCGCCGCTGGCTCTCCCTGCCCGCGCTCGTGGCCGACCTGCGCTCGGTGGTCACCGACCCCTCCGCGCCCGAACCCCTGCGGGAGGCAGCCGCCACCCACCTGGCCCGCCTGGCCGAGGAGGGCGTGCGCGGCGCCGACCCCTCCGAGTGGTACGCGCTGACCCCCTTCAGCGACGAGCGCCCCCTGGCCGGGGAGGAGGACACCATCCGGGTCTCGCCCTCCCAGGTGGACAGCTTCACCAACTGCCAGCTGCGCTGGCTGCTGGAACGCGCCGCGGGCGCCTCCTCGGGCGACTCCGCCTCCGCCCTGGGCACGGTCGTGCACGCCGTGGCGGTGCTCGTCGCGCAGGGCAGCAGCGCCGACGAGATCGGCGCGCGCATGGACGAGATCTGGTCCGACCTGGACTTCGGCGGACCCTGGCAGGCCGACAAGCAGCGCGAGCGCGCCGACGAGATGGTCCGCAAGCTCGTCGCCTGGGACGCCGGGAACGACCGCGAACTCGTCGTCACCGAGGAGGGCTTCAAGGTCGACGTCGGCGGGATCGAGATCACCGGCCGCGTCGACCGCCTCGAACGCGACGACCAGGGCCGCGCCGTGGTCGTCGACATCAAGACCGGCGCCACCAAGGCGGACGACCTGGCCCGCCACCCCCAGCTCGGGGTCTACCAGATGGCCGTGCTCAAGGGCGCCTTCGCCAAGCTCGGCCTCACCGAGCCCGGCGGTGCCTCGCTCGTTCAGGTCGGCGGGGCCGCCTTCTCCACCAAGGTGCGGGAACAGCCGCAGCCGCCCCTGGGCGAGGACCCCGACCCCGGGTGGGCCCAGGACCTGGTGCGCGAGGTCGCCACCGGTATGGGAGGCTCCCGGTTCACCGCCACCCGCAACAAGGGCTGCAGGTCGTGCGCCGTGCGCGCCTGCTGCCCGGTCCAGGACGAGGGCCGACATGTCTGAACCCGAGCAGGCCGCCGGCCGGCCGCCCCTGCCCCGCTTCTCCCCGCCCGAGCTGGCCCGCCTGCTCGGACAGCCCGAACCGACCGCGGAGCAGGCCGAGGTGATCTCCGCGCCCCTGGAGCCGGGCGTGGTCATCGCCGGCGCCGGCTCCGGCAAGAGCGAGACGATGGCCTCGCGCGTGGTCTGGCTGGTCGCCAACGGGCTGGTGCGCCCCGAACACGTGCTCGGCCTGACCTTCACCCGCAAGGCCACCGCCGAGCTCGCCGAACGTGTCCGCAAGCGCCTGGAGCAGCTGCGCGCCACCGAGCAGTTCCCCGAGGAACTGCTGGACGGCGAGCCCACGGTGTCCACGTACAACGCCTACGCAGGGCGCATCGTCGCCGACCACGCCCTGCGCGAGGCGGTCGAGCCCACCGCGCGCCTGCTCAGCGAGGGCCAGTCGTGGCAGATCGCCGCCCGCGTGGTCGGCGAGTACGACGGGCCCATGGACCTCGTCACCGTGGGGGCCGACACCGTCATCCAGCGGGTGCTCCACCTGTCGGGCGAGATCGCGGACCACCTCACCACGACCGACCAGGTCCGGGGCGTGGGCCGCTGGATCCAGGCGGGCGTGGACGCGCTGCCCAAGAAACCCGTGAAGGACACCCGCGACCTCGTCGACACCCAGCGGCGCCGTGAGCAGCTCCTGCCGCTCGTGGAGCGCTACAACCACGCCAAGCACGTGCGCGAGGCGATGGACTTCGGCGACCAGATGGCGCTGGCCGCGCGGATCGCCGAGCACCACCCCGAGGTCGGACTCATCGAGCGCGGCCGGTACCGCGTGGTGCTCCTGGACGAGTACCAGGACACCAGCCACGCCCAGCTCGTCCTGCTGAGATCGCTGTTCGGCGACGGCCACGCCGTCACGGCGGTCGGCGACCCCTGCCAGTCCATCTACGGGTGGCGCGGCGCCATCGCGGCGAACCTCACCCGCTTCCCCACCGACTTCCCGGTCGGACCCGGCCGCCCCGCGCCGGTCCGCCGCCTGTCCACCAGCTTCCGCAACGGTGAGCGGATCCTCGGGGTCGCCGCCCGCATCGCCGAACCGCTGCGGGCCGAGGCCCGCGACGTCCCCGTCCTGCATCCGGGCCCCGCCCGGCGCGGCCGGGGCACCACGGTCACCGGGCTGTTCCACACCGAGACCGAGGAGGCCGCCTGGATCGCCGACCAGGTGCACAGCCTCGTGCACGCCGAACCCGGCGAGCCCGGCAGCGCCCACACCGCTCCCGACTTCCTCGCCTGGCCCGAGGGCGAGTCCGGCGGCGCAGTGGACGGCGGGACCGGTCCCGGCGACATCGCGATCCTGTGCCGCAAGCGGGCGCAGTTCCCGCCGCTGCGCGAGGCCCTGGAGGCCCTCGACATCCCGGTGGAGGTCGTGGGCCTGGGCGGACTCATGCTCGTCCCCGAGGTCCGCGACATCATCGCCACCCTGCGCGTGGTCCACGACGCCTCCGCGGGCAACGAGCTGGCCCGCCTGCTGACCGGGCCCCGCTGGCGGATGGGACCCCGCGACCTGGCCGCCCTGGGCTCGCGCGCGGCCGAACTGGCCCGGCACACCCGCCGCGACCTCACCGACGCGGCCCCGGAGGAGCCGGGGGACGCGGGCGACGACGCCGGCGAGGACCTGCTGCGCCGGACCGTCCTGGACCTGACCGCGGAGAGCGGCAGCCTCGTCGACGCCGTGGACGACCCCGGCCCGGCGGAGAACTACTCCGCGACCGCCTACGAGCGCCTGGGGCTCCTGGCCGAGGAGCTGCGTTACCTGCGCAAGCTCGTCGGCCAGCCGCTGCCCGACCTGGTCACCGAGATCGAGCGGATGCTGGGCCTGGACATCGAGGTGGGGGCGCGCTCCGGGCGCGACCCGCTCTCGGCGCGGGCCGACCTGGACGCGTTCGTCGACCACGCCGTCCGGTTCGTCGGCAACAGCGAGGACCCCACGCTCGGCAGCTTCCTCAGCTACCTCAACGCGGCCGAGGAGAACGAGAGCGGGCTGGCGCCCGGCGAGCGGGTCGGCGGCTCCGACAGCGTCAAGCTCATGACGATGCACGGCGCCAAGGGCCTGCAGTGGCCGGTCGTCTTCGTGCCGGGGGTGAGCGCGGGCACGTCGGCGCCGCTGTTCCCGGCCAAGGCCCGCGACGCGCTCGCCTGGGTCAGGGCCGACCGCCTGCTGCCCTACCCGCTGCGCGGCGACCGCGCGAGCCTGCCGGTCCTGCGCGGCGTCGGCAAGGACGACATCGCGGCGTTCAAGGCGGAGGAGGAGGCGCGCCACCTCATGGAGGAGCGGCGGCTGGCCTACGTCGCCGTCACCCGGGCCTCGTTCGCCCTGGTGTGCACCGGGCACTGGTGGGGCCGCACCGGAACCACGCCGCGCGGGCCCTCCGCGTTCCTGGACGAGGTCAGGCGGGCGTGTGAGAACGGTTCCGGCTCCGTGGCGCGCTGGGACCCGCCGCCGGACCCCGAGGCGACCAACCCGCACGAGGAGGAGGACGACACCGCCGTGTGGCCGCCAGTGGAGCACACCGCCACGGAGGCACCGGGCGCCGACGCCGACGGGGCGGCCGGCCCGGAGTCGGACCCTGACCCGCGGGAGGCCCGCCGGGCGCAGATCGCCGCGGGCGCCGCCCTGGTCGAGCGCGCCCGGGCCGACCTCCTGGCGGGGGAGACGGAAGGGAGCGCCCCGGCCCCGGCCGGCCTGCGCCGGCGCCTCCAGGGCTGGGAGCGCGACACCGAGCTGCTGTTGGCGCACCGCCACCAGGAGGCCGCCGGGCCCGGGGAGGGGCCGGTCCAGGTCGAGCTGCCCGCGCACCTGTCGGTGTCGTCGATGGTGTGGCTGGCGCGCGACCCGGAGGCGCTCGCCCGCCAGATCCGGCGCCCGCTGCCGCGCCCGCCGGCCCCGCACACCCGCCGGGGCACCGCGTTCCACACGTGGCTGGAGCAGCGCTTCGGCCACGAGGCCACGCTCCTCGACGAGCTCCCCGGCGCCGCCGACGAGACCGCCGGGCGGGACGAGGACCTCGCCGAGCTGCAGCGGTGCTTCGAGGAGAGCGAGTGGGGCGCGCGGACGCCCGTCGAGGTCGAGGTGCCCTTCGAGACGGTCATCGGCGACCGCCTCATCCGCGGCCGGATGGACGCGGTGTTCCTCGACGCCGCGACGGGCACCTACGACGTCGTCGACTGGAAGACCGGACGCCCGCCCGGCAACGACGCCGAGCGCCGGGCCGTGGGCGTCCAGCTGGCCGCCTACCGGCTGGCCTGGTCGGACCTGGCCGGAGTGGGCCTGGAGGACGTGCGCGCGGCCTTCCACTACGTCGGCGCCGGGGAGACCGTGCGCCCGGCGGACCTGCTCGACGCCGACGGCCTGGCCGCGCTCATCGCGGCCGTCCCCGAGCCGGGGTAAGGGGGTGCCGCGCCGGAGGCGTCTGTTGAGGGTGGCCCGCCCTTCGCGCAGCGCTCCCGGGCGGTGGCGGGTGACGGGTGACGGGTGGGAGCGTCAGATCATGCCGAAGACGAACCCGCCGGCCGAGTCGGTGTCGTCGCCGAACAGGAACGCCCGGGCCGAGAGGACGAACTCCTCACGGCTGATGAACCCGTCGCCGTCGGTGTCCAGGGCCTTGAACCGGTCCCACGCGGTGTCGACGGCCACGCCCAGGACCTCCGCGTACTCGACGTACTCGGCCTCGCTGATCGTGCCGTCGTCGTCGGCGTCCAGGAGGTCGAAGGCGGCCTCGGCCACGCCCTCGGTCATGTTGAACCGGCTCCGGTCCTCCGAGGCGGCGTGCAGCGCGGCGACGAACGTCTCCCGGTCCAGGCTCGACTCGAACGCCGACGAGTGCCGCAGCAGCTCCAGCCACAGCATGTGGTACGAGGTCTGGATGGCCTGCATGCGGCGGTCGTTCTCGTCCAGCGAGTACCCGGCGACGTAGCGGTCGACCAGGCGCTTGTAGTCGTCCCAGGTGATCGACTTGTCGTTGTCGGAGTCGAGCGTGTCGAAGAGCCGGCCGAACCGCTCGGCGATGGCGGCTGAGGGAGCAGAACCCACGGTGTTCCTCTCGTCGTCGGGCGGGCGGTTCCCGCCCCGTGCACATTCGAGTCTCCCGCAGCCGAAACGGTTCCGCGCCGGTCCGGGTTCGCCCGAGCCGGGAACGCCCGGGACCGGGGCGGGGTCCGTGATGGTTCGTCCAGGTTCTAGTCTCGGATCCGACAAGGATGTCTAGACGAGGACGGCAGATGGACGCGCGCGCCTACATCGAGGACCACCGGGAGGAGTTCCTCTCCTCCCTCAAGGCCTGGCTGGAGATCCCCTCGATCTCCGCCGACCCCGAGCACCACGGCGACGTGCGCCGGTCGGCCCGCTGGCTGGCCGACCACCTCACCGCCACCGGCTTCCCCACGGTCGAGGTCTGGGAGACCCCGGGCCTGCCCGCCGTGTTCGCCGAGTGGCCCGCGGCCGACCCCGGCGCGCCCACCGTGCTCGTCTACGGACACCACGACGTCCAGCCGGTCGACCCCGTCGAGGCCTGGCGCACCGAGCCCTTCGTCCCCACCGAGATCGGGACCTCCCTGTACGCGCGCGGGGCCTCCGACGACAAGGGGCAGGTCCTCTTCCACGCGCTCGGCGTGCGCGCCGCCCTGGCCGCCTCCGGCGCCGACGCCCCGCCCGTCACCGTCAAACTCCTCGTCGAGGGTGAGGAGGAGTCCGGCTCGGTCCACTTCGCCGAGCTGCTGCGTGACCGGCGGGACCGGCTCGACTGCGACGTGGCCGTCATCTCCGACACCACCATGTGGGCCGCCGACACGCCCTCGATGTGCGTGGGCATGCGCGGCGTCACCGACGTCGAGATCAGCCTCTACGGCCCCACGATGGACCTGCACAGCGGATCCTTCGGCGGCGCCGTCCCCAACCCGCTCAAGGCCATGAGCGACCTGCTGTCCGGGCTGCACGACGCGGACCACCGCGTCGCGGTCCCCGGCTTCTACGACGGTGTCGTCGAGGCCGGCCCGGAGGAGCGCGCGCTCATCGCCGAACTGCCCTTCGACGAACGGGAGTGGCTCAGGACCGCCGCCTCCACGGCCACCTGGGGCGAGGCCGGATACAGCACGCTGGAGCGGGTCTGGCTGCGCCCGACCGCCGAGATCAACGGCATGTGGGGCGGCCACACCGGCGCCGGCGGCAAGACCATCGTGCCCCGCTCCGCCCACGCCAAGGTCAGCTTCCGGCTCGTCCCGGGCCAGGAGCCGCTGCGCGTCCAGGACCGCGTGCGCGCCTACGTGGAGGCCAACACCCCGGCGGGCCTGCGGGCCGAGCTGGAGTTCGGCGGCCCCGGCGTGCGGGCCTGCGCCTCCGACCTGTCCTCGGCCGCGGTCAAGGCGGCCCGTGCGGCCATGGAGCGGGCGTTCGGCACCCGCGTGCTCTACACCCGCGAGGGCGGCAGCGGACCCGAGGCCGACATCGCCGAGGCGCTCGGCGCCCCGCTGGTGTTCCTCGCCGTCGGACTCGACGAGGACCGCATCCACGCCCCGAACGAGAAGGTCGAGGTCCCCCTGCTGCTCAAGGGCGCCGAGAGCGCCGCCTACCTGTGGGCGGGGCTCGCGGCGCAGATGTGAGACGTCCCAGGTCGCCAAGAGGCACGGCTGGTGTTAGTCCTGTAGACGTAAGGCCTGGCCGTACCGGCCGCCCGAGTTCTGGAAGGTTCCATGGACGCCGACGCGATCCCCGCACTGTCCCGCTCCACCATCGACCCCGCAGGCCACCGGCGTCTCGACGAGGCCTGGCTGGACAAGGCCTGGGCGGATCCAGCGTCGCGCGTCCTGGTCCTGGAGAGCGGTGATCCCGGCCACCACGGGTGGCAGGCGCTCATGGCCAAGCAGTCCCGGGCGCTGGTCTCCACCGGAGAGCGGCCCGAACTGGTCCTCTCCAACCCCCTCCAGGCGCCGGAGGGCGAGCGCTACCTGCTCGGCGTCGAGGACGGGCGGGCCTACTTCGCGGTGCGCGCCCCCACCGAACTCGTCGCGGGCCCGCACGCCAGGCCCGCCTCGCTCCGGGAGGTCGGCGCCGTTCTGGACGACCGCGACACCGGCCTGCTCACCCGGGCGATCGCCCTCGCCAACTGGAACGCCACGCACGGGTTCTGCCCGCGCTGCGGCGCCCGTACCGCCATGGCGGCGGCCGGCCACGTGCGCGTGTGCGAGGAGGAGGGCACCGAGCAGTACCCCCGGATGGACCCGGCCGTGATCATGCTGGTGCACCGCGAACGCGACGGCCGCGAGGAGATGCTCCTGGGCAACAACCCCAACTGGGACGCCCGCCGCTTCTCCGTCCTGGCGGGGTTCGTGGACGCGGGCGAGTCGCTGGAACAGGCCGTCGTCCGCGAGGTCGCCGAGGAGGCGGGCGTGGTGGTGGAGGAGCCGAAGTACCTGTCCTCCCAGCCCTGGCCGTTCCCGCGCAGCCTGATGATGGGCTACACCGCGCGCGCCGTCGGCGAGACCGAGCGCACCGACGACGAGATCGCCGTGACGCGCTGGTTCACCCGCCCCGAGCTGTGGGACGCGCTCCGGGCCGAGGAGGTCCTGCTCCCGGGCCGGGTCTCCATCGCCCGGACCCTCATCGAGCACTGGTACGGCGGGGAGCTCCCCGGCGGGTGGTGACCGGGGGAGTCCCGCGGATCCGGGGCAGGGGCTTCGCCGTAGGCGTCCGTTGAGGGGAGGTGCCCGCCCCCGTTCGCACCGCGGGCACGGTGGTGGGCGACGGGTGCAGGGGCCGCGCCGTAGGCGTCCGTTGAGGGGAGGTGCCCGCCCCCGTCCGCACCGCGGGCACGGTGGTGGGCGACGGGTGGGCTAGCGGGGGGTCGTGCCGTCGAGCTCGTCCGGCAGCGTCGTCAGGGGGCTGGTGCTGCTCTCCACCACGTCGCGGGCCAGGTCGGCGACCTTGCGCCCGCGGGACCGGGCGGACGAGCGCAGCCGCTCGAAGGCCTCCCTCGGCGCCATCGTGTGCCGTTCGGCCAGGACCCCGATCGCCTGCTCCACGACCACGCGCGAGTGCAGCGCGTGCTCCAGCTGCGCGATGGTGTGCCGCAGCCGCTCCACCTCGGACGCGTCCTCGGGCGCGCGTCCGGGGGCCTGCGCGCGCGGCTGCGGTACGCCCGCCTCGCTGGTGAGCAGGTCCGCGAGGACCATCGCGCTCACCAGGTCGGGGACCTCCTGCGCGGCGCCGACGCGCCAGCCGGTCGGCGTGCGCCGGACCACGCCGACGTCCGCCCCGCCGGCGACCGCCATGTCATGAGACCTCATGTCGTCCCCCAACTCAACACTCCCCGTCGTGATCGTCCTGTGCGCCGACCGGGCGGGCGTGGGGGCCGCTCGGCCGCGGTCCCGCCGCGGCCGGGGCCTCCGTCGCACCTGGGTGCTCGGGAGGCCCGAGTTCCGTCCTACGCCAACTCGGCCAGCTTCTTCTTCACCTGAGCGAGCGACGGGTTGGTCATCGCCGCTCCGTCAGAGAAGACCACCGTGGGGACCGTTTGGTTCCCTCCGTTGACCTTCATCACGAACTCGGCGGACTCCGGGTGCTCCTCGATGTTCACCTCACGTCCGGTGATCCCCTCGCGGGCCAGCTGGCTCTTGAGCCGCTTGCAGTAGCCGCACCAAGGAGTGGTGTACATCGTGAACTGGTCGGTGGCCGTCGTCGTCATCTCGCTCACGTCGTCCTGTCTACGGTCGTGGGAATCGTTCGGTCCCACATGTCAACACCACGTGGCCCGAAGCGCTTCCCATGACCGCGAGACACCCCGTGGGACGCGTCACAGGCCCGACTGGTTCTGCTGTACCGATCGTGCAAGGTCCGTCCACAGGTTCGGCCCGTGGTCGGGTTCGTTCCCGGTGACGCCCGATACTTGAGAGACTGGGGCCCACGGACCAGTACTGGCCGCCGTCGCCCACCAACACGCCCCGACCACACAGGAGCACCATGGACCCCGACCGCGTCCTGGAGGGACTGGACCCGGAGCAGACCCAGGCGGCGCGCGCACTGCGCGGCCCCGTGTGCATCCTCGCCGGAGCGGGCACGGGCAAGACGCGCGCGATCACCCACCGCATCGCCCACGCGGTCGCGAGCGGGGTCGTCTCCGAGCAGCAGATCCTGGCGGTGACCTTCACCGCACGGGCCGCGGGCGAGATGCGCGGCCGGCTGCGCGGACTGGGCGCCCCGAGGGTGCAGGCCCGCACGTTCCACTCCGCCGCGCTGCGCCAGCTCTCCTTCTTCTGGCCGCAGGTGGTCGGCGGCCCGCAGCCCACGCTCATCGAGAGCAAGATCCAGGCGGTCTCCCGCGCGGCGAACTCGGTCGGCGTGCAGCCCGACCGCACCGGACTGCGCGACCTCGCGAGCGAGATCGAGTGGGCCAAGGTCACCCAGGTGCGGCCCACCGACTACGAGCGCACCACCACCAAGCAGGGGCGCCAGACCCCGCTGCCCGCCGCCGAGGTCGCCCGGGTCTTCGAGGCCTACGAGGAGCTGCGCCGCGAGCACAACCTGCTCGACTTCGAGTCCATGCTCGAACTCACCGCGGGCATGATCACCGAGTACCCCGCGATCGCCCAGCGCGTCCGTGACCAGTACCGCTACTTCGTCGTCGACGAGTTCCAGGACGTCAACCCGCTCCAGAAGCTGCTCCTGGACGCCTGGCTGGGCGACCGCGACGACCTGTGCGTGGTGGGCGACCCCAGCCAGACCATCTACTCCTTCGCGGGCGCCACCCCCGGCTACCTCACCGGCTTCGGGGCGCGCTACCCCCACGCCACCGTCGTGGAGCTCGTACGCGACTACCGCTCCACCCCCCAGGTCGTGCGGGTGGCCAACCACGTCATCGCCCAGGCCCGCGGTACCACCTCCGCCAAGCACCTGACGCTGCGCGCCCAGCGCCCCGACGGCCCCGACCCCATGTACAAGGAGTACGACGACGAGCCCGCCGAGGCCACCGGGGTCGCCCGCCAGATCGCGGTGATGCTGGAGGGCGGCACGCCCGCCGGCGAGATCGCGGTCCTGGTGCGCACCAACTCCCAGTCGGCCGCCTACGAGCAGGCGCTGTCCGACGAGGGGGTGCCGTTCACCGTGCGCGGCACCGCGCGCTTCTTCGAGCGCCCCGAGATCAAGAAGGCCGTCCACACCCTGCGCGGTGCCCGGCACGAGGTGGCGGGGGAGGAGTCCGAGCCCCTGGTGGCCACCGTCCGCCAGCTCCTCGGCCCCCTCGGGCTCACCGAGGCCGCCCCCGAGGGACGCCAGGCCCGTGAGCGGTGGGAGTCGCTCTCGGCGCTGGCCCAGCTCGCCGAGGACATGGCCGCCACCGCGGGCGCACGCGGCCGCCCGGCCACCATGGCCGACTTCGTCGACGAGCTCGACACCCGCATGGCCACCGAGCACGCGCCCGGCTTCGAGGGCGTGACCATCGCCTCGCTGCACTCCGCCAAGGGCCTGGAGTGGGACGCCGTGTTCCTGGTCGGCCTCACCGAGGGCATGATGCCGATCATCTACGCCGAGACCGACGAGCAGGTGGAGGAGGAGCGCCGCCTGTTCTACGTCGGGGTCACCCGGGCACGCGAGAGCCTGTCCATGAGCTGGTCGCTGTCCCGGTCGCCGGGCGGGCGCCGCACCCGCAAGCCCTCCCGTTTCCTGGACGGCCTGCGCCCGGCCTCGCCCAGCACCTCCTCCCGCCGCGCCGACCGCCGTAAGGGCGGCGTCAGCCGGTGCCGCGTGTGCGGCACCTCCCTCTCCGACGCGGCCGAGCGCAAGCTGGGCCGCTGCCTGGACTGCCCCTCCAGCTACGATGAGGCGCTGTTGGAGCGGCTGCGCGACTGGCGGCGCACCAGCGCCCAGGACCAGAAGGTGCCCGCGTACGTGATCTTCACCGACGCGACCCTCCAGGCCATCGCCGAACAGGAGCCGAGCAGCGTCGCCCAGCTGTCGGCGGTATCCGGGGTCGGGGCCGTGAAGCTGGACCGCTACGGTGAGGCGGTGCTCGCGCTGGTGGCGGGCGCGGAGGCGGCCGACGTCGTCGCGGACGGCGCGGGGCCCGGAGCGGACGTGGAGGAGTCGACGCATGAGTGAGATCGCCGAGGGGCAGGGCCGGGGGCAGTCCCTGGACGACCTGCTCGCAGTGCTGGACCTGGAGCGCATCGAGGTCAACATCTTCCGGGGGTCGAGCCCGGAGGAGGGGCCCCAGCGGGTGTTCGGCGGGCTCGTCGCCGGCCAGGCGCTGGTCGCGGCGGGGCGCACCGCCCCGGAGGACCGCTACGTCCACTCCCTGCACGCCTACTTCATCCGGCCGGGCGACCCGTCGGTGCCGATCGTCTACGAGGTCGACCGGGTGCGCGACGGCCGGTCGTTCACCACCAGACGGGTGGTGGCGGTCCAGCACGGCAAGCCGATATTCACGCTGTCGGCGTCCTTCCACAAGGAGGAGCCGGGCCTGGACCACCAGATCCCCATGCCCGACGTGCCGCCGCCCGAGGAGCTGCCCAGCACCCGCGAACGGCTCCAGGAGGCGTTCGGGAAGCTGCCCGGGTTCGTCACCTGGCACCCGATCGAGCTGCGCCCCACGGGCCCGCTCTCCTTCGAGGCCGAGCGGGACCCGCGGCTGCGGACCGCCACCAACCCGGTGTGGCTCAAGGTCGACGGCAAGCTGCCCGACGACCGCCTCACCCAGGTGTGCCTGATGACCTACGCCTCGGACATGACCCTGCTCGACACAGTCCTGCTCCGGCACGGCCGCTCGTTCGCGGGCATCTCCATGGCCAGCCTCGACCACGCGATGTGGTTCCACCGCCCGTTCCGCGCCGACGAGTGGCTGCTCTACGCCCAGGAGACGCCCACCGCGCAGGGCGCGCGCGGCCTGGCCCGCGGGCTCGTCTACACCCGCGAGGGCGAACTCGTCTGCTCCGTCGTGCAGGAGGGGATGATCCGGGTGATCGACGCCGAGGGCTGGAGCTGAACGCCGCGCGAAGGCCCGGCAACACTCGCAGGCCCCGGAAGATTCCCGGGAACTCTTGGCCGGATGCGGACGTTTTCGCAGGTCAAAAATAGGTTGCTGATTTTCACGGCCAACCCATAGTGTGTACATCGTCGCCATGAACACCACTGGCACAGGTGCAAGACCCTGTCGCCCGACCCGAAGGAGGTGCCTGATCTGATGACGAACTTCACGTTGAACCACGGCTTCACCATGCCGTCGCGTCCGTGGTCCCTGACCGCTGACACGGGCACCGCCATGCGCGGTCGCGCGGACGCCACCGCCGGGGTCGGCACCATCGCCGGCGTCATCGGCGCCACCGGTGGGCGTGGACACCTGAGCTCTCTGCGAGAGCGGCAGGACGTCCAGTTCGCCCTCATCGGCACTGGCAACGGCAGTGGTGTGTCCGCTGACAGTGGCTTCGCCCTCACCGGCAAGCCCCTGGCGGATCACGCCGAAGCTGAAGCTACCCCGCGCCGTTACGGCGCACCGGGGGAGTGTCCACGGAGGATTCCGGCCTAGAGCAGGACAGGCCGAGAGTTTCGACCGTGGCCGCGGACCCCGAATCAGGGGCCGCGGCTTTCTTTGTATCTCCGTCCGTTCTCCGTCCCCCAGGGACGCGGGAGAGGACGGCGGCATCGCAAGTCCAGGTCCCTCACCGGACCGGTTCCGGTGACTGACAGCACCGACCGCGTTGTACGAAACGATCAAAGATCTTGGAGGGCACCGATGCTTGCGTCGGTCCTGGAGACGCCCTGGCTGGGCGACACCAACGTTCCCTGCCGTACCGAGCCCGACCTGTTCTTCGCCGAGGCCCCCGCGGACGTCGAGGCGGCCAAGGCCGTCTGCGGAGCCTGCCCCGTGCGTGAGCAGTGCCTGGCGGACGCGCTGGACCGCAAGGAGCCGTGGGGCGTCTGGGGCGGGCAGCTGCTCGTCGCCGGCCAGGTCGTGGCGCGCAAGCGCCCGCGCGGTCGTCCCCGGAAGAACCCCGCGCCGGTCGCGGCCTGAACCACCCCCGCCCGCCCCCACCCACTCGAAGCCACCACCGAAGGACCCACGATGATGCTGCAGGAACTGATCCGGATGTCCGACACCGAGGAACGGTCCATGGAACCGCGCGAGCGCGAGGGCCGCAGGCTCGGAGCGCGTCGGCTGCGCGCGCGCCAGCGCGCGGAGCGTCGCCTGGAAGAGGGACTCATGGAAATAGCGTGGTCGCGCCTGTGTTGAGGCGTGACCGTGCCCGCCGGAACTGAGGGACCGGACGACCGGGCGGAGGCCTCTTCAGGGGTCACCGTCCGGTCTCACTTTCATAACCGAATGATGTAATGGGATCTGCCGAACACCGCCGTGTGGCCTGTCTCACGGACGCGAGACGGCGCTGGTCAGGGACGAATGGTCGACAGGGCAGGGATTTCCGGTCGCGGAGCCTCGCTCGGTCAACCGGTGAAAGCCGTGACATACCCGGCGCCGGACACCTGTGCGAAAGCGCTCCGCTCGGCTACCGTAAACTTCGTGCCCTCGAACACCAAAATCGAGGTACGACGCAGTCCTCGCCGCCGACGCACGGTGTCGGCTTACAGGGACGGGGACACCACGGTCGTCCTCGTGCCCGCCACGTTCTCCCGCGCTGAGGAAAAGCGATGGGTGGGACGGATGCTGCAACGGCTCGAAGCCCGTGAGGGCGGCCGCCACTCCGGAGACACCGAGCTCCAGGAGCGCGCCGTCGAGCTCGCCCGGCGCTACCTCGGCGGCACCGAGCTGCCCGACAGCGTCCGCTGGGTGGACAACCAGAACACGCGCTGGGGTTCGTGCACACCCGACACCCGTGCCATCCGCATCTCCCGCCGGCTCATGGGGATGCCCGCGTGGGTGGTCGACTACGTCCTCATCCACGAACTCGCGCACCTCTTCCACGCCGACCACGGCCGTGCCTTCTGGGCCCTGGTGCACCGATACCCCAAGGCGGACCGCGCCCGCGGCTACCTGGAGGGCTACAGCGCCGCCACCCGCACGGAGCCGTGCGGCCACGGCGGCGAGGGCACCGACCACGGACTCGACGACGGCGAGATCGCGCTGGACGACGACACCGACGGCCAGGGGAGCTGACCGTCGCGACGCACGGGGGGACATCGAAGCGGTCGCGCGTGCTCGGCACCGCCACGGCGAGCTGCGGGCTCGTCCTCCTCCTCGTGGTGGTCGTCCTTCTCGTCCGGGAGATCCGCCACGAGCCGCCGCCGCACGACCCGCCGCCCGTCGCGGAACAACGCGTCGGCATGACCGGCGGGGAGTTCACGCCGATGTCGGCCGTCGAGAGCGTCACCACCTTCCGCGCCACGGTCACCTCGGTGGGCACCGGGGTCGAGGGTCTGGAAGGCAGGAACGGACCCCTCACTCCCGACGGACAGTTCGTCGTCGTGCACCTGACGGTCAAGAACACGACCCGCTCCCCGACCCACGCCGGGGTCTCGGGATTCGACTTCGTGGACACGGACGGCGAGGTGGCCGCCCCGCACCGCGAGGCCACGACCGAGGCCATGGCGCTCAACGGCCTGCCGGTCGGCGGTGACCTGGAGTTGGGGCAGACCAAGTCGTACATCAACGTGTACGAGGTCGACGCCTCCGCCCGCCCGGCCGAACTCGTCGTCGAGGACGCGGACCTGTTCGGTCCGTCCACCATCGACATCGCGGGCTGACCGCGGCCGGCACTGCTCGGCGCACGCGGCCGACCCTCGCGGCCGGGCCGGACCGTGGAGTCCCGGGCCCCCGCCGCGGACGAAGGGAGTGCGGGCAGGGAACGCCCGGACCCGGTGGCCCTACCGGTGCGGCCCTACCGGCCGCGGCCCGCGCGGGCGCGGTGGTCGGCCACGGCCGCCGCGGCCTGACGGACCAGGTCACGGCAGGCGTCGTCGGACGGGTCCGGCACCGCGTCCACCGGGAACCAGCCGAGGTCGGTGGACTCGTCGGGGTCGCGGACCAGGACGGCGTCGGCCGGGGCCAGCACCGCGTAGCGCACGTCGAAGTGGACACTCCCGCCACCGCACGGCACCGGATGGCTGTCCAGCGACACCGGGCCCGGGAGCAGCTCCAGGCCCCGGATCCCGGTCTCCTCCTCCGCCTCGCGCAGGGCCGCGGCCGCCAGGTCGGCGTCGTCGGCCTCGCAGTGCCCTCCCGTCTGCAGCCACATCCCGAGGGCGCGGTGCAGGGTGAGCGCCACCCTGGAACCATCGGCGGAGATCACGGCGGAGCTGGCCGTCACGTGGCCGGGGCGGCAGGTCCGCCACATTGCGTCCTCGTGCTCGTCCAGGTGGGCCAGGTACTCCCGGCGCAGCCGCTCCTGCCTGGCGTCGGGCGCGGTCCACGCGCCCAGGACCGCCCGGGCGTCGGCGTGCAGCGACACTCAGGCGTCCTCTCCGCGGTCCGTGCCCGCGTCCCCGCCGTCGTCCGGCTTGTCGTCGGGCTTGTCACCGGGCTTCTCGCCGGTCAGCGTCGAGATGTCGAAGTCGGCGCCGCCGAACTCCCCACCGCTGACGAAGGCCTCCGGGTCGTCCAGGTCGGCACCGGTCGGCATCAGGTCCGGGTGCTGCCACACGGCGTCGCGCCCCTCGACACCGCGCTCGCGCTCCAGGGCGCTCCACAGCGCGGAGGCCTCGCGCAGCCGACGCGGCCGCAGCTCCAGGCCGACCAGTGCCGCGAAGGTGTGCTCGGCCGGCCCACCGGTGGCCCGGCGGCGCCGGGTGGTCTCCGCCAGCGCGTTGGCCTGCGGCAGCCGGTCGGCCACCGCGGCGGTCACCACGGTGGCCACCCAGCCCTCGATCAGGGCCAGAGCGGTCTCCAGCCGGCCCAAGGCGGCCTTCTGCTGCGGGGTGTCCTCCGGCTGGAACAGGCTCTCGCCGCCCACACCGCCGGACAGCGCCTCCTGGAGCGCCTCGGGGTTGGTGAGATCGATCTCCCCGAGCTTGTCCTCCAGGCCGCTGACGTCGAACGACATCCCTGCGGCGTACTCCTCCACGAGCCGGGACACGTGCGAGCGCAGCCACGGCACGTGCGAGTACAGCCGGTGGACGGCCGCCTCGCGGGCCGCGAGGTAGAGGCGCACCTCGTCGTCGGGGATCTCCAGGCCCTCGCTGAACCGGGCCACGCCCGGCGGCAGCAGGGCCGCGTTGCCCTCACCGGCCAGGGGGAGGCCGATGTCGGTGGTACCGGTCACCTCGCGGGCCAGTTCGCCGATGGCCTGGCCGGCCTGCTGGCCGACCATCATGCCGCCCATCTGCTGGACCATGCCCAGCAGCGGACCGGCCACGGACTGCATCTCCTCGGGCAGGTTCTGCCCCATGGCCTGGACCGTCTTGGACGTCAGCGGGTCGCACAGCTGCGCCCAGGAGTCCATCGTCTTCTCGATCCACTCCGACCGGCTCCAGGCCTGAGCGGTGTGGACGCCCGACGGCAGGTCGGTAGCCTGGTCGAGCCACAGGTCGGCGAGGCGCAGCGCCTCCTCGACCTTGGCGTAGTCGTGGGGCGGAATACTCGGGTCGCCGTGCTGGGACACCGTGTGCCGCGCGATGTTCTTGGCCATGTCCCAGTTGATCCCGGACGTGGAGGACGGCGATGCGCCGCCCCCGCCGCCGGGGCTCGGCTGTGCCGACATCATGTCGGCGAACTGGCGCAGCATGTCGGCCATCTGCTGCGGGTCGCCGAACGGGAAACCGTCCGGCGTTCCGGAGTCCCCCCCGCCCGGGCGGCCGCTGCCGGCACCCGAGCCGGAGCCGCCAGAGTGGCGTCCGGACTCGTCATCGGGATCGTTCGGCATGCTGAAACCGAAAGGCAGGTCGCTCACAATCAGACCTCAGGCAGGATTAGGTTTGGTCTCCACTGTCACGTTAGCTGGGAGTCGCCCGGAGTGAATACCGAAAGCAGCCAGGTTCGCCCAGAGCACAGCCCCTCCGATGGAGGCGGTGTGGTCGTGGCGGTCACCGGTGCCGCCTCCGGAGTGGGTCGGCTCCTCGTGCAACGCCTGGCCACTCCGGATGGTTCCACGGCCCCGCGGGAGATCGTGGCCATCGACGAGGAGTTCGCCGACCTGCGCGGCGTCACGTGGCGGATCGCCGACGTGTGCGACCCCGGGCTGGTCTCCCGGCTCGGCGGTGTCGACGTCCTCGTGCACACCGCCGACGACCGCTCGCCCGACACCCGCCCGGCCGACCGGCGCGCGCACAACATCCGCGCGGCCCAGACCGTCCTGACCGCCGCGGCGGCCTCGGGCATCCCGCGCGTCATCCTGGTCACCAGCACGATGGTCTACGGCGCCGCGCCCGACTCCCCCGTCCCCCTGCCCGAGGACGCCCCGCGCGTGTCGGACAACAGCGAGGGCCTGATGGGGGACTTCGCCGAGGTCGAGGCCCTGGCCGAACGCGCCCGCCGCGCCCACCCCAGCCTCGCGGTGACCGTCGTGCGCCCCGCGCCGCTGGTCGGGCCGGAGCTCGACACCCTGTTCAGCCGCCACTTCTCGGCGCCGCGCCTGCTCACCGTCAAGGGCCACCGGCAGCACTGGCAGTTCTGCCACGAGGACGACCTCACCAGCGCGCTGGCCTTCTGCGCGCTGCACGGCGTCGACGGCCCCGACGGCGCGCTCGCGGTCGCCAGCGAGGGCTCGCTGACCCAGGAGGAGGTCGAGGACATCACCGGGATGAAGCACTTCGAGGTCCCCGCCAACCTGGCCTTCGGCGCGATCCGCCGCCTCCACCAGGCCCGCATCACCCCGGCCGCGGAGGGCGAGCTGAAGTTCCTCGTCTACCCCTGCGTGGTGGACTGCGGGTCCCTGCGCGAGGCCGGATGGAAGCCGGGCCACGACAACGGGGAGGCCCTGGAGGTGCTGATGGCCTCCAAGAGCGGCAAGCACGCGCTCGTGGGCCGCAGCCTCGGCCGCAAGGAGGTCACCATCACCGCGGCCGGTGCGGCCGGCGCCGCGGCGGCCGCCATCGGCACCGCCGCCGCCATCCGCCACCTGCGCCGCCGCAAGGGCGGCTGAGCCGGACCGCCGACCGGTCCGCTCTCGCGCGGAGGAACCCCAGGTTGATACGGTCATGGTGTGGAAGAGATCACCATTGCAGCCGTACGCGAGACCCCGCTGTCCGTGGACGAGGTCCTGGACGCCGTGACCGACGAGCGCGCGGGCGGTACCGCCGTGTTCATCGGGACCGTGCGCGACCACGACCACGGCCGTGACGTGGCCGCACTCGCCTACTCGGCGCACCCCACCGTGGAGGCGCAGCTGCGCGTCATCATGGAGAAGGTGCTCAGCGACACCTCCGCCCCCGGCCGCCCGGTCCTGCGCATGGCCGCGGTGCACCGCGTCGGCCAGCTGGGGATCGGCGACAAGGCGGTGGTCGTGGCGGCCGCCGCCGCGCACCGGCAGGAGGCCTTCGAGGCCTGCCGCCGCCTCATCGACGACCTCAAGGCCCAGGTGCCCATCTGGAAGCACCAGTCCTTCGAGGACGGCGCCGACGAATGGGTCGGGGAGTCGGGCGCCCCTTAGACGCGCCCTTCGCGCCTTCTGGTGCACTCCCTCGTTCCTCGGGAGTGCACCTCCAGGCCCTTTAGGACCCGTCGGCGCCCTCTCTGTGCTTTCTTGGGGCCTCCGCTCGTGCCCACGCCGTCGCCCGCCACCACCCTCAACGGACGCCTGCGGCGCAGTCCTTCTAGCTTTGGCCCGTGCTCGTGCGCCCCTTAGACGGGGCCTTCGCGCCTTCTGGTGCGCTCCCTCGTTCCTCGGGAGTGCACCTCCAGGCCCTCCGGACGCGTCGGCGCCCTCGCCGTACTCTCCGGCGTCCTCGCAGGCTCGGACGCGGGGCGCCGAGTAGCCAGTGTTCTTCGTCG